>OY759581.1:0-2630100 GCA_963662485.1 Dehalococcoidia bacterium | reverse complement strand
ACTCAATATACAACGACACTTGGCGAATAAAGCAAGACTCGGCGGTCTCCTCGGTCAGTTGCGAACATGCGGCTCCGGCTGGTCGCCACGACGATCGCGCGGAAACTCGACGAGGAAGAGGCGGGCGACGAGCAGAGCCAAGATCAGTGCCATCCCACCGAGCGCGATCCAGTTAGGCCCGGTCAATATGGCAGTTACAACCGCCGCCGCCAACGCTGCCGCTGCCGCTCTGGGTCCGTCGCGGATGACTGGCAACGAAGCCAAACCAACCACCGTCGGGACCAAGCCCCAAACTCCTAGCAGTGCCACGCCGATGCCGACGCCGGTCGCAAGTCCTGCGCCACCTTTGAAGCGCATGAAAACTGGCAACCAATGCCCGACGATTGCGAACGCTGCCGCAACCGGCAACAACACCTCAGGACATCCCAGAAGCATACTCATCAATACCGCCACAACGCCCTTGATGATGTCTAGAGCGAACACCGCCGCTCCGTGTTTGCGTCCCACCTTGCGGAACACATTGGACGCGCCCGGATTCCCCGTCCCGACCGCAAAGATATCGACGCCCGCCATCCGCGCCACCAAAACCGCAAACGGCAGTGAACCAAGCAGGTACGCCAACAGCGCGCTCGCGATGAAAGCAGCTATGTCGTTGAGGACCACGACGCTAAAGACTCTACCTTTGCGGTTCGATTGCCACTCGGATCAAGATTGTTCGTTTGGCGTGTATGCTAAACCGTTAAGAGTAATTGCATTACCAGATGCTGGTGGACACAGACAGATTGGGGCACGCGGATTTTCCCATCGAGGATTCGCTCGCCATCCTTGACAGCGATGCAGCGACGCATCTGAAGCGCGAGGCGATGTCTTCGCTTGGACGAAGGAGGGATCCGAACCTCAAGCCGATACTGTGCAAGTACATCGGAGATCGGAACCCTGAAATCGCGATGCAGGCGATCCGCGCCTTGTTGGTTTTCAAATCAGACCCTGCCGTACTCAGCGTTTTGGAGCCGCTTTGCAATCATCCCAACGAGATGATTCGAGATGTTGTTCAGATTGAGGTTAACGGCGCGTCGGAACCTGAGGAGCGAAACCATGCCGCTTCACCGAATTTCATGAAGAACACGGTTGTACATGGCGACGTGTTGGAAACGCTGAAATTTGTGCCAGATCGATCGATACACCTAACGTTCACTTCACCTCCGTATTACAACGCACGGGACTACTCCAAATATCGCAGTTACGAGGACTACCTGGATTTTCTCGAGCATACCTTCGCTGAGGTACACCGCGTGACGAAAGAAGGGCGGTTTTTCGTCTTGAACACGTCGCCAGTGATCATCCCGCGCGCGGGTCGCAAGTACTCGAGTCGACGGTATCCTGTGCCGTTCGACATACACGGTCGCCTAGCCAAAATTGGTTGGGAATTCATCGACGACATCGTTTGGGCAAAGCCCGAAAAGAGCGCCAAAAACCGTGTCGCGGGATTTGAGATGAACCGCAAGCCGCTCACTTACAAAGCGAACGCGAGGACTGAGTGCGTAATGGTCTATCGCCGAAAATCCCACAAGCTGATCGACTGGAACTTGCGTCAATACTCCCGTCGCGTTGTCGATCAGAGCAAGATTCTTGGTGAATTCGAGAGGTCAAACGTGTGGAACATCGCGCCGGCAACCGATCGCGTGCACAGCGCGGTGTTCCCTATCCGACTGTGCGACCAGGTCGTCAGGCTGTATTCGTTCGTCGGCGACTTGGTTTTCGATCCGTTCGCGGGTAGCGGCACTCTCGGTAAATCGGCACTGGGACATGAGCGATTCTGTTTCCTTACCGAGCTGTCCGACACCTACGTTTCTCGGATACAAGACAACATCGGCGGCGCGCTCGTGCATTCCGAACACCCCATCCGCTACCTGTCAACAGACGAGTTTGGAGAGGAATCACTAAGTTGCCGATAACTCTGCAACGCGCAACCATCGCCGAGGTCGTCCGTCTGGCTCTGTCGGGTGAGGACCATCGCACCATTGTAGGCACGATGATTGACGGACTATTTGTTGCCGACGTGCTCGATTTCTTCAAGAAGGTCGTCAACGCGAAGATTTCAAGCGAGATGATAACCAGAGATTGGTATGAACGGGAGTTTATGTCTGAGGTCTTGCGTCCAAATGAAATCGCTTGGAATTCTGGCACCAACATGAAGACCATCGGCAACAACAGAGGCTCAACGAGAAAATCGATCGTCCTGGAAGAAGCCTACGCCCATCATCAACGCTTCGTCGAATTAATCGATTCGTTCGATGATGGAGAGGTGGGGATCACGCTTGGGCTATCGTTCAAAGGCGTGACCGTCGAATTGGATCTCGGCGAGAGCCTAATCGTTATCAATGCCCTGGCAGTTAGGCGGGCTGGCATCCGTGGTGGGGCGTGGAGCACCGTGGGCAAGCAGGTAGAAGGACCTTTGATGGAGGTATTGTGTGCCATCCATGATGTGGAGCCGTCATGGTATCGCAAGAAATCCATTGATGAATCACCACTGAGGGAGGTTGACTTTTACCTCGTGGCCGGCGATGGGCATGAAGCTAAATGTGAGGTGAAGTTGATGGGACGAGGAAACCCTGAAAGTGCCGACGCCGTGATCGCGCGTGCCAGCGAAGTCTTCGTCGCTAGTACTCTGTCAGGCACCAACAAGGTGCAACTCGACAGCGACGGCGTACATTGGACGGAGTTACAAACCCCAAACGGTTTCACACGGTTTGGCGACACGTTGGCAACACTTGGGATACCACACACTACGCTAGGATTTCACGACGATCATACCGCGAGGATTGACGAAGCAGTCCGTACGCTGGTAGCCCGCCAATGATCGCGGCGGACTCAATGGCCGCCGTCGGAACTTAACCGAAGTGCTCCACAGCGATCCGACGTATTGACGAGTTCGTGGTCAAGTCGTTCCGCCGCTCCCTGTTAACGACTGAATAGACTTGACGAACGAGCGCACCGAATCGGCGCTAGTCACGTCATGGTAACCGTCGACATCGAACGACTGCATGTGTTCCAAATCGTCAGGTAGTGCGTTGCTCAGAACAAAGTAGGCGCCGTTGGGATTGGCAGACTTAAAGCGTTGAGCGTTGTTGTGCGTTTTCCTCTGTGTGTCCGTCCGCAACATTCCGGCACGCGGCAGTGGGTATTTGGTGTTGTCTTTCATCGTGATAAATTCAGGGGATCCTTTCGCTTCCACCGCGATTTGATCAGTGATACGCATGTTATGGGTCACGACCGCGGAATCGGTCGGTTGCAATTCGATCCCGAACATGCGCCTGAGCATTACCCGTACCGCGGACTGAAAGACCGCTCCAGTGACCGACGACCGCGCTTGGAAGTTGCTGATCTGATACACCTGGTTACTATTGCATTCCGGACATCGTTTCGGGTTTCGACCGTACGTCAACGCATATCTGCCATCTTCCGCGCAAACCATGCACACGAAAGCCGGGTACAACTGACGCATTTTGATAGCCTCCGAAAAACAGTTGTCGAAGAACCTGCGAAGAGAAGAATCCCGCAATTCGGTTTCGACTTCTTGCAGATGCCTTTCAGCGATATGTTCGTACTGAGCTGTCAACTGGGCCTCTTTCAATCTCGCGCCCGCGATTTCCACGTACTTTTGTTCATTATCATAACCGACGAAGATGCGGCTGTACTCCCAGCTCGCTATTGCAGTCGCGCCAGTGCCCATGAACGGATCAAGAACTACATCCCCAGGATACGTATATAGTTCGATTAGTCGCCGTGGCAATTCTGTAGGGAACGGTGCTGGGTGTTCTGCGTCCTTGGCGGATGCCGGCGGGAACTCCCACGTGCTCTTTGTGTGCTCTAAGAAATCATCGCGCGAAATGGTTGGCGTCTGTCCGTCGGTGCGTTTTCTGCCATACGGCGGTTTTTGGAAGACGAGGATGTATTCGTGGGTGTCGCGCAGGGTCGGGTTGGAGGGGGACATCCAGCTACCCCACGCGGTAGATGATCCAATCATGCCTTTGTCCCAGATTATCTCGCCGCGCATGAAGAAGCCGACTTCTGCGGCGATCTGGATGATGTAGGCGTGTAGAGGGATGTAGGGTTTGCGGCCGATGTTGGCGACGTTGACGCAGGCGCGACCGCCATCGACGAGAACGCGGTAGGTTTCTGCCATCACATTCTCGATCAGTTCGAGATACTCCGGCATCGATAGGTCTTTGTCGTATTCCTTGCCGACGTTGTAAGGCGGCGATGTAACCATGAGATGCACGCATCGATCGGGCAGGTCGTCCATGTTCTCGCTGCTCTTGCAGAAGAACTGGTCGCGTGCAGTTTCAGGCAGCGGATTCTCGGGACGAGGTTTGCGATCGATGTCGGCGTTGACGCCGATAGGCATCAGCTGGCGCGCGTAGTATGCGCTGGCGTCGTGGTTCTCGCGGGCGCCAGCACCAAATGAACGGGTTTGAGTGCCTTTTTGCTTCAATGCTTTAGTTGAAGGCTTGCTGATGCGTCCGAATCACCCCGCCAAGCCGCCGGTGCAGCGCATCAAGGTCTCTTGGACTAGGAGTTCATGTTCGCGAGTTCGTAGCGGGGGTGTGCCATTCTCGATGGTGTCGACGAATGCGGCGAAAGTATCGACGTAGCGGCGACGGTCTTCGAGGTCAATCATGGTTACGCCGTCATCGAAGCTGCCTTTGGGTTCGGTGAGGCAGAGTCGGAGTTGATCGGCCGGTTCGAACGGCTCCATGATCGCTGATCCTTCGGTGCCGTATACCTCGAACCGCCGCGCCGCCGGACTCGGTTCCATGGCGGCGATGTCAAGCGTGACAAGCGCGTTTGAGTAATCGAGCACGGCGAGGGTGTTGTCCATGAAGTCGCGGGTTTCCGATACCGCGTTCTGCAGGTACGGCGTCACGCGCTCCGGGCGTCCCATCATCCAAACGATCTGGTCGAGCATGTGCCCGCCGAGGTCGTACAGGACGCCGCCGCGATGGTACGACAGCCCTTGTCTATCGGTGTATTGACCGCCGACGGAGCGTTCCGGCAACGATGTTGACATGTGGGCGCGTATCTGGAAGACATGGCCGAGGAAACCCGATCTGATCCAGTTCGCCATACGCTCGAAACCGTCGTGTTTTCGGAACATGTAGCCGAGCGTCACTTGCAGGTTCTGCCGTCTGGCATCTTCGATGACACGCATGAAGCGATGAAAATCGTCGCCCGCCGGCTTGTCGTAGAAGCAGTGCTTGCCGGCGCGCACTATCGCCTCGGAGTGTGCGAGGCTCTCGCGGTTCGCACCTTCCGACGCGACGGCTACGATGTCAGGGTCGGTGAGGATGTCGTCGATTGAATCGAACCAGTGGACGCCGTCCCAAGCACCGGAATCGATGCAGAAAGCCTTGCGGTCTTCGTCCGGTTCGTAGCATCCGAGCACTGTGACGCCGGGATGTTCGAGCATCACCTGATAGACGCCGGCGGCGTGTCCGTGTTTCGTGCCGATTTGAGCGACCTTCAAGATTTCCCTCCGGGCGCGCTTTGCGAGTAGTCGAAATCGATCCTACGCAAGTATAGACGGGTTACAGTGCGATCGCGAATCGGTGGGGCGTCGAAGGAGCGTCAGTGCGAACTAACTAAATCGACTTGGCGTTAGCGATGAAGGACTTGATCTTGGCGTGGTCTTTGATGCCGTCGGTTTCTACCCCGCTGGACGTATCGACGCCCCAAGGGGTCAGTTGTCGCACTGCATCGCTGACGTTTCCCGGATTCAAACCGCCTGCCAATAGCACGCCTTCTCGATCGGCGATGCCTTCAGCGATGCTCCAATCAAACGTCTTACCCGCGCCGCCGAAAGTTTTTTCGTCGTAGTGGTCAAGAACGACTAGCCTTCCTTGCGAAAGGTGATTTCCGACAATATCTTCAAGCTCTTGTCGGGACATGTCCGATTTGACTCGCACTTGCCGCAAGACCGGCTTCCACATCGAGCGGATGTATGCCTCATCCTCATCGCCGCAGAGGTGGACGCAGTCGAGGTCCACCTGCTGAGCGGCCTTGTTGACCCATCTAGCGTCTTGATTTCGGAACAGACCGACGACTTTGGGTCCCTTGTCGCGGATGCGACTGATGCGATGGTCGCGGGCGCGAATGCGGTAGTTGCGGACGACTTCCTGCGCCTGAAAACGCGTCAGTTGGCGTCGGACGCCTTCGACGAGAACGAATCCGAGAAAATCGGCACCGGCACGCGCGGCTTCGACCGCCGAATCGCCATCACGGATACCGCAGATCTTGACTTTGGGTTGGTAAGACATCGAAATCGCTTCAGACACTGATCGTCGCCATCTGCGAGATCAGTTCACTCGGGTCGCCGTCGGAGGTCATCAAAGACTCACCGACCAAAACCGCATTCGCTCCAGCGTCTGCCATGCGTTTCACGTCGTCCGCGCTCCGCATTCCGCTCTCGGCGACCTTAATCACGTCATCGGGTATGCGTTTAGCGAGCTTCGGGAACACATTCAGAGATGTTGTCAGCGTCTTCAAGTTTCGGTTGTTCACACCTACGATTCTAGGCTCCGCATGCGTCAATGCGACATCGAGCTCTGGGGCGTCGAAAACTTCCACCAGCGGCTCCATCCCGATACCAGTCGCTACGGCGTAAAGATCGGCGTACTGCACCGGTTCCAAGATCGCGACGATCAACAGAACCGTGTCTGCGCCATATGCCCGGGCTTGGTGAATCTGGTACTCGTCGATCACAAAGTCTTTCTCAAGGACTGCGACGCCGTTATCGTGCGCGACATCGGCGGCCGATTCCAAATCTTGCAACGAGCCGCGGAAATAGTCCTGCTCGGTGAGTACCGAAATCGCCGATGCGCCGGCACGGCAATAGGTCGCCGAGCGTTGCGCCGGATCGAGGGACAAGTCCATTACGCCGGCTGACGGGGAAGACCGCTTCATTTCGGCGATGACTGACACCGACGGCCCTGACCCTACAGCCTCGGCAAAATCGATCGGTCGATCCCGCTCCGTTGCCGCTTCTGCATTGCTGATGACCATGCCCAATGGCGCGTGCAGTTTGTCCTCGATGATGCGCTTGCGCTTCGCCGTGACGATGCGGTCAAGGATCGAGAGATTGCCGTTGTGATTGCTTGTCATCGCATGGACCGATATAGATGTCCGCCGTAAGGACAATGTTAAACAGTGCTGGGTGGGAGCGACCCTGCTGTCACTCCCCTCCTAACCTGCCGCGGCGGGGACTACTGGAGTGCCGCGGTAGATGGATCTGAGGGTGCCGATCGAGAGACTCGCGACTACTACGAGGGCGAAACCTAAACCTGTGATCCAGAGCAGCGCAGAGACGCCGATGGCGTCGGCGGCGAATCCGTTGGCGAGGTTCACTACCGCCATTGTTCCGCCGATGATGATGTGGCTGAAACCAGTTATGCGACCGCGCATCCCGTCGGGCGAGATCGACTGCACCATCGCGCCGGCGATAGCCATAAACACGGCTTGAGCCGCGCCCATCGCTCCCGCACCTAGCATCGCACCCGGCAACGAGGTGGCGCTCGCCAATATCAGCATCGCACCTCCGCTGAGCGCGCCGGTCACGAGGAATATGATGCCTCGGCTCTGAGGGTTACGGGTACCAGTGATCGATAACACGCCCAATAACGCGCCCGCGCCGACCGCCATCATCAGATAGTTGGCGTGCTCCGCATCCAGCAATACATCTTGGGCTAGCACCGGCAGGATCGTCTCGAAAGACATCGTGAGAGCGCAGTGCAACGCGATCAGCAAGAACAGCATTCGGAGTCGCAGGTCGGCCCAAGCGAATCGCGCAGCTTCGGTGAGGCTGTCCAACATCCCCGCGCCTTTGGTGAGGGCGCCGCTGGATCGGGTGTGAACTGCGACGATGCAGGCGACACATGCGATGTACAGCACCGCACAAGCCAAGAACGCGGCACTTATACCGCTAAAGAGCAATGCCGGGGCGATCAGTGCCGGTCCGAAGAGGCGCGCTCCTTGCAGTGATGCTTGGTTCAGCGCGATCGCGTTCAGCAAATCGTCTCGCGGCACCAAGTTTGGGATCAACGCTTGCGTCGCGGTCATCTGGAAGGCGCGGAAACTGCCGTTGATGAGCGAGAGCGCGACTAGTGACCAGACCTCCAAAAGGTCGGCGAACGCGAGACCGGCAAGCGCGATGACGTTGAAGAACTGCAACCCGTACGCCACGAAAAGGACCGTGCGACGGTCGAATCGGTCTGCCAGATAGCCAGCGAGCGGCGGCATGAGAAAGCGCGGCACCATCGCCGCGAACGTCGTGATGCCGACGTGTGCCGCAGAGCCGGTCATATCGAGGACGAGGATGCCGCGCGCAACGATCAGAGCCCAGTACGCCGACTGACCGCCGAGACTGCCGAGCATCACCCAACGGAAGTCGCGGTAGCGCAGCGCGTTACCGTAACGTTGAATGGCGGGGCTTACTCGTTGTGAGATCATGGGCCGCGAGAAAAGCGGCGACGGGGATTCCCGTGCGAGGCTTACGCCATGTTACAACGCACCAATCGCAAGAGTAGAAGGCGGCGCAAGACTGGAATCTCGTTCACCGCATGCGGCGGATGATCGCGTTGGCTAGGCTCATCGCCAAGGTCATGATGATCTGGACGATGACGGTTCGGATGATCTGGCGCAGGAGGATGGCTACCATGATGCGCCCAAGTTTAGCCTAGCGTCGCACTGGACCGCCGCCGAGAACGTGGAAGTGTAGGTGAAACACCTCTTGCCCGGCGCCGCGTCCCTGATGGCACCGTAGTCGATAGCCTGATTCGACGATGCCGGTGATGGTCGCAACCTTGCCGGCGCAGACGAGCAAGCGTCCAAGCATCTCCACGTGTGATTCGTCGCTCTCGTGAAGCCGATCGAAGTGGATTTTCGGCACTACCAAGACGTGCACGCGGGCTACCGGATTAATGTCGTTGAACGCGAGGATATGCTCGTCTTCATACACCTTGTCGCAGGGGATTTCACCGGCGACGATAAGGCAAAAGATGCAGTCGGCCATCATCTGCGTTCAGGTTCTCAGGGATGTCGTTTCAGAGGGTGCGCGCGAGGTTCTCAATGTGGGAATCGGCGTCTCCGTACTCGGCGCGCCAAGAGAGGATGCGACGGGTGTAGAGGTGCAGGTCGTTTTCCCATGTGAAGCCGATTGCGCCGTGCGATTGGTGCGCTTTCCACACGATGTCGTTCATCAGCGTGTTGGCAGTCCACTTGGCTTGCGACACGATCCTTGCGGCAGCATCAGCATCGATATCTGCCGATAACGCCCAAGCCGCACGATCCGCCAAGTGCTTGGCGGACTTCACTTTGGTCGCCATGTCTGCCATGTAGTGCTGGATGACTTGGAACGCGCCGATGGGGCGTCCGAACTGGCGACGGTCTTTGACGTACGCGATGGTGCGATCGGTAACTGCACGTCCTGCGCCGACCATCTGCACGGCGCGCGCTGTAGCGCCGTAACGCGTCATGTGATCGACGATCTGATTACCTCCGCCGACCTCACCAAGCACGGACGCTGACGGCACCACAACTTCGTTGATTTCGAGGTTGCACGCCGGCGCGCCAGACGCCATCTTCAACTGGTCTACAGCGACGGTTCCCTCCGCCGATTTAAGCGGCAGCATGAACATCGTCAAACCGGCGTCGGTCTGCGCGGGCACCAGCACCAAATCTGCAGAGTTGGCGTAGGGCACGAATCGGCTGATGCCGTTCAGAACCCAACCGTCGGTGGTCTCTGAAGCGCGGAGGGCGATGGCGTCCGGGTCCGCGAATCCGTCGGCATTCACCAACGCTGGAACCGCGACGGTTTCACCAGTTGCGATGGTGGGCAACCACTCTTGCCGTTGGGCATCAGAGCCGAACGCGTCGATCGCCGCTACGGAAACGACGGATGACTCGACGAACGGACCCGGCGCGAGCGCGGCGCCGAGTTCGGAAAGCAGAACCGCCATGTCGGTCATGTTCATGCCGGAACCGCCGTACGTTTCGGGCACTGTCAAGCCGTGCCATCCCAGTTCGCCGATCTCACGCCACAGATCGTCGGTATAGCCCTGTTCGTCCTGCGCCATCGCCCGGACGAATTCAGAAGACGAACGGTCCGCCAAGAAATCTGCCGCGCTGGCGCGGATCAATTCTTGAGTTTCGTTTAGACCAAAATCCATTGTCGTGTCCGTGTGGATTGAATGGGGTTTTCAGACGCGGACTGCATCACCGGCGGGGCAACTCGAGACCGCGATAGGCGATGATGTTCTTCTGGATCTCGTTGGTGCCCGCTAGTATCGGCCCCGAGGTCTGATACATCCGCATCTTGAAGATACGCCCTGCAAGATCTTCGTGTTCATCGGGATCGTCGATCAAGCCCGACATGCCGAGCAGTTCGACGCCGAAATCGAGCACCGCGGTATTCACCTCAGTCGCGGCGATTTTGCACATGCTCGCTTCGGTGGACGGCGGATGACCGAGCGATTGGAGCCAGGCGACTTCGTAGGTGATGTAGCGCGCCATCTCGATCTCGGCTTCTAACTCGGCGAGGCGACGGCGAACCTTCATATCGTCGATCATCAACGATCCGTCAAAGCGACGAGTCTTCGATGAGTAGTCTCGAATCTCTTCCCACGATTTCTGCGCCCAAGAGACGTAGTCGATGTTGCCGCGCTCGAAATTGAGCAAGTTCATCGCCACGTTCCAACCGTCATGCAGCTCGCCGACGAGGTTTTCGGCGGGCACATGAACATCGTCGAACATCACCTGGTTAAAACTGTGTGCGCCGGCGATGTTGATGATCGGGTTGACCTGAATCCCCGGCGATTTCATATCGACGAGCAGGAAGCTGATCCCGGCGTGTCGTTCAGCGTCGCGGTCTGTCCGTACCAGCATGAACATCATGTCGGCGCGGTGCGCGAGCGAAGTCCAAATCTTCGAGCCGTTGATAACGAACTCATCGCCCTGAAACTCGGCGTGGGTCTGCAAGGAAGCGAGGTCTGAACCCGTGTTCGGCTCGGAATAGCCCTGACACCACTGGATGCCGCCCTGCGCGATATCGGGCAGGTACTTCAGCTTCTGCTCTTCCGAACCGAAATGCATCAGCGTCGGGCCCAACATGCGGGTGCCGAAGCGATCGTTGCCGGGGGCGCGACGATATGACATCTCCTCAGCGAAGATGAGGCTAATCATCGGCGATGCTTCCTGACCGCCGTACTCTTTCGGCCAGGTCATCGTCAGCCAGCCGCGTTCGGCTAATGCGCGACGCATCCGGCAGTAGAGTTCCCAGCCTTCATCGCTCGCTTCGTCGTTCGGACCGATCCATCCGTTGGGCAGTTCCTTATCTAGGAAATCCCGGAGTTCGTCGCGAAACGCGAGCTCTTCGTCGTTGAATTCGAACCACATGTCGTTTTCTAGTCGGCGGTTACGGCGAGGCTGGTAATGGTCTTGACGATGCCGCCGACTTGGTGCATCTTGGTGCTGACGATGCCGCCGATTTCGACGAGGTTTTCAGCTTCGACCACCGCGATGATGTCGAACGGGCCGGTCACCATGTCCACAGCGATCATCTGCTCGATTGCTCGAAGCTCTTCCGCGACGTGTGCCGTGCTGCCGACTGACGTCTCGATCAAGATATACGCTCGGGTCTTCATATCTATTCCGTTCCTCCTTTGAGGGCGCGATCAATTTTCATAAAGCATATGCTACCGCTTCACAGCGTGATTGACTAGACCCTTGATCCGAATGACATGGCAAGGCCCCCCTTTTTCCTTCGGACATTTCCCCCACGAGTGGGGGAAACCCTAGAATCGTCCCATGGACATTTCTCACGTCAACGGGAGAAATCCTCAGTTGGCGCGTTTCAGAAGGACAGCGCCGCTTCGAATTCGCGGGCGTCGTTGACTGGTCCGACTATCGACATCGCCATACGGTCGGAAGATATCACGTGCTCCGCGACGGACTTGACATCATCTAGTGTGACGGCGTCGAGCGTCTTCAAACGTGATTCCAACGGCTCGAAATCGCCGCGCAGGAGTAGCTGCGCGGCAACATCGTTGGCGACGGCGCGGCTCTCCTCCATGCCTAGAATCATGCGCCCCTTCGCCAACTCGCGGGCATCGTTCAGCTCTGTATCGGTGATGCCGTCTCGAATCTTCACCAGTTCATCGACGATCACGCGCAACGCTTCGATGGCGCGGGACGGTTCGACGCTGGTGTGGATATCGACGGCTCCGCAATCGGTCAGCAGGTGCATCGAGCTGCCGATGCCGTACGCCAAGCCGCGCTTTTCCCGCACTTCTTCAAAGAGTCGGCTGCCCATGCTCCCGCCGAGAACCACCGTGAGAATACGCAACGCCGCGCGGCGCGGGTCGCGCATATCGACGCCTTCAAGCGCCAACGCCAACTGCAACTGCTCAAGATCGCGCTCGACGCATTTCACGTTCGGACCGTCAAGTTTGTCTTCGAACGGATACATCTGGCGCGGTTCACCATCGGGCAGGTCGGACAGAAGAGATTCCAACTGCTCGGCAACTTCGTCGTGTTCGACGTTGCCCGCGACGGCGACTACGATGTTGCTGCCGACGTATTGCTCGCGGTGATAATCGAGCATCGTCGAACGTGGTATCGCTTCAACGCTCTTGATCGATCCGGCGATGTCGCGCCCCAACGGTTGGTCCGGCCACAATGCCGCATCGAGCGTCATGCCCGCCAACGCGGCTGGGTTGTCCATCGATGCCCGAATCTCTTCGAGGACGACGTGTTTTTCCTGCGCGATGTCGGTGTCGCGGAACAGCGGTGAAGTGATGATGTCGGCGATGACCTCGACACCTCGCTTGTAGTGTGGCAACGCCATTCGACACCAGTAGCCGGTGCACTCCCGATCGGTGAACGCGTTGATGACGCCGCCGACGTTTTCGACCACGCCGCTGATGTCGCGCGGACGCGGCCGGCTCGGCGTGCCCTTGAACAGCATGTGCTCGAAGAGATGCGAAACCCCCGCTTCAGCATCCGATTCGTATCGACTGCCAGCACCGACCAAGAAGACGACCGACACCGCCTGCGTATGCGTCATCCGGCTCGTAACCACCCGCACCCCGTTGCTGAGCTCCGAGCGTTCGTAATGCGATCGCAAGTTGATATCGAGTCCAGCAGAGCGTTCGACGAGATACATCAGCAATTCAGAACAATTTTCGACACGACTAAACCTCAAGGTTAGCACCCACCACCACGCCGACAATCCCATCCCCCGTCTAGGGTTTCCCCCGTTCACGGGGGAAATGTCCGAAGGACAAAGGGGGCCATGCGGCGCACGGGATAGATGCCATCGTGCGCTTGGCGTACTCCCCATGCCGGACGACCATGCACCCGTAGGGGCACGCCCTTGTGGCTGCCCCGGTGCGGGGTGGGGTACGCCAAGCGCACCACGACGCCGAGAAGGGCGCGATGGATTTCGTCGCGGCGTCGCGGATGATACCGGCGTGGCGCGCGACGTCCGGCGGATTGATGCGTCTGGCGTACCCGGCCCCGCACCGGGGCAGCCACAAGGGCGTGCCCCTACGTTGCGCGTTTGGCGTACCACGCGCCGTTTCGCGCCATGGTGCGCTTGGCATGCGCACCCGTCACGGATGACCATTGTGCGCTTGGCTTCCGCCCCCATGCCGGATGACCTTGCACCCGTAGGGGCACGCCCTTGTGGCTGCCCCGGTGCGGGGTGGGGTACGCCAAGCGCGCCTAGGCGCCGAGACGGGCGCGATGGATTTCGTCGCGGCGTCGCGGATGATCTCGGCGTGGCGCGCGACGTCCGGCGGATTGATGCGTCTGGCGTACCCGGCCCCGCCCCGGGGCAGCCACAAGGGCGTGCCCCTACGTTGTGTGTTTGGCGTACCGCGCGCAGCCCCGCGCACCCATCACGGATGACCATTGCGCGTTTGGCGTACCCCCTTCCTGCCCTTCGCTCGTCGAGGGGGAAGGGAAAAGTTAATCCAAAGGTTCGAAGGACGATTGGGTCGGAGTGCGTTTCAGACTTGGGGAAGGTCTTCGGTGTCGTTGGTGGCGGATTGCCAGATGCGGATGCGGGCGGCCATGTCGCGGATGCGGTCGCGGTGCGCGGGATCGTTGTAGAGGTTGGTCATCTCGTGCGGGTCGGAGTTGAGATCGTAGAGTTCGCACTGGTCGGCGGGGCAAAGGTTTAGCTTCCACCGATCGGGCGTGATGACGGTGCGCCAGTGCATCGACACCATGCGGTTGATTTCGGGCGTGCCGAGGTTGCGGTCGCCCATGCCGTTCCACTGCACAAAAACATCGTTCTGGCTCAAGTCGGCTTTGCCCCACAAGACGGGTGCGAGACTCTTGCCCTGCATCTGCCAACGGGCGGAATCGTCAGACGCCGCGTTGGGTGCGAACCCGTCGCCGAGCGTTGCGCGCGATTGCTGTCGGGTTTGCCAACTCGGCGCGTCTGCTGACGATCCGCTCAACTCCAGCAACGTCGGCACCAAATCCACTAGCGAAACGGAGCCGGGGACTCTCTCGGGTTCGCCCGCTGCGTCAGGCGTCGATCCGGGTAGACGAATGAGTAGCGGGACGCGGGTTGCTTCTTCATACATCGACCGTTTCTCCAACATCCCGTGATCGCCGCCCATCTCGCCGTGTTCACTGGTGAAGACGATGATCGTGTTGTCGAACTGTCCCGTTTCTCGCAGCGCGTCCAGCATCTTGCCGACCTGACGGTCTACCAGCGTAACGTTGGCGAAGTACTGCGCCCGCAAACGGCGCCAACCTTCTTCGCCGGTCAGATCGTGATAGTCGTCGATGCCGAGCGGGTTCAGATTGCCCGCCATGTAGTAGTCGGCGCGCAGACGGTTCAGGAGCGAACCGTCGTCTGGTCGTTTGAGGAACGCTGGCCCGACTGTGATGTCCCACGGATCGTAGATGTCGTTCAACGGGCCGGTGTATGGCGGATGCGGTTCGAAAAACGAGACATAAAGCATGAAGGGCTGATCGGCGCGCTCGGAATCGGAATGGTTGCGAATGAAATCGGCGGCACTATCGCCGAGGAAATAGGCTTGCGTCTGCTCTTCTGTGAGTCCAGCAGTGGCTGACCAGTTCTCGTATGAACGACCGACACCCGGCGGTTCGACGCCGTGTTTCCTGAGGTGGGCGTTGTAGCTCGCCTCGATGTTGCGATACTCGCGCTTGGTGGAACGGGCGCGATGGGAATCTTCGACGCTGATCCACTCGTCGAAACCGTGCTGCCGGATCATATCGTCGCCAAGATGCCACTTCCCGAAATAGGCGCAGTAATAGTCCTCGTCGATGCGTTCGGCAATCGTCGGGCAGTCGGACGGCAGCGGGATGTTGTTGCGGTGCAGACCGACGGCGTGAGGGTACAACCCCGTCATGATCGACGCTCGGCTCGGCGTGCAAACCGGCTGCGTAACGTAGGCATTGTCGAACACGAACGAACGGTCGGCGATGCTGTTCAGATTGGGCGTATCGATCCAATCGTTGCCGTAGCAAGCCAGCGAGTCTTGGCGCTGCTGGTCGGTGAGGACGAAGAGGATGTTGGGGCGGTTCGTATCGGAAACTTGGTCGGTCATCTTTTCTCGCGTCTGTGCGGTGATGGGTCGATTGGCGTAGCATTCAGGTTACTATCAACGCATACGCACCTTTACATCCGCGAGCCAGATCGGCGAGCCTATCAATCCTTTCCAATGCCTGAAGAACCTGCACCGCGGACACCGGTAGACGCATCCAAACTGCGACGCGGCTCGAATCCGCGCCGGGAACATCGGCCGTGGGGTTCGTACGAAGTGCTGACGCACGGCCCCGGTTTCCAAGTGAAACGGCTGAGTGTGAAACCCGACAGCCGACTATCTTACCAGTGGCACCGACACCGCGCCGAGACTTGGACCGTTGCACGCGGCATCGCCAAAGTAACCATCAACGGCAAAGACCAGATGCTCGGCCCGTCGCAGTCGATCCATGTCCCGCGCACCCACAAGCACCGCATCACCAACCCCTCCTCCATCGAACCGCTGGAAATCATCGAAGTCCAGACCGGCGACTACCTAGGCGAAGACGACATCGTGCGCGAAGAAGACGACTTCGGCCGGGCATGAGGGTTAGGGGACTCGTATTCGGTGCTTTGATTTGATCGGTTAGTTCCCAACTATGTCTTCCCCCACATCCACGCTCGTCGCTCCGCCGGCTTCCGACGAGGGTACGCGTCGTTCGATGATGTCGAATCGGCGGGCGGATACGAAGCCGGAGGTGGCGTTCCGATCCATGCTGCATCGTGCTGGGTTGCGTTTTCGCAAGGATCGATACGTGAAGTTCGAGCGGCGCGGCGTCAAGGTGGATGTTGTGTTTCCGAAAGCCGGCGTTGCGTTGTTCATCGATGGCTGTTTCTGGCACCGTTGCCCGGAACATGCCACGATGCCGAAGCGAAACTCTGCATACTGGTTGGCAAAGTTCCAACGCAACATCGAACGTGATCGCGCCAACGACGAAAACCTCCAGCAACTCGGTTGGCAGGTTGTCAGAGTGTGGGAACACGAGGTCAAACATCCTGAACTCGCAGAGTACGCGGTGGAGCGCGTCGTCGCCACTGTGCGAGCGCGACGGAAAGCTGCGTGCGGTTAGAATCGGCAATCGCCGACCGTAAAATCGACCGCATTACAGACAACCAAACGCGAATGACGTTTCTAGCGATGCCTGATCCGAAACCAGAAGAACCTATCTTCACCGAGAATCTCCGTGCGCCGGGGTGGATGTTCGCGTTCTTGGGTTTGGTGCTCGGTGCGGCATCAGGGATGCTGACCGCCATCGGCATACGGCAACTCACCGGCGACCCGCTGATTTCGGGTTCCGAAGCTCTAGTCTTCTACCTGTGCTTTGGTATCGGTGTCGTTGGCATCGTGTACGTGATGCTCGGTTCGACGCTGATGCGAACCGTGGCTAACAGCGACGGATTGACCGTGAGCCTAGGCGTCCTTGGCACGCAACGCACCTTCGCTTGGTCAGAAATCAAAGAAATTCGCGCTACCAATCACAACATCGCCCGACACGGGGGCCGCGGCAACCCCTTCGCGCCATCATCACGCAAGTCATGGACCATGTACGGCGTGCGGAGCGGAGTGGAGATTGAGGTCGGAGGTGCAACCATGTTCATTTCGAGCCGCAATGGCAATGAGTTTGTAGCCGCAGCCATTGGCATGTTGAGCCGCTAGAAGGTTGGAATAGACTCACACTGAGTCCGTCAACGCCATGAAAAATCGTCTCGAAAAGATCAGACTCAAAGGATTCAAGACCTTTGAAGATCTCGATTTCGAACCCGGGCCTTTGAGCGTATTGATCGGTCCCAACGGGGCAGGCAAATCGAATTTCGTGTCGTTTTTCCGGATGCTAAGCTGGGCGATGGTCAATGAGAAGAATTTCGCCACCTTTGTGGGGCAACATGGTGGAGCGAGCATGTTGTTACACGGGGGACCGGAAACAACACGTGAAATCGAGGCTGAACTCACGCTGAGGAGCTCGCAAGGCGAAAATCAGTACTCTTTCAGACTCTTTTATGCTGCGCGCGACGAATTGATTTACGCCGATGAACGGTACCGTTTTTCGCGATACGGCTTTGAAACGCGAGCACCTTGGAACGAAACCGAGGCTGGTCACCGGTTTCCACAACTCATAACGCTAGGAGGCGAAGGAGAAACGACTGCCCGAGTGATCCGTTTGATGCTGAGTCGGATCATCGTCCATCAATTTCACGACACGTCCCCTACGTCTACGATGCGAAGGAAATGGGACGTCAACGATGATCGGTGGTTGCGAGAACACGCCGGCAACATCGCACCAGTGTTATTGAGATTGTATGAAAACGAACCCAAATGTTACAGAAGAATCGTCGACACCATCCGCCTGATTCTGCCGTTTTTCTCCGATTTCGAACTTGAACCCGATTACGACAGATTGCTTCTAAGTTGGAGGGAGATTGGAAGCGACCGAGTTTTCAATGCTTCCCAAGCATCAGATGGCATGTTGCGCACGATCGCCTTAGTGACCCTGTTGCTTCTGCCTAATGACCAGCTACCCGACGTCTTGGTTCTCGACGAACCCGAACTAGGGCTACATCCATTCGCAATAAACATTGTCGGAGGTCTAATCCGCGCGGCGTCCACGAAAACGCAGCTGATCATTGCGACACAATCGCCAGCCTTGGTAGATTGTTTCGACCCCGATGACATTGTTGTTGTTGAACGCGAAGGATTAAAGTCGACGTTTTCACGTCCGAATCTTGACGACCTACAAGAATGGTTGGAGGACTACTCCTTGTCAGAGGTATGGAACAAAAACATCATCGGCGGGCGTCCTCAACGATGATTCGGCTCAATCTCATCGTCGAAGGCCAAACTGAAGAGACGTTTGTCAACTTGGTACTGGTTGAACATTTGTCGAGATTAGGTGTGTTCCCAAGCGCGAGGTGCATACGAACCGGACGTCGAGGCAGTTCGATTTTTCGCGGGGGAACTACCAGCTATGCGAAAGCCAAGGACGACTTAACCAAGTGGATGAATCAAGAAAAAGACAACGATAAACGTTTTACTACCATGTTCGACCTATATGCGTTGCCGAACGATTTTCCCGGCTATGGCGAGGCCATAACGGTCAACGATCCGTATCAACGCGTTTCTATACTCGAAACTGCGTTCCAAAAAGACATCGGCGACCAACGGTTCATACCGTACATTCAGCTGCACGAATTCGAAGCGTTGATCCTCGCCGATCCCCTGAAACTGAACTCATATTTCGAAGATACGGACTCGATTGCGGAATTGTCAGATGTGGTAGCGAGATTCGATTCCCCCGAGCTGATCGATGATGGTCACGAAACCGCACCTTCGAAACGGATAATCGAGCGTTTGCCTGAGTACAGTGGAGCCAAAGTGTCTGCTGGTCCAATCGTTGTTAGAAATATCGGTTTGACCACATTGCGCGAAAAATGCCGGCATTTCGGCGAGTGGCTTTCGAAATTGGAGTCTCTGAACGAATCTGATCTGTACGGGTAGCAGAATCGACGGTTTGCGCGTTTGAAGTGTTCTCGGCGGTACTTCGTACGGCAAACCACCTTGATCCTCCACCGTTCCGACCCTCAATTCGAAGACCCCGGCGGTACCCAGCCGATCGAGGCGGTCCACATAATCATATGACGGATCGTGTGTACGTCTGCATCTGGCACACGTGCGCGCAGTTCGTCCACCGCTTCCCAACTGTCGGAAATGGACCATGCTCCGCTGTTGGCGTCGATAGCCACGAATCGGCCTATATCGGCATCCGTCAGTTGATGCTTGACCGATTCATGGTAGTACCGCTCGGAACGTCTTGCCACCTGCTCCAGTTCTTCCTGCGTCCGTAACATGATCAGCGTTCTTGTGTGCAGCGATTTTGCCAGCCACTAGGATCAGCTCGGAGTCTTTGCCTTCGACGGTACCGACCCTCATTCGGATGGTTCCAACGGAAAATACCCAAATGAAACGGTGTGATAGGTGATGTGCCTAATCAGATGGATGTCCGCATTCGGCACCCGCTCACGCAGTCTGTCGGCGGCATCTTGACCGTCCGAAATCTCCCATTCGCCGGTGTTGGCGTCGATCGCGACGAAACGTCCCTTGTCATCCTCGGTGAGAAGGTGCTTGATGCGTGCGTGATAGTGCGAGTCACCGCGTTCGGCTACCGATTTAAGTTCTTCCTGTGTCCGTAACACGATCATCGCTCCTGATTACCGCGAGTTTACCAGTTACCAAAGGTTTTCACGAGATGGCTGGTGGCGACGGATCATGTGCGACGATCCGAATCAACTGTTGTCATTCTGAGCAGGTAAAATCCACTCCACAAGCGGATTGAATCAAGATAGGACGCGCCTCGCCATGACTACTTCAACCCTAGCAGCCGTCATTCACGAGCAGGGCAAACCTGCCGTCGTCGAAACACTGGAACTGGACGATCCCGGCCCCGGTGAGGTGCTGGTGCGGATCGGCGGGACTGGCGTGTGCCATAGCGACCATAACGTTTATTCGGGTTATCGCCGTACGGATGATTTGCCGGCGATCTTGGGACATGAAGGCGCCGGCACCGTGGAGAAAGTAGGTGCAGGGGTGCACGGATTGGAGCCCGGCGACAAGGTCGTATTCGCGATCCGTCCGATGTGCGGACGTTGTAAGTACTGCGCTACTGCGCGCTGGAATCTGTGCGACCCGATCACGTCGCATCAACCGACGGCGCAATTCCGCAAAAACGGCAGTCAGTACTTCGCAGGGCTAGCAACTTTCGCCGAGCGTACAGTGGTTTGGGAGAACCACGTCGTGAAAGTGGACCCTGATGTCCCGCTCGATCGCGCCGCGTTGGTAGGTTGCGCCGTGATCACCGGAGTCGGAGCCGTCGTAAACCGTGCGAAGGTCGAAACTGGTTCTACGGTCGCCGTCTGGGGATGTGGTGGAGTCGGTCTCAACGTGATCCAAGGCGCACACCTCGCAGGTGCTTCGCGCATCATCGCCATCGACACCAACCCGTCTAAGTTCAGATATGCGGAGAAGATGGGCGCAACTGACAGCATCGACGCATCGAACGAAGACGCGGTTGATGCAGTTCGTGAGCTGACGAATGGCGGAGTCGATTACGCGTTCGAGGTTATCGGGCAACCCGCAACCTTGCGTCAGGCGCTAGAAGCCACTTGCGAAGGTGGCACCGCGGTGCTTGTGGGCGCGGCACCTGATGATGGCGAGGTGATGATCCCGATGCGTCATCTCTTCCTCGATCGAGCCCTGATCGGATGCAGCGCCGGAACTGGACGGCCGCGTTACGACTTCCAGTGGATCATCGCGCTCTATCAGCAAGGACGCTTGAATCTCGACGATCTAGTCACGAGGACGCGGCCCTTGACCGAAGTCAACGAAGCCTTCCGCGACATGGAGGCCGGAGCAGTGGCGAGGACGGTTTTGGTGCCGTAGCGGGTAAGCGATAGCATGATCAAAAGTCGATGCAGCGAATGAACCAGAGTGGGGACCTGATGGCGAATCAGACGACCATAACCACCAGTGATTGGCGTGAACTGGAGCAGCGCGCCTTATCGTTGGTTCCGGAAGATGTTTTCGATCACATCCCGATGCGGTTCGCCGAAGGTAAGAAGACGATTCGGTTTCACGGCTCGAGGATCTCCTTGTACGTGATCGTCACCATGTATAAGTCCGGAGACTCCTTGAACACGTTGTGCACGGGGTTTCCGCAGTTGAAGCGTGAGGACATTCGCTCCGTGATCGACTACTACGACGGACTTCATGGCGATTGGATTGACGAGTACATTGACCTGCTGGATTACGCGTCAATTTCATGGATAGATGATTTCCATCGTCGATGTGATGCTGGAGAATTCCCGTCGATTAAACCTAGAACCGAGCGCGCGGCTGGATCAGGGCATTGATCCGGTTCCTTACTGACGAGAGTTTTGATGGCGCGGTAATCGCGGGAGTCAGATCAAAGTACCCGCGAGTCGACATCGTTCGAGCAGTTGAAGTCGGTTTGGGCTCCACACCCGAAATCGATATTCTGCGATGGGCTACCCAGCATGGTCGCGTCGTCCTATCGCGCGACATCTCTACGATGAGGGCCGACGCGATCAACTTGATCAACCAAGGCAATCCTCCGATGGGGCTGTTGCTCTCCAATGACCGATATTCTCGCGGCGCAATCATCGACCAGATCGAAGTTTGGAGCCGCAAGGAACTCGAGGAAGCGTTCGCTTAGCCTATCCAGTACATGCCGCCGCAATGAGCGCGTCAGTTTTGCGCCGCGCGGACCTCGCTCCTGAATCTGGTCCTGATGTGGGAGTTGTCGCAGTAGGGCTTTTTGCGCGAGATGCCGCATCGACACAGACGGACTTTGCCGTGTTGCCTGAATTCGCCGCCATCGGCGTCGCGCAGGTTGAAATCACCGACTACCTCTAGGGCGTCGTGATTCCAGACGTAGATGCGTGTCTTGTCGGTCATCGCGTTACGCTCGGCACGAATCGCTAAAGCCGGCTAGGTTGTGCGAACCGTCGCAGAACGGCTTCTCTTCGGATGATCCGCAACGGCACAGGTACGCCTCGCCGTTCACCGGGAACTCGTTGCCGTCGGCGTCGCTGACCACAAAGTTGCCGCTTATCCAATACGGACCGTTGTCGGACGTCGAGATTGTTGTATCTGCCATTGATTACTCCCCCGCTCTGGAGCGTTACTTGGCGCTGGTTTTGCGTTGTAACCGCATTGTAGCGCGTATCATTCGACTAGTGAAACTGGAATCGACATTAAAAGGCAAGTTAGCCAACCTGAGTTGTCAGGATCAACCCAGCGAAAAGGACTGGTCACCATGAAAATCACCGAGATCAAGACGTTCCTGATGTCCGGCGGTGGAAGCCGTAACTGGTGCTTCGTTAAGGTCTACACCGACGCGGGCATTTACGGTGTCGGAGAAGGGTCGGGTTGGCCGAGAGTCGTGAGGACCGCGGTTGAGGACCTGTCTAACGTCATCGTCGGCGAGAATCCGATGGACATCGAGCGTCTCCACCAGAAGATGATCGTTGCGATGATGGGCCACGGCATGACGGGAACACCCGGATCGGGCGCGATCAACGCGATCGACATCGCGCTCTGGGACATCAAAGGCAAGGCGCTAAACACGCCGGTTTGGAATCTGTTGGGCGGACGGGTCCGCAAGCGCATCCGAACGTATGCCCATGCCCATTCGCCTGAGCGTGCCGTTGAGTTGCGAGATCGCGGCATCACCGGCGTCAAGACTGGCGGCGTGTATCGCACTGTGGACATCGTGGATTCGATTCGTCGCGCCGTCGGCGATGAGATGGACATCATGGTTGACGCCCATGGTCCCCCTTGGTTCACGACCAAAGACGCGATCATCGTCGGCAAAGCATTGGAACCGTACAACCTATTGTTCTACGAGGATCCAGTCCCCCCAGAAAACACGGAGGCGTTGAAACGCGTTCAAGAAAACGTCGATATCCCGATCGCCGCGGGTGAGCGGCACTCGCATATCTGGGGCGTGCGCGAGATCATCGAAGACGAGATCGTGGATGTCGTCCAACCCGACTCAGGTCGCATCGGAGGCATTACGCAGTTGAAGAAGGTCGCGGCATTGGCAGAGGCGCACTACATCAATGTCGCGCCCCACTCTGGATCGTTGGGTCCGGTCGCGGAGTACGCCGCGATCCACATATTGGCGTCAATTGCGAACGCGCTGATCTTGGAGCGACTTGAGGACGATGTCCCGCAAAGATACGAGGTCATCCAACCTCATCTGCCCACCGTCGATGGCTACATCACGGTTCCAGAAGAACCTGGGCTAGGTGTGGATTTCGACGAGGATGTCGTCGCGGCTAACCCTCCGAACCCGAACGTCTACTCGGGTCCTGACCCGCAAAACGGGCATTATGAACCCGGCACCTACGATGAACGCGTCTACTACCAGCAGCGTTACCGCCGGCAACAGGAATTGAGGCGACCGCGGTGATGCGTCATTAACCGCCGTTACGCGGATGTCGGATCGCGGTTATGGTTGTTAATTGCGAAACTGAACCCACCATTGCGGGCGCGACCGAAACCAATAGATGGAGCGAGGACAGATGACTCTCCGAGTTGTGGTTACATGCGAGACCTTCGTCGATGTGAAAGGCATCATCGAATCGGCCGGCGATATTGAAGTCGAACTACTAGAGCCGTTCACCGATCACGAGCCTTACGTTGAGGCGATGAAGGATGCCGACGGCGCGCTCGTCGCGACTTGGCCTCTGACTGGGCGTGATGTGTTGGAAGCATGTCCCAAATTGAAAGTGGTGAGCCGGATGGGGGTGGGCGTCGACTCGATAGACCTCGACGCCGCTACTGACCTTGGCGTTCTCGCCTGCAACGTTCCGGGCGTCAACACAGTAGAGGTTGCGGACCACGCGATGGCGATGCTGCTTTCGATCCTCCGTCGGATACCGGAGACCGTCGCGGCTACGCGCGAAGGTAAGTGGTCAGATGATCCCGAGTTGATGCGAGAGTTTCAAGAGACCGTCGACCGCGTGGCGGGCAAAACCGTCGGCATTCTCGGATTCGGGAACATCGGGCGCGCGTTCGCACAACGCGTCAGCGGGTTCGGGCCCAAACGGATCATCGCGTTCGACCCGTTTGGTTACCAATCCTCTGCTGACCTCTACGGGGTTCAACTGGTCGAGCTTGAAGAGTTGCTCGCGGAATCAGACATCATCTCGATTCACTCGCCGCACACCGGCGCGACGGACCACATCATCAACGCCGACACCTTGGCGCAGATGAAGCCTACCGCAATCCTCATCAACTGCGCCCGCGGCAAGATCGTCGACCAAGTCGCGCTCTCCGCGGCTCTGCGCGATGGACAGATCGGGTTCGCAGGAATCGATGTTACGGAGATTGAGCCGGTAGCGTCGGAGGACCCGATACTCGGGCTGGACAACGTCTACGTGACGCCACACCTTGCAGGTTACTCGCCGACGTTCTTGGAAGAGTGCGGACAGAAACAAGCCGAGAACGTCAGCTTTGCCTTGACCGGCCGCGCGCCTCACGGGTTGACCAATCCGGACGTCATCAAGACGATCGCAGTGCAACGCGCTGCCGGCGGCGGTCGCTGGGAAGGCATCCCCGACTTTTCGACCGGCTTGCCGTTCTAAGGGCAGACGCGAAAAACGCAGGGCTTCATTTTCGCGCGCCGTGTGAAACGGTTAGCGTCTAGATCGGCACGCCGTGACAAGGTTTCGTCCGGCTTTTGGGACACACGCTTAGTCTACAGATCAACCGAGCACAGACAGCATGACGACGCGGTTCGTATTGGTGCCGCGGCGGTTGTTGGTGATGCCCCAGGTGTTGGCGGTTTTCGTGAATTCCTGTTGGTTTACGAGTACTCCAACGGTCTCAACAGGCAGGTCGGCATCGCGGATTGCGGATTGAACTACGGTTTCGAGTTTGATCGTCGCGTTGCGGACCTCGCCGACCTCGTAGCAGATCATGCCGCCGGGCTTGACGACACGGCATAGCTCTCGGAGCGTGTCGGCGGTGAAGTTTTGCCAATCTTTGGTGTTTGAATGCGTGGCAATAGGGTTACGGTCAATATCGATACCGGCGAACCAAGCCCGGACGTGGTTGTCGGTCCGGTAATTGACGATGTCCAAAAATGGCGGGGAAGTGACGACGAGATCGACCGAATTGTCCTTGATGTGGTCTGTATCGCGGGAATCACCGCGACTCAAGTCGAATTCTCGATGATCCAATCCGCCGCGCCTTAGGAGCGATCGGCTTTTTCGCATTATCAGGGCTTTGACGTCGCGTTCAGGAGGCGTCTGTTTCCGACGCTCGTTAATCCGTTGTTGACTCTCAACGGATGCTGCTTGGTTAGGCGGCAAGGTGTAAACAGAGAAGAATCCGCGCGAGTGTCCAGTCAATCGGCTGATCGCTACGAGTCGAATCCAGTCGTCGACGGAGTCGAAAGTTCCAGCCGCCTCGCGGTCCATTAACCAGTTGCGGAGCGCGACAATCCGACACAGCGTTGAAGGATGGTAGAAAACTCGGAAAAGTTGATCCTGATCTCTCACTTCGCCGCCGTCCCAATCAACCTCATCAAGCCTGGAATCAACATCGTTCAACGAAGGGGTTTTCAGACGCGGGCGGGTCAACATCACGGACAGCGGATTGGCGTCGTTGCCTATTGCACGCCTGCCCATTAACGCGGCTTGTAGGGGCGTGGTGCCGCGACCCATGAAAGGGTCGTACACCGTGTCTGTCGCGTCGGTCAGTCGGTCGATGAAGAATTCCGGGAGTTGTGGCTTGAAGCACGCTCGGTAACTGACCTCGTGCAATGGGTGCGCGGCACGCTGGGCATTGGTCCAAAACTCGTTGACAAAGTAGCGGACTGGCGGTGCATCAACGTCAGAAGTGACGTCGTGGACCTCTGTTTCAGTCCCAAAGGCGTCGAACGTCGCGAGTTGCTCGATAAAGTTGTCGACGCGGGCATGTCGTTGCAACGTAATCACAACGCGAGATTTTATGTTTCCGCAGACTGAATTGCACGCACCGACGGAGCTAGCGGTATCGAGGTCGGCGGTTTGAACCAGATTAGACCGCGTTTTGAAGACGACGAAGGGACAGGATTGGATCCTGCCCCTTCGGTCAATGTTCAAGAACCTGAGCCGCGTTCGCAAAGGATTTGCGACACTGTGATTACCTGCTGTAACCCGTTCTCGGTGGCGGCTCGGTGTTGCCCACCATGGAGTTGAGCACGAACCGGAAGTCTTGGTACGCGTTGGTGTTCGCGAACGGAGTTCGGATTGTGCTGAGGGATGTGGCGAGGTCGGAGAGCGCGAGGTGGATCATTCCGGGCGTCTCGCCAGTGTACTCGTTCAGTCCACTGTAGCGATCGGCAGCAAGTGCGACGATGGCGCCAAACTTCGCCAGGTCTTCATCGCTGACGGGTGGTTTCGGTTCGATCACGGCATGCTGACGGTTGTTGTCTCCAGTCGATGGCGTTACCCAACGGAGTTCGACTGTTCCGAGTGAAGTGTCGTACCCTTCCAATGCGACGTGAGCGTTGAGCTCCAGTTCGAAAAAGACGGTTGTCGCCGTTCCGGCCGGAATCTCGGCGAATTTCTTCATCGCCTGAGTGAACGACTCGTCGGATGTGACGCGGTTCTCATACCCGATCAGTCTCCAGCTGTTGACGTTGTTTTGGTTCCAAGTAACTTGCGCTCGGGTCTGATCTGCGAATGGCACTGACAATGCGAGCCAGTTTTCGCGGTCGAAAAGTATCCGCCCTTCTTCCGGTTCACTGAGGTATCGGTACCACCCGTTGCCGTGTTGCGCCAGCTGCTCAAGAAGAACATCGTTGTAGTTCTCGATGCCGACGCCGATCGTGATCAATCGGAGCGGATTGTCGGGGTTGTGGTCGGCGGCAGACTCGAGGATCGCGAAGGGGTTCGTCGCATCGACGTTCGCCACGCCGTCGGACATCAGGATGATGTAGTTGAGCGCGCCGGGACGTCGGCGTCGCATTTCGTTGGCAAGTTCAACGCCTCGATTCAGGCCGGCCTGAACGTTGGTTCCGCCATCCGGTTCGAGAGCCATGATCGATTCATGGACTCGGACGTGACTCGGTTTCATGTACCTTTCGGTCAACCCATCTTTCACGCGATCATCGAAGTGCACGACGGAAACGAGGTCGTCGTCTCCCATATTCGACCGTATCGCTTCGGCAGCTTCGCGGGCGATCATCACGCGGTTACCCGACGACATCGACCCCGATCCATCTAGCACCAGAGTCACGTTCAACGGCATGTCGTTACGCACCTCGGGAGCTTGGAACGCGATGCGTCCGATATGCAGCATCGGATCCAGCGGATGCTGAATGATGTCGGTCTGGATGTTGAACGAGTCGCCATGCCGTGGCGGATCGTAGTCGTAGTTGAACGCGTTGACCCACTCCTCGGCCCGAACTGAAGCCGGGTCGACCTCGTAACCGGAACGCGCCCAGTTCAGAGCGAGTTGGAACGAAGTGCGATCGGTGTCGAGACTGAAAGTTGACGTGTCGTCATGCGCGGTCAACACGAACGGACTCCGCAACGTGTTTTGGAACGTCGTCGCGCTGGGTTGGTGTTGCGGCTGGAATTGTTGCGCTTGCATCGGCGCGGCCGTAGCTGCTGGTGCTGGCACTACCACCTCAGGCTCGGCGGTCGGGTGAACCGCGGCGGCTTCCGCTTCAACCAGTTTCTCGACCTCTATCTCGACGATCTTTTCAACTTCTACTTCCTTCACCACCTCAACGATTCGCTCAACTTCGACGATAACTATCTCCGGCTCCGAGAGCGGTATAGTCTCCCGCTGCGTGGTCTCGCCAGGGGCTTCCGATGTTCCGGGCGCGCCTGCCGCACCAGGTTCTCCGGGCTGGCTAGACGGGCCGGCAGCACCAGCGGATTCGCGCCCATCGTCAGAAGTTGACTTGGCCGCTACGACCTCTTTCTCAACGACGACGGTATGAACGACGGTTTCTCCCGAAACCACCACTTCTTTTTCGACGACCATCGTCTGGTAGATGGTCGGGCCAGGGACCTCCCTTTCGACGATCACGGTCTCGACGACCGTTTCGGTGTTTGAGCAAGCGATCACACTCGCGAAAGTAAGTACTGCGACCATCAACGCGACGCCGATCGCGCCATCGGATCTGAAACGTCGGAACAGGTTAGGTGTTTTGTACGTCATGGCATGGATTCCTTTCTGGTTTTGATTCCGTCCATGCCATTAAGACGTTCGCTGTCGCTGGTTTGTTCCCGCGGATTCTCAGATTTTCGATCGCTACTGATAATCGGATCGGAACATCGGGACCGCGCCGATGCACCAGTAGGGGCAATCCCAAAGGATTGCCCCTACGATCAAGCGATAGTCAATCAGCTGGAACTTCAATCGCTAGATTTCGGTTCGGAAGGGGTTTCGGACTTTTCTTGGTTTTGGGATCCGGTCCGGGGTATTCTGACGGTGCGTTGCTGCTTCTGGTCTCGACGTTTGAGGAATCGGATCAGGAAGAAAAGCGCGCCGCCGAGTATCAACCATATCGGCGAGGTCACGCCGATCCAGATCGCAGCGGTGCCGCCGAGTGCTACAACGCTTATCAAAACGTTGAACGCGTTGGTCGCGGTGCCGCCGGGATTGAATTCGGCTCCTTCGACCGACGGTGCCGGGCGCACATGGATGTAGGTCTCAAGCGTTTCCTCCACCTCGCCTGCGTCGCTGTCGCCGCGTATCTCGAAGCGAATTTGATACGGTGCTGGGCGATTTCGTTCGAAGACGTGCGCGGTTTCGATACCCGTTTCACCGGCAGGCACGGTACCTTTCACTACCCCGGAGCCGTCGCGGAAGTCCCACTCGTAGTTCACATTCCTCAGCGTTTCAGGATGGTTGAACGATGCGGTGAAAATGACTTCGGTTCCTTCCTCAGGGTCCCAATTCGATGCATCCACAAAAGCGTCGATGCGTGGGAGCTCCGAGACGGTGGCCCAAAGCTGGTCTTCTCCTTCCGCCAATCCTCGATCGGAATAGGCTTTGACGGTAACGGTTACGACATGCGGTGAGAACTCGTCGGTTTCGTAGTAATGACGCACGGGAACGCTGAGGTATCCGTCCTCGTCTTGCGTGCGGAGCCCAGATTGGACAGTCTGCGTGGGTGAACCATCGCCGAAGTCCCATTCGATTTCGAAGCGGTCGTAGCCTTCCGGTGGGAAAAACCGCGCGGTGTACTTTCGTCCTACGCCGATGCCGACATTGACATCTTCTCCGACATCAACGCGCATCGGGATCGGCGAACGGTTCACGGTAACGGTGAGTCGAGAGTATGCCGCCGATTCGCTGATGAAACTCATGCGGCCGTCGATGCGTTCGAGTTCGCTTTGCCAGTTCGTGATTTCTCGCTGAACCTCGAGCAGTTCCTGCACACTCTTGTAGTCTTCCTTCTGGAGCAGCGTGGTAAGGGCATCGACAGTTTCTTGAACCGTTTTCCGCCTTGCGCCCAGATCGATGTACTCCTCGGTGAAGTCGGTGCTGTCCGAGGTTATCGCTTCGACTTTGCTGGCGAGCGCTGAAACTTGATCGATCACTCGGTCCAGACGATCTGCCGGCACTCGTATGGTGATGTTGTGAAAACCAAGATCGGTCGAGTTGCTGTTGACGACCCACCCGCCGCTCGACACTGCGATTCCGCTCACAGTTTCGACCATTGCGGGGGGATCGTCCGACTCCACTACCATGTCGGCGTTCCGAACGATGATGCGGTTCTGCGGCTGGAAAGAAACGTCGACGTTTTCGGAGAGTTCCTCGGCGGCTTCCATCTCGACCACAATTTGAGCATCATCCGAAGCAGATGCGGCTTCTACCTCCCGCACAACTGCCTTTTCGACCACCACCTCTTTTTCAACAAGCACGGTCGCGAGCACGGTCCTACCGTCGGCTTCTTCACCTGCAATCGCGGCTTTGACAAACTGGTTCTGAACGCCGTAACCGGAAACGCTCTCCGCGAAAACGGCATCATCAGATTCGTAGGAAGTTCCGACGTTGAGCACGTCAATCGCGCCGGATTCCGTATCGGCACATGCAGTCACGAATGCAGACGCACAGGCCGCGAGCAACACTGTGACAATCAGCAATGTCGTATTCGTTAGAGTCCGTCTCGTCGTAAGCCCCGTTGTGGATCGATGTTGAGCCATAATCGCGTCTCCTGTCGGGATTGATGTTAACTGTAAGACGTTGCGACGCAGTGGAAAGTTCCGTCGCACCCGATAAACCAACCGACAATTATCATCGGGTTAGCCTACAAACCGAAGCCGAACCCGCGACGCTCTACAACATGCGACGCGTTTGGGAGGACTGAACGATGACTGAATCTGACGGCAAGAAAAAGGTTCTGATTACTGGCGGCGCAGGATTGATCGGAAGTATCCTGATCGACCGCTTGGGCGATCGTTACGAGTTCTCATCTCTAGATCTGAAAGACGCCTCTGGGGTGCCGTCGCATGTGGCATCGCTGGACGACCTAGAAGCGATGCAACCTGCATTTGCTGGCGTTGACACCGTAGTGCACCTCGCGGCGGATCGATCAGCGGAAGCCGAATGGGAATCGGTGCTGCCGAACAATCTCGTCGGGACGTACAACGTGTTCGAGGCGAGTCGACGCGAAGGGGTGAAGCGCGTGATATTCGCGTCATCGAACCATGCGACTGGTGGCAACTATCTCGATGAACCTTGGAGTTTGGTGGGTACGGGACAGTTCGAGAAACTGGAAGCGGGCGGGTACCCGCTAGTTGATGAAGACACGATGATCCGCCCTGACGGCTTCTACGGGGTGTCGAAAGCATTCGGCGAGGCGATCGGTAGCTACTACAACGACTACCACGGCTTGGCGTCGATACATCTCCGCATCGGGTGGGTGATATCGACCGATGATCCGAGTTTCTCGCCGTTCGCGCTCTCGCTGTGGCTCAGCCATCGCGACGTCGCGCAGATTGTTCGGCTTAGCATCGATGCCCCAGATTCGTTGCGGTACGGCATCTACTACGCGACTTCCGACAACATGTGGAAAATCTTCGACATCAGTCGCGCGAAATCGGAACTGGGATTCGCGCCGGAGGACGGATCGGGCGGTGAATTTGTTGAGGGGCCACCGCCAGTGCGCGATCGGTGAATTTCAGAGGTCATCATTCCTTTTTGTTATCCCCGGCCTCTGTGTAACCCGCGATTCTTGCCTCAAGGCGACGCAGACTTTCTTGCGTCTGCTTTAACTCACGCAACAGCTCGTCGCTTGATGCTGGCGCTTGCAGTTCTTTAAGCGACTCCTCCTTCGCGCGGTCGAGATTGTTGATCACGACGGCGATGAACAAGTTGACAACCACGAAAGTGCCGACGATCACAAAGCTGACGAAATAGATCCACGCGAATGAGTTCAGCTCCATTGCCTTATTGTTGACATCGATCCATCCCTCCAAGGTGATGATCTCGAACAGCGTCAGGATCGCGATCCCGATGTTGCCCCAGCGGTCCGGGTCGTGCTCATGGAACAGCTGGTGCCCGATGATGGCGTAGATGTAGACGATAATGCTCATCAGCATCATGATGTGTCCGACATTCGGAATCGACTTTACCAACGCGGAGACGATCAACCGCAAATCCTCGATCGCGGATATCAATCGCAGCACGCGGAGCAGTCGACCGAGGCGCGCGATCATTGCGAACGCCCCAGTGGCGGGGATCAGCGAGAACACGATGATCGCAAAGTCGAAGACGTTCCATCCATCGCGGAAGTAATCGAGCGGGCGCGGATACAGCGCGAGCATCTTGAGCGCCGCCTCGATGATGAACAACCCCAAGATGATCTGGTTTCCGAGCGTTAGCAAGTTGCCGTATTGATCGGAAATATCGGGCACCGTCTGCACGCCGAGGATCGCACCGCTCAACAAGATAAGCGCGATTATCACGTAGTCGAACGCTGGGTATTCGACGATCCGCGAAGCGACCAGGGACAACCCGGTTCTTTCGGTCGGTTTGATTTCTTGTTCCGTTTCTTGCATCTTCGATTTAACTTACGACTTGTGAGGTCTACGCCCGGTTAGGCGATGTTGGAGTTTGAGATTCCGTTGTCATTCTCTCGCGTTCGCCGCGGACCGGGTGAACCCGCGTGGGATGATGTGCCCATGCCCTCGCATCTGGAATGTTCCATCGGGATTCAGACCTGGGAACGGCCAACTCCCGGGTGTGCCGGGCGGCCAATCGACCGCGCCAGAACGTCCTGCCCACTCGGCATAGAGGGACGACATCTTGGCTACGCGGACTGAATCGCCATCCGCCAAGTCGTTCAGTTCGGTCCGGTCCTGTTCAAGGTTGTACAGTTCCCACGGTTTGCGGTGTTCGCGAACTAGCTTCCAATCGCCGACGCGTACCGCTTGATTTCCTTCATGTTCCCAAGCGAGCGGTCGCTGCTTGGACCAGTTGTCGTCCCCATCCAGTACCGCGCGGAAACTCTCGCCTTCGTGCGGGGTGATTTCGTGGCCTCTGAACTCCGAAGGATACTCTCCGTCGCCCAAATCGATGCACAGCGCGTTCAAATCCATCAACTGGATCGGAGTGTGCGATATCTGCCCGGCGCGCCCTTTCTCCGATATCCCAGCTGGCCAATTCACGATCAGCGGTGTAGCGATTCCGCCCTCGTGGGTCCAACGCTTAAACCGCTTGAACGGCGTGTTGCTGACGTTCGCCCATTGAGTGTCGTAGCTCATGTACGTGTCGTCACCACCAGGGACGATGTCTGGGGAGTTTCCAACTCGCACTTGCCGACCGTCGCGAGTCAGCGGAACGACGCGTGATTCATCCAAGTTGTCGCGGTCTTCGCATAGGAACTCGGCACATCCGCCGTTGTCAGAAAGAAAGATCACGACGGTGTTGCGTTCAACGTCATTGCTCTTCAACGCGTCACAGATCTTGCCAATGCCTTGATCCATGCGCTCGACTTGAGCCGCGTAGACCGCCATCCTCATGTCTTCCCACTCTTTGTGAACGGCGTCTTCCCAAGCGTCCACGCTCTCATCGCGTGGCGCGATCTCCCACTTTTCGTCGAGAATGCCCATCGCTTTCAACCGTTCGTGGCGTGCCGTCCGCGTGGCGTCCCAACCGCCTGAGTACTTGCCGCGGTAGTTCTCGATGTTTTCCTCCAACGCCTGCAACGGCCAGTGAGGCGCGGTGTACGCGACGTGCAGGAAAAAGGGACGATCATCGTTTTGCACGTCGTCGATTATCCTGACCGCGTGGTCGGTGATCATGTCGGTCAGATAGTCGGTGCCCGATGCCTCTACTGCGTCCTGATCGATGAAAAATCGGGAATGATTGAAGTAACCGTTACCACCTTCGAACCAAAACATCTGATCAAATCCACGTTGCAACTGTGGATGACCCTCGTCCGAACGCTCCGGATCTCCGCCACAGTGCCATTTCCCAGAAATGCCGGTTCGGTATCCAGCCGCGCGCAGCACCTCCGCTATCGTCACGCACCGATTGTTGAGGTATCCCTGATACGACGGCTCACCTTCGATGTTGTTGCCCATATGCCCGACTCCGGTCTGGTGCGGATTGAGACCGGTGAGCAACGATGCCCGCGACGGACAACACCGCGCAGTGTTGTACATCTGCGAGAACCGCATCCCGTCCGTCGCCAACCGATCGAGGTTCGGTGTTGATATCTCACCGCCGTAACAGCCGAGATCGGAAAAACCCATGTCGTCGGCGAGGATCAGAATGATGTTGGGGCGATTGCTTGAAGATTCTTTGGACATGAACGCGGACATCCTCCGTTTTTTGTGTCGCGATGGTTTCAACCAGCATCAATCAGGATAAATCGATTCCTCACTCTGCGTGAACATGGTTCCAAGTACCGGTAGTGTGGTATCAATATCTCCAACGACGAATCAGGAGGTAAAAGCGATGATGAGAATCGGCACCCGAATCAGTCCAGACTGGATTGATCGTCCGGAAGATCTGAGATTCTTGACCCAGATCGGCGTCGACGCGGTCGACATCACGATGGACATGATCCCCGGCTACATGGAAACTGGCGGCGCAGCGAACCGCGACGGCATGAAGATGGTGGTCGATAAACTCGCCGATGTGGGGCTAGTCATCGAACGTGCAAACTGTCTTTCGGGTCAGTTCCACGACGCATACTTAGGCGGCCCGAACGCGGAACAGGAGACTCGCAACGCTTGCATCAACGCCGAACTATGCGCCGAGTTCGATATCCCTGTATTAGGAGTCCAGCCGTACACTACCGGTGTGAGCAACCCGAACCTCCCGCCGATAGTGGAATACGTCGAGGGACGCGGCGGTTACAAACACGCCAAGTTCGACCTCGCCGACGCGCTCGCGGCTCCGCGTGCCGCCGACGCGCCAGATGAGGAAGACCTCTGGGCACGACACGTCAAGCACTACACCGCGATCTGCGATGTCGCGGAGCAGGGCGGCGTGAAAGTGGCGACTCATGGCAACGACCCGCCAGTTCCGATGCTCAACGGCTATCCGCAGATAATCAATAGCTTCGAGTCGTTCGATCGCCTATTCAGTGAGGTGCCTTCGCCGGCTAACGGAATCACCTTCTGCGTCGGTACGCGCTACGAGTCGGGTCAGAACGTCTTCGAGGGGATCCGTCGTTTCGGAGAGCAGAATCGCTTGTTCCACGTTCACTTCCGCAACGTCGTCGGCACCATCCCTGAAAACAAGGGTTACATGGAAGTAATCCCCGACGCCGGCGACATGAACATGTACGACATAGCTAAGGCGCTGTACGATGTTGGATACGAAGGTTGCATCGACTACGACCACATTATGCGTCTGACCACTGACGGCCCCGCCGGGCGCGAGTACATCGCCTACTGCGTGGGGCACATGCGAGGGATCATTCAATCATTAGAGGCGACGGCGGGCAGAGATTGAATCGGCGCCAACCGAACGCTCAATCGCTGGAATCCTGAGAGGGTACCCGTCTAGGGCGTTCACCGACACTAAGCGCGTTTCGTGATGTCCCGCCGCGTGGTCAATCGTCCTAGACTGAACCGTTCTCGTAGTAAGGCGGCGGCTCGTCGAAAGACTCTCCACGCGCCTCGGCGTCGCGACGCCTTGCGTCCCAGTCCTTGAACTGCGAAATCAACTCAGCACGGCCCTCTTTTCGACCTCTCTGAAGGCCTTGTTCGATGCCCTGCTCGATGCCCTGCTCAAGGCCTTCCTCGCGGCCTTGCTCGAGACCTTCTTGCCGCTGTCTTTCCTTTAGCGGCTCCAAGTATTTCTGACGGAACCATTGCGCGGTAACCATTAAGCCCTCCAGTAATTCGCTGATCGCGACCGTGTTGACCGCCGACGCCACCCCCATCCAACCGACACCTTGAATGATACCAACGAACGTGTCGTACGCACTGTCTTGCGTTTTGCTCGTAATTTCGTTCAACATGATGACTGCCTCGCCGGCGATCACTTGAACAGTGAACACCATGAAGTAAGGCGAGGACCAATTGGCGCGGATCGACCATATTGATTGGCGTTCGTTGTTGGCGGGGGATCGGCGTTCAACTTGGTTCATCTGACGACCCTCAGCGTTTAGTACTGCTATATTACATTATGATAATACATCTGTCTATTCCCAATTGGCGGATTATTGTATAAATCTACAAACACACGCGCGATCAGTGGTTATCTAGACACGTCCGAGAGGGTGCCACGGATCGTGGACCTCTTGGCTTGTGCGCACTCCGAATTGACCCTTAATCGAGCCCGATCCCCATCATCCGTCTAGCGAGTAGACGGTTGCAAAGGCGTGGATGGTCCAGCGATATGTTGTGGTGTGACCGAATTAATCGCTAATCAAAGAACGGCGGAAACCACTCGCGGCGCAGGTTTAGCCCGAATCCCGGTTCATCGCTAGGCTTGAGTTTGCCTTCGTAGGGTGCGACGGTTCCGGGCAATCGGTCCTTTTCGTGGAGCGGGATTCCGGGTTCGGTCATCACCGGACCACTGCATTCGATCATCGGTACGGCTGCCAGTCCGTAACAAGCATGCTGTCCATATGCGGTACCGCCACTTCCGTGGGGAATGACCGATATACCAGCCGATTCGGCGATGTGGCATATTTTGATCAGCGGAGTCAGACCGCCGCACCAGATGATGTCGGGTTGCAAAATGTCAACTAGCCCTTCTTTGGCAGCGTGGAAAAAGGGATAGATGCCGTACCAGTGCTCGCCGGTCGCAAGAGTCTGCCACGGTACACGTTCGCGAAAGCGCTCATACTCGTCGAGCGTATCGGGCAGAAACGCATCTTCAAGCCATTTCAGGTTGTACGGACGCAAGCGTTCTGCAGTGCGGACCGCGGTTTCCACATCCAGTCCCATCCAGAAATCGAGCATCAACTCGGCGTCGGGACCGACGAGCTCCCGTGTCTCGGCAATCTCCTCTTCTAGTCGATTGATGCCTTTGATACCGTCCGGAGGTCCATACGGGCTGAAGCGTTTGAAGTTCTGAAATCCGAGCTCCTTTTGCCACGCGGTGTCATTACCGGTGGAATAGAGCGGTTTGAGGATGTCGGTGCTCCCGCCGAGGAGGCTGTAAACGGGTTGCTCCAACATCTTGCCTTTCACGTCCCAGATCGCGAGGTCAACCGCTGCGATCGCGTAAGCCACCAACGCGTTCGTTCCGAAACCCGAGCAGGCGCGGATCATCAGATCGTAGAGCGTCTCAGTCGACATCACGTCGCGCCCTTCGATAACCGGCGCGAGATAGTCTTCAATGATCGACGCGGTGGTTCGTCCTTGATCGGTGAAGCCGAATCCCCAAGTCCCGTCTTCGAGTGTGACAACGCACCCAGTATCTCGCTCACCGCCGGGAAGTTTGCGGCTAAACTCGAAGTCCGGATCCTTCGTGTATCGACGGAGCGGCGTCGCTTGTGCGTTCAGAGAACTCCGCGACGGCCCCGAACGCGGGACGGTCATCGGTTTGAGTCTCGGGTAATCGACTTTGGTGGCTTCTACGGAGACGATTTTCATGCTTTCCCTCTCATTGCGGTTGATTGCAAGAATATTCGAATGATCAAGCGGTGCTGGAGGGACATTCTCGCGCCAATGGGCACTGGTCGCACAGCGGCGCGCGCGCCTTGCAGATCTGGCGGCCGTGGGTGATCAGTTGCATGTGCAACTGGAAGCGGTGGTCGGGACTTACCATATCTTCCATGATCGGGTGCGCCGCGTCGGCAGTCGTCTTTTCGTCGATGAATCCTAGGCGTTTGCAAAGGCGGTGAATGTGGGTATCGACGGGAAATGCCGGCATTCCAAGCGCGAACACCATCACGACGGCGGCCGTCTTTGGTCCCACGCCGGGCAGGTCCATCAGCCACGCTCGGGCATCGTCCAACGTCCAATCGCGCAGGAAGTCGATCTCAAGCTCTCCGCGTTGATCGAGGATCGCGGCGAGGATGTCTTTGATACGTTGCGATTTCTGATTCGACATGCCGCCGTGGAAAATCGCATCGGCGATCACTCTCTGATCGGCGACCATCACCGCTTCCCAGGTCGGTATCTTTTCGCGCAACCGGTTGAAGGCCCGTTCGGCGTTCAGGTCCGAGGTGTGTTGCGTCAGGACGGTGAAGATCAATTCGTCGAGCGCATTGTAGCGCGGCGTCTGCTCGAACACGCCGTACACCGTGCTAAGTCGTTCGATGACATTTTCGGGTGTCATACGGATATTTTGCATCCGTGCTCGCCGGAGCGACGACGGTACCGAGATTTGATCACATCGAATTGACGCGTGCGGCGATGGCCGCAAGAGAGTCGCGGCTTTCCGATGCCGGAACCATTTCCAACCTGTTCAGAGCCTTTTCGATGAAGTCCGAAGTGGTTAACTCGGCGCGCTCCACTCCGCCATGCCGACGTATCGATTGCAGCAGGTCGCCAAGTGCGGCCGCGCGCTCCCGTTCTTCCAAACCGAAGAACCTCTCGATTTCCGAGGCGCATTCTGGCATCTCGTAGGCATATATCGCCGGCAGGGTCAGTTTCCCGCTCAATATGTCTTGGTTCGCCGGCTTGCCGAGTTCGTCCGTGGTTGACTCGTAGTCGAGCACGTCATCTTTGACTTGGTACGCCATGCCGAGGTAATAGCCATACTCTCGCAACGCGGTTATCGCGTTGTCGTCGGCACCGCCGAGTACCGCGCCGCTCTCCGCCGATGTGGAAAACAACGATGCTGTCTTGTCGTAGATGCGAGCGAAATACTCGTCGACGGTCACGGGCAGATTCCAGTTGCTGACCATCTCGTGCAATTCACCGCGGGCGAGTTCTGCGATCGTCTCGGCAAAGCGGCTGATCAACCTCACCGAACCGGTGGCGCATACGAACTTCGCGGAAGTGGCGAATACATAATCCCCCAAGAGCACCGCAAAGTTATTGCCCCACAGAAATCCCGCCGTAGCTTTGCCGCGTCGCACATCGGCATCGTCGACGGTGTCGTCGTGTATCAGCGCGGCGATGTGGAGCAGCTCGACTGCTACCGCCATGCTTATGACCTTGTCGTCGGGCTTCGCGCCCCACAGCTTGGATGCGAGCAAAGTGATCGCCGGCCGCATCTTCTTGCCGGGCGTCGCCATGACGTGCCCGAGCCGTTCGTCGAGCGTTTCGAGCGCGTCGATACCGGCCGGGCAATTCGCGATTTCCTCGATGCTCAACTCGGTAATGACATCAACGACGCGAACCAGGTCTTCCGAGATCGGGGCGAATATGTCTGGACGCGGCGGCGATTGCAACGTGGTCATGGCGTATCAATCCTATCGAGTGAGCGCAGTACGGCGGACAGTCTTTTCACTCGCCGCTCGATTGTTGTGCGAGAAGGCGCGCCTTCTCTTGTTCGACGATCTCAGGATCCAATTTGCGGAATAGCGGTTTGGGCTTCGACAGAGGTGCGCCGGGTTCGACGGTCCGTCGTTGCCAGCCGTCAGTCTCAGCCGCACCGTCGAATCCTAGAAGGTCGTGTATCTTGGTGCTGGAGAACGGGATGAAGGGATAAAACGCGGTCCGCAACGTCGATATGACGTTGAGTGCCGTCCACAACGTCTTCGCGGCTTTTTCCGGTTCCGTCTTCACGGTTCGCCACGGTTCCGCACCATCTAGGTAGCGATTGCCTGTCCGAGCGAGCTCCATAGCCCGGTCCAGCGCCTGCCTGAAGCGTCGATTTTCGATGGCATCCGCGACTTCGTCAAGTGTCCGCGAGCACGCATCCAACATCTCTTCGTCCGGCGAATCGAGTTCCCCCGGCTCTGGCGCCTTGCCTTCGAAATTGCGGGTGGTTATCGTCAGCGTTCGGTGGACAAAGTTGCCTAAGGTCGCGACCAACACGTTGTTGTTCGCGGCAAGAAAACCTTCCCAAGTGAAGTCGGAATCTGAGGTCTCAGGCATTATCGACGCCAAGTAGTAGCGCAACGGATCGACATCGTAGCGTTCGAGGTAGTCAGGGAGCCAAACCGCCCAGTTGCGACTGCTGGAAAACCCTTGACCGTCGAGATTCAGGTACTCGTTGGCAACGACGTCGGTCGGCAGGTTTAATCCGCCGTACCCCATCAACATCGCGGGCCAAAGCACCGTGTGGAAGGGTATGTTGTCCTTGCCTTGGAAGTAGTACGACTCGGCGTCTGGATGGTGCCAGAAGTCTTTCCATGTGTCGTCATTGCCTGCGTTCACGGCCCATGCCTTTGTAGCGGAAAAGTACCCGATTACCGCTTCAAACCAGACATAGATGCGCTTTTTTTCGTAACCTTCCCTCGGTACCGGAATCCCCCACTCAATGTCGCGCGTCATCGCGCGGTCATGCAGACCTTCGCTGAGAAATCCGAGCGTCTGGTTGCGAACATTCGGACGCCAGTCGTTCTTGGTTTGCACCCAGTCCTCAAGTTGATTCTGAAACGCGCTCAACTTGATCATCAAGTGCGTCGTATCTTTGAATATCGGAGTCGAACCGTCGCGGATACTGCGTATCGCTATAAGGTCGGTAGGGTCCAGAGTTCTCCCGCAACTGTCGCATTGGTCGCCGCGCGCTCCGTCGAAATCACAAACTGGGCATATCCCTTCAACGAACCGGTCTGACAAGAACCGCTGTTCCGTCTCCGAGTACGGCATCCGCTGTGTGTCTTCGTAGATGAAGCCGTGCTTGTCGAGAGTCAGCAGGACATCCTGCGCGACCTCTTCGTGGATCTTGGTGTGAGTGTGCGTGTAAAGGTCGTACGAAAAACCCATCCGCTTCATGCAATCCGACCATATTTCGTGGTACCGGAACGCGATATCTTCGGGAGTAACGCCCTCATCGGCGGCGCGCAGCGCGGTTGGCGTACCGTGCATGTCGCTACCTGAAACCATCGCCACGCGATTCCCTGCCATGCGATGGTAGCGCGCGAAAATGTCGGCGGGCACGTTCATGCCGGCGATGTGCCCAAGATGCGGTTCGCTGTTGACGTAGGGCCAGGCTACGCAGACGAGGATGTTTCTGGACAAGCTACAGAACTCGTTTCAGGCCGCAGTTGCAGATTCTTTGCGTCGTGGGTTTGCGCGAACGGCAAGCGGCACTTAACCCAGATTCTACTAGTCGCACGCTTGCCGTTCGCTTAAGCCTTCAATCGCCGTCGTGCAACACTCGATAGACCTGACGGCGCGGCAATCCGGTTCGCTCGGCGACCGCAGTCGCTAAATCGCGACGCGACAAGTCCGTGCCCGAAAATCCGGCGACAGCCTCCCGTATCCGGGATTCGACCTCTGTCTCAGATAATTCTTCTGACGTGCCGTTCTTTCGATCTAGGGGTGCGACAACGATCACGAACTCGCCGCGCGGATCGGAGAAGTGTTCCAGAGCGTCCGATGCGGTTCCGTGCCATATCTCCTCGTGCAGCTTAGTCAACTCTCGACACACCACAATCTCTCTCGCTTCGAAAAGCGATGCCATGTCGGCCAGGGTTCGCAGTAATCGATGAGGCGTCTCGAAGAACACGGCGGTTGCGGCTTGGGCGGAAATCTCTTTGAGCAGACGGCGACGCTTCGCGTTGCCGGCGGGTAGAAATCCGTACGAAGCGAATTGATCGGCGTAGAAACCGCTCGCGGAAAGCGCGGCCGTGATGGATGATGGGCCGGGGACAGGGACGACTTCATGTCCGCGATCCAACGCGGCACGGACCAAAGCTTGGCCGGGATCGTTGATGCCAGGTGTGCCGGCGTCGGAGACCAGGGCGACATCACCGGCATCGAGATGTTCGATCACTCGATCAACGTCTCGCGGAGATGAGTGGCGATGAAATCTCAGCGTTTTCGGCTTAGCATCAATGCTGTCCATGAGTTTTCTAGCAACTCGCGTATCCTCCGCGACTAGTGTCGGTACCGACCGCAACACCCTCTCCGCGCGCCGGGTGAGATCTTCAAGATTGCCGATCGGCGTGGCAACTATGAACAGTTTGGACAATTTGATCCTAGTCTGGCGGGTGGAATCCACGTGAGCGCATCAAGGACACGCTGAAGCGAGTCTAGATGAACGCTCACAAGATCACAGGCTGATCGGTTCAGATCGTCAAGCTGTGTTTCGCCGAAATCCACGTCGCATCGGCTTCAATGATGGACCCATATGCCGCTCCCAATAATCAGCGCGTCGGAAGGGAGCAGGGGCACGTAGCGTTGGTCAACCGCGTCCCATAGATGCGCTTGATCGAACGTACTTCCGAGATAGTCGCGCGCAGTTAGCGCATTGCCGGATTGGTCTTTCAATGTCTCTCCGAAATGGTTTTGGGTCTGGTCACCGCCGGATTCAACTACGCCTACAAAGTTCCAAGCCCGCGCCACACTTCCGTTGTCACCTGCTGGTGCGGCGTCGCCAACGCGAACTGGCGCCCGGATCGAGATCGGGTAGAGGTGAACGCTTTGATACGCGACCGCGGATGACTTGACCCAGTAACCGACACCGGCTTGAACGTGATCCAACGCTTTGAATTGCGGGTTCGAAACCCATTCCCCATCTCGTCTAACAGCCACGCGCCAAGGCGAATTGGCGTCAGAAGCTGCATCCCAGCCGATGACTGCCTGAACTGCCGGATCGGTGAAAACCACATCGATAGACGGTTCGAGCGGATCCGAGGGTATCGAAATCGCGTTCCAACCGGATTGCAACTCCAAGACGAATGCTCCGCGTCGCCGAGTGGTGAACTCCCATTCAAACGAAACCCGATTGCCGGCGGCATCCGATGCAACAACCTCCACTTCATGTTTCCCTTGATGCATGCTTAACGGCCAATAGTCGAATCGGTTGGAGTCGATAAGCTCAAACTGTTCCGATATCTCCTCGCCGTCGAAGCGAACTGATTCCAACTCCACAGGTGTCGTCTCTGAGAATTCGACGATCACGAATGGACGTCCCTCGTCGACCGTTGCCCCATCGGGAGGATGGATGTAGACCCCAGGCGGCAGTCCACCCTCGAACTCCGTGTCGAGTCCGAATCCTCCGACGCCGACCGACCAGTTGCTGACCGTTTCGCCGTATCGTTCGTATCTCGATCGGTCACGCCCGTAGGCAACGACAACCAGCTTACCGTCCTCGAGCTGCGTTGTCGGTCCCGGGATGTTCTCCCAAGTGACTTCCCAGACATCGCCGGGCCGCGTAAAGGCGATGTTCTCGGTCAACTCGAAAATGTCATCATTGCCGTCCCCGTCGCGATCCTGCCCGCAGCTGTATGACGTGCCCGGTGGTTCCTGTGGCTTCGTCGCGAACGGACCGATACGGTTCGCGATGAAATCATCGATGTCCTGTTCATCGTCAGGCGCGTCGGCGTTGGTCCATGTCAGGTTTTCGCATACTACGATCACCCTCGGTGCACCTTGCAGCGGTTCATCAGAACTGATCCGTACAACGATGGAGTCTTTGGTCAAACGGTCCGGACCGTCGTCGCCGATCCCGGTGCCTGAACCGCCGCTCAAAGTTACGGTCAAACGCGGCGCGATGCCATCTTTGATGATTACCGCGCCGAGTTTTCTTCGATTCGTGGAGTTCCCGGCGAGATCTTCGACTTCATAACCCGCCGCGATCTGTATCGTCGGCGTCGCGTCGGAAGCGAATTCATGCCGCAATTTCAGGAAAACGTAAGCACCATCGACATCGACATCGACGACCTCGCCCAATTTGCCGTCATTGAGCACGACATCAAACGTGCTTTCCGACACCGTTGCAGGCGCGATCGCGCCGTCGAACACGAGCATGATGCCGTGCCGATCGACGATTGGCAAACCTGATTCGTCCAATCCGTAGAAACCGGTGACCGAGGAGTGTCGGTTATCTTGCGCCAACGTGGGTGCAGACGACACGAAGGTAACGGTGATGACGGCGAAGACTGAAACCATCATCGTTGCCGTGAGGATCGAGTTGAGCGTGGCAGTGTGCATCAGATGCTGGGATGATTTACGTTTGCCGACATCGCACCGTTCTGTCTTGGTGTGTGCTTCGGACGAATCGTATCGCTAGGATTTAGGGGCGGTCAACAGTCACAGACCCCTTGTCCTTCAGACATTCCCCGCGAACAACCCGCGTCGCGCCCGGATCAACGGAGACCGCAAGGATCAAGTGCGTTTCGCAAGCAGGGCGTCGATCGCTGATTCGTGCTGTTCGTCGGCGTGGTAAGACGATCTAACGAGCGGTCCTGACGCGACGTGTTTGAAGCCTAAATCCATGCCGATGCGGGCGAATTCGCCGAATTCGCTGGGATGGTAGAAGCGGATCAACGGGTGGTGTCGTTCAGATGGGCGGAGATACTGTCCGATGGTCAGCAGGTCGCAATCGACGGCGCGCAGATCGCGCATCGTCTGGTAAACCTCGTCTTTTGTCTCGCCAAGCCCGACCATCATGCCCGACTTCGTGGGCATTTCCGGATCGATCTCTTTGACGCGACGGATCAACTCCAACGACAGATCGTAATCGCCTTTCGGACGCACCTTGTTAAAAATTCGGCGCGGTGCCTCGATGTTGTGGTTCAACACCTCTGGACCGGCATCGACCACTTTTTGAAGCGCGTTGCGGTCTCCGGCGAAATCGGGAATTAGCACCTCCACCTTGCATTCCGGCGACAGTCGATGGATCTGGTCTATGGTCATCGCGAAAATTGAAGATCCGAAATCCGGCAGGTCGTCGCGATCGACCGAAGTGACCACGGTGTATTTTAGGTCCATTGCTTGGACCGTATGCGCCAGTCGGAAGGGCTCGGCCCAATCGACGTTCTGCTCACCCGGCCACCCGGTCTTGACGTTGCAATAGGAACATGCGCGGGTGCATGTGTCGCCGAGGATCATAAACGTCGCGGTCCGACGTTCCCAACAATCGCCGATGTTAGGGCACGCCGCCTCTTCGCACACCGTGTGAAGGTCAGAGCCCCGGAACCGTTTCTTCAAGTCGGTGTAGTTTTCACCGCCGGGGGCGCGTACCTTGAACCATTCGGGCAAACGACGCCGGACAGGTTTCGCTTTGCCGTTCGTCGATCCGTTGGTTGTGGCGACTGGCGGCTTCTGGAGAGTTTGGGTCAATGCGATTCGTGCTTGCGCGACGCGAAACGGATGATGGGTGCGAATTCACCTAGTTTCAGGGTATCAAATCAACGGTTGTATATTGAGTTTGAGAGGCGTGAAACGGTGCGTCGCGATGTGATGTTCGATGGCTAAGCGCAAACATAGGAAACGTTATCGCGGTCCGGATGTCACTTCGCATCTCGGATTGGACGCCGGCGACGTGTTGACTCTTGAAGCCGGCGAGTTCGACGAGCGGGGATTAGCAACTGCCGACTTGGACGGCGCTCCAGTCACGATATCGGGCGCGATACCCGGCGAGCGGGTTTCGGCGCGCATCGTCAAGGTTTACCGCGATCGGATTGCGGCATCAGTCGATGAGGTCGATAACGCGTCTGAATACCGCGTCGAACCTGAATGTCGCTACTTCGGCGCCTGTTCGGGCTGTCAGTGGCAACACATTGATTACGACGAGCAACTCCGCATCAAGCGCGAAATGGTTGTGAACGCTCTTTCGCACTATGAATCGTTGCGAGACGTAATGGTCAGGGAGACTATCCCCTCGTCGAAACGCTTTGGATACCGAAATCATGCGCGTTTCACGGTTGGTCGTGGAGGTGAAAGCGGCATCGCCGGTTACATGAACGCCGACAGCCGACGCTTCGTGCGGGTCGATGAATGCCTCATCATGGACGACCAGATCAACTTGACCTTGCAGCAGTTGCAGGGACGGTTGGACCGCATGACGCAGTTCTCGATCCGCGTCGGCGCGAACACCGGCGATACCATCATCCAGCCGCTGTTGCCGGCCGACATCCAAGACGTGCCATCGGGTCGCCAGACGTACGTCGAAGAGGTGCGGGGCGCGACATTTCAGATCGCCGCGTCGTCGTTTTTCCAAGTGAACACCGATCAACTCGCAACCGTGGTTGATGAGATTGTGCGGATACTGGATATCGGTGCTGACGACATCCTAGTCGATCTCTATTGCGGCGTCGGCACCTTCGCGCGGCTGCTCGCGCCGTACGTCGCGGAGGTCATCGGCATCGAAGAATCGGCATCCGCAGTCGCGAATGCGCGCGTTAACTGCAGCGACGTCGAAAATGTCTCTTTCATTGAAGCCAAAGCGGAGCACGCGGCGGTTGAACTTGCCGAGTCGGGCCGCTCGATAGACGTTGCGATCATTGATCCGCCTCGCATCGGATGCGCGCCGGACGCGCTGAACGCATTGAGTCAACTTTCACCGCGACGCATCATGATGGTCTCCTGCAACCCGCTCACACTGGCGCGTGACCTCGACGCTCTCAGCGAGCGCGGGTTTACACTGAAATCAGTTTGCCCAGTCGACATGTTCCCGCAAACCCGACATGTCGAGGCACTCGCCCTGTTGGAGAGCTGAGAACCAATCCAACTATCGTGCTCCGCTCGATGCAGATGCCGCCAGAGAATACAGCATCCGATTCACCTGGACCCGAAGATGGGTACCAGTACATCCTGGCGTCGGCATCGCCGCGAAGACGCGACATCATGCGCTTGGCAGGATTGCCCTTCGTAGTCCGAACTGCAACTGAAAGCGTCAGCGAGATTACCGGCGACGTGGAACCCGACGCCCGTAAGCTGACCCATCGAAACGCGGTCACGAAACTTGAAGCATTGTTGGCGACGGCGCATGATCTGATTTCTTTGAACTGCATCGTGATCGCGGCGGACACCATCGTCTCGCTTGACGGAAACTGTCTCGGCAAACCCGATCATCGCAACACCGCGAAGCGCATGTTATTGGCACTCAGGGGACGCGGGCACGAAGTCGTAACCACAGTCGCGATGACCCACTCGCCGAACCTTCAGCAGGGTCGAGTCTTGTCGCATTCGGTAGTTTCTCAGGTCAACATGCGGCGATACGGCGACGGTGAGATCGAGGCGTATATAGCAACTGGTAAATGCTTCGACCGCGCGGGCGCATACGGAGTCCAAGATCCTGAGTTTTCACCCGCGGAATCCGTAGTCGGCTGCTATCTCAACGTCGTTGGACTCCCGCTTTGTGCCGTCCGCGCTTTGGCGCCCGAAAATGCCGATAGTTACGTCGGTACTCACATCTACGCGACATGTGCGGCACACGAGGGGATGTCCGGGGCATGAATCTTTTCGGCATTGGCGGACTGGAACTCATGGTCGTTTTCCTCGTGGCATTGCTGGTCGTTGGTCCGGTGCGGCTGGTGCACGGCGCGCGGATGGCGCGCAAGTACATGACTGAATTGCGAAGGCAACGCGAGGAACTCACCCAGATGGTGGAGGAAGCGGTCGATATCGAGGACATCCGCGAACGTCTCGACCAAGAAGGTGTTTTGGACGACGTGCGCGACCTCAAAGAGCATCTCGAGGGTTTCCGCGAAGATGCCGAGAGTTTGACCGTGGATGCTGCTGACTTCAAATCGATGGCGCGATCTGTCGTGCGTCCGAGTGGCTATTCGAGGTCGCAGACCCGCCCAGCCGCGCCAGTCGAGGACGACGCGGAGACGCGAGAAGAAGCCGCATCATCAACCGAAACGCCGAGCAAGGAATCTGAATCGTGAACGATCGGCCGGTTCAGTTGATGTCCCACTTCGGGGAGCTGAAAAAAAGGCTCTACATCTCGGTCGCCGCGATCCTGATCTGCACCATATTGGCGTTTGCTTTCTACAAGCCGATCCAAGATTTCGTGCAACGCCCGGCGATCGATGCGTTGGAACGAGTTCGCCCCGACGACCCGGCGCGGCTCGTGCAGCTCGATATCACCGAAGGATGGACCGTGACCGCCAAGGTTTCGGTTTTGGTAGGATTTGCCGCCGCATTCCCGATCGTGCTCTATCAAGTGATCGCGTTTGTACGTCCCGGATTGAAGGGCAACGAGCGACGCACTCTTTACCTGCTGCTACCGGGAGGCACCCTGTTGTTCATCGCCGGTGCCGCGTTCGCCTACTACCTGGTCATTCCGCCAGCGATTCACTTCCTGCTCCAGTTCGGGGGCGAAATTGCCCTCGTCACGCCGAGACTATCGTCGTACGTAAGCCTCGTCACAACCCTGACGATCTGGATGGGATTGATATTCGAGATTCCGATCGCGATGTTCCTGCTCGCCAAGCTAGGAATAATCAGGCCCGGAAATCTTTCGAAACAGCGGCGCTGGGTGATTCTGTTCGCGTTCGTTCTCGCCGCGATCGTCACGCCAACCGTCGACCCGGTAACGCAGACGATGGTCGCGGCACCAGTAGTCGTGCTGTTTGAACTCGGACTGCTATTGACGAAACTCGCGACGCGCAAGTCTGCCACGGGCAAAGCAGCGGACCCGAGTGTGGCCGACGCCGGAAGCTAGTCAGATTCCACTATTCCGACTTGGCGTCGTCTTTGGCATCGAGCTTCTTGGCGTCTTCGGTCTCGGCGTTGTCTTTTCCGCCGATGGAACCGCGAAACTCTTTGATCGCCGTGCCGATGCCGCGTCCGACTTCGGGCAGTCTGCCGGCACCGAAGATGATCAACACCACGACGACGATCAGGAAAATCTCTAACGGGCCGATGCCTCTACCAAACATGTCGTTTCAGACCTAACGCCGTTGCGGCTCTGGGTGCGGTGTATTCGAGTGATGCCGAAACATCAATCTCGATTTTAACCTAACCCCGAAACCGCCGTCTCAAACCGAGGTGTTGGACGGCGGTTTCGTTGCGAACGGAGATCGTCGCGATGAGATCGCCGGGATGCTGGCGGCGGAGATTGCGACCTCCGCCGCCTTTGAGTTGTGCTGCCGTGGTTAAGCGGCAGGAACGATCTCAGTAGCGCCTGACGATGCCGACAACGCGGCCTTCGACGAGGACGTCTGCTGAGTCCTCAACCATTGGCTCGTAGTTGCGGTTCTCCGGCTGGAGCGTGACGTTCGGACCGTTCGGGTAGTAGCGCTTGACGGTGTGCTCATCACGGCTCTTGACGTGCGCGATGACCATCTCGCCGCGCCGGACGCGATTCGTCTTCTCCATGATGATGATGTCATCTTCCATGATGCCAGCATCGATCATCGAGTCACCGACGACTTCGAGCGCAAACGGGTTGCGGACGTTGCCGACGAGCCAGTCAGGGAAGTCGATCGTGTCGAACTCGCTGACCTGGTCCCACTCGACGGTTTCGGGCAGAACGGCGGTTGAGCCGGCGGAAACCGTGCCGACGATCGGGATGCCGGAGTTGACGTTGAGCGACCGGGCGTTGCTGTTGCCGCTGAGGAGTCCCTGCTCGATCATCGGCTTGACGTGATAGTTCACGTTGGAAGCCGAGCTGATGCCGACGGCGGCAGCGATCTCGCGCAGGTTCGGTCCGTAGAGGTTCTCGCGACGGTAGTCGCGGATAAACTCCCAGATGCGACGTCGCACGTCTCGGGTCTTGGCTCTTGCTTTAGGCATGATTGTTATCCCCCTTTTCAGGATTTCGGTTCACACTATTGTTATATGTTGCACAACTGTGTTAACCTGTCAAGTGTTTTTAGCAAGAATTTGCGAATTTTTTCGGGTTTTTTGCGATTTTTCACAGTCGCGCGCATTTTGACGTGTTTTCGCGGCTGAAATGCGCCCCTTGGACGCCAAAGCAGGTGCATTAGAATCGGTTTTACTTGGTTTCCCAGAATCTACCTGCCAAACTCCCAGCACACGGAGACCCGTCGATGGCGATCGCTTCCGACATTCCGCAAGAACACGCCTCCCCCGTCAGCGATCAGAACGGTTCGCGCCGCGACCGCTACGATCACGCTGAGATCGAGCCGCGCGTCCGCAGGCTCTGGGACGAGTCCGGAATCTACGCGTGGGACGCCGAAGACTCTGATCGTCCCAAATGGTTCGTGCAGTCGATGTTCCCGTACCCCTCGGGCGACCTGCATATCGGGCACTGGTTCGCGTTCAGCGGTGGCGACGCCGCCGCGCGATTCAAGCGGATGCAGGGATACAACGTCTTGCACCCGCAAGGTTTCGACGCTTTCGGGTTGCCGGCCGAGAACGCCGCGATCAAGGGCAACATTCACCCGAAAATCTGGACCTACGGAAACATCGCGAACATGCGCAAACAGTTTGAGTTGATGGGAAACTCTTACGACTGGACGCGCGAGATCATCACCTGCGACCCGGAGTACTACAAGTGGAATCAGTATTTCTTCTTGAAGTTCTTGGAGAACGGGCTGGCGTATCGATCTGACGGCGCGGTCAACTGGTGCCCGGCGGACCAGACGACGCTCGCCAACGAACAGGTCAAGGACGGCAAGTGCGAACGATGCGAGGCAGTAGTCGTCAAACGCAACATGCCGCAGTGGTACTTTGCGATCACGAAATACGCCGACGAGATGCTGGATATGTCCGGTATCGACTGGCCCGAAAAGGTCGTCGTCAGCCAGGAAAACTGGATCGGACGATCGGAAGGCGTCAACATCAGTTTCGACATCTCCGAGTACGGCTTGGATACAAAGGGGATTTCGACCTTTACGACGCGTATTGACACGATCTACGGCGTGACGTTCGTGGTTTTGTCGCCTGAACACCCGCTAGTTGCGGAACTCACGCAACCAGAGTACGCGGCGGTCGTCGAAGACTACGTAGCCGCGGCGGCACGCGAATCCGAGATCGAACGTACCTCGGCGGTGCGCGAAAAGACGGGCGTGCCGACCGGTTCGTACTGCATAAACCCGCTCAATGATGAACGCGTTCCGATCCTCGTGGGCGACTACGTCCTTGCAACCTACGGCACTGGCGCGGTGATGGGCGTGCCGGCGCACGACGAACGCGATTTCGATTTCGCCAAGAAGTACGACCTGCCGATCCGAGTCGTCGTCGCGCCTGATGGATGGTCTGGCGAGGAGCTCGAAGCGGCGTACATCGCGCCGGGCGTCCAAGTCAACTCCAACGAGTTCGATGGATTGCCGAGCCGAGAGGGCAAGGAGGCGATTGCCGAGAAGATCGAACGGAACGGTTGGGGTGAGCGCGTCGTAACCTACCATCTGCGCGACTGGTTGATTTCGCGGCAGCGATACTGGGGCACGCCGATACCGATCATCTACTGTGACCATTGCGGCGCAGTTCCGGTTCCGTACGAAGATTTGCCGGTAGAGCTGCCATCGGATGCCGAGTTCCAACCCTCGGGACGTTCTCCGCTGGTCGAACACGAAGAATTTCTGAACGCGCCGTGTCCGAAATGCGACGGTCCGGGTCAGCGCGAGACCGACACGATGGACACCTTCATGGATTCGTCTTGGTATCACATGCGCTACTTGAGCCCGGGCGACGCGTCGAACCCGTTTGATGGTGGCCTCGCCGCGACGTGGGCGCCGGTAGACCAGTACACGGGCGGCATGGAGCATGCGGTGATGCACCTGCTATATGCCCGATTCTTCAACCGCGCGCTCCGAGACATCGGGCTAGTCGACTTTTCAGAGCCCTACCTGCATCTCTTCAGCCATGGCACGATGACGACCGAGCAGGGGCGTATCTCCAAACGCTCGAATCCAGTCACGCCGGACCCCCTGGTCCAAAAATACGGTGCCGACACGCTGCGCTGCTATCTGATGTTCCTCGGCCCCTGGGACAAGGGCGGCATCTGGACCGATTCCGGCATTAACGGGATCCGTCGTTGGATGCATCGGGTCTGGGACCTCTGCACCCGCGATGCCAGCCTATTGGGTGGCGAGGACTCGCGCGCCGAGAATGCGCTTGAGGTCGCGTCCCACACCGCGACCAAACGTGTTTTGGAAGACATGGCGGCGTACAAATACAACACCGCCATCGCCTCGCTGATGACCTATGCGAACCAGATGGCGGACGCTTGGGAAGATGGCGGAGTTTCCCCCGCGCTCTGGCGTTCGAGCGTCAAACGCCTGCTGCTGCACCTTGCGCCTTTGGCACCCCATATCGCGGAGGAGCTGTGGATGCGAGACGGTGGTGAGTTCTCGATTCACAGCCAACTCGTGCCGGAGTGGGACGAATCGAAGTTGAACGTAGAGACGATCAAGATTGTGGTGCAGGTCAACGGACGGGTTCGCGACACGATCACGGTACCGGCGGACGCTGGTGAAAAAGAGATCGCGGACGCTGCACTCGCATCACCCGGCGCGCAGCGGCACACCCAAGACAAGCAGATCCGACGCGAGATTTACGTCCCTGGCCGCCTTTTCAACATCGTCGTCGGTTAATCACGCCCGGCGAGAATGCTCAATTGTTGGCGTGCCCGTTGCCGTTCCGCCGCTCGCTGAAATCGTCGTTGTGGAAGACTCCGCGATCCTCGCCTTGATAGGTGTGCACCGCGATGTCGAGACCGTCCACGCCGACAAGCTGACTCATCTCCTGAAAGAAGCGATTCACGATCTCCCGCATCTCCTCGTCGGTAACGCTTTCGCGGACGATTAGCGTGGCATGCACCATTCCAACCGGGTAGTGAACATCCAGCCGGCCCACGTCGCGGTCATCGCTGTCGATGATGAAAAACGACTCGGAATGAGGGGTTCTGATCTCTCTTTGCAACGAGTAGCTGGTCATGTTTCCTCCCCACTAACCAATTCGCCGTCACGAGTTACCTTAAAGTATCGTCTCGCGTCGCGTCTTGAAGAGTCTAGACCGCTCAGGTCCTGATATGCCCGTCGCCGGTGACGACCCACTTGTAAGACATGATCTCGCGGATGCCCATGGGGCCCCGCGCATGGAGCTTGTTGGTCGAGATCGCAACCTCGGCACCGAGACCGAACTCGCCACCGTCGTTGAAGCGCGTCGACGCGTTCGCAAAGACGGCGGAGGCATCAACTTCGTTCAGGAACCTGCCAACGACCTCCGCATCGGTCGCCAGAACCGCTTCGGAGTGCCCCGAACCGTAAGTACGAATATGCTCCAATGCCTCGTCCAGACCGTCTACCACTTTGACGGAGAGAATCAGTGCCAAGAATTCGGTACCGTAGTCTTCTTCTGTTGCCCGGTATACCTTCAACTCGCGGCGCTTCGGCCCGAGTAGCGTCCAAGCGCGGTCATCGGCGCGCACTTCCACACCCACCGATGCGAATCGCCCCGAAAGTCCATTCAAGACTGACGCGGCGACGTTCTCGTGCACCAGCAACGTGTCGAGCGCGTTGCAGACGGTGTGTCGTTGCGCTTTGGCGTTGAAAACCACATCGACGGCTTTCGATATGTCTGCTGAAGCGTCAACGTAGGCGTGACAGACGCCGATGCCACCCGTGACGGCTGGCATCTTCGCGTTCTCCGCCACCATGTGCACCAACTCGGCACTGCCCCTAGGAATCAGCATGTCGATACAGTCGTCCATCGCCAGCATCTCGCCGACGAGCGCACGATCGGTCGATTCGACGAACTGAACCGCGTCTTCGGGCATTTCCGCCGTCTTCACCGCGTCGCGCACGATTGATGCCAACGCGAAGTTCGTTCGGATCGCCTCTTTGCCGCCGCGCAGAATGACCGCGTTGCCCGCCTTGAGGCACAGAGCGGCGATGTCGATCGTAACGTTCGGACGGCTCTCGTAGATGACGCCGATGACGCCGAGCGGCACACGAACGCGCTTGACCTGCAAACCGTTATCGACAATCCGCTCTTCGAGCACCTCGCCGACCGGATCGTCCAGATCGGCGATCTTTACGACGGCATCCGCCATGTCTTGGATGCGCGCATCGTTCAACATCATGCGCTCCGCGACGTGCTCATCCATGCCATCCGCCATCGCGGCGGAAAGGTCCGCGGAGTTGGCTGACATGATTTCGTCGCAGTTGTCGACGAGCATTTCAGCTAATGAACGTAGCGCGCGATCGCGTTGCTCGGGCGTGCAACGTGCCAGATCGTCAGTCGCGGCGCGGGCGGCGCGCCCCATCTGGTGAATATCGGTCTCCACTGCTATCATCGTTTGCTCTCCATGCGGAATACGCGGTTCATGTTCTTTGGACGACGCTCCTAGGGCTATCTTCCCAACGATACGCCGAGCGCCATGTTGTTTCGGTGCACGATCTCGCGCCCGAAATAGTTCTCCAATATCTCCGGCAGTTCGCCAGACCGCTTGCCCATCACCAGCCGAGTATCAGTCGCGGAGTAGTTGCTCAAGCCCCAGGCGACGTTTCTGCCGGACGTCGAGCGGACGCCGATGATGTCGCCGCGCTCAAACTCCCCTTCCACGTTCGTCACGCCGACGGGCAAGAGGCTGTACCCCTTCTCGGTCAAAGCGCGCACCGCGCCGTCGTCGATCGTGACCGCGCCTTTGGCTTCGGTGCCGCCGGTCAGCAACCAACGCTTCCGACGCTCTGCCGGCGGAACCAGGGAGTGGAATCGTGTCCCGATCTTCTCTCCTGACAGCAACCGTCGAATGACGCCATCGACATGACCATCAGCGATAACCATGTCGATACCCGACCGCATCGCGACCTCGGCGGCTTCGAGTTTGCTCCGCATTCCGCCGCTGCCGCGATCATCGTTAGGACCAGCGGCGAATCCGCGGATTTCATCGCTGATCTCGTGAACATCGCCGATCAACTCGGCGTCCGGATCGTGGTGCGGGTCGGCGGTGTGCAAACCGTTCATCTCGCCGAGCAGAACCAGCAGATCGGCATCCAAGACGTTCGCCAACATCGCCGATAGCCGGTCATTGTCGCCGTACGTTATGCCGACGATCTCTTCCACGGCGACGACATCGTTTTCGTTGACGATTGGCACGATCCCGGCTTCGAGCAACATCTCCATCGTTCCCCGCACGTTTAGATAGCCGTCGCGCTGGTTCAATACGCTCCGCGACAGCAACGTTTGGGCAACCTCGATACCGTGCTTGCCGAACAGTGCCTTGTAGATGGCGATGACGTCCACCTGCCCGATAGCCGCCGCCGCTTGCCGCGCCGTGACGTTGCGCCGTCGCAACCGCGAGCGGCCCTTTGGACTCCGACTGATGAGCGTGTCCATTCCTGCGCCCACCGCGCCCGACGACACGATCACGACCTCAATCCCGGACCGGTGCGCGCCGGCGATCTGATCGACGAGGTCGGCAATCGTCACCTCATCAAGCTCACCCGAATCCCGCGTAACGATGTTCGTGCCCAACTTGAAAACGGCACGCCCCACCGCACCCGATCCGACATCTCTAGAACTATCAACGCGCGCCATAACCAGATTATAAAGTTGGTGCCCTCGCGCAAGCCGCGCTACGGTCAACGGCGCCCGGCGGCACGGTAGCACTCATCGGTTTCCCCCGCTCGCGGGGGAAATGTCCGAAGGACAAAGGGGGCGCGATGTCTGGCACGTTGCGAAACCCCCCGTCATTCCGGCGGAAGCCGGAATCCAGAGAACGTAAGGCGCGCCAATACCGCTTCGCCGTTCACGAAATCTGCGCAGTTTTGTCGTGATGTACTATCCGCTCCAAAATCCCTCTGACTTCCGCGGGGTGTTGTGTCATCGCCTCGCGCCAATAACCGAATCCGCCGTGTTGGTTAACGGCGTTTACCCACTCTCGGAGAAAATCGCGTTTCGTTCGGCTTTCGTCGTTGATCTGACCTTTGGTTTCTAGAACCAACATCGAACCGGTTTTCATTCGGATCAGGAAATCGGGGCGATATTTTCGCACCACGCCGCCATGCACGTACAGCACTTCGAAACCCAGGTGGTCATTTTTGACCCAAGATTCGACGTTCGGGTTGCGGTCCAACTCGAACGCTTCGGATGCCTCCCATGCGCTATCGAAGACGCACATGTTGATGTGGCTGCGCCCAGTGTGCTCGCAAGGTTTGCCCGTGTACCACGTTTGCATGTCGGAAGTTGACCGGATGGGGCGGTCAGCATCGAAAATCGGTTCGATACGTTCGGCATTTTCAGAGTCGATCGCACTCGTCAAATGCCGAACCACTCTGTCCATGTTCAGTGTGATCGTGAGCCTGCGTTCTAGGTCGGATCGGTGAAATAACGGTGGAATGATGCGTATCCGATCCGATTCGATGACTTGGTAGATAATCTTGACGAGCTGCGCGATCAGCTGCACGCGCCCGCCTTCCCAATTCGGCTGGAGCTGGTCAAAAACGTCGCGCGCCGTCTCGAAAACGATTCTTTGGGTTCGGAACTCGTTGGCGAGTTTTGTCAGATTGATGCTGTCGATCCGCGAAACGTCCGGTTTGCCGTCTACGATTGGTGCAAGTTCAGCGATTCGTGGCGACCGGCTTGCATCGAGTTCTAGAGGTTCTAACTTATCCAGATCAAGCGACAGCCGAGGGTGCAAGGTGCGGTCGATACGGATGATGTTGGGCCAGCTGATTTCATGCTCGACTTTGTCGGGGTCAGGTTCGATCGCGGTCTTTGGTTCAGGTGGTTTGGGTGGACCGCTGTCGTCTTGCTCGTGCGGTAGGAACGTGAATGGCACGCCGAAGATGTTGACATATTCGGGATTGAACATGCCGGCGTCGTTCAACTCGTATGAGGTGCGACGCAGACCGCGCCCGACCACCTGTTCGCACAGTAGCTGACTGGTGAAAGCGCGCAAGCCCATTATGTGCGTTACGGTTTTGGCGTCCCATCCTTCGGAGAGCATCCCCACTGAAATCACGTTTTGCACGTTGGCGCCCGGAAGCCCCGGCTTGCCCACAGTGTCTACTTTCATTCGCAACTCTTCTGCGCGCTGCGCTGCGGTCAATCGCCGCTCACCGTTGCTCGTTCGTGCCGTGCCATTGTCCGGCTGGGTAGCAACGCTAGCGATCGGCTCCTCCGATTCCTCGGCACGTTTCAAGACTCTCGAGTCGATGTGCAATATGCGATCCGGGTTAGCCATCTCTTCGATGCGTACGTGGTTTACTTTGAGCGCATGAAAAACGCGCGCGGCGGTTTCAGTTCGGTTGGCGACTGTGATCATGACCGGAGGCACTTGGTGCTCCTTTTCCTCCCAACTTCTCGCCGCCTCCCGCCAGTCGTAACCCAGCAGACGATACGCATCATTAACGAGCCTAGGCAGGGGTTCCTCGGGTTTAGCGCGCCGATTGAGGTCGTCCCTAACCTCAGGGTCGTCGTAGATGTGATAGAGCTTTGACCGATATGTTTTTGCGTCCGGCACGGCATCGTCTCTCACGACGACGCGAGGGGTTTTCACGAGTCCAGACTCGATGGCATCGTTCAATCCGAAATCGCTGACGATCCAGTCGAAGAGCGATTCTTCGGCGGCGGTGCGGCCAGACGGGACGAACGGCGTCGCGGAGAAGTCGTAGCAGTCCAAGATTCTACGCGTCCGATGGATGCGGTCCAATCCGCCGATCCACTTGGTCGCTTGGTCGCGATCCGTTTTTGCAACTCCGCGCGTCGATTTGCGACTGTTAGAGCGCCATGCGTGATGCGCTTCGTCGTTGATGACTAGCAGGTTGCGGGCTCGCGACATCTCGCCCAGCACTTCGCGAACGTAAGCCTCGTCGCTCTTCGCGCCGCGTTTGTCCACGCTGCGTTTCTTGGCGATTTGTTCATCAGTCTCCCAGTTCAGCGCGTGCCAGTTGCGAATCAGTACCTTACCTTCGTTCAGCTTCTGTGCTAGCGACGATGGCACGATGTCGAATTCGCGATAGTAGTTGGGCTCTGCGGCTGGATTGATGACTTCCAAGCGGTTCTTGACGGTCAGACCGGGCGCGACGACAAGGATGTTTTTGGAAAAGCGAGGGTCTTGCGAATACGTGACCTTGTTCAGAATGTGCCACGCGATGACCATCGCCATGACGACAGTCTTGCCGGTGCCGGTCGCCATCTTGGCGCACAGCCGGCGGAACTCGCTACCATCGCCCGGGATGTTCAAGCCGACCCTTTCGCTCTCATGCGCTTCTGTCAACCAGATCAGCGTCTCGGCGGCTTCGAGTTGGCAGAAGAAAAAACGACGATCAGCGAATCCGTCTGGATCGTTCCAATGTTCCAACAATCGCTTGGTGATGGACGTTACGCCGGGGTATCCAGCACGTCGCCATGAACGGACGCGATCTCGTATGAAGTCGACGCGGGGGATTTCGACAAAGATTCCCGGATCGTCGAAAATGCGAGACTGTTGGGACGCCTTCAGGTATCCCGCCGGACGCCGACCAGACTCTTTTGAGTACATGCGCCGTTCACGGTTGTAGTGCCAATACTCACTCGGCTCTTCGTACGGGCCGTTGATGATCAACCGGTCGATGGTTTTGCGTTCCGTTGCCATAGCATCAGACTCTACGTTGGAATCTTGGCGTGCGCCTCTTGTGAGGTGAGGATGTCCGCGCCATCCGGACGCATCCTCCGCCTCCGAGTACTCCTAAGTAACCTGACGCGACGTTCACTTTGCCCGCGTTCCCGCGGAGGTCCAACGACGATGTGGCGCTGATCGTTGGAGATCAACGTCCGACCTTGATGGAATGCGACGTAGACAAAGATGCGGTCTACGTTTTCTGAAACTTCGGTGATGACATTCTTGATCGCGTTCATCATTTCATCGTTCAGCGTCACCTCCACAGATATGCGCGGCGCAAGCAAAATCCAGTAGCGCAGAATCAAGATTTCGTCTTTAACGTCATCGCTTTGGCTGATCAACTGTTCCAGTTGATTCAGGTACTCGCCGAAGATGCGCCCATCGTCGTCGACAATCAGCTTCAATTGCTGGTCTTGTAGGTAGGTCAGAAGTTCAGATATATGGTAGTCAACGTTCTGTTGCGGATTCAAGATGTGTTCATAGACGTTGGTATCAATCGCGACGGCGTCTTGGAATGGGTTCGAGGTCATGATCGGGCACCCAGTTTCAAACCCTCGATGACGTCAGCACCGAAGAACTCCATCGGCAAGCCTGCCTCCATGGAACCGTCTTCGTTGATGTCGAGGTTTTTGACGATGGGCATATTGCCGTTCGACTCGTCGAATGCGAAGTAGGCGACCGATATGTCTTCGGGTGAGAGGTCACCCTTGGCGACTAAGCGTCTAAGCCTCAGCAGAATGTTGTCGCTGTGGGTCTCGATGATGGAACCAACTTTGCGTTCGTTCCAAAGATCGGCGAAGTAGCTGCCCAGTTCGAGTTGGGCGGTGGGATGAAGCTGGGCTTCTGGTTGCTCGACCATCAGCGTGGTGTACCGGTCCATGATCGCGCCTTGCACGATGACCGGCAACGCCTGACCGACCCCAAATCCGAAATCTGCGATAGGCACTTTGGCACCCGTATAGTTGCTTATTCCTATCGCACGCGTGACGTAGCCAGATGACGTGTCGAAGTCAATGTCTGCAACACCAGCAATATTCGTTAAATGCGGAAGCAAAAATTCGTATTTTTCGGAATCAGATTGCATGATATTATGCAAATGAGGTAGCGCAAATTGTCCGTTCTGACCGACGTCATCTCTAGGCCGCGAGGTTGTCGCAATAACGCGTTCTGTTTCACTTCTCACGGGTAAAAGATGCCGCAGCGAACTGATCTGATGACTGATTTTATCAATCACAGCGGTTTTTGCGATCCATCGATCAATGTCAATTGACTCAGTGCCATTCGATTTAGGAAAAAGAGGTTTGTCCCAAAAGCGCGAATCGTCCAGAGCCGGACCAGTAGACAATGGAAGGAATTTTCCTGTGGATTCCTCTTTGACTGAAAAAACCGCCAGACCTTTGATGGATTGTAATCTATAACCAAAAGACGCGCCCGCTTGATATTTGAATTGTTTATTGTCGGGCACGACATCAGGGAACAAGAACTGAGTAATCGCGGTTTCATATAAATCATAAAAATCATTGCACGACAAATTAAACTTGAGATGTCGTTTTGTGGTCAGTGAATTTTTCAAGTCCGAAAACAGCCCCAGATTGACCTTATCGCCTTCGGATGTCAAGAATTGTGAACGTCCGAGATCAAGAGACTGCTGCAACATCAACAGAAACTTGATGATGGATGACTTGCCGGAGCTGTTGCGTCCGATGAGCACCGTGATGGGTCGGAAGCGGACGGTCACTTCGTCGTCGAAGATGCGGAAGTTGGTGAGTTTGAGTTCTGTCAGCATTGGTTTTACCTTGGTGCGGTCAGGATTCGTAGGCTCTCTATCCCTCTATCATCGACGATCTTGACGGCGACGCGGTTGTTCTCGCCGATTTCGAAGGGCAGGGATGTGGTGCCGCGATAGGCTTCGATTAGGTCTTCATCGATTTCGGCGCGCAGGTTGCGGGCGAGGCGCGACCAACCGTCTCTCTCTCCTGACATCGGGAAGAAAACTTGCTGGGGGTAGAGACTCCGCCCGTCGTAGTCGGTGTCGAGCATCCAGAGGGCGATACGGTCTTCGCCACCAGATTCGACCTCGCCATTCTTCGTGTTGTAGTAGTCGAAACCTCGGACTTGGACTTGGTATTTGCCGGTGTTCGGGCCGCGCCGGATCAGGTGCAAGTAGACGTCGGGCTGTCCGACCAACCAGAAGCTCTCGTTGCTGGCGCGTTTCTTCTTGAGGTCCTCGGTGAGCAGGTCAGGGTTCATCTGCGCCTTGAGGAGCGTCATGCCGGGCCAGTTTGTTTCGTCGATGTCTTTTGCGGCTTCGGGATCGAACTGGAACGCGGCGAAGATGACGATTTTGGGCCTAGGAACCAACGTATGTGCCTCCTGGATCGCGTTTTCAACCTGCCTTTGCTCTAGCGGCTCGTGTTCCGGCCCGAACGATACGACGATGGGTTGTGCAGTTGACGCCGCGCCGTCGCGCACCGTGTCGTACCCGTCATCGTTAGGCATCGATTCGCCTTTGGCGTGAAGGCAGTGAAAACCCGGTGAACCCGGCAGAGGTTCCAACCTCGCGAATCGGACAAATTGACCCATCTTGCCGCGGATGCCAGTCCGCATCAGCTCATTGCGCCATTCAGACTGTCGGATCGACTCGCCAGAGCGCGCGATCGTCTCGTCTGCCGTCGGCGGATCGGGACGTTCGACTTCATCGATCGGCGCGACCGACGGCGCGGGCACGGCTTCCACGCTGAACGGGCCGGTTACTCGCTTTTTCGAACGGTCGACTATGGGCTGGTCGTACAAGACCTCTTGCGGCGAGTGACGAGCGATTGCCGCGTCGATCTCTTCTCGGCTCATGCCATCATTAATCTCTGGATTTTCAGCAATAGATCCAAGCGTGACCCTAGGGACTGTTTTGTAGTTAAATCCACTTCCGACGCCTTCGTTAGGATGGGCAAGTTCATAGTAGTCGTAAATTGCGGTGGCTAGACGCTGTTTGGCAAGAGAAAGCGACACGCGCGATGTGTCACACGTGATCCAACGCCTTCCGCACTCCTCGGCTACGTATGCTGTTGTACCGCTACCGCAAGTGGGGTCAAAAACAAGGTCGCCCGGTTCGGTCGTCATCAGCACGCAACGTTGAATTACCTTCGCCGACGTTTGCACGGCGAATGATTTAGCCAACTCTGGTCCAGTGTCTAGCCAAACAGTGTTGTGTTCTTCATACGGGAAATCGTCCAAATACAACTTAGAGACTATCCGATTTCCTTCTTTGATTATGCGACCAACTTTAACCGACGCCGCAAATAGCGCGTCAGTATGTCGCCATTGAGAATTTGCTGGCGGTGTAAATGACTCGCCGTTGAATTCCCGAGGTTCGCGTTTGCTAGTTCCCATGGTGTGGAGAGGCAGTGTTCGAAAAACCCGCGCGTCCTTGGGGATCGATTGGGGGTTTCGTCTTTCAAATAATGTTAGAGGCCTTACGCCCCCCTTATGTTCTACATACCTGTAAAGCCCGAAATTTAGATCATCGAAATTCTTCTCATTGAAAACACGCATCGACTTACAGGAATCCCTATTCCGCGCGTACCAAATCAAATAATCCTGAATGCGTCGCGGACCGAGGCGACGTTCAAACCCGCTGGTAACTTTGTAAGTTATCAGAGCAACGAAATTACTAACACCAAAGACCTCGTCCATCAGACTTCTAACTAAATGAACATTCTCGTCTGAAATCTGCACGAAACACGAACCGCTCTCAGTCAACATTTCTCGTGCTAGCAACAATCGATCGCGTAGATATGAGAGGTAAGAGTGTATTCCAAGTTCCCATGTGTCTCGGAACGCTTTGACGGTTTCGGGTTGTTGGCTTAAGTCTTCGTCGCGCCCATCCGTGACGGTGCGCTGGTTGACGAATGGTTGGAAGTTAGAGCCGTAGCGGATGCCATAGGGCGGATCGATGTAGATCATCTGCACCTTGCCGGCCATGCCTTCCTTCTCGAGGAGGCTGTTCATGACGAGCAGGCTGTCGCCGGCGATGAGTCGGTTGCTCCAGTTGTGCCGGTGCTTGTAGAACTCGATGGCGTCTCGAACGGGCGGGTTCTCTTCGGGCGCTTCGAACAGCGATGACTGTTGCTCACCGTTTCCGTTGCGCTTGCGGGTCGCTTCGATGATGGTGCGCGGGTCGATGCGTTCGTGGACATGCAGGGAGACGGTCGGTACCTCGAACGAGGTGTGTTCAGCCTTGCCGGCCCACTGGAGCTGTGGGTCTAGGTGCGGGTCGTACTGGTACGTCTTCTTGCCGGAATCTTGGTCGGTTGCGGGCGTGACTAGTCCGACCGGCGGGTTGTTCAGCCGATCCTTATCCCGATGCTCGTAGGACTCGATCGGTCGTTTGCGTGATGCTGGCGGCATTATGGTTGTGTGATTCTAGATTCTCACAAGGTGTCAGGCAGGCGGCTGCCCGTTTTCACCGTCGTATCGTATTGCAACATGGTACTAAGTGATAGCACATGATGACAAATCGCGGGGTTTGGGGGCAAGGGAGTAGGTCCGCGCTTGGCGTGATGACCGCTTGGCGTACCCCGCGCCGCCCCGGGGCAGCCACAAGGGCGTGCCCCTACGGGTGCAGGTGGCGATCGCCTTCGTTGTCCTAGCGGACATTTCCACCGTCAACGGGGGTAACGGTGGATTTTTGCCGATTCCACATCGTAGGGGCACGCCCTTGTGGCTGCCCCGGGGACGGGAGGGGTACGCCAGACGCACCGACGATCCCTTCCCCGTCGAGGAGAGTTGTCCGAAATGTCTGCCGGAGGGGTTTCGGCGCGTCTTATGCTCTATGGATTCCGGCTTCAGCCGGAATGACGTGGGCTTTCGCCGGGGTGACATGGGCTTTCGCTGGAGTGACGCGGGTAGCGGAGATGAATCCAGCAACGGTTAGGTACCCTTGCTTACTCTCTCACTCCTGCACGATGTGGACTTTGATGGCGCCGGTGGTTTTGTCGAAGGCGGTTTGGAAGGCTTCGCCGACTTGCTCTAGGTCGTAGCGGTGTTTGACGGCTTCGCGGTAGGGGTATTCGCCGGAGGCTAGCAGGTTGATGGCGACTTCGTAGTCGTGGACGCCGTCGATGATGCCGTAGCAGTTGGAGGCGATGATCTTGATCTCACGCAGCAGCGGGTCGAACAGGTCAACTTCCATCGGTATCTTGATGCCGCCGAGGTAGACCATGATGCCTTGGTTGCGGGTCGATTTGATCGCTTCGTGGAACGAAACGGTCTGGTGTCCGCCGACGGATTCGACGACGACATCGGCGCCGACGCCGTCCGTCTCTTCAAGCACGCGTTCCGTCAGCTCTCCCGGTTCGGCGCCGGTGACGATGTCAGCGCCCATCTGCGAGGCGAGTCTCGCCTGTTGCGGATACTTGGCGGACGCAATGACTTTGCTTGCGCCGAACGCGTGCGCGCTGGCGATCGAGGATAGTCCGATAGGCGCGGAGCCGACGACGGCTACGACATCGCCCGGTTTCATACCGGCATAGCGCAGACCGTGAACGGATACCGCCATCGGTTCGACCAGCGCGCCGTCGGTCCAGTCCATATCGTCGTGCAGCTTGAAGAGTCCGAGCGGACGGCGCGTCATATATTCCGCGAAACCGCCGCCGGAATCCTCGACGAAGTTCATGCAATGCCGATACTGTCCGTAGTTGCAGAACCGGCAATCGAAACAGGCGCGGCCGGAGCAGACGGTGTCGATAGCGACGCGGTCGCCGACTTCCAAGCCGTGATTACCGTCTGGCAACTCGACGATCTCGCCCGTAACCTCGTGCCCAGACGGCAGGTCCTGGGCTTCTTCGCGGCGCGTCGTCATGTGCAGGTCCGAACCGCATATGCCGGTCTGCCGAACACGGATCAACGCTGCACCGTCGAACATCTCCGGCAACGGAGCATCCTGCGTCCGATAGACGCCGGTACCATCATCAAGTGCCGCTCTCATCTTCTGTTCCATCTCGAAACCTCGCAATCTCCAATCAAACTGGCCATAAAGGATACGCGCAAAGCGCCAACTTTCGCGACGGGCATCCCCCCTAGCCCCCTTACGCTCTGCGAAGGGGGAAGATTCCTCGCTTCGCTCGGAATGACAGCGTGTTGCGCGAATGGCAGGGTGCGTCGCGCGGTTGGAGGCAAACAACAAGCCCCCTTCGCAGAGCGTAAGGGGGCGCGAACGAGCGAAGCGATGTGAGCGGGGGATGCCCAGGCAGCCAGACTTGCAGACTCCGCTTGCGCAACACCTGCCAGAGCATCCCCCTAGCCCCCTTACGCTTCGCGAAGGGGGGAAGATTCCTCGCTCCGCTCGGAATGACAGGTTGCGCTCGGAATGGCGGCGGTGCTCGCATTCCCCTCGGCGCGGCTACAATACGCAGTGCCAATCTGAACATGAGGCGGGAACGATAACAATATGGCTACGACGAATGCTAGCGGCAACAAGAGCAAGAACCGGGGTGTCTTCGCGATACCGGTTACGCCGTTCAATGAGGACGGAAGCGTGGATTACGAATCTTTGCGGAGGTGCGTGTCGTACTGCGTCGAAGCCGGCGCGCACGGGATCGTCATGCCGGTCAACGCGAGTGAAGGGCCCCGACTCACCGATGAGGAACGCGATGAAGTCTTGCGCGTCGGTGTCGCAACGGTGAATGGTGCAGTGCCAGTCGTCGCTGGTGCGAGTGGTATCTCGGTGGAGCATTGCATCGAACGCGCCCGAGTCGCAGTGGAGTGTGGTGCTGACTCGATCATCGCGATGCCCTGCAACGGCATGGGTGGCGGACAGGAGACGATTGACCTGTTCGGCGCGTTGCGAGATGCCACCGGTCTGCCCGTATGGTTACAGAACAACAAACCGCCGACGGGTCCGACGATTCCGACTCCGACGATCATCAAAATCATCGAGGAGATACCGGGCGCGAACCTGCTGAAGGAAGAGAGTCTCTTGCCGGGCAACGTGATGACTGCGGTTCTAGAGGCGTGCGGCGACAAGGTGGAGTCGATCATGGGCGGCATGGGTGGACGATTCCTGCTTGCTGAGTATCGACGCGGCGGCGCGGGCACGATGCCGGCCGGACACATCACCGAGGCACATGTCGCGGTGTGGGACGCGCTCGAAGCTGGCGTCGTCGATGAAAACGGCCAGCAAGTCGTGACGGAAGAGGCGCGCGCCCTCTTCAACCGCATCTTGCCGTCGCTCAATTTCGAATTCTTCTTCGGCGTGACGACCTACAAGCAAGCGTTCTGGCGGCGCGGCATCATCAAGACGCCAGTGACGAGGCAACCCGGCACCAAAGCGTTCGACCGTTACGACGGCGAGGAACTGGACAAGATTCTGGACGAGATATCAGACCTGCTGACGTGGCGCGCATAGCGGCGATGCAAATACCATTCCCGCACAAGGTTCGATATGCAATACGAAGAGCCCATAACTTACGAAGAGTATCCAACCGGATGGCGAGCGTTTCTGCGGATGAGTTTCGGCTCGGCGTTCTTGATCGCGTTTCTGCTCGTCTTCATCGTGGGCATCGGCGTTGGTATTTGGGCGTACTTCTCCTTGATCGACGAGACTGCGCGTCTCAATCAGCAGATCGCGCGTGCCCAGGATCAGCTCGACCAAGCATTGAACAACAACGACTTGGCACTCGAGATCTATGATCAGGCTCTCGTCGATGTCGATGTGAACGTACAAGAAATCAACCGTCAGATGGCCGAGATTTACAGACGCAACGACGAGGCACTGGTGCTTTATGGGAACTTAATCGCCAAAACGGAACACGCTCTCGTCGAAGCTGACCAGCTGCCACAAAGCCTGTTGAATTTCCGAACCGAGGTGGCGAGGCTATCGGTCGAAACGCAGAAAATGAACGCCGAGATTCAGTTCTTGCAAAGCGACATTCGCGCGCTCGGCGAGCAGATCGGCGCCATCAACTCTTCTCTCGCAGACCTCTTGGAATCGATCGCGAGTCAATGACCTAGATGACGATGTGCGCGGCGTTCTAACAGCTTGGCGTACCCCTTTTGCTCTATGGATTCCGGCTTCCGCCGGAATGACGTGGGTGTTGCGAAGACAACCTACCCAGGGCAACCACAAGGGAATTGCCCCTACGAGGCTCCCTTGCGGATCAGAACCACTTACCCCTACGGGCGGCGGCGCGGTGTCAATGTCGTTGCGAACGCGGCGATGATTGACGCGGTGCCAAGGATCATTAGCACGATTGCCAGGCCGTAGCTTGGCGCGGGTGCGCCGGTCACGGGTAGTTTTTGGATCGACGATGCTGGGATCGGTGTCGGGGTTGGCGACGGGAGTGGCGGCGGTGTTCCTTCGATGCCGACGGCGACGGTGTTAGGCACGGCTCCGAGATACCCGCAAACCTGCGCCGGCACGCTGTCGAACCTCAAGTCCGTTGTGAGCACCGTCTCTTTTTCGCCGCTTGGATCGGTGGCGATCATTCTGACGATGCCGATGTTCGTCGCAAACCCGGCTGGCAGAGGTATGCAAGCGATTGGCGGATTCTGGAATTGGAACGGCTCGAGAAGCGCGTAGCCGTGGATGTTCACCGCTTCGATGGTGTAGTTTTTGCCGGCGCGGGTGTAGCGATGGTGCGCGATTCCCGCGTTCGATGCCTCGCCGGCTTCGTACATCCTGACGGCGATGACGCGGGCACTAGGCACGTCGCCCGGTTGCGCGGTGAACCCGTAGGTGCTGCCAGCGATCGCGCCGCCATCTACTGGCGTGAAAACTTCGTAGACGTTGCCTTTAGGATCCGCGACGATTGCGGGAATCTCGCCCGGCGGATTGACCGGCAACGGGGTAGGGTACGGCGTTGGTGTTGGGGTGACCGTGGGTGTTGGTGTATGCGTTGGGGTCGGGGTGCCATCATCGACGGCATCGACGTAGTTGCGTTCGGTGGTCGCGGTCAATGTCGTAGCAACTGCCGCGATAAGCGCGAACGTGAGCAACGACAACGCGATACGGGTTCGGATCGGCTTGCTAATGGGTTTCGACATGGCGGTCAACTGCGTTGGGTTTACGATATCAAACGACGCGGTGCGTCGAGCCGTTCCCCCCTTTGTCCTTCGGACATTTCCCCCGTCAACGGGGGAAACCGAGAACTTCGTAGACGTTAGATGGCGCGCGGCATCACATTTGAGGGCGTCTAAAGGTGTAAACTCAAAGACACAGCGAGTAGCACTTTCGCCTTGCGACCTCCGAACTCAATCATGGCGAGCACTCAGACACTCGAACCTGCGATCGCAGAGCCGGCCAAGCCGGCGCATCGACACGGCTACCAACGCTCTTTGGCTCAACTACTGCGCGCGGTTCACGAGTACCTGCCCGAAGAAGAGATCGAGTTCGTAAAGTCGGCGTACGAATACGCCTATCTTGCCCACGATGGACAGACGCGCAAATCTGGCGAGCCGTTCATCGTGCATCCGCTCATGGTCGCGGTGCGTCTCACCGAACTGCGGCTGACATCAGACTTGATCGCGGCGGCGCTGTTGCATGACACCGTCGAAGACTGCGGAATCCCGATCGGAGATATCAGGGACTCGTTCGGCGAAGGAGTGGCTCTTCTAGTTGACGGCGTCACAAAGTTGAAGGCGATCGAGCTCAAGGCGATCGACGGCGGATCGTTCAAGCGTCGACACGCCGATGACCGTGAACAAGAGCGCATCGAAAGCCTGCGAAAGATGTTCGTAACGGCTGGCGAAGACCGCCGAGTGTTGCTCATCAAGCTCGCCGACCGCATGCATAACGTCGAGACGCTGCGCTACCTCAAGGACGAACAGCAGCAACGCATCGCGCGCGAGACGATGGACATCTACGCGCCTCTGGCGGACCGGCTCGGCATGAACGACTGGAAGTGGCGTCTGGAAGACCGCGCCTTTTACTACCTCGACAACCGCGAGTATCGACACATCTCAGGTCTGGTCAAGCGAAAACGGCGGGAGCGCGAGGAGTACACCCACGAAGCGGTCAAACTTCTGACCGAAGCAGTAGTCGATTCGAGCGGTATCAATGCCACGATTTCGGGACGCGCGAAGCATCTCTACAGCATCGCCCGAAAGAAGAAACGCTACGAGGAATTGGGCCGGAACTTCAACGAGATCTACGACTTGATCGCGTTGCGAGTGATCACCGACAACACCGTCGATTGTTACAACGCGTTGGGCGTGGTTCATGGGTTGTGGACGATGATCGAGGGAACGTTCGACGACTACATATCGAAACCAAAGTCCAACGGCTACAGTTCGTTGCACACCACCGTGTGGGGGCCGAACAACACGCCGCTCGAAGTGCAGATCCGTTCACAAGAAATGCACTCGGTAGCGGAGAGAGGTTTTGCGGCGCACTGGGCCTACAAGCAGGGCGGTAACAATCAAGGCGGTCGCGATTCCACCGATCGTACGATGACTTGGCTCCAAGAGATGGTTTCGCTCTTCGACGAGTCGGAGGAATCGGACGAATTCATCGAACAGGTCGACGAGCAGCTGAGCCCGGACCGCATTCAGGTTTTCACGCCCGCTGGGGATGTCATTGAGTTACCGCCCAGCGCGACGCCGCTTGATTTCGCATACCGAATCCACACCGACCTCGGACACAGCACCGTCGGCGCCGTCGTCAACGGCAAGTTGGTATCGCTGAACACTCCATTGACTCCTGGCGACGTCGTGGAGATCCGCAAGTCGCGGAGTCCGCGCGGTCCGAGCCTTGACTGGCAGGACACGGAGAAGCGTTACTTGGTGACGAACAGCGCACGCGCCAAGGTGCGCCAATGGTTCAGCCGACAAGCGCGGGAAACGAACGTCCAGCAGGGCCGTCAGCAGTTGAAACGGGCCCTTGACCAACTCTCGCGCATGGGGCACGAGGTGGATGCGGATGAGATCGCTGAACTGATGGGTTATGCGTCCAACGACGAGTTGCTGACCGATTTGGGCAAGACCCGTCAGCAACCATCGGTGATCGTGCGCACGGTCGTCAAAGCGATCGAAGACGCGAATCCGGAGAATCTGCTTGCCGAGCAGCTCGCGGCCGGCGAGCGGGAAGCGAAGCGCGCGTTCGATCACGACCTCACCAAAGGCGTCGTCGTGATGGGATACCCGAGCGTCCAAGTCAACTTCCCGCAATGTTGCAGTCCGGTATACGGCGACACGATCATGGGCTACCTGACCCGCGGTCGCGGCGTGTCGGTGCATCGCGATAACTGTAGCAACCTTCGCAACATCGATCACGACCGCCTCGTCGGTGCTGGATGGGGGCATAAGGGCAGTTCGCTACCGGCGAGATTACGCGTCGAAGGCTACGACCGCATCGGCTTGATTCACGACATCACCGGCGTGGTCCGCGAAGAGCGGATGAACCTCCATCGAATGTCATCGGGCGAGGACGTCGGCAACTCCAGCACCCGCCTCGACTTCACCGTCTACACCGAAGGATCGGGTCAGCTGGTCAGGTTGTTCGAACGCCTCGAATCGATCCAAGGCGTCTACCACGTACAGCGGATCAACTGACGCACGCACAACCGCGTCATCGCTCCGCTAGGAATGACAACACCACGCTCTCGTTCTTATAGAATCTAGCGAGTCTGCTACTCCGCAAATCGAAAGGTGCTCAATGCCTGCTGCCAAGTCAATGCGTGTCCAGAATCGTCGAACGGCGCGTAATCGTTCTGTGCGTTCTTACGTACGAAATCGCGTCACGGCGGCGCGTAGGGCGATCGACGAATCACCATCGGACGCAGCGGAATCGGTGCGCGCCGCGATGAGCGCGTTAGACGTCGCGACTAGAAAAGGCGTCATCCACCGCAACCAGTCGTCACGCAAGAAGAGCAGATTGGCGAAACGCCTAAACAAAGCTCTCGCCGGTTGATGCACGGAGACCACAATCATCCGTCGCCCGGTCACACTAACGGCGACGGCGATCACGCGGATCACCTCCACTCGCACGGCACCGTATCTCACGACCATCCGCAGTCGCGATACTGTTGGCAGATCCATCACCCGTTCGAGGGCATTGACGACCGCGCCGCTATCGAAGTCTCGCCGTGGAGCGGACTTTTGCCGAGGTGGCGTTTCATCCTGCCGTCTGACTACGAAGGAATTGTGAGATGGGGCGTCGGACCACCCGGCGCTCGGGAGGTGAGTTTCGAGGCTGTCCGGCGACCAGTGCGCCACGGGCCGGTTCAACTCGTCGATGGCCCAGAGGTCGAGTGGCTCGGCGGTCATAACCCGCTGTCCAACTCTTTGAGCGCCTATATCGTAATCGACGGCGATCCCCCTCACTACCTAGCATTCGGCCAATCCGAAGAGCCGGAGGGCCCACCAACCTCCCTCGAAGGCATCTACTTCAACGCCCACCAAACCCCGCACCCGCATTAACAACGACGGTAAGCCCCCTTCGCTTCAACGTAAGGGGTCGTACTGGTTGCCCCCGTTGACGGGGGAAATGCCCGAAGGGCAAAGGGGGCCTTTGCCCTCGTAGGGGCACGCCCTTGTGGCTGCCCCGGTGCGGGGTGGGGTACGCCAGACCCATCACGACGCCAAACCCGACTGACACCGCCGCGACCCATCCCTGTGTTACATTGACTAATCGGCATTCAGACAGAACGCGCCCGCCCAAACCGCCATGCCCGATCCCATCGCAAACCCGTTCTCTGCCCAATCCGAGATGGACGTCGGCGATGATGTTTCCGAGCGCCACCGCGAACGGCAAGAATCCATTGGCAACGCACGCACCCTAGACGATCTGCTCAACGAATTCGCCGACTTCGCGGGCGGCACACGCGAGAAGGGCGATCCTGAAAAGCACGGTTCGGCATTTGGTTTTCGGTTCGATTGTGTGGCGAGGCGGTAGTCGATGGTCGTTGCGACAGTTAGACCGCGGGCAACGTCGTCGCGGTCGCGGAAACCAACAGTAGCTGATCAGACGTTGACTGTCGCCTCGCTCTTCAGTGGAATGGGCGGATTCTTGGGCGGTGCGGCGGCGGCAGGATTCAATCCGGTCTGGGCAAACGACTCCGATCCAGACTGTGCGGCGACGATTACTCACAGATTCCCTGAAACTCGCGTCATAGAAAAACCTATTGAAGAATTGTCAGTTGAGGGCGATGGATTGGAACCCGTAGACCTGTTGTTGGCGGGATTCCCTTGTCAGAGTTTTTCGGTAGGTGGTAGGCGCGAGGGATTCGACGACAGACGCGGGCAGGCTGTGTTCGGACTTTTTAGATTGCTGAGGGAATGGGGTGATGACCGTCCCTCCGTACTGATGCTTGAAAACGTCCCTAACTTTCGCCGTGGTGACGAAGGCAGGTGGTTCGCCACCATCGCCAAAGAGATCAAAAGGGCTGGGTTTTGGTTTCGCGAATCGACACATGCCCAAGTCATCAACACCGCGAGACTGACCGGTGTACCACAGGATCGAAGTCGGCTCTTCATGGTGGCGTGCTCGACGCGAGAGTTCAAGATGAACGGATACCGATTCCCAGAGCAAAATGCTACCATCGAATCACTTGAGCGGTTTGTAGATCGGACCCGCAAAACCAACAACGGATACATGAAAGAGGACGGGCGCTTCACAGCGATGATCCTGAATGAGATGAGTGCGACAGGCAATCCACACGGTGTCTACCAGATTCGCCGACACTACGCGCGAGGACGAAATGACGGTTTGTGTCCGACGCTAACAGCAAACATGGGGGTCGGAGGGCACAACGTCCCGTTCATCATCGATGAATGGGGAGTACGAAAACTTACGATCGATGAGTGCGCGCGATTACAAGGCTTCAACCAGCCTGAAACTCTTTTCCCAGCCGACGTACCCGACGGTGCAAGATACAGAATGATTGGCAATGCTGTAACACATTCAGTGGCTAGCTCATTGGCTTTGCAGGCACATGTGTTGTTGTCCAAGCAACGAGGTCAAAAACTTGCCGCATGAACCGAAATGGGACTTCATTTCTAATGACGCCGGTTTGACCCATGGTTTAAACGATGCCGGCGTCGAGACATTTAGAGGAACGCAGGTAACTTCGTTGACTCGCGAGGTGATCCAAAACTCCATCGACGCCGTCGACGACCAGAAACAACCTGTACGCGTGAAATTCTCTCTTCAGAATGACGTAGATTTCGGTCGGGACGAATTGGCCGCGACATTCGACAGATGTGAAGAGTCAAGCAAGGACATCGGTGCCAAGCACGCGTCCGAATTCTTTAGAAGCGGATCATCTGAGTTGGGGATGAAAGATCAGATTCAAACACTGGTCGTTGAGGATTTCAACACGACGGGTTTATCGGGCTACCGATGGCGAATGTTGCTCAAGGCCGAAGGCGTCGGATTCAAAGAACGTTCCGACTCACTTGGTCACTACGGCATCGGCAAGAATGCCACTTTCGCCTCTTCGAGGTATCGCACCGTCCTATATTCGACGCAATTCACAAAGCCGACGTGTATTGTGAGGAAGTTCCAAGGTAAATCAATTTTGGTCTCTCACAAAGGTGTCGACGGTCAGCATAAAGGATCCATCGGCTATTTCGGTGCGAAAAGATGGGAGGCTCTAAAGGAAATTGACGGCGACAACTGCGTGATACCTGGAGCGTTTCGCAGAAACCAAAACGGTACATCGGTGTATGTCGTAGGATTTGACTCCACTGTTGATTGGCGTCGACTAATTATAACGAGTGTCTTGTCCAACTTCTTTTACGCCATACTGAGCGATAATCTTGTTGTTGATGTTGATGGAGCGATGAATGAAGGGTTGCCTGAGCGAATCGACAAAGACTCGATTGGGACTGCATTTGATACCCTAGCTACTGACAACGTTATGGGCCCGTCGATAGCGGATGCAAAGGCCCTTTTCGAGACTATTGCGGTTAATCTACCGGACGGTTGTTCCATTCGTCAGCCGAACGCTGACGGTGAATTACGTCATCTGGGGCATACCAAGATATGGATTACCGTTGGCGAGGGATTACCTAAACAGGCATTGATCGTTCGCGATCCTGGGATGACTATCTGTGATGCAGTGAGGAGATTTCCCCGTCTGAAACATCTGCCTGGTCATTGGGGAGATTTTGCCGCCGTCGTGGTTTGCGCCAGTAAAGAAGGGAATGAGTTATTGCGGAGCATGGAGCCGCCAGCGCACGATGACTTCGAGCCGGATCGATTGAAAGGAGTCGATGATGGGTCCGCGGCATCTCGGGGAGAAAAAGCTCTTTTCACGCTTGGCTCGAAGATCCGTAATTGGATAGACCATATGATGCCCAAGGTTGATGACGGTGAAGTGGCATCCCTAGATGATCTGTCTGAGTTCTTTCCGTCAGAAGGGATACAAACCGAAACTAATCCGACGGGTGAAGAGACCGATCCGTTTGGACCGTCGATTGTAGGTGAAGCAAAGACGAAACTCCCTGTGTTTCGCCGTCCTAATACGCCTTCCAATTTGGTGGATGAAGACCTGCGTTCGGACGACGGTGATGGAGAGGGTCAACGCGAATCAAACCAATCCTCGTCCAGTAACGGCGGAACAGGCAATCCGAACCAGAACCGTGGTCCTGGCGACGTCGCGAAAGGGCCTCGAGCGTCAATCAGTGGTGTGAGGATGAGTCGCGAATACGGTCAATTGTTTGTCTCGTTCACTCCAGACGAGGATTTCATTGGAACTCTATCGATTGCTATAGCGTCTGAAGAGAGGAGACGTGAAGACTACGTCAAGATCATCAAGTTGACCGATCGAGACGGTCAAATCACCGAACACAATCGGTTTAGAGGCGAACGCGGTAAACGCGTCCGTTTCGCTGTCCACACCGAAAAACCGATGCCTCCCGGTCACGCGTTGATTGTTGAAGCAGTCAAAGAGCCTTCAAGATGAGATTGGACCCTACAAAGGCGTTCCCCCATCCGGTCCTACGTCCGACAATTCGAGACGACGACGCGGATTACCCTGGGTACGACATTCAAACTATTTCCGACGTTGAAGCCATTCACTCTCTCGGATTGATAAAAATTACTGTCGAATTCACCGTTCAACAACCCGATATTCTCGCACTAGTTGAAAAAGGTTATGCCAAATACGGTTGTTTGATCTGGTGTAACAGCACGTTGCACCGCGACTTAATTCTATCGGAAGACGCTAAATTCCAAAAAGAGTACCATTTTGGTGTTTTAGCGGATATCGTTGAGTTGATGCCATTGATCGTCGCAGTCCGAGACATTGACAATTTTGCAAGCACATCTTGGAATCCGGAATACGAAGGTAGGACATTCAAAATCGCCGCTGGAAACGTGTTGGCACAGGATGAAACACGCCAATTCCCTGCTACCCAGGAGTTGCTCAAACCTGTCACAAGTGTTTTCGACGTTGTGGCGGATAAAGAACTAGATTCAGGGGCTTTCGACGTCGTATTCGCTGACCGGATTAAGATTCGCATGAACCCCAACGATGCTCGTCTCTTCCTTACTGCCAGAATGAACCGTAACCATCGGGGAAATATTCTTGCGGGGGTCCAATTGCCGGTCGTGATGCAAGCGGTGAACCAACTCGTGAACATGGATCCTGATGAACGTCAGTTCGACGAGTGGAGCCGCGCGTTTGAGGTTGCTCTTAACCGCATTGATGTAGATGTTGAGGACGTTAAGGACGGACGGGTGACGATTGTGGCAGTATCCCAAAGACTTTTGGATCGGCCTTTGCGAAACATGAGTTTCTTGATCGAGGAATAAACGCTGTGGTCTCGTCTTCAAGATCGCCGGTGAACTTCCTGCGAAAGCGCGCTGTGCAACATTTGCTTGATCGCGCTATCGCGGAACCCGAGCTGTATTCAAGTGAAACTTGCCCCGATTGGGCGAGCGATTCGACGGATCAAGGATTTGGCAGTTGGTACATTGAACGACCTGGACATCAATTGCCAACCGGTGATGAACTGAATGAGGTATTGCGATCGAGTGTCTGCGCGTCGGAAAGTGATGCGACCGACTCGCTGGCGGTTTTTTCGCTTCTGAGTTCGATAACCCCGCAACAGGCGGCCGACCAGAGACTCTGGGTCGGCCTCGCCCATTTCGAGCTCTACGGATATGTACGGAAGCGATGGAACTCGGCTTTCCGCGGCGATAGATCAACTGAAGCCAAAAGACGCCACATTCGACGCCATTGGTTCGTGTCTGGGATTCGCGGACTTTATCGGGACAATGGTGTCTCGCGATTGTGGTGGATGGGGAAGATATTTACGGATATCGCGAAGGAGGCCGAGCTGGAACCATTGAAGGTTGGCGAGCTTCTGCTTTATCGAGCGGACGTTCGTGCAAACCTGATAGAACGTTCGACCACAGCATCAAACATCGCGGTTGCCTCGGAGATCGTTCTGTCTCTGAAACACTTTCTCGAAGATGAGCAAGAGAAGCGAATCTATGGTCGTGCAGTTTTTAGGCAGTGGATGATCCGGATCAACCAACTTGGAGGAACACTAGTGTTAGACGCATTGCCAAGAAAAACCCTGCGACGGATGATTCGCGATGAAGCGAAGAGAGCCTTGGACGCTCAGTCATCTTGACCGCTTGGCGTACCCGGCCCCGCACCGGGGCAGCCACAAGGGCGTGCCCCTACGGGTGCATGGTCATCCAGCAATGGAGCAAATATGCATCCCTTCCGCCTCGACAGGGGAAGGTCAGGATGGGGGTGTACGGCGGCCCCCCCAATGCAGCGTCGGTCGTTGCCCCCTTTGTCCTTCGGACATTTCCCCCGTGAACGGGGGAAACCCTGCGCAGCACGCCAAACCCACAACGTAGGGGCACGCCCTTGTGGCTGCCCCGGTGCGGTGCGGGGTACGCCAAGCGCACCAATCCGCCAGACATCGCGAGGCACGCCGGGGACATGCGCGTCACGGCGGCGTAATCCATCTATCACCCCCATCCTGACCATGCGCCGTCCCGATGAATCCATCGCGCCTGTCTCGGCGCCCAGGTACGCTTGGCGTACCCCACCCCGCACCGGGGCAGCCACAAGGGCGTGCCCCTACGGGTGCGTTGTTTGGTCGGCATGGTGTGGTTTCACCCCCATCCTGGCCTTCCCCATTGAGGGGAAGGGATTGTTGGCACGTCCCGAACATGCTCCGCCGCGGTGTGAACCGGGGATGGGTCTTTCGTGGGGTGCGAATATCCGCTATCATCGATTTTCATGTCTGATGAATCCTCGATTGCCATGACGAAACGCACCATCTACCTCGCCAATCCTTACGGCTTTTCGGAGCAGCAGCGCGAGGTGCTATTGCCGCGTTTCGTGGAGGTGTTGGAATCGCTCGGTCTCGAGGTTTGGGAGCCGTTCGAGCGCAACAATCAGGAATCGACTTTGGAGCCCGGATGGGCGTATCGGATCGGTCAGGCGGATATGCGCGACGTGGTCGATGCTGATGCGATCTTTGCGATATTGAACGGTACGCCGCCGGACGAGGGTGTGATGGTAGAGCTGGGTGCCGCCATCGCGCTCGGCAAGCCCACCTTCCTGTTTCGCGACGACCATCGCAAAGTCACCGAGTGCGAAGAGTATCCGTTGAACCTGATGATCTTCACAGGACTGCCGCAGACCGGCTGGGAAGACTCCTACTACACGTCGTTCGACGAAATCACATCGCCAGACAAAGCACTCGCCAAGTGGGCGAGCGGGGATTGAGACCTCGCCGAACCTGCGGGATGCCGCGCGAGTTGATGATCTTGGCGTACCCCGTACCACCCCAGGGCAGCCACAAGGGCGTGCCCCTACGGTAGCGTATCTACCAGACTGCCGAGTCGCCGTCGCGTCTTGGGTCTGATGCGGCGGACATGGTGCCGGATTCTTGGTGTAGTTGGATCGCTCCCTCGCTGCCAGCACCGGCAAAGGGCGCGATGGCGTTCACTTTGTGCCCGCGGGCGCGTAGCGATTCAATCACGCCGTCGTCGACGCGGTCTTCGATGTCGAGGTGGTTCGCTTCTTCGTGCGGGTAGGTTGATGACGTACGGCCCTGGTAGTGCGTCCAACGCGGCCCCTCGATCGCCTCGGCGACGGTTAGTCCGTGATCAAAGACACCAGTCACTACTTGGAAGTTGGTCTGAACTTGGGTATCGGCGCCCGGAGTGCCGCAAACGAGTTCGAGTTTGCCACCGGATTCGACTGGAGCGTCGGAGACCATCACCGGGTTCATCGTGTGCCGGACGCGTTGCCCGGGACGCAGATGATCGATATGATCCGGGTCGATGTGCCAATAGGTCATGCGATTGTTCAGCAGTATTCCGGTGTTGCCGGCGATGAGTCCCGATCCGTAACCCATCTGAATGCTCTGCAACTCTCCGACGGCGTTGCCCCAGCGATCGACGACGCAGAAATGGGTGGTGTCGGAACCGGCCGCGCCCGGAGAGGCAAAAGCGTCGTGGTGAACCGCTGCACCGTTTGGGCTGTGGATCATGCCGTCGCGTCGGTATTTCTTCGCGCTGTCTGGCGCGCGATCCATGTATGCCCAAGGATCGCCCTCGCGTGCTTCATCCTCAGATAGCGCGTGCTCAAAGTCGATCAACCTCGCCCGTTCGGCGGCGTAATCCTTGTCCAGCATCCCGTCGATCGGGACATCGACGAAATCGGGGTCTGCCATGTATGCTTCGCGGTCGGCGAATGCGAGTTTTTTGCACTCGGTCATTACGTGCACCGCTTCGGGCGTGAGATATCCCAGTCCATCCGCGTCGAAGTTCTCAAAGAGGTTCAACTCTTGGAGCAGGACATGCCCGGAAGAGTTCGGCGGTGCTTCGTAGACGGTGCGACCGCGATAAGTCGTCGAAATCGGGTCTTGCCACTTGACCTTGTGATTCTTGAGGTCTTCGTAGCGCAATAATCCGCCGCACTCTTCGCTGAAACGCCCGATCTCCCGCGCGATGTCTCCTTCATAGAACGCGTCACGGCCCTGCTCGGCGATGGTTCGGTACGACTTTGCGAGGTTCGGGTTTCGGCGCAACTCGCCCGGTTTCAACCACTCGCCATCGGGCGCGAAGACCTCGGCGGAAGTGGGCGCGTCTCGCAGCAACGCACAGTTCATAGACGACGCGGCTTGTTGATGCGACACGGGCACGCCATCCTCGCACAGCTCGATCGCCGGCTCGATGCAGACGCTGAGCGGCAAAGTTCCGTATCGTTCATGGGTAGCGAGCAGTGCGTCGAGGATCCCGGGCACGGATACTCCCAAGATGCCGGTCAACGGAATGCCGTCGGCGTATCGCTCCGGCGTCGCCATCGCGGGCGCGGCACCAGTTCCGTTGGCGACTTGAATTGAGTTTCGATCTCGCATGTAAGTCATGACGAAGCCGTCGCCACCGATGCTTGAGCCGGAGGGTTCGGCGACACCGAGCGCGAACGCGACGGAGATCGCGGCATCGACGGCGTTGCCGCCGCGATGCAACGTTCGGATGCCGGCCTGCGCCGCGAGCGTGTGGTTCGCGACGACCGCGCCTTTGGATCCCATGCGCGGTGGTCGGAACGATTGACCTGCTATGCCGTGCGGCGATTGGTAACGCATCTCGATCTGCCTTTGAACCGTAACGTCGTAGTCCGATGCGCCCAGTGTACGCTCTCGATGCTTGTTTCGCGGGCGCGACGAATATAGAAATTGAAGGTAGGGACGTGAGGCGCGGGATGTGATAACTTCCGTTCATAAGCGAATGAGGAATTGGGAAGGACGATATGCGAAATCGAATATCTGCTAGATACTCTGAGCCGGCGCCGGAATACGGACCTGACGATGGTCTAAAGCGGCTCTGGCTCATCGACGGTGCGTACCTCTTCAGCACCCAATCTTCCATCGGTCAGGGCTACAACTTCGACTACCTGTTGCTCAAGAACCATTTGGAGCAGGCGGTGGGGCCCTTGTGGCGTTGCTACTACCTGAATGCGTTGCAACCGGAAAGCGATCGCAATGACGGCATGCAACGCTTCCACTCATGGTTGCAGTCCGCGCCGCCGAGCGGTCCGAAAATCATCACCAAGCTCTACAACCTGCGCGATTCCGATGCCAGCCACGCCTACTGTCGCGGGTGCGGCACCACTGTCCAGTTAGAATGTCCCGCCGCCGGTTACGATTCCGACATGCACACCCTGTCGCGCCGATCGCAGAAAGGCGTCGATGTCGGCATCGCGTCTCTCGCACTGACGCACATCGATTCTTACGACGTTTTGATGCTGTCGTCAGGCGACGGCGACCTTCTAGACGCCATTAAATTCGTCAGCGACTCTGGAAAAGAGATCGAGCTGGCGGTGTTCCGGTCCGGCGTCGCGACCGAGTTGCAGTCGTGGGCGGATCGGATATTTTGGATTGACGAATTCGCGCACGAGATCGCTCGGAACTGATAGCATCCTGCGTCGCAGGCGAGGCAAATATACCATGGCTCCGATAAAACCCGGCACCAAAGCACCAGACTTCGAGCTGACGGCTCACGACTCTACCCTCGTGAACCTGTACGAACTGCTCGCATCAGGACGCCGCGTCATACTGACCTTCCATCCGGCTTCATTCACTGGCGGCTGAACGCGCCAACTCGGGATCCTCGGTGGGATCCGAGAGCGTGCCAACGCCGCCGGCGCAGAACTGCTTGAGGTTAGCTGCGACTCCGTTCCGGTGCAGCTCGCTTGGGTGACGGCGAACTTCGAATCGCAAGAAGTGTCAAAATCGCCGCCGGTGCTCTCTGACTTCTGGCCGCACGGCGCAGTCAGCCAAAGCTACGGCGTCTTCAACGAAGAACGCGGCATGTCCATCCGCTCGCTCTTCATCATCGACACCGACGGCACAATCATCCACTCCGAAGAATCGACCCAACGCGGCGTCCTGCCAGACATCGAAGCCGCGTTGGAGCGGGTTGCTGGTTTGGCTTAGCGAGTCATCCGAACGCGATTGCGGGAGGTTCAACGTTCGATCTCCCTACCTCTCGGGTCGTCCATCGCTGTTAACATCAGGCTATGGATTCGATCACGGTAAAGAACTTTCGCTGTTTCGGTGAAGAGCAGACGGTACCCTTGGCGCCGCTGACGTTGTTGGTCGGCGAGAACAGTACGGGTAAGACGTCGTTCTTGGCTTTGATACAGGAGCTCGCATGGGTTGGATACGGCGAAGTGCCGCCGAACTTCAAACGGGCACCGTACGACCTCGGCTCATTCGGAGAGATATTGCACGACCCTGGTGATATGAGTTCGCGCCTCGAATCATTTGAAGCGGGGTTCACACGGAATTTAGACGGCGGTAGCGGCAACCACTCAGACGATAATGGCCGCACTATCGAATTCCGAGCAAGGTTCGAGAATCGTCAAGGCGTGCCTTTTCCAGTGAGGCGCAGACTGGGGGACGGCACAAATTGGATTGAGCATTCGATTGGGGCTGAACAACAAAAAGACGTCATCCAATCTAAGGCCGGTGACAAGACCGTGGATGCGACAGTCTCGGGTCCAAGACCCGGATTTGGCGATGACCTTTTGCCCTTGTCGTTCGCTGCCCGCATCGCCGGCCATGCGAGTGTACATACCGATGATGAGAACGGAGAAGAAAACTCGGAGGTGGAAGAAATTCTGCGCCGTCTCGTGCTGGATGATTTCGGCCAGGTAAGCGAAACAAGGCCGCCATTCGCGAGTGCTCCCGTACGCTCAAGACCGTCGCGCACATACGACCCGGCCGACGTTTTTCGCGATTCCGAAGGTGAGCACACACCGACGTATTTGGCGCGTATGTCTATGCTAGGAGGAGTGGAATGGGAGAAATTGCAAAATCGCCTTATCGATTCAGGTCGAAAATCAGGTTTGTTCGACGATCTGAAAATCGAGAGATTTGGGGATTCTGAAGGCAGCCCGTTCCAAATACATGTTCGCAAACTAGGCAGTGGCCGCGATGGTCAATTTCGTAACCTCGTCGACATGGGGTATGGCATAAGCCAATCGTTGCCGATTTTGACGGAGTTGCTACGAGACGACAGCCCCAACGCATTTCTTTTGCAACAACCCGAAGTGCATCTCCATCCCAGCGCGCAAGCGGCACTTGGCACGCTCTTCTGTAATGTAGCGTCGTCCGGCAAGCAAATCATCGTCGAAACCCACAGCGAGTATATTGTTGACCGTATCCGTATGGAGATCCGAGACCAGAAGACTGACCTGCAACCTGAAGATGTCTCGGTGCTGTACTTCGAGCGCGGTGAAAACGATGTCAGAATCCATCCAATCCGTTTTGACGAAATGGGCAATGTGATGAACGCGCCGGATGGTTATGGAAAATTCTTTATGGACGAGGTAAATCGTTCGTTGGGAATCTAGAATGTGTTTGATAGTTGACAATAATGTCCGCCACGAAGTGTTCGGCGAAACACCTACCGCTGCCGGATCACTCTTCAAAAACCGTATCGATAACAGAAACTACCAACTGGTTCTCGGCGGAGGATTGTTGCGTGAACTTGGAGAATATGGGGCCTTCAAACGCTGGTTTAGGACGGCATCTAGGTACGGTTACGTGCGTAGAATTGACGATCAGACGGTAGACGATAAGACTCGACAATTGCTGGGTGATGGCGAGTGTATTTCAAACGATCATCACGTGATCGCGTTGGCTTTGGTAAGCGGCGCGCGTCTTTTGTTCACGAACGACCATAGATTGCAAACCGATTTCACGAATCCATTAGTCGTTTCGCATCCCAAAAGAGGCAAGGTATACACCACCGTACGACGCGGCAAAGACGTGACGGACGTTCATAGAAAACTGCTGGCGCAACGAAATCTGTGTGCATGGAGTGGATGCGGGAAGTAACATTACTCTCGATGTCCAGCACAACGACCAACCAAACCCCAATCACCTTCACCGATCCGGCGCCGCGCTTGAGTCGTGCTGACATCGCGCGGATCGCGGCGGAGATGTTGCCGCATGGCGCGGTCGTCAATTTGGGTATCGGTATCCCTTCGCTATGCGCTGACTTCGTGCCGGAGGGGGTGCATCTGCGTTATCAGGCGGAAAATGGCGTCTTGGGCTACGGCGAGTTGCTAGCACCTGAAGATGGCGATCCGGATCTCATCGACGCGAGCGGTCAGTTCACGAAGATGACGCCGGGCATGGCATTCTTCGACTCTGCCGAATCTTTCGCCATGATCCGCGGCGGACACATCGACGCGACCGTGCTCGGTGCGTTGCAAGTCTCGCGGCAAGGAGACTTGGCGAACTGGATGTTGCCGTCGCGCGGGATCGGCAGCATTGGTGGCGGCATGGATCTCGCGGCGAACACGAAACGCGTTATCGTGGCGATGGAACACACTACCAAGCGCAACGAACCGAAGATCGTCAAGCAGTGCGACTTCCCGCTGACGGCGCAACGGTGCGTAACCGATATCGTGACAGATATCGCTGTCATCAAGGTGACCGAGAACAAGCTAGTTTTGACCGAAACTGCACCGGGATGGACTGCCGACGACGTTCAAGCATTGACCGGCGCTGAGTTGTCGTGATCGGTTGACACGAGTAGAAGAGATTCGAGATGAAGATCACTGACATCCGCACCGTCGTCGTCGGGAATCCTTGGAAGAACTGGATCTATGTCGTCGTCGATACTGACGACGGCTATCGAGGTCTTGGCGAGGCTACTGGCGGATTGAGCACGCAACCGACGGTCGCCGCGGTCGAAGAGGTGAAGCATCTCGTCATCGGCAAAGACCCGCGCGATGTCCACGCGATCTGGAATGAACTCTATCTCGCCGGGTTCCTGAACGTTAACCGCGAGATGGCGGGTATCGAGATGGCTTGTTGGGACATCTTGGGCCGATCGCTCGGCGTGCCGGTGCATCGTCTGCTAGGCGGCAAGGTGCGGGACGACATCCGCGTCTATGCGAACGGCTGGTACTCTGGCGACCGCACCCCGGAAGGGTTCGCGGAGAAGGCGTCGGAGGTCGTTGGCAAGGGATACACCGCGCTCAAACTGGACCCGTTTGGGACCGCGTATCTCGCGCTGAGCAAATCGGAGACGCGTGAAGTGCAAGCATTGTTGCGGGCAGTTCGCGACGCGGTGGGCGATGACGTAGAGATCATGATCGAGGCACACGATCGCTTCAGCGTGGGCGCAGCGATCGAAATCGGCAACTGGCTCGCCGAGTTCGACGTTACTTGGTTCGAAACGCCGGTTTTGTCGAACGATGTTGACGCGTTGATCGAGGTTGCAAAGCGAGTCCCGGTGCGGGTCATCGCTGGCGAGCGGATGCACGAGTTGCACGACTTCGCGAGATTCTTGAACGCCGACGTCACCGACATCATCAATCCAGAGCCACTAGGTGTAGGCGGAGTTTGGCGCACGTTGCAGATCGCTGGCATGGCGCGTGCCCACCACGCGCAACTGGCACCGCATAACGCGGAGAGCCCGTTGAAGACGATGATCGCGTTGCACATCGACGCTGTCACGCCGAACATCTACATCCAAGAATGTTTCGACGACTTCTTGGAGCCGTGGGTCTCGGATGTCCTTCACGGCTTTGAACGCGTCCAAGACGGAAAGTTGCTGATACCCGACACCCCCGGATTCGGTGTCGAACTGGACGAGGCGGAAGCCGCCAAACACCCGTATGGCAAGTCGAACTTTTTGAGGATGTTCAAACCCGGTTGGGAGCGTCGCGACGTAGCTCAGGCTTGAGCTTCGGAACAGCCGAAATCCGAGTTAAACCAACCGCATTTCGGCGCGATCGATGATCAGATCGGGTCTCCGTACGAGATTCCCTTCTTCTCGCTTCCCTCATCCTCATCGTCGGAATATTCGAACTCATCGGATTCTTCCCATCCCCAAGAGCCTCGGAAGCGGAATTTGCCGTCGCCGCTGTCGAACTCTAAGGTGCCTTCACTGGGGAATTCGGTCATCTCGCCTCCGAACGATTCCTCAAGCATCTCGAACCACTCTTCCAGTTGGTCTGAGAATTCGTCGGAAAGAGTACTTTGACCTAGCATGTGTTCGATCAATTCGACGTCGAGTTCAAGCATGAGTTCTTCATCGTTTTCGTCGAAGCCGAACCATCCATACCTACCTTCGTCGCCGAACTTCTCCTCCTTCCATCCGTGGTCCTTGCTGTCATCGAACGCCCAAGAATCGCCGCGTTTCTCGTCGCCGAATAGCTCACTGAGCCAGTCCTCTACGCTTTCGGCATCGGTATCACCTCTGAAAACCCGCAATGGAGGTCGCATGAAGGTATAGTCCTGCTCGATTTCCAACTGGACGCTGTCTTCATCCGACCAACCGAAACCTTGTTCAGGCAACCACTCTCTCATCTCCTCGGCCTGATTGGCAGTTACTACACCTTCTTCGACCAGCGTCTCGATCCATTCTTCGATTGCATCCGCCTCCAATTCGCGGCGTGTTTCATCACCAAACTCATCGCTGAACCAGAAACGGTCCACATCTCTCGCTTCGGGCTCCAATCGGAAAGATTCGACATCTTCCTCATCGTCATCGCTGTCCATCCGCTGTAGCATCTCGACGATGCTCTCCAGAGTCAGCTCCTGATCGGCATCGAAATCTTCTTCATCTTCGACGTTCACTTCGACCTCCACCTCGACGAAATCTTCGTCGCCAATGCCGACGATCTTGCCCATTCGCTCGAACACGCTGTCTTGACCATCGTGCGGTTGCACTACCGCGGCGATCGCGACACCGCCGCCGAACGCTACCGTGATGACGGCAAGGGCCGCCGTTACCCCCAACAATCGTTTCTTTGCTGTCATGGGACCGTGCTCCCCAACTTGATCTTTTCGGACTGGCGATTGATCGCTCCGACTGAATGTTGAACATGCTAATCGCGGAATCTGAAGAAAATGTTGAGTGTTGGGTTAACCGCTCACGATTCTCTTGAAGGGTTAGAATCTTGATGTTGAACCGACCATTCGAGAGCCCGAAATCCAGTGTTGAAGATAGCAGTTTGCGCCAAACAGGTGCCGGACACCGACATCCCGCCGTCCCAGTTCGAGGTTGATGAGACGGCTCTGCGGGTCGTACCTCCGGCCGGGGTTCCGCCCATCGTCAACGGTTTCGACATGAACGCCGTCGAGGCCGCGTTGCGGCTCCGAGATGCCGGCGTAGATGTCGAGATAGCGATCTTTTCGGTTGGAACCGGGTTTGCGCTTGATGTGATGAAGAAACCGCTCGCGATCGGCGCCGATCGGTTGGTGTTGGTGGACGATGAAGCATCAGAATCGTTGGACGCGCTCGGGACGGCGCGGGTTTTGGCGGCGGCGATCGAACGCGACGGTGGCGCCGACTTGGTGCTTGCCGGACGACAAGCATCAGATTGGGATCAGGCGCATGTGCCGATCATGCTCAGCGAATTAATGTCAGCACCGTTGGTTACGCTCGTGCGCGCTTTGAGCATCGGCGAAGATGGTGAATCGTTCGATGTAGAGCGCGTCGCCGAAGGCGGTTACCAACGGATCAAGTGCCCGAAACCCGCCGTGATGACCGTTACTAATGAACTCGGCGAGGCGAGATACGCGAATCTGCGCGGGATAATGGCGGCGAGCCGAAAACGTCCTGAGACGACAACGATCGCCGAACTCGCGCAAGACGATTTCGCGGGCTCCGAGACGCTACCGATGACGCGGCTATTCGTTCCTTTAGCGGAATCACATGTGGAAATCATCGAAGGCGAAGACGACGCCGATGCTGGTCGTCTGCTCGCGTTGCGACTCCGAGAGGCGAAACTGATATGAGCAGTGCAGAAAACCGCGTTTTGATCGTCGGCGAAATTGCCGATGGTCGATTGCATCCCACGGTGCGCCAGCTGATCGGTGCCGCGCAACGCATATCTGACGATGCATCGAACATCACTCTGAGTCTGGTCGCCGATGCCGCTTTTGATGAGTCAACTCTGGGCGGACTAGCCGTCGGCGACGTGTTGCTGTTGGAGAATCCCGACGCATTGGGCGATGCAGCTGGCGGTGTCTATGCTTTGAGCACCGATCTGGTGTCGGAAGCCGTGTCAAAGTCCGATCCATCGGTCATCCTCGTCGCTCAGACGGACTGCGGCTCTGTGGTATCGGCTCGGATCGCGGCTCGATGGGGCGCAGGGCTCGCGTCGGGTTGCATCGACCTCGCGGTCAATCCCGCTTCCGGGCGTGTCGCCGTTACGCGGCCCGTGCATGGCGGCAGTGCGATGGCGGTTTACGAGTTTGCCGGCGACGGCTTGCAGGTAGTATCGATCCGTCCCGGCGCGTTCGAACCCGCCGCTGATGCTGACGACGCGCCGTCAATCGAACGCATCGATCTGTCAGATGTGAAACCGTCCGCAAATTCGCCGGTGTTGATCGAGACTGTTATGGAGGAGAGCGACGGTATTCCGCTTGAGCAGGCGGATGTCGTGATAGCCGGCGGTCGCGGTCTAGGCGGACCGGAGCCGTTTGATGACCTGCGCGAACTTTGTGGTTTGCTCGGCGCGGCCCTCGGCGCGTCGCGCGCCGCATGCGATGCCGGATGGATCGATCACTCGCACCAAGTTGGCTTGACCGGCAAGAGCATCAGCCCGAACACCTATATAACCGTCGGAATCTCTGGTGCGAGCCAACACATAGCGGGTTGTTCCTCGGCGCGCAACATCGTCGCCATCGACAAAGACCCGCAGGCGAACATCTTCACGCACGCGCGCTTCGGCGTCGTCGGAGATTGGGCGAACGTTTTGCCCGCGTTCACGGCGGCCGTCGCGGAACTGGACTAATCATTCGGTTCTGCATTGGGCGCGACCGAAAGCAAGCGAGGATCGATGAAATGAGTAACGCGTCAGACCGTCCGAATATCGTTTTCCTCTTTCCAGACCAGTTCCGAGCGGATTTCGCGGGTTGCTACGGCGCAGATTGGCTCCAGACTCCCAACATTGACGCCATCGCCAACGCTGGTGTTCGATACGCCAATGGATTCTCGCAATCGCCGGTCTGCGTTCCGGCGCGCACGGCGCTCCTTACCGGTGCGAACGCGATCCGCAACGGCGTCACGAACAATACTCAAAATCTGCGAGCCGATTGGCGCGCGGCGGGGATGCAGACTTGGCCGGAGATCCTGAACGATCTCGGATACTACACTGCCGGCATCGGCAAGATGCACTTCTACCCGTGGAACGAACGGCGCGGTTTCCAATATCGAGTCGTCTGCGAAGACAAGCGTTGGCTTGAAGTCCGAGATGATTACTACCACTACTTGAAACGGCACGGCCTCCGCAAGTTGCATGGCAACGAGATGGACGGCTACCACGAGAACAAGGGCGCGGTGCTGCACGATATCCCGTGGGAACACTCTTGGGATCGTTTCGTCGGTGCCGAATCGGTGAAGTTCATCGAGCGGTACGGGAACGAAGGCCCGTTCGCGATGATGGTAGGATTCCCCGGTCCGCATTGCCCTTACGATCCGAATGAGCAGTTCTTGGAAGGTATCGACGAGAATCGCTTGCCCGAACCCGCGCCGGAAGGGCCCGGACACCATCCGAGCCTGCGCGAAACGAACGTCAGCGGGAATCGTAGACCTTGGAACGGCGTCGACTATGGCGAGTTTCCAGACACGACCAAGCGCACGATCCGCAAACACTATTCCGGACTCGTTCAGCAGATCGATTACGAGGTGGGCGCAATCGTCAACGCGCTTGAGCGTCAAGGATTGCTGGACAACACCTACATCGTTTTGACGTCGGACCACGGCGACTATCTCGGCGACCACAGTTTGATCGGCAAGGCATCGTTCTTCGAGTCGGCGATACGCGTGCCTTTCGTGGCGATGGGTCCCGGCGTGACTGGCGGTCAAGTCGTCGATGACCTAGTCGAAGTGCGCGACATTACGGCGACGATGCTCAAGTGGGCCGGCGTTGAAGAGCTGCCGGTCTGGTACGACGCGATTCCGTTGCCGGGCGAGGGTATGCCGGGCGACAGCGGGCGTGACCGCATTTTCGGGATGCTGACCGACGGATGGATGAACTACGACGGACGCTACAAGCTGCATCGGTACCGTTCTGGTGAAGCTTTGCTGTTCGACATTGAGAACGATCCGCAAGAGCAGGTGAATCTCCTTGACGACCCGCAATACGCAGACGTCAGACACCGTCTCGAAACCGAACTTTTCACCGAGGTGATGACCTCGATAGAAGCCGCATCGCAAGATCGCCTCGCGCAGCACGGCGACATGTCCCAAGACCCAACATTCGGCACCGAGAGCTGGGAACGCATCTACCCGCATCCCCCAGTGATGTAAGAACGACGCTTACCCCCGCTCATTAGGCAAACGCCGTTAGGGTTTCCCCCGCTCGCGGGGGAAATGACCGACAGGACAAAGGGGGCCCTCGAGAACCGCTGTCATTCCGAGCGTAGCGAGGAATCTCATCAAGGGAAGCCAGTTCGCCGCCAGAGATTCTTCACTCCGCTTCGCTCCGTTCAGAATGACATTGCCCGTTTCACTAGGGTTTCCCTCGCTCGCGGGGGAAATGTCCGATAGGACAAAGGGGGCCGCGAGAGCCGCTGTCATTCCGAGCGTAGCGAGGAATCTCTTCAAGAGGCCCAGTTTGCCGCCAGAGATTCTTCACTCCGCTTCGCTCCGTTCAGAATGACATGGCACGCATCGCGTGCATTCTCCGCCGTTTAGCAGTACCATACGCGCATGACTAATCACAACATCTCCGAATCGGTGCGTGCCGAAAAGGCGCGCTATGTGGCATCTAACGCCGGGTCGCAAGCCAAGCATGAGCAGGCGAAGCAGTACCTGCCCGGCGGCGATACCCGCAACTCCATCTATTGGGGCCCGTTCCCGATCTACGTGTCGCAAGCCGACGGCTCAACGATCACCGACATCGACGGCAACGAACGCGTCGATTTCATCAACAACATGACGACGCTGATACTCGGTCATAGGCATCCCGCGGTGATCGAGGCTCTGGCGACGCAGCTTGAGCAGGGCGTGTCGTATCCCGCGCCTACGCCTCTGGTCGTCGAGTGGGGTGAGTTGATGTGCGAACGCGTGCCATCGCTCGACAAGGTTCGATTCGTCAACTCCGGCACCGAAGCGACGCTGAACGCCGTCCGTGCGGCGCGCGCCTTTTCCGGCAAGAACCTGTTGGCGAAGTGCGAAGGCGCGTATCACGGCAACCACGACGCGGTGCAGATCAGCGTCACGCCCGATGTCGCGATGGCCGGCGATGCCGACGCGCCGAACTCGGTTTTGACCACCCGCGGAATGTCCCCGAAATCGACCGATGAGATCGTGATTATGCCCTACAACGACCTCGAATCGGCAGAACGCGTGATCCGTGAGAATGCCGACGAATTGGCGGCGGTCATCGTCGAGCCGATCAATGGTCAGTGCGGCATGGTACCTGCCGATACCGCGTTCCTCGAAGGCGTTCGACGCATCACCACAGAGCTGGGAATCCTGCTGATTTTCGACGAGGTAATCGCGTTCAGAGCTTCGCGCGGAGGTGCTCAAGAATATTTCGGCGTCACGCCCGATCTAACTTGTTTCGGCAAGGTGATCGGCGGCGGTCTGCCCGTCGGAGCGTTCGGCGGACGCGACGACATCATGTCGATGTGGGACCCCAGCGGCCCCGGCGGTCCGCAGGTTTCTCACGCCGGCACCTTCAACGGCAACCCGATGACCGCAGCTGCAGGGGTGGCGACGCTGCGCGAGCTAACCACCGATGTTTATGTCGATCTGGAGAACAAAGGCGATTACCTTCGAGCGCGTCTGCGCGAGGTGATTTCCGACGTGGAAGCCCCGATGGGCATCACTGGCGCCACCTCGCTTTTCGCCATCCAAGCCACCGCCGAGACCGTCCGAGACTACCGCTCCTACGCCACCAACGACGGCGACCTGCTAGACATGATCTTCTTCGGCATGATGAACGAAGGCTATCTGCTCTCCAGCCGTTGCGCCGGCAACGTCTCCGCCGCCCACACCTACGAAGAACTAGACGAATTCGCCGCCGCCTTCAAGCGCGTCCTAAAACGCACCTGGCGCTGAGCGACGCCGCACTCGCCATTTATCCAGGCGGACATCGTCAAGGAGGAGCAACCGGCAGCCAAGGGCGTCGCGAGCGCCACTTTGGCGTTAATCGAGGAGGTCGTCTAGGATGACGGTGGGCAAGCCCTCGACACGGCGGAAGTCGGTGTCGTTGGTGATGAATAGATCGCAACCGGCACTGAGGGCGGTCGCCGCATGGAGCGCGTCGGACGTCTTCAACCCCGTGCTGGCACGGATACGGGCGGCATGCTCCCAAAGTGCGAATGTGGCAGGGATCAGTTCCATCTCAGCAGCGTCAAAGATGGAACGAAACAGCATCTCGAGACGCGCGTTGCCGTCACGGAGAGGTTTGATCAACGTTTCCAATACAACGAGTTCGCTGCTGGCGAGAGAGAGCCTATCTGCCCTTGCTGCCTGCCACATCGGAGTTAGCAACTCTCGATACGGCTCAATGCGTTCTACGCTGTATATGATTGCATTGGCATCGACGTAAACGAGCCCGCCGACGGGCAATGTCAGCGGCCCCATGCTTCCTTCTCTTCCGACAAGTAATCCGCTACGTCGTTTGCCGTCTTGAAGACCAAGTGCCCCGGTGCTTCTTCCAGGATGTCAACGACTGACCGGCGCTCGGGCTCTGTCGCCTGGCTGACAACCACGTCAACGGCCTCTCCCACGGGAAGCTCACGATCCGCGATTAAGATCTTCCCACCCGGAAGCACAGTCGTCCTTACGTGTAGCGCCTTTTGCATGTCGTTACTCTCCTCAGTCGGAACTTACATGATAACCGCTGTTTTCTGTTCTATTCCCCTTCGCCAAGAAGGGTGTTGCAAAACACTCGTGAACCGGGCCATGTCATTCTGAACGGAGCGAAGCGGAGTGAAGAATCTCTGGCGGCAAACAAGGACCGATGATGAGTTTCCTGGCTGCAAGCGGAATGTCCGCATCATCCTAGGTTTTCCCCCACTCGTGGGGGAAATGTCCGACAGGACAAAGGGGGCCGCGCGCCGGTAAAAGCATCGCAATCGCGGGCGTCGCGCCACCCCGCTGTGATACATTGACTAATCGGCAAACCACTTTATCGTTACAAACCCGACCCACGATGCCCGATCCTGCCGCCACAACCTCGTACGCTCAAGCGGGCATGAACGTCGATTCAGCGCAGAAAATCGACGATGCGATCCGTGTGATCGATGAAACCAGCAGCCGACAAACCGATGGCAAATGGCTGGAACGTCTCACCGCCGACATCGCGCCCGAAATCAAGGAATGGGACATCATCGATGCATCGACTTGGCCGGATTGGAATGAGCGTGAAGAACTGTTTCCCGGCACAACCAATCAGGATGTCGGGATTGATGTCGTGGCGCGACGCCAAAGCGACGGGGAGTACATCGCCATCCAGTGCAAGTCGCGGCAACTCGACGCGGACGGTAGAGGGCGAGACATCGGCAAAACCGAAACCGATAAGTTCGTCAGCGCGTCTTCGGGTCCATTCTGGGCCGAACGTTGGATCGTGACCAACGGCGACAATCGCCTCTCCGCCAACACCACTCAAGCGTTGGCAATGCACGACAAACCGCTAAAGATCGTCAACATCCGAAAGGACCTTTCAGAGCAACAACAGAACAACATCGTTTCGGAATCGTCCGATGAGGAAGGCGTCGAGCAATCGAAGTCTTCCATGCAGAATGAAGCGGTTTCGGAGTCCGTCAGGATCCTACGCGAGCATGTGCGTTCGGATAGCGGCGGTCTCCCGGTCGGGCAGGCACGCGGCAAGATCATTTTGCCTTGTGGGACTGGCAAGACGCGCATCTCATTGCGGATCGTCGAGAAACTCACCGAGCCGGGCGAGTTGGCTGTAGTGCTATGTCCCTCGATCGCTTTAGTAGCGCAGATACGGCGCGAATATCTGATACACGCCGACGGTCCAATCCGCGCACTTGCCGTTTGTTCCGATGAAACCGCGGGTTACAACCCAAAGCGCGAAGACGCGATCGACACGTTCAGCAATCCGATCGCTGACAACAGCAACTTCAGCGCATCGGAGGTGAAGGGTAAAGTCACTACCGATCCCGGAGAAATTGCGTCGTGGATCACCAGTGGGTCAGACGGTAACCAAGTCAACGTGATTTTCGGGACCTATCAAAGCGGTCACCGCGTCGCCGACGCCCTCAAGCGGTCAAAGACGGCTGCGAAGGTGCTGATCGCCGATGAGGCACATCGGACTGCCGGATTGCGACGGAAAAGATCGAAAACCTTAAAGGCGCGCGCCCAAGAGCAGCAACTACGCGATTTCACGTTGTGCCATGACAACGGTGCTTTTCCGGCGAAGTATCGGGTCTACCAAACCGCCACGCCCAAAGTGTTCGGAGTGAAAAACAGCGCGTCGTCCGATTGGCTTGTCCGAACAATGGACGATGAGACGACGTTCGGCGTTGAGCTTTACCGCAAGAGTTATCCCGAAGCGGTGCGTAACGGATGGCTCGCCGACTACCGAATAATCGCCATTGGTGTGAACGATACTGAAGCTTTCAATCAAGCCAACTTGCTAGCGTCAGGGTCCGACCTCAAGGGGCGTAAAGCGATCACCAGTGCACAGTATCTACGCGGTTTGGTTTTCGCACTGGCGATGGGCGGCGCCACGCAAGGTGCTGAGGGCGGTAACGTGCCGATCAACTCTTGCATCGCGTTTATGAACAGCGTCGCCAAGTCGAAAGAGTTCGCAGATAGGCTACAAACCCAACAGGTTCGCGACTGGGTGCAAGGTTGGTTGTCGCAAAACGCAAAAGGGCAACAAGCCAAGCAGTACTCGCTGGAACATCTCGACGCGACCAGCAACGTATCTGCCCGCGACAAGGCTAAGGAGCGACTCGCTGAGGCGAGTGAAGAGTCACCTTACGGAATAATCAATGTCGGCATCTTCGGCGAGGGAACCGACTCGCCGTCGCTAAACGCGGTGGCTTTTCTCGAGTCGAGGAAAAGTCCCATCGACGTCATTCAGGCGGTTGGCCGCGCGATGCGAACCGCACCCCAGAAAGACCTCGGGTATATCATCTGCCCGATCGTGTTCCCCCACAACGCCGATCCAGAAAAGTGGTTGAGCACGAGCAATATGGACGAAGGTTGGAAGGAACTCGGACAGATTCTGATGGCATTGCGGGCTCACGATCAGCGCATCGAAGACAAACTGTCCGATCTTTTGACGCTTTACCTGCCGAGCGAACCGGAAGTCACAACGACGATCACTGGCGTAGTCAATAGGGACAGCAGCCGCATCCAGTATCGGCAACACACTGGCCCGCCAGGCGCCGCGGAAAAGGCGGTCGAACGGGTCATCAAAGGCGACAGCACATTGTCGCAAGAGTTTGAACCGTTAGATCAAGATGCGAATACACTTCAAGACATAGGAGAGCTTTTCGGTTCGAAAGAATCGCCATCGGTACCGGCGCCGACGCAAATCGTTACCGGCAAAATGCACGACGACGGTAGCGCCGAGATGCGGATGGACACCGTTGCGCGCGGCAAAGCCGCACCAGACGGCACACCCGGCGCGGTGGACATTCCAAAGAGCAAAATTAAGGTTCGCAAGATGATAAACGACGGCGAAGGGTTGCGGTTAGAACCGCCTTCCGAGAGTCGCCGGAACCGACGTAGTCGCGAAGAGGTAGCAAACCAATCCGCGATGCGAATGATCACGCTCAGTGGGCTTGGTGAACACGGTAACGCCATCAAGGTGAATCTCTTGGCCAAGTCAGGTTTGAGTGACAACCGAGTCCTCAGAGATCTGAACCTTCTGGAAACCGGGATCAACGAAGCGGCGTTCCATTTGAGAAATGATGAACTCGTGGACACGTTGAACGAACACTTCGGACTCGATAATCTCAATGAAGCCAGTTTGAAAAAGCAGGCTGACGGCTGCACCATCGCCGCGTTGCTCATGATGAATGCGGCAATGCTCCATCAACGCATCAGTGCCGGGCGGTGGTTGTCAGGCATCAGCGACCTATCGGCGGTAAAGAGTGATGTCAATGTTGTGCAAAGGTTGCGAAGAGAGTGGGTGAGGATACTTACTCACGACTTCCGTCCGGTCATTGAACCGGCCTTGGAGACGATCTACGAGATCGAAAATTCAGGTAAGACGAGCGGGCTTGAACGCGCAATTCGTCACATCGCAGCGGAGGCAGAACGCATAGCAGAAACCTATGCCGACATGGGAGCGGATCATGCTGGACCATTGTTCAACAAGGTGATGGGCAATCAAACCAGCGACGGAGCGTTCTTTACACGACCAGTTGCCGCTTCGATCGCGGCGCGTCTCACTTTGGATGCGGTCGGTGAACAAGATTGGACCGACCCTGAAGTGTGGCGACAACACAAGACCGTCGACCTAGCTTGCGGCAGCGGCACTCTCTTGGCAGCGATGCTCACCGATATGAAACGTCGGGCGCGCGGGCAAGGCGCAAGCGAGACGTTGATCGGTCAACTCCAGAGGCTCGCAGTAGAAGAAGTCATCAAAGGCATGGACATCAACCCGATCTCCCTCCAATTGGCTGCGTCTCAGTTGACGACCGGTAATCAAGATGTCCGCTACCGTCGAATGGGCTTGCACCAGATGCCATACGGCCCAGATCGCAACGATCCTAGTCGGGTATCGGTTGGATCGTTAGAACTCTTGGGCCAACGATCCATCGTTAGTCGCGGAAGTGAGTTAGATTTACCCGACGATGTGGTCCGGTCGCGGACAATCTGGCAATCGGAAGACGTAGAACTGGAAGACGCCGTGGACGCCGCGCGCAATGCAAGCATTGTCATAATGAACCCGCCATTCACGCGCAGGGCTAGGATGGGTGAAAAATTTCCACAGACGATCAAAACTAAGTTGCAACAGAGAATGGATTTGATGGAACTATTTCTAGTTCGCAATGACGAGAGTATGGTTGATTTTGTCGATAAAACTACTGCTCGTCCGTTGTTTGTGGCTTTAGCAAATCGTTGTTTGGATATTCAACGTGGTGTCAATGTGCTAATCAGCCCTACGATCGCCTTGTCAGGTCCGTCCGGTCTGCACGAACGCCTTGTTCTGGCGCGAGAATATTACATTCACACCGTACTCACATGTCACCAACCAGGAAACGTTAATTTGAGCCAGGACACTAGTATCAACGAGAGCATCATCGTGATGACTAAGCGTCAGGATACGAAGCCGCGTACTAGATTCATCCAATTGGACCGGTTACCAGTTAATGAAAATGAAGTCGAGGATATGCATCGAAGTTTGCTGAAAAGTCCCGAGGGTGAAATCCAAAACGGATGGGGCGAAGTATCGTACTGGCCGGTCGAGCTAATCGATGCCGGCGATTGGACACCTGCGATTTGGAGATCCCCGGTTCTGGCAAAAGCCGCTGCACAGTTCGCCAATGACAACGGTATGACGTGCATGAAGGATTTCGGCTTTTCCTCCCATCAGACAGGCAGAGAGCTTACGGGATCGCATCAACGGGCCGAGGGCGACGTTAGAGGATCTTTCCCCGTTCTCGACTCCGCTGGGTTGCACGGACAACGCAAAATCGATAGCGAACCGGAAAGTAGATGGGTTACGAAAACCCCGGGAGAACAAAGAATGCACGCCAACGGCGGCACATACCCGGAATCTGACAAGATATTGAGCAAAGCGGGATACCTTTTGGTGCCCTTCCGTCAAGGTAATACGTCTGCGCGTCTAACTGCTGTCGCGAGCTGTCAGAAATTCGTTGGTAACGGATGGATGCCGGTGACCGATGTAACTGAAGATGAGGGAAAAGCGATAGCTGTATTCATGAATTCGACAGCCGGACGACTACAAATCATGCGCAATGCCGGCATGACCCTCGCCTATCCCAATTATCCCCCCGCAGCCTACACCAAAGTTCGCGTCCCTGACATTAAAGACGATCAGATTCGTGAGCCGCTAGTCCGATGCTGGGAACGCACGAAGAACATGGAGGTTCCGCAGTACCGTGACGGCGAGTGCGAAGTGCGTCGTCTTTGGGATGAAGCGGTAGCTGAAGCGATGGACTGGGATGCTGATGAGTTGGCGCGACTGCGTCATCTTCTGCATCGAGAGCCGCATGTGAGCGGTCTCGGTTACAACCAGTACGCCGATGAGGTGGAGGAAGAGGGATAGAAGTCAGCGCGGAGCGAGTGGTTGTGATGCGCTCCCCCTTTGTCCTATCGGACATTTCCCCCACGAGTGGGGGCAACCGGTAGGTAACGCGAATGATTCAGACGCTAGTCCAATGCCAACACTCGGCGCACGAGGTCATGTACCAGCGGCCGGTCGGCGTCGCGTTCCCAATCTTCCATCGAGTCGTGGTAGAAGTGCCGATGAAACTTTTCGGCGGCGGCGAAATACGCGTCGATCAAAGGGTCTCCGGTTTCGTCTGAGAGATTCATCGCGGCGTTTTTGAGCGAACGGTGGCTCTCGTAGGACCATCCGCGTAACTGCGCGGCTGCCATCACGGCGTGAGCCGCCGCGCCCCACAGCTTCTCCGCGCCCTGCAAGACGTCTCCGCGCTCGAACTCGTCATCAGAAGCCGCGAGAAAATCCAGAGCGACCTGTCGGTGCTCCCTCGGTGACAACGTCGTAGTAGCCATATCTCGAAAACCCTTCAAGCGAGATTTTACCAACACTGTCGCGCGCGCCCTCCAAGGGCACCCACAAGGGGATGCCCCTACGATGTGGATTCCGGCTTCCGCCGGAATGACGTGGGTTTGGCGTAATGACGTGGGGTTTGCCGGAATGACGTATGGTTTCCCTCGCTCGTGGGGGAAATGTCCGAAGGACAAAGGGGGCCGTAAGGGTTTTTGCGTTCTACCGTTCGATGCCGCGTTGGTCTAGGAGATGGTGGAATTGGTCGTAGTTTGGGATGGGTTGGAGGAGTTTGATAAGGGCTCCGGCGTTGGGGACTTGATGGCGCAGTTCCCAGATCTGGCTCGCCAATGGGCTGGTCGATGCCGGGCCGTCGGCGTACAGGCCGTGAAAGGCAAAGTAGGCTTGGTTCAGTTTGCGGATGTTGTGTCCGTTTTCGACCAGCACCAGACGGCGTTCTTCCATGTATTCTTCGGCGCGTTCGATCTCGCCTTGCGCCAGCAGTTCGTCGGTGCGAATCCTAGTCTCGTACAGAAAAGCGCGGGCATCGAAGCGATGATTATCAGGCTCTGCATCTTCGTGTTCATCATCTGCGACATGCATGAACGGCGCTTCTAGCGTCTCGATGTCGTTGCCGGTCAGGCGGTTGTAGACGGTGCGCCCGATCTCTTTGCCGGCGAGGTTCGCTAGTGTCTCATTCAACGATGTCATGTCGGCGTTCGACCAGTAGGCGCGACCGAGCGGTTGAAACAACAGGTAGGCGTGAATCCACTCGTGCGCCGAGACTTCGAGCAGCGGCAACAGTCCGTAGACGGACGGCACTAGGTTCGGATACGACGCCAAGCCGCCGATGGACAGGATCACCGCTGACTGATCGGCGCGGTCGAGAATCTCGCCCTCTATCGCCAGTTTTTCGGTCTCGGCGAGTTCCGGGCGTAGGATTCGCACCGATTCCCGCCGAATCTCGTCGCGCGGCGAGGTTACTAGGACGTGTGGCGTGTCGTCGATGCGGAAATCGACGGGCGGCCAGATGAACTCGCCGTCTCGGTTCAGTCCGAGCGCGATCAGTTCGGTAGAGAGCGCCGATTCGAGCAGTTCCTCGACCGAGTCTCGGATTTCGTTGCGTTCACGCAGTGCCGAATCGATGCGCGCCTGCTCAATTGATGCTGTCGCCGCATCACCCCGCGCCAACGCTGAATGATATGCATCGCGCGCGGCACGCAACTCGCCCGCCATCCGTTCGTAGCGCTCAAGATTGGCGAGTCTCTCTTCATCGTCGATCTCAGTCCACGGCAGGCTGGAATAGATGCGGTGAATCCACTTTGCGGGCAGGTGTCGGACTTCAAAAGATGTCAGATTGTAGCCGTAGCCAGCGGTCGCGATCTCCTCTGGTGTCAGCACTCGCCGATCGCCGCTGTGCATCAGGATCACTACGATGCCGAGAGCGGCGAGGATGGAGATGGGAATCTGGTAGGTGAGCCGCACGCAGGTTCGGCGAATCCGCCCGCGCCGTAGCCGCTTCGAACGTCGGCGTCGCACGATCTCGTGGTAGCCACGCCCTTGGCGCGCCCGCAGGTTCCGCAGGCGGCGCAGCTGAAACCACCGCAAAATATCGCTTCCCGTCAACATAAGTGATAGTTCATATCCTACGCATTGCGATCGATCCTGCTGTTGTGATGCGACCTTGGTGGGACTGTCGTAATTTCCGCGAACTCCTCTGTCATTTCCGCGAATTCCGCTGTCATTCCGAGCGTAGCGAGGAATCTCGCCGCCGCGGTACCAGTATCTCGCATGAGATTCTTCACTCCGCTATGCTCCGTTCAGAATGACATGGGCAGGGCCCCCTTTGTCCTTCGGACATTTCCCCCACGAGTGAGGGAAACCCTTGTTTTGTGCAAAAACCCTTCGACGGGGGTGCGCGATAAATCATGCTCGGATGGGGCGTACGTGATGCGTCTATGTGGTGTAACGTAATCTCAAGCATCTACGAACACCTTGTAGGGAAAGATAGGAGCGAAAAAAGTGAGTATCGCAGTCGTAACGGACAGCACCGCCGACATCCCGTCAGAACTCGCCGAAGAACACGGATTGACGATTGTCCCGGCATTCGTCAGGTTCGGAGAAGAAGAGTTCAGGGACGGCGTCACGATCGAGACGGAAGACTTCTACGCGCGGTTGGCGCGCGACAAGGACGTGTTTCCAACTACGTCGCAACCATCGCCGGGAGATTTCAAAGCGGTCTACGACGACCTGCTGGAATCGCATGACGAGGTCATCTCGATTCACATCTCGTCATCGCTCAGCGGCACCTACGCATCTGCCGTCGCGGGCGCGGCGCAAGCGGACCCGGACGGCGCGCGCATCGCCCACGTCGACTCGCGCACCGCGTCGATGGCGACTGGATTCATCGCCTTGACCGCGCGGCAGGTAATCAACGACGGTGGAAATCTCGGAAAAGCGGTTTCGGTCGCCAAAGAGATGGTGGATCGCGTCCAATTCGGGGGCACGCCCGACTCGCTCGAGTACTTGCAGCGCGGCGGACGGCTCAAAGGCGCGAAAGCGTTGATGGCGAACATCCTGCACATGCGACCGGTGCTCGCGATCATCGATGGCGAAGTAGATGTCATCGCAAGACCCCGTTCACACCGTAAAGCGATGGCAAAGATGGTGTCTGAGTTCGTCGAAGCGCATGAGCCGCTCAACAACCTCGCGGTGATGTACACCGATGAGGCTTCCAAAGCCGAAGCCGAGGAGGTTCTCGACGAGTTGAGCGCATCGGTCAATTCGGGCGGCATGAAAATCACCGGTTCGCTCGGTCCCGCCGTCGGCTCGCACCTCGGAACCGGCACCGTCGCCATGGCGGTCTCATGGTGACCCGAACTCACCGAATACGCCGTCTAAACGCGGTATCCTAACGACATTCAAAACCGACTGAAGGATTGACGCCATGACCATGCCCACTCTGGAACAGCTCGAACAAGATCCGTACGCCGCTTTGGGCGTCCGCAAGTTCATCAACGCTACCTGCCACCACACCGTGATGGGCGGAACGTTGATACCCGAAACATCGCTGATCGCGATGCGGACGGCGGCTGAAAACTTCGTTGATCTTCAAGAGCTGCAAAGATCAGCAGGACGCGTCATCGCTGAATTGACGCACGCAGACGACGGCTACATCGTGTCTGGTTGTGCCGCCGCAATGATGGTGTCCGCCGCCGCGATCATCACCGGCACCGACAAAGCGTTGATGGAAGCGTTGCCCTACGTGCAAGGTGGGCAGGTGCCATGCATCGCCAAGCGATTCGTCCGCCGAGAGAATGACGACGGCGTGGAGTACGTTGATCACGGATACGCGATGGCGGTCAAGACTGCCGGCGTGAAGTTCGTCGAGGTCGGAGAACCGGGCGAGGACGGCGGCGGTGCGCGCATCGTCTCCGCCGAAGAGTACGAGCAAGCGTTTATCGACAACCCAGACGCCAAGATGGTCTATTGGGTCGGCTACGCGCCCGTCGAGGACATCGCATTGGAGGATGTTTTCGACATCGCCCACGCGCACGGCGCGCGGGTGATCTTGGACGGCTCAAACGCGCTTCCGCCGCGTGAAAACCTGCATCGTTTCATCGACCTCGGTGCTGATGTCGTCTGCTTCAGCGGCGGTAAAGGTTTGCAAGGTCCGCAGGGTTCGGGTGTCATCGCCGGAAGCCAAGACCTGATCGACTCGATCGCGATGCAGTCGGCACCCGCGCACGGCATCGGACGCGTCGCAAAAGTTTCCAAAGAAGAGGTAGTCGGTCAGATTTCCTCGCTGATCTGGTGGGCTGAACAAGACCCAGAAGAGCGCATGACCGAGCATCACCGAAAGTCGGCGATGCTCCATTCAAGCCTCAGTGGGTTAGCGAAAGTCTCGGATTCCTATATCCAATTCCCGGACGAGGACAACCGCCCGATGCCCAATGTGCACGTCAGCGTAGACCCCGCGACTGGCAAAGACGCCCAATGGCTGATTGATGAGTTGCGGAACGGCGACCCCGCGATCGCAACGATGGCACACGGCACCGATCCGCAGAAGATACGGATCGACGTTCGCTTGCTCGAGGAAGACGAAATCTCGGAAATCTCGAGGCGTCTCAACGAGATCCTCGGCTGATCGTAGGACTAGCGGTCCGACGCGACGATCCTGAAGCCTAAGTTTCCGGTGCTGGAATCTGGCGTGTTAGACGTCCGCGCACCGACGCGGTATCGATTGCAGTACGACTCGTGGCACAGGTAACTACCGCCACGGATCACCTTTGAGTCGCCGCTCCTTGGTCCGCGCGGGTTTTCGCGAGTAACGCGCCTTGCGTTGCGATGGAACGTCACCGAGAACCAGTCCGAGCACCACTCCCACACGTTGCCGGCTACATCGTAGAGTCCGAGACCGTTCGCATCGTACGTGCCGACGGGAGATGTGCCGTGATAGCCGTCTTGCAGCGTGTTGCGGTTCGGGAACTCGCCCTGCCAGATGTTGCACTTGTGCGTACCGTCTGGTTCTAGTTCGTCGCCCCATGCGTAGGTAGCTTGATCCAGCCCGCCGCGCGCCGCATATTCCCACTCCGCCTCGGTTGGTAATCGAGCGTGGGCCCATTCGCAGAACGCCAGTGCATCGGTCCAAGAGACGTGCGTGACCGGATGCTCGGCTCGGTCGTCGATCGCTGAGTCGGGACCTTCTGGATGCCGCCAGTCCGCGCCATCGACTCGCCACCACCACTCCGATCCCTGCACGACCTGCGAAACGCGCCTTTCGACCTCTTCGGAAACGAAGTCTTTGAACACGAACGACCACCTGAACCGTTCGGCGTCGGTAACGTGCCCGGTCGCGGATACGAAGGCGTCAAAATCTGAGTTGGTAACTGGTGTGGTTGCGATGGAAAACTCGTTTAGGGATACTTCCCGTATCGGCCCCTCGCCGTCGGCCGGGAATCGGCGATTGTCAGTGCCCATTCGGAACTCGGCGCCCGGTATATCGATCAACTCACCAGCGCCCGCACCAATTCGCTTGTCTTCCGACGCGCAGGGCGTCTTCTTAACCGCGTCCGAGCTCGGTTCACCGGTTCGCACCGGCGCACAGCAGGACGCAACATTTTCTCGATCGTCAGACATCGCACGTAACGCATTGCCGCGCTCTAAAGCAACACGGCATTCCCTAGTTTAGAGCAATCGCCATTCCGCATTTGAAACTACTCTGCGGATGCCACACAGAATCTCGCTGAAACGGCTAACATTCATACTCAACTACGTTGCGAAATGAAGGGCATCGAGCATGAAGACTGAAGCCGCCGTATTACGCGTCCCCAAACAGCCCGTCTCGGTCGAGACATTGGATATCGCGCCGCCTCAACGTGGCGAAGTGCTCATCAAGATGGTCGGTGCTGGTGTCTGCCACTCCGACTATCACTACGTAGACGGACACCTCACGAACCTCAACGCGCCGATGATCCTCGGGCACGAAGGCGCGGGCATGGTTGCCGAGGTAGGCGACGGGGTCGATTGGCTAAGTCCCGGCGACAACGTGATACTCTCCCTCGATTCGATGTGCGGCCGATGTCGCAACTGCACCGCGGGCCACCCATCGCTGTGCGAGACCAACTTCAGCATCGGCTCCACCATGCCAGACGGCACGACCAGATTCTCGAAAGACGGCGCGTCGATCAATCACCGCACACCGACGTTCACGGAGTACACGATGGCGCCGGAAGACAAATGCGTGCTGGTGCCAAATGACACCGATTTGGCGGCGGCGTGTCTGATTTCATGCGGAATCATCACCGGCGTCGGCGCGGTGGTCAACCGTGCGCAGGTGCCGACCGGCGCCACGATGGCGGTGTTCGGTTGCGGCGGTGTCGGACTCAGCGTCGTCCAAGGCGGCAGACTCGCCAACGCGGCGCAGATCATCGCCGTCGATACCGTTGATTTCAAGTTGGAGAAGGCCGAAGAGATGGGGGCGACACATTTCATCAACGCGGCGAAAGAAGACCCGGTCGCACGGATCATCGAGATCACCGGCGGCGGTGCCGACTACGCGTTTGAGGTCGTAGGATTGCCGGCGATCGCCAAGCAGGCCTTCAACTCCACGCGTCCACTCGGCACGACGGTCCTCGTCGGCGTGTTTCCGACGGGCGCGGAGATGGCAGTTAACGGTTGGGAACTTTTACGCGGACGGTCGATCCTCGGCAATTGGCACGGCGACGGCAAGCCCCGCGTCGATTTCCTGTGGCTCCTCGAGATGAATAAACAAGGCAAGTTGAAACTTGACGAGATGATCACGAGGTATCGTCCGCTTAAAGAGGTCAACGAGGCATTCAGCGACATGACGGCTGGCGAGGCTGCCCGCACCGTGTTGATCTTCAACTGAGCCCACCTAGAATCACGTCGGCTACCCATCCATCTCGAAATCGAGCTCAGACCATGTCAATATTCGATCGCATCGGGTTCGATGCTTCTGCGACCTGTCTTGAAGACGTCTTGGATTTCGCGGAGGCGAACGGTTTCTACTTCGTCGATTTCAACGCCGACACGGGCGCGAATCACATGGACACCTGGACCGCGGAACGCATCGCCGCGGTACGTGAGCGGTGCGAAATGACCGGCATCAGCATAGGTCTGCACACGTTGAGCGGTGTGAACGTCGCCGAGATTTCGCCGTACGTCGCGCGCGGCGTCGAAAACTACATGCGAGCATCGGTGGACTTGGCGAACCGATTAGCGTGTCAGTGGATGATCGTTCATGCCGGGTATCACTTCACTTCCGATCCCGAAGAACGACTCGATGCCGCCATTGCAAGGCTCAACCGGGTTACGACCTACGCCGCCGACACCGGTCAGCGTGTCTTGCTGGAGAACCTGAATTACGAACCGGAGCACGCAGAGGTAAACTATCTCGCGCACAACATTGAGGAATGCAAACGGATCTTCGACGCGATTCCGGCTAGTCGGCTCGGTTGGGCGTTCACCGTCAACCACGCGCATCTGGTACCGGAAGGTGTTGATGGATTCCTTGACGCTTTCGGCATCGAGCGGATCGGCGAAGTGCGCCTCGCCGACAATAATGGCGATTACGAGACACACTTGATCCCTGGAGAGGGCACCGTCGATTTCGCATCCTGCTTCAACCGATTGGAGAACAGCGGATACCGCGGACACTACTCAATGGCGTACGGCTCGCCCGACGAAAAGATCGCATCACGCCAACACCTGGCGTCGCTTGCAGAGTAAAGGAGAACCAAAACATGGCACTCGCAGCACAAACCGGCTCTACGCCTCATGGCGATTCGACGCGCCCGCCCGCGACTGGACGGCGCGGCATGGTGGCATCTGGATCGCAACACGCAACCATCGCCGGATTGCGGATACTACAAGCCGGCGGCAACGCGGTCGATGCCGCTGTCGCGGTAGCCGCCGGGCTTAACGTCGCTGAACCTTTCATGTCTGGTATGGGAGGCGTCGGCATCGCGCTCGTTTACAACGCTGCGGAGGACAAGACTCGCACCATCAACTACTCCGGGCACGCACCGAACGATATCGACCCTTCAAGCATGACCCGCGACGATATGGAGTACGGCCCGCTGTCGATGCTGGTGCCGGGCAACATCGGCGGATGGTTGATGATGCACGACGAGTACGGAACGCTATCGCGCGCCAAGGTCTTCGAGTATGCCATCGACCTCGCCGAAAACGGCGTTCCGATGACACCGCTGATCGCGACGACGATCGCCGACGCCATCGGCAAGATCGAGGAACTGACGGTTGAAGGTGCCGCGCCGCCGCTTGAGTTCTCCGCCATCGAGGCCGGCGCGTTGCTCCGTCAACGACAACTCGCCGAGAGCATGAGGCGCGTCGTCGAAGGTGGATTGACTGAGTTTTACGAGGGATCGCTCGGCGACGATATCTGCGCCGGTCAAAAAGCGGTCAACGGCGTCATCAACCGCGAAGAGCTGGCAGCATATCGTCCGTATTGGGAAGAGCCGCTAACCTCGAACTATCGCGACTATGAGGTACGAGTTCCGAAACCAAACTCTTCCGCGTTCCAGATGCTTCAGACACTGAACACTCTCGATGGTTACGACCTCGAACCCGGGACCGCAGAGACTGAGCATCTCATCATCGAAGCGGTTTTGAAGGCCGCCGATGACCGAACGCATTACTCTGGCGATCCGCGCGATGTCGATATCCCGCTCGATCGCCTGCTATCTGCCGAGTATGCCGAAGAGATTCGGTCAGGCATCTCGCCGACCGAGTTCAGTGGATTCCCTGCCGAGCGATGGAACCGTTCGGCGGTTGAAGCGTCTCTACCCGGCATCTGGAATCCGCCATCCGTCGCGCAAGCACCGATGACGACGCATTTCGCTACCGCAGACCAGTGGGGCAACGTCGTCACCGTGACGCAGACGCTAGGCGGTGGTTTCGGATCGTGCCATGCGCCCGCAGGCACTGGCGTATTCATCAACAACATGGGCAAGTGGTTCGACCTGAACCAAGGCGGCCCTAACGACATTGGTGGCGGACGCGCCGTCGATTTCGTGATTGCACCTTCGCAGATTTTCGAAGGCAGTGGCGGTTTCGTCGCTTCCATCGGCACACCCGGAAGCTACGGCATCCTGCACACCACGATCCAGATGATCCACCAGTTCATCGACTGCGAAAAGAACATCCAAGAAGCCATCGAAGCCCCCAGATTCCGCTACTGGGACATCGGCGCTCTGATGTTCGAGTCTCGCTTCGACTCCGACATGCTGACCCAACTCCGCAACATGGGCTACGAGTTCGATCTCTTGCCGCCGTACACGAACGCCGTAGGCGGCGCCCACGCCATCCATCGCACCACCCACGGCACCTACCTAGGCGCCGCCGACCCCCGCCGCGACGGCTTCGCATTGGGCTACTAGCGCAACAATCGCAAAGCCGCTGTCATTTCGGTAAATCGTCGGCAGACCAGCATAAGCACGTCATTCCGTCAAGTGAACGTCATTCCGGCGCAAGCCGGAACCATAGAAGGTGGTGCACGCCGATATCCTTCCCGCTCGACTCGGAAAGGTTAGAGTGGGCGACGGCGTGCTTCGTCGCTCCGCGTCCAACACTTCTCCCTCGCCTCGCATCTATCGCGCTCGGATCGCGCCGAAATCCCGTATTTTTAGCTATGTCGATTTCTAATATGTTAGTTGTAGTATGTTATACTAGCATGTGCGTAATACGACAAGGAACCGCGGTCATGGCATCAACAATCGAATGGACGGACGAAACGTGGAACCCGGTAACGGGTTGCACGCGCGTGTCACCGGGTTGCGACAACTGCTACATGTTCGCACTCTATCCTCGCTTGAGAGGGATGAGTGTAACCGGTTACGAAACCACACCAGATGACGTTCGACTGTTGCCAGACCGTTTAGATGCTCCGTTGAAGTGGAAAAAACCGAGGCATGTCTTTGTAAACAGCATGTCCGATGTGTTCCATCCGAGTGTTCCATACGAGTACGCATCGAAGATATTCGAGGTCATGGAGGAGGCGTCTCGCACGCGCGGCCACGTGTTCCAAGTGTTGACTAAACGACCGGGACGTGCAGTTGGTTGGTGGGATCGCCACAAACATGATTTCCCTGATGGCTGGCCGTCGAACGTGTGGATTGGCACATCGGTTGAGAGCCAGAAATACGCGCCTCGCATCACGGTGTTGGAGCGAATCCCGGCGAAAGTCCGATTCGTCTCCGCCGAACCCCTACTCGAAGAACTCGACCTGTCCGAGTGGTTGGAACGCGAAGCACTTCAATGGCTCATCGTAGGTGGCGAGAGTGGGCGAGGCGCTCGACCGATGGAAATGGACTGGGTCCGGCAGTTACGCGATCAGGCATTCGACGCTGGCGTGTCGTTCTTCCTCAAACAACTCGGCGGATCACGCGGCAAGCGCGGCGGGGACGAGGCAGTCGTCGATAGCCGCACTTGGAGCCAGATGCCAGCGGTGGCGTAAAGCTATGGTTACACAAAAATTCGGCGGTTGGTGGACTCGGAGAAAACGTGAGATTCTGCGCCGTTATTTGGACGCATACACGACGGCTTTGAAAAACACGCCATTCAAACTGATCTATATCGATGCATTTGCGGGCGCGGGGAGTTGGCAACCAGATTCGGCGTACGATCAAGAACATTACGGCGAATTCAATGAATTGTTGAAAGGATCGCCCTCAATAGCAATCGACATCGCGGACAGACAATTTGACCAACTGCATTTCATTGACAACGATTCCGAAAACGTAGCATCCTTGGAATCACTGAAGAAGGAAAATCCTGATCGCAAAATCATCATCGAGTTGGACGATGCGAATCTCGCTTTGCCTCGGATATGTCGAAGTATGGACGAATCTGAACGAGCAGTCGTTTTTCTGGATCCCTTCGCTACTGAAGTCGCGTGGTCAACGATCGAGAGCATCGCTGACACGAAGAAGATTGACTGCTGGATCCTGTTCCCACTGATGGCGGTCTCTAGGATGATGCCTACCGGTAAACCGCCAAATCCCGGATTGTCTGATAGGCTTGATCGGATTTTCGGTGATAGCGCGCATTGGCGAGGTATGTATGCTACGGCGAAGCAACAGGATTTCTGGAGCGAAGGGGCCAAACAAGAACGCGAACCTGGCAGCCAGAGAATCGCTGAAATGTACGCAGAACGATTAGATTCTGTATTTGAGCGAGTTGCCCCCACGCAGCGAGTGTTCAAGAATTCCCGAAACTCGGAGCTCTTCCGGTTGATGTTTGCTGCTAGCAATCCTCGCGGTGCGCGCATCGCGGTTGACATTGCCAACCACATCTTGAAAAACTGGTAGACGAGGTGCCGATCAATGGGTTGATCAACACGGACGATCTTTCACAACCGCCGATTGCTAACCACCGGCTCGGTAGCAAGCAGGTGACGCAGCGTGCTCAAGTTGGAAAGTCCGAGGATGTCGGACAGGTCGTCGTCCAAGGCGGTCCTTGCCGGGCAGTTGGTCATGTCGGGAAGACGTTCGAACTCGGCGTCCGCCAACTCGTCGAACAAGCCAGCAAGGCGAGCGACTTGATCGTCGGAGAGCTGACGATGGGTTTCTCGAACCTTACATCCTCGACTTGGACCTCCCAGAGCACGTTCGACAGCACCTTCTCCTCGCACCGCATGGTTCTGTAACGACCGACCTTGAACTGCGCGCGATCCGCCGCGGACCGGACGGCCATACCGCGCGACGCCAAAGACGTTGGTGGGTTCGGCCGTACCCAGCACCACCCCAAGGCATCCACAAGGGGATGCCCCTACTCAGGTTTGCCACCACTCGTCGGGAAATGCCCTTCAGTACAAGGGGGGCGCCCCTATCATTTCCTGCGGTCGCCGGAATGGCGTAGGTTTCCGCTGAGGCGTCTAGTCTAGACCGCTTCCCCTGCTAGGACGCCGGTTAGGCGTTCGTGGTCTACGGCTACTTTGCCGTTGACGACGACGAAGGGGATGCCTTCGGGGAACTGCTCGGGGTCTTCGAATGTTGCGCGATCGGTGATGCGGTCCGGGTCGAAAACTACGATGTCGGCAAATTTGCCTTCCGCGATCTCGCCGCGATCCTTGAGTCCAAAACGCAGCGCGGCGTTCTGCGTGAGTCGCTGAACCATCAGCTCTAGCGGGATGTTGTGGCGGCGGCGCAGACGTCCGATCATGCGGGGGAAGCATCCGAAGGCGCGGGGGTGCACCATGCCGCCAGTTGGGATGGCGTCGGAGCCGACCATGTAGTCGGGACGCTGCATCAACTCCATGATGTCGGCTTCGACCTGTTGCCATACGCGGACGCTAGCCGGGGGTGCGCCTCGGAAACCGCAGTTCAAGTCTTCTTCGAGCATGACCCGGCACATCATCTCTTCAACCGAAACGCCCCATTGCTCGGCGACATCCTCGAAAGCCATGCCTTCGAGATGCTTGTTGGCGTCGGAACCGATGCTCGACCAGACATTGCCCGCCGCGCCGCCGCGCGTACCGCCGCGGATACCGGATATCACATCTTCGCGAGTCTCACCATCGGCGAGCAGTTTCAACATCGAATCCGGGCCGCCTTCATGGAACCAACTCGGGAAGAAGGTCTGCGGGAAACTCGAACCTACTGGATAGGGGTAGGTTTCTAGCGTCACATCTACCCCATCGGCTTTGGCGCGTTCGACTGGTTCGAGTATCGACTCGAGGTCACCAGCGGAATCGGGTTGGGTTCGGTAGTGCTCGAGGTGGATCTGCGCGCCGGATCGACGTCCGATCTCCATCGCCTCTTCGACTCCACCGCCAGCGAAACCGCGTTCGACGTTGTGATTCCTAAGGTGTATCGACAGCGGCCGCTCATACTCCTTGACGACATTCATGATGTTGACCAGCTCATCGGTGTCGGAGAAGGAGTTGGGATAGTACGACAATCCGGTTGCGAATCCGCACGCGCCTTGCTCGAAACTCTCTCGGATGATCCGCTCGGCACGCGTCCATTTCTCGCCGGTCAACGGCTCGTCGATCATGCCGCCGACCGCTTCAAGCCGTAACGGACCATGACCCAAGAACATTGCGACGTTGCAGGAAGTCTTGTTGTGGTAGTTGGACATCGCCGTGGCGTATGTCGACATGTCCAAGTCTTCGTCGGCGTAACCCAATATGCCGCTCAAGTAGTGCATGTACATCAGGTAGTTTTCACGCGACAGCGGAGCTAACGTGAGACCGTCAGGAGCGATCACTTCGGTTGTGATCCCCTGTCGAATGCCGTTCGCGTGCTGACCGTCTCGAAGCAACGCGGCGTCGGCGTGCGAGTGCGCGTCGATAAAGCCTGGGGTTACCGCGAAGCCGGTGGCATCGATGACCCGCGCCGCCGTCGCCGCGGATAGGTCGCCGACGTCAGTTATCCGCTTGCCCTGAATGCCGATGTCCGAACCTGCGCCGGGCGCGCCCGTGCCATCGTATACCGTGCCGTTGGTAATCAATAGATCAAAGTGCATCGCCGTACCGTCCATTCCTTCCAATGCTTCGCGTTCGCTCACATGCAGAATAACCCAACTCGCGGAACTGGTGGGAAGAGATTCCGTGTCAAAAGCGATCTTTGCCAGACACCAAAGGCGTGCTTAAGTATCTTTGCCGTAATGGTCGCGACCGGCGAACGTGTTCGCCCATGACGCGGTGCCTTGCAGAGACGCATCTTTGAGCACGACGGGATGTTGAAGCATCTCCTCTTCCTCGCCGTAGAGCTTCAGCCGGTCGTAGGCGCGCAAATAGATGCAGTCCTTGTCCAAGATTTCACACTTGCCGGCGCGGGTGCCGCCGCAGGGTCCGTTACGTTGGTTTTTGACGCATTGCGATTCGGGACAGAGTTCGGCGATCTCCGGCAAAGAGCAATCGCCACAGTCTTGACAGCCGTAAAGCGGCACCTTCATCATCTGCTCGGCGGCATGGGCGGCTTTCGTCGCGGACTTGCTCTTCTCGATCTGCCGGTAGATGAAAGCGCTCGCTTTGAACGCGGGGGCGTCTTGATCAAAAAATGCGTGATTGCCAAATCGGCCGATGCGATACGGCAGGTTCGGATAGAAGGCGCGCTTGATGATCGAGGCCGGCCGTCCCCGTCGCGCGGCGTAATCGCGATTCAACTCGTCTGACGCGGTGTTCGGCGAATCACCCGGCTCGAAGAGATAAAACTCTTGTGGCTGCGAATATCCGATATCGGCCGCGGCATCCTTCCAGTCGTCACCCTTGATCCCCTCCGCGATGTCTAGAATCTGCTCAACTCGCTCGTAATTCAACCTGCCGGACAGATAGACGCCGCTATAGCCCGTGCCTCGCAATACGGCGATCTGCTTCGCGGCGAACTCGTTGAAGAATGAACGTCCACGGTCTTTAGATTTAGCCGCTCTGTTGGCGTCATCGACAAGCGCCGAGTTGACGGCGACGCCGGGTATGCCCCAGCGTCCAAAGAACCGCGCGGCCGGTGCGCTCAAGACGTAGATCGAACCCAACAGCGGCGGTGTTTGATCGGCATATTTCCAAGTCAGATATCGGACCAGTTCGTGGTGTTTGCGAGCGTCGTACCCGATCTGCGAAACGAACCATTGCGCGCCGGTACGTATCTTCATATCCATCTTGTAGAGCTGAGTGAGATACTCGCCCTCATACAGCTTGAAGGGATTCACGGCGGCGCCAGGGTTAAAGTTGGTGTGCCCTAGTTCCGTTTCTGCGTTCCTGCGCCCAGGTAGCGTGACTCGCAGACCCTCATTCATTCGGCGAATGATCTCTAGTAGACCGACAGAATCGGTGTCGAAGACCGGTTGCGCCTGACCGTCGAAACCAGCGATTGGATAATCACCAGAGAGACACAGAACGTTACGAAATCCGAGGCTGGATAGCGACCATAATCGGCCCTCAAGCGCGTTTCGGTTGTGGTCCTTGCATGAGAGGTTGATGACTACCTCGGCGTCGAGCCCGAGGAGTTCACGTCCCAGCGTCTCAGGCGTGATGTGCGGGTTACCTCCCGGATTGTCGGTGAAACAGACGGTGTTTACCCTTCCGCCATTTGCTGCCTCTTTAGCGAGTTCCACCGAGTGACGAGCACCGGCCTCCATCGCCAAACCGCGCGAGGTCTCGATCTCGATGGCAACCGAAAAGCCGCCGGATAAACGTTCGAGCAGTTGGGGGCGTGGCACAATTTCGCCGTCAGTAGCGTTCATGGCGTTCAATTATCGCGCCCGTCGAAGCGATTTTGAACCAAGAAAGGGTTGTTTGACCTTGCGTAACAGGGCGGATTGTCGCCTTGTCATCCCGCCGCGCAACGAACGGGCACTCGCGCCGGCCAGTCCGGAATTTAGCGCCAGGTTCGGTCCCTAACTCGCACCATCGCGTTTAACATCATCGCGCCCAAATTCGCTGGTTACCCAAGTGCGGAACGAAGCGGCGGCTTGCGCGTCGGGAAGGTTATCGACTAGGGAATTGACCACCGTTTCCAGCTGTCTGATCCGTCGTGCCTGGATTCTCTGATGGTCCCAAAGACGATAGAGCAACCCCCCAAACCCGACGAGGGCTACAACCAAAAGCGAACCGACGACGCGGGTGAAGATTTCGTCAACGATCATAGATACTTGACTGCGAGTTGAACGGCGACCTTTTTTTGGCGTTCCAACAGGTCGTTGTAATAATCAACGAGTTCTGACACGTCCGGTAACTCGCCTTTCGGCGCGCTCTTGACCGCATCGGCAAGTGCACGGCGGTACTCATGTTGGATGACACCGTACGCGTCGTATGCCGCGCGTACTTCCGGGTATTCGAGCAACTCAGCAGCCTCGGATTCGGTGATTTCGTAACGACGCTGATCTTGTTTCTCTGTTGTTACCAAGTTCAATTCCTAGCCTGCATTAGAACCGGTTGCGCGTGTGCCAATGTTAGCACGAACGAGAGGATATTTTCTAGTCTTGCGACTACCAAGAAACTGAGGTGAGCGGATCGCCTCCTCAGTCGATCTGCCGCAGGCGTGGGTCGAGGCGGTCGCGGAGCCAGTCGCCGAGGAAGTTCAACGACATTACCGTGATGAATAGGAACAGCCCGGGGACAATCGACATCCACCAGTTGGTGGTCGTCAAAAAGGCGCGGCCCTGAGTAATGAGGAGTCCCCAGCTCGGAACCGAAGCCGGCAATCCGACGCCAAGGAAGGAAAGTCCTGACTCGGCGACGATCAGCGCGCCTGTTCGTAGCGTGGTTACGACGATAACGATGTGAACGATCTGCGGGAAAAGGTGTCGCCAGAGGATTCGCAGGTCGCTCGCGCCCATTGTGCGCGAAGCGATCACAAAATCTCGGTTCTTCAGAGAAAGAATCTCGCCACGAATGTTCCTAGTGCCTGCCGACCATGAGAAGATCGAGAGAAGCAAGGTGACGGACCACAGGCTGGGTTGGATGCTCACTGCCCAGATGATGGCGATCATCAACAACGGTAGTGATGACCAGAGGTCTACCAATCGCATCAATATCTCATCCAACAGTCCGCCGAAGTATCCCGCCAACATGCCGGTGATGGTGCCGACAAAGAGACCGAAGAGCACGGCTACGCTGGCGACTACCAGAGACACGCGCCCGCCTTGCAAAACTCGGACCAACATGTCCTGACCGAGGTTGTTGGTGCCCAACGGATATTCGGTAGTACTGCCTTCGAACCACAACGGCGGGATGTCGCGGGCCCGCAAGTTGCCTTTATCGGGTTCGTGCGGGCTAATCTGGTTGGCGAAAATCGCGCCCAGTACGACTAGCACCAAAACCATCACTGGTATGACGGGCCACCGCCGCAGGAATCGCCACCAATCGAGTGGCGAGTACCAGACATACCCACTGGAGACCACCACCGGAGCATTCTCGGTGGTACGGATTTCGCTCGTGGTGTTCATTACGAGTATCGGATCCTAGGATCGATGACCATGTACAACATGTCGGCGATGAAGTTGAGAAACACGTATCCGGTGCCAAATATCAGCGCGGTGCCGGCGACGATCGGGGCATCGTTGTCAAGCGCGCCTTGGACTGCAAGTCTACCGATCCCCGGCCAAGCGAAAACCGTTTCGACGAACACGGAACCGGTGATGAAAGCCGCCAGAACGAGAGCTGAAACCGTGATCGGTTGGATCAACGCGTTGCGTAACGCGTGCCGCATGATCACCGATCCAGTCGATGCGCCTTTCGCCCGTGCGAGCTTGACGAACTCAGAATCCAACACCTCAAGCATTGATGACCGAGTGAGCCGCAGGTAGGTTGCCCACGGATCGAACGCGAGCACGAACGCGGGCATCACAAAGTGTTTTGCTTGGGTCAGCAAAGGCGATGTCGCGGGTGCCTTTGTCGCGGACGGCAACCATTGGAAATAACCGGCGAAAACTAAGATGCACAGTATCGCAAGCCAAAAAGCCGGGGTGGCTTGACCGATCAACGCGATCGATCGACCGAAGTAGTCGATCCCGCTGCCTCGTTTGACCGCAGATACGACGCCTAGGAGGACACCCGGTACGGTCCCGAGTATCCACGCTACGGCGGCGAGTTGCAGGCTATTGGGCAATGCCTCCAAAATCGTTTTGGAGACCGAGCGTTGCGTGGCGATGCTCTCGCCCATGTCACCCTGGAGGATGTTCCCGAGCCAAACGAAGTACTGGATGTAAACCGGTTTATCCAGACCCCACTTTGCCTTGAGTTCCGCCACGGTATCGGCGGAAAGCCCGTAGGTGTCGTCGCGCACATACGCAAGCAAGGGGTCGGGGCCTAATCGCGATAGTGCGAAGACAAGAATGGTCACGCCCCACAATGTTAGGAGCGCGAAAACGAGTCGGCGTACCAGATACCTACGCATCGTGTGAAAAGCGTTTCAGAGGCGTTTGATGAGCGACGTTGATCCGATGGCAGCACCAGCCGCGACGGTGTCAACAATGCGTATCTCCCGTCCGGTCGCTCGTTAAGAGTGACCAGACGGGAGAAAGCGTCCCTGGAGTTGGAAGCCTCGTTACGGCAGGGTGATCTTCTCTGGGGAGTTGACCGCCGAGCGCAGACCTGGTTCCATGTCCCAAGACCCGATGGAGTTCGGGTTGTAGACGATCAAGCTGGGAGCTGCAACAACTCCAAAGCCTGGTAGCCAGTGGCGCAAGAAGTCAGCGAAGCCTTTGTTCAACTCGATGCGAGCTGCACGGTCCGGCTCTTTCGAGACGTTCTTGTAGTTGGCAGTTGCCTCAGGTATCTCGATGCCGTGGCTCTTGCCGCCACGTGCAATCGCCGACATCTGGATGCCGCGCGGGAAGTCCCACGGCGTCGTTGCGAAGTTCTCCAACGGGCCAGTGTCAGTCCATGCCTGTGTCGCTGAGCGACCTACCAGCGTCGGACGGAACACCGTGTACTCGTAGTGGAGCACGTCGACGTCTACGCCGACCTCTTCCCAGAACTGCGCGACGGCATCGCCGATGTCACCGTAGAAGTGTCCAACAGGCCATGCGAACATCGCGATCTTGAAGCGGGTGCCGTTGCTGCCGCGCGGGTAACCAGCTTGGTCAAGCAACGATTCAGCCTCGACTGGGTCGTAACCGACTCCCCAGCGTTCGTCATCCCAATCCGGATTGTTGATGTCGAAGTACGGGATTTCGACTGGCCATCCGACGCCGCCGATCACGGCTTCGTTGATGAGTTGCCGGTCAACCGCTTTCGCAAGCGCCTCGCGAACGAGTCGGGCTTGGTCCATGTCGGTCATACCTTCAGGGTTATTCCCGTCATCTGGCTTGTGAGGGTTACCGAGCCAAGGCAGGTCGTGCGTGTAAGTCACGATCTCCAGAGGATCTCCGGTCGTTGGGTGGTGGGTCTCCCACAGGTTGCCGGCGAACATGATCGTCACCATTCGAGCGGTTCCTGAACCGTTGCGAACCATGCCGAACCGTTCGACGGTCGGGATATTGCTAGTGCCGACTTCGGCAATGTCAGCTTCACCGTTCTGGAGCATCACGATGCGGACGCTTTCATCGGGCACTGACACGCGGGTGATCTTGGCGATTTCCGGTACCTTGCGCCAGTGTTCGCTGAGCGCGGTGTACTCCGTGCGGTCGCCGCGTACCCAGTTGGTGAACTCGAACGGACCGGTTCCGACGATGTTGTCGTTGTTCCAGTCCTTACCGTTCTCCGTAAACGCCTTCTTGCTCACGATTCCAGCACCAAGACCGTCTTGACCGAAGAACCAAGTGTCCCAGCGAGGATCGAAGTTCTCCCAGCGGATGCGGACGGTCTCATCGTCAAGTGCTTCGCTCGGGTTGGACCCCAAGAAACCGGCCCAGGTTCCTGAACCGTCGGTAACGCTCGTCTGTCCAGAACCCAACTCGTTCGACAAGTTGGGGTTGGTGTCGTTTGTGGACCATGCCACGTCTTCAGCGGTCAGCGGTCCGAAACCTTTATGGAACTCGACGCCTTGTCGGACCTTGACGTCGACGTAGGTGAGTTCGGTGTCAAACTCGAAGCTCTCGGCTAGCAGGTTGTCCGCAATGTTCGTACCGACTGGTTTGAACAGCGTTTCGACAACGCTGAGAGCCTTCGCAGCACAGCAAAGGTTGCCGGCATTGAAACCGGACCAGTTGCGTTGGCTGTCGCCGATTGCCCAGACGAGTTCGCCAGCGGCCTGCCTAGACGGCGGTGCGTCGGTGGCGGCGGGAACCGGAGTCGCGGTCGGCGGGAGCACCGGCGTAGCCGTCACGACGACTTCAACCTGTGTTTCCACTTCTTTGACGACCTCTTTAACGACTTCCTTCTCGACCTCGACCGTCACCTCGACTTCGACCTGTGTTTCCACTTCCTTGATGACTTCCTTCTCAACCTCGACTTCGACCTCGCGAGTGACCTCGACTTGGACGGCCACCTGCTTCTCGACTTCGACGGTGCGGACGACTTCTTTGACGACTTCGACTGGTTTCTCGACCTCAATCTCGCGGATGATCTCCTTCTCGATCTCGACCGGAACCTCGACTTCGACTTCGCGGATGACCTCCCTCTCGACCTCAACCGGAACCTCGACTTCGACGGTTCGGATGATCTCAGTTTGAACGGTCACCTCAACGATTCGCTCGCCTCCGCAAGCAACGAGGGCAAACGAGGCGACTGCGGCGATGGATGTGAGCATCGCGAGCCACAGTGCCCGTGTTCTGAGCATTGACTTCGATTTCATCTTTTACCCCTTGTTGGTAATCGACAATTGACCGCGCGCATTCGCTCGCTGCTTGTGCGCGTCGGTATGACGCACTTTAAGTTAATTCCGATTCGTTGTCAAATCTCGATGGTGTTTCCGCAAACCCGCGGTCAGACATTGCGTATGCGTCAACCAGAGATGGCCGTCGCCGCGAAGCCTGAGACCGCGACGTGACGCGATGTCGGCAACACCAAATATCATTGGATTGCCCGCGATTCCTCGTTAAGCCGATGCCAAAAAACGTCTCTCAAACCATCTCTAACGTCATCGCGACAGGTTTTGGCGTCGCGTACCTGACGCCCATCGCTAAAGCCACCCTTGCGAGTGCCGTGACCGCCGCAATCTACGCGACACTCTTTTGGGGTGACGCGGCAATCAACCCGTGGTTGGTTGCTGCAATCCCGATCACATTCTTCGTCGGTGTCGGAGTTTCGGCGCGTGTCAAGACGGACGAAGATCCGGATCCTAGCAGGGTGGTCATCGATGAAGTAGCTGGTCAGCTGGCGGCGTTCCTGATTTTCACCGAAATAACGTGGTGGACCGTGCTTGCCGCGTTCCTGCTTTTTCGTTTATTCGACGTGTTCAAACCGCTCGGAATCCGGCGTCTCGAAGCGATCCCAAACGGTTGGGGAATCATGCTAGACGACCTCGCGGCCGGTCTGCTTGCGGCGGCGACAATCAATATCTCGTTGTTCGTAGCGAGTTTATTGACCTGACGCCAGAATCCCGACTATCCGACGCGCCGTCCTCCGATCGCGCCTCGATGCTGCGAAATGTGGTCGCGCTCGCCCTTGGTGCGCTTCGCCAAGAATCCTTCTCTGACGGGCCATTCGACGACGCCGGCGCGCGTGGCCCACGCATCGTACTCGCCCAACATCGACTTGACTCGTTGCGGCTCAGACGATGCGTAATCGTGTTGTTCGGTGCGGTCCTCAGGGATGTTGTAGAGCTCCCATGGCTTGTCCCACTCGGCGACGAGCTTCCAATCACCGATCCGAATCCCGCGGTTCCCCTCGTGCTCGACTGCGACGGGCTTTTCTCTCGACCACTCTTTGCCGTCAAGAATCGGGAGTATCGACTCGCCCTCCAGCGGAGTTATCTCGTTGCCGTAGAACTCTTTCGGGTATGTCGCACCGATGGCGTCGTAAATGGTCGCCGAGATGTCGGTGATGTGCATCGGCACGTTGTCGTGAATCGCCGACGCGGAGATGCGGTTGGGCCAATGGACGATGAACGGAGTCGAAACTCCACCTTCATGAATCCAGCGTTTGAAGAAACGGAATGGTGTGTTCGATACATTCGCCCAAGGCAGTTCGACAGCTTGGAACGTGGTATCCGGACCGGGGCGCAACTCAGGTATGTCGCCAACGCGTACTCTCTCGCCCTCGAGCGTCAGATCGGTTTCCCACTGCGACGGGTCTGGCCAATCGCTATCTTCCTGAAACAGTTCGGCGCAACCGCCGTTGTCTGAAAGGAACATGATGAGGGTGTTATCGAACTGTCCGTTCGCTTTGAGCGCATCGATCACTCTACCGACGCCGCGGTCGACCTGTTCGATCATGGCGCAATAGACCGCCATCCGAATATCTTCGTACTCCTTGTTCTCAACATCTTCCCAAGGCGGCGCGTCTTCGTCGCGGGCAGAGACCGGCCATTTGGTATCGACGATGCCAAGCGATTTCTGCTCCTCGTGCCGAGAGCCGCGAATCTCATCCCACCCCCGCATGTACTTGCCTTCGTACTTGACGATGTCGTCTTCCCATGCGTGTAAGGGCCAATGCGGGGCGGTGAAAGCGATGTACTGGACGAATGCCTGGTCATCCGTCATCGCACCCTCGATCTGATTGACGGCGTGATCGGCGATCGCGTCCGTGAGGTGAAAGTCTGAAGTCTCGACTTCGATCAGCTTGTCCTGTAAGAGCAACGCCTTGGGATTCCAGAAAGAATCAGCCGCTTCGACCAGACCGAAGTACTCGTCGAAACCGCGTTGTGTGGGCAATGGATGGGTCGCATCGCCGGGTGTCCACTGGTCGCGGAGACGGCGATCGTAACCTCCGCCGACGTGCCATTTGCCCGACATCAGCGTCCGATATCCTGCGGATTTCGCTACCTCTCCAAAGGTTACGCAGTTTTCGTTCAGGTAGCCCTGATACGCCGGGGTCCCCAAGTTGGCCGTCATTTGACCGACGCCCGCTTGGTGCGGGTTCAGACCGGTCAATAGCGCAGCTCGGGAAGGGCAGCAGCGCGCGCCGTTGTACATCTGCGTGAAGCGTATTCCGTTGTAACCCAGAGCGTCTAGATTCGGCGTGTTGATCTCGCCGCCGTAGCAACCGATGTCAGAAAATCCCAAGTCATCGACCATGATGACAATGACGTTGGGGCGTCCGTCCGTCGCTTCGTGTTCGTTTGCTTCGTTCATCGGGGTGTTCCTTTCACAGGTTCTGTAGTTGAGCGACCACGTGGGGATCGCGGACATCGTGCACAACGACATCGACACCTGGGGCGCGTGCGAGCTTGCTGTCGGCGGTCAAGACCTCTAGGTCGTGTTTCTTGGCAGCGGCCAAGTAGATTGCATCGTACATGTTGACGTTTTGTCTGTATCGCCACGCAAGGTTAGACAGTCCCTTGTGAGATAGCCGTTCGACGTTCCAACTTTCAAGCTGAGCAATCGCCACACGCGCATCTTCTGCTGACAATTCATTGCGTAGAACCAAACTGCGCAGGGCAGCGAGAACCTCTACGAATAGCAACTCCGGAACGAACATTCGGTTGGTTCCCATAATCGTGGACAAGCGGACGCCGAGTTCGGATTGTAGAACGAACTCAACGGCTGCAGACGCGTCGATAATGTAGCGCGGCACTAGAACTCAATCGGCGCGTCGCGTTGCGCACGTTGGCGGGCGACTATCTCCGAAGGGCTGATTGAGAACTCACGAATCGGGCCTGCGGCCATCTCTTCGTAGAATTCGATTTGGCCGATTCCCACTTCTACTGCGTCAAGAGTGAGTTCGTCCAAGGTGGTTTTCCGATAATCCGCCTGCCGTTGCAGTCGTTCGCGCAAGTCGTCCGGGATAATATCAACCAGAAAGCAGAAAGCTTTCGATGTGCGATTCACAGAGCCGTTCACGCGTTCCTTTGCAGCTGCAAATTGAGCGCGGTCGCGCGCGGCTGAAGCATAAGGGTCGTTGGTGATAATCGAACCCTCACGTTCAATATCCTCGCGAGCCTCGAGCCGACCTGCTTGCTCTTCTAAAACTTTGAGAATCACGGACTCCAACGACGTGTTTTTCTTGCGCGCCTGTCGCTTGACGCGTTCGACCAGGTACTCAGGTATGTCATTGACGGCGAGCGTAGTCATGTTCGCGATTTCCTAGGCATCGCGCGTCGCGAATCCAATCGCGCGTTGGTTGAGACTCTCCAAACGATCTAACCGCTCGAGGATCGATGCCAGCATCGTTTCGATTCTGGTGATTCGCTGATCTAGGCTGTTCATCCGAACGGAGAGGTCCGCGCTGATCTGCATCGCTTGCGCCTGCAACTGCAAGGTGCCTGCAAGGGTTTGTTCCAGACCCGCGATGGTGTTTTCGCGCATCGCTTCAAGTTCTTGAGCAGTCATCTCAATGGTTCCCTTCCAATGAACTCATCTTATCAGAGTCGGTATCCCAGACTAATTGGCGTCGTACTCAGCATCGAGTTCCATCGGATACAAAGGCACGCGCCGGCGGTGGTACGTAAATGTTGACATGTCGGCGGTGGTAACGCCGGGCGTGTTAACGAGGATGACCTTTCCGGCGATCGGTTGGTAAGCCGGCCGCGGAGAGACGACGCCTTTGGCGACGACGATGCGGTAACGCTCAGGGATGATGCCGATGTGATACATCTGGGCGCGCACGGTATTCCCAGCCCTTGCCGATGTCAGCAGCAATGTTTGGCCTCCGCCGGTGTCGAGCCGCACGCTGACGCCAGAGTCGTAAAAGCGGAAACCACCATGTGAAGGACCCAGCTCTTCATACTTGCCGTCGGTGATAGCGCGAACAGTGCCCGTAACTCTGACCGGATTGCCGTGCATGTCGTCGGTCTTGCCGCCTACGTCAAGAGTGACGGTGCCTCCGACTCCGGCTTCGACGCAACTTTGAACGGATTCAGGGTCATAGAGGGTTTGCAAGAAGCCAGAGATGCCGCGTGCTACGACCTGCTCGAGGATGTGCGTCGAGTCCGCTGAGGAACCGCCGCCGATGTTGTCTCCAACGTCCATCAGGACGATTGGGCCTTCACGCGCCGCTTCCGCTTCATCGGGCATCGCGAGAGCGGTGCCGTCAGTCGCCACGACATCGGCATCATTCATATCCCGCGGTCCGACGTATTCCGCCAAAGCCATGTTGAGTGCGTCGGATATGGAAGCCACTTCGACGTTGAGTTCGGCGCGTCGTTCCCAAGCGCGTGCCGCCATGCCTTTGGCGACCGATTTCGCGAGATCGATGTCACCGTTGTCTGCGATGGCGACCCACGACATACCCATCTCTTCGACGTCCGAGTAGGGATAGCCCTCCGCAACGCTGGTATCGAGAATACCCTGAATCTCGTTCGCGGCGATGGCATCATCGACAAAGCTCCGCATCGGGTCCTCGCCGGTGAACTGTTTCACGATGTTGACGTACATCGGCGGCATCTCGATCCATTGGACCGGATCAATCTCGCCTTTCGCGGCTCTTGCGACTATCTCGGCGGCCTTGCGACCCCTGACCTTTGGGTCCAAGTGGGGATTGGTTCGCCAAACGACGCAGACGTCGGTATGTTCGACGACCTCTTTCGACACATTGCCATGCATATCCAGCGTCACACCGACACGCATATCGGGACCGACGATATCCCGCACGGTGCGCAGAAACGCGCCGTCCATGTCCGGGAACTCTTCGCTGACTGCCGCGCCGTGGTTCGACACCAAGACCGCGTCCCATGGCCCGCCATCGCGCAGCATCCCGAACATCTCTTCGGTCAAGCGATCGTAGGCATCTTTAGTGATGGTGCCGATCGGACCGGTTACCGCGTACATCAGCGGCACCAGCTCGAATCCGAGCTCTTCCGCCGCCTGCATGTAGCCGGAGATGGTGTAACGTGCTCCGTCGAACTTGTCGAAAATCTCGGAACCTCGCAGAATGCCACTCTTCTCGAACTCTTCGTAGGTGGCAGGGACCGTTGAGAAAGTATTGGTTTCGTGTGAAATTCCCAGTACCGGGATACGCATGATTAGCTCCTCGGATTCGACGGTTGGATACCTAGTTGGACAGGTTAAACGAAATGCTCGTTTGGCGTGACCGGTCTCCTCCCAAACTCACGATGCGTCGATGCACGTCCTGATTTCGGAATATTTGTAGTTTTATATATCGTCAACACGCAAGTAGAGCGTGTCAAGATATCCTTAAAGGTAGGTAGTGGCGGATGTGTCCGTTTGCCGACGCGGCTGGAGGTAGTGCTGAGATGCGGCGAGGTGATGCGGTTGACTCGGTTGATATTGAAGATCGGAAACGGTGGCGAGAAGACCCGATTTGGTTTGTGCAGAATCGGTTGGGCGCGACGCCTTGGGGAAAACAGCAGGATATTCTACGCGCGTTGTGCGAGCACGACTATGTAGCCGTACGATCCTGCAACGGTTCGGGCAAAACCTACATCGCCGCTCACGCGGTCATCTGGTGGTTGATGTGCTACGACGACGCAGTGGTAGTTACTACCGCGCCGACGGAGCGCCAAGTTTCTCAGTTGCTGTGGCGCGAGATACGCGGGATACACGCGCAGAACGAAGAACTGATCGGCGGACGGATATCGTCTACTCGCCTCGAACTAGCGCCGCGCCGATTCGCGTTCGGGTTTTCGACGAACGTCACCGAGCGGTTTCAAGGTTTTCACCAAGGACACATCCTCTTCGTGGTCGATGAGGCCTCGGGCGTCGCACCCGGCATCTTCGACGCGATCGAGGGTTCGATGACCTCGCGCCACGCAAAGATGCTGTTGATCGGCAATCCGACATCGCTTTCGGGCGTCTTCTACGACGCGTTCCACAAAGACCGCGCGCTGTGGCACACGATCCACATCTCCGCGTTCGATACGCCGGGACTCAGCGGCGATGTTGAAAGTGCTGATGGACTCATAACACCCGAATGGGTCGAACGTGCCGCGCAACGGTGGGGCAAGCAGAGTGCGACTTATCAGGTTCGGGTGCTCGGCGATTTCCCGGCGGCCGCGACGGACACGCTCATACCGTTGACGCACATCGAAGCCGCAGTAGGCCGGCGGTTAAGCAATACGAACGACCACGAAACGGTTATGGGACTAGATGTCGCCCGCTTCGGCGATGATCGAACGGTGGCGTGCCTGCGACGCGGACCGACGGTCATCGGATTATGGGTGTTCCCATCAAGCGACATCATGGCGACGACGGGCCGAGCGTTGGACCTCGCTCGACAGCACTCGGTAGACAAGATCAATGTCGACGAGGTCGGACTCGGTGCTGGGTTGCTCGACCGGATGCAAGAAATCGGCGAATTCGAAACCGTCGGCATCAACGGCGGTAGAAAAGCTAGCGACAGCGAACGCTACGCCAATCTGCGCGCCGAGATGTTCGACGGACTGCGGCAACGGTTTCAGGACGGCGATATCTCGATCGTCGACGATGCCGAATTGATCAGCGAACTAGCATCGCTCAAGTATTCGTTCACCAGCAAGGGACAGATCCGGCTCGAAGATAAACAGGCCCTGCGATCTAGCGGGCGTCCCAGCCCTGACAAAGCGGACGCGCTGATGCTGGCGTTCGCAAGAAATGAAGACAACCCGTTGATGATGTGGATCTGAAACGTCGCACCGCATCGTCTTTTGTTGCTAAACTTGCGTTTCATCATGTCCGCCACTAGCACCCAGTCGGTCGATCCTTCCGCAGTGGCGAACAAAGACCCGCAAACCTCGGACCGTCCGGAAATCGAAGACGAGTCGCCGTGGTTGATGTACGGCATCTCCGCCGGGCACGGCATCAAGCACTTCGGACAAGGCGCGTTGCTGGTGATGATGCCCTTCATCCGATCCGCGTACGGCATCGGAGACGTCGCTTACGGCACGATCTTTTCTTTGAGTTCGATCTCGTCGGGCATCGCCAACGTCCCTGCGGGGATGCTCGCCGACATGTATCGGAAACGCGTCGCTTGGCTCCTGACAATAAGCATGGTGATGGTCGGAGCGGGGTATCTGCTCATCGGCATCAGCCCATGGATCTGGCTCATCGGTTTCTCGGTCATCGTGATCGGTTTCGGAACCAGCATGTGGCACGCGCCGGCATTCGGCACCCTCGCGGCGAGATATCCGAAACGGCGCGGCGTCGCGATGGCGGCACACCTAACCGGCGCGCAGATCGGCAACACCACTAGCCCGGTAATCATCGGATTCCTGCTCGGCGGCGCGATCGGCGGATTTGAATTCGCCGGATTCGATTGGCGCTGGGTCGCCGTCGGCGTCGCGGTGCCGATGTTCCTGACCGCGATCGCGGTGATCTGGCGTTTCAAGACCGCCGGCGCCGAGGCGCAACACAACCTCGATCTGAGCGAGTACCTGCAATCGGCGCGACGTCTGCTTACGAATGGGCGCGTTCTCGGAATCGTCAGTTTGGGAGGGTTTCGCAGCGCGGTCCACACGTCGTTCCAAGCGTTCACCGTCGTCTACATGAAAGAGACGCTCGATATGACTGCGTTCACAATCGGGTGGCACGTCGCGCTGCTCACGTTCGCCGGGATCGTATCGACGCCAGTCATGGGATGGTTGTCGGACAAAATCGGCCGCAAGCCAGTCATCGCCGCGGCGATGATCGCGATGGCGGTGATGCTTTTCATGTTCCTGACGTTCAGAGACGGTCTCGGATTCACGCTCTTGATGGCCTCGCTCGGATTGTTCTTCTTCTCAGTGATGCCGATCATCACCGCCGCCACGATGGATCAGGTGGAGCGCGGTTCCGAAGGCTCGGCAACCGCATTGATATTCTCAGGCGGTTCGGTGGTTGGCGCGCTATCGCCGATCGCGGCCGGGTTTATCTTCGAACTAAACGGCTTCGAAGGATTAGTGCTCTTCTGCGGCACCATAGCCGCCGCCGGCGCATTACTCGCACTAGTACTCCCAATGCGACGACCTGCCGAGTGAATCTCGCGGTTTCGCGCCCCCTTTGCCCGTCGGGCATTTCCCCCATAAATGGGGGCAACCTCATGAAATGGGGGCAACCTCATGCTCTTCGCCACAACGCCAAGGTTTCCCCCGCTGAGCGGGGGAACCCTGGAACCTGCGGCATCAACGGCGGCTATTCGGGAGCATTTAACGCGCTAAGGTTTTGGGTTGGATCAGAGCGGTTAGGGTGCCGGAGCCGGGTGCGGGTGGCGCGATGCCGGTTTCTATCAGGGCTACCGCGCCGGTGTCGAGGACGGTCGCGCCGCGCCGGGTTGTGCCGATCAGGTGTCCTGGCAGATACGAGAATGTCGGGTCGTGTCCCACGATGGCGAAGGTGCCGGATGGGTCAAGCGATTGGAGCAGGTCCATCGTCTCATCGGGTCCGAAATGAGCGGACAGGCGATCATCGATCTTGGGTTCTCCCCAACCCGTACCTTCGCAAAGCACCTCGGCGGTACGAATCGCCCTCGCGTACGGGCTCGATATCACTTCGATATCGCCCTTCACCAAGCCCTTGATCGTTGCGACCGACTTGGCAAAACGACGTTCGCCTTTCTCAGTCAACGGGCGTTTGCTATCGTCCGGCCACTCACGCGGGTCGGGATCGAAGGCTTTGGCGTGGCGCACAATTAGCAGTTTCATCGCGTCGCAATCCAGAGATTCACCGAGTTCGATTTTGATATGTTAACGCGAACGCGTGCCGGTCGAAGCGGCAACGCGTTGATATCCGCGAACAACATAGAACGTCATCGGCGATACCAGAATCTTTGACTTCTGCATTCAATAGAACCTTTTCGGACGTCTTTGTCCGTCCGCCCATCAACCGCTCGCTGCGCGCGGTCGCCGCGGTTGTCGTGGCGGCTGGTCTGCTGGCGCTCGGTTTCGCGACCGTCGCGATCCAAGATGAGCAGCCGGCACTTGGACAGGTTAGCCATTGCTCAGATCGACCGGCGGAACCCACCAACGTGCAACTGTGGGAACACGATCGCGGCATTCTGGTTCAGTGGGACACCTGCCCCGCCCACGATTACCTGATCAGGTGGCGGCTCGCGACGCAAACCAACGTCAACCCCTTCAACTGGCCATCGACGCGAAGAGTGGGAAGCGCCGACGAATTCGACATCACCTATCTTAAACCCGGTTCCAACGACGACGAGATCGATCTCCAGAACGGTTCTAGATACGTTATCCAGTTGCGTCCGATTGACGTGTCCGGCAGGGATGAAGACGCGGGTATGTGGACGGACGATTACTACGCCACGCCCACTAGATGCGGCGACCTTCCAGAGGTGCCGTGGAACCTCCGACTTTCGCCGGGCGACTCGAAATTCGACGTCTCATGGTCTCGTTGCGCGGGTTCCAGATCGGAGATCCGATGGAAGTTAAGTTCCTCGTCCGTTTGGGGAGATTACGTCGCTGTCGAGAATGCCGAGTCCTATGTGATCGATGGATTGACGAACGGAACGGAATACGATGTTCAACTCCGGTCCGTAGCGTCGCGCGATTCAGCCGTCATAGGGGTGGGCAATCAGCCTTATCGCACCGATTGGGGTACCGCCGAAAAATCTTCGCCGACGGCAAATTGTCCAGATAACGACGCCGACAACGATGGCAATCTGGACCCAGTCAAGCCAACGGACATGGTGGTTGTACCCGGCGACACGAAACTCTATGTGAGTTGGAGTCCGTGCCCTGACCACAGTTACCAAATTCAGTATGAGAACCGAACGGACAATACTGCCGTAAGTTGGGCGGATACCAGGCAAGTCGAACGAGAGACGATCTCGGGACTGACGAACAGCACCCTTCAGAGTGTTGTCGTTTACGAGGTCGAAATCCGGAGTCAGAGAAATGGCGAGGAAAGCGCTTCCGTTTCGTATGTCGCGAGCCCTCGCGCGCCGGTGTTGAACAACGAACCGCCGCGATGGAATACAACGCCGCGCACCGTGAGTCTGATGGAGAACCGTCGATATGACGAACCGATAGCGGATTTCGATGCTTCAGACCCGAACCGCGAGGACTGGATCCGATACGAGGTCAAGCGTCCGCAACCGCATCCGTCGCCTTGGCCATTCGCGATTAACGTTCGGACCGGTGAGCTTTATTTGTTCCGAGAGCTCGATTACGAAAAGTACGATCGCTACGCTTTCACGATTCGAGCGACCGATCTCGCGGGTGAGACCATCGAAACCGCTTTCACCGTTGACGTAGTGGACGAACCGGGACCGCTACCACCTTTGTTTACGCGCATGTGCCCCGGGAAGAACAACGTCGATATCGCTTGGCAGCCAGACTCCTCATCCAGCGATTCGACCTTGGCTTACGAACTCGAACGACGAAAGTATGACGAATCGAACAGGGCATGGACCGATTGGACACCGGTTGACCTCGCCGACACGCAAACACGCCGATTCTCTGCATCGAATTTTGGCACTGGACGTCATCAATTCCGGATCAGGGCCCAAGATTCAGATGACGAGTTCAGCGAGTGGTCCACCCGCAACGTAACCGTATCGGATACTACCAACAGCCGGCCCGAATTTCGGCAGGAGTCGTACGAGTTTGAAGTGTTAGAGGAGCAAGCGGCCGGTCTTCATGTCGGCTACGCAGTCGCGTCTGATCCGGACCCGCAAAGCTGGCTGACGTACCGCATCTACGAATCGACGCCAGAGAACGCCCCGTTCGCGGTCAGCGGTGGCGGCACGATCACGACTACCGGCCGGCTAGATTTTGAGGCTCAGGCCACTTACAAAGTCGTCATCGGCGCGACCGACATGTGCGGCTTGAGCGATTACGCCGACATCAACATCAAAGTGCTAGATGACCCCAATATCGACGCGTTCCCGTCGGTGCCGAACCCGCCATCCATCATCGAACGGCATAACCAAGCGATCGTCGTTTGGCCGACCAACTTCGAGCACGTCTACGACCTCGACTGGCGCGTCGTCGGTGATACGTATCGGCAACGACCACGCGACGCGGATGCTGCGATGCCGACGATCGTCGAACTGGACGACACCGAAAACTCGTACGCGTTCCGACTGCGGCGAGTAAACGCCGTTGGCGAGCCCGGGGAGTGGTCGGAAGAGACGATCGTTTCGTCAAACGTCTCCGCGCCGAGCATTCCGGCGGTCGTGGTGCCGCGCCAGGGTCAGGTAATGGGCGGCGCTCAGATGTACTTGCCGGGCATCACGCTCCGAGACGGACAGGTGGCACGCCTCGGATTCGACCTCTTCGGCAACGACGGAAAGCTCGATAATTCACTCGCTGACCGCGGCGACATCAGCATCTCGTGGCGTGCGACCGCCGGCGATTTCTCAGACGAACGTAAACGGGTGCTGTTTTACACCGCTCCCGACAAAGAAGGCGTGTACGACATAACGATAGTCGTCAAGCAACGCGTGCCGGGCGGCATCGTCCAACGCAACCTCGCGATGGTGGTGCATGTGATCGGGGAGAATCAGCTGGTGAAGCCATACGTGTCAGATGATGAAGTGCCGCGCACGGTCGAGTTCGATGGTGTCGAGTACGCGACGATTACCTATTCCGAAGGCAAAGAGTATCGCCCACCCGCGGCAACTAAAGCATTGTTCAAGGTGCGGCAACATTCGATACCCGGTTTCGAATGGATCGGCGTTCACATCGCGCCGGGTGAACCGGCATCCTCGCTCGCTAATCAACTGCCCGGTTTGACAACCATCGGAGATATTTTCGATGCCGAGTTCGTGGACACCAATGGACGAACGATCACGAACATGTCGTTCACGAACAACGTTGCGATGTGTCTGCCAGTGCCGGCTGAGTGGACGTACGCGCTGCCCGGCATCGAGGTCTGGAGTATCAATTCAGACGGTTCTATCTCCGCATTGAAGCTGCCGGTGCGCTTCCAACCTGATCCGACGTACAACGATCCGGCTTTGGTATGTGGGCACTCAGACCTGTTCGACGGTCAGATGTTCTTGGCAATCGCCAACGCGGCGATACCGACGCCTACTCCCACCCCGTCGCCAACACCGTTGCCCACCGCGGTGCCAACCGAAACCCCGACTCCCGGGCCCTCGCCAGTTGCCGATGCGACGGAGACCGCGACTCCCACGCCGAGCCCGATCCCTTCACCTACAGTAGGTATCAGAACCGCTACGCCAACGCAAGAGCCGGTGCACACCGCGACGCCAGTGCCTCCAACCGAGACCGCGGTACCATCGGCTACGCCTCAACCACCCACATCCACGCCAGAACCTACCGCCACACCGACTAGTACTCCCACGCCTACACCTGAACCGACCGCGACTCCCACCGCGACGTACACGCCATCGCCATCGCCTACGTCCACGCCGACTGAGACACCATCGCCCACCGCGACTCCTGAGCCGACGCTGACGACCGAGCCGGTAGTTGTGCAGGCCGCGACACCCACCGCGACTCCATCTCCGACGAAAACACCGACCGCGGTTCCAACACTCGCGCCGACACCCACCGCGATCCCCCCGACATCGACGCCCGAACCGACCGACACAGAAGCAGCAATGCCAACGACTCCAGAAGACGACGGCGAAGGCGGACTAGCGCCATTGCTGATCGTCGCGGTCGTGGCATTCATCGTTCTCGGCGCCACCGCCATCGGCTACACCATCGTCAACCGACGAATGCAAGCTCAATCCCAGCAAAGCCGAGAATCCACACCTCAGGACGCCGAGCCGGTTGACGAAGAAGTCCACGACCGGCCCCCGCCATCAAGCGCAGACGATGAAGAAGACGAAGAGTACGAATCGATGCGCATCGACGTGTAACTGCCTCAGCAAGCGGCAGGTTTGCGAGGTGTGATTTTAGCGTCCACCCTGTCATTCCGAGCGCAGCGAGGAATCTCCCTCTGCAATCACCCCTTCGTACCGCAAGTTCCCCCCTTCGCAAAGCGTAAGGGGGCTAGGGGGGATGCGCTTGCAGTCGTTTCACAAGCGACAATGTTCCCCCCTTCGCGGAGCGTAAGCGGGCTAGGGGGATGCGCTGCCAGCATATGGAGTCCATGCGGGGCATCCCCCGCTCACATCGCTACGCTCGTTCGCGCCCCCTTACGCTTCGCGAAGGGGGCTTGTTGTTTGCCTATATTCGCGGCGCACGCCAGTCATTCGGAGCGCGGACCCTGTAATTCCGTGCCCTCTGTCATTCCGAGCGGAGCGAGGAATCCCCGATGTGCGGTTGAGATTCTTCACTTCGTTCAGAATGACAGGGACGGCGCGAGGTCTGGCGGATAAGTGCGCTTGGCATACCCCGCCGGTCCCGGGGCAGCCACGAGGGCGTGCCCCTACGAGTGCGTTGCCGTTTGGCGGATTGTGAGATGCGGTGGAAATGCTGATTTGGGCGCGTGGCAATATGCAGATTCGAGGCTATTCACTTTGCTATGTTTACGCCATTGAGTGGAAGTAAACACCGCAATCATGTTCCGTGGCCGATGAAATCACCACAACTTAACCGATCCCGTCGAGCGTTTGCGCGTTCGGGCCTGCATCGATTGGCCGCGCTTGGAGCGGTCGCTTTCGTGTTGTTCGCAATGGCGAACGCGGGTTTGATCTGGACGAATTCTCATCTCAATGACGCGGTGCGGGCGCACCATAGCGATGCGCCGACAGACCTCGCGGTGGTGCGCGGCAACAACAGTCTGTTTGTTTCGTGGCGTCCTGAACCGGCGCACACGTACGAGTTGAGGTGGCGGATCGCGGACGAGGTCAACGCGCGGTGGAACTTGGTGGAAGACCCGGGGCGATACCGATATGAGATCAAGGGACTCGCGAACGGTACCGAGTATGACGTGCAGGTTCGGAGCGTGAGAGCGGGTGCGCCGCCCGGTTCCCAAACCGGCCGGAGCGATTGGAGCGACGCCGAATCGGAAGAGCCGCGCGCGCCGGTTTCTGGGAGCAATGATCCGCCGACTTGGATCAGCACCGAAGACAGCATAACGGTGCGCGAGAACATGATCCACGCCGCGGCGGTAGCGGCATTTACCGCGATTGGCGGCGATACCAACGATGTTGTCAACTACGAACTCGTATCGCCGATTCTCGGTCCCTTCGCGATCAACGCCGACAACGGTGAACTTTACATTTACGACGAACTCGACTTTGAAGAGACTGAACGATACGAAATCACGATCAAAGCCACCGACCTGGCTGATGCGAGTATTCGGCACACGTTGACAATCAATGTCGAAGACGTGGAAGGTCCGGCAATTCCAGAAATCCAGCAAGTCTGCGCCGGCGATGGTTCCGCGTTCTTGGTGTGGGCGCAATCGAGCGATCTTTCCTACCACATCCAGTGGCGACAGATCGACCAGATCACCTACAGCGCATCGACGGCACGGAACATCACCGACATCGACGCGGATCGTTTCGTCGTCCAAGACCTCGCGAACGGCGTTGACTGGGTATTCAGAATCCGTGCCGTCGAAAAGGCGACGGGCGAACAGTCGAAATGGTCGGCGGAATACGTCGTCGCTCCATCGGTTAACGTCAACCGCGCCAACGCGGCTCCTAGGTTCCGTTTGGAAGAGTATCGTTTCAACGTGCGAGAGGAGTACGCGCCGGGATTGCACGTCGGATCCGTATCCGCGACTGACGATGACGCATACTCTCAATTCACATTCACGATCGGATCGACCGAACCCGCTGATGCACCGTTCGAGATCGGCATCGGTGACGGCGCCATCACCACGACGACCGAGCTTGACTACGAAAACATCTCAAGCTACACCCTCAACATCGTAGTGCGCGACCTTTGCGGTCTGACTGACGAGGTGCGCGCGGTCATCGCGGTCATCAACGCGATCGAGGTTGACGTACCGCCCAAAACGCCGGAACCACCCGTAATCGCGGTCGGGCACGAACAGGTCGCGGTGCTTTGGGACAATTTCACTGATTATCTCTACGACCTTGATTGGCGTCGCGTCGACGAACGATATGAACTTGAACCCAAAGACCCTTCCGCGTCTTCACCTAGATTCGTCGACATCGCTGATCAGTCGGTGAAATACGCCTTCCGATTGAGAACTCGCAACCTGCTCGGCAAAGCCGGCGAATGGTCCGAAGAGACCATCGTCTCGCCCATGACCGAGTCGCCGACCGTCTTGCCGGTCGTTTCGCCACCCGATGGTGCTGTGCTAGGCGATGTCGTGCCGTACATGCAGTCCATCAATTTGCGGAAAGGCCAGGATGTGGCGGTCGGCGTCAACCTCTTCGATACCGACGGCGCTCTGGACAACTCGTTGATCGATCTGGAGGGCGTGTCGATTGAGTGGTACTCAAGGACGGGCGAGATTGAGGATTCGAGTGCGCGTTCGACAATGTACACCGCGCCGCACAATGTCGGCGATTTCGCAGTGCGCGCCAGAATCACGCAAACCACGGTTCAAGGCAACGTCAACTTCGAATTGGCTATACCGGTGCGTGTGATCGGGGAAGACCAGGAAATCGAAATCTATACCGGTGGCACCCCTTATCCGTCTGAAGTGTCATATCGCGGAAACGACTACGCCGTATCGACTTACAACAGTGGCGGACGATATGAAGACGCTAGAGACGTCGGCGCGTCATTCTCCGTGCCGCCATCAGCGATCCCGGTCCGCGATTGGATCGGTGTACGGCTACTAGCCGGCGCGGAAGCCGACGGGCTCCCGTTCAACATCCGACGATTCGACCCGGTAGGCAATTGGTATGAGGCGAACTACGTCTCATCAACCCCATTGCTCATCAGCGGGATGCGGTTCGCGCCACACGCGGAAGTGTGCTTGCCGGTGCCAGACGCGTTGGTAACGTCGTTGAATGAGATGGAGATCATGTTGCTGCATGACGATGGTGGGCAACAGCTCCTGAACTCGCCAGTGAGACACCAACCCGATCCGCCAAATTCGATACCAGCGAGAGTGTGCGCCAAGGCTTCCACCTTTGACGGGTTGCTGTTCCTAGCGCGGCCTGACACGCCGGAACCCACCGCGACGCCAGAGCCGCCGACGGAGACTCCCACACCGACGCCGGAACCCGTAACCCCTAGTGCTACACCGACGCCGACGAACACACCGGTACCTCCGCCAAGACCGACTCCGGTCATCGTTGCACCGACCGCGACACCGGTCCCGGCCGACACACCAGTTCACGAGCCGACGGCGACCCCGACAGAAACGCCGACGCCATTGCCAACGGATACCCCAATGCCGGTGCCTACTGACACGCCGACGCCAGAGCCCACGGCGACCGCGACGCCAACCGCGACGTCGACGCCCGAGCCCACGGACACGCCGACTCCGGAACCCACGGCTACGCCAACGCCCACCAACACGCCTGAACCCACAGCTACGCCAACATCGACGCCTGAGCCCACGCGTACGCCTACCAGCACCGCGACGCCACAACCGACGGCGACACCGACGCCATTGCCAACTGACACTCCGACGCCGTTACCGACAGCTACGCCAGTACCGCCGGTCGAAGAGGACGAAGAATCTTCGTCGACAGGTTGGATTATCGGTATCGTGCTCTTGGCACTCGTAGCCATCGCGGTTGCGGCAGGTGCCATGCTCTACCGCGCCCGCATTGCCACAACAGAGTCTGATGGAGACGAACCGCCGATCGAGCCAGAACCCGAAGACGATGACGACGACGATGACGACGGCCAGCAATCCAGCGCCGAACTCGATTACGAAACCCTAACCATCGACGCACCCAGAAGCCGCTAACCCACGTCATCCCGGCGCAAGCCGGAATCCACAGTACGCCAAACAACAACGCACCCGTCGGGGCACGCCATTGTGGCTGCCCCGGTGCGGGGTGGGGTACGCCAGACGCACCTGACCGCCAGACCTCGCGCGCCATGCCGAGATTCCTCGCTCCGCTCGGAATGCCGGGGCGCTGCGTTTGGAATGACGGGGTATTGCGCGCGGAACGATGACCGGGTTCGGCGTGGTGGTGGGATGTTGATGATCGTGGTGCGTCTGGCGTACCCGGCCCCGCCCCGGGGCAGCCACAAGGGCGTGCCCCTACGATGGTGCAAAAAGGGCACAACGGGCGAGGGGGAGATTCCTCGCTTTGCTCGGAATGACAGGGTACGGCGTTTGGAATGACGGGGCCGCGCTCGTCGCGCTGGACATGATCGACGCGTCGATTGCCGCGCAGGTTCCGTAGGGATGGTCGGGGAGCCGGGATTTGAACCCGGGACCTCTTCGTCCCGAACGAAGCGCGCTACCAAGCTGCGCCACTCCCCGACGCTACCTATGATTATACGCCGACGCTACACGCCCACGCTTCAATTCGTGGCAGGCGACGACGCTCGATCACTCCAGCATCGCGATGGTTACCCCGTTGCCGCCGGCGTTGCGCGGGGCGGGTTGGAACGTCTCTACATGCGGTTCGCGGCGCAGGATGTCTCGGACGGCTTGACGCAATGCGCCGGTGCCTTCGCCGTGGATGATCCGCACGCTGGTCAGCCCCTGCATAAAGGCGCGGTCGATGAATTGAGGGATCATCGATTCGACCATGTGGACACGCGAGCCGCGGACATCGAGGTCGCCAGCGTCGCTTGAAACGCGTGCCATACGCTGCGGTTCATTAAGGTTCGAGCGTGTCTCGTCACCAGAATCGGAGGCGGCCGGTTTGACGAGAGACATCATGTGTGGGCGCGCCTGGAAGCGCATCGAACCGGCCCGGACGACTGCGCGTTGCTGACGATCCAATTCCACGATCTCACCGGTCAATCCTAGACTCTCGACGCGCACCATGTCGCCGAGCGCGAAGCGTGGAGTCTCGTCTGCCAGACCGTTCCCGTCTCTGCTGCCCGTGCGTGATCCGCCCGACATCCAATCGTCGCGGTTAACGGCTCTGACGACATCGGCGGCCGAATCCCGGGCCTCCTGCCAAGACTGCGACCGGTCCGCTTCTCGCATGATGCGACGCAGCTGCCGACGTATCCGCTGCGCCTCCGCCTTGAGCTGGTCGCGGGCCTCAGCAATCGCTTTTTCGCTCTCTTGTTCCGCGTCTGCCAATCGCATTTCGGCTTCCGATCGAAGCCGTTGCGCGTCGCTCAGTTGGATCGTCATAGCTTCCTGCATTTCGCGCACCTGGTCTCTTTCGCGTTGAAGCGTCTTGAGCAAGTCCTCGGTCTGCGAACGTAGCGGGTCAAGCATCGTCGTCGCGTTTTCGACTATCGACGCCTCCAATCCGAGCCGTCTCGCGACCTGCATCGCGTAGCTTTGCCCCGGCAAACCCATGATTAATCGGTAATTCGGCAGCATCGTTTCAGGATCGAGTTCAACCGACGCGTTGGCGAGATTATCGTGATTCGCGGCGTACTCTGACACCTGTCTGTGATGCGTAGTCGCGCAGGTCCAGACACCGTTCGCGACCAATCGGTCTAAAATGGCACGCGCCAGCGCGGACCCCTCTTCGGGATCGGTACCCGTGCCGAGTTCATCAAGCAGAACCAGCGAACGATTCGTCGCGCGTTCCATGATTCTGATGACCCGCTCCATGTGCGAAGAGAAGGTTGAAACCGAGCGGTCGATGCTCTGCGCGTCGCCGATGTCGGCATATACGCCGTCGAAGATGGGCAGCTCCGAGGCTTCGCGCGCCGGGACTTGCAATCCCGATTGATGCATCAAAACCATCAGTCCGAGTGTCTTGAGCGCGATCGTCTTGCCGCCGGTGTTGGGTCCGGTAATCACCAGACCGCGCCTGCGTTCATCTAGATTGAGCGATATCGGTACAACGTCATCACCTAACAGCGGATGGCGCGCCTCTATCAGCACCAATCGCGGTGGCTGATCCGAGTCTGGTTCAATTGCAGTTTGCGTTTGCACACCACCTATCTTTAACGACAAACGAGCCCGTGCGACGGTAGCGTCTAGCGTCGCTGCTGCCTGCATCGAAGCCAACGCGTCTTCGCCGTGATCCGCGATGGATCGCGACAGTTTGCGAAGGATTCGCTCTTCTTCTTTCTCCGCCTCGTACGCGGATTCTCGCCACTCGTTCGCCGCGTTTACGACGGTGAAAGGTTCGACAAACGCAGTCTGTCCGCTCGCCGATACATCGTGAACGATACCCGGCACCGAACCGCGATGCGAAGACTTGACCTCTAGAACGAGGCGGTCGCCGCGCGATGCGATGGCGTCAGACTGCAAGATCGGTTTGAGATCATCGCGCGCCGCGATACGCTCCATGATCCGCATCGCTCGCTGGTAAGAAATGCGCGCGCTCTCTCGCAGTTGAGCAAGCCGCGGCGTCGCAGAATCCAAGACATTGCCGGCATCTGATAACGCCTCGACGATCCCGGCTCGCACATCTCGCAGGTCTCGGATCTGCGATGCCATCGCTGACAATCGCGGCACTTCATCTTCGATCGCGATCACGGTCGATCGCGCCACCCACATCGACTGAAAGATCGAGCAGAGCAGAAGCAGCTCCGAACCCTTCAAGACTCCGCCTAGCATCGCGCGCCGCAGCGGATCGCGCGGGTCGCGCATCCCCGCCAGACCAATATCGCCCTTGACGTCCAGGAGCTTCACGGCTTCCGCAGTCTCGGCTTGCAGACGTGCTACATCGTCTGGATGTCTGGAGGGACGCGAATCGCGCACGATTTCGCGCGACATGTAGAACCGCGCCTCCGACGCCAACATTTCGCGCACCCGATCAAACTCCAAAAGCTCCTCGGCTTCGACGAGTAAAGGATCGGGTGCGGGCATCGTCTCAGTCGGAGCGCGCTCAGTTTCGGGTTTTGGCACTGAAGATTCCATCGAACTTACAATTTTAGACCCGTCTCGATTTATTCCTGTTTCGCCGAATCGTTGGCGCCCAAATGGAGCAAGCCGTAACGCATAGTCCGTCTATCGTGGATGACCGCCTTGCCCGCGTTCATACTGCCGGCGATCGATTGATGGCACTTTCCGGGCTCCGCTACGAAGGTAGATTCCTTTCCGTCGGCGAGTACGAAAACGTGCATGTGATGGAGTTCGGGGACGGTCCGCCAGTGATACTGGTGCATGGCGCAGGGAGCGGCGGACCAGTTTGGCATCGGCAGATTGCGACGTTGGCAAAAAGCCGACGCGTGATCGTTCCTGACGTGCCGATGTTCGGAATGTCGGGAATGCCGAGCAGGATATACGCGCCACGAGAACAGATCTCGGACGTGATTCTGGGATTGATGGACGCGCTGGATATCGACAAGACGGACATCGTGGGTCATTCGATGGGTGCGATCGGTTCCGCCGGCGCACTCGCTCGCGCTCCAGAGAGGTTTAACCGCGCAGTGCTAGTCTCATCTCCCGGTTTCGGACGCGGACTGAACTTCGTTCTCCGACTCGCCACGATGCCGGGAATGCGCCGCTTCATCGACTTTGGGAACAGGAAATCACGCTATTTCTTCTTCGACACGTTCGAAGCGCAGAAATCGGGACCTTCCGAAGAACGCGAGATTTTGAAGGCACTTCACTTTGAAGTCGGCAACCGAGATCGCGGAGTCGATACGTTTTTCGAGGGCATCCGACGTTTCGCCAACATATTCGGACAGCGAGACGTCTTGGACTGTGCAACGGCGGGCAAGATCAAATCGCCAACACTGCTGATTTGGGGCGATTCGGATCGGATCATACCGACGCGCCACAGCAAACGCGCTTTCGAATCGATTCCCGACGCTCGGCTAGAGATGATCGAGAACTGCGGACACATCGTTCAACTCGAAGCACCAGATCGCTTGACGAAGCTGATTGCGGATTGGCTCGAAGTCAGTTGAATCGATCTCCGACTTGTGCGCCGATCTCGCCAGCCGACGATTTCGCGCCTCTGCCGACGCGCGCGCGTTTGACCTTCACTGCCCCGTTGCCAACACCGATCGTCATGCCAGTTTCGTCGATTGCAATAACAGTGCCTGCCGCATCAGAACCGCGATCACGAAGTGCGACGGTGCTGCCGAAAAACGACACTTTTTCGCCGTCGCGATTCGACCAAGCGCCCGGTTGCGGATCGCAGCCGCGAATCAGGTTATGTACCGTATCGACGTCGCGCGACCAGTCGATACGCGAATCCTCTGCACCGCACCATCCCTCATACGTCGCATGAGATTCGTCTTGGACGATGCGCGGCGCGGTACCGGCATCGACGAGACCGACGGATTCCAAAATCGCATCAACTCCCATCGGATAAAGGTGATTGAAATAGAGCGATCCGACAGTGTCGTCGGGACCAATCGCAACCCGCTTCTGCATCACGATTGGGCCGGTGTCCAGACCCGCGTCGGGCCAGAAAATCGATAAGCCAGTTTCCGTATCACCGTTGATCACCGCCCAGTTGATCGAGCTGGGGCCTCGGTGCAGCGGCAACAGTGAAGGGTGGTACTGGATCGTGCCGCGTTTCGGTGCTTCGATAATCTCTGTCGGCACGATGTCGGTGACGTACGCCATGACGCAGAGATCGCTCCCCAACGATCGAAAAACATCGATACACTCTTGGTCCCGCATCCGCTTGAACTGCCACACCGGGATGCCCAAATCGTCAGCTGCCTTTGCCAGTGGCTCGCGCCGTCTACGCCCATCAGGCGCCGCGAACACGCCGACAATCTCGTGTTCTGCCCGTTCGTTCAGCGCCTCGAGCACCGACTTACCAAATGCCGATTGACCGATTATGCTTACCTTCATGCTCGCTCACTAAACTTTGATTGCTTTTGAGTGGACAGTTTAATCAATCACACCGAATCGCGAACTCCCATTGTCTGAACCCGAAACGTCTGACGAGTACTTCCAACGCGGATTGAAGTCCGCGCAGTTGGGGCAGCCGGACGCGGCGGCGCGGGATTTCGAGGAAGCGGCATGGTTGGACCCGGAGAACGCGACGATTCAGTTCAATCTCGGCACCGCGTATCTCAGCATGGGGCTGTTTGAGCAGGCAGTTGTGAATCTAGACCGGTCATTAGACCTGAACCCTGACAGTTCCGACGCGTTCGGCAACCGTGCCGTCGCACGCACTGCGCTCGGGCAGGACGACCTCGCGGAGCATGACATCCAACGAGCGATCGAGTTGGGCGCGCCGCCGGATGGCATTCAAGCCGTCATCGAGTACGTGAAGCAGCGGCGCCAACCGTCGGAATAGAATCGAATCAAGGGTTAACGTTTACTACCCCCAAACTCCAACCGATAGAGAGGCTCTGCGATGTCCAAGACGCGTGTCGGCATCATCAACGTGACCGGGTATGCCGGTTCTGAATTGGCGCGCATCTTGCACCGACACCCCGATGTGGAGATCGCGCAGGTCACGGGGCGCAGCGCGGCGGGAAGGCAGTTGAGCGAGGTGTTTCCGCATCTGCTTGACGCCGATATGATGATCTCGCCGTCGCTCGATTCATCGGTCGATTTCGTCTTCTCGGCGTTGCCACACGCGGCGAGCGCAGAGGCTCTTGACCCGTTCATCGAGGACGATGTTCGGTGCGTCGATATCAGTGCCGACTTCCGGCTCAAGGATGTCAACGTCTTTGAAACCTGGTACAAGACCGAGCACCCATGCCCGCAGCATATCGAAGACGCGGTCTACGGTTTGCCTGAACTGCATCGCGAAGATGTCAAGCGGAGCCGCTTAATTGCCAATCCGGGATGCTATCCGACGGGCACGATCTTGGGTATGGCTCCCGCTTTCGACGCCGACATCGTCGAGCCCGACATTATCAGCGACTCCAAGTCCGGCGTATCCGGTGCAGGGCGCAAGGGCGACGTCATCTACAACTTCAACGAGATCAACGACAACATGTCGGCGTACGGCTTGAGCGGACATCGCCATATGCCCGAAATGTCGCAAGAGTTGAGCCTGTTATCTAAACACGGCGAGGTCAACGTGACATTCGTCCCGCACCTCGCCCCGATGACTCGTGGCATTCTAGGCACCCACTATGCGACCTTGAAACGAGACATCACCCAAGAAGAAGCGACGGAAATCTACCGCGCCTTCTACGCCGATGAGCCGTTTGCGCGCGTCGTATCGTCAGCACCATCTACGAAAGAGACTTGGGGCAGTAACCACGTCCTAATCAACGTCAACATCGACCCGGTTAGTCAACGACTGATCGTCGTGACCGCGCTTGACAACCTAGTCAAAGGTGCCGCTGGCGCGGGCGTCCAGAACATGAACCTGATGCTTGGGATCCCCGAGTCGACTGGCTTGGAGACCCTCGCGATCTATCCTTAGGTTTTCGTTGCTATTCGTTAACGCGCTAGGTCTTCTAGCACGACGTGAGCAGCGTTGTGGCCGGGCGCGCCGGTAACCTCGCCGCCGGGGTGAGTTCCTGCGCCGCACAGGTAGAGACCATCGATCGGCGAGCGGTAATCGGACCAACCGGGCAGCGGACGACGTGACATCATCTGCTGAGGGATCATGTCCAGATGGCGGATGTTACCGTCGGTCAAGCCGATGCGATCTTCGATGTCCTCTGGCGTCAGCAAAGTCCAGTCGATGATTATGTCTCGGAAGTTCGGGGCGTACTGCGACACGTAGTCGATGAGCCACTCCCCGTATTCCTGCCGCTTCTCGGACCATGAACCATCTTTGACGCGCGGCGGCAAGAAGTAGACCCACAGCGACAGTACGTGTTGACCCTCGGGTGAGACGGTGTTGTCGTAGACCGAAGGGATTTGGAGCTGCATGATCGGCGTCTCCGTAATCCGTCCATTCTTGGCGTCGTTCCACGAACTCTCGCACTGGTCGATCGTTGGGCAGATCGTGATCATCGCGAGGTGTTCAGGATTGTAGTTAGAGCCGAGGTGTCGCGAGAAATCGGGCAGTTCTTTGATCGCGCAGAGGAACTTGGCGGATGCCGCCTGCGTCTTGAGATTCCTTACCTCGTTGACGAAATCGGCGTTTAAGTCCGATTCATCCAAGAGTTTGAGGTAGGTGCGCTTCGGATCGGCATTTGAAATCACGACGTCCGCTTCGATGACCTCACCATCTACGAGTTCTACGGCGTGTGCTTTGCCGTCGGTGGTGATGATACGTTTCACCTCCGCGCCGGTCCTGATCGACACGCCCGCGGCCTCGGCGGACCGCGCCAACGATTGAGTGATCCCGCCCATACCACCACGCACGATGCCGTAGTTCTCAGTGTCTTCGCGATAGGCACTGTAGCGATAGAGCGCTGTCATGTAGGCACTGCCCGGCGCGCTGATGTCACCCATGTCCAAGGCACCGGTGCTCACCGCCGCCTTGACTACATCCGACTCGAAGTAGCGGTTGATCAAGTCTTTGAACGGTACCGTCAACAGCGTCTCGAGCAGTTCCTCCTCGCCCTCCTGTCGAAACCGCTCGAATAGCTCCGACATTGATGGCGGCGGTCCGAGGTAGTATTCGCTCAAAATGCGGACTGAGCGATGCCAGAAGTCTGCCCACTCGAACCATGCGACGGCGTCGTGCGGCGAATGGTCTCGCAGTTCCTCCGCCGTCTGCGCGTCGTCGTGCCAAAGGGTCACCGCCTCACCGTTCGGATACGGGTGAACCCGCGACGGGTCTAGCGGGTAGACGTGAAAGCCGTAGTTCCGCAGCTCAAGTTCGTCGATCACCTTCTTCTGGAGAATGTGGCAGACATATGAGCAGGTTGAGATGTTGAATCCGGGGAACCACTCCTCGGTGACGACAGCACCACCGACGACGTGCCTTCGCTCCAGCACTTGCACGTCTAGACCAGCGCGTGCAAGGTATCCCGCCGCGACCAATCCGTTATGTCCGCCACCAACGATGACGACCTTTTTGCTGTCGGACATGCCAAACTCCCTCCGTTTACGTTGCGGCGATGCTAGGCGGCAATGTTAGCAGAAGGGTTTACGTTGCAAGGGCGTGGCGTAGGACTGGTTGTCGACTAGGTGAACGTATTCCATGAGAGTTGGCACTAGTTCGATCGGATGAGACCAGTTCAGTCCAGAGGCCGAAAATCGAAAGAAAGAAATTCGCCTGAGAGGTATCGGAAGGTCAATATGGGGAGCGATGCGACGTGCAGATTTTGCACGAACACCCGGGACTCGTGAAGTGTCTTACTCCCACCGATGTATCACCAATACGGTCAGCACGCTTGAAAACCAGATCGAAGAGATGTTCTTCCGAATTTTCGAGGTAACGACGAATTGCGTAAGCGCATAGATCAGCGAGTTGGACCATGCTAGTCAGTTGACTGTCGACGAACATCGGAGTTTCGATCACATGCTCAATCTGCGTCCACAGCGTACCCTTCCGAAGGAAGGTCTTCATCAATTCGGTATGTCTTTCGGCAACCGTCTGGTTATTGTCGTGGATGAGTAACCCGTAGCTTGATTGAGTATTCTTCAAAAAATATTCGAACCTGGAAACTACTTGCTCGAATGCCTGTTCGTGAATGGGCATGTTTGTGATCGTCGGATCAAAGTGGACTTTGTCGATGCATTCGGCGAAAAGTCGGGTCACTCCCCAATCGGAAATTAGCGTCGCAATGTCCGTCACGACCTGTCGACGTTCTTCGCTAGTCAGATGTTTGTAGGCGTCAGTCTTAGCATAATTCTTGCGCGTCTGTCGATATCTCTTACTATTGTTTGATTTTTGTAATCTTAATAACTCGGCCTTCCTTTTTTTGGAGACTTCCAATCGCCTTCTCGCGAAATCCATGAACTCAAAGCCATCGATATGATTTTGTTCTGGATACGAACGCATCATCCATGCGACGTGGATTTCTTCATTTTCCAGACCGTATCGGCGCTTGATAGACTCGAGTTGATTGTGGTGTTGCCTCCAATATTCATCAGGCACAGATAACCCAGCCAAGACGTAATGGGAAGTGTTGTCCTGAAATTCAGGAGTTCCAGATTCGTCTATATAGCACAAATGCATGATATACATTGATTAGGGGGAAGTTGCGACTAGGGTCGGGGCCCGAAGGCCCCGATAAGAGACGCTTGGCGACTCATCCCAGACGCTACCCTCACTATAGCACGGTTTCAGTTCGGGTCGCAATACTAGATTGGCGCATATCTAGCAATGGTTACAATCATCCGACTCAATGCGACGAGACTTGCCCGCCGTCGATGTTTATGCTCTGTCCGCTGACCCACTTGCCTTCTGCAGAGCAGAGGTACACGATCATGTTCGCGACATCGACGCCGGTGCCCGCGCGGCCCATGGGGATGTTCGTCTCTAGCCGTTCCCACTCGTCGCGTCCGCCGGGAGTGTTTTCGCGCTTGTTGTCCCAGCGCGACGTGTCGATGACGCCAGGGCAAACAGCGTTGACGTTAATTTGGTACTCGCCGAGTTCTTTGGAAAGGCTACCGGCGAGACCTTGAAGGCTCATGTTGGAGACGACGTATGCGGCGAAGTTGCGCGGCTGGATCTTGCCGGCGATCGACGAGACCATGACGATGCTCCCGCCGTTCCCTTGACGGATCATCGCCTTTGCCGCCGCTTTTGACGCGTAGTACGAACCGTGAACCTTGATGTCTAGAACGCGATGCCAAATGGCGTCTTCAAGTTCGACGACCGGCACCCGGTCTCCGGCCATGGCGAATGCAGCGTTGTTGACGAGGATATCCACCGAACCTAATTCGCGTATCGTCTGCTCGACGATCCCCGTAGCCTGCGCCGGGTTTCCTAAGTCGGCGACGATAGTTGCGGCGCGGCGTCCCATGGCGCGCACCTCGTCGGCAACGCTCTCGATGTCTCGCCAACCTATCGCCTTTTCGTCGTCAGGAAAGGTGTCGGGTGAGCGGCCAGTGCCTGTCACGGCGACGTCCGCGCCGGCACGCGCCAACGCGAGCGCAGTGTCGCGACCGATGCCTCGATAGCGCCCCGCACCAGTCACAAGCGCCACTTTGCCTGATAGGTCTGTCATTACATTTGCCTTTGATTACATCGCGTTTCGCAACTGACTGAACTATAACCGAGCGGAATGGAAATGATCCGTGCGGGTATCGTCGGCGTCAGATAAGGTTAGTCGGCAGAGTCGATTAGACGACACGTTTGCCATGACCCGCGTTCTCATAGTTGCTTTCGATGGACTCCTGCCTTCGCAGGTGCGGGCCGACCTGATGCCCAACCTGTCCGCATTCGCCAACGGCGGTGTCACTTTTGCCCGCAACCATCCCGTTTTTCCGACGGTAACCCGCATAAACGTAGCAAGCATCGTTACGGGGCGGCATCCGGGCTCGCATGGGTTGGCGGGCAATACCGTCGTGATGCGCGATTATGACCCGAATCAAGTCATAGAGGCGATGGAGTCGCAGCTCACCAAAGTCGCCGCAAAGACCGGCGAGGTGCTCTTGGTGCCCACTCTCGCGGACATTCTGAACGATTACAGGCAAGAATTCGTCGCGGTCGGCGTTGGCACGTCTGGAAACGCCTACATTCAAAACCCGCGCGCGGAGACCATTGGTGGGGCGACAATCCACCCGGAGTTTTGCCTGCCTCGACGACTTAACGAAGAGATGATCGCGAAGTTCGGACCCTGGCCGGCGAAAGCGTCGCCGAACGTTTGGCAGATGGAGCATGGAGTACAGGTGCTGACCGAATACGTTCTCGCGGAACGAGATCCAGCGGTGGCATTGGTCTGGTTCTCCGAACCTGACAGCTCTAACCACGCCGCCGGCGTTGGGTCTGAACACTCCAACCGTGCCCTCGCAGCTGCCGATGAGCAGTTCGGGCGCATCATCGAGTGGTTGCAGCGCGAAGGAATGTTAGAAGAGACCGATGTGATCGTCGTTTCAGATCACGGTTACGCGACCATCGATCACGTTGTCGATATGGAAGCCGAGTTGCGGAGCGCCGGCTTTACCGTCGGTGCAGAACCCGGAGGCGTGTTGGTAGCAACGAACGGCGGCGCGGCACTCTTCTACGCACACGAATCCGATCCCAATACTGTCGAGCGGCTCGCGAGTTGGCTCGCCCAACAGTCATGGTGCGGAGCGATGTTGGCGGCAGATCGCGTCGGACCAGTGCCCGGAACGATCCCTGCGCGCATCGGCAACATCGAAGGTTCTCGGAGCCCAGATCTCACGGTGTCTTTCGCGTGGAGTTCCGCGTCGAACGATGCCGGATATCCGGGCATGACAGCATCGGCTGGTGGGGAAGTCGACGTTGGCACTCACGGCGGGATGAGCCGACACGAGTTGCGAAATACTTTGATCGCACGCGGCCCCGCGTTTCGGCGTTCAACGGTCGTTGACACCCCAACTGGCAACATCGACATTGCACCCACGATCCTTCACCTCATGGGATTGCCCGGCGGAGAGGAAATGGACGGGCGAGTTTTGCATGAGGCACTAGCTGACGGCGACGATGCGGCCGACCTCGAAACCAGCTCAACCACGCGTGTCGCGGAGCTGGACGACTACCGGCAAGTGGTTACAGTTACCACCGTAGGAACGACAACCTACCTCGATGAGGGCAACCGAGCATGACCGCGGATTCCACAGATACTTCGTCCCAAACCGCCGCGGCAGGTCCGGTTCGCGAGTCTTCGCGGATCACTAGCTTGGACTTGATCCGCGGCGTCGCGGTGCTCGGCATTCTGATGATGAACGCCGTTTACTTCAAGTTCGGCAGCGCGCCTTACTTCAATTTGAGCGCTGGCGGCTCCGAGACATGGCTAGATTGGACCGTAGGCGTTTTGGGCGAGATTTTCGTCGATCAGAAGTTTATGGGCGTGTTCTCGCTTCTGTTCGGCGCCGGCATGATCCTGTTCATCGACCGCGCCAGCAGCCGAGGACGGCGCGCCGTCGTGCTGAACCTGTGGCGAAACGCGCTGCTCTTCCTGATTGGGGTCGTCCATTTCATGTTCTGGGAAGGCGACATTCTGATGGTCTACGCCGTGTCGTCGCTGTTCCTGTTGGCGATGCGGAAGATGCCGAATCGGACCCTTATCGCCGTCGGCGTCGTGCTGTTCCTGACTTCCGTCGGCACCACCCTGCTCGCCCAGAATATCGCCAGCAACACCGATGCGTCGATCGTCGGCATTTGGGAGTCAGGCGAAGGGCGGACGGGCGAGGCAATCGAATCTATCTTTCTGCTCGGCTTCTTCATGCGCGCGCTCGGTTTGATACTCGTCGGCGCGGGACTGTACCGCACTGGCTTTATGAACGGCACGATGCCGTCGAGTACCTACCGACGCACGGCAATCATCGGTCTTGTGGTTGGATTGCCACTCGCGACGTTTGGAGTCGCCTTAACCATCGCCAACGACTACTCCCGCGACGTTGCCTTCATCGGTCAGATCCCCAACACGCTCGGCACTATACCGGCATCGCTCGCATACATGAGCCTCATCATCCTGTGGAACAATCGAGCGGACAACTGGCTCAAAGAGCGTCTCCGCGCCGTCGGCCGCATGGCACTTACCAATTACCTCACCCAAACCGCGCTCGGCTTGATCGTCCTTGGCACCCTCCTCGCCGACGTCGATTTCGTCAACCGTGCCGCGGTCATCCTCTTCATCCTCGCCGTCTGGGCCCTCCAACTCTGGTGGTCCCAAGCCTGGCTAAGCAGATTCCTCTTCGGCCCCGCCGAATGGCTCTGGCGCGTCGCAACATACCGGCGAGGTCAGCCATTGCGGCGAAGGTAACGCATACCGCGCTAACAGCTAAGGTTGGTTTCTGCGTTTGATGACATACACGATCCCGACGATCCCGGTGCCAATCAATAACAGAATAAGCGGTCCCATACCCAAAATCGGACCGAACGCCAACTCCAAGACGATCATTATCGGCGCCAGAACCACCGCAATTATCAAAATCCACCGCATCCAAGGATCGCTCTGTGAATGCGAAACTCGTACGCGCGGGTTACCGGTGCTAGCAGATCCTTGGGCGCGTCTAGAAGCGCGCGGTCGTGGTGCTGTTTGATAGCTTCGAACCGCGCCAGCCGGACGATCGGAGCCGGTTCCCCGTGGAGTGAGCGGCGTGACGGATGTTGGAGATCGTATTGGTTCCGACTCGAATTGATTGACGCGGCTTCCGAATTGGTAACCGGCACCAGTCATCCGCTGATCCGTAAGGTTTGCTCCATGGCGTCTTTTCATTCAACGCTAATCACGTATATCTCGCCCGCGTGTTCGTACGCAATGCGACGGCCGTCTGGCGACCAATCGGGGTCTCTACCATGCACCGATAACCTGTTGACGCCACTGCCGTCCGCGTTCATCACGTAGATTTGCGTACCGTCGTCGCGGTCGGATTGGAACGCGATGCGTCGGCCGTCCGGAGACCAGCTCGGAGCCACGTCGGATGCAAAGCTATTCGTCAACCTGTTGACGCCAACGCCGTTCGCCGCGTTCTTCTTGTAGATGTCAAAATCGCCGTCGTGGTGGTCGGATTGGAACGCGATGCGTCGGCCGTCCGGAGACCAGCTCGGATGCTCGCGTCTGCCTCTTTTGGAGCCGTACGTCAGCCGCACGACACCGCTGCCGTCCACGTTCATAACGTAGATGTCATAACCGCCGTAGCGGGCGGATGCGAATGCGATGCGTCGTCCGTCTGGAGACCAGCTCGGATGCAAGTCCGGCGTTGAGTTGTGCGTAAGCTGCACGACGCCGCTGCCGTCCGCGTTCATAACGTAGATGTGCCAAACGCCGCTGCGGTAGGATTCGAATGCGATGCGTTGACCGTCCGGCGACCAGCTCGGATCATCACCGTTGTCCGTCAGCTGCACGACGCCGGTGCCGTCTTCGTTCATAACGTAGATCCCGGAATCGCCGTCGCGGTTGGAAGAGAACGCGATGCGTCGGCCGTCCGGAGACCAGCTCGGGTACCTGTCGGTTGCGGAATTGTTCGTCAACTGCATGGTGTCCGATCCAAGCAGACCAGAGAAAACTACGGTGGCAGCCGCCGCGGCACCGATGAGCACGATCGCCAACAAAGCCGCCAACACATTGCGCCTCTGAAGACGGGCGTGCCACGGCGGCGACGGGGCAGATGGTTGACCGGGCGTCGGCGTACCGGGCGGTCGCGGCGCAACTGGACGTGTCGGTGCGACAGGGCGCCTCGGAGCAGGAGCAGGAGGAGGAGGCGCGTAAGTGGGGCTCGGTGCGCTTACGGGATAAACACCCATCGCCACATTACCGTTAACTTGGAACTCGACTCTGGCACCGACGACCGGTGGATTGTCTCCGCCACGCCATTCGTGGTGGGCGAACGTGTATCGCGCGCCGTCATCACCAAGAATCAGGTGCTGTTCATGCCCAACTTTGATTAGTGTACCTTGCATTTGTTCTATCCTCAACTATCAGTGGCAGATCTGCGAACCGCGCTTCTCTTCAAGCATCCGCCTAGCCGCCGGGACGCAGTACGACACCAGCTCGTCGTAGTCGTCGAGCGGCACCTTGGGCATCACATAGCCGCGCGTCACGCCGGCATCATCGTACAACACATCGGTCGGCCAAGCCAGCTCGAACCGCGCCATCGCGTCGACACGCAAGTTCGGCGGAAGGCTCAGCAACACATCGAGCTTCCGCGCCTGCCGCGCGTCCGGCTTCCGCCACACCTTCGCGACCGAATACGGCATCGCCGGCACATCATGGATGAACCCCTCGCCGCCCCGGCTCAGGACCTCACCCAGTGCTACCTGCACGCCGTCTTTGTTTATGTAGATGTCCATATCAGCTTGGGATGGTTTATTCAGTGCATCATCTAAGGCTGACTTGCCCGGTTAGAGAAAAACACGAAGGCGTCAACTACGGCGATGACGCTTAGCAGCATAACCAAAACCATCGCGCCAAATAATCAACTAAGAATACGCTGACCGCGCTCAATACGATAGCCGCGAGAACGCGCAACGCTAAACTGCGCCCCGAACCGCCGCTGTTTCGGCTCAAGACAATCGCGCTCCCGACGATTACGGCGCCCTCTATCAGAACACTGAGAATTCGAGATTCAGTCTGGTACTCCACCTCGAGGGCCAAAATCACGAGTAGTGCGATCGAAACGACAACGGTGAGAACGCGCAACGCGAAACTGCGCCCCGAACCGCCGCTGTTTCGCCTCAAGACAATCGCGCTCCCGACGATTACGGCTCCAAGTATCAGAGCAATGAGTAATCGAGATTGAGTCTCGTTTAACGCGCCGAGGGCCAAAATCACGAGGAGTGCGATCGAGCCCGCGACTGCCGAAAACACTAAAGAAATGCGCGAAACAGGGAGAGTGCTCTGCGGAGACGGAGTTTGCCCAACCGAAGTACTGGTCCCAGCAGGGCTGGTTGGTGAAACGGGCGGAGAGCTGGGAACCGTAGCGGTGGCCTGAGAGGCTCCGGCAGCTTGGGGTCCGCGTGGCGTAACGATGGGTTGGGTTGGCAAGGTAGATGTGCCGCCGGTGGGGACGGGCATAGGACGCTGTGCCGCAACCTCTGTGCGAGCAGCTGCAGAACGTCCGGTGCCAGCGGCGCGTGCCGTCGCGGCATTACCAAAGGTCGGAAGCACGGACGCAGGAACGGGCGCGGGTAGCGAGGTTCTGATGGTTTTGTTGATCGCTTGCGACCATTCGCTGGTGGTCGGACGCGATGCGACAACGTTCCCAAAGGCGCGTTTGAACAGGTCTTGGAGTTGGGGTTCTAGTTCGAGCCAGAGGGAGATGCGGGGGCCGATGACGGTGTCGAAATCGGCAGTGGCGGTCATGCCGATCAAGGAAAGAATGTTCTTCCGTTGCTGTTCGCGGAGCGCGGGATCGGGAATGTATTCCAGCCCGAGTATTGCCCGCGCTTGGTTCGAGTCTAGGTTGATATAAGGCGAGTGGCTCTTTGATACGTTTTCGCGGCGCACGAGGCCTTGACCGCCGGCTTGGTCTACCGGGTCGTAGGGGTGGCTTCCGTTCATCAGCAGTTGGAAAATCAAGACTGCTAGTCCGAAGAGGTCGTCTTGGTCGGTGCGGTCTACATCTTCGAAACGCTGACCGATGAGGCGCGGGGGCGTGAAGTCCTCTTTGCCGACGGTGCAGCGGTGGGTTTCGCCGGTTTGCGGGTCTTTCGCTTGGATCGAGTCGATGTCGATGATGAAGAGCTTGCCGTCTTGGCGTACGAGGATGTTGGTGTGGTTCACGTCGCCGATGACGTATCCCGCTTCGTGAACCGCTCCGAACGCTTCGCAGAGGTTCCGCGCGATCGTCAGCAGTTCGAGTTTCGAGATCAGCGAACCGCGCTTCTCCTCCAGCATCCTGCGCGCCGCCGGGATGCAGTAAGACACCAATTCGTCGTAGTCGTCAAGGGGCACCTTCGGCATCACATAGCCACGAGTCGCGCCGGCATCGTCGTACAACACATCGGTTGGCCACGCCAGCTCGAAACGCGCCATCGAGTCCACCCGCAGATTCGGCGGGCGGCTCAACAGCACATCAAGCTTCCGCGCCTGCCTCGCGCCCGGCTTCCGCCACACCTTCGCGACCGAGTACGGCATCGCCGGCACATCGTGGATGAACCCCTCACCGCCGCGGCTCAGGACCTCACCCAGCGCTACTTGCACACCGTCCTTGTTCCTGTAGACGTCCATGTCATCGCGTCGCGTGCGGCGACATCACATCTCCATCGAATCTTGACACGCGCCAAACCGCAACGAGAATTAACCATCACTCGCTGATGCGGGTGTCGCGTTGGATAGCACCCCAGCAGATCAGGCTTCCATCGTCGCGTATGCCGCAGGTATGGTCGCGCCCGCTGCTGATGGATGTGAGCGTCAGTCCTGCAGGTGCATTGACCTGTTCGCCCCAACAAACCGGCGCGCCGTTTTGGTCGATACCGCAGGTGTGGGTGACGCCGCTGCTAATTGAGGTCAAAACCACATCGGGAGGGGTTGCCTGACCGTGATCGTGGGGTTCTCTATTGGCGCCCCAACAGATTGGCGAGAGGTTACCATTAATCGCGCATGTGTGTGACCATCCGCTGCTGATCGCTAACGCGGTTTCGCCAGGCGGCGGATGCGCTTGTCCAAAGTCCCAACCGGTGTCGATCGACCCCCAGCACACCGGCGTTTTGTTGTCACGACGGATCCCGCAGGAGTGTGACCATCCGGAACCCAAAGATTCGAATCTAACGTCACTTGGCGGTGACGCTTGTCCGTAGTCATGCAAGGAATGACGGGCTCCCCAACATTTTGCGGTGCCGTCTTCGAGCAACCCACAGGTGTGCAGACCCGACAACCCGGCGTTGATGGATTTGAAGACTCCGTTAGGGGGAGACAACTGACCATAGGTGTTGTCGCCCCAACATACCGGGATCCCGTCCTCGCCCAACGCGCAGGAGTGCCCGCGTCCGCTGGTGACAGCGGTGAATCGTCCTTCCTCAGGGGCGTTCCATTGACCGGTATCGACGTTTACATTGACGCCTTCAGCACCCCAACATTTGACGCTTGCGTCCAACCGGAGCGCGCAGACGTGCCAAGAACCGCTGCTAACGGCGACGAAATCGAGACCGGCCGGCACTGGCGTGATTGTCGGCGTCGGCGTCGGAGTTGGGACCGGCGTGGGTGTCGACGTCGATGTTGGAGTTAACGTCGGTGTCGGTGTTGGCGTCTCAGTTGGAGTTGGCGTAGGTGTGGGCGTGGGTGTCGCTGTCCGTGTCGGTGTGGGTGTAGGGGTCGGTACCGGCGTCGGTGTGGACGTCGGCGTCGGTGTGACCGTCGGTGTGGGCGTCGCGGTTGGCAAAGGCGTCGCCGTAGGCGTGAAGGTCGGCGTGATCGTAGGATGCGGGGTCGCGGTTGGTGTGGGCGTCGCGGTTGGTGTCGGTGTCGGCGTGGCAGTCGAAGTTGGTGTCGCGGTAGGTGTGGGCGTCGGCGTGGCAGTCGGCAGCGGTGTGGCGGTGCGATGGACTACCACCCGCGGAATCGGAGTGGGTGTAGGTCGGGGTTCGAGAATACCGGAACTGATGACGTATGCCGAAGCTCCGCCGCCGATAATCCCGATCACAAAGAGTGCCAACAACACTCTGAGCCACCTTCTGCCGCGTCGCGGAGGTTGCGGCGGAGGTGCCCCTGGGCTTCCGGGCGGTACACGGCGTCCCGGCGGTACGCTAGCTCCGCCAGGTGGCGACGCGGGCTGGGTTGGCGGGGCCGGTCGACCTCTTCTTGGCGGGCCAGGAGGGGGTCCTGACGGGGCACCGCGCGTGGCGGGTTGAGCAGAACCAGGCCGTCCGACACTCGTCGGTTGTCCGGGCGCCGCCGGGGCAGCGGGAGCAGGGATGACTGGGATGCTCCGAATGATGTTGTTGATCGCTTCGGACCAATCGCCCGTTGTCGGCCGCGGGCTGTCCGCAGTCCCGAATGCGCGCTTGAACAATTCTTGAAGCTCGGGTTCGAGTTGTAGCCACAACGTGATCCGCGGGCCGATCACCGTGTCGAAATCGGCCGTCGCACTCATGCCGATAAGGGCGAGAAGATTCTGTCGCTGCTGTTCGCGGACGGCGGGATCTGGGATGTCTTGCAGACCGAGCATCGCCCGGGCCTGGTTCGGATCGAGACTGGCGTAAGGCGAGTGGGCCTTCGACATGTTCTCTCGGCGCACCAATCCCTGACCACCAGTCTGGTCGACGGGATCGTAAGGATGGCTACCGTTCATGAACAGCTGGAACAGCAGCACCGCGAGACCGAAAAGATCGTCTTGATCGGTGCGGTCGACGTCCTCGAATCGCTGCCCGATGAGGCGAGGCGGGGTGAAGTCCTCTTTGCCCACTGTGCAGCGGTGCGTCTCGCCGGTTTCCGGGTCCGTCGCCTGGATCGAGTCGATGTCGATGATGAAGAGCTTGCCGTCGGGGCGCACAAGGATGTTGGTGTGGTTCACATCACCGATGACGTAGCCGGCATCATGCACGGCGCCGAATGCTTCGCACAGATTTCTTGCGATCGTCAGCAGCTCGAGTTTAGAGATCTGCGATCCGCGCCGTTCCTCCAGAATTCTGCGCGCCGCGGGGATGCAGTACGACACTAATTCGTCGTAATCGTTAAGCGGAACCTTCGGCATGACGTAGCCGCGCATCGCGCCGGCATCGTCGTACAGCGCATCTGTGGGCCACGCCAGCTCGAAGCGGGACATGGAGTCTACCCGCAGATTCGGCGGACGACTCAGCAACGCGTCGAGTTTCCGGGCTTGGCGCTCTTCGGTCTTGCGCCAGACTTTGGCGACTGAGTACGCCATCGTCGGGATGTCGTGGATAAAGCCTTCACCTCCCCGGCTGATAATTTCGCCGAGGGCTAGTTGTGTGCCGTCTTTTCTCTTGTAGACATCCATATCAGGTGGTAATCATCCGTTTCAGCGCATCGCCAACAGCAGCGTCACGTCATCGCCAGTCTTGGCTCGCACTCTGTCTGAGGCGAGGAAACCGGCGAGTTCGGCCTGGTTTTCAGGTTCGCTGGAGCTCTCTAGCCATGCGAACATCGGATCGAAGAAAGGGGCATGCGGTTTTCTTTCATAGCCGTTGTTGTCGAATGCAATGTTATCCAACCCGTCGGTGAGGATTGCGACGCGTTCCACCTTCTTATCGGACGCGGAGAATTTGACTGGCGCGACGTCCGTCTCGGTCAAGAATCGGGTCTCGTTCGAGTAGTCTCCGGCGTTGGCGTACATGTCGGTGTAGGAATCGAGCACCACCTCACCGTCTACCACGATCGCGCCGTCCCCGATTTGCACGGCGGCGATGTCATCGCGTGTCGCGATCAGACCTGACAGGGTGGTCGCGAAGTCCTGCGGGTCGTTTCCGGCGATTGTTAAGACGGCTTTTCTTGCTTCCTCAAACGCGTCGGACGTTATGTCTTCAAGGCTTCCCGATTTATTGCGCTTCAGCAGCTCATTGGAAACCGCGACGAACACTTCGACAGCTAGACGCGAGCCTTCGTCGCTACGGGCGGCAGAACCGGCACCGTCGGCGACGCAGGCGATCAAGGTTTCCGAATCGACAACGTGCTTCGATGCGTCTTGGCACGGCACATTGTTCTGCACGTGCGTTATGCCCACTTCAGAAGCGGACACCACTTTCCACGAATTCCTAGTAATCCAGGAAATCATCGACGGAATCCAGCCGGATGCGGTCCCCCGGGTTCGAGGTTGAAATCTTCGCAACGGAGTTGGAGAGCCATTGGAACAGTCCCGCGATCTGCATCGAATCGCCGATGTGGCGCGGTGGCCGGTTCGCCGGCATGATCCGGGTCAGCGACGGGATGTCCGCGCCTTCGACGCCAAATGCGAAGAACGCGACATGGCGGCTTTCCTCTTCGATCATCAGCCGTTCCTGAACGTTCACGAGCTCTTCTGGAGTATCGTGTTCCGGCCTTCCATCGGTCAGCAGCAGCGCGATCGGCCGGAAATAAGAGATGCCGTTCTCGCGGTAGACCTGCTTGCGGGTGTCCAAAAGGTCGAGCGCGGTGTTGACCGCCAACGAAATCTTGGTACCACCATAGGCCCGGAGCATCGGCGGCGCGAAGTCTCGGATCGAGGTGAAGTCGTACCACTCGACGTCGTGGTTGAACGTCACCAGCGCGATCTCGGCGCGAAGCATAGCCAGCATGTCTCTGCTGACCTCTTCGCGGAACTGCACCAGCGAGTTGTTGACCGCTTGGATCGGCGTCCCTTGCATCGATCCCGAGACGTCGACGATCACGGCGACCGGGCATCTCGGTTCGGGGTTTTCAGCGAATTGGACGCTGTCATCTAGGCTGCTGTTTAGCATCGGGTTCTCCTTGTCTGTGGCACGATTCTAATCTTACGATCAAGTTGACATCACTTATGTTCATTTCGGTAGGTACCGGCACTCGCCGGTGTCGCAGTACTTCGGATCGGTAACGGTCAATGAGCATACCCATTGCTTATGGTCGCGTTTATAGTGCAAATATTTTATGAAATTTTCGTCGGATCTCAACCAAAAGCAAATGCCGATTATCACTGAGATTGGCCAAATGATCACGCCTGGCACAATAGCCAACACTCCCAATATTAGCCAGCACCATAGGTCACGGAAACCGAGATAGATCGCGAGGACGATAACGGCGATGGGACTCAACAGGATCATTATCCAACCAGAGCAAATTTTCTTGGTTCTCCAATCCGCGGGGAGAGTGGAGAGCTCCTGCCAAGATTTCGGTGGCCGGTAGAATCCGCTTTGGGCAGATTGTCCCGTCAACGCCTGTCCCAGCGGGACCGGAGGCGGATACCGGTTCGAGCTGCCTGCGCTTGCCTGCCTCTGCGAAGCAGGTGCTGCGGGTTGGTAACTCGTTGCGGCGGAAGCGGGAGGAGGAGCAGGATTCGGTCTGCCTGCGCTTGCCTGTCTCTGCGAAGCGGGTGCGGCGGGAGCGGGAGTAGGATCTGGCCTCGGGTTGCCTGCCCATGTCTGTCCCTGCGGCGCAGGCGCTGGGGGTGGGTAACTCGTTGGGGCGGGAGCGGGAGGGTAGTTGGGTCGAACCGCGATCGGTTGCACGTTTGTTGCCATTGAGCCCTGTGGCGTGAACTCTACGATCATCCCCGGTCCCGCGTGAACCGATGGATTGCGCCACTCGTCTGAAACGAACGTGTAGCGCGATCCATCGTCGTCGAGCACGATTCCCGATCGACCAGTCGTGGTGCTGAGTATCTGTCCACGCATTTTTCTGTGTGCCTGCCAGGGCTTGTGCCCGACTTTAGGTGACGATTACCTGTCTCGGATCCTCGCTCCGGATCCACTAAACGGGACCACTTCGGATGAAAAACCCGACAGCGTTCTGTCGGCCGCCTGGATCGGCATGCCTAGCATCGGTCGCGCGACGTAGATAAACTCGACTATCGGACGCCTTGGTTCCGAAGACTGAACGAAGTATTTGGCGCTGTCATCTATGTCGCTGTGTCGCATCGGTACCTCCTCGAAAATCCAAATCCGGCATTTTGGCTCTTGTGTCGTCGGTTGCTTTAATCACCATTCTTGAATGGCAGTTAATACAACATTCGGCATTCACCGGTGTTGCAATGCCCAGGATCTTTGGAATCTCCATAACCACATAAATCATGTTCGCGCCGTTGGTGCAGGTAATTTATGTATCCTTCTTCGGGCATCAGTAGCACATAGATGCCGACTATAACGCTGATGGGCCAAAGAATAAAAAAGATCGGAAATGCAATCAGTGCCAACAAGGAATGGGCCCAAGCACCGCGGTATCCAAAATACAGTGGAAAAACCAACAAGGCAAATGGCCCCGCTAGGATCAATATCAAACCTACCAAGACCTTCTTGGTCTTCAAATGCTCGGGGATTGAAGGGACGTCTCGCCAAGACCTTGGTCGTTCGTAGGGCTCGCCAGTGTATCTGACATTAGTTGCTGTTTCGCCTTGCGGTATGAACTCGACGATCATCCCGGGTTCAGCAATAACCTGTACGCTGCGCCATGAGCGTGGTTGGAACGAATAACATACCCCGGAGTCGCCGAGCACGATTCCGGTTTGGCTGTCTGAAGTGCTGAGGATTGGCCCGCGCATTGACGGAGTCCCGTAGTTCGCGCTCGGCGCCGATTGTTGCACCGTCGGGTTCCATCCCGTCTGGCCCGGAGGTGGATAAGGGTTCGAGCCGCCTGACCACGCCTGTCTAGGCGCAGGCGGCGGAGGCGGTGGAGGTGGTGCGGCTTGGTAGTTCGCTGCTGCGGGTGCAGGTGCGGCGGGTTGGTAGTTCGTTGCAGCGGGCGCAGGTGCGGCGGGTCGGTAGTTCGTTGCAGCGGGCGCAGGTGGAGCAGAGTTAGTCGGAATCGCTGCCGGTTGAATGTTCGTTGCCATCGAGCCTTGGGGGATGAACTCCACGGTCATCCCCGGCTCCGCGCGGACAGATACGTTGCGCCACTCGTCCGAAACAAACGTATAGCGTGCTCCGTTGTCGTCGAGTACGATCCCCGATCGATCAGTTGAGGCGCTGAGTATCTGTCCGCGCATTGTCCGTATTCCTTTCGGGGTATGCTCCATCAGCCGTTGCATAGGTTGAATCTAGTCTTTACGCGCCGTCGCTCCTCCGATCAGGGCGAAGATCACCAACGGTGCGACTCTAAGCAGCGCGTACACAACGAATGCGCCTCTGATCAGATCCTCAACTAATGCACCGAGGATCGACCCTATCAACGGGATTGACTCAATGATCCAAAGTATGACTTCAGCCATCAGCAGCGCGGAGATCACTTCTAGGACCGCAACAATCAATCCCGCGACAGCCGCGTTGGCCAAACTCCCCGACTGTCTCCCGCCGACACACCCCGCGATCATCTGTGGTATTACGGGAACACCACCAATAAGCAGGGTAATCACAAACGAGAGACCGAACATCCAGGCTATTCCTATGACGACCTTCGCCATGTCAACGGCCTTCGGTGCCGCCTGTGCGGGTGCGCCAGCATAGTTCGGTCCTGGTGGCCCAACGTTTCCCGGTGCGCCAGCATTGAAATTACCCGGCATGTTCTCCCTAAAACGCCCCATAAGCCCGCCGGGCCCTGGTGCACCGGGATTGACATTAGCCGGCATGTTAGGTGGCGGCGCGGCTTGTTGCGGCGCGCCGTACCCGGGGACCGCTGGAGGTTGTTGGACCGGCGGTGGCGGAGCTATCGGTGGCGGACCGGCGGGTTGATACTGTGCAGGTGGCGGTTGCATAGGCTGCTGTTGCATCGGTTGTGGCTGTACCGGTTGCTGTTGCATCGGCGGCGGTTGCGGCGGTACTGGTTGCTGTTGCATCGGCGGCGGTTGCGGCGGCACTGGCTGCTGTTGAACAGGTTGTGGCTGTGCCGGCTGCGGTGGTCCCGGCGGAGGTTGCGTCGGTTGCGGTTGAACCGGCTGAGTTGGGAAGTTTGGAGCCGAAACTGTTGGTGGCGGCGCTACCGGCGTCGGCGGCGGAGCCGTCCCTGGAACCGGGTAGATGCCCACCGCGTTGGTGCCGCGGACATCGAAATCGACTCTCATGCCCGGAGCGGCCGCCGTGGCGGCGTCCCTCCATGCTAGAGAGGTGAACGAGTACTGGCTACCATCGTCGCCTTGAATGATGCCTTGGCTACCTCGTGAAGGTGTGTCTTGGATCGTGCCTTGCATGTTTCTCCTCTTTGGTGCAACATCCTTTACGTGTCGATTAAGCGGCGTATAGGGGCATTGATCTCGTTGCCGGAGCAACCAACTCATAGCCTCCGGTGTCTTTGTCGGTGACGTGCCGCATCGACTCAGAAGAATCGTCCGCGGGCGGCCACTGGCTGTCATAGGGCTCGACAAGCCAGTCTTTCAACTCGTTTTCGTGGTTCTTGTCGGCCGAATCGATCGCATTCACCATGTCCTTGCTCAGCGCCGTCAGGTCCGAATCAAAATCTGCCATCGCTTCTTCGAGGCCGGATAGCTGGGATTCGAAATTACCGACTACTCGAGCGGAGGAGGCGATCGCATCGCCAATTATCGGCGTGTCAGAAGCGGACCGTAGCGCGCGCTCGAATTCCGCGACAGGCCTTCGGATGTCCGACAACGTCTTTTTGGTCGACCGCGCCGTTTCCGCCAGGTCCGCTGCTGCGTCCTCGGTTCTGGAGAAGAGCGAATTCATCTCGGACCCCGAAACCGAGGCGAGGTTCAAATCGTCTAATCGGCCCGACGCGTTGGTTAGTACCGCGGCGTTGGAGCTTATGTTGTTCAACTCAGTATTGAGCGAACGGATCATCTGCTCCACTTCCTCCACACCGTCGAACGAATCCCGGATCAAGTCCATCGCCGATATTCGACCCAAGAGCGGCACGTTCGCAGCCAGACCGTCCAACGTGTCGAAAACCCCGACGACGGCGTTTGAAACGCTCCTAATCCCGTCAAGACGGTTGTCCACCACATTGACCCTACGCGACAAGCTGACCAATCCCGAGACATCGAACTCGCTTAGGACTCCGCGCCAAGCATAGGAACGCAAAACCTGTGATGCCACATCGCGATTGCTCACCGGGGATCCGGAACGCGAGAAAATCGCCAAGTCGCCCCCGTAATCCACGAGCACGTACTCACGACCGTTATGAGTGTGCCGGGCGACTTCCTTCCCTTCCGGTGGGCCGGAGAGAAGTGGGATCAAGAAAACCGCCAATGCGACGACAACCAAAACGATAACCGTTCCGATCCCCGCCAAGAACCAATGCCGCCGATCCGTCCTCAAGCCATTAAGGTCCGCGGCCACCGCCCTCGCGATATTCCGTGGATCCCATCGCCTGTTGGCGGAACCAGAAGAAGCAGGTCGCTTGGATTTGCTCGGTCCCGGCGAACCCGTGTTTCCGGTGATTCTGGTCAACAGCCGGGTCGGCGACGGCATCAAGCTAGAGTTCGACTGCCCGGCACCTTCACTTGCGGTAGGTGCAAGTGAAGTAGGCTGAGTCGCTACGGCAGTCGTCAAAGGTGAGACACTAACGGCGTGTTGGCCGCGGGGTTCAAATTCAACCCGCATACCTGTTGCCGGCTGAACGGAGCTGTCCTGCCAAACTAACGGCGTGAACGTGTAGCGGACTCCGTCATCGCCAAGAACGATCCCTTGAGCTTTTCCGGCGCTCAGTATGCGACCTTGCATTTTCCACTGTCTTTCGAGTGAAGGAACTCGGATCGCCGCAACACTGTCGGTTGGCGACCACTCTCACCTTGTATCCAAGCGAATGGTACAACCAAGCCGCGCGCGCCTGACGTGCACGTCTTGGAACCATTTCCGTCGATTTCGAGGTTGATTGCTGTCATCAGTTCACGTGTCCAGCGCCACCGCCGCTTCTCCTGCATAGAAAAGTCGGAGCGCTACCTGAGTCGAGTCTGTCGCGCATGGGGATCGGTGTCCGTGCCGCGATTCGATTTCGTCCTTTCATTAGAGTCGCTGATCGCTGAGCCTGATATCTGTGTCAAGGCGATGCGCATCGAACATCAACAATACGCAAAACCATGCGATTTCGCTGTGAATTCAATTCACAATTCCAGTTGGGTTTGTGAATTTTCCCCTTAAATCGGCGCAATTTCGTCGGATTCGGCGCCGATCAAGCCAAGATGCGACAGCAACGCGCTCGGTCATCGATGGTCGACGCGCTGATGGCGGGGTAGTGGGGAGGGGGTGCCTGTAGGTTCGATCGCCAGCGCCGCCGCTGACTTCCGCGTTGATCACGTCGGTCTCCCGTCGCACCTAACCTAGTTCAGATGACCTGCCTGCACCCTACCACGTGCGAATCTCAACCGACTCGATCAAATCGCCTTGTTTGATGGACAAGACGACGTCCATGCCGCTGGTGACTTTGCCAAAGACGGCGTGGCAGGAGGTTCCGCGGACTTCGCAGGGCTTCAGTTTGCCATCTACGTACGGGTCTAAGTGAGGGGTGGCATCGTGGGTTATGAAGAACTGCGATGTGTTGGTGTTTATTCCTGCGTTCGCCATCGACAAGATTCCGGCGGAGTCGTGCTTCATGTCTGGATGGAAGACGTCGTCGAGTTCGTCGACTTGCTTGCCGTCCGCGTTGGTGCCGCCTTGGATGACGAATCCTTCGATGACGCGGTGCCAAGGCGAGTTGGTGTAGAAGCCCGACTCGGCGAGGTTGAAAAAATTCTCGACGTACACCCCGGCGATGTCGTTGTAGAGGTCAGCCTCGATATCGCCTTTGTTGGTTCTGAACGTTACGGAGTATTCCGCGTCGGGGTCGTAGCGATCGCCTGATCTGATATCGCTGTCCGGAGTCGGAACGGAAATCTCGCTATCACCGGCGAGTTCTGAGGTTGATGCGATGCGGTCATCGTTCGCGGACGTACCGAGGTCTGGTAGTAAGGTCTCGGCGACTTGAATCTTGGCGAGTTTATTGAGATAGTCCTGCTGGTCTATCGCCCCGTCATCTGTGGGGTTGCGGAGGCAGTTGGCGTACTCGTCATCACAGAGCCAGCCACGGATTTGAATCGGAAAGTCGCCGGCGCGCCTGGGCGTAATTCGCAACAGTAGCGTGCGATCGTCTGATCGCGTCCACCTCGGGTCGTCCGATTCCACAAGGAGGTAACGCACCGAAATCTTATCGTCGTTGCTGTCCCAAATCTGCGCTCCTGGCTGGTGGAATGCCACATTGCCGAGACCAGTGGAGTAGCCGGCAACCGTCACATCCGCGATCGAGGACGAATACCCGTCACCCGATGCGCCGACAACTGTCAGTGACGGAAACGACACCGAAATCCCGCCGCGTCCGCCGCCATGCCTCAAGCCATGCATCCGCACCGAGAGAGTGAAACTCTCGCCGCGATTGACGATACCATCGGAGACCACCCATTTGAGATTGAACGGCACCGCTCCAGTATCGGGCGCGCTCGAGACAGGACCGCCCGGCGCCTCAGTCGCCGATATTCGCGCAACATCGGCGGCGGCTCTTTCGCTCGAACCGGTCGATTGACGAACATCGCCATCACCAGAAGTGAACACGTTGAGCGCGAGGACAAACGCGCCGATGGCGATGCCAATGATGGCGGCCGCCCCGATTCCCGCGAACACTAACCGGCGGCGGTCAGACAAAAACCCAGTCTGTGCCACGACCGGCGCGCTTGGTTCCGCCGTCATTGGACCGGGCGGCATCTGGACTGGCGTTGTTGCGATGGTCGGAACCGAAACGCCCGGTTGTTGGGCCGGACGCATTCCTGGCGCGACCGGGGTTGGGAGCACGTCCGGGCTCGAGGTAGCTACGGGACTTGGTGCCTGCGCGGCCGGTTGCGTTGCAGGTGGTGTTGGCGCGGACGGCGGAGGTGCGGGTGGCAATGGGTCTGAAATTGGATACACGCCAACCGCGTGTTGACCGCGCACCTCGAAGTCGACTCGCATACCGACCGCGGGCTGGACTGATGCATCTCGCCAACCTAACGGCGTGAACGCGTAACGCACACCATCGTCCCCAAGAACGATTCCCTGGGACCCTCCAGCGCTCAGTAGAATGCCTTGCATTTTATTTTTCACCAACTTTCATACGCAGGGTCTCGGACTACCGCGAAACGCCAACAAGGACTGAGTTAACTCGGTGCGCAGGCATTAGCACGTTAGGTTTATTAATGTCAGCGTCGAATTCGGTTGTCGGCATTTGCATCCCCCGATGCCTCCGCGTTTCCAGCAGCGCGGAAATCGGGCAAGTGCGATTGTTGCCGGTCTCGTCTGCCGTGAAGCGAGTTCGTTTCGCGTTTCGATGTTCTCCTTGTCGTCGGAGACGACCACATCCTGATCGTGCCATCGGTCTATCGGGCGGTTACTTCGATCGATACCGAACATCAACAATACCGAAATGCACGATGCTTCGCTGTGAATCGCGCTCACAATTTCAGTTAGACTTGTGAATGCACCGCCTTTAGGAGCGCAGGTTCGTTGAATTCGGAGCCCTCGCAAGCCAAGATGCGACAGCTGGGCATGGTCCTAAAGGGCTACCGCGATGCCGCCGGACTGTCACAGGACAACCTCGCCGAACGGCTCAAAACCGACGCGGGCTACTCGGGTCCCCAAGACCGCTCTCAGATCAGCAACTACGAGAGAGGGCGCTTCCTTCCGAACAAGGATTTCTTGATCGCGTTTCTTACGGTTGTCGAGCCCCTGATCGCCGAAAAGGGCACCATGCTTGACGATCAAGACGCCCATCTGTTGTTGAAAATCGCGGGCTACGCGAGCGATTCTGAACCGGAAGTCTCCGATCTACGCCCGAGCGTGGACGCGATGCGAGACGGGCTGGCGAGGCTCGACGCACGAGTTTTCGATCTGTCGCAGAAGGTGTCCAGTTCCGTCGTCGTCGCCGATAGGGCGAAAGATGCCCTTATCAAGTTTGCTCCGCCCGCGCTGTTCGTTGCGGCGGCGGCATTCATCATCGATCAGCTCGACCTGGTTCGGACTTGGGTGATACTCGCCTATTTGGTGATTGGCATCAGCATCGGCGCCGGGACGATTGTATCGCGCCGATTCCGCACACACGCGCAGGACCGCATCGGCGATTTGTTCTTCATCTCGGTCTTCTTCGTGCTGAGCACGCCGTTGCTGCAAGGCGCGTTCACGCGGATGGACCATTACGGCTTCCACACGTTGCCGTCATACACCGGAAGCGCGGTACCGTTCATGTTGGCGATGCTGGTCAACCTCGTTCTTGCGATAGTGGCTACGATCATCTTCAATGTGTTGCGGCAACGGTTGCAAAGCGGCGGAAATTCACTTAGTCCGTTGATGCGCGCGGTCTGGTCGACGCTGCTTCCGGTGGCTTTCCTCTACACCAACGTATTGGTGTTCTGCAACCCGGGAATTTGGACCAATTTGCTGTCAACGCTCGGCACACTGGGCGGGGCGTTCATCGCACTCGTCGTGTTCCATGACCCCAGTTTCCGTATGGACGAAGGGGACCGCTGGATGGTAAAAGGCGCTTTCGCGGTGGTCTTGCTGTTGTCAACCTGTATGGCGGTCTGGACATTGGTGGCGCACTTTGCGGAGCCGAACATGGTCTCGTCTGGGGACCACAACACCATCTGGGCGTCGGACACCGAAGCAGGGCCACTTGACAGTCCTACGCCCGAGTACTTCGAGCAGCTTGGTTACCCCGCGGACGAGTATGGAGACCGCGATCGCTTCGGGTTGTTGTGGATGAGCATCGCGACCAACATGTATGTGACGCTCGTTTTCGGCGTCAGCATCGTCTCAGCGATCCGCAACCGCCTCCGCGAAACTACCTCACTCGCCGAGTTCCCGCGGGCTGGGTCCTACTCGATCACGTAACCGCGAACCCACGCTCCATCGTTCGAATCACAGACTCTCGCTACTCAAACGTTGCGACGTGGTGCAGGTTTTTGCTTGAGATTGAACCTTCTTCGTAGCAGGCAAACCAATCGCCGGCGTTGGGGATGTTCGCCATGTCTGCTTCAGCGCTTTTCGCGACGTCTTTGGACTCCCAATAGACGATGTCGGTGTAGTTACCTTCTTCCTCGCGGTGAATCTCCCACCTGACGAATCCGGGTTGTTTACTCATCCAACTTTTGAGCAAGTCACCGGCGACCTCTACGAGATGGTCTTCCGCAATTCCCTCTGCGAGCCGGTAACTGATCACATCTTTGTACATCTTTGTCCTCTTGTCTAGCAACGATGATTAGGATGGTACCTCAGGCAGGCGATATGTTATTTGCTTCAGACATCAGCAAATCCTACTCGGAACGGACGCTTTTCAGCGGGTTGACGCTGACGGTCGAGTCGGGAGACCGTATCGCGTTGATCGGGTCGAACGGTTCCGGCAAGTCGACGCTGTTGGAGATCCTCGCGGGCGGAATCGAAGCCGAGACGGGCTCGGTAACGAAGCGGCGCAACGTAAGCATCGGCTATCTCAAGCAGGAACTGGATTCCTTTAGCGGAAGGTCGTTGCTACAAGAGGTTTTGGAAGCCGACATCGAGGCGAATGCCATCAAGGACGAGATCGCTGATATCGAGGCTGAGTTGGCGAAGGAAATCGATCCGGAGCGTCAGGGCGACCTGTTGGACCGATTGAGTGAGTTTTACCAGAAGTTGGAAGCGACCGGCGGAGACGGGCGCGAACACGAGGCTAAAACGATCTTGGCGGGGCTCGGATTTTCGCAGGACGATTTCGAGCGACCGGTCAGCGAGTTCAGCGGTGGTTGGGTCATGCGGGCCGGTCTTGCCGGTCTTCTTTTCAGGAATCCAGACCTATTGCTGCTCGACGAACCGACCAACCACCTCGATCTCGAAGCGAATCTTTGGTTCGAGAACTATCTATCGTCGTTTCCGGGCGGCGTGATCGTCACGTCTCACGACCGCGCTTTTCTTAACCAGACGGCGACGAAAGTGCTCGCCATCGAGCCAGACGAGGTGGTGCTGTTCAACGGGAACTACGACGAGTATCTGGTAGCGCGCGAATCGGCGCTGGAGATCAAACGTTCGGCGGCGGCAAGGCAGGAGCGTCAGATCAAGAAACAGATGCGGTTCGTCGAGCGTTTTCGATACAAAGCGAGGAAGGCGAGTCAGGTCCAGAGCCGGGTGAAGCAGTTGGAGAAGATAGAGACCATCGAGATACCGCGTGCGACCAAGAAGGTCAACTATTCGTTCCCAGAGCCGCCGCGCGCCGGGTATGAAGTGATTTCGCTAAAGAATCTGAGCAAATCGTACGCCGATAACGTCGTTTACCAAGGTATCGACCTGACGTTGACGCGCGGTGACCGCGTCGCGTTAGTCGGGCCCAACGGCGCGGGCAAGACGACGCTGTTGAAGATTCTCGCTGGCGTGTTGCCTTTCGACAGTGGTCATCGAAAGACCGGGCACAACGTGATCACCACGTACTACGCGCAGCACGTGCTCGAACTCTTGAACCCGACTAAAACCCTTCTCGAAGAGTTGCAACACGCGGCACCGATGGAATCGGATCAAAACCTTCGGAACACCCTCGGCGGTTTCCTGTTCAGCGGTGACGACGTCGACAAGCGTATTTCGGTACTGTCAGGCGGCGAAAAAGCGAGGATGGCGCTGGCGAAAATCCTTCTGCAACCTAGCAACCTGCTGTTCATGGACGAGCCGACGAACCATCTCGATATCGCGTCTCGGGAAATCCTCGCCGACGCGCTCGGCGATTATCCCGGCACGATCTGTTTCATCACGCACGACCGGACTCTGATACGGCAAATCGCCAACAAGATTGTGGAGATCGACAACGGCCGCCCTGCGGTATACCCGGGAGACTACGACGGATACGTTTACCGCAAGCAGATCGAGGAAGGTCAGCAACACGCTGACGCACCTAACGACAATGGCGTCGCCGACAAGCCGCGATCCTCGGCAAAGCGTCGCAAGCGCGTCAGTGCCAACGAGATGCGCCGCCGCACGCTCACGACTCAGGGCCGGCGACTCGCAGAACAGACCGATACCGTGACCGCTACGCTAGCCAAGCGCGAGGCTCGCATCGCGGAACTCGAAGCGATGTTCGGTAGCCCCGATCTTTATGACGAGCCAGACCGTATCGCGGATTTGGGGCGTGAGTATCGCGAGTCGAAAGCAGAAGTGGAACGGCTCTGGAGCGAGTGGGAAAAACTGTCGTCCCAAACCGAAGAGATCAACCACGAGCTGACGACATTGAACGCGGGGCGGTAGGTGGTAGGGGATCGGGTCCTAATGCCGGGATCCAGAGTCTCGAGCAGGTGCCCTTGTGCGAATGGCAGAGGGTCAGAGCACGACCCACAAGATTACAAAGCGGTTGGCAGAGATGCGACCGATCAGAGAGATGGTCTCGTGGATATTGGGGGATCTGGATGTTGCAAGCAGATTCCGATAAATCACACGTAGAACCTCATTGCGCCGGAAGCTATGAAGGTATGGATTGATCGTAGGGCACATGTATAGCGTTCAATCCCTTGAACTTGGTTCCCAAAAATCCAAATTCGCTGGCCCGATGCCGAAGTGTTTCGGACGGTGTGCCCTCGAATATGCTCCGATCACTCTGTCTCGAAGTCGAATCACAGAACCGTTCCTTAGCGTTGATTGCATTGCAGTTCACGGAAAGGCTCGCCCCATCCGCCTGAATCTGAGGACCGATACGCGTTAAGTTGATCTGGAAATAATTCTGGTTCAACATGCCGTTGAGTGTGACGCATTGCACCGGGATTAGCCATGTGTCTTGAAGTAGACATGGAGAGTGGTCTCGTATTTTTGACCATCGGCTGTACAACGGGAAAGCGTAGAAAACAGATTCGCGAAACCCAGGTCCGATATTGAGAAGAGCCTCATGCTGCTCCCGGTCAATAGCGAATTTGTAATGAATGCCTTGAATTGACGAAGCTTGCGGGGATTTGAATTGAAGCCATAGCGTTCTGCCAGGCGCGTATTTGGTCATCACATCTAGACCGTTTTTTCTTTCTTCTTTTTGAGTCATCCCGATCCATACCGCCTTTCCGCAGTCTTTATAAGATCTGATGCATCGAATGAGTTCGGCGCATACATTCAGCTCCAAGGTCCTTTCGGTTACTTCTCTTTGGTTCACCATGCTGCGGAGTCCTCCTCTGTCTCAATGTCGGCCACGATATTTCGATCTGTGTATGCCTAGTATCGATTACCTGGCATCCGCAGGATCAATTTCAGTCACGTCGCTGTAAAAGGTAGGTTATTTTGCTTGATTCAAATGTGACCGGTGACCAACCGCGGCTGTTCAGGGTTGGACGTCGACAGTACACGTTCGTCTCTTCGTAGGGAATGGTCCTAGTTGGCACGTCGAACATCCTAGCCGAAGAGCCATACTAACCCACCCCCGCCATCAACCCTCGCAACGCGTCGGCGGCCATTTTCATGCCTTGGGCGCCGCTGAAGCCGCCGCGTTGGCCGGCGACTAGCAGGTGGGGTTCTAATGCTAGGAATCCTTGATAACCGGCGTCGTTCAGATTGGCGAGCAGTTCGGGGACTTGACCATCACCTTCGCCGGCTACGGTGATGGTGCCGTCGGAGATGCGGGCGTCTTTGACTTGGACGCATACGGTGTGTTCGGCGAGGAGCGGCCAGCCGATGTCGACGGAGCGCGCGAAGCCCATCTGCGGGTAGTTGCCGGTGTCCCACACGTATCGGAGGTTCGGGCTGTTGACTCCGTCGATGATCGCCGCGCATCGCCGGGGGATGTCGCCGACGAGTCCGCCTTCGTTTTCGAGCATCAAGACGGTGTCGCGTTCGGCGGCGACATCAGCCAATGCGCGCAGTCTGGAAATCGACTCTTCGACGCGTTCGGCTTGCGATCCGTCGGATTCGGGATAGAAGGAAAAGACACGGACTCGGTCAGTGCCGTGCATCTTGGCGATGTCGAGGATGCGGTTGAGGTCATCTACCACTTGCTCAATCGGCTGGTCGATTGGCGATTTGCCGATCGGGCTACCGATGCAGCTGACGCGGATCGAGTGAGCGTTGCATCGGTCGATCAGGCGTCCAACTTGGTCGTCGGTCAGTTCGAGGACGTTGGTGCCCCACGCGCTCCGCAACTCCAAGTAACCGATATCCAAGTCTTTCAGAACGCGTAGCTGCACATCGACATCGTCATCGATCTCGTCGCCGAACGCGCTGAGGGTAAATTTGGCGGTCATAGCCCTTCTCCGATCAAAGATGCGACGCGCTCCCCGATGACCATCGAAGTGACGTTGGTGTTGGCGCGGATGCAGTCGGGCATGATCGATGCGTCGGCGACCTTGAGGTTTTCGATGCCGCGCACGTTGCCGAACTGGTCGACGACCGCCATGTCATCAGAATCCGGTCCCATCTTGCAGGTGCCCGACACGTGATGGCTAGTCACGACGGCTTCTTTGATCCACGCGTCCAGAGTATCGTCCGACTCGAGATCGGCGTCTTTAGGGTCGGCTAGCTCTTTGACGAGTCGCGCCCAACCGTCGTGCTCAGCGAATTTCAGCGCAATCCGGACGCCTTCACGGACCCTTGAGATGTCGAACTCGTCTTGGAAATAGTTGTAGTTCAAGAACGGTTGGATGTGAGGGTCACGGGTGCGCAGTCGCAGACTCCCCGAACCGACAGCGAGGTCGAGGCATACGACCATGACGAGTCCGAGTTCATCGCTTGCGCCTTGTCCTATCCATGGGCGTCCGACGATGCCACGCGATCCGGGGTGGATCAGCATGTCGTTGACGAGATGCGAATCGGTCGCGGTGTAGCGCAGCGTGAACTGAATGCCGGGGACCGACATCGGTTGCTCGAAGTCGTCGCTGCGACGCCACGACAGTCTCACGTGCGGATGATCGCGCAGGTTCTGTCCGACGCCGGGCAGATCGTGTTTTACGGACACTCCGAACTCTTTCAACCCGTCTTCCGGTCCGATACCGGATAGCAGCAATAGGTGAGGCGAACCGATGGCACCCGCGGAGAGGATGGTGTTTTCGCCGGTTAGGTCCATCACCTCGCCATCGACTTCGGCTCTGACGCCGACGGCGCGGTTTCCGTCGAATTTTATGTGGTGAACGAGGCATTTCGGCAGGATCGTGAGGTTAGGGCGGTCCCTAGCGGGTCCGAGATAGCCGATCGCGGTGCTCCATCGGACGCGGCCGGGATTGTTCAGCGGCGTTGGTCCGACGCCGGTGGAATCGGGCGCGTTGTGGTCCGGGCAGTCAGGGAACCCGTTGGCGAGGGCTGCTTCGTAGAATGCCTTCTGGTCAGGATTCCACTCCTCGGGTTTGAATCGACGGACGATGATCGGACCGTCCGATCCGTGAAAATCGCCGCTGAAATCGGTGTCGGTTTCGACCATCCGAAAGAACGGCATCAGCTCCTCGAAGCTCCAACGATCATTGCCCCAAGCGGCCCAGTTGTCGTAGTCTTCAGGCGAGCCGCGTAGGAAAATCTGACCGTTCACCGCGCTCGAACCGCCTACCACCTTGCCTCTCGGGATGATGCCCGGTCTAGCCTCGTCGGTGTAGCGCGCGACGAAAGTCCAGCGATGGTCGCTTGCCGGATTTTTCCACATCTGCCGCTGGTTGGTATGTCCATACCCGTATTTGACCTCTTCCGGGATATCGTCGAAATCCGGATAATCGGGTCCCGCTTCGATCAAGAGCACCGAATGCTCCGGGTCTTCGGTCAGTCGCGTCGCCAAGATGGCTCCCGCCGAGCCGGCACCGACGATGATCGTGTCGTATGTATCTGGCATATCAGGTGGTCCTCGCACGCCGTCGCAATGACGGGATTATATGCCGAATTGCGTCGTTGCTACGTTCTCGCAGGTTGCGCAACCACAAGGTCGTGTTCGTCAGGAGCGGTTCAGCGCAACGATTCGAGAGTTTTGCTCAGTGCAACGCCAAATTCGCGCTCCTGCCAATCTCGAACTTCAGGACGGGCGAGTTCTGATTGCAGGTCGCCGGGATTCCAAGCCAAACGCGTCAAACTCGCTTTGGGCCAAAGCAAACCGGGGCTCAAACCAAGATCCTCTCCTAACTGGATGCGCCATCTCCTGAGAGTCTGATAGCGAGCGTCAGCACGTTCTCGCTCGTCTCGGCTCCTAGGGAGTTCACTACGTTTCCGCGGCGGACGCTCCACGGGCTTGGACCTCTGCCCCTCGCGGATCGCGGATTTCAAGCGTCTGACGCCAGGGCTGTGAGCGTATCGCCCTAGACCTTTGATTCTTGTGAGGTTTGCCTCGGTATTCGATGCTATTTCGACAAGCACCGAGTTTTGGATGACCATGAATAACGGACGGTCAAGACGTTCGGCTTCGCGATCGCGAAACTCGGCAAGAGACCGCAAAATCGCCAAGCCTCGCCCGTCGAGTTTCTGGCTACCTTTTATCGAAAGAAATGTCAGACGTTGGTCCTTGGGAGTGTGCTCGATGCCTTCTAGACGCGCGAACTCTTCCTTAACCCATTCGAACCGCGACAATCCGTGTAGCCGCGCTGACAGTGAGTCGCGCACCTTCGACAAATGCAGAACATCGTTTGCCGCATACTCCAATGCTTCAGGGCTCAGAGGACGTTTCGACCAATCTGATCGTTGGATTTTGCGCGGTTTTGCCAAATCGACACCGGCGAACTTTTTTGCCACCGATTCCAGTCCGTCCCTTTCTTCGCCGACGAATTTGGCGGCGATTTGAGTGTCAAAAACATTGACTACCCGGAATCCCCAGTCCCGATGCAGAGAAGGGATGTCGTTTTGCGCGGCATGAAAGATTTTCTCGACGGATCGATCTCGGAGCAAAGAACCGAGGGGTTGAACGTCCTTGATCGCCACAGTATCGACGAGGTAAGCGGTGTCCCCCACTGCGAGCTGCACTAAGCACACGCGTTCCTTGTATCGGAAGAATCCGTTCGACTCGATATCCACCGCGACTCTCGGCGCGTCCATGGCGCGATCGATGACCTTGGCGAGGTGAGCTTCCGTTTCAACTGGCTCGATACTGTTCATAGTCTTACTCAGGGCAACTCGGCTCCGCTTCGATCAGGCGCGCATCACTCAACCCTAATCAACGTGCGGGATACCGTCCCATCCGGGCAACGCGGCGGATTGACGCACCCACTCCGTCATCTGCCCTTCGTCGAGCTTGTCCTCGTAGATGTCGATCCAACGCGATTCAGGGTCCTTGCCACCGCCGGGAGGTACCGGGTCCAACAAGGCGCCATTCAAGAACGTTACCTTGACGTAGCGAGAGAACACGTGATAGCTCACAAACCAACCTTGGCCCTTGACGCCGTAGAAGGGCGAGTTCCAACGCATCGCTTTTCGCACCTCAGGCACGTTGCCGACGATGATCTCGTCGAGGCGACGCGCGAGGTTTTGTTTCCAACGTGGGATCGCTGCGATATAGGTTTGCACCGGCGCATAGCCATCACTCTTCGGGATTTGCGGGTTGCCACCTGACAGTAGCACCGGCTTTCCGTCCAACATGCCGCCCTTGGCTTTCGACAGGATCTGTTTGGTGTTGAACGACACTGCCGCGCGTATCAACCTCTTGAAAGCAGACGCGTCGATTTCATCGGCTTCGAAACTGTTTATCGCCCGCGATTCATCATCGCCCAGCCCCGCGTTGAATAAATTGTTGGCATCACGGAGCATCGCACCGCTGTGAAACGTGAGCTTCACCTTGTCTTTGTGCGCGTCGCCGACCGCGAATACACCGTTATACGCCCAGGCGGGCAGGCCCTTTCCCCGCCATTCTTCCGTCACGTCAGGTTCTGCCTCGTGGATCAGCGCGCGGAAGTCCGCCAACCGCTGACCGCGCCAATCATCCAACTCCGCGATCCGTGCGTCGATTCGCTCCACCGCTCTCAGTGGGTTTGAAGACTGTTTCGATGCCTCTTCAGTCAAATAGATAACTCCGATACACGCTTCGGTTTCTCTCCATCGGCTACAAGAAAGTATTGTAGCCATGCGCTTCACCGATGACATGCTTCGTTCCGATTGGTGGCGTTTCGGCAGAGCCATCGAAGTGAGGAATCGCACCGCGTCGCGACGATACCGATAGACTACTGAACGTGTGACGAAATAAAGATCAAGGACGGGTATGGATCATGAGGCTTGAAGGCAAGGTTGCCATTATCACCGGAGCGGCGAGCGGTATCGGCGCCGCATCGGCACGGCTCTTCGTTGAGAACGGCGCCAAAGTCTGCATCGCCGACATCGACGAAGAAAAGGGTCGACAAACCGCCGCAAGCATCGATGCGTCTGGTCGCGATCTCTTCTTTAAGCGTCTCGACATCATCAGCGAGGACGATTGGGCGAAAGGCGTGAACGAGGTCATCGCGCGGTTTGGAAAACTTAACGTCTTGGTCAACAACGCGGCATTGGCACACGCCGGAACGGTTGAAGAAACGAGTGCCGAGGATTGGGATCGCGTAATGGAGGTCAATGGCAAGGGCACCTTCCTTGGCACGCGGGAAGTCATTCCTCACATGCGACGCGCCGGCGGCGGGTCCATCATCAACATATCTTCAGGTGCCGGACTAGTCGGGCAGGCATGGTCGGCCGCCTACAACGCATCCAAGGCTGCCGTGCACCTGCTCGCCAAATGCACCGCAATCCAATACGCCAAAGACGGCATCCGCGCCAACTCGGTTCATCCCGGCGCCATCGACACCCAGATGCTTCACGCCGGTACCGACCAGATTGGCGAATCCGAGGCGTTCAACCGTCCAATGGGCAGGATGGGCACCCCGGAGGAGATCGCTAACGGAGTGGTGTTTCTCGCTTCCGACGAATCGAGCTACATGACCGGAACCGAGTTGATAATCGACGGCGGCAAGCTGTCGGGGCAGTGGCGTCTTGCCGACACCCCGTACGGCGCGGCACTGATTGGACGGTCGTGATCCATCGGTAGCCGCAGACCGTTGCAATTCCCTCATGCCTGCGCTCCCGCCTAAGCAACTGCGAATGTCGATCGACGCGGAGGCGGTGCGACTGATGCCAAATGTCGTGTTGCCGGATGGATACGTGGCGCGTGGCTATCGCGATGGCGATGTCGCAGGTTGGGCGTTTCTGTTACAGAAAGGGGAGTTCGGCGATGGTTGGGACGAGCGTAGAGTGTCAGATTATCTGGAGCACCCCGAGCGTCGTGCAGGATCGTCTCTGGTAGAGCATTACGGACGCATCGTCGCAGCCACGTTCGCGTCGCGAGAGTACATACCGTCGGATCCATCCGCAAGATACATCAGTGAACGCTTGGGAGTCGGCATACTAGACTATGTTGTCACCGATCCCGGTCATCGTGGCAAGGGTCTCGGTAGAGCCACATGCACGCAGGTAGCAAGATTCTTGGTGAGCCGGGGTTGCAACTCCGTGTCCCTCGCCACCGACGATTGGAGGCTTCCGGCGATCCACTTGTATCTTTCGCTGGGATTCCAACCGTCGATGAGCCGCGAGGACATGCCTGGACGTTGGGCGTCGATCTACGAAAAATTGAAGGAGAGCGGACGTGACCACTCTTAATCTCGGACTGGCCGGACTCGGACACGGCGAAACGCTGTTGCAGACAAATGATCCCGAACACGGGCTACCGATCCGCGTGACTGCACTGTGCGACGTAAACGAGGAACGTCTGCAAGTCGCGTCTCGGAAGCACGGCATCGAAACGATCACGACGGATTTCGACGAGTTGGCGGCACGCGACGACATCGACATCATCGGTATCTACACCCCCGGTCCGCTCCACGCCAAGCAGATCGTAACCGCGCTCGAAAACGGCAAGCACGTGATGGTCACCAAGTCGATGGTCTACACGATGCAGGAAGCGGAGAGCGTGGTTGATGCCGTGGACCGCACGGGGCGCGTGCTGCTCGTAACGCAGTCGTTGCGCGGACGCTTGGACCTGATCGACGCCAAGCGCGCGTGCGACGCCGGCGAACTCGGCGAGCTGTTCATGGCGGAAGCGGACTACATCCACGATCTACGGCCGGTGTACAAAGCCACTCCTTGGCGCACGACCATGCCGCAAGACCTGATCTTGGGCGGCGCGTGCCATCCGATCGACCTGTTGCGTTGGTTCATGGGCGATATCGACGAGGTGCACTGTGTCGCGTTGCGCGGCGGCATCGCGCCCGAATATCCGCAGGAGGACAATTTCTTCATCAACGTCAAGTTCGTCAACGGCGGTATCGGCCGTGTCGCGAATCTGTGCGGCATGGTGCATCCGGGCGGCGCACGCATGAACAACCTGACCGTGTTCGGCACTAAAGGCACGATCCGCAACAACGTCAAGACCCTGGACGCTGACGGTGAATTGCCGGATCGCGAGTATCACACCCACTTGCCGCCGCGCCGGGGACACTCTGGAGAGATGGTCGTCATGATGCGTCACATGGCGGACTGCGTTCTTAACGGAACGAAGCCTTGGGTAGGTGTCCGCGAAGGCGCGAGAGTGGTATCGACTGGCCTCGCATGCTGGGAATCCATCCGCACCGGCAACCCCGTCAAAGTCCGCAACGACTTTTGAACGAATCTCGACTTTAATCCCGTGAATCGACTTGCCCTGAACGCGTGCGAAACGGGTTAGTTCAGCGACGGGTTCTGCTCAAGCGCTGTATCCCAAGACTCGACTTCTCTGATCGCGATGTCGCAGAGGCGGTTGATTTCGGCGAGTGGTGCACCGCCTTTGACCGTGACGTAGAGCCCCATCAACATCATGTAGGCGAGATCGGTCAAAGAATCGACTTCGCCGGCGATTCGCCCATCTTCCGATGCCTTTTGCAACGCGCTGCGGAACGCGCCGCGCACGCGATCACGGTACATCTCAGCGCGTGCCGCGATCTCCGGGTCTGAATTGCCTAACTCGATCACCGAGTTGACGACTAGACAACCCATCGCGGCTCGCTCTGGCATCTCGTTGTTGATCCATGCGAACTTCTTGAAGAAATCTACTACTCCAGCGAGGCCGCTGTCATCAACTCTTCGGAAGATCTGATCGACCTTGTCTTCGAGGTAGAAATCGACGGCTCGGTGGAGCATCTCTCGCTTCGAGCCGAACGCGGCGTAGAGCCGGGCGCGGGCGAGCCCAGTCGCCGACTCGAGGTCTGCGATGCTGGTCGCTTCGTAACCGTCGGCCCAAAACTTCTCGCAGATATCTCCGATCGCAATCGTCGTGTCGAACTGTCTCGGTCGTGCCATGTGTGAAAGGTATCACGCCACTAAAGCGTTGTTGACTGTGCAGTAACGAAAAACTATAATTTTACCGTTCAGTAAAGAAATCCCGGAAGGATCGAACCTAATGCCAATCAACGTTTCTGCCAGTACCGTCGCCAACGCGCCGAAAGATGTCGTTTGGGATGTCTTGGCAGACTTCCCGAACATTGCCAACTACACCAGTTCGGTGAAGACCAGCGTATCAACGAGCGAGCACGCGAACGGCGTGGGTGCGTCGCGCACTTGCAACTTGGCACCTTTAGGGTCCCTGGATGAAGAAATCATCGAATTTGAGCCCGGCGACCGCTTGGTCATCTCGGTTCACAGTGTCAAAGGGATGCCGGTCAAGAGGTCGATAACAACGTTCTCGGTGTCCGAGATCGACTCCGAAACTACAGAACTGACCATGAGCGCGGAAGTCGAACCGAAAGGCGGGTTAATCTCGGGACTGGTCGGCAAGATCCTCCAGAGGCGTATGCCCAAAGCATCCAAACGAGTTATCAACGACCTTGCCGCCGCGTCAGAACGCATTGCCAGCGCGAAATCGGGGTAAACACTCAATGAACGCGCCTGCGCTGACGGGAATCACAGTTTGATCTGGATATCCTCGATCGGCTGTCCGGTGTAAAAGGCGGCGGTATTTCTTGCCGCGAGTTCAGCGGTGGCTGCGTCCGTGCCGGCCGACATCGCGGCTCGGCCCCAAGCCTCGCTGCTCAACTTCAGCATGGTTCTACCGTCTTCGGAAAACGCGAATTCTTCCGGGTCAGGTTTTTTGAAGTTGGGATCTTCGAGGTAGTAGGCGATTCCCAAGAATGCCATCTCCCAGCCCACGCCCGTCGCTCCGGGTCCGTAGGTTTCCCAATGTTCTGATAGGTGCGCGGTGTGAGTTAGAACCAAGCTGGTCTTGCCGTCCTGCGCTCTGTCGAGTTGAACTTCGACCCAGCTGATGTCGCCGCCGAACTCCCATGTCAGCGCGAATCGAGATCGTGGTTCGCATTCCATGATCGTACCCCCTGCGTTACCCTCCAACTGGTACCGACCATTGAGGCGCAGGTCGCCAGTAATGGGTGTGAACCAACCCGGTATGCTGTCTGGATTCGTGATGGCATCCCAAACGTCATCGATCCCCGCGTCCAAGTTTCGGCATACGACCTTGGCGCTGGCCGGACGTCCGTCGCGATCGAGGAACTCGACAGAACGGTCGGTCGCCTTAATTTCTGATTCGGCGTCTAGTTTCATCAATGTAAGACTCTCCTGTGAGCAGGCAAACAGTTCCCCCAAAGTTTAACCGTACGTCGTTTCACAGACGCATCAGTCTGGCCGGGTGGTCAACGCGCTAACCGAGTCTTCGCGCTTCCTGTGGTACGATTACCGACGCGTGAGCATCTTGCGTCGTATTCGAGCGCACCAGCCGATTACAATCAGCCGACGCGATTGGAGTTGCGATTGAGATACCAACATCTGCTTCTTGACATTCGGGACCACATTGGCGTGATCAAGTTGAATCGCCCGGAGGTGCTCAATGCGATGAACCGTCGGCTCTCAAGCGAGATTGACGCCGCGGTGGCGCAGCTGGACGCGGACGACAATGTTCACGCCATCATCTTCACGGGTGCCGGTGAGCGGTCGTTCTCAGCTGGCGCCGACATTCACGAGATGGCGGAAATGGCGAAGATGGACAATCCGCCACCACCAGATCCGAACCGGCAGGAATACGCGTGGAACATCGCGGCATCCAAAAAACCGACTATCGGCGCGCTTAACGGCCTCGCATTCGGCGGTGGCGCGGTCGTCGCCTCGAGCCTCGACATACGCATCGGTTGCGAACGAACCAGATTCCGTTTCTTGGCAGTGCAGTACGGCCGCGTAAACTCCACTTGGAGCTTGCCGCAGCAGGTGGGATGGCCAATCGCCAAAGAGCTGCTGTTCTCCGCCCGCGTCGTCGAATCCGAAGAGGCGTATCGAATCGGATTGCTCAATCACCTCGTGCCGAGCGACCAGCTGATGGACAAAGCTTTGGAAATCGCGGGACTCATCGCCGCGAACGATCCGCGCATGGTGCAGGGTGTAAAACGGTTGATGATCCGAGACGTCGGGCAAGGTTGGCGTTCGCACTATGACAACGAGTTGACCGCGCAAGAAGACGAACTCGCACCGACACCAGTTTTAGAAGGCTTCAAGCCATTTCTGGACCGTAAAGGCAGGAACTAGACATGACAGTAATGCAGACGCCGCTCGAAGGACTTCGATTTCTAGACTTGGGACGCTACCAGGCCGGCCCGCGCTGCGCGCTCATGTTCGCAAGAATGGGCGCCGAGGTCATAAAGGTCGAAACGCTCAAAGGCGACGAGAGCCGATTGAACGGGCCTAGGGTTAGGGGGCAGAGCGCGTATTGGGTTCAGTACAACTCCGGCAAGAAGAGTCTGGCGATCAACCTGCGAACCGACGATGGCAAGGAAGTGCTGCGCGATCTGGTTAAAGAGTCCGATTTCTTCCTCCAGAACTTTCGACCCGGAACCATCGAGAAGATGGGATTCGATTATGAGCAACTCAAGCAGTTGAACCCGCGGATAATCATGATCAATGTGTCGGCGTACGGACAGTACGGCCCGTACAAGGACCGAGTCGGTTTCGATCCGATTGGTCAGGCGATGGGCGGTCTGATGTCCCTGACTGGTTTCCCGGACGGGCCGCCAATTCGTACATTTTTCCCGCTGATCGACCGCATCACCGCGCTGCACGCCGCCATCGGCGCACTCGCCGCGCTCCGCGAGCGCGAATTCTCCGGCATCGGGCAGGAGCTTGAAGTCTGCCTTGCCGATACCGGGTACACCGTGAACGAGATACCCATCTCTGCTTATCTGGGCGACGGGTACGAGCAGCCACGCGAGGGCAATGGAAGCGGCACCGGCGGCACGTATCAGACGGCGGATGGTTGGATCATCGTGGCCGCAACCAACGAGTCGATGTGGGAGCGTTTGTGTGAAGCGACCGAAAAGCCGGAATGGGTTGCGGACGAAAGATTCGCGACGCGCGCCCTTCGCTCCGAGAACGCCGATGCCCTTGAGTCGGGATTGAGCGATTGGTTCGCCGACAAGAAAATGCAAGAGGCCGCCGATTATTTGGCGTCCTACGGCGTGCCATGCTCACCGGTGAACACCACCGCCCAGGCCGCGCGAGATCCGCACTTGACTGAACGCGAGGTGATGATGGAGGTGCCCGATCCGGTCGCTGGCACGATGTGGGTGACGGGCAAACCCGTCAAGTTCAACCGCACACCGATGGTCGTCGGTACCACCCCGCTAATCGGTGAACACACCACGGAAATCCTGCGCGACATTCTCGGCTACGACGACGCCAAAATCCAATCGCTGCACGATAGCGAAATCGTAGGGTCGCCGTGAGGGCCAAAGTTTCGATCAGTCACCGACGCGGGTATCGAGGGCAACTCTAAACCTCCGGTTTGAAGCCAATCGCCTCTCCGAATGCAATTGCGGCGATGGCGCCGGGGTGACCGTCCCAAAGGTCCATGTCTCGGCTCCAGCTGTCGAATTGCTCTTTGGTAGCCAATCCGAACTGAGTTGCCGGGCCGATCACCTCGTCCGACAAGAACCAGGTGTTGACGAACGCGTGGAAGAACGCAACGTCTTCGCTGGTGTCGAAGAAATCGAACGAACCGCTCGCCTTGACGTCCACGAACCCGGCGTCGACGAATAGATTCTTGAGGTCTAGGCCCATGTTCGGGTGCCCACCGCGCGCCGATAACAGTTTTCCGAACGTGTCCCAAGCCGATGGGTCAAACGCGCCTGATGGTCCGACGAACGATGCGGAGGTGATCATCTCCCGGCACGCAAGAACGCCGCCCGGTTTCAGCACGCGCAGGATCTCGCTCAACGTCTGAGCAGTGTCGGGAATGTGCATCAACACCGCGTGCGTGTGTGCCGCGTCGAAACTGCCGTCCTCGAAGGGAAGATCGGTAGCATCGCCGACGTGGAAAGTTGCGTTGTCGTGTCCACCGGCGGCTGCCGATGCGCGGGCGATCATGATCTGCGACTCCTCCATGTCGATGCCGTGCAACTCGCCCGGTTCAATCGCCTTCGCGAGTCCCATGGAAATCGTACCTGGCCCGCAACCAATATCCAGAACCCGCGAGCCGGAATCCAGATGCGGTAGCAGATGAGCCGCGTTATCTGCCGCGTTGCGACGCTTTAAGAGCTGCAGGAACTCATCGCTGTAACCCATCGCGTAGGTCGTATCGTCCGATCCCGTTTGAGACATCGTATTGCTCCCCGTCGGATTCTCTGTGTGCGTATTTCAACCGAGATTCTATGCCAAAAATCGCGCCAGTCTCGTCGAATCGGGTTTCGAGAGGCGTGTCGGACGGATGATCGCGGTACCGATAAACTGGACTCCGAATCGCGCAGAAATGAAGGGGTTTCGCGCTGTTCTCAGGAGGCAGCCACATGGCAACGACAGCAGAGACGGGTAGCAGCGACGGTGGCGGCGCAAGCAGGGCGGCCATTCACACGGACTCGTTGACGAAGTACTACGGCAAGCATCTTGGCATCGAAGATGTGAACCTTGATGTTCGCGAGGGCGAGGTGTTCGGCTTTTTGGGCCCGAACGGCGCCGGGAAATCGACGACGATCCGAACTTTGCTCGACGAGATCAGACCGACTTCGGGTAGTGCGACGATCCTAGGCTTCGACACGCACAACGACGTTGTGGAGATTCGTCGGCACATCGGCTACATCCCGGGGGACCTTGCGCTGTATCCAAACCTGACCGGGATGGACACTCTGCAATTCTTCGCCAACATGCGCGGCGGTGTCGACTGGTCCTACGTTGATGAGCTCGCCGAACGTCTCGCTTCAGACTTGTCGCGCAAAGTGGGCGACCTATCGACGGGCAACCGTCAAAAGGTCGGCGTTTTACAGGCCTTCATGCATCGCCCTGATCTGCTGATTATGGACGAACCGACTTCGGGTCTCGATCCGCTGATCCAACGCGAATTTCAGAAGATGGTTTCGGAGGTCGCCGCCGAGGGTCGAACGGTGTTCCTGTCTAGCCATACGCTGTCAGAAGTGCAACGCGTCGCCGACCGGGTTGGTATTATCCGCAACGGCCGGCTGATCACCGTCGAATCGGTCGCCGATCTCAGAGCGAAATCGATGCGCGAGGTCGAGTTCGTCCTCGACACTCAGGCGGATGCTTCAGACTTCGAGGATGTGAATGGCGTGCGGAACGTAATCGTTGAAGACAACAACGTCGAGATGTCGTTCGGCGGAGATATGGGCGAGTTGTTGACGACCGTGACTGCGCGGTACGGTGTGACAGACATCAAGACCACCGAAGCCGACCTTGAGGAGATTTTCCTGACCTACTACGAGGCGAATGGTGAGGAGGCGCGGTCATGACGCAGGTCAACGTCTTCGTCAAGACGGCTAGCGATCGCTGGATGGGATGGGCGATCGCGGTCGTCGCTGTTTCGCTGTTCCTGCTCCTCGGTATGTCGACGTACCGAGATATCGACCTCTCGATTTACACCTCGTTGCCGGAAGCGTTCCGGTCACTGATCGGCATCAGCGATGACATAGATGTCGGCGGCATAGCGATCAACGTGATGTTCAGCACCTGGGGCGCGCTGACGTTGGCTGGTATGGCGATCGCGATGGGCAGTGCGACGATCGCGGGAGAAGAGCGCGACGGCACGATGGACATCTTACTGGCGAATCCGAGAAGCCGTTCATACGTTTTGCTGTCCAAGACAGGTGCTCTAGTGACGTCGATTGCGGTGGCGACGTTGGTGCTGTGGATTCCGGTCCACCCGATTGCCGCGTTGCTCGGTGTCGAGGTCGCCGGTTTGGATGTCGAGGCGCTCATGCTGCACCTGTTCGCGATCAGCCTGTTCTTCGGGATGTTGGCAATGGCGATCGGAGCGGTCACGGGTAACAGAGGGACCGCGGCCGGATTGACGACGGCGATATTGGTGCTGTCTTTCTTCGGGGTAGGCTTCCTGCCGCTCATCGAAGGTGGCGACGCGTTGACCAAGGTATTTCCGTGGTACTACTTCGACGGAAGCGACCCGGTGAAGAACGGCATCGCTTGGGGTCATCTCACGTTGCTCGTAGGAGGTTCGATCCTACTGTTAACAGCGGCAATCGTCGGTTTTAATCGTCGAGACCTAAAAGGTCAATCGGTCGGCACGACGATGCTCGACCGGGTGCGAGGGAATCCCCTGTTGAATCGGCTCATCGGACGGCTCGCAGGTTCCGCAAGAGTGTCTTCGATCTGGCTGAAGACGATGTCGGACTATCAAACGCTGGTTTTGATCACATCAGCGGTGATGTTTCTGGTGATGGGCGTGATGATGGGGCCGATGTACGCGTCGATACCGCCAGAGACGCTAGCGACGTTCGATCAGTTCCCCGAAGAACTGATCGCATTGTTCGGCGGCGGAGACATGAGCACGCCGGAAGGGTGGTACACGCTCGAAACGTTTGGATTCATGGCACCGGGCGCGGTGATACTGGTTACTGCCGTGATGGGTGGCGGCGCGTTGGCGGGTGAGGAATCGCGGCGCACGATGGCATTGCTTCTGGCGTGCCCAGTGAGCCGTTACCGTATCGTGCTGGAAAAAATCATCCCGATGGTCGTTTATGCCGTCGTTGTCGGATTTGTAACCTTCGCTGGCGTGAGCATCGGGTCGTTGATTGCCGATCTAGGAATGTCGGTCGGTAACATCGCGGCTACCGCCGCTTTGCAAACACTAACCGGATTGGTGTTCGGTTCGCTAGCACTCGCCCTGAGCGCGGCGACGGGCCGGACGGCGATCGCGATCTACGGCGCGGTTGGCGCGGCACTCTTTTTCCACCTATTCGACTCGCTGGGCGCACTCAACGACGGTCTCGCCGATTTGGCGTGGTTGACGCCGTTCAGCTACTACCTCGGCAATGATCCATTGAATGCAGGGATAGACTGGGCCAACGCTGCCGTCCTGGCGGCAATCTCCGCGATCCTGATTGGGCTATCTTTCTTCCTGTTCCAACGACGGGATATCCGACAGCGAGGATGAGCAATAGGTCAACCGCGGCGCGTTCCTGATCTCGATGCCCGATAGATTTCAAGGAATTCGTCGAGCGGAGTCTTGGCGATGGTCTCTCCGACTAGGTCTAACGGCAGGTCGTCCAGTTTTCGGAACCGCACGCAGGATTTTCCCATGTCCATCCGCTTGCCGGTCGCCAGATACCGTTCTCTAAACCAAGCCTCCAACGAACCGTCGCCGTAGACGTTGGTCAGATACAGCGCCATGTGTCGTTTCTGCGACGCGAGCGCGGCGTACATCAACGGCTTTTTGTTGTACGTCTTGGGAAAGACGGACAGCGGTACGGCATATGTGATCATGCCGAACTCCATCATCTCCTCATAGCCGTCAGGCAGGTTTTCGAGGACGACATCTCGGACCGCCGAGATCGCGGCGCGTCGTTCGTCGCTGAGTTCGTCGAGATACTCTTTGGGGGTTGTCGCTTTGCTCTGCATGATTACTCCTCGTTAACTGCTTGGAGGATCGCGTGGATGTAGCCGTAGCAGTAGGCGAATCCCACCTGCGCCGCCTCGTCGCCGTCGATGCCCGGCACATGATCCGGCATCAGCATGTAGGGATAGCCCACTTCCTTGTAGGTGCGCGCCGCTTTCAGCATATCGACATCACCTTCATCTGGAAAGACTTCTACAAAGTCCAAGACGCCGCCTATGATGTTGCGGAAATGCACGTTGAATATCTTCTTGCGGTTGCCGAAGTAGCGGATCACGTCGTAAATCTCTTCGCCCGGATTTTCGAGCATCTCCGAGACGGTGCCTTGGCAAAAGTTGAAGCCGTGATACGGGTTCTCGTGCATCGCCTCAAACTTCTTGAGACCTTCGACGGTGCCCATCACCCGCGCGACGCCGCGATACTCGTCGTCCTTGATACCCGGGTCCTGCGGATGGCATGCCATCTGAACCTTGTATTCTTCGGCGACCGGAATGATGCGCCCCAAGAAATAGTCGATCCGCTCCCACATCGTTTCCGCATCCGCCGCGCCTCCCTCGAACTCTGGCAACGACTGATCCAAGTCGGCGTATCTGAACGACGACAACTGTGCACCGCCGCGACCGTAACGTGGCGGCGTGCGTAGATGCCCCAGGATCGTGATGTTGTAGAGCAAACCGCGTATTCCCGCTTCAGACGAAATACGGATCAGTTCGCAGAGGCTGTCCAGTTCGCGCTCCTTTTCATCACTAGGTCCGAGGAACAGATACGTCATGTCGTTGTTGAACGCGTCTCTGGAGCCGAGCGGCGAGTGCAACGTCTCGACTTCGATACCGTACTTCGCATACTTTTCTCGATACGACACGAGCAGGTCAACCGTCCACTCGCTCCAATGCTCTTTGGGCGTCACATCGACATGTTCGACGCCGAGCTGCGCCAACTGCTTGATATCGGTTTCATGGCGGGATCGGAACTGTGTACCGACATACATTTCGTGACTCCCTTGGGTGGTTGGTCAACTGTGTGCGGTACATGATACGCGCGCCGCGAACTGCTGACGCGTATGCTTAAACGCAACGAAAAACCATCACCACCATCGCGCAGGTGAAATCATGCCGAAATACTACCTCGGAATCGATGTCGGAACCACCGCCGTCAAAGCATTGGTCGTAGACGATGCCGGAGCGGTTGTCGGTGATGCCGAATCGCCGCTCGACCTCTCGGTTCCGCGTCCCGGATGGTCAGAACAGCATCCGTCAGAATGGTGGGCAGGCACAAAAAACGCGGTGCGCGCCGCGTGTGCCCAAGCGGGCGTGAATTATGTCGCCGCGATTGGACTTTCCGGGCAGATGCACAGCTCGGTGCTGCTTGACGACGCCGACGAGGTGCTTCGACCAGCGATTCTTTGGAACGACGTTCGCACAACCGCTCAGTGCGAGTTCATCACCGATACGTTGGGCGTTGCTGGTTTGAGTCGTTTGGTGGGCAACCCGGCACTCGAGGGTTTCACCGCACCAAAGCTCCTGTGGGTCCGCGACGAAGAACCGGACGTGTTCGATCAGGTCAAAACGGTGCTGTTGCCCAAAGACTATATTCGCCTATTGATGACTGGCGAGAAGGCGACCGAGCCATCCGATGCTGCCGGTACTCTGCTATTCGATGTGGTTGCAAGCCGTTGGTCTGACGAGATGTTGACGACGCTTGAGCTTGACCCTTCGATATTGCCGGCGATTGAAGGATCGACTAGCGTGACCGGGCGACTAACGACGGGCGCGGCGGATGCTTTGGGTCTGCCAGCCGGTACGCCAGTCGTTGGTGGCGGCGCGGACAATGCCGCCGCGTCAGTAGGGTCTGGCGTCGTCGCCGAGGGTGGAATGCAGACATCGATCGGCACATCGGGCGCTGTGGTCGCGCCGATCGATGAACCGCGCGTCGATCCGGGTATGCGAATCCATTCGTTCAATCACGCCGTCCCGGACACTTGGTATCTGATGGGCGTCGTATTGTCTGCCGGTGCGGCTTTCGGATGGTTCCGACGTGCGTTGACCGGGCCTGGCGAAAATCTACCTTCATACGACGAACTGATCGCGGAGGCTGTGACCGTGCCGACAGGATCAGACGGCTTGACATTCTTGCCGTACCTCACCGGCGAGCGCACACCGCACGCCGACTCCAACGCTCGCGGAGTCTTCGTTGGTATGCACACCGGTCATGATCGAGGGCATCTCGTTCGCGCGGTGCTTGAAGGAGTCTGCTTCGCGCTGCGAGACTCGTTGGAATTGATGCGGGATCTGAAACTCGAAGCAACGGAAGCGATAGCGGTTGGCGGCGGTGCGCGCAGTCAGATTTGGCGGCAGATGCAAGCCGACGTGCTAGGCGTGCCGGTGGTAACCGTCGCCCCATCCGGCGGTGCACCGTACGGCGCGGCAGTTCTCGCAGCCGTCGGTTCCGGCGAATTTCCATCCGTCAACGAAGCGTGCAACACATGGATACGCCCTCTTGACCGACTGGAGCCGAACGCAGCTGTCGCGGCTACCTACGATGAGGCTTACCGAAGATACCGCGACCTCTACCCACGCCTGAAAGACCACTTCGCCGAGTACGCGTAAACGCGCTTCGACATCGTCTTGCGGCGATTACCTCAAAATTGCCGTCAAACTCACTCTGAACGCTTACGATTGAACGATGCATTTCGATTGGCGACTCTTTGGACTGACGCGCGGGGTTCGGCTGAGGATCGCGTTGGCCGCCGCGCTGGGTTTGATCGCCGTCGGCGCGGGAGTCGCCCGGCTCGCGGTATCGGGCGTAATCATCTATCGAGTGCTTTCGGGTGAGGCCAGTTTTTCCGCGCTCGCACCGCCGTTGCTGGCGATAGCCGCGTTAATCGTAGTCCGTAGCGTCTTTCAGTACTGGCAGAACGCGGTAGGGCACCACACCTCGAACATCATCAAGATCAGATTGCGGCGCGACGCGTATGAACACGCTCTGAAACTGGGACCTGGTTATGCCGATCGCAACCGCACTGGCGAACTGGTGCTGACGCTAGTCGAGGGCATCGAACAGCTTGAGACGTTCTTCGGGCAATACCTGTCTCATATCATCGTGTCGGCAATCGCACCGATCGCGATTTTCGCTTACATGGTCACCCTCGATGTTTATATCGCTCTGATCTTCCTGTTGTTCGCGCTAGGCACGTTGGCAGTTCCGGCGGCATTCCAACGATGGAATCGCAACAACAGCTACCGCCGTCGTCGGTCATACGGCGCATTGGGTTCCGATTTCTTGGACAGTGTTCAGGGATTAGCGACGCTGAAGGCTTTCGGTCAGAGCAAACAGCGCGGCCGGGATTTGACTCGCCGGATCCAAGATTTCTACCGTAGCAGCATGGGGGTGGTCGCCGCGAACCAAGCGACTAGCGGTTCGTCGATCCTGCTCATGACGACCGGCGCCGCGGTCGCCCTCGCCGTCGGCGCGGTGCGCGTCAGCAATGGCGATATGGAGCTGCGCCCTCTGCTTATCGTGCTGATGCTCGGCGTCGAGGTGTTCCGTCCGATGCGAGAACTCACCAATCTGTATCACCAAGGGATGGCGACGATCGCATCCGCGCAGAGCGTGTTCGGCGTGATCGACGAACCGGTGAAGATCAACGAACCTGAATCGGCGAGTGAAATGCAGCCGTCTGACATCAACCCGGAGGTCACATTCGAGAGCGTGACGTTCGGCTATGAAAACGGACACCGCGAAGCGCTTCAAGACGTGTCGTTCGAGTTGCGGCGCGGTGAAACTCTCGGGGTAGTCGGTGCGAGCGGCGCCGGCAAATCGACGCTTGTCTGGTTGATGTATCGCTTCCACGATCCTCAGAAAGGGACGATAAAACTGGGAGGGCACGATCTGCGCGACCTGCCGATCGGCACAATCCGCGACAGCATCTCCGTCGTCACGCAAGACACCTATCTGTTTCACGGCACGGTAGCTGAAAACCTGCGTTTCGGCAAACCAGATGCGACGTTGGCGGAACTGGAGGATGCCGCACGCGCCGCCAACGCGCACGAGTTCATCTCGCGGCTCCCGGATGGATACGACACCGTCGTTGGCGAGAGGGCGGTTCGCTTGTCGGGCGGTCAGCGGCAACGTTTAGCGATTGCCCGCGCCTTGCTGAAAGATGCGCCTATACTGCTGCTTGACGAGGCATTGTCAAGCGTTGATGCCGAAAACGAAGCGGTAATCCAAGAAGCGTTAGACCGATTGATGGAAAATCGCACGACTTTGGTGATCGCGCATCGTCTTTCAAGCGTTGTCGATGCTGACCGCATCTTGGTTCTGGATGATGGACGAGTAGCGGAGATCGGCTCACACGACGATCTGATAGCCGCCGCCGGAGTTTATGCCGGCCTGATGCGCCAACAGACGGCGGCGGGTTTTGGCGATGTCGTAACCCAAACCAGTTCGACGGCACACCAAGAACATCCGGATACGCCTTCAGATTTGCCGGGCCTTTCCACCGGACACCATCATGGACCCGCGCCGCGCGCCAAACCGGATGATGATCACGTCAACATCCGTTCGCTGGCGGTCTGGATGCGGTTGCTCGCGCTCGTCAAGCCGGTGAAATACCAGTTCATCGCCACCGTAGCATTGGGAATGCTCAATCACGGCTCGGTGATCGTGTTCGGCGCGATGACGGCGTTGCTGGTCGGTGCGGTGTTTCGCGGCGAGGACCTGACGACGTTGGTGATTCTGGTGTGTGCTCTCGCGCCGCTGTCTGCGTTGCTGTTCTACCTCGAATCTTGGCAAGCGCACGATATGGCATTTCGGTTACTGGCGCAGATACGGATCGATCTGTACGAGAAGCTCGAACCGCTCGCGCCGGCGTATATGGTCCGGCGTCGTTCGGGTGATGTCGTCAGCGTAGTCGGCGGGGATGTCGAGACGGTCGAGTATTTCTACGGACACGCCGTTTCGCCGATGATCGTCGCGATACTGATCCCGGGCGGACTCCTGATCGCGCTCTCGATCATCGCCTGGCCGATCGCGGCGGTTCTGGCACCGTTCCTCGTCGCGGTTGCGATCAGTCCGTTTTTCGCCAACACCCGCATCGAAAGGCTCGGTCACGAGATCCGCGGCAGGATGGGAGACATACACGCCTACATGGTCGACAGCATCCAAGGGATGCGGGAAATCGCCGCATTCGGACGCGGGCGCGATCGCAACGAAGAGTTGACCGAGAAAAGCTGGGCGTATGCCGGATATCTTGTGAGATTCCAAAAATCGCAGGCATTCCAGATCGGTTTCATCGAGGCGATGATGGGGATCGGCGGATTGGCGGTGCTAGCCACGGGTGTCTGGTTGGTGTTGGAAGGACAGCTCGAAAGGACACATCTACCTCTCGTTAGCGTCCTCGCGCTCGCCTCGTTCAACCCGGTCACCGAGTTGGCGCGCACGATGAAACAGTTGATGGAGACACTAGCGTCATCGCGCCGCATTCTTGAGATTCACGACGAACCCGTACCCGTGCGAGACGGGCCCGGTGTGCCTGATTCCGTTGACGAATCGACATCATCGAGCCCGTTGATCGCATTTGAGAACGTTAGCTTCGCCTACGCTGATGGAGACCCGCAGGCGATCGCGGACGCGACCTTTAGCATTGGAGCGGGTCAGACCGTCGCAATCGTCGGACGATCCGGTGCTGGCAAGACGACCGTCGCGTATCTGATGATGCGCTTCTGGGACCCGGAAACCGGTGACATCGTCTTGGGAAACCATCGGATCAATGAGTTTCGACTCGATGACCTGCGTGCCCGCATGGCATTGGTGGCACAAGACACCTACCTGTTCAACAACACAATTCGAGAGAATATCCGACTTGGACGCGACGAAGCGACGGATTCGGAGGTTGAAGAAGCGGCGCGTCAAGCGAACGCGGCCGGTTTCATTGACTCGTTCCCTGATGGCTACGACACGCATGTCGGCGAGCGCGGTATGCAACTCTCCGGCGGTCAGCGACAGCGCATCGCAATCGCCCGCGCCATCCTAAAAAACGCACCGGTACTGATCCTTGACGAGGCGACATCTCACCTCGATGCCATCAGCGAAGCCACCGTCCGCGAAGCCCTTGACCGACTGATGGTAGGCCGCACCACCATCGTAATCGCCCATCGCCTATCCACGATCCGCGATGCCGACAAGATTCTAGTCCTAGACGACGGCAAGGTAGTCGAACAAGGCACCCACGAAGAACTAATCTCCCGCCGCGGCCTGTACGCCCAACTAGTGTCCGCACAAATGACCGCGAACGGGTGAATCGGCAACTGGATGGGCGCGATCCGAGACCGGCGACTCCATCTCAGCCGATCGCCCAAACTGCTATGATTGCCAACCATCATCATTGAGTTATGAGGCTTAAAGCATCACGATGGCAACTCATCTGATGATGGACGGCTAGAAACGTGGCAGTATCAACGCTCCAACAGGCATTGCCTTTGGCCCGCCAACCCTGCATCATCAACGCGGACGCGTTCGCATGGTTAGAAGAAGCGGAGCCGAATTCGATCCATGCCGTCGTTACTGACCCGCCGTACGGGTTGATCGAGTATTCGGAGCGTGAACTGCGGAAATTGCGTAACGGTCATGGCGGCGTATGGCGTCAACCCACGTCCTTTGACAACTCTACGCGCAAACCGGTACCTCGCTTTACGGTGCTTTCTGATGCGGACAAGCTGGAGCTGGAGAGGTTTTTCGAGCGGTTCGCCCGACTCTTGCTACCGGTTCTCGTTCCCGGTGCGCATGTTTTCATCGCATCCAATCCACTGTTGTCGCACCTGGTTTATGTGCCGTTCATCAAAGCTGGGTTTGAGAAACGAGGCGAGATAATTCGCGTTGTCCAGACGTTGAGGGGCGGTGATCGTCCCAAGAACGCGCATGAAGAGTTTCAATCGGTTTCGGTGATGCCGAGATCGTGTTGGGAGCCTTGGGGTCTTTTCCGCAAACCATGCGAAGGACGGGTCCAAGACAATCTGCGGAAATGGGGCACTGGCGGTCTGAGACGCGTATCTCAAGATGCACCGTTCCGCGACCTGATTGAATGTCCGCCGGCAAGAGGTAACGAAGTTGAAATCGCACCGCACCCTTCTCTGAAACCGCAACGTCTCATGCGCCAACTCGTACGCGCTTCGCTGCCAATGGACCGAGGAGTCATCCTTGATCCATTCATGGGTAGCGGCTCCACCATTGCCGCCGCGGCTGCTTGCGGTCTGGACAGCATCGGCCTCGAGATCGATACCGAATACTTCGCCCTTGCGAGTGATGCGATTCCGCTTCTGACGGAATACACGCCCAACGGAGACTAGCCGTATGGCTAACGCTGATTGGTTCGATCACGGTGTAGCGCGCCCCACGGGTTTGAGCGTCGGGTCGATTTCACGCTCGATCGACTACATCGAGAACGAACTCGCGGAATGGGTCGAAATCTACTATGAGCAGATGAACGTCTTCAGCGCGATCGTCGGCATGTTTGGCGCGAAAGCGTTGGATCAGTTCAGTGAGTACGAAAAGCACCGAAATGTCGACACGGCTCAGCAGCGTTTCCCGGATCTGATCCGTCGATCATCTGGTCCGGACCCGTCTCCGCAAGATTGTCTCGAAAGCAAGGGGAGCAAACGCGGGTGGGCCCTACAATCTCATTTCGACCACCCGGGTTGGTACATCGTGTGGCGTTATCTGGTCGATTCAACCGCGACTTTGGAACCCGGCAAACCCGTCGTCGTATGGCGAGTAGACGTTGCGTTCCTTGATCGGTCAGACTGGAAGTACGAAGGGAGCGGCGCCGGTCCGAGCGGCGGAGGTCGAACCCACACGTTCGGGTTGCGCCGACCAGCAACGAAACTGGCAAACAGTGCCATTTATCGCCGCGCCGATGTCCGATTGGCGCGGGGCAAACCGATACCCGTGAACGGGCAAGACGGTTAGCAGAGCGAGCCCTTTGGACGCGACGGCTGGTCCATCCGCGTCGACCAAACTGCCCATTAACCGTCTTCTCTCGCCGCGATTCGCCTTATCCGATGCCAATTCGAGTGTAGTATCTTATGGATTGCGCTTGCGAGAGAAGTGCTGCCGAATCCTGACGCGCCCATGACGACCGATGCCGCCAAAAATCTTCGTTACGAGGCGCATGAAAAAGCACCTTTTCTCCCATCTCTCGGCTACGGTTTACAGTTCAGCCTGATCGCCTCCGCGACGCTGCTGGTGACTCCGGTCATTGTTGCCCAGCAATCCGGGCGCGGCGAGTCGTACCTGATTTGGATGGTCTTCGCGTCATTGCTCGTCGTCGGAGTTTCGACGCTGATTCAGGTGCGGCGGATCGGTCCGGTCGGCGCGGGCGCGGTTTTGCCGATGTTCACTGCCGCGTTCGCGATCCCGTTCTGCATAACTGCATTGGTCGATGGCGGACCGACTACTCTGATGGCATTGATTCTGGTTTCCGCATTCGTGCAGTTGGCGATATCGCGATGGCTGTTCATTCTCAGACGTATCGTCACGCCCATGGTCGGCGGAACGGTGATGATGATCCTGTCGTTAACGCTAGCATCGGTGGTTTTCGGGATGTTGAACCGGGCATCCGAAGAGGAACCGATCGCGACGTTCTTGACCGCGCTAATCACATTGATATTTGTCGCAGGTATCACGCTGCGTGGATCTGCGCTACTTAGCCTATGGGGACCATTAGTCGGTATCGTGTTCGGTAGTATCGTCGCGTGGGTTTTCGGAATCTACGATATCAGCCGCGTTATCGAAGCCCCTTGGATCGGCATCCCAAGCGCCTTGCCAGGCATCGGCTTTGACTTTGGGATCAATTTCTGGACGCTGTTGCCGGGATTCTTGTTCCTCGGAGTAATCATCTCGATCCAAGCGAACGGCGCTTCAATCGCTATGCAACGCGCCTCACACCGCGACGACCGCGCGGTTAGCTTCCGTGAGGTGCAAGGCGCGTTAGCCGGTACCGGCGTCACCAATGTATTGGCGGGCATCACTGGCGCGGTGCCCAACATCATCAACCCGGGCGCGGTGTCGTTCACGCAGCTGACCGGGTTCGCCGCGCGTCGAGTGGGCTACGTGATCGGCTGCACGTTTATCTTGATGGCATTCATCCCCAAGGTGTCAGGTCTGCTGAGCACGATACCGAGCGCAGTGATGGCGGGATATTTGATGATGATCGTCGGATCGCTGTTCGTTGAAGGCGCCAGAACCGTCATTCAATCTGAGAAACACCGAGAGAGGGTGGCGGTCGCCGGAGTGTGCTTCTGGTTCGCGGCGCCGTTCCAGTTCCATTTGCTTGAGCTCCCGGATATCAATCCTGTGATCGACGCGCTCTTGGACAGCGGAATCACCACTGGTGGATTCGCCGCGATCGCGATGATCATCTACTTGGAGATGACTAAACCTCGTCCGATGCGGTTCCAGTCGCGACTCCACATCGATTCATTGCCCGAACTGATGGAATTCATCACCAAGTACGCTGACCGTCGGCACTGGAACGATGCGATGAAGAATCGACTGACCGCGGTGGCAGAAGAGACGTTGTTAACGCTCGCCCCGCTAGATCTCGAATCGTTCAGCTTGGACGATGACGATGATGAGGACGAAGATGATCGCCAGCTCGTTGTCGTTGCGTCGTGCGACGGATCGACCGCGGAACTGGAGTTCATCGGCGGCGCGGGCGATGAGCAGAATATCGAGGACCGCGTCCGTCAGCTGCAACAACACGGCTCTGAAACCGTCATGGAACAAGAGCTTTCGCTCCAACTGCTTCGCAGCTACGCCTCCTCGGTCGAACATCACCAGTATCACGACACCGACACGATCACCGTCGTCGTCGAACAGCCGGCCGCTTGAAAACTTCGATCCCGATCGTCCTCGCAGCGGTGGTTCGCCAACCGATCCACCCCTCGTCGTCGCCTCCAATCTTCGCAACATCTTCACATTTCCTTGTAATCATCTTCAGAGTTGAACTCTACAAATGAACGCATGGCAGACGAAAAGCGTGATCTGCCGAAGTTGAAACGCTAGGTTTTAGGACCTAGAGAGCAGGAAACGAAATGACTAAGAATAAGAAGAGATTGACAATCCTGATGGTTGGTGCGTCAGTTACAGTGCTAGCGGTGATCGGCGCGTTCGCAGGCATCATCAGCGCTCAGACGCCCAGCGACGAATCGAACGAATCGCCGAGTCTGTTCGACCGTGTCGGCACGATCCTTGGCAAAACTGGCGAAGAGGTGGAGTCGGCATTTACGCAAGCCAAAGAGCAGATGCATCAGGAACGACTTGACGCCAAACTCGCCCAGCTCGTAACCGACGGCGTCATCACCCAAGCCGAATCGGACGAAATCAAAGCGTGGATCGAATCGGAACCCGACATCACGATCAACGAGGAATCGTTCGAGGGCAAGCGCGGTCACTCGGGCAAAGGAATTCACGGCAGGTTCATCGGCAAGATGATCGGTGCAGGCTCCGACGGCAAGGTCGATTGGATGGTCGAACAGGGCATCATCTCGCAAGCAGATGGCGATGCGCTCAAGGCGTGGTACGAAGCCAAGCCCGACGCGTTTGACAAAATCGCCCCGGACCGCGACGGCGATGGCAAGAAAGGCAAGCGCGGATTCGGCAAGGGGTGCGATAAGGACGGCAAGTACGACAAAGATCGAGACAAAGACAACAAGGATGGAGCCAGCGCCGACGAGGCTTCTGAATCGTAGATTCTCGCGGCAACGAGCCGCCGCAACGCATTCACCAACCGCCGGGCCCCAAAAAGCCCGGCGGTTCGCGTTAGGATGATGACTTCCCGCGCCGTTCGATGCCGACGTCATTCCGGTGTCATTCCGAGCGTAGCGAGGAATCTCGTCGCGGAATCCTAGTTTGCCGAGTGAGATTCTTCACTCCGCTTCGCTTCATTCAGAATGACATGGGCGCGTTTCACGCCAGTTTTGCAATGGCTTCGGATCTGAGGCAAAGTGCCAGGCACGCGATGCTTCGATTTCTGAGATACTGATATTGCAAGAAGACGGAGGGCTTAACTACCCCTCACAATCGTTGGTTCTTGCAGATAAGTTCGGAGGTCATTTGCGATGGATGCTAGTGGTAGATCGCGTTTCGGCGCACTGAGCAAGGATCTGTTCCGGTTTGCGAAGCAACGAGTTGGCGGCGTGATTCGCAGGATTCCTCCAGTCTCCTACGGCGGGTTGCTGATACTACCTGCGCTGCTACTAGGTGAGCCGAGTATCGGATTCTCGTCGTCAGGCGACGAAACGCTGTTCGTGCTGAACACGTTTTCGTTCCTGATCTGGGGCGCGCTGGTGATGTGGATGTGCGCCGGGTTCACGATGTTGGAAGCGGGATCGGTGCGGACCAAGAACGCGTCGATGATCTGCATGAAGAACATCGGCATCTACTCAATTGCGGGGTTGGGGTTCTACTTCATCGGCTACAACCTGATGTACGTCGATGTCGGAGACTTCATCGGTTCGTTCAAGTTCCTCTACGGGCCGTCCGCTCAAGACCTTGCGATTCTCAACGGCGAAGAAGGCGTTGATCTCACCGATCCGGGATATTCGACAATGTCGGACTGGTTTTTCCAGATGGTGTTCGTGGCAACCACCGCTTCGATCGTGTCTGGAGCGTTGGCAGAACGGGTAAAGATGTGGCCGTTCTTCCTCTTCACCCTGATACTTGCAGCGTTCCTCTACCCGTTGATCGGCGCTTGGACTTGGGGCGGCGGTTGGCTCGCCCAGTTGGGCTTCCAAGACTTCGCAGGCTCCACGATTGTCCACAGCACTGGCGGTTGGGCTGCCTTGGCGGGCGTCTTGGTACTCGGCCCGAGGATAGGCAAGTTCCGACGCGATGGCAGTCCCCGATCGACACCACCATCGAACGTGGTCGCGGTGACGTTGGGCGTCTTTATCCTGTGGCTCGGATGGTTCGGTTTTAATGCCGGTTCGCAGCTCGCGCTCGGCAGCGCCGCAGACGCGGTTGCGATGAGTCACGTGATGGTTAACACGAACCTCGCGGCAGCCGCGGGTGTCATGGCGGCATTGGCCGTCTCGAAGTACATCCTTGGACGTATGGATTTGATAGCCGCGCTTAACGGTGCCATCGCCGGATTGGTATCGATCACCGCCGGACCGGATTTCACCGAGCACTACTGGGCGGTCATCATTGGCGCGATCGGCGGCGTGTTGTGTACTGCGGGCATCAAGCTGTTCGAGAAAGTCAAGCTGGACGACGTGGTCGGCGCCATACCCGCGCACTTGATCGCTGGAATATGGGGCACGGTCGCAGTTTGCATCGTCGCCGGCGGAAACATACTTCACCAACTGGCAGGTGTCGCAGCAATTGGAGCGGTCGTCTTCGTGCTCTCTTGGCTGGTCTGGAAAGGTATTTCGATCACCCCGTTCGGCATCCGCGTGTCGAGGCAAGTTGAAGAGATCGGACAAGACGCCGGCGAGCTTGGCATCGAGGCATACCCCGAATTCGTCCTCATGCCCGAACAATTCGACGACGACTAAAACCAAAGCCGCGCGCAATTCAGGGGTAGCGATCGATTAATCGTCGGGCGATGGCGTTCATCTGCCAACGCTCCGCCGTAATCACGTAGTCGGCGCGGTGTGATGCGTCGTCGGCAATGTGATGATGAACTCGGTGAATTCGCCGGGCTCAGTCTCGACGTTCATGGTGCCGCCGTGACTCCGGATCACGTCCAGCGAGAGCGAAAGACCCAAACCGGTGCCCCTACCGGTGGCTTTGGTAGTGAAGAACGGGTTGAAAATCTTGTCCACGACGTCGGGCGGCATTCCGGTTCCGTTGTCTTTGAACCGCACCTCGATTTCATCGTCCGCGATCATGCGAGTTTGGATGTCTAGACCCGGGATGTAGTCGCGCGCAGCGTCAGGATCGTTCTGCCGCAACGCGTCGCGTTTGTCCTCGGTCGCGTGCCAAGAGTTGGTGACCAAGTTTAGGAAGACGCGACCCAAGTCTTGCGAGATTGCTTGGATCGCCGGCACGTTCGGGTCGTAATCCGGCTTGATTTCGATGTTCATGTTCGGATCCGTCGCCCGTCCGCTGTGATACGCGAGTTGCGTGTATTCCTGTATCAGAGCATTGACATCGGTCTCTTGCAAGTCGGTCGATTCACGTCCCATCGCGAGCATCCCGTGCACGATGCGGTTAGCGCGGTCGCCGTGATTCTTGATGCGACCAAGGTTGCCTACGAGATCGCCGGTGATCTCTTGGATGTACTCCATCTGATCCTCGCCGATATCCTCCGAGCTCTCGTCAATGACCTCTTTGAGTTCTTCGAGCAGTTCTTCAGATGCTTCCGAGAAGTTGTTGACGAAGTTGAGCGGGTTACGGATTTCGTGCGCGACGCCCGCGGTCAGCTCACCCAAAGCCGCGAGTTTGCCTTGCACGATGATCTGGTCTTGCGCGTTTTGCAGATCATCCAAGACGCGTTCGAGCTGATCGTTCTTGCCCTGCAACTCTTCGGCTAGCTGTTCGACTAGGTTGAGACGCTGCACCTCTAAGGCGTGTTGTCGGAACACCTCTAGCGCGTCCGCCATCTCTGCCACCTCATCCCTTCCGCTGATCTCGACCTGCGTCTCAAGGTCGCCGCCGGCCATGCTCTGCATGCGATTCGACAGGGTCTGGATACGCCGTAGCAACACCTTGCCGACGAATAGCCAGGTGATGAGGAACGCGCCGACGATGCTTGCGATGCTAATCGCTAGTAGGAACGCGCGGCCCTGCAAAATCGACTGTTGCGACGCGTTCGATTCGACCGCGACGCTGAATTCGGCGGCATCAACGAGTCCATCGACTTCCTCAACGAGTTTCACCGCGATTTCGCGGTTCTGTTCGAGCAGAGATTGTTGGCGGCTCGTCAACTCGTATTCACGAGCCAAAAGGTCGAATCCACCATCAGCCGCGAGCGACACCTCAAAGAGGCGCGCAAAAATAAGGGTCAGGACGGTTGCGTAATCCGTGCCTTGCAGAACGGACAGGCTCCGTTCGATCCGGCTCCGAGCGGCCTCAGCGCGTTCTCGCAACGGTTCGATGAACGCGGAATCGGAGACCGTGAACGCGCTCGCCAGCAACTGGGTAGCGGTGTTGGACGCAGATTGCAGGTCAGCGACGTTGCGGTATCGGTAAAACTCGGATTCGGAGAAGTGCTCCTGCGTTGAAACTGGGGACTCGCCCAGTTCGTTGTAACCCGTCATCGTGTAAAACAGCTGGTCGTCAATGGCGGGGATCAGGATGTCATCCAAACGTTGCTGCAGCAACGACAGCTCGACACTGATCGCCGCCGTCTGCATTTCGAGGTCTAGGAGCTCTTGTTTTTCAGACCTAATCGTCTCGATGTTCAGGATGAGTTGATCCGCGTGCTGCCGGATCTGCGCCAGTCGTTCGCTGCCGTCGTCGGCGGCTACCAACGACGCGAGCTGTTCCTCGAAGAGATTCTCGGTCGCCGTGATTTCCGTCGAAACCTGGGTGAACTCGGTCGAGGTACTTGCCGCCGTGAGACGGGGCGCGGCGGCGGCGAGATTTCCTGTGTACTGGGCGATACCGAATGACGCCACCATCTCAGGAACGCTCTCGTCTCGGACGCGATTGGTCGCATCGCCGATTTGGTTGAACGAGAGCCACGCGACGAGGCTAGCCGAGAGCGTCAACGCGACGGCGCCTCCGATCCCGACGTAAAACTGCGCCGAAAGTCGGAATCGGCCGGCAAACAGGGAATTTGGTCGGCTACTCACGGCGTGTTCGTGGTCATCACATCGAGCGGCTGGTAACTTCCATCAGAACCGATCACGGTCAGGAATACCTCGTTCGACCCTTGGCTGTCTTCAGGTCCGAATTGCAGTTCAAATCCGCCTAGATCGAAGATATCGCCGTTACGGAGATTCTGCATGAAGCACTCGCGGTCGATGTCGCGTCCGCATTTCTCCGAGACTTGGATCACGAAACGACCCGCGATGTAACCTTCCAGCGAGACGAACCCAGGCTCGGTTTGTGGCGAGTATCGGCTGAGCGCGTCATGGTACTCAGCCACAATCGGTATCGAATCGTCCCATGGGAACGGTACGACCTGTGTAACGTATACACCTTCGCCGTACTCGCCAAGTTCCCTCGCGAGAGCGTTGCTACCGACGAACGATACGGTCATGAAAACGGGGTCGAATTTGGTGTGGCGCGCCCAAGATATCAGATGCGCAACGGGCGCGTATGCGCCGATCATAATCACTGCTTCCGGTTCGCCTTGCTTGAGGTCGAGCAACGCTGTCTTAATCGCTTTCGTGTTGCGCGGGTAGATTCCGACCGCCACCGGGTCCATTCCCCGCTCCTGCAACGCGATCTTGACACCTTGATAACCCGCGCGGCCGAAAGAGTCGTCCTGGTACATCACCGCGATGCGTTTGATGTCTAGGTCCGTCATCAATCGATTCACCATCTCTGCCGTCTCTTGGTAATAGGACGCGCGCACGTTTAGGATGTGCTGATAATCAGGGCTTCGCAGGAATTCGGCGCCCGTGAATGGAGCGACGTAAGGGGTGCCGCGCGCCGCCGCGACGGGAACGGCGGACCTTGAGGTCGGGGTGCCGACGGCACCGACCAATGCGAAAACTTTATCTTCGTCGATCAACGCCGCAGTGTTCGCGATCGCGGCTTCTGGTTCGTAGGCATCGTCCCGGAAAGTCAACTCCAGTCTGCGCCCGTGTACTCCGCCGTTTTGGTTGACTTCCTCGAAAGCGGCGAGGATGCCCGCCCGCATACCGAGTCCGAGTTCTGATGCCGGACCGCTGAACGCCGCGGACTGTCCGAACAGGATCGCTTCGTCCGTAATGCCGTTGCGACTGGTGTCCTGAACCGTTAGGGAAACCTCGGCCGGATCGGACGCGGTCGCCTCAGTGGAAGGCGATCCATCGCTGGAGCCGTTCGTTGATGATGGTGGGTCAGTGCAACCGAGTGCCGCGACAAGCGTCAGAATTACTACCGCCACCTGGATCGCGGCCAACCGATGGAACTGAACGCCGCGGATGGTGCGTTTCAACTAGCCCTCCGCTTTACCAGCGTTAAACAGTTTAGGTCCCCGACGCGCTTGTAATGCATCTCGTCGGAAAACGTGTGCGCCAGATGAACGCCCCAACCACCGACTTGGCTATCTTCGATGGTTTGGATCTGCCGGGGACTGAACCGGTCGTTCGTCGGATCGAACTCTCGGCCGTTGTCAGAGATCTGCAACTTGATGCTGTCGGACGTGGACTCGATTACGACTTCAATCGGGTGCGAACCGTCGACCTGCCCGTGATTAATGACGTTGATGCAGAGCTCCTCGAGGATCAACTCGATTTGAAAGGTGAGTTCGGGGGGCCACTCGGCGGCCTCGGAGACTTCCGCGACGCACTCGGAGATTGCCGAGAGCTCGTCTAACTCCGGCATCATCTCGAAAGACGTTTTGACGCTCATTTTGGTTACTAGCTTCGACTAATTTCGGCGGAAAATCAGGCATGCCTGATCGTCGGACTGCGGTTCATCGCCGGCGAACTCATTCACCGCGTCGAAGACGATCTTGCTGGCCTCTTCGGCGCTGTTGAGGTGTTGCCCCTTGAATATGTCACAGAGCCGATCCAATCCGAACAAATCTCCTTGTGCGTTGAACGCTTCAGTGATGCCATCGGTGTAAAGGATCACCGTGTCTCCAGCTTCCAACTTCACGACTTCCTCGTTGTACGGGATGCCGGGGATAATTCCGAGTGCCGTGCCGCCGGTGGGTGGAATCACCGTCGTGCTCCCATCCGGATGAACAATAATCGGTTCATTGTGCCCGCCGTTGGAGTACCAGAACTCAGAAGAATTGGGATGGTAAATCGCGTAGAAGAGCGTAACGAACATTGCTGCCTCGTTCTCCGCGTCCAATAGGTTGTTGACCTCCTCCAAGGCCTCGCCCGGGTTTTCGAATCGTTGACCGGCGCCTTTCAAGAGCATCCGGCTGGACATCATGAACAGCGCCGCTGGCATCCCTTTGTCTGAGACGTCGGCGATGGCGATGCCGATCTTGCCGTCCCTCAAAATCTGAACGTCGAAGAAGTCGCCGCCGACGTTTCTGGCGGGCTGCATCGAAGCGAAAATCTCGTAATCTTTGCTTTCCGGGAAGCTGGCGGGCAGCACCGACTGTTGGATGTTGTTCGCAACGTCGAGCTCGTTTTGGAGTGCGACTAGTTTGTCGCGGGATTGGAGCGCCTCACGCCATTCGTCGAGATGCTGGAGCGTCCGCTGTATCGTCAGTCTGAGGTCTTGAAAATCTAAAGGTTTGGTGACAAAGTCGAACGCGCCGCGGTTCATGGCGGTGCGGATATTCTCCATGTCCCCGTAAGCTGAAATGATGATCGCGCGGATATCCGGGCTCACGTCTTGGATCTGCTGCAAGAGCGTCAGTCCATCCATGCGCGGCATGTTGATATCAGAGACGACCATGTCGATCTCTTTGTCCTCGGTCAACATCTCGAGGGCTTCGACACCGTCGCGTGCGAAGACGAACTCGTATTCACCGCGCCTTATCTGACGGCGCATCCTTTGGAGAACGAGGGGTTCGAGGTCTGGTTCGTCGTCGACGACTAGGATTCGTTTAGTCGGTTTGGGCATTCGTGGGGTTCGGAGACTCAGACGAAACCTGCGAATCGGTAGAAACGCAGGAGCCGCCGCGATCAGTAGAAGGGAGCGGTCAGGTTTGGCGGATCAGCCGCGGACCGCGTCGATCGCGGCATCGCGCGAAGATTCGATCGGGATGATGTTGTCGAATCCGCTGATCGAGAAGATCTCACGGATCGGGTCCGACAACGAGCACACGGCGAACTTGCCGCCCTGACGGTCGATCGATTTCACGACGAGCAAGATTGCACGCAGACCGGCGCTGCTGATGTACGTCAGCGTTTCGGCGTCGAAAACGACGGCACGATCAGTTTCGTCGAGGGCCGCCTCCAAACCAAGCTGGAAGTCCCGCGCGTTGGTTCCGTCTACACGATTCTCCGTCGGCATCACGATGAGCGTGTTGCCCACTCTTTCAGTGTTTATCTCCATCAGAGCAAAACCCCCTTCAGGCTTGGGTACGTAAGGTTACATCAATGCGCGTCCGCATTTCGAGATTCCGATTCACAATTTTAACCTGTGCACATTCGACTTTTTGCGACTCGGCTAGGCTTCACGGTCGTACTTCCCAACGAAACTGTCTTCGCGGCGCGGCGCGCGCGGCATTCGAGCCATCGAGATTGATTCCGGCAACACGATACCACCGGAGAATATCAGTTTCATCGCATCTTCCACCGTCATGTCGGTCTCCACGACGTCGTCTTCGAGCACAAAAGCCATGTTGCCCGACGTCGGGTTCGGAACCGTGGGGATGTAGATCGAGACGAGGTCCTCTTCTCTCCCGGGAGCGCGGGCGCGCCCGGTCACGAATCCCATCGCCACCATGCCGTCTCTCGGCCACTCGATGAACACCACCCTGCTGAAGTTCGCGCGCGAGCCGACCGATGCCATCGCCTGTTGCGTGACCCCGTAAAGTGTGCGAACAACAGGTATGAAGTTCATAATGGTGCTGATGAAGTTGAGTATCGCGCGCCCGATCGGGGTGAGCGCGACGAGGCCGATCAGATAGAAAATGATCGCCAAAATCACCAGGCCGATACCTGGAAAGTCCAGCGCGGTGCCGTCGATGAACGATAACTCGCGGAAGAACGCGTCCGTCTGGTTGATGAGGTACAGCAACACCAAAACGGTGACGATCAAAGGCACGAGTTCAAAGAGCCCAGATACCACTCGGCCTTGGATGTGACCTTCGAACCGCCGAAAGATGTTCGGCTTTTGTTCTTCCTCGATGATGGGCTCGGAATCTTGGTTGTTTCTCAAAGCAAAATCCCCAGTGGATTGCGGGTCGGAATATCGACCCCGATCTGAGTACAGCGCGCCAAACAGTGTACACCAAAATCACGGGAGCGTCTGAATAGCGGGTGCCAGTTGGTTATACCAAACAGCAACTCCAGTAAATGACGCATGTTGACAACGCGAGGCATCTCATGGACGTCGCGCCTGACCACGATTTCCCAACCGGGCGACGGTCAAAACAGCCCGGTCAGAAACTCCCACCAGGCGGCGACGACCTCGACCGCGACGTAGTTGTCCAAAACCTGCCAGACGTGGAGGATGTACTCCTGCGTCAGCTTAAGCGCGGCGCAGGCGATCAGCAGGGCGGCGATGCGAACCCGCGTTAGCTCGAACTCCGGCCACCAATGACGCTGTCCCGCGATGGCGACGAACCAGAACTCGAACACGTTCGGAAACACCATCAGAATCCAACGTGCCTCGGTAAACTCGAACGCGACGAATCCGATGGCGCGGAACGCGAACAACCCGATCGCCACGGTCCGGGCGGGTCCGTCCCACTGGCGCACCGCCACCCAGAGAAACGCCAGCATGTAGACCTGATCGACCCACTTGTCAAAGGCTTGGTAGTTGCGAACGCCGCCGAGATCGATCAGATTCATCATGAACAGATCGGAAAAATCGACGAGGATCGCGAGGATCGATCCGAAGAACGCCCAGCGTAACGCCGGCAACGATCCGGCGACGCGCACCGCGGCGATTATGAGTTCCTCACCAGTCATGTCTGGTTGAACATCCTACCGCCTTGCCAATCTTTTTGCCGTTTACGATTCGCGGGGATATAATGGTGATTTAGCAGTCGGCGTGTTCGACTGCTAACGAATTTCGACGCGCGGCGTCGGGGCGTTTGGAGCCGGCATCAAGCCCGACTTCCGAACCCGAGCCGCATAACGAAAAATGCGATTCCACAAGGAGGAAAGACCGAGTGACGGTTAACTTGAAGCCGCTAGGCGATCGCGTGATCGTCTCGCCGTCTGAAGAAGAGCAGGCGACCAGCCCCGGCGGGATCATCATTCCTGACACCGCCAAAGAGAAGCCCCAACAAGGTTCCGTCGTCGCGACCGGCCCTGGCCGCACCACTGACGAAGGCGCTTTGATCGAGATCACGGTTAGCGTCGGCGACACGGTGATCTACTCGAAATACGCCGGTACCGAGTACACCCAGAACGGCAACGACTACCTGATCCTGCGCGAATCCGACATCTTGGCGATCGTCGGTTAGATCCGCCCTTCGTCAAACCGACGCAGAGATTGCGGATTTCGTCGCAAGAAACCACACAAAAGGAGAACTCCAGCAAATGCCAGCCAAAGATTTGCTATTCGAAGAGGAAGCTCGATCCAAGCTGAAGGAAGGTATCGACGTCCTCGCAAACACCGTCAAGAAGACGCTCGGCCCGCGCGGGCAGAACGTCATCGTTGACAAGAAGTTCGGCCCCCCGCAGGTCAACTCTGACGGCGTAACCATCGCCAAAGAGGTCGACCTTGAGGACCCGTTCGAGAACATGGGCGCGCAGCTCCTCAAAGAAGCGTCCAAGAAGACCAACGACGACGCCGGCGACGGAACGACCACTTCGACCGTTCTGGCCCAAGCGATCGTTGCTGAAGGCTTCAAAAACGTCGCTGCCGGCGCCGACCCCATGGCCATCAAACGCGGTATGGAGAAGGCGATGGCCACCATCCGCGATTCCATCAAGAGCCAGTCCACCCCGGTCGACAGCTCCTCGCAAATCGCCAACGTCGCGGTACTCTCTTCACACGACGACGAGATGGGCACCCTGATCGCGGAAGTAATGGAGAAAGTCGGCAAGGACGGCGTCATCACTGTTGACGAGTCGAAGTCCCTATCGTACGAGACCGACTTCGTTGAGGGAATGCAGATCGACCGAGGTTTCCTCTCCCCCTACTTCGTCACCAACCCGGACCGCCAGGAAGCGGTTCTCGATGACCCTTACATCCTGATCACGTCGCAGAAGATTTCGGCAGTGTCCGACCTGCTTCCGTTGCTTGAGAAGGTCTTGCAGTCCAGCAAGAACGTCCTCGTCATTGCCGAAGACGTTGAGGGCGAAGCACTCGCCACCCTGGTTGTGAACAAGCTCCGCGGCACACTGAACTGCATCGCCGTCAAAGCCCCTGGCTTTGGTGACCGCCGCAAGGCGATGCTCCAAGACATCGCGATCCTCACCGGCGGCACCGTCATCTCCGACGAGATCGGGCGCAAGCTCGACTCCGCCGAGTTGCAGGACCTCGGTCGATGTCGACAGGTCGTTGTCAAGAAAGACGACACGACCTTCGTGGACGGAAGCGGTGATCAATCCGACATCCGTGGTCGCATGGCCGAAATTCAAGCTCAGATCGAGGACACGACCTCCGATTACGACCGCGAGAAGCTCCAAGAGCGTCTCGCCAAGCTATCGGGGGGCGTTGCCATCCTTCGTGTCGGCGCGGCCACCGAGATCGAGATGAAGGAGAAGAAGCAACGTGTCGAAGACGCACTTGAAGCGACTCGTGCGGCTGTTGAAGAAGGTATCGTTCCCGGTGGCGGCAGCGTCCTGATCCGCGCCGCGGACAAACTCGACGGACTCGAGTTCGACGACGAAGACGAGCAGACCGGTGTCCAGATCCTCTCGAAGTCACTTCGTGAGCCGATCCGCATCATCGCCGGCAACTGCGGATTTGAAGGCGCCGTCATCCTTGACCGCGTCGCCGGAGCCGACGACCTCAACTTCGGATTCAACGCCATGACCAACGAGTATGGCGACATGATGGAGATGGGCATCGTAGACCCGGCAAAGGTTACCCGCTCAGCCGTCGAAAACGCCGTCTCCGTGGCCGGCATGATCCTGACCACCGCGGCGCTCATCACCGAGCAGCCCGAGCCACCCATGCCCGGCGGCGCCGGAATGCCACCCGGCGGCGGAATGGACTTCTAGCCAACGCTTGCGAACACCCCGCTAACGCAACAAAACTCGCCGCACCGGGCAACCGGTGCGGCGTTTTTTGTCACTTGGACGATCGGGAAGTCGATCCTAGACTTGCGCGACGGATCACGTTACCTTAGCGGCCTGTGATTTCTGAAGCTGCATCGACGATTCGCTCCACCTCGTCTGCGGCAGAGATAGCTTGCGGCGGTTTGATGTGTGACTTGAGTTGACATACGAGTTCTGCGACCTTTGGTTTGCTGAGACCGGGATTTGCCTCACTCACGTAGTAGACCGTTGCAACTCGCTCAAGTTCGACGACGTTCTTCCTTGACAACTCCCGGCTAACAAAGTCGATCTCGTTTTGAAATTCATTTGAGATTTCAATGTGCAGTCTACCTCTGTGTCCGAGTATGTACGAGGGCGCGTACACTCGATTTGGTTTGAGGTCCAAGAGATACCGGACCCGCATCTCCGCCAGTTCCGTCCTCAGATCGAAGCTGTACGGTCCGTGCTTGTAAAGGATGAACTGGTAGTCGGTTGGCACTTGAAGCAACTTTTGGAGAAACATTGAGCATTTTTGAATGTGTGTTTCTCCAACCCAGCTGCCTTGTTGATGCATCGCGTCAACCAGACGACACAACAGCTCCCTGTGATCAAATCTGTCCATGTCTAATCCTCCAGTTCTTGCCTACGGGGTTGCAGATCGGCTTTTATTCAACCATTCACGAGCCAGTTCGTACAGCTCAGGAGCCACAAAAACGAAACCGAACCTGGCCACCGGAATATGATTCAAGGATTCTGATACCGTTTTTGATGAAACAACGTCCCGATCAGATTCCAGAACCGGAAAATGGTAATCCGATTGACTTGGCGTGTTGGCCTCATGCCGCACGTTGTCGGCTCCGTACCGCGCCTCAGCTTCTACAAATACCTCCTTCGCAGGATCCTGTCGGGCGGAACTTGCAAGTTCGCTCAAGTCGACTGGTGTTTCCTTGTAGAGCAAGCGAAAATGGCCGCGGTTCATTATGCGGTGGGCAGCGACCTCATGCGCCTTTCCGTCCTCCGAGGATTGTTCTGAGATTGCCTGTAGCACAGCGTCATCGGTCATAGACTGCAATGCCTCCAAATCACTCGGGAACTTGCCTTTGGGCAACCAACCTCCCAAGAAATCTTTAAGCAAGCAGTCGTAGGCGACGCGCGTCCGATGGAAATAAACCTGCATGAACATCGAGTACCGCGCAAGCAACAGGGATTCTGCCGCATGGATTCCTCCGTCGGTCGTGCCAAGCGTCGGCTCGGTTGCGCGCTGGGAGGTTGGCAAAATTCTCATTGTGTCGATCAAGCGATGGTGGTCAAATCTGCCGTACTCCACCCCGACGTGATGCGAGTCGCGAAGCAGATAATCCATTCTATCCACCCCCAGCGTGTCGCTGCTAATGATCTCCGAAAGCAAAGATTCCCACGTCCCAAAATCCAAATCGGGTCGAATTTGAGCCATTTTCGCCTCGCCGACCGCCAACTTTGCGATATCTTCTGCATTTAACTGCGGGCGCATCGATTCCCAAATCGTTTGCATCTCATCGCCAAGGATAAGCTCAGCTGACACGTGTTCGTGAGTCCGTCCGTCCGGCATCAGCTCTTCTTCCGCGGCGTGCGAAAACGGCAAGTGTCCCAGGTCATGACACAATGCCGCCACCCGGAGAGCCTTTCGCCAATACATCTTTTTGTCAGGATTGAGCAGCTCGGATCCGATCTCACTTCTGACAGCATCCAGAAGGTTCGCTTCATGAGTGACTACGTCGAAAACGCGCCCGGCTAGCTCCATCACGCCCAAGCTGTGCTCAAATCTTCGGTGCGTCGCTCCGGGGTAGACCAAGTAAGACATCGCGAGCTGATGGATGCGCCTCAATCGTTGGACTGGAGGGGAATCAAGGACTTTTAACTCGTCGTCGTCCAACCGAACGAAAACGTGGATCGGGTCTCGTATCTCTTGGTAAGGGCTGGCAGGCATGAGGCGGGTGCTTTTGATTTAGTCTTCTTGGTGAATTGGCAACTTCCGTCACGATCTGATCCCTTCGCGCAAGTGTATTGTAACATAGCTCACAAGTCAAGTGTTCTGAATTCGAGAATGCAACCTCCGGCAGCGAACATCAAATGCCTTCCCGTCATCCCGTCCAACTGGAGTGATTTGGAGCGGCTGTTTGAGGGGCGCGGCGGGCCTAGGTTCTGCTGGTGCATGGTGAATCGGCACATGACGCCGCCGTACGGTAAGTCCGGCACGGCTGCCAAGAAAGCGGGGATGTCGCGATACGTCGAGGAAGGTACGCCGGTTGGCATCCTCGCCTATATTGACGATGAGCCGGTCGCGTGGTGCTCGGTGGCGCCGCTCGATTCGTATCGGAACTTGCGCGGCAAACGATACGTGTCCGACGGGTCTGACACGGAAGTCGTTTGGTCTATCGCTTGCTTCTTCATCCGCGTCGGTTTCCGTCGCCAGAACTTGACCCGGCAACTGATCATCGCCGCCGTCAACTACGCCAGAGAACAGGGCGCGAAGATCATCGAAGCCTATCCGGTCGATTACGACTCGCCCAGCTACAGCTACATGGGCCGAGTCGGGACTTTCGAGCGCCTAGGCTTCAGAGAAGTAGGCTTGGTGGGCATCAGACGGCACATGATGAGACTGTACCCGTAGAGCGAGGCGGTGTTGGGTGGCAAGACCGCAGCCCACCGAGTGTTTTGATCCATGTCGTACTTGGTCTATGATGAAACGTCGTCGTTAAGGAGTGATTGGAGAAAAACCCATGCGTAGTACGGCGATAAGCAGAGTACCGCTTGCCATCAGACGGTTACCCGTTTGGTTTGCGAGCGTGGCATTTGTCGTGATGTTGGCAGGTTGCGGCGCGTTCGAAACGGCGACTCCTACGGTGGCACCCACGGCGGTTCCTACTGTGTCACCTGATCTGTTGAAGATCGACGCAATCGAGACGCGGATGCAAGACGCGTGCGATGATTTCATTCGTCAACAAGCGACACTCGCGGCGGAAGGGGCTTACGACCTACCAATAAGGGAGGTAATCGTATTGCCGGAAGACGCATCGTCTGTACGGGTGGATGGGGCTAACGACTCACATGAAAAGGAAGTAACCCTATTTCCTGATGAGGCGTTATCTTTACACGTGGAACGTGCCTATTCCGAATCGCTGACGGTATTTGACGGAATGGATGCCGATTCGCCTGATGCCGATGCGGCCCGGGCGATGATTGCGCGAATCGCCCCGATGCAACGACACACCGCCAATTGGGATCACGCTTTTGCGGCGATGATTGACATGATTGTCGAAGGACTGCTTACCGAAGCTAATGTACTCACAAGCGGCCCGATGGCCGAATGGCGAAGCAGGTCGGTTGAACTGTGTGCCGAATGGTGATCGAATCAGAGCTTCCGACGGCAAGTGAATAAAAGATTTCGTAGAGCGATACAGCGCGCACCCAAAAGCGGATCTCAGTCGGCGTGAAGGACGCCCAAAACCGCGTTACCTCGGCGTTGCTATCAGTGGATCGTGTCGCCGGCCATGACAATCTAGCTCAATGTGCTAACGTGTTAAGTTAACCACCCCGGCAGATAGTATCGCTGGGTCGACGCTCCCACGTTTCGGTGGGAGCGTCTATTTTTTTGCCCTCTACCGTTTAAGGAGAGTCCGGCGACCGCGACGATGCGTGGGAAGTCTCGTGGGTTAGGCGCACACGGGTTCGCTGCCGTCCCAGCGGTTGTAGGATGGCTGATCGCCCTTCGCGAGAGAGTCGCGTGCTTCGGTCCAGAGGTCGTTCCAGATCGTCGGATCGTGCAGTTCGCTATCCGGGTTGTTCCGACTGCGCGCCACGAATCCCGGGAAGTTGGTGCGACCGGTTGATTGGCCGATCGGGTTGTAGCGGAGGTCGAAACTCCAACGTATGCGGTCGCTGTTGTTGGGCAACGAAGAGTGCACGGTGTATTTCGTCATGAAGAGCGCGTCGCCCTTTTTGAGGGGTACCGGCACGGCTTTACCTACTTCGAATTGCGATTCTGGTATCTGCAATCCCGCTTGCAATCCGTTATCCAAACCGGGGCAGTGTGTCAATAGATCGGCTCGATGCGATCCTGGCACGACTTGCAAGCATCCGTTCTCGGCGTCGGCGTCCATGAGCGGGAACCAGACCGTCAGCATCAGCGTCTCGTCAGCGTCGGGGTTGACCACGCCGCAGTCCTGATGCCAAGGCGTAATTCCAAATTTCACGCGGCCCATCTCGTCTCGCGGCGCGCGGTCTTCGGGTACTTTGATGCGGACATGCTGCACCGGGTTCGAGTAGATCTCCGGGCCGATAAACGATTCCACCGCGTCCAACAGGCTGGGCGCGGTCAACGCGTTGAAAACTGCCGGACCGGCCCAAAACGGTGTGTCCTCAGTGATCCCACCTTGCGGCAGCGAGAAGTCGAAATAGCCGTTGTGCACCTCGTCCGACTCGGCGTAGATCTGGGTGACTCGTTCCCCGAATTCCAGATCCTCGTAAGTTGAACTGATCTTTCCATCGTCGTAGAGTTCATCCGCGAGGCTATCAAGCACACTCGCGTACTCGTCGATCACTGGATCGATTACGTCTTCAGGATCGAGGACTCCCTCGGCGGTGACGAACCCGAAGTGATCGAAATGTTCGAGTTGCTCTTTGGTCATTGCTGGCATGGTGCGACGGCTCCGTGAAACATGTGCGGCTGGCGGTTACATCATATGAATGATACCGCGAAACGTGTCTCGATTTGCCCGCCTATAGGGCGGCGCAACTCTTTGCCCAGTTAGGGATACCATCGCGAAACCCTTTTGAACCGGGCCATGTCATTCTGAACGGAGCGAAGCGGAGTGAAGAATCTCTGGCGGCAATCAGGCACCGTGACGAGATTCCTCGCTACGCTCGGAATGACAGCGGTGCTCGCGGAGACCGTAAAGGCTTTGCAACGGTCTCGTTACGCGCAGACCGGGTGATTCCCATCCCAACGGTTAAACGGCGGCTCTTCTCCCTTCGCCAACTTACTCCTCGCCTCGACCCAGAGCTCGTTCCATCTCACTGGATCATGTAGCTCGCTATCCGGGTTGCTCTGGCTTCTCGCAACGAAGCCCGGGAAACTCGTCCGTCCCGTAGATTGTCCAATCGGGTTGTACCGCAAATCCATACTGAACCTGACGCGATCACTGTTATTCGGCAACGACGAATGGATCGTGTACTTCGTCATGAAGAGAGCATCGCCCTTCTTCAGCGGCACCGGCACTGCCTCTCCAACCTCAAACTCGCTCTCCGGTACGTGCAGACTGCCCAGCACCTTCTTGCCGCCGGGGCAATGCGTCAGCAACTCTTCGTCGCGGTGCGATCCCGGTATGACCTGCAAACACCCATTCTCCTCGTCCGCATCCATCAGCGGGAACCACACCGTCAGGATCAGCGACTCGTCGGCGTCCGGAGTGATGACCCCGCAGTCCTGATGCCAAGGTGTAACCCCGAACTTAACCCGTCCTAGATGATCGCGCGGCGACCGGCTCTCCGGCACTTTGATCCGGATATGCTGCACCGGGTTGGAGTAAATCTCCGGCCCGATGAACGACTCGACAGCATCCAGCAAGTCTGGCGTCGTCATGGCATTGAACACGGCCGGACCAGCCCAAAACGGCGTATCTTCGGTGACGCCTCGCTGCGGCAATGAAAAGTCGAAATACGTTTGATGTACCTCGCCCGACTCTTCGTAGACCTGCGTCACCCGCTCCCCGAAGTCCAGCTCGTCGTACTTCGAGCTGATCTTACCTTCTTCGTAGAGTTCCTCCGCGAGGTTGTCGAGCACGCCGGCGTACTCGTCTATCACCGGATCGATAACCGCTTCAGGTTCGAGGACGCCCTCGGCGGTGACGAATCCGTAGTAATCGAAATGTTCAAGCTGCTCTTTGGTCATTGTTGGCATGACATCACGGCTCCGTGATACGAGTGCGGTTCGCTGCTAACCCATAGAAATAATAACGCGTCAAGCGTCTCGAAATACCTGTCTCGCACGCGGTGGAGCGCGGCGAACCGCTACGCGCAGACCGCTTCGGTACCGTCCCAGCGGCTGTAGACCGGCACATCACGATCAGCCAATCGATCCCGCGCCTCTTCCCACATGCGACGCCATTTCGCGGCATCGTGCAGTTCGCTGGCAGGGTCGCGGCGGCTGCGCGCGACGAACCCCGGGAACATCGAACGCCCCGTCGGCTGTCCAACCGGGTTGTAGCGAAGATCAAAGCTCCATCGGATACGGTCGCTGTTGTTGGGCAACGACGAGTGGACAGTGTATTTCGTCATGAAAAGCGCATCGCCTTTTCTCAGTGGCACCGCGGTCGTTCTGCCGACTTCAAACTCGCTGTCTGGGATCACGTAGTTGTGTTGAAGACGCTTTCCGCCCGGGCAGTGCGTCAGCATGTCGGATCGGTGCGAACCTGGTACGACCTGCAAGCAACCGTTCTCCTTGTCGGTGTCCGCCAACGGAAACCACACCGTGACCATCAGCGTGTCATCCGCTTCCGGGTTCACTACACCGCAATCCTGATGCCATGGCGCCGCGCCGTAGATCACATTGCCTTCGTCATCCCTCGGCGAGTGCTTCTCCGGCACCTTGATGCGAACGTGTTGGACCGGGTTCGAGTAGACCTCGGGTCCGATCAACGATTCCACGGCGTCCAAGAGACTTGGCGCGGTCAGAGCGTTGAAAACCGCCGGACCGACCCAAAACGGCGTGTCGCGCGTGACTCGGGTTTGCGGCAAGGTGAAGTCAAAGTATTTGTTGTGAACGTCGCCCGAATCCGCGTAGATCTTCGTCACGCGGTCTCCGAAATCCAAATCTTTGTACTTGGTGCTGATTTTCCCTTGCGCGTACAACTCATTCGCGAGGTTGTCGAGCACGCCGGCGTACTCATCGACGATCGGATCGAGCACGTCATCCGGGTCGACTACGCCTTCCGCCGTGACGAATCCGAAGTGCTCGAAATGTTCGAGTTGCTCTTTGGTTAACGGTGGCACGATGTGGCTCAAGGGGGCTAGAGCTACCGATTCCTCAAGCGGCTTGGACCGCGTCAATCGCTGTTCGACAACTCTTGGTCAATCAACCGCGCCATCCGACGGTCTCGCGTGGTCAAACCGCCGACATCGTGAGAGATCAGAGCGACTCGCAATCGACGATAGCGAATGTCGATGTCCGGGTGATGGTCTTGGGCATCGGCGATGGGAGCGATGCGGTTGACGAACGAGATCGCGTCGGCGAACGTCGGAAACTCGAGATTCCGGACGATTGCGCCGCTCTCAGCGTCGCGTTCCCATTCGGGACATTCGAAGAGCATCGTCTCAATATCAGATTCACTTAGTTTCGACATCTCAAAATCTCCTGATCTTCAAGTACCGTTCGCGGTGCCAATCGTGTGTATCAACAGTATCGTCGAAGCCGCGGCGAGCCACAGGAAACCGTTGATCAATGTCGGACGGTCTCGCAACAGGACGATCTCAGGCGCCTCGCCTTCTCCTTTGACGTAGAGCAGATACAGATACCGGTAGATGCCGTATGCCACGAACGGTATCGTCACCATCATCGTGTTGTCGCCGGGGACGTTTGCGCCGGTGTCTCCGAGGTCGATGGCGTAGAGCGAGTAGGTGAAGATCGCCAAAGTCGCGGTGCTCATGATCAGCGCGTCGATGAATTCGGTGGTGTACTCGCCGAGGATGTTGCGCTGTTTCGCCGCCGCGGCGCCGGCCGTCTTCAACTCGGCGCGCCTTTTGCCCAATGCGATCAGAAGCGCACCCAACGCGGTCATGATGTAGAACCACGGCGAAACGTCGATATCAATGTCCATCGTACCGTTCTCAAACCACGGCACCGGCCCGCCGATGGCTACGTATCCGGCGTAGGCGCGCAGTACAAAACCGGCCGCGACGCTCATCACATCCAGAAGCGCGATGTGCTTCAGCCGAAACGTGTAGGCGAGGTTGAGAATCAAGTACCCGACCGCGACAATCGCCAGTGGCAGGTTGATCAGCAGCGAGATCATGACCGAAACGAGGATCATCGCCCCGGATGCGAAGTAAGCGGTGCCTACCGGAAGGTCGCCCGATGCGATAGCCCGATTCCTCTTGACTGGATGCACCCGATCGCGTTCGATGTCGGCTAAATCGTTGATCAGATAGATCGCTCCGGAAAGCAAAGTGAAGGCAATCGCCGCGCCGAACGCGCGCAAAACGATCTCGATCATTCCCGTCACGTCGTCAATGGCGAACCAGATGTTCACTGAAAAAACGAGCGGGACGAGCACCAAGCCGTTTTTGGGCGCTTGCAGAGGGCGAATCGCGCTGATCAACGCGCGCGGCAGAGACCTCGCGCGCCGAGCCTCGCCGGGCAAGTCTTGTTCACTCGAGCGGATCATCTCTGCCAATGATAAAGCGGGTATTTTCAATCCCGAACCGATCCGTCGTCTCGCCGAACGGCGTTTCGTGCTATAAACTGCGCAAAGATCGAAAATCCACAGGAGCGTATCAGCTGTGTTGGAACAATTCCACGTCCCAGAAGCGGATCGGGTTTACGTTGAACCGGATCGCATGAGAGCAACTACCGAGGCATTGTTCATGCGTTGCGGACTCGACGAGGCCGGTGCCAGAGCGTGTACCGACGTTCTCATCACCAACGACCTCCGAGCGGTAGAAACTCATGGCGTATCGAACATGATGCGGAACTATGTTCAGGCTTACATGGCCGGTCAGCACAATCCGCGTCCGCAACTCAAAACGGTGCGCGAAACCGCAACGACCTCGAACGTCGACGCTGACGGCGCGCTCGGCATCCACATCGGTGCCGACATGATGCAGATCGCCATCGACAAAGCTAAAAAATACGGTACCGGCGCCGTCACAGTCTTCGATTCCGGCCACCTTGGCGGGTGCGGATATTATGCCGCGCAGGCCGCCGAACAAGGCATGGTCGGTCTCTGTATGACAGGCGGGCATGGGACGCGCGCAAGTGGCGGTATGCTCCCGACTTTCGCCGCCGAATCGAGGCTCGGCACCAATCCCATCGCCTGGGCCGCGCCAGCGCGCAATCAGCATCCATTCCTATTTGATGTGGCTTGCACGCAGATCGCCAACAACAAGGTCGGACTCGCGAGACGCATCGGCGTTCCTTTGGAACCCGGATGGATAACGGACACCGACGGCGTGCCGTTCAATGATCCGGTGCCGCCGCCCGACGAGTACTTTTTGCTGCCATTTGGTGGCACGCGTGAAAACGGATCACACAAGGGCTACGGTTTCGCCGCGGTCTGCGCCATCATGTGTCAAACTCTGGCCGGCGTCGGAATCAGTGGTGCAGGATCCCAATACGTCGGCGGCTACCACTTCTTCGCCGCGTTCCAGATCGCCGGATTCTGCGACGAAGAAGAGTTTCTCGACAATATGGACGACGCGCTGAACCACTTGGCGAGCGCGAAACCCGCGCCCGGGCATGATCGGGTCCTGTACCCCGGTCTGATCGAGGGCGAAGAGACGGAGAAACGACTCGATGAGGGAATACCGTACCACCGCGAGGTAATCGACTGGTATCAATCTATCGCCGCCGAACTCGATGTCGAGATTGACCTGCCCTAACCGGAACGGTGGCATATCCAACGTCAAAGAAAGGAAAAATCAAATCTGATGGAACGCGAGTATGTGAACTTCGGACGAGGCGGCGTGATGGTCACTCGGATGGCGCTCGGATTGGGCTTTAGAGGCCAGAGCGATGCGGATGAAGCCAAGAAGACGATTGCCACCGCGCTTGATGGCGGCTTGAATCTTATTGACTGCGCCAACATCTACGGACTCGGCGATGACCGACGCCGCGCCGGCACCTCCGAAATCCTCTTCGGCGAGCTGATGAAGGATCGCGGAGACCGCGACGACATCGTCATCACTTCCAAAGTCTCCAGCCCGGTCGCCGCGGGCGTCAACGACCGCAACACATCGCGTTGGCACATCATGCGCGAAGTCGAACGATCGTTGACGCGATTGCAGACTGACCGGATCGACGTTTATCTGATCCATTCCTTCGACGAAACGGTTGGCTACGAGGAACGCACCCGCGCGCTCGAGGATCTGGTGCGTGACGGCAAAATCCGATACACCGGCGTCTGCAACTATCAAGCTTGGCAAGTGGTTCAGACTCTGCGCGTCCAAGATGCCTTAAATGTCGGAAGTCTGATCACCGTCCAGAACCCGTACAGCATGTTGAATCGCGAGTTGGAAGACGAGATGTTTCCAATGGTTCGCAGCACCGGACTAGGCATCATGGCATACAGTCCGTTGGGTGTAGGACTCCTCTCTGGTGATTACGCTGCTGAGCGAATGCCAAACAGCGATTCGATATGGGGCAGCCGACGAATGCACGCTTTTGATAGCGTCATGCGTGGTCGTGCCGCCGACGTTGTAAAGACCAATGCCGAGGTCGCGAAACGCATCGGTGCCACGCCGGCCCAAGTGGCTCAGGCGTGGGTTCTGTCACACCCCGAAATCACCATCGCCATCTCTGGTGCCGACACCTCCGAGCAGATGGAAGACAACCTAGGCGCCCTTGATGTCGAACTGCCACCCGAAGAACTAGCGGCTTTGAATGCAGCATCCGACCGCCTCCGCATCGCCTTGGATGGCGCCGGTTTCGAGGATGATCGGTAAGGTCGCGACAACACTCGGCGCGACAACACGTACCACCTCTTTTTTTACCCGTCACCCGTCGAATGGTGAGGTGATGTTTGGTGCGTCTATGGACGTCGTCCAAGTGGCGCGGCACGCGGATGTTACAATCGATGTTTGCGACCATAAAACCATGCCCAAGCGAACGTACCAACCCAAAAAGCGCCGACGCGCTCGTGTCCACGGTTTCCGAACTCGAATGTCGACCCGTGGCGGACGCGCGGTTCTGGCTCGCAGACGCGCTCGCGGTCGCAAGCGCTTGACCGTTTGAGATTGTCGCTTCGCTTGGACCACGCCGCTTTAACGGCACCCGAATATGAACACAGATGGGGCTCTCGAAGCAACGACGTTTGCGCCGTCGCGAGGAGTTCCGGAGAGTACTGAGAGACGGCAATCGGACTCGAGACGCGCTTCTAGCCATTACCGCAGTCGATACTGGACACGCTGACTCCGCATCGCGATACGGATTCGCGATCCCGAAACGCGTCGGCGGTGCGGTCACGCGAAACCGCATCAAACGTCGGCTTCGAGCCATCGCCAGCACATCGGACCACCCTAAAGGATGGGATCTCGTCATATACGCATTCCCGGCCGCCGCAGACGCGTCCTTCGACGAACTCTCGGCATCAGTGAATCGGCTTATACGTCGGTTGCGAGCGCGCACCAAGAGGTGAACTCGTGATCACCGAAGCCGCTTTGAAGATCATCTGGTTCTACCGCGTAGCCATCTCGCCGTACCTGCCCTCAACTTGCATTTACCAACCCACCTGCTCGAGTTACACCGCCGAAGCGATCACGATGCATGGTCTTGCGCGCGGTTTGTGGATGGGCATCAAACGTCTCGGTAGGTGTACGCCGTTCCACACCGGCGGCATCGATTTGGTGCCAATACGAGACGAATCGAACCAAGAATCCCCTGCCATTCCTGAGGTCACGACCCGATGAAGCACCTCAGGCGATCAAGATCAAGATTGACACGTTTCGCGTTGATCCTGATTTCAGCGGTCTTGGGCGTCGTGTCCCTGACCGCCTGCATGAACGATCTGACGCCGCAGGGCCGTTGGTCAGCGCCAGTCTCCGACGGCGACTTCATCTACGTCGGTAATCTCGAGGGTGTCCTTGTGCGAGTCGACGCGGACACCCACTCATACGACGTCGACTGGCTTTACCCGTATGAAATCGACGGCGTACGCAAGAAACCCAAGGGCCTCGGCGCGATCTATGGCGCACCAGTGATCGAAAACGACGCCGTCTACGCAGCCGGTTACACCTGTCGTGGGAGCGAGTGCGACGGCGAGATTTTCGGCTTGACTACCGAAAACGGTTCGCTCTCATGGAACTCCGGCGGTTATCGCCTACGCACCAAACTCGTCGGTGAACTCGTCCCAACAGAAAACGATCTGTTACTGCTCGGCACCGGCCCGATTGACGGTGATCGCACGCCAGCGGGCTACCTCTACGCGCTCAGTTCCGATCCTAATGCGTCGAAACGAGTCGAATGGCGCGTCCCGTTGGATGGCGAAGTATGGGGAGCGGCAGCGGTTGACAATGTGTCAAACACCGCGTACGTCGGCACTGATGCCGGCACTCTCTACGCGATCGACATCTCGAAAGGCGACCACAGCGACCGCGTCAAATGGACTTACTCAGCAGAAGGCGCAATCGCCGGTTCTGTGTTGTTCCATGAAGGCGCAGTCTACTTCGGCGACCTGGCGAGCCGTTTCTACCGACTAAACCCCCGATCCCAAGACGCGGATTGGGTCTTTGGCACCGGCGCATGGGTTTGGGCACAAGCGACGCCCGATCCCGATAATGGCGCGATATACGTCTCGACGCTCGGCGGACACGTCTACGCGTTGAACATCTCCACCGGATTATCGACCTGGGCGCAACGCATCGAAGGGCAGATAATCGGAAAACCGTTGCTGTTCGAGCGGGTCCGCAACGACTTCTCGCAGACCGTCTTGGCAGTACCTTCTGGTGACGACGGTGTGCACGTGCTTAACGTCCTCAACGGCGAGGTGTTAGGAACGTTCCCGACAGACAGTGCGGTTAAATCTTCACCCGTGTTGATCAACGATTTCGTCTATATCCACACGTTGGACGGGGACTTGAAATGGTACTCGCCCAGCGATCAGACGCTCCAAGGGTGTGTGGCTCTAAAGGATGGCGGGCGATGCGGCTGATGGATGTTGCTGAAATGGTCGTCGACGGAGGACTCGCCTGATGGAAATATTGGGACTCCTCTGGGATCAGGGCATCATGCGCCCGATGATCAACGCGCTTGCGCTGTTGTATCACTATTTCTTCCTCAACTACGGACTCAGCATCATCATCTTCACCGTCATCGTGCGCGTGCTGATGATTCCGCTCACGATTCGCCAGACGCGGCAGATGAAGAAGCTGCAAACTTTGCAGCCGCGGATGAAGGCGATACAGGACAAGTACAAGGACAAGAAAGACCCGGAGAGCCGGCGCGCGCAGTCGAGCGAATCGATGTCGCTGTACAAAGAGGCCGGCGTGAACCCGATCGGCTGCCTAGGCCCGATGGTTATCCAAATGCCGATCTGGATCGGCTTCTACCGCGCCATCATTCGCACGATGCCGACAACGCCCGAGGGTATGGCGAATCTATCCGCTTCGTTTTACGCCTGGAACCCGGCGAGCGCGGACGTGCCGATGAGCCGACTTTTCCTCGGCATCGACCTCGCTGACACCGTCTCGCAGGTCTATCTCCCGCTCAACTTTGTCCTGCCGGTCCTCGTCGGCGCGTCGATGTACATCACCACGAAGATGACCACGACCGTCGCGATGGACGAGCGGCAACAATCTCAACAACGCATCATGCAGTGGATGATGCCGGTGATGATCGGCGTATTCACTTATCAGTTCCCGGCCGGACTGGGAATCTACATTCTGCTTTCAAACATCGTCGGCGTCGTAATTCAGTACTTCGTCGGCGGAAGACAACCGATAGATCTGTTCGGAAGGCTATATCTGGGCACGCCTGAAACGCGTTCGCAAGCGTTAGCGATCAAAGAGGCGGCCGCAGACAGCCAGCTGGCAGACAACTCGGACGAGGAGGAAATACACGATGACGAATCGACGGGTATTCACCGGCAAGAACGTACAAGAGGCAACCGCCGTCGCACTCGAAACTCTCGACGCAGAGCTCGAAGACGTCGACATTAGGGTTCTGAACCCGGGACGCTCCGGGATCTTCGGACTCGGCGGCGCGCTCGCGGAGATCGAGGTCGCGAAGCTCGCTGACATAGCCGAGGAAGAAGCCGCCGAGGCGGAAGAACGACAACGGCAGATGGACCAGGCCACCGGCGTCGCCGAAGCGGCACCGGACCGGCCAGAACGACAATCGCGCCCATCTCGCAACAACCGCCGTGAACGCCCTCGGCGTGGCAACGCCAGATCCGCCGATCGTGCCGATGACGGCGATGGGGCTACCGACAGTCGACCGGACGATCGGCGCGACCGTCAATCGGGACAAAACCGCCAACGACGCCAACGGCGTCCGAATCAGCGTAACCGCCGTGAGCGTCGACCATCTGAGGATCGTTCTCCCGCGTCCGAGGCACCTGACACCAACGCTCGCGAAACCGCATCTGTTCCGGCTAGAGAACGCCAAGACCAACGACGCGCCGAAATCCAGGACGTGCCGATCGAAAACCGCGAGGAACTGGAAAAGGTTACCGGAGAAGTTCTGGGTTACCTGATCGCCTCCATGAACGTAGAAGTCGAAGCGTATGTTTTGGACGAGCTGCGCGATGGTTCGATAGTGTTCGAGATCGAAGGCGCCGACGCTGGCCTTCTCATTGGTCGGAGGGGCGAAACGTTGCGCGATGTTCAGTTCATCGTGCGAATGTTAGTCAACCGCCAGCTGAAGCAGCGCGCCAAGATCATCATCGATGTCGAAAGCTATCAGCAACGGCGCACCCAGAAGCTGCACAGCATCGCCGAAAACGCCGCTCGCTCCGCATCGCGCGGAAGGGCGCGTTCGCTTGATCCGATGACCGCTGAGGAACGTCGGATCGTCCACATGGCACTCTCCGACAACCCCAGTGTCGTCACCGAGAGCGAAGGACAAGGCGCCGAACGCCACGTCGTCGTAAAGCCGCGCTGATCGCGGATCTGCACATCGCTCAGTTTTCCCTGTTCGAGTTGTCTTCGAGACACTCGGTCCTCGTCGGCTCGCGGGACAATTGCAACCCACGCGGTTCCCGCGCGCATCGTTGTCGTTCCGAGCACCGCTGTCATTCCGAGCGCAGCGAGGAATCCCGTCGAGGCGCTAGTTCGCCGCTGGAGATTCTTCACTCCGCTGCGCTCCGTTCAGAATGACATAGCCCGGTTCGCGAGGGTTTCGCACTGTCACCGCTCACGGGGAATGTCCTAAACACGCAACTGCCTATTCGGCGCGCCTCAGCCTACATGGGGGTTTGCGTTGGTCGCCGATTAGTGGAAACCCTTGATTTTCGTGCGCGCAATCGTTAATTCGGGTGCTAAACTACGTGAACGCATGAAGTCTTCACAAGGAGTAATCAAGATGGCAAGAATGCGAAATTTGATCCTGCTGCTATTAGGTGTCGCAACCGTTGCGGCAATCGGTTGCGGCAGCGAGAGAATCGTCGAGGTTACCGTCGAACGATCCATCATCCAAACGGTGGAAGTCGAGGTGCCTGTCGAAGTTGAAAAAGAGGTCATTCGAGAGGTCCAGGTCGAAGTGCCCGTGGAGATCGAGAAAGAGGTCATCCGCGAAGTCGAGATCGAGGTGCCCATCGAGGTCCCGAAAGAAGTGGTCCGCACCGTTCAGGTCGAGGTTCCCGTCGAGGTCGAGAAACAGGTCATCCGAGAGGTTGAGGTAGAGGTGCCTGTCGAGGTCGAAAAAGAGGTGGAAGTGATCCGGGAGGTCGAGGTCATCAAGGAAGTTGAGAAAGAAGTCGAGGTGATCAAAGAGGTCGAGAAGGAAGTCCAAGTCGTAGTGACGGCGACGGCTCAGATCACGATAATTGACGCCCCGATCACCAAAGTCGACATCGAAGGTGTCTCACGCGGCGCTGGCGACGACGTTGAACCGTCGGGCGTGTTGATCGCTGCAATCGGCAACTCGTACTTCATGAACTCGAGCCCGCGCTACTGCCCGGCATGTTCAGTCACCGCCCGCACCGGCGCGACCGAGACATTGCTCGAAGCGGTGCGAGCCGACGATGGCACCGTCGCTCTCGGTCCGCTACTCGCCAAAGACTGGGAGATGTCTGCTGATGGCATTTCCTACACCGACTTCACGCTCCGCGAAGGTGTGCAGTTCCACGGCGGTTACGGTGAGATGACTGCGGCTGACGTCGCGTTCTCATGGAACGACGCCAACCCGAAGATTCAGCCGGACAGCATCCACGACACCGGTGGAGACTTGGCAAACCTCGTCAGCGAGGTTGAGATCATCGACGACTACAAAGTTCGCTTTAACTGGATCGCATTCGGTGGACACACCCTGCTCCAGTACATCACCAACTTCCACGAAGGAATCTCGATCTTCTCGAAAGACTTCTTCGACGAAGTCGGCCCCGAAGGGATGCGTACCAAGCTTATCGGTACCGGACCGTTCGAAGTAACCGAGTGGACGCAACACAAAGGTGTTTTCCTGAACGCAGTCGACGAGCACTGGCGCAAGCGGCCCTACGTCGCATCCGCCAACGTACTGCAAGTTACTGAGGCCAGTGTCCGCAAGGCGATGCTGAAGACCGGTCAGGCCCAGATCGGCGAGCTCGCGCTCACCGACTGGAAAGAGATGTTCGACGAAGGTTTCGCGCAGGCTCCCGAGGGTTTCTGGGGCGACTCTTCGTACGTCTACTCCGGTAACTACTGGGAAGACAAACTCGCGATCGACGGTCAGCCGTTCACCAGCGACGAGCCGGGCGACCTGCTGTTCAAGCCACCGCTCGACACCTCGTTGCCTTGGATCGGCGACCCGGCGGATGAAGCCTCAATGGAAAGCTCCAAGAAGGTGCGAACCGCAATGGCGATGGCGATCGACCGTGAAAAACTGATGACCGCCCTGACTGACGGCTTCGGACGCGTCTCGTACGCTCCTGGCTGGGATGTCAACCACCCCTTCTACAAGAGCGATTGGGACATCCCGCACGACGTGGCAGGCGCCCAAGCCTTGTTGGCGGAAGTCGGATTGTCGGACGGTTTCGACGTCGAATGGTGGGCCGGACCGGCAGCCGGTTCGGGCGAAACCATCCAAGAGGCGATCGGCATCGAGTGGCTCGCGAACCTGAACATCAACAGCACGTTCGACAAGCAGAACTACTCGTCGTTCCGACCGTCATTGGTGAACCGCACCAACAAGAAGATCTTCTTCAGCGGCGGTGCGGCATCGGCACCTCCGACTTGGCCCGCCGACCTCCACGCGACTTCGCTTGGACGGCCGGGTGGTTACAACCGAGCTATGGAGATACCGATCTTCGCCGAGACCTACCTCGCGATGTCAAAGGAATCGGACGTCGAGACGCTACGCGGCTTGGTGACCAAGATGTTCGACTGGAACCGTGACTACATGGTTTGGGTCGGCGTGTACCAAAGCCCGGTCGCGGCGCTTTACAACCCCGGCCTGATCTCCGAGTGGCAGATGCTACCGGAAGGCAAGGGTGTGCTAGGGCGCATGAACAGCCTCGAGTGGGTCCGTCTAGCCAACTGACCATTAACTCTGGCTGAAACAGGCCTGATGCAAAGTGCACAAGCAGGGGCGGTCTACGGACTGCCCCTGCTTCGACGCATGAAAACGAATCGCGTTTGAACGAGATTCAATGCAACGCTTCATCTTAAGACGGATCTTCGCTTCGCTGATCGCGATGTTTCTTGTCACGATCATCGTCTTCTCGCTCTCGAGGCTCGTCGGCGATCCGCTCGCCATGCTGGTCTCTGAAGGCGGTTACGGCATCTCGGAAAGCGCGCTTGATATTCAGCGCAAGAAACTTCATTTAGACAAACCGGTTCCGCTCCAATACGTCTTCTGGTTGAGCGACGTTGTGCGAGGAGACCTTGGGCACGATCTCTCTGACGGGTTCCCGGTAACCCACAAGATCAGGGAGAAGATTTCACCCACCGTTCAACTCGGCGTTTCAGCGTGGTTGATCGCGACTGTGTCCGGACTTTTCTTCGGCGTCGTTTCCGCGGTGAAACGGGGCACACTCATCGATTACGGCGTCCGGTTGTTCGCAAACCTCGGCATCACGCTGCCGGCGTTTTATGTAGCGATCATGGCGATCTTGATTTTCGCCGTCACTTTGGAGTGGGTGCCTGTAACGGTGATCGGCACGATCGGTTCCGACGATCCAACCGCGCAGTTCAAGGCGATGATATTGCCGGTACTGACCCTCGCTTGGGGAGCCTCCGCTGGCTACATGAGATTAATGCGGTCCGCCATGCTCGAGGTCCTGGACTCCGAGTACATCAAACTCGCCCGCGCAAAGGGTGTAGACGGCGCCAAGGTCATCTGGATGCACGCACTGCGAAACTCGCTGATTGTCCCGATTACCGTCTCCGCGCTGTTGCTTTGGAACTTTGTAACTGGCACCGTCGTAATCGAAGCCGTTTTCGCCTGGCCCGGATTGGGGTTACTCGCTCTCGAAGCTGTGGTGAACAACAACCTGAACCTAGTTGTGGGCACTACGTTGGTATTCGGAGCGATCCTGATCACCGCAAACTTCACCGCCGACGTTCTATACGTCTTAGTCGACCCCCGAATAAGGTTGAGCTGATCCGATGGCGATCAACGCCAAGACAGAACCCCGCGCCGGCGAACAAGCAGTCGCATCCGATCCATTGCGGTCGACACTCAGAGCACCACTGGTGGTGTACGAATTCTTGAAGCGTTACCCGATAATCTGGGCGACGATATTCACGATTTTAGTGATCCTCGCCGTCTTCGCTCCCGTCATCGCCGCCCACGATCCCATCCGCGACGCAGACTTCACCCGCGTTCGCAATCCACCGGTCTGGTTGGAAGGCGGAACCTCTGAGTTCTGGCTCGGAACGGATCAAGTCGGGCGCGACCTTTGGAGCCGTCTCCTCTATGGCGGCCGAGTCTCGCTCATGGTTATCGCGGTCGCCGTGACAAGCGGCATGATTATCGGCACCACCCTCGGGCTGGCTGCTGGTTTCCTCGGCGGAGTCGTAGATGAAATCGTCATGCGTCTCGTCGATGCATGGATCGCGTTGCCCTTCATCATGCTGGCCCTGGTGATAAAGATCGTCTTGGGAACATCGTTGACGATCATGTTCTTCGTTCTGATACTCATATCTTGGGTCGGATTCGTGAGACCGGTGAGGGGCGAAGTGTTATCGCTGCGAGAACGCGACTATGTCTACGCCGCGCGCGTCGCTGGAGCGTCAGGACTGCGTATCGCTTTCCGGCACATTCTCCCCGGCGTCAGTAGCACGGTGATCGTTTTGGCAACTCTTGGAGCCGGTGGGATGGTGTTGACCGAATCGGTACTCTCCTACCTTGGCGTCGGCATCCCCCAACCGACACCGACATGGGGCAACATGGTATCCGACGGTCGCGACTATCTCGATACTGCGTGGTGGATATCCACCATGCCCGGCATTGCGATATTCCTCTTGGTGCTCTCGCTCAACTTCATCGGTGACTGGTTGCGCGACCGATGGGACCCGAAACTGCGTCAGCTTTGAATGCGCCCGAACTTCTGGCGATCGGACACGTAACTTGGGACCTGTCGCCGGACGATCTAAATCGGCGTGAACCCGGCGGTGCCGTCGCTTTCGCCGCGATTACCGCCGCGCAACTTGGCGTCAAACCCGCAATCGTAACCTCGTGCGCCGATGACTACCCGATGCGTGAGGTCATCGATAACCCAAGTGATGTTGTACGCATACCATCGTTGACGACCTCGACGTTCGAGAACCGTTACGACAGCCGCGGGGATCGGGTTCAGCTGCTACACGGTAGGGCGTCCGACATCGAAGCGCACCATATCCCGGACGGGTGGCGAAACCCAGATATGCTGTTCGTCGGCCCGTTGACGCAGGAGATTCCCGAAAACTGCCTCGAATGGTTTGAGCCGCGCGTGTCGTGCGTTGTACCGCAGGGATGGCTCAGGTCTTGGGATTTGCCGTTGCCATCAGCGATTGAAGTGTCGAAATCTCCGCCGGCGAATATCAGCAGAGAATGGGACATCTGCGTGCTCTCCGAATCGGAGACGAGCGACGCCACGATGCCGGATTGGCGCGAAGTTGCCCGAAACCTAGTCGTGACCAAAGGATCGCAAGGCGCGGACTTGTACGTGACGGGGCGAACGACGCCGATTCCGATACCGGCGCGCAACGATGTCGGCGGCGACGTCGGCTTCGACACTACTGGCGCGGGCGATGTCTTCGCCGCCGCGATGTTGATTCGATACGCTGCCACCGGCGATCCGGTAGACGCAGCCCAATACGCATCAATCTGCGCGGCGCTGTCCACTCGCGCCCGCAGTTGGGACGCGGTGGAAATGCCGCCTACGAAGCTGGTTGCAGATGATCGTTAAGACAGACGGAAGGGCGGGTACCGATCAGTAGCGAGCAGGAATGCGTAAGCACCGACTCGGTAACCCCAACGCCCGAATCCAACTACGAAATCGAACATGCCGCGCGGGTATTTGCCGGTGATGATGATCGCGAACCAAGCGATGATCGTGATTATCACCACGACCACGAACAGCACGATCAGGACGACGTAGTGCGGGATGGCGAGTAGCCACTTGACCAACGGCATGAAGCGGTTCAAATCTTCTTCGACGTCGGGGTACTGAACATTCAGATGCACCGACTGTTCCTCGTCGGACGACGGGTACTCGTCGACGAGCAGAGCGAAGTAGGCTCCCACCCTCGCGCCGAACCGCGATGCCTCCAGCAAGAAGTTGAACACCCATCGAGGGTATTTCTTGCGGAACAAGATCATCAACAAGACACCCAAAGCTAGCGTCGGGATATACGTGTTTTGCCAAGTATCGCCGTTCGCCATCTGATAGACGAAGGTGACTCCGACAGAGGTGAGGAGGCCTGCGACGATCCCAATCGGGATCACCATGATCAACCGGAATAACGTCGTCAAACGGTTCCGCGTGCCGTCTCCGTAATCGACGCTGTACTGCACCGGGTAATCGTCCCCATGCGTTGTGTTGTCACCGTCGTGCGGTGTGTGGTCATTGTCATTCATTAGTCAGCCTCCTGAACCTTTACGAATACCGACGATTCACGGCGGCAAATTTGCCGAAACGCGCTCGTTTCGGACGTGGAAAAGACTATACCACCGAATTGGGGACTGGTCACAAGATCGACCTGACATCGTCCGAATTGGCGCGGGGAGCGGCACTTGCATCGTCCCGGCGGCTCGAAGAGCACCACAAGGACTAGTCGAATCCCGATGGTAGTAGAATCGTAAGTTGAACTGTCGCGCTCTCACGAGTGCCTGCGGTGGTTACCTGTTCCTTCTCCTCCCAAACATCTGTGGATTTTCATCGCAAAGACGAACTTGACAACGCGGCGTTGCGCCATGGCAAGCTGACCCGGATCGGTGCAATCGACTACGGGGATGGCGATGGATGGGCAGCGAGGCTCCGACGTCAGGTTCGCAACCCGTCGCTGCTGACTTTCCTAGTAATGGCTGTGATCGCTTTGGCGATACCGGTCGGCATCGCGGCCCCAGGCTTTTACTCTGGTGCCAAAGAGGGCGTTTGGCGCATCCGACAAGATCCGGTCGTGCACTTTTTGGAGGTCGCAACTCCCAGCTACGTCTATCCGTACCTGCAACGCAACATCGTGCAAATGAAGGCGGCGCAGACGCAGTACGAATGGCGTCGCACTTCATTCAAACTCGGACCGTGCCATCAGGGCAACCTCGCACAGTTCCCCGAGGGCAAGTACACCGACGGCATCGCCGCCGCGTGCCAAGAACTGCATGAAATCCAATTCGGTTTCGCCGACACTTGCATCTCCGACGCATCATGCAACATCCCGCCCGCCGCGATCGCCCGTCTGGACGCCGTAAGCACTCGATTGCAAGAGACCTTTTCCGACGCCTACACCACGCGTCACACCGAGACGGTAGGCACTGGCGAATAAAGGTCGCTGCTTGCGGGGCACGCGCAATGTGGCGCGTCGCCGTGCAAGGAGGCTCGCATCGATTTCGCCTCCGACACTCCGTCCGTAAACGAGCGAGGCGACGGTTGCTGATAACATGATTTCCTACTTCTACGACAGCGCACATTGAACACAGGGACACCATCGAAAAATGCCGGGCAACATAATCCTTCCGCAGTGGGGCATGGGAATGAACGAAGGGCAGGTCGTCAAGTGGTTGAAAACCGTTGGCGACCCAGTCGTCAAAGGTGAACCATTGGTCGAGATCGAATCGACTAAGGTCAGCGCAGAGGTTGAAGCCACCGCCGACGGCACACTCGGACGCGTCATCGTCGAAGAGGGCAAGACGGTTCCAGTTGGTACAGTCTTGGGTTTGCTACTGATGGCAGGCGAAACCGACAACGACCTGCCCGAAATGGCGGCACCAGAGGAACGAACCACCAGCGCGGCAGCTTCATCGCGCCGCGCCGCCGCGCGCCGACCGCGCGGAAAGCTAGTCATCACGCCGCGCGCCCGAAGACTTGCACGCGAACTCGATGTAGACCTTGACAGTATTGAGTCCGGCACCGGACCGAGCGGACGCGTCACCGAGGACGATGTCCGCGCCGCCGCCGAAGTGGCATCCGCGCCGTCCTCCGAGGGATTGGAGCCTACGCGAACAATACCGTTGACCGGCATCCGAGGCGTCATCGCCCGACGCATGTCCGAAAGCGCATCAGCCGCACTCGTCACGCTCAACACCTCCGCCGACGTTACTGAAGCGATCACGATCCAGCGGCGTCTGACCCGCGAATGGCGACGATCGCGCGTTCGACCACAGTATCAGGACCTCGCGATCGCCGCGACCGTCCGTGCGTTGAAAGACCACCCGCTCGCCAACGCACACATCACCGAAAGCGAGGTTCAGCTATTCGACACTATCAACCTCGGTTTCGCACTCGCCGTCCCAGACGGTTTGCTCGTGCCAGTGATCCGGGATGCCGAATCCAAGAGTCCTTTGGAACTCGCCTTGACGGTCAGAGACCTAGTCCGCAAATCGAAATCCAACGAGCTGACCGTGTCCGAGCTCTCCGGCAGCACGTTCTCGCTCACCAATCTGTCGTCCTACGACATCGAGAACTTCACCCCGCTCATCAACCCGCCCGAAGTCGGCATCCTCGGCGTCGGTCGCGTGATTGAGCAACCCACAGTAATGAAATCTGGCGATATCGAAGTCCGCTCAATCGGCTACTTCTCCCTGACCTTCGACCACCGCGCTTGGGACGGCGCCCCCGCCTCCGAGTTCCTGCAAGCCGTCGTCAAAAACCTCGCGCAGCCAGAGTGGATGGCGGAGGGTTGAGGTCGCGTTGTGGAGTTGCGCGGCAACCATGGAGCCGTCAATTGATGGCACGTCGTAATGCCCCAACCCGTATCCATCCGCACCCGGCGTTTGCTGCTGAGCCCGTTCGCGCTTACCGACGCCGAGGATGTGCTGGTATACGCGAACGATCCTGTGTGGTCTCGCTTCCTACCCATCCCTTTTCCATATACCATCGATGACGCACGAGACTTTGTGGATGGCAACACCAACTCGAAGTGGGAAAACAACACCGTGTTCGCCATCGACTTTGACGGGAAGGTGATCGGGGCTATCGATGTCCGATTTGACTGGCCGAACGAGCAAGCGATGCTAGGGTTCTCGATTTCGCGTCGACACTGGAATCAAGGGCTGATGACTGAAGCCGCGGGTGCGGTTATCGATTGGGGGTTTGAGGAGTTCGCGCTGGCGAAGGTCTACTCGTTCGCAGACGTCGAGAATGTCGGCTCTTGGCGCGTGATGGAGAAGATCGGCATGACGCGGGAAGGCACGTTGCGAAGTCACGGCGTCAACCGAGGGGGCCGCCAAGATTTCCACTACTACGGGATCCTTCGAGACGAATGGAAACTGAAGCAGGAACGATAATGATATAGAGTTAATCGGCAACTCGGCTTCCAACAATCTAAAGGACAAGAGACTTGAATCCCGAAAATATCCGCGAATGGCTATGCGGCCCGATGGTCGCGGTCGCGACACCGTTCAAAGAGGACTATTCCCTCGACTTGGACGCGCTGCAGACGAACATCCGATACATGGTCGAAAACGGCGTCCACACGGGACAGGGCACGTTGCTCGTCGGCGGTGCCGGTGGAGAGCATCCCACCATGAACGTCGAAGAGCGGAAAGCCGTAATGACCGCGTCGATGGAAGCGGCGGACGGCGAGGCACCCGTCCTCACCAGCGTCCAGCACACCGACTGGCGCGTCATCATCGAACTCGCCAACCACGCCCACGAAGCCGGTCTCGGCGGCGTGCAACTTGGTCCCACCTACTACTATGAGCCAACCGAGGGTGACGCATACCGCCTCTTCGAACTCGTGGCGAAAGAATCCGATGTTTCGCTCATGATCTACCACACGTGGTGGGAAGGTCTGACGATGAGCCTCGGCCTGCTCGATGACCTGGCTGCCATCGATACGGTCCGCGCCTTGAAATGGTCGGCACCGAACGAAGCTCTCTACCGAGACGGTTTGGTCAACCTCGCGCATCGTCTCGCATGCATCGACAACTCCGGTCAACAGATCTTCAGCCACATCATGGGTGCGCGTGGCTTCATCACCCACCTCAGCGGTTTCTGGCCCCAATACCCAGCTGAAATCTGGAATCTGCTTGAGCAACGCGATTACGACGCCGCGCGGCAACGCCTAGCCGACTTCAAATGGAAATGGACGCAGTGGCGCGCCAAAGTGGCCGCGAACACGGGCGGTGAAGGACCGTTCATCAAGTCCGCGATGGAGGCGGTTGGTCTCACCGCGGGACCGCCACGCCCACCGTCGGTTCGAGCTTCGCAGTATCTCCTCGATGAGCTGGAAGTATTCCTCGACGAATGCAACGTTCCTCGGGTGAACCAGCAACAGGGACGCGCAATCGCCGCCGGTTGAGGCCGTCCACCGATCCGAGATCGGCTAAGATTCATCGTCTTCGCCGCGTGTAAATCCTTTGGGGGCGATCCGTAGCGATTGCCCCTATGGGACAGCGTCGCATACCTATGTCATTCCGGCGGAAGCCGGGATCCATGGAGCAATAGGCGCAACGGTATTGTTTCACCCTTCGAGGGTGAAGGTCAGGATGGATTTGTGCTTGGCGCTTGGTGCGTCATCGGTGATGTTGACGGGCCTGGTGTGCCCCGCGCCGACCTAGGTCACCCACAATGGGATGCCCCTACGTTGGGGCGAGGCGGACGTGATCTTCGATTGGATGCACTGACAAATTACTCAATATATCGAGTGTTTTTACTCAATGTATTGAGTATAATCGCTCAGTGTAATGAGTAATCTGCACCACATCAGACCTCAAGCGTCTGAGCTGTTGAACCGTCTGCAAGAGCCGCGGCGCTTCCTCCAGGTGGTCAGCGGAGCACGCCAGATCGGCAAAACTACGATGGTCGATCACGCGGCGAGGGAATCTTCGCTGCCTTATCGAATTGCGAGTGCCGACGATCCTATGTTGCGCGGTGCGGAGTGGATCGACCAGCAATGGCAAATCGGACGATTTTTGGCGCAAGATGCCGGCGTTAAAGGGGCCTTGCTCGCTTTGGACGAGGTGCAGAAATTGCCGAATTGGTCGGAAGCAGTAAAGCGCCTGTGGGATGAGGACACACTTAACGGCGTCAACCTCAAGGTGGTGATTACGGGTTCTGCTCCACTGATGATGGGACGAGGTCTGACGGAAAGCCTGGCCGGCCGGTTCGAAATGTTGCCGATACCGCATTGGAGCTATTCTGAAATGCGAGACGCGTTCGGATGGTCCGTCGATCAGTTCCTTTTCTACGGTGCCTATCCGGGGGCCGCGCCGCTGATACGCCAACCGACGCGGTGGGCCAACTACACTCGCGACTCACTAATCGAGACCACTATCGCACGCGACGTGTTGCTGCTCTCACGGGTAGACAAACCAGCGTTGATGCGCCGGTTGTTCGCGCTCGGCAGCAGCTTCTCTGGACAGATCTTGTCCTACAACAAGATGTTGGGTCAACTCCTGGACGCCGGAAACACGACAACGCTGGCACACTATCTTGATCTACTCGCGGGAGCCGGCATGATTACTGGGTTGCAACAGTATGCGGGCAATCAGACTCGCCGCGCCCGTTCAAGCCCGAAATTGCAGGTTTTCAACAACGCTCTGATGTCGGCATCATGTGGCATGACCCTGGCTGCCGCCCGCAAAAACCCCGAATTTTGGGGGCGTATCGTGGAGTCGGCAATCGGCGCGCATCTCGTCAACGCCAGTTTAGTCGGCGAGTGCGAGGTGTTTTACTGGCGGCACCGCAACCGCGAGGTCGATTTTGTTGTCAGCGCAGGACGCGACATTGCCGCAATCGAGGTTAAAAGCGGCCGCGTTCGCCATGCGCAGGTTGGCCTCGATGCGTTTGCCAAGGCCCACGGCACAACACGGAAACTGTTGGTGGGTGGTGATGGGATCTCGGTTGAGGAGTTCCTATCTAGACCCGCGACTTATTGGATTGGCTGAAGCATTCTCGCCGCGCTACAGATTCCGCACCTCGACGACGTCCTCTCCGATATCGTCAGCGGGTTCGAATCCCAACACCTTGCCGTAGAAGTAGAGTTCCGCTTCTTGCGCTCGGATGATGTTGGCGGCCTGGCGGAAACCGTGTTGTTCGCCGGGGAAGCCGATGTACGCGTAAGGAAGCCCCTTAGATTCGAGGGCGTCGACCATGATCTCGGCTTGCGATGGAGGTACGATCTCGTCTTCCAAGCCCTGCAAGATGATCATCGGCGTGGCCAGTTGGTCCATGAAGTTGATCGCCGAGCGGTCATGGTATCGCTGTTTTTCTTCGGGATACGGTCCGACGAGAGAATCGAGATACCGCGACTCGAACTTGTGCGTATCGCCGATGAAGACCATCAAGTCGGCGATGCCGTAGAGCGCGGCACCCGCGGCGAAGAAATCGTGGAACGTCAGAGCGTTGATTGTCGTATAACCTCCGGCCGAACCACCACGGATTATGACGCGGTCCTTGTCGACCAATCCGCGATCGATGAGGTACTGCGCCGCGGCAATACAGTCGTCGGTATCGTAGATGCCCCATTTGCCCTTAAGGGCGTCGCGATAGACCTTGCCGTAACCCGATGAACCTCGGTAGTTGACATCGACGACCGCAAACCCTCGGCTGGTCCAGTAGTGTGTCGAGAGGTCGAGACCGGTGCCCGATGCACTCGTTGGCCCGCCATGGCAAATCACCACCAACGGCGGCAATTCACCTTCCGGCGCGTTGTAGTCTTCGTTCGACGGCGAATAGTAGTAGGCGTGAGCAGAACCGTTATCCGTCGTTGGAAACACAATGTGTTCTGGTGACGAAAGATAGCCGTTGTCAACCGTGACATTACTTGGGGCGTAGATTGTCTCGCACTGTTCGGTTGCCAAGTCGAGGCGAACTATCGCGGGTTCGCGGGTAGGTGAAGCACCGATGAACAGGATCGACGATCCGTCGGAATCCGTCGTGACGAACGAAACTTCGCTGTAGGGCACTTCGATCGATCTGCCTGCGCCGATAATCGATATGGATCCCGATGTGGCTCCGCCTTTGCCGATGGCAATCTCGCCTTCTGGCAAATGGGCGTACGATGTAAATCCGAACTGCCAATCAGGGCGCCCATGATCTGACTCTTCATCGACCAGGTGGACCGCGGCACCGGCGCGCCACGCGTGGATGTTCCACCAACCGCTGCGGTCTGTCACGAAGTGGAGCGTCCCGTCTTCGCTCCAAGTCGGCTGCACGATGCTCTCGTCTTGCCCACCCGCAAGTTCAGTGACGGTGCTAACCGTCGCATTTTCGGCGTCAAACGATCCCGATACCAGATGATTGCCGTCCCAAGGCATATTCGGGTGGTCCCACTCGGTCCATACGATACCGTCGTGAACGCTGCACACGCGCGGCGCACAGTAGAAATCGCGCCCAGACGCGACAACCGTGACGTCCCCCGATTCGGTGCTGACCGCAACGATTTCGTTAGTCGCTTCGTTCTCTTCGTCGGAGTGAGATTCACGCACGCAAAGCAGAAACTTGCCGTCAGGCGTCAAGGTCAGGTCCGCGTATCTGAGGCCTCGGGGTATCGCTGGTTCAGCGGTCAGCGGCATAGGGTCGCCGCCGTCGCGCTGGACGTAGATTCGTTGGTCGGCCCAATTCGTGAAATAAACGTTTCGATTTCGCACGGCGTAAGAGCCGCCACCGTATTCGTGCACCGCGTTGCGCGAGTTGTAAGGAGCCGGCGTCAAGTCTTGAATCTCGCCATCATCCGACATCCTCATGATGACGATCCTGCCGCCTTCGTCAGGTCGTGCGTCCAGCCAGTAGATATCGCCACCTTCGGCTTTGATCTCATTCAGTCGACGCTTGCCGCCGCTGATCAACATCTCGGCGGCGATTGGCGATTTCCAAGAACCGTACGGGGAGACTTTTGTCATGGTTTTGTGCCTTGCTTTTTGAAACTTGGTCGCAATCTGTGATGCAATCAAGGATAACGCGTTAACGAAACGCGCAGTTCGTCGGTTCGGTTGCAGCCGCCGTCGATCCGAGGTGTCAGGCGTATCACCTCGCCGGTTCGACACTGACGGTTACGATGTCCACGCCGTGGTACTTTTGGTGGCGCACCGACGATGCGTAGTGTCGCAAGAGACGGAACGAAATCTCGCGGTCGTCTTGGATATCCGGAGTCTCACCAAGATAGGTGAGTTGGTCTTCCAAGTTTCCGCCCTCGGTCGCCGAGACGAACTCCAATTCGACTTCGCCGATGCCGGATCGAGCCGACAAGACGAGTTGACGCGGCGCGCTAGACTCTTCGTCTTCTGATTCTTCAGCCAACAGGTTCGCGACTGTCTCCTCGCCGACTAGTGCCAGTCGATCTTGAGATGCCGAGTTCCAACCAGTTTTCGCCGCGAACTCGCGCAAGAAATCCAGTAAGTGGGGTAGGGACTCCGGTTCCAAGGGAACTCGAAGACGTTTTCGTCTCGGCGATGTCAACTCTAGGAATATCATCATCACGATGGCAACGATCGCGCCCGAGGTCATTCCATTACCGAGTAGTACGCCCAAGAAGCCGTCACCAAGTTGATCTGCGAAGATTAGGCCGTTCTGAAAACCCACGCCTACCCAAAACGCCAAGCCAACTACCAGAGCTTTTCGGTGGTCAACCCCGTCCTGGATCACAATCTTCATACCTTGCACGAACAGCAGACCGATAAGCACGGTTATATACGCCGCCGCGACGGGGCTAGGAATCGCGATAAGCACCGCGGCGAATTTAGGGAAAAACGCCACCGCGACGAACACCAATCCGATAACGATGCCGACGCGTCTCGCCGCGACGCCAGTTACTTCTGCGAGCGAGATGCTCGTCGAGTAGGTCGTGTTGGGCAGCGTGCCCATGAGACCGGAAAGCAGGTTACCAACGCCGTCGGCATTGAGCGCACCCTGGACCACTCGAAAATCGGTCGCCTTTGAACGACGATTCGAGACTCGCTGGATCGCAACACCGTCGCCGATCGTCTCTATCGCGCCGACGATCGTTACGACGATGAACGCGGGTAACAGCGCCCAGAACTCGACGCCCGGCGTGATGTCAAAGCCTGGCCACTCGGCAAATGGCGCTCCGATCCACGGCGCGTCCAATATCTGCTGCACGTCGTAGATCCCGACCGGCACCGAGACGATACACCCGGCGGCGATGCCGATTACCGGCGACCACAGGCGCAACGCTGGCGGCGCGCGCAGAACCAAAACGACGACCGTTGCCAAGGTTACCGACGCGGCAATTGGACCAGCGGTAGAGGATGCTCCCTCGGGCACGTTGGACAACGAATCGAAAATTATCGGCATCACCGTTACCGCGATAAGCATTATCACGGTGCCGGACACAACCGGAGTGAATATCCGTCGCAGCAATGAAAGTCGGGCCGCGAGAACGAACTGGATAATTGAGGAAACCACGATGAGACTCGCCATCGTCGCTGGTCCGCCCTCAACCAGTGCCGCGACGCACACCGCGATGAACGCGCCTGACGTGCCCATAATCAGCACGTGCCCGGCACCGACCCTGCCTACTCTCACCGCTTGAAGAACGGTAGTGACTCCGCTGACGATCAACGCCCCGAACACGGCCCACGACAGATACGCATCTGCGCCTTCTGCAATTCTGACAACGATGACGACCGATATCACCACCGGTGCAACGATCAACATCGCAGCTTGTAATCCGGAACCGATCGTAATCGCCGCGGGCGGAATCTCATTAGGTTCGTATCGGACGGTTTCGTTCTCGCGTTCAGCGACCAAAGCGTACCCCTTTCAAACTGTCGTCGTCGTCCATGCGGTCATTCTTACTCGACCTGCGGAATGACCGGCAAGACGAGACGCGACGGCATTTTATCGTAGTGGTGAATCGTCTGATGGGCAACTCTAAACTCTGTATCGGACCAGAAGTTGCTGCCCGTGTTGTGGTTCCGATCGAAATTCGGGAAGTCGGAACTTGAGATATACAGGCGGATCCGCTGTCCTTTGAGGAAACGGCACCCGATGGGATTGAGTTTGATGGTGTACTCGTACGCTTTGCCGGGTTCGATGTATGCGATCTGGTCAAATCCGTCGCGATACCTCGTTCGCATGATGCCGTATGTGAGATTCACGCACAACCCGTCCTCGTGGACAATCGCCAACTTCGCCGTGAAATCGGTTTCTGGCGCGTCGGTCGTCGCCCACAACTTCAGCTGCACGGGGCCAATCACATCAAGGTCTTCCTGCATCGGTTCGGTCTCGTATACGAGGATGTCCTTGCGGTGGTCGTGCGGGGCCTGATCCATCGGTGCGGCTTGCGAATTGAGGTTCATCAACGACATCACCGGATCGCGGGGGTCATAGTCGAATTCGTCCGGATCCTCGTCTGCTGGTGCTTCAAACTGCAACGTACCATCGCCATTTACGGTGTTCGCGTTCCCGTCGCTGTGGAGATAGAGTTCGGTGAATTCGGTTTCGGGCAAGGGCCAAGCTTCGGCACCGATCCATTCGTTGCGGTTCAAGATGAACAGCTGGACCGGCATTTCATCTGGCATGCCGTTGTCCATGCCCTTGAACTGATAGTCGTACCAGCGGACGATCAGTTCGGCGTAGGTTGTATCGGCATCCGGACCGTAATCGATCGGCCCGATCTTGCGATTGAAGCTGGTCGCGTCGTGTCCCCAAGGACCCACGATCAAACGGTGCTGACCACGCAGATGCTCGGAGCCGTTGGTGATTAAACCCTCGTAGTTGTCGATAGTGCCGATCAAGCGGTCCCACCAACCGGTAATCTGCATCATCGGCACCGCGACCTTGTCGTGCGCTTCGTCGAAACGCATGAACTCAGCGTGCTGGTTCCTCATATACGTCTGAACCTGCTCAGTCAAACCCGCGAATACGTGCTCCGGGATATCCGCCATCGGATACCACCAGATGTATTTCGACCGTTCAACCAGATTCCAATGCATCGTCGCTTCCGACGGATCGGTCGGTCCGTCATCCCGTCCCTCACGCCGTCTGACGTCCGCGGCCATCATGTATGCCCACTCCAGTCGACGACCCGTCTCCCAGATGCCAAAGGTCAGATCGAGCATATTCATGCACATGCCGGAAGCGAGAGCGGCCGAAAGACTCGGCGGGGCCGCATGAAGCATCATCCAGATCGCCCACGACGCGTTCGAGTGTCCCCAAGTGCCGACCCTACCGTCGGACATCGGCAGCTTCGCCGCCCATTCGATCGTGTCGTAACCATCCTCGACGTCGAACGTCTCGTGCTTCTCCATCCACATCCATCGGTACTCGCCGTCAGATGCGTACCGACCTCGCATGTCTTGAACCACGACGGTGTATCCCGCGTTCGCGATGTCCGTAGCGTGCTCCTGGTAGCGAGGGAGGAGCTTGTTGTACGGAGTGCGACATACTAGAACCGGTTGTGGATCGATATCAGGGTTGTGATAGATATCGCCGCGCAATATCGTGCCGTCGCGCGTCACGCACTCGGCATCGTGGATGATTGAGATGTTTGAAGAAACCATGAAAGCGATGATAGTGGAATCTGCGAGAGGGCGTGTTAGGATTGGAACGCAGACCCCTCCTGTTCGCTTAGGCGGCAGGATTGAGACCGCCGCCACAAGCGGCGGTCTCTGTGTTCTCGGGTGGTTGGAGTGATTGACGGATCGTCGATCTGCGTCTATGATGAAATGTAGACCCGCCCTTGGGCTTCGGCTAGAGGGTAGAGACCGTCGCATTAGCGGCGGTCTCTTTTCTTATATCGGCATAAGCACATGAACACCAGCGTTTACATAGATGGATTCAACCTCTATTTCCGAGCGTTGCGTGGGACGAGATTCAAGTGGCTAGATCTGAAACGCTTAGCAGATGTGCTCGTCCCAAACGACAAGGTAGATTCAATCCATTACTTTACCGCTCGATTGCTTGAACTTCCCGAGGATCCGTCTCAACCCCAACGCCAGCAGGCGTATCTGAGAGCGTTGGAAACTCTACCGAGGCTTCAAATTCACTACGGTGTATTCCGACGACGCGAGCCGGTCTACAAGTTGCGCAGGCAGATCCCCGGTTTGCCTACCCACGTGCGAGTGCTCGTCACCGAAGAGAAACGATCAGATGTCAATCTCGCAACGCGCCTCTTAATCGATGGCTTCAACGAACGATACGAACAGGCTATCGTCATCTCAAACGACTCGGATTTGGCGACCCCGATTCAGGCTGTCAGGGATGAATTGGGTATCAAAATCGGCGTCGTCAATCCCGACGGTCGAAACCCTACTCAAGGCGATTTGGAAGAATCCGCCACGTTCGTCAAACGCCTTTGGCCGGTTCACCTGCGCCACAGCCAGTTCCCTGATGCGATCACAGTTGGTGACCGCACAATCACCAAGCCACCATCTTGGTAGCGTGCGAGGATCGTCTCGCTTGACTCCCTTGTCTCCCTGCGCGTACACTTGCGATTCAAGCATTGAGATATGCAACGGCAACGAACGGGGTTAGTAGGTTCGTCCATCGCCATCGCAAGAGAGCCGGCACGATCCGCTGAAAGTCCGGCATGGCGATCCGACACCGAAATGGACCCGCGAGCTGCTCCGAAGAACAGCCAGACGGCTAACTACTCGGAGCCGGATTTGGACACGTTAACGTCCTGAATTGAGTTGCGGCGCGTGCTTCGCGTCGAAACAGGGTGGCACCGCGGGCCACGCTCGTCCCTGTCCCAAAAACATCAACCTTGGGATGGGGATTTTCGCGTTTACGGCATCCTCGCCCTCGAAATGTGAGATCAGACAACGATGACCGCAACCGCCACACAACCTAAATCGACGGAATCGAAAGAACGCCGACACTTCGATGTCGCGCCGGGCGCCAAGCCTCGTATCCTCACTGGTATCAGACCGACCGGCGCGCTGCACCTAGGGCACTACGTCGGCGCGCTCAAGAACTGGCTAGCATTGCAAGACCAGTACGAGTGTTACTTCCTCATTGCCGACTACCAAGCACTCGGAGATCATTTCGACGACATTGATCTGATCCGAGAATCCGTCCTCGACGTTACGCTAGACTGGCTCGCCGTCGGACTGGACCCCAACAAATCTTCGTTCGTGGTGCAGAGCTACGTGCCTGAACATGCCGAGTTGACGATGCTTCTTTCGTTCGTGACGCCATTGGGGATGCTGGAGCGGAACCCGACGCTAAAGTCGGAGATCGACAGCCTGCCGGTGGAAAGCCGCACCGTCGGTTTCTTCAACTATCCGATGAGCCAGGTCGCCGACATTCTGCTGCCACGCGCCCATCTGGTGCCGGTCGGCGATGACCAAGAGCCGCACGTCGAGATGACGCGCGAGGTGGCACGAAAATTCAATCGCATGTTCGGACGTGTCTTTCCCGAACCGGCGACGCTCATCGGTGAAGTCGGACGGCTGGTAGGCACTGATGGAAACGCCAAGATGAGCAAATCCAAGGGCAACGCCATCATGCTCAGCGACCCGGCGGACGACGTCAACAAAAAGGTGCGCGGCATGTTCACCGATCCGAACCGCATCCGCGCCGACATCCCCGGCCGCGTGGAGGGCAACCCGGTATTCGAGTATCACGACGCGTTCAATCCCGATATCGCGCAGATCGACGATTTCAAAGACCGTTACCGCAAAGGCAAAGTCGGTGATGTCGAGGTTAAGATGGCGCTCGCCGCCGCGCTCAACGAGTTCCTCGATCCGATCCGTGAACGACGGGAGCATTTCAAGCAGGATATGCCTTTCGTCGAGGATGTTTTGATGCAGGGCGTACGACGGGGACGCGACATCGCACAAGAGACGATGCAGCGCGTGCGCGACGCGATGCGTATCAGCTCTTACACCTCGTCATGGTCGTAGCCGAGATTGTGCCTCTCCTTGACCGACAGCAAAGAGGCGACAGTTTCGGCAAACTCTGAAATCCACAATCGACCACGTTATTTCGGTGTTGATCGCGCCGAATCGAGAGCAACAACCAGAGTACAGAACCATGACGAATCGAAACCAATACACACCAGACCTCGCGTCTTTTGAGCGGTTAGCCGCCGAGGGCTACAACCTTATTCCCGTATACCGAGAGATATCCGCGGACCTCGAGACGCCCGTCTCGGCATTCATCAAGGTGGCACGCGGCCCCAACTCGTTCCTATTTGAGAGCGTAGAAGGCGGAGAGCATCTCGCCCGATATTCCTTCTTGGGCACCGAACCCGCGGCGGTCATCAGCACTGGACAGGGCACGCCACACGGCAAAGTGGACCCGCTTGACGTCCTCAAGGCAAGGTTGGACCAAACCCGCTACGCGATTGTTGATGGGTTGCCAAAGTTCGACGGTGGCGCGGTCGGATACGTCGCCTACGATGCCATCAAGTACTTTGAGCCGCGCGTACCGGAAATCTCCGAAGAAACATCCGGCATGGGCGTCCCTGAGGCGATTTTCCTGCTGACCGACTCGATGCTGATTTTCGATCATGTTCGGCATAGCATCATCGTCGTCGCACACGCCGCGATCGATGGCGATACGGTCCCGGAGCGCGCCTATTCGGATGCGATGCAAAGGATCGAGTTGCTGATCGATCGGCTTTCAGAGCCGTTGCCGGCATCGGCGATGCGACGCGCCGGGTCATCGACACAAGCCCGATCACGCGCCGATGACGCCGATATCGACTACTCGTTCGTCGGTTCTGCCGCGGCGATGCCGGCGGGTTGGTACACCGACGGCAAGGACGAAGCGATCGGCCATCGCTACGTCCCCAACATGTCGCGGGCGAACTATCGGAACATGGTCGAAGCGTGCAAGAAAGCGATCTACGACGGTGAGATCATTCAAGTCGTCGTTTCGCAAAGGCTCACCAGACGCACCGCCGTAGAGCCGTTCAGCCTCTACCGGTCGTTACGAGCGATCAATCCCTCGCCGTACATGTTCTACCTCGATCTAGACGGCTTTCAAATCATCGGTGCATCGCCGGAGCTGCTGGTCCAATCCGTCGATGGCAGAGTCGCGGTGCACCCCATCGCCGGATCGCGTCCGCGCGGCACAACGCCGGAGGAAGACGACGCGCTTGCCGAGGAACTGCTCGCCGATGAGAAGGAAATCGCCGAACACGTCATGCTCCTCGATCTCGGACGCAACGACGTCGGACGCATCAGCCGGCCGGGCACCGTCGAGGTGACGCAACAGCTGGAAATCGAGCGCTATTCGCACATCATGCACATCGTCTCGCACGTCGAAGGCACTCTAGACGAAGGGTACGACATTTACGATGTGCTGCGCGCGGGGTTTCCGGCCGGCACCGTGTCGGGCGCGCCAAAGATTCGCGCGATGGAGATCATCGCCGAGCACGAGCCGGACAAACGCGGCCCGTACTCTGGTGCCGTCGGCTACTTCTCCTACTCCGGCAACATGGACACCGCGATCTCGCTCCGCACCATGACGCTCCGAGACGGCGTCGCCTACCTCCAAGCCGGCGGCGGCATCGTCGCCGACTCCGAACCGCAGACTGAATACGAAGAGACTCTGCACAAGATGGGCGCGCTCATGCACGCCATCGACCACGCCGAGTCGTTCATCGAGGATTGAGACATGCTCCTGCTAATCGACAACTACGACAGCTTCACCTACAACCTCTTCCAGTACCTCTCCGAACTCGGCGCCGACGTCGAAGTCGTCAGGAACGACAAGGCGACCGTCGCTGAACTTGCGGATATGGGACCGGAGCGGCTGGTAGTCTCGCCCGGTCCGTCGCATCCGCGCAACGCGGGCATCTCGATCGAGGCGATCCGACATTTCGCCGGCAAAGTGCCAGTTCTCGGCGTCTGCCTCGGACATCAAGCCATCGGCGAAGCGTTCGGCGGCATCGTCGACCACGCTGGCGAGATCAAGCACGGCAAGACTTCGATGATCGAACACGACGGCAAGGGCGTATTCGCTGGACTGCCCAACCCGTTCGAAGCCGTTCGCTACCACTCGCTGTCCGTCCAGCCCGACGCCGTGCCGCCCGACTTCGACGTCACCGCCCGCTCCGCCGAAAGCGGCGTCATCATGGGAATGCGCCACCAAACCCTCCCCATCGAAGGCGTCCAGTTCCACCCCGAATCCATCCTAACCCGCCCCGGCAAAGCCCTCCTCAAGAACTTTCTGGAGATGGAGGCAGATGCAAAGTCATAGGGAATCCCCGTCCATGGTGCGTTTGCCCACCTCGGGTTTCCCCCGTTCACGGGGGAAATGTCCGATAGGACAAAGGGGGCGTGCCGTGGAACAGGACCGAAATCTCAATGCCATGACCGATCGTGTATACGTCTTCCTGGACGAATCCGGGAACCTGGACTTTGGTCCGCATGGCACCCGCTACTTCGTGCTGACCAGCGTGAGTATGCGTAGACCTTTTGAGATCGGCAAAGCGTTGGATGATTACCGGTATAGATGTTTGGAAGGAGGAGCGAATCTAGAGTATTTCCACTGCTACCATGATCGTCGAATGATTCGCGACAACGTGTTCAACCTGATCGGAGGCCATCTCGACACCATGCGTATCGACTATATGGTTGCAGACAAGACGCTCGTTCCAGATGACTTGCGGGACTCCGTCCGATTTTATCCGGCTGCGATGGAACGTCTATTGACTCCGGTATTGCAGGCTGAAATCGGCAGCCAAGAGGATAGCGAGGTGATTGTCATCACTGACACGCTCCCCGTGAACAAGAAGCGGCGGCAAGTGCAGAAAGCGGTGAACACGTCTCTGGCGAGGAGGGCACAGGGGTTGCAGTTCCGCGTACTGCATCACCAATCGCGTTCCCATTACGGGTTACAGGTTGCAGACTACTGCTCTTGGGCCGTCTATCGGAAACACACCATCAATGACGGAGTGCATCTCGCCAAGATCCAACCGGCGGTTCGCAACGAATACCGCCTACCCTCTGCCGCCCCAAACGAGTTCTGATGGTGCGATTCGGCCCGAAACAAAAAATGACCCCCCCGACTACTCCGCATTTAAGGAGAGAACACCCTTGGCATACTTGTCATCAGGGGGGAACCTTTGGTTTTAGGATAACACGGTGTGGCTACCTACTCAGCAGGTGAACCATGTTCAAGGAACACGAACAGATTGTGTTGACTGACTTTGTCGAGGGCCACGAGAATGAGTCGTTGAGCCCTGGCGATGTTGGTTGCGTCGTGCACATCCACGCGGGCGCCGCTGCCTATATCGTGGAATTCGTGTCTCTGGAGGGCGAAACCGTCGCCCTCGCCACCGTGCTGCCGACCCAAGCCCGCGCCGTAACCCGTTCCGACATGACCCACGCACGCCCCATGGCTCCCTCGCCAGCGTGAAACAGGCGTTAAGCGCCGAACGAATCATGCGCCCCGGACTACTCCGCGTTGATGGAGAATACACCTTGGCCGTATTCGTCTTCAGATGAAATCTCCCGGCGGTGCATGATTAGACTCTAGTTGCCCGATTTGCGGCGCTTCTTGGGGGGTTGACCATTGAACAGCTTGAACATCAGCAACTTCATTTGGGGCATCGCGGACGACGTTTTGCGCGATGTGTTTGTGCGCGGCAAGTATCGGGACGTTATCCTGCCGATGACGGTGATTCGACGGCTTGATGCGGTGCTTGAGCGGACCAAACCGAAAGTTTTGGAGATGAAGGCCCGATTGGATAACGCGGGCGTGGTGAACCAAGATGCGGCGCTTTGCCAAGCATCGGAACAGTCGTTTTACAACACGTCGCAGTTTCGGATGCGCGACTTGCAGTCTCGAGCGACGAGACAGCGGTTGAGTGCGGATTTCGAGGATTACCTGAACGGCTTTTCGGACAACGTGCAGGAGGTGTTGGCGAAGTTCCAGTTCCGCAACCAGATTCCGACGCTAGTAGAAGCCGACGTGCTCGGATCCCTGATCGAAAAGTTCTTAGATCACTCGATCAACCTCAGTCCGACACCAGTGAAGGGTGCCGACGGTTCGGTACTGATCCCTGGGCTAGACAACCACTCGATGGGCACGATTTTCGAGGAACTGATCCGCCGTTTCAACGAAGAGAACAACGAGGAGGCGGGAGAGCACTTCACGCCGCGCGACGTGGTGAAGTTGATGGCGCAGATGGTTTTTGTGCCGGTCAAGGACCAGCTACAAGACAACACGTACCTCGTCTACGATGGCGCTTGCGGCACCGGCGGGATGTTGACGCTCGCTGAAGAGTCGTTGAACCAGTTGGCTAGCGAGCACGGTAAGAAGGTCTCGGTTCATCTCTACGGTCAGGAGGTGCAACCCGAAACTTTCGCGATCTGCACCGCCGATTTGATCTTGAAAGGCGAAGGCAACGAGGCCAGCAACATCAAGTACGGTTCGACGCTGTCGAGAGACGAGTTCCTGTCTCAAAGCTTCGATTTCATGCTGTCTAATCCGCCTTACGGCAAGAGCTGGAAAACCGATCTTGAGCGCATGGGTGGCAAGCGCGGGATGAACGATAGACGTTTCGTTGTCAACCATGGCGACGATGCCGAGTACAGCCTGGTCACGCGGTCTAGCGACGGCCAGTTGATGTTCCTCGCCAACATGTTGAGCAAGATGAAGCACAACACGCAGCTCGGAAGTCGGATTGCCGAAGTGCATAACGGCAGCTCGCTCTTCACCGGCGATGCCGGGCAGGGCGAGAGCAACATCCGCCGATGGATCATCGAAAACGATTGGCTCGAAGCGATCGTCGCTCTGCCGCTCAACATGTTCTACAACACGGGCATCGCGACCTACATCTGGGTGCTGAGCAACCGCAAGACGGAGAATCGCAAGGGATACGTGCAGCTGATTGATGCGACGCAGTGGTATGAACCGATGCGCCGCAACCTCGGAAACAAGAACTGCGAACTCTCGGACGACAACATCGACCGCATCACCGACGCATTCTTGAAGTTCGAAGAGACTGAAAACTCGAAGATCTTCCCGAACGAGGCGTTTGGCTACTGGAAGGTTGCGGTAGAGCGTCCGTTGCGGATCGAAGGCGTCGAACCGGGTCGGCAGTACTCCGCGAAAGAGATCAAAGAACTGAAAACGAACGGCGTGCGGTCCGAAGACGCGCCGCCAGTCATCAAGCGCATCCACCGCCGTGGCAAAGAGCGGGACCCGATACGCGGTCTGTTCCCGGCACTCATCGACGACAAGCCCGCCGTCGCCGAGTACGAGCCTGACAACGAGTTGAAAGACACTGAGCAGATCCCCCTGACCGAGAACGGTGGCATCGAAGGGTTCTTGCGACGCGAGGTTATGCCATACGCCCCCGATGCCTGGTACGTCGAAAGCACTGTGAAGATCGGTTACGAGATCAGCTTCAACCGCTACTTCTACAAGCCGACCCCGATGCGGTCGTTGGACGAAATACGCGCCGACATCCTCGCGCTGGAGCGCGAAACTGAAGGAGTCTTGGCAGAAGTCGTGGGCGCTTGAGTATCGCCGCACTCACAACACTCACAGGAGAAAACAATGGCTACACTAAACATCTTCGTCAGTTTCGAGTTTCACAAAGAAGACACAATGAAAAGGAACTTTTTTGGACAGGCGAAAAAGTGCACGAATCACCGCATCCGCAACCGTTCCCTCAACGAGGCTTACCCGGACGACGAATGGAAGCAAAAGGCGCGTAACGCGATCGATGAATGCGACGTCGTGATCGTTCTCGTCGGTGAAGACACGCACAACGCGCAGGGCGTCATCGTAGAAACCGACATAGCGCGCAGTCTCAAAAAGCCGACTTTCCAGGTGCGGAATCAGAAAAGCAACTACCGCGGTCTAACGCGCCTTGACGAACCGATCCCGTGGAAGTGGGACCTAATCAACGCGAAGTTGGACGCGATTGGCGGCGGACGACCCTAATTCTGCATACGGTGAATGCGTCGCTTCCCCGTATCCTTCCGTTCTGAACAGGAGAGAGTGAAAAAATCCAGATGAATCCCTTCCCCCTTGACGGGGGAAGGTTAGGATGGGGGTGACGACGGAATTCGCACGGGACAACACGAGGATTTGCGAAAGCATGACATCATCAGAGACAGCGAAACTGGCGGCAGTGCCGCCGGATGATGAACTCGACATCAACCGTCGGTTGGATTCTCTGAAAGACTTGGAAGATGGCTGGGCCGACGGGATACAGCACCCCAGCAATTTCGGCAACGGGTTCGGCACAGCCCCGTCACACGAAGGGCTTGAATGGCTAAAGCGCCAGTTTGCGACCCACTACCCGTCTGGATTGAACCGACCTCGTCTCTATCCAACGCCGGAAGGTGGCGTTCAGGCCGAATGGTTCACCGAGTCCCACGACGCGGACTTAGACATCAACTTGGAAAACCGTGTCGGCGAGTGGCACAATCTCAATCTCGACACAAACGCGGCATACGAAAAGACGCTGGACCTCAGCGATCCAGACGGCTGGGCGTGGTTGGTCAGCGAGTTGCACCAATTGACCGCTCGCGAATCGTGACCGGCGACAGGTGGTTGTCGGCGGTGTCCTAATCTCCGAAAACGACTATGCTACAATTCGCTCAGATGCGAACGATAACCAGACACGTTTCAAAGCAGTCCAACCCGCGACCTTGCTCTGGACCCATCAGACGCGTGGCCTTGACATCTTTCAGCGAATCGGAGGACACCAACGCTCAACTTGGTGCAATTTGGAGGGTTGTACCTTGAGTGCGCACAACCCAGCGACCCAAGTCAGTTACCTCCAGCAGTGCCTGACCAGCGCCAAGAGACCAATCGGTTTCTTCTTGGGCGCGGGTTGTCCCATGGCTATCCGAAACGACGAATGCAAACCATTGATCCCTGATATTGAACAAATCACCAAGGACATTTCCAAACAATTGCACGACTCCAAGGATTTCGCTACTGTACTTCGCAATCTCGCTTGCGACGGCTTGTCCACTCCCAATATTGAAGAGATTTTAACTCATGTGCGCGGTTTACGGTCTATTGTCGGTAATGGCACGGCACGAGGACTCACAGCGTCGCAATTAGATTCATTGGACACACAGATTTGCGAAAACATCCGATGCATCGTCGACCATCGCCTTCCAAGTAACGATACTCCGTACCATAAATTAGCAACTTGGATAAAAGGATTGCAAAGGAAATTTGCGATTGAGATTTTTACCACAAATTACGACCTTTTGATAGAGGAATCCTTTGAACAATTGGGCGTACCGTATTTCGACGGATTTGCCGGCAGTCGAACTCCATATATCGACATCCAGACAATTGAAGAAAACGATCTTCCTTCAAGATGGGCTCGTCTTTGGAAACTTCACGGTTCGATAAATTGGTACGACGATTCCGAAAGGATTGTGCGTGGTGAAGGTGGCGGACAAAATCTTGTTATCTATCCTTCGCACCTCAAATCTTTGCAGATCAGACGTTTGCCATATTTGACGTTAATGGACCGCCTCAAAGCATATCTGACGCAACCATCGGCGGTGTTGATCGTGTGCGGGTATTCTTTCGGCGATGAACATATCAATGAGGTCTTAATCCAAGGATTGCAATCCAGTCAGACTACCGCCGCGTTTGCGTTAATGTTTGACTCATTGGACAACAGCCGCAACGCCGTAAAGTTGGGACAGCAACAACCTAATCTATCGGTGTTGACCACGGATGGCGCAGTGATAGGGACGCAAAAAAATCTCTGGTCCACTGCCACGGATACCGGCTCACTAGGAGAATCCCCCGTCGATGTGAGTTCGGGTAACGCTGACACGAAAGACGATCAACACGTGATTCAACCTCAATTTGAGCTGGGACGATTTGAAAAGTTGGGCGAAATGTTGCACAGCGTTATCAGATTGGGTCCCGCGAACGCGTGGAGTGAAGATGACGAGTGATCCAACACTGCTCGGAACTGTACAAGATGTACAGGGATCGACGGTCAAAGTTTTCCTTGACGAACGCACCGTGGGCGGACTGGTGTTTATCGACGGCCACGGTTATCGTATCGGTCAGATAGGCAGCTTTGTTCGCATTCCGATCGGCTTCAACAACCTCTACGGTGTCATCTCACTCGTTGGAGTTGCAGAAGTGCCCGAGGCTATGGCCGATGATCAACCTCACGGTAATCGGTGGGTCACCGTCCAGTTGGTCGGCGAAGCACACGCATCCGGGGAATTCCAACGAGGAGTTTTTGAATACCCCACTATCGGCGACGAGGTGCATCTCGTTACCAACGAGGACCTTGGCATCATATACGGTCGGCCGGACGAGCTCAAATTCGTGCGCGTTGGCGACGTCGTAAGCACCTCCGCGTTGCCGGCGATGGTTGACATCGATCACCTCATCAATCGGCATTCCGCGGTCGTCGGGACGACTGGATCGGGCAAATCTACGACCGTCGCTAGTCTCTTGAATGCCTTATCTGACATCGAACAATACCCCTCGTCTAGGATTATAATATTCGACATACATGGAGAATACCAATCCGCTTTAAGAGATCGGGCATCAGTGTTTAGAGTCGACGATCGGGAAGAAAACAGACTCTTTGTGCCGTATTGGGCACTGACATTTGAAGAGCTACTGAAAATGACCCCGTTCAGTGCTGTGAATGATGTCGAACGAGCTGTGCTGGCCGAGAGAGTCACCGAGTTAAAACTTGAGTCGCTACGATGTCAACCGCGACTTGGCGTCACACCAGAAAACATCACCGTAGACACACCGGTGCCGTTCAGCTTTCATCGTCTATGGTACGAGCTATACCGCGACGTATTGTCGACTCACACAGTCGCTCCAAGTGCTAATCAAACCAGTGAGACCGAAGCTATCGAGTGTTCAGAAGACGGTACTCCATTTGTTGGCGACATCATGGATGTTGTTCCGCCTCGTTACCATTCCACCACATCAGGGGGTGAGAACCGGGTGTACCGTAGCGGGTCCTCACTCAACATCCGGCGCCAGATCATAGCAACTCAATCCCTGCTAAAAGATCCCCGATACGATTTCATTTTCCGACCGGGAGATTGGTGTCCGCGCCCCGATCATGATCGCCTAGACGCGCAACCCTGCTCTGACTTGGACATTCTGCTCGAAAATTGGATCGGGTCCAAACACCCGATTTCCATTTTCGACTTGTCTGGCGTACCCGCTTCAATCTTGTCTGAGATCATCGCCGTAGTCGTACGCATCCTGTTCGATTCACTTTTCTGGGGGCGTGAACTTTCTGAAGGTGGCAGGTCTCGACCTTTATTGTGCGTTTTCGAAGAAGCTCATGCCTACTTGAACCGAGACGACGGCGGTCCCGCGATTGCCGCTATACGAAGGGTCATAAAAGAGGGCAGGAAGTACGGATTGGGCGCGATGATTGTCAGCCAACGACCCTCGGAAATAGACCCCACGATCCTCTCTCAGTGCGGAACGCTCTTTGCATTGCGGCTGGCCAACTCCGTCGACCGATCGCATGTCACCGCAACCTACAGTGACAATTTCGAAGGGTTTTTCGGTTTGCTGCCGACGCTGCGTACTGGCGAGATGATAATCGTCGGTGAATCGGTGCGGTTGCCACTGCGGGCGATTGTAGACCTCCCGCCGCCAGCAAAGCGTCCCAACAGCAACGATCCACGTGTGTATGACCCGGATGCAACCAAGGGTTGGAACCGTCTAAGAGATGTGGAAGATTACTCGAAATTGATCAGAAACTGGCGTGGCGAAACCTCGAAAATAGAATCCGCGGAGACGACAGATGGATAGGACACCGGTAACATCTTCGAATTTGGCTTCCGTGGGGTATGACGCGGAATCCATGACGCTTGAAGTGGAGTTCCTGGACGGATCAGTCTATCAATATTTCGACGTACCAGAATTCGAATGGGAAGAATTAATGAACGCTTCTTCGCACGGAACTTACTTCAATCATCACATTAGGAACCACTACGCGTACGGTCAATTGTGATTGATCGCACAATGTGAAAACTTCCGTTGCGTTACCGCACTCATAAACCCGCCAGTACCCCGTGGCTCGCCGACGTTCCTGCGCGCTGGCAGATTCGAAAGATGAAGCGGTGTGTGAACAACGTCAACGAGATGCGCGAGAATGCTGAACACGGTCAGATTCTCGTCGCGTTGGACGATGTGCAGAGTTGGACCGGAGTGATCCAAACTGACTCCGCGACGAAAGAATATACGTCGCAGATGAAGCGCTTCCGAGCGGGCGACGTGATTTTCGGCAAACTTCGCCCTTACTTGGCAAAGGTGGCGCGACCGGATTACGACGGGTTTGGCGTCAGCGAGTTTCTTGTACTGAGGTCATTGCCGGGCGAGATTCGAGGTGAGTTTCTGGAACATCTTCTGCGGTCAAAACCTGTTATCGACGCCATCGACGGTTCGACCTTTGGCGCGAAGATGCCTCGGACGGATTGGCACTTCATGGGAAACCTTTCCCTTCCCCTCCCGCCCCTCCCCGAACAGCGTGCCATCGCGAAGTATCTTGACTACATGGATCGCCGCATCCAGCGGTACATCACGGCGAAGGAACGTCTGATCGAGCTGCTGGCGGAGGAGAAGCGCGCCGTCATCAACCACGCCGTGACCCGCGGACTCGATCCAGACGTGCCGTTGAAGCCATCCGGCGTCGAGTGGCTCGGCGAAATCCCGGCGCATTGGGAGGTTGTGCCAATCAAGCGAGTTGCTCATTCGATACAAACCGGTTCTACACCTCCAACCAATGTCGCTGAATATTTCGAAGTCGGTTCTTTGCCTTGGTACGGTCCTAGCGATTTTTCTCCTGATTTGTTGTTAAGGTCGGCGCGTAGAAGGATCGCGACGCAAGCGATCGACGACAGGGTTGCGCGACTTTTTCCTCCGGGGACGGTAATGGTCATTTCTATCGGCGCGACAATCGGCAAGGTCGGCATGATCGTTGAACCCAGCACCTGTAACCAACAAATCAACGCCATCACCTACAGTCGGCAGATGTTGCCGATGTTTGGGGCACTCCAGTTAAAGACTTTTGAAAGGCATATCCAAGCCATCTCGCCGTCCACAACACTCCCGATATTGAACCAAACACAGGTTGGTTATCTGCCGTCAGCGTTCCCGCAAATTGATGAACAAACAGAAATCGTGGATCATATCCGTCGCAAATCAGCAAAAATGGACAAGGCGATAGCCGCCGGTTCGAACCAAATCGAGTTGATGAAGGAATACCGCACGCGGTTGATCGCGGATGTGGTGACGGGCAAATTGGATGTGCGTGAAGCGGCAGCGAGTCTGCCGGATGACGACGCGGATGAGGTCAGCGGGGCGGATTTTCTAGGTGATGCGGACTGATCGGGTTGTCGCGCTCGAACCCGGAGGTGCGTTGAAGCGAGGTCTGGAACGCGGGTGCGGTGTCTGCGCGGTTTGAGATTCTCGAAAGCGGTGGTACGGTAAAGGGTACTTGGAATGGATTGCAAGGAGCGTTGGCATCTCAAGTGAGAGCCGTCCTTGAACCCATCGCTGACGGACTCAAATCATCAGCGCGATAACAGTAAAAGTGACGACCGACACTTCAGAAAAAGGGCTTGAATCGCTGATCTGCGATCAGTTGACGCGGCAACCGTCCGATGTTGATGGGCGCGTTGATGGCACGTTGCGCGATCGCGCCGCCGCGTTCGGTGCCGGTTGGAACCAAGGCGACACGGACGATTACGACGTGGATTACTGCGTCGATCTCAAGCAGTTCGCGGCGTTTCTCGAATCGACGCAGCCGGAGATGGCAAAGGCGCTGGAACTGGGTTCCGACAACGCAACGCGTCGGCGGTTCTTGACGCGCCTTCGCGACGAAATCACGAAACGCGGCACGATCACCGTGCTGCGTGAAGGTATCCGACACGGTCCATTCAACATTCAGACGATGTTTGGCACGCCGTCGACCGCCAACCTGCCCGCAATCGAACGTTTCGGCAAGAACCGTTTCAGCGTAACCCGTCAACTCCGTTACAGCCGAGACAACGCCCAGTTAGCGTTGGACCTGTGCCTCTTCATCAACGGGTTGCCGGTCGCAACGTTCGAGTTGAAGAACAGCTTGACGAAACAGACCGTCGCCGATGCGGTGGAGCAGTACAAGACCTCACGTAACCCGTCTGAACCGCTCTTCGCGCTTGGGCGCTGTTTGGCGCACTTCGCGTTGGACGAGCACGAGGTGGAGTTTTGCACCGAACTCAAGGCCAAAGAGTCTTGGTTTCTGCCGTTCAACAAGGGCTGGGACGATGGCGCCGGCAACCCTCCGAACCCGAACGGCTTGAAGACTGACTATCTGTGGAACTCGATCTTGACCTGCGAAGGACTGGTCGAAATCATCGAGAACTACGCGCAGGTCGTCGAAACGACGAACGGCAAGACGCACCGCAAAGGACGCCAGCAGATTTGGCCGCGCTATCACCAGCTCGACGTGGTGCGGAGGTTGCTCGCCGACGTCGCGTCGAACGGTGTCGGGATGCGCTACCTGATTCAACACTCTGCGGGGAGCGGCAAATCGAACTCCATCGCGTGGTTGGCACATCAGCTGATCGGCATTGAAAACGATGGCGAGCCGGTCCTAGATTCGGTGATCGTCGTCACCGATCGGCGCGTCCTCGATCAGCAGATCAACGCCACGATCAAGCAATTCGCGCAGGTCGGTTCGATAATCGGGCATGCCGAAGACTCTGGCGACCTACGGACATTTTTGCAACAAGGCAAGAAGATCGTCATCACCACCGTGCAGAAATTCCCGTTTGTATTGGACGAGATCGGAAATGAGCACCGCAATCGCCGGTTCGGCATCATCATCGATGAGGCGCACTCGAGCCAGGGCGGACGTACCTCAGCGACAATGTCGACGGCATTGAGCGAATCGGGAGCCGAGCAAGAAGATGAAACGACTGAGGACAAGATAAATCGCTATATGGAGAGCAAGAAGATGCTCCCCAACGCGAGTTACTTCGCCTTCACCGCGACGCCCAAGAACCGAACCCTCGAGATTTTCGGGTCACCAGTCGAACACGGCGACCAAACCCGGCATGTCCCGTTCCACGCGTACACGATGAAACAGGCGATTCAGGAAGGTTTCATCATCGACGTATTGCAGAACTACACGCCAGTTTCCAGCTACTACAGACTCGTCAAGACGGTTGAAGAGGATCCGGAGTTCGACACGAAACGCGCTTCGACCAAACTGCGTCGGTACGTCGAAAACCATCAATACGCCATCCAACAGAAAGCGGAAATCATGGTGGATCACTTCCACCAGCAAGTGATCGACCGCAAGCGGCTGGGTGGTCAAGCGCGGGCGATGGTCGTGACCTCGAGCATCCAGCGCGCGATCTCGTACTTCCACGCGATCCGCGACTATCTGGAACGACGGAACAGCCGATACAAGGCGATCGTCGCATTTTCCGGCGAACCCGAATACGGCGGCCGCAAAGTCACTGAAGCGTCGTTGAACGGTTTCCCGTCCAGCCAGATCGCGACTCAGTTTCAGAACGATCCATATCGCTTCTTGGTGTGCGCCGAGAAGTTCCAGACCGGTTACGATGAGCCGTTGCTCCACACGATGTACGTCGACAAGGCCTTGTCCGACATCAAGGCGGTGCAGACACTCTCGCGCCTGAATCGCTCACACCCGAAGAAGCACGACGCATTCGTCTTGGACTTCGCGAACGACGTTGACACGATCCAAGACGCGTTCGCCGACTACTACCGCACCACGATCCTTTCGGACGAAACCGACCCGAACCGCTTGCATGACCTCAAAACGGACCTCGATGGTCATCAGGTCTACAGCGAAGAAGAGGTCTTGGAGTTGGTGGAACTCTATCTGAACGGTGCGGAACGCCCGTGTTTAGACCCGATATTGGATCGGTGCGTGAAACGTTACCGACAGGACCTGAACGAGGACGCAGAGGTAGATTTCAAAGGCAAGGCGAAGTCGTTCTTGAGAACGTATGGATTCTTATCCACGATACTCCCATACACCTACGCCGAGTGGGAGAAGCTGTCGATATTCCTGAACTTCCTCGTCTCGAAACTGCCGGCGCCGAGCGAGACGGATTTATCCAAGGGTGTGCTTGACGCGATTGACATGGACAGCTACCGCGTCGAAAAGCAGGCCGTTGAAGAGATCAAAGTGCCGGACGAAGACGGTGAAATCGATCCAATCCCGACCGCGGGCGGCGGACACAAAGCCGAACCGGACCTCGCGCCGATATCGGACATCATCCAGCAGTTTAACGACTTGTTTGGGAACATCGAGTGGAAAGACGCGGACCGGGTTGATCGAATGATCAGAAATGACTTGCCCGAGCGGGTTAGCCGCGACACCGCGTACCAGAACGCGATGAAGAATTCGGACCTTCAAAACGCCAGAATAGAGCACAACAGAGCGTTTGAGAATGCTTTGACGGATTTCGTCCAAGACGACATGCAGCTGTACCAAAATCTGAAGGACAACGAGACGCTCCGAAGGTTGGTCGAGGAAATGAATTTCGCCGCGACCTACGACGCCGAACCCGAGAATCGGGAACTCGCATCGACACCGAGCTGAACACCCCCCCCCCCAACCAAATACCATATTCCCCTAGAACCACTGACCCGAGACTACCCCGTAACCTCCCTATGAACATTCAGCAAGGTATCCAAGTTGTCGTTGATGGCGTTGATCTTTCGCAGTCTGAGGCTGCCGATGTTATGGCGCAGATCATGGGCGGCGAGGCGACGGAGGCACAGTTCGGCGCGTTCGTCACTGCGCTCCGCATCAAAGGCGAGACGCCTGAAGAGATCGCCGGCATGGCGTCGGTGATGCGCGATGTGTCGTTGCACGTCGATGCCGGGGTCGAGACGGTGGACACCTGCGGCACGGGCGGCTCTGGCAAGGGGTGGTTCAACATCTCGACTGCCGCCGCTTTCGTCGTCGCCGGTGCCGGTGCCGCCGTCGCCAAGCACGGCAATCGGGCGATGTCTGGCTCCAGTGGCAGCGCCGACGTTTTGGAAGCGCTCGGCGTCAACATCCTGCTCGGACCGGAAGGCGTGTTTCGATGCATCGCCGAAGCGGGTATCGGTTTCATGTTCGCTCAAGCCTTCCATCCCGCCATGCGCTTCGCCGGCCCGCTTCGTCCTCAAATCGGCATCCGCACCGTCTTCAACATCCTCGGCCCGCTCACCAATCCGGCCGGCGCGACGCGTCAAGTGTTGGGCGTCGCCGACCGCGCCACCACCGAGAAGATCGCCAAAGCGCTCCAGCTGCTCGGCACCGACTACGCGCTAGTGGTCCATGCCGAATCTGGTGCCGACGAGGTAGACATCGAGGATCACACTCTGATGTATCAGGTGACGCCTGACATCCTGAAGCGTCGCCGCACCCGTCCTGCCGACTTCGGTCTGCCGGAGGGTAGCCGCGATCATCTGGTAGCCGAATCGGTAGAGCACAGCGCCGAGATCATTCGCGCCGTCCTGTCGGGCGTTGGGGGAGAGCACAACGCGCCGCCGAGCCCGGAACGCTCCCGCTACAACGTCGTCGCCATAAACGCTGCCGTCGCATTGCTCGCCGTCGGCAAGGCCGAGAGCTTCAACGATGCCGCGCTCATGGCCAAAGACAGCATCGACTCCGGTGCTGCCGCCGCCAAACTAGCCGCCCTCGCCAAAGTCAGCAGCGGACTCGAATGATGCTTGCCTCGCACTGGTCACCGACGGCGGTATCGTGATGTTGCGACGTTGTGGTGATAATCTCTGATTCACGCGGAAATCGCTCCGTCGGTTTAGTGAACGGATAGGTAGGACATGAGCAACGTAACCGGATGGTTGAGCTGGCTGGTCACGGCCCGCCCGTACATCACGCTCATAATCCTGCTGATCGTGACGGTCGTACTCGCCGCGGGTGCGGGTCTACGGGCACCGCCCACGGAAGGTGCGAACCTAGCATACTTGCCTCCGGGGAATGCCGTTCGCACGGCCGCGGAAGAGATCGACCGCTACTTCGGCGACTCAAGCGATGTGAGCACGGTGACGCTCGTGTTCCGTGGCGATGCAATCACTCCAGAAGGTCTGTCGCAGATGGACGCGCTCGCCAACGAGGTCGCCAACGATCCGATGGTCAGCGAGCTGCTTGTCCCGAGCGATGCGATAGTGGCTCCTTCAACGATGGTGAAGGGCGTGGCACTGGCGAGCGGTTCTGAAACGATCACGCAACCGGTGATCGACGCGGCGCGGGCAATACCCGAGATCGGTGGCGCGATTGATGCTATGACCGGCATCGACACCGATGGCACGCGGATCGCGATCGCCGAAGTTCGGATGAGAAATACCGGCGACGAGACCATCAAAGACGCCGAACGGAGAGTTCACGAGCTAGCGACGGGGAGCCAGGGATCGTTAAAGGTGCGAAGTGTTTCGCCGACGATCGTCGAGGATGAGTACAAGGAGGCTACGGAGTCGGGAATGGGACCCTTGATCGGGTTGGCGTTGGTGTTGATCGCGGTGCTGTTACTGGTGTTCACGCGCACTTTTTCAGACATGCTGTTGACGCTAACCGGGCTCATCGTCTCGATAGTGTGGATCGTCGGCATCGAGGGTTGGCTCGGTCCGAACGGTTTGAGCTTGATCGGTCCGCCGAGTTCACTCAGCGTGATGGTGCCAGTCATCGTCATCAGTTTGACCGTGGATTATGCGATCCAAGCGATCTCGCACTACCGCGAGCAACGCTTGGGAGGTGCGGAGGTAATACCAGCGATGCGACGCGGTTTGAGCATCGTCATGGTGCCGTTGACGTTGGCCGCCGTAACGACGATTGTCAGCTTCTTGGCGACGCTATTCTCGCCGATTGGTGTGATTGCCGACTTCGGCGTGGTCGCCGGTCTGGGCGTCGGGTTGAGCCTGATTGTGATGCTGACGTTGGTGCCGGCCGGTCGCACGATCATCGATCGACGGCGCGAGGCGCGCGGTCGGTTGCCAGAGCCGCGCGCAATCTCGAACGCGCTGCCCGGCATCACGCCGTTAGCGGAACTGATCGGTAAAGCAGTGACGCGTTGGCCTGCGCCGTTTCTTGGCGCGATCTTGGTTGTGACGATCGTACTTGGCATCGCGGCGACCGACTTGAAGTCTGAATTCAGCATCAAAGATATTCTTCCCCGCGGCGGAGGTGTGCTTGAAGATTTGAACACGTTAGAGGCGGCGGTCGGCGGATCGACCGAAATGGTGAATTTGCTGGTACGTGCCGAAGCGACTGAGGCGCGCTCGCTTTTGAACCTGCGTGATCTGACGATAGGCTTCGAGGACGAAACCCGACGTCCCCGCGCGGCAGCGGGTCCCCTTCGGGCATCGTACGAGGCGATCGTGCGCGACTGGACGCACGACAGCGGTGTGCCGGGGGACAATTATGATCCCGAGCTTTTGGCACTTTTGCAGGAAGCGACCGCGGGCATCGAACTCGACTCGGCGTTAATGCAGGAGTTCTTGGACAGACTCGAAGCAATAAACCCGGCCGTCTCCAATCTTCTGGTCAACAATCCGCAGGGCCCTGAAGCCATGCTGATCCAATTCCCGGCGTACACTCACGACCCCGGAGCGACTCAGGACCTTGAAGAGGAAATCGAAGCTCTCTGGTTCGGCGAAGACGACAATGTTACGGCGGTTTCTGAAAGCGTTATCGCAGTTGAGGTGGTTAACCAGATCACCGAACGTCAGACGGAGGCGATCAGCACCACCATCGCGGCGGCACTCGGCATCTTGGCAGTCTTTTTCTGGTTGACACTGAGACAGCCGGCCCTCGGGGTCGTCGCCGTTGGTCCGATCGTGCTGGTCCTGATCTGCGTGTTGGGCACGATGGCGCTTCTGGACATCCCATATTCGTTGATCACCTCGGTGATTACCGCTCTCTCGATAGGTATCGGCGTCGATTACACGATTCATGTCATCCATCGTTACCGCGAGGAGTTTGCACATACCCGCAACCCGGAGCATGCCGCGATCCGCACCCTGACGACTACCGGATCAGCCTTGCTGGGCTCGGCGATGACGACAGCACTCGGTTTCGGCGTACTGATCGCGTCTCCGCTTGTCGCGTCGCAACAATTCGGCATCACTGCGACGATCACGATCGTCTACTCGCTCGCCGTCGCAATCCTGGTCGTGCTGCCCGCGATGGTCGTATGGGGCGCGTACCAGAACATGCGGTTGCGTTCGATGGTTCAACGGCAATGGGACGAGCTCGACGAGGCGATCGAGATGATGGAACAAGATCAGCATCATCAAGGTGACGCGGCATAGGGGTGCGATACAAAGTCCCCGCTCACTCGATGTGAGGGTGACATATCCCTAACAAAAGGAAGGGTATGGGTCATCGCCTTAACTAATGCGGTTTACGCGCTAGGAAGCAGTAGAGGGGGGTGAAGATGCCGGTCTTACCGCCGGAGACGTATGCGTCCGCGGTTCGGTCTAGAAGTCTGACGACTTCCGCGGAGCCTTTGGGTAGAAACCGTACCATCTCCGCGATCTTCGTCCCAGCGATCGCCGCTTTACGTCCCTTCGGGAGCCTGCGCAGGGTATTGCCCAACGTTCCATGCCGACTCTCCATCGGTTGATACCAAGGTGTCGATGGATCAGTCTGGACGTCTCGGTCCAATCCTTCGATGACTTCGAAACCGGCCGCTTCGAGGGTTTGGTTCACTTCCCCGAACGTTGCGATGTCGTTCAGAGCAATGCCGCGCATCAGTTCTTGCTTGATTTCTTGATGCCGTTGGTCGTTCGCGTCGAATTTGTCCGTTAAGCACATCTCCTGACCCCACAAAAGCGCGCCGGGTTTCAGCACGCGGAAAATCTCCTCGAAGGCGCGCAGTTTGTCTGGCGCGTGGCATGTCGATTCGATAGCGTAACCGCGGTCGAACGTGTTGTCCTCTATGGTGCTCATATCCATAAAGCTGCACGGCACGAGATCGACCATGTGATCGACGCCGGCCTCAGCATTCAACTGTTTCGCCATCCCTAACTGGATCGTGTTGATGTTGATGCCGACGACTTTCACGTCCGCCTCTTGGACGACGCGCCGCATTGGGCCGCCAACACCGCAACCAACGTCGATGACATTCATGCCCGGTTGCATAGCCAGCTTCGAAATCATCAATCGTTGATGTCGGACTTTCGATTCCTCGAGCGTCTCTTGGGGCGTCAAAGGTGCGAAGTGAAGCGATTCGCCCCAACCCCAGATCATGAATCCGCTACAGAGATCGTAGTAGTCTTTGACCGTTTGCGCGTGGTCGTAGTCGCCCGCGCCATCGGCTTCCGCTTGTGCCCGGTCAACCCACGTGTCGAGATGTCGCACACGACTCGCGACGTTCGATCCCTCGTACGCGTCTCTCAGTTCGCGCGAGAGTTTACGCAGTTGCATATTGTGATGAACCCATCAGACTTTTCGCGGATCGAAGTTACACACCGAAATGTTGCTGGTGTTTGGCGCGAGGGCAGGAATTCACGGACGACTTGTCACGCAGGTATGGCGCGCCTCTGTTCGGCGACGTGGAATTTCAACTTCTTGCTGACCGACAACGACGGGAATGGGTCGATCTTGAGCTTGTAGTTCTCGGGCACTTCGAGCGTGAAGTGGTGAGCGATCATCAACAGGTTGATGGCGAGTTGCAGTTCCATTTGCCTCGAGCCGAGACATGAGTGTGTACCTAGCCCGAACGGGGCGTACCCTGGGCTGCGGTGCTCGTTGCGGGGAGACGCATAACGGTCGATATCGAATTTCCACGGATCGGGGAAGACGTCCTTCATGTAATGGGTGGCTGCCTGAGCGATGTGGACCTGAGTGCCCTCAAGTAGTTCGTGCCCCTCGACCGAACAGGTATTCATCACGGTTCGGATCGACATCGGTACGATCGAGTAAAGCCGAAAAACCTCCATGATGAAGCGGTGGGTCACGTCGATCGCTTCAGGCTTGTAGGCATCGCGATCCGGGTCGCCGTCTGCAAACAATACATCTGCTTCACCGCGGACGCGTTCGTAAATCTCCGGTTGCGTTGCCAAGGCATAAACGCAGAAACTCAGGGCGTCGCCCAGGTACACGCTGGCGATCAGCGGCGCTGACAGGGCGAAACGGAGATTAGATTCCGGCATAAATTGCGGATCGCTCGCGTGCAGACTCAGGAGGTCATCGGCAAGATCTCTAGGGCAACCAGCGCGTTGGGCTGGCGTATGCACACTCTGAACCCGATCCAGAAGTTCGTAGATGCCTTTCTTGCGGCGTTTCATGCCGGGAGTGTTCAGCATGAACTTGGGCAACACTTTCAAAACGTGGGTGGTGAGTGCTCGTGTCTTGTATGCGACGAGGTCGTCGATGAGGTCCTGCGAATCGACGCTGATCATGATGGGAGAGTTTTGGGAGTTGATCATCGTCCGGCACATCCGGACCGCGGGCAGAGAGTCACCAACTTCCCATTCCGACATGAAGTTTCGGGCATTTTGGTAGACGATTTCCAGATGGCTTTCCAACCTCGATCGCGAGTACGCGGCGTTCATGGACTTTCGAAAGCGAAAGTGATCGGCGCCATCCAGCGCGGGAAGTATTCCAGACGCCCCATAAACCTTCTCGAAGTCTTCTAAGTAGTCTCGTGCCCTCAGGTAGTTTCGTCCGTGCCGATGTACCCAGTAATTGGTCTCGACTCCCGCCAAAATCGTGATCGGTTTTTTCTGAAATGGCGGGCGGATCTCAAATACCGGGCCGTGCTTCTCAGAGAGTTCCGCCAAGAACGCGTTCAAGTTGCCGCTACGAAGATGACGATTAAACACCATTTCACGGAGCGGTGCAACCGGGATCGGCTTGGAAAGCGAAGGACGTCGAAGCGCCGGTCCGACCATGTTGTCCGCGACCGCCTCGCTGATCGCCCGAGCGATCAGATCCATCCGACAGATTTGCTCGATCCGGGCCTCCGACTCCTCATCGAGTTGGAATATGAGACGAAACACGTCGCAGGTGTTGATGAGCGAGATAGTGACGATATCTCGTGGATCAGGGATCTCATTGTTGAAGATCACGTTCGCGATGCGCGCCTTGACGAACTGAATCGCCGTGCCGTCTTCGGTTTGTCCGAACATCTCGGAACGGTAAACCTTGCCCGAAAGCGTCCAATAATCCCCTTCGTGATAGTCCAAGATTTCCAAATCGACCAATCGGGATAAGATACGATCGATCAAGGTGTCAGCCTTCGAGGCGAGTCGTTCGATCCAATACTGTGCGTTGTGTTGAGTTTCGCTAGACGCGATCTCCTCCAGGATCGGATCAAGGACGAAGTTGCCGGTTTCCGTTTCGTCGATGACGAACAGCGATGTCATATCGGTGTCGATGCGCGATTGGAACGATAGCTCCGCCAACACAGCGCCGACGACGGCGCAATGCAAGTCCCACCCGGCGATTTGGCGAAAGTAGCCGCTCTCTTCGTTGAGCAGCATCAGAATCAGTTCTTGCGGCAAAGTCAGTTGACCGGTTTCCGCATCGCCTGTAGTTAGGGTCATCAACTTTAGTCTCCGCTCGATATTGCGCTGCTTTGAGGAGTTTCGCTTGGAGGGATTGAACTGCATTATATCCGCGCATTCGGACGTTCCGCCGAGACGCGATATGCGACATTGTATCCCTACAGCTTGAACCCAATCTAGACTACGCCGCCCCACTTGCCCGCGTTTCACTCACCTGCATGCGCGTCGAGCGTCGTCCCGTGCAAGCGGTCATTGATGGCGATAAACTTCTGTCCGTACGCAAGGGAGGGACGCTTTGATCGTTGATGTCCATTCGCATATCCCGACGCATGAAAATGAAGTTCCGTCCGATTCGGTCGGAACCGATTCGCGGATCGGCAAGGGAATCAAACTCGCTGGCTCGTTGCGCGAGTACATCGCGGCGATGGAGACGGTGGATCGGGCACTCGTCTTTGGGCTGGCACCTCGACCAAACAGCGATTCGCCTTCGGTTGTCGATTGGAGTGCCGGTTGGGATGACGGATTGAACCAAAACGACATCGCAGCTCGGGTCGCGGCGGCTGATCCGGAAAAGTTCATCCCGTTCATGTCGCTCCACCCGGAGCAACCGGATATCGACAAGGAGTACGACCGCGCCGTCGGCGATTTGGGATGCCGGGGCATCAAACTCGCTTTGAGCTATCAAGGAGTCGATCCCATGAGTGATGCGGCGTTTCGTCTTTTCGATCGACTGCAATCGGACGGACTGCCGATCATGTTTCATACCGGAATGTCGGTCGATTCGGACGCGGTGTTGCGATACGCACATCCGCTCGCAATGGATGCGGTAGCAATCGCGTTTCCACGCTTGAAGATGATCTTGGCGCACACGTCGCATCCCTGGTACGAGGACTGTTTGACCGTCGTGCGAAAGCATCCCAATGTATGGACCGACATCTCCGGCGTACCGTCGCGACCGTGGATGGCGTGGCGTGCGTTGCGAGTGTTCCACGAATTCTCCGCGACTCACAAGATGCTTTTCGGTTCGGATTGGACTTTATGGACGCCGCAGGAAACGATGGACGGTCTGCGCGCAATCCCGAAGTTCGCCAGGGACCATAACCTGCCCCAAGTGCCAGAATCTGAGATCGAGTCGATCATCAATCGCGACTCGTTGGCGCTACTCGGTTTGGAGTGAAATCGATGAATCAAGACCGCCCGATTGTCTACAACCGCGCCAAAGAGAAGCTCAAGGCGGGCGAACCGATCTTTGGCATCAACATTTTCGAAGCACTGACGCCATCAATCGTCAAGGTGGCGGCACACGCAGGTATCGATATGGTGATGGTGGATGCTGAACATGCATTGAACGACGGGAAAGAACTTGCGATGTTCCTGACGCTAGTCAGAGACAACGGCATGGCTCCCGTCGTAACGGTCATCGCCCCCGAACGTGCCCTAGTATCTCGCGTTCTGGACGCCGGCGCGCTGGGGATCATCCTTTCGCACTCCGAGACGCCAGAGCAGATGCGGGACCTAGTGCGTTGGGTCAAGTATGCCCCCGACGGCGTGCGCGGTCTGGCGATGGGTGCGAACGCAGGGTACGACGCTTCCGACGTTGCCCGATACTGCCGGGAAGCGAACGATGCGATTATGGTCATGCCCAAGATCGAATCGCCGCTCGGAGTAGCGAACGCGGGTGCCATGATGGATGTTGCGGGAGTCGATGGCGTCGTGTTCGGCCCCGGCGACCTGTCAGCGAAGACGGGATTTCACGGTCAATGGGAACACCCGGAAGTCTTGGCGGCTATTGAGAGCGTCGTAGATGCCGCAATCTCAAGGGGACTTGCCGTAGAACCGCCGATCATGCCTAGCGACCGCGCTTCGTACGAGACGGAGTTTGCTCGCGGTGCGAGGATTTTCGGCGCGACACGGGTCACCGAGTACGACTTGCTCAAGGACGCGTTCGAAAACGTCATGTCGGTCGGTCCGTAGGTCGAATGCCGAACTCATAAGTGCGAGCGCGCTGTTTTGACCCTGTCAATGCCTTAAAGTTTGACGGTTCGAATCGGTTCGCCACAACTCGCCGAAACCGCGTGGTTCGGTTGTATTCTCTTGTTGGTTAAAGATACGCAGCGCGATTCGTGAGCCGTCGCATGACCGAACAAGACCGCCAGACCAGTACCAACTCAAAACGTCAATCGATCTGGTCGATTCGCGCTGGTTGGACTCCGCTGTACTTTTCTCTGTTCATCGTGCAAGTGATTGCCGGCGACGCGATCATCATCTGGCAAGAAATGTCGCTCCGCACGCATGACGATGCGTACGACACGTTCGTTGGTATCATTCAAGGCATCGGCTGGGTGGGCTTGGCGTCGGCGATAAACACGTTTACGATCATCGAAACCCTGGAGGTAGCAATGGTAATGGCGCAATGGATTCGCCAGAAGTACTTGGAGCCGCTCAAAGAACGGCAACGTGCGGAATGGCGAGCAGAAGGTATTGAAGCGGGCCGCGAAGAAGGTCGCGCGGAGTTGATCGAAGAGATGAAGGACTGGGATTCCCGCCGACGCGAGTCTGAAGCACGCGGCGAAACGTTCGACGAACCGCCGCCGTACCTGCAAAACGGTGCTCCAGAGGGTCGATAGCTAACTCGCATCCGGGCGAGTTCACCGTTATCGGAAATTGTCCGCAGTCACGATCCGGCCGCGATTGAGTGCGCGTTGATCAGGCTACTTGGCGCGGGCTGCCGCATCCTTCTCGCGCTTTTGTCGGCCTGGCGATCCGCAGTTTTTACAGCTCCCGATTTTCGACCTCGGCAGACAATCGATCGATTACTTCATCCACTTTTATTGCGCCCAGGTTCTTGCCGGATCGCGAACGTAGTGATGCCGCGTCGGACTCGATCTCGCGATCGCCGACAACGAGCATGTAGTTGATCTTCTGCAACTGCGCTTCCCGGATCTTGGCGTTCATCCGTTCGCTCGCGTCGTTTACTTCGACGCGTAGACCGGCCTTTTTCATCCGTTCGGCGACACCGTACGCATAGTCGTTGTGTCGGTCTGCAATCGGAATCATCATCGCCTGCGTCGGGGATAACCACAGCGGCAAGTTACCGCCCAAGTGCTCGATCAGCACGCCGATGAAGCGTTCCAATGAACCGAGCATTGCGCGGTGTATCATCACTGGGCGTTCGCGTTGACTCGCCGCGTTCACGTACTCCAGATCGAACCGCTGCGGCTGGTTGAAGTCGATCTGCACGGTGCCCAACTGCCATTCGCGTCCGAGTGCGTCCGGCACGAACATGTCGATTTTCGGACCGTAGAACGCGCCTTCACCTAGCGCGGCTTCAAATTCAACACCGCGCTCGTTTAGCACGGCTTCCAATGCTGATTCGGCACGGTCCCACTGAACGTCCGAACCGACGCGCTTCTCCGGCCGAAGCGACAACACGAACCGCGTAGATTCAAATCCGAACACTTGATAGCTCTCGTTGAGCATGTCGATGAAGCCGTTGACCTCTTCGGCGATTTGGTCTTCGCGGCAGAAGATGTGGGCGTCGTCTTGCGAAAACGAACGAACCCTAGTCAAACCCTGTGTTACGCCTGATAACTCGTAACGATGCAGGCGGCCGAAGTCGGCGTATCGGATCGGCAACTCACGATACGAGTGCAACGATTTCGAATAGAGCACGGCATGAGACGGGCAGTTCATCGGCTTCATGCCGTATTCCTGCTCGTCGATCTCCAGCATGTACATGTTCTCGAGGTAGTTGTCGTAGTGCCCGGATGTCTTAAAGAGGTCAGTCTTGAACATCTGCGGAGTTATCACCTCTTCGTAGCCGTACCGTTGGTACAAACCGCGCACGTAATCGACCAGCGTGTTGTAGACGAACGCGCCTTTAGGCCTGAAGAACGGGTTGGCGGGTGCGATCTGATCGAAGAAGAAGAGACCCATCTGCGCGCCCAACCGGCGATGATCTCGTTGTTGCGCCTGTTCTCGCTGTTTGAGAAACACGCGCATCTTGTCGCGCGACTCCCAAGCAGTGCCGTAGACCCGCTGCAGCATTGGGTTCGCTTCGGAACCGCGCCAATACGCACCGGCGGTTGAGAGCAGTTTGAACGCCGATATCTGGCCCGTCGAGTCGACATGCCCGCCCCGACAAAGGTCGTCAAACGCACCATGCGAATGACTCGTGAAAGTGACGCTTTCGTCTTCGGGTATGCCTTCGATGATCTCTAGCTTGTACGGATTGCCAACCACCAACTCGCGCGCTTCTTCACGCGAGACCTCGCGTTCAACGAACGGCGTATTGGCACGTATAGAGGCCCGCATCTCGATTTCGATCGCTTCGAGGTCGTCGGGCGTGAACGGTCGCTCGACATCGAAGTCGTAGTAGAAGCCATCGCGTATGGGTGGTCCGATGGTCAGCTTTGCTTCTGGAAACAGCTTCAACACCGCTTCCGCCAGCACGTGCGCGGCCGAATGCCGCAACACGTTCCGATATTCCGATTGTTCCTCTGGCGTCATGTCTCGGAATCGCCGACGCCTGCTGCTTTTTGCTTGTTGCTCGTTTGGTTGTGCCATGTCTTTAACCCGTGGATGTGTTTAGTTGTGCGCGGCGACGAAAGAGACGAATGGTGAAGACGCCAACCGAAGATTCGCGGTGTTGCGTGATCGGAATCCCCGTCGCCGGATCGATCAAGGTTTCGGCGCGGGGTCGAAGATGCTAACGAGCCCGCGCCATGATAGTGAGGGTGCGACGCCGTCTAGGGTCGCCCTCGCATGGCACTCTCGTCTTGGATCTGTCGATCAACTGAACAACCGGACATTTAAGTCGTGGATGGTGGGCGATGGAGGATTCGAACCTCCGACCTCGTCGATGTCAACGACGCGCTCTAGCCAACTGAGCTAACCGCCCACAAAGCATGATTCGAGTATACACCGATAGAGATTCGAGCAACGCACAAAAAGAGCGTCGCACGCGATACCCGATTTAAGGTCCGCGATGTGGTGAAGAATGGCGCGCTTGGCGGGATTTGAACCCACGACCTCAGCCTTCGCAGGGCTGCGCTCTATCCACTGAGCTACAAGCGCGCGGTGCACACAATTCAGGTTATCACCGTTTGCCGATGAACCCGAAATCTGTCGGTGGTGCCGAGGGCGGGAGTCGAACCCGCACGTCCTTGCGGACACTACGCCCTGAACGTAGCGCGTCTACCGTTTCGCCACCTCGGCAACTGGACCGCATCACGCGGTGCCATTCCTACTCCCAATCGTACATGATGTTGCCGACGTTCGACCTCGATGGACCACTCAACCGAGTGTCTGATGATCGCGCACGCGAGGCGATACAATGTTCAGCACCGGTTCACCATGATGCGTGACACACGTCCATGACCATCTCAGAAACCAAGATCGAATTGAAGCTGACCACCGCAGACGAACTCCTGCGTTTGTCCAGTAACGGTTTTCGAGGAGAACTGATTCGAGGGGAGCTCTGCGAAACGATGTCGACAGGGTTGGAACATGGCGAGATCGTCGCGAATCTGGTTTACGAATTGCAGCGATTCGTGAAACCTGAGCGCCTTGGACGCGTCGCAGCTTCCGACATCGGGGTGTGGCTGGAACGCGATCCTGACACGGTGAGGGAACCCGATATAGCCTTCTTTTCTGCAACCCGAATCCCCGTCGATGTTCGTGTCAGCGGCTATGCTGAGGTCGCTCCTGATCTAGTGGTCGAGGTAGTCTCGCCGAACGACAGCACCAACGAAATCTACGACAAGGCGCGAATGTGGTTGAGTCATGGTGTGCGACTTGTTTGGGTGATCTACCCGGAAACAAGAACCATCGAGGTCCACCCGCGCGACGGCGCGGTTACCATCTTGGGCGACGCCGACACCTTTGACGGTCAGGACGTTCTGCCAGGCTTCACCTGCAACGTCAGCGAAATCTTCGATTAACGAGTCGCTACACGTCGCTCAGTCAACCCCCAGGATGTCCAACGCGTCGCGGTTGATGATGGCTTCGATTTCGTCTTCGGGGATGCCGGGCAGGTGATGGTCTTTGGCGAATTTGTTCAATCCGCGAAGGCTGTCGATGTTGTCCTGAGGGCGTGTCACGGGCCAGTCTGACGCGAACAGGATGTATTGTGTCGATCCCCACTCGTGGAACTTCAGCATCGCCTCCCAGAAGGAGTAAGGGCGGTAGAACTGCGCCGACACGTCGCACCAGACGTTCGGGTGTTTCCTAACCACCGATAAGCAGTCCACCTGCCAGGGATGCGCGAGGTGCGCCAAGATCATCTTCAGCTTCGGGAATGCTAACGCCACCTTTTCGGTCGTCAACGGGTGGGCGTAGGTCAAGGGCGCTTCCTGCATCGGCGACGTGCCTTGATGGAACAATACTGGTATACCATCGCTCTCCAGACGGGCGAACATGCGAAACGCTTCGGGCGATGTCGGATCGAAGTCCTGATAGTTCGGGCCCAGTTTGATCCCCTTGCACCCAAGATCGCCGACGCATCGGTCATACTCGTCTTCCCAGTTGGGGTCTAGCGGATGGAGGGACATGAACGGAATCGCTTTGTCCGGGTTCTTTCTCGCGGTTATCGACGCAATGTCGTTGTGGTTCAGCGACTCGTCCCATCCGCCGGTCCGCAAAACGCGTTCGTCGGGACGCCATGGACGCGGCGCGATGCCAAATATGAACGTCTTATCGACCGGTGCCATGTCGTTGTAGTAGTCGTCGATGCTGTTGGTGAGCTGCACCGTCTCGCCAGACCGCATCGTCGACTCGGTAAGCATCTCATCTTCAGGCACCGTGTCTTGGTGACTCGGCAAGTGTGTATGGACATCAACGATCATGGCGTCTCTCCCGTAACCCCGCGCGCGGGAATCCGTTGGCGTTAGAATACTCAATCAAGATGTTAGCAACAGAACAGGCAGAAGCGGCGCGCCGATATCTGGCTGATGCAGACCGCGCTTACGATGCTGGCGACATGCTAAAGGCCAGCGAGAAACTCTGGGACGCGGCGGCTCATGTAGTGACCGCCGAGATGCGCCATCGAGGGTTCGAATCGGACGGGCTCCACGCGATGATCGTGGCAATGAAGACGATCGCGGACGAACACGATGATCCAGCGCTGATCGGCATGTTCATCAGTGCCCGGCTGCTACAGGCCAACTCTCTTTTTGGTTTCATGGAAGAATACGAGTTTGAGTTCGACCGAGAGAAGGTCTGCCGTTTCGTCGACCGTATGGCTGAACTCGGCGATTGACATGCCGCAAGCACATCTTCAACTCACTGTCCCAGCGCACAAAGGCATCGCTTCAACATGGAACTAGCACTCTTCTTTGCCGCGATTATCGTCGGCGCGTGCATCATCGGCGCTTTCATCATGCTGGCGCGCCGCGGCGGGAACTCGGGACAGGAAACCGGAGAGTTGGTGCGGCTTGCCGAAGATAAAGCGAGAGCCGAGTCGGAACTAGATTCGGTGCGGACCGAACTCGATGCCGCCGAACATCAACTATCCGAAGCCCGTCAGACCGAGATCAAGCGCGCCGAACTCGAACGCGACCTTGCCAATGCCAACGAACTCGGCAACCGTGTCGCCGAGGAGTTTGACGCTACCAAAACGGAACGCGACACTCTGCGCTCCGAGGTCCAGAAGCTGAACGCAGAGCAGTCAAGGCTAGTTGCCGAACTTGAAGCGAGTTCCGCATCGGTGGAAAAGGGCACCGCTGAAATCGCCCAACTCCGAGGGCAAAACGACAAGCTCACCGAGCAGGTAAACAGTCTGACTGCGCGCACTACGAGGCTCAACACCGAGTTGAACGCGACCACCACTTCGCTTGAAGACCAATCCAGCGAAAACGCCCAACTCCGTAACGAGGTCGCCGAGTTAACAAAGCAGGTCAACACCTTGACGGCGAAGGTCTCGAACCTTGATACCGAGCTCAAAAACTCTGAAGAGCGTCTCGTTGAGCGGGGCGAGTTGGAAAAGCTCTTCGGCGACCGCTTCAAGACGATGTCGACCGAAACTCTGGCGAATCAGCAGAAGCAGTTCATCGACCGCGCCCGTGAGACGCTGAAACCACTGTCCGACAAGGTGGAGAAACTCGACCGCGAGTGGGTTAACACTTCCGGTGCGTTCAAACAGCAGATCGAATCGCTGGCTAGCGAGACTCGGACGCTCTCGACTGCCCTGACCCGACCGCAAGCCCGCGGTCAATGGGGCGAGATGCAGGTTGAGCGAGCGCTTGAACTTTCCGGACTCGTTAAAGGTATCCATTACGACACCCAAGTCTCCGACAACCAAGGTGGACGCACGGACTTCATCGTTCACATGCCACACCGGCGAGACATCATCCTCGATTCCAAAGTCTCCCTCGTCGCCCTCATCAACGCCCAGGACACCTCAGATGAGAACGAAAGGAACAACCACCTGAACCAACATGCACGGCATATGCAGGACCACGCCGATTCGTTGGCAAGTAAGGAGTACTGGAGCCAATTGCCAGACTCCGCCGACTTTGTGGTTATGGTGGTACCAGAGTTCGCCCTGCCGCCGGCGGTCGAACGACGCCCGAACTTGATTGATCGCGCCCTCCAAAACAACGTCGTCATCAGCACCCATTCAACGCTAGTCGCGCTTTTGAAGACCGTCGCCATGGGATGGCAAGAGCGCCAATTGGCCGACGAAGCCCAAGAGATCGGCAAACTAGGTCGTGACCTTCATGACCGCCTCGAAACCTTTGCAGGCTACTACGCCGGTATGGGGCGAGCTCTAGACCGCGCGGTCAGAGAATACAACTCCGGCGTCGGTTCGCTCGAGTCTCGGGTGCTGACGCAGGCGCGACGCTTCCCGGAACTCGGCGTCCAAACGACCAAAGAACTGCCAGAATCCCAACCCGTGGAAACCTCCGTCCGCGAAATGCGAACCGCCAGCACCAACCATCACCCCGCAGACGACGAATAACGTCGCGCGAAACACTCTGGCATTCCGAGTGTACCCCTGTCAATCCGTGCGTACCCCTGTCATTCCGAGTGCAACGAGGAATCTCCGTCTGCGCGTAGCGCCGAAGTGCAAGTTCCCCCCCCCCCTTCGCAAAGCGTAAGGGGGGCTAGGGGGGATGCCCTGGCAGGTGTTGCGCAGACAGCGTCCGTCGGATTGCCTGCCAGCGGATTGAGTCCATGGGGGGCATCCCCCGCTCACATCGCTTCGCTCGTTCGCGCCCCCTTACGCTTTGCGAAGGGGGCGTGCGCTTTCTCCCTGCGCCGCTGTCATTCCGAGCATTGCGCCCTGTCATTCCGAGCGAAGCGAGGAATCTCCGTCTGCGCGTAGCGCCGAAGTGCAAGTTCCCCCCTTCGCAAAGCGTAAGGGGGACTAGGGGGGATGCCCTGGCAGGTTTTGCGCAGACAGCGTCCATCGGATTGCCTGCCAGCGGATTGAGTCCATGCGGGGCATCCCCCGCTCACATCGCTTCGCTCGTTCGCGCCCCCTTACGCTTTGCGAAGGGGGCGTGCGATGGAATCCAAGCCATCGGTTTCGCGCGTTCCTCGGTGTGATAACTTTCGTTGATGGATTCTTCGGTGAACGTCAGGCGGCGTGGGCCTGCGCTTGACGCTTGGCTCTTCTACGCGGGGCGGTTCGTGCGCGACGCGGCGCGGTATTTGATGGCGGTCCTCGCCGTCATCTATCTCGCCGAGATCGGATTCTCCAACGCGCAGGTCGGAATCATTTTCGGGGTCAGCCTCGCCGGCGGGTTCGTCATCTCGGTTGTCGTGATGCTGACGAGCCGACGCATTTCGACCCGCGCCTGGTCCGTCGCGAACATGGTCATCACCGCGCTCGCCGGCGTGGTCTTGATCGTCTCGAACGACTTCTGGATACTGCTCGTCGGCGGATTCTTCGGGGCGTATGCGGCGAGCGGGGCGCATTGGGGCGGCATGATCCAGCTGGAACAGACCGGCATCGCCGCCGTCGTGCCGCCGAATCGACGCACCAGAGCATATTCCAACCTCACGCTCGCCTCTTCTGCCGGCCGGGCGTCTGGCGCGATGCTCGCCGGTCTTTCGACACTGCTAATCAACTCGTTCGATTGGGAACCGCTTAGCGCATATCAGGCACTGATCGGGCTGTACATATTGATGCATCTGCTCGCCGCCGCCGTCTACGTGCTGCTCTCGAACGCGAGCGACACGCACCAAAATCAAACGGAATCGGACGGTTCGGAGCCCAAGAGTGAGCCGTTTTTGGTCAACCCGTTCGCCGCCAAGTCGCGACGCCCGATCCTGACGATTTCCAGCCTATTCGCCATCGACTCCTTCGCCGGCGGAATGGTCTTCGAGTCGTTTCTCAGCTTTTGGTTATTCACCAAGTTCGGGATGTCGGCGGCAGAGATCGGCGCGGTGCTGACCGCCGCATTGGTGCTGAACATGATCTCGTTGGCAATCGCGCCTTGGGTAGCAGAGCGCATCGGACTGCTCAACACGCTCGCATTCTCCCAGATCGTCAGCAACATCATGCTGATATCGTTCGCCTTCGCGCCGACCGCCATCATCGCCGTCCCGCTGTGGATGCTCCGCGCCCTGTTCGACGAAATGGACGTGCCGACCCGCCAGTCATACATGATGGCACTGACCGAACCGTCCGAACATCCCATCATGGCGGGCACCGCCAACCTCGGACGTGGCATCGGACGCATCCCAAGCGCCGCCGTAACTGGATGGCTCTGGTCAGGCGCCCTGACCGTTACCCCCTGGATCGCCGCCGGCACCCTAAAAATCGCCTACGACATCGCCATCTGGCTAGCCTTCCGCAAAGCGAAGATATGATCGCGTTCTGTCAACGACGCAAATTGTCATTCCGAGCGGAGCCCCTGTCATTCCGAGCGAAGCGAGGAATCTCCCCCCTTGTGGCCGCCATGCATTCGTAGGGGCACGCCCTTGTGGCTGCCCCGGTGCGGGGTGGGGTACGCCGGGCGCGCCATGACGCCATGACCTACGCGTCGGATTCCGCTGCCGCGAACATTCCTTCCCCCTCGACGGGGAAGGCTCGGATGGGGGTGACCGCCAAAGCGAACGGTATCATCAGTCACGGGACCAAGGCAGCCAGGAGAAGCGCCGCCGAGGGGGGATAATCCTACCAAAGATCGCCATTTCGTCTTCTGGCGATAGCTCGATGCCGTTGTCGCGAAGTACGGCGCGGAAGTGTTTGTCTCTTGCGGCAACGGCCTTTTGCGTGGCTTTTTCTAACGCTTTTATGCGAGCTTTGCGGCGGATTTCGGCTGTGGTCTCGAACATTTTCCTGGTCCTGTCTACGGTTACTGTAGACCTCTGCAAAAACCTCTCCGGCGATGAAGCGGCGAAATCAGTCCCGCGACCAGGGCAGCCAGGAGAAGAATCGCCGTCCGTCGTGGCCGTTGGTGCCGAAGAACTCTATTTCGTCTTCCGGCGATAGCTCGATCCGACGTTTGCGAAGTACGGCGCGGAAGTGTTTGTCTCTTGCGGCGACGGCCTTTTGCGTGGCTTTGGCTAACGCTTTCTCGCGGGCTTCTTGGCGGATCTGTGTTGTGGTCTTGAACATTTCTCTGATCCTGTCTACTGTTAATACGATGATCGGGATGTACGCCCAGTGGAGGTGCAGTACGAGTAGTCGGTACGCTTCAACGGCCCAGTGCTGTGAACCAGAGTATACCGTCAGCACGATCAGCGTGACGGTGCCGATCGACGCGAACGTCAAGCTCTGCCACACGACGCCGCGCTGCTCCAGCTGCGAAGTGATCTCCTGGATGTTCATGTCTCGATCCTCCGTCCTGTCCTATCATATCGTATCATAGCACATTGTTGCCGACGGTCAAATCCATCAGCATTCAAGCAGTATAACATACGAACACACGTTCATAAGAACAATGTGGCAAACGTCAGTTTGCCAACGAGGAATGTCGAGAGGCGAGTTCCTCGGCGCGCATATCGTCCGTCGCGCAAGTTCCCCCCCCTTCGCATAGCGTAAGGGGGGCTAGGGGGGATGCCCGCCTGCCAGCCGTCAGACTCCATGCGGGGCATCCCCCGCTCACATCGCTTCGCTCGTTCGCGCCCCCTTACGCTTTGCGAAGGGGGCGTACCGGTTTGCCCGATGTTTCTTAATACCGCGCACGCGGGTTTGAGAATGACATAATACGTACACGGCACCCGATTCTTGAAGACAGTGATTCCCAGCCGCAAAGCGACACGCGACTATCGGAGGAACTCGTGACGGCGAGAGACGAAATGACCGAGGAAGAGCGGGATATTCTCGAGCGGTTCGACCGTGGCGAGATGCGCCGAGCCGCCGGCGCCGACCGTGAAATCGAATTGGCTCGCCAAGCCGCCCGCGCCACGTTCAACAAGACCAAGCAGGCATCATCCACAAATACCTCTCCGGCCGCCTAGTGGAAAAACGATAGCCAACCTCATCCCTCGCCGAAGTGGAAGGGACCGTCCCTGACCTCGCGCCGAAGCGAACGGTATCATCAATCCCGCGACCAGGGCAGCCAGGAGAAGCGTCGCCGAGGGGGGATGATCCTGCCGAAGATCGCTATTTCGTCTTCCGGAGTGAGCTCGATGCCATGTTCGCGAAGTTGATCGCGAATGCGCTCTTCTTCTTCGCGTCTGGCCTTGACTAACGCTTTTATGCGGGCTTGGCGGCGGATCTCGGCTGTGGTCTCGAACATTTTCCTGGTCCTGTCTACGGTTACTGGAGACTTCTCCAAAAACCTCTCCGGCGAGGAAGCGGCGGAATCAGTCCCGCGACCAGGGCAGCCAGGAGAAGCGCCGTCGAGCGGGGACGATTCTGCCGAAGATTTCAATTTCGTCTTCTGGCGATAGCTCGATGCCTTTTTCGCGCATTCTGCCCCGAACAACTCTGTCTCTTTTGTCAAGGGCTTTGGCTAACGCCTTTTCGCGGGCTTGGCGGCGGATTTCGGTTTTGGTCTCGAACATTTTCCTGACCTTTTCTCCGGTTACTACGATGATCGGGATGTACGCCCAGTGGAGATGCAGTACGAGTAATCGGTACGCTTCGACGGCCCAGTGCTGTGACCCAGAGTATACCGTCAGCACGATCAGCGTGACGGTGCCGATCGACGCGAACGTCAAGCTCTGCCACACGACGCCGCGCTGCTCGAGCTGCGAAGTGATCTCCTGAATGTTCATGTCTCGATCCTCCGTCCTGTCCTATCATATCGTATCATATCGTAGCACATCGTTGCCGACGGCAAATCGCCACGGCATTCAAGCAGTATAACATACGAACACACGTTCATAAGAATAATGTGGCAAACAGTGCGTGGCCCCCTTTGTCCTTCGGACATTTCCCCCGTGATCGGGGGAAACCCTGATGGTTTGCCGAACGCCCCTACGCTGTGGTTTGGCGTACTGATGGATGTTCGGCGTGTTGGTGTGCCGGGACCTCGCGTTATGCCATGCCCTCGCGCACGCGCATCCTTAACGTTGATGTCTATCCGTCTGCCTGCTCGGTGTTTCCCATATCCCAAAAACATCTGGAGACGCGCTGTGGCACACTCTGCCCCCTTCGCTTCAGCGTAAGGGGGCGCGATGCGAAGCGAGCGGGGGATGCTCTGGCAGTTGTTTGACGAGCGGCAAGTTCCCCCCTTCGCGGAGCGTAAGGGGGGCTAGGGGGATGCCCTGGCAGCCGTCCGACTCCCTGCGGGGCATCCCCCGCTCACATCGCTTCGCTCGTTCGCGCCCCCTTACGCTTTGCGAAGGGGGCGTACGCTTTGGCTCCCGTCGTTGTCATTCCGAGCGCAGCACCATGTCATTCCGAGCGGAGCGAGGAATCTCCGTCTGCGCGTACCGTCGAAGGGCAAGTTCCCCCCTTCGCAAAGCGTAAGGGGGGCTAGGGGGGATGCTCTGGCAGTTGTTTGACAAGCGGCGTCCGTCGGATTTCCTGCCAGCCGTCCGACTCCCTGCGGGGCATCCCCCGCTCACATCGCTTCGCTCGTTCGCGCCCCCTTACGCTTTGCGAAGGGGGCGTACGCACTGCCGCCACTGTGGAAAGACAGGATGCGGGCAAATGCCAACCGCAACTTCGTTCCGCAAGTTCCCCCCTTCGCGGAGCGTAAGGGGGGCTAGGGGGGATGCGCCGAAGCGGTTCTGCAAGTACTTGCAAAATCGCGTGAGAATCGTTGCACGCGTATCTGTATACTGGTAAGATGATTGTGCGTGTAGCATGACGGGGAACGCGCTTGTTCGTTTCGCTCACCGCAAAATGCTGACAACGTGATGCAAATAAACAACCTGCAAAGGAATGGAAACGTGATGCCGACTGTTACATCACTCATCAGGATCAAGAACGTGGCCGGCGCCGCACTCATTGTAGCCGCCCTATGCGCCGTTGCGTTCAGCGCAATATCCCTGCAACCGCAAGACGAAGCGAAAGCACAGACCACTCCTAAGGGTCTCGTAATCTCGAAGTCGTCGATCAGCACCGAGGAGGGCGTGAGCACCGATCCCACGTTCACCATCAAACTCGCGGCTGCACCTGAACCTGCGACCAGTGACGTCGTCATCTCCGTCACAAGCGGCGATACTGATGCCGTCGGCGTTACTGTTGATAACACGACGCTCACTTGGACAACCGCGACCGACACTTCAACCACCTCGACCGTCACAGTCGATCCGCAAGACGACACCGACGGTGCCGACGAGACCGTAAAGTTGACGATCAGCATCGTCGATGCCAGCACGCCCGACACCGATTACGACGAATTGGAAGACCAGACCGTAACCGTCAACGTCGCTGACGACGACCAGCAGCTTACGTTCGGCAATCTGGCAACCGGAGACACGAACAAGAACTGTCTGAACGACACGAATGAATCTGGCGGCGGAGCGGTCGACATCAACAATGGTGATCTTACCGGCGATCCGGTTGTGCTACCGAACCTCGATGTCCCAGAGGACGGAAGCGTCACCTACTGCGTGAAGTTGACGGCTGAGCCGACCCAGGTTGCCTTTGGTCAGAGGGCACAGATTATAAGAGTCAGCATCGACGACTCCGACAACGATGACGTGAGTGTCAATCCTAAGCAAGTCACCTTCACCGGCGACATTTCGGCGGACCCAGACGACAACACCGCGACGGACACGGCAGGGACTTGGAACGTGTATCAGCCAGTTAAGATTTCCGCCTTGGCTGACGACGACGACATGACAGACACCGAAGTCTCCATCCTGAAGCACACTGCCACCGGCGGTGGCTACAGCCTCACCAAAAGCGAAATCACGGGACAGCTACGAGTGGACGTCAGGGATGACGACAAGAAACTCGCCGTCACCAAGCACAAGCCGAAAGTCGTTGAGGGCGAAACTGTCAATGCCTTCAGTGTCTGGCTGGCAGCCGCGCCCGATGACGCGAACAGCGACGGTACCTTGGACAATGTCACGATCACGGCCGTCGAGCTCAAGTTGTCCGATGGCAAATGGGTGCCGATCGATACAACTGCGACCCCCGCTGACGTCGCAAGGTTAGGAACCATATCCAATGCGTCAGCTACTGTCAACGCAACCACGGCTGAAACAGTCGTCGCATTCACACCGGCAATCGACTACGTGAAAGATCGAGATGCAACTGACAACATTACCGATCTCATCGACACCAAGAACGAAGACGAGACAATCCGCGTGCGATTGACTGCCACCGGCGGCGGATACGGAACCGCCGGCTCGGAAACCGATCCTCCGACGCCACGGGACGTCGAGTTCACCATCGTCGACATTCACCGCGACGCCGGCGTGACGATCGACACCAACCCCGAAAAACCAGGCAACCAAAACGACCCCCTGACAGTCGACGAGGGCATGAGCAAGACCTACACCGTGGTTCTTGACGCACCGCCCGCTACTACTGCAGCGGCCCAAACCGCTGTCACTGTCAACATCGCAATCGCGGGTGACGCTGGCGGAGTCTTCGTCGACACCGACACGACGACGAAGGGCATCTACGAACAGGCCCTGAACTTCAGAATCGGATCACCCAACGACGACGCCGGAACAACAGAAGACGACGAGACCGAACGACGTTGGTTCACGCCGCAGACGGTAACGGTCATCGGTCAAACTGACAGCGACACCACCGACGACATGGTCACGCTGAACCACAGCGTCAGTAACGCGACCGACGAGACGGCGTACGGCTCCGTCACGAAACCCGCCGACGTCAAAGTCACCGTCGCGGACACAATGCCGAAAAAGACTAAGCCGGCTGCGGGCTCGACTGGACAGATCGACATTCGCAAGATCACGCCGAGCGTGAAGAGCGTAACGGTCTCGGCGGGCGACACGGTGCGTCTGATGGTCAACGTCTACGCGCTTGAGAACCTGCACGTGCAGAAGCTCGCCGACCCCAAAGACGTCATATTCGCTTGGACTGCGAACGACGTCGCGATACCCGGGACGGACAGGGAGGAAGGCGATCCTGCTAACACGGAGATCAGCTACACCGCGCCGTCGTCACCCGGCACCTACACGGTCAAGGCAAAGCTCGATCCGCACGAGTGCCTGCACTCCCGCGAGAAAACCGACGACAACTACGGCAAGGACTGCACGGCAGAGTTCGAAGTCAAGGTTCGACGCTCCGCCCCGGCCGCCGAGCCGACCGCGGTTCCGGTGAACCCGCTGGGCGAGATCCCTGAGATCATCTCCGGCAACGACGGCAAGCAGTACGAAGTGTTCACGCCAGTTGAAGGCGGCACGTTCGACGGCGATTCGCACTCGATCACCGCCGGCTCCGGCATCGTTCCGAGCGGCGAGTACATCGGCGTTCGCATGGACGGCGCAGGCTCCGCTTCCAACGCGGGCATGACCGCGCACCGCTACACGCTAGTCGGTGACGCGTACATGATCTCCGTTGCGGACAGCGCAGGCGAGGGGATCAACTCCTACGCCTTGAACGGCGCGGCGAAGGTCTGTCTGCCACTGCCCGCGGCGGCACGCTCGAACATCTCCGACATCGCACTAGTTGTCAAGATGTCCGACGGTTCGTTGCAGGTCCTGTCTGGCACCGTCCGCATCGCGGGCGCGTCAGGCCCGGACGTCTGCGGCCACGTGAGCAGCATCCCGGCGACGGTAGCCGTTGGCACCGCCGGAGCGCCGGCAGCGTTCACGCCGACACCAGAGCCGACCAGCACGCCCGAGCCGCCCGAAACCGGCGGCGCAGCCCCCAGCAACGGTGCCCCGCTGGCCCTGCTCCTGATCCTCGGCATCGCCGCCGCCGCCCTAGGCACCTTCCTCCTAGCCGGCCGCCGCCCCCGCCAGCCCAGCAACCGCTAGAGGCAAACCCTCCCTTCCCCCTCAACGGGTGAAGGCCACAGGATAGGAGATCGCCCCCGTCATCCCCGGATGACGGGGGCGATTTCCGTTGTTGCCCACCGCGCAACACGCCGAACCGCAAGTTCCTGTGGCAGTCAGCAAGTTCCCCCCTTCGCGAAGCGTAAGGGGGGCTAGGGGGGATGCCCTGCCAGCCGTTCCACAACCGCCGTACGTCGAATTGCCTGCCAGCCGTTGGACTCCATGCGGGGCATCCCCCGCTCACATCGCTCCGCTCGTTCGCGCCCCCTTACGCTTCGCGAAGGGGGCGTGCGCTGTGCGTCAATGTGGAACGTTCAGAATGCGGGTAAATGCCACCCCCCCTTCGTCCCGCAAGTTCCCCCCTTCGCGAAGCGTAAGGGGGGCTAGGGGGGATGCCCGTTGGTGTTTTGGAGTTCCTGGCGGATGGTTTCCAAGACGCCGTCGATGTTTGTGGATACTTCGTTGTTCCAGAATCGTAGGACGCGGTAACCGAGTCGATTCAGGCGTTTCGTTCGGATATGGTCGGCGATTCTTCGTTGGTCGTGCTGGCCGCCGTCCAACTCGATTACGAGTTTGCGTCCTCGGCATAAGAAATCGACGATCATGTTGTCGATGGTTCTTTGGCGCAGAAAGCGGTGTCCGTCGATTTGCCCCATACGGATATGTCGCCAAAGGACACTTTCGGCGTCGGTGGGATTGTTTCGCATGTCGCGGGCGAACCGCTTCAGTTGGAATTTCGGACGTGCCATGCGATCGATGATACGGCGAATAGACGTTTACCTTTTGACAACTTGGCAGACCGCCTGCCAGCTGCGACAACTACCCGTGCATCCCCCGCTCACATCGCTCCGCTCGTTCGCGCCCCCTTACGCTTCGCGAAGGGGGCGTACGCTTTGCCTCCCTGCGCCGCTGTCATTCCGAGCGAAGCGAGGAATCTTCCCCCCTTCGCGAAGCGTAAGGGGGGCTAGGGGGGATGCCCTGGCAGGCGTTCCACAAGCGACGTCCGTCGAATTGCCTACCGGCGATCGGAGTCCATGCGGGGCATCCCCCGCTCACATCGCTTCGCTCGTTCGCGCCCCCTTACGCTGAAGCGAAGGGGGCGTACGATGCGCGTCAATATGGAACGTTCAGAATGCGGGTGAATGCCAACTACCCCTCCGTCCCGCAAGTTCCCCCCTTCGCGAAGCGTAAGGGGGGCTAGGGGGGATGCCCTGGCAGCTGTTCCACAAGCGGCGTCCGTCGGATTGCCTGGCGGCGATTGGAGTCCATGCGGGGCATCCCCCGCTCACATCGCTCCGCTCGTTCGCGCCCCCTTACGCTTCGCGAAGGGGGCGTGCCCCTACGTTGTGCGTTTGGCGTACTGCGGGGTGGCTGGGAAACGCCGTTCTCGGCGACCTAGGACTTGTGGCCGTTGGAGCCGAAGATGCGCTCCTCGATCTCGGGCGAGAGTTCGACGCCGCCCTCGAGAAGTTCGGCGCGGACGCGCTCGAGGGTTTTGCGTTCGCCGCGTTTTTCCCCACGTACTTCCCCGCGCTCCTCGCCGATGCGTATGCCGCGTTTTTCGCCGCGCTCCTCGCCCTCCTGTCTGCTTTCGGCTAGGGCTTTGAGGGTGGCTTCGCGGCGGATTTGGGTTCTGGTCTCGAACATTTTTCTGATCCTTTCGACGATTATTACGATGATCGGGATGAAGGCCCAATGGAGCTGGGTGGCGATGAGGCGAAGCGCGATGATCGCCAGGAAATCTGACTCCGAGTATATCGCCAACACCATTGTCGTGACGACGCCGACCAACGCGAACGCTACGCCGTGCCAGACGACGCCACGCTCCTCAAGCTTCAAGGTGATTTCTTCGAGGTTCATGCCTGCATCCTTCCATCGACATCATAGAACATCGTTGCCGACGCAAATCGTGTCGACGAAAATACATCATAACATACGAACGTGTGTCTTAAGATGGTTGTGGTGAAATGATGGAATGTTCCGCATGAAACGCGAGCGTCGGGGTGACAATGACGCCAAACAGCAACGCGCCCCGCACCGGGGCAGCCACAAGGGCGTGCCCCTACGTTGCGGGTTTGGCGTGCTGCGGAATGATTGGCGTTTCGTTGTTGCCGGGTTTCGCTTACACTACTAATCCGAACGGGAGCGTTCGTTTGGAATGTAACGGTAACGGTAACTGAAAGGGAATGTCGAAATGCTAGAGCGATTCAAGGTGCCGGAGGCGGACCGGGTTTATGTCATGCCGGAGAATATGCATCGGGTGACGAAGGACATCTTTCTGAAGATCGGGTTGGACGATCAGGCGGCGCAGGATTCGACCGATGTCTTGCTGGGCAACGATCTGCGCGGCAACGAATCGCATGGCGTGTCGAACGGGTTGCGGGGTTATGTGCGCAGTTATGCCGAAGGATCGCTGAACCCGGCTACGGAGTGGGAGGTCGTGCGCGAGACCAGCACGACGGCAAATATCGACGCGAAACATGCGCTCGGCGTGCATGTCGGTCCGACGGCAATGGATATGGCGATCGAGAAGGCGCAGCAGCACGGCGTCGGCGTCGTAACCGTCTTCAACACCGGGCATCTCGCAGGCTGTAGCCACTACGTCTATCAAGCCATCGAAGCCGGCATGATCGGGCACTGCATGACCGCCGGCGGCGCGGGCATCACGATTCCGACGTGGGGCTCTCGCCCGTTTCTCGGCACCAACCCGCTCGCTTACGGCGCGCCGGCACGCACCATGCCGCCATACATGCTCGACATCGCCACCACGCAGGTCGCGGCGAACAAGATCTGGCTATTGCGTCGCACTGGTGCCACCGTGTTGCCCGGCTGGATCACCGACGACAACTACGAGCCGCGTCTGGAGGAATCGCCCGCGCCGGGCCCCGAATCGCGTGGCAAATACGGCATGTTGCCCATCGGCGGCACCCGTGAAAACGGTTCGCACAAGGGATTCGGTCTCGGACTGATGAACGAGATCATGTGCAACGAGTTGACCGGTCTCGGCCCCGGTCCGCTGAACCCGCACCAAGGCGGACACTTCTTCGTCGCATACGACATCGAGGCATTCACCGACAGAGAGAAGTTCCTCGACGACATGGACGAACTCTTGGGCGCCGTCGCCGAGCATCCGCCCGGCAAAGGACACGACCGCGTCGTCTATCCCGGTCTGCTTGAAGCCGAAGAGATCGAGAAACGCTCCAAAGACGGCATCCCGTACCACACCGAAGTCATCGAATGGTTCGAAGGCCACTGCGCCGAAGTCGGCGTCGACTGCGATTTGAGGTAGACGGGCAGGCAAGTTCCCCCCTTCGCGAAGCGTAAGGGGGGCTAGGGGGGGATGCCCTGGCAGGCGTTGGACAAGCGGCGTCCGTCGGATTGGCTGGCGGCGATTGGAGTCCATGCGGGGCATCCCCCGCTCACATCGCTTCGCTCGTTCGCGCCCCCTTACGCTTCGCGAAGGGGGCGTACTGATTTCTCCCATTCGAGCAACACCCTGTCATTCCGAGCGCGGCATCCTGTCATTCCGAGCGAAGCGAGGAATCTTCCCCCCTTCGCGAAGCGTAAGGGGGGCTAGGGGGGATGCCCTGGCAGGCGTTGGACAAGCGGCGTCCGTCGGATTGGCTGGCGGCGATTGGAGTCCATGCGGGGCATCCCCCGCTCACATCGCTTCGCTCGTTCGCGCCCCCTTACGCTTTGCGAAGGGGGCGTACGATCGCCTCCATTCGCGAACACCCTGTCATTGCGAGCGCGGCACGCTGTCATTCCGAGCGAAGCGAGGAATCTTCCCCCCTTCGCGAAGCGTAAGGGGGGCTAGGGGGGATGCCCTAGTAGGTGTTCCACAAACGGCGTCCGTCGGATTGGCTGGCGGCGATTGGAGTCCATGCGGAGCATCCCCCGCTCACATCGCTTCGCTCGTTCGCGCCCCCTTACGCTTTGCGAAGGGGGCGTACTGATTTCTCCCATTCGAGCAACATCCTGTCATTCCGAGCGAAGCGAGGAATCTTCCCCCCCTTCGCGAAGCGTAAGGGGGCTAGGGGGATGCCCTAGTAGGTGTTCCACAAACGGCGTCCGTCGGATTGTCTGGCGGCGATTGGAGTCCATGCGGGGCATCCCCCGCTCACATCGCTTCGCTCGTTCGCGCCCCCTTACGCTTCGCGAAGGGGGCTTGTTGTTGCGGCGAGATGAAATCCATCGCGCGACTTCTAATGCGTTGATGCGTCCGGCGTACCCCGCCCCGCACCGGGGCAGCCACAAGGGCGTGCCACTACGGGTGGCGTCACTCGGCGAGGTGGCGGTTGAGGAAGGTGGTTACGCGGTCGACGTAGCCGGTGGGGTCGGTGCGGTAGGCTTGGACATGGCCGGCGTCAGTGGCTACCCAGTAGTTGTCGCAGTCGCCGCCGTCGATGTCGGTTTGGCTGATGCCGCGCGCTCTGGCGAGCCGTCGGGCATGGGTCAGCGGCACCGCGTCGTCCAGTTTGCCGTGGATGATGAGCATCGGCACGTCGCATTGAGAGACCTGGCGTTCGGGCGATACCTCGCCGAGACGGTATCCGACCAGCATCTGGAGCATCAAATCGGTGCCAGGTTTGACCAACGCGGCGAGCCAAGGGCGTAGCTGCGAACGATGTCTGATCATCGTCCAGAAATCGCAGTAGGCACTGTCTGATATCAACGCGCCGGCGACGCCCGGGTTGGCGCATGCGAGCGTTGCCGCGACGGCGCCGAGCGAGAATCCCAACACGCCGATACGGCTCCGGTCAGCGCCGAGACCTACCAGATAGTCCAACGCGCCCAACACGTCGAGTCGTTCATGCCATCCGCCGGTGAAGTCGCCGTAGTCGGATTCGCCACAGCCGCGCAGGTCGAACATCAAAACTCCGAAACCCTGTTCCCACATCGCCTTTGCCAGCCCCATCGCGCCGGCCTGCGGATCGGCACGGTTCGCGCTGTCGCCGTGAACCAGCACAACCCAACGGGAGTCGCGCGGCGCGGGCGTAACCTCGATGCTCGGCGGAAGAGCGATCCATCCCTTCAGGACGCGTGCCGGGTCGCCGTAATCGCGGCGGCTAGTGAACGCGACATCGTGGTACGGCATTCCGACCGACGACGGGTCATCGTTCAGAGGCATGCGCCGTTGCCGCCAAGACATGTTCAGAGCCAGCGCGGCGGATGCGCCGAGGTACGCGGAGGTAAGCGCCCCTGCCAACATCGCCGTTCGATTCCACCAACTCATCGGATCATCTCCATAAATCGATTCTTCCGATCCTCAAATGACCGCCGCGTCCGCCATCATCACCACGAACAGCAAGAACAGGTAGAGCAGCGAGTACTTGTAGAGCCGAGCCGTGTCGCGCCGTTCCCGCGATCGCCATAGTCTGATCGCCAGCGCGACGAAGATCAATCCGAGCACGAGCGCGGCGGAGAGGTAGACCACGCCTAGTTTGGTTGTCGCGAAGTAGTAAAGCACCGTGAGCGGCACCATTAGAACGGTGTAGAGCAGGATCTGAAGCCGCGTCGCGGAGTCGCCCGCGACGACGGGTAACATGGGCACTCCGGCGCGCTCGTAGTCGTCTTTTATCAGCAACGACAACGCCCAGAAATGCGGCGGTGTCCAGAAGAACACGATGGCGAAAAGATACCACGCCTCGAGTTCCAACATCCCAAGCACTGCGGCGTAACCGACGAGCGGCGGTATCGCCCCTGCGGCACCCCCGACGACGATGTTCTGCGTCGTGGTGCGCTTCAGCACCGCGGTGTAGAGGACGACGTATAGCGCGGTGCCGGCGAGAGCCAGAGCCGCCGCCAACACGTTGGCGAAAACGTAGAAGACGGCGAACGACGCGATGTTCAGCACGATCCCGAATATCAACGCGTGTCGCGGGGCTATTCTACCCTCGGCGACTGGTCGATGGTCGGTGCGTTGCATCGCGCGGTCGATGTCTTCCTCGTACCACATGTTCAGCGCGCTGGCACCGCCTGACGCAAGCGCGCCACCGATCAGAACGACGAGAATGTACTGCCACGGCGGAATGCCGCGCGCGGCTAGAAAGCTGCCGCCGAGCGCGGTGAAGAGCAATAGCGACATGATGCGTGGCTTTGTCAGCGCGACGTAGTCGAGCGTCGTGCGCATCAACGATTCGAACCGGCGGCTTTTCTGAACGGTGGCGACCATTGGGATTAAGCTCACGCTTCTGCTTCTGCTCTTGACATCGACGGCGTCGGCTCAGGTTGTCTCATTTCGGCACGCGAAACCGAGCTGCGCGCGACTGGCATCAAGACCAGCAACGCGATCAGGCACATGCCCACCCATTGCAACGATGCGAAAGTGAGGTGGGACACACGCGCCCAGATTTCGAATCCGGTCCAAGGGTTAGCCGCGCCGAGCAGTATCTGAATCACGATTATCGCCGATACCGCGATCCCGAGTATGCGGAGCATTTGATCCGACGAACCCTCCCCGTTCTTTGCTTTCATCGCCATGTGAGCCGCCGCCATTGCCGGGAACACCGACAGCAGCGCGATGACGCGGTGCGCGACGTGGATCCAGACGATCTCGTACTGCGGGATGATGGCGCCACCGCACAGGGGCCAAGACGGACAGACCGCGCCGGCCCCGCGCCAAACCGCGTATGAACCGGACAGTAGAGCGATCAACGTCATTGCCGATCCGATCATTACGATTATCACCAGCCGCCGCGAGGCCGCATCGCGACCTCCTGGCGCTCGGATGTATATCGATGCGACCAAAGCATGCGCCATAAGCAGCAAAACCGATTCCGCCAACAGCAGATGCAGTGTACGCAACGCAGGATCGAGTTCGCTTAGCACCACCGCGCCGCCGATGCCGCCGGTGATCGAGACCGCCACCAATCCGGCTGTCGATGAAGTGACGACCGACGTCTCGCGTCGATGTCGGACCCAGGCCCGCAGCACCGCGGCGATGATCGTGACGCCGACGATAACTCCGATGGTGCGGTGGGCGTACTCCATCAGCGCGTGGTATTCGAACGGCGGAATCCAGCTGCCGAAACAGGTCGGCCAGTCTGGGCAACCGTCGCCGGAGCCGGTGACGCGCACCGTGCTGCCCATCGTGATCTGCACCAATGCGCCGATCAACGCGGCTGCGAGTAAAGCCAGAAACAAGCGGTCGTTCCACACCTCGCCCCCGGATCGCTTGCTACGTGTTTTCATCTAGCGGTTGGCGGGAATTCGTGCGTTGCACACATAGAGGTGCGATCGATTGGAAGTATCGCCGAAAGAGCAAACACGCACGGGGCTAGGCGTCCTGCAACGGCTTAACGGCGATCAGGACCGCGGTCACCAAGACGCGGTGGTCGTAGACGCGGAACGGCCAGCAAGTGACGAGCGTGATCGTGGAGTTCGTCGAGTCGTTGAGATGCAGGTCGTCGCGGTGCACCTGCTGCGTCTCGGTCACGCGATACATGTACTCCGCGTCCGCGGTCGTCAGGAAGATGTCGACGGGGTCGTTGTCGATCATGCCGGCGATTTCGGGGAGGCGTCGGAATATGTCGCCCTCGTTGCTGATGAAGTTGCTCAAGTGCCCGAAGTACCATCCACGCGCCGGCTCACCCGGGTTCGCGGTCGTGGGTATGTGCCCAACAACCCGGTCCGGCGTGCTCCACGCTCGGTAATCGCCGAGGTCGCGCAGTTCGAGCTCCGACACGATGGCGTCGAGCTCGATCGCCGGAATCTCCATCCGGACGCCGCGTTCGCCGTCGACGTTTGCGAAATCCATCGCCGACGCGTCTACCGGCACGAAACCGTCCGGTATCGTCGGGCCGCCGAACGGCATGTTGCCGGCCCAGTGTGGATCGGACCAGTAGCGCGGGTTCATGTTGCCGCCCGGATAGATCGCGGCGAACGTCTCGACCATCACCGTCGAAGATACAGCCGGGTAGGACGTTTCCACCACACCGTTGGAACCGCGTTCTTCCGCGACGGATACGCGTTCGAATGAATCTCCAGGTCCGGGTACGAGCGACACGGATGCCAAAGACCTCTCAGCACTGGCCACGCTTGGCTCTGCATCGTCGGACCGACCGAATCTTGGCAGCACCGACGCGATCGAGACGGTTTCGGATCGATCGATCTCGGACGTTAGCCGGACCGGCTCGCCGATGGTTGTTTCGTAAGCGACGCTCGCATCGGACTCAACATCATCTGACGTAGCGTTGGAGGTGTCGTCGGAGACAGTTCGCCTCGGTATGCCTTGACCCAAAAGGGCGAGATAATCTTCGGGCGGTGCCGCTTGAACGTTGAACTCTTCGGCGTCGGAGCCGGAGCGCGCGTACTCGATCAGGTAGAACGCGGAAACGCCGACCAATACCAAACCGATCCCGGCTAACGCGATGCCGAGCGGTCTTGCGAATCTGGATATTCGAGTCATTTCGCTGTCACCGCCGAGCCTTTCAGACCTCCGCCGTGCGGCGAAACGTCTTTTCAACGGCTTCTAGGACCTTCGAAAATCGGTTCGTTAATGTGTACATCCCCGTTGCGGATCTTGATGTTGTAATCGCAGTTGGGGAGCGTGCACACCCACGCCTTGTAGTGTACCGCCGCGCCTTGTCCACCGAAATCAGACAGGGGCACCAATACGCCCTGTTCGCACGCCAGACACTCTGGCCATGAAATGATCGCTTCCAACGTCCTAACCTCCGCCGACGCTGCATTTGCTTCTCATCATCACCCGGCGCGAAGGCGTCGCCACTACCAGTCGCCCAGGCCCGCCACCGCCTCAGACGAGGCACATAGTAGCGGATTCCGTTAACCGTCAGTGTACCACCTTCTAGCGAGAACGTGCAACACGTCCCGAACGCTCTGCTTCGATTGTCAAACGAGGTCTGGAATACTCGCGGCGCAGCTCTGCACCCGATGATACTTCTGCTTTACGCTTGAATCTAGCGCGCGGTTCTGCGACGCCACCCCGGCGACCCGCACATGCCGCACGCTGGCAGATAAGAAACCATCTATTCGACACCCATTGATCCTCGGAATCGAAACATCTTGCGACGAGACCGCCGCCGGCATCGTTGACCTCGACGGTCGGCTTCTCGCGAACATAGTGGCGAGCCAAGCCGATCTCCACGCCAAGTTCGGCGGTATCGTGCCTGAAGTCGCATCGCGGCAACATATCCGGTCGATGGCGGCGGTGGTCGAGACGGCGTTGGAAACCGCAAACGTGGGTTGGCAAGACCTCGACGCCATCGCCGTCACAAACGGCCCCGGACTCGCGGGTTCATTGATGGTAGGCGTCAACTACGCCAAAGGCGCCTGCGCGACGTCTGGCAAACCGTTGATCGGCGTCAACCACCTCGTCGGTCACGTCATGGCCGCGTTCATAAGATTGCCAATCGCGAACGAAGATCGCGAAGCGTCCGATCAAAGCGAAACTCACCTGCCGATCGCGCCGGCACTTGCGGACATCTCCGATACGAGCGCCATGTGCCTCATCGTATCTGGTGGGCACACCGAGCTAGTCATGGCGAAAAAGGAAGGCGCGACGCTAGACTTCAAGTTGGTCGGTGAGACGCGTGACGACGCGGCGGGTGAGGCGTTCGACAAAGCGGCACGCGCCATCGGTCTGCCGTATCCGGGCGGACCGGCGATCCAGAACGCCGCGGAAGGTTGCTCGGCCGAGTCTGTGGAACGGTTGCCGAGGGCATGGCTACAAGGATCGTTGGAATTTTCCTTCAGCGGATTGAAGACGGCGGTGCTCAACCGCGCCCGGCGCGAAGGCATCTATCCGCCAGACGACGCTTCGCCACCCGATGCGGAAGTAGTGTCAAACATCGCCAAAGCCTTCCAAGATTCCGTTATCGATGTGCTCGTCACCAAGACGATCCAAGCGACGCGCGAATACGACTGCTCCGCGATCCTGCTTGTTGGAGGAGTCGCCGCGAACCGTCCTTTGCGCGAGACGATGAACGAAGCCTCGCCCTATCCTGTCGTGACGCCGCCGATTCCCCTCTGCACCGACAACGGAGCGATGATTGCACGCGCCGGCCTAGACCACTATCTGGATGGGCAGCGCGACGCCTACGACCTTGACGTGATTCCTTCGCTCCGCATCGGCTGAGACCGCTATTGGCCTAAACCCACGCGATAGCGTTCGAGCATGGCGATGATCCGGGCCGCGAACTGATCGGCGACCTGGGCGCGATTCTGCGCGAAGTCGATTGTTAACACTTTCCCGGACTTGGCGCGGATCGAAACCTCAAGGTCCGGCGGGCGCAAAGCGTAATCCGCCAGCAACACCGCGCTTGCCAAGACGACGATCGCGGCGATGACCAAGCGAATGTTGCCTACGCCGTCCAAAGCTTGCCACATTCCCACCGCCGCCGCGATCCCAATCAATCCCCAAGTCAACGAACGTCGGCTCAGTCGGGCCCGCGAGATGGACACCGAGTCGATCTCTTCCAGCTGCATCGAAGCGAAAAGCACTTTCGCATCGGGCGCGCCGCGCAAAACCACTCGCCGATCGGTCAACACAACCTCGCTACCACCGTCGTTGTGGGTCGGAGCCGTGTACAGCGAAGTCTCGCCGGGCAAGAGACCCGTTACCCCATCAAGTTCCGGCGGCTCGAAATCCGAAGCATGGTCGGATGCCGTGTCCAGCTCCGGCTCGGTATCGACCTCACTCGCCGTCGTCGTAGCGTCGTCAACCGGCTCGGTATCGACCTCGCTCGCTGTCGTTGCAGCGTCGGCTACCGGCTCGGTATCGACCTCGCTCGCCGTCGTTGCAGCATCGTCTACTGGCTCTGTAATTACCTCATTCGCCGTGTTCGCAGCATCCGCCGTGTTCGCAGCATCGTCTTCCGGATTCGTTTCGCCCTCAATCGCCGTGGTCCCAACATCAGCCTCCGGCTCGGTTTCGCCCTCAATCGCCGTCGTCGCAACGTCGGTCAGATCGGCGTCGCGTTCGTCCGTTTCCGGCTCCGTTCTGTTTTCACTCACAGTCTCCGCAACGTCGGTCAGACCTGCGTCTCCGACTTCCGCAACGTCGGATTCGTCGTTCTGCTCAATCGTCAGCTTCGGCGGATCGTCGGAATACGAACTGAATCGTTGTGACTGGAGGTCTTCAACCTCTGGCGGCGTGGTTACCGATTCATCTGGCGAGCTCGAAGGCGATAGCGCGGTTTTAGCGTCGTCAAGACTCGCCAAATGCGGCGGTGCTTCCGAGCCCGAACCGGGCTTCTGCGGCTGATCGGGTTGAGTCACGACGACAGGACCCGTCGACCTAGATTTATCTGGCTCGCGCTGCGCGGGCGGAGCAGCATCGTGCGATATATGTGCATCGCGCCCAACTGTCGGCGCGCCCCCGCAAGCTGTTCGACAGGCGCGTGTCGCTTGGACATAACGCGCGTCGCTTCGCGCAGTATCGAGTTGGTTGACAGCGAAGGATGCTGGCGATAGAGATGCATCGTCTTCCGATAAAGCACGCCGTCGCCGCCGATCTGTGCCCAAGCAGCAACCGTCGGCAGGACTGCGTTCACGACGATTTCGCCGGCTCTTCCTCGTCCCAAGAAACCATCACCGATTTGATGCGCGGCGCGAAGTTCCGATGCTCGGGTCGATGCCGTCACCATGTCGACCGTGCTCCGCAACGGTCCACCATCCCGCCACCATCGCGCGACGAGATGTGCCGCCGCCGAAATCCGAGCTTCAGGACGATTCGATGGTCGAGTGCCGGCGCGTTGCCACTGCGGTGCCTCGCCGAATAACCGAGGCACCTTGCACCACTCTGGCCTAGCGTCGAAACCGGCCGCCCATCGGAGTAACGTATTGGCCCGTCCAACGTCGCTATCGGGAGCGGATTCCAGTGCTTCACCAAGGTCATTTCGATGCGAAAATCGCGCGAGGAAAGCCCATGGCAGGCGTTGCGCCAACAACCGGAATTGATCGCGATTGCGCGGGTATCCGAGAGCCTCGAAAATCGACATCTGCAATGCCAAGTCGGGACCGAATCGTTCGATGTCCAATCTTCGGCTCGCCATGCGCTGCGCGAACCACTCATCGCCCGCCTCATCGAGCCAACCATCTGCGGCATTGTCGGATTCGGCATATCCATCATCGCGTTTTTGCGTGACAAGCCGCGCGGCATCATCGCCATCGATCAACGGAGCGATCCCGATTTCGGCGACATTCATCCCAAGCGAGTTGACGGTGCGGCGGTGACCCCGCGACAACGCACAGACCGCGTGGAAGATGACGCGCCCATAACGATCATCGGTGTGATGTCCATGCGCGTACCAATCCGCCGCGTCTCGGTGAATCTCGACATCGCCGTGCAGTTCCGAACCATCTTCCGATTCGAATACCGCGTCTCTGAAATCGGGACCGATGGATCCGCCCGGCATTCCCGAATACAGCACTCGATAGCAGCGTCCGTCCGCAGTCGCTAACGACGCGCGGCTACCATCGGCGCGTCTCCACGCCGCGTGCAACGCGCTCTCTGGCACACAGATCCCCATCTCTCGCAAAGTTTATCGCAACCCGAACCGTATACCACAGTAATACCCGCGCGCACGCTTTGCCTAGTATGCTTACCCCACGCGACCGAAATAGAAACTCGTACCATCGGGTCACCGGAGATGATATGCCCGCCGTAACCAGCATCCAGTTCCACCAGTTTTCCGCGAAGCATCACAACGCGGACCGCAACTGGCTCGTCGTCCAGTTGAACACCGATCAGCCTGGACTCTACGGTCTCGGCGATGCGAGCCCGATGGAGGCCGACGATGCCGTCAAGCTGTTAGCCACCCACCTCGTCGAGAATTGGGTCGTTGGGCGGGACCCGCTCGATTCAGAGGCGATCTGGACCGACATGTACCACAATGCTCCCGGCAAGCGAGGACGGCTCGCGATGACCGCGATCAGTGGAATCGACATCGCGCTGTGGGACCTCAAAGGCAAAATCCTCGATCGACCGGTCTACCAACTCTTGGGCGGATCGCAACGAGAGAAAATCCGCGTCTACGCCAACGGCTGGTACGCCAACCCCGGCTCGCCCGAACAGAACGCCGAAGAATCGAAAGTCGTCGTCGATATGGGATACACGGCGCTCAAGTTCGATCCGTTCGCCCAAACCAACTACTACAAGATCTCGGAACGCGAAGCCGCGATCGCTGAAGCACGCGTCGACCAAGTACGCGAAACCGTCGGCACTGAGGTCGATATTCTCGTCGAGGCGCACGCCAAGTTCGATGTGATGAACGCGATCAAACTGGGCAACCGCCTTGAAAAGTATCATCCTCTCTTCTATGAAGAGCCGGTGTCGGAGGAACGCGTCTGCGAACTTTTGGAAGTGCGACGCAAAGTCGGAATACCCATCGCCACTGGCGAACGGCTCTACTCGAAGTTCCCGTTCGCCGACATCGTCGACGCCCACGCGGTCGACGTGCTCCAGCCCGACATCGCCAACGCCGGCGGCATCACCGAACTCAAAAAGATCGCCATCATGGCGGAAGCGAAACACATCACCATGGCGCCTCACAACGTCTGCTCGCCCGTCGGCGCGATCGCCGAGATGCACCTCGACGCTTCGATCGTCAACTTCGAGATTCAGGAGTATCACGCCGAGTTCTACTCGCCTTGGTACTTCACGGTGTGCCGCGGTCTGCCGCGCCAGAAAGACGGCTACATTACCCTCAGCGACGCGCCCGGACTGGGAATCGACGTAGACCTTGACGAGATCGCCGCGCACCCGCCGATCAAGCGTCCGACGGCGCGCGGCGGCACCAACCGCCGGATCTGAGTCGACCTGCGAAACTTCATTCAAGCGGAAGCCGAAGTCTTGCTACAATGCCTGCATCTAGCAATACCGTGAGCGTCGGCTCCAGAAAGAGGCCAAAATGATTGAAAACACCATCTTGAAAGCCAATCGCGAAGGGCACTACGCGCTCGTTTTCGCGTTGCCGTTTCCGTCTTCGCAACTGATCGAACTCGCCGCACATGTCGGTTTCGACGCCATCTCGATTGACGGCGAACATGGCGCCTACTCGGTCGAGGCCGTCGATGACATTTGCCGGCTCTCCAATGCGCTCGGCATGTCGGTGACGGCGCGCGTGCCGAACATCGCCGCGTACTGGGTCAACCTCTATCTCGATCGCGGCATCCAAGGCGTAACCGGCCCGCACGTCGAAACGGGCGCGGAGGCGCAGGCTCTTGCTGATGCCTGTCTGTTCCCAGAAGCCGGGTGGCGATCCTGGGGCGGTGGTCGCGGGACTGAATTCAATGATCCCGCGAAGATCGCTGAGTACGGCGGTCAGCGCGCTTTCATGAAGTGGGCGAACGAAAACATGATCGTGATGGCGCAGATCGAATCGAAGAAGGCGCACGACAATCTCGACGACATTCTCGCGATACCGGGACTGACGGGTGTCGCCGGAGGTCCGAACGACTTTGCTGCAAGCATGGGACTGGCCGGACAGCCCGAACATCCGGATCGCGTCGCCGCGACCGCGGACATCGAGCGGCGCGCCATCGCCGCCGGAAAATCCATCGGTGCGACGACATTCGGTATCGGCGTCAGAGAACTGATGCTCGGACAAGCCCGCGAGTTCTGCGAAGAGAACCGCTCCAAGCCGTTCAACGCTTGAGACGCGCTTCGGCAAAAAGCTTGCCGACGGGATTGCGGAGGTGACGGCGCGATTTAAGGACTGTCGTTTGCCCCGTCGTTCTTGCCCAAATCGACCTCAAACAATCGCTCGTAACGCGTTGGTCGGTTGTAATGGAGGTGGCTCCGCATCAGGACGATCGAGTTGACGGGCACGCCGACTCGCGATTTGCCATCGCTGGACGCCCGCGCCTCGAGCCAGCGCTCTCCGATCGCGGCTAGGACTCGCTTCTGCGTGCCACTGCGGACGCGTCCGACGGTTACATGCGGTTTGAACTCGCGCCGCTCTTCGGAGAATCCGCAACGCACCATCGCGCCATCTAGCCGCGTTGCCAGACTCGACATCCGTCGCAGGTCGCCCTGCATGTCCGTCCACAGCACACGCGGCGTCCGCTCACCCGGGAAACATCCGTTGGTGCCGAGGTCCAGTTGCAATCGCGACGACGACAAAGCCACCTCGGCGAGTTCCTCTTTGAGATACGCCAAATCGTCCTGATGCACCTCGCCTAGGAACTTCAGTGTGATGTGCATGTTCTCCGGCGAAGTCCATCGGACCGCGTCATATGCTCTCTCGCCGCGCGCAGGACGCCTTCTTTGCCGACCTTCGTACGATGCCGAACGCATCGACCTCGCCATATCGTCCAATACCCGGATAGCGCGCCTCGGCAACTCTACCGCCACGAATAGTCGCCACCACTTATTCGCTTGCTCACGGTCGTCATCTTCGCTTACACCGCCCGGCAACAGCACCGGCTCGATCGCGCGCCGCGTCGCGCCCCGGCTGCGTGGCGGCGGACGATCGGCAGTGTCATTCCGTCGGATCATGGCGTAATCATATTTGGATTTGGATGACGCCGAGTGCATCAACTCGCCGAGCGTCGCCCACCCCCATCCTGCGGGTGTTTCTACCGTTTTGTGACGATGTATGGTTCTATGCCGGGTTCGTCGATGTTGACGCCGAGGCCGGGGCGATCTGGCAACCGGAATGCGCCATCGGTGAGGTGCCAACCGGTATCTGATGCGTCTCGGAGCAGGTTGGAGAGACCACCTTGGAACTCTTGCAAAAGTTCGGGCGACGCGACCGCGGCGCACTGCAAAGTTGCGGCTTGGAATACGGAGACTCCGTTGCCCATGTGTGGCGTCACCGGTACCCCCGCTGAGTACGCCAAATCGCGTTGGCGTATGTAGTCGCTGATGCCGGTTCGACCGATGTCTGGTTGATAGACGTCGAACACTGCCTCGGGCGTCAACCAATCGACGATCTGGAAGCGCGTTCGGATGTGTTCGCCGAGCGCGATCGGTGCGCCGTCGGCGTGAAACAGCGTGCGGTGTCCCGAAAAGTCCTCAGGTTGCAGCGGACACTCGAAAAAGCGCAGATCACGATCGCCGAACTCGCGTTTAGCGCGGATCGCGTCTTCGAGCTCACACATCCAAAGCGTGTCGATCATCCACTGTTCGATGTCAGGAGCACCATCGATCAACCCGTCGATCTCAGCAAGCGCGGCATCGACATCACCGCTTTGGAAGACCTTTACGCCTCTGATTCCCTGTTCCGCCACGGAGTTAGCCTGATCGATTCGTTCTGGCAACGTGGCTCGGCGCAATCCTGAAAGATAGACCGGGATGCGATTTCGGTAATTGGTGTCGAGCATCGTCGCGACGGGAACATCGTGACGGATTCCGAGCGCATCCCAGATCGCGATATCGAGTGCTGCGAGCGCGTCCATCCAGTAACCCGAATTGACGCCGCGTCCCCGTTGGGAGTCGTACACAAAATCCCATAGCGCGGTTGGATCGGCGAACTCGCGTCCGATGACCATGTCCGAGATCGCCGCGTCGAGCATCAGGCAGACGACCTCCGGCGCGATTGGCGTGTTCGACTCGCCCCAACCGACATGACCGTCCGTGAGTTCGACCCGCACCAACGGCGTTTCGACCATTTTGGCGTAAACGGTCTGCCAACCACTTCTGAATTCGAAGCGCGCGACGCTCGCAGCGGACGTGTCGTCGTTTTGAAGCCGGTACTGTTCCCAGTAACCCGGCGTGTCAGGGAACGCGAGATGCGCCGTTCGTATCTCGCGGATCGTGAACGAGAGATCGCAACTGCTCATAGCGACTCCAGATGCTCACTGAGCAGTCGCTTCATGGCGTCTGTAGTTTCGCGATCGAGATTGCCCTTTTCGGCGGCGATGTGTAGCTGTGCCAACGCTAAAGCGGCGTAGGCGCGGGAAGTATCGGGCGCCACTTTTGCGGTTGCTTCCAGATGATTCTTGATCGTGCCGATGTCGCCACGGACATAAGGACCGCTGATGGCGTTTGGAAATCCTTGTTCGCTTATCGCTTCAACGGTCGAGTGGAGCAACGGTTTGAGCATCTTGAGCGCGCGTTGACGATCGATCCCCGCGTGTTCCCACAGCTCCGCCGAAATCCCGACCAGGCCGGCCATGAGGCCGCACGCGAGTACTGCCGATGCGTGGTAGACGTGGTGAGCGAATTCCCCTTCGATGGCGAAAGTGCGACTTTCGTACGCGCCGGCGAAGTCTTTGAGCCACAAGTCCAGATCGCCACCCGCGCAGTCGATAGCGTAGGCGATTCCGCTCAATTCGGCGTGCCAAGGAGGTCCGGGGAAAGTTTGGAGAGGATGGAAACCCGCCACCGACGCACCGGCTCGCGTCGCGGAATCCAAGACATCTAGAGACAAAACGCCAGAGCAGTGCACAACCCAATGATCGGGAGTCCACTGGATCGAGTCGCATATCTCTTTGATCGCGGCGTCGGGTGTGGTGATGAAAACCAAGTCGGCGATCTTTGCGACCTGTTCGGGACGTTCGACGACGGCGACGTTTGGAAGTTGGGACTCGAGCTCATCGCGTCGCACTGCATCCCTTGACGAAACTGCGACCAGGTGATCGTGGATCGGGTCGCTGAACGCCAGCGTCGACCCGAGTTTGCCGACGCCGATGATGCCGATTTTCCGTTCTCGGTAAGTCATTGATTGTTAACGCGATTCGAGGGTATGGTAAACGCGAGATTGCGCGTTTTCTGCGATAATGGTTTGAATCACAGTATCGCATTAGATTTGGGCAGTATCGGAAATAACCGACTCAGGAGACGTTCGGCAACGTCTCGAATCTGGGGCGCGCGATCAGTGCTCATTTCTGCGGGCGACGAGGGTGGCGAGGCGCGATCAGACCATCATCACAGGAGCGGCTGAACGATATGGACCTACCCATCGGAATGCGAACCCTTCCCCCGGCTTACGGCTACGACGACGTCGCGATCGTCCCCGGCGATGAAACGGTCAACCCGGACATGACCGACGTCTCGACCAGTTTCGACGGGTTCAAGATCGATATCCCCTTCATGGCGTCGGCGATGGATTCCGTCGTCGATACCAAGTTCGCGGTCAAGATGTCGGATGTCGGCGGCGTCGCGGTGATGAACATGGACGGTCTACACACCCGTTACGACGACACCGACCAAATCTACGAGGACATCGCGGCGGCACCAAAGGACGAAGCTACCGAACTGCTGCAGAAGGTCTACTCGAAGCCGATAGAAGCCGATCTCGTCGCCCAGCGGGTGATCGAGATCAAAGAGGGCGGTGGCAAAGCCGCAGTTTCGTTCGTGCCGCAGACCGCGAAACGCCACGCCCCTGTAGCCGCCGAAGCCGGCGCCGATATGGTGGTGGTGCAGGGTACGGTAATCACCCGTCGGCACCGTTCCAAGAACAGCCCCGTCGGACTCCGACTGTCTGAACTGGTTGAGGACGTATCCGCTCCGGTTGTCGTCGGCAACACCGTCAGCTATTCCGTCACGAAAGAGTTGGCGGAAGAAGGAGTGCACGGGATTCTGGTGGGCGTCGGACCCGGGTCCGCGTGCACCAGCCGAGAGGTTCTCGGCATCGGCGTGCCGCAGGTTACCGCGACGATGGAATGCGTGGCGGCTCGTAACGATTTTCTCAAAGAGACTGGTCGCTACGTTTCGATCATCACCGACGGCGGCATTCGCACTGGCGGCGACGTCTGCAAATCGGTGGCATGCGGCGCAGATGCCGTGATGATCGGTAGTCCGTTCGCCAAGACCAAAGAGGCACCGGCGCGCGGGATGCATTGGGGCATGGCTACATGGCACAGCTCTCTGCCACGCGGCACTCGCATCGACCTTGGTGTCGACTATTCCCTTGACGAATTGCTGTTTGGTCCGTCATCCACCTCGGACGGCACGCTCAATCTCGTCGGCGCGTTGCAGGTGTGCATGGGATACGTCGGAGCGGAGACGATCAAAGAGATGCACGGCGCGCGCATGGTTTACGCCCCCGCGATCAAGACCGAGGGCAAAATCTACCAGATGTCTGGCGCGTAAGCGCATCGACGCCTGAGTCCGATCCGAACTGCTGGGGGTAAACAACGTGATGGAATTGCCGGACGCGGGCTTGTTGCCGTCGCCGCTTGAGGGAATCAAGGTTCTCGACTGCTCGCAGATTCTCGCGGGCCCATACTGCTCGATGTTGCTGGCGGACATGGGTGCCGATGTCGTGAAGATCGAGAAACCGGGCGGTGGCGACGACACCAGACGCATGGGACCACCGTTCCTCGAGGGCGAGTCGGCGGCATTCTTGGCGATGAACCGCAACAAGCGCAGCGTCGTCCTCGATTTCAAGAACCCCGACGGTGTCGCGGCGATGCGTCGAATGCTCGCCGATGCCGATGTCGTAATTGAGAACTACCGCGCTGGCGTGATGGGACGCTTGGGATTGGACTACGACGCGGTTCGGGAGCTGAACCCCGGAATCATCTACTGCTCCATCAGCGGATTTGGACGCACCGGGCCGTACGCTGAGCGCGCCGGCTTCGACCTCATCGCGCAGGGCATGAGCGGCGTCATGAGCTTCACCGGCATTCCCGGATCGCCGCCCGTCAAGGTAGGTGTTCCGATGGCTGATCTCAACGCCGGACTCTACTCCGCTTACGGCATACTTTCCGCCTACATCCATCGATTGAAAACCGGTGAAGGGCAGTATCTCGAAGTCAGCATCATGGAAGCCGCGCTCGCCTACACCGTGTGGGAGTCGGCGAGCTACTTCGCGACTGGGCAGATACCGCCGCCGCTCGGATCGTCTCACCGACTTTCGGCGCCGTATCAGGCGCTCAAAACGTCCGACGGACACATCACCATCGGCGCGCCCAACCAGTCCAACTGGCAGCGATTGTGCGAGGCGATCGGGCGCGCAGACCTTCTAGAGGTCGAATCCTATGCCGACAATGCCGGCCGACTGCTGAACCGTGAGTCCCTCGAAAAAGACCTCGAAGAGACCTTCGGCACCCGAACCACCGCCGAGTGGTGCGAACTCCTCGACGCCGCCGGCGTCCCGGCCGGACCCATCTACAACATGGAGCAGGTCTGGCAAGACGAGCAGGTGCAAGCCCGCGACATGGACGTTGCCCTAGACCACCCCAAAGTCGGCACCATCCGCAACATCGGCCTCGCCGCCAAACTCTACAGCTCCCCCGGCAAAATCCAAACCCCCGCACCGTTGCTGGGTCAGCACACGCGCGAAGTTCTGGAAGAGTCGGGATTCAGCGACGATGAGATCGCAGGACTGCTGGCGAGCGGGGCGGCGGAATAATTGCCAACAGATTTGTTGCCAACAAGGTTGTTGGCAATGTATACTGTTGGTATGCATCAGAAACTGACAAAGGCCGGCTCGAACTGGGTCGACGGTGATCGCTTCTTCGATCGCGAGGATGAGATCGAAGCGTTGCGCGGACGTGTCCAGGAAGGGCACCACACTCTGGTCACCGCTCAAAGACGTATGGGTAAGACTAGCCTCGTGCGCGAACTCTTACGTCGATTGGACGAAGAAGGCGAGGTCGCAACGGTCTTTGTCGACTTGGAAGCAGCTCAAGATGCCGCGGACGCCATCGCCGAGATCGCGGTGCAGAGCAAGCGTATAGGGAGCGTCTGGGATCGGACCCAATCGATCTTTGCCAACTGGTTACGCGATTTGGGATCGCGGGTCGACGAAGTCTCGGTATCCGAGTTGAGGGTGAAGCTGAGGGCGAGTATCGATGCCGGAAGTTGGCAACTCCAAGGCGAACAGGTCTTCGAGGCTCTGGCAAGCCACGAGAAACCTGTCGTCTTGGCGATCGACGAACTGCCGATCCTTATCAATCGGATGCTCAAGGGGCCGGACTATCGGATTACGCCCGAACGACAGACCGCTACCGAGCAGTTCCTCAGCTGGTTGCGGAAAAACGGACAGTTGCACAGTCAAAACGTGACGATCATCGTGTCTGGAAGCATCGGTCTTGAACCCGTGCTCCATCAAGCGGGACTCTCATCGCAAGCGAATATCTTCGCGCCGTTTCAACTGAGACCTTGGAGCCGCGAAACCTCGATTGAGTGCCTGCAGGCTCTAGCCCGAAATTATGACGTGCAACTGTCAGAAGACGTTGCCGCCGCAATGTGTGACCGATTGCGATGTTGCGTCCCGCATCATGTGCAGCAATTCTTCGATCTCGTTCACCAACATCTGAGGAGCGAAAGTCGCAACACGGCCACGCTTGACGATGTGGCACATGTTTATGAACGGGACTTGCTAAGCGTACGTGGGCAAATTGACCAAGAACATTACCAAGAGCGATTAAGGACGATGCTGGGGATCGATCTCTACAGACTCGCCCTTGAACTGCTTACTGACGCCGCGGCACGCGATAGGATGTTGGACGAACAATCCGTTGCGCTCTATCGCGAAGAATGGACTGGAGAGCAGGTACAAGATGTTCTTTACCTGCTTGAACACGATGGGTACTTGGAAAGGTACGGCCAGGGTTACCGTTTCGTGTCGGGATTGCTTGAAGACTGGTGGCGCGCTCGGTACGGGTATACCTATCCGCAAATCGCGAAGCAACGATTGCGAGGAAACTCGCAATGACGACTGCGGTCAAGAAATATAACCCCGGCTTCCTGTCGGATGAACAGATCATCGATTCATTTTGCGTACGGACGACTGAACTCGAGTCGATTGTCGAGTCGTTGCGCGAGAATGGCGGAAACTCGAACCCTCACACCATCGTCATAGGCCCCCGCGGGATTGGGAAGACGCACCTGCTGATGCGCGTCGCAGCGCAGGTGCGCAACGACGAATCGCTCAACGGTTACTTCCCGATCATATTCCCAGAGGAGAGCTACGAAGTTTCTACCTGTGGCGAATTCTGGCTCGAGTGCCTTGACCACCTTGCACACCAGGCGCCCTCGGATGAAAGAGATAATCTGACCCTAACGCATGAGGATGTCAGCAGCGAAACAAATGATCAAGTCTTGGCTCAACGCTGCTTGGGCGCACTTCTCGATTTTGCCGACCGCCAACAAAAGCGTCTCCTGCTCGTTGTCGAGAACCTGAACATGCTTTTCGACGAAATCCGCGACCCGGATGTGGGTTGGCAACTGCGCAAAACTTTGCAGACCGAACCTCGCATTATGTTGTTGGCGAGCGCGACCAGCCGGTTTGAGGCGATGGACAACTATGACCTCGCGCTATACGACCTTTTTAGGACGATTACTCTACGTCCTCTAAACACCGAGGAATGCGCCGCGTTGTGGCGATCGGTGTCTGGCTCCGAAGTCGAAACCGCAAGCGTTCGCCCCATCGAGATTTTCAGCGGCGGCAACCCTCGCTTGGTAACGATCATCGCCACGTTCGGCGCTGACCGTCCGTTTCAGGAGCTGATGGAGAACCTGTTGGGACTGGTGGACGACCACACAGAGTATTTCAAAAGCCATCTCGAACATCTGCCACCCCAGGAGCGTCGCGTCTATCTCGCGCTCGCCAGATTATGGAAACCAGCAACAACGCAGGAAGTCGCGACTTTGGCGCGGGTAGACACCAACCAATGTAGTGCGTTGTTGCGACGACTTACTGATCGAGGCGCAGTATCGATCGAGGGTGGCACACCAAGGCGTCGGCAGTTCTACCTCACGGAACGACTTTACAACATCTATTACCTACTTCGGCGCGGGTCGGGTACACAACAGGCCGTTGAGAATCTAATTGAGTTCATGATCGCGTGGTATTCGCCACAGGAGTTATTGGGCATACTTGAGCAAACCTACCTTAAATCTCATTCCACCAAGATCCCTCCACCAGACATTTACGTTCCCTTCGCGAAAGCAGGGATAGATGGGGCATTGAAGCAGTGGCGGCAAGGTGATTTAGAAGGCGCGTACTACGTTTGCGACCGGTTGTCGCAAGCTCCTGATTTGTCTAACTCTTACGGATCACGTTCAGTAAAAATGATGTCGGTATCGATGAAATCAGATCTCCAAATTGAACTCGGTCGGTTCGACGAAGCCATCGCCGTTTCTGATTACATCATTGACTCGTGCGAGAGCGCACGAAATGACCTGACGAATGATGATCGAGTATTTTTTCATGCGAGTGCTTTAGACTCTAAGGGGAGGGCACTCCTAGCAACGGCAAATTATGCCGATGCCATTGAAACACTTGACCGTGCATTAGAAACATACAATCTTTTGAAGGATAGCGCCTTTACCGAGGTCATTCAGTTCGGCATTGACGACGTCCTATTAGCCAAATCGGTCGCACATTGGGCTTGTAAAGAACATTCGACCGCGTTGTCGGCACTAAACCTGATAATCCGAAATTACTTGGAAGAGGCAGACTCCCTCGCCGAAGAAGAAGCACGTTCGGTTGTCGGAAAAGCCATCACCGTGAAATCGATTGTCCTTTCTGACGTCGGAACCACTATCACGGACGACGAGTTTGAAATATGGTTTCAGCATGTAGCTCGCTTCGGTTTTGATCAGTCCGAGATAATGGCTCTGACCTCCTATGTCGTTCTGTCAGGTCCGGTTGTTGCATTAGACTTGATCCTGAAATGTCCCGTCACGGATGTTTTTGCGCCTGTGGTGGTGGCGTTGCAACAGGAGTTGGGACAAACTCCCAGAGTAGCGCGCGAGGTCGAGGAAGTCGCACGGGACGTGAGGCAAAGCTTCGCGAATGAGGCCGAACGACGAGGTATCGAGTGGCCGCACAACAATGTCGCTGAAGCTTCAAGTTAAAGGTCTGTGAGACATCCCACGGATATATCAAATTCTGCCCCCTACTCCCCCATCCCCCGCAGGTAGTTGACTAGGTGCCAGATTTGTTCGGGGGTTAGGTTTTCGGATTGGGAGAGCATGGGGGTGCCGGGGATGCCTTCGGAGATGAAGGTGTAGAGTTCGGTGTCGGTGTGCAGGGGGACGTGGATGGCGAGATCGGCGGGTGGCGGGTTCAGAGCCAAGCCGGCAGGGCCGTCGCCGCGGCCGGTGTCGCCGTGGCAGGTGGCGCAGGATGCCGTGTAGGTGGCGCGTCCGGATTCTATCGATTCTTGGGTGAGCGGGAATGGGTTGCCGGCGTCTTGGGCTGGGAGTCCAGCACGGATGGTGTGAGCGTTGACGATGATTCCGATGCCAACTACAGCGACGATCGCGGCGATGCTGTGGATCGAATTCAGGTTAGGACGAATGGGACTCAACTCAATCCCGGTGGTCAGGAAGTAGGCGACGCCGACAACAGTGATTAGGATGCCGAGCGCGGTCATCGCGGTTTGAGCCGAGGGGCGGATCAGGTCCGAAGCGATGGTCGGTGAGGTAGCGGGGAAGCGGGTCGAGACGTGCGAGTCGAACGAGTCGGATCGGACTACTGTCACGTCAAGTTGGTATGCGCCGCCGATGCTGATCGTCACGTCGTCGAGTCGCCATCTGCCGGGTTCCTGCGCTTCGAGCGGGACGAATAGCTCGCCGAATTCGTCGTCAAGGTACTTGACGCGGCCGCGCACCTCGTCGGCATGAGCGAAGGGCTCGCCGTCGTCGTCGCGGATGTTGACGGTCAGCGTGTTGACGCCAGTCTCGCCGGGGGTCAATTGCATGTCGATAGTTGCGCCGTTTATGGTCTCGGTGTGGCTGACGGAATCTTCGACACCGATGCCGTGCCGCTCAGCGTATTGGCGTGCGGGCTCCAGACTGGCAAGCCCGGCGGTAACGAAAAGAACCGCAAACGCGACGGCGAGTTCGATTGTTACGTAACGGGTTAGTGATCGAGGGTTCGGAGCGTCTGGTTGCGATGCTTTGGCGACTGTCCGGTTGTTTCGCATAGCGAGACCGATCAGCACGACGATGAGCAGGATTTTGACGCCGAGGACGCGGCCGTAAGGGCTGTCGAGGGCTTCGGGGATGGTTACCTGCATCAGCGATGAGACGATGCCGGACGCGACGAGGGTGGTGGTCGCGAAGATTGCAAGCGGTGCGAACCCGGCGGCGATCTGGAGGAACGCGGCGCGGGATGTCGAATCGTCGGTGCGGAACGCGGCAAGTGACGCGGTGGCGATGTATGCGATGCCGCCGACCCAGATCGTCGCGGTGATGACATGGATAAGGTCAGTCGCGATGGCGAAATACCGGATGTCAGAAGGCGTGGCGGCGTTGTGACTCGTGAGCGCGATCAATAGCAGGTACACACCACCGAGCGCGATCGCACCGATGCCGAACGGCGTTTCAGTGGGCAGCGGCACATCCTCGATGTCATCGGAGGCGTGCGAACGGCTAGCAAGGCGCACTGAGTTTCGCGCGGCAAAGAGCGCGATTGCGGCGATGACCGCGGCGGTGAAGCGCCAAGACCAGAATCGACCCCAGTCACTCTGTGCAACTACATCAGCAATCCGCGCCGGGTTGAAGATGGCGGAACCATCGTCGAACGCGATGGCGGTTTGGAGTAGGAGCTGGGCGAGTTGCGCGACTACGACGATGAAGATCGCGACGAACGCGATGGTGGTGAATCTCGCGCTGACACGCTGGGCAAACCTGAACCTGTCGACTCCCGAATCGGAACGTGCGATGCGGCTGACGATGACCATCTCGAAAAATAGGCCGCCGACAAAAACCGCGATGCCGATGTAAATGAACCATCGGACGATCGGGGTAAGGGGCGAACGCAGTACCGGTTGGTCTTCTACTTCGATATCGGGTGCCGCTCCGAGCGGCTCGCCGAACGCGAAAAGATATGAACCTGTGACGGTGTGCCCATCGACCGTCGAGACGTTGCGCCAAACGACGGTGTAGGTTCCAGCGTCTAGCGGTGTCAACGGTACCCACATCGCCGCCGGCTCGGTGGGGTCGAACTCGGTTTCGCCGGCGGTCATCGCGGCGCCGGACGAGTCCAAGACCTTGATCGAGCTGAACGCTGCTTCGATCGGTTCCGTGAACCAGATGATGACCCGTTCGGGCTGCGTATCGAGTTCTTCGGACGGTGAAGGAGATGCTTTTAGGAGGTTGGCGTGCGCGGACGCGGGTTGTGGAAGCGCGACGACAAACAGGCAGGCGACGATGACTAGCGCCGAAATCACTCGCGCACGGGTTAATCGCACGACCAAAGAGTGCGATCCGGGTTCAGATTTCCGCCGACCGATCACTCCTCATCGCGTTCCTTTTCCGCCAGTTCTCGTTTTCGTTTCAGTCGACGCTCGCGCTGCTGTCGGCGACGTTTATTGCCATTCGACCAGGCGAGGAAGCTCATCAGCACGACGAACGAGACGATGGCGACGACGGTGCCGATCTCATCCCATAGCCCGACGGCGCCGTGTAGCAGGATCGTTGTCATTCAGTAACAATGGCGTAGACGGCACAGTGTTGTTTGCGGTCTACGGGTAGTCAGGACGGGTTGCGTCTTCTGGCAATGGTAACGGCGATGATGCTCACGATTATCGAAACCAAACCAAATCCTGTTCCGACAATCCCGATGATAGTTCCGGTCCTGGCGGTCGACTCGGCGGCATCGAGATCGGTTTCGAGTTGTTGCACCGAATCTAGCGCGCCCTGCGCGGCGTTCCGAATTTCACGGTTGCTTTCCAGCACGACCGGGAACTGAATCGCGTCTGACGGTACGACGGTGTCGAACGTGTCGGGTCCAGCGTCGAAAGTTTCGTCGATCGCGTTACCCTCGATGGTGCCGACGAATCGCATTCGGTATTCACCGGGCGCGGTTGGCACAAACTCCGCGATGTAGTGTCCGGGATCGTCGATCAACTCGGTGAGCGGCATCTCTTTCGAGACGTCAGTCGCAAGGTGCGTAACTTCAACCTGCAGAGTCGAAGCGAGTCCGGTGACGCGACGGCGAGTTGCATCGGAGGCGTTGAGCCGCGCTGTCGTCTGCGCGCCTTCCATGAACATGATCGGTTGATTTTCGCCGCTCTCGAAACCTAGACCGTGTGATGCTGAGACTGCGTCGCGAGTCATCGCATCAACACTGACCATAGCGTCGGCGACATCGAAATCCATCGTCTTCGCCGAGTGGGCATGATCGTGGTCGTCGTGATCGTGGTCATGGTCATCATCGGATTCTTGCTCTGCTTCGCCGGTAACTACCAACGAGACTGCGTTGAGATGCCCCTCGTAGGTGGGTTCGTGAAGGAATCCGACAACGAGGTTGTACTCGCCGACATTGCGCCCTTCATGTGCCGACAACGGTTCACTTACCGCGACGGTCATTACAGCAATCGCCAGCACCGCGAGGGCGATAACGCTTTGGAAACGACCAATGAGGACTTGGATCGGGTTCATGTTGATTCGTGTTCGATCTTGATCACACTGAATCGGATACGCAATCTGTCTAGGCGCGGTTCTTGGATTTTTACCACCGGCAGTGTCAATCAGTCGATCCGAGATCGGGTTTTGGGAACTAGACTATGCGCGGGCGTAGTCAGGCTGGTACGCCGTCTGCAACGTGCGGAGATCGAAGCCTTCGGGTTGCTCACCGACCGCGAAGTCGTAGAGCGCGGCTTTGAAGATGCCCTCGAGCGTCTGCACCGTCGCGATCGCCAATCCCACGAGCAACACGCCGACGATGACACCTGCCGTCGGCAGGATCAAGAACAGCAGGATCGCCGGAATGGCCGCGGCGATGACCGCCAAGATGTAGATGATGAAGAAGCCGAACGTGGCGGAGATCTGCCGCCCCCACGTATCGCGGATGATGCTCGCCGAGCGTTTGATCGATGACACCGGCCCTTGGTCTTCAGAAACCATCACCGGAATGACGAAGAACGTCATGAATTCCCAGACGCCTTCGATCATGCTGTAGATGATCTGAACGAGGAAGTTGTCGGTCTGGGATCTGAGGACCCGGAACAGAGTTCCGACGATCGCGGAGATCAGCGACCACAGGAAGATGTGGTGGATGTGTTTGCTGGCGTGGCTGAGGCCGGACATCACGTTCGGATCACCGCCTCGCAACCGTTCCAGAGCCGCTGAGACGAGAGCCGCGTTGAAGAATGTCGTGATGAAGTAGGCGATGAGGATCATCAGCAGGAAGGCGACCAAATTGCCGCCTCCAGCCTCGCCCGCTTCCGCGGTGCCACTGCCCGCAACGCCCGCCGCCAAACCGGCGAATCCGAGAATGAGAAGCCCTACCCCTGACATCACGGGGAACAAGATGAGCTCGCGGTCCTTCATCAGGACGTCCCAGCTCATCTTCATCAGCTCGAAGGTATGACCGATCGTCGCGAACATCAGGTTGGTCTGCTCCTCGTCGTTAGTAGGTGATTTCGTAGGTGAACGTAAGTACATTGAGAATGGTAGCACACTACCGATGACGCACTGAGAGGGGACATGGGAACGGATCCATTTGCCAAGCACATGCAGGCGGCGATCGATGCCGCGAACGCGGCGCGCAACGTCTTGATGGCACGCTTCGACAACGATCCTCGTACGCTGGACAGCTGGGAGAAGTCCCCCGGCGCGTTGGTCACAGAAGCGGATATCGAATCCGACAACGCGATCGCCGCCGCTCTGGATGCTTCAGGTTGCGGAGGCGTGATCCTCTCGGAAGAAAGCAACGTCGATTTGGGCGCGTCAGGAACAGGCGGTGGTCCGCAGGTCGAATGGCTAATCGACCCGCTATGCGGCACCGTGCCATTCAGCACCGGCATGAACCACTGGGGCATCAACATCGCGATGCGCGCGGATGGCGAGCTGGTGTTATCCGCGCTCGCCGTCCCGACGTCAGACACCTTGATAACGGCGTCCAAACACGACGGTGTCCGTCTCAACGGCGAACCTTTGCGGGCCAGTCCGAGCACGCGCGAGTTGGCAGAAGTCGCGGTTGGTCTCGAGATCGACGGTCAGGACCAATGGCGCGAATTGCTTGAGACTGGCGGATTGGATTGGGTCACCCGCGCTGGACAGATCAACGGATTCTCGTCCGCCGCGTATCCCTTGATGCTCATTTGCACCGGCCGGTTGTCGGCAGTGGTTTTCTATCGCATCGAACCGATGCACGTCGCGGCCGGTGCGCTCGCCGCAGAAATGCTCGGCGCACGTGCAACCGACATCAAAGGTCAGCCGATAGATTGGTCTAGCGACGACGAACTGCCAGTATTCATCGTCGGCTGGCACCAAGCCCTCGAACAGTTGTTAGACGCGCTCGGAGAGTAAACACCCGTCGCGTGAAACGCCCAAAAAGGGGCGTGCCCCTACGTTGCGGGTTCGGCGTCGTGGTGGGAATCAATCGTTCGTGGGTAGTGGTTCGCCGATTTTGTGCATGTGGATGACGGCGTGCGGGTGTCGCTCGCGCATTCGGTTGATGACCATGCGGTCGCCCGCAAAGGCGTAGTCGCCGCTGACGCCGTCGATCACGACTACGCGTCCGTGATGCGTCTTTTGGTAGCGCGGCAGAATTTTGTCCCGGTAGATCTTCACCGCGTTCGCTTTAGCGTTCTGACGGTTCAACGTCGACGTCATCGTTCTACCCTCCTTTACGTTCATCCTCCATCCAAAACCTGCCCTCACTCTATGGCTACGATTCATGCGTGAATCGTCGCGTCAACCACCACTTGCGTCGAATCATACCAGAGATTCGATGATGTGTTGCCGATTCGGCTAGCAATCGATAAGGTGCGCCGCGCCGCCAGATAACAGCGTCTCGTTGCTGCCGGGAAATGGCGAAGTGCTGAAAACGGCGTTGCCGAGCATAATCATCGTCGCCGTGCCGCCGTTCGACTCCGCCTGACCGATCGCATCCTTGACGCGGTCGTCCATCAGTAGACCGCTCGATTTGGCGAATTCGAGGGCGAGGGATATCAACTGCGGGAAGGTGATGCGGCTTCCGTTGCCAATCGACCCCTCGATCTCGGAGAGCGCACGTTCTGCGGCGCGGTTGATGCGTTCGTGCCGTTCGTGATCGGCGAGGATTTCGCTGGTCCTGATCTTGCCGAAATAGCGCCAGAAAACGGGGGTGTTCGGCATCTCGATGCGATGTGCCGAAAGCGGGTGTCCGGCGATGGTCTTTATGAGACATCCGCCATTGAATTGCGAGCAAACATCGCCAAGACCGGTTAGGTTTCGCACCTCGGCGATATGTGCGATCATCGCCAGCTCCTCGCGCGACTTGCCGCAGGTGAAAAGTCGATTCGCCGCCAAGAGGCTCGCAAAGGTCGCGGCGCCGCTCAAACCGAATCCGCTGCTCAAGGGCAGGTTCGACGTGATGTCCACGCGTACCGGCTGATCGGTCAAATCCGCCAAAGCACTGGTGACCGTAGGGAAATCGATGTTGTTGCTGTTGAAGATGACGTGGCTCGATGCGGAATCGGACTTGGAGAGTTCGACCTCTACGCCATCGCTGACGGTGAAGCCCCATCCCAACGAATGCATCTTCGCCGGATCATCGTCGGCGATGATTTTGAAGAGTCCGGAGATGTTTCCGGGTGCGAACGCCTTCGCGGTGCCGCGCGTTGACCCTAATGCCGACATCGAATGCGTAGAAAAGAGAGTTGCGCCGTAGAGTGCCGAAGTTCAGGCAGTGAAGACGATACCGCGCAGCACTTTGGCATCATCGCTGGCCATAAACGCGACGACCTCGGCGACCTGTCTTGGGTCGGTCAGATTCGCTACTGAGTGTTCGACTTCCGCCGTCGGCGTCTCGTTGATCTCTCCGCTTGATCTGAGCTGCGCGATCTTCAACGGGGTTTCCACCGACCCGGGTGCGAAATCGTTGACGCGGATGCCCTGCGATTCGAGATACTGCTGCATCACCATCGTGAAACCGTGCACGCCGCCTTTGGACGCGCCGTACGCGTATGAAGATGAACCGCCTTTGACGCCGGCGCCTGATGCGGTGAGGATGATGACGCCACGATCCGGACCGGGCTTTTTGAGCATCTCGGTTACGACGTATTTCGCCATCAAGTAGGTGCCGCGCAGGTTGATGTCCAAGACGGTGTCCCAAGTCTTTTCGGGGAAATCTTCGAGCGAGACCGACGCGCCTTGCAAGACGCCCGCGAAGTGGAGCAAGACATCGATATCGCCGAGCCACGCCTTCGCGGCGATCACAGTGCCGGCGACGTTCGCCTCGTCGCGCACGTCAACGCTCCAGAACCGGCAGTTCCCGCCGCCGTCATTGATGACCTTTGCGACATCGTTGCCGTCGGCGTTGTTGTTGTCAAAGATCGCTACTTGCGCGCCCAGCTCGGCGATTCGGACTGCGGATGCGCGACCGATGCCGGTGGCGCCGCCAGTTACGATACATCTCTTGCCGGTGAGGTCTGCGGGCATAGCTTTCTCCTAAGCGAATTATGTTGATTCTAGTTGACTGACGGCGAATCCCACGTGATTCCGGCGATCTCCGCGGCACGTCGAATCCCCGCCGCCGCGGCCGGTATCTTCTCGTCCGGGTAGTGTTCCACGGTCACGGTTATCGAAGGCGCCGCGTCTTGAAGCCTCGTTAGCAGAGTCACGTTGTCGAGCAACGCGTTCGGCGCGCCGATCACCTCTTCCTCGAAGTGCGGCAACAATGCATCGATGATCGTAAAGTCTTTGGCGTCGCAACCCACGATTTCCGCATGCATCAAGTCGACGCACTCATTAATCAGCGATGTCGTGTCGTATGCGATGTCCAGCGAACCGACGAGGTTGACCGGGTCCATGTTGAAACCGAGCGCGGGCATACTGACGGCGTCGAAGAAATCACGGACGCGGCGCGGAGTGTAGAGCGGACAGACGACGCCGGCTTCCACGACGAGTCTGATGCCCTCGGAATCGGCGACGGCACAGGCGCGCTTGGCACTGTCGACGAGCCGGTCGAATGTGGCTTCCGATCGATTTTCTGGATGCGGTAGCCATGCACCGTTTGGATTCAAGCTGCCGGGACGGAAATAGGTCGTTGGGCAGCCCATCTTCGCGGATAGGCGGATCGTCTGCTCGAGGAAGTTGACGGTCCATTCGCGCGTCGCGTCGTCATCGCTGCAAAGTCCGCCGCCGTAGCCACCGCGCGTCATCGGCATGAGCAAACCATGATCGCGGTAGAGCGACCTGATGCCGTCGATGTCGTTGTCGGAGCCTTGCGTCGGATCGGAGATGGTCAACAGGGCCGATACAAAGCCATTGTCGGCGACTTTGCGAACCTGATCGGCGGTGACGCCCAACCAATCGCCCTTGACGAATCCCGCAACTCCGAGAAGCATATTTCAGCACCTTTCGTTCCGCGTCGTATCGACCTGACGCGATGCCCATCTATCCATCTTATCCCTGCCATCGCCATGCCAAGCGTTGAATCGATGGTTGCAGAGTCGGTACGATTCGAATAGGGCAGTCTCTAGCCCACGCCTACTGCCCGATGTGGCGCGCGGTTACGCCTCTCCTCTCGACGATCCAGGCTACGAGTTTCACACATTGACGTTCACCGTTCCCGTCGCGGATGACCTCGGGGTTGTCCTCAACGAAGTTAGCGACCTCCTGCGCGTCGGTGGAGTATCGGTCGCGCTCAATCGGCTCTCGGACCTGCGCCCGGCAGACCGCGCGGCAGTCGTTACCGAGCTCTCGGAAGACAACCTGAAGCAGCTGCTCGGACGGATGTCGAACGAGGTGGTCGCCGAGGTTTTGGGATACATCGACGTCGATCGCGCGTCCCGCGTTTTCGATGCCATACCGGAGAATCGACGCCCGGCCGTGTTGGACGAGGCATCACCGGAGGTCGCCACCGACCTGCTCCACCGAATCGCTTGGGACGATGCCGCGCAGACGCTGGTGAAGATGCGGAACATCAACGTCGTCGGTGATCTGCTGTTGCACGACGACGATGACGCCGGCGGATTGATGTCGCCGACTTTCGGGAAGCTGCGAGAGTACTGGACCGTCGGGCACGCGCTGCGAGTGCTGCGCGAGGCCGAGCTCGACCCCGTGATGTTACGCGAACTCTTCGCGGTCGATGCCCACGACACTCTAGTCGGGCGGATGGAACTCGCGGAATTGGTCTTCGCGCCGCCGAATGCCAAGATCAGCGAGGTGATGAACCGCGATGTGATTTCAGTCTCCGAGACCGAGGACCAGGAGAGCGCGGTGCGGCTGATGGAGCGGTATCGTCTGATCAGCGTTCCGGTGACGGACACGCGGCGGCAACTCCACGGCGTCATCACGTCCAACAGCCTCGTCGAAATCGCCGAGCAAGAAGCGACCGAAGACATGTTCCGAATGTTCGGCGTGCGCGGCAGCATCTCGTCGGTCTACAACGTGCGCGAAGCGATCCGCAACCGCTTGCCGTGGCTCGTGCTAAACCTCTTCACCGTCATGATCGCCGGCTATGTCCTCAGCCTGTTTCAATCGACCATCGACACGATGTCGTTGTTGGCGGCGTTCCTGCCCGTCGTGATGGGGCAGGCCGGCATCGCCGGAACCCAGACCGTGACCATCATCGTTCGTTCAATGGCGCTCGGCGATCGCACCATCGCAAACGTCTGGCAACTTCTGTTCTTCGAGTCGGCGCTGTCTCTGGTTCAAGGCATCGCCGTCGGCGGCATATTGGGCGTCATAGTCTATATGTGGAAAGGCGATATCGCGCTCACAGTGTTAGTGACCTCATCGCTCGTGCTGAACCTGCTGCTGGCCGCCTTGAGCGGCGTGCTGGTGCCGACCGTGATGCGCCTCATCCGCATCGACCCCGCCATGGCCTCCGCCGTCATCGTAACCACCGCCACCGACATCTGCGGCATCGCCATGTACCTAGGCCTAGCCACCATCTTCCTCTCGATGCTGGTGGGCTAGCAAGGCAAGCAGGCACATCGTAGGGGCATCCCCTTGTGGGTGCCCTGGGGCGGCGCTGGGTACGCCAAGCGCAACAACACCATAGACGCCGCGCATTGCGCCGGGAACATTCGCGCCGCTCAACGTGAACCCATCGATTGGATGTCCCCACATTGTTTCGTTCGATGGAGAAATCCATCGCGTGGGTTCCGGCGTGTTGACTCCTTGGCGTACCCCACACCGCCCTAGGGCACCCACAAGGGGATGCCCCTACGTATGGATGTTGCGCGATAGCCAGGTGAACGTGTCAATCGACGATTCGTTACGGAACCTCATCGTCGGCTGACGAACATAGGGCGTTCATCGGTCGTTGACTGACCGTCGTAGCAGAATGGTCAAATCTTCGGCGATTTCAGTGGCCGACGCTGCCAATGCAATTCTCGGTTTTTCGGGCGGACTGAGACTTACCGGCTCGATGCTCTGGTTGTAGGTGATCCAATTCGTTGCACGGAAAATGCCCGATCTCGAAATCTCAGCAAGATCTGCACGGGTGATCCATGATGCCTGACGGGCGTGCAGCAGACTGGCAACTACTACGGAGTGCGATAGGCGGCGTGATTCGTCAATCAAGTCAAGCGCACCAGCGGCAAAACATATGAATCCCTCGATCAACTCTTGGACATCTTCTTCGACTATTACGTTTGATCTGTTTTCGAGACGAGGCAAATCCACCAGAAAATCGATGGTGCCGTCTTCTTGTACCCAGACCACGCGATCGTCTTGCCCCAGTTTCAACAACGATCCGTTGATCTCGGGTTGTGTTCCTTTGGTGTAACTGAAGACTGAATCTGATCCGAACATAGCGGCTTTGATTAGGTCTCTTTGGAGGTTCGAAGAGTCCAGTTGCCCCGGCCGCAACACATCTCGAATCGGTCCGCTAGCGACCGTGACGGCCAATTGCGGACCAGATTGTCTGTATCCTTCTTCCTTTACGATCGATTCGAGTGCTAGATCCAGTATCTCCGATGAGTCCACAGCGCCGACGGCTTGCGATATTTCCAAATTGTGCAACGCACGGATCACGGCATCTCGTAGCTCAGTCGGTTTGCTGAAGGAGTTTGTGTAGTGCCCCTTCTGCCAATCCCGCACTTCGTTGAGAAACTCCATTTGCTGCGGCTCAAAGTCAGTAGTGTTTTCAACCATCACCAGAATCGGGTGTGATTTTCTAGCCTCCCGATACTCTTCGTGAGTGGCGGATATCCCCGACTGTTGCACTTCGCCGTAGCGCGTGCCCAATAAAAGTACCAATGCGTCGGATTTTCGTACCGCATCGAGACACGCGTCGCGAGGGGAGGTGTGCGATGCCACGAAATCTTCTGCTCGCAGCGGTTCGTGTCCCAAAACATCTACTGCGTCGGAGGCCGCATCGCGGTAACGTTTCATTCCTTGGACTACGGAACTGATGAAAACTCTCACGAAATACCTCCACTGCCAACGTGAGTGCTCGAACCCTTCACTCCACTCCCGCGAAGGTGGCGGCGATGTGGCGGCGTTGGATTTTGCCGGTGGCGGCGCGGGGGAGGGCGTCGGTGAAGTAGATGACGTCGGGCACTTTGAAGTCGGCGAGGCGTTCGCGGCAGAAGTCTTGGATGTCTTGCTGTTCGCAGTCGGCGTTCAGCACGACGGCGGCTTGAACGCATTCGCCGTATTTCTCATCGGGCGCGGCGAAGCAGACGGCTTCGGCAACGGCGGGATGCTCCAGCATCGCCGCGTCGACTTCCAACGGTGATATCTTCTCGCCGCCGCGGTTTATCAGCTCTTTCAAGCGGCCGGTGAGCGTCAGGTAGCCATTTTCGTCCAACAAACCCTGATCGCCGGTTCGGAACCATCCGTTGACGAAAGCCTCGGCGTTCGCCTCTTCGTTGTTGTGGTATCCCCACATGACGTTTTCGCCCTTGATGACGACCTCGCCGCGATCGCCGACTGGTGCGAGTTCGCCGGTGTTTTCGTCCGCCATGATCGCGACCTCGACGCCGGTGGGCATTCCGACGGTGCCGGGAATACGTGCTCCGGGTGGCAACGGGCTGCTCGACATCTGGTGCGATGCCTCGGTCATGCCGTACGCCTCCAAGACGGGCGCGCCGAATCGGCTTTCCAATTTGTCGAACACCGCCGGGGCGAGTGCGGCGGAGCAGGACCGGATCAGTCGGAACGACTCGTGCGGTGCGCCATCATCGTCGGCGCGAGCGAGCAGGATTTGATGGATCGTCGGTACCGCGGAGTACCACGTCGACTCGGTCTCGGCTTGCTGTTGCCAAAACGCGCTGGCGGAGAAGCGCGACGGCACAACGACGGTACCGCCCGAGTTCAGCGTCGATAGGCAGGCGCCGATCAAGCCGTGAACGTGGAAGAGCGGCATGACGATCAGCGAGGTGTCGTCAGGGGTCAGGGCGTAGGTGTTCTTGATGTTGTCTACCGACTTCATGAGGTTCAGGTGTCGCAACGGCACGCCTTTGGGTCGGCTCGTCGTGCCGGAGGTGTGCAGGAACAGCGCGACATCGTCTGCCGCGGGTGGCGACGCGTCGGCAGAAGCGGTGAGTTCGTTGCCGTTGTGCGAGTACGACATCCGTAGACCGCCGTTGTGCGCTGTCAGTTCAGCGTCTAGCGTCTTGATGCCGAGTTTCGCGGACGCGATGCGCGCGGGATGGTCGCCGGGCGGAAGTATCGCCACCTGACTGCCGGCATCTTCCATGTAGAAAGTGAATTCGTCGGCGGTGTAGGTCGGATTGAGTGGTGCGGCGATGGCGCCGGCGCGGGCGACCGCCAAGAGCGTGGCGACGAATTCGTAGCCGTTAACCAACTCAATCGACACCGCCACGCCAGGCCCGATGCCGTTCGCGGACAGGATATCGGCGAGCCGTGAAACCTCATCGTCCAAGTCACGATACGACCACTCGCCGATGCCCGGCGCGATCACCGCGACATCAGACCACGAGGCAGGATTCAGCAACGAACTCAACGTATTTTCATTCACAGCGGACAACATTATCTCCGATTCAGCGCGACACAGCATCGCTCATTTGCCAACATCATTCGTCAGCATTCTAAACGTTGACGGGTAAAGGTGACCGTCGTCATTCCCGGCGGAAGCGGGAATCCATAGAGCATATGGTCAAGACGCGCTCCAATCCGGCGTAGTCGCGGTGGATTTGGATTTCGGCGTTGGGAAATGTTGCGCGGGTGGCTCGGAGGCAGAGGTCGGCTACGGGTGGGTCGATTTCGATGAATGCGGCTGTAGATGGTTCGTCGTGCAGCAGGTTCGGCAGGGAATAGATCAAGGGGCGCAAGATGTCCATGCCGTCGGTGCCGCCGTCGAGCGCGATACGGGGCTCCCAGTCTTTGACCTCGGGTTCGAGCGTCGTCAAGACGTCGGAGCGGATGTACGGAGGATTGGAGACGATGACGTCGAATGGTCCGCGGGGTTGCGACTGTGTTGCGTCTTCGATGACGAAATTGACGTTTGCGTTGTGCTGGGTCGCGTTGGTCTGCGCGATCTCTAGCGCGTCTTCGCTGATGTCGGTCGCGGTGATGCGCGCGTTGGGTAGTTCTTTGGCGAGGGTGATGGCGATGATTCCAGATCCGGTGCCGATGTCGCAAATGCGCGGGTTCGCCAAACCGTTCTGCGTGACAAAATCGACGCACAGGTCGATTAGCAGCTCGGTTTCGGGTCTTGGGATGAGGACACGGTGGTCGATCTGAAAGGTTCGTCCGTAGAAATCTCTTTCGCCGAGGATGTAGCTCAACGGCTCGCGCGTCAGACGACGATTCACGATCCTCTCGATTTCCGAGTACTGGTCTGGCGAAAGACGAGTGGAGTGGTTGGCTAGCAGGGTTTCGGGAGTCAGATTACAGGCGCGTTGCAGGATTAGGCGCGCCTCGATCGGTGCCTCGTCCGGCGCGATGCCGACGCTCAACAACCGCTCTACGGTTTCTCGGATTGCTTCCGATATCGTTGCCAAAGAAATTGGAGTTTACGCTGAAACGGCCGACGCGGCATATATTTTGTGCGTCTGCTCGACCTGCCGCAGCGCGTCCACGAACTCGTCGATCTCGCCGTCGAGAATCTTGGGCAGGTTGTGGCTGGTGAGGTTGATGCGATGATCCGTGACGCGGGACTGCGGAAAGTTGTAAGTGCGAATCTTCTCGGAGCGATCGCCGGAGCCGACCTGTGCCTTGCGGTATGCCGCTTCTTCCGCGGCACGACGGCGCAATTCGATATCCCAGATGCGGGTGCGTAGTATCGCCATCGCCTGAAGCTTGTTTTGCAGTTGCGAACGCTCGTTTTGGCACTGCGCGACGATGCCTGTCGGCTCGTGCGTGATGCGGACTGCGGTGGCGACTTTGTTGACGTTCTGCCCGCCGTGCCCTCCGGCGTGAAAAATGTCGATCTTCAAATCCTTCTCGTCGATCTGCACATCGACATCTTCGGCTTTGGGCAGCACCGCGACCGTTGCGGCGGAGGTGTGGATACGTCCTTGCGATTCAGTCTGTGGGACGCGCTGGACGCGATGGGTACCGCTCTCGTGTTTGAGATTCGGAAATGCGCCGTCGCCCTCGATTTCGAACACTACCTCTTTGACCCCTCCTATGCCGGTGTCGTTCATCGACAGCACAGAGGTGCGCCAGCCGTGGTTCTCGGCGAAACGCTGATACATGCGGAAGAGCTCGTTGGCGAAAAGACCCGCTTCGTCGCCGCCGGTTCCGGCGCGGATCTCAAGCACCGCGTCGGCGTCGTCAGTCTCGTCGTGCGGGATGAGCGCGACTTGAATCTCGGAAATCAGCTCGTCGTACCGCTCTTTCTGCTCTGCGGCTACCTCGCGCGCCATTTCGAGCATCTCCGGGTCCGTTTCGTCGGCGAGGATCGAATCGGCATCGGCGAGTTCGGAGTTGACCGAATCGAATTCGTCGCGGAGTCGAACCAGAGCAGAGACGCGCGCGTATTCACGCCCGAGCCGCTGCATCTGCTGATGGTTCGAGACGACCTCGGGCGACGACATCTCGGATTCGAGTTCCGATTGCCGTTCCGCCGCCGCCGCCAGACTGGCGCGCAGGCGATTTTCGACTGTTGTGTTCGTGGCGGGCATCACAGGTCAGGGTAGAGCGATTTGGCGATTGTGTCTGCATCGAGACTGACAGAGAGTTGATCGCCGCCGAATTGCAAAGGTTTGACCGCGGCGATGCCTTGTTCGATCTCGCGGTTGCCGACGATTACGGCGTAGTTCGCGTTCGATCGGTTGGCGTAACGCATTTGAGCCCGCATCGACTTGCCGGCCGGTGCCATCGTAACCGATAGCCCGAGGTTGCGTAATTCTGCCGCCAATGCCGACGCGCGATGCGTCGCATCCTCGCCGACATGCACCATCACCGCGTTGACTGGTGGATCAGCGACCTTTAGAGATTTCTGCCGCTGGATTTCGAGGATGATGCGTTCGATACCGGAACCGAATCCGACACCCGGGGTTTGATCGCCGCCGAGGATGCCGATCAACGGGTCGTATCTACCGCCGCCGAACAACGATGTCTGACTGCCTTCATTAGCCGGCTCAAACTCGAAGACGGTTCGGTTGTAATAGTCCAAGCCACGCACCAACGTGTGGTCGATGCGGTAGCTGAAATTCGGGTACGCGGTCTTCAATCCGTCAAGCAGCGCGAGCAACGATTCCCAATGCGCGCGCGCTTCATCGGAAAGGTAGTCCAACGACTTGGGTGCGTCGGCGCTCAATTTCTGCGTCACCGGCTCCTTCGAGTCGAGCAGTCGCAACGGCGCGCGTTCCAAGCGGTCGCGATCCACCTTCGGAAGATCGGAGGAGTATCTATCGAAGTAATTTCGCAGTTCGTCAGCGTATCCGCCGCGCGAGCCGGCGTCGCCGATCGAGTTTATCCGCACCGACACATCCGAGAGACCGAGCGCGGTGATGTAGCGCAAGCCGATCTCGATTATCTCGGCGTCGATGACCGGCGACGGATCGCCGATCGCTTCACAGCCGAACTGGTGATGCTGACGGTATCGCCCTGCTTGCGGACGGTCATATCTAAACATCGGCGCAACGTAGTAGACACGCACCGGTTGCGGCAGATTGTGCATACCATGCTCGATGTAGGCGCGGCACACCGGCGCCGTGCCTTCGGGACGCAGCGTCAAAGACTCGCCGCCCAGATCATCGAACGAGTACATCTCCTTCTGCACGATGTCAGTCTCGTCGCCGACGCCGCGCCGGAACAGACCGGTATGCTCAAAGATCGGCGTGTCGATCTGCTGATATCCGAACTGCCGCGCCGTCTGCACAGCAGTCGCCCGCACCGCGTTCCAGAGAGTTTGATCCCCCGGCAGAATGTCCGCCACCCCACGCGGCGCCCTGAAATTTCCTTGCTCAGCCATATCCACTCGATTCTACGCGTGCAACGTCAACGCATCCGTCTAGATTCGGCGATCGCAAACACTCAGCCCCCTTCGCTTCAGCGTAAGGGGGCGCGATGCGAAGCGAGCGGGGGATGCTCGGTACGCTCGGAATGACATAGGGTTTCCCCCGTTCACGGGGGAAATGTCCGAAGGACAAAGGGGGCTCTTGCGGCACACCGACGCCGCAATCCCTCAAAGCGGAATCCTGAATCCACAACCTGTGCCTTTGATAGACTCTCGGATACAGGTTCGGGGCATGGCGCAGTCTGGTAGCGCACTTGACTGGGGGTCAAGAGGTCACAGGTTCAAATCCTGTTGCCCCGACCAGCCTTTTTGATCTCTGACGATGATCGCGATCTGAACGGGTGAGTGTGACTCCTTCAATAAAGCCCTGTGACCCGGCTGTATGCGTGCGACACAGAATCGACCTCGGAAGCAAGGCGTTGAAAAATGCTTGACACGAATAGTCAGCAACAATCGAGCCGAGGCGGAACTTCCATCGGATCCGGAATCTATGTTGACGTGGAAAATCTGGAACCAGACACCCAAAATCTGGTCACCGATTTGTTGCAAAGTTGGCCGGTTGGGGTTCCGGAACCGTCGAAATTAACCCTGTTCGTGCGCGCCGACCATGTCGAACTTTGGCGTGCATGGGCGGAACACAGTTTCGGTCACCTTGGTGTCGCGGTCAAGGGCACGCAACATTTTAGTTTGTCCGGATCAAAGAATTCGGCAGACATCGCCATTGCGACTAACGCTATCGCGGACTTGATCGCGAAGAGAATAAGTCATGTAGTCGTGTTCAGCGATGATAGCGACTTCATATCGCTCTATGCCGCGATCCGCGAAGAGCCTCAGAGGACATGGACAGAACGCGACGTTCCATTTTTATGGGTAGTAACTGGGCGAGAAGGTACCCTATCCGGCACAGTGAAGCGGTTCTTTCCAAACCGCAAACTACACATCATGGCTCGCCAAGACGTCAACGAGAGCGATGCAGACCCCGACGACGTTCATTCTATTTGGCATGAAGTGGCTCAGTTGGTTCTGGAAAAGGTGCCGATCGGGGCGTTCAAGAGCACTGACTGCCAACAGTTGATCAAAGAGCATTGGCCCAGTCATCAACTGTCAAATGCTACCGGTGCCCGTTTTGGCGTTGACTTCAAAAACCGCGTTTGGCCTGTTCTCGAACGCATGGGGGTGCAGATCAAAAATCCCGGCAAGAAACCTATCCAATACGAAATGACTGCTGCAGCGAAGAAATCTGCGGGCACGCGAGATTGATCATCGTAACCCGTTTAAGGTTCCAAGATTCTTGCCGGCATCTTCGTCCCTAGACGAGCGTCTACACCTGCGCCATGAAGAACGGTCCGTTCAGTGGGTGTTTCAGGATCGATAGTGAGGTTATCGATTTGAGGTCTGGATCTATCTCTTCAAAAGCACGTTCGAGACTCGAGTATGCGTCGCATCGAGTGATCGACGATGGCGCTTGGTTCCAGGGACACGGTTTCGTGGATCGGGTTCCTGAAGGCAACCTAGGTTCGTGCGCGAGAAAAGTCAGCGTGTTGGGACCGATCGCCGGGTACCGTTTTTCATCAAGGAGGTTCGTTTCCGGATCCGCTTGAGCCATGACCCGGAAACGGACGGAGAACCCCGATCCTTCTACACGGCGTGAAGCGGCGAAATTCTTCTGTTCGACAACTATGTTCTTGGTCAGATCGTCAACATTGACGTTCGGTCTCGCTGAATCGGTTGCGACCTGTCCAAAAGCTTCAGTCAACACCTGATCGACGGGCAAAGTTTGAAAGAACGCACCACTGACTAGCACGGTTTTGGGTTTTGTGTCAGGGCTCGCTTTCGGCAATAAACCTCGTACCAGATAGTAGACGTCTCGAACTGGCAGCGCATCAGGGTCTTCGCCGATTGCGATGAGCGAACTCACAATCGGGTTGGATAGTTGCGACACCGGTTTGGTCGCGGACGGCATCGTGGAGTTGAACGAAGAGATTTGGTAGGTTCGAGCGTCTTTGAGTTCGATGAACTCGCCGCCCGGAAACTGCGTATCTCGATTCGTCTTCAGGACGAAATCCGGAAATCCAGACTTCGACTCCGCGGCGATCATGTCGCGCGGGAAATTAAAGGCGGATAGCGGGTTCGGATGGCTAAAATGCCCCTTGTACTTCATCAATCGGGCGAAAAAGTGGAATACCGACGATGTGGACATCGAAATCAGGCTACCATCGCGGGTTGCCGGGACTGCGCGATTGTCTCGGTCAGGTCGGCGGCAGAATGTTCAACCGGCCAGATTCTGTCCAAACCTTGCGTATACCGGTAACTTTCGCGGTACCGCAAGACGGAATCGGCATCACGTTGCTCCGACAGCCGCGCTTCGATGCGCTCGTAGTTCACTGGGTCTTTTTCGACGCCGACGCCGATTCGTCCGAGTTGATCCGCGACGCACAACGTCGTTCCTGTCCCGGCGAACGGGTCGAACAGGCAGTCTCCGGGCATAGAAGAGGACAGCGCGATCCTCAATAAAAGCGCAACCGGCGATTGTTGCTTATGAGCGCGTTCACCATCCGACATCCTGAGCGCTTCATCTCCCGCGAAGTAACCTGATGTCAGTTCGCGTATGTCATCCCAAATGTCAGTCACGAACATGCCGTTCTCACGCGGCTGGTAGCCCGTTGGCATTGGCGGGTCGATACGAAGTCGATTGAAGACTCGAGCGCGCGGGCCCTTGGTCGCGTATGCGATTACCTGGTACGCCTTGCCGTAACGCACAGTGCTCGGCACGGCGGAAGTTTTCTTTTTCCAGATGATCAGGTTTTGAAGGTGCCAGCCGGCTTCGCGTAGGACGCGCAAAACTTGCTCGGCGTTCTTTTCGCGCTGCATGAAGTAGATCGCCGCGCCGTCCGACGAGCGATTCAAAGTTAGACGGCAGACCTCGCGCATCCAGTCCCAGTACTCGGCATCGGACATGCTATCGTCGTGGGCGCGGTAATCCTTGCCCTGATTGAAGGGAGGGTCCAAGAAGGTTAGGTCGAAAGGGGGAATCCCGGACGGCGGGGCGTCAAGGAACCTCGTGCAGTCGCCTAGGTGGACCGTTATGTCTTGTAAGAAATTCATGCATTGGTTTCCGTAGTGTCTCAAGGGTAGTTTAAGCGAACCGGACAACGATTACGCGAACACATAGCGTACCGAGGTAGAGAATCTCCGGTACAGGCCGTTCGTACGGTCTGCCAAGTTGCGCGCATCTCAGCATCTCGCGCAAACAACCGGGTGATACTGTGCACGCGACAATCATGGACACCTCAAATTCAGTACGGGTATGCACGAGCAGATTTGGTCGAATCGGACCGAAAACTCGCACTGCGAGAAAATTCGTACGATATTTCATTGTCGATAAACAGGGTGAATAAGTCGTAGCGAGGATGCGCTGCGTCCGATTCAATCCATTGCTTCAGATATTCGCCGAGTTCACGGCTGAGGACATGCGTGTAAGTATGTCCGTCGAAGCCGAAACCGTCGCCTGTCGCGGAGACGTACAGGGTTGGGATCCAATCCTCGTCGAAGTCGAATAAGAGGCATCCAGTCATCTCGGATTGAGGGGGATTTTCGTACCAAGAGATAACCACCGGAACAGTGTCACTGGAATCGAGTTCCGAGTCTTCGACGATGTCCGGATTTCCCGGTAGGTAAACGCGGAAATGGCGACGGATTCTCTCTGCTTCGTTGTGGTCGATATGCGCGTACATCCGGCCTCCTTGGGCTTTGAAATTCGCGAAGGCCTGGCCATTCTATGCATGGCCCCGTGGCCGTCAAGGGATGGCCGGGGGAAATTGCGGAAACGCGAAAATCGACTCGTTCCCTATCCCAATCGCCTTGCCCGCCGGACAGCGGGTTGCAGGGACAGGAAGACGAGGGAGGCGATGATCATGAGCACGGTGCCGGCGATCAGGACGGGCTGGTAGGTGCCGAGTCGGTCGAAGGTATATCCGGCGGCGACGGGTGCGACGATGAGCGCCATGTTGTAGATGGGCGCCATCATTCCGCGTATGGTTGCGTAGCGGGCGCGTCCGAAGAGGTCGCCGATGATCGCCCAGTTCAGCGAACTTCCGGCTTCGGAGCCGGTGAAGAGCAGCATCGCAATGAATATTGGCCAGGTGCCTTCTACAAGGGTGATCAGAAGCAGACTCGCCGCGGACGCGCTGTAAAGGAAGGTAAGCATCAGCGGTCTACCGACGCGGTCGCTGAAGTAGCCGGTGACTAGTATCACGGGCACGGCGGCGAGAGAGATGAGTCCGACGAGGTTAGCGGCGACTTGCTGGGTCTCGCCGCGTGAAACGAGGATCGGTATGAAGTGCAGGAAGATCGTGCCATGAACCGAAATCCGCAACGTCGTCGCGGTGACGAGGATCCAGAACGACGGTGTCCTCAATGCTTGCTTGGTTGTGAAATCTCCATCTGATGTGGTTGGAGAGGATTCGTCTTGTGATTGGTCAGATTCGCGCTCGCCGTCGTCGCTTCGGCGCGATTCGTTTCTGCGAAGTAGCCGCCGCCGCATGTGGTAAAGCGATACGCCACCGTCTGGGTTGAGACCCATGCTTTCAGGCGAACGACGGAAGAGAAACGCCAAGGGAGCGATCAGCACGATCAGCGCGACGCCGACGATCCACGATGTAGTCTGCCATCCGAGGTTTATGACGCCGACTGACAGTAGCGGTATCACGATCGCACCGCCGAACCGGAACGCGGCGCTGTTGATCGACATCACCATACCGCGATACCGAATAAACCACGTATTCAACGCCGCGGTGGTGGCCTGCATGAAGGATGTTGACGATCCAATCGAAATGACGCATAGGTAGACGATCAAGAACGAGATGTAGGTGTCTTGGCGGGATAGCAGTATGTAACCGAAACCGGTCAACAGCGCGCCGCTGAAAATCAGCGGAATGTATCCGAACCGGTCGAGCGCCCAGCCAGTGATCGGACCTAGTACGCCGTTCTCGGCGCGGGCGAGTGCGAATGCGAGAGAAGTCTGCCAGTAGGTGATGCCAAGCGATTCGGCGACGGGGATGAAGAAGACGGCGAACCCCTGCCAAACGACGGTGCCGCCGAAGGCATTCATCACCGATGCGCCGGCGAGCAAGTACCAGCCGTAATAGACGCCGCCGAAGCGCGAGCGGCGTGGACCGCCTCCGGGCCTCACGAGCGATGCCCATTTGTTTGATCGGTGTCGAGGTTCGCGACGCGTTCACGCCGCTCACGAACTTTCGGCCGCGCTTTTGCCAACCGATCGTAGAGAACGATGTTGACGGTCATGCCGAGGTTCAGCGATGCCATCGTCGGAATCGTGACCAAGTGCGTGGCACGTTCGATGATCTCGTTGGACAGCGAGCCGTTCTCTGGACCGAAGACGTAACAGGCGCGTTCCGGGTGCTTGAAATTCATCAACGGTTCGGCGTCGTCGCAAAGTTCCACACCGACGATCGCCGCCGCTTCAGGCACCGCCTCCAAGAGGTTCTTCGACCTGATGACCGGGACGTGCCGGTAGGAACGCATAGGATCGGTGTGCAGTTTGGGCAGTCGAATTCCGGCGGTTTCGCCACCGATGATGACCATGCGCGCGTCGAAGCAGAACGCGGCGCGTAACGCGTGCCCGACGTTAACCGGATCGGTTGGGCGGTCAAGAGCGATGCAGGCAAAGCCGCGGTCTTGGCGCATCGAGGGACGACTCACGTAGCGGTCGTATCGAGGACGCTTCAGGTTGTGCGAGGTGTCGTTTTCGGTTTTCAAGATTCTCGGACCTTGAAGGTGAGGCGCATTAACCGGTTATCGGCGGTCTCCGCTGGTGCCAACCAGCCAGTTCTTCGTAGGCGTGCCCGGCGCGGAGCACGGTCGACTCATCGAAAGCATGACCGGTAATCATCAAGCCGATCGGCATCTCTGATGAGTCAAAGCCGCAAACGACGGACAGCGACGGCTCGCCGGTGACGTCGAAAATCGATGTGAAGAGCGGTATCTCGGCGCCTTGGGCGGCTATCGCTTCGCCCGGCGGCGGTGTGCACTCCGCGATCGTGTGCGTTAGAACCGGTACCGACGGAGTCGCTAGAACGTCGACGTCTTTGGTTGCTTCTGCCATCTTTTCGGAGAACCAGCGGCGGGCTCGCTGGGCGCGAACGTAATCGACTGCCGGCATCGCCATGGCTGACTGGATGCGACTCCGCACCGCGGGCGTGTAGTCGTCGGCGTGTTCCGCGAGTAGCTTTTCATGCACTGCGGTCGCCTCTGCCAGCGTGATGACGACATTGATCGATCTTCCCTGCGAAACCCAATCCATTGGTATCGACATGATTTCTGCACCGTTGCGTTCGAGCAACTCGATAGCCGCTTTGACTGCGGCATCGACTTCCGGATCCACAACGTCCGGATCGAAGAAGTAGTGCTCAGGCACTCCGATACGCAGCCCGTCCACGCCTTTCTCAAGATCGGCGGCAAAATCCGGTACCGGTTGTGTTGACGATGCGATGTCTTGGGGATCGTGTCCGGCGAGGACGTTCATCATGTGGGCGCAGTCGGCGGTTCGACGGGTCATCGGTCCGACGTGGTCGCAACTCCAACATAGATCGAGTACTCCGGTGCGCGGGACTCGCCCGTAGGTGGGTTTCAACCCAGCGATGCCGCAGAGCGACGCGGGCATCCGAATGCTGCCGCCGGTGTCAGAACCGATCGCGGCATAGACCAACCCTGCCGATACGGCGGCACCAGAACCGCTACTCGAACCGCCGGTTATCTTGTCCGTGTCCCAAGGATTGTGAGCATCGCCCGTATATGGATTGACTCCGGCCGAGCCAAAGGCGAACTCCACGAGATTGGTCTTGCCGATGTTGATCGCGCCGGCACGGTTCAAACGATCGGTGATCGTCGCGTTCGCCGCGGCGACGTTCGATTGCAGGACTTTGGAGCCGCCGGTTGTCGTCTTACCCGCAACATCCACGAGGTCTTTGAGTCCGACGGGAATGCCGTGCATCGGGCCGCGATAGTTGCCTTGCGCGATCTCGCGTTCCGCCTGCGCGGCACGTTCAAGCGATTCCTCATGCCAAACATCGAGAAACGCGTTCAACTTCGGATCGAGCGAGGCGATGCGTTCGAGCGCGATCTCGGTGATTTCGACTGGCGAGACGGAGCCATCCTTGATCTTCGGCGCTAGATCGTGGATCGATTCGAAAGCCAATGCTTCACGGTCAACGCTCATCGTTCGTTACCTCCGTCAGATTCGCCGACGTGCGCAACGGGATTGAATACGTTCGACGGTTCGTGTTGCTGGTAATCGATGGAGCGCACTGCCTCGAACGCGGGATCGAGTGATTCACCCCAAGTCGCGGCTAATTCCGCGTGCTTTTCGGAGATCGGAACTCCGGCGCGTGTTCCCGCGGCGACGATTTTCCGCGCCCTTTGGTCGTTGTCGAGATCGGTCATGGTGCTTTGCTCGCGTCTAATCGGTGTCGGTGAAACGGTCAGTTTTTCTATCCTTATATATACGTGAGTTGATGTGATAGCAGGATACATGGGTATCCGCGGATCATTGCGAACTTGATCCGTCGTTCAGATTGGGGAAAGATGCACCCGCAGCAAAAGATATCGAAAATCGTTGTTTCGGCTCTCGAGTCGGCGATCGCGGCAGATTCTCTGCCCGCGGTCGGTGACGTCACACCTACCGTTGAACGTCCGAAGAACGCGGAGCACGGCGACTACAGCACCAGCATCGCTCTGGCGCTCGCGTCCAGCATGAGGATGGCTCCGCGCGCGATTGCGACTGAGGTCGTCAAGCGTATCGAACCGTCGGCGATGGTCAGCGACGTCAGTATCGCCGGCCCCGGTTTCATCAACTTCAAGCTTGCCGACGATTGGCTTCGCGAGCAGGTTCGGACGATCCGCGCGCAGGGAATCAACTTCGCGCGTCTGGATATGGGAGTCGGGGAACGCGTGCAGGTCGAGTTCGTCAGCGTCAATCCGACTGGTCCGTTGCACATCGGGCACGTTCGCGGCGCGGTCATCGGTAACGGTCTGGCGAACATCTTGGACGCGGCGGGTTACGACGTTCAGCGCGAGTACTACGTCAACGACGCTGGCAACCAGATGCGGATCTTCAACGAATCGGTCTATATCCGCGCGTTGCAAGCAGCGGGTAAGGACGTGCAGCTAGGCGAGGAGTCGTACCCCGGCGAGTTCGTCAAAAATCTCGGCGCGGAGCTGCATGACGAAATCGGAGACACTATTGTCGAAATGCCCGAACAAGAGGCTTTGGACGCGATCCGCGAACCGGCTCTGCAACGCACCATCGCCAACATTCGCTCCACGCTCGAACGGTTGGGAATCGAGTACGACGAATGGTTCAGCGAGCAGTCCTTGATCGACTGCGATGATTTCGCGGAATCGTTGGCTCTGCTCCGCGAACGCGGCTACATCGCCGAACGTGAAGGCGCGTTGTGGTTCCTTGGCACCAAGATGGGCTTGGAGAGTGATTCGGTCATCATCCGCAGCCAGGAACGCGGCCCGTCGTACTTCGGCACTGACATCGCCTACCACTTCAACAAGTTCCTAAAACGCGAGTTCGCCCGCGTCATCAACGTCTGGGGTGCCGACCATCACGGACACGTCGCCCGGATGAAAGCGGTTGTGGATTCGCTCGGAGTGGACCCCGAAAGCTTGACGATCATCATCAACCAGATCGTGATCTTCAAAGAAGGCGATGATCTAGTCCAGTTCAGCAAGCGCGAAGACAATTTCATCGCTGCCGATGAGTTGCTCGACGCGGTCGGTCCCGACGCTTGCCATTACATCTTTCTGGAGCGCACGCCGCGCACGCATATGGAATTCGATCTGGAGCTCGCCAAGCGCGAAACTTCTGAGAACCCGGTTTTCTACGTGCAATACGCCCACGCGCGCTTGTGCGCGGTTTTGCGGGCGGCGGCGGAGCGTGGCATCGACTTCGAGGACGGCTCAGTATCAATGTTGACGGCGCGCGAAGAGCTTCGGCTCATGCGTCGGCTCAACGAACTGCCAGACGTGATCGCGCGCTCCGCGGAGATGTTGGAACCGCACCACATGCCGCACTACGCGTACGAGGTGGCGCGCGAGCTGCAACGCTTCTACGAAGCCTGCCGCGTGATATCGAGCGATCCCGCCGACCTCGAACTCACGAAAGCCCGTTTGCTGCTGGTAGACGCGGCTCGGATCGTACTCGCCCGCACACTCGGCATCATGGGTATGAACGCACCCGAGCGGATGTGAGGGCGTGCTTCTGCGCGTACGATTTGACGCGGCCGGGCGTAGGAATGTTCGATCAGACAACGACCGCCGAAGATCATCGGCAAGTCGCCGTCGATTTCTTGGCGGCTTCGGACGTAGAGTTCGAGGCCGGCGATATGTTGCAAGGTGCCGAGAAGCTGTGGGGTGCCGCTGCTCACGTGGTGATGTCTATCGCGATCGAAGAAGGGTGGGCGCATCGGAGCCACAGATCGTTGAAAAATGCCGCGACGCAGTTGTCCATCAATCGCGAAGACCCATTGATCGAGTACGGATTCAGCGTTGCCGAAAAGTTTCACCAGCACTTCTATCACGATTCGATGGAGGACTGGGAACGCGACGTAGATAGACCTCTAGTGCACCAATTCGTCCACCGAGTGTTGCGTTCGTAACGCGATGCGAATGACGGCGGTGACAGGGTTAAGATCGGAAATAGCTCGCGGACGCGTCGCGCCTATAGCGGATTGGCAGTCGACGCGGAGTTCTTGTAGCGTTCGATGCGTTTGACGTAGCTCTGCGCGGCGCCGCGTTGCAATTCGCGGTGTCGTGAACGAAGTCGCCCGATCGCCTTGCCGGGGATGCCGCGGATCAACTGGTTGTCTTCAAAGACTGAGTTTTCGGGAATCACGCTTCCCGCGGCCACTAAACATCCTTTTCCCAACACCACGCCATCGTTCAACACCGATCCGTTGCCGAGTAAAGAGCCATCCCCAATCGTTTTCGCGTGGCACACCACGCCATGTCCGAGCGTGACGTCGTCTCCGATCGTCGCATCATCGTCAGCATGAATGACGGTGTTGTCCTGAACGTTCGATCCGCTCCCAATCGAAATCGTACCGCTATCGGCGCGGATGACGGCGCCGGGCCAAACGCTAGAGCGCGGACCTACCCGCACATCGCCGATCAACGTCGCATGAGTGCTGATGAATGCCGTTTCGTCGACTTGGGGTTTTACGCCGTCGAGTTCTAGAAGCATTACTGAGAACTCAGTTCGCTCGGCGATACGGGGAAGTTCAAGTCGAGTTGCACCTCGTAAGGCATGCCTTTGTTTTCGTACTCGTACGTCTCTTCCGCCATAACGGCATTACCTTCAGGGTCACCGAGACAGAAAACGAACGGAACCCCATTGTCCGGGTCTCGCACCGGTCCGTGAATGATGTTCCGGTACTCGCCATTTTCAAGCACTTCGACTGGCTTGGATTGAGAGACTGTCAGGTTGACCCAGATCATCTCGCCCGGCGGGGCTGGCTCGCCGTCCACGTATGCCTTGCCGGTGAAGATGTATGGCATCCCTGGCGGTGGTCCTAGTGGTGCGTCACCCGGGAAAGGTTCCAGCGCCGGGCACTCCAGAGATTCGGTACCTGTATCGGGATCGACGTTCTGCGTCGTCGTTTCTTCCGAGGAATCTGAGCTACAGGCAAACACCGTAACCAACAGTGCGAGCGCGATTGTGGCGGCGAATTGAATGGGGATGAGTCTTAGGATCGTTGTTCGGTTCATAGTGATGGTGGTCTGAGTTGCCAATCTGCTGTTTGTTCGTAAGCGTGGGCGATTTGAAGAGCGGTCCGGTCGCCGAGTTGCGGCGCGAGGATCTGCAAACCGACGGGAAGACCGTCGGAGAGTCCGCAGGGCACCGAAATGCCCGGCAATCCCGCGATGTTGATCGGGATCGTGCAGACGTCGCTGAGATACATCTGGAACGGGTCCTGCGTCTTCGCGCCGAGTTCGAACGCGACAGTCGGCGATGTCGGCGTCGCGATCGCGTCGAACGTTTCAAACGCGTCTTGGAACTCTCGGCGGATTAGCGTCCTCACTTGCTGCGCTTTCTTGTAGTAGGCATCGTAGTAACCTGCTGAAAGTGCATACGTCCCGATCAGTATCCGGCGTTTCACTTCGGCGCCGAAACCTTCGCCACGCGTCGCTTCGATCGATTCTCGAGCGTTCGGTTCTCCGTCAATCGACATTCCATACTTGACGCCATCGAATCGGGAAAGGTTGGCGGACGCTTCCGACGGCGCAATGATGTAGTAGACGGCGAGCGCGTGGTCGGTCAACGGCAGACTCGTCTCTTCGATGTGTGCTCCGAGTCCATGCAAAACTTCCAACGAGGCTTCGAAAGCAGCCCTGACGCCGGGTTCGATGCCGTCAACGATGTACTCGCGCGGCACGCCGATCTTCATGCCCGTGATGTCGCGGTCCAGGCGCTCGGCGAAATCAAAGTCGAAATCCAGAGATGTCGAATCGAGCGGATCGCGTCCAGAGATCACATTTGCGGTGTCGGCGCAGTCGGCTACGGTCCGAGCGATCGGCCCGATTTGATCCAAAGACGATCCGAAAGCGATCAGTCCGAACCGGCTAACCGTGCCGTAGGTGGGTTTGAAACCGACAACACCGCATAGCGACGCTGGTTGGCGTATGCTGCCGCCGGTATCAGAGCCAAGCGCGACAACCGCTTCACCCGCGGCGACGGCGGCCGCGGCACCCCCGCTGGAACCACCGGGCACGCGATTATCACCCCAAGGATTGATCACCGGCCCGAACGCAGAGTTTTCGTTCGACGAACCCATCGCGAACTCGTCGAGATTGCCTTTCCCAAGCACGATCGCGCCCGCAGTTTTGAGCCGTGAAACGACGGTCGCGTCAAACGGCGGCGTGTAACCGTCCAAAATCCGCGAACCCGCCGTGGTGCGCACGCCGGTCGTCGATATGTTGTCTTTGATCAGAAACGGGACGCCGGTGACGGGGGAAGCATTACCATCGCGCATGTGTGCGTCCGCGGCGTCGGATTGCACGAATAGATCCTCTTCATCAAGCACGCTCAGGTAAGCGTTAATCTCTCCGTCAACGTCGCGAATGCGTCCAACGTGCGCGGCGACGACCTCTCGAACGGAAGTCTCGCCATTTTCGTATGCCGCGCGCAACTCTCTTGCCGACATGTATGTGGATTTAAGCGTGTCGGTCATCTTGCGGATCGGAATCTCAGGAAAATCGGCTTGACAGCGGCGCGCATCAGTCGATCACAGGCCTGACGCGGACGAACGCGCCATCGACGAACGGCGCGTTGGCTAGCGTCTGTTCGCGGTTCAAGGCGGGCATGTCTTCATCATCCCGCATCACCGAGTGCGCGTCCGTTGTGTGTCCAGTCGGCGGTACGCCTTCAGTGTCGAGTTCCGCGAGCGTCTGGAAATGGGCGAGGATGTCGGACAGTTGCCGCCGCATCGTCTGGACCTCGTCGTCGCTGATGCGTAGCGCGGCAAGGCGCGCGATGTGCTTGACATCGTCTTCGGAAAGGATTTCTTCGCTCATGGCTCGACGCAAAAGATAGGGTTCGCAACCTGCGATTCTACATTTGGCGAGACCGGTGATTTTCCGTTTCGGTGGCGTACCTAACCGTCGATAAATGGCGTACACTTTTCCGAGTGCCGGTCCCCATGTCTATCGTCCGTAATTCACGTTGAGTAAACGCCGTCGATACATCTTCGTCACGGGCGGCGTGACTAGCTCTCTTGGTAAGGGCATCGCCTGCGCATCGATTGGGCGGATGTTGAAGAACCGCGGGCTCAGGGTCACGATCCTCAAACTCGACCCCTACCTGAACGTCGATCCGGGCACGATGTCGCCGCTCGAACACGGCGAGGTCTTCGTCACGGTCGATGGTAGCGAGACCGATCTCGACTTGGGACACTACGAGCGATTCCTGAACCAAGACTTCACGATTTTGTCGAACGTCACGGCGGGTCAAATCTATAACGAGCTGTTGGACAAGGAGCGCGTGGGTTCGGAGTTTCTTGGTGAGACGGTGCAGGTCGTACCGCATCTGGTGAGCGCAGTGGCGCGGCGCATTCGGAAACTCGGCGAGCAAGAGGACGCCGATATCGTCATCGTAGAGGTTGGTGGAACCGTCGGCGATATGGAAGCGGAGGCATTTATCGAAGCGGTCAGATGGATGCGGGATATGGAAGGTAGCGGAAACTCGTTTTCGATCCACCTAACCTTTGTTCCGAGGTTGCAACCTACGAATGAGCTCAAGACGAAACCGACACAACACAGCGTGAGAGCGTTGCGTGCGATGGGGATTCAACCAGATGCCATCATGTGCCGCTTGAACGAACCCACCGAATCGGACGATGAAACCACGAGCCTGAAAAGCAAGATAAGTCTTCACTGCGGTGTGCAGAGCGACGCGATTATGTACCTTCCGACTTTGGGGAACGTTTACGCGGTGCCGGCCTGGTTGGAAGAGCAGGGCCTCGCGGAAGTCATCATGGATCGGCTCGGCTTTGAACGGCGCGAGCCGGACGTCCCGCCGGTTTGGCGCGCCGCCGCGGTGGAAGACGCGGAGCCCGGAAACAACGGTCTGACCGATCACGAACACGATGAGTCCGAGGATGTGACGATCTCGATTGTGGGGAAATACACCAGCCTGCACGATTCCTATCTTTCCGTCGTTGAAGCCTTGCGACACGCCGAATTGAACCAAGGTATACGCATCAATATCGAGTGGACGCCGTCGGAACTGCTTGAGTCGGAAAAGCCGGAGAAATACCTGTCGAAATCGCACGGCATAGTAGTGCCCGGCGGTTTCGACCGACGTGGCACCGAGGGAATGATCCGAGCGGCACAGTTCGCACGCGAACGGCGCGTGCCTTACCTCGGTCTGTGCCTCGGGTTGCAGATGATGATTATCGAGTTCGCGAGAAACGTCGCCGGTATCGAAGATGCCGAATCGACCGAGTTCGATCCCGACGCGTCGGAGCCGGTGATCGCGTTGATGGAAGAGCAGAAGCATGTTACCGAGTTCGGCGGCACGATGCGTTTGGGCGCTTACGAATGCGCGGTAATCCCGGGCACTCGTGCTTACGAGGCGTACTCGGCTCTGGGTATAGGCGACGAGGCGGAAGATCACGAGTTGATGATCGAAGAGCGTCATCGCCACCGATACGAGTACAACAACGCGTATCGCGCTCGATTGGAGAGCCTCGGTTTGTCGAGCAGCGGGATCAACCCGTCGCTGTCGTTGGTGGAGATCGCCGAGATCGCGGACCATCCCTTCATGGTGGGTAGCCAGTTCCATCCCGAATTCCGTTCACGCCCCGATCTACCGCATCCGCTGTTCGACCGATTCGTCCGTGAGGCGCGGCGGCACCGTCCGGAGGGCAGCCAGACGCGGATGTTTGCCGCGTCCAGTGCATCAACCGGATGAGAGCGTTGATTTGACTCGTAATCGGTGATTTATATAAACTTTGTCGCAGACGCGGGTAGCCGTGTGCCGTTGTGGTGATGAGTTGTCGTAACGGGGTGATTGACGGGCTGCCCACCGCTCCACTCGGAGATAAATCGCAGAGTAGCGATACTTCACTTCAGTAATTCGCTGACCCTCAGAGCGAAGGTGCTTCATGACACGTACGCCCATTAACGCGGCGGTTCCTATTGACCAGAATGGACAGCGACGTCCAGTCTCGATTTCCCGCCCTAGCGGCCATCAATCAGAGCGTTTATCGCCCGATGCGCTGGGGAACTTGGGAAGCCTGACTAACGCGGCTTTGATGTCCGAGGCGAGGCGCATCCGCCTTGACTTCATCCCTGAACGTCGCACCGAGTTGGCGTTGCAGGTGCTACTTGACCGATCGGAGAAGACCGGCATCGCGATCGGCGCTGGAATCCTCGACATCCACGACAAGGGATACGGTTTCCTGCGTCCGCCGGGTGGCAACGGTAGCGATGACGACATCTACGTTCCGAACGGCTTGATTCGCAAGAACGGACTTCGTCAAGGCGACTTCGTGGCGGGCCCGGTGCGGTCGCAGGGCGAGCGAACGCGAGGGCGCGGCAACAACCCGCTGCTCTGGCCGGAGCTCATCAACGGTCGCGACGCGGAATTTGCCCAACGTCGTCCGCGGTTCGAACATCTTACGTCGGTCTATCCCGACCGGCAGTTCACGCTGGAAACGACGCCGAAGCGGATGAACACGCGGATCATCGACATCATCGCGCCGATCGGCAAGGGGCAACGCGCTCTAATCGTCGCGCCGCCGAAAGCGGGCAAGACGGTGATCCTCAAAGACATCGCCCACGCCGTCGCGGAAAACTATCCGGCGGTGCACATCATCGTCGCTCTCATCGGTGAACGCCCGGAAGAGGTTACCGACATGCGCCGCTCGATCAAGGGCGAGGTCTACTCTTCGACCTTCGACGAGCAGGTCGAGCACCAGTGCGAGACATCGGACCGCGCGCTCTACCGTGCAAAGCGATTGGTGGAATCGGGCGAGGACGTGCTTCTGGTGCTGGACAGCCTGACGCGTCTGGCGCGCGCCTTCAACGTCAAGCTTCCGAGTAGCGGCAAGACATTGTCCGGCGGTATGGACCCGTTGGCGCTCTATCCGCCCAAGCAGTTCTTCGGCGCGGCGCGCAATTGCGAAGAAGGCGGAAGCCTGACTATCGTTGCGACGGCACTGATCGACACCGGTAGCCGATTGGACGATCTCATTTACGAGGAATTCAAGGGCACCGGCAACATGGAGTTGCACCTCGACCGCGCGATGGCGGAACGGCGCATCTACCCGGCGGTTGCGATGGATCGGAGCGGCACGCGGCACGAAGAGTTGCTGCAAAGCCCGGACACACTCCGACAGGTTTGGCTGTTGCGACGGATGCTCGCCCTTTGGGGTCAACAGTCGGCGAACGGCAATCCCACCGAAGGCACCGAGCGCGTCATCGAACGCCTAGCCCGCTCCAAAGACAACTCCTCATTCCTCCGCAGCATCACCGAGAAGTAGAGCGCGTATCACCCTCGCCCTTCACATAGAGCGAACGGAAACAGTACGCCCCCTTCGCAAAGCGTAAGGGGGCGCGAACGAGCGAAGCGATGTGAGCGGGGGATGCCCAGGCAGCCAAGCCGACGGACGCCGCTTGCGCAACACCTGCCAGGGCATCCCCCCTAGCCCCCCTTACGCTTCGCGAAGGGGGGAAGATTCCTCGTTGCGCTCGGAATGACATGGTCTGACGGCGGAAGGTTAGGATGAGGGGTGATGTGAAAAAATCGCGCCGATCGTGGAACTTCTAGGGCGATTCCGTCGTCTGTATAAGTACCGCCCGCGATAGGGACGTGGTTTCGACCTGTTACGCTTTCGCGATGCTGATTACGAAAATCAAGACGCGCACCGCGTTGACGCTAGCCGTTTCGGCGATGGTGTTAGCGGTGTTCGCGACGCAATTCATCGACGATGACGCGTCGGAGGTGCACGCGGCTACGGGCGTGATCGACGCTCTTAACGTGGGTACGTGTCTCGCGACGAACGATGATGTGTTTGAAGACGTGGAATGCGAACTATACGACCGCTCGGAGCGTTGGGAAATCCGAGACGAGGTCAAGCAGGTTTCGACGCTCTACGCAACTTACGCGTTCGACCCAAAGACGGCATGGGTCCCGCCTCGCGCCATTCTCCAAGACTCGGATCTGTTGAAAATCAGCATCTACGATCCGGGCCGCGACCGTCGCGACAGCGTGCTGGTTGCCGGCGATGGTCTCACCCCTACGACCGAGGAACGCGACGACATCAAGTCCAAACTCGCGTCTAGTGGTCTGATCGCGAGCGATGCGGTGCTGGATTTCGAGACTAATGCCCGCGTGACGGTCCGCAACTCGTCTGGCTCGGTTGCAAAGATCGAAAACTCTGGCAGCCACACCATCAACTTCACCGGTGCGACTTCCTACAAGCCGATGGACGTTGATGGCAACATCCGCTTTTTCGGGTGTATCGTCGCGACTGGACTTGAGGAGTGTGTCCTGAGCGGTAGCGGCGATGATCGATTGAATGACATTACCTCATACCTCGAGGTTGACGAGGACCGTACTTCGGGTAGCAACTCGCCGAACGTCGCGCCGTGGCTCGCCGTCAACGCCAGTGTGCCGTCGGAGAAAGACGTCCTCATTTACGCGATCTACTACGAAACGAGCGATCAGGAGAACATGATCGGTGGCACTCGTTACTACTACTGCTCCGATGCGGCGGAACGCCCCGACCGTTCTCGGATGTGCGACGGCGTGAGCGCATCAGAACGCAACACCAGCACCGATGTCGAGTACACCGACGGCGAAACCCGCGGCAACGCCCCGCTATTGGTGCGGGCGACATCGCGCGGCGACATTTCCGAGGTCAACCTTTACCTGACGGAGACGGGGCTCTTTACCGGTCGATACGAGGGCTACCTGCGGCTGACTGATCCGAACGGCGATGGGCGGATCGGCGATACAGACACCGTCAGGGACTGGGGCCGGCAGATCCGCGATGGTTCGGGCAGCAGCGTATCGAAAGCGGCGGTTCTCGGCGTCGTTGACGGGCCGATTTACATCGAGTACGAGGACTCCGACGGTAGGAACCGATCGTTGCCCATCATGATCGATTACGATCCTCCGCGCATCGACATCGACGAACCGCAACACGGCACCGCGAGCGACGACTACTCGCCCGACTTCATCGGGTCGTTCGAGGACTACGACTCCGGCTTGGCTTACGATTCCTTCCGCTTGGTGGTGGACAACGACGCGGACAGCACGCGCAACTCCGATTACGCGTTGGACGGCATCGCGCCGAACGCGAACCGGGTGCGCGGTTTGGGCAAGAACGGGAGCGTCGATCGCCCTGGAGACTACACGGGATTCAGCGCCAGTGGCAACGATCCGTTTGCGATCGTCGATCCGCAGCGTCTCTACCGCTTGGGCGATGAGCGGTGCGGCACTGGCGGCATCTGCCATATCCGAGCCGACGATCACGACGACGGCGCAGTTACCGGACGTTTCGACGACTCGCTCAGGTTGCGTCTGGAGAGCGATGATCGCGAGTTCGGCGTCGATTTCCAAGCCTTCGCCGTTGACCTCGCTGGAAACATCGGTTTCTCCGACTCCGATCCCAGCAATCCGTATTTCATCAACGATCTCGGAACTGAAGACCCGAGCGATCGCATCCGTCCGAACGTGCTGGGCTACTACTCGGCGCACATCGTCGGCGTGGACGAAAAGGACCCGGAGATTTCGACGACGCGCTCGGCTACCGGCTACTACGGATTGGACACTGACTCGAAGCCGATACCGGATCGGCGCGGCTTGATGCTCGTTTTCGACGGCCCCATCGCACCTTCCTCGGTATCTCTCGATACGTTCTTCGTCGAATTGGACGACGGCACGGAAGGCGTGATCGTTGACGTCACGGTCAACAAGCAGTACGTCTTCCTGAAGTTGAGCGAAGACCTCGCGTCGGACGCGACGCCGTTCGTCGGCATCGCCGCGGGGCAGAGCGTGCGTGACCGGGCGGGGAACATCACCAGCGGCAGAGAGTTGCAACGCTTCAGGACCAACGACGGCATCTCGCCTAATCTCCAAGTTACGCTCAGCGGCGGTTCCGGCACCGGCGATGGCGCTGAAGGTCCGAGCCGACTGACAAACCGCATCATCAACATCCACATCGCATCTGATGAAGACCTGCAAGGGCAACCTTCTGTTCTCGTGGTGTGCGAATCGCTGAGTTGGGAACGCAAGGTCGGAAGCCGCACGGTCGAGTACGACATTGACGACTTCATCGCGAACCGCATCGGCGCGTTTAACGGCAAGCCGTCGGAACCCAGCACCACGACCTACACCTGCGGCTACGACGACAACGGCGATGGCGATGATGACGAGTTCGAGCTGTCGGAGTTCCGCGCAAACTCGCGGCCGGGCGATAACTGGCAGACGGACTGGATCAACACCCGGAGCGGCAGCACGATGCTCCACGATGGGCAGTTGCGCGTCATCGTCTACGCACGCGACCTCTCCCGCCACGTCATCGATGGTCAGTATGTGCAAAGCTGGGGCGCCGGCTCGGCGAGTTTCACGCTCGACACTGATCTGGCATCGCCGCTCAAATCTCGCGGCGGCACGGTCTACCCGCGCGACGATGCAAAGGTGAGCGAGACTCGCCCGTTCATTCTGATTGAGTTCTCGGAGAGCACCGCCGTAACCATCGACTCTGCGAAGTTGGACGGCGTCGAAATCGGCGACGAGTTCGAAATGAGCGACCCGAACCGCTACGTCTACTGGCCGCCGAGCATGGCTAAAGGTATCCACGAGGTCGAAGTGATAGCGACCGACGCCGCCGGCAACAGTGTAGAGTTCGACTTCGAGTTCGAATCGGTGCTGCGTGGCGATTTCGTCATCAACCTCGTCACCGGTTGGAACGCGATATCGTTGCCCGCCGACCCGATCGACAGCGGTTTGCACGCCGTCTTCACCGATCCGGCGGTGCAATCCGTCATCGGCTGGGACACCGACGGCTGGCGCGTCGCCGTGCGCCGCAACGGCGTATGGGAATCGAGCGATCAGTTCGCACCGCTCACATCCGTCCGCGCCCGATACGGCTACTGGGTCAAAGCATCCACCTTTGCATCCCAACGCGTCGCGCTAGTCGGCCCCGTCTACCGTGGCGATGGACGATTGCCGAGCCTCGTCTCGATTCCGACCGAGCCCGGCTGGAATTTCGTCGGCGTGATCGATGTCGACGGCGACCAGACGGAGAATCACTTCGGCGACACGCTGCTCGACAGCCGAGACAACCCCGTGACCGCCGAAAACTACCTCGGCGCCGACTTCACCCGCGCCTACACCTGGGACGCCACCTTCAACCGCTTCGCCCTCCTGCGCCCCACCGACACCATCACCATAGGCACCGGCATCTGGGTCTACTACAGCAACGGCACCGGCATCGCGCCGTAAGTGGGCCATTGGTTGCCCCCATTCATGGGGGAAATGTCCGATAGGACAAAGGGGGCCTGGGCAGAGCACCGAACCCCGCCACTCTGAGTGAAACACCCTGTCATTCCGAGCGGAGCGAGGAATCTGCCCCCTTCGCTTCAGCGTAAGGGGGCGCGATGCGAAGCGAGCGGGGGATGCTCTGGCAGGTGTTGGACAAGCAGCAAGTTCCCCCATTCGCAAAGCGTAAGGGGGGCTAGGGGGGATGCTCTGGCAGCCGTTGGAGTCCATGCGGGGCATCCCCCGCTCACATCGCTTCGCTCGTTCGCGCCCCCTTACGCTCTGCGAAGGGGGCGTGCTGTTTCCCTCACTCGTAGGGGGAAATATCCGATAGGACAAAAGATCGTCTCACTTCGTGCCGCAATTTGGTTCGATATTCTGCCAAAACGCGACATTTCGCTACATAATTATGATATAACAAGTGTTGTGTGACAGCATAGCTTGCTAAGCACGGACGATATAAGGTAATCTGACATCTAGGAGTTGACCTCGGTATGACGACGGCGACCAGAGAATCCACGCAAGACCCCCAGCTAGAGGAAGTGGCGGAAGACCTCGCCATTCGGATCACCCGCATCGACGCTCGACTCGACGCGATGGCGGAATCGATGGCAACAAAGGCAGACCTTGCAGACCGTTGCGGCGAGCTAAATTCTCGAATCAACGGCGTGGAGAAACGAATGGAAGTCGGTTTCGCGGAGCTAAGGGGCGAGATGGTTCGGCGTTTCGCGGAGCAAAGCGGTGAGATGGACCGGCGTTTCGCGGAGCAAAGCGGTGAAATGGACCGGCGGTTCTCGGAGCAAAGCGGTGAGATGGATCGGCGGTTCTCGGAAATAGACCGGCGTTTCGCGGAGCACAGCGGTGAGATGGACCGGCGTTTCGTGGAGCAAAGCGGTGAAATGGACCGGCGGTTCTCGGAGCAAAGCGGTGAAATGGACCGCCGCTTCGCGGAGGTGGACGCAAAGATCGCGGATGCTAGCCGGCGGCAGATTGTTTGGACCGTCGGATCGATGTTTGCCTTCGGAACTCTGGTCCTAACCGCAATGGCGGTGATGGGGTAGACGATCGGGTCTAGGCGCCCCGCCTTCACCATCAACTCTGTCGAGTCCATGCGGGGCATCCCCCGCTCACATCGCTCCGCTCGTTCGCGCCCCCTTACGCTTTGCGAAGGGGGCATGCGCCGTTCGCATATAATCCATCCCATCCCCGCCTGATGCGTGGAGGTTCCGCGATGACCACCGTTGACACGACAACCCGCAAATCCGACGGCAACGGCGTCGCCTTGGCTTCTAACGGCGCGGGCCGCTTCGTCTTCCCCGACCCGGAGTACGACCAGTTCGACAAGATGACGACATATGAAGAAATCCACTACTACGGATACGCGTACCTCCTGAGGCTCCATTTCGGCGACTCCCCCACGACGATCATCGACAGCGACCACTACATCGCGCCCGATTTCACCGGCGACTTGACCGGATTGCGCTATCCCGACCTGCTGATCGCCTTCGACGTCTATCCCGCGGCGCTCAAACGCAGCAACGCCTACGTCGTATCGGAACAGGGCAAGCCGCCGGACTTCGTCATCGAGATCGCTTCCCGTTCGACCGGTAAGATCGACGTCGGACCCAAACGCGACGACTACGCCGCGCTCGGCATCCCCGAGTACTGGCGCTTCGACGCGACCGGCGAGTACCACGGCGCCAGAATCGCCGGCGATCGCTTGGTCGACGGACGCTACGAACCCGTAGAAATCCTTGAAATCGAAGACGGGATCCTGCAGGGCTACAGCGAAGTCCTGAACCTGCACCTCCGCTGGGAGCACGGCCGTCTCCGATGGCACGATCCCGCGACCGGACAGCACATCCCAACCTTCGAAAGCGAACGCGAAGCCCGCATCGCCGAACGCGCCCGCGCCGAACGCGAATGGCAGTCCCGCGTCGAAGAATCCATCCGCGCCGACGAAGAACGTCAAGCGCGCCTGGAACAACAAGCACGCGCCGACGCCCTCGAAGCCGAACTCCGCCACCTTCGAAACGAGTGAGGCGCCTTCCTCCACAACGCCTGCCAGCGCATCCCCCGCTCACATCGCTTCGCTCGTTCGCGCCCCCTTACGCTGAAGCGAAGGGGGCGTACGCTTTGGCTCCACTCGCGGGCGCGCCCCCTTTGCCCTTCGGGCATTTCCCCCGTGAACGGGGGAAACCCTGCGCTGTGGCGTACTCTGTCATTCCGAGCGGAGCGAGGAATCTGCCCCCTTCGCTTCAGCGCAAGGGGGCGCGATGCGAAGCGAACGGGGGATGCGTTGGTAGGTGTTGCGGAAATGGCAAGTTCCCCCCTTCGCGGAGCGTAAGGGGGGCTAGGGGGGATGCTCTGCTAGGTGTTTGACAAGCGTCAAGTTCCCCCCTTCGCATAGCGTAAGGGGGGCTAGGGGGGATGTGCTGCCAGTCGTCAGACTCCAAGCGGGGCATCCCCCGCTCACATCGCTTCGCTCGTTCGCGCCCCCTTACGCTTTGCGAAGGGGGCGTGCGGTTCGGCTCCGTTCGCGGAGGGGCCCCATTGCCAACAAACGCTGACGCCCCCGGTGGTGTGCCGGGGGCGTCTTGCGGGAGGTCTTGGCGTGGTGGGCGCCGGTGGGTGCTGCTGCGTTAGGGGGCGATGCCGCCTTCGTAGAAGACCCAGACGCCGTCGCCGATGGTCATCGTCTCGTCGGGGCGCAGTTCCTCGAACTGGTTCAGCGTCGCGTTCCACGTGTACGCCCGCTTGTAGTCCTTGCCGAGGTAGTCGCTCGCAATGACCGGCACTTCGCCGCTCAGCAGGTTGTTGCCGAACGCGTTGCCTTCAGTCTGGTCGCCGTCCTGGTCGATCACGCCGACGAAGTTCCAGCCGCCAGTCGTCTCGATGGACAGCGGGGTGCGAGGTCCACCGACGCCGCGCTGGTTGGTCGTCAGAGCGACCGGCTGCGTGATGAAGCTGGTTGACTGCACCCAGTAGCCGTACTTCGCCTTGATCTCGTTCAGAGGCATCGACGCGTTCGATTCCCAGACGCCGTCGCGTCGCACTGCGATGCGCCAGCCGCTGTTTTCGCCGTCGACGCTCCAGCCGACTACCGAGGTGATCGACGGGTTCTTGAAGACCGATGCGATCGCCGTCGATACCGGGTCCGCCGGCACCGAGATCGCGTTCCATCCGGCATACAGCTCGATGTTGAAGTCGACTCGCGTCTTCGCCTCGAACGTCCACTCGAACGATTTCTCGTTGCCCGCCGCGTCGGAGGCGTCAACCTCGACTTCGTGCTTGCCGAGCGAGAGGGTGTCCGGCCAGTAGATGAACTTGTTCGATTCAGTCTCCGAGAAACCGGACGTGACGTTCTTCTTGTCGGTGCCCGGACTCTTAACCGTCACCGAGTCGAGCGTTACGCTCGTGCCCTCTTCGAAGTGGAGCAGGATCCAAGGCTTGGTCTCTTTCGACTCCTTGAGCGGCTGCACCTGTCCGCCGCCCGTGTCGAGCGGTGACTTCAGCTCACGGTCAAGCGAGAACGTAGTTGAGGTCGAACCCCAGTTCTTGAGCGATGCGCCAGCCGAGTCTTTGTACGGAGCCGATCCGTCGGGCGCGAACGCCACTACGGTCAACGTGCCGTCTTCAATCGTGCTGTCCTGAGACCACACGTAGTCCCAGCTCTGCGCCGGTCGCAATGTGCCAGAGGAGATAACCACGTCGTAGTTGTCATCGCTGTCAGCACCGTAGCCGCAGGTGTAGCCGTAAGTGCCGGTCCCGGTCTTCTTCGCGGTCTGGTCAGGAGTCTCGCCCGGAGTAGGTACGCTAGTTGCGCCGCTACGGTTGGCGATGAAGTCGTCGATGTCGTGTGACGTCACCTTGTCGTCCAGATCACTCGTCTGCTTCCACATCAGGCTGTTGCAGACGACGGCGATTTTCGGTCGGCCGGAGAGTGCCTCGTTGGAAGTCACGTGGATCGTCATCTGATCCCGCGTGAGCTTGTCCGGGCCCTCTTTGCCGATGCCCTTGCCAGAGCCGCCGCTCAATGTGACCGTCAGCGTCGGCGCAATGCCGTCCCTCAGGTCGAACGCGTCGAACTCGGTAGAGGTCGACTCGTTGCCGGCGAGGTCGGCGACTTTCTCGCCGCTCGCGATGCTGACTTTCGGCGTGGCGTCCGAATCCAACGCGCTCGTCAGCTTCAGGAAGACGTAGTTCCCTTCCGCCGACACGCTGGCGACCTTGGCCATGCTCTCGTCGTCGAGCTCAACACTGAACGTGCTGGTCGAGACCGAATTCGGGTCGATTTTGCCGTCGAAGGCGACCGCGATACCCGAAGCGTCGCGAATCATCTTGCTGTCGTCGTCAAGACCGTAGTAGCCGGTAACCGACTGGTCGAGAAGCGCGACAGGGTCTTTCTCGTCGAGCGTGATGACGTGCGCCGAGAAGTAACCGAACAGGTTCGGATTCTTGCGGTTGGCTTTCTTCGTGCCGAGATCGTTCATGAAGCGCGGCTTCGACTCGTCGGTGTCGGAGAAACCGACGTTGCCGGCGCGGTCGAGCGCGAACGCTTGGAAGTCGATCACATGCTCTTCGCCATCAGTGTCGTAGTTGACGCCCGCTTCTTCTTGCAGGTCCAACCGGATCGAGTCGTCGAACGTCGTGCTGCTTGCGCCGTCGTCGTGCCGCTCAGACTTGATGTGGCACAACCACTGACCAGAGCAAGACTCTTTGTCGAGGTCGTAAAGCTCCTCGGCAGTGGCGACGCCGAGAACATCGTCTTCGGCTCCAGCGCTGTTGCCGGTGTACTTCGACGGGTGGTTGATACCCGCGTTTGGTGCCGTCACGTCGTCGGCGTTGGTCAAGCTAAACGGACGCCTGGCACCCGAATTGCTCGTGCGGTCGTCGAAGACGAAGTAGACGTTCTTGTCTTTCTCAGCGGTGTTGTCGATCACAAGTCGGAACGAGTCTTCGACGATACCGGAGCCGTTGTCACGGACGGTACCTGTGAATTCTGGCGTGTGGTCGTCGCTCGACGAGCCGTTAACCGGGTTGTCGATCTGGAACTCAGGCGGCTGCTGGTCGATCATGATGTCGAACGTGCGCGTCGAACCGCTGCTGTCCGTGTACTCAATCGTCACCGGACCGCGCGGCACTGCGAGCACCGCATCCTGTTCAGTTTTTCTAGTCTTGCCATCGAATCCATGACCCGAGGCATCCTTCGCGTCGCGTCCCCAGTCTTGCGGCGTGTTCACCGGCGGGCTTGCCGTCGGGTCTTTGCCGCGGGCGCTACCGTCGGTCAAGCGGACGTAGCCTTGGTAAGTTCCGGAGAAGCGGTCAATCTCGCGCAGGTGGAGGTTCGCCACCGAGCCGCCGTTGCCAGCGGTCGCACGGACCTTGAGCGCGGTGTTGACGTCCTTTTCAGACTTTGTGAATACGACGTCTAACTCGCCGTCGCGCATCTTGGCGTCGTCAGACTGGGTCTTCGTGTCGCCGACCTTCTTGCCGGTTGGCAGGTTGGTGTCGTCAGAAGTGTAAGGAACGACGCATTTCCACTCGCCGGTAATTGCGGTGCTACCCGCGACGCCATTGGCGATCAAAACGTCATTCCGCTGCGTCTTTTCGACGGTGCCGGTGTCGCAGTAGTGGTAGGTTTCCCCACCGACCAAATCTTCGTGTTCGCTCGTGCGGTAGTAGATGGCCAGTATGACAATCTCCTTGCCGCTCGGCACGCTCGCGTTGACATTCAACCAAGGAGCGGTATCGCCCGCAGCATTACCGTTTGACTTGTCTTCGTCAACCGTGAGGTCGTCGAGAAGCTCAATGGGACCGTCAGTACTGTCGGTGCAGTTATCATCGGTGGTTTCGTCGTCTAGACATCCGTAGAATTTGACGATCGCTCCTTTGTCGACGTCGAAGTCTCCCGGATGGAAGTACCAGTTTTTCAACGTGACAGTGCTTGGGCTTGTTGCGGTAGTGTCGCACGTTGCACCGTCGTTGTCGTCGTCGGTTGCCGAAGTCGGTTCCCCGTCACACCCATTGCGCTTGAAGTTCAACGTCACATTGCCGCTGGCACTAATCACTGACGCAGTGGCAGGTGTCCCTTGATAAACCTCGATACCGTCGCCCAGTACATCTTCGGAACTGAACTTTATGACGTCGTCATCAGTGGTGTCGTTGGGATCGGCCGTATCCGGGTCGTGCGTCTCGTAAGTTAGGTTGACGCCTTTGTCTAGATCTTCTCGGATCACGAAACCCAACCCCGTCGAATCGTCGTCCGTGATTGTTGCTTCGTTGGTCGCTCCTCGAATCAGGACGCCGGTCCGCTTGTCGCGATCGGTGTCTTTGATGCTGATCTTCAGCAGGTCGGAGTCTTGCAGGATGATGCGCGGGACATCGTCGGATTTGGGGTCGAACGCGTAGGTGGCGTAGAGCGTCGAGACCTCAGTGATCTTGTCGCGGACCTCCCATTTGACTTTGTTCGCGCCGTCGCCCTTCAGGTGCGCGCAATTCTCGCCCGCGAAGCTGGTGGCATCGGTGGTCAAGCACGTTCCGACGTTCAATGCTTGGATGCTACCGGTGGCGGCATCAGCGGAGTGCGAGTTCGTGTCTGCGGTCTGCATTGCGAACAGCGCGCCGATAAGCGTCAAGAGTGCCAGGGCACCCAGCATCTTCGATTTCATGCTCATTCTCTCTCTCATGCGGATCTCACTCACTGTCTTGTGGGTCACCGTATTTGTCGATAGAACCTTGCCTACGGAGCGTTCTTTTGTCTTGTGCGCTGGTGCGCTCGGATACATCAAAACGCGCCGATTGGCGTTCATGTTGCTGAATATACGAAGGTTAAAGAAAACGATTCAATGCACCACGACGCGTTCAAAACCCAATTTCGCGGAAAGGGGGTATTGCGGGACGGACGCCGCTTGTGGGACGGCTGCTAGGGCATCCCCCCTGACCCCCCTTACGCTTCGCGAAGGGGGGAACTTGCGGAACGGAGGGGAGGATAGAGACAGAGTATAGATACCACGCGCGCACGCGAGGCAATCGTACGCCCCCTTCGCGAAGCGTAAGGGGGCGCGAACGAGCGAAGCGATGTGAGCGGGGGATGCCCCGCTTGGAGTCGGGCGGCTGGCAGGCGATTTGACGGACGGTGTGTGCCCAACGGCTGGCAGGGCATCCCCCCTGGCCCCCCTTACGCTTTGCGAAGGGGGGGAAGATTCCTCGCTCCGCTCGGAATGACAGGGGGCTGCGCGGAATGACAGGGGTGTTTGGCGTGGTGCGCGATGTCGATGATCGTGATGGGCCCGGCGTACCCCACCCCGCACCGGGGCAGCCACAAGGGCGTGCCCCTACGGTGTACTGTCATCACACGGGGAAGGCAACCTGTCATTCTGAACGGGCGCGGCGCAACATGTCATTCTGAACGGAGCGAAGCGTAGTGAAGAATCTCTTGCGGTATGACGGAGATTCCTCGCTTCGCTCGGAATGACAGGGGGCTGCTCGGAATGACAGGGGTTGCTTGGAATGACAGGGGTGTTTGGCGTGGTGCGCGACGTCGATGATCGTGGTGCGTCTGGCGTACCCCACCCCGCACCGGGGCAGCCACAAGGGCGTGCCCCTACGTGGTGCATGGTCAGGGCGCGGGGGACGCAACCTGTCATTCTGAACGGGCGCGGCACACCCTGTCATTCTGAACGGAGCGAAGCGGAGTGAAGAATCTCTTGCGGTATGACGGAGATTCCTCGCTTCGCTCGGAATGACAGGGGGTGCGGCTCGGAATGGCAGGGGGTGCTTGGAATGACTGGGGTTGCTCGGAATGGCAGGGGTGCTTGGAATGGCAGGGGTGTTTGGCGTGGTGCGCGATGTCGATGATCGTGATGGGTCTGGCGTACCCCACCCCGCACCGGGGCAGCCACAAGGGCGTGCCCCTACGTGGTGGGTTTGGCGTGGTGGTGGTGACGGGCGCGATTAAACCCAGTCGTCTACCCGAAGACCGTCAACACTGTAACGATCAATGTTCCGACGGCGACCATGGCCCCGACGGTCCAGATCGTGTGGCGCCGGATATTCTCCGCGATCTTTGCGTCCACCTCCGCGAAGCCCACTTCCATTCGTTTCTCCAGACCGTCGATGCGAGTGTTCACCTCGTTGAAACGCTGATCGGTGTATGCCGTCTGCTCCTTGAAGCGCCCGTCTATCTCCGCGAAACCGACTTCCATCTGTTTCTGGAGGTCGTCGAATCGCTGATCCGTGCTGGATTTCAACTCGTTGAAGCGCTGATCGGTGTATGCCGTCTGCTCCTTGAAGCGCCCGTCTATCTCCGCGAAACCGACTTCCATTCGTTTCTCGAGGTCGTCGAAACGCTGATCTGTGCTGGATTTCAACTCATTGAAACGCTGGTCGGTGTAGGCTCGCTGATCCTTGAAGCCGACTTCCATCTGTTTCTGGAGTTCGTTGAAACGCTGGTCGGTGTAGGCTCGCTGTTTGGTGAAGCCGACTTCCATGCGCGTTTCGACTTCGCCGATTCTGGTGCTGAGTTCGCCGAAACGGTCTGAAAGGTCGGCTTTGGTGGCGGTGGCTTCGAGGCGTGCGTCGACGCGGGTGATCCGCATGGCGAGGTTTTCCGCCATCTCCTCGAGCTGGGGGTCTTGTGTGGGCTCTCTTGTTGCCGTGGTCATGGCAGGGGGCTGCTCCTAGATGTCAGATTATCGTATATCGTGCGCGGGTGGCAAGTGGGGGTGTAGGTGTAGATGATGATGCGCGTACGTGCGCGAGGGTACGCCCCCTTCGCGAAGCGTAAGGGGGCGCGAACGAGCGGAGCGATGTGAGCGGGGGATGCCCTGGTAGTTGTCGCAGATGGCGGGTGATTTGACGGACGCCGCTTGTGGGACGGCTGCTAGGGCATCCCCCCTGACCCCCCTTACGCTTTGCGAAGGGGGGAACTTGTGGAACGAAGGGGTGATCGCAAAGGAAGATTCCTCGCTTCGCTCGGAATGACAGGGGGTGCTCCGCTCGGAATGGCAGTGTGCGGCTCGGAATGACAGGGGGTGTTGCGAGGGTACGCCCCCTTCGCAAAGCGTAAGGGGGCGCGAACGAGCGGAGCGATGTGAGCGGGGGATGCCCTGGTAGTTGTCGCAGATGGCGGGTGATTTGACGGACGCCGCTTGTGGGACGGCTGCTAGGGCATCCCCCCTGACCCCCCTTACGCTTTGCGAAGGGGGGAAGATTCCTCGCTTCGCTCGGAATGACAGGGTGCGGTGCTCGGAATGACAGGCTGCGCTCGGAATGACAGGGGGTGTTCGGAATGTCGGCGCGGGGCTTGCGGCTACAATTCGGGGGATGTTGTGGGATTTTTCGGCAAAACGAATAATTCGGGGTTTACGCGCGCAGAATGAATTGGGTATCATATACTTTTCATGGCACGCCGCGCGCGTTGCGCGTTGGCGCGCTTGCAAGTAATATGCAAACATCGCACAGATCCGGACAGTGGGAGTCACGGCACTTCATCGGCACCGTTGCCGATGCACGCCGTGCACGATCGTGCCGGGAAAGTAAGCAGGAGGACTGAAGCGTGCAGCTTTCAGCGAGAATCTTGACAGCACTGGCAGTGCTCGCATTCGCCGTCGCAATCGTAGCCGGCGCAACGAGTGCGAATGACGAAGTCAGCGCAGCTACCGGTACGATCGACGCCATGAACGTGGGCGCATGCACCACCACCAATGCCGATGTCCTTGGCTTGGCGCACTGCACGCAGAAGAACGCGTTCTTCCAGCAGAAAGCGATTAAAGCCGCCATCGAGGTCGACAACCTCTACGCGACTTACGCATTCGACCCCAAGAATGGCGGTCAGAGCCCACGCGCTATCCTCGAAGACTCCGACCTCATCCGCATCAGCGTCAAAGACTCCGGACGCGACCGCAGAGACCCCGTTCTGGTTGTGTCGGCGGACACCAACTTCCACGATGGTCCTGGCGGCTCTGATGGAAACACCTCTACCACTGGTGATGGTGACCCAGTTCAAACCGACACGACCTCGAACATCATCTCGCTTCACGACGGACAAGAGGACAACACTACGACCGCCGCGCCTGCCGACGAGACCGTCGCCAGTTCGAAGAAAGTCGTTTCCGACAGCACTGGAATCAAAGAAGCCAATCTGCCGGAGCTTGAGCAAGAGGTTAAGTTCGACATCGTTGCCGGCGGCGACAACACCACATTCACCACATCGGGTTCGCACGAACTGCGATTCGAGGGTGCCGACACTGCCCATGACACCGGCACCGACGTTGACCCATTCAAGGCGATTGCTAGCAAAGCCGATGGCGGTGTCATCAAGTTCTTCGGGCGTGTTCACAACGGAACCGCGCTCGGCGATTTCATGGACCTCAAAGATCACGTCTCGATTGACGAAGACGTGATTTCCGGCGGTCCCGACTCGCCTCCGGCGATGACCATCCTCGTTGATGTTCCGACGGCCACCAATGGGGCTGTCCAACTCCAAGTAATCTCCTACCAGACCAGCGAAGTTGAGTTCCTGCAGGGTGCTGACGCGTCCACGACCGACGATAACGACACGCCGAACGACGCCACAGACGATGTGACGACTGACATTCGATGTGGCGCTTCTGCCGCGGTCAACCCGCAGCACCAGAGCACCAACGCTCGCGTCGCCATCCAGGCGCAGTGCACCGCGGACGAGATCAAGAACAAAGACACCTTCGTTCTGTACGCCGAAACCGACACGGACATCGGCGACACGAAGCGCCAGTTGGCACTAGTCGAGACCGGCCGCTTCACGGGCGTGTTCCAGGGCTACCTGCGCTTGACCGACCCGAATGGTAATGAAGCGCTTGCGGGCGGTGCGGACAACTGGGGCCGCATGCCGACGAATGCCGCATACAACCACGCTAGCGCCGCGATGAACGATGCCGGTTCGAAAGCGAACCCGTCAGTTGCGGTTGCTCGAGTTGAAGGCTCTGGCGATCCGGTGACGATCACCTACAAGGACAGCGGCGGTACGACGCGCACATTCAGCGTCGAGATCGACTACAGCCCGCCGACAATCGACATCGACTCGCCGTTGAACGGCGCACGCAGCGACGACGAGAAGCCTTCCTTCATCGGAACGTTCAACGACTCCGAGTCGGGTCTTGCGGCGAACTCGTTCCAGCTCGACGTCGACAACAAGAACGACCCTGCCAACGACGACCCGGTCCTCAAGTACGGATCAGGCATCACCAACTCGTGTGAACCACCGGCCGGCAAAGACTATACGCCACCGGTCACGAACCACAATGACTACACGTACGGAGCCGACGCCACCTCGCCAGTCTTGTACGGCGTGTTGACCACAGGAACGCGTGGTACCGACACCTCTCGCACCGCGCCGCGAACCTACTTCGACATCTACAAGACGAGGCACGACCCGTCGGGTTGGAACCCGGACGACAAGCACGTCGAGGCGGACGACTTCGCTGACGGCGCGTTGGACGGTGAGTTCAACGACGAGATCGAGATCGACTTCGATGAAGACGAGGACCAGACCACCTGGGCGGGCTTCAACAACGCGGTCGACTTCCAAGCGATCGTTCGCGACCTCGCTGGCAACATCGGTTTCTCCGACAGCGACACTGCGAGTCCGCGTCGCATCGACGCCCTCGGAGCGGACAAGAAAGCCGACTGTGACGCCGGCCCTGCCAAGCACAACGTCTTGGGTGTCTTCTCCAGCCACGTCGTTTGGATCGACGAGATCGACCCGACGTTTGAGAAGAACAAGTCGGTAACCGGTTTCTCCGGCCTCGACAAGGACAAGAACCTCGTTCGAGACCGCTCATCGGTCATGGTCGTGTTCGACAACGCGGTCAACGGCGACCTGATAGACACTGGCACGTTCACGCTGCAGCACGACGATGGCTCCGGTATTGAGATTGCCGATGTATCGGTTAACAAGCAGCTAGTCTTCCTAGCGCTCGGCGAAGAGCTCGCGTCCGACGCGATGCCGAAGTTGAGCATCACTGAAGGCCGCGAAGTTGAAGACATGGCCGGCAACATCCTCAGCTGGAAAGAGAAGGACGCGACGGCGTTCAAGCTCAAGGACGGTATCCTGCCGGTCTTGACGCTGACGTTGAGCGAAGGCTCTGGCACTGGCTCTGGTAGCGAAGGCCCGTCGATGCTGACGGCTGCGAACATGAACTTCGACATCATGTCCGACGAGGACCTGACCGGTTCGCCGAAGGTCGCGGTTGTCTGTTCCAACATCAATTGGGACCACGACAACGACGCAACGACGGACAACAAGAAGCTCGCAGACTACGTGAACAACCGCACCGGTGTTACCGCCGTTGAAGGTCCTGAGAAGGGTCTGATGTGCGGCACCGCGACCGAGCCTGAAGACTTCGGTGCTTCGCTCTCGCTCTCACGCCCGGGCAACAACTGGGTCTACGCGTGGCGCAACGCTTCTTCCGACAACATGAAGCGGCACCTCAACGACGGTTCGCTCGTCGCAGTGGTGTGGGCACGTGACCGCAACGACTACATCAAGTACAACAAGAAGTCGACCGACGCAGACGCGAAGGCTGAGAACTACGGTTCGGTGAAGGCAACCTTCACGCTGGACAACACGTTCCACAGCCCGTTGAACGCAGACGGTTCAGGCGGCAGCGTGCAGCCGGATCCGGGTTCGAAGGTGAAAGAGCCTCGCCCGTTCATCTACCTCGACTTTGCTGGTGAGCCGACTTCGGTTACGCCGAACAAGTTCACGGTAGACGGCGTGGATCAACTCGGATCGCTCAGCACCGTCGGCGACAACCGCTTCCTGTACTGGCCGGACGAACTGGCTTACGGTGAGCACGAGGTTGTGTTCGACGCCCGCGACGCGGCGGACAACAAGCCGACTGGCAAGACCTCCTTCAAGTTCAACGTCACCGCACGCGACCCGTTCGTGCTCGACCTGGCCGCAGGCTGGAACGCCATCTCGTTCCCGGCTAACCCGGTTGACACCGCAATCGATGCCGTGTTCACCGACCCGGCCGTCGACCGCGTGGTTGGTTGGAACCCGATGAACGCCACTGGCGCATGGGGCATGGCGTCCCGCACCGACGGCGTCTGGGGAACCGAGGCTAACGCCTTCCCGCTGACCGACGTTGAAGTTCGCTACGGTTACTGGGTGCACTCGACCGCGTTCGTGAAGCAGAGCGTGCAGCTCGAAGGCCCGATCAACCGTGAGACGGGCGGCAAGCCGAACCCGATTGGCATCGCAACCGTTCCGGGTTGGAACTTCATCGGCGTCGTTGACCAAGACGGCGATCAGACTGAAGACCACTGGGGCAAGGTGCTTAAGGACAGCGAAGGCACGGCGATGACGGCCGCGACCTACATGCCCGGCTACGTTCAGGCATACACGTGGGACGGCATCGACAACGGCTACCGTGCGCTGGCACCCGACGGGGACATCATCATCGGCAAGGGCATCTGGGTGTTCTTCTCCGAGATCAAAGCCCCACCCCCGCCCGACAACACGATAGCCCCATAAAGGCAATCGCCAAAAGGCAACCAACGCCAAAAGGCAAGACGCCCCCGCACCACCATGTGGGGGCGTCTTTTTTTGTGCCGCGCGCCATCACCGAGCGCGCCCCCTTTGCCCTTCGGGCATTTCCCCCGCGCAGCGGGGGAAACCCTGCACTGTGGCGGCACCCTGTCATTCCGAGCGAAGCGAGGAATCTCCCTCTGCAACCGCCCCTTTCGTCCCGCAAGTCCCTCGCGCGCGCAATGCCAAATGGCAAGTTCCCCCCTTCGCATAGCGTAAGGGGGGCTAGGGGGGATGCCCTGCCAGCCGTTCCACAAGCGCCGCCCGTCAAATCGCCTGCCAACCCTTCGACTCCAAGCGGTGCATCCCCCGCTCACATCGCTCCGCTCGTTCGCGCCCCCTTACGCTCCGCGAAGGGGGCGTGCGCACTGCCACCACTGTGGAAAGACAGGATGCTGGCAAATGCCAACTACCCCTTCGTCCCGCAAGTTCCCCTTCGCACAATAATCCCCCGTCCCCGCGCAATGCCAAGAGGCAAGTTCCCCCCCCTTCGCAAAGCGTAAGGGGGGCTAGGGGGGATGCCCTGCCAGCCGTTCCACAAGCACCGCCCGTCAAATCGCCTGCCAGCCATTCGACTCCATGCGGGGCATCCCCCGCTCACATCGCTCCGCTCGTTCGCGCCCCCTTACGCTTCGCGAAGGGGGCGTACCGGTTGCCCCCATTAATGGGGGAAATGCCCGAAGGGCAAAGGGGGCCTGTGCACCATCGTAGGGGCACGCCCTTGTGGCTGCCCCGGTGCGGGGCAGGGTACGCCGGACTCACCTAATCGCCAAACCTCGGCCCGCGCACCGCGCCCGAGATTCCTCGCTACGCTCGGAATGACAAGGGCATCAGGCATCAAGGCGGGATGTTAATGATCGTGATGCGCTTAGCGTGGTGCGCGATGTTTGGCGATTAGGCGCGCCCGGCGTACCCCACACCCACACCGGGGCAGCCACAAGGGCGTGCCCCTACGGTGTACGGTCAACACTCGGGGAACGCCATGGATTCCGCGTCCAACATCACGGCGCGCGGTTTCGATGCGCCCGGCGTACCGACATGCACGTCGTCGCACCACGTAGGGGCACGCCCTCGTGGCTGCCCCGGTGCGGGGTGGGGTACGCCGAGCCCACCACAATCTTTGGCGTACCACCACCACGCTTTCCCCGCACTTCGGACCCTTTTCTCGCGTCCATTGCCCGATATTACCGAATCATCCAGAGCAAGACCAAAGACCTGTTCTCGCCCGACGGCTTCGAGCTAAACGGGATCTACTTCATGGCTGAACGTCTTCACTACCACGACACCGAGAACGAGGAAACCGACGGAGAGCGTCGTTGAACTTCCGAGTGCCAAGAGTGTGGTGCTTCCAAAGCATCACAGCCTGGCACTGCGCCCATTAAACCAACACATTTTCGCTTGCGTCAACGCGCGACTTGGCGCGTCACCCCCATCCTGACCTTCCCCCGTTGAGGGGGAAGGGATATGTCGGTGGTGCGCTAGGATCGGTGGCCGTTGTTGCCGAAGATTTCTTTTTCGTCTTCGGGGGAGAGCTCGATGCCGCGGGCCAGGATCATGGCGCGGATGCGTTCGGCGGATTCCTGCCGACCTTCTTCTCGTCCTGCCTCGCGTCCTTTGGCGTTGCTTTCGTCCATTGCTTTGCGGATGGCGCGGCGGCGGATGGTGGTTTTGGTCTCGAACATTTTTCTGACTCCTTCGACGGCGCGTCGGTTCACCACGCGGTGTGTGCGGTCGGATCCATGGCGCGATGTCTGGCGATTAGGCGCGCCTGGCGTACCCCGCCCCGCACCGGGGCAGCCACAAGGGCGTGCCCCTACGGTGTTGTTTGGCGTACTCTGTCATTCCGAGCGGAGCGAGGAATCTGCCCCCTTCGCTTCAGCGTAAGGGGGCGCGATGCGAAGCGAGCGGGGGATGCTCTGGCAGGTGTTGCACAAGCGGCGTTCGTCGGATTGCCTGCCAGCGGTTGGAGTCCATGCGGGGCATCCCCCGCTCACATCGCTTCGCTCGTTCGCGCCCCCTTACGCTTTGCGAAGGGGGCGTACGCTTTCCCCCGTTCACGGGGATCTGCGTGGCGATACGCCAAACCCGCCGCGGGGCAGCCACGAGGGCGTGCCCCTACGGTGGCGGGTCACTCGCTTCGGAGGTGGCGGATTTCGGCTTCGAGGGCGTCGGCGCGTGCTTGTTCGCGGTCGGCGCGTGCTTGTTCTTCTAGGCGCGCTTGGTGTTCACGGTCGGCGCGTTCGCGTTCTTCCAGGCGCGCCTGACGTTCTTCGTCGGCGCGGATGGATTCTTCGACGCGGGACTGCCATTCGCGGTTGGCGCGTTCGCGTTCTGCGATGCGGGCTTCGCGTTCGCTTTCGAAGGTGGGGATGTGCTGGCCGGTTTCGGGGTCGTGCCATCGGAGGCGGCCGTCTTCCCAGCGGAGGTGGAGGTTGAGGACTTGGCTGTAGCCTTGCAGGATGCCGTCTTCGACTTCGAGGATTTCGATGGGTTCGTAGCGTCCGTCGACCAAGCGGTCGCCGGCGAGGCGTGTGCCGTGGGACTCGCCCGTCTCGTCGAAGCGCCAGTACTCGGGGATGCTCAGCGCGGCGTAGTCGTCGCGTTTGGGGCCGACGTCGACGTCTCCGGTCGAAGGAGACGCGATCTCGAGGACGAAGTCGGGCGGCTTGCCCTGTTCGGAGATGACGTAGGCGTTGCTGCGATTCAGCGCTTCGGGGTCGGCGTCGAAGGCGATCAGGAGGTCGGGGTATCTCAATCCTGTCAAGTCGCCCGTGTGACCCGGTGCGATGTAATGCTCGCTGTCGATGATCGTCGTGGGGGAGTCGCCGAAGTGGTGCCTCAGGAGATATGCGGAACCGTGGTGGTGGAGGCCTTTGTATAACGTCATCTGGTCGAGCTGGTCGTACTCCGGTTCGGGGAAGACGAAGTAGTCCGCGCCGTTCGAAGCCACGGCGACGCCGTTGCCGTCGTAGGTGCGGGTTGTGTCAACGGTGGTCATTGCGGAACCTCCACGCGTTCGGCGGGGATGTGAAGGATTATATGCGATGGGATTGCGTTGACCATGCGCCATCGTAGGGGCACGCCCTTGTGGCTGCCCCGGTGCGGGGTGGGGTACGCCGGGCGCGGCATGGTCATTGGCGTACCACCAGTACGCCGGGTCGAATGTCATTCCGAGCGGAGCGAGGAATCTCCGGCGCGGCGCGCGGTGTCTGGCGTGTTGGTGAGTGCGGTCGGATCCATGGCGCGGGGTCTGGCGTTCAGGTGCCCTTGGCGTACCCCGCCCCGCACCGGGGCAGCCACAAGGGCGTGCCCCTACGATGGTGCGACGACGTGCATGTCGGTACGCCAGGCGCACCGAAACCGTGCGCCGTGATGTTGGGCGTCGAATCCATGGCGTTCCCAGAGTGATGACCGTGCCCCTGCGTTGTTTGGCGTTGGCGTCGTCGTCTGGCGCTTGGGTGGTGCGCGGTAGCAATTGGGGTGTGTTGTGTGGTTGCGGGTGAGTTTGGTGGGGTGGTATGTTTGGAAGTGTTTGCGAGAAAATGATTGACAGGGCGCGCGCGGTGGCATATATTCGGTATCATATAGTTTTCAGGGCGTGCCTGCGGGCGTGGTTCGTTGCGCGTCTTGAGAGTGCTATGGAAACATCCGGGCAAGACCGTTTCATCGCCGCTGAGAAAGTCGGTGCTGAAGTGTCGGGTATCGAACCGGTAGAGAGATAGATACAGGAGGACTGCAGCTGTGCAGCTTTCATCGAGAATCTTGACGGCTCTGGCCGTGCTGATCCTTGCCGTGGCGGTGTTGTCGGTGCGTGCCGGCGATACTGAGACGGTAGAAGCGGCTACCGGGACGATTGACGTTCTGAACGTCGGAACTTGCTACACCACCGACGATGGGGTGTTCACCAAAGCCGCGTGTAAGGACGGTGAACTTGATGCGGATACCGATGACACCGCAGGCAACGACGCCGACAACTCCTACAAGGTAGCGGGCAGAGACGCCATCACGGAGGTCGATACCGTCTACGCGACGTATGCGCATGACCCCAAGACCGCCGCTGACAACCCGCGCGGTATTCTCCACAACTCGAACCTCATCAAGATCAGCGTCAGCGACCCCGGACGCGACACGCGAACCCCGGTCCTGCTCGGTGTCGGAAACACCGAGGCGTGCCTATACGCTACGAAGCCGACTGCTGGCCCCCACGACAACGACACCCCAGACGACACAACGGATGACAAAACCGCATACGTTGATGATCGGACAACTTGCTTAACCAACACTAACGACAGCAATGACCTGGATGACAACGCTAAAACGTACTACGATGTCCATCTCCCCGCGATCCAGAAGGATTACCCGGGCATCGCAGCTAGCGCCAATGACTTCCGATGGGACGACGACTCATCGCTTGACGCGTACACAGTCACCGCCACCGGCTCCAACAATGAAGCCGTGATCGATGGCATCGCCATCCAAAAGAACGGTGTCACCGCAGACTACGACCCGATGTACGTAGTCGAAGAGGCCGGCAAGTCTCCGATCAGCATCTACGGTACCTACGACTCGGACGGCGCTAGGACTGATTGTCTCGACACCGACGGCACAACGGCCATCTCGTGCCCGGCTGTGTTTATGAAACTAAATCCCACCCACCTTTACCTTGACGAGGATGTCGGATCGGGACGCGTTGCGGGCGAGGTTGCTGCCGAAAGTCTGGAAGTCGCACCGTGGTTCAGCGTCCAGAACCGAGTGTCGACACACGGAGTCGTTGTTGTGATGTACGTCGTCTACCAGACGAGCGATTTCGAGACGCTGATTGGCGGCGCCAAGAAGGGCGACGCCGCCTACAAGGCACCGACCACCGGGACACCGTGGACCGACCTTGACGGCGTCTACGAGCCGGTATACACCGACGACGAGACGGCGACGAACAACGAGAAGGCACTGGTAGTCAAGGCATCGTCCGACGGTGTCGACCGCGACCAGAACTTGGTTCTTAAAGAGACTTCACGCTTCTCCGGTCGATACGAGGGCTACCTCCGCTTGACCAACGCCGACGGTGACGCTGGCACAGGGGAAGATCCCCGAACCCAGAATAACTGGGGTCTCCAGACGATGCACGCGTCGACGACGAACACCAAAGTCGGCTCCATGGGTGGTGCCGCGGTGCTCGGCGTTGACAACGATCCGGTGACGATCACCTACAAGGACACCGACGGCAAGACGCAGACGCACAAGGTCGAAATCGACATCGTGCCGCCGAACGTCGTCATCGACGCACCGGTTCACAAGTCTGAAGGTCAGGACACTTCACCAGAGTTCGCCGGCTCCTTCACGGACGCCGACTCTGGCATCCGCAAGGATTCGTTCCGGCTGTGGGTAGACCACACCGACGACACCAACGAGAACGGTATCGCTGGCGACCCGGCGCTCAAGCTGGCAGTCAACACCGCTGGCAGTGATTACGGTACTGTCGCGGGCACGGACGACGTTGTCGAGTCGCACTCCGACTACGTTGGACACCCCGGCGATGGCACGACGGATGACACCAATCGAGCCAACGAACCCGAGTTCGGTGTGATTCCGCAGGCCGCCGCCTTCGAGCTCGCCAAGACTTCGACGACCGGCACTGGCGATGATGCGGTTACAAGGACGGTCCGCAAGGTGGTCGAAGAAGACCCGCTGACGGACGGTGCGAAGTCTGGCACGTTCGCCGACTCGCTCCGGATCACGTTCTTGGGCACGAACGACTACAACAACACGCTCGACTTCCAAGCGGTGGTCGCCGACCGCGCCGGAAACATCGGTTTCTCGGACAGCGATCCTGACGGCCCGCGCTTCATCAACAACTTGGGCGAGAAGAAGGACAAGCAGAAGCCCGAGAAGTACAACGTTCTCGGTTGGTATGCACGCCACGTCTTCTTCCTCGACGAGACGGACCCGGCGATCTTCGAAGAGCAGACCGTCACTGGTTTCTACGGCGAGAACGACGACGATGTGCCGCAGCCTAGCCGCTCTGGCATCCTCGTAGCGTTCGACCGCGCCGTTGACCCCGACTCCATCGATGTCGGCACGTTCAGTGTGACGCTCGACCCGGTCGGTGATGCCGCTAAAGGCGAAGCCGCGACGGTCACCGACGTTGACCCGCAAGGCAAGCTCGTTTACCTGAAGCTGGCAGAAGAGCTGGCGTCAGACGCTACGCCGTTGATCGACGTAGCCACAGGCGAGTGGGTAGCCGACCCGGCAGGCAACCGCCTGACTGGTGGCGACGTTACTGCGTTCGATGCCAAAGACGGCATCTCGCCGATCATCACGGTTACCTTGAGCGGTGGTTCTGGCACCGGCGAAGGCTCAGAAGGTCCGAGCATGTTGACCAAGAACTCCATCGTGGCGACCATCTCCTCGGACGAAGAGATCTACGCGACGCCGTATCTCGTCGTTGTCTGTTCCAACATGCTTTGGGACACGGACACGACCGATAAGGACGACGAGCGGACGGGCGAGGTTGCAGACCTTGAGAAGAAGCGAAGCGGCGCCCTCAGCAATGCGAGCGCGAACTTCGACTCGATCACGTTCGACTGTGGCACCGAGCCGGCCGCAGACGCGAAGGATCGCAAGATTCAGCAGACGCAGTCATACACGAAGCCTGGCCTCGAGTGGGAATACCAGTGGGTAGACTTCACGGACGAGAAGAGCCTGCCGGACGGCAAGTTGACCGTCCTCGCCTACGCCCGCGACCCGCAGTCGTACGCTGGCTCTAAAGGCTCCCGCAAGATCGGTGCGACGGCGTTGCCGGCCGACACCTACAACTGGGGTGCTGGCACTTCCGAGTTCCGCTTCGACACGATGCTTGACGACCCGACGCCGAAGCCGGCCGCGGGTGGCATGACCACCGAAGCGCGCCCGTTCGTGTTGCTCAACTACGACGACGCGAGCACCGTCTCGGTGAGCGAGTTCAAGATCGATGGCACGGTTCAAGAAGTGCAAGTCCTTGGCGACAACCGCTTCCTCTACTGGCCAGAGTCATTGAGCGTTGCTGAGCACTCGGTATCGACGAAAGCCGTTGACGCCGCGGGCAACGAAGACACGTTCACCTACAAGTTCACGGTTGCCGAGCGCAAAGCGTTCAACCTGAAGCTGATCGCTGGCTGGAACGCGGTATCGTTCCCCGCCAACCCGATTGACCCGATGATCGAGAACGTCTTCACCGACCCGGTCGTTGACATGGTCGCAGCGTGGGACACCGCAGACCCGTCGAAGCCGTGGAGCATCGCGACGAAGATGGGCGGCGAGTGGTCGACGAACGGCGACATGGCGACGCTGACGAAGGTAACGGCGAAGTACGGTTACTGGGTGCACGCGCAAGGCTTCACGACGCAGCGAGTGCAGCTCGTCGGTGGCATCGACCGTGTCGACTCCAGCGTAGTGCCTCCGGACCTCGTGTCGATCCCGACACTTACCGGTTGGAACTTCGTCGGCGTGATCGACCAAGACGGCGACCAGACGCAAGCCAACTGGGGTGAAGTCCTGAAGACTGGCACCACGTCGGTGACCGCCTTGGACTACCTCGGCATGAACGCGATCAAGTCCTACACTTGGGACTCGGTCCGCAACCGGTTCGACACCCTCGAACCGAACGACACCATCAAAGTCGGCCAAGGCATCTGGGTCTACTTCGCAGGCGAAAACATGCCCCCAGGGATAGCCCCATAGGGCAAACACGCTGAAGCCGAACCCAAACGGCACACCAGCCAAACGAAAGGCGCCCCCGTAAACCGCGGGGGCGCCTTTAATTTGTGTGCCTGCGCGGGGCGCGCCCCCCCCCCTTTGCCCTTCGGGCATTTCCCCCGCGCAGCGGGGGAAACCCTGCACATTCACCATCGTAGGGGCACGCCCTCGTGGCTGCCCCGGTGCGGTGCCGGGTACGCCAAACGCACCACGATCATTGATGTACCACCGTCACGCCAAATCACCGTGGCGACGCGTTCGCACGCCGCATGTCGTTCCGAGCACCCCCTGTCATTCCGAGCCCCCCCCTGTCATTCCGAGCGGAGCGAGGAATCTGCCCCCTTCGCTTCAGCGTAAGGGGGCGCGATGCGAAGCGAGCGGGGGATGCTCTGGCAGTTGTTGCGGAGGCGGCGTCCGTCGGATTGCCTGCCAGCCGTAGGAGTCCATGCGGGGCATCCCCCGCTCACATCGCTTCGCTCGTTCGCGCCCCCTTACGCTTTGCGAAGGGGGCGTACGCTTTCCCCCGTTCACGTGGGCCTGCGTGGCGATACGCCAAACCCACCCCGCACCGGGGCAGCCACGAGGGCGTGCCCCTACGGTGTAGTTTGGCGTACTCTGTCATTCCGAGCGGAGCGAGGAATCTCCGGCGTATTGGGCGATGTTTGGCGATTAGGTGCGCCCGGCGTACCCCACCCCGCACCGGGCCAGCCACAAGGGCGTGCCCCTACGTGGTGGGTCACTCGCTGCGGAGGTGGCGGAGTTCGGCTTCGAGGGCGTCGGCGCGGGCTTGTTCACGGTCGGCGCGTTCGCGTTCTTCGAGGCGCGCTTGGTGTTCGCGGTCGGCGCGGGCTTGTTGTTCCAGGCGCGCTTGACGTTCTTCGTCGGCGCGGATGGATTCTTCGACGCGGGACTGCCATTCGCGGTTGGCGCGTTCGCGTTCGCTTTCGAAGGTTGGGATGTGCTGGCCGGTTTCGGGGTCGTGCCATGCGAGGCGGCCGTGTTCCCAGCGGAGGTGGAGGTTCAGGACTTCGCTGTAGCCTTGCAGGACGCCGTCCGCGGTCTCGATGATTTCGACGGGTTCGTAACGTCCTTCTACGAGACGATCGCCGGCGAGGCGCGTGCCGTGGAACTCGCCGGTCTCGGTCTCGTCGAAGCGCCAGTACTCGGGGATGCTAAGCGCGGCGTAGTCGTCGCGCTTCGGGCCGGCGTCGATATGTCCCGTCGATTCCGATGCGATCTCGAGGACGAAGTCGGGCGGCTTGCCCTGCTCGGATATGACGTACGCGTTTCGCCTCTTGTACGCGCCCGGAAAGACGTCGAACGCGACGAGCATGTCGGGGTAGCGCAGACCTTTCATGTCTCCCGTTACGCCGAGGCTCACGTATCGGTCGCCGGCGACGAGCGTGGAGTCGAGGTTGCCGAGATGCATGGCGAGGTGAAGGGCGTTGCCGGTAGCCGTGATCTGATCGAAGTTTGTCATCTTGTCGAGCTGGTCGTACTCCGGTTCGGGGAAGACGAAGTAGTCCGCGCCGTTCGAAGCCACGGCGACGCCGTTGCCGTCGTAGGTGCGGGTTGTGTCAACGGTGGTCATTGCGGAACCTCCACGCATCAGGCGGGGATGTGAAGGATTATATGCGATGGGGTGTTGACCATGCACCATCGTAGGGGCACGCCCTTGTGGCTGCCCCGGTGCGGGGTACGCCAGACTCACCTAATCGCCAAACCTCGCCCCAGCGCACCACGCCCGAGATTCCTCGCTGCGCTCGGAATGACAAGGGCATCAGGCATCGCGGTGGTACGCCAATCATCGAGGTGCGCTCGGCGTACCCCACCCCGCACCAGGGCAGCCACAAGGGCGTGCCCCTACGTTGTGCGTTTGGCTTGGTGATGCCGTTAGGATCGGTGGCCGTTGCTGCCGAAGATTTCTTTTTCGTCTTCGGGGGAGAGCTCGATGCCGTGGGCAAGCATCATGGCGCGGATGCGCTCGGCGAATTCTCGCCGTCCTTCTTCGCGTCCTACGACAAGGCCTTCCTCACGTCCTAAGACAAGGCCTTCTTCGCGTCCCGCTTCACGCCCTTTGGCTCTGCTCTCGGCCAGCGCTTTGCGGATGGCGCGGCGGCGGATGGTGGTTTTGGTCTCGAACATTTTTCTGACTCCTTCGACGGCGCTCGGACGGCGGATCCATGGTGTGCGTCAATGATTGTGGTGGGTCTGGCGTACCCCACCCCGCACCGGGGCAGCCACAAGGGCGTGCCCCTACGGGGTGCGTTTGGCTTCGTGATGCCGTTAGGATCGGTGGCCGTTGTTGCCGAAGATGCGCTTCTCGATTTCGGGCGTGAGTTCGACGCCGTTTTCGAGCAGTTCGGCGCGGATGCGGTCGGCGGATTCTGTCTGTCCTTCTTCACGGCCCTTGATGAATCCTTCTTCGCGTCCTACGACAAGGCCTTCCTCGCGTCCTGCGACAAGGCCTTCTTCTAGTCCCTTTTCGCGCCCTTTGGCGTTGCTTTCGTCCATCGCTTTGCGGATGGCGCGGCGGCGGATGGTGGTTTTGGTCTCGAACATTTTTCTGACTCCTTCGACGGCGACGACGATTGGCGCCACGAGTGCCCAATGCATCTGGGTGACGGCGACGCGGTGGTACTCGATCGCCCAGTACTGTGAGTCCGAGTATATCGATAACAACGGTATCGAGACGGCGGCGATGGCGGCGAAGGTTGTCGCCTGCCAAACGACGCCGCGCTCTTCTAGTTGCAACGTGATTTCCTCGATGGTCATTGTTTCATCGCCTATGCTAGACAGTGTTTTCCGATGTCAGTTCGCATCGACGTTGTAAATGATAACACAAACACATGTGTTCGTGTCAAATATGTTGCGAAGATTTGGAATCATCGCGTCGTTGCATCGACCGATCGTAGGGGCACGCCCTTGTGGCGGTCATGTCATTCCGAGGGGAGCGAGGAATCTGCCCCCTTCGCTTCAGCGTAAGGGGGCGCGATGCGAAGCGAGCGGGGGATGCGCTGGCAGGTGTTGCGGAAGCGGCAAGTTCCCCCCTTCGCGGAGCGTAAGGGGGGCTAGGGGGGATGCGCTGGCAGCGGTTGGACTCCATGCGGGGCATCCCCCGCTCACATCGCTTCGCTCGTTCGCGCCCCCTTACGCTTTGCGAAGGGGGCGTACGCGTTGGCGCCGTCGTTGCCGTCGTCAGTGGTGCGCGGTAGCAATTGGGGTGTGTTGCGTGGTTGCTTGTGAGTTTGGTGGGGTGGTATGTTTGGAAGTGTTTGCGAGAAAATGATTGACAGGGCGCGCGCGGTGGCATATATTCGGTATCATATAGTTTTCAGGGCGTGCCTGCGGGCGTGGTTCGTTGCGCGTCTTGAGAGTGCTATGGAAACATCCGGGCAAGACCGTTTCGGCGCCGCTTTAGTAGTTGGCGTTGAAGTGTCGGGTATCGAACCGGTAGAGAGATAGATACAGGAGGACTGCAGCTGTGCAGCTTTCATCGAGAATCTTGACGGCTCTGGCCGTGCTGATCCTTGCCGTAGCGGTGTTGTCGGTGCGTGCCGGCGATACTGAGACGGTAGAAGCGGCTACCGGGACGATTGACGTTCTGAACGTCGGAACTTGCTACACCACCAGCACCGACGTGTTCGCAGTCGGCGCATGTAAGGACGGCGTGGTCGACGACACCGATGGTGACGGCGTCCTCGGTGACGGCACCACTGGCTCCACCAACCCGGACTCGGACGACTCTGACAGTGCCTACAACGTCGGCACACGCGACAAGATCTCGAAAGTGCCGAGCGTCTACGCGACATACGCGATTGACCCGAAGTGGCAGGGCGATGCGCCGCGTGCCATCATCAAGAACTCTGACCTGATCAAGATCAGCATCTTGGACACTGGTCGAGACAAGCGCACCGGCGTCCTCTTCGGTACCACTGGAAACAACGACCCAACCACCGCCCAGACAGGGGATATCACCAAGGCTCTTGGGAGCAGCCTATCGGAAGACCTCAAGATGGACGATAACGATACTCCCAACGACGCGACGGATGACCACCTAAATCTCACAGGCACTGAAAAGTTCACTGGATCCGGCGTAGCGAGCATCACAAGTTCTGGCAACTACGAGCTCCTGCATGCCGCTACCGACCACCCGATGGCGCTAGACGGCAAGGTCTACTGGTTCGGGGTATTCGATGGGGACGGTGCAGGAACAACTTTCCAGGCCGATTTCATAAGCCTGGCTCAGTACGTCGAGCTGGACGAAGACCGTTCGTCGGGAACTCACGGCACGGTAGCGCCTTGGATGCAGGTCAAGGTCTCGATGCCGACTGGCGCCACGATGTCGATCCAATACGTCTACTACCAGACCAGCGAACAGGAAGAGTTGATCGGCGGTGCTTTCGAGGACGATATCGAAGGCGATAACCCGATGAAATCGGTGTACAAGCAGCCACCGGATTACACAGGCACGAAGAAAGCCGAGCCGCCGAAGTTCGTTGACAAAGAGGCTTCCGCCAACGCGCCGCTTGTGGTGCAAGTCGGTGCCGATGGCGTTGCACGCTCCCAGAACCTCTGGCTTAAGGAGAGCGGACGCTTCACCGGTCGTTACGAAGGTTACGTCCGGCTGACCGACACCAACGGTGATGGTCGATGTGAAACCACCGATGCGAACGACAAGCCAACTGTGGTGCGTTGTAACTGGGGTCTGTTGGCGCGAGACGCGTCCGGTCCCGGCATGGACGACGGTGACTCCGATGGCATGAACGACTACGCGGTTCTCGGTGTTCAGACCGGCCCGGTGGTCGTTACCTACAAGAACTCGAAGGGCGACACGAAGACGCTCAACATCATGATCGACGCCGAACCTCCGGCGATCCAGATCGATGCACCGTTGAACAAGACCAGCAGCAAGGACGACTCGCCCGAACTGCTTGGCTCGTTCACTGACGGCGGCGGTTCTGGACTCCGCGACGAGTCGTTCAAGATTTACGCCGACAACCGCAACGAAGACGCTGACACCCCAATTTGGGACCTCGCCGTCACCGGTACTGCGCCGACGGCCCCAACCGACCTTGGTTACGTCTGCGCGGATGTCAATGTCGATGCCACGCCGACAGCTGATGGTTGTGAAACCGACGGCGTTGTGCAACTGCGAACGCAGCACTACAGCGGTTACCAGCACGCCAACCACACGTTCGGTATCGTCAGGAACGATCAGGTCTACCTGAGCGATGCAGACGGTTCCGACTCCGACACCGCGGACGATTACAAGATCCGGGATGCTGAGGACTACGATGACGGCGATCTGACCGGCACGTTCGACACGGTAGCCCGCATCGACTTCCCGCCGGATGAAGAGGATGACAACCGGTACAACGACACCATCGACATCCAAGCAGTGGTTATGGACATCGCCGGTAACGTCGGATTCTCCGACAGCATGCCGAACGAGCCGACGTTCATCCACGACATCGGAACGAAGATTGCCGACCGCGACAAGGTCACTGACCACAACGTGTTGGGTTGGTACTCACGCCACCTCTACTACCTTGACGACGTAGACCCGAAGTTCTCGGAAGACGAGTCGGCTTCTGGTTTCTACCTTGACGAGGACAACAAGCAGACCGCATCGAACATGGCGACCATGGTCGACTTCGACGGTGCGCTTGATCCCGCGACGGTCGGCGTCGGCACCTTCAAGGTGACGCTCGACGACGGTAGCGAAGCGGTTGTGACTGAAGTCAAGGTCAAGGACGACAAGGTCTACCTGATGCTCGACACCGAGCTGGCGCCGAATGCGACGCCGAAGGTTGAGCTGGCAGCAGGTCAGACGATCGCCGACTTGGCGGGCAACGAGTCGAATGACCGACGCTTGAAGGGCATCGAGTTGAGCGACGGCATCTCGCCGACGTTCACCGTTACGCTCGACGGCGGATCGGGACTCTACCCGGACCTCGCCGGACAGGGCCCGAGCGACTTGACGAAGGATCAGATCACGATCACGATCTCTTCGAACGAGAAGATTCAAGGTGCGCCGCGATTCACAGTCGTCTGTAACGGCTTGGCGTGGGGCACTGGCGACAAAGCTGGCGACAACAACGTGACCAAGTTTGCGAATGACCGCAACGGCGCGCTCACCAAGACCCCGAATCTCGACGGTATTCCGGCCAAAGGCGCCGATGGACAGTCGGTTTGCGGCGAGACGTACTTCGCAATACAAGAGACGAAGGCCGACCGCCGACCTGGCAACAACTGGGAATACCAGTGGGACAACCTCGCCGGCGACTCGAAGCTTGCCGACGGCAAACTCTCCATCATCGTCTGGGGACGCGACACCAGCAACTACAAGCAGGGTTCGGGCGCGACTGCGAAGACGGTCCACAACTACGCTTCAGAAACTGTCGGCTTCACGCTTGACACGAAGCTGAAGGCCGCATGGGACTCCGACGCCGTTGCAGGCGAGCTGATCCCGGCCGCTGGCGACAACGTGTTCGAGCCGCGACCGTTCGTGTTGCTTGACTTTGGCGATGAGAAGACCAAAGTCGCAGTATCGAAGTTCACGGTTGACGGCACCGACCACACCGCAGACCTCCAGGTCTTGGAAGGCAACGAGTTCGTGTGGTGGCCCGAGCCGCTGTCCTACGGTGAGTACACCGTGGTTGTCGAGGCGAATGACGCTGCGAACAACACTGGCGACTACACCTACAAGTTCAACGTGAAAGAGCGCGCTCCGTTCGTGCTGAACCTGCTCGCTGGTTGGAACTCGGTATCCTTCCCTGCGAACCCGGTCGACCGTGCACTGCACGCCGTCTTCACCGAAGCGGACGTCGATCAGGTGGTTGGTTGGAACGTAACTGACCCGGTCAGCCCGTGGCGCATGGCGACGCGAGTTGACGGTGTCTGGACGACGGGCGACGAGTATGCGACGTTGAATGATGTCGAAGCTCGCTATGGCTACTGGGTGCACTCGAAGGGCTTCATCACGCAGGCCGTGAAACTTGCGGGTAGCCGCGACCGCTCGATGGATGGACAGCCGAACCCGGCCGACATCCCGACGGCAATGGGTTGGAACTTCGTCGGCGTGGTCGACGTAGACGGCGACCAGACGCAGGACGACGCGGGCGAGACGCTGCGCAACAGCGACAACGACCCGATCACTGCGGGCGAGTACCTCGGTAACTACCTGCGTGCCTACACTTGGGATCACGTCAACAACACGTGGGACGTTCTCAAGTCCGAAGAAGGCATCGTAATCGGCACCGGCGTCTGGGTCTACTACGGCACCGGCGTCGCGCCATAGGCTAGCCTCCTAACTAGGCACACCAACGGCACAAAGCCAAAGAAGGCGCCCTCACTATCCGTGAGGGCGCCTTTTTGATTCGGACTGGGGAGAGAGGGCACATGCACTTCGCACAATCCCCTGTCATTCCGGGCCTACCCCCTGTCATTCCGAGCGCCTCTCGCTGTCATTCCGAGCGAAGCGAGGAATCTGCCCCCTTCGCTTCAGCGTAAGGGGGCGCGATGCGAAGCGAGCGGGGGATGCCCTGGCAGGTGTTCCACAAGCGGCAAGTTCCCCCCTTCGCATAGCGTAAGGGAGGCTAAGGGGGATGCCCAGCCAGCCGTCCGACTCCCTGCGGGGCATCCCCCGCTCACATCGCTCCGCTCGTTCGCGCCCCCTTACGCTTCGCGAAGGGGGCGTGTTGATTTCTTCTTCACAGAGCGCCGCAAGCCAGCCCATCATTCCGCCAATCGCCGCGCGGTACGCCAAACCACAACGTAGGGGCACGCCCTTGTGGCTGCCCCGGTGCGGTGCGGAGTACGCCAAACGCATCACGGCGCCAAACGTTCATGTTGGTGTTTATCGCCCGCGGGGATGATGGTTCGATGGTGGCGAATCGATTGGTTGCCGACGACGCGTGTGATTGGTGTTCCGGCGCGTTGCGCGACGTCTGGCGCCGTGATGGGTCCGGCGTACCCCACTCCGCACCGGGGCAGCCACAAGGGCGTGCCCCTACGGGTGCGTTGTCGAATTCGATCATTCGCCATTTTGGTTGGAGGTAATGCACATCCTGTGCTATTAATGCTTTTCAATGAGGGGATACGTTTCGTGTATCCTGATAGACAAGGTTAGGGAGCAACCATGACCACAATGACGGCACCGTCCGAACACAACATCGAAATCCGCCTTTCAGGCATCGAGGTTCGCCTCGATTCGATGGCGACGAAGGAGGACTTGGCGCGGATTGAAGCCCGTCTAGACACGATGGCGACGAAAGAGGACTTGGCGGTGAGCCACGGCGAGTTGGCAACTGATAACGCCAAGATTCGGGAAGAGATTCAGAAAGTACGCACCGAGATCGCCGAATTGAGGTACCAGATCGTGCGCTGGATTGTCGGAGCGGTGACGGTTGCGAGTTCGGTGGGATTGGTTGGGATGGCGATCTTGGACCGGTTGGGTTGATCACGGTTTGATGTTCGTGCCCCTACGGGTGCGTTGTCGAATTCGATCATTCGCCATTTCGGTTGGAGGTAATGGACACTTTGTGCTATTAATGCTTTTCAATGAGGGGATACGTTTCGTGTATCCTGATAGACAAGGTTAGAGGGATAGCCATGACCACGATGACGGCAACGGCGCCGACTGAACACAACATCGAAATCCGCCTGACAGGCATTGAGGTTCGCCTCGACACGATCGAAACACGATTCGATACGATGGCGACGAAAGAGGCTCTAACGGCAATTGAAGCGCGTCTCGATACGATGGCGACCAAGGAGGAGCTGGCGCGGATTGAAGCGCGTCTCGATACGATGGCGACTAAAGAGGACTTGGCGGTGAGCCACGGCGAGTTGGCAACTGATAACGCCAAGATTCGGGAAGAGATTCAGAAAGTACGCACCGAGATCGCCGAACTGAGATACCAGATCGTGCGCTGGCTTGTTGGTGCGGTTACGGTTGCGAGTTCGGTGGGATTGGTTGGGATGGCGATCTTGGATCGATTGGGTTGATCCCTAGTTGTTGATCATGCAGCCGTAGGGGCACGCCCTTGTGGCTGCCCCGGTGCGGGGTGGGGTACGCCGAGCGCACCAACGCGCCAAGCCTCGCGCACCACGCCGAGGCCCCAGATCGACCCATTCCCGTCGCCCCGCGATTGTTCATCACGTGCCGCGCGACGTCTGGCGGCATGATGGGTCCGGCGTACCCTGCCCCGCACCGGGGCAGCCACAAGGGCGTGCCCCTACGGGTGCGTTGTTGTTTGGCGTGTTGCGCGACGTTTGGCGCGGTGATGGGTTTGGCGGGTCGGTGGGCTTATACTTGATGGTGTGATGGATCCGCAATTGAAATCTGGCGCGGCGGAGTTGCGGGCGCGTGTTTCGCAGATTGTGAGGCATCTTTGACTTGCCCGGCAAGTTGTCGGAGATTGAAGGGCTAGAGGAGCGTGCATCGGCGCCGGGGTTTTGGAACGATCACAAGCGCGCACAGTCGGTGATGCGCTCGATTAATCGGCTCAAGGACGATGTGACGACGTGGGAGGGTCTGACGCAGCGGTCGGATGATCTCGTCGAGCTGATCGAGCTGGCGGAGTTGGAGGCGGATGAGTCGATGCTTTCGCAGTTGGCATTGGACGCTACACAGCTGCGGTCAGAGTTAGCGGATCACGAGTTGCGGTTGCAGTTGAACGGTGAGCACGACGCCAGCGCGGCGATACTGTCGGTTAAGCAAGGCGCGGGTGGCGTGGACGCGCAGGACTGGTCGGAGATGCTATTGCGGATGTATGTGCGTTGGAGTGAGCAGACGGGTTACGAATCCGAAGTTTTGGACTTCACGCCCGGTGAAGAGGCGGGCATCAAGTCGGCGGCGGTGCGCGTTGCCGGCGATCACGCCTTCGGGTATCTCAAATCAGAGCGCGGAGTGCATCGCCTCGTGCGTCTCTCGCCGTTCGATTCCGGACATCGCCGACATACCAGTTTCGCGCTGGTAGAGGTGTATCCAGAGCCGGACGAGGCGGACGCGGTAGAGATCGATCCGTCGGAAGTGAAGATGGAAGCGTTTCGGGCAAGCGGGCATGGCGGTCAGAGCGTGCAAAAGAATTCCACAGCGGTGCGTTTGACGCACGAGCCGTCGGGAATCGTGGTTTCAGTCCAGAACGAGCGATCGCAGGCGCAGAATCGGCAAGTGGCGATGAAGATACTGCACGCCCGGCTGACCGATCTGGAGGAACAGCGGCGCGCCGCCGAGCAGGCCAAGCTCAAAGGCGATCACATATCGGCGGAGTTCGGGCGTCAGGTGCGGAGCTACGTCCTGCATCCTTATCAGATGGTCAAGGATCACCGCACCGATCACGAAGTATCGGACGCACGCGGCGTGTTGGAGGGCGAGCTGAACGGATTCCTCAAAGCGTTCTTGCAGTCGTCGATAGGGAAGTAGAGGGGATGGAGTGATGGACATCGAAGGTACCCCTATTCTGACCTTTCCCCGTCGAGGGGGAAGGGATATCGGCGTGCCTCGTGCTCTATGGATTCCGGCTTCCGCCGGAATGACGTGGTTTGCAATGGTCTTGTCGATTGGGAAGTAGAGAAGGCGTTGGCGCAATCCGCGCCGCGTTGTCGAAACGTAATTAATATCAGGCACCAACCAATAGCGGAGAAAACCGATGAGGAATATACGTTTCTTGAGCATTGCGCTGCTCGTTGCGATTTCGTTGCTGATCGTGGCGTGTGGTAGCTCGGAGGAACCGACGCCGACGCCCGTCCCGGAACCGACGGCTACGCCAGTGCCCACCGCGGCTTCGACACCGCCGCCGGCGAGGTCGGAACGTCCCACGCCATCGACGGGCAGTCAAGCGAAAGTGGCGCCAGAACTGCTCAAGACGCCCGAACGCTCTGGCGATGCTATCCGCAGCGGTGGCGTGTTCCGACGGCTTTGGGCCGATCCGCCGACGATGGACCCGGCGCTCGTCACCGATGGCACGTCCTACGACATCGTGATCGAGCTTTTCAGCGGTTTAGTCAAGCTGACGGGCGAGTCGGACGATCCTATCGCCATGGACCTCGCCGAGAGCTACAGCGTCAGCAATGCCGGCAAGACCTATAAGTTCATCCTGCGCGACGGCTTGAAGTTCAGCGACGGTTCGCTCGTTACGGCTCAAGATTTCAAGTGGTCTTGGGAACGCGCCGCGGCACCGGATACCGAATCGCCCATCGTCGAAGAGTTTCTCGGCGATATCGTAGGCGTGCAAGCCATCATCGACGGCGAGGCGACAACCGCGGACGGTATCGAGGTCATCGACGATCAGACTTTGCAGGTCACGATCGACGCTCCCAAACCGTATTTCATCGCCAAGCTGACATATCCCATCGCGTTCGTCGTGAAAGCGGACAACGTAACTTCCGGCGGCGAAAACTGGATCGACGAGCCGATAGGCACCGGTCCGTTCATCTTGAAGAGCTACAGCATCGGCGAGCGGATGGTGTTCGAGAGGAACCCGCACTACTGGGGCGATCCGGCGTATCTCGATGAGGTGCAGCTGCTCCTCGCCGGCGGATCGGCGATGGCGATGTACGAGAACGATGAGATCGACATCACCGGCATCGGTCTCTCGGACCTCGAACGCGTCACCGATCCGACGAATGAGATATCGAAGGATGTCGTGGATGTTCCGCCGTCGTTTCGCACCAGCTACGTCGGCTTCAACGTTGAGCGTCCGCCGTTCGACGACGTGCATTTCCGCCGCGCATTGAACTACGCGGTTGACAAAGAGACGGTCGCCAACGCAGTCTTCGCGGACCTGGTGCGTCCGGCAAGCGGCGTGATACCGCCCGGTTTCGTGGGTTACAACCCCAATTTGCAGGGCTTGGGATTCGACGTGGAGAAGGCGAAGGAAGAGCTCGCGCTGTCGCAATACGCCGACGCCGAGACGCGTCCGCGCATCGTCATCACACTGCCCGGTACTGGTGGATCGCCGAGTCTGACGACCGAGGTCATCGCCGATATGTGGCGTCGAAATCTTGACGTCGATGTAGAGATTCAGCAGGTGGAGTGGGCGACCTTCCTGCAAGACCTGCACCGGAACCGCCTGCAAGCCTATTCGCTGGCGTGGCAGGCCGACTATCCCGACCCGCACACCTTTGTCGATGTGCTATTCCGCACTGGTAGCGCCATCAACAACACCAACTACTCGAATCCTGAGGTTGATGACTTGCTGGAGCGCGCCAATGTCGAGGCCGATCCGGTGCGACGGATCGAGCTTTACCAGGAAGCCGAGCAGAAGATCGTAGAAGATGCCGCTTGGCTGCCACTCTGGTGGGGCGTAGAGGGTAAGGTGCTAGTCAAACAGCGCGTCGAAGGATTGACCTTCCCGCCGCTCTCCGTGCCAATCTATCAACACATCTGGATCGACGGCTGAACCGAGCCGAAAATCGGTCTGCCTAACCATCGCGTTGGCAGACTTGGCCTCGTTCCGTTGACACAAAGTGTCTATAATGAAGGTCAAATCTGCGACGCTTAACCACGAGGGGAATAGAGAATGTTCCGAAACTTGCTGATAACTGGAGCGTCGCTAGTCGCGCTGTTCGCAATCGCCTGCGCGGGTGCTGAACCGACGGCGACACCAGTCCCACCGACCGCGACGCCGGTGCCGCCCACCGCGACACCGATGCCAGAGCCCACCGCGACGCCAGAAGTCGAACGCGAGTCGGCGAGCGTCGCACCCACCGCGACCGCCATCGCCGCCGCGACGCAAGAAGCCAAAGCACAAGCAACCGCTTCTGCCGAAGAGACCGCCACCGCGTCGGAGCAGGTCGAAACTGTCGAAGATAGCGAACCCGAACCGGCAGCGCGTGATTTCGATCCTCGCGCCGGCGGCGTGTTCCGGCTACTCGGCGTAGACCCTACGACGTTAGACCCGGCATTGACAACCGACTCGACTTCGTACGAGTTAGTGGTTGAGCTCTTCGGCGGCCTGATGCGTCTCACCGACGACCCCAACCAGCCGATCGTGCTTGATTTGGCGGAGAGTTTCGAGGTCAGTCAAGACGGCACGGTTTACCGCTTCATCTTGCGAGAGAACCTCGTGTTCAGCGATGGCACGCCACTAACCGCGTCGGACGTCAAGTGGTCATGGGAACGCGCTGCGCTGCCCGAAACTGGGTCGCCGATTGTCAAAGAGTTCCTCGGCGACATCGTCGGCATCAACGACATCGTCGACGGCAACGCCAGCTCCGCAGAGGGCATCACGGTTGTCGATGACACCACGTTGGAGGTGCGAATCGACGCGCCTAAGCCGTACTTCATCGCCAAACTCACCTATCCCGTGACTTTCGTCGTGAGCCGCGACAACATCGAATCGGGCGGGGGGTCGTGGACCGATTCGCCCGTCGGCACCGGTCCCTTCGTGCTGAAAGACTACGAGATCGGCGTGAGCATGACGCTTGCACGCAACGAACGGTATTGGGACCGTCCGGCATACCTCGACGAGGTGCAATTCAACCTAGTCGGTGGTTCCGCGTTGGCGATGTACGAGAACGACGAAATCGACATCTCCGGCATCCCGACGGCGTCGTTTGAGCGTGTAACTGATCCTGCGGATCCGCTCTACGACGAGGTAGTGGATGTGCCGCCGGAGTTCTTCACGCACTACATCGGCTTCAACTCCGACTTGCCTCCATTCGACGATGTGCACTTCCGCCGCGCCATGAACTACGCGGTGGACAAGGAGCTGATCGTCGAGGCAGTGTTGCAAAGTCGCGTGAGAGCGGCGTACGGTCCTTTGCCGCCCGGATTCATCGGCTTCAACCCCGATCTCGAAAGATTGGAGTTTGATCCTGACAAGGCGGTCGAAGAGTTGAACATGTCGAAATACGCCGACCCTGAGACGCGTCCGCGCATCGTCCTGACCGCTTCCGGCACTGGTGGTTCGCCCTCGGCATGGCTCCAAGCCGTCGCTGACATGTGGGCGCGAACCCTTGACGTGCAGATCGAGTTCCAAGAGGTAGAGTGGGCGACCTTCCTGCAAGAGATCGACAACAAGCAGTTGCAGCTCTTCTCGCTAGGATGGAGCCCGGACTACCCGGACCCGCACACCTTCGTAGATGTCCTGTTCCGCAGCGACAGCACGATCAACCCGACCGGCTACGCCAATGCCGAGGTCGACGCGTTGCTTGATGAGGCGACGACAGAGCCCGATCCGGCGCGACGCATCCAGCTCTACCAGCAAGCAGAGCAGATCATCGTCAACGAAGCCACCTGGCTGCCGATGTTTTGGGGCGCCGATGGCAAGGTGCTGGTCAAACCGCACGTCAACGACTTCCGCTTCTCGCCGCTCGGCGGATACTTCTTCAAAGACGTGTGGCTCGAAAAGGACGTCGACTTCTAGCCCGTCATTAGGAGATCGTCGACGGGCGTCCGAGCCTGGCGTTGTGAGATTGCGCGACGAATGCTAGCATTTGAAGCGCGATGCTGATCTACATCTCACGACGCCTGCTCTGGACGCCCGTTTTGCTTTTCCTCGCGGGTCTGCTGATCTTCTCCTTGGGATCAGTTACGCCGGGCGATCCGGCAGAGTTGATGGCGGGACCGCGCGCCGATCCCGAATCGGTAAACCGCATCCGAGAACGCCTTGGACTGAACGACCCGTTCATGGTGCAATATCTCCGCTACATCTCGAACGCGTTGAAAGGTGATTTTGGCGAGAGCTACCGGTATCGCGGTCGCGCGGTCTTCGAGTTGCTCGGTCCAAAGTTCCGAGTCTCACTGGAACTAAACATCGTTTCGTCTGTCGTCGCGCTAGCCATCGGATTGCCGCTCGGATTCTGGGCCGCGATGCGACAAGGGACTTGGAAAGACCCATCGATGACCAACTTCATGTTGTTCGTCTACGCGATGCCGGTTTTCTTCACCGCGCCGTTGCTGATCCTCGTGTTCGCGCTGTGGCTCGATTGGATACCGGTTTCCGGATGGTCTGGAATGTTCTCGAGGCAGGCGGTACTGCCCGCGATAACGATCGGTTTGCCCGGAGCGTACGCGTTCATGCGATACATGCGGGCGTCCACGCTCGACGTGCTCGGTCAAGAGTATGTCCGCACGGCACACGGCAAGGGCATGGGGCAATTGACGGTAAACACGCGCCACGTCGCGAGAAACGCGATGATACCGATCGTGACGATCCTCGGTTTTTCGCTAGCAGGGATGCTCGGCGGATCGCTGATCGTCGAGTTGATCTACGGCATACCCGGCGTTTCACGCCTCGCGCTTGAAGCCGTCTTTCAGCGCGACTACCCGATTTTGACCGCGTTAACGTTGCTTGGGTCAGGGATGCTGGTGCTGGCGAACCTCGTCGCGGACATCATGTACTCGGTAGTTGACCCTAGGATCAGGTTGCGAGCGTGAGATGAACCGATCAGAAAAATCGCCCGCGTCCGAAATCGATTACGTCGATGCGCTCGATTTAGAAGCCCGCGACGGGTTTATTCGGCATGCGTGGAACGAGATTCGGAAACGGAAACTCGCCATGTTTTCGGTCTGCGTCTTGGTCATCCTTTACTCCATCGGCATCCTAGCCCCGATTGTCGCGACGCACGACTACACCGAAACCAATCTGGCAAAGCCGCAGGCCGGCCCGGACCTGGAGAACTGGCTAGGCACCGATCGGCTTGGACGCGACATCTTTTCGCGCGTTGTCTGGGGTATTCAATCAACCGTAATCATTACGGTAATCACGGTTCTCACCTCAAGCGCTTTGCTCGGTCTCGCATTCGGCATGGCTGCCGGATTTCTGCGCGGAACGGTGGATATCGTCATTAGCCGCGCTGGAGAGGTTGTAGCGGCGGTTCCAGACATCCTCTTGGTGCTGATCATCGCCGCGACGGTTCGACCACGCATCAAAGAGTTCGGCTATTGGATCGAAGACAACACCTTCATCTCCGGCGTCATATCCTCCGGCGCCATCGATTTCATAGTGCTTGGCATCGCGTTTCTGCCGCTTTCGTGGTTCGGCGCGATGAGACTGATCCGCGGGCAAACTTTGGTGATCCGTCAAATGCCGTACGTTGACGCCGCGCGGTCTATGGGAATCGGGACACCAACGATCCTGTTGCGCCACGTCCTGCCGAACGTCATCACCCCGCTCATCGTAAGCGTCAGTTTCGGCATGGGTGCGATTGCACTCGGCGAGGTAGTAGCAAGTTTCTTCGGCATCGGTGTGCAACCGCCGCGCCCGAGTTTGGGCGTGATGATCGGCGACGTCACGGCACGTACCGGCTCCGCCGCGGTCGAGACGCTGCGAAACCACCCTGAGCAGCTGCTATCGCCGATTGTCATAGTTTGGATGATGATATTCTGCTGGAATGCGATCGGCGATGCGTTGAACGACATTCTCAACCCGCGCGCCCGATGATCGGAGGCACTTCTGATGGGTGAAAAACTGAAGGTCGGATTGGCGTGCAACGCGCACTATATCAAGCGCGGAATCAAAGACCAAGAGGTCGACCGTCTGAAACAGTTCGCGACGTTCGAGTGGCGAGAGTTCAACGAATCTTCTGATTGGTACTCGCCGCCGGAGTCGTCGGACGCGGTGATCGCCGAGTTTATCGACTTCGCATCGAAAGTCGATGCCATGATCGTCTGCCACGGCTCGCCGCGCGTAACGCCGGAAATCCTCGACGCGGTGCCAAATCTCAAGCTCGTCGGCGAGCTTGAAGGCGATCGGTTCGCTCAGCGCGTCGATGTCGAGGCGTGTGCGGATCGTGGCGTCAAGGCCGTTGACACAACCCACGCCTCTAGCCTGCCGGTTTCGGAGTGGGCTTTGGCGATGATGATGATGGGCCTGAAAAAAGTCGGCGCGCACCATCGGCGACTGATAACCGATCAGGAGTGGGGGACTGGCTATCAACGCGCAACTGAGCCCGATTTCAAGATGATGGGCGATTTGACGGGTCGAACCGTCGGACTGATCGGCGGAGGCAACATCGCACGCCGACTCATCGAACTATTGGTGCCGTTTCGTGTCGATATTTTGCTCCACGATCCATATCTGCCCCGTGAACTGGCATCGGCACTCAACTTCACGATGACCTCGCTCGAAAACGTCATGAGCGTTCCCGATGTCGTCGTGTGCCTCGTGCCACACACTCCGGCGACCGAGGGCATGTTGGGCGCTGAAGAGTTGTCTTGGATTCGCCCCGGCGCAGTATTCGTCAACGTCTCACGCGGCCAAGTGGTGCAGTCGGACGCGCTGATTGAACGGCTGCGAAAAGATGACATCTACGCATGTCTAGACGTGTTCGACCCTGAACCGGTCCCAACCGATTCGCCGATTCGCGACCTCTGGAATGTGTTCTTGACGCCGCACATCGCCAGCACCACCGACGGCACCGGGATCTCGTTCTTCGGCGAGATGATCGATGAACTTGAACGCTTCCACCTCGGGCATGACACCAAGCACGACTTGATGCCCCGCACCTTAGCTAACCGTCGCGGCGAAAACCCCGGCGACCTCGACGCAGTTCGATGACGAGCGTCACGCCCGTTAACCTTTCGGAGAGTACTCGATTTGACGACTGATACGGGGTTACGCCAGCAGGAGCGAGTCGTCAACACCGAGTTGGCTCGGCTACTGCGGGAGCGGTGCAGTCTTAACGCGGAAGCCGAGCTATCCGTAAGCGGTCGTTATCCCGATATTCTGGTTGGTGGTCTAACCTGCCCCGTAATCCTTGAAACGGAATTCGCTCCTGCGCGCAGTGTTGACGACGACGCTCTTGCAAAGCTCGGATTACCCATAAACGGGATCCCAACCGGGATAACGTTTGCTGTTACGTTGCCCGCGGATCTTCGCTCGATTCGTCAATCGGACCTCTATGATCGACTTGCAAGTTCGACATTCGCGTGGCGCGATTGGTACCTCGATGCGACGAGTGGCAGCCTTTTGAGGGGCGGTTTTGCTGATCTGTGCGAACACGTTCGACGGGCCGAGCCGCCCACCGACGATTTGGCGCGCGCGGTTGAGATTTTGGAGCGCGGCGCGATCGACGCTGGATCAATCATCGCATCCAATCCGGTGTCGTTGACTCGAGTAGCTGGCGTCTTCGATCGCGATCCAGGAGAGGAGGTCGCCAATACTGCGGCGCTGATGGTGATTAATGCCCTAGTGTTTCACGGGCGTCTTTCAAGTGCGAGTCTCGAGACGCCGGTACCTCCGCTACCTCACGATGCACTCAATTACGGACGCGCTTTGACGAGCGCGTGGTACGAGATTCTTTTGCGTGATTACTGGCCGATATTCAGAACCGCCTACGACGTGCTGAACGCACTCGCGCCAAGCGATTCCCATCGTTTCGCTTTAGCATGTTCGGAGGTGGCGGATGCTTTGGCGGCGGTTACCGCGACCGTTCGGCATGACCTCGCCGGACAGGTCTTCAATCGGTTAGTCGCCGATAGGAAGTTCCTAGCGGCGTTTTACACCAGTATTCCCGCCGCGACGATGCTGGCCGGTTTGGCATTGGCACCGGAACGCTGGTCAGATGTCGATTGGTCTGACATCGAGACGCTGCGACGATTCCAAGTCTTGGACCCGGCATGTGGGAGTGGGACGCTACTGGTTTCTTCCTATAAACAGGTAGTACAAAACCATCGGGAACGACACCCCGATCCGTCAAGTGTCCGCAACGAACTGCACAAGACTCTGGTTGAGAATTCGATTGGGGGTGCGGATGTCGTTGACGCGGGAATCCATCTAACCGCGTCGTCTTTGGCGGCAATGGTGCCGGACGTGACGTTCGAGCAGATGAAGTTGCACGTTCTTCCTTTGGATGTTGACCCGGTGGACGGACCGCGACTCGGGTCCCTGGATTGGCTTTCCAGCGATCAGGTTCAGACGATGTTTTCTGGCGTTGGCGAGCAAGTAGGATCATTGAGCGGCATCACCAGCACCGTAGTCGAGCGTCCCACACCAGCTTTGGTAATTGCCAATCCGCCGTATCGTCGACACGAAAGCGCAACTGGGGAAGGTGAGTACCGCAACAAGGTATTTGGTCATTTGCCGCTGACCCGCGGATCGCAACTATCCACGCGCCTATCTTCGATGCTGTCAGGCACCCCTGGCAACCAGATCGCAGGTTTGGCTTCGGCCTTCGTGGCATTGAGTGACACGCTGATCGAGCCAGACGGTAGATTAGCATTCGTGTTGCCCGCCACCGCGATGTCCGGATCATCGTGGGAGAGCGTCCGCAACATGCTCGCATGCAAGTACGAAGTCGAGACCGTTATTTCGTCCCACGATGCCAATAGGCCGCACATGTCGTACGACACCGAGATTGCGGAAGTTCTCGTCGTGGCGCGTAAAAACTCCGCGACTGCTCCGAGTAGCGGCCGCGCAAGATTCGTTAACCTGCGTCGTCGTCCATCTAATGAAACTGAAGCTATCGCGGTCGTCAACGCTATTCGACGGCAGGACCGCGCCGCGGTCATCGCCGCCGATCAACCGCCAGTAGGTGGCACGCCGTTGATGCTAGGTAATGATGAGTGGGGCAGCGCGGTAGAAGCACCTATCGATTCTGGTGCATGGCTGGCGAGCCGCTGGCTGAACGCGGAATGCGCGCAATTCATGTACTCGCTTGTCAACGGGGTGCTATGGGACGTTGGCGCGACATCTCACATCGCTGAACTGTCGATCCTCCCGATCGAAGAGTTTTACAGCATTAGCCCTCATCACCGTCAAATCCGTAGCCGCTCCGCTCCGTTCGAGATTGTCGAGAGATGGTCCGCAACTGATCGTTTCCCGGCGCTATGGCATTACGCTGAGAGTACACACTCGAAACTAGCGGCGGTACCGAACGCGAATCTCAGATTAAAGCCTGACCGCGATCATGCCGCAACGTGGAAGCACGCGGGCACTTTGCACGTAACGCCCGACGTTAGGACCACCTCACAGCCGATATCCGCGGTGACCACAACAATCCAATCCCTCGGTGTCCGCAGTTGGTACAGTCTGCGATTGAAAGGCGGAAACGATGACAGACCAAAGGCGCGCGAGATCGCGGCGTCTCTTTGGCTAAACTCGACGCTCGGGATGCTCTGCCACTCCAGTTATGCAGGACGTTCACAGCAAGGACGCTCCACCGGAAGTCGAACTATGCTTCGGACCTTACCGACGCTGGACGTGCGAGCATTGGAAGGTTGGCAGCTAGATGCTGCTGAGCGGATATTCTCCGAGTTCCGCAATGTTCCCTTTGAGCCGTTCTATCGATGCGCGGCAGACACAAACCGAATTCGCTTGGATGACATGCTGGTGCGCGACGTTCTTGGGGTAGGTGATGGCGGAATCGAAGCGGTTGCTCGATTGCGTCAACTGCTTGCACGCGAACCGTCGATCTATGGGAACAAAGCGCCGGTCTTGGCTTAACGTGATCACACGGCTAATCGCTGTGCGGCAAAACGATCTGCGCGTTACCTTGCTAACATGTAACGCGTAACAGAGCGGCAGAATAGCAGCAGGTGATTACCGTGACAGCGATCGATCCATACTCGTCTTCATACTTCCAGTCGCGCCGGTCCGCGGTGGTGGCGCGCAACGGCGCGGTAGCCACTAGCCAACCGTTGGCGGCGCAAGCCGGTTTGCGGATGCTCCTTGATGGAGGCAACGCGGTTGATGCCGCCGTCGCAATGGCTGCCGCGTTGAACGTGGTAGAACCCGGATCCACCGGCATCGGCGGCGATATGTTCGCGCTGATTTGGAATAAAGATGAGCGGCGCGTCGTTGCGCTGAACGGTAGCGGACGCTCCGGCGCAGCGGCGAATCCAGACGACGTGCGAAGAGCCGGCTTCGAATCCATACCCAACGAATTGGACGGTTGCGCCTTTTCCGTGAGCGTCCCGGGCACGGTCCACGGCTGGGAGACCGCGCTGGCGCATTATGGACGCATGACACTTTCTGAGGTGCTCAAACCGGCAATCGACTACGCGTTGAACGGCTATCCGGTTTCAGAGGTGATCGCCAGGGGCTGGCAAGGCAGCGAAACGAAACTCCGACACCGACCTTCGGGATCGGAGATGCTGCCCGTGAACGGACGGGCGCCGATGTGCGGTGAGATGGTATCGCTGCCCGAACTCGGAGGTTCTCTGCAAGTCATCGCCGAAGGTGGTAGCGACGCATACTACAACGGCGACATCGGCAAAAAAATCGCGGCGTATGTGCAGCAGGAGGGCGGATGGATCACTGAGGATGATTTGACGTCGCACCATTCGGATTGGGATGAGGCGATACACGTTAACTACCGAGGCGTAGATGTCTGGGAGTGTCCGCCGAACGGGCAGGGCATCGCGGCGTTGATCGCGCTCAACATCGCCGAGGGATTCGACATCGGAGATATGGGAAGCCAGTCTGCCGATGCTTATCACCATTTGATCGAGTCGATGCGATTGGGTTATGCCGACGCCCTCCAATACGTCGCCGACCCACGCGTCGCCGAGGTGCCGATTGGTCCATTGCTCTCCGACGAATACGCCGATCGGCGACGTTCGAGCATCGACCCGATGCGCGCGCACCAGAACGTGTCGTACGGCGATCCAATGGGCGGCGGCGATACGATCTACTGCACCGCTGTAGATGGCGACGGCAACGCGTGTTCGCTCATCAACAGCTTGTTCGCGGGTTTCGGCTCCGGTTTAGTGGTACCGGGTACCGGCATCGCGCTCCAGAACCGCGGCTCCCTGTTCTCCTTCGATCCTGACCACCCCAACTACCTGACGGGCCGCAAGCGTCCGTACCAGACGATCATCCCTGCGATGGCTACTCGCGACGATGAAATGTGGCTTTCGTTCGGGGTGATGGGTGGCTTCCAACAACCGCAAGGTCACTTGCAGGTAGTTTCCAACATGGTCGATTTCGGCATGGATTCGCAGAAAGCGTTAGACGCCTTGCGGTTCAGCGTCGATGTGGTTGGCGACAAGAGCGTCTGCGTAGAGGAAGACCTAGACGCCGAAATCGTATCCGATCTGCGAAAACGCGGACACGACGTTGTGGTGCAAAAGGCGTATGACCGCGTCGGCTTCGGCGGCGGTCAAGTAGTCTCCCGCGACGCCGAAACCGGCGTACTCTGCGCTGGCACCGAACCCCGTAAAGACGGTTCAGCCCTCGGTTGGTGAGGGTATAGGGTACCCGTCAGCCAACGTCGGGGGTTAATTTTTCTCGGCGAGGTGGGCGAGAATCCGCTTCACTCGCGTATTACGCGTCGGGCAACGAAAATCCCGGCCAATAGAGCTGCGATCAGCAGGGCTGACGCTTCAAGTGGGCCGTTGCCGGCGGAATTGCAGAGACCTGAACTACTGGGTTCCTCCGCGGGAGGAGCCTCTTCTTCGGGTACTGGTGCGCTGGTCGGCGGCGCAGTCGCGGTCGCTTTGACTACGACCTCGGGCGGTTCGGTGGGAGTCGGAATTGGCGTGTCGGCGGGTTCAGGCGTGGGCGTTGCGCCAGCTTCGCCGACTGCGATACCGCCTTTGACGGGTGTCAACGTGAGCAACTTGTACTCGCTCTGCTGATCTCCTGATGTTTCAGGTGTCGGCGTCGGTGTCGGTGGCACGTACAGGTCGGCACCGATTTTCTCACGCCACTCGTTGTCGAGCTGTTGCACACTCTTGCCGTAGACGTTGCGGATCGCGATGTCGCCGCTACGTCCCTCGGCAATTGACGCGAGGGTCTCGGCGATCTTTTCGCTGCCGTACGTCTCGATCAGGTACTCAACAAAGTTCCGGCTCTGTCCGTAGGAGACTATGACCATGTTCGGCTCGCCGGGGAACGTCTGGAGTCGGGTGAATGGGATCAAGCGGTTCGTATCGATAGCCCAATCGAGGTAGTAGACGTATGACAATCCTTTGTCGAGGTTTCCGAATTCGGCGAGACCTTCGTTGAGCCAGAGCGGGACCAACGCACTGCTGCCACCCGCGGCGCGGCCGACAAGGATGTGTGTGAGTTCGTGAGTCAAGGTGCCGATGTCTCGGTTGCCGGACAGCACGAGCACCACGCTATGATCAAAAAACGCCTGCCCCTCGGTTATCAGTTCGCGGCTGATCGTCGCGCTACGGGCACTGACCGCGCCGATCATCTCGGCGTTGTTGTTGTAGAGCGTCACGACAATCGGGGTTTCGGTTTCGCTGCCGGTTATCGGGCCCATCAACTCCATCAATTCCTTCCCCGATTCGGCGAGCCGTTCGGCGCGAACCTGGACCGGGCCGTGATAGTAAACGAGGATAGGTCCGCGGGTAACGACGTCCCATTCATATCTGGAGTCGAGCATGATCTGGCTGTGCGGCTCGGACGCGTACTCGTTGCCCGCTTCGTCAATCGCCTCGAAGACGAAATCTATCGTCGTTCCCGGCGGCATGTAACGCGCCGACGTGTTCACACGCCACAGCAACTCACCATCTACCAAAGTCTCAGTACGTTCAGTCAGATCGAGGTAGTCGTACTGTTCGGTGGTTATCGGGCCGGTGGAGAATCTCACTCTGACATCGATGATCTCAATGTCGGTCTCGAAACTGGTGTAGAAGCGGATGCTCTCCGGGAAACTGCTTTCTAGACCGCCGTCCAAGAATCGTACCGGCGCGGTTTGGGCGTCGGCGCGATCCGCGTTCGGCAGTAGCAGTAGAGCAGCAAGCGCGATCAGTAAGCCGGCTAGTGGGGCTGACAGTGCAACCCAAGGTCTGATTTCAGGTCTGGACATCGAAAATCGGTTTGTGCTTTACGTTCTCGTGAGGCGATATGTTGAATCGTACAACGTACGACGCGTCAACTTGGTTCCCTGCACAAGTACTACGCAGACGAGATGGTAATCGGACGCACTGCTGGCGCGACTAATCGGCGTTGCGCCACTCGGCCCAAAATCGGTAAAACGCGCTCAACGGCGTCCCGACCGCGAGAATCCATAGACCCCATATCGGCTGTCCGATGATGAGTGCGACCGTCATGATGACGACGCGCTCAGGACGCGTCAGGAATCCCGATGTCCCTTGGTAGCCCAATCCCTCGGCGCGCGCTCGGATGTAACTAACCATGATGGAACCGACGAACGCAACGAACGCGAGGATGATCGCGATGCGGTGGAAACCGTCCTCAGATGAAAAGTAGACCAGCAACCCGAGCAGCAACGCGGCTTCTGACATGCGGTCGAAAGTCGAATCCAGCAACGCGCCACGATCCGATACCTTTCCGGTGCGCCGTGCGATCGCGCCGTCGATCATGTCGAAAAGCGCGGCGGGGATGCTGATGAGGCCCGCGATCAAAAATTCGCCGACTGCGGCAAAACCAGCAGCAACAACGGCGAGCAGAAATCCGACGATGGTCGCCCCGTTGGCACTCAATCCGACCGCGACGAGTGCCGCAGAAATCGGTTCCTCGAACCATTTCGCGATCGCGGAACGGGCCGATTTCCGCAGCCGCTGGAGTCCACTATCCGAATCAGCCACTGCTGGTTCGCCGTTGGTGCGGCATCAACGGGATCGGCGCTCGTGCCCGCACCTCGTGGTAGTAATCGATAACGTCGTCTGCGACGCGGGACCATCCGAATCGTTGAACCTTTTCGTGCCCGTTTTTGATCAGTTGGTCGCGCAGTCTCGGCTCTTCGATTAACCGTCGTATCGATTTCGCGATGGCGTACTCATCGCCGACGTCGACAAGCAGCGCGTCGTTTTCGTGATCCGCCACGCCTTCGAAACCGAGTATTCGGCTGGCGACGATCGGTGCACCGGCCGCCATCGCCTCGACAAGGACCAGCCCAAAGCTCTCGTGGCCCGTGTTGGGGGCGCAGAAAACATCTGCATGTTGATAGTAGGCCGGCAGCTCTTCGTCGGTCACCGGACCCGCAAAGATCACGTCGTCGATGCCGCGTTCACCCATCATGCGCCACGACTCGCGGTCCGGCACGCCCGCGCCGACTACGATTAGGCGCAAGTTGGCATATCGCCACCTCAACGAGCTGTACGCACCCAGCAAAAAACGTAGCCCTTTGCGTTTCTCACCAACACGCCCTACGAAGACGATGTTGATAGCGTCAGAGCGGAATTCGCTCGGTTTCGGTGCCGGTTTTTCAAAGCGGGATACGTCGATGCCGTTCGGGATCACCTCATACGGGTACGGGAAGTACCTTTCGGCGTACGCCTTTGCAGCGTTCGAGACCGCGATGCGACCGTCGAGTTTATCGGCGATCATCGAAAAGATCGGTTTGGCGCTCAAATAGCCCGGATGGATGTTCTCGCTGTAAGCGTGGAACGTGCCAATGGTTGGCCAGGCGGAGAACCAGCTCGCCGTCGCACCGACTAAAGGCATCAACGGTTCGTGGATATGGACAACGTCGAACTTTTCGTGCGTCATCGCCCGCCGCAACTGCCTTACCGCCCGGATGCTCATCGAGATTCGAGACACCGATCCGCTGGCGGTGATGGGGATGCTCCCGCCTAGCGGCACCACGCCCAAACCTGAAACGTCCGGCGCGGTCTGTTGCCGCGCGCGCGGCGCGAACAAAACCACATCGTGGCCACGACTCGACAGTTCCCTGCTGAGGCTTGCCATGTGCGCCACGACGCCGCCATGATAGGACAGGTCGTATGGCGAGACTTGGGCGATGCGCATCTGACTATATGTTTACGGCACGTTTTGCGAGCGGTAGTGCATTGCGTCCGCTCAAGCATCCATCATACCAATTTCGCCGTTGCGAGTAAAAGCGCGTCGCTAGGCTATCGGCGGGCGATGTTGGATCCACGGACGGGCGGATTCGAATGCGGCTGAAGCGGCTAGAACCGTCTCCTCGTCGAACCTGCGTCCGATGATCTGCAACCCAACCGGCAATCCCGCGTCGGTGAATCCGGCAGGGATCGATGCGGCGGGGCAACCGGTAGCGTTCGAGTGCATCGTGAACGCGCCGTTCCAGAACTGCTCGGGGTACGAAGACGTGCCGGTGATGCTACCCGGAAACTCCTCGTTGACGAACGCGGGGAATCTGGCGACCGGTGCGAGCACCAAGTCGTACTCCGCGAAAACATCCTCAAAGGTCGCCTTCAGTTCGTCGATGCGCCCAAGCGCCGCCGCGTAATCCGCAGCGGTTACTTGCGAGCCCTTTTCGATGAAAAAGCGGCCGTATGCGGTCATCTGGTCGCCGAACTCGTCGAGATAATGCGCAAAGTTGCTGTACGCCGTTGCCGATTGGATCGGGCCGAACGAGTCGTACGGTTCAAGCAACGTGATGTCGATTTCCTCTACCGAACACCCCAGATCCTCAAATGCCAATGCAGCATCATGCGTGATCCGCGCGACTTCCGGATCGACCTCCGCGAATCCGAAATCGGGACTCCACGCGATACGCAGACCCGATATCGGTTTCTCGGTGGCGGCGTTAAAGTCAGGCGGTGAATCGCGGATGGAGATCGGATCGCGTCGGTCGAATCCCGCCATCGTCTGCAACAGCAACGCGGCGTCTTTGACCGTACGCGCGATCGGGCCGGGTTGCGAGAAGAAATTAGGCATCGGTGGACCGCTCACGCCGGTGAAACCAGAGACGCGGCCCAGCGTCGGTTTGATGGCGTAGACACCGCAGAAGTTCGACGGGATGCGGAGCGAACCGCCGCCATCGCCCCCTGTGGCAATTGGTGCGAGGTAGGCGGCTACCGCTGCCGCCGCACCGCCGCTAGATCCGCCGGGCGTACGATCGGTGTCCCAGGGATTCTTGCCGAGGATGCCGAGCGAGTTTTCGCAGGTGCCGACGAAGCCGAGTTCCGACGCGTTGGTCTTGCCGAGAATTATGCCGCCTGCATCAAGCACACGGTCAACGATCGCGGCGTTGCTCTCCGGCACGCGATCCTTGAAGATCACCGACGCCATCGTAGTGCGTATGCCCGCAGTCATCTGGGTGTCTTTAATCGGTATCGGCAGACCGTGTAAAGGGCCGACATCGTCGCCATCCATGATCGCCTGCTCAGCGGCTCTCGCCTGTTCCAAAGCGATGTCATCGGTGACGAGCAGGAACGAGTTGATTTGAGGGTCGATGCGTTCGATCCGCCGCAGGAACATATCCGTCAGTTCAATCGGCGAAACCTGCTTCGATTTGATCAGGGCGACCAAGTCAATAGCGGAAGTGAATGCGAGTTGCGCGTCGATCATGGCAGGATTCGTAGACGCAGGTGGTGAACGATGGATCAAGGTTACGCGAGGATTCCAGTGCTGGGTTTCCCTCGCTCGCGGGGGAAATGTCCGAAAGACAAAGGGGCCCGCTGTCATTCCGAGCGCAGCGAGGAATCTCTTCGCGGGTGCCAGTTTCCCGCGAGAGATTCTTCACTTCGCTTCGCTCCGTTCAGAATGACATGTTCCGGCTCACGAGGTTTTTGCAAGGGTATCTTCGAGCGGGAATGGATTCCGGCTTTCGCCGGAATGACGAAGTCCTTGCGATGACCTGCTGAAACGTAAAATCGGTTGCACTTTGATGGCGTTTATGAGAAAATAATGGATATTGATGGAATTGAACGGAACTTTCCAGTTGGAAGTCTTGGGAAGGAATCAAGAGCATGGCCAATCTTAAGGTGCGCGATGTTGCTGAACGCCTCGACGTCAGCAGCAAGACGGTCTACAAGTGGCTGAACGAGGGTCTGATCCCTGCGACTCGGCTCGGCAAGACTTGGATCATCTCCGAAGATTCTTTGGAGAGCGCGTTGGCACCCGGCACCAACCGGCCGATCGCCACAGCGCCGAACGACTCTTCTGAAGAGACGAATACCGACGCTGCGCCGGCCGTAAGCGCGGCACCAACTCCCGAAGTTCTGACGATACCATCGCCAAAACCTGTTGAAAGGAGAACCCCCGTGGGTCGTATCAATGTCGCAATCATCGGCGTCGGAAACTGTGCCGCATCTCTGGTGCAGGGCATCTACAAGTATGGCGAGGTTGACGAAAACTCCGCGCCTGTTCCCGGCGTCATGCACAACGTCCTCGGCGGATACACCATCGGCGATGTCAATGTCGTTGCTGCTTTCGACGTTGACAAGAAGAAGGTCGGAGCCGACGTCAACGAAGCGATCTTCGCGAAAACCAACAACGCGTTGCAGTTCCACGATGTCCCGTCGTCAGGCATCAAAGTCGATCGCGGCATGACCCACGACGGCATCGGCGAGTATCTCGAAGATGTCGTGGAGAAAGCGCCCGGCTCCACCGCTGACATCGTCGGCATCCTGCGAGAGCGCGAGGTCGATGTTGTCATCAACTACCTTCCCGTCGGCTCCGAGCAGGCGACGAAGTGGTACGTTGAACAGGTCTTGGCAGCGGGATGTGCATTTGTCAACTGCATCCCGGTCTTCATTGCTAATCAGCCCTACTGGCAGAAGCGGTTCGAGGACAAGGGCGTGCCGGTCGTCGGCGACGACATCAAATCGCAGGTCGGCGCGACTATCGTCCACCGCGTCTTGGCGCGACTATTCGAGGACCGCGGCGTCCGGCTGGATCGCACCTACCAGTTGAACTTCGGCGGAAACACCGACTTCTACAACATGCTCGAACGCTCGCGCTTGGTCACGAAGAAGATCTCCAAGACGCAGTCCGTGCAGTCGCAGCTCGAAAAAGAGTTGCCGACCGACGACGTGCACATCGGCCCGAGCGACCACGTGCCGTGGCTCGAAGACCGCAAGTGGGCATACATCCGCCTTGAGGGCACATCTTGGGGCGATGTACCGCTCAACGTCGAGCTCAAACTCGAAGTCGAAGACAGCCCCAACTCCGCCGGCGTCGCCATTGACGCCATCCGATCCGCCAAGATCGCGCTCGACCGCGGCGTCTCTGGCGCTGTCGAACCCGCGTCCGCCTACTTCATGAAATCGCCCCCCGTCCAGATGCGCGACGACGACGCCCGACGCCTAGTAATCGACTTCGCGAAGAACGGCGCCGCCAAGTAAAGCGCTCCCCATCTCCCCAAATCGGCTATGATCTGAAGAACCGTTGCAGGTTTCCAAAGCAAGCAAACAGCACGGCGACATCCCAAATGCAAGCGAGGGTCCCGCTAATCCTCACGCCCCAACCGGAAGGCGGCTACACGGTCACGTTCCCGTTGCTGGAAGAATTGGTGACCGAAGGCGACACGGTGTCAGAGGCATTGGCGAACGCAGAAGACGCATTCGCCGCAGTCGTCGAGATCTACGAGGACAGCGAGCGCGTGTTGCCGGCTGGCTAATCAGACAATCGAATGTCAACTACCAGTCAGTGTACCGATGTTGGGTGAATCTTCACATCCCTGAAAAATTCGCTGGGATTTTGTGGTATGGTTTTGGGCGATGAGTGTCACATTTGAAAGCGTACTAACGACACGACCGCCAGCACGCGTTAATGGCGTCGGTGCTGAAGCTGGGCGTTCGTACACCGAACGCTTATTCTCCTTCAGTGGATCGGGTCTGAGTTGCAAGGTGGTTGAAGGCGACAACCGCGATGTGTTGCGAGACCTGGAATCGGCCTCGGTAGACCTCGTGATCACCTCGCCCCCGTACTTCCAACAACGGTCATATTCGGTGCCAGGGTTGGGTAACGAAGGGCATGTTGACGAATACTTGGACAACATAATGGACGTTTTCAGGTCGTTGTTGCGTGTTGTGAAACCGGGTGGAAACATCATATACAACATGGGAGACAAAATTGCGAATGGAGGTTTGATGCTAGTGCCCTATCGGTTTGCGATACGGGTTGTCGACGAGATGGGATTGAAGCTTGTAAACGACATCACATGGGTGAAGCAGAATCCGGCGCCTCACCAGTTCCGACGTCGTCTAACCTCGAGCACGGAACCGTTCTTCCATTTTGCGTTAAGTAAGAACTACTACTACGATCGTGACTCGTTCATGCCGAGCGAAAGTATCCGGCGTAACTCGCCCACTTCTCGATTAGGAGGGCGTTATCGCGAACTAATCGAGCAATCGGAGATGAACCCAGAACAACGCACGAAAGCGCACCAGGCATTGGACAGTGCGATTCGCGATGTCCGCGAGGGTAGGATACACAGTTTCCGAATGAAAATCCGCGGTGTTCACGCGCCGGCGTACGGAGGGCAAGATGGAGGACGCAAGATACACATGGATCGCGAAGGCTTCACGATCATCCGCATCTCCGGGCATCCGATGAAAAAGGACGTGATCGAAAGCCCCGTAGGTTCGCTGAAAGGTAACGGCCACCCGGCGATATTTCCAGAGCGTGTCGTCCGGGAACTTATCCGCATGTTGTCGCCACAGGGTGGATTAGTTCTTGACCACTATGCCGGAAGTGGGACCAGCATAGTTGCGGCTTTGAAGGAGAGGCGTAACTGTATCGGGATTGACATCAGCGGGGAATACTGCGATTCCGCGGCTCGACGGATCGAAGACGAGATCGAAAACAAGGGGATACTGCTGTGAGGGAACAGCAACTGTTGCAGAATGCCTATGATGAGGCTCTCGCACGGCATGAGAAGTCTGAGGGCGCGCCGACACTCGGCGAGAATGGCGACGTGTTTCTCGGTGTCATCATAGATCACCAAGACAGTTCGAAGGCGGTTCTTGCGGTTACCGCGACACTGCTGCTGAAGAAGGTCTGTGACCCCAAACAGGACATCAGGAGGCACCAAGCAGGTATTGAGGGCGGTGGCGGTTTCAGTGGCCGTGGTTTGGATGGCAAAATTGTCACGCCGTTTTTGCAGGAACACGATTTTCCGTTCATGGCGAGCGGGAGTGGTTGGTTGACTCGTTCACTTGAACAAGCGGTACCGTACGAACTGAACTACCCGGGGAAGATTAGTCCAGCTAGGGTGAAGAATGCATTCCTTGGGATCGTCGACCTTATCGAAAAAGGCCAGGTCGATGCGAGCGATGCGTTGATTGCACTCTTCATGGGGTTAATCGATTTCCGTGAAATGAACACCGCGATGGTTCTGGCGCGTCCGATCCACCTAACAGTCGGCGAAATCGCTGAAAAAGTAAGGATGCACTACGGCACAGGCATCAGCGGTTCTTCGAGGTTGCCGGTGCTGGCGATCCATTCGGTTTTGGCGGTTTTGGTCGAGGAACTTGCAAGGTACGACGGCTGTCAACTGCTGCCGTTGGAGGAACACACGGCGTCTGACACGCGATCGGGCTTGATAGGCGATATTCATATTCAAAGTGATTCGGGTGCGATGTACGAAGCTTTCGAGATCAAACACGACATCGAGGTCACTCCTGAGATCGTCAACGCTTCATTCGAGAAATTCCAGACCACGCGGGTTGAGCGTTACTACATCCTGACCACACACCCCAGCGGCAACGATCCTAAGCTAGACGACTCAATCCAAGGCGTCCAACAGAAGCACGGATGCCAGCTGATTGTGAACGGCGTTGAACCGACGCTCAAGTACTATCTTAGGCTGGTCGATTCGACGACCGATTTCGTCGACAAGTACGTTACGGCGGTGGAGCAGGATTCTGCTGTTTCGTACGCGCTCAAAAAGGCTTGGAACGAAGTCGTAGGGATTTAACGAGTGCGTTATTCAGACAATATCTGGTCCAGATGATTGACTTGCAGCGTACGCGCACTACCAGCATCCGTTGTGCTGATAGGAGGTTGTTGGGGCGAAGCGATGCCGAAATCAAAACACCAACGGTCGAGTTCATCCAGACTTCCCCGATCAATGCCACTTATCAGACATCTCTGGAGATTCGAGCAGCGCTTCTAGCGCGTCAAGATCATGCAGATCTGGTTCAATTGTCCAAGGACGCCTCTCTTGAAGTCCGTAATTGACATAACGGGATTCGATCGCGCGGGCGGACTCGTCGAGGCTGGGGAAAAGAGCCTCGCGAGTTACGTTCAGCCGTCTCAAATCTTCCATCAAAGCACGTTTGCAACTATTCGGCACATTTAAAACATAGTGATGATATATTGGGATTCCTGCGCTTCTTTTTGTGATCTCGGATCGTTCAAATCGCTCATGAAATGCCGACATCAGAAACGCACCGGATTGCAATCTAATTCGATCAAATGATTGTCTCGGTTCAACAACGAATACACTGAAAAGATCTCTCGGATCAATCCTGTTTTCGAATCCCGGTTTTTCTTCCGTGATAGCGACGCATAACCGAGCCAAAATATCTCGGTACCCATACCACGACGTTTGGTTTGGGATATGAAATTCTGGTGGCACGTCGTTGTCTTCATCGGTGTCAGATTTCCTTTTGGTCAGCAGCCAATTCTGCTCGCCTCGGGATAGTCGAGTGAAGTTGGCAATTACGCTCACGGCTTCGCTGTGAAACGGCTTGATCAAAGTTCTAGGTACTGCGAAAACGTGAAATTCCGCATCTTGAGTGTCATCTCGATCTTCGCAGGCGAAATACAGCGCGACCAGTGGGTTTTTAGTGACGTCCAATAATCTTGTTGGCAATCCGTGTTGTCTCGCTAACACCAACCTGTCGAATGCGGATGTCGCTTCCGAAAATCTTTCAGGGTGCCGCGCCATAAGGTCGGTGAGAATAGGCGATTCGAACGCTCTAAGCAAACGTCTCCGGTGAACGGAGTCCTCGCGCATCAAGGTTGGAGCCAGATTGAAACACTGCGATTTGTGGCCGCGAAAGTAGTGTGTCACAGTGTCTATGTCCGTATAGTCGGCGTACAGATCTTTAAGTTCATTAAGCACGATCATCAAATCCGGAATGCATCGGATGACTGTAGTCGATAGCTCGGGCGGACTTGAATAATCCAATTGCGCTCGGGTCGTAAACAGGTCTGCTGTCCACAATCGCGTTCCGGTCAAATCGGCGCGTGAAAGGTCGGCACCGGGCAATTTCGCGTTGTCGAACTTTGAACGCCACAGGTCGGCGTCGCGCAGTCTTGCCCAAGTGAGAATTGAATTAGTAAAATCCGATTCTCGCGAAATCAGCGAGTCCGCTATTAACCTTGCGAGAAACCCATAGCTTAGATCGATCCCACTCAAATCGAAATACCCGTCAAAATTCAATAACGGCGAACTCTGGTCCATCGCGAATCTTTCCGACACGCTCGCACCGGAACGCGGTGCCAAGTCGATGTTGGACAAATCCGGCCGGAACGGAATATTGGCGCGACGTTGATTCCAAGCAGCGACTCCCTCCCTCAGCCATGCTAAATGTTGTTTGTCAGCCATCGACGCGATCCAGAGTTCATGGGGTCTAACCTCCAAACTGATTATATGGTACCTGAAAGACTGAATCCACTTGAGGTCACATAAAGGACAAGCGCATGAAAGCCGTTTGTTGGCGTTTCTGGGTTCACGCGTTGGATGTTCGGATCGCGGCGTCCGTCTGCGTAGCGGGTAGGTGGTGTTCGGATGGACGCCGTCTCCTATGATGGCTACGCTTAACCGATCGAGTTCGGCGAAGCGGCCGGCTTGGCAGGTGGCAGATTGACGGTCTCGAGTGCTATAGCCGTAACGAACGATCAAGAAACCGACGAATGTGGTCGAATCGTGTGTTTGGTTGAACCGAGTCGGTACAACCCGCTGTATCCAGCAGGACGGCCCTGAGTTACGGGGTGAAGGATTCGACAGTGGATCCGCGAGATTTTGTTGGCGACCACACGAATGTCGTCTAGAATGACGGGCAATGATCGAGAAAAGAACCTTGATGGGAACGTTCACGTGGCCGTTGCGGATTTCGGGGATGGACGGTCAGCAAACCCGGGAGATCGAGGCGACGGTGGACACCGGTGCCGCGTTCACCACGTTGCCGTCTCGTCTGTTGCACGAGATTGGAGTGGAACCGATCGGTCAGCGTCGGTTTCTGTTGGCCGACGGTCGGCGGATATTCATGGACTACGGGGAAGCGCGAGCGAGCATCAACGGCGACAGCGTCACGACATTGGTAGTTTTCGGAGATGACGACGCACCGCCTCTGCTCGGGGCGTACACGCTGGAAGGGTTATCGTTGGCGGTTGATCCGGTTGAACAGAGGTTGGTGCCAACGACGCTGATTATGTACTGACCCCCAACCTACGCGACGGATAATCATGCGTCGCGAGGCGTTCCGAGGTTCAATCGGAGTTCCTACGACGCGGTAACGTGGATGCCGCATTCTTTGGCGTCGGGGTCGGATTCCCACCACCAGCGGCCGGAGCGTTCGTCGTCGCCGGGTTGGACGGCGCGGGTGCAGGGGGCGCAACCGATTGACGGGAAGCCCTTGTCGTGCAGGATGTTGTACGGGACTTTGTTGTCGATCACGTACTGGCGGATCTGCTCGGCGGTCCAATTCGCCATCGGGTTGATCTTGTACGCGTCGTGGGCGAGGTCTTTCTGGACGATGTCGATATCGCCGCGCTTCATGCCCTGGTCGCGTCGGAGCCCGGTGATCCACGCGTCGGCTTCGTTCAGCGCATTGTTCAACGGATTGACCTTGCGGATTTCGCAGCAGAGCTTGCGGTTCTGAACGCCCTTATAGAAAAGGTTCATGCCGTGCTGTCGGACCATGCGGCCGACCTCGCGGATGTCCGGGTAGTGCACCTCGACCTCGGTGTTGTAGCGCCGGGCGATGCGGTCGAAAAGATCGTAGGTTTCCTCGAAGAGACGCATCGTGTCCAACGTGGCGAGGCGCGCTTTGGGATTGATGCGCCAGTACATGTCGAAGATTGCCATGCCGTCGATGGCGAACGAAGACATCTGGATCGCGCGGTCGCCAAACGTGTCGTCGGTCCACTGGAGAATCTCCATGGGGTGAGCATCCTCGAGTTGCGCGTTGATGGCGGCGAGTTCGGCGTCGGAGAATCGATCGAGGACGTGCGGCTCCGCGATTTCGAGTTCGACTTCCTCGAACGCGGTGATTTCTAGCTTGGCGGTGGTCAATCGGTGCGGTCTCCGTTGGGATGGGCCTGGCGTGAGACAGTGGGCAAAACAAAACCCCTGCAATCTAGATCGCAGGGGCGCAGATGCCGTCTATCTTCGATGATTCGGCTGAATCGTTAGTGACGCCTCTAACCCCTGCTAGGGGCTGATACAAGAACATTCTGCGGCGAGGCGCCGCGCAGACGACGAGGACATTTCACACGCCATTATACTCTCTCGTTGCGTTCTTGCGTCTCGGCGTGTCGGCGCGTTTCGGGTTTAGAATGAACTTAATCTGAGTCGAAGTTTGGCGACTGCGCCGAACGTGGAGGGCCACCGCGATGGCAACGATGACCGAAACGATTACACCCGGCGAGCGCATCGAGGAGTTGCAGAGCATCGCTGGCGAGCATCTATTCATGCACGCTCAGCAGATTGACGACTGGCGGGGCAACCTCAAAATCTTCGTCAAGGGACGTGGCGCATGGGTGGAAGACATCGAGGGTAACCGGGTGCTCGACGCGATGGGCGGACTCTGGTACAAGGCGGCAGGTTATGGGCGGACCGAGATCGCCGATGCGATGTACGAGCAACTGATGGGCATCGAGACACCACCGGCGAACTCCGCGACGCCATCTCAAATCCTGCTCGCGGGACGCGTTGCATCGCTATATCACGACAAGGACGCGCGCACTTTCTTCCTATCCGGCGGTTCAGAAGCGGTAGAGACTGCCGTCAAGATGGCGAAGAAGTACCAACAGATCAACGGCAAAGCAGGGGCATTCAAGGTCATTTCGCGTCGTTATTCCTATCACGGTGCGACGGCGATGGCGGTCAGTTTGGGACGGAGCCCGGCCGCCGATCCGTGCGGGCCGGAGATGCCCGGCGCGGTCCATGTGACTAACTGGGATTCGTATCGTCTGCCTTACGACGGCGACCCGGTAGATGTTGCGGTGCGTTGCGCCAACGAGTTTGAAGTCGCGATCAAGCACAACGGGCCCGATTCGGTCGCGGCGATGATCGCCGAGCCGATCTCCGCCGCCGCGGGTATCCATATACCGCCGGCGGAGTACTGGCAGAGACTGCGTGAGATCGCGGACCAGTACGACGTGGTGCTGATCGCCGACGAGGTGATTACCGGGTTCGGACGCACCGGCGAGTACTTTGCTCCCATGAACTGGGACGTCGAGCCGGACATCACGACGGTCGCGAAATCGTTGACTTCCGGCTACGCCCCGCTCGGCGCAGCGATCGCGACCAAGAAGATCTCCGAAGCGTTCATCGGCGGGCCGGATGAGACGTTCCGGCATCTCGTGACGTTCGGCGGGCACCCGGTCAGCTCGGCGGCGGCACTCGCCAACCTCGACATTTTCGAAAACGAAGACCTGCCGGGCAACAGCAAGCGAATGGGCGAGTATCTGTACGACGAGTTGCAGCGTCTGCGAGACCATGAAATCGTCGGCGACGTGCGCGGTGGTTTAGGACTGCTAGCCGCAGTCGAACTGGTGCAGGATCGCGAGAACAAGACGTCGTTCCCGCCGAGCGCGGGATTGGCGAACCGCTTGCCGCCGTTGCTCTTCGAAAACGGCATCGTGTCGTTCCGAGCCGGCGACGTGATCGCGATCTGTCCCCCGCTCGTTGTGGACGAGGACGAAGTTGACTACATCGTCGACGCCATCGACCGCGCCTTGACGACGGTCAGCGAAGAGTTGGGCGTATCCTGAATCCTGCAACGTGTGAATCTGTGGGGAGTTTTGCACCGACGCCGATTTTCTGATATCGTTCATGCACACGCGCGGCGCGAATCCGTTAGGCGCGTCCGATTTTCGTAGGAAACGACGAAAGCAAAAGATAAGCAGATCGCAACCTAACCTAAGACCGTCGCAAAGTGGTGAACAAACTGCGCGACGCTAGGGAAAAGGATGGACAGGGCAGATATGACTACTGCTACCGCTCAAGAGCGCGAACACATACTGGAAGATGCGGCCGAGGTCGACAGCGACGGTTTCGGACCGTCCGCGGCGACTTCGGAGACGGTGCTGGACGTTAGGAACCTGCAAACGCACTTCGCGACGCGCTGGGGAACGGTCAAAGCCGTTGATGGCGTCAACTACGCCGTCCGGCGTGGCGAGACGCTCGGCGTGGTTGGCGAATCCGGTTCGGGGAAATCCGTAACCGCGCTCTCGATCATGCGACTAGTGCCATCGCCACCGGGACACATCGTCGGTGGTGAAGTGGTCTTGAACGGCCGCAACCTGCTCGATCTCTCCGAACGCGAGATGACGCAGGTGCGCGGCGGTGAAGTCTCGATGATCCTTCAGGACCCGATGACCGCGTTGAACCCTGTTTTTACCGTCGAAAACCAAGTCGGCGAAGCGATCCGCATTCACCAGAAGCTCCGCGGCAAAGACCTCTGGGACTCGATCGTGGACGCGTTGCGGAAAGTGCGAATCCCGGCACCCGAGTCGCGTGCGAAAGACTACCCGCACCAGCTATCCGGTGGAATGCGGCAACGCGTTGTCGGTGCTATCGGCATTTCCACCAGCCCGGACGTCATCATCGCGGACGAGCCAACGACATCGCTCGACGTCACGATCCAGGCCGCGTACCTCAGGCTGCTGCGACAGATTCAGCGAGAAGCGGGCGTCGGCATCATCTTCATCACCCACGACTTTGGCATCGTCGCCAAGATGTGCGACCGCGTGGCGGTGATGTACGCCGGCCGCATCGTCGAATCGGCAGACGTGCGAACGATCTTCAACTCGCCACTGCACGAGTACACGAAAGCGTTGATCAACTCGGTGCCGAAACTCGAAGAGAAGACGGGCCGCTTGCCCCAGATCGAAGGTCAGCCGCCATTGCTGTACAACCTGCCGGAGGGCGATGCGTTCGCGCCCCGGTCTCCGCTGGAGTACGAAGAAGAGGATGCGATGGTCCGGCCCGAACTAGTAGAAGTCGCGCCCGGACACATGGTTCAGCTGTCGCGTGCGTCAGTTGCAGAATTCGACAAATACAAGCACCTAGTCTCATACGGATGATCCGCCCACAACGGAAATCCAGAAACCGCGGTTCAAGAGGTAACTCATAGATGGCAACAGACACCACAACACCAGTCGTGATTGAGGACGCTCCCGGCGCTACCAATCCGGACGACGCGATCTTGCAAGTTCGCGCCCTGCGAAAATGGTTCGACGTCGGCGGACGATTCCTCGGCATTGGACAGCGCAGCTGGTTGAAAGCGATCGACGATGTCAACTTCGATGTCCGCGAAGGCAAGACGTTCGGCCTCGTCGGTGAGTCCGGTTGCGGGAAGACGACGACGCTGAAAGTGATCTTGGGCCTGGAAGAACCGACCGAGGGCACGATCTATTGGCAAGGTGAAGACGTAGCAGGGATGACCCGTGCCGGCCGGCGCGAGTTCCGACGCTCCGTTCAAGCCGTGTTCCAAGACCCCTGGTCTTCGTTGAACCCCCGCATGAGAGTACAGGCAATCGTCGGCGAGCCGCTCGAGATCGCGACCACGATGACGCGCCAACAGATCCGCGAGCGCGTCTCCGATCTACTGGTAGAGGTGGGATTGAATCCTTACCAGATGAACCTCTACCCGCACGAATTCTCTGGCGGTCAGCGGCAGCGCATCGGCATCGCACGCGCTTTGGCACTGAACCCCAAGCTGATCTGCCTCGACGAGCCAGTTTCGGCTCTCGATGTGTCGATCCGCGCGCAGATTATGAACCTGCTCGTTGACCTACAGAACGAGCACGGTCTCGCATACCTGCTGGTTGCCCACAACCTGGCGACGGTGCGTTACATGTGCCACGAGATGGCGGTCATGTATCTCGGCGTCGTGCAGGAGATGGGCGACACTGAGGCGATCTTCAACAACCCGTTGCACCTCTACACCAATGCGTTGATCTCGGCCGCGTTGCCTTCGCACCCGGACATCACGCGCGACGAGATCATTCTGCCGGGTGAGGTGGTATCGCCAATCGACCCGCCCCCGGGCGACGTCTTTATGACCCGCACGCCGATCGAGGTCGACCAGTCGCACCCCTACGCCTCCGAGCGTCCGCCGTTGGTGATGAAAGAGCCAGACCACTGGGTCGTAGAAACCCCATGGAGTTTGGCGACCGACGAGGCATTGCGAGCATCGATCTACGACGAAGAGGCGGAGATTCGCGCCAGCGAAGAAGAGCGCCGACGCCTAGCCGCCAGCAACTGAACCTTTGGCGCAACTGCCTAAAACGGGAGAGGGCGTGTGCAGCAATGCACACGCCCTCTCTTCTTTGTTCGTCTTCCGAAACCGTTCAGATTGGCTCCCAGGCCAGGATTCGAACCTGGATTGAAGGATTCAAAGTCCTCCGTCCTACCATTAGACGACCTGGGAACGGAACCTAATTTCAAGGATATATTCCTAGCCGTACTGCCCTTATCGCGGGAAATTTCTCCACGATCACGCCGCGAGTTCCTGTAACAATCGAAACGCATCGTCGAGGGTGGACGTGACGGAGTCTTGATCAGGACGGTCCGCCGCGCCGACGGAGTTGGCGTTGATCAGGACTTTTTCGCCGAATGTCGTTTCCCGCAGCGCGATGGAGAATTCGAAGGATTGCGATTGACGGCTTGATACTAGGATGGCGTCGCCGAGGCGGAGCGCGGACAGGTCGGCATTTTCTGATGTGATGCCACGAACTGACGCGTTGCGTCGGGGGACGATGTTGGATGACGCGCTCAATGCCTGAGTCGCAAGTAGGACGCCAAAGGCTTGGGCGTCTTGCCATGTCCGGTCGGCGTGAGATATCGCGCGGTTGCCGTCGTACCAGTCAAAGGGTCTGATGCCGCTTGACGCTCCTTGTAGGAAGACGGCGACGCCTACTCCTGCTTGTTCGAGCGCGCCGGACGCGATGCCGGGAAAGTCCGCAGACCAGCGTTGGGTCTCGCCGACGATGGTCGCTGGACAGGCGAAATTGTAGATCAGACAGATTATCTGGTCGTCGGCATCATACGCGGCGGTCAAAACCAGGGTTTCCCGCGCGGCTTCCAACTCTTCCGACTGCGGCGAGTTGGCGAAACAGGTCAGATTTGGCATTGTGGCGGTGACGGTGCCGATCGCCGCGGGTTCCAGAGACAGAGCCGCGTCGAGTGCCGTGCCGGCGACGACTTCGGTTAGATAGGCGACGTAGTTGGCGTATTCGGCTGGTAGATCGTCGAGATCGCGCCAAACTGGCGGCGATACGCCGTTGTTGGTGCAGGTAACCAAGACGTTTGCGGATGCGATTCCGGTGGCTTCGCAGACGGCATGAGTTATCGCTTCGAGTAGTGAATCCGAGATTCCCCAAACCTCGAGCGACGCGATAAGTGCCGACTCACCATTCGAGTGAAACACGATGCATCGAACCAGCAAATCATCGTCGATACCGCGTGAGTTACGGTCATCGAACTCGGGACCGGCAATCTTGAAGCCGACGGGCGGCGTGATCGGCGATTGCGATACGCCGACATGAAGCAGGTTATCAACTGTTGGCAGTTTCACGGTGCGAAGGCAGCGGCACAAAGTAGGCAAATGGTATCACCGCCGACTTGGGTAAGATTGCATTAAACCGACACGCCACCCCGGCACCGCGAACCAGCGAAACACCGAATTGCAGAACGCCAATGACTAACGCCCCATCAAATCGCCCCCTGCTTGACGTCAAGAGTCTAGAGACCGAATTCCACACCGACTTCGGCATTGTCCGGGCGGTTGACGGCGTAGACCTCTACATCGACGAAGGCGAAACCGTCGGACTGGTCGGCGAATCGGGATGCGGCAAAAGCGTCGCCGCGTTGTCGATTGTGCGACTCGTGCCAGACCCGCCCGGACGCATCGTGAACGGCGAGGTGATTTTCGAGGGCGTGGACTTGCTGCAGATCGGAATGCGCGAGATGCGGCACGTGCGCGGCGGCAAGATCGGAATCATATTCCAAGAACCGCTGACTTCGTTGAATCCTGTCCTGTCCGTGGAACGGCAGATTGTCGAACCGTTGCAAGAGCATTTGGGCATGTCGCGTCGGCAGGCGACTTCTAGGGCGTCGGAACTGCTCGACATGGTAGGCATCCCAGACCCATCAGTGCGGCTCCGCGACTATCCGCACATGATGAGCGGCGGACAGCGTCAGCGAATCATGATCGCCATCGCACTCAGCTGCAACCCTCGGCTCTTGATCGCCGACGAGGCGACGACGGCTCTGGACGTTACCATCCAGGCGCAGATTTTAGAACTGATGAAAGACCTAACTGAGCAGTTCGGCACCGCGTTGCTGATGATCACGCACAACCTCGGCGTCGTCGCGCGCTACGCCGACCGCGTCTGTGTCATGTACGCCGGCAAGATCCGAGAGTCCGCACCATCGGAAGAGTTGTACGGCAACCCGCGCCACCCTTACACCCTCGGCTTACTCGGCTCCGTGCCGAGATTGGACGCGGCAAGGGAGTCGGGCAAGTTGACACAGATACCCGGCGACGTGCCCGATCCTACGATGATGCCCTCCGGCTGCGCCTTCCACCCAAGGTGCGACTACGCCGTCGAACGATGCACCCAAGAAGACCCACAAATGGAAGAAGTCGGCACCCGCCACGCCGCCGCCTGCTGGGAGTGGGAGGGGGTGGGAGCGTCGCGTGTGATAAGTTGAATGATGGCGAACAAGACTCGGAAAACGGGCACAATGAACCTAGTAGAGTTAGACAGTTTCATCGGCAATGTGAACTCGATCGCAGACACAGTGTCGTCGGTGAGAGACAACATCACCAAACGCCGCGATTCTTTCCTGAACAACGAGCGGCAGACTCGTTCGGGTCTCATCGACCCAATTCTCAAGGTCCTCGGTTGGGATGTGAGCCAAGTGGACCTCGTCGGTTCGGAGTACCGAACAGAATCGAGCGGAACAGCCGACTACGCGCTGATGGACGGCGGCGATCCGTTGGCGTTGATCGAGGCAAAGCGCCTTGGACGCAAGTTCGACGTTGATATTTCAGAGCAACTCGCGAACTACACGGGCAATGAACCTACCGTTCGGTTCGCAGTGTTCACCAACGGGGACCACTGGCGGATGCGCCAGACCGGCAAGAGCGGCACAGTTTTCGACATCAAATTGTCTGACCAAGATCCGTTGAAGTCGGCGTTGGAGCTGATGCATCTCTCTCGGGATGTTTTGATTGGAGAGGGAGCGGACAAGCCATCCATCGAACCCGATCACATCGATTCCCAGATTCGACGTGTCGACGATGGTACGGACCAAACGATTTTACCGATTCGCACAGTGGTCCGTAATCCAGACGCGGTCGACGCGGCGGTTTCATCAGGCAGCGGACAACACCGTTTTGAATCAACGGGATGGATGATGTTGGGCGAAGTCCGTTTCCAAAAGGGAGACCCGAGACCCAAAGGGGTGAACTTGCAGGGCGCAAAGTCCCCAGTCGAGATCAAGTCTTACAAAGATTTATGGGTGTCGATTGTCGAATGGTTATGGGAAAATACCCCGCGTCCAGAATGGGAGCGGTACTTCTTCGATCGATTTGTTTCAGTTAATCCGCCAGATCCCAGGAGGCAACCGAGCCCTCGGAGGTTATCGAATCAGTTGTGGCTGGCGACCAACTTCAGTACTAAGGACAACGGCAATAACATCAGGAACGCTTTGAGCCACTTTCACGTTGACCCCAACGAGTTTCAAGTAACGTTCGAAGACATCAGACGAGTACGAGGATCAGATGCGCTTCTGGTTAATAGTCGGCAATTCACAACCAAACCCCGACTCTCGAAACCAAAACTGCAGCGGTTGGGGCGGTCGACTGGTTGGCATTCTATTGGTAACCACAAGTCTTGGTCAGCCACTCACAGAAAACCTAAGGAGGTCAAGATTGGAGGTGAATCACACAAGGTTTCGGAATGGGCCGATTTCACGCAGTTCATCGGAAACTGGTTAGTCAGCACATCCAGGATCGCGCACGACGATTGTCCCGTCTCTGTGACGCGATCTAAAAACAGATGTTTGGTCAATATTCGTCCTGAGCATCCTGACGGCAAACCGTTCATCGCCCACTCAATGAGGCAATTATCGGGAGGCCTGTGGATCGAGACAAACCACGGCGCCGAGCAGCACGTTGACTACGCCTGACGCCTCGTGAAAAAATTCGGTATCGATCCGAATCAAGTGTTCGTTTTATTGGATTAGATATGACTACATTGTTGACAAATAGTGCTATCGTACTGTAACATGTTTCGAACGAAAGACTAAATCGCGGATGCAAAAGGCTGTAAGATCATGACCACCACAATGTTCGATACATACAACGCAGTCAAGACTCTCAAAGATAAAGGCGTAGGCGAGGACGTCGCGCTCGCGATCGTCGAGACAATCGGCAAGGCGGTCAACGAGGTTACGGCGACAAAAGCTGACCTCGCGAATCTCGCTACTCGAACCGACATCGCGGACATGGCCACCAAGTCTGATATGGCGAACATGGCAACGAAGGCTGACATCGCGGACATGGCCACCAAGTCTGATATGGCGAACATGGCAACGAAGGCCGACATCGCGGACATGGCGACTAAAGCTGATATCGCGGACATGGCGACGAAGGCCGACATCGCGGACATGGCAACAAAAGCCGATATCGCCGACATGGCGACCAAGTCTGACCTGACGCGGCTGGAGGCGGTTACCAAAGCGGACATCAAGGACCTAGAAACCCGTCTTACGACGCGATTCATTTGGATCGGCCTGGCAATAGTAGGTCTAACCTCCGCGATCATGGGCGCGTTCGATCAACTTTTACGATGATGACGCTCGACGTTTCAACCCGTGCAACCTAGTGATCGGGTTAGATGTCGGCGTTGACACGCAATGTTGCCTGCACGGGGACGGCGAGATCATTTTCACCTCATCGTGCCGCGTGGCTTTCTCAGAATCCCGGTCGCCCTGGACGGCATGGGTGAAACGGTGATCAGTGCTGATAGTCTAGATACGTGCGCGGCGCGATTGAACACGATTTCTTTCCGAAACTTGGAGTCGGAGATGTTCGCACGCGTGCCTAGAATTGGGCGTGTCACAGGATGACCAACAGAGTTGAACGGAGTCATCGATGACCATCGGTCAAGAGCGCCGAACACCGGCAAACACCTCTATCGCGTCCGCGAACGAGTGGTCGCCGTTGACATCCGTGTGCGCCGAGTTGCTGGGCCCTGAACCGACGGTGATACGTTTCCCGAACGGCGACAAACGCGAAGCCGGCACGTGGCATGACATGTACGCCCAAGTCGCATCTTGGTTGGTCATGCAAGGCAAGATCAACACCCCTGTGTCGGTCGGGGGAACTCGCTACCTCGTCAACGATGTCCATTTTCACGATCACGAGGCCTTCGATCGAAGTTTTGAGTTGCCGAACGGAATGTGGCTTGAGGGCGGAGGAAACTCGCAGTTGGTGATCGACCGCGCCGTGATGTTGTTGGAGATGTTTGAAGTCGATCCAGCATCGGTCGACGTATTACTGGGACAACGCGGCGATGACGGTTGGATTCGTTAGCTAGCAATGGCGATTGAGAACGTTCGATATGGCGCAGACGGCGGTAGCCCACCGTCCGGCGTGGTTGATTCCACCTCCCTAGCCGCCGTTGCGACGGCGCCGGACCGGGTGGGGGCGATGGCGCGGATGGGCGAGTTGGCGGTTGCCAATCTCGCCGCGGCGCCGCTGTTGTCGGTGCGCGATCTCAATGTGCATTTCCCGATCACGCGCGGCTTCATCATTCAGCAGACCATCGGGCATATCAAGGCGGTGAACGGAGTATCGTTCGACGTAAACCCGGGTGAGACGCTGGGCGTCGTTGGCGAGAGCGGGTCGGGCAAGACGACGGTGGCGCGGGCGATCATTCAACTGGAGCAGCCAACGTCGGGAAGTGTCTTTTTCCAAGGCGAGCAATTGGTAGACGCGCATCCCGACACGGTGCGAAACGCGCGCCGCAACATGAGCATGGTGTTTCAAGACCCGTACGGCTCGCTGAATCCGCGGATGCGCGCCGGCAACATCGTCGGCGAACCACTGCGGGCGCACCACGTCTTCGAATCCAAAAACGAGTATCTGGAGCGCGTCTCCGAGCTGTTCCAGATGGTTGGGTTACACCCCGGCGTTGCCAGCCGGTACCCGCACCAGTTCTCTGGCGGACAACGGCAGCGCATCGCCATCGCTCGTTCTTTGGCGGCAAATCCCCAGCTGATCCTGCTCGACGAGCCGGTCTCCGCGTTGGACGTCTCGATTCAGGCGCAAGTCATCAATCTGCTAGAAGACTTGCAGGACGAGCACGATCTGGCATACGTCTTTGTGGCGCATGACCTCTCCGTTGTCCGGCACACGGCGCATCGCACTGCGGTGATGTACCTCGGCAAGATCGTAGAAATCGCGGACGGCGACGAGATTTACGAGAATCCGCTTCATCCTTATACGCAAGCATTGCTGTCGGCGGCGCCGTTGCCCGATCCGGTGCTGGAGCGCAAACGCGAGCGGATCGTCCTAGTCGGCGATGTCCCGAGTCCCGCGAACCCACCTTCAGGGTGCGTATTCCGAACCCGTTGCCCGATCGCCATCGCCGATTGCGCCGAAGTAGTGCCCCAGATGCGAAGCACCGGATCACTCACCCGTCGTCACCAAGTAGCCTGCATCCGCGCCGAGTTCTAGTTGATCTGATCCCCTTTGGCATCCGAAACGTAGCGTGACTATGTTGAGGATTCTTTCGCCGCGTCCAGAAATGTCTAGGAATGTTCTCGCAAAACTTCAAATTTGCGCTCAGTTAGGTTAAAATCCGTTGCCAACAATCGACGTGAATCCGAACACGGAGGATAAAAATGGCTGTTGCGACGAAATCCGTCGTCGACGAGTTCAATGAGCAAGGTTTCGTAAGGGTCAAGGGCGTACTCGACCCGAAAAGGGTGCTCGACCCGATCATTGAAGAGTACGAAGGCGTGCTTGACGACCTCGCCCGCGACCTCTACGAGGACGGCGAGATCGAATCGAAGTACGAAGACTTGCCGTTCGACGCCCGAATTCTGAAGATCTATCAGGAGACCGGCCGACAACACGCGCAGTATTTCGACTTCTCGTTGCCGTTCCAAGACGTCAAGGAAGACACTCCTTGCTGGTTCGGTCCGGCAGTCTTCAACGCGTTCGTCGATGACAACCTGTTGGACGTTCTCGAGCAGTTGATCGGGCCGGAGATATCTTCTAACCCGGTGCAACACGTTCGCATCAAGCCGCCCGAAAAGCACCTGCCGAAAGATGCTACCGGACAGCCGATCATCGGCGCCACGCTCTGGCACCAGGACCACGGCGTCGTCGTGCCAGAAGCAGACGAGACGAACATGGTCACCGTCTGGTTCTCGCTGACCGACACGCCGGTTGAAGCCGGCCCGTTGAACGTCGTGCCAGGCACGCACCGCGGCGACCTGCTGACGCACTGCAACAGCTACTCGTTCAACACGACGATGGTGCAGGGGCGGCAGATACCCGAGAAACTCTTCCCGTATGTGGAGGCAAAGCCGTTGCCGACGGAACGCGGTGATGTCGTCTTCATGCATAAGCGGACGGTGCACGGTTCGCTTGCCAACCTGAGCGACAACATGCGCTGGTCGTTCGATCTGCGCTACCACAACACCGGCGCACACTCCGGCCGCGTCGCGTTCCCCGAATTCGTCGCCCGAAGCCGGTCGAACCCCGACTCCGAGCTCCGCGACGCGGTGAGGTGGAACGACATGTGGATGGACTGCCGCCAGCGCATGTCGAAGATCAACCAAGGCGGACAGCACGACATCCCCTTCGGCCGCTGGGAAGACGGCCACCCCGACTGCGAGAACTAAGGGACTCGCAAACGGTCATCAGTGACCCCCGTATGCAGGGGCGAGTTCTTGGGTCGCCCCTGTGTCGCGCGCGCACCGACGCGGGGTAAATTGCGTGGGTGTACGATGGACTTAAGCAACGCAGTACACCCAGCTTAGGTGCGACATGGCGATAGATCAGTTCTCAAAAACGGATCGGACACAACATCCTAAACACACGGATGCTGGGACCGAATCAGACATTCGACGGAACGGGACACTGGATATTTCGGCAATCCAGATTGGTAACGGGGTCGTGGAAGGTCTAGCGAATCGCGGTGACGTAAAGCCGTTTACGACGATGGCGGAGTTTGAGGCGTTTTGGAAGAAGTGCGACGAAACTGCCGGACCGGGACGGGAACCAGACTGGGAAGAGCATCTGGAGACGATTAACAAATCTCGCATGCGTGGAATGCGTGCGGATTGATTTTCGTCGACACGAACATCTTCGTTTATGCGGTCGGCAAACCGCATCCGTTGCGTGAGGACTGCCGTCGGTTCTTCGTCGAGTCCAGGTTGGACGGTGTCCCGATGTTCACATCCGCCCAGGTGCTCCAAGAATTATTGCATGTGTATTTGCCAGTCGGCAGGTTGTCGGATCTTGAGAATGCACTGAATCTTGTCCGGAACAACGAGATACGGGTGTTGCCGCTCGAATGGGAGGACATCGAGATGGCACAGCATATCCACGTCCAGTATCCAAATCTAAGCGCGAATGACCTGTGCCATCTCGCGAGCTGCCATCGGCACGATATAACTGAGTTCAAAACGTTTGATCGACAGTTGCATCAAGCTTTTTACGATGTGGCGTAACGCGTGATCGGCGTCTGAAACATTTCGTGATTCAGTCGATCAGGACGGACGCTTGTCGGATGGTGTCTGGGAATATGAACTCCGCTCCGTAGACCGGGTTCCATCCTCTGACGGTGTACTCATCGCAGTTTTCGCGCCGCTTTGGACTGAAGGTCCAAGTCATCTCATATTCGGAGACTACTAGGGTCTCGGTGTTAAATTCGATACGAATGTCCACGTCAACGTATCTGCTCCATCTCGGGTTCGGGCCGTCTAGCTTGATCTCAAGCACCGCGGTGTCATCGGCCCGCAGGACGATGTCGTAGTCCGAATCGTCGGCGTAGATGTTGATGTAAGAGAACATGCCGATCGGTGTCGACCAGTAGTCGCGGAAATTCGTGTTGTTGTAGATGCTGTCACTGGTCACCGGCACCCACTCATGTCCGATGTTTTGCCAGTACTCAATCAACTCGCCATCGTCAGGATCGTACGGATCATCGGGATCTTCGATGACATAGAAGTGGTCCCGATCATCCTCGAAGTGGACCCAGTGATGACGTCCAAATTGAAGGTTCCCGGACTTGTGGGTTGACGGACCGAAATCATACCCGCTACAAGTGGGCCAACCGCCCTGCATCTCGAACTGAACGGAGCCGGCATCCATCATCGCGGCATGGGCGCGTCGTACCAGTTGTTGCGCCGAAAGTGGCGTCGGGATTGGCGGGTCGATCAGCTCATCGGAGAATACGATCAGTTCCAGTACATTGTCGAAAGTCATTCCTGGCTGAACCAACGGATGAGCCAAGATGCCGTAGAGTCCTACATCCATACCGTCGATGGTGGTGTAATCAAGCGCGTCGTAGCTCATAACGCTCATGTGATCGTGGTGTCGATGCTTGACGTTGACCAGGGCGTGAAGCAGTTCATGCAAAGAAGCCGAACGAATCCAGTTGAGTCGTCTTTCTTCGTCGTAATACTGATCGAGCCATATCGCGATGCGTGCCTCAGTGATGGCAAAATCGTCGTACCATCGCCGCGCACAACCGCCAAAATCGATGCAGTTGAGGCCCGTTGACGCGGCATCGCTTTTGGGCCAGCCGGCGTAAGCGATCAATTGAGCGTCAGATTTGTTCGCGACGTGTTTGAAATCCAGATTTAGCATCGGCGCCAATTCGTCCAACACTTGATTGAAGATGCGTACTTCAGTCGGTTGTCCGATGACCCAGACCGCGATCGTCTCACCCACCGGCCATTTCACTACGTTTTCGTCGGTCCATCCGGCGCAGCCGATGCCTTCGTCGTGATCCTCATCGTTTTCATGGTGTTCGAGGAACGAGCTATCACTGAAACAGTCCCAGACGTCGCGGTCGACACCGACGATTCGGTGAGGAACGATTACCTCGAATGTTTTTGAGTTATTTTCACCGTACCGGTAGACCAAATTCGTAATCCCGGAAGGCAGCCTGAGTGTTTGCTCGACATCCGTCGGATGCACTCCCGGAACCTTTTGGATGTCGAACGTCGCTCCGCAGTCTTCGACAACCGCTTGCCCTTGCGAACATTCGATAAAGACGGTTTGGACATCGTCAGCACCGTTGTTTATGAATGTCGCATCGAATTCGACATTCGCCGAGCCATCGCTCCAGTAACCCGCAACTTCTGGCTCTGAGATTCGTCGCAGGTCCCACACCAAGTCAGGCGCGTCTGGCACGATGATGGTCTGCCCGACGACGTTGGACTCTCCCCATCGAAAGCTGTCTTCGTCCACCGCCGCGAAGATTCGCGCTTCCATCTGCCCGATCGGCAACCAGACGTGGACTTCAGAACTGGTTTTAGCTTCTGGATTTAGCGAATCCAACTTCAACGAAGCATGACAGCCGACTACCGATTCGAGACAGTTGATTCCGACGCTAAACGGCTCGCTACCGTCGACACCGCGGTTTTCGACTTCGAAAGCGATCGCCATCAATGCGCGCCCGTCGCCATCCCAACCTATGCTTTCCATGGATGTGACGGTCAGGTGCAGGTCAACGTACTCGACATTGAGCGCGATCGTGGCTGAGTTGTTGCTGAAATCGCCTTCGATCGTGGACGACTCGACGAAGAGATCGAAATCGTACGCCCCGGCCGGTACTGGAACCGCAAAGGTTGCGGTGGAGGTTTTGCCCGACGACAGACCTCTGCCGCCGGAGACATTTATCGGGAGGTTCGCGACATCCTCCGGATTTTCGTTCCACCGGGCTTCGATATTGATATCGTGTGCGACGAGTTCGCCGTGATTCCAGACTCTCAGGTCGAATTCGACAATCCCACCTGATTTGATGCGATGTCCCTCAACCTCGAGTGCCAGATCGGCTCCGGGGAGGGAAGCGGTGTCCGAAATCTTGGAATCGGCGAATTCAAGCTCGATGTCACGCATGCCCGGTGCCAACTCGAAGTTGAACGAGAATTTCCGCGAATGTCCCCGAGCCAGTTCAGTGACGATGGAAATGATTTCCGGCACGCCATCGTCGACACGGAAGTTAAGACGCTCAGCGCCTTTGAAATCAGCTTCACCGACATTCTGAACTTCGACTGATCCTCGGTGTATGACTGCGCTGGCCGTTTCACCTATGCTCTCGTACTCGAATGAGCTTACGATCAGCACTGATGAATGTACCGGAGTCGCGGTGGCAGGTACCGGCGTCGGCGTCGGCGTCGGCGTCGACGGTATCGCTGTAGGACTATGAGGTGTAGGAATTGGCGTCGGAGGAACTGGAGTCGCGGTTGGCGGTACCGGCGTGGACGTGGGTGGAATTGATGTCGCGGTTGGCGCGACGGGCGTGTTCGTCGGCGTCGGTGGGATCGGTTTTGCTGCCGGCGGAACAGGAGTCGATGTCGGGATGACCGTCGGCGTATCCGTAGCGGTCGGAGTTGGAGTCTTGGTCGGCGTCGGTAGGATCGGTGTTGCCGACGGTGGGACCGGTGTTGCGGTCGGAAGTTTTGTAGCCGTAACGGTTGGGATCGGGGATGGCGTTATCGTCGGAGTAACAGTCGGCGTCGGCGACGGTAAGGAGATGATTTGGGTACTGGAAACCGGCGATGTAGTCGGCGGCTCGGACAGTTGTGTACAAGCAATGCCGAAACAAACCGCCGAAACCAAGATAAAAGATGCGGATGGCAGTAATGACTTCACCGATCGCTCGTTTCTTGCGGACTGGATTCAGCCATTCGTCAGGCTCGTTGTCGGACCGCTTCGTAGAGCGCGATTGCTGCGCTTACGGACGCGTTCAGGGATGCGAGTTGGCCGTGCATTGGGATTGAGATTGTGGCGGTGCAGTTTTGCAATGTGAGGCGTGAGACGCCTTTTTCTTCCGATCCGATCACGAGGGCGGTGGGAACGGTGAGATCCGTTTGGGTGTAGTCGTTGTCGGCATCGGCGGCTAGGGCTAAGGTCTGCAAGCCGAGTTGGTTCAGGTAGTCGACGGTTCGAGATATGTTGGTGACGCGGGCTACTGGGAGGTGCATCAACGCGCCGGCAGACGCACGTATCGCGCCGGGAGATATGCCCGCGGCGCGCCGTTCGGGGATGATGACGCCGTGACCGCCCGCGGCATCGACCGTGCGCGCGATCGCGCCGAGATTGTGCGGGTCTACAATGCCATCGAGAACGGCGATCAGCGGTGCTTGGTTTCGGCGATCCGCTTCGAAGATCAAGTCTTCGATCGAAGCGTAGCGCGTGTCGGGCAGGACGGCGATGACGCCTTGGCTCTTCTTGGTGCGCGATTGACGGTCGAGCTCTCGGCGATGAACGCGTTCGATGTCGATTCTGGCGGTTTCCGAAAGGTCGAGTATCTCTCGCATCTGCGCGCCGATCTCGATGCCGTCAGCGACGAGTATTCGCAGTATGTCGCGACCGGCGCGCAAGGCTTCAAGCACTGCACGTCGGCCTTCGACGGTGTTGGCGTGGACTTTGCGAGCTCTGGAGTATCGGCTCATGGTCAGAATAGCGGGTTAATCGGGGGGCAATAGGGATGGGTGCCGACGTTTGGCATAGAATCGATTGACGAGCGGGTCGAAAGCAACATCCATAACCCCAGCTGAAGGAGATCCGCGTTGGGATACCCAGATTCTATTTCCAACCTCAACGCCGCAAACGCGGTGATGAGTCTAATCAAGACTCGTCGCAACATCCGAGATTTCACCGATCAACGTGTCCCGCGCGAGATGATCGACCAGATCGTGGAGGCGGCATCATGGGCGCCTAACCACCGGCACACTGAGCCGTGGCGTTTCATCGTACTGGAGAAAGACGGCGAAGCGCGATCAAAGGTCGCCAACTTGGTCTACGAGTGGACGTGGAACAACATCAAAAACCCGAATCAAGCGCGCCGTGAACGTAGTTCCGCCGACGCGAGGGACGAGGTGTTGATGACCCCAGTCCTGATGATGGTCTATTCTGTGCCGGGCGAGAACGAAGAGGTTACCCACGAGAACTACGCGGCGACGTGTTGCGCGGCGCAGAACATGTTGCTGATGGCGCACGCGATTGGTCTCGGTGTCGGTTGGTCCACCGGCCGGCTTTGCAAGGCTGACGAGGTGCACGCGGCGATCGGCGCAGGCTCAGACTGGGCCGTAGTGGGAGCGTTTTACATCGGCTTTCCGATAGGCGCGGCTGAAGCCGAACGAATGCCGGTGAACGAAATCTGTAACTACTTGCCATAGAGCGTCGAAGCTATCGATTGCTCGACAATCGCAACTAAACGGGAGAAAAATCGATGTCAGATCGAGAAACGTACCAGAACTATGTTGGCGGGGCTTGGATTTCGGCTTCAACCGGCAGAGTCTCGCAGAGCGGCAATCCGGCCGACGAAAACGACGTGATCGGCGAGTTCCAAGCTTCGAACGAGGCGGACGTCGAGAGTGCGGTCGCGACGGCATCGAACGCGGGCCGGGCCTGGGGTTCAACGTCAGCTCTGGCGCGCGGCGGCTACTTACTCGCGGCGGCGGACTACCTGAACCAAAACGCCGAACGGTATGCTCAGGCGATCACTCGCGAGTGCGGCAAGGCAATCGTTGAGGCACGTGGTGAAGTGGGGCGCGCCGTTGCGCTCTTGCAGTACTTCGGCGTCGAGGGCTCCAACCCGGTCGGCGATGTCGTGCCATCGGTCGACCCGAACATCTTGCTCTATACCAAACGCGTTCCGATCGGCGTCGTCTCGCTGATTACGCCGTGGAACTTTCCGCTTGCCATACCGATTTGGAAGATGGCGCCGGCATTGGTGTACGGAAACACGATCGTCCTGAAACCAGCATCGGCGACTCCGCACCTAGGGGTTTTGATCGCTGAGATGTGGGACGCGGTCGGACTACCAGCCGGGGTCTTTAACTTAGTAACCGGATCTGGTGGCGCGATTGGCGATTCGTTGATCTCATCAGACGGGGTGGCGGCGGTTTCCTTCACCGGATCCACGTCGATAGGGATGGGCATCGCTTCCACTGCGGCGGCCCGGGGCGTGAAGTTCCAGCTTGAGATGGGCGGCAAGAACCCCGTCGTCGTTATGCCTGACGCGGACCTTGAGCAGGCGGCGCAGGTGACAGTCGATGGCGCGATGAAGTACTCCGGTCAGAAGTGCACAGCAACGTCGCGCGCAATCGTGATCGGTAACGTCATTGAGGATTTCACCGATCTGGTCGTCGAAAAGACTGAGGCGCTAGCGATCGGTCCGGGTGCCGATGCCGACTCGGTCGTGGTTCCGGTAATCGACGAGGCATCGCGTCAGAACATCGTTGCATCGGTAGAGCGCGGTGTTAGCGAAGGTGGCAATGTCCTCACCGGTGGCGGCGTACCAAGCGGCGGCGATTTTGACGCCGGGACTTACGTCCAACCGACGGTTTTGACAAAGGTATCGCCCAACGATTTTGTCGCCTGCGAAGAGATTTTCGGCCCGGTGCTGGGTATCATCCCGGCGGCCGACATCGACGACGCTCTCGATATCGCGAACGATGTGCGTTACGGGCTCAGCGCAGGCATCTTTACCCGTAACCTGAATGCGGCGATGCAGTTCGCCGACCGGATCGAAGCTGGGATCGTGAAGGTCAACGGGGAAACAGCAGGCGTCGAACCGCAGGTACCATTCGGCGGAATGAAGTCGTCAAGCAGCGGTTCGCGCGAGCAGGGCAAAGCCGCGATCGAATTCTTCACCGAGACCAAGACGATCTACGTCAACCAGAGCGCGAGCTAATCGTCGATACCAAGTGACGGACTCAACTTGATGGTTGGGCATCGAGCACTTGAAATCACGGCAAATCGACGCGAATCTGCGTCGATTCTTGCGTATCAAACGTAACTTCGTTAAGATTCGCTGATAAAGTGCAGATTATCTGTACGGAATCGAGAATCCGAGAGGTTTAATACATGGTACTCGCGCAGACCAAGACCGACTTGGACCTGGTCGCCCACTTGTTGCGTCGTGCCGGTTTCGGCGCGGACCAGGCCGAAATTGAGAGATACGCCGAAAAGTCGTACGACGAGATCGTCGACGACCTGGTAAACCCAGACCGCTTCCCCGAACTGGAAGACGATCTGCTGGGCCGCTTCTACCCGCATCTGGCCGCGAACAAAGACAACGGCGCGGTCTGGAACGGCAGATGGATGTTCCGGATGGTCAACACCGAGCGTCCGTTGGAAGAGAAGATGGCGCTCTTTTGGCATGGCATCCTGGCGACTGGTTGGACCAAGAGCGAACACACGCCGAGCATGGTGAACCACGTTCAGATGCTCCGGGACAATGGCTTGGCAAACTTCAGGACGATACTGCTGGAGTTGTCGCGAGACCCGGCGATGATCTTCTGGCTCGACAACAACGAGAATCATGGCTACTCGATCAACGAGAACTATGGCCGGGAGATTCTAGAGCTGTTCTCGATGGGGATCGGCAACTACAGCGAGGACGACATCAAGAACGCGGCGCGTGCTTTCACGGGCTGGACGTTCAAACAGCCTCTGCCGCTCTATCCCTTCGGGCACTTCGAAGCGGAGTTCACGTATCGCGAGGACGATCACGACGCCGGCGAGAAGGAGTTCTTGGGGCACAAGGGCAAATTCAACGGTGAAGACATCATCGACATCATCGCCCGACAAGATGCGACAGCGCGCTTCATCGCCCGCCACCTCTACACCTTCTTTGTCGCCGACGAACCGCAGGTGCCGGCTTGGAGCATCCAGCCGCCGCAGGACCCTGACGCGATCCAGACGCTTGTCGACGCATGGATGGAATCCGACGCCGACATGAGGCATGTCGTGAGCACGATGTTCAAGTCGGAGTTCTTCAAGAATGCGCGCATGAAGCGCGTCAAGTCGCCGACCGAGTTCGTGGCGAACGTCGTCAAGATTTCGGGCGATTACCGATATGTTGACGTGGGTCTGGAGTCGTTCGAGGGCACTCTCGTCGCAATGGGGCAGAAGCTGATGGATCCGCCTTCAGTAGAGGGTTGGCACACCGGCAAGGAGTGGATTGACGGCGGCACGCTCACCGAGCGCGTCAACTTCGCAGTCGACACGCTCAGCGATGCGTCGAAACCCGGAGTTCGCAAGCTAATCGACGCGATCCGAGACATCGGTGACCCGCGCACGCCGGAAAAGGTGATAGACACGCTACTTGAGCACCTTTGCCGTTTGGACGTTGACGATGAGACGCGCGAAGCACTCATTGAGCATGCGTATGAGGGCGGCGACATCGATTTCGGTACCAGCCAAGCGGAAGCGGACAGCGAAACCCGCATCCTGAGACTGATCACGCTCGCGGTTTCGACGCGCGAGTTCCAGTTCGAGTAAACAACGAAGACTCCCTTCGCGGGAGACAATGATTGAAGCAAATCGGAGCGACTGAAATGTCAATCAACGGTAACGGCAGCAGCAACGGAACGAACGGGAAACACAAGGACCCCGTGTTGGTCGTGATCCAGCTATCCGGCGGTAACGACTTCATGAACACCGTGATCCCGTACACCGAGGGAATGTATTACGACGTGCGGCCACTCGTCGGCATACCTGAGGACAAGGTGATTCCAGTCACGGACACACTCGGTTTCCACCCTCGGGCTGCTGCGCTCAAAGAGCTCTGGGATGAAGGCAAGGTCGCGATCGTGCAAGGCGTCGGCTATGAAAACTCGAGCCGATCACACTTCCGCGCCATGGACATCTGGCACACCTGCGAACCGGACACCATCGCCACTGAGGGATGGCTCGCCAAAGTAATTCGAGAGTTCGACCCGAATGGTGAGAACCCCGTAACCGCCGTGAACTTCGGCAGAGGTTTGCCCCGGGCCCTTGCCGCACCGAACGTAACTGCCACTTCGATTGGCGACCTCGACAACTACGGTTTGATGTCTAGCATCGAAGCCGCCGAGGAGCGCGACGAGAACCTAGAGATCTTCAAGCGCATGTACACGCCTGCGGTTGGCTCGGGTCTCGTGATGGATTACCTCGGGCAGACCGGCCGCGACGTGCTGAAAGGTGCCGAGATGCTTTCGGTTGCCCCGCCCCAGTACAAGTCCAACGTCGAGTATGCCGACAACCCGATCGCGCAAGCGCTGCGCGACGTCGTCCGCGTCCACACCGCCAATCTTGGCACGCGCATCTTCTACACCAACCACATGGGGTACGACCACCACGCCCAAGAGGTGCCAGCGCACAACAAACTCATCGGCGAGTTGTCGGAAGCGATCCGAGATTTCCTGCAGGACCTCCGCGACCACGACGCCGCTGACGAGGTTACCATCCTGGTCTTCACCGAGTTTGGCAGAAGGATCAAGGACAACGGCTCTGGCACCGATCACGGCTCTGGCGGCGGCGCGTTCTTGATTGGTGAACACGTCAAAGGCGGACTCTACTCCGAGTACCCGCCACTTGACCGACCGAGCTGGTTGAACGACGAAGACTTGCGCCACACCTACGACTTCCGAGGGATGTACGGAACGATCCTCGAGCAGTGGCTCGGACTGGACCCGGTCCCGATCGTAGGCGGTAGTTTTGAGCAACTCCGACCGTTCGAGAAGACTGCGGCCTAGCCGCGCCAAACGACGGTAATTCAAGTAACGACCTGGAGGTTTTATCCGTGAGTGCTAACGGCAACGGATCGATGAACGGGACCAACGGGCGTCCGCACGCGCTGTTGCGCGCCGGTTTCCCGTTTTACACCACGCTCGGTATGCGCCGAGTCACGACGTATCCAATGGACGTCGTAATCGGTGAAGAGGATCGGCTATACGTCCTCAACCGGACCGATGGTCAAGGCGGTCAAATCCGGCGGATCAATTGGGACGACGACGACTTGGACATCTTCGGCACCAATTTCGTCTGGCCAGTCCAGATGATCCGAGACGCGGGCGAGAATGTCTACGTCTCCGATGAAGGTAACCACACCATCACCGTGTGGCGGCCTTCCGATGGCGAGTTGCTGGACACCTGGGGAACGCATGGAAGCGAGCCCGGTCAACTTGATCGTCCGTCAGGCATCGAATGGGACAACGACGGCAACATGCTAGTCGTTGACACCCAAAACCACCGAGTGCAGAAGTTCACTGCGTCTGGCGAATACATCAGCGGTTTCGGCGAGCATGGCACCGACGATGGTCAGTTCAACTATCCCTGGGGTGTCGGCGTAGACCCGCACGACAGCTCAATCTACGTTTCTGACTGGCGTAACGACCGATTGCAGAAGTTCGACTCGGACGGCAATCACATCTGGACCGTTGGATCGAGCGGCGACGGCATCGGCGAGTTCAATCGCCCAGCTGGAGTAACGGTCGACCGCCATGGCGATGTTTATGTCGCCGACCGCGGCAATCATCGGGTCTTGCAGTTCGATTTGAACGGTCGCTACGTCGATCGTTTCATCGGCGATAGCGTCTTGTCCAAGAGCGGGCGGATCTACATCCTGTCGAGCACGACGGTTCTGCGTAACCGAGAATCGGCAGAGCTAGAGGTCACGCGACGACTGCGCGGCCCGGCAATGATGCGCTTCCACAACGACCCCAAACGCGGCGACCTGATGTACGTCGCCGACTTCGGTTGCCACCGCGTCCAGGTCTACCGCAAAGAGGCGTACGAGCTCACACCTGAGCAGATCGCGCCAGTTCCGAGCGCACCGACGCTCTACACGGTATAGCTCTCTTCGATTGAGCATCTGGGGTTGCTACTGCAACCCCATCCTCTCCTCCACGCCCGCGACGACGTCGGTGGCGATATCTACGGCGCGATTGGCGTCAAAGGCGTCGTATGCTTCACAGGGGGCGCCGCCGGGAAGCGTTTGCGGATAGCGGGCGCCGATGTAGTGCTTGTCTAGCAGCCCGGCGACCGATTTCAGGAACTCGAATGATGGGTCGAATGTTTTGGCGTCTTCGCACAGGTCAGCGAGGGCATGTCCCCAGACATGCTCCGCCCCATGGTTGTAGATGAATGCCACAACGGCCTTCTCGGCGGCTTGGTGGGCGAGGAAACAGGCGAGCGCGTGTCTGCCGCTTTCTGCATTGGCAACGGCGGAATCGAGATCGCTCTTCGATTGCACCATCCAACTGCGCGGCACTGGGTTAAGCGAACTGTGATCGGTCATGATGGTCCTTGCGAGAAGAGTTTCTCAGGTCGTTGAATGTGTGGATAAATCTTCAATACAACTGATCGCCGTACTGTTGGGCATGTAGCAACAGCGGATCGGTTTCAGCCAATTCGAAAAACTCGGATTCGGTGAAGACGTGGAACGTCGTGCCGACCGCGGGGCGGAGATGCGTAACCCAGAAATCGGAGCGTCGGTGAATTGGTTCATCGGTCTCCTGGACGACGAGCAGTTCCAGCGTGGTGTCAGGCTTCGTGGGCTGACCGCTGACTAGATCGCCGACGAGAATCAGCCGGGTCATACCGAGTTGCGGCATCTCTTCGACGAACCGTTGCAATTCTGCCTCGATCATGCGCCGGCGCTGACGCCCAAAGCCGTACATCATGGGGGACACGGGATGAAACACTCAGGGTTGCCGGTGATTTAAATCGATGCCGTCAGGTCAACAGGAATGCCTTACGGTTCCACATAAGGCTAACAGCGAAAGCGTCTGGATTCTTTTAGCAAATCACATACTCGCCAATCGAACAAAAAGAGGCGGGTGACACCACCGGGACAGACAGTGCATTGCCTATCCGAGTGATGCCACCCGCCGGGGAGGTGTCTCGACCAAGGTCAGAGAGCACCCCGCATTCTCAATTCTCAAGCACTCGGATGAATCCAAGCGCAGGAGATCGTCTTTTGGGGGATCTCGCCTAAGTCGAGACACCTCTCATACGGCTATATGCCATTACCTAGACGTCCCTCCTTTCATGTAGTCTCCGGCACGTGGCACGTTTGCCACCGCCACGGCAGATCACTAGATTAGACCCACCGGCTTGCCGAATTATAAACGAAGGATCGCGGCGCTGTGCAAATCCACGGCGCCGCGATCCTTACTGATCCGCCTGAAGGGTCTCAGGCGAGTTGCTTCGCGATCTGCTCCGCGTCGGCGTTCGAGAGGATGCGGAAGACTTTGTTGCCCGCGGGGGACATGCCCTGCACGGCCTTCCGACCATTCTTCATCGTGACGATCACAGGGTTCTGCACCGGCACTTGCGCCTTTTCTTTCACGGAGTATGCGGTGATTTCCATTGCCTACCTCGTTTGCTAGTTCTTCAGTTCCGTCAATTGCGCTTTACGCACATTACGCGGTTAGATTATAGGAATCGCCCTTCAGATTGGGAAACATACGGCGCGTTCAGATTGCTTTTTTGTCGGATTCAGTTCATTTTTGACCGAATCCTAGCTCCGTGTGCCGACATTTGCGAACGATTTCTTGATTCGGTCGGCGGCTTCATCGAGAGCAGACTCTGCAGCGTTGATGTGTCCGGGTTGGCAGTTGAAACCGTGCAAAACCCCCTCGTAGCGCGTTAATCGCGTGTCCACGCCCGCCGAACTGAGCGCAGATGCGTAATCTTCCGCTTCGTCACGGAGCACGTCGCACTCGGCGACAATGACCGTAGCATCGGGTAATCCGCTCAGATCTGACGCTCGAATCGGGGAAGCGTAAGGATGAGTGCCATCGCCGTCAGGCCCTAGGTAATTTTCCCAAAACCACTGCATCCCAAGTTTGGTGAGTCCGTAGCCGTCGGCGAACTCGTCGTAAGATGCGCGCGTGAAATCATGATCGATAACCGGGCAGTACAAGACCTGATGCGAAATCTTCGGGCCGTTGCGATCGCGTGCCATGAGCGAAATCGCGGCTGATAGATTCCCACCGGCGGAAGTTCCGGCTACGGCGAGCTTCGTAGCGTCGCCGCCGAACTCCGCAACGTTTTCAACTGCCCACTCGGTGGCGGCGTAGCAATCATCAGCGGCACCGGGGAAGCGCGTCTCTGGGGCGAGCCGATACTGCACCGATATGGCAATGGCTCCTACGCGATTCGCCAACCCGCGCGAGGTAGGTCCCTCTAACTCAAAGCTGCGAATAGTCCAACCACCGCCATGAAAAACCATGATGACCGGATACGGCGGTTCGGCGTTTTCCGGGATGTAGATTCGCAGCGGGACCTCGCCGGCGGGCCCATTGAACTTGCGGCGGATGACCTTGCGAACCGGTTCGATCGCCGGAGGCATGACTTTGCCGCGTCGATTCGTCGCGGCACGTAGCTCCTCAGCGGAACACTCGCCGAACGCGGGCATGTTCAAGGTTGCCGATTTCTCCATGAAGTCGACGGTGTCAGGAGTAAGGCGTGGGTCGGTCATTGCGTTTGTTCCTTTAGGTGGTGCGGCGGTTGACGTGCCTAGAACCAGTTTTCTTTATCGACGAGGTTGCGGAGTGGTTCGCCGGTGGCGAAACGGCGCATGTTGTCTGCGACTACCTCGTATCTGCGTTCGCCGAGGTATCGCCCTTCGTCAGCGGCGATGTGCGGGGTCAAGATCGTGTTTGGTGCGTCCCAAAGCGGATGGTCGGAGGGCAATGGTTCGATTTCGTAGACGTCGAGGCCCGTGCCGCCGATCTCTCCGCTGCGGAGCGCAGCGTTCAGATCGTCTAGCTTGGTGGTCATGCCGCGTCCGATGTTGATGAAGATCGCGGTGTTCTTCATCAGCGCGAATTTCGTCGCGTCGAACATGCCTTCAGTCTGTGGCGTATGGGGTATGGTCAACACCACGAAATCGGCTTCGGTCAGCGCGTCATCGAGTTCTGACGGTGCGCGCATTTCATCGACATGATCTTTGGCGCCGGGTGATTCCCAACGCGCGTCGACACCGACGACTCTGGAACCTAGCGCTTTGCAGAGCCTCGCGGTCTCGGTTCCGATACCGCCGACGCCAACAATCAGCACCGTCGCTTCGGGCAGAAAAATGTTGTTGTAGTTTTCGCCGACGAGCTTGTGCCAGTTTCGATCTAGCTGATGGTCTCGGTAGACGTTTAGATGCTTCACGAACGAGAGCATCATCGCGACGATGTGCACCGAGATGTGATCGTTGTAGATTTCGCGGAAGTTGGTTACCTGCGTAGGGTGGTTAATCAACTCGTCGAAGTAGTATCCGGCCGGCGGTGCAGCCGCGGGGGCTTGTAACCACCGCAATTTCGGCGCGGCGGAAACGAGCCTCGGATTCATCGTTCCGAATGCGGCGTCCGCATCGGCGAGTTCTCGGACCGCGGCATCTGCATCAGCAGGCGCGACGAGGTTGACGTCGGGCACTGAATCCTGCAATCTAGCCATGAAGTCTAGATTGTGCTGTGAGTTCGGGGGCAGGAAGACCATCTTGAATGGCATTTGGGGAATCTCACCTTTGGTTTGCGGAGCGGTAGAAGGAGGGCGCGAACCGTTTCTGGTTGCTCGCGAGTCTGAATTTCGCTTACCGCAATGATACAGAGCAACAATTTCGCGATTCGATTATCCTATGTTCATCGCAACTCGGGTGCCTGGCATCCGCCTCTTTGAACGGTGCGAGGAGCGGGTTGCAGGTCTAGTGCTTAGGGATTTCCGAGGCCAAGAGTTGAGAATCGGTGATTTTCAGATAGATGTTGATCCAGCGACGTTTGACGCGCCGCACTGTTTAGTTACGTTGCGGCCGTGGATCAACGTCGGCAACGTTGGGCGCATTTCGGTTAACCGCATCGGGCGGATATACGGCGCGAAGAAGATCGGGCAGCTGGCGCGTCCGGGCAAGTTTTACGACCACACTCGCTACCGTCCGCGGATCCGCATGAAGCGCGGCGAGCGGACGTTCCGTATACCGAACACCGAGATATCTGGTGTGCGCGTGCCCGGCGGGCGCGATCTGCTGATCGTCAAGCTGCTCGAACCGCACGCTTGGGCCGAGGACTTCAACGATTCGGTGCTAGAGGTGATTCAATCCTTCAACGTTGAGCGGTATGTTTTGGTCGGTTCGATGTACGACTCGGTGCCGCATACGCGTCCACTAAAGGTCACCGGTTCAGCGCGCGGCTGGGATCCGCCTCGTCAGTTCAGCGACGGGGTTCGGTTAGGCAAAAGCCGGTACGAGGGACCAACCTCGATGGTGTCGCAGTTGACCGAATTAACTCGCACCCAGCTCGGGTTGGAGACGCTGTCGATGATCGTGCATCTGCCGCTCTATCTCAAACTAGACAACGACTATGTGGGAGCGGCGCGGATTCTCTCGGTGCTCGCGGAACTTTACGGCTTGCCGATGGAGCAGATGCCAGAGATTCGAATGGGCGAGACGCAGTACTCCCAGGTGCAGATTTCCAGTTCTGACAACCCGCGCTTGGCGCAGCTGGTAGCCCGACTGGAGCTGGAATACGACGCGGAAGAGTCGGAGCCAACCGAAGAAGAGGTCGAGTTGTTGCCGGAAGTTGAGGAGTTCCTGCAGAACCTCTCCCGTGGCTGGGAAGAGGAAGAAGGGCGTTCGTAAAAACGCGAGTTCGAGCAAGGCGATCGCCAAGCATCGTGCCCAGCGACCGCCTTCACTCGGAGTTTCCGGACTAGAGTTCTTTAACTTCCACGCCGGCTAGTTGCTCGACGTAGCGCAGGATGCCGGAGTGGTCGTTTCTGCCATCGCCGTTGACGACGAGCGAGGTCAAAACCTGCTGGAGGTTTGACGTCACCTGAAGCGGGACGTTCAAATCCCGTGCCGTCTCCATGGCGTTGTTGATGTCCTTGTAGTGGAGCTCGATGCGGAAACCGGGATTGAAGTCTCGGCTAATCATCATCGGCGCCTTGGCGTTCATCACGTTTGAGCCGGCAAGACCGCCCTGGATCGCCTCGAAGACCGTTTGCGGATTCACTCCAGCCGCGGTCGCTAACACGAGTGCCTCGGCAAGACCGTGAATGTTTGCGCCGACGACGATCTGGTTGGCGAGTTTGGTCACGTTTCCCGCGCCATGCGCGCCGCAAAGGACGGACGATTTGCCCAACACGTCGAAAAGCGGTTTCGCGCGCTCGAAATCCCCTGCTGATCCGCCGACCATGATGGCGAGGTCACCAGAGATTGCGAACGGCTCGCCGCCAGACACCGGCGCGTCGAGGAAGTTGATGTTCTTCTCGGTCAGGCCGGCCCCGATCTCTTGAGAAACGCCGGGCGCGATGGACGACATATCGACGACTAGGTCGCCTTCTGATGCGCCATCAGCCACTCCACCATCGCCGAGGATGGCCTGCTTCGCTTGCGGTCCGTCCTGGACCATCGTGATGATGACATCGGTCGCGCTCGCAACCTCGGCACTCGATGCCGCACCAGTGGCACCGGCTTCGACGAGTTCATCGACCGGGTCCGGAAAGATGTCGTAAACGGTCAGGTCGTAACCCGCTGCGATGAGGTTCTTCGCCATGGGTTTGCCCATGATCCCGAGTCCGATGAAACCGATTTTTTCTGCCATGTTGTTGCTCCTCTCAAAGTCGGCGTAGGTGTTGGTAGCCCGATACCGTCGTTTCGGCTGATTCATCCGTCACGCCAACCTTCGATGGTAAAACTCGCTTCGATTGCCGAGCCTTTAATCGTCGTCTTTCCAGAATCGCTCTTCCTCGAAGTGATAGTCAGTGTCGGCGTATTGCTCCTTGACGTCCTCGATCATTCCGGGATGCCCGCAGGCGTAGATGACCGTGTCCTCCGGGGGTAGCTTTCGTTCCTTGACGAAATCCTCGACCAACGTGTTGATTCGACCTTTTGGACCGTGCCAGTCGCGGTTGCGGTCTTCGTCGGGACGGCTCACCGAATGGTAGAACTCAATGTTCGGATGCGTATTGGCGAGTTCCGCCAACTCGTCGTCGTACCCGAATTCGTCGATATAGCTCGCGCCTTCCAAGACATAGAAGCGATAATCTTCGCGGGCGATCGGTCCGTCGGCGTTCCACTCCGCGTCGTTCAAGAACTTCCTGAGCATCGAGACGTAGGGCGCGACGCCGGTGACGGTGCCGACCATGACGTGATTCTTGAATTCGGGTTTGAATACGAAGATTCCCTTTGCACGCGGTCGCAACGTCAACTCGGTGCCGACCGAGAGATCGTAGAGTACCGGCGTAAGATTGCCGTCGGGAGGCGGTACCAGTTCGACAAAGAGTTCGATCTCAGGCTCGTCTGGTGAAGAAACGATCGAGTATGGCCGCTCAATCCCCTCTGCGCCAATGGTGCAGTACTGCCCCGGCTTGAAGTTGAAGGGTTGAGCCGGTTTCAACCAGATCTTCCAGAGGTCATGCGTAAGGTCTTCTCGTCGCGTAATTTCGCAAGTAGTGAATCGGCCGCGAATCGTCGGCCGGGGCGCCGTTGGTTGTTGAGTCATCGTTCTGTTCGGGTTGAGTGTCGTGCGTGAATCAGGTTACAACAAAGTCGTCGTTCGCTCGGACATCGGAAGCGAGTATCCACTGGTGATACCATGATTTCACGATTTCGATAATGATTGTCTATCCGTCGCACGTAACGCGCAACCGTGAATTGCCCGTCGCGACTGATCAGGGAGACCGAAATGGCAGGACCGACGCCTGGAGTTGCCTACAGTATCACCGTTCGAGCGGAGTACCCGAACAAACCGGGGATGTTGGGATTGATCACGTCTGCCATTGGACGATGCGGCGGCGACGCAGCCGCGATCGACGTTGTCTCGACCAACGGCGGACGCATGATCCGCGACTTCACCATAAACACCTCTGGGGAGGGGCACTCCCAAGCGGTGATCGACGCCATCGGCGCAATCGAGGAAGTTACAGTGAACAGCGTCTCCGACGCAACGTTCCTGATGCACGTCGGCGGTAAGATCGAGATGCGGTCCACAGTCCCGGTAAACACCCGCGACGACATGTCCAAGGCTTACACTCCGGGCGTGGGCAGGGTGTGCATGGCGATCCACGATGATCCCGATGCGGTTTGGGCGTTAACCGGAAAAGGGCATACCGTCGCTGTGGTGACTGACGGTTCCGCGGTGCTCGGATTGGGCGATATCGGTGCCGCCGCCGCGTTACCGGTAATGGAGGGCAAGGCTCTACTCTTCAAAGAGTTCGGACGCGTCGACGCGTGGCCGATCTGCCTCGACACCAACGACCCGGATGAGATCGTCTCGATCGTCACGGCGATCGCGCCCGGTTTCGGTGGCATCAATCTTGAGGACATCAGCGCGCCGCGTTGCTTCCAGATCGAAGACCAGTTGAAAGAACGTCTGGATATTCCGATTTTCCACGACGACCAGCACGGCACCGCGGTCGTGGTGCTTGCGGGCCTCATCAACGCGTTGAAGATAGTTGGCAAATCGCCGGAGTCGCTGAAGACCGTCGTGTTGGGTGCTGGAGCGTCTGGTACCGCTTGCACGAAAATACTGCTTTCCTACGGCGTCAAGGACATCATCGGCTTTGACCGTCAAGGCGCGCTTTCCCGCGACCGCGAGTACGGCGACAACGTGATGAAGCAGTGGTTCGCGGACAACACCAACCCGAACAACGTGAACGGCACCCTGACCGAGTGCATCGAGGACGCTGATTTCGCGCTCGGCCTCGCCGGCCCCGGTCTGCTCAACACCGAACAAGTCGCCAGCATGGCGGATGACGCGATAGTCTTCGCGCTTTCGAATCCCAACCCCGAGATCTGGCCCGAAGAAATCCCTGCCAACGTGCGGATAATGGCTACCGGTCGAACCGATTATCCGAACCAGATAAACAACTCGCTCTGTTTCCCAGGGCTGTTCCGCGGAGTGCTCGATGTGCGCGCGTCCGACATCACCGAGGAGATGAAGATCGCAGCAGCGCAGGCAATCGCCGAAGTCATCCCGAATGAGCATCTCGATCCGGATTTCATCATTCCTAGCGTTTTCGATCGCAACGTCGCGCGCAACGTCGCGCAGCGGGTCGCAATCGCGGCGCAGGACTCTGGCGTGGCACGTCGCCGACGCCGGCAGACCGACGAGGTGTACGCGACGATGCGTTCGCGTTAAAGTAGGTATCAGGGATTGCCGACAACCTGCTGAGACATGAATTACGACGTTATCGTCATTGGCGGTGGCATCACCGGATGCGCCGCCGCCTACTACCTATCGTCCAATGGGCATAAAGTCGCGCTGATCGAGAAAGACTCGGTCGCGGCGCACGCTTCCGGCTTCGCCTTTGGTTCGTTGCACACTAGGTTCCAACCGCCGCCGGGCAGCCAGCCGATCGAATGGTTCCGATCCGAATCGATCGAGTTGCATCACGAACTCGCGGTAACGCTTCCTGAACTGACGGGATCGGATTACCACTTCGAGAAGAAAGCCGGTATGGTGTTGGCGTTCGATGACACCGAAGTGGCGATGCTGAAACCGACTGGCACCTCCGGGTTCCTGCGGAACGATTGGCCGGCGGACCGTCAAGATGTGCGATGGTTAGCGTACGGAGAGTTGAGCCATATCGATGCTCGGATTTCGACCGATGTTATCGGCGCGCTCTATCTCGGCGGATTGACTGAGGTTTCGCCCGGCGAGTTGACCAAAGCGCTTTGGGCTGCGGCGGAATCACACGGCGCGCACATGGTGAACTCGGAAGTTTCGGCGATTAATGTTGCTGACGGCGCGGTGACGGGAGTCAGCACTAGCGATGGCACGGTTAGCGGCGGCGCGGTTGTGCTGGCGGCCGGACCATGGTGCGAGAAGATCCTGAAACAGGGGGCGTCCACGTCGCATGTCAATTTCCCTGTGTCGCCGCTCAAGGGCGAGATCCTGCGGTACGATCTGGGCGACGAACCGCCCGTGCCGGTTTCGTTGTGGTGGGGATCAGACTACGCGTCGTCGAAACCAGATGGTCTGCTGCATGTCGGTGCGACACACTCTGACGCTGGATTCGACGAACAACCATCGCGAGTCGGCAAGGAAGAAATTCGACGCTCCGCCGAGCACGCGCTGCCATTCCTTGCGGACTGTACGGTATCGAAACACACGGCGTGCCTGCGTCCGCTAACACCCGATGGCTTGCCGATTGTTGGTGAGTTGGAGCCGATTAAGGGAATGGTTGCTGCGACGGGTGGCGGACCGATCGGTATCGAGCTCGGTCCGGCAATTGGGAAATTGGCGGCGGAAATCGCAACCTGTCAAAGCGAAAACGTTTCAAGGTACGCCGCATTCAGCCCATCGCGGTTCGCGTGATAGCATCGAATCTAGATCAATTCAAAGATCGCAAGAGGAGCAACTGGCACCCACTGCAGATTTCCTAACCGAACCTGGCCCTTTAATTCAGTCCCGTGTGGCTGACAAGGCGCGAACACAATCGAACTGGCTAACGTCGCTCGCAGCAGTGCGCGACTAAACCATCAGACTTGAAACGCCCTCGTCGGTCCGCGACGAGGGCGATTTTTTTGAGGCGAGATCGGAAGATGCCCAACCAAGTTGAATGTCCGAGAACGTCGATAATCCCGTCCGTTACCTGATGACTGGTACCGAGATGCGTCGTGCGCTAGCGCGCATGGCGCACGAAATCATCGAACGCAACCACGGTGCCGAGAATCTCGTGATCGCCGGGATTCCGACGAGAGGGATACATCTTTCCTCACGGCTCGCCGACCTCATCATGCAGTTCGAGTCGACTCGTCCGATCACCGCCGTCCTTGATCCTTCAGCGTTCCGGGACGACGCCTTCCTCCACTCGACGAACGGCGTAGCATCCGAGGCCAAATCGAACGGGATGGACGGCGTGGATGTAACCGGTTTTCGCGTGGTGGTCGTCGATGACGTTTTCCATACCGGTCGCACGGCGCGCGCCGCGTTGGACGCTTTGATGCAGTCCGGGCGTCCTTCGTACGTGCAACTCGCCGTTCTGATCAATCGCGGACATCGCGAATTGCCCATAAACCCCGATTTCGTCGGCAGAAACGTGCCAACATCTCGCTCGGAACGGGTCGATGTGCGACTGCTCGAGGTGGACGGCGAGGACCGCGTGGCGATTTCGAGAGCGGACTCGGCGAAGCGGATTCGAGGTGTTGGGAAGTGACGTTTACGCTGTCGGCAATAGCGGAGCGAGAAGCGAAACCTCAGTTCGGGTTTTCAAAACACCTGCTTGATGTCGATTCCCTAACGGCTGACGAGATTCAAGACCTCATCGACCCCGCCCGCGAGTATCGAGAACTCAGGACAACCGGGCCTTACAAGTCGGACATCCTGCGCGGCGCGTCGATCTACACGCTTTTTTTCGAGAACAGCACGCGCACCAGAGTCTCGTTCGAGCACGCGGGCAAAGCGCTTGGCGCCGACGTTATCAACATCTCCGCCGCCACCAGCAGCGTCAACAAAGGCGAATCGCTCTTAAACACGGTGCTCACCCTCGACTCGATGGGGGTAAACGCGCTGATAATCCGTCATCCGCACTCCGGCTCGCCGCACTTCGTTTCGCGCCATGTCAACGCCATCGTCATCAACGCCGGCGACGGCGCACATGGACACCCGACGCAGGCACTGCTAGACGTGATGACGTTGCAAGACCAAATCGGTGATTTGCACGGCGCGAAGCTTGCGATCGTAGGCGACATTCTGTTCTCACGAGTGGCCCGCTCTGACATCATCGCGTTCCGCAAGATGGGCGTCGAGATCGCGGTCGCCGCGCCGCCGACGCTACTTCCATCTGGTTGGTCACCCGGTCCGCAATCGCTTGGTTGCGCCGACAGCGAGGTTACCGTCTGCGAGTCGGTTGAAGACGCGGTCCGCGGCGCCGATGCCGTGATGTGTCTGCGGTTGCAGTTGGAACGTCAATCCGCGGGTCTGTTGCCAGACGTCAACGAATACTCTCGCGTGTGGGGATTGAACCGGCAGCGATTGTCGTTAGCGAAACCGGGCGCACCGGTCATGCATCCGGGACCGATGAACGAGGGATTGGAGATCAGCACCGATATCGCGCACGGTTCGAGGAGTATTGTCGAGGCCCAGGTCGAAAACGGCGTCGCGATGCGAATGGCGGTTTTGGAGCGTTACTGCGGCGGTGCAAGGTTTGCCCTGTGATTAAGCGTTCGCAAACCATCGTAATCCGAAACGGTCGAGTCATCGATCCGTCGCAAGGCTTCGACGACATTGCCGATGTGGTGGTGATCGACGGAGTCGTAGCGGGAATCGAATCGACCGGCACGGCTACTCTCCCGGACGGTGCGACGATTTACGACGCCAAACACAAGATCGTCAGCCCCGGATTCGTTGATCTGCACACCCATATCAGAACTCCGGGTCAAGAGTGGAAAGAGGATCCCACGACTGCGTCTGCCGCCGCCGCGCGTGGCGGTTTCGCGACGATCTGCGTAATGCCGAACACCTATCCGGCCCAAGACAACGCATCGGTCGTAGGTGAGCTGATGCAGCGATGCGAAGCAGAGTCGCCAGTCCGCGTTCGCCCGATCGGGGCGATAACTAAAGCCCGCGAGGGGCGCGAATTGGCGTCGATGCATGAGCTCGCTGATGCTGGAGTGGTCGGATTCTCCGATGATGGTGACCCGGTGATGTCGCCTCATCTCATGCGACAGGCACTCACATACTCGTCAGACCTTGATCTGCCGATCATCAATCACGCCGAGGATCGCGGCCTCATCGCCGATTGGGATATGAACGAAGGTCCAGTTGCGACGCGACTAGGGCTGCGCGGCATCACCAACAGCGCAGAATCCATCATGGTGTTGAGAGACATCGAGCTCGCACGCGCAGCCGATTCACGGTTGCACGTCCCGCATGTTTCGACCTTCGAATCGGTGGAGATGATCCGACGTGCGAAAGCGGAAGGACTGAAGGTCACCGGCGAGGCGACGCCGCATCACCTCGCGATCACGGAGGATTGGGTTTACGGCGACCACGGAGGTGTGCCCGCGGTATTGAACCACTCTTGCTACGACACGAACGCGAAGATGGCGCCGCCGTTGCGTGCCGAAAAGGATCGGATCGCGTTGGTGGAAGGTCTAAACGACGGCACCATCGACGCCATCGGCACAGATCACGCTCCGCACGCAGACACGGACAAAGTCTGCACGTTTTCAGAAGCGGCAAACGGCATTCTTGGACTGGAGACTGCGTTGTCATTGGTCGTCGGTAGCGGAGACATCGACCTGCCCCTCGCAATTGAACGATTGACGGCCGGACCGAGCGCGATCCTAGGCGATTGCAAGATCGGTTCGTTGAAACCGGGTTCGTATGGGGATGTCGCAATCATCGATCCCAATGCCGAGTGGACGGTAGACCGTTCGACCCTCGGTTCCAAGAGCCACAACACGCCGTTGTACGGTGCCAAAGTCAAATGCCGCGTCGTCGCAACATTCGTTGGCGGCGAAAAGGTCTGGGATGTTGACGAGAATGGGGGTTTCGATGGATAACACAGACCGCGGTCCTGCGCTTCTCGCGTTGAACGACGGATCGGTGTTTAGGGGGCGTCGCTTGGGCGCGGATGTCGATTCCGTCGGTCTCGTGGTTTTCAACACCTCGATGACGGGCTATGAAGAGATGCTGACCGATCCTTCCTACGGCGGTCAGATACTAGTTCCGACGTACCCGTTGATCGGAAACTATGGGATCAATCTCAAAGATGGCGAGTCGAAACAGATTCAGGTGAAGGGTTTTGTCGTGCGCGACGACTGCGACGCGCCATCGCACCCGTACTCCGAGATGACAGTTCATGAGTATCTCGACTCGAACGGGATCGCAGGTGTCTCCGGCGTCGATACCCGCGCGATAACGCGTCGGATCAGGTCCGCCGGTGTGATGATGGGCGCGATAGTGCAGGGCGATGACGTTGACGCCGCGAACGCTGCTTTGGAAGCGGCACAGTGGTACGGCGATCAGGACTGGGTGGAAGCGGTGGCGACAGATTCCGAGTTCGAGTGGCACGGTGACGGCACGACTGGTACCCGGCCCGCCGACGAAATGATTATCAGGTCGCGACGCGCGGGCACCGAGATTTCCTACGGTGATGCGCGCCGACCGTTGCGGATCGCGGTTATCGATTTCGGCGTCAAGCGGAACATCCTGCGAAGCATGAAGGCGCGCAAATGCGATGTAAAGGTCTTCCCATACGACGCCAGCGCTTCCGATGTCCGGGCGTTCAATCCCGATGGCATTGTTCTGTCCCCTGGTCCCGGTGATCCGGCGTTTCTGGACGGCCCGGTAGAGGTGATCCGCGATCTTTCGGACCTCGACGGCGACGGCTCGGCGGCGATTCCTACTCTCGGTATCTGCTTGGGGCATCAACTCACGGCGCGCGCGTTGGGTGCCGATACCTTCATGCTCCACTTCGGGCATCGCGGTGGCAACCAGCCGGTGAAAGACGTCAGGACGGGACGCGTTTTCGTGACGGCGCAAAACCACGGGTACGCCGTAGACCCTGACAAACTGCCCGACCGTCCCGGCGTCGGCGTGACTCACATCAATCTCAACGACAACACCGTTGAGGGCCTGGTGGACGAAACGCACGAGATCATAGCGATCCAATTCCACTCTGAAGCATCGCCCGGTCCGCACGACAGCGAAATGATCTTCGACGAGTTCATCGCCGCGGTCAAGAGAAAAGTCAAAGACGAGTAGCCCACCCCAATGCCACGTAACGAACAATTGAAAAAGGTTCTGGTGATCGGTTCAGGTCCGATTGTGATCGGACAGGCTGCGGAATTCGACTACGCCGGGACGCAAGCGTGTAAATCGCTTCGGGAAGAAGGCGTAGAGGTGGTGTTGGTCAACTCGAACCCGGCGACGATTATGACCGATGAGGACGTGGCGGACCGCGTCTATATCGAGCCGCTCACGGTGCCGGTCGTGCAACGCATCATCGAACGGGAGAAACCCGACGGCATTTTGGGCACGCTCGGCGGTCAGACAGGTTTGAACCTCACGGTCGAGTTAGAGGAGGCTGGTGCGCTCGATGACGTAGTCGTGATGGGTACGAAGACCGAAAGCATCCGCAAAGCCGAAGACCGCGAACTCTTCGCGTCGTTCATGGAAGAGATCGGAGAGCCCATCTCCTACGGAATCGCGGTTACGAATATCGAAGACGCCGAACAAGCGGCGCTAGAGATCGGTTACCCGATCGTTGTTCGTCCGGCGTACACCTTGGGTGGTACCGGGGGTGGCGTCGCAAACGATGTTGATGAGCTCCGTGAGATCGTAGATTCTGGACTTGCCGCGTCGATGGTTGGTCAGGTGTTGATCGAAAAATCGCTGCTCGGTTGGAAAGAGATCGAGTACGAGGTGATGCGCGACAGCGCCGGCACAGTCATCACCGTCTGCAACATGGAAAATTTCGATCCTATGGGCGTCCACACCGGGGACTCCATTGTCGTCGCACCGAGTCAGACGCTGACCGATAAGGACTATCAACGCCTACGTACCGCCGCGTTGCACATAATCGACGGGCTCGAGATCGAAGGCGGTTGCAACGTCCAGTTCGCCTATCGCCCGGGCCGCGAAATAGGCGCAAAGCTGGGGGAGGGATCGCGTTACGACGATGACGGCCCGATGTACTACGTGATCGAGGTGAATCCGAGGGTTTCGCGATCTTCGGCATTGGCGAGCAAAGCCACCGGATACCCGATCGCCCGCGTCGCCGCCAAAGTAGCGCTCGGACTCCGTCTTGACGAAATCAGCAACGTGGTAACGGGCAAGACTCGCGCCGCGTTCGAACCGGCACTCGACTATTGCGTTGCCAAGATTCCGCGTTGGCCTTTCGATAAATTCGGATCCGGTGATCGCTCGCTCGGTACGCAGATGAAGGCGACGGGCGAGGTGATGGCTATTGACCGCAGCTTTGAAGCGGCGTTGATGAAGGCGATCCGATCGCTCGAAGATGGCAAGCGGTCATTGCGATGGGAAGACCCGGATTGGCGAAACACAGGGTTATCAGATTCCGAACTCGGCGGCGATGATTTGCGCCTGTGGAAGCTCGCGTTCAAACTCCGCACCGGCACGACTCCCGAGGAATTGACCCTCACCACCGGCATCGATCTATGGTTCACCCGCGTACTTGCACGCATCGTGGGGATGGAGACGACGCTTCGCGAAACAGAGTATTTGGGTGCCGATCTGCTCCGCCAAGCCAAGCGCGTCGGTTTGAGCGACGAAGACATCGCGGAGTTTTCTGACATCGGACTCGGCGAGCGAGTGCGTGAAATGCGCCGAGACTATGGCGTCGTGCCGGTCTACAAGATGGTCGACACTTGCGCCGGAGAGTTCGAAGCCACCACGCCGTATTTCTACAGCACCTATGAGGACGAGAACGAAGCAGACCCCATCGGCGTCGCTTCTGCCGTCGTCATCGGTTCCGGGCCCATCCGTATCGGTCAAGGAATCGAGTTCGACTACTGCTCGGTACATGCAGCGTGGTCCCTCCAAAACGAAGGAATCCGGGCGGTGATGATTAACTCCAACCCGGAGACGGTATCGACCGACTTCGACACCTCAGATCGACTCTACTTCGAGCCGTTAGACGATGAGAGCGTTCGCGACATCATCGACAACGAGATGGGTTTCGGTGCAACGCAAACAGACGATGCGACACCGCCCAACATCGTTGTCCAGTTTGGCGGACAGACGGCGATCAATCTTTCCCAATCTCTAAACGCAGCCGGGTTGCAAGACCTGGTGTTGGGTTCAGACCCGGAAGTTATCGACAACGCAACGGATCGGGGCAGATTCGAGATGATGGCGGCTTCAAACGGTCTGCCATTGCCGCCCGGCGGAACCGCGACGGACACCGATACCGCGTTGGCACTCGCCGAACACCTCGGCTATCCGCTCCTCGTGCGTCCCAGCTACGTCCTCGGTGGACGAGCGATGGAAATCGTAGACACCCCCGACGAGTTGCGACGCTACTTCGACCGCGCGTTGAGAGCGGTACCCGGTCAGACGATCTTGGTTGACCGCTATTTCCAAGGGATCGAGGTTGAGGTCGATGCCGTTTGCGACGGCGAGGATGTCTTGATCCCGGGCGTCATGCAACACATCGAACGTGCCGGTGTGCATTCCGGCGATTCCTTCGCCGTCTATCCCGCGATCTGGCTCACCGGCGATGAAGTCGAGACTATTGTCGAATACACCCGCCGCATCGGACGAATGCTGAACGTGCGCGGACTGATGAACATCCAATACGTCATAACTGGTGGTGGAACGTATCGGAGCAACGCGACCGACCCGGGGCGTCCGCAATCCGAGGTGCGGGATAGCGAAACTTACATCATCGAAGTCAATCCGCGTTCCTCTCGCACCATCCCCTTCATCTCGAAAGTTACCGGCATACCGATGATTCGCATCGCGACGCGAGTGATGCTGGGCAAGCGGCTCCGCGACCTCGAATGGGGTACCGGTCTGATGCCGCGGCGCGATCTCGTAGCGGTCAAAGCGCCCGTGTTTTCGATGTCGAAACTGACCAGCGTCGACACCTTCCTCGGTCCGGAGATGAAGTCCACCGGCGAGGTGATGGGAATCGACCGTTCTTACGTGCCGGCAGTTACCAAAGCGCTCATCGCTTCTTCACACTCGATCAACCCCGGCGATAACGTCCTATTGAGCATCGCCGACGCTGCGAAACCTGATGCCGAACGACTGATCCGCAATCTCGGCGATAATGGACATGGGCTCTACGCCACATCGGGCACCGCGCGATTCGTCCGAAGTCTCGGCTATGCCGTCACTGAGGTCGAGCGGTTGCTTTCTTCCAAAGACACCAACGTCGTCAACGTCATCAACAACGGAACCGTACAGGCGGTCATCAACGTTCCGACCGGTGGTCGCGCAGCAGAGCAGGACGGCTTTTACATCCGTCGCGCCGCCGTCGAACGCCGCATCCCATGTTTCACATCAATCGACACCGCGCGATGCGCCGTCGAAGCCGCCTACGCCCCCGAAACCGCGACCGGCGCCCACGGCGGATTGAACGTCATGACGCTAACCGAGTACGTCAATGGGTAACTAAACCAATCCGGGCCATGTCATTCTGAACGGATCGGAGCCGAGTGAAGAATCTCTGGCGGCAGACTTTGCCAAGCGATGAGATTCCTCGCTGCGCTCGGAATGACAGTGCTGCTCGGGATGATGGCGATGCCCGAAAAGACTGCGATGCTTGCGGAGACCGCGTAGGTGCTACAACGCGGTCCTAATTGAGCGGCAACGAATCGGTGTGAACGTCTACGGTCGTAATCGCGCTACTTCGTGCGCATGGCGGTGACGCCTAGCCAGATGCGGGGGACGGTTTCGATCTCCATCTCTTTGAAGACCTGTTTGAGGGATTTCTGCAGGGCATCCCGGCCTTGTCCGAGAGGTACGCCGGGCATGATGCCTTCGATCCAGTCGCGGAATCCGCTGATGTGATGGAAGCCCGATTCCGGAACTTGGACGACTGTGTTCTCGCTGTGAACGATCTCGAAACCGGCTTCTTCCAATAGGGCTTTGTATTCCTCGGGAGTCAGCTGCCGTCGCGCTCCCGTTTTGTCGGCCGACTTGTCAGGGAAGAGTCCGTGGTCGCGTCGCAAGGTGCGGAGCGAGCGCATCATCCAACGACGGTAAAAATCGTGCGATTCGGGCGGGTGAGATCCCTCGAAGAACGAGGTGTTGAACGCGAGGATGCCGCCCGGCTTCAAGCGTTCTCGGATCTGCTCAAGCAGACCCACCTTGTCGTGGACGTAGTGGATGGAGTTGCAGTAAATTACGGCATCGACCTGCTCGTTGACCGACGACGCCAGATTCTGCACCTCGGCGTGGACGAACCGGACAACTGCCTCTTTCCTGCCGCCAAGCTCATCAACCGCTGACCTCAACGCCGTGGCGGAGTGGTCTACGGCGTAGATGACCGTCTCTTTGGTGCCAGTGATCCGATCCAAAATCAGCTTGGTGATTCCGCCAGTGCCGCATCCCAAATCGATAATCTTATGTTGATCGAACACGCCGGACATGTCGACGAGGCGAGAATTGACCTTGCGGTAGAAAGGTTGCGTCGAAAACTCGTCGAAAGAGTATTCGTCGGATTCGTGGGTAGCAAGCGGACTAGGCATGTGGACCTCATCAAGACTTGATGATTTTGGGTGAGGTTAGCCACTGACGGGCTCTTTAGATTCTAGCAGGGAAACGGAAACGGTGAGCGATACGGTGAGAAATGTGTTCCTGGCGATGGCGCTTGCCCTGTCGACCACGATATTCGTCGCGACTGTAGTTTCTGGATGTTCAGGCGCTGATGATCCGCCGCTGATATTCGCAGCCGCTTCACTCGTCGATGTGATGGAAGAAATCGCGGATGCGTACGAACAGGAAACCAGCGAGACAGTCTGGTTCAGTTTCGGCGGATCGAAATTGATCGCAAACCAGATCATCGCTGGCGCCGACGCGGACGCTGTGATCGTGGCGGGTACGTCGCCGATCGCTTTATTGGTTGAAGACGGCATCGTCGAAGTGGGTAGCGAAACGCAGATTTTCACTAACCGGTTGGTTGTCGTGAGCCGTGCGGATAATCAGGCTGGGATGGTAGAACCTGACGAACTGGTCGGTGTTGGCAAGATCGCGTTCCCCGATCCAGCAACCGCGCCGGCCGGGGAGTATTTCGAGTCGGCGATGCGGGAACTGGGCATCTGGGATCAACTCCAAGATCAACTGGTGCCAACTCTGGATGTCCGAGCAGCTCTCTCCGCGGCATCAACCGGCAATGTCGAATACGCTTTCGTCTATGAAACCGACGCGATATCCACGGACGATGTCGAGATCGTCGCGGTTTGGGAGGGTCTTTCAGACTCGACCTTGCCAAGGTACTATGCAGCCTCCATCATTGGCAACGACAGAGCCGATCGCTTCATCGAGTTCTTGGTTTCGCCGAACGCGATGTCGATACTCAAGAGTCACGGTTTCAGTCGGTAACACACATTCCCGGTTAGAACGTTGCTAGAAGTAACTTTGCTATCGTTGCGAACGGCGCTTGTCGCGACGCTTCTGATGTTCGTACCCGCGCTGTTGGTCGCGAGCTACCTCGCGCGCAATCAAGGTCGCGTTGCATTCGCGGTTGATCTTCTGGTTTCGATGCCGTTGGCATTACCGCCCGTCGCGATTGGATTTATGCTGTTGTGGTTGTTCGGCGCAACCGGACCGCTCGGATCGCTGACCGACGGATTGGCGTTCACGTGGTTGGCGATGTCGATCGCGTCTGCCGTCGTTTCGTTTCCTCTAGTTGTGCGCGCATTCGCGACCGGTTTGGCGGAAGTTGACCCGCGTCTGGTTTTCGCGGCGCGCAATCTTGGAGCGAATTGGTTACGTGCGGTTTGGACGGTTACGCTACCGCTATCGCGACGCGGCATCGCGGCCGGTTTGCTGCTAGGATTCGTCCGTTCATTCGCCGAATTCGGCGCCACGATCGTTTTCGCTGGCAACATTCCCGGAAGCACTCAAGGGTTGCCGAGTGCCATCTTTTCTCGAATCTCGGCTGGTGATTTCACCGCCGCGTGGCAACTAGCCGCGATCTCCATCGTCATCGGCGGGATCGCGCTAGCGGTCCATAATCGCCTCGTCGCAAAGCAGCGGTCCAAAACGCCGGTACGGAGCGGTTCCGATGGGTGATTCCGAGAAGGTCTTTTTGGATTTCAATTTGCGCCTGCAGCAAGGCGACTTTGAACTCGATGTATCGGCACAATTCTCCGACGGCATAACCGCAGTTTTCGGGCCGTCAGGCGCCGGTAAATCGACGCTGTTGGGTTGTCTGTCTGGAATGTTGGTACCTGATCGTGGGCACATCAAAGTTGCAGGGCAGACTCTATTTTCGTCGCGCGGTCGAGTGCGGGTTCCGCCTCAATCTCTGCGCGCCGCGATGGTGTTCCAAGACGGGCAGCTCTTTCCGCACATGAGCGTGCGGGAAAACGTCGAATACGGATATCGATTGACCGCGCCGGAGCATCGCGTGATCGATCCGGTCGAGTTGTGCGAGTTCTTGGGAATCGCGGCTATGTTGGATCGCGATCCTTCGACGCTGTCCGGCGGGGAACGGCAACGCGTGGCACTTGCGCGGGCCGTTGCCACGTCGCCTCGGCTTCTGTTGCTGGATGAACCTGTGGCATCGTTGGACGTTCGTTTGCGGAACAGCGTCGTGGCTTACCTTAAGGAAGTCCACCAACGATACGGCATTCCGATGATCTACGTCTCGCACTCGCTGTCCGACGTCATCGCGTTGGCGCCGAACGCTTTGGTTTTGGAGCAGGGGCGAGTGAAATCGTTCGGTCCGGTTATGGACTTGGTATCCGAAGTTACGGGTTCGTCCCGCGTCGGGAGCGAAGATATCGACAACCTGTTCGTTGGGACGATCAGCGAATCTGGCGCGATTGACATCGGTGGTGTCGAGGTGATCGCGCAACCGGGAGGATACAGAAAGGGCGATCGAGTCGCGGTGTCGATTAGTGCATCCGATATCGTCTTGTCCTTAGATCGTCCTCATCGGATCAGTGCCCGCAACATCCTTCGTGGTGTCGTTCAGCGCGTCGAAATCGGCGAGTACGCCGCGTTCGCGTTCGTTGATGCCGGGCAGGAGTTCGTCGTGGAGCTGACAGCCGACGCGGTGAACGCTCTGGATGTCCGCGCAGGTGCTGATGTCTACGTCATATTCAAGACGAGCAGTATCACGATCACGGCTGGCTGATGCCCAAGCCGACGGGACATGTTTCGGCGAGCGCGCAGTTGTCGCAAAGCGGCTTCTTCTTGCAGATGCGAGCGGCGTGGTAGTCGATCAGCGCGTGGTATTCGTTGAATAGATATTCGTCGTGCGGCAGGTATTTGTGAAAGACATCTTGGTACGCGGCGTAGCTTTTCCCCTTTATTTCCCAACCCATCCTTGACACCAGCCGCTTGGTGTAGGCGTCGATCACGAAAGACGGTTTCTTTGCGCCGTAGAGAATGATGTCGTCCGCCGTCTCTTCGCCGATGCCCCACACCGACAACAGCTGCAAACGCATTTCAGCAATCGGCAGTGAAAACAATCGTTCGAGATCGCCGTCGTGCTTTTCGAGGATGAACGCGGCGAACTCTTTGAGCTTTCGCGTCTTTGCCTTGTAGTAGCCTGACGGCCGGATCAGCGCGTGCATTTCTTCGTCCGGGGCATCAAAGATGGCTTGGAACGACCAAACATCGGCATCGCGCAGATTGATGAGCGCGCGTTGAGTGTTCGACCAAGCGATGTTTTGCACGAGGATCGCGCCGATGACGAGTTCGAACGCGCCGCCGTGAACCGTCGGCCACCAGTGGCGCGGCCCGTATGTGTCGAAGAGCGCAGTGAAGAGCCACTCGATGTCTTCACGGGTCGGTTCGACCGGTTTTCCGATGCGCGGGTCGGACCTCGTGTCGCTGAACGAGTACTCTTGCATCTTCGCTTTGGTCAGACTCACGGGCGTTGACGCTAGGGTTGGGAAAAGTAATAAGATACATAGATTGAGAGTAAACTAATTCGAGTTTACCCGTGGAGAACCCGAAGTAAAGCATGCCGGTATGACAACTGCAGTTGTGGCGGCGCATTCTGGCAAAATGATTGGCGCGATCCGTGCGTCAGGCAGTGTCGTTTGCGTTGGCTTAGATCCCGACCCGAAAAAGATGCCAATCGATGATGTTTTCGACTTTAACAGAGCGATCATCGACTCCACGGCGGATCTAGTGGCTGCGTTCAAACCGCAACTGGCATTCTACGAGGCACTGGGTCTCAAGGGCCTTAAAGCACTTGAGAAAACAGTCCAACACATCAGAGACGTTGCTCCGCACGCTCTGGTCATCGGTGACGCGAAGCGTGGAGACACTGGGAACACTGCCGAAGCTTACGCCAAAGCGATGTTCGGATACTGGGATTTCGACGCCACAACTGTACATCTCTACCAGGGCACCGACAGCCTCGAACCTTTCTTGGCTTACCCAGATAAACTAGTTTTTGTGTGTTGCCGAACCTCGAACGAAAGTTCGGTTCAGGTTCAAGACATGGTGGACCCCGAGACGGGCGAGACTGTTTACGAGGCTATCGCAGATCTTTCGGTCAAAGCGGGCGCTAAATTCGCTGGCGATGTTGGTTTAGTAGTCGGAGCAACATATCCGCAAGAATTGGCGCAATTACGCGAAAAGCATCCCGACACGCCATTCTTGATCCCTGGCGTGGGTGCTCAAGGCGGCGACGCGATTGAATCTGCCAAGCGGGGCGGGCGCAACATCTTGATCAACTCGTCTAGGGGTGTGATTTACGCGTCCAACTCGAAACGGAATTTCGCTGAAGCCGCTAGAGTAGCTGTCGAAGACCTTCGGATCCAAATAGCGCTCGGTTACGACTGATTCTTTGGGTCCCAACGAGCGCAAGGACCGCCCCGTCGTACCTTTCGAGGTTGGCGATCTGGTTACGTTGCGGAAACCGCATCCATGCGGCACTAGCGATTGGGAGGTCTACCGCATCGGGGCCGACATTGGACTGCTTTGTCTAGGATGCGGACGGCGAGTGATGCTCGAAAGGCCGTTGGTGCAGCGTCGAATGAAGTCGCGAACCCCGGCGGCCCTACGCAAGCAAGACACTCCGCGATGAACGCGGCGTAGAATTTACGATTCAGATTCGTAGTAGAGTATGTAAAGCCTCGCCGAGTGAGCGGTGCATGTCACCGAGAAGCTCGCGGGACGCGATAGTCGAAAAAGATGCGAAGGGAGAAATCCGTCATGCTGGAGGTGGAAATTCACCAGATCAGAGTGGGACGTGACGGATCACCCGAGCGTTGCTTGATCCTGCGCCCAAAGGATCACGAAGACCGCCGGATCTGCCCGATCATCATCGGCCCGTCCGAAGCACAGGCGATCGTAGCGCCTTCAACCGACCCGGTGGTCACGCGCCCAATGACTCACGATCTGTTGCTCAACTCCATCAACGAGTTGGGTGGCACTGTGCAGTACATCTACATCCGCGCCTTGGAAAAAGCGACTTTTTTTGCGGACGTCAACATCAAGATCGGCGATGACGAGGTCGCTCTAGACGCACGACCATCCGACTCCATCGCCCTCGCGGTGCGCGCACGAGTGCCGATTTACATGGCGGACGAAGTCTTGGAGCAGGTCAACGCGGATCTTCAAGTCCGCGCAACGTCGGAGGAACCGCGACGCGCTCCCAGTGGTGGACGAGAGTATGAAGAGGCAACCCCCGTCACACCGGAGCAGCGCGAAAAATTGAGCGCGTTCTCCGAGCTCATGGAGACTTTGAGCATGGACGAAGACGGCGAGGAAACGGTCAAATCTTGATGGCGGGAGATTAACGCCCTTCAAGGATGAAATCGGCGACGCGCTCGCCGATGACCATCGACGTGACGTTCGTGTTGGCGCGGATGCAGTCGGGCATGTTGGACGCGTCGGCGACTTTGAGGTTCTGCAAGCCTTTGACGTTTCCGTACTGATCGAGCACCGCCATGTCGTCGCTGTCTGGTCCCATCTTGCAGGTTCCTGAAGCATGATGACTCGTGCCGACGCGTTCCATGATGAAACGAGTCAGTTCCGCATCGTCGGCCGCTACTTCGGGCGTCGGTGCGACGAGTTCCTCGATGATGTCTTTGTAAGCCGGCTGTTCGCCGATCTCGATGCATAGGCGCACCGATTCTCGCATCCTCTCCTTGTCGAACTCGGCGTCTAGCAGGTTGTAGTCGAGATACGGCTGAACGTGTGGATCGGTCGATTGCAGTTTGACCTCGCCGGCCGATTCCGCGAGGTAGAGCGCGGAGATCATCGAGATTCCGATCGGCTGGGAGTTGGATATCAGGTACACCCCCTCTTGAGTCGCGCATGACAGAGGATGGATGAACATGTCGTTGCGCCACCTGGAACCTTGACAGGTGAATTTCAAGTTCACCTGAATCTTGGCGGCGAGCGGGTCCTGCCTGAACTCTGGTCTGGTACGCCACGTGGTCGAAACTTGCGGGTGATCGCGAAGGTTCTGTCCGATTCCCGGCGAGTCCAAGACGAGCGGAATCTCCATCTCGTTGATGTGATCAGCAGGTCCGACACCTGAGAGCATTAGTATCTGCGGCGAACACAACGCGCCGGCGGATAGCACTATCTGATCGGCGTAAACATCGAACAGCTCGCCGCCCGATTCGACTTTGGCGCCGATCGCCCGTTTTCCGTCGAACAGCAGACGATGCACTAGGCAATCGGCGCGGATGGTGAGGTTCAACCGGTGCCGCGACTGCGACAGGTAGCCGATGTTCGTGCTCCAACGCACACCGTTGGGATTGTTGAACGGCGGAGGGCCGACGCCGGTGGTGTCCGGATCGTTCGCGTCTTCGTAGTAGGGGTATCCGAGCGCCTGGCACGCCTCGACGAACGCTGTCTGATCATCGTTCCATTCGTCGGGTTTCCAACGGCGGCATAGTATCGGGCCGTCGGTGCCGTGGTAGTCATCGGCAAAATCGGTATCGGTTTCGATGCGTCGGAAATAGGGCATCAGCTTCTGGAATGACCATTCGTCGTTGCCCCAAGACGCCCAGTCATCGTAATCCTCGGGTAGTCCGCGCAAGAAAATCTGCGCGTTGACCGAACTCGAACCGCCAACCAACTTACCCCGCGGCACGAGCATGTCTGGAAAAAGGTCATTGGACTTCGCGGTGAAATTCCAGTTGTGCTTGCTGTCTTTGCCAAAGGCGCGCGCCCAGATGTTGCGGTCGAAGCCGTAACCGAGCTTGATCTCCATCGGCAGGTCTTCGATGTTGGGGTAGTCCGGTCCCGCTTCGAGCAACAGCACCGACGTGTTCTGGTCTTCGCTCAATCGGCTCGCGATGATCGCGCCGGCGGAACCGGCGCCGATGACGATGAAGTCGTATTTCATAGGATTCCCCGATGGATCGTTGCGGAGTTGTGCGTTGCGCCTACGTTATCGCGTTTCGGGGCGGCGTGCACGAATCAAGGCTTCCCAAACATAATTGAATCGCGGTTACGAAAGTCGAGCGTGAATCGGCCATGTGGCGGTCGCATGAGGCGCGAACCGCCTAATCGTGCCAATTATTCGCATACATCGATGGTGTAAAACCCCGAATCTCCAAGAAACTGACGCAATTTGCATCAACGATCTTATCCTGTTGTGTCCAAAAATAGCATCAGATCGGAAAATATCTGAAAATATTGAAACGGCTATTGCATTAGATGATAATCATACATATAATCTATCAAAACGCAACCGCATACAGATCTAGGAGCGGAGACATGACACTGAGTGAAGGACGCGAATCACGCGAACCCATGTGGGCTATCCGCCCGTCATGGGGTTCGCCGTACTTCATGCTGTTCACGCTTCAAGTGGTCGCCGGTATCGCGATCGTCACGCGGGAGCACATCGCGGTCGTCACCGAAGACTCCACGTATGACACCTTCATTGGTATCATTCGAGATGTCGTTTCGGTTGGACTTGCATCCGCGATCATCACATTCACGATCACAGAGATATTGGAGGGCGTAATGTTCACGGGAATGTGGATCAGACAGAAATTCCTTGAACCGCTGAAGGAGAGTCAGCGCGCGGAGGGCCGCGCTGAAATGATTATAGAGATGAAGGAGTGGGATCGACGCCGGCGAGACGCCGAGGCGCGAGGGGAATCGTTCGACGAAACGCCACCATACCTCAGGAACTAATCTGCAGCATCTTTGAACCGCCCGTCCTGTTCGTTGCGGGAGTACCGAAGGCGTTCACGGCCCGCGATCATCACATTCACGATCACAGAGATGTTGGGGGTCGTTATGTTCACGGCAATGTGGATCAGACAGAGGTTTCTGGAACCGCTGAAGGATAGACAGCGCGCGGAGGGCCGCGTCGAAGGAATTGCTGAAGGTCGTGTCGAGGGCCTTGCGGAGGGCCGCGCGGAAGGGCTCGCAGAAGGCCGAGCCGAAATGATTACGGAGATAAAGGAGTGGGATCGGCGGCGGCGAGACGCCGAAGCCCGCGGAGAGACTTTCTGCGAGACGCATCCGTACCTCCGCAACTGAATCACTGCGTTACGGGGTTGGTCTCAATCGGGCCTACCTTCCCTTGGCGTCTCGTTGCTATCATTTGCATCGTTGCTGCGACACGATTAGGTTGTTCAGGGCGGTCACCACGTTGCATTCTCAGACGCCGATTGATCCGATTAGGTTCGAGGTTATTCGCAACGCTTTAGTCGAGGCGACGGAGGAGATGGCGTCGGCATTGCGTCGTAGCGCTTATTCCACCAACATCAAAACGCGTCACGACTTTTCGTGCGCCATTTTCGATTCGAACTTGCGAACTGTCGCGCAGTCCTTCAGCCAGCCGAACCATCTCGGATCGCTCGTCGAGACGGTGCCGCGTGCCATCGAGTCCTACGGCGCGGAAAACATACACGAAGGCGACGGCATCCTCGTTAACATGCCCTACACGGGCGGCGTCCATCTCAACGACATCACCTTGATATCGCCCGTCTACTATGGTGGCGCGCCAGTTGGGTACGTGGCGAGTCTCGCCCACCATGTTGACGTTGGTGGCGGTGCGCCCGCAAGCATCGGCGCGTTCCGAGAGATTTTTCAAGAAGGGATAATCATCCCGCCGGTGAAGTTTGTCAGTCGCGGAGAGATTAACCGAGACGTTTTCGATCTGGTGCTCGCCCAGGTACGAGCGAAACGCGAAACCGCCGGTGATTTCCGCGCGCAGATCGCTTCCAACAACACCGGCATCCGAAGGATCAGCTCGTTGTTGGACCGGATGGGGTTGGGCACCGTTGAACGCTACATCGACGAGTTGATCGAATACACCGATCGTCGAACTCGTTCCGAACTCGCCAAATTGCCCAAAGGCGTTTTCTACGGCGAGGGCAACATGGACAGTGATGGTTACTCGGACGCCCCGGTGCGATTAAAGGCAAAGGTGACGATTGACAGCGCAGGAATGCATTTCGATTTCACGGGTTGCGATGCTCAGCGACCAGCGCCGATCAACTCGACTTACGCCCAGACGCATTCCGGCGTCGCATTCGTCCTGAAATGCCTCATCGATCCTGACGTTCCGGTGAACGCTGGTTTCTACCGGAACGTGAGGATGATCGCGCCGGAAGGATCGGTCGTCAATGCAACCGCGCCGTTCCCGGTAGTCGGAGGTTGGGAAACACAAATCCGGCTTACCGATGTGATTTTCCATGCGCTCGCTGACGCGATCCCAGATCGGGTGCCGGCCGGCACGGAAGCGATGATCTGCCATTCCGGTTTCGGCGGCGATGATCCGTACCGCGGCGAGCCGTACTGCTTCCTCGAAACGATTGCCGGAGGTTTCGGCGGGCGCGCCACGAGCGACGGGCCAGATGCCGTTCAACCGCACGGGAAAAACACCGCCAATGCGCCGATAGAGGAGACTGAACTCAATTATCCGGTGCGAATCACCCGTTATGAGCTGGTTGAAAACTCGGAAGGGCCAGGAAAGTATCGCGGGGGTTTGGGCTTGCGACGCGACTATCTGTTTCCCAAACATGCCGCATCGTTCACGATACTCGCGGACCGAGAGCGCTGGGGTCCGCACGGCCTCTTCGGTGGGTTGCCGGGTCAACGGGCGCAGTACGTTTTGAATCCAGACTCCGACGGCAAGGAGTTACCTTCCAAGACTACAGTGCAACTGCAAGAGGACGACGTAATCAGCTATCGCACCTGCGGCGGTGGAGGTTACGGCGCGCCCGAAGAGCGCGACCCAGTGGATGTGTTGCGCGACGTGCGAGACGACAGGGTGAGTGTGGAACGGGCGCGAAGTGTGTACCGGGTTGCACTGGACACGCGCACATGGCAGATTGATCTTGCCGAGACCGCGCGGCTTAGGTCCGTTCCGGCGCGAGAGCGAGAGTCAGACCAGTGAAAGATCAATACCGTCTCGGCGTCGATATCGGCGGCACCTTCACCGACGCGATCCTTTTGAACGAGTCAACAGGCGAGGTGGATACAGGGAAAGTGCCGTCCACGCCTAGCGACCCTTCGATCGGTTTCCTTAACGTCGTCGACAGAATGCTCGAACGTAGTTCAGTCAACCCTGAATCCGTCCGGTACGTTGTGCACGGCACCACCGTCGCGACGAACGCGATCATCGAAGGCAATTTGGCGAAGACCGCTTTCATCACCACCGATGGTTTCCGAGACTTGCTGGAGATCCAGACCGGCATCCGTCCGACGCTATACGACCTGCAATTCGAAAAGTTGAATCCGCTGGTTCCGCGCTACCTGTGTTTTGGGGTCCCGGAACGCCTAGATTTCCAGGGCGATGTCTTGACACCGCTCGATGAAGCGGCAGTGTCGCGGGTAGCCGACGAGTTGGCAAATCAACAGATCGAATCGGTCGCAGTGTGTTTGCTCCACTCCTACCTGAACCCGGTGCACGAGCAACGAGTCGGCGAGATCCTGCGAGACGCGCTGCCTTCTGCGCTGATTTCGCTGTCGTCGGATGTTGCGCCCGAATTCCGAGAGTATTTCCGCGCCAGCACTACGGTTATCAACGCTACGATCCGGCCGGTCGTCGCTCGTTACCTCAACAGCATCAGCGAACGCGTCCGCGCTTCAGGCGTCGATGGAGAACTGTTAGTGATGCAGAGCAATGGCGGGGTGTTGACGTTCGACGCGGCGATGGATCGACCCGTCTTCATGGTCGAGTCCGGCCCTGCGGCTGGCGTGATCGCGGCAAGTAATCTCGGCAACAGCCTAGGTCATGAAAACGTTATCTCGTTCGATATGGGTGGCACGACCGCAAAGGCCGGCCTCATCGAGGCTGGGACGCCCCGTGTAACGAAAGAGTACGAGGTCGGCGGCACCGCGACGACTACAGAACACGGATCTCGCGGTTCGGGCTACCCAATTCGCACCCCAGTGATCGACCTTGTCGAGATTGGTGCAGGTGGCGGTTCTATCGCGTGGATCGACTCTGGCGGCATCTTGCGCGTCGGCCCGCGCAGCGCAGGTGCCGATCCGGGCCCGGTATGTTACGGGCAGGGTGGCACTGAGCCGACCATAACTGACGCGAATCTGGTGTTAGGGCGGATTTCAGCCGACTATTTCCTCGGCGGCGAAATTCGGCTCGATGCCGCAGCGGCAAGGGCCGCGATTTTGGAAAAGTGCGCTGAGCCGTTGGGCATGAATCTCGAAGATGTCGCACTCGGCATCGTAGAGATCGCGAACAACGCAATGGTCGGCGCGTTGCGGAGGGTATCCGTGCAGCGCGGATACGACCCTCGCGACTTTGTGCTCGTCGCCTTTGGTGGTGCCGGACCGGTGCACGCCAACCGATTGGCGGCGGAACTTGAGATGCCGTCGGTGCTGATTCCCATGAGTCCCGGCACCACTTCCGCGATGGGGCTGTTGGTTACCGACATCAAACATGAATATTCCGCTGCGATGATCCAACGCGTCGATGAAGTTGAACCCGTCGCGGTGTCCGGGCGCTACCAGCGGATGATTTCGGAAGGCAAAACCGCCCTCGAAAACGAAGGTGTCGCCGATACCGACATGCGCTTCGACCGTCTAGCCGATATGCGTTACGTCGGACAGAGTTACGAGTTGGCGATACCGTTGCCGGATGCCGATTTGGACGCTGGCACGACCGCGACTGTCTTGGATCGATTCCATGCCGAACACGAGCGGGTGTACGGCTTCAATGCACACGACGAACCGGTGGAGTTCGTAGCCTTGCGTTTGAGCGCAGTGGGGCGCATTCCGAAACCGAGGATTCCCGAGATCGCGGTCCGTAACCTTGAAATCTGCCCGACCGTCAAAGCGACCAGACCCGTATTCTTCGCCGAAAACGCAGGTTACGTGGAATGCGACATCTACGACCGCTATGCGTTGTGTTCGGGCGATGCGATTGATGGTCCGGCGATTGTCGAGGAAGTCGATTCGACGACGGTTATTCATCCCGGTTGGCGAGGAGTCGTCGATCGGTATGGGAATCTGTTCCTAGGGCGATCGTAGGCGCCATCCCGTGTGATTGCCCGTTCGTGGCTTGGCGCACCGCTGAATCGCAGATTGTGCTTATAATTGTTTGGAGTGAAAGCGGGTTTCTGATGCCTGATAAGCGGTCTCCCAAGAGGTTGCAAGGTGTCATTCCGACTTTGGCGCGACTGACCATGATCGGCTGGTTCGTCGGCGTGAGCATCGCCGGCGGAGCACTGCTCGGATGGTGGTTAGACGGGGTGATCGACAGCGCACCGTTGCTGTTGATCGTGGGTGTGCTGCTAGGGATCGCGGTCGCGCTGGTCGGCATGATGCGGATGCTGTCCGACTTGGGGAACAGCAAAGGCTGAAGCGCGAAACTCCGTACCTTCCGCGAAGCGAAAGACGAGATGCCGATAGAGCCGAATCAAGACGAGGGGGGAGTGGTTGCTCTCATCCCCTAAGGGTCTTGCCATCGCCGTTTTCCTGTTGGCGCTGGCAGTCGTATCGGTATTGGGCGGTGCACTAGGCGCCGCGTTCGGCGGTGGATTCCTCGGCGGCGCAGTTCCGCATCTACAGGTCCCCTCGGAACTCGTCACCTACATCGGTGACTACGCGCTCTACAACACCGTGGTGATGTTCGTCGCGGCTATCGTCGTGCTCCTGTTGCTGACATGGTTGGCGACTCGCAAGGTTTCCGAGGTGCCGGGACGTTGGCAATCGTTGATGGAGCTCCTTTACGAGTTCTTCATCGGACTGGCGGAATCTACTTCAGGCAAGACGGGACGCATATTCATACCTATCGCGACCGCGATCTTCTTGGTGGTTCTCTTTTCAAACTGGCTAGGCGTGTTGCCAGTGATCGGAAACATCGGCCGGGTTGAGACGACGCAAGAGTTCGTGTTCCACAAGCTGGAGAAGAAACTCGAGACGGATAGTAAGACGGCGTTGCTGGATGGGTTGCACGACGATGTTGGAAAGAAAGGCGAGGGATTGGGGGAATATCTCGAGACGATGGCGGCCGACAAGGACTTGCAGAAGTATCTGGGCAAAACGCTGGACACTTACGGCGACCAAGGCTTTGTGATTTTCGACGGGGATGGAATTCGGTTGTTGCCGCTTGGTCGTGGCGAGGATTACAAACTGACTTTGATCGATGTCATCGCATACGACATCGAGGACCCGATTCATCCTACCGAGGATGACGTCCTCAAAATCGCACACCGAGTCGATGCTAGCGTCGCGCCTGAATCGGTGCCGAACACTGATTTTTTCAACGAAAACCCGGGCAAGTATCTCTCGCTCGTCGGCAAACGCACTGGCATCCTGGTTCCGTATCTCAGAGGATCCAGCACCGACTTGAACATGACGTTGGCGATTGCCATCGTCGCGATGCTCAGCGTGCAATTCTGGGGCATCAAGACTTTGGGTATCGGCGGTTACTGGGACAAGTTCGTCGGCAATCCCTTCAAGCGAAACCCCATCGACCTGTTCGTCGGTTTGCTGGAGCTGATCGGCGAGTTCATCAAGGTAATCAGCTTCACGTTCCGATTGTTCGGAAACATGTTCGCCGGCGAGATATTGCTCATCGCGATGGGCTTCCTCTTCCCTTTGATCGGCATGATCCCGTTCATCGGGCTCGAGCTGTTCGTCGGATTCATCCAGGCGATCATCTTCTCAGTGTTGACGTTGATGTTTGGTGCGTTTGCGATCATGCCGCACCATCATCCAGAAGGCGATCACCACGACGCCGCGGAGGGACATTGAAACGATGCTCCGCGCAAGCACAAACAATCACCACGCTAGCCCCATTCCGGGCACCACACCCCTTTCCACAGCCATGTTGCGTTCGGCAGTCTCCTCAGCAGAGCGAGAGCCGGACGCGCGTGAAACATCGTCGACGCGGTCGCTGGGACCGTGCTTCGCGATCAACCCAAAGAGAGACCAGGAGGTCTGAGGCAATATGTCTGAATGGACACCAATCGGAGCCGGCCTTGCGATCGGGGCGGGCGCCCTGGGGCCGGGGCTTGGCATCGGTATGCTAGCCGGCAAGGCGATGGAAGCATTGGGGCGAAACCCTGAAGCGGCCGACGCGATTCGACAGAACATGATTCTCGCCATCGCGTTCACCGAAGCCATCGCGATCTACGCCTTGGTCGTGGCGATCATCACGCTGTTCGTCTAAATCCGAGAGATTGCCGTCGCGGCGGCGCATGAATGGATCCGTCGAGTTGATCGACCGATCGATCACCGTCGCCGCGCGGTCAGACGCGCAACGGCGCGATGTAAAACCAATCGGAGATTCTCATGGACGCATTGGGAATAGACCTGCCCCGTCTGCTGACCTTCTTGGTCGGCTTCACAGTAATCGCTGTGTTCCTGCGAGTGTTCCTCTACGGTCCGATAACGCGGATGCTGGACCAACGCGCGGAACGGATATCGGAGAGTCTCGCCGCCGCGGACAAGGCGCGCGACGAGGCTGCTTCTTCGGCGGAACGCGTCGAGCAGGAGTTGGCAAATGCGCGCCGCGAAGGTCAGAACCTGATCGCCGAGGCACGCGACGCGGCTTCTCGGCTCAGAGACCAGGAAGTCGAACGCACGCAAACCCAGATCGAAGAGATGTTGGAGCGCGCACGGGAAGAGATCCGTCGCGAACGACAATCGGCAGTCGAGGAAGTTCGTAGCGAATTCGCCGGCATTGCAATACTCGCCGCCGAACGAATCGTTGAACAGTCGCTCGATGAAGATTCGCACCGCGAGCTGATCGATCAGGTACTGGCAGAGGGATTAGACGCTCGCAACAACTGAGCGTCGCGACACCCACAACTACCGGATGACTAGATGGCATCGACTTCAGTAAGAAGATACGCGCAAGCCGCATTTGCGATCGCGGTCGAACGCGACGCGCTGACGGTTTGGGAACGCGACCTTGAGGCCGCGCGATCCGTGGTCGGCGAGAGCGATGTTCAAGCATTCATGGCGGCGCCGTCAGTTCCGTTGGCGGTCAAACTAGACGGCATTGACACTCTGCTAGCTGAGGTCGATCAACTGATCCGCAATTTGGTTTCGCTGTTGATTACTAACGGCGACATCGAACGGTTTGGCGGTGTATGCGATGGTTTCCGCGACTTGATGGACGACCATCTAGGCATCGGCAGAGCGCAGATTACGACCGCGGTAGCTTTAGACGCGACGCGTCGAGACCATATCGTTGATCGTTTGCGAGAGTTGACTGGTTACGAGCAGATCGAAGTGACCGAGCAGGTCGACCCGGAGATCATCGGCGGCGTGGTTGCGCGCGTCGGCGACAAGCTGTTCGACGGCAGCACCCGTTCACGGTTGCGTGCAATGCAGGAGTCGTTGTCGCAGCGTCCAATATCCGTTTGAGAGATCGTCAAGATTTAGATGCGCGGGCGAAACAATTTGACCCGCACGAACGCGAAGGAAAGGTATATCGATGACCACCGCAGGGCAAGATATCGCATCAGTGATCAAACGTCAGATCGAAGAGTTCGGCGGCGAACTCACGATGGTAGACGTTGGCACCGTCGTCGAAGCTGGCGACGGAATCGCCCGAATCCACGGACTCGCAGGCGTCCGCCTCAACGAAATCCTACAGTTCCCGAACGACATTCTAGGGTTGGCACTCAACCTCGAAGAGGAGTCGGTCGGCGCGGTCATCATGGGTGATTACCTCAAGATCCGCGAAGGTGATGAAGTACGTTCTACCGGCCGCATCTTGGAAGTGCCAGTTGGCGACACACTGCTCGGCAGAGTTGTCGATCCGCTCGGTCGTCCATTGGATGGACAGCCGGCACCAAACACCAGCGAGACGCTGCCGGTCGAAAAGATCGCGCCTGGCGTTATCACTCGGCAACCGGTCAACCAGCCGGTGCAGTTTGGCTTGAAGGTTGTGGACGCAATGGTTCCGGTCGGACGAGGACAACGCGAACTCGTCATTGGTGACCGCTCCACTGGCAAGACATCGCTATGTGTCGACGCCATCATCAACCAGCGCGACTCCGACATGATCGGCGTTTACGTCGCCATCGGTCAGAAGGCGTCCAAAGTTGCCGGCACAGTGCAGCGTCTTGCCGAACAAGGCGCGCTGGACAACACGATAGTCGTCGCCGCTAACGCATCGGACCCGGCTCCCACGCAGTTCCTTGCACCGTATGCCGGTTGCGCGATGGCTGAGTACTTCATGGCGCAGGGGCGCGACGTGTTGATCGTCTACGATGATTTGTCCAAACACGCTTGGGCGTATCGCCAGATGTCGCTGCTTCTGCGACGTCCACCCGGACGTGAAGCCTACCCGGGCGATGTCTTCTATCTGCACTCGCGCCTACTCGAACGGGCCGCGCGCATGGCACCCGAACATGGCGGAGGTTCGATCACTGCGTTGCCGATTATCGAGACCCTCGCCGGCGACGTGTCCGCGTACATCCCGACGAATGTGATCTCGATCACGGATGGTCAGCTCTTCTTGGAGCCGGACCTTTTCAATGCAGGTATCCGCCCTGCGGTGAACTCCGGCATCTCCGTTACCCGTGTCGGTTCTTCGGCGCAGCGAGGCGGAATGAAGTCAGTTGCGGGAAGTCTGAAGACCGAGATGGCGCAGTTCGACTCGCTTGCGACGTTCGCGCAATTCGGTGCTGAAGACCTTGATCCCGTGACTCGCCGACAGCTCGCACGCGGCGAGCGATTCCGAGAGTTGCTGAAGCAAGAAGAGAACGCGCCGGTGTCATACGAAAACATGGTCGCACTCTTCCACGTCGCTAACGAAGGCGCCCTCGACGACGTTCCGGTCGAGCGAGTTCGCGACTTTGAGGCGCAGTGGTACGACTACATGGCGGCGAACATGCCGGATCTGCTCGCGCACATCAGCGAAACTGGCGACCTTGACGATGACGCGGCCGGTCGATTGATTGAGGCCGTGGACGCTTTCAAGCAGACCGCCGACCTCGCCGCAACTGCTTAACTTTGTGAGCCTCATTCGAAACGATGCCTAGCCTGAAAGACATACGCGACCGCATCCGGTCAGTCAGCAACACCGCGAAGATAACGAGCGCGATGCAGTTGATCGCGGCGTCACGGATGCAACGCGCACAGCAGATGGTGCGAAATGGTCGTCCTTACGCGGATCAGATGCGGGAAGTGCTTTCGCATTTGACGACGCGCCTGACCGATGACGACGCATCTTTGGACCCGTTGCTGCGCCGGCGACCGAACAACCGCGAGTTGCTAGTGCTAATAACGCCGGACCGCGGCTTGGCGGGTGCGTTGGTTGGCAACATCCTGCGCGTTGCCGCGGCGGAGTTCAGCTCTTCCGACGTGCCGATCGATACCGTCGGCATCGGGCGCAAGGGAGAACGCTTCGTCGCCCGAACCGGTCAATCGCTGGTCGCGACCTTTGCCGTAGGAGACCGCCCGGCACTTGCCGACTCTTTGGATATCTCGTCCTTCGTGATTGATCGTTATCGTTCCGGCGAGGCTGACACTGTCAAGCTGATCTACGCACAGTTTGTCAACACGTCGGTACAGAAGCCGATCAATCGGCAGCTGTTACCGATCGACGTCAGCGAGTCTGGTGCCGAAGATGGTCCTGTGATGTACTTGGACTACATCTACGAACCATCTCCGGGTGAAGTGTTGGCGAATCTCGCGCCGCGCTACGTCGAAACTCAGGTCTATCACGCGATCTTGGAGGCCCAGGCCAGCGAGCATTCCGCCCGCATGATCGCGATGCAGAACGCGACCGACAACGCCAACGAATTGATCGACGAATTGACGCTAGACCTGAACAAGGCGCGTCAGGAATCGATTACCGGCGAGTTGCTGGACATCGTAGGCGGTGTCGCAGGAGTGCAGGGATAGAACGCCCCACCTCATCGAGCAAGAATTAATCCGAACAAAACACGGAAATGAGCAAATCGGAGCCGTCGCAAATCGACGGTTCGACATGAAATAGGAGCCGGACCGAAATGGCACAAGGCAGCACAGGCAAAGTAGTCCAAGTTATCGGAACCGTGGTTGACGTCGAGTTTCCGCCGGAAGACTTGCCGGAGATCTACAACGGGTTGGAACTGGACATGGAAGGTGAACGTCTGGTTCTGGAAGTTGAGCAGCACGTCGGCAACAACTGGGCGCGATGCCTAGCACTCGGCACTACGGACGGATTGGCGCGCGGGGTTGAATGTGTAGACACTGGTCAACCCGTCGCAGTGCCAGTCGGTGAAAACTCTCTTGGCAGAATCTTCAACGTGCTTGGTGATGCCATCGACGGCGGCGATCAAGTCGCCGCTGACGCGGAGCGATTGCCGATCCACCGCCAACCACCCGCATTCGCCGAGCAGTCTCGAACCACTGAGATTCTCGAGACGGGAATCAAGGTTCTAGACCTGATTACACCGTTCCCAAGGGGCGGCAAGGTCGGCGCGTACGGCGGAGCCGGCGTCGGCAAGACCGTCATCATCACCGAGTTGATCCGCAACATCGCTCAAGAGCACTCTGGCGTGTCTGTCTTTGCTGGCGTTGGAGAACGTTCGCGTGAAGGCAACGACTTGTGGCATGAAATGAACGAGTCGGGAGTTGTCGGTTCGACCGCGCTGGTATTCGGTCAGATGAACGAGCCGCCCGGAACGCGTGCCAGAATCGCTCTCACCGGATTGACGATGGCGGAGTATTTCCGCGACGAGCGCGGTCAAGACGTGCTCCTCTTCATCGACAACGTTTACCGCTACATCTTGGCCGGCATGGAAGTGTCGGCGCTACTGGGACGAATGCCGTCAGCAGTTGGTTACCAGCCGACGCTATCGACGGAACTCGGCGATTTGATGGAGCGTATCACCTCCACGCAAGCAGGATCGATCACATCGTTCCAGGCCGTCTACGTTCCCGCCGACGACTACACCGACCCGGGCATTGTGACGACGTTCGGGCATTTGGACGCGAACGTTTCGCTCGATCGTGCTCTGGCAGCGCAGGCATTGTTCCCCGCCGTTGACCCGCTGGCTTCGAACTCAAGAATCTTGGAACCGGCGGTCGTCGGACAAGACCACTACGACGCCGCGTTCGGCGTGAAACGCGTATTGCAACGTTACAAGGACTTGCAAGACGTCATCGCCATCTTGGGCATCGAAGAGTTGTCCGACGACGACCAGTTGACGGTCGCCCGCGCCCGCAAGATTCAGCGATTCTTGACGCAACCCTTCTTCGTGGGCGAAGTCTTTACCGGTCTGCCCGGCAAATACGTCAGCCTCGCCGACACCGTCAAAGGCTTCTTGGAAATCCTCGACGGTAAGCACGATGACCTCCCAGAACAGGCCTTCTACATGGTCGGCACGATTGATGAGGCGGTAGCCAAGGGTCGAGAGATGCAGGAACAGGTCGCCGCATAACCGGCTCCACGCACTCACCGTTTCGCAAAGAATCTTAAGAAGAGACTGAACCAGCCATGGCACGAATGAGCCTGAACATCGTAACCGCCGAACGCGAGACGTTTTCCGGCGGCGTCGACTACGTGACGGCACCGGGATCGGAAGGCGAACTTACCGTTTTGCCTTCCCACGCGGCGTTGATGACCATGTTGGTGCCCGGCGAGATGCGATTCGGCGTCGATGGCGACGAGCAGGCGATTGTGGTTACCGGCGGTTTCATGGAGGTCCTGGCGGATAACGTCACGGTCTTGGCGGACGCCGCCGAACGCGAGGACGAGATCGACGAGGCGCGAGCAGAGGAAGCAGTCCGACGGGCGCAAGAGCGGATCGACACGCACGGTGGCGACCTCGACATGGAACGGGCATTGGCGTCCCTCAGACGCGCGCAGATCAGATTGCGCTTTTCGCGCCGACGGAACCAAACGGGGCGCTAAGAATCTGGTGCCCCCGGCAGCGACTGGCACGGAACGCCGTTGTCATCGCCGTCGAGTCCGTGCGGGTCCGAATTCGGCCCTCCTGCCGCGACAAAGAACGCGTTCGCTTCGTCCCACGTCTCGAAATCGTCGCAATTCTTGTCGTAGAAACCCGCTGCTTCCTGCTCCCACTTGCGGTTGAGCCGTGAAAACACGCGGTTGATGTCATCTAGCGGCGGCAGACTCTCGCATGGGCGACCGTCTTGGTCGCGATCGATGCCGTAAAGATTCTCATCCTTGGCATCGTAGGTCTCGAAGAAGTATTCCGCTTCGTCCCGATGTTGGAAATCGTCGCAGATTACCTCGTATTGCTCGTGCGGGAAGAAATCGCGCGGCAACTTCTCCTCACAAGGGATGCCGTTGCCGTTTGAATCGAGGGCGCGGACTTCTGCCCAGTTCGCATCCGGGTCCGTGAAATGGTAGTTCGCGATTCCCCAGGTGAGGAAGTCATCGCATGTCTTGAAACCCAACTCGGCGGTGTCGGCATCAACATCGCCTCCACTCTCGTAAGTGAGAACCATCAAAGCGGTTAACGTAGCAGAGCAACCGATTAGTGATGCGATGACGCCGATCAAGAGCCGTCGCCGGATCGGGAACGCAGCGCGGACGCGGGACATCGACGCCGCGAATCTTTTCGTAGAGGGTACCGAATTCACGAGATCGCCGATTTAACCGAATAAAAACCAAATCTTTGAGCGGGCATAATTCCGCCTCGCCACCGACACGTCCTACCTATACAGCCAGCGAATCGAATATAACACGATGGTTTCCGGCACCAAACACCCATCAATAGACGCATCGCATGGTCGCTCCGCACCGATCCGAACCGGCCGGTTATTCGGCCGTCGGAATCCTGAGGTTGTGCAAGCGTACCTGTCAGGGATACCATTTGATGCAGAACTTGAGGATCGAACTTCGATCCGGAGATGTTGCTAGGCTCACCGAAAGGGGCAATTCGTGAAGATCACAGATGTCGACGTTTTCAGAATGTCTACCCCGGTGCACAAAACTGCCGGAACCAATTGGATGTTCGTCCGGATCACGACCGATACCGGCGATTACGGTTGGGGTGAAGCTAGCACGCAGTACAAGGACGCGGGCGTCGCCGCGGAGATCGGCGAGTTCGCCAAGTATCTAGTCGGGAAGAACCCGTTTCAGATCGAACATATCTGGACTTCACTCTACCGCCGCGTGACGTGGACCGGCGGTGCGGTGTCGATGAGTGCGATCAGCGGCATCGACCTCGCGTTGAACGACCTCAAAGCGAAGGCTCTAGGCATCCCTGTTTACGAGTTGCTAGGCGGAAAGGTGCGCGACGAAATCCGCGCATACGCCAACGGGTGGTTCGACCCGAATGAGGACGATGGGTTGGGCAGTGGCGCGGTTACGGTGGACGATTATCGTAGACGGTCAGCAGAATTGGTAGAAGAAGGTTGGCGGGCGATGAAGTTCTATCCGTTCAAAGGGCCGCAGGTCATTACGCCTGAGCGAATGCGGGAAGGGATCGACCTAGTGGACGCGGTGCGCGGTTCGATCGGTGATTCAATTGAGTTGGCGGTAGACGTGCGCGGGCGTCTGGATTTCTGGAGCGCAAGACGCGCGGCGCGGGCGATCGCGGAGTACAACATCGCGTGGTTGGAAGAACCGATACTCTGGGACAACATCGACGCGCTCGCGGCTCTGTCCAACGCGGTTGACATTCCGATCTCGACTGGCGAGCAGCTCTACAATCGGTGGGATTTCCGCCCGTTGCTCGAATCGCATGCCGCGAGCATCATCCAGCCCGACATCTGCCACGCCGGCGGGATAACCGAACTGCGAAAGATCGCGACGGCGGCTGAAACACACTACGTATCCGTTGCGCCGCACAATTCCAACGGACCGATCTCTACAGTGGCGAGTCTTCATCTCGATCTGACGATGCCAAACGCTTTCATGCAGGAGATTTTCGTCAGTTTCTTGGGCGCATACGAAGATGTACTGACCAACATGATCCCGATCAGCGATGGCAACGCTACGGTTCCTGATGGACCGGGTTGGGGCACCGAGATCGATGTCGACGCGCTGTCGAAGTACCCACCGTGTGAATACATCACAGTGGAGAGCGAACCGTACGTCGAGTTCTGAGTTCGTTCTTGCTTTCACGCGGGCTGAATACCGGTTTCCACCCGGTTAGTCGCTCCGTTTAAAGTCAACCATCCGACGAGACATGTACATCGCGGCTGCCCAAGTGAGGTTACAGATCCACGCTTCGTCTTCTCTCAAAGACAAGCGTCGGACCGTGCATTCGGTAGTCTCCAAGCTGCGAAATCGGCGTTCGGTCTCCGCCGCTGAGATCGGCGCGAGCGATTCTTGGCAGTCAGCGAGCATCGGCATCGCGGTCGTCAGCGACGATCTAAGAACGGCTAACCGGCTTTTGGAGCGGGCCCTCGAATTCGTCGAATCCGCCGCGCCGGAGGCCGAAGTCGTCGATTACGAGACCGACGTATGGTCATTCGATGACGGTTGATCGAATCTGCGTCTGGTGCGATCGGTTTCGTGGGGTTCGGTCGTTCTTCAACAAAAAAAAAGACGGCTCGGCGAGGAATAGCTGCCGAGCCGTCTATCGGTTTGGTGCCGAATGCGGGATGCGTTCAGGCGGTCTCTGCACTAGCCAAGCTAAGCGGCTTGACTTGCGGCGGCGCGTTCGCGCATCAGATCGCTGAGAATCTCACGAGCTTGCGCCGGCCCGATTACGCGGGTGCACTGGATGCACTTGAGCATGATGCCGTCAAGTCCTTGACCAAACTGAATGTCGCCTTGGCACGAGGGGCACCGGTTGGGGAATATCGCGGTCTGTTTCATTTCTCTGGTCTCCTTTTTGGTTTGGCTTTGGGGTGGTTGGAATTTGGAACCGGGGCTTAGTTGCAAAAAAGCCCCGATTTTTGACCGGGGCTTGATTTCGGGATGCTACGATAGCAATCCTTTATCGGTCTAGCCCCAGTCGTCAGGCGGCTGGTTGTTCCATTCGAGTGAGCAGTTCGCGAGCCTGATGACGGTCGATGAGCCTGGTGCACTGCAAACACTTGAGGGACGGGCCGTCGAGTCTCACAGCGAACAGGATGTCACCACTGCAATGCGGGCAACGCTTTTCGTAGATCATCGTCATCTCGTTTTCGATTGTCCTTGCGTTCTCTCTTGGTCTTTCGCTCGTCTTCGCCAGATTCCAACTGGTTCGCCGTTGGTGTCCACTCTCTTGACTTGCGAATTTTGCTCGTGCCAAACTTTTTAACTCATTCACAAAGGGGTTGTCAAGCGATTTCTGCAAGATTTCGTAAAATTCCCAGAAAATTCTTGGCGCAATTATCTCTGTGTGGTGGATTTCGTCAGCATTGACACGCTACGTATCAGGTATGTTACCATGATATACTCTATTAATCAAGCGATTGGTCAAGAAGAATCTGGCGAGATCGGTGTTACCGTCTTCAGGGAGGCAGCTTGACACAGAGATACGAAGAGCAACAGAAAACGGATGCAAGCGCGTCGATTCCTAATGCCGACGCCTTTCTCCGTCTGGTGAACAAGATCGCGGCGCAAGCGGCGCGGCGCGAGATGGCGCGTCAAGCCGAAGAAGAGGCCCGTCAACAGCGCACGCGACGCCGTGTCAGGGTTCGCATCGGCGGACGTGCCGACGCGCTATACATCATCAGCGTGGCGGCGCAACTCGCCGAGATGCATCCGCAGACATTGCGGAAATACGACCGCGAGGGTTTAGTCAGTCCGTCTCGAACGCAGGGCAGCAGACGGCTCTACTCCGAGGAAGACCTCGAACGGTTGCAGATCGTTCGCCGACTTTCGGATGATCTGGGCCTGAACCTCAACGGGGTCGGCTTGGTGTTGGAACTCGTCCAGCACATGCGCGGGATGCTGGAGGTGCTTGAGCAGAGTGAAGACCTTGCGGGCTCCACGTCGACGAAAGCGGTCGCCGACGAAATCAAAGTGATATTGCACTACTTGGGGGTTGAGTGATGCGCGATGGAGCAACAACGATGGATGCTCGATGGGGCGGCAGGATGTGGCGGCCCGCGCGTGCCATCGCACGACGTGGCAGAGCGATCAAAACGCAACGCCAACTGATGGAAAAATGTAACGATCTACAGACACAACTGGCAGAAACGCGCGCGCAAATCGAGCAATACGAGATGCAACTCGACGAAAATCGTAAACAATACCACGATTTGGAGTCGATGGCGCGACGGATGCAATCAGACTTGAGATCGGCATACTCGGACGCCAAACGCAACAAGGAGATCCTCGAAGATCGAGCGAATCAAGCGGCCGAACGGGCTCGGATCGATGTCGCGAAGCGGATTATGGTCGTCGCTGACGAATTTTCGACCGCGATTGAACTCGCCGAGACGCAGGATATGGATCCCAAGTGGTTCGATGGCTTCAAGGCGATGGCAGACAAAATCGATAAAGGTCTCAACGATGCCGGCTATCGACGATTCGAGTCGCTGGGTGAGCAAATGGACCCGACTCGGCATGAAGCGTTAGCCACGATGCCGACATCCGACGCGATGGTCGGCAAGGTCATCCAGGTGATCGAAGCCGGATACGAACACACCGAAACATCGGAAGTAGTGCGCGTCGCCAAGGTTCTCGTCGGACGAGCGAACGACGACGCGGCTACAGAATGACAACCTGACGAAATCTACAACGCAAAAGTCGCCGGATCGTGCTGGCGGCAGGAAAGGCGAAACAAACCAAATGGCAAGGGCTATCGGAATCGACTTGGGCACGACGAACTCGGCCATGGCGTACATGGACGCTGGCGAGCCGGAGATCGTCGAGAACTCGGAAGGGCAACGGGTTACGCCGTCAGTTGTGGCGGTGAATACCAAAACCGCAGAACGCTTGATCGGCGTTACGGCGCGACGGCAAGCGGTTACCAACCCTGAACACACGATTTATTCAGCGAAACGGTTCATCGGCCGACGTTTCGATGACGAACTGGTGCGGAGTGACCAGGATCGCGTGCCGTTCAAACTCGGCAATCTGGAAAACGGCGATGTTGGGATCGAGTTTGACGGCAAGATTCGCCCGCCGGCGGAGATTTCGTCGATGCTTCTCGCGCGGCTCAAGCAAGATGCCGAGGAGCGACTCGGCGACACGGTGACTCAAGCGGTCATCACAGTTCCGGCATACTTCAACGACGCACAGCGCGAAGCGACGCGGGTTGCCGGCACCATCGCCGGACTTGACGTCTTGCGCATCGTAAACGAACCTACCGCGGCCGCCCTCGCTTATGGTCTGGAAAAAGAAGGCGACCGGACCGTCGCGGTCTACGACCTCGGTGGCGGTACTTTCGACATCACGATCCTGCATGTCGGTGATGGTGTGTTCGAGGTAAAGAGCACGAACGGCGACACGCATCTCGGCGGTGATGATTTCGATCTTCGATTGGTCGAATACCTTGTCGATGAGTTCAAGCAGAAAGAGTTCATGGATCCGAGCACCGATCCGTCAGCGTCGCAACGATTGCGTCTGGCGGCGGAAGAAGCCAAGATCGAACTCTCTTCGGTGACCAGCGCAGAGATCAACCTGCCGTTCATTTCAGCCGATCAGACCGGCCCGAAGCATCTCGTCGAATCCCTTTCCCGCGCGAAACTAGAGGACCTTACCGCGGACCTTGTCGAAAAGACGGTTGCGCCGTGCGAGAGTGCGATGCGAGACGCGGGAGTTTCGCCCGATGAAATCGATGATGTCATCCTCGCTGGCGGAATGACGCGAATGCCGTCCGTCGTGAATCGAGTGCGCGAGATTTTCGGCAAAGAGCCGAATCGGACGATCAATCCCGACGAGGTCGTCGCCCTCGGTGCAGCGTTGCAAGCTGGCGTGCTGCAAGGCGATGTCTCGGGCATCCTGCTACTAGACGTCACGCCTCTGACGTGGGGCATCGAGACACTTGGTGGCGTGCGAACCGAACTGATACCGCGCAACACCACGATCCCGACGTCGAAATCTGACACGTTCACCACCGCTGCCGACGGGCAATCCTCGGTAGAGATTCACGTTCTTCAGGGCGAACGTCCAATGGCTGCGGACAACACGTCAGTCGGTCGCTTCTCGCTCGATGGCATCGCGCCGGCGCCGCGCGGAATGCCGCAGATCGAGGTCTCGTTCGACATCGACGCGAACGGCATCCTGACCGTTACTGCGAAAGACCAGTCTACGCAGCGCGAACAGCACATCACGGTTACCGGACGCTCGGGGATGTCTGATGAAGACATTCAGTCGAAGGTTCGTGAAGCCGAAGAGAACGCCGAAACGGATCGTGAGCGTCGCGAAGCCGCGGATGCCCGCAATCTCGCCGAGTCGACGGCGTACCAGGCCGAGAAGTTAATTGAAGAGCACGGCGACAAGCTACCGGAAGAGGTGAAGTCGGATATTCAATCCAAGACGACCGAAGTGCGGACCGTTTTGGGCGATGTCAACGCAGACGCCGAAAAGATCAAAACTGCAACCGACGCCCTCCAACAGGCGATGATTGCCGCCGGTCAGCACATCCACGCCTCCAGCGGCGCCGGTCCTGACGCTCCCGGCCCCGGTTCGGAAACTGGCGGCGACGACACGGTAGAAGGGCAGTTCCGAGAGGTATAGCACCTCGAAATTCCCTTCGACCCGATCACAGCCCAAAACGCGGGAAGATGCGGCGTTTCACCTCTTCGATCGCGGCGTTGTTATGGTCGACGATATCGGATCGGACATCCGGATCGATGCGGTAATCGGCGCGGTCGTGGAACGTTTCGAGGTTCGATAACGACGTGTAAGATTCGGGGATTTCGGGCGGGAGGTTGAAATCCGCCATCGTCGCAAGGTCCATGGTCCACGCCCTGGCGACCGCCGACATGTCGTAACCGCCTCCACCCACCGATATCCAAGGGCATCCAATCGCTTCGACCATTCGAGCGAACTTTTGGACGGCGAGGGTGTGCCCTTGTGTTGTCAATGAAAGGTGCGCCAAAGGATCGTCCCGGTGCGTGTCGATACCGAGTTGGGTGAAGATTAGGTCTGGTTCAAAGGCTTCCGCTAAATCGGGTATCACCGCGTCGAACGCTTGGTGCCATAGTGCGTCATCGGTGTAGGGCGCGAGCGGGATGTTTACGCTGTAGCCATCACCTTGACCGGTGCCAGTTTCGTCAGGACCGCCAGTGCCCGGGAATAACCACTGACCCGATTCGTGGATCGAAACGGTCATCGCTTGATCGGTGTCGTAAAGACCGGCTTGTACGCCGTCACCATGGTGCACATCGATGTCCACATAGAAAACACGCATACCGCGCTCGATCAAGTGCTTTATGGCGATGACCGCGTCGTTGAAGATGCCGAATCCGGAGGCGCGGTTGCTCATGGCGTGATGATGCATTCCTCCGGCGGGGATGAAGGCGCGAGTCGTCTTGCCGTCCATAATGCGTTCGACGGCTAGCATGGCGCCGCCGGCCGCGAGTGCGGCGTGTCGATACATCCCTGAACGGGGTGGATTGTCGCCCGGTCCGAACCCGAACTGCCACATCCCCGGCACGATCGCCCCACTGTCTATCGCTTTAACGACATCGATGTATTCAGGATCGTGAAACAGCGCGATTTCCCGCTCATTCGCCAAGCGCGGCGATTCGGAGACCACGTTTTCCTCGGCGAGGATGCCGACACTTTCGATCAGTTCTCGCATGTGCAACAACCGGATCGGTCGCATCGGGTGCGTCGGGCTGAGCACGTGTTGCGATTGTTCGTGGGAATAGACGAACGAGGTGATTGGGCGTGCGGAATCCATCAACGCTTGATGTTACCGTGAATTCGGTTAACCGTTCCTGACGCGGCGATACATCATCGCAGCGACGCCGAGCGCGAGCAGAACGAAGATGATTATGGCGCTGGGCTTGACCTGCGGCCACTCGTCATCTGGACCCGGCACGAAATAGATGGGGCGAGTAGGCTCTGGTGACGACACGACGGTCGTCGGTTCTGGTTCTGGCGTGGCTTGCGGTTCTGGAGTCTCCATGCCGTCGATTTCAGGTTCGACTCTGATGACCTCGGGAGGATCTACAGGGACGGTAGTAGGCGTGGGTTCCACTATAGTGCTGTCAGGAGTCGAAGCTGGCATCTGATTCAGCGTTCCGGTCTCGATCTTTGGCAATCCGGGTATCGTCGGCGGGTAGACGCGTTCGATATTGACCGTAACCTCGTTAGAGCTGATCGATGGCAGTCCCCATTCCTGCCGCCAACCGTTTTCAATCTCGGATAGCGAACCGCCGTAGACGGCCCGCATCGCCGCGTTGATGTCTTTGCCGGCATTCAGTTCTGCGAGCAGACTCCCGATGGAGTCGCGTCCGTGATTTTCGATGAGGTATCCGACGAAATCCGTCGATTGTATGTAGAAGTCGTTAATATCTCTCCGCAGGCCGGGCACGGAATTCATGGCTTCAAATTCGTTGACACGCCCGGCGCGCGCGATGGGGGCGAAGTTTCGTAGAGACGCGCTGCGGTTTCCAGTCTCCCAATAACTCGCGTTGCCTTCATTTAGCCACCCTGGCGCAGATCTGGCGTACGGCGAGTTGAGGGCGTGTCCGAAAATCAGGTGCGTCAACTCGTGGATCAACGTCGACGCCGATGGTGAAGCCATAATCGTCAGGTTGTACTCGTCGTAGGCGTATCCACCGAAATAATGCCCAGTGGTCGCGGCTTGGCTGATCGTCGGACCGTGGATGGTCAATTCGCGGACGTTGGGGAATATGACAGCGCGGAACTGCGGCACATCGTCAACGCCGAGTGCGTCGCTGATCTCAGAAACTAGCGGCGCGGCGCGGGCGTGAAGACTGCGAATCGACTGATCAGCAACCCCGTAGTAGATGATCTCCAGACGACTATCGGCTAACCGTTTCCAATCGTGCGCGTCATCGATGTGTTCGACTTGGTAGGTCTTCGAGGTGTAGACGTCGCCATCCTCCGATACGAACTCAAACCGAACGTCGAAGATGGTGCCAGGGGGAAAGTAGCTAGGGGACCGCATGTCTATCTCGGCGGCGGCGCGAATGTTGTCGGTCTGAGTGAACTCGACGTACCGGTACGACGGGATCTTGTCTTCGCCGTGAGGGCGCATCCAGAGTTTCGTTTCCGCGATCTCCGCGTCAATGTTGGTCTCGATATCGATATCGATGCGCTGCGCCAAGATGACGTGATACGAGACATCCTCGTATTCGGTTGGCTTTGGCGACTGTGCTGATAACCCGTCAGTTTTCAGCAGCGCGAAAACGGTCAAAAATGCAAGAGCAAACACGACGGTGCAAGACGCCATTTTGATGCGCGATTTTTGGATCGATTCGGTCATGGTGATGGGATATCGCGATGCTGCCAACCAACCGAAAACGGATCAACGGTCGAATCAGATTACGAAACAGGATGCACCACAGATTTTATGCTCATTCTTGTAAAGTGAATCCAATCGGCGAATTCCGATAGCGAAAGGCGAATAGATGCGTTACTACCAGTTTCTGACCAACGATCAGGTGCACGTCGGTGTCGAAGCCACCGATGGCGTGATTACCGACCTCACCTCGATAACCGATGACGCGGACTCTACGTTGTCGTTGTTCAAAGCCGCGCATCTCGCCGGATCGAGCATCGACGACGTCGCGAACGGGATCCTAGGGCGCGGCAAGGGAGCGGAACTGTCGGCGGCGGAACTATGTTCCGACGCTAGCAATGCCAAACTGCTGCCACCGATCTTCGCGCCTGAAGTCTGGGCTTTCGGCGTGACCTACATGGATAGTATGCGAGAACGACAAGCCGAGAGCGGTTCGCCCGATGTCTACGCGCTTGTCTACAACGCGGACCGCCCAGAAGCATTCTTCAAGTCCACCGCAGCTCGGTTAGTAGCGCCCGGCGATGCGCTGGGCATCCGCGCCGACTCCGAATGGGACGTTCCAGAGCCGGAACTGGCTTTCGTCATATACGCTGGCGAGGTCGTCGGTTACACCGTCGGCAACGACATGAGCAGCCGATCGATTGAAGGCGCTAATCCCCTGTATCTCCCGCAGGCAAAGGTGTACGACCGATCATGCGCGATCGGTCCGAGCATCGCAACCGCGGACGTCGTCGGCGATCCGCAAAAGTTGGAAGTCGGTTTGCAGATTGAACGCGACGGCAAAGTCGCGTTCCAAGGCTCCGCAAACACGTCGTTGATGAAGCGGGACTGCAACTACTTGGCGGATTGGCTCCAACGCCACAACACAGTGCCCAACGGTACGACCGTTTGCACCGGAACCGGCACGATCCCGCCGCCCGAGTTCACCCTAGCGGAAGGCGATGTTGTCAGCATCACGATCGACAACATCGGCACACTTGTGAACCCCGTCGTGAAAGTCTGACGTTCGGGCCCGCGCGAACGGGCCATGTCATTCTGAACGCAGCGAAGCGGAGTTAAGCGGAGTGAAGAATCTCTAGCGGCAAACTGGCTCTCCTTGATGAGATTCCTCGCTGCGCTCGGAATTACAGCGGTTCTCGCGGGGCACGTCGGTTTTGCATCTGTCCCCATAGACGCAATGGGCAGACGCGACTGACGTGATCTGAACATCGCCGAGTCGCGCGACGGTTAAGATTATGGTTTGGGATGTGTTGGTTCGTAGGGCGTGCTGTATCTGGAATTCGAGGTTTTGGTGACTCAAACCGCAGAGAAACGTGAATCAGGGGTGGAATCGGAGGATGCCGACGCACAATTCGTGCAGGATTTCGCGCGCCGGGTGCGCGAAAACGTGCAGCGAGTTTTCGTTGGAAAGGACGAGGCTATCGAACTGGCGATAATTGCAATGCTGGGTCGCGGCCACGTCTTGTTGGAAGACGTACCCGGCACCGGCAAGACAACCTTAGCGAAGACGATCGCGGCATCGCTGGGATTGGATTTCAAGCGGATTCAGTTCACCCCGGACCTGGTGCCCTCGGACGTGTTGGGCGTGAACATCTATAACGCAGGCAGCGGCGATTTCGAGTTCAAATCGGGTCCGATCTTCACGCAGATTCTGTTGGCGGACGAGATCAACCGCGCGACGCCGCGCACCCAGTCGGCATTGCTCGAGGCGATGCAAGAAGAGCAGGTGTCGATCGACGGCGTGACGATGAATCTGGGCTCGCCGTTTCTCGTGCTCGCCACGCTGAACCCGGTGGAGATGGAAGGCACATTCATGTTGCCCGAGGCGCAGTTGGATCGATTTCTGTTGAAACTGTCCATCGGCTACCCGTCAGACGATGAAGAGTCGCGGATGTTGGAGCGGTTCCAATCGGGCGATGACGCAGTTTCGGTTTCAGTATGTGCCGACTCGTCAGACGTTCACCGTGCGCGTGATGTCGTGAAGCAAGTCAGGGTCGAGGAGCACGTCAGAGAATACGTCGTCGCCGTGGTGCGCGCGACGCGCAACAACGCTCAGATTCGGCTTGGTGCGAGTCCGCGCGCGTCTTTGGCGTTGCAGCACGCATCGCAAGCGCGGGCGGCGATTCAAGGTCGGAACTACACGATGCCGGACGACGTTAAAGCGTTGGCGGCGCCAGTGCTATCCCACCGAGTGGTGTTGGAATCGAGCATGCAGATGCGCCGGCGCGACGCCGCGCAAGTCGTGAACGACGTCGTCGCGCAGATCCCGGTACCGATCGAGAGATGACGGCGATGCGCTCTACGCGCCGAACTCGTTCGATGATGCCGATGTACTCGGGCACGGGTTCAATATGCCCTGTGTTTAGACGGGAAACCCGAGTTTTCGGACTCTGCTTGGGTCAGTCCCCTCCTAGGCAACGCTACATGACCTTGGCGTCCGGATGGTGATTTAGTGATCAATCCGATGTTAAGAACGTTCCGCGAAAAGCGGACGCGCGACCTGCGCGCGCCTGACGTGATCGGCGAGCTGTTCATGTTGCTGATGATCGTGGTGATCGGTGTGGGTGCCGGCACCGGCTCTTCGTTGGTGGTGGCGCTAGGAGCGACGGCGTTCGTGATCTCCTTTGGCGGCACATTGTGGTCGAAACTGTCTTTAGCGGAAGTGGCTTATGACGCGGAACCGTCCGACAGTCACGCGTTCGTGGGCGATGAGCTCGAGATCGTGATGACGTTAGAGAATCGCAAACCGTTGCCGATACCTTGGGTTCAGCTGATCGAGTTTCTGCCGACGGGACTGACACCGTTGAGCGATGAGAGCGTCAAGCGGCGCGCTTACGCCGGGGGTAGCGAAGTGGTCGAGACGACGAGTTTATCGGGTTACGAACGAGTCCGATTCCGTCACAGCGTGCGCGCACACCATCGTGGGCACTACTCGATCGGTCCGACCGAGCTGCGTAGCGGCGACCTCTTCGGTCTGTTCGGAACGGTGCGCCGCGATTCGCGTTCGCCCCACGGCGTAACGGTCTACCCGCGCATCGTGCCATTGGATGGTTGGGAGTTGCCGGCGGCAAAGCCGATGGGCGATACCTTGAGCCGCAACCAACTTTTAGATGATCCGTCGCGCCCGCGGAGCATTCGGGACTATCGCCCGGGCGATCCGTTGAAGCGCATCGACTGGAAATTGAGCGCCAAACGCGACGAATTGATGGTGAGGACGTACGACCAGAGCGTGAGCAACGATGTTGTGGTGATGCTCGAATCCCGCACGGTGGATTACGCGTGGCACGGCTACCGGTACGACGTTTTGGAGTCGGCGGTCTCGGGTGCCGCATCGATTGCGTCGCGATGTTCAGAACTCGGTTATCGCGTCGGATTGGTTGCTAACGGCGTCCGGCCGACGCGTGGAGTAATGGCAGTTACGCCCCCTGGTGACGGGCCGCATCACCTGAGGACGATATTGGAAGCATTGGCATTCATTCAGCCGCTGTCGTTCACGCCGCTGGACGCACTTGCGCTCGATCGGGGCGCTCAGGCGATCAGCGCCGGTTCTTCGATCATCTTGGTTGCGGGCTTCTTGACCGAGACGGTCGTCGCTTATCTGCATCGGTGCCAGCGCGAAGGACATCGCACTTCGATCGCGTGGGTAGGGCGCGAGGAACCGCCGCGCGTGACCGGGATCCGGGTTATCGATGCGCGCGAGCTCTTCAAGGTCGAAGAGGATGTCGAAGACCTCTTCATGTCGGTTGTTGACCAGCAGATCGAGATGAATGCGCGGATGAACCAACCGGTGCGCGAGTACGAGAATGTCTGATTGGCGCAATCAGATCGTATTCACGGCGATCGCCGTCGCCGAAAGCGTGGTCTTATTCACGATCTTGGCGGTCATCACGACGGGTTTGAGCCTCGATCATCCGCCGCTGCATTGGGGCACTCTGCTCGTCGCGTATCTCGCGGGAATGTTGGCATCTTGGGTCGCGGGTGGTTTGCGCGGTAGCGTAGCGACCGTCGCGCTCGTCTACGGCATCAGCGGACTGGTGGCGATTTATATTGCCGTAGGCGCGACGCGTTTGACCGACGGGTTCAACATTGATCTGACGTGGATCTATCACCTTTTCGGCCGCAACTTGACGGGCGAGGAGACCGCGGCGATCGTGATGTCGTTGATCGCGATGGTCCTGATCTGGCGTCGCACATCCACAATCGTGCGCGACGACCGCGACGCGCCGGACCATCTCAAGCGCATCTTCAAGCGCGGGTTGGTTGTCTTAGCTTTTGGTCTGATCGTCGACGAGTTCGCTTCCAACCAGATCGGTTTGGCGCAACTGTTGATCCCGTATTTCGTCGCAACATTGGGTGGCATGGCGGTGGCGCGATTGCCGAGCGATGCGCCGGTCGCCGGCGGACGATGGATGCGGACGATCTTGATTGCACTCGGAGTGTTCGTCGGTACCGGATTGATCGCCGGTTTGCTGGGTGGACGCTACGGCTCGGCCGGGTTGAGCGCGCTCTACACGCTTTATAGCTGGTTCGTCGACGCGATTCTGTGGGTGTTGCGCTGGCCGTTGCTCGCCATCGGCTGGGTCATCGCCAAGATCATCGAACTCTTGCAGTCGCTGTTCGGTGTCGAAGAGGTTGAGCAAGAGCCGCAGGAACAACAGGGCCAACGCCCAGATTTTCCAGAGCGGGAAGTCACCGAAACGGCTGATAGCGCGTGGGTAGAGGCAGTACTCGATGCGCTGCAGTGGCCCCTGACTTTCCTCTTGCTATTCGTGGTGCTGATCGCGGTGGCGCTGGCGTATCGACGGATCGTCCGCCGATTGACCCGCGACGACGGCGTGGAGCGCGAAACGATCCGCGATGAGGTTGAAGAGGTTTCATATCTCGACTTGTTGAAGGGATTGTTGCCGGACTGGATGACTCGACGCGGCAAGCCGCGCCACCTGTGGCGATATCCAGAAGACCCTGGCATTAAAGAGGTGTTCCTGCTGTATTTCGAGACGATGGAGATGGCTCTAGAACGCGGTATGGAGTTCAACTCACACCAAACACCTCTTGAACGGCAAGTCGTGATGGAGGCCGTGTTGGAAGGTGCACCGATATCGGACATTACTTCGCGATTCAACGCGGCGTGTTACGGCAATGTTCCGACGCCGATCTCTAACGTCGATAATCTGAGATCGCGCCTGACGTCGGCAGTTGAAGTTTTGGACGCGCGGCGCAAAGAAGCCGAATCGGCGTCGGGCTAATTCGATAGCGTCGGCTCATGAAGACGTTGCCGAAGGTTCCTCGCCGATCTTGATTACTCGCAACATGTTGGTGTTGCCGGAGAATCCGATCGGCACTCCAGCAACAAAGACTACGGTGTCCGATTCCTTGGCGTATCCCGTTTCTTCGGCGATGTCAGTCGCGTAGTCGAACATCTCGTCGAGATTTGCGAGTCGATCCGTCAACATCGGGATCACACCCCAACGCATCGACAGGTTCGCGAGCGTCTTTTGGTTGGGAGAGAGCGCGATGATCGGCGTGCGCGGACGGAACGCGGCGACGCGGTCCGCGGTTGTCCCACTCTCCGTGAAGGTAATGATCGCCTTGGACCGTAACGTGTCGGCGGTGCGCGCGGCATCATGGGCGATGATGGAGTCGATCTGCGCGTTGCGCCCCTGCTTGTCGATAATCGCCATGCGTCGATCACGCAGCATTTGGTTATCAAGATACCGTTCAGCGACTTTCGATACGCGCGCCATGAAACCGACGGCGCGCACCGGGTAGTCACCGACGGACGTCTCCGCGGAGAGCATCACCGCGTCGGTGCCATCGCGCACCGCGTTGTAAACATCGGTCGACTCAGCGCGTGTCGGATACGGGTTGTCGCGCATCGACTCCAGCATCTGCGTCGCGGTGATTACCGGTTTGCCGACCTCGTTGGCTAGCCGGATCATCCGCTTCTGCGTGGTCGGCACCAGGTGCAGCGGCATCTCAACGCCCAGATCGCCGCGTGCAACCATGATGGCGTCAGTCTCCTCGAGAATCTCGACAAGGTTGTCTACTGCTTGCTTAATCTCGATCTTGGCGACGAGTGCCGGGTTTCTGCCGGCATCAGACAACCACTTTCTTACGGCGCGTAGGTCTTCTCGGTTGCGGATGTAAGACAAACCGACGAAATCGACATCTGCTTCGATGGCGAACTTGAGTGCCGCAACGGTTTCGTCGGTGAAGTAGTCGAGAGTAGAGGTGTTGCCGGGCGCGGTTACCGCCTTGTCGCTTTGGATTAGACCGCCGCGTCGAACGGTGCAATGGATCTCGTGCCCGTCAACTTCGTCGACGCGCATCTCGACCGCGCCTTCGTCAATGAGGATCGTGGCGCGCGGTTTGATGTCTTGATGCAACCCAGCGGGCCACACGGTACCGCGTTCTGGAGTAGTGAGTACGCGGTCAGCGGTCAGCGTGAAACGACTACGTGCCGTGACCTGAATACCCTCCCGTCCATGTTCGACTACAGCGTGATCCTTGTCGACGGTGCCGATGCGGTACTTCGGGCCCGGTAGATCGGCGAGGATGCCGATGTTGACTCCTATCTGATTCGCGGCTTCGCGGATGGCGGCGACGTATTCGAAGTGCTGCTCCGAGTTTCCGTGCGAGAGATTCAGGCGCGCGACCGACATGCCGGCGCGGATCAGGGCGCGGGCTTTGGCGACATTCCCCGTAGCCGGTCCGATCGTGCAAACGATCCGAGTTCTCGGCAGGTTTTTGACGAACGGCGGCAGCGATTGCGTGTTCAAGCGGCAGTCTCCGAATATCGGCGGCACAACGACTTAATGTATAACGTCTCACGGATCGAATCGGCGAGGGGTGTCCGAGGGTGCTCGGTAGAGGGTGCGATTTTGAGGGTTTGATATGATTAAGTTAGACGTTAAATCGGTGGTTTGCGCCGTTTGGGAAACTCGCTGGGAGTCGGTAATTTGAACACGTTTGAAGCCCTGCTCGAACTGCAAGATCTCGATCAAGGACTGTTGCGGCAGCGTCAGAGCTACTCGCAGATTTCGGTCGACTTGCAAGAGCGCGCGCAGCGATTGATGAACCTCCGCGACAAGTGTGAACGTGCCAAGCGTTCCCAGGTGCAGGCAGAGGTGGCGATGAAGCGACTTGAACTGGAGAGGGCGTCGGAAAATCAGGGTCGCGCCGAGGTCGAAGAGCGGCTCTACAGCGGTACCGACAACTCGCGCGACTACTACCGATTGGGGATGCGGGCGCAGGAGCATGCCAACCGGATCGACGCAATCGACGAGCGGATGGAGCCGATACGCGAAGCCGCGAACGAAGCCCGCCAAGTGCATTCCGACCTGCAAACTCAGCTCGATCAGATGGAAGCCGATTGGGCGGAAAAAAAGCAACTTGGAACTGACGAACAGACGCGCATCTCGCAGGAATACAACGAAGCGTTGAAGCATCGCAACGAGACGGCAGGGGCGATCCCCGAGAAGCATCTCGGCGAGTACACGCGCCTCTTCAAGAGCAATGGTGGGATGGCGGTGACGGTTGTTGAACGCGATATCTGCGCCGGGTGCTCTGAACGCGTGTCGATGGGCGAGTTGAATGTTCTCAAACACGCTACCGACCCGATCCTATGCCACTGCGGGAAATACCTGATCACTTTGAGCTCGGACTGATCGGTCATGCGCGCCATCGGATATGTTCGGCGCCGACCCGGAGATGAGGACCAAGAGGCGCTCGATCCTCAAACCCTAAGGGATTGGTCCCGTTCTGTTAACGCGGCCGCCGGTTCTTGGGGCCAAATCACCGAGATTCAGAGTCGACTTAAACAACCGCCAAGCGATCCGATCGCGCAGATAGTCGAGTATTGCAGAACCGGCGGGCACAATCTCGTCGCCATCTTGGGAACTGAGGGTTACAACCCGTTGCTCAAGGGTGTCGAGGCGGAGCTGAACGAGGCGCTGGGTTCCGCGTACAAACGGCAGATCCCAGCCGAATTCGGCGATGCCCAATTCGCCGACCTGATGGACCGCATCGAGGGTATGCGCGGTCGACCGGCACTGGTCGTCATTCCCGACGCGACGCACCTCGCGCCCGATCTCGAAACTTTAGTCGAACGACTATTGTTCATCCGTCGTTCCGGTTCTGATACGATCTGCACCGATCTCGAAATGCCGGACCCGTTGCAGAACGGCGAAGAGTTGCTCGGCTTGAAGGGCGAACCGAACTGGCTCCGCAAACGGATCCGCGACAAGATCCGTGAAAAGGCATCGCGCGGCAAGGTTCTCGGTCGCACGCCTTACGGTTACCGATGCGGCGCCGACGGCACCCTCATACCCGTCGACGAAGAAGCTAGCGTCGTGAGAAAGATCTTCGAGTGGTATGTCGGCGACGATAGCGAAACATCGGACAGTGAAATTGAAGAATCCAGCGGCGTAGGAATGCGCCTAATCGCACAACGTTTGGCGAGCGAGAACATCTCCACACGCGCCGGTAAACCATGGTCAACCGCGGCGGTCTCGCTGATCCTGAAGAACCGCGTTTACGTGGGCACGTATTCCCGTTACGGTTTCTTGGTGTCCGGAAATCACGAACCGATCATCGGACGCTCGCTGTTCCGACGGGCACAGGACGCGCTCACGGTCAAGCAGCGCCAACGGAGTCTCGCAAAATCCGAGGACCCGTTCCTTCTCGGCGGACTATTGACCTGCGCGAACTGCGGTCATGGTGTTCCCGGTCTGACGCGGCGTAGGAAGTGGCGACGCCAGGACGACACGACGGCATCCAAAACTTACCGATATTACGAGTTCTACGAGTGCCAGCATCGACGCGCCGGCAAGAACGGGGACGGTAATGGTAACGGCGTCGCCTGTCCGAAATGGCGAGCGGATGATCTGGATGGTGAGGTCCGCAAGGCGATCAGCGGTTGGCAACCCGAAATCGTACGTCGAATTCGTCCAAAAGAGACCCAACTCTCGCTGGATCAGCAACTCGAAAACGCCGAGAAATCGTTTGTGACCGAGGCGCGCGTCGTATCTACCGGCAAGGGCGATCTGGAACACCTCGCCCCGTACCTGACCGAGATCAAACGAATCCGCCAACAGATCGACAACGTTGTCGGCGACGCGAGCAACGGACAGGTGTCTCGCCGACGCCGAACCCTTGACCTCATCGCCGATGTCGTCGGATCCGGCGACACCATCCGAGCCCGCGACGCCTTATCCGCGTTAGTCGACGACGTGGTAGTAACCGGCGAGACGGTAACCGTCAAGCCGCGGGTTTGAGCCGATACCGGCACATCTTCCCGTCAGTTTTTCCACGCGTTTACTCTTCGTTAGGAACTCAACAGCGGGTCGTGTTACGCTGAATCTCATAGCGAGGCGGACGTGCGACCGCTGCGGGAACGGCATTTGTCGATCTCGTGGAGGAAAGTCCGAGCACCGACGGGCAGGGGCGCCTGCTAACGGCAGGGCGGGGAAACCCGACGGAAAGTGCAACAGAAAAGATACCGCTTCACTGTCGACGCGTCGAAGTGTCGGCATGGAGTAAGGGCGAACCGGTGCGGTAAGAGCGCACCGCGTCGTCGGCAACGTCGGCGGCTATGCAAACCCCGCTCGGTGCAAGGCCAAATAGGGGAGCGTCAAGACGAGTGCCCGCGTCGGCTCCCGGGTAGGCCGCTAGAGGTCACGGGCGACCGTGACCCCAGATGGATGGTCGCACCAGGCTAACGGCAGAGGGAAGAAGGCAACCAAGCCGTAAACCTCACCACCGCCCGGACAGAACTCGGCTTACAGTCCGCCTCGCTTGGAATTCGCCTGAATTTCCCGCTATCCTGCGCGTAGAAATCTAAAACGTGCTATAAAGATTTTGGCACGTCCAGATGCCAACGATGCCCTTGAGCACTCGATACCTATCATCCCTCGGGCCAGGAAGAACGTAACTACATGCAAGGTACAGTGCTCAGCGCGGGAAGTGACTACAACCTCATCCTCGGCGATGACGGTATTCGGTACTCATGGGTAACCGATGCGTGGAAGAATGGGGACATGATTCCAGAGGTTGGTGTGAGGGTTGATTTTGAAGTACGAGATTCCCAAGCTCTAGAAATCTATCCGCTCCCAAGCGAATTGCCCCCTTCGCCAGCACCCCCGCCGCCCGTATCTCCAACCGATTCGACGGCCCCTACAGGTCAGGCGCCCGACGAAGCTACGGCTGAGAGCGTCGTTGAGGACCCAGCCGAATCCTCCCGAGAGGTACTGGATGGAGAAGGTGGACCAGGCAAACTCAGTAGTTTTTACAGCGTGGTCCAGAAATGGATCGGCGGCCTTGCTGTGATTATCACCGGGATCGTCTTTGTAGCGTTCAGTTTCTTCGCGCGCACCGATATCTTCGAGCTGGTGCTGGACTACGTCGGTATCGTGGGTGTTGCGGCGGGCCTAGTCGTCGCGCTCGTCGGCGTTTTCATGCTCGGCAGAGAGAAAGCGTGGTGGGGGAAGACCGATGCGTCGGCAGGGGATGTCGGCAATGCCGCGCAGTCGTCGGATCGCACCGCTAGCCCAACGGAATCGATGTCGAACGACGGCGACAACGGGTCGCAGGCTGCCTGAGGAACGAAGATTTGCACGTACTGCGCGGAAGAGATCATGTTCCAGGCCATCAAGTGCCGATTATGCGGGTCGCAGTTATCGGCAGGAGCCGACGCGTCGTGATGCTGAATGGAAACATCCGAGGCTTTGTCGTTTCTGACCCTGCCCAACGTATACCGCAACTGATGAGGAGCGAGCAATGAATGTCATAGATCTGTACTTCAACCCTTCAGGTCGCATCAACCGATCCACCTTTTGGTTGTTCGGGGTGCTACTTCTGAACGTCGTCTGGTTTCTAATTTTCACGCTGTTGTTTATTGTGTTCTTTGCTACAATCGGCGCCTCAATTGGCATCACTGGCATTGACGATTTTCGTTACATAGAATATATATTGGCAAATGCCGCTATTTTTGTTTTGATTTTCGCCGTAGCTCAGCTAACTAATCTGTGGAATGTTTATGCTATTACAGTGAAACGATTGCACGACCGGAACAAATCGGCTTGGTGGGTCTTGATCTGGTTCATGATCGCATTTCCCCTCGGTTTGCTGACTTTTGGGATAACCACTCTAGCCGTTTGGATTTGGGCGCTAATTTGGTTGGGGTTTTTGGAAGGCGATCTCGGCACGAACCCTTACGGTTACGCAACTACTGGGCCTTACGCCAATCAACCCAGCCCGTACGAAACCCCTTATCCCGGAGATCCTGGAATGCAAGGTACGCCATACGGTGGTGCGCCTGCCGGAGCGTATCCGGGAGATCCAGGTATGCAAGGTGCGCCATACGGTGGTGCGCCTGCCGGACCGTACCCGGGGGATCCTGGAATGCAGGGTACGCAGGGTACGCCATATGGAGGTGCGCCTGCCGGCGCATACCCAGGAGACCCCAGTTTGCAAAACACGCAGTACGGCGCCACGCCTGCCGGAGCGTACCCGGCAGACCCCGGATCTCAGGGTATACCCTATGGTGCCGCACCTGGCAGCGCGCAAGTAGCAGACCCAGTGCCGCAAGGTACGCCTTACGACGCCGCGCCTGCCGGGCCGTACCCTAGCGGTCCCGTTCCGCAAGATACGACCTACGACGCCGCACCTGGCAGCGCGCAAGTAGCAGACCCAGTGCCGCAAGGTACGACTTACGACGCCGCGCCTGCCGGGCCGCCGTACCCTAGCGGTCCCGTTCCGCAAGATACGCCTTACGACGCCGCGTCTGCCGAGCCGTACCCGAGCGATCCCGTTTCCCAAGATATCTCTGACGACGCCGCACCAGGCAGCGCGCACGTAGAAGACACCGTACCGCAAGATACCACTGACGATGGCACTCTTGCCGGACCGCTCCAGGAAGAGCCTGTCCAGCAAGATACGCCTTACGACGCTGCACCAGCCGAACCGGCCCCAGTCAGCCCCGATCAACAGAATCGATCCAGTCAACAACGCGCTGCTTCCCCTCCTACTCTGGTTGCACAGCAAGCAGAACCCGCCCTCGATTTTGACGCTTCTCTGAACCAAACACCCGCCAGCCCCTCGGCGATTGAAAACACTCGGGACGGGTTAAAATCCTTCTATGGCGGATTGGACGCAGAGGGCGACGCAGGCAAATTCGGCGGTCTTTACAGTCTTGTCCAAACGAGGATAGGCAACGTCGGCGTGATTGTCGCCGGGATCGTTTTTGCCGCGTTTAGCGTCTTCGCGCGCACCGATATCTTCGGTTTGATGCTGGATTACATCGGCATCTTGGGCATCGCGGTGGGTGTTGTCGTCGCGATATTCGGCGTTTTCATGCTCGGCAGAGAGAAAGAGTGGTGGGGCAGGATCGGTGCGTTAGGAAACAACGCCGGAAACAATGGGACGCAGGCCGCCAGACGAACGAAGATCTGCCCGTTCTGCGCCGAGGAGATCATGTTCGAGGCCATCAAGTGCCGATTCTGCGGGTCGGATTTGCCGCCCAATGCCAGCGCGTCGTGATGCAGAACGGAAACATCCGAAGCTTTGTCTTTTCTGACCCCAAACAACGCACACCGCAAATGATGATGAGCAAGCAATGAATTTCATAGACCTATACTTCAATCCGTCAGGTCGCATCAACCGATCCACCTATTGGTTGTTCGGAGTGCTACTTTTGAGCGTCGGTTGGTGGGTGATTTATTCCCTGTTGTTTGTTTTTTTCCTCATCTCAATTGGCCTTTCGGGCTTGGACGATCTCAGTGACATAGAGTATATATTGGCAAATGCGGTTATTTTTGTTTTGATTTTCGTTATCGCACTGCTAATGAATTTTTGGAATTTTTATGCTATCGTGGTGAAAAGATTGCACGACCGGAACAAATCAGCTTGGTGGGTCTTGTTTTGGTACCTCATCGCACTTCTCGGTTTGCCGCTGACGCTCGGGATAGCTACTCTAGCCGTTTGGATTTGGGCGCTAATCGAATTGGGATTCTTGGAAGGAGGTCTTGGCACAAACAGTTACGGCTACGCAACCACCGGGCCATACGCTGGTCGACCTAGTCCGCAACGTACGCGTTACGGTGGTGCACCAGCTGGGGCGTACCTGGGAGACCCCGGAATGCAGGGTACGCAATACGGTCGTGCCCCTGCCAGAGCGTACCAGGCAGGCCCCGGATCGCAGCGTATTCCCTATGGTGCCGCGCCCGCCGGGCCGTACCCAAACGATCCCGTTCCGCAAGATACGCCCTACGACGCCACGCCCGCCGGGCCGTACCCGAGCGATCCCGTTCCGCAAGATACGCCCTACGACGCCACGCCCGCCGGGCCGTACCCGAGCGATCCCGTTCCGCAAGATACGCCTTACGACGCCGCGCCCGCCGGGCCGTACCCGAGCGATCCCGTTTCCCTAGATATCTCTGACGACGCCGCACCTGGCAGCGCGCACGTAGAAGACGCCGTACCGCAAGATACGCCTTACGACGCTGCACCAGCTGAAACGCCCCCAGTCAGCCCCGATCAACAGAATCGATCCAGTCAACAACGCGCTGCTTCCCCTCCTACTCTGGTTGCACAGCAAGCAGAACCTGCCCCCGATTTTGATGCTCCTCTGAACCAGACTCCCGCCAGCCCCTCGACGGTTGAAAACAATCGGGACGGTTTCAAATCCTTCTACGAAAGTTTGGACGCGGAAGGCGACGCGGGCAAACTTGGCGGTCTTTACAGTCTTATCCAATCGAGGATAGGCAATGCCGGCGTGGTTGTCGCCGGGATCGTTTTTGCCGCGTTTAGCGTCTTTGCGCGCACGGATATCTTCGGTTCGATGTTGGACTACATCAGCATTTTGGGCATCGTGTTGGGCATTGCCGTCGTGTTTGTAGGCGTTTTCATGCTCGGCAGAGAGAAAGAGTGGTGGGGCAGGATCGGTGCGTTAGGAATTAACGCCGGAAACAATGGGACGCAGACTGCCAGACGAACGAAGATCTGCCCGTACTGCGCTGAGGAGATCATGTTCGAGGCTATCAGGTGCCGATTCTGCGGGTCGGATTTGCCTCCCGATGCCAGCGCGTCATGATGCTGATATGTTTAGCAGATAGGTAGTTGCAAAGGAAAGGAATCATGCGAGGGTCGATACTGTATATCGGAGGTGATCGAAACCTCATTCTCGGCGACAACGGAGTGCAATACGCGTTTGACGCTTCCGAATGGCGCCGAAAGGATGTAGCGCCCGTAATTGGTGCTAGAGTCGATTTCGGAGTTCAAGGTGCCCATGCGTTGAACATCCACCCGGCTTCGGAAAACTTACCATCTTCGCCGCCCGCGGAAGCGTCCTCTCCACCAGTCGAGGCATCACCGCCTCCGTCGCCGGCAGCACCTTCACCGCCGCCCACAGTTGCACAATCTGCGCCCTTGGCGGCACCATCACCGCCGGTCGAAGCGTCATCGCCTCCGTCGCCGGCAGCACCTTCACCGCCGCCCACAGTTGCACAATCTGCGCTCTTGGCGGCACCATCACCACCGGCTGAGGCACCATCACCTCAGTCGCCGGCAGCACCGTCACCGCCACCCGCGGCTGCACAATCTGCGCCCTTGGCGGCACCATCACCGCCGGCTGAGGCACCATCACCTCAGTCGCCGGCAGCACCATTTCGGCCGGTCGAGGCATCACCACCAACTCTGCGAGAACACTTTTCAGACAGCACACCCACGTCGATCCCCGAGACATCCTCCGATGATCCAGACAGTCAACCCGAAGAAAACTTACAGGGTTCGGTACGATCTGTTCCTATAGGGAGCGATAACGGTGTCATTGTCGACGATGACGGCATCGAGTACACGTTCGGATTGGGTGATTGGCACGGCGAATCCGCCGCGCCATTCGCATTGATGAAGGTCAGTTTCGTCAGGCGAGGGACGTTCGCAACCGAAGTGCGGCCGGTTCAACGAACGATTTCTTCATTGCCGCCGCCACCGGTTCCACCTCCGCCCGCGGCAGCCCCATCGCCTTCGTCCATGGTCGCTTCATCACCAGCGCCTGCGGTCGCTTCGTCGTCGCCTACGTTTGCTTCATCACCGTCGACGCCTTCCCAACAGACATTGCGAATGCCCTCGACCCGAGCGGTATTTCCGAGTTGGCTACTCGCCGCGGCCGCTTTGCCACCGATTTTGATCTTTATATCCTCGTTTTTGCCTTGGTTCAGCGTGACGACATCAACCTCAAGATGGAGCGAAGAAACGATAACGGAATACTACAACCTTTGGAACGGCATTGAGCTGGTCCGAATACTTGAGGGTAAATATAATTCATTTTGGTCTTCAGATATCCATTGGGAAGAGCCATTTGCCGCCTATATCCTCGTCTTCATTGTAAGTTCATTGAACTTGATTGTTGTAGGTTTATTCCGTCAATTCTGCTTCGGACAGATCACGCTACCAAGACTGATATTTCAGAACAGACTGGAAATCTTTTTTGCTATCAGCTCAGTGATCACTTGGTTCGTGATTTATCTGATGGTGTATGCATTGACGTATCTATGGTTTCTGATCAATGTTGTCGGACTTCAGTTTGAGGATGGAAACCCGAATCTTGGTGCGGTCGCTGTCGTTTTGGTGATGTTCAGTTTGATAGGATATATCGTATTGCTGATCAATTATGTAAGGCAGATCGGGGCATTCGACAAAATTGGTTTGCTTGATTTACTCTATTCCAGACGGAGAATTACTCGAAATACATTCTGGGTTGTTTCGACACCCTTCTTTGTTCCTTTTGTGTCAATATTCAGCTACCCATTTGTTCTTTACGTCGTCAGTTTAGATTTGATTGATGAATACGTCGGAAAATTGCCTAATGTTTGGGAATCTTGGCTGTATTCAGCGCTACTGCTGCCTTTCACATCTGTGCAAGAGGGTATAATCGCGTTGCAAGTTGAATGGATTGGTGATAATGAGGCATTGGGCTATGCAAATTGGGCGATAACACTCGTCATATTCTGGATAATCGTAGTAATTTCGATTGGTCGGCTCCATGATCGCGGGAAGTCCTTTTGGTGGATACTCCCCTATCTCGCAGCCGTTTTGATTGGTTTGGCTATGATGGCGGAATTCGACTCGATTACTGGGATGACCTTCGGTTTCGTTTTAATGGCTGGCGGGTTTTTCGCCGCGATCGTCGAGTTGGGTTTCATGCAAGGGGCTTCTGGAGCTAACCGTTGGGGACCTCCGTTGGAAATCGGACAAACGCAACGGCGGTCCTCAGCGACTCGTGCCGTGCAGACCGGTCAACCGAGGCGCCGCATGAAGATGTGTCCCTACTGCGCGGAGGAAATCTATTTCGAGGCGATCAAGTGTCGTTACTGCCGTATGGACCTTCCTCCTGGGGGTGGCTAGCCGGGATGCGACGATTGCCCACGGGCGCGGGTTAGATGTTTGCCCCGATGCTCGTTGGGAATGTGAAATCTTGCGGTTTAGGGTCAAATGGACTTGTGGTGATCACCACAGCCGTTGGACGCCGTACCGATCGAACACGGTTTCGTTCGAAATTAGCGACATGTTTTCCGTTATGGCTTGGGCGATGATCATCCGGTCGAACGGATCGCTGTGAGGGCCGGGCAGAGAGCCAGCGCGGACGGCGTGTTCGACGGTGATGGGGAGTTCGACAAACCCTTCACCGGTGACCCGGTTATGAAAGTCATTCGCCAGGGCGGCAACCCTCGGCATTTTGCCTAGGCGGTACTTGGTTGCGATTTCCCACGCGGAAGCGGCGCTGACGAAAGTGTCGTTCGACGGATCTGAGATCGCGTTTCGTGCCTCAGTAGGTAGACGTTGATTCCCGGAAAACCACCACACGATGGCATGGGTGTCCAGCAGCAATCGCATTGATTAACCGCCCTCCCACAGCTTCAATTCATCCTCTGGCAACGGATCGAAGAAACTGTCGTCCAGTTCGATCAACCCCTTCATCGACCCGAACTGTCGTTTGCCTTTGGGTTTGTAGGGCACCAACTTCGCGACGGGTTTGCCGTTCCGGGCGATCACCACGTCTTCCCCGGCCTCGGCATCTGCCAACAGACGCGAGAGGTGAGTTTTCGCTTCGTGGACGTTTACCGTGACCATCGCCGACTCCTTAGATGCATGGTTAGTCAATTATATGACTAACCAAGGGGGTTGGTCGGCGTGCTCGAACCATGGTCGGCCGCGAAACCTTGGTTTCACCTCCGCCTAGCCCACCGATCGGCTAGCGCCGCCGCCGGTCGGATCGGTTTAGCAGGGTACTGTGGTATAAGTAACGCATCGCTGAATGTCGACAAGTTATCGCAAGGTTTAGCGGGCGAAATATGGCAACTGAAGTTGAAACCGACAATCAGATCCGAATGGTGAATGCCATTCTGCGTTTGGACGAGAAACTCGACCGAACGGAGACTAGATTAGACCGCCGTTTCGACCAAGTCGATTCACGCTTCGATAAGGTCGATTCGCGCTTCGACCAGGTCGACTCGAGGATTGAACGCCTTGAGTCGCGGCTTGACCGGTTTGAATCCCGGTTTGATCGGCAAAACGCTCGCTTCGACCAAGTTGAGGCGAGAATCGCCCGCATCGAAGAGGCGTTGTTTGAGATCCGCGACTATCTGCAACGTACTTCGCCGAGAGGCATCGGTTTCGGTTCATCTTCGCAAGCATCGGTGCCTGAAGCCGAGGAAGAGACGCATTAGGCGCGTTGCCATACGCGCCTTTTCTCACTTATTCCGTTTCAGCCAATCGAGGTCGTTGGGCTGGGTGTTTTTGTCGCCGATGAGGACTAGGTACTGGCCGCGGCGGTTGTCGTTGCGGTAGTAGATGCGGCTTGTGAGGCTGGGGCGGAGTTCGAGCCAAGAACCAGCGGCTCCGACGCGCTCGCCGCGCACAACTTGGGGGTTGTCGTTGAGGTGGTTCAAGTCGCCGAATATCTGTTTCGCTTCGCGTGATGCTTTCAGTCGGTCGGCGGAATCCCGCGCCAGTGTGAGGTTAGGGAGTAGCGTTTGAAAGATGCCGTTCGATGACGGAGCACCGTTCGATGTGGATGCATCTCTGTGTTTGCCAGCTCGTTTTAAGTCCCTTCGCAGGTTATTGAGTGTTCGAGTGGCGTGTTTGAGTTGCCGCTTTGTGGTGCGGTGAGCTTTCTCGGCTTTACGACGTCGGTCGCGTTCCTCAGCGACGCGGGCGGGGATCGGTCGAATTTCCGTCCGCTCGGTTTTCGACTGCCTTTGCTGGATCGCTTTGAGTCTTTTCTCCAGCGTCGCGAGCCGTGCCTCCGCGTTGGCACGCTGTGACCGCTCTTCTTCGAGGGCGTCCGAGTAGAGTTGCTGGAGCTCGTCAAGTTCTCGGCGCAACTCGGTTACGACAGGAAGTTCACTTCCGTGTTGCAACGAATTGAGCTGTCGGCTGACGCGCCTAAGTTCGCGTCGGTTGTTGTTGAGCGAACGGTTCGATTCTTTGAGTCGTGATCGGGCGTCTGCCAAATCTCGCTCGGCGCGTTGGCGTTTCTTCCGCTCCGAACTCAACTCGTCGGATTGTTGCTTTGCGATGTCGAGTCGCAGTTTGACGCGCTCGAAGTACTCGTCAAGTTCGCGGTCTGACGCCGGCGGTAACGCTTGATCGGAACTGGATCGCCGCTGGATTGACGCGAGCTGGCTGATCCAATCTGCTAGTGAACGATTCATCGTACTTCGTGGGTTTACTCGGGCGAATTAGGTCTGCGCCGCATCGAGCCCGCTGGAACTGCTAGTCCGTTCGACAGATTTAGCCGAGGCTCGCGACGCGACGTTAGTTTCGGTTGTTTGGATGTGATTGTATTTCCTGACGGCAGGCGCGAGGAAACCGAGGCATAAGACTCGCGTCCGCCACGTCCCTTCTCCCGTCGATGCGGAAGGGAAATCAGCGTGCCTCTTGCCTCACGGATTCCGGCTTTCGCCGGAATGACGAGGGAATTGCAGCGGCCTCGTAGTGGAAAACCTGCCGATCAGAACGAGAGTTCAGTTCTCGCCGGTCAGCTCCAACAACCTGTTGACGAACTGCCTGACCAGCTCGCGACTCTCCTCGAACTGGTGGTCTTCCATCCAACCGTGGTGGAAGTTTGCGTGAAGTGCTTCGGCTACCTTGAGGTATGAAAAGAGAATGGGTTCATCGAGTTCGGCAGACAGATCCTTGATGAACTTCGACAGTTCTCCGCGTCCGGAATATGCCGATCCATTCCTATGCATCACCGCTTCGGCGCAATGAACCGCTGCATCCCATAGCAGTTTCGAGGCGAGAAAGATGTCGCCCGACTCATATTCGCCGTCCGCGTCACGAAGAAGCTGTTTCGCGATTGTTGCCGGTTGCTGTGACGACATCTCGCGGCCCGCTTGGGATCGTGACGTTCAATCCACCACTTCGAGGGTGGCGATGCGTGGCGCGTGGATGTTGAGTGCGGCGCGCATGAACTGGTAGACGGCGTCGGTCATGGGGACGCACTCGGGGCAATCTTCGTTGGTGCCGGCGTAGTATTTCACCTTCATGTAGTCGTCGGTGAGTTCGAGCAGCTCCAGAGAGCCGCCCTCCGAACCGACCATCACGCCGATGTTATCCATGACCGAGTTTATCGCCGGGTCTGCCGTTTGCATGTTTAGTTTCCTCGTGGTGTGTGTTCTATGGAAGATTCTAACGAATCTCACTGATCCGTCAGCCGTCAACGCGTAGGTCGACTTTGGAGATCTCTTGCTGGATTTCGCCGACGACTTCGTTGCGTTTTTTGCCCCATCCTCGGTTCAAGGCTTCGATCAGGCGAGCCTCGGTGAGGTTGGACAGGGGTTGGGGGACTCTGAGGGACCGTCCGATCTCGTTGGCTAGTCGTACGTCTTTGGCGCCGAGTTCGAGGTAGAAACTGAGTTCGGTGTCCTCGTAGTCATCTTCAGGCGGGCGTTCGAAGACTTGGAAGGGGCGGTTCTTGCCGCCGGACCCTTCGTGGATTGCTTTGACGAGAACATCGAGTTCGACACCGGCTTTGACGCCGGCGGTTACGACTTCCATCCGAGCCATGCCGACGATCGCGCCGAAAAGCTGGTTCATCAGCTTGCAGATGGTGCCGGTTCCAATGCCGCCGCAGTACTGCACCTTGTCGCCCATCGCGTCGAGGGTAGGTTTTATCGATTCGTAGGACGCGCGGTCGCCGCCGACGTACACGGCGAGGTCGCGTTGCTGGGCACCGATGACGCCACCGCTCACCGGAGTGTCAAGGAAGGTGACGCCTTGTTCGGCATATCGCTGATGCAGGGATCGGACCATTTTGAGCGAGTTGGAGGTGCAGTCGATCACGACAGTGCCATCGTCGACGCCCTCAGCGATTCCATCATCGCCAAAACTGACGGCTTCGACATGTTGCGGCATAGGGAGGCAGGTAACGACTAGGTCTTTGCCGACCGCGGCTTCGGCGGGGGTGTCCGCCCAGATCGCGCCGTCTTCGAGCATGTCGGTAGCCGATTCCGGCCTGAGATCGTGGACGGTGAATTCTTCGGCGGCGGTCATCATGTGTTTCGCCATGGGTTTGCCCATGTGTCCGATGCCGATCCATGCGATTTTCATTTCGGGTTTCCCTCTATCGGTGTAATCAATCGAGTTGTCGGAGACGCGGGTCGAACCGGTCGCGGAACCAGTCGCCCAAGAAGTTGAAGGCTAGCACGGTGAGCATGATCGCGAGTCCGGGGAAGAACGATATCCACCACTCGGTGTAGATGTAGTTTCGACCTTCGGCAACCATCACGCCCCACGCAGGAGTGGGCGGCGGAATGCCTACCCCAAGGAAGGACAAGCTGGCTTCGGTGAGGATGAGCGCGCCAAGGTGGAGCGTCGTGACGACGATGACGGTGTTGATGAGGCCAGGCGTCAGGTGCTTCCAAAGGATGCGCCAGACGCTGGCACCGGCGACGAGGGCGGCGGAAACGTAGTCGCGGGTTTTCAGGCTCAAGGTTTCGGCGCGCGCCTGACGCGCGACGCCGTTCCAACTGAAGATCGTCAGCAGAATGATGACGAGCGCGAACGATTGCCCGTAGACGATGACGGCGACTAGCGCGACGAGAATGAAGGGGACGGCGAAAGTGAAATCGACGACACGCATCAGCACTTCGTCGATAGTGCCACCTTGGTAACCAGCGATCAATCCGACGATCAACCCGAAGATTGTTCCAATAGTCAGTACGATAGTCGCGATGAGCAGGGATGTTCGGGCTCCGTAGATGATGCGGGCGAGGATGTCTCTGCCAAGCGGATCGGTGCCGAGCAGATGTTCGGAGCTACCGCCTTCTTGCCACATCGGCGGAATGTTACGAGATATCAAGTCGTCTTTTTCAGGATCGTATGGCGTCAACAACTCGGCAAAAAACGCGCCGATCAGCAAAAGCGCGATCAGAACGATCGGCACCAGTGGCCAGGTTCGCAAGATTCGCCACAAGGACTGCCCAAATGTCGGACCGGCGTCGACTACCGATTCGGTAGCGATAGGGGGCGAGGTCGCGCTGGAGATATCGTTCAACGTGTCACTCCAGCCTGATGCGCGGGTCGGCGACCGCGTATAGCAGATCGATGAATAGCGCCATTCCGGCGTACGCGAGGGTGATGACGCAGACGATGGCGGTCAGCACCGGAAAGTCGAGTTGAAGGACCGAAGTCACGGCTAGGCTGCCGAGTCCGGGCCATGAGAATATGGTTTCGGTGATGACCGCGCCGGTGATTAGTCCGGCGAGCAGCAGTCCGGCGTAGGTCAAGGACGGAAGCAGGGCATTACGGAAAGCGTGTTTCCAGATCACTATCGAGTTATCGACGCCTTTGGCGCGGGCAAACTTGATGAACTCCGAATCGAGCACTTCGAGCATCGCGGATCGGGTCAGTCTGAGGAAACTGGAGGCGAAGAGCCAACCGAGTGTTATCGAGGGCAGAATGTAGTGTTCCCATCCGCCGCGACGGGCGACTGGCAACCATCCGAGATTGACGCTGAATATGAGCACTAGGACGATGCCCAACCAGAAGACGGGCGCGGCTTGACCGACGAGCGCGAACGTTCTGCCAATGTAGTCGAGGACAGAGCCGCGCTTTAGCGCTGACAGCACGCCGAGCGGGATGCCGGTTATGAAGGAGAAAAGGAACGAGCCGAAAGCGAGTTCAAGCGTCGCTGGTATGCGTTCGGTGACGACATCGAGCGACGGTTTACGCTGCCGGATCGATTCGCCAAAGTCACCGGTCACGGCGTTTCCTAGCCAGATGACGTACTGCTGCCAGGTCGGTTTATCGAGGCCAAGTTCAACGCCCCAAGCCTCCCATTCCTCTTGAGTGCTTTGCTCGCTGAGGAACAGGTGGCGCGGGTCGCCGGCCTGCCGCGACATGACGAAGACGAAGATCGTGGTTGCGAGGAGCAACACGATGCTGTAGGTGATTCTCCTTGCAAGAAAGGTTTTCATCTTCGGTTACCGATACACGGCGCTGCGGCGCACAGCAACACAGTCAAACGTTTCGACGGACCGTGGTTCGCGGAACATGCCGCGTGTCGGCGACGGCATTGCGCCATCGCCGACACGCAGGTTTGAACGGTTTCGTTGGTACCGTCTACCGGTCCAAGAGCATGGTCTCGAACGAGTTCGGGCCGTTCTCGTTGTGGCGGTAAGGTTTCCAGTCGAGCACTTCCGGACCCAACACGTACCACTTGACGAGTTCGACCACCGGGATCTCGACGCCGACCGTTTGGACGTAGTCTTCAATCTCGGTGTTCAAGGCGATGATTTCGTCACCTTGAGTGTTCCGGTCGAGCGCGAGGTATCGAGTGTCCCAATCCTTCATGACGTCGTATGGGAATTCGACACCTGAGTTCCAGCCGGCACCGTGCCGCCATCGACCGTACATGTTGCCGAAGAATCCGCCTTCGGCACTGTTGATGAAGTGCCAAGGGATGTCGATCGAACGGTCAACAAGAGTTGGACGTCGGGCTGAGTAAGCGGTGTTCTCGATCTGGACGTCGATACCGACTTCGCGCCACTGGCCAGCGATTGCTACGCCGACCTCGGGGTTGACGAACGGGCTGTCCGACGGGACCCAGAATCCCATCTCGAATCCGTCAGGGTATCCCGCTTCTGCGAGCAGTGCTTTGGCGCCTTCAGGATCGTATTCGACGAACCATCGGTCCTGCCAGTGAGGCGTGCTCTGCTCGTAGCCGGTGTGCGTGTAGATCGGTTTGCCAAGACCGACGAGGATGCTGTTGTTGATCAGCGAGCGGTCGATCGCCATCGAGAGGGCGCGTCGAACCTTGTTCGCGTTCTCGTCATCAGGACCAGTTCCGATCCAAGGCAGTTCCGGTTTGTGTCCGGGGCGCGGCGCAATCGGTTCATCGCTGATGTGGTTTTGGTCGGTCCAGAAGTTGCCACCGAAGTAGATGGCCTGGCCACCAAGACCAGCGTTGATCTGAATTCGGCGTCCGCGCGACCGGTTTTCGGTGTCAAGCACCAAAGAACTCGGGATCTGCGCCAGATGCACTTCGCCAGTTGCGAGAGCTGCCGCGGCTTGCGAAGGCTCACGTATCTCGATGACACGCAGTCGGTCGGCCAGCGGCGGTGCGCGCCAGTGATCTAGCACTGCGTCCGCTACCAACTCGTCGTTACCGACGTGCTTCACGACCTGCCACGGACCACTACCGTGCGGTTCGAGGATCGCTTGCTCTTCACCAAGTTCGTCATAGACGCGCTTGCTGTGAATCGGAAGCTGTCCGTTCTCGTTCGCGATCAGGTAGAAGAAGTCCGGGTGGAAGCGCTGCGGGTTGAAGGTGCAAGAGAATGCGCGATCGCTGATGGTCTGGCAGTCCCATACGCCGCTTCCGCCGGCTTCGCTGAACGTCGGCGCGCGCGCGGCGCGGCTTCCTTCTTTGCCGGCATCGGTCATGGAGTGGACGATGTCTTCGGCAGTCAGCGGTCCCCAGTCTTTGTCAACACCGTGGAAGCTTACTCCATCGCGGATGGTGAAGCTGATGGTCGTTCCATCGATTTCCCATCCGGTGCCGATGCCGTTGGTGCCGGGCGTACCATACGCCGGCGGTGGCGCATTGCGGTCGGTGCGGAGCAGAGTTTCAGTGATGCCCCAAGCGTGGAGCTTCCAATACTCTGGTGAAGGCTGAGCGGATGGCAGGTAGAGAGGCGGTGGCACGTAGACGGTTGCGACACGAATCTCGCCGCCGGATCGACGCGGAACTTCGACGATTTTCTCTTTCTCTACGATCACTTCTTTTTCGACGACGACCGGTTTCTCGACCTCAACGACCTTCTCCGTCTCGACGACGACTTCTTTTTCGACGACGACGGTCTGGATCACGGTCTCGCCGGCGACTTGCACTTCCTTTTCGACGACGACGGTCTGGACGACGGTCTCACCGGCGACTTGCACCTCTTTTTCAACGACGACAGTCTGGATGACGGTCTCGCCTTCGACAAGCACTTCTTTTTCGACGACGACGGTCTGCGGTACCGGTACCTGCACTTCCTCGACGACAACGACGGTCTGGACGACGGTCTCAGTAGAGCCGCAAGCCAGCGCGACGGTGCCTGTTATGGCGGCGAATGCGGTGAGCAGCAGGGCGCTGGCCCACCTATGACGTGCGATGCGTTTCATGAAATCACTCCTTTAAGGTTTTCGGTGTCGAGCGTATTCAGCGCGCCATTTCGACTAGGCGCGGCAAATGATGAAGTCATGTTACTAGAAATCGTTGAAGCCCGAATGATTTTCAGCGGAAACCGTTCACGGCGTGAGTGAGACTCGACAAGTGTCCCCGCTTCTGCCCATCATCCACGTCTCAGTTCAATGACTGGTAAATCTTGTCGATGTCGAGATGGTTGCGCAGATGGGTTGCCAGTTTGTCGAATTCTGCCTCTTGGGAGAATGGGTTTGTTGCGTGTTGGATGTTGCGTCCGCTCATGCGGGCGATGTTCGCTAAGATGCGTTCTGAGAAGTGTTCGTTTTGAAACAGCCCGTGCATGTAGCTGCCGAATACGAGGCCGGTAGCGTCCGAGTAGCCGAGAGTGTGTCGATGAGGAACGGATTCGATCGCCGTGTTTATGCCTTGCGATGCGTGGCTATCGCCGACGTGGATTTCGTAGCCGGACACTGGAATCCCAGCCATGCCGGTCAGCAATCCATGATCCGACACGATGCGAGCATCGGTAAGCGTCGTTGTCTTTTCTCCTGAAAACGTCGTCTCGATGTCAAGTATGCCGAGTGCTCGCACGATGGGTCGATCGGACTCGATGCCGTCCGGGTCGTTTATGCGCTTGCCCAACATCTGCAGCCCGCCGCAAATCCCGATCAAGGCACGCCCTCGCAAAAAGTGGCTTCTGATCATCGTCGCCATTCCCGAACGCCGAACGAAATCGAGATCTTGCGTCGTGGTTTTCGTGCCTGGAAGTATGACCAAGTCTGGGGTTCCGAAATCGTCTGCCGACCTTACGTAGCGCAGTTCCAAACCTGACATGCGAGCAAGCGGATCGAACTCGTCGAAATTCGCAATGTGGGGCAGTGCAACTACTACAACCTCGATGCGATCTCGTTCCGCGCCGGATCCCGACATGCGCGCGCGCATCGGCGAATCTTCCTCGGGCACATAAACATCGATGAGGTACGGCAAGACACCGACAACATCTACACCGGTCAGTCGTTCCAACTCGTCGATGCCCGACGCGAGCAGACTTACATCGCCTCGGAATTTGTTGATGATGAACCCTTCGACGAGTTTGCGTTCTTTTTCGCTTATCAGTCTTTGAGTGCCATACAGCGCAGCGAACACACCGCCTTTATCGATGTCGCCAACGATTAACACCGGCGCATTGGCGTGTAGCGCCACTTCCATGTTTACGATGTCGCCGGCGCGGAGGTTGATTTCAGCTGGGCTACCGGCGCCTTCAACCACCACGATGTCGAACTCCGACCGAAGCGTGTCTAGCGATTCGGTAATCGCTGACCATAACCGTTCGCGTTTCGTGAGGAAATCTCGAGCGTGCACCTCGCCGTCCATTTTGCCCATCAAAACGAGTTGGGACGTAGCGTCGCCCTCAGGTTTCAGCAATACCGGGTTCATCTCGACGCGAGGTTGAATGCCTGCCGCCTGCGCCTGCGCCAACTGCGCGCGTCCGATCTCGAAACCGTCCGGCGTCACGCCCGAATTCAGCGACATGTTTTGTGCCTTGAACGGCGCAACTCGGTAGCCGTCTTGAGCAAACAACCTGCACAAACCAGTCACGATCAAACTCTTGCCGACAGACGAACCTGTGCCTTGCACCATCAAAACTTTGCCTTTGCGTTGTCGGGACATGAGGTTGGACTGTGATGGGAATGACAGGGTGTTTTGCTTGGCGGGTAGGCCTCATTTGTCCTACGGACATTTCCCCCGTCAACGGGTGATAGAAGCCGCGCCACGACCGCTGTCCATCCAGGGTGGTCGCCAGTATCGTGGCGATATCCGGCAAGGCTACTTCGATGGCCGCGGCGGACCTTCCCGCCATCTGCGGAGCGAGCGCGTTGGCGAGAACGGTCTGGTCACCGGCCCGCACGATGGTCATGCTCCGATCGAGTCTGGTGCTCTCTGCGCTGTGGTAGAAGCCAAGCGCGAGTTCCCGGCCCTAGAGGCCATAGTACTCAATCGTGTTGACGACCTTCGTGCGGGTCAGTGTCTGTGTTTCCGTTTACTCCGTCTCCGGCACGTCGGGTTTGTCGTCGTAGTATCGCGACGAGAACAGCAATCCGTTGTGTCGGATTGCCCAGACGTGCGCGTAGAGTGTCTCGGAAGACCTGGTGTTTGGGAATATGGTGCTGATCCATGCCCCGTCTTCTCCTGCCGCCGCCATCTGGGCACCGATCGTACCAGTGCCGGCGGTCAAGTTGGCACCAACGAGGTTCGGGGACAGGAACGCGACTCGCAAGACGTTGTTCTCGTCTGCCAGCGTCAGGTTCCATTGCCCCTCAACGCTGTCCGCGTCGCTGTATCGCTCAATCGTCGCGTCTAATCCGTTCGCTTCATAGTAGTCGATGGCGCGTTGGACGTACGCCTTTGTCTGTGCCGCCGGGTCTTCCGGTTGCACATAGTAGCCAGACGCAAAGAGCAGTCCGTCGCGTCGGACGGCATACCCGACTTTGGGAACTTCCTTGAGTGTTACCGGGTGCGGCCACAGATACTCCACCCAAACGCCCTCGCCTTCGGTCGCCTTTGCCAATTCCTTGCCGAGTTCGTAGCCGTCGGATCCCACGACGTCCTTGATGTCCGTACCACGCAGTTCGGGAAGCAGCGGATGGACGTGGTAGATGTCGTTTTCGTCGGTGGCGAAGAGATACCATTCACCCTCGAAGCTCGCGACGCTGTTGTAGTAGTCGATCATCGACTGCAAGCCGTCGCGCCCGTATTTCACGATCGCCCGGTTCACGTAGTCAATGGTGTACTCGCGCGGATCGGCGTCCTGCCACGCTGGGTAACCCTCTTCTGGTCCGCCGGCGTAGTAACCCGAAGCGAATATCAAGCCTTCGTGGCGGATCGCCCAGGTGACCTTCTGGCGTTCAATGCGGGTTTCGGGATGGGGCCAGAGATACTCGACCCAGATACCTTCTTCGGTGGCTTGGGCGATCTCCTTGCCGAGTTCATGACCGCCGGAACCGACAACGTCTTTGATGTCGGAGCCGATCAGATGCTGGAATATCGGATGCGCTAAGTAGTTGTCGTCGTCGCCGATTAGGAACAGGTAGAACTGTCCTTCGATGCTTTCCTCGCTGTTGTAGTGCGCGATGGTGGCGTCCAAGCCTTCGCTATCGTAATGATCGATGGCACGCTGCACATACTCTTTGGTCGAAACCTCCACGTTTTCGCGCAGCACGGAGTGTCCGCTTGAGAACACGAGACCGTTGTGAACGACGGCGAAAATCCGGCGCGGCTCTTCCTGTCTTGTGGTGCGGTTGATGCCTTGCGCGTTTGACCAACTGCCTTCTGCGGTAGCGCCGCCGACCAACTTTTGGAAGCCGCTCAATCCTTCGATTCGCCTTCCCACGATGGAAGGGATGGTGGTGTACACCAGCAACACCCCTTTATCCGAGTCGATCAACGTCAGTGCCCTTCCATTCTCGATGCTCTCGGCGGTCATGTAACGCTCGCGTGTCGCTGCCAGGCCGTTCTGATCGTAGAATGCAATTGCCTCAGCCACGTAGTTGCGAGTTAGGGCATCGTCTGTTTGCGCGGATTCTGGCACGTCGGGACTGTCGTCGTAGTATCGCGACGAGAAAAGCAAACCGTCATAGCGGATCGCCCAGGTGTGTGCATACAGCGTCTCGGAAGACCTGGTGTTTGGGAAGATGACGCTGATCCACTCGCCGTCCTCGGTGGCTGCTGCCATCTCTGCACCGATGTTCCTAATTCGGCCCGCGCCAAAGTCATTTAGGTTGGTGCCGACGAAACTCGGTGACAAGAATGCCACCTGTATGATGTCGTTCTCGTCGGCAAGTGTCAGGTTCCACTGCCCGTCGACGCTGTCCGCGTCGCTGTAGCGTTCGATGGTCGCATCCAACCCATTGGCTGCGTAGTAGTCGATCGCCCTTTGCACGTACGCTTTAGTGTGCGCCGCCGGGTCTTCGGGCTGCTCGTAGTAGCCGGAGGCGAACAGCATACCGTCTCGACGTACGGCGTAGCCGACTTTGGGGGCTTCCTTGAGCGTAACCGGGTGCGGCCACAGGTACTCGACCCAAACGCCTTCCTCGGTTGCTTTGGCGAGTTCCTTGCCGAGTTCGTAGCCGTCGGATCCCACAACGTCCTTGATGTCGGTGCCGCGCAAGTGCGGTATCAACGGATGCACGTGGTAGATGTCGTTTTCGTCAGTTGCAAAGAGATACCATTCGCCCTCGAAGCTTGCGACGCTGTTGTAGTAGTCGATCATCGACTGTAAGCCGTCGCGCTCGTATCGTTCGATCGCCCGGTTCACGAAATCTACGGTGTATTCGCGCGGGTCGGCATCCTGCCAAGCAGGTTTACCGCTCTCCGGACCGCCGGCGTAGTAACCCGAAGCGAAAATCAGCCCGTTGTGGCGGATCGCCCAAGTGACTTTCTGCTGCTCCTTGCGAGATTCGGGATGCGGCCAGAGATACTCGACCCAGATACCTTCATCAGTGGCTTGGGCGATCTCCTTGCCGAGTTCCTGCCCGTCGGAGCCGACGACGTCCTTGATGTCGGTGCCTATCAGGTGCGGGAATATGGGATGCGCCTTGTAGATGTCGTCATCGCCGATGAGGAAGAGGTAGAACTGCCCGTCGAGACTTTCCTGGCTGTTGTAGTGCGCGATGGTGGCGTCGAGTCCATCGCTCTCGTAAAGGTCGATAGCCTTCTGCACGTACTCTTTAGTTGAATCCTCGACGTTTTCGCGGAGCACGGAGTGACTGGTCGCGAACACCAGTCCGCCATGAAGGACGGACAATATCCGCCGGGGCTCCTCTTGCTTCGTCGTCCGGTTGACGCCTTGCGCGTTCGACCAATGGCCTTCTTCGGAGGCGTCGTTCACCAGTTTCAAAAAGCTGGTGAACCGGGAACCCGGCCCGACGTACTGGCCCACGATCGTGGGGATTGGTTCGTAAACCAGCAGCACGTTATTAGCGTCGATGAGGATCAACGACCTGCCGTTCTCGATGCTCTCCTCGGCCATGTAACGCTGACGTGTTGCCGCCAGGCCGTTCTGCTCGTAGTAATCAATAGCGGCATTGACGTAATCGCGGGTTCGCGCGTCGTCCGTCTTTGCGGAATCTGGCACGTCCGGTTCGTCGTCGTAGTATCGCGACGAGAACAGCAATCCGTCGTAGCGGATGACCCAGGTGTGTGCGTACAGCGTCTCCGAAGACCTCGTGTTTGGGAAGATGGAGCTGATCCATTTGCCGTCCTCGGTGGCGGCCGTCATTTCCGCGCCGATGTTCCGCGCGGCACCGGCTCCGACGGTATTCAGGTCGGTGCCGACGAAAGTCGGAGACAGGAACGCGACGCGCACGATGTTGTTCTCGTCGGCCAGCGTCAGGTTCCACTGCCCGTCGACGCTGTCCGCATCGCTGTACCGCTCGATGGTAGCGTCCAACCCGTTGGACGCGTAGTAGTCGATTGCTTCCTGAACGTACGCTTTGGTGTGCGCCGCCGGGTCCTCGACCTGCACGTAGTAGCCGGATGCGAAGAGCATTCCGTCGCGTCGGACGGCGTAACCAACTTTGGGGACTTCCCTGAGCGTCACCGGGTGCGGCCACAGGTACTCCACCCATACGCCTTCATCGTCGGTCGCCTTTGCCAGTTCTTTGCCCAGTTCGTAGCCGTCGGAACCGACGACTGCTTTGATGTCGGTGCCGCGCAAGTGGGGTATCAGCGGATGCACGTGGTAGATGTCGTTTTCGTCTGTTGCGAAGAGATACCATTCGCCTTCGAAACTTGCAACGCTGTTGTAGTAGTCGATCATCGACTGGAGGCCGTCGCGCTCGTATCGTTCTATTGCTGTCTCCACGTACGTCTTGGTGTACTCACGCGGATCGGCGTCCTGCCAAGCCGGCGGGCCGCTTTCAGAACCGCCAGCGTAGTATCCCGAAGCGAATATCAGCCCGTCGTGGCGAATCGCCCAAGTGACTTTCTGCTGCTCCCGGCGGGATTCGGGATGCGGCCAGAGATACTCGACCCATATGCCTTCATCAGTGGCTAGGGCGATCTCCTTTCCGAGTTCCTGACCGTCGGAGCCGACGACATCCTTGATGTCGGAGCCGATCAGGTGCGGGAATATGGGATGCGCCTTGTAGATGTCGTCCGCGCCGATGAGGAAGAGGTAGAACTGACCGTCGAGGCTCTCGGGGCTGTTGTAGTAGGCGATGGTGGCATCCAGTCCGTCGCTCTTGTAGAGGTCGATAGCTTTCTGGACGTACTCTTTAGTCGAATCCTCGACGTTTTCGCGCAGCGCGGAGTGACTGGTTGCGAACACCAACCCGCCGTGCAGGACTGTCAATACTCGGCGGGGCTCCTCCTGCTTCGTCGTCCGGTTGATGCCTTGGGCGCTCGACCAATGGCCTTCTTCGGTTGCGTCGTTCACGAGCCTTTGGAAGCTGGTGAACCTGGAACCCGGACCGACGTACTGACCCACGATTGTGGGGACGGCTTTGTAAACCAGCAGCACGTTTTTGTCGGAGTCGATGAGGATCAAAGTCCGATTGTCCTCAATGCTCTCGTCGGTCATGTAACGCTCACGCGTTGCCGCCAATCCGTTCTGCGTGTAGAAGTCAATCGCCTTTTGCACATACTCGAACGTGACCGTTTCGTCGGCGTTCAGCTCTTGCGCGGGCGCAACGGGTGTAGGCTCGGGCGCTTTGGTGGCGGTGGGCGCAGGCGTAGGATCAGGCGCCTTGGTAGCCGTTGGTGCCGGCGTGTTCGTCGGTGTGGGTTCTGGCGCTTTGGTGGCGGTTGGTGCTGGCGTGTTCGTTGGTGTAGGGTCAGGCGCTTTGGTAGCGGTCGGTGCAGGTGTGTTCGTCGGTGCAGGTTCGGGTGCTTTGGTAGCGGTCGGAGCTGGCGTGTTGGTAGGTTTTGGTTCTGGTGCCTTGGTGGCGGTTGGTGCCGGTGCCTCGGTGGCCGTAGGTGCCGGTGTGTTTGTCGGTGTTGGGTCTGGAGCCGTAGTTGCCGTTGGCGCGGGTGGCACTGGCGTCGGGGTTGGGTCGTCCGCTTGGCAGGAGATTGCAAAGATGGCAACTGAAGCCAAGACGAGGGGCAGTAGCAGCGCACTGCTAACCGGCAGAATACGTAGGAATCCCAAGTCCTTCCAGATCTGGTTCAGTATGCCCGTTGACTCGGTTCGCATTGCCCTAGTTTCTCCCGCGTAAATTGCGTGCCGACGATGACTGCATAGCATCGTATGATTACAGCATAATCCACATTACGGCACAAGGACGGGTTGCGGTTTGCCCCTGATCACGTGCCAAACACGCCCAACCTTATGACGAGACGATCGTACATGATTCCCCTCGCATTCTCCGCGCCGACATTGAATGCGCCTCACCGTGGAGGATTCGCGGTGCGCCACATGGCAGGTGGCATGACGGATCGCAGTTGCCTGATCGATGTAAGGTTTTGATTTTGCGAAGCGATGAAGTTAAGTGTCATTAATCAACGCGAATCCCTACTAAGGGGTCGCGATTCGGGATCCCATCCGACGCTAGGCATCGCGTCGCCTGACGCGTGCGAGGTCAGAAGCAATTGACACTCCGCTACGAACCCGGTGAGGATTGTCCGCCGTCGGTTGCGGCGGCAACGGCATTGCAGATATTCATCCCGAACACAATCGGTTTGATCATGCTTGCGGCGCTGGTGGTTCGTGCCTCTGGCGAACACGATGTGTACATGGATTGGGTGATATTTGCCGCGCTTGTGGTAACTGGCGCAAGCATGGTCCTGCACTCCTTCAGGTTCCGGTATCTGGGCGCGGGACGGTTGATCGTAACGAATTTCAATGTTCCGTTCTTGGCGGTGTGCGCGTTGGCGTTACAGGCCGGTGGTCCTAGTTTGCTTGCGAGTCTGCTTGTGGCGTCGACGTTGGTGCAGTTTGTTTTGACGCTGCGCCTCGCCTCTCTGAGACGCGTCTTCACGCCGGTTGTGAGCGGCGTCGTCATCATGCTGGTAGCAGTCTCCGCCGTGCCTTACATCTTGAGCAGCACGGTGGTCGTACCGGAAGGTGAGTCGGCATTGAGATTCTTGCTGCCAGGCGCGGCGGCACTTGCAATCGGAGTCGTGATTTCGATGAACGGTACTCCGCTTTGGCGAATGTGGATTCTCCCGGTGATGGCGGCGGTTGGCCTTGTCGTAGCGATACCGATGGGCTACTACGACTTCGACATCATCAACGACGCGCCTTGGGTGAGCCTACCCGTACTGAGTTGGCCAGGGCTGGACCTCACCTTCGACCAGGATTTCTGGTCTCTGCTACCAGTCTTTGTGTTCGTGAATCTGACGGCGTTCATGAAAGCGGTAGGCGACGTATCGGTGGTCTGCCATGCTTCACACCGAAAATCGCAGGCACTGGATTATCGTGCGGTACAGGGCGGTTTGAGCGTTTACGGCTTGGGAACTTTATTCTCCGGTCTTTTGGGGACGTTGCCGGTTGCCGCGCCTTGGTCCGCCACAGTGGTGTACATCGGATTCACTGGCGTCGCCGCCGGGGGCGCTGGAATGTTCTTAGGTTTGCTCACGATGGTAGCGGCGCCGTTTACCAAACTGTTGGCACTATTGGTCGCGATTCCAAGCCCGGTAGCGAGCGCGGTCTACGTCATCATTTTTGGGATGCTCTTTTTCGAAGGTGCGAGATCGGTGTTCAAGGGCGAGCTCGACCAGAAAAAGGCGACCATCATCGGTGTCGCCGTAGTGTCAGGCTTGTCCGCCGGGTTCTTCAGCGGAATAATCGAGGGTATCAGCGGACAGTTGGTCGGCAACACGATCGTCGTGGGCGGTTTCGCAGCGATCAGCATGACGATCGTCTCCGAAATATGGAGACCGCGGATGAGGAAGCTGCGTGTCGAACTGTCCCAATCTTCGCTCACCCCGGTTGACGAGTTTTTGAGCCAGTTCGCAGATCGGCATTCGTGGGGTGAAGCGAGCAAAAACCGGTTGCGGCTTGTCGGTGAGGAGTTGATGTTGAGCTTGATGGCGGAAGATAGCAGCACCGAGTCCGGACAAAACCGCCGGTTAGTCGCCGCGATTCGCCACGAGAACGGTGCCGCCGAATTGGAGTTCGTCATCGCAACCGACGATGCGACGAAAGGGAACATCGAGAATCGAATGGCGTATCTGGACGTGGAACAAGCGTTGATGGCAGGTGATGACGATTTGTCCGTGCGCTTGCTTCGCCAATACGCTTCGTCGGTCAGCCACCGGCAGTACTACGGCATCGACATCGTCAGTTGCCGCGTGGAACAGTAGCGCGCATCCCCAGCAGTTTGCCCGTTGGTTTCTACACCCCGGGCATCCCCCGCTCGCTTCGCATCGCGCCCCCTCACGCTGAAGCGAAGGGGGCGTACGACTCTTCCTTCGGGCAGTTTCGGCGGGGTTTCTGGATTCTGCTATGGTTAATGCAACTTCGAACGCGCCACCTCCTGAATCAGGATCAAATTCGGTTTGACCGCGACAGCAGACAACGAAACTCTCGATGATTTGGGCGAGGTAGCCGTTTCCATTCGCAACGTGTTCAAACTGTTCGGGGGTGATCTCGAAGCCGCGCTCGAATTGGCTGGGCAGGGTGCCGACAAAGAGCAGGTACAAGAAGAAACCGGCTCGGTGATGGCTTTGAACGACGTCTCGCTCGATGCTATGCAAGGCGAGATTTTCGTCGTGATGGGCCTGTCGGGATGCGGCAAATCGACCCTCATCCGGTGCATCAATCGGCTGATCGAACCGACATCAGGGGAGATTTGGCTCGGCGGTCAAGAGATTACCGCTTTGGACGAGGAAAGCTTGCGGGAGATACGTCGTCACGAAATGGCGATGGTCTTTCAACACTACGGTCTCTTGCCGCACCGTACGGTCATCGACAACGTCGGTCTTGGCCTCGAACTCGGCGGGGTTGTCGGCAGCGATAGACGGGCCAGATCCGAAGCGGCGTTGGAGACAGTAGGTCTTGGCGGTTGGGGTAGCAGCATGCCGAGCGAGTTGAGCGGCGGGATGAAACAGCGCGTCGGACTCGCTAGGGCCTTGGCGCACGATAGCCCGGTGTTGTTAATGGACGAACCTTTCAGCGCGTTGGACCCGTTGATTCGCCGCGAGTTGCAGGACCAATTATTGGTCTTGCAGGAGCAGGTCAACAAAACGATCGTATTCATCACGCACGACCTCGATGAAGCGGTCCGTATAGGCGCCCGAATCGCGATCATGCGTGAAGGTTCGATCGCGCAGTTGGGCACCCCGATCGATGTCGTTTTGAACCCTGCTGACTCGTATGTCAAGGACTTCACTAAAGAGGTACGACAGCACGCGCTCGTGACAGCGGAAGTAATCATGGGCGATCCGATCCATCTGGTTCACACCAGCGCCAAAGCGGCGGCGGTGTTGGAGAGTCTCATCGACTCGGATCAGAACTACGCGATGGTCGTAGACGAATCTTGTCGATACGTCGGCACGGCTTTACTCCAACGCATCGAACGAGCGAGACCTGGACCAGAGACTACGATGCTGGATGTGCCGTTGATAGTCGAGGATGTCGTCAGTCCCGAAACCGTTCTTGACGACCTGGTACCGCTCGGTTTGCGTTCCGAACACTCGATACCCGTGCTGAACGACGCGAGCGTATTGGTCGGGGAAGTCTCGTTGGAGACGCTAGCCGAAGCGATGCAATCAACGACGGTGTCGCAATCCTGAGTCTGAGGCATTGCGCCGACGGTACGGACTTTGGCGCTCATTTGGGAACACGAACCGAAAACTCAAGCAAGGAACGCGATCTTGACGATGCACGACGCAGGCACAGACGACGATACATCGAATAACGAGGATAGCGCATCTGGTTCAAGTTCGAACGGGTTGTTTGATCGGATCCCGACATGGGCCATGTGGGTCGTCGGGTTGGCGGTGTTGACCGCGGTTTTCATCGCGATTGATGTGACCGCGACACGTGAGTTCCCGTTCAACTATGGCCGCGAGATCGGGCTCAAGATCGACCAAGCGATCGATTGGATGAAGGCTAATCTGGGATTCATATTCAGAGCCGTGAGGTGGGCGGTGGTTAGCAGTTTGTCGCCGCTTGAGGACGCGATCAAGTGGCTGCCTTGGCCGGTAACGGTTATCGGCTTAGGCGCGCTAGTTTGGCACGTCGTCGGCTACCGGATGGCAATCTTCACAGTCGTCGCGCTGCTGGTTCTGGCGACATTCGGCTTGTGGGACGCAACGATGGAGACGGCGGCATTGATGGTCGTCACGGTCACACTGTGCGTGCTGATCGCAATTCCGCTCGGCATTTGGGCGTCGCAATCCGATTTGCTCGATGCGTTGCTTCGGCCTCTCTTGGACGGCATGCAGACGATGCCGAGCTTCGTCTATCTGGTACCCGCGATCGCGTTCTTCAGCCTCGGCGATGTGCCAGCAGTGATCGCGACGCTGATCTACGCGGTACCGCCGGCGGTTCGGTTAACGAATCTCGGGATAAGGCAGGTGCCAGAAGACACGATCGAAGCGGTCGAATCGTTCGGCGCGACAAGTCGACAGACGATGTTGAAGGTAAAGATACCGTTGGCGATGCCGACCATCATGGCGGGGGTAAACCAGACGATCTTGATGGCGCTTGCGATGGTGGTTATCGCTTCGCTGGTCGGTGCTGGAGGTTTGGGCGAACACGTCCTGCGAGGACTGGGTCGATTGGAGCCCGGCAACGCGCTTTTGGCCGGATTGGGTATCGTCTTCCTCGCCATCATCATCGACCGACTCACGCAGGCATACGCGCGGCGCAAGCAGTCGGCCCTGGGCGTCGATGACTCTGACGAGTAGCAACACGCGACTGGTTTCAAACGCAACCAATCAATCGTGTAACATGTGGGAACATCGCAGGTGGTCTTCGGCGTAACCGAAGACTGGTTGATGGGTAGCGATATCGAGGCAAGGAAAGGATAGGAGACATGAAAATCAACGTAAAACGGATGCGACTGGCAACCTTGGCTATGGTCGTGGCGTCATTCGCCGTGCTGGTAATGGCGGTCGGGTGCGCGGAAGAGGAGAAGGAACCGATTGTGTTCGCGGACCTGAACTGGGATTCTGCCGAGATTCAGACGCGCATTGCGGGCTACATCATCGAGCACGGCTACGGATACCCCGTAGAGAACATCGTTACCGACACGGCGGGTCAGTTCCCGGCGTTCGAGAGCGGTAGCGTCCACATCTCGATGGAGGTCTGGAAGCAGAACGCGCGCGAGGGCTACGAAAAGGCGATCGCCGCCGGACACGTATCAGACGTCGGCAGCAGCCTCGAGGACAACTGGCAAGCGTTTGTCATACCGCAGTACACCAAAGACGCGAACCCGGGTTTGGTAAGCGTCAGCGACATCCCCGAGTTCAAGGACGTCTTCGTTACCCCGGACTCGAATGGCAAAGCCCGTTTCGTGACGTGCATCCCCGGTTGGGGTTGCGAAACCGTTAACGCCGAGAAGATCAAGTCCTACGAACTGGAAGACCACGTCGAACTGCTCAACCCGGGCAGCGCGGCTGGATTGTTTGCTGACTTGGAAGGTGCCTACGCGCGCAATGAGCCGTGGCTCGGTTACCTCTGGGGTCCGACCAAGCCTGCGAACGAACTTGATCTCTACCGGCTTGAAGAGCCGGAGTACTCCGACGAGTGCTGGGAATCAGGCAAGCGATGCGCGTACCCGATCGTGGAGATCCGCATCTTCGCTGCCAAGTCGCTCGAAGAACGGGCGCCCGAAGTCGTCGAGTTCCTGACCAACTGGGACTTCAAAGCGGCGACACAGGTCACGACCGAGAGCTGGATGACCGAAAACAACAAAGAGCCTGACGACGCGGCGGTCTGGTACCTCGAGAACTACCGCGACGTTTGGACCGCATTCGTTCCCGACGATGTTGTCGAGAAGGTGGACGAAGCCCTTTCAGAGGGTTAGTCGACCTCGGCGCGTAAGCGCGACCAACGAGACACCAACAGCCCCGTCTTACCGGTAGTTGACTGCCGGCGAGGCGGGGTTGTGTGTTTTGTGGGGCAGAGCACGTATAGCTGATAAACAATCGCCAACGCGTGCTAACCGTTCGCGGGATAGGAACGGGCTGACGGCGATGGAGCGGGCGTACTTCGCGGCTGCAAAAACCCTGATCCCAAAGAACCTTCCCCCGTCGTGGGGGAAGGTTCTTCGGTGGGCCTAGTGTCCAATGGATTCAGGCTTCCGCCGGAATGACTTTGCTTCAGTCGTAGATGCTGAAGTTGAGTTCTTGCTGGGTGTGGACGTCGATTAGCGCGGAGCGTCCGTTTTCGAAGTTCTCGCGGTGTGCTTCACGGACGGCTGACCCGATCTCCTCGGGCTGGGTCACGGTGATTCCGCGTGCTCCCATTCCCTCGGCGATCATGGCGTAATCGCCCGTCATGTTGCCAGCGTTGTACTTCTCCATCGCGACGGGTAGCGATTTGTTGTAACCGCCCATCGTGCCGTTGTTCAGGACGATCGTCGTTATCGGGTTGCCGGAACGAACAGAGGTTTCGATGTCGAGTCCAGACATTCCGAACGCAGCATCGCCCATGAAGTTGACGCAGAAGCGTTCCGGCATTGCCATCTTGGCACCGATCATCAGTCCAATGCCGTAGCCGAGGTGGGTGCTCTTGCCCCAACCGATGTAGGTATGCGGCTTCGTGGCGATGTAGAACGGCATCATCTGATCGCGCGGGTGCCCGGCGTCGTGCGTCATGATGGTGTTCTCATGGTCGACGGCGCCTCCGATCTCCTTGAGCAGGCGATACGGATTGATCGGGACCATGTCGGAGTTCAGCAGGTGCGACCAGTCGGCATCCCACTCGGCGCGCACTTGGGCGACCGATTCCTGTACCGAGGTGTCGTCGCTGCGACCATCCTCGCCGATCCGTCCCTTGATCTCGTCGATCAACAGACGGAGCGTCTCGCCAGCATCGCCAACCAGACCAATGTCGGTTGCGTACTCTTTGGAGATGTCTTCGGGGTTGTTGGTGCAGTGGATCAGGAACTTGCCAGATGGCAGGTCAATGCCGTAGTTGGTCACGGTGAGGCTGGCACCGATCGCGAATAGCACGTCGGACTCTTTGAGCCAGGTCCAGACGGGTTTTGGCGCGGTGCGGTTCGCCGCGCCGAGGGCGAGCGGGTGCCGTTCGTCCATCGCGCTCTTGCCCGGCATCGTCGTCATCACGGGGATCTGAGTCAACTCGGCGAGTTCCTGCAATTCGGCCGTGGCGCCAGCGTGGAGAACGCCTTGCCCGGCCCAGATCGCGGGCATTCGTGCGTTCAAGAGTTTGTCGGCGACGTCGCTGATGTCGCTGGCGGATGGCGCGAATACGTGTTTGGAGGTCGGGGTGTAGTTTTCCACCGTTCCTTCCGGAACATCTTCACCCATCACGTCACGTTGCATCTCCAGCATCACTGGTCCGGGGCGTCCGTTCTTCAATGCCTCGGTGGCGCGTCGCATGAGCGGCGATATCGAGTCTGGCGAGGTAACGGAAGCGGCGAACTTTAAGATGTGCTGGAAATTGCGCGGTCCGCTAAAGTTGGGCGCGACACCAGTCTTGTAGTTGCCCGGTCCGTCGGGGATGAAGAGCACCGGAACGCTGTCAGCCCAGGCTTGAGCGAAACCGCCAAACGAGTTTTCGATGCCGGGACCGCCTTGGCAAGCGAAGACGCCATATTTGCCTTGCGATGCCATGAGGCGAGAGTAGCCGTCGGCCGCCATGATGCCGCCGCGTTCCTGCCGAAACACGATCGGGCGGATACCTTCTACGGCGACCGCTTCGATGATCGGGTTCGAAGGGAAGCAGGCGAGCCACTCAAACCCTTCCTTCTTCAAAATCTTTGCAACAGCTTGGTAGCCGTTCATGTGTCAACATCCCTTTCTTGCAGAGCGGGTCTAAATCGGTATTAGCTTGGTTTCATGTCCGCGCCCTAGTTTCCCAAGTTTAAGTCCGATTCATGTTTGGTGCAGTGTCAAAGCAGAGCAGTCGCTAGAATCTAGGAATGCGCTCGATCCCAGTTTGCAAACGCGGTGCTACTCGGTTATCGGCTCGATCAAGTTGCCGGCGCGAGGACGGAATCCGACAAACGGAATCCTCAAGAAATCTTTAAGTGCGCGAAGTAGTATTGCATCGCGCCTAATGGATTGAATAGCGTTGTAAACACTCTGGGACGATGCGCGCGTTGTGGCGTCGAATCGAGTTCGAGAAACGTTCTCGGCGGTTCGGCGTTCAGCGGCAGTAACCAGGACAAGCATGGTTTCTTGGAGATCGTGAAGGACTACAAGATGTTGCGTGAAATACACGACGAATTCGAGTACAAACCACAGAGCAGACAACCAGTCGGCATCGGTCAGGTGAACATCAAGGTCGTCGGAGTCGGCGGCGGCGGCTCCAACGCCGTTAACCGGATGTATGCCGACCCGATCGATACGGTCGACTACATTGTGATGAACACCGACGCTCAAGCGTTGGAACTGGCTACGGTGCCCACCGGGCTACGTGTTGGCGACAACACGGCGCGTGGTATGGGTGTCGGCGGCGACCCGGCGCAGGGGCGCATCTGCCACGAAGAGAACCGAGACGATATCGCCCAAGCGCTCGACGGTGCGGATCTCGTTTTCGTGACTGCCGGTATGGGCGGTGGCACTGGAACCGGCGGCGCGCCGGTGGTGGCGCAAATCGCCAAAGACATCGGTGCACTGACGATCGGCGTTTGCACGATGCCGTTCAGCTTCGAAGGCAGCCATCGAATGACCAAAGCCCGTGAGGGTGTCGACGAGTTGCAGAAATACGTCGATACGCTCATCCGCATCCCGAACGACCGTCTGCTCGACGCCGCCGCGCCTGATACGACGACGCAAGAGGCATGGCGGATGGCGGACAAGGTGCTGAAAGACGGCATCGAAGGCATCGCGCGGGTCATCATCGAACCGGGTGAGGTAAACCTAGACTTCGCCGATGTGCGTGCAGTAATGACCAAAGCCGGTCCGGCGTGGATGGGTGTTGGTCAGGCTTCCGACCTCGAACCGGGCGGCGCGCTAGAAGCGGTGAATCAGGCTTTGGACAGCCCGTTGCTGGATGTCGACATCACCGGCGCGCAGAGCGCGCTCGTCAACATTACTGGCGGGCCGACGATGCGGATGTACAGCGTCCAAGAGATTTCGACCATAGTCGAGAGCAAGATGACGGCGCAGTCGAACATCATCCTAGGCACCGCCCGACAGGCGAACATGGGCAACGACATCCGAGTCATCGTCATTGCGACTGGCTTCCCGAGTGAAGAGGAGCAGCGCGAGATGGACAACGAGATGATCGACAAGGCGATCGAGGATCCCGAGACGATGAAGATCCCGCCGTTCCTACGCGACCACATGGTTCAGATGCAGAAGCGCCGACGCGAACACGGGCCGAACATCGCAGATCGGACGCCGTACCGCAACCCAAGGTACTAAACCGACATGCCCTGATCCCAAGATCATCGCAACCGCGTCGCCGAACTCTCTAGGCGACGCGGTTGTCGTCTATATAGTCCCAGTTAAAGTCCATTCCGAGTCCCGGCCCCTGCGGCAGCAGCACGTTGCCCTCATCATCCATCGGGTCGCAAGGCGAATTCAGATACGGTGGTGTAGCGTCGTAATCGACGCCCGGACGGAGCAGACCGCGCTCGTAGAAGAGGCAAGTCTCTTCGGTTGTCGCGCCTAAAATCGACGCGTTTGGGAACCAACCGCCATGCATCTCGCACGGAATACCGAACGCTTCGTAGACATCGACGGCTTTCTTGCACGCGGTGACGCCGCCGAAATTGACGTCGATCCTTCCGATGTCAGATGCGCCTTGCAGTACCCACTCGGCGCGCGAGTAGTGCATCCAAGTCGCGTGTTCCGGAGCGCAGACCGCGATGTCGAGTTCGTTGCAGAGTCGGCGATACGGTTCGACGCGGAACTCATGCATCGGGTGCTCTAGGAAGTAGTACCCGAGCTTTTCCAGTTCTCTACCGACGTAGATCGATTCGTCGAGAGAATAGATGCCCCATGGATCGAGCATCAAAGTCATGTCGTCTCCGACAGCATCACGCACCGCCTCGCAGACCTCGATGTCCTGTTTTGGGAACGCGGGTCGACGCGGTGCTGGGCTATTGGTGATCGGATTCCAGTAGATATACGCGTGGACTTTGAACGCAGTGTAGCCCTGTGCTTTGCACTCTTTCGCGAACTTTGCGTAGTCCTCCGGCGTTCCGATGTTCGGGTGCGTACTCGCATAGGCGCGGACCTTTTCGCGCGCCTTGCCCATCAGCTGAGACACGGTCATGCCGGCGTAGCGTCCGGCAAGATCCCACAGCGCGGCATCCAAGGTGCCGATCAGTGATTCGTGGAACCGGGCGTTGTCGCGCATCAGATTCCAGAGATGCTCGCGGCTCAACGGGTCTTCGCCCACGAGCAGGTTTTTGATCATGGCTTCGACATCTGAAGGAAACGCGCCGTGGAAATATCCGCCCATGCCGCCGGTGTTGTATCCCGCAACCCCTTCATCTGTCGATATCTTGGTGATGGCGTGCGTGGACGGTTGCGAATCGTCGAGCCACTCCCCGTAACCCCACTTGGTCGGGATGTTGTTCGTTTCGCTTTTGAACGCGATGACTTCGATGTCGGTGATACGCATGGCGAGAATTGGACCTTCCGATTCAAGGGCTTCGGCGATGTGTCGTAACCAACTTTAACCCAGCCGTGCAATCGCGTTGACTGAAGGATTCGCGCAAAGAACACAGTGTCCGAGGGACGAACCACCGGATGCGACGAATTCGTACCAGTCAGGACATCCGAAAGTGGGTGCCCAGTCGAAGTTGCACCGATTAGGGTTCGTGATTTTGGAGGACGCGGATGAAGCCGACGACCATGAGAGGTGAATTCGCCAGCACCACGGCTCCAAAGTACGCGCCGGAGACGCTGCTCGCGTTGTCGACAAAGTCGGCAGCGAATCGGACATCGCGGAACAGTTCGAACCCGACCCACGCGCCGATGATCGCCAGAACCAGAGAAGCGGCTAGCTCCGTGAGTTTGAGTTGGCCGGTCGATGTTCCAAATCGCTTGACCAGCGCGAAACCGAGCGTGGCACCAACGGCCTGCGTCACGATGGTGTTGAACATCAGAAACGTCAGATTGCCGGGGAAGATCCACGTCGTAACCATGACTACGCTCATGACGTAAAGTCCCATGCCGCCGACGGAGGACAGGAACAAAGCGGCAACCACCTGCACGACCCATGCGCCGAGTTTGTAATTCCCTCGCCAAACCAGATAGGCGCAGAACGCGGCAAAAACGATCAGCAGCGCGAGGGGGAGGTAACGAATTAATCCAAGTTCCATGGCGTTTTGGTTACGGTCAGTTGCGCGTTAGTTCGGCAACGCGTCAATGATGGCATTCGCCTCGGCTGTGGGACCGTTGAGCCGCGGATCGGCGATGATTATGAACGCCGCCGCCAATCGTTCGGCAAGCGCATCGGTCGCAGGGACGGCAGTGAACCTGTATTGTGGGAGCATTCGGTTGATTCGGTCAGCCAGCGGTCCTTTGCGGGAGCGTTCAATTGCGTTGCGAGGTGATGCGCCGAATTCGACAGTCGCGATCTTGGCGCGAAAGTCGCAGTTGGCATTGCCGTTTATGTACTCCCCGATCGTCTTACCGACGTCTCTGGTCGCTTCGATGTATATCGGCTCGGTGTCGTCCATGACGGCGATGATTCCGGTTTTCTTGCCCAACATCCAAGTGCCGTCTTCAGTCAACGGCAGCGACTCGCCTTCGAGCAACCGTCTGTAGAGGGATTCCCATTTGCCGAGATGGGCTGGCGTGAAGACTGGCATTTTCCGCAGGGGTTAGAAATCTGGCAGGAAGTTGTGAGCTCCGCTGATGGGGAACATGGTATCAATGCGGTCAATCGTTCCCGCTTTATGCTCCGTCGCGCGTCCGGCGCGGGCGAGGTCCGAGAGCATTCGCGCCCCCATGTAGATGGAGCCTAACGACGCGATCGGCAAGGTGATTTCGGGCGAGCGATCGGTTCGTTGGCACGTCGCCGAACCGTCGTCAGCGACGGTCAGCAGATATGTGCCTTGTGTCCATGGGCAGAATTCGTCCGTCAACTCGATCACCACCTCACCGGGCGCTGAGTACTTGCGGGACGATAATGATCGGACAGGATCGAGAATCCGTATCCAAACGGAGTCGTACTCGGTAAGGGATAGTTTGCGCGGATCGGCGAGTAGCCAGAGCAGTATCGACTTCTGCGGATGGTGAAAGTGAACGACCTCGCCGGCCAAGTCTAGATCAAGCAGGAACCGCCACAACGCGGCTTCTGCGGCCGGCGTCGCGGCGGTCAGTTCTTCGACCTTTACCTCGTTGTTGGAGTGCAGGGCGGATTCCTGATGTTTGATTCGGTATGTCGAATAGCCAAGATTCTCGCCGTCCTCGGCATAGACAACGTGGAAAGGACGGTCATTCGGTTTACGCGCCTCGCGCGCCAAGTCGTATATCCAGTCCCATTGGGCGTCGAATCTCAGCATCATGCCGGGAGTTTTCGCGGTCGCTTTAGCCCAAACATCGGGCGCTACTTTTCGCATCTTCTTCGTGTCGGCGAACCGAACTTCACCGGCGATCGGTGGCATTGCGCGGAATCGAGAGTTGCGCGTGTCGATCTTGGCTCGGTTGCCACCGCCCGATACGCCGTATCCGAACCGTCCGTAGATGTTGGTCTCGCTTGCCCAAAGCCCGGCGGTGTGCATCCCGGCTGCGCGCCCTTTGGCGAGTATGCGACGCATCATCTCGGTCATGATGCCGCGGCGGGTATGCGTCGCGGCGACCGTGACGTCGGTGATACCCATGAAGTCGATGGTCCCGCCCGGAACTGTCAACTCGAACTTGACCCAACTGGTGGTCCCGACGATTTCATCACCGTCGAAAGCGCAGACCGCCGACGACATCGGACCGTAGGCGGCCTTGTCGTGTTCCAGATGGCCCGGGTCGGTGGAGTAATGACCGCTGAAACCGCGATGCAACGAGCGGTAGTACTCCAGCCGCTCGTGTTCGCGAGCATCTCTAAATTCGATGCCGGCTAGTTTGTCGATTTGGTGCGTCAATTTCGATAGACGTGTTTGGGGTGCGTTGCAATCAGAAGTGGTACGGGTTCCAAGGTGCGGGCGAGGTGCGGAACATGCGGTCGGCGCGGAGTGCCGCGTCTGGCGTCCGTTTTGAGATTTCGACGAGGCCGATGTCGGCGAGCATGGAGCATTCCACGGCGCCGAGATAGATCGCCGCCAACTCGGCTTCATTCATCACGAGGTCTGGAGTCGCGTTGGTATCTATGCATCTTCCACCCTCCGGACCGCACTCGAGGGACAGCGTTCGCACTTGCTGAGTTTCGGCGTCGGTGACTTGAATTACGAGCGAATCTTCGACAGAATACGTCCGGCTCTCAAGCATCTTAGGCATGTCGAGGAACTTGAACCAGATCGCATCGGTCAACTTGCGCTGCAACCGTCGCGGTTCGGCAAGCATCCAAACTAGAGGATCGTCAACCGGGCGCGCGTGCGCCTTCAGAGTATCTACGAGCTCCTGATCCAACAGGAATCGCCACAGCGCAGCGTGCGCGGCATCGGTCGCCGCCACCGCTTCGACGACATGTATCGTGCCGCTGAATTCATCTTCAGGGTTTTGATCGATGGTGTATCGGGCGTACGCCAACGCATCATCGCCTTCGACGTAGACGATGAAGAACTCGTCTGTGTTGTGGACCGGATGGATCTCGTATTGCCAGCGTTTATCGGTGCGTGAGATCATACCGGTGCGATGTTGGCGAGCTCGCTCATACGCTTCGGTCATCAACGGAATCGCCTCATCGCGTTCGACCTTGACGTATCGGCCGGACCAAGGTGGCGAGTGATCGAACTTGGTGTGTCGCAGGTCGATTTCCCAGTTGTGGACCGGGATCGTGTTGCCGTATCCGTATCTGCCGTACAGGAGGCTCTGGCTCGCCCACAGGATCGAAGCCGCGTCGCCGCGTTCGCGGGCGTCGTCATGAATTCGCCTCATGATGCTGCGCTGAACGCCGAGTCGTCGGTGAGTCGGGGACGTAGTGATATATGCGACACCGGCAACTGGCACTTGCACGCCGCCTGGCAATGTCATATCGAATGAGTCTGCACCGCCTGAACCGGCGATCGTATCGCCATCCATGCAGACGAGCAGGCGATCGATCTCGACGCGATGCGCGCGCATGAACACGGTGTCTTCCGGCGTGACGTGAGTCCCTAGGCTCCCGCGCACCGCGACGCGCCACCGAAAAAACTCTTCCTCGAGGACTTGGCGAATGTGCATGGTCATAGAGTCTTAATCATCACCGGTGTGAAGAGATGGGTCAGCTAAACTTTCTCGTTCGGCGCGGGTGCGTTCTTAGGCAGAAATGTACGGTCAAACAGTTCAAGGATCGGAGTTCACGGCTCTCTCTAGTCGGTTCCGAGACGGCATCGGGAGGAGCATCCTCCACCTCGTCGAAACGACATCAACGATGGACGTTGCCAAAGCGATGATCGACCATTCAACCGACATTACAGGGCTTCACGGTAAGGTTATCATCGCCGAAAAGCAGCAACGGGGCAGAGGACGGTTCGGTAGGCGATGGTTCTCATACGATGGTGAAGACATTTTGATGTCCGCTGTTGTCTGTCCACGCGCGTCGTTGACGGGCCAGTTAAGCATCATGGCAGGACTAGCCGCCGCTCTGACAGTTGACGAATTCACGACGACGCGCTCCGCCATCAAGTGGCCGAACGATGTGCAGGTTGACGGGGCGAAAGTGTGCGGTGTCCTATCCGAGGGATTTACCTCCGGCGACACTTTCGCGGGAGTTTTGGGCATCGGACTCAACGTCAACTCGCGGCACGACACGGACGCGACGAGAGTGTTCAATTCCGTCAGTCTCCGACAGTTGAGACCGCCGAACCCGATGCTGGACCGCGGCGAGGTGCTCAGGGTGATGTTGACGCACATGAACGATCTTTACGACGCGTTGGACCGGGGAGAATCGATCTTGCCCGAATGGCGCGACCGGTTAGAGACGTTGGGGCGCGAAGTCGAGTTGACGATGATGGGTGCAGGTGACGCTTCAGTGAGCGAGAAAATCATCGGCGTCGCGGAAGATGTTGACGATTTCGGACGTCTGCTGGTTCGCGAACCGAGCGGCATCGTGAGAGCGGTCGCGACTGGCGACGTGACGGCGAGGAGCGGCCGAAATGGATAGTGAGCTGCGGCTCAAAGTTAGGGTGAATCCGCGTTCATCCCAAGACCGAATCTTGGGATACGAATCGGAAACCGGCAAGTTGCGGATCAGCGTCAAAGCGGCCCCGGTCGATAACGCCGCGAACGATGCGATGATCAGGCTCTTGTCCAAGTCGTTAAGCGTTCCGCAACGACGACTGCGGATCGTGCGAGGAGTGAAATCGCGCGAAAAGGTTGTGGATGTTGATGCTGACAGGTCAGTATTGGCGCGCTTGGAGGCGCGTTAACCGTCAGTCGTCGCCGGTAGTCGGACCCCATCCCTGCATGAGGTCCGGACGTCTTGCGAGGGTGCGTTCGGCGGACTTCATGCGGCGGTAGCGTTCGACCTCGTGGTGGTTGCCGGTAAGCAAAACCTCAGGGACGCGGTGGCCGCGAAACTCGACCGGGCGCGTGTAAACGGGTCCCTCGAGCATTCCGTGTTGCGCGTCGGTGAACGAATCTTCACTCGCCGATTCGGCATCGCCCAAAGTGCCGGGGATAAGGCGAGAGACTGCATCGATAATCGCCATCGCTGGGATTTCGCCGCCAGTCATCACGAAGTCGCCGATGCTGATCTCGGCGTCTACGCATTCAACGATGAATCTTTCATCGACGCCTTCGTAGTGTCCGCAAACCAATGTGATTGTCGAGCGGCTCGACAATTCTTGCGCTATCTGGTGCGACATCGGCTGGCCTTGAGGCGACATAAGAACGGTGTAGGGGCGTTCACTCGGTGGGTACCGCTTGTCGATGGTGTCGATTGCACGCGCCAATGGCGGTGCCATCATGACCATCCCGGGCCCGCCGCCGTAGGGCGGAGCATCTACAGAGCGATGCTTATCCCTCGCGAAATCGCGCGGATTCACGAAATCGATGTTGATAATCTCTCGTTGACGCGCGCGCCCGATAATGCTCGAACTCAACGCACCCTCGAACATCTCCGGAAAGAGTGTAACGACATGAAATTGCACGGCAGCCTGCGTTCCCATTCAGTGGTCTTCGCGATGGGCGTGGATGGGATGTTCGCCGCTATGGGTATCCGTCATTATCTCGACGGCGTGGGGCAACACGCCTAACACCACACCAAGAGTTTCGGCGGCACCTTTGGGGTTGCCCGGCAAGTTGATGATCAGGGTTCGATTCGCGATGCCGGCGACGGCTCGCGAAATCATTGCCATCGGCGTGATTTCCATTGACGCGGCGCGAATCGCTTCGGCAATTCCCGGTGCGTGGCGGTCAACGACCTCGAGCGTAGCTTCGGGCATCACGTCACGTGGTGCCAAACCAGTGCCGCCAGTCGTCAGTATGAGCTCGATTTCGGGGTTGCGGCTCCAGCGGCGCAACTGGTCAGCCAGCTTTCGCCGGTCATCGGGTAATAGGGTCCGTTCAATCAATTGATGGCCGGCACCGCACATCGAATCGACGACGGCATCTCCGCCAATATCGGCACGTTGACCGGCATGACCGGAATCACTGCTGGTGAGAACTGAAAATTTGATTTGGTGTGGCACGTTAAATGACGGTGTTTGATGGTTCGCGATTAGGGTGGTTTGCGATTCTGATGATAATGCGAGTTGAACGCGGCATCGGGTATGGAATCGGCAATGAGCAGAATCCTAGAATTCGGAATGAAAGCGTGATTCTGCGTGATATCTCCATACCTGATGGCAATCTGCAGAACCAACCGCCCGACCTGCGCGCTCGTGGCGCGCGATTGAGTCGTATGCCGAATCGTTGGATGGCGACCGCGCAACCCAAGTAGACAGAGACGAACATGACCCGGAAGGCGACGCAAAGCTACCCGGAATTTCATGAACCAGTGATGCTCTCCGAGGTCTTGGACGCGTTGCGCGTGATGCCCGGTGGGCGATACGTTGACGCCACGCTCGGTGAAGGCGGACATGCCCGGGCTATCCTGTCCGCGTCATCTCCGGGCGGGCAACTGATCGGGATCGATGCTGACCATGAAGCCGTCGAATCGGCGACGCAGAGGTTAGCCGAGTTCGGCTCCTCGGTTCGTATCTGCAACGAAAACTTCGTCGAGATGCAAGCGGTTGCGACGCGTTACGGTTTTACGCCGGTCAATGGCGTGTTGATGGACCTTGGCGTTTCTTCGTTGCAGCTGGATCGCGAGTCGCGGGGATTCTCGTTCCGCCGCGGCGATCGCCTCGACATGCGATTCTCCGAGAATGGTGGGCTCGATGCGTACGAGATCGTGAACCATTACCCGGAGCGAGAGCTGGGCGATCTGATCTACCGATACGGCGACGAACGAGCATCTCGGCGCATCGCATCGGCGATTGTCGGCAACCGACCAGTCGAAGATTCGCTGCAACTCGCGGAGATCATCTCGTCGGTCAAACGCCGCGGACGCAAAGGGATCCATTCCGCCACGCAGACATTTCAGGCGCTACGGATCGCCGTGAACGACGAAATCAACTCGCTCGCGACCGGACTAGATCAAGCGGTGAATGTACTGGGAATAGGCGGAAGGCTAGTGGTGATTTCTTACCATTCGATAGAAGACCGCCTTGTGAAGAACTTCATTCGTGATGCCGCTGCCGACTGCGTTTGCGTTTCCCAAGAGGTGCGAACGCCGGTCTGCGCGTGCGATCACGTCGCGACTTTGAAGCCGGTGATCAAAGGCGCGTTGACGCCGTCGGCATCGGAAGTCGAAGCGAATCCGCGCAGTCGCAGCGCTAAGCTGCGGGTCGCGGAACGGATCTGAACAAGAATGAACCGCAATCTGAGTTGACGCAAGGAGCTTGGAATCAGATGTACAACGAGGACATACGGCTATCCATAGATGTGGGCAGCCACAAGGTGTGTAGCGTCGTTATTCGGCGAGACAACTTCAACGAGCCCGAGATGCTCGCCATCAACCTGTTGCCGAGCGAATCGATTCATGACGGTGACGTCATGAATAGCAACGAGGCCACCGCTGCCGTCCGGGCTTCGGTTGACGAAGTTTCGAAGCAGTGCTCGCTCGATTTCAACAAGGGATACGTCGGTTTCGGCGGCAAGCACGTCAATTCTTACGAGGGATGGGGCCGCGTCAGCGGTTTCGACTTCGCCGCCGGAGTCACCGAAGAGGACATCGTCCAAGCGGTCCGAATCGCCGCATCGGAACGCGTTGAGGCGAACGACCATCTGCTCTACGCGACGCCGACCTCGTATCGGGTTGATGACGGAACCGAGTTCCGCAAGCCGCCAGTTGGGATGCACCCTGAGAGTCTCGATGTTCAAGCGTTGCTCGTGGTTTCAGATATGCAGCATTACCAGACGGTATGCGACGCGGTCAGCAGCGCGGGCTTGACGCCGATCCACGGCGGATCGACCTTGGTTGCGGAAGCCGAGCATCTCCTAAGCCCCTACGAACGCGATGCGGGCGTGGTATTGATCGACATCGGCGGCAGCGACACCGAGATCGCGGTCTACAACCATGGTCAAGCCGCGGTGTTCACTTCGTTGCCGATCGGCGGATTCCACTTCACGAACGACATCGCTTACGCCTACGAATTGCCGTTCGAGAACGCCGAAGCGGTCAAGATTTCGGCCGGCACCTTGGTCGGCGACACGGTTGGATTCGAAGATGAAATCGACCCGATGGCACTTACCGGTTCCGAGCGAGTTGTCGACGTTGAACGATCGCTGACGCGGGTATCGGTTTCAAACCTGTTGAAGGACCGCGCGACCGAGACGATGAACCTATACAAGTCGCGCATCGCGCAGGTTCCCGGGTTGCCCGACACCGATTTCCTCACACTCGTGTTCACCGGTGGTGGATCGAAGCTTAACGGAATTGAGACATTCGCCAAACTGACAATGGGTCTGCGCGGGCGCGTGGAAGTGCGTAAACCGACCGGTATCAAGAGCCTCCCTGACGAGGTCAGCGACCCTTCGATGTCGGGCGCGATCTGCATGGCGTTGAGAGCGCTGAAACGCATCGAACGCGACAACCATGTCGAACGGAAGCCGATAACGATTGTGCACACATCTTCGGAACCTAAGGAATCGTCGCCCGAAAAAGAACAAGCCGAATCTGGCGTCGGAGCAAAGCTCCGGTCGATTTTTGGTCGATGATCAGGGCGCGGCCTTTGCTAACCGCGAGTAGGATGTGGGCTTAATCATCTGGCGCGGCGTGTAAAGTAAAACTGAGCATCTCGGAGCCGATTGGACTAGAGTGCGCCGTGTGCACCGAGTGGCTCCTGACCGCTCGTATCGCATGAGGCACTGCAACTCAAGTTGACGACATCGTTATCAACGACCATCAGGCGCCGGCGGGATCCATCCGTCAACATCAAGGTAGTGGGTGTCGGCGGCGGCGGTTCGAACGCGCTCACGCGCATGTATCGGTCTCGGATCCCGAGCGTCGAATATATCGCCGCGAATACCGACGCCCAAGCGTTGGCGCATACCGAGGCCTCGATCCGTTTGCGTGTCGGTGATCGGATCGCCGGCGGTCTGGGTGTCGGCGGTAGTCCCGCGATTGGTCGCGAATGTTTCCTCGACAGCCGCGAAGAGATCCGCGAAGTCGTGACCGGCGCGGACCTCGTATTCATCGCGGCGGGCATGGGTGGTGGAACCGGCACTGGCGGCGCGCCGGTAGTCGCTAACATCGCCAAACGAGAGTTAGGTTGCCTCACCATCGGGGTCGTAACCAGACCGTTTCCCTTTGAGGGCTATCAGCGCGAAAAACAGGCCGCGGATGGACTCAAGCGCCTCGCCGAAGAGGTTGACACGATGATCGTCATCCCGAACGAACGGTTGCTACTGGTTTCGTCACCAGACACCTCGGTCGATGTGGCGTTCAAGATGGCGGATGAGGTGCTACGCCAAGGCATTCAGTCGATCACCGAGTTGTTGCTGTTGCCGGGAGAGATCAATCTCGACTTCGCGGACCTTCGGACGGTTATGCGCGATGCCGGTCCGGCGTGGATGGCAATCGGAAAGGGAAACGGAATCGACCGAACGGCGGCGGCGATTTCATCGGTCCTCGGCTCTCCGTTGCTGGAAGTGAATATCGACGGCGCGACGGGCGTGTTGCTCAACATCACCAGCGGGCCCGACTTGATGATGTCGGAGGTTCGCAAGATTTCGGAGACGGTCAAAGAGCAGGTACATCCCGATGCCGAGATCATTTTCGGTACGACTCAAGACCTCCGCATGGAGAACGAGTTGAAAATCACGATCATAGCGACGGGTTTTGAGGATGTTGACAGTGCGGATGCCTATGGCGACCGAAAGGTCCGGACGGTAGAAAAGGCGCTGGAGAGCGGTGACGAGCCGATAGCGCGGGTGCCCAAGGCGGCCGCAGCTTCGGAGTTTCCGCGCTACGTCAGGGGCGGTTGAACCCGACTTTAGCGCGTGGCACCGGTCTAAACCACGTCGCTCGGCGGACTCAGGGATCAACGGTGCACTGTGTTGACCGTTGGCGGACAATTGGCGAATCGGGTCGATTTTCGGCGTCGGAATTCGCCATAAAATCTCCTTTTTCACGCGCCATTTGTGCGTAACATCTTGTAAAAATGTAAGTTCACACACAACATATTGTGGCAGTAGGAGCGAACCAACCACCATCAACGGTTAACCACCTAACAGGAATGTACTGTCCCGAGTGCCAACATCCGGACACGAAAGTAGTCGACTCACGCGAGAGCAACGATTCGGTTCGTCGACGGCGCGAGTGCCTGCACTGTACAGGCCGTTTCACGACTTATGAGCGTGTCTACAACTCTCGCTTGAGGGTTGAGAAGCGGAGCGGCAAACTAGAGGCGTTTTCACCGTCGAAACTGACGCGAAGCATTGAGATTGCGTGCGCGAAACGTTCTCTGCCAGTCGGCGCCATCGAGCAGATCGTCGAGGATATCCAAGAGCGGATGTCGAACGAGGGACGCGAGCACATTGAATCCGGCCTCATCGGGGAGATGGTGCTTAACCGTTTGAAAACGTTGGACAAGGTTGCGTACCTTAGGTTCGCTTCGGTGTACAAAGACTTTGAAGACTTGGATAGATTCACGGCGGAAGTCGGCATCTTGGAGGGCGCCGACCCATCGGAGTCTGATCTTCAGTCGAACTTTTTGATCGACTCGGCTAGACGCCCGCGACGCCAATCGCGGCGGCAGAGCTGAGCCGAAGCCGATCAAGGTTCGACCGCATTGAGCGATGCGTTGAAAGGTACGTCATCGCAACTGGAGGCTTACATGGCGACAAGCGCAACCGGAACATGGACCTTGGATGTCCAAGCCGATGGATTCGTCCCGGCTGAGATCTCAGAGAATGCCGAGGTGATCCTCGAGAAACGGTATCTCTTGCGGGACACGAACGGCAACATCGTCGAAGGTCCGCAAGGGATGTTCCGACGGGTAGCGTACGCGATCGCGAACGGCGACACCCTCTACGGAGCCGATACTGAGCGAGTCGATTACGTTGCCAACCACTTCTATCGAATGATGGCGAGTCTCGATTTCCTGCCGAACTCGCCGACGTTGATGAACGCGGGCACGGGACAAGGCACGCTGTCAGCGTGTTTCGTGTTGCCTCTGTCCGACACGATGGAAGGCATCACGCGGGCATCGCACGATCAGGCGATGGTTCAGAAGTTCGGCGGTGGCACCGGTTTCGCGCTCTCCGAGTTGCGGCCCAAAGGATGGTCCATCTCGACGACGCACGGCAAGGCGTGCGGTCCGGTCGAGACATTGCGCTATCTGTCCGCCACATCGCGGCTCGTCACGCAAGGCGGGAAACGGGACGGCGCGAACATGGCGGTCATGGACGTGCACCACCCTGACATCATGGACTTCATCACCTGCAAGACCGTCGAGGGCGAGATTCACAATTTCAACATCTCGGTCGGCGCGTCCGACGAATTCATGCATGCGGTCCGCGACAACACCGATTATCCGCTTTACTTCCGTGAGAACCCTGCCGATCCTGACAGCCCGAAAGTTGAGGTAGGGCGCAAGAATGCGCGCGAGGTTTTCGAGAAGATCATTGATGGTGCATGGCTGAATGGCGAGCCGGGCATGATCTTCTTGGACGAGGTGAACCGTGACAGCCCGGTGCTGGACATCGGCGAGATCACGGCGACCAACCCGTGTGGCGAGCAGCCGCTCCTGCCGTACGAATCCTGCAACCTCGGCTCGATCAATCTCGCGAACTTTGTGATCGGCAAGTTGGCGACTGGCGTCATCGAACGATCGCCTTCACAACTCGATCTGCTTCGCCCGGAATACGCTGGCGTCCAGGCGCACACGCTGAACAAGTTGCCGGGCATCGACTGGGACAAGATGGGCGAAACCGTGCGGTTGGCGGTGCATTTCCTCGACAACACGATCGATGTGAACGAGTACGCGATCCCCGAGATCCGGGATATGAACCTGCAGACGCGCAAGATCGGTTTGGGTGTCATGGGCTTTGCCGACATGCTCGTTTCGCTCGGCATCCCGTACGACTCGCCAGAAGCGGTTTCGGTCGGACGCGACGTTATGCGCTACATCAAAGACATCGCGGACTTGGCATCGCAAGATTTGGCTGAGGTGCGCGAACCTTACGGCGCATGGCACGAAAACGGCGTCAAGCGTCCGCGGATGCGAAACGCATGCCGGTTGACGGTCGCTCCAACAGGCACGATATCCATGATCGCCGGATGCTCCAGCGGAATCGAGCCACTTTTCTCGCTCGCCTACCGCAAGCACAACATCCTCGGCGGTGACACGACGCTCAACTACGCCGACGCGAACTTTGGGCGGGTCGCTGAAGAACGCGGCTTCTACAGCGATTCACTGTTAAGCGCACTCGCGGATGGCGAGTCGTTGCAGGATCGCGAGGGCGTCGCTGATGACGTCAAGGAACTGTTCCACGTCTCGTCCGATATTTCGCCGAGCGACCATGTGTTGATGCAGGCAGCGTTCCAAGAGAGCGTCGACGCGGGCATTTCGAAGACCATCAACTTCCCCAACGAGGCGACTCGGTCCGATGTGGAAGAAGCCTACATGCTGGCTTTCGAGACGCGTTGCAAGGGCATCACGGTCTATCGTGCCGGCAGCCGCGAGAAAGAGGTGTTGACCGCCGGAACGAGCGAAAACGCCGATGGGGAAGCCGAAACGAGCCTCCAGACAACCGATGCCGATGCGCCTACGTACGCAGTCCGCCGACCTCGACCACCGGTAATGGAGTCGAAAACCGTTCAGGTCGAAACCGGCAGAGGCAAGATTTACGTGACGATCTCGTTCACTAGCGATGGGCACCCGTTCGAGCTGTTCACGCATCACGGCAAGGCCGGCGGAAACGATAGCGCGATGGCGGAAGCTCTTTCGCGCATGATCTCACTGGGACTGAGGTCTGGCGTCCCGCCGACGGAAGTGATCGACCAGCTGATCAACATCGTCGATACGCCGGTGTGGGATCGCGGTCGGCAGATACTTTCAGTCCCTGACGCCATTGCCAAAGTGTTGCTGGAGCATGCCGCGTTGCCGCCCAAGGGGACGTTGGCGCCCGGCGTGGACCCGGTGCAGACCGCGTTGCTCGAACCGCCTAAGTTCAAAGACATTGGCGCGACTCAGAACAACGAGAGCACCGTCGAGTCACGAACCAGTCGATTGGCTAACGAGTCTTGCCCTGAATGCTTCGACCCGGTTATGGCGTTCGAAGAGGGTTGCATGAAGTGTTACACCTGCGGATACAGCAAGTGCTGACGCCCGAGTTACCGATTCAAAGCGACTCGACTCCGCTGATGAGATGACAAGCAACTTGCCGCTTCTAGCCCTGACGTTGGGAGACCCCTCCGGCATCGGGCCGGAGGTGGTAGTGAAAGCACTTGCCGACGCGGAGGTCAAAGGCTCCGCTCGGATGTTCGTCGTCGGCACCGAACGCGCGGTTCGTCAGGCTCTGGTGGAAACATCGATCGATCTGCCGGTTATGGGAATCGATGATGTTACGCAGACCTCGCACGATCCCAACGTGATTTCGGTGCTGGACGTTGGCGAATACGCAGATGTCGATTTCCCACAAGGCAAGCATTCCACCGAATCTGGTCGTGCATCGCACTTGTGGGTTGAGACCGCCGCGAAGATGTGCCTCACTGGTGACGTCGATGCCATGGTCACGGCGCCGGTCAACAAAGAGTCGTGGCAAATGTCGGGCGCGTCCGATCTCGGACATCAGGAAGTCTTCAAACGGTTAACCAACAGCGCGACGGTCTATACGATGCTGGTGAGTGGCATCCTGCGCTGTATGCATCTATCCACCCACAAATCGCTGCCTGAAGCCTGCGTATTCGTAACGACCGAAAACATCCTGACCGCAGTTCGCATCACCGACGAGCATTTTCGCCGTTGGGGTTTCGACAACCCGCGGGTCGCCGTCGCGGCATTGAATCCGCACGCTAGCGACAATGGACTGATCGGTGATACCGAAGCCAAAGAGATATCGCCAGCAATCGAACTCGCACGTTCGGAAGGCATCAACGCGACCGGACCTCATCCCGCTGATTCGGTTTTCAACCAAGCCATCGACGGTATGTATGACGTTGTAGTGGTCATGTACCACGACCAAGGGCACATCCCGATCAAGGTGCACGGGTTCGAAGAGTCGGTCTCTGTGAATCTCGGTATCCCGTTCATACGCACCTCAGTCGACCATGGCACCGCGTTCGACATCGCCGGCAAGAACCTCGCCCAATCTACCAGCATGGTAGAAGCGATAAAACTCGCCCTCGCCCTCGCCACCAAGCGCGGCATCGCATAACAGCCAAATTACGTCGTCGCCAAACCGGGCGTGATTCCGATGCACTCCGTCCTGTCATACCCAGCGGAGAACGCAACCATGTCAATCTGAACGAAGCTTAGCGACGTGAAGAATCTCACGCGGCAACCCTAACCGCGGCGCAGAGATTCCTCGCTGCGCTCGGAATGACAGGGGGACGCGGGTTGACATTGGTACACGGGTTGACGCCGGTGCGCGGGTTGACGTCGGTACGCGGGTTGACGTCGGTACGCGGGATGACAAAGGTACGCGGAACGATAATGGTGTCAGGAATGGCGCGGTTGCCCGGATTGGCGGATCAGCTCCCCGTCGAGAGGTAGTGCCGGACGCCGAAACGCCAGATGTGGAGCGTGGCGTACAGGAATGCGATGCCGATTAGCGGTGCGAGGTACTGGAACCAAAGCGGCGTGCCGAGCGGGTCTGGCGTCCCCATGATGGCGAGTGAGGGAAAGTAGCTTACTGTTGCGAGTGGGATGCCGAACGTGAAAAGGTTGCGGAACCATGTGCGGTAGATGTTGATCGGGTACTGCGTGGTCTCGCGTCCGCCGTAGGTCACGGTATTCATCATCTCTAGCGTCTCGGTAGTCCAAAAAGCTAGCGTCGCCTGCAAGACGATCAGTCCGGAGAACAGCGATGCGCCGCCTGCGATTGAGAGTGTCAAAAGTCCGACATTCGCGACGGTCCAGTTAAGGTCCAGGTTCATCGCCGCCCAGATCAGCGCCACAAAGCCCGGCACGAACTTGCCGATGCGCCGCAGGGTTAATTCTTGTCCAGCTAACTGCAACGCGGTGGAACGAGGTCGAGTCAGAATTCGGTCGAAATCGCCCGATTTGACCATGTCGCCGAACAGGTCGAACCCAGTCGTCAAGGCGTCTGCAAGAGCGAATGAAATGTTGACGACGCCGTAGAAAAACGCGACTTGGTAGACGTTCCAGCCGATTAACGATTCGAACCGGTCGAAGAGCACGAGGATCGCCATGAACTCTCCAGCGGTGATGATCAACTGACCGACCAGTCGCATGATGAACGAAGCTCGGTACTGCATCTGGGCGCGCACCGAGACGGCGAGGAATCGCCGATAGACATAGAGGTTGTCAAACATCGTCATCAACCTCCTTGCACAACCACTCGGTTCAATGCCTTAGCCATAGCAATGCGTCCCGCGATCACGAAAGCCATGATCCACGCCAATTGATGCGCGAGATGCCCGGAAAACTCGGATATCGGAATGTGCCCCAGATAGAGGCGGTACGGTGTATCCACAAGCCCACGGAACGGCATCGCGTTGATGACCGGCTGCGACCAGTCAGGGAAGAGCGGAAGCGGCACCAACATCCCTGAAAAGATCAACACCAAGCCGAACGTCACCTGCGTGACACCGTCGCCGGTTATCGTCCACAGCATCGTGATGTTCAGGAACGTCGTTATCGCCGCACTCAAAATGACCGCCGCGCACATGGAGACTGCGAACGCCGCCGCCGCTTCCAGTGAGACCGGTGGCGCCATGCCCATGAATATGAACGCGAACGCCAAAAGGGGAATCGCGCGCATCAGCATCGGAGCCGTGCGCCAAGACAGGGCGCGACTCAACCAGTACGCATAGAGGTTTACCGGCCTAACCAGTTCGTAACCGATGCCGCCGGAGCGGATCAGCGCCCGCAAGTCTGTATCGATATTCCACGGCAACGCTGCCAGAAACGCTTGCCCCAGCCAGATGTACGTCTCGACGTCGCTTCCGCTGATTGGCTGTTCCGCGTTTGTCGACCGATAAAACGCTTGGAACACCATCACTCGGATGATCCCCCAAACGATCTGCGTTACCAGCCCGGCAAGCGCGGCGGAACGATACTGGAGCAGGCTCCGAAACCGCGCGCTGATGACTGCCCAGTAGCTGATCAACGCGTACGGCCCTCGTAAATGCGCGCGATCGTCTCTTCAATCGGCGGATTTTCGACAAAGAGGTCTTGTACGCGGTTTTGGGAAGTAACTTGAGCGATCAACTCAGCGGCGGAAATGCGATCCGGATCGAAGTGGATATGCGCGCGGTTGCCCTCGCGACTCGCGATGTTGGTCGCCGGGTGGACGATGAGATGCCCGTCGTCGGCTAGTTCCACAACTAATCGACGCTCAATGCCGACACTGCGTCGTAGTGCCTCCAACGTGCCATCGGATATGATCTTGCCGTCGTTGATGATGATGACGCGGGCGCAAATCGCTTCGATGTCGTCCATGTCGTGCGTGGTGAGGATTACCGTGGTGCCGCGTTCACGATTGAATCGCTTGATGAAATCGCGGAACGCGAGTTTCGAAACCGCGTCTAGTCCGATCGTCGGTTCGTCAAGAAACAGGATGCGGGGCGAATGGAGCAACGCGGCGGCGAGGTCGCAACGCATCCGCTGGCCGAGGCTCAATTGACGAACCGGAACATCGAGACAGGATTCGATGTCCAGGACACTGATGAACTCATCGCGGTTCGCGACGTATTCCGGGCGCGGTATGCGGTAGATGTCGCGTAGAAGATCGAACGATTCGATGACCGGCAAGTCCCACCATAGCTGGGTTCGCTGTCCGAACACCACGCCGATCTCGCGGACATGGTCCATGCGACTTTTCCAAGGGACACGACCGAGGATTTCGCATTGCCCATCATCCGGTACGAGGATGCCGGACATCACCTTGACGGTGGTGGATTTACCGGCGCCGTTCGGGCCGATATAGCCGACCAACTCGCCGGGTTCGATCGCGAAACTGATCCCGTCCAAGGCGTCGATAGTGTGGAAACGGCGATGCACGATGCCTCGGATCGCGCCCAATATCCCCGCGTCCCGTTCTGAGATGCGGAATCGTTTGACCAAGTTTTCGACGACAACCTGCGGCATCGGTATCGACCTGTCGGCGACGCGCGTAAATGCCCGATCGATGATGTTTGGGTCAGTCCAAGCCAGTTGCGCGCGGTTCGCGAACCAGTACTACGGGAAACGCAATCATACAACGCGGTGCAGAAGAAGGCGGTTCAAACCCCACCTCGCAAACCGTCGCCGGTCCAGGAGCTGGAATCTCGAACCGTATAATCGAGTTCACGGTTAAAGCGGCGCGTTAGAGCGCGCTGAAACACGATTAGAGGTAGCGTTGAAGGTCTCATTCATAGGTGGTGGAGTAATGGCGGAAGCCATCATCTCCGGCATGAACGGAGCGGCTATCGATGTGGGTATCACCGTGAGCGAGCCGATCGCGGAGCGCGCCTCTTACCTCGATCAGACCTACGGCGTCGAAATAGCCAAAAACAACGTAGACGCCGTAGTCGCCGCTGACCTCGCCGTCCTCGCCGTCAAACCTCAGCAACTCGTAGACGTTGCCGACGAAATCCGCGACGTTGTTCCGTCGCTTGATCGCATTACGTTCATGTCGATCATGGCTGGGGTGAAGACCAAAACCATCGTCGATCAGATCGGATGCGACCGCGTTATCCGCATCATGGCGAACACGCCGTCTCAAGTCGGGCTGGGCGCGACGGCATGGACCGCGTCGCCGAGTGTTTCGGCTGAAATGCGCGACTTCGCTGGCGAAATGCTCGAATCGTTCGGAGAACAGGTCTATTTCGATGACGAAAAGCTAGTCGACATCGCGACTGCGCTGAGCGCGAGCGGCCCAGCCTACGTGTTCGTGTTCATCGAAGCCTTGATCGATGGCGCCGTGCAACTCGGCATGACCAACTCCGACGCGCGAGATTTGGCGATCCAAATGGTGCTAGGCAGTGCCGCTTTGGCGAAAGAGACGGGCAAACACCCCGCCGAACTCCGCAACCTAGTAACCTCACCGGGCGGCACCACCGCCGCCGCGTTGCACGCGCTAGAGGTTGCCGGATTCCGAAACGCATCTATCGACGCGGTCCTTGCCGCGTACCAGCGCGGCGAGGAATTGGATCGAGAGTCGTAAGGCGGCAGCCCGTCCGTAACTCGATCATCCCCGCTGAAATATACTTAGGTGTTTGGCGCAAGTGCCGAAACCCGTGGCGGACCAAGCCGACGGGTTACGCGCCGATTGATCGCCACAAACACCATGTTCGCCGCAGGAATCGTTACGCCATGAATCCGACTGAGATGCTGAAGAGCAAGCCGACCGCCCAGATCGATGAGTTCCAGCCCGGCGATACGGTCACCGTCAACATGGTCATCCGTGAAGGCGACCGCACGCGCGTGCAGGCATTCCAAGGCAACGTGATCGCGGGTCGTTATCGCGAGGACAAGATCCCGAATCCGGGTACCACGTTCAAAGTTCGGCGAGTGTCGTACGGCATCGGCGTTGAGCGAATCATCCCATATCACAGCCCGACGCTCGAATCGGTCAAGGTAACGAGGCGCGGCAAGGTCCGCCGATCAAGGCTCTACTACCTGCGCGGTCTCACGGGACGGCACGCGCGCATCAAGGAGCGACGCTGAGTTCGCGCTCGTGCTTTCGGCACCGTTAGCGATAATCGGTTCGTCGGCAACACCGAACTCTGCCGCTTCGCCTAGATCGTTCTTGGCGCGTCGCGGATCGTATCCTTACCCTTCCGCGCGGAACTGGGCGCGATGAAGCATGTATGTCGATGTCGCAGTTGACTTCTCAGACAAGGATCGTCTGCGGAGATACACCTACTCGGTACCGTCAAACCTTTCCGTTGTGCCGGGCGATCTTTTGTGGGTACCGTTCGGATATCGACCGATCCAAGCGATAGCCCTTTCGGTTTCGGATTCGACCGAGACTGAAAACGTCCGTCCGATCGACAGCGTCGTGCCGGACGGTCCGTTCATCTCCGAGCACCTGCTACGCGTCGCGGAGTGGATCGCGGATTACTACCGCACCAACATCTTTCGGGCATGTGTCGCGATGCTACCACCAGGTGCGAATCGGCAACTCCATATCTGGGTTTCCAAAAACCCAGACGCTCAGGAACCCGTCGTGTTGCTCTCCGGGTCATCGGACCCGACCGAACGGGCAAGCGTGCTTGCGGAACTCCCGCCCAATCGTCGCGTGCGCAGAGATCGCCTGGTGCGAAAGATCGGGAGGCCGAGAGAGCGTTATCTGAATGCACTAGTTCGGGACGGCGTAGTGATAGAAGAATCGATTTGGAACCGTCCAGGGGCGAACGCGATCTTCAAGTCGCATATCGTACTTGTCGATGATGGTCAGAGCGTGGCTGAAATCGTAGCCGATTACACAAAGCGCCACACCCACCGCAGGTCTGAGTTAATCCACCATCTTGCGGCCGCCAATGAACCGGTTCCACGAGCCGAATTGTCGCGCATTTTCGGGCCGCACATCGTCAAGGCAGTTATCGACGATGGGAACGTAAAGATCGAACGCGTCCGTGTCGATCGCGATCCGCTAGCCGATTATTCGGTGCAAGACACGATTATCCATGACTTAACTCCTGAACAGCAGTCCGCTGTCGAGTCGATTTCGCAAAGCATTCAAAGCGATTCAGCGGATGAACAGAACCGTAAATTCCTCCTGTTTGGCGTAACTGGGAGCGGCAAGACGGAGGTCTACTTGCGCGCGGCAGAACGGTGCATCGAGGTCGGACGACGTGCGATCGTGATGGTGCCAGAAATTGCGATGACGCCTCAAACGCTGCAACGATTCGCGAGCCGTTTTCCGGGACAGATCGCGTTGCAACACTCCGGCCTGACTCTGGGTCAAAGGTTCGACCAGTGGCACCGGATCAAGAACGGCGATTACAAAGTGGTAATCGGTTCAAGATCAAGCATTTTCGCGCCCGTCGATGACTTGGGGCTAGTAGTCATCGACGAAGAGCACGAGTGGACGTTCAAACAGAGCGACCGCGCCCCGCGTTACCATGCGCGCGACGTTGCCGAACGGTTATGCCGAGAATCCGGCGCGACGTTGATTTTAGGCAGTGCCACGCCAGAGTTAGTGACGTACCGCCGTTCGAGTGCAGTGGTTAACGGTCATGGAATCGGGCGGTTGACGTTGAGCCAGCGCATCAACCAAGCAGTCCCAGTCAAAGACGCCACGGATGCCGCGTCTAATAGTGGCGCAGGTTTCGCCGCGGCCAAGATCGTGGACATGAGATTGGAGTTGTATGACGCACACCGCGAGATGTTGAGCCGACCATTGCTCGATGCGCTGCGGGACAACGTCGATGGTGGCGGGAAATCGATCCTCTTCATCAATCGGCGAGGGAGCGCGTCGTTCGTTCAATGCATGTCGTGCGGCACGATTCGCAGCTGCCCCAACTGTCAGACGCCGTTGACGCTGCACCGCAATCCACGACGTGGTGCCAGCAACCGGCTTCTGTGCCATTACTGTAGCTATTCGGTTGGGGTGGAACGAGGGTGTCGTGAATGCGGCGGAAATGGCATCGCGCGGCGCGCGACTGGCACCGAGGGAGTCGAAGAAGCGGTCCGCAAGTTTTTCCCAGAAACACCAGTATTGCGTTGGGATTCAGATACGGCGCGAAACGCCGCCGAGCATACCAAGCTTCTCGACGAGTTTCAGGACAAAGGCAACCACATCCTCATCGGTACACAGATGGTCGCCAAAGGTCTCGATATTCCCGCGGTTTCGTTGGTGGGTGTGGTGTCGGCCGATATCGGATTGGCGATTCCGAGCTTTCGATCCGTCGAACGCACTTTTCAGCTCTTGGCACAAGTAACCGGCCGTGCTGGCCGAGCGGATACCCCCGGCTTGGCGATCATCCAGACATTTCAACCCGAACACTACGCCATCGTCGCGGCGGCGCGCCAAGACTACGAGCAGTTTTACGCGATAGAGATCGAAAAGCGACGGCAATACAGTCTGCCGCCGTTCGCGCATTATGTCCGTCTGATGTACTCGGCGTCTGAGAACGATGATTCGCAAATGGAGGCTAGAAGTGTAAGGCGCCGTATCGAAGAGTATCTGCAGACCAATCCCAAGATTTCGGTTGAGGTTGCAGGCCCATCACCCGCCTACCCTGCGCGATTGAAGGGACGTTACCGTTGGCAACTGCTCCTGAAAGGCGTGAACCCGCCGCAGGTTTTGGATTGGGTGCCGTTAGGCCGCGGATGGACAGTTGACGTTGACCCGATCGAGATGATCTAAACGTCGAAAGATAGAATCGGCTAGACGATATGGCGGTCCGCGAAATCAGAATCTTCCCCGACCCGATACTTCGCAAGAAGTGTCGAAAGGTGAAACGCGTCAACGACGATATCCGCAAGCTAGCGGCGGACATGGTCGAGACATTGTTGGATGCCGACGGCGTCGGCCTTGCGGCGAACCAAATCGGCGTCCTCAAGCGCGTAATCGCGTTGCACCTGCCAGAGGAAGAGCCTTACTGGTTAGTGAATCCTGAAATCATCCGTCAGGAAGGGCAGCGCGAGATCGATGAGGGCTGTTTATCGATGCCAGGCAAGATCGGACTGGTAACGCGGTCGGTCAGCGTAACCGCCCGCGCTCTCGACTTGAACGGTTCCAAGTGGCGCATCACGACGGACGAACTGTTGGCGCAGGCACTGGAACACGAGATCGACCATCTCAACGGCATCATGTTCATGGACCACCTTCTCGAACACGAGCGTCTCCGCGATATTGGTGAAGAACCCGAGGAAGGTGAAACGCACTTGCACGATGTGACCTACAACGTTAAGGCGCATCATCACGATGGCGAGAGCCACGATCATGGCGGCGATGAAGAGCATGTCGAAGACACGTCCAAAGAATCCGAGTTGTTGGTCGCCAAAGCAAAACTGAGCGAAGTCACGCCGGATCATTCGATGTCCGAACTCGCTTACGACCTTGAGGATCGAGCCAAGCCGACGGGCACAGAGAGCGTCGAAGATTTGCAACGAACTAGCGAAGCGGAATGACGAAAAACCGCGATGCTATAATTTGATGTTTGAGGCTTCGAATCACCGCGTTGTTTCGAAGTCGTTTTTGTGATTAACGCCCGACGAAAAGTCAACGGCGAGACGACGGACAGACAAGCTTCACTGTGGACAGCGAACCACAAGACGACGGCATAGCGCAATCCGATGCGCTCGCGCGTCTGGGTATGCGCTATTTCGGTTGATATCAAGTGGTTCGCGACCTAAGAGGCTTAATCTTCGTGGCGGCGCTGGTCATCATCGGCGCAGTCGTGATCGCCATACCGCGCATCAACTTCAGCGTCGTCAATTTTGAGTTTGATCGCGGCAGCGACGACTCATTCCTCGGATTGAACCTCGGTCTTGACCTGCAGGGTGGAACGCACCTGATCTACGACATCGTCACCGATGACGGCTCACCGCCGCCCGCAGAGGACGTCGAGGCGATACGCACCATCATTGAGCGTCGTGTCAACGCGTTTGGCGTCAGCGAACCGACGGTCCAAGTTCTCGGCAACCCGCCTGACCGAATCCTGATCCAACTGCCCGGACAGAGCGAATCTTCGCTGAATCTCTTCATCGACGGCGGTGAGACGACAGCCGACGATGTCAAATCGTTCTTCGAGTCCGATCTCGCGAAAAACGGGGTCGAGGTGTTTTCCAACGAAGACGGGTCAATGATCGTCACCTTTGACGATTTCGACGGTTCTGAGGCGGAGGCATGGCGGACGCAGTTCCAAAAGAAGTACCCGACGACGATACGGGCAACGTTTGAGTACGAGATAACTGTCCCCGAGATCGATGCGACGACCAGCATTGGGACTGAATCCGATCAGGCTAGCGATACGGAAGATACATCGTCCGCAGATAATGCAGGCGGAGATGATCAGATTCCGTTGCCGGATCCGGTACGCGTGGGCCCGACCACCGAGGCAGTTCAAGCGGCGTTCGAAGCCGCCGGGTTTACCGATGTTGTCGTGAGCGACGGTACCGACACGATACTTTTCCTGACTGATGAGACGGGCAATTTCCAACAAGTTGACGCCGTCTATTTCGAGGCTGAGTTCACAGGCCAGCTGAAAGACCGGGCATTCGACGACGAAGGCAACATCCAACCTTCGGACACAGAAAACCTGACACGCCAGCTTGCCGATGTCGGAAATTTCGCGACGTTACGGACACCAGGTCGGATCACGCAGTGGACAGTTTCCGGAGGCGTGCAAGAGGCGAAAGCGCTGATCGGATCGACGGCTCAGCTTGAGTTCCGAGAGCGTAAATGTGGACCGATCGTCCCGCCGTCTGAGGTTCCAACCGAAGAGTGGCCGCCCGATGGACTGTCGGAAACCGAATGGCTACTGCTCCGGTGCTCGTCACCGCTCTATTTCACGGAGCAGGCGACCAGCATATCCGCCGATGATTTGGATGATGCCTTCCCGTCCATCGAAGGCACGCCACCGCAACCGGTCGTCACCATCGTCTTCAACGAGTCGGGCAGGGACGCGTTCTTTGAGGTTACGGGCCGGGTGGCTCGAAACCGCGACGTGTTGGCGATCTATCTAGACAACGTCGAGTTGGTAGCCCCGACGGTCAACACCCAAGGCGGTCAGGGTATCGCAGACGGGCGCGCCATCATTTCAGGTGGTGATTTCACGACGGAACGGGTTCGCACGTTGGCGATTCAGCTACGATCTGGTGCATTGCCTGCCGAGTTGGATCTGACCGAAGAACGCACCGTTGACGCAATCTTGGGAGCCGACTCGCTGCGCCGGAGCCTCGTCGCCGGCGGCATCGGCCTCGTGCTGCTCATCATTTTCATGATCTCGTACTACAAGGTACCCGGAATCGTCGCGAGCATCTCTTTGGCTTCCTACACCATCATGCTGTTGGCGATCTTCAAACTCGTGCCCGTCACAATGACGCTTTCGGGCGCGGCGGCGATAATCTTGTCGCTTGGTTTCGCGGTGGACGCGAACGTGCTGATCGCGGAACGCACCAAAGAAGAGTTGCGCGCTGGGCGAGACCTGCTTTCGGCATTGAACACCGGTTTTGACCGCGCCTGGCCATCGATCCGGGACGGCAACATCTCGACGGTGATAACTGCGGTAGTGCTCTTCTGGTTCGGAGACCGTTTCAGCACGAGCATCATGCAAGGTTTCGCGCTGACTCTGGGAATTGGCGTGTTGCTGAGCATGTTCACCGCGTTCTTCGCCAGCCGGCTCATGTTGAGGCTCATCGCACGCACCGGAATCGGTAACCTGTCCAACGTGTTTGTGCCGGTCGCCGATCCAGAGGTTCAATCCTGAACCGATTGAAAGTAGAAACATGGATTTCGTAGCACTGCGCAAGATATTCCTGCCGATATCCGGTGTGCTCGCCGTATTGTCGTTAGTGTTGCTGTTCGCGCCGGGCTTGAATCTCGGCATCGATTTCGTCTCCGGCACCAGCACGACCTACGATTTTGGTAGCACCGATCCCGGGACCGACGCGGTCAATGACGCGTTGGTTGCGAGCGGTCATCCTGAGGCGATAGTCCAAGCTCTCGGCGAAGGACAATACTTTGTCCGTACGAACGATCTGGGCAACGAGGGCAAGAACGTCGTTGACGCCGAGTTAACTAAACTCACCGGCGATGAACCGACGACCCTCGAGACGGTCACCGTCGGATCCTCGGTAGCGGAAGGAACGGTTCGCAACGCAATCATCGCGGTTGCAGTGGCGGCATTGTTCGTGATGCTCTACATCATGTACGCGTTCCGATCGGTGCCAGGCTCATACCGTTACGCAGTCTCCGCGGTAATCGCCCTGCTCCATGACGTGCTGATCGTGCTCGGCGTCTTCGCGCTCTTGGGCGCGCTGTTCAACGCGCAGGTAAACGCAATCTTCATTGTCGGTATTCTCACCGTCATCGGTTATTCGGTGAACGACACGATCGTGATCTTCGACCGAGTGCGAGAGAACGTTTTGCTGGTGCCATCCCGCGATTTCCGGATTACGGTGAACTCGTCGATCCGCGAGTCGATTATCCGTTCGCTCGGCACGAGCATCACCACCGCTACGGTAATCATGGCGATGTTGCTCTTCGGCGGTCAGAGCCTGCGCGATTTTTTGATCGTATTGCTGTTGGGCGTGATCGTCGGAACGTATTCATCGGTGTTCATCGCCGCGCAGGTACTGGTTTCGTGGGATGATGGTGCGTTGCGCCGATTCACTCGTTTCGTGCCGCGATTGCGTCGACGCACCAGCGGCTGATCGTCGGTGCCGATCCGTCCTCGGCGCGGGTTAAACTTTCGGTAACTGGTTGCCGACTTGGGGACCAGTCAAAGGATCGAACGGACGGTTTCGGAATGCTCATCGGCGCGCACGTAAGTACTTCGGGTGGAGTTGATAAGGCGGTAGGACGCGCACTGGATATTGGTGCGGAGTGTATGCAGATATTCGCCGCCTCGCCTCGGATGTGGCGAGTGCCAGCGATCAAAGATAAGCCGCTTAGCGGTTATCACGCCAAGATGGCGGAATCGGGTCTAGGTCCCACCATCGTCCACGCGAAGTATCTCACCGCGCTTGGATCGCCGAATCCGGAGCTCGTTGAAAAGAGCCGCACCTCACTCGCGGCGGAACTGGCCCAGACGGTTCGATTAGGCGCGTTGGGATTGGTGTTTCACCCGGCGAGCCATCGCGGCGCAGGGCTTGACGCGATTTTCGACCAGTTCGTCGAAGGCGTGCATCAAGTTTTGGATGACGCGCCCGGCGATGCGTTGCTGATGCTTGAGACATCCGCGGGTTCTGGTGATCACATCGGCTCAAAGTTCGCGGAAATCGGACGATTGATCAAGGCGATCGACCACCCGCGCGTCGCGGCCTGTCTGGACACACAACATGTTTGGGCCGCCGGCTATGATGTCGCCACGAAAGACGGGCTTGACGCCACGATGGACGAATTCGACCGCGAGATCGGACTCGGACTGCTACGGTCAGTCCATGCCAACGATTCGATGCGCGATCGTGGTTCTTCGGTAGACCGACACGACAACATAGGCGAAGGTTTGATCGGTCAAGACGGTTTCTTCAATATCATGTCGCACCCAGCTTTCGCGGACGTGCCGTTCTACTTGGAAGTGCCGGGTTTCGAGAAGGACGGTCCCGATAAGCCGAACGTTGACGCCTTAAAAGCGATTCGCGATGAGGTATCCGCCTAAAAGATGCGGGTCGGCGCGATGGCGTACCGGGTCTCTACTCAAGAGTTCGACAACTTTGTGATCGCCGCTTTGGAGCAGTTGGCACCAGAGTTTTACGAAAGATTGCAGAGCGAGAACGTCGATATCGTCGTCGAGCAGGAACCTGCGGCTCACAAACTTGCCGAACTGGGTTTGGAACCCGGCGATACGCTGTTTGGGTTGTCGGAAGGCGTCTCGTTGGCTGACGGTGGTTCACACGTATCAACGCTGCCGGCAAAGATCACGATTTTTCAACGACCGATTGAGGAATCGGTCGATTGCCGGGAGCACCTATTCGACGAGGTCCGCACAACCGTGTGGCACGAGGTTGGACACTTCCTAGGATTCGACGAGCATGAGGTTGAAAGCATGGGTCTAGGTTAACCCTGCGGGATTCCTACTCTCGTTCCGAGGCAAACAGTCCGTCGCGGAGCAAAACCCTCCGCTCTCCGTAGGCGATAGTCGCGTGACGAAAGACGCGCAGCACGGCGATGAACCGCAACATCCGAGAATCTTCTTCGTGAATTTCAGAATGATACGCTGGCGTGCCCCAAAAGGTATGTTGCGAACCACGCAAGATCGCACGCTCTAGCTCGGATATGGTGCGCGCAAACGTTTCGTCGGTACGTTCATCAAGCGGGATGTTTTCGCGGTCGGCGAACCACATCGCAAGCGTCAAATCGCCGCTCGTTCCGTTAGAGACTTCAGTCACGAGGAACGGGCCGTTTTGGTTAGAAAACAGGTTGTCGATTGGTTCGCCAGCGGCAGCAGTCTCGCGAACCGCCGCCTGTAACGATCGGAACAGCGAGGATAGGTTAGACACCTTGAACGGCGGGGCATGCAAGGTTAGGGTCAGTTTGCGGTCGGTCGACTTCAACGGAGCATCCTCGCATCCCCGACGCGCATCGTAACGCCTTCACGGTCGAGCTGTTCAAGTAGCGCGAGCGAGTATTTCCGGCTGGTACCGAGCAGATCGCGCACGTCGTTGATAGTAACTTCTCGGTTGGACTGACAGTGTCTGACGACGGCTTGGCGCATCTCGTCGTAGATTTCGGCGGCGAAAATGACATCGGGGCCGGCACTGACCACGTCGCGCCGATCCGCGAGCGCACCTAGCAGCTCAGGGTCGATCTTGTTCCATGCCGGTGGTGAATATCGATGCTCTCGCAAAACACTCAAATATCGGTCTGCTTCACGTTGCTCATCAGCTGAGAAACGTACCTCGTGATCCGGCAGTCTTAACGCGGTGCCGCTCTGCGAGACGTCAGCAGATACGACGAAACCATCCATCAGAGCGTCGAATCCGGTGCTGGAGAGTTTCAAACGATTTCGCAGTTCCTCACGGGGCATTCCCATTCGCAGGGGATAGTGTGTGTGGTACTCAGTCAGTGCTTCCCGCGAATCTTTCAGCAACGCTTGGTGGCGTTCAACCGTTGCATACAGTGGGTTGTTCCCGTTCACGAGCTTCACCAACCGATTGGAATCCAGCAACGCCGCGATGTCGATTTCGACTTCCGTCCGCGGCATTTGGGCGGCGTCGGAGGTTTGCACCAGCGATGCGATGCGTAAATCGTCCAAGACGTGCAGAACCACATCTTCTGATCGCCCTTCCGACAGGACGCTCAAACGCTGGATCAAATCCGGGTCATTTCGCCGTCGGCGGGGCGCATCTACGATCAGTGCGACACCTCCGCACAACGTATCGTTGCTGTCGCGCAGCACAAAGCGATCACCCTTGATGACTGGTCGCGGACTCGCCATTTTGATTTGCGCCCACCCCGATTCGCCCGCGTTGAGATCGTCTCGATCCAAAAGCCGTACTGTCGCGGGTTCTTCCCAAGTGCCGCCATAGACCGTGACGTGGTGATTGTGAGTTACCGGACGTTTGGCGTCGGCGATGGCGCGCAACGACGCGTCGAATACGATCGTCGACCGGAACTGCCCGCGCCTGACCAACGCTTCACCCCGAGCGATCTCGGAGTGCGAAACTCCGCTCAAACTCGCGGCGACGCGCGTCCCGGGCACGGCAACGTCGATTTGCGAGTTGTGGCTCTGCAGTCCGCGCACGCGGGCAGTTTCACCCGATGGGAGTATAGCCACTTCATCACCAACCTTGATCTCGCCCCCTTCAAGCGTGCCCGTGACGACAGCGCCAAAGCCGGCGACACTGAAAGCGCGATCGATAAACAGCCGCGGACGTTGAGTATTAGCTCTAGGTGGCAGTTGGGAAACCATCTCGGCAATCAAGGTACGCAATTGATCCATACCATTGCCAGTCTCGGCGGACACCGCGATGGACGGCGACCCTTCTAGTGAAGTGCCTTCCAACATGTCCGAGACTTCAATCTCAACCAGTTCGACGAACTCAGGGTCGGCGATGTCGGACTTGGTGATGACGATGATGCCGTTGTTGACCTCAAGAAGATCGAGGATCGCCAAATGCTCGCGGGTCTGCGGCATTGGGCCTTCATCGCCGGCGACGACGAGTAAAGCGAGATCGAAACCGCCAGCGCCCATCAGCATCGTTTTCACAAAGCGTTCGTGTCCCGGCACGTCAACGATGCTGATTTCGTTGCCGTCATCAAGTTCAAGCCATGCGAATCCGAGTTCGATGGTCATGCCGCGTGCTTTTTCGGCGCGCAGACGATCCGGGTCAATACCCGTGAGTTTCTCGATAAGGGTAGATTTGCCGTGGTCTACGTGACCGGCGGTACCGGCGACGAACATGGTGCTTGATTTGTAACTGATCGGATTGTCGACAACTATGGATTATCGAACGAATCCGAGAATCGTTCACGAACCGGTCGGCAATCCAAAGGAATGTTATCGTCCCGGTTCAAGCGGGCAGGTTCAGACGCACTACGAGCACGAGGGGAAACTCCTGCCAAAATACGCCCGAAAGTGGCGATTTCGCTTCCGAATATGCCTCGTTGGGAAAACGTGGCTCTTCAAATGCAGTGAGAACGAAACCCGAATCCAGGAAGACCTTGAGGAGTTGGTGGATCGGTCGATGGAAATACCGATGCGGTCTAGGCTGTCCATCGATCCCGATGCTTAGATAGGCGCGGGTTTTCAGATACTCCGGCACCCAAACTGCGAATCGCTCCTTGACGCCGTCGGCGGTGAACTCGCGCTCGAGCGTGTTGCGCGTGCCGTCAGAATTGAACGCGGGATGAAGAACGCTGAAAACGAATCGCCCGCCCGGTTTGAGCAATTGCGGCAATGCCTTCGCCAACGGTGAAATCACCGCCATGTCCATCAATCCCATCGTGCAAACCGCCGCGTCGAACGGAGTTTCTGCGAGATTCGCGAGAGCGTCGGCATCAGCGGCATTGACGACTTTGTAATCGATTTTGCCGCCGTGATTCCTCGATCGTGAGCGCGCACGCCTGATGAAACTCTTCGAATGGTCGACCGCGGTGATGATTGCTCCACCGTCCGCCATACGACGGGTGAATCGACCGGCACCGCAGGCGATATCGAGTACTCGCTCGCCGCGACGCAACTCCAACAACCGCTCCTGCGTAGGCTCGATCAGGTAGTCTTGCGCCGTATTCCCATCGCCAATGGTGTCGTCCCACCACCCTGAAATCTCATCCCAGATTTCAACCGCTTCACTGAGGAACTCAGGGAAATCGACGTCAAGATTGGTGTCGGCGTAATCGTCGGGTGCGTCGGAGCTCATGTCAATCTCCATCAATCAGTACGAACCGCTCGAAAACGGTGTTGCCGAGTAGTTTGCCGCGGCGAGTCAGTGAAATCCGTTCCCCATCGTCTTGGAGCAACCCTGCTCGCGTCAGGAATTCGACTTCACAACCGTAAACGCTTTCCATGGTTTGGCTGAAACGGCTCTCAAACTCGGCTTTCGAGACCCCGTCGGCTAACCTCAACCCAAGCATCATCGTCTCCGACATAGCTGTGAGCGGCGCAGTTTCCTCAACAAAGTCGATGGCAATCTCGCCTGTTGAAACCTCATCGCCGAAAGGTCCCACCGACTGCCAAGCAGTTTCCACGGTATCAACATACCGGCGAGGCGATTTCATGTTGGCAAACCGCACGCCCGCGAGCGATGAATGTGCCCCCGGTCCGACGCCGAGGTACGGCAGATTGCGCCAATATGTAAGGTTGTGTTGCGATCTGAAACCGGATTTGGACCAGTTCGAAATCTCGTAGTGATCGTAACCGGCGCGGCTCAACGTGTCCATCGCAATTTCGTACATGTCAGCCGCCAAGTCGTCGTCTGGCGTCGGGACCGCGCCGATGCCCACATCGCGGTGCAACGGCGTCCCGGGTTCAACTTGCAATCCGTACAGCGAGAGATGTTCGGTGTCCAACTCCAACGCTCGATTCAGAGTTTCCGTCCAATCGGTGATGGTCTGCGACGGCAACCCAAACATCAGATCAATGTTGACGTTGTCGAAACCCGCACCCCGAGCCTTATTGACGGCGTTGCTTGCTCCATCGGACGAGTGTCGTCGCGACAGAGAGGCTAGTATCTGGTCGTTGAACGCTTGAACCCCGATGCTGATGCGATTGAGGCCGGCCGCGAGCCAGTCTTGCGCCTTTGCTTCATCGATATCGTCGGGATTGGCTTCCAACGTGATTTCGGCATCATCTTGCACAGAGTAGGAGGTCCGAATCTGAGCAAGCAACCCGGAAATCGACTCCGACGGCAAGTAGGAAGGCGTCCCTCCACCGAAAAACACTGACGACACTTCGCGCCTACCAAGACGTCGGCCCCAGATGTCGATTTCCTTGTCGAGAGCGTCTACGAACGCGGGCATCAGTGATTCGATGCCCTCGTACGTGTTGAAATCGCAATAATTGCACTTGGACAGACAGAACGGAATGTGTGCGTAAACCGCAATCAGTTCAATGTCATTCGCGCGAACGCGTGAATCTAATTGAGCGATTTCGGTGGCGTCCGAGGATTTGCGAGCTAGGTCAATCATCATTCGGAGCCGTGCGCCGCGAGGTTCACTGTCCCGCGATTATCTACGGCGGAGTCCAGAGTCCACTCGACGCGGACTGCGAACCCGTGGTGCCGGCGGTCGATGATTCGCTTGCTTCGCGTTGCGCCTGCTGCATCATCTCGCGTTGCGCTTCTTCCATCTTGGCGCGGAACCAGCGCGCCATTTGGTCAAGTTCTGGGGGCGAAATTATGAAACGTTCGACGCCGTCTGGAATTGGCAAGTTTTCCGAGGCCACAAGAACCAACGCTTTTTCGCCGTCGCCGATCGCTTCGTCCAGACGCCGTTTGAGGTGCTCTTGCCGCTGTTCCGACGTTTCTGCGTGGCCGGAGCTCACGACGTTGCGAACCTTGGCGGAGAGCAATTCTTGGGACGCGCACCGGGCCCAATCAACGAGTTCTGTCAACAAGGCCGGGTCTTCGAACTCCTCGAACGACGCACCTCGAGATATCAGGTGTTGAACCAGCGAGTGCGCTTGAGGAAATGCACGTTCGAGCCCCGCGAGCGCGTCGTCACCGTCCGAAAGGAATGTTTCAACGAATATCCTCTTGATGGAACCGGACCCGATGGATTGACGGTCGAGTTGGTCTCGCACCGACGACCAGTATCTCGCCGCAATCTCGTCGTAGTCGTCGTAACCAGTGATGTGTTGGGCGAGTTGGACGATGTAGATGGTTCTTGTCATTTTGAGTCCAGTCGATAACCAGTTTTCTTGGTAAAGTGGATCATCCTTTGCGGGTCAACGATTACGGTCTAAACAGAGAAGAGGAAATTCGCCAAATCACCGTCCTGAAAGGTGTAGTTTCGACCCTCTTGCCTCAAGACGCCTTGTTTGCGCGCCTCTACCATGCTACCGCAATGAACGAAGTCGTCATACCCGACGATCTCGGCGCGTATAAAGCCACGCTCCATATCGGAGTGGACAACGCCGGCGGCTTTCGGCGCGCTCGCGCCTTTGGGGAAGTGCCAAGCCCGCACCTCGCGATCCGACGCGGTGTAGAAAGTCTGCGTCTGCAAGCACTCTAGGCATGCGTCCATCAGCGATTCGCTGGCGTCGAGTTCGATTCCCAGTTCCGTACGCAGCTCATTGGCTTCGGCGTCATCCAAACTTCGCAATTCCTCTTCGATTGAACCGGATATCGGCACAATCCGAGTTTCCCCGTCAATTGCGTCCGAGCCGAGGGTTTGCGCGGCTCGCGATGCGAACTCACGCGGCTCGGTGACTATGTCGTCCTCGCCTTTGTTGACGGCGATGACCAAAGGCAATTTGCTGAGGATGAAAGAGCCGGAGATTGCTCGATTCTCCGCCTCGTCGAGTGATTGAGTACGCACCCTTGCTCCGTCTTCGAGCCGGGCCTGGACGCGCTTCAGCGCGTCGATGTTCGACATCGCTTGAGCCCGTTCGGAGGATTTCAGCGCTTTGATGCCTGATTCGATCCGTTCAACTCGCCGGTCCAAGAGCGCGATATCGGCGAAAAGGATCTCGAACAGCATTTTTTCGAGATCGCGTAACCAGTCTACCGAACCGTCGGGATGCGGTACCGACGAGTCGTCGAACGCTCTAACCACAACCAAGAGGGCTTTTGCTTTCTGCAACGAGTTGACCGTTTCGCGAGTGAGAACGGAACCTGAGGCGTAATCGACAGGCATATCCCAGAACGTCATCTCGGCACGTACCTTGCGCCGCGCCTCGAATGCTGCGTCGATGAAGTCCAGGCGGACATCCGGTTTCGCGCCGACGCCGATATTGACGGACTTTATGGCGCCGTACTGCCCCTTGTCGGCTGCCGATCGCGTAAGGGCGTTGAATATCGTCGTCTTGCCGGAGGCGGCAAGCCCGATGATTGCAGTTGACATGCGGATAACGAGATGAGATCACGGGGACGGCGCAACTTTCGATTATAGAAATCAACGATCGCAAACAGTTCGACGACGGTCAGCGGTGTTCGTTTAATCTGGAATGATCATGATCCGGTTGATACATGGTGACGATGAGTTCAGCATCGCCAACTCGGTAGCCGCCCGCCTCGAAGCGTTGGGTCCGCCAGAATTGCGCGCCCCGAACATAACGACGTTTGAGGCTCCGAATGTCCGCATGGCGGAGGTATTCGCCGCGGCGCGCATATCGCCGTTTCTGACGGACCGCCGCGCCATCATCGTCAAAGGGATGTTGAAACCGATAGAAACGCGAGGCGAACGGGTTAAACCAGACTGGGAATCTTTTGGCGAGCGAATCGCAAACGAAGCGATGCAGATCACCAACGAGTTGATATTTGTCGAGAACGTCTCGCTGCGCATGACCTCAAAAGCCCTCAAGACCCTCTCCGCGTTGGCGGAAGTTGAGGAGCATCGGGTACCGAGCAGACGGGAGCGGATGGATTGGCTGCGCCAACGCTTCGACTTCCACGGCGTGAGTGTTTCCCAAACCGCCATCAGTCGATTCAACGATATTGGCGGAGACGACACGCGGCGGCTCGACAGCGAGATTCAGAAGCTGGCGATCTACGCAGACGGAAAAACGTTGCAACGGAACGACATCGATCTGATGGTGGCTGATGTCAGTGAAGAGCGAATCTTCAACGTGATGGACGCGATCATCGAAGGCCGACACAATCACGCCGTCAGCGGCGTCGAAAATCTGTTGGCGAACGGCCAGTCGATTGAAGGCATCTTCGCTTTGCTGGCGAGGCAGGTTCGATCCTTGATCATCGCCGCGCATATGCTCGAACGGCGCGCCCGCCCCGCGGAGGTTGCTCAGCGTTTAAGGATCAATATGCCGTGGCTCGTCGACAAGACTTGCCGCCAAGCGTCGAGGGTGGGCTCTACGCGCCTGCATAACATGCACATGCGGATGCTTGACATCGATATCAGCGTCAAGACCGGTCGCGCCGACCGCCGGCTCGCGGTTGAGATGTTGGTTTCGGCATTGGCGGAAGGTCCCGTGCGCTAGACGCGGAGGTTACGGCAAATGATCAAACTGGGAAACTCAATCGTTCACCGGTTCGTATCCTAGATTCAGTGATGTCTAGCAAGATCAACTCTCGAACTCTGGTCGTCGCAACGATGCTGACCGCGATGGTTGTCAGCATCGCTTTAGCGGCGTGTCAGGCGCCGGAGCCCACGCCGACGCCGGTACCTCCTACTCCCACGCCGGAGGTGATGCTGGCTCCTATCGCGACGCCAACCACGATTCCCGAATCGACACCGACATCAACCCCGACCGCAACGCCAACGATGGTGCCGACGCCGGCCACCCGAGAAACCGTCAGCATGTACGCCGCGGCGCATCGGACGCTGGATCGTGGCGAGTTCAAGGATGCGGAACGGAGATTTGCGACGATCGTCGAGATCGAGCCGATGTTTGCACGGGCCTGGGCCGGCCGCGGACAGGCGCGGATGATGCAGGGCGATTTAGACGACGCTTTAGTCGATTACGACCGCGCGGTATCGTTGCGCCCGAAGGTTGGCTCGATATACGGACAACGGGCGATGGTACGCGTCTCGATGGGCGACATTGCCGGTGCTAAACGTGATTCGCTGCGGGCCCTCGAGTTGGATGATGAATTGGTCAACGCGCACTTGGTACTTGGAAGGGTGCGCGCAGCGGAGAACGATTACGACGCGGCATCCGAGCATTTCAGGACCGCGATCCGGTTGGCGCCCGAGGATGGTGGCGTCTACTGGTGGCGAGGACGATACCACCGCGACGTACTGCTCGATGGTACGGCGGCTTACGCGGATTTCAGCTATGCCATTGAGCTCCAACCAGCGAAAGCATCGTATTTCCTCGACCGCGCAGTCCTTCTCTTGCGCGCCGGTCAATACGCAGAAGCCAAGCACGATCTCGAAGAGGCGATTTCGCTGTCAAAAGATCCGAAATTGCCGGAGATCATCGAACGATCCGAAGAGTGGTTGGAGTTCATCGAGGAACGCGCGCCCGGTGTCGAAGCCACGCCGCCGCCACCCGCACCACCGCCGGTTCAGTAGCGAATTCCCGCACTACGCTTCTCGTCGTCGGGATTGACGAACAGTTGATCCACCCGCGACGCGTTCGCGTTGCTAGCTCAATACACGGCGATCAACGGCATGCGTACGATGTCCACCTTGCGCGGATGATCGTTGATTCGTCGTTGCATGCAACAACATCAGCACAATCTCGAAGGGCAATCGATCGGGATGTGCGCGTTTCATGATACCGTAGTTGCATAGTGCAGTAATTTGCTGTATAGTTCTTTAATGAACGAACGTTCGCTCAATAATGCATTCGACGAGAGAAGCGGTTCCAGTTGACTACCATCCGCGATACATCGGAGCAAGGTGCACATGATCGCAGTTCCATCTGGACGATTCCAGATGGATGGGAAGGCACGTACCTATGGCTGTTCGTGTTGCAAGTTTTGGCTTGGGCGTCTCTGATGACCTGGCGCACGTCATGCTGTGGCACCGAATCGAACGTTTTTGACGCCATCCTCGCCGTCGGCACGGGGATGGCGGCTATCATGGTTACATCGGCCGGCACGAGTATGATTCTGGTGGAGGGCATCGTGATCTACGCCGAAAAGTTTCTGAGAAAGCGTTACGCCGAAGGAAAAGCCGAGGGTATAGCCGAAGGAAAAGCCAAAGGTATAGCCGAAGGGAAAGCCAAAGGTATAGCCGAAGGGAAAGCCAAGGGTATAGCCGAAGGGAAAGCCAAGGGTATAGCCGAAGGGAAGAAGGCAACAAATGAGGCGTGGGAGCGTTGGTACCGGACTCTCACTGAAGCGGGTTTGAGCGAAAACGACCTGCCTCCGCCACCTTTGGAGACTGAGGATGATTAACCGTCGTCGCATTCGCGGCGGAAAGCGGCGCGAGAGTAAATCTCCCAACGTGTCTGGCGCCACCGGGGTAATTGGCAAATCGAAAGCATCTTTAACCGAAGTGTGGCCATTGTGATCTACGCCGAGAAATATCTGAGAGAGCGTTACGCCCAGGGGAAAGCTGAAGGTATCGCTGAAGGACAAGCCCAAGGTATCGCTGAAGGGAAAAAGGAAACCAATGAGATGTGGGAGCGTTGGTACCGGAGTCTCACCGATTCGGGATTGAACGAAAACGACCTACCTCCGCCACCTTCGCAGACTGAGGATGATTGAAACCTCTCGGTGATCGCATCAGGACAGAGTGATAGTTTTTCTCACGGCGTGTGTGCTCCGTTGGGCAACTTCGACGTGAATTATCCGAAAGCGTTCAAGCCAAGCGGCAGCGATAGATCATCTCCTCGCTGTCATCATTAAGTGGTGTCCCGTCGAAATCGCCGTATACCTCAATGACGCGCAGACCCGCCTGGTGCAACATTTCGCAGACTTCCTCATGGTGCAGGTACCTGAAGACGACGCTGAGTTCCTCGCGATCGACCACTGCGCCATTCGCGTCGATTGTTTCGATCGCTTGAGTGCAACGGTTGATTTGTGCCTCGACGTCGAATCGGTTGACACCAGTCAGTACGCTCCGATGACCCGTTCCAGGGTGCTCTACAACGCCCAGCAGGAACTTTTCACTCGACGCGTCGTGAATCAGGTCAGGTGACGGGTTGAAGATGTTGAAAATCAGGGCAGCATCGGCCGCCATGTGTGCCGCGCATCGCCTCAATGACTCCAGTTGACGCTCTTTTTCGGTTATCAGCGCGAGGGTGTTCGCCGGAATGATGACCAAGTCGAAATCGCGTTTCGGCAGGTCCAACTCGGCGATGTCGCCTTCGATAAGCGTCAGATTACCCGCGAGTGGAGCCGCGGCCGATTTTTCGCGGGCGCGATCGAGCATCGGCCGATTCAAATCGACGCCAGTGATGTCGCATCCCATCGCCGCCGCAGGGATGGCGATGCGACCGGTGCCGACGCCCAATTCAAGGACGGAGCCGTCGATCCGTCGAATCTCGTTGAGGTAAAACTCCTTTTCCCCCGGTGGCGCCGTTTCGTAGAAGATGTCGTAACGTTCGGCCCATCGGACGTAGTCCATTGACATGTCAGGAGCGTTCACGGCGTTTGGGGTATGCTAGATTAGTGCGTCTGCTGGGGTCGAACCCTGCATAACGCATTCGGAAAACATCGACTCTATAGCGGATCAGGGTTGGCTCAAATTGCCCAAGTCATTAGCATCACGACAAGACCGACTAGGTACCGAAACCGCATTTCTGACGCTAGCGCGGGCACGTGAGCTTGAGGCTCAAGGCCGGCACATCGTCCACCTTGAGATCGGAGAACCTGATTTCGACACTCCTGAGCATATCAAGGACGCAGCCAAACAGGCGTTAGACGACGGTTTCACGCATTACGGGCCATCGCCCGGTGAGATGCCGGTACGCGAAGCGGTCGCGGCTCACCAGACCGAACGGCAAGGCTACGATATCGGCGCTGATCGGATCATCGTGACGCCCGGCGGCAAGCCGGTGATGTTCTTCTCCATCCTCGCCCTCATCGAAGAAGGCGATGAAGTGATCTACCCGAATCCTGGGTTCCCGATTTACGAATCGATGATCAACTACGCAGGCGGCACCGCCGTGCCCATTCCGCTTGAGGAGCGGTTCGATTTTTCCCTCGACGTCGACCGTCTGGAATCGTTGGTAACCGACAACACGAAACTGATTATCGTCAACTCGCCTAACAATCCGTGCGGCAGCGTCGTATCCGATGACGACCTTGAACGCATCGCGAAGATCGCAGTCGAAAACGATCTCGTTGTGCTGTCGGACGAGATCTACAAGGACATGTACTACGAAGGTTCCCACACGTCGATAACGGAATTCGACGGAATGGTTGAACGTACCATCATCTTGGATGGATTCTCAAAGAGTTACGCGATGACGGGTTGGCGGCTCGGTTACGGTGTTTTCCCAGAGTTCATGATGGACGCGGTCACGAAACTAATGACCAATAGCGTCTCTTGTACGTCGGTTGCGGTCCAAATGGCGGGCGTCGCCGCGCTCACCGGTCCGCAAGATTCGGTCAGCGAGATGATGGACGAGTTCCGAGTCCGGCGTGATCTTGTGGTGCAGGGCATGAATGCTTTGCCCGGTGTGTCGTGCCGAACCCCGGGCGGCGCGTTCTACGCGTTTCCCAATATCAGCGGTACGGGGTTGGACAGCCGCACCTTTGCGGATCGGGCGATGGATGAAGCCGGGGTCGCGTTATTATCCGGCACCGCGTTTGGTGAGCATGGCAACGGATACATCCGGATATCGTTCGCGAATTCGCAAGAGAACCTGAGATTGGCGATCGACCGGCTCGGCGAGATGCTTTCGTGAATCTAGCATTTCGGTGAAACGACCGATCTAGCTCTGATCTCGACTGATCCGAACTCCGCATGCTTTCATCAAATCTCGCGTGTTCGATTTGGAGATCGCGCGCAACACATGCAACGTGTTCCTGCGTATCTGCTTTTGAACCGGCGCAACGATTGTTTGCGCGTCCTCGTCAATTAATCCCCAGAACGGGGGTAGTTCGGCGCGGGTCACTAGTCCGCTCGGTGTAGCCAAGACGTGAAAGTCGGCGCATGCCAGGAACGAAGGATCGTGGAACTTGGTCGAGAAGCGTTCGAGTGCGCGGTTTTTCGCTGCTAGTCGGTCTTCGATCTGACGATGATCGCGTTTAGCCGCGATGTAAGTCGGGTTGTCGCGCCATTCGGAGCCTTCGTCGGCGCATTCGACAGCGTGTTTTCTGGCGTCGTCCATCACCGAAGCCGTCAAGTTCGCCGCATCTTCGAGAGTTTTGAGTTGACCAAGCGCACGCTCGCGGTCGCTGGATGTCCGAATGTCACGGCGCAGGTCGTTCTTCGACGACTTCACCTCCACAATGTAGACGACGTTGCCTTTGCCCACGCCCACAAGGTCGACGACGCGTCCGAAAGGACCCTCGAGTTTGACTTCCATCCCGATTGATCGGCAACCGGCGACCGAGTACAACCAGCGCCAAGCGGCCCATTTCAACTGATAGGTAAGGTCGGTTTCGCCGGACAATTTCAGTGCAGGCAACAGTGAATCGGCCTCGTCATCGTTGATTTCAATAGTCAATTCTCGCGCTTTCGTTTCCATTCAGATTGTCGCATCCGCAAAAACCGACAAAAATATCAGAATCCGCTTGCATTGTGCTAGCAATTGTGTGCTATGCTAACAATCTAACACAAGTGGCATCGATATGTCCGATTAGTAAACGAACGAAGGAGACTGAAATGACCATTGCGAGGGACAGCAGAAACAAAACGGCGAGCAAGGACTTCGTCATCGTCGGCGTCGGCGGTGCCGGTTCGAACTCCGCTACCGAGCTTTCGAAAGTTCTGGGTAATCCAGACGATGTAATCTCGGTCGACCGCGAGATGGAGGATTTGAGGTCGTTCAACGTTGGTCGTCGCCTTTCGATCGGTTACCCGTTGTTCGTCTCTGACGAAAATGACTACGAAGAGAATCTCGTCGATTCCAACGATCTGTTCCGCCTTAAGACGCTGATCGGTAAACCGCCGATCGTGTTCGTGATGGCCGGGCTCGGTGGCGTCACCACGCAGGAGCTCATGCCTTCAGTCCTGCACACCGCAATGTCTAGCGGTGCGTCGGTGTTGGCGATTGTAACGTTGCCTTTCGCATTCGAGGGACGAACGCGGGTCGCGAAGGCCGATTCGGCGTTGCAACGGATTCGTGAAACTGGATGTTCGCTCGCGGTGATTGATGCTGACAACGCGTTGTCGGCGGCCGCGTTTGCGGGTGATTTGGCGTCTGAACTCACCGCCACCAAAGCTCGCGTTGTGATGAACGTGCTATCCGCTTCGAGCGTTGGCACGTCTGGCACCTTGAATTCGGCTCCGCAGTTGCTGGACGCGATCCGATGTGGCGGCGAGACGTTTGTGTCTTACGCCTGCGCCGACGACGCGAGCGAGTACCGCAAGGTCGCCCGCGAAGCGGTCAAGCACCCGATTACCTCTGGGCTCGAACTTGCGGAAGCGGATCGCGTCAGCGTCATCGTAGCCGGTCCTCGAGAGATGTCGATCAAACATCTGAACGCCGCGATTGGAGTCGTGCAAGCCGAAACGTCGCAGGACGCAGTTCTTTCGACCTCATTCATCGCAAACGAAGATTCGCCGAAGGCCGGGAGACTGCGAATCAGCATCTTGGCGGGCCGGAGTTCCGAGCCTCAAATCGAGGTCTTTGGGGCCGAAGACCTTGGTGGAGAAACTGAAATGGTCGTTGCTGACGTATCAGATTCAGCAGTTGCGATCGAGTTGGGCGTCGTCGCCGACGATGCCGACAACCTGTTCGGCGCTCCCGATTGGTTGATTGACCAACCAGTTGAAGACGCTAAAGTGCCAGCGTTGCTATAAGGCACATTCTCGAGTCATGTCGTGCGCTCACTTTCGGCAAATCTGTGAGCCACAAATGGACAGGCGGGAAGAGCAACCGTTCCGATCGTTGGATTGCGTCCGTGCCGAGGGTTCTCAGCCTCCTCACTCGACGGTGCCGCATCCATCACGGTTTGTCTCTTCCCGCTGATCTTTGTCAATAGCCGACCTTGCCGGGTCCAGCAGCATCTTCGCCGACTAGATGCTCGGCGATGTCATCGGCGAACTTGATCTCCGAATCGTCTTCGGGTTCGTATCCCAAAACACGGCGGGCGGTCTCCAACGACCAAAATGCTCTGGTGTTGGCGCTGATCCCGTAGACGATGAGCCAAGGCACGCCGTGTTCATTGGCGATGTCGGGAGTTTCGATTGCCTTCGCGAATAACTGTCGGAGATCACGTTCGCTGAAATGCGCGCCGAGACCGCGTTTGTAAGTCGACTTGCCGGTGCCTCCATGCTGATCGTCGCCGTGCGACAGCAACTCCGCAGCGTTGGTCTCACGGGGATTGCCGATCCGAACCTGCACGACCTCCATCTTGCGCCCGAAAGCGCCGCAGGCATACGGATAGGCGAGCAGCTCGTAAGCGGCTTTCGCCCAACCGTAGAAGTTGTCGGAAAGCGGCAGTTCTTCTGGGAACACCATCTCCTTCTTGCGGTTGTGGATCAGCGAGTGTTCGTACCAATCTGCAGCGTGATTCGAGCTCGCCACGACGATGCGCTTGACGCCGGCATCGTAAGCGCAACGGTAGACGTTATTGGCCATCTGAACGTTTTCGTGCTCGGTGGCAAAGCGATCGATGTGCGGGACGTCGGTGCCGTAGACGCCACCCGGACTTGACCGCTTATAGGCGAGGTGGATCACCGCGTCCTGCCCGGCGAAATAACTCTCGTATTTCGTGCGATCGGTATCGATGAGGTCAACGACTTTGACGCCATCGACCGGATTGCCCGCACGGTCAGTATCGACCGCGTCCACGAGTGTCAGATCGTACCGGTCTCGGTATTCCTTGAGCATCTGCGCCGCGATGTATCCGCTCGCACCCGTTATCAGCACCTTCAATTTTGTGTCGGTCATCTCGTTTGGCTCCGCGTGGTCTATGGATGGTAGCGTCGGATTAATCTTCGTTGGATTCCGGGCGCATTCTCGGTACTTCGCCAGTGGTCAACGTCACGGCATAGGTTCCGGCGAGCAAGTCGTGCAAAGCGCGGTGGTCGGCCCTAAAGGCGATGAAGACGTAACCGACGTAGAAGATCAAGGTGGATACGATCGTCGCCAATGCTCTGGCGAATGCCATCGGAATCCCCATGATGTTGCCGTCGCCATCGAGGACATACACGTTGAGGGCGCGTTTGCCGACCGTCGTGCCCCAAATGCCCACCAAGATCGTGTTGTAGATGGTCGTCACGCCAAAGGCGAGGAGCAGTCCCGCGAGAGTCTCGTTTAACGACTGCTGCTGCCCCGTCGTGGATGGGGCGGCACTCTGCGTTCCTTCGTCATCGAAACCCAAAACTGGGGTGGCAGTCGGCAATGCCGCATTCTCGCTTCCGGCGACGTCGATCTCCGACAATATCCCGTCTACATCGACGTAAGGTCGTCCGATGAGAATCGGAAACAACAGGCTGAGGATGACGAGTGAGATCGCGTTGTCGATCATGTAAGCGGCCAAACGACGCCCAAAACCGGCCGGTGGTCCGAATCGCGCCAGCGCTGGCGGGTGCCGATCATCCTCGATCGCATCGACATCGCTGTAAAACGGGGGACGATCATATTCCCGCTCAGGTTCCGGCTCGGGGACCCGTCCTTGCCAAGGCGCAACGTCGCGCGGCGGCTCCGGTTCCGCATCGGGCCAAGCCGTTTCGGTCTTGGGTTGGACCTCGGAGGAGAATTCGCCGGAGGGCGTTTCGGAGCGTATCCGCGTTTCACGATCCTGCATGATGGTACGCAGGTCATCGCGGTGCGGTGGGTTGATGGCGTCGGTTGATGTCCCGTCGCCATGTTCGTTTTCGTTCTGGTTTATCGGATCGCGCATACGTCAATTATGCGAAACGTAACGCGCCTTCGTGCGACAATGTCGTTAAGTGCGCCTAAAGTTGGCGCAGATAGGAGCGAACTGGATGACATCGTCTCGAAACACCGCAAGATCTTTCGCCGGCAAGGTTCGCGCCCCCGAATTCCCAGACGGGCTCGAGTGGATCAACGCCACGCGGTCGGTCAAACTCGCAGACCTGCGCGGGAAGATCGTCATACTCGATTTCTGGACCTACTGTTGAATCAACTGCATGCATATACTTCCGCAGTTGCGGAAGCTGGAGATGAAATACGCTGATGCGCTCTTCGTGATCGGTGTGCATTCCGCCAAGTTCGATACTGAACGCGCCACCGAAAACGTCCGCGCCGCGGTGCGACGCTACAACGTCAATCATCCGGTAGTCAACGATGTCGAATTGCAAGTCATGTCGGCTTTCGCGGCGCGGGCGTGGCCGACGTTGATGTTCGTCGATCCCGAAGGCAAGGTGATCGGCCGACACGAGGGTGAGTTTCAGTACGAGGCGATGGATCGCGTGCTTACCGAAATGGTCGAGGAGTTCGACGCGGCTGGGGTGCTGAACCGCGACCCTGTACCGTTTCAGTACGGTGCAGAGTCGGAAAGCGAAGGCGCATTGTCGTTCCCGGGCAAAATTCGCGCCGCGGAGGATGGCAACTTTTACATCGCTGATTCGAATCATCACCGCGTTGTCGTCGCGTCGGCGGACGGCGAAGTTAAGGATGTGATCGGCAACGGAGAGAGCCCATTGGCTTTGGAATCTTTCGAGGTGCCGCCGGGAATCCTCAATCCCATCGGCAGCGAATGGGGCTACGAGAACCCCGTTTTCGACAATCCGCAGGGAATGGCAATCGACGGCGATTGCATGTACGTCGCTGATGCCGGGACGCACACCATCAACCGCGTTGATTTGAAATCCCGAACAGTGTCGGTGATCGCGGGTACCGGTGAGCAATCGTTGATCCGACATGCTGGCGGCGATGCGATATCGTTCCCACTCAATTCTCCGTACGCCCTCGAATACGCCAATGGGGTGCTCTACATCGCGATGGCCGGCACGCACCAGCTGTGGGAACTGAACATCGAAGAATCGACGATCCAACCGTTCGCTGGTACGGGTGCGGAGAACATCGAGGACGGCCTGAGATTGGAAGCATTGTTGGCACAACCGACAGGCTTGGCGCTTGATGGAAACAACCTGTTTTTCGCCGATTCCGAGACCAGTGCCATCAGAGTCGCCAAATTGGGCGACGGTGGTCGCGTTGTTACGCTGACGGGAACTGGGCTGTTCGCGTTCGGCGATCGCGACGGCATCGGCAAAGATGCGGTGCTGCAACACCCCCAAGACGTCGCGGCGGCACCGGGAGCGGTCTACATCGCCGACACTTACAACCACAAAATCAAGCGTATGGACCTCTCGACTCTCCGAATCACCACCGTCGCTGGCAGCGGTGAGCAGGGCCTGCGCGACGGCGACGCGTTAGATGCGAGGTTCGACGAACCGGCTGGATTGACTTTCCAAGATGGCATTGTCTACGTCGCGGACACCAATAATCACGCCATCCGGAAGTTCGATGTCGAATCGGCTACCGTAGAGTCTGTCAACCTCAAAGGGATTTGAGCTGCTTCTTATCGAGTCCGTTGACGGACTTATGTCGAAGGTGTTGAATTGCCAAATAGATTAGCTAACCAGACATCGCCTTATCTGCTCCAACACAAGGACAACCCGGTCGATTGGTACCCGTGGGGCGATGAAGCATTCGCGCTTGCACGTGATCACGACCGACCGATATTTCTGAGCGTCGGATACTCATCCTGCCACTGGTGCCACGTCATGGAGCGCGAGTCGTTCGAGGATCACGACATCGCGGACCTGATGAACGAACTATTCGTCAACATCAAGGTTGACCGGGAAGAACGACCAGATGTCGACTCGATTTACATGTCGGCGGTTCAGTCGATGACGGGGCACGGAGGGTGGCCGATGTCGGTGTTTATCACGCCGGACGGTTCGCCGTTTTACGGAGGCACCTATTTTCCGAACGATGACCGAGGAGGGATGCCATCATTCCCCCGCGTCTTGGTGGCGGTGGCAGAAGCCTATCGAGATCGGCGCGGCGAGATCGCGCAGAGTTCCGCACGGATCCTGAACGCGATATCTTCCCAGTCGCGGGCCCGGATGAGCATCGAGCCGATCGCACAATCGATGTTTCGCTCAGCATATCGACACGTCGCGCCTGAATTCGACTGGCAAAACGGCGGTATCGGGCTCCAACCGAAGTTTCCCCAGCCGATGCTGTACGAGTTTCTTTTGACGCACTCGGCTCTACAGAACAATGATCCGGCGGGCGAATTCGCCGAGTTGACGTTGACCAAGATGGCTCGCGGCGGCATCTACGACCAGATCGGCGGCGGTTTTCACCGTTACTCCGTCGATTCGGTGTGGTTGGTGCCGCACTTCGAGAAAATGCTGTATGACAACGGACAGCTGGCGAGTCTGTACCTCCACGCATGGCAACGAAGCGGAGAGCCGCTGTTCGCCAAGATTGTCGAAGAGACACTCAATTACCTTGACCGCGAGATGCGGCACGCACCGACGGGCGCGTTCTACTCCGCCACTGATGCCGATTCGGAAGGGGAAGAGGGCAAGTTCTTCGTCTGGCAGACGCCGGAGATCGAGAAGATTCTTGGGGACGAATTAGCAAAAGTCGCAACCACCTATTGGGATGCGACTCGTTTCGGCAATTTCGAGGGGCAGAACATTCTCTACATGCACCGTTCGGATGAATCGATCGCGGACGAACTCGGAGTGTCTGTCGATGACCTGATGTCGAAGACTGCGGATGCCAAGCGATTGCTGTACGCGGCGCGTCTGGATCGAGTGCCGCCGATGACCGACGATAAGGCGATCACGTCTTGGAACGCGCTCGCGATGCGGGCATTCGCCGAAGCCGGTGCCGCGTTTGGACGCCAAGACTGGATCGATGTCGCGGTCCGGAACGCGGAGTTCATCTTCGACCGATTGGTGCGGACGGATGGTCGCGTTATGCGAACCTGCAAGCCAGATTCGGATCAGCCGGCAAGCATTCTAGGGTTCCTTGAGGATTACGCATACCTTGCCGATGCGTTGATGCACCTTTACGAAGCCACGTTCGATCTGCGGTGGCTCGAAGCTGCCGAATCGTTATGCGACGGCATGGTCGAATTGTTCTGGCACCCGGCAGATGGCGTCTTCTACGACACGGGATCTGACCAGGAGCAACTGATCGTGCGCCCGCGTGACACGTTCGACAACGCCCAACCGAGTGGCAGTTCAGCGGCATCGATGGCATTGTTGCGATGCGCGGAGTTTACTGGCAATCTTGATCTGGAGCGTGTCGGAGCGGCGAATCTGCGGACTATGCGTGAACTGATGGAACGCGCGCCGTCCGCTTTCGCGTGGTGGTTGCAATCGGCGGAGTTCTATGCATCGCCCATCCAGCAGGTCGTGATCGTTGGAGAGCGCGACGACCCGGACACTGAGGCGATGATCGCGGCGGCGCGGCGTGGATTCAACCCGAACCGCATCGTTGCGTCAATCGAACCCAAAGACGGCGTCGCGACTGATAACAAGCTGCCATTATTTGAAGGGCGTCGAATGATTGACGGCAGACCGACCGCCTATGTCTGCCGCAATTACACGTGCGACTTGCCGGTGACGGACGTCGAAGCATTGACGACGCAGCTCGACGCGAACAACTGATAGAATCAACTTCGTACTCGATCCATCCAGACGCGCGCGACCGCGCATTCTACGAATTGACGCCGCTCAACAGAGCGGATCAACCGTCCTCACGAGCCCCCGATGCCCCTCTACGACTACAAATGCGAAAACGGACATGTCTTTGAGGTGATGCAGAGCTTCTCTTCGGAACCGGTCGCGATGTGCGACGATTGCGGCATATCAGCAACCCGCCAGATTTCTATCCCGATGGTGGTTTACAAGGGTTCAGGTTTCTACACCACTGATTATGGTCGCAACGGTTCAGCGTCGAAAGCGAGTTCGAGATCGAACGGCGAGTCATCCAATTCCGGGTCGGATTCAAAAGAGAAGGCCGCTAGCACGTCGTCATCTGATTCGTCCGATTGAAACTAGGGTTCCGAGATGCGTTTCCTGATCCAACGCACCACCAGCGCGCGCGTCACCGTTGACGACGAGACGACTGGGGAGATCGGCGAGGGATTGGTGGTCCTCGTTGGCGTAACCCACGACGACGAGCCGGCCGACATCGATTATCTCGTCAACAAGACGATCAATCTCCGTATATTCAGGGGCGAAACCGAGTCGGCGTGGTTCGACAAGTCGTTGATCGATGTCGGAGGAAGTGTGTTGCTGGTCAGCCAGTTCACGTTGTATGCCGACACGCGGAAAGGCCGTCGGCCCGGTTTCACCGCGGCGGCGGGCGGCGATGTGGCGAGCCCGATCTTTGACCGTGTCGTTGAAGCGTTCCTTAATTCCGGCGTCGACGCTCAGACGGGCGTGTTCGGCGCGATGATGGACGTCGAATTGGTCAACGAGGGCCCGGCGACCTTCATCCTGGATTCCGCCGACCGGAATCGACCGCGGCGCAGTTGAGGCGAAAACCTAATCCACGCTGAAATCGAGCGAGATATCGAGGGCGTCGGGCGAGTGCGTCAGCGCGCCGACTGAGATGATGTCAACGCCAGTCTCGGCGACGGTTCTGACGGTGTCAAGATTGATGCCGCCTGACGCTTCCAGCAGGGCGTACCCGACTCGGCGTTGAACCGCCTCGCGCATCGCATCGGGTCCCATGTTGTCGAGCATCACGATGTCGGCACCCGCGGACATGGCATCCACCGCGTCGTCCACGTTTTCGACCTCGATTTCGATTTTCAAAGAGAACGGGGCATTGGCTCTGGCGTGCCGCACGACATCACCGGTAGTGAAGCCCTGCGACTTCATCGCGGCGATGTGATTGTCCTTGATAAGGATGCAATCGGCGAGGGTCATACGGTGATTGCCGCCGCCACCCATCAAAACGCTGTATTTGTCCAACACCCGGAGACCGGGAACCGTTTTACGGGTATCGACGATAGATGAGTTGGTACCTTGGATCGCGGCGACGTAGCGTGCCGTCAGAGTCGCGATGCCGCTCATGCGCTGGAGCAGATTGAGCGCGGTGCGTTCGGCGCTCAAAATGGCGGCCGCCTCGCCTCGCACGGTAGCGATCGGCGTGCCGGGTTCGACCGGTTCGCCATCAGCGATGTTGGGCATGAACTCGCATTCGGGGTCCAACACTCGAAAAGCCTCACCAGCGACCTCGATCCCGGCAATTACGCCAGCTTGTTTAGCGACAAGATGCGCTGTCGCGTCAACGCTCGCCGAGCCGATTGTCGCCAGAGTAGTGGCGTCGTTGAACGCGGCGTCTTCATCGAGTGCCGCTTGGACGACGCGACGGATATGTTGGCGCGAGAGAGTCATGCGCCCGGACATCAGCCTTGGCCGGCGAGGAATTCTTCGAGCACCTCATCCGAAAAGTCGACGTTAGTGAACACCTTCGAGACGTCGTCGAGTTCCTCTAGTTCGTCAAGGAGGCGCAGCGTCTGAACGGCTTGGGACTTTTCGAGGCTGATGGTGTTGTTGGGCACCATCGCCAACTCCGCATTCTCGACGCGCACATTGTTGAGCGTCTCGAGTTCGACTTTGGCGCGCGCGAACTCGTTGAACGGGAACGTGACGCTGACGAGGTCGTCTTCGATATCGACATCTTCCGCGCCGATGTCCATCACTTCTAGCGCGACTTCCTCGGGGTCAGCATCCGCGCCATCGACCTCAAGGGTTACGAGTCCCTTCTGCTCAAAGTTCCAAGAGACCGCACCGTTCGAGGCAAGGTTGCCGCCGCTACGCGTGATTTTCGAGCGAATGCTGGAAGCGGCACGGTTGCGATTGTCGGTCAGCGTTTGGATGATGAAGCCGGTTCCGCCAGGCCCGTATGCTTCGTAGGTGAGTTCTTCGAGCGCGTTGCCATCGGCACCCTTGCCCGCGCCTTTGGCTACGGCACGTTCGATCGTGTCTTTCGGCATGTTCTGCGCTTTGGCATTGTCCATCGCCAAACGCAGGCGGAAATTCATGTCGGGATCCGGCGATCCCTCTCTCGCGGCGACGGTAATTTCGCGGGACAACTTGGTGAAAAGTTGCCCCCGCTTGGCGTCGGCGGCACCCTTCTTGTGTTTGATGGTGCTCCACTTAGAGTGGCCTGACATGTAGCCCTCCTTTCCATGAAGCCGCGCCGATCGCGGACGTTTTACTCGACGTCGATGCCGGCGCGCATATTGGACTTGGTCGCGGCAACTCGGAGCAACGACTGCATCGCATGCACCACTCGACCGCGTCGTCCGATCACCTTGCCTTTGTCACCATCGGCGACCTTCAGGCTGATGTTGAGTCGACCATCCGACCACTCGGATCGGACTTGCACGGCATCGGGTTCATCAACGAGCATACGCGCGATGTATCCGATCATATCGCGCATCCCGGCTTCGCCCTCAACCTCGCCGATGTCTTCAGCTTCGGGGTCTACCTCCGCGACTTGATCCTCGGCGGCAGTATCTATCTCCGCGGACGCGTCGGCGACGACTTCATCGTCAACCTGATCTTCCTCAGTTGGGTTGTCGTTCTCACGCATTTGCCTTGACCTTTTCGAGGATACCCTTCGATTTCAGCATCCTCTCGACGGGTTCAGATGGCTGGGCGCCTTGCCGCAACCACTGTAGAGTCTTGTCTTCATCGAAATCGATCTGCGGTGGGTCCGGGAAGGGGTCATAGAAACCCACTTGATCGATGTATCTGCCGGCGGCGGAAGAGCGTTGATCGGCGATGACGATGCGGTAGTATGGGCGTCCGCGTGCGCCGATTCTCTTGAGTCTGATTCGAACCATAGTTCTCCGTGCGATGCCGAGATCGCGGTCTTGCCTTGTATGCGTCCGCTCGTTTCGATGCCGACGCTAAACTTCGATTTTACCGCACCGCATGATGTGGGCAAAATCGCGGTCGCCCAATCGGCGTTTAGGTACAAGTGGCAACGCGCACTGGTGGCGCAAACTGGCATCTTCGTCGGAGTGCGCGCACATCGTATTTTCGTCGGTATCGCCGTTTGCTAGGCTAGGGATTGATGCCGTGCGGCCCATCAGCGTCGAAAGTACATCATGCGGGTGACGATTCTGTTTTTCGCGGGTGCCCGAGAACGGGTCGGTACCGGTCGGGTTGAGTTGGAAGTTGACGACGATACGACTCTGGGCAACGCCGTGGACCTTGCCGTCGGGAATAAAGGCGGAAATCAGGTTCTTTCGGAAAACGTGTTGCTGGCTCGTAACGGTGCTTACGCCGACCGGTCAACAATCGTGAACGATGGCGATGAGATCGCTGTCATTCCTCCAGTCAGCGGCGGCAGCGGGGACGGGACCGCGGCATCAGAGCGCGTTTGGGTAACAGCGGATGTGATCGATCCCGATGATGTTGTGCGCTCCGTCGGTTCGGATCGCGACGGCGCGGTCGTCGTTTTCCACGGCGTGACACGCGACCACAATGATGGCCGTTCGGTGCTGTACCTGGAGTACGAAGCGTACTCTCCGATGGCAGAGAATATGATGTCACAGATCATCGGCGAGATGCGCGAAAAGTGGGAGATCGGCGACGTCGCAGTCTGCCATCGAACCGGCCGAGTCGACATCGGACAAACGAGCATGGTGCTAGCCGTCAGCGCGGCGCATCGTCGCCCAGCATTCGAGTCTGCGCTGTACTTCATCGACAGGCTCAAGGAAGTCGTCCCGATCTGGAAGAAAGAGTATTTCGAAGGCGGCGAGGTCTGGATCGGCGAAACACCGGGGTGAGGGTGGTGTGTTCTCACGCTCCCTCGAATGGCTAGGGGAGGGAGAGCGCAGTTTAGAATCGAGGCAATCAGTCGGTTTTCCTGCGTATCGGACGTAGCGGGAGACGATCGACGGTGTCCTCATGTCTCAAGCAACAATGACGAATCACAACCTCGTTCACGTTTCGAAGTTGGTCAAGGATTACGATGAGCTGCGCGCCGTTGACGGCATCGATTTCGATGTGAAACGGGGCGAGACGTTCGGACTGCTGGGACCGAACGGAGCCGGCAAGACGACGACGATGCGGATGTTGACCGGTCTATCGCCGGCAACTTCGGGCTCGATAACGGTCGCCGGCATGGATGTCGGAACGTCCGGTCGCGATGTTAGAAACGTCATCGGCGTTGTTACCCAACACGACGGCCTCGACAACTCGCTCGTGGTGCACCGCAACTTGGAGATGCACGGCTACCTTGCCGGTCTGTCGTATCGCGGCGCGATCAAGCGGACCAAAGAGGTACTCGGTTTTTTCAATTTAGAGAGTCGAGCGAACGCGAGCATTCACGCGCTATCTGGCGGCATGAAACGTCGGTTGGCGATCGCGCGGGCGATGATGGCGAGCCCGCAACTTCTCGTTATGGACGAACCGACGACTGGTCTCGATCCGCAGAGCCGTAATCGAGTCTGGGAACAACTCGGCGCGCTCAAGGAATCGGGCGTCACGATCATCATGTCGACGCATTACATGATCGAAGCCGAGACGTTATGCGACAGATTGGCGATCATGGATCATGGGAACATTCTCGATATCGGCGAGCCGGACGAGGTTGTTGAGCATCACGTCGGCGCGGAGGTGGCGATCCTGCAACTAAACGAATCGACGACGCGGGGTCAACGCGCGATGTTGCGGAAACAGCTCCACGATGAAAATCGCGACTTCAGTGAGGTCGGACCTCGGATACTGGTTACCGCGCCGCGCGGGAGCAAACCGGACGTTTCGACGTTAACAGGCCTCGCTGAGATGCGCGTGACCTACCGCCCCGCGCACCTAGAGGATGTGTTCTTGGTGTTGACCGGCCGTGAACTGAGGGACGAATGAGCACCGAAGCTGGATTCATAGGCGGAACTCGAACCGAGCTGAAAACGTTTGCCGGGATCCGATTCCGGAGCATCTCGGCGTTGTGGCTGCGGCACTGGTTCGCATTCATCCGGTTCTGGAAGTACGCGCTCGCGTTCATGTTCGTCGAACCGGTTGTGATGATGATCGGCGTCGGCGTCGGAATCGGTCGATTAGTCCCGACGGTGCCGGGTACCGAGATACAGTATCCCGAGTTCGTCGCGCCGGGCATCATCGTTGGCAGCGCGATGTTCGTGCCGATGGTGGAATGCTCGATGGGCGCGTACAACCGGATGGAGAACCAGCTCTACGACACGCAGCTGACCGCGCCGCTGTCGATTGCTGAGGTGTTGATCGCCGACATCGCGTTCGGATCGACGCGGGCATTCATCAGCATGGTTTCGATCACCGTGATTGCCGTCGCGTTCGGATGGATCAACGAGTGGACCGTCGTCTTCGTCATCCTGCCCGTTTTCCTGGTGTCGGTATTGTTCGCGGCGATCGGTTTCCTGTTCTCGTCTACTGCGCCACACGTCAACTTCGTAACGCTCGTTTTCACCGTCGTTGGCACGCCGATGTTCATGTTCAGCGGCATCTTCTACCCGTTCGAGGTGCTTCCGTCTTGGGCGCAGACGATATCGAACTTCATCCCGCTCGCCCCAGCAGTGAACCTGAGCCGCGCCTTCGCCACTAACACCATGGATGCCTCACTAATCTGGGACGTCGCCTTCCTAATCGCGATGATCGCCATCGTCCTGCCCCTGTCCTACATCTTGCTCCGCCGCAAACTAATCTCGTGATCTGCCATCGATAAAGGCGCCCTCAAGCCGGCGCGCCTCCGCCTCCGTCTCCGCAACCGACATTGACCCCGCGTCCCTAGAAACGCGAGTTTGACGCTACACGGTTAGAATGAAAAGCATCAGGTAGCGGAGGGTTCGCATAGAGGCCTAGTGCGCCCGCCTGCTAAGCGGGTTGGGGGTGTTGAGCCCCCTCGCGGGTTCGAATCCCGCACCCTCCGCCAGTTTTCTTGTCGCGATGGACGGTAGCGCGGATCGTTGGGTCGACGCGGCTATTCCTGCGAGAGGATCCAGTCTAGGAGGGCGTTGATGAAGGTGTCGCTGTATGCTGGGCCGTGGGTGCTGCCGTTGCCTTTCCAGAGTTCGATGGTGATGCCGTCGGCGCAGTTGGCGTCGGACCCGATGCGGAATGCTTGGGATTCGGCGCCGGGGACGAATTGGTCGAAGTCGAACGATGCGTAGGGTTGGAGGTTGTCATGCCAGTCGCAACCGGCGCGATGGCTCCAGCGGGTGAGCATCTCTGTCGCGCTCGCGTAGAACGCCGTCTCGCCGTCGCTCTTCGGATCGGGTTCGGTTTCGTCGCCGACGAACTGGATAACGCTGTCCTCGGTGCCGTGGATGTGCAGCACCGACACGGGTGGCGCGCCGGCGCAAGATGAGTCTGCGACGTAGCTCGTGCCGGCGAGGCTGGCTACGGCGCGTAGACCGGGTAATCCTTTGCACGCCATGTGATAGGACATGAACCCGCCGTTGGAGTATCCAAAGAAGTAGACCGATCCGAAATCTCCGATCTTCCTCGCGTTCTCGATCAATTCGGTCAGATAACCGACATCATCACCGCCGGATTTGGCGGATTCGCAGCAATCGTCAGTCGGATTCCAGAACTGGAATCCATCGCTGTTGAGATTGCCGTTGGGCAGTAGCAGCGCGAAACCGTCGGTGTTGACGCGTTCGTGAAGCGGAAAATACGCTGCGTGGTCGGCGGAATTGCCGCCGAAACCGTGAAGCGAAACGATCAGCGGCGTCTCGCCATCCACGGTGTCCTGAGGCATCACCAAAACCGCCGGGTCTTGACGTGCAGGATGTTCGATGAAATGGATCTCACCGCCGGACGCTTCAACGATGCTTGCGGTGAGATCGGCGATATCGCCATCCCCTTGCGCCGTCCATTCCGATTTATCTTCTGACCACTGCTCCTTGTCGGTGAGCGCAGAATCTTTCATCGCCCACACCGCCTCGAGTTGCTCTAGCCGAGATTCCAAGTCGCCCAAACCAGTATCGGCGCTGGATTGTCCGACTTCCTGTTTCAGGGAATCGATCTCGTTCTCGAGTTCGACGTTTTCGGCAGCGAGGGCGGCCAAGGATGTTTCCAATGCTTGGACCGTCGCCTCAAGTTCGAGCAATCTCTCGGATTGATCAGGTTCCTCGCCCGAACGGGAGCACGCCGACATCGCGACGCCTAGAACGACGATCGCGACTGACATCATCAGAAACCGCCCCGTACCGAACGCGATTGACGCGATGGCACGCGGGGGAACGCTGGATTTCCGATAAATGATCACCACGCGCTCGTCGAGTCGACGTAGATTGCCGAGTACTGCTTCAAGGAAGAGGTCTCTGCAAAACTGGCGACCTTCCCACGTCGGCGGTGAAGTTGAGACCGCAAGGTACGCCGATATCCCGCGTCATCGATGGCGCAGGTCAGCATGCGGTTCGTACCGGATTTCACCGCACATCGTCGGTCATTTCATCCTCGTACGTATCCTCTTCCATCGAGTCAGGCGGAGTTTCAGATTGTCGCATTTGCAGCGTGACAAAGGTGATCGCGGTCGAGGTTATTAGGCTCAAGATTCCGCCGATCAAGATGTCGATCGGCACCAAGATTGCGGGCCAGGTCGAGATTTTCAAGAAAATCGGCACGATGTAGGTCGCGTACGCGGCGCAGCCGAGAACGATGCTGTTCTTGACCGCTTTGAGAAGGTTGTTTTCCTTGATCGCCGGCTCAATCGCCAAGTAGCTGTTGCCGAGCGCGATCAGCAAAAAGAACGCTAACAACGCAAGTATCTCGACGCCGCCCCACGTGTCTGGCTGTCTTTCATAGACTTCCAACATCGCGTCGTTGCCGCTCTCCTTGAAGAGCTTGTCGTACATGCCGAGGGCGATGGGCGAGAAGTTCCAGGCCACGTCGATGACCGTGTAGACCAGGAATGCGGCCAAAAATCTGACGTAATGCATGTTTACCTCGTTCGTGATTGGGGGCGTCTGGCTTGACACACTTTTAGCACACATCGCGGAGACGTGCCGTACGACTTCATCGGCATATAATTCGATGCGTAGTCCTCAATTCTGGCCCTGATCCAGGATTGTGGCTGATTCGGAGGTTAGAGATGCCCAAGAAACTTTCTTCATACCGTCCGCCGATCATGGGCACGACGCACATGGTTTCCGCCGGGCACTACTTGGCGGCGTCGGCGGGGTATCGCATCTTGGAGGATGGCGGCAACGCGGTCGATGCAGGCGTGGCGGCCAGCATCGCGATCAACGTCACTTTGCCGAACGCGACCAATTTCGGCGGTGTGGCACCAATCGCGATCTACGATGCGGCCTCTGACGAAGTCGTGACGATCAGTGGTCTAGGTCGCTGGCCCAAAGCGGCGAACATCGAGTATTTCAACGAGCATCACGACGGTCAGATTCCGCCGGGCGTGATGCGGACAGTGGTGCCCGCAGCGGTTGACGCTTGGCTAACCGCGATCGGGAAGTATGGCACCATGACGTTTGAACAGGTCGTAACGCCGGCTATGGAACTCGCAGCGAACGGATTCCCTGTGTCGGCGTATCTCCGCGAAGGATTGCAAACCACCGAGGACGATCACGAGGGCGGTATCGGACTGTGGCCGTCGACACGCGAAATCTACATGCCGAACGGCAGAGTGCCTCGTGCCGGCGAAATATTGGTTCAGGCGGATCTTGCGCGCACTTTTCGACGGCTGATCGAAGCGGAGCAGGGAGCGTCGCACCTCGGACGCGAGGCGGCATTGCGCGCGGCGCGCGAGCGGTTTTACCGCGGTGACATCGCTGAGGAGATGGTCGCGTTCTCGGATCGCGAGGGCGGTTGGATGACGATGGACGATCTCGCCGACTTTTCGGTCAAGATCGAGCCGCCGGCGACGGGCAGTTTCCGCGAGTACACCATCTATACCTGCGGCGCGTGGTGCCAGGGGCCGGTTGTCGCCCAGACTCTTCAGATGCTCGAAGACGACGATCTTGAGGCGATGGGGCACAACTCCGCTGAATACATCCATCTGGTGTCGCAGGCGTTGAATTTGGCGTACGCCGATCGCCACGCGTATTACGGCGACCCCGACCTTGTCGATGTGCCGATCGAGGGGCTGTTGTCGAAGGGTTACACGCAATCTCGGCGAGGCGATGTGGACATGATGAGTGCATTCCCGGAGATGCCGGAGCCGGGCAATCCGTGGCCGTATCAGGGACAGTCGCGAAACGGCGCACCCGCGGTCGCGATGGCGACGGTTTCCGGTGGACGGATGCAAGACACCAGTTATGTTTGTGCTGTGGACCGATGGGGCAACGCGTTCTCGGCGACGCCGAGCGACCCGATCGCGCCAAGTCCGATCGTGCCAGGTCTCGGCATTCAGATGTCGTCGCGCGGTTCGCAGACTTGGCTCGATCCCGATCATCCATCGGGGCTCGAACCGTGGAAACGTCCGCGCCTCACACCGAACCCGGCGATCGCGTTCAAAGACGGCAAGCTAATGATGCCGTTCGGCACGCCGGGGGGCGATACGCAGTGCACGTTGATGGTTCAGCTATTTTTGAACATTGCGGTTCACGGCATGGACCCGCAGCAAGCAATTGAAGAACCGCGCTTCGCGACTTGGAACTTCCCCAACTCCTTCTGGCCGCACACCTATTTGCCGGGCCGGCTAGACCTCGAAGGACGGATCGATCCCGCGACTGCCGCTGAACTCGTCGGATTGGGGCACGATCTTCGAGTCCTCGACAACTGGACACCGACGGGTGGCGCGATGAACGCGATCACGGTTGACCATGAGCGTGGCGTGCTAACTGGCGGAGCGGATCCGCGCCGCGACAGCTACGCGATGGGCCGATAGAAGTGTCCTGATCGGTACATGCTTGACTGCTACGCCGGAACGAGCGCGAGAAACCGAGTCATTCAAGCGTCTTGGGTAGAATGTCGTTCAGGGAAATAGACCTCCGATGACTACCACCCTTGCACCTCCAGAATCAGTTCCGCTCCGCTACAGCTTCACGGTGGCTGATTTCTACGCGATGGCGGACGTCGGTATTCTGTCCGAGAACGACCGCGTCGAACTTCTAGACGGTGACATCATCACGATGCCCCCGATTGGGAACTGGCACGCCGCAAGCGTGGACCGCATAAACGATGTTCTAGGACCATCACTGCAAGGACGGGCCATTAGGCGCATACATGGACCGACTCGTCTGAACGACATCAGCGAGCCTTTGCCGGACGTGATGCTGTTGCAGTGGAGCGAAGATTTTTACGGAAGCGGACACCCCGGGCCCGCTGATGTGTTGTTGCTCATCGAGGTTTCCGACACCACGCTCGGCTATGACCGCAACGTCAAGCTGCCCATCTACGCCCGCGCCGGCATCCGAGAAGTCTGGATCGTCAATCAGGAAGACCGGCGCATCGAAGCCTACACCGATCCGGGCGACGGTGATTACGCCAATGTTAGATATGCCAGTCACGGCGAAAGAATCGCGCCGGGTGCTTTCCCTGACGTAGTTGTGGAAGTCGATAGCGTCATTTCGGTGTGACAACAAGTGTGGGGCAATGGAGTGATGACCGCAATCGTCGCTAATCAGGAATCAATGATCTGTCGAGGCTTGCCAATTGACGTAGGCAATGCCATCCATTAAGGAGAACCAACCAACATGCCTAACCTAGATGAAAACCTTGCTTTCGCGCCGGCGACGGAGTTGCGGCGGTTGATCGCCGACGGGGAGATAACCTCGACGGAACTGACCGAGCTCTATCTCTCTCGTATCGACGCGTTGGACGATCAACTGCACGCGTACTTGACGGTGACGCCCGAAATCGCGCTTGAGCAGGCGGCTAAGGCGGACGCCGCGACGGCAAGGGGCGAGAGTCTCGGACCGTTGCATGGTCTGCCGATTTCGATCAAAGACTTGCAGATGACCAAAGGGGTTCGCACTACGGGCGGATCGCTGGCTTACGAAGACCGGGTGCCAGACGCCAACGCGGCATATATCGACAATATCTTTGACGCCGGTGCCGTGATGCTCGGCAAGACGAACACGCCAGAGTTCGGACATCTCGGCACGAGCGACAACCGTCTCGGTCCGCCGTGTGGCAACCCATGGAATCCGGAACGGACTTCAGGCGGTTCAAGTGGCGGAGCGGGTGCGGCGATTGCCGCTGGTCTCTGCGCTCTCGCCACAGGTGGCGATGGCGGCGGATCGATTCGCATACCCGCGAGTTTCAACGGGATTTACGGCATCAAGCCGACGCAAGGCCGCGTTTCGAGCTACGCCGGAACCGACGCGCCTCCAGCTGCCAACCTCTTCAGTCAGCAGGGACCGATGTCCCGCACCGTAGCCGACTCGGCGATGTTGCTCGAAGTGATGGCGGGACACGATCCGCGTGATCCGAGTTCGATGCGCGATCCCGTGCCGAACTTCTCCGCCGCGGTCGGGCGCGACATTGAAGGATTGAAATTCGGCTGGAGCCTCGGATGGGGGTATGCCGCGGTCGATCCCGATGTCGCCGCCGGGGCCGAAGCAGGAGCCAGGGTTTTCGAGGAAATCGGATGCACCGTTGACGAATCTGACATCGTGCTTGATGCACCTTTCGATACGTGGTACGTCCTATCCGCCGCGAACGCTGTCGCCGCCAACGGACACCTGCCCGCTGAGAAGCTGACTTGGTACGTCAACTACGGATTGGAATACGGCCGCAAATTGAGCGTCGTTGATTTCGGGCGTGCACTCGGTGAACGAGACCGCATGATCCAACAGTTCTGGGACCAGTTCGAAAAATTCGACCTCCTGCTATCTCCCACGATGGCAACTACGGCTTTCGAGCACGAACAGTACCCCAAAGAAATTGGCGGCGAGCCCGCGACCTGTATCCCGTGGTGGGGCTACCTTCCGCACACGCACCCGATCAACACCATCGGCTTCACCGCCGCCAGCGTGCCTTGCGGTTTCGACTCCGACGGAATGCCGATCGGACTTCACATCGTCGGCAAACCCGGCGACGAAAAAACCGTATTGGCGGCGTCGGCAGCGTTCGAACAAGCCCAACCATGGATCGACCTACGCCCGAGAGTGTCGTGAATGGACCCGTTCAGATACGAGACTCCCATCGGTGAAGGATTAGCCAACGAGCTCTTCGCGTTTTGGGAAGAGATTTTCGGACCGGAAGATCCTGACATCCCGATCGGCGTGTTCCTCGGCGAAGAGGCGGATCACAACCGGCATGTAGTTCACCTCGAACGCGATGGCGATGTTCTTGCCGGTACGTGCGGCATCATGACGCCGCGCGCCAACCCGGAATTGGCGGGCATCGGTGAGGTTGCCACGCGCCCGAGTCATCGGGGGCGCGGCATCGCCCGGCGGCTTTGCGAGCGGGCACTAGAGGAGTTCACTGAAAACGGCGGCGAGGCGGTCTTTCTCGGCACCGAAAACCCGGATGCCGCACGCATCTACCATCGTCTCGGTTGGCGACGAATCGCCGGTTCTACCGTATGGTGCAACGTCATCAACGGCGACTCGCCTGAAGAGTACCTAGTCGATTACTTCCGCCCGCCGTCGCCCGTGAAGATCGTCGCCGGCGATGCATCGCTGCGGGTGCCGATGATCCCGCTGCTCCTCACTCCGCACGACTGGCAGGTGCTAGACGGAAACCTGCCTAATCCCATGATTTCCACCCGATACGCCACGCTGAACTCCTGCATGGGATTGTGCCGGAAGTACTACTACCTAGTTCAACGCGCCAACGCCGATTGGTTCGCGGCAAAGACTGACGACGGTCGATTGGTCGGCATCGCCACCGCCTTCCTCGACGCTGAAAACACCTGCCACGTCGATGGATTCATCCACACACGGTTCATCGACTCCTATCAAGCTCTGATCGGCGCGGCGATTGAATGGGGGAACGGTAGGGGATCAACCAGCTGCGTCACTCGACTATCAGTTGAGGACGAAGAGAAGCGAGAACACTTCGAGGATATTGGTTTTCGGGAATCTCCGACAGAGAGAATCGATGTTGATTATCCTAAAGGCAGATTCAAGCTAGGCGATCGCGAGGTGGAGGCGGTCACGTTGGTGCGCGACTAAATCCGTATCGCCCTTGGTCAGGACTGCGACGTTGTGCCGCGCCGATTGTGGAATGCCCATGCTGATGCTATGATGTTCCCATACGCCGTGAGTTGGTCAACCGGAACGATAGATGACGACGCATAAGGACAAATTCACGCTCGCGCGAGAACGCGCGGAGCGCATTTATCACGCCCGCATCAAGCACGAATTGGGCGAAAGATTGAACGGTCAATGGATCGTCATAGACGCCGATTCCGGTGCCTACGAAGCCGACGATGACATAGTCGCCGCAATGGACGCCTTAGAAGCGCGCGTGCCAGACCCGCAAAAAGTTTTCGTCCGAGACGGCGAATTCACCGAAGGCGACCTCGCCGGTCTCGGCAAGGTGCTCTACGAAAGCCTGCCCCAAGACGAACAAGAGTCGATACCCCGTGACCTCTCGCTAAACCTCGACCACTACCTTTACGGTCTACCCAAACGTCAGAAGTACCCGTGGCAAGAATAATCTTCGGCGATACGGGGTTCTTCATCGCGCTTTTCGACCCGAACGATGGCGCAAGGGCGCAGGCCACCACGGATTGGATTTATGAGATTGGTTGTGCTACAATTGCTGACATTATTCGATAAATTCAACGGATAGGATCGTCGATGTCAGTAGACAAGCGCGCGAAAGAGCTAAAGCATCAGATATGGTTCTTGATGCTTGAGGCGGAGAAAAAGCATCTCTATTACGGCCAGTCGGCGGAGAGGTATCGAATGCTTTCAAGGATCATCGATTTTGGTTTGATCTTTGCGACCGTCGCGGCTGCTGGTACTGTAGTCGGCGGCCCGATAGTGACGGACATTTGGAGCGCATTGTTATCCTCCGTTGCGTCAATCATCGGTTTCTTGTTTATCGCCGGCCTAACGATATACGAAATCATGTTCCAGAATTCTCGCAACGCCGGCGTTGCAGAAGTGGCGAGCAGGCAAGCAAGAGACATAGCGTCCGAGACCAAGAAACTGTACCGAAAAATTAACTCTGTGGACTCAGTTGATGACCTTACGGAGAGAGCGGACGTCTTGCAAAGGTTGTTGGACGGTGTCACGAGCGTGGATTTGCCATTCGATTTGGAATTCGATGAATCGGCATACGAATCTGCTGTTGAGCAACTCATGATCGAATTCCCCGGCACGAAACCCGCGACGGTGCCCCGACAGGATTGCGTTCGCCAAAACACTGCTCCAGAATCCTGAACTTGGGGTATTTGAGGAGATACCGACATTTCTAACGCGAACGATCAGACAGGCGGTCCGTACTGGTTTTCGTATGGGTCACCGGCAAGCAGTCCCAACTCAATAAACCCCCAAATCGATCCGACCACCGGAATGAACAATATCAGCACCCACCACGCCGACTTCCCTCGGTCATGCCACCGTTTTACGATGACGCACCACCACACCCACGCGGCGGCGACGCAAAAAACGATCAAGGCGATCACCAGCGTCGAAACCATGGACGCATCAGGATTCTCTGCAGTTATGCTGACAGTCAATGCGAACCACAGCGCGATGAACCCGCCATAAAAGATGATTGTCCACGGGATATGGAACCAAAGCCAATAGTGCTTGCGGCTAGCCCTGCCTTTCGGCGTGAAATAAAACCTCGTAAGGGAAGTTCCAGATTCGCTTGTTACAGGCATCGTCATGCGTCGGATCTTTTCTTGCACGTGCGGACTGGGAACTGAACCGCGTTCTCGCGCAACTCTTGTTTGGGTTCGGGCGAATTTTCGGGTTTTCGAGGCCGATGCTTGCACATTGGATGTGTCATAAGCAGGAGTACAACCTGACAAAACACCCACCCCAATGCCACTCCCGTCATTGGGGGGCGCCCCTTTTTAGTATCACCCTATTGAGGTATCCGTCGCGGGCTGTGACCAAAGCGCGAGCCGTTCTGCGCCACGACCGGCGACCCGATAGCCGAACCGCGCAGAGGATTGAGGCGGGGGTGGCAGGGTTGTTGGCGTAAGTTTGATCTGGCACCCTACGTGGGACGAATCGCACGGTGCTTGTCGTCATCCCATGCCAGATCGTACACTTTAGGAAGATGTACCTGTAAATCGATTATCAGTTTGAAGATTAGCTTTAGGTTCGAGAAGCGAAGTGAGGATTCAGCAATGAATGTGGCACGAATGCATTCTATAGACGTTCAACATGACATGCGAGAGGTCGGCAGGTCAGAATTTGGCGCGTCATCCCAGATCGCGACGATGCGGTGTGAGAATTGTGGCGTCGAGTCGTCAACCTTACACATGATCTCCAGCGATGAAACACCGCCAGAGCCCGAGTCTCTCGACGACAAACGAGAATTCTTGAAGCGAATGAACCGATCGATGAAACGAATGAGAGACGCAATGGAAAAATACAAATGCGAGATATTGGGCCGCTCCAAGTACCCCACGATCGAAGCTTTGGTGCACAAAATCGACAAGCGATATGACGGAGAAATCGATGGACGCGGTATACCGTATCGGTATCTGGATCCATGGGCTACCACGAACAATAGCAAAGCTCAGCGAAAAATCCTGCTGCTTTATCGACAAGGCCAAGTTTGCAACCGATGCGACCGCATCTTCTCGTACGATGACCTTACCGAGGACCACATCGAAGGCGACAGAAATCGCGGGCGATTGACTGACTTACAGTTGCTCTGCAAGAAATGCAACGAAGAAAAGGGGGTTCGTCCGCCAGGTGACCTGGATGTATCGCCCTTCCGATTCGTCGGCAAGACGTGTGTGCACCGCGTCACATGCACCGAGTTAGCCACCATGTTGACGTCTCAGTTCTGAAAGAAGGCGATGTCGCGCGTAAGGTGTTTTCGAATCATCGTCGCCCGATGCATGCCAACGTGTACCATGGACGACACGGGATTAGACAACATTCGCAGAGAGGATTGAATAGATGGCTACGATGGATCAACGGCTTCTAAACGTCGAGTCAGAGGTCAATCAGCTCAAGGGTGCTTACGATCACCTTGCGACCAAAGCCGATCTTGAGCGCGCGAAATGGCAGATCGGCGGGTTGGTGATCGGGAGCGTGAGCGTCGCCACCGCCATCCTCGCGGCGGTTATAAGGTTCTCAAGTTGAGCCAAGGGTGGCGATAGATGGCTGCTTTGGATCAGCGAGTTCTAAACGTCGAGTCAGAGGTCAATCAGCTCAAGGGGGCGTACGATCACCTTGCGACCAAAGCCGATCTTGAACGTATCAAAGCCGATCTTGAGCGCGCGAAATGGCAGATCGGCGGGTTGGTGATCGGGAGCGTGAGCGTTGCCACCGCAATCCTCGCGGTGATAATCAGGATTTCGAGTTGAGTGAAGGGGCGTCGAGGCGTCGGTAGTCGGCGGCGTTAGATTAGCGCGTTATTCTCACGATGTAACGTCGAGGACATCGCGCAATTCGGTGACGTGGTCGATGATGTGGTCTGGAGGGTGGAGATGGTCTGGGAATTGACGACCGCGCCTAACCCATGCGGTTTTCATGCCGAAGCGTTTCGCGCCGTCGATGTCGGCTCGCGGATTATCGCCAACGAACATGACCTGTGCGGGAAACGAGAGCCCTATGTTGTTTAATGCGTCGCGGAAAATCCTAGGGTCGGGTTTCTTATAGCCGACGGTCTCTGAAACGATGATGAAGGGGGCAAGTTTGTCGAGACCTGCCGCTCGGCAAGCAACGTGCTGCCCGGTCGTGCTTCCGTTGGTGACGATGCCCCAAGGTACTCCAAGGCGATTAAGGTCTTCGAGGAGCAGGTTGTTGTTCGCATCCGGTAGCACGTGTCGTTTCATCTCGGAGCGGTAATACGGCAACAATCCTTCCAGTTCAAGTACCGCTTCCGTCCACTCGGCAACCCACCTCGCGAACATGGTTTCGCGATCGACGTAACCGTCTTCGTCCCAAAGCACCATCCGATCCACAACCTCTTCCCGCGTCATCGCAGTCGCGTCGCGAAGATGTTGGTCGTAGAAGTGCGAGGCGAACCGGCGGAATGCCCCTTCTCGATCAATCAGAGTGTTGTCAAGATCGAAAAGTAATCCAATGACGCTCGTATCCAAAATTCGCCTCCGTTTTCAGAGTATGCATCAATCAACTCTCGCAATGGCATAATTCGGGGACGACACTTCAACGGGGTTCATCAATCATGCCTGCGACCATAACCGAACCGATCCTTTCTCCTTCTCTGTTCCATCGGCAATTGATGGACACGATGAAGCCTACGATGTCGTACGACGGCGGCGATGTCGGCGAGTGGCAGGCGAGGTTGCGCCCTAAGGTGCGAAACTGGTCGGGTTTCCGGATGGCGACCGGGTGGCGCTCGATCCAAAGTCGCTTTGGAAGCGGGATCATGAGCACGGCACAATCGAGAAGTTGGTGTTGAACAGCGAACCGGGCGCCGATATCCTCGCCTATCTCTGTCTGCCCAAGGACGCGGAGCCGCCGTATCCCTTCTTTATCTGCGTGCAAGGGCACACGACGGGTTTTCACCACTCGATCGCGGTGGAACGCGACGACAACAGTGTGCCGATGAAAATCGAAGGCGACCGCGATTTCGGATTGCAGTGCATGGCGCGCGGGATCGGCGCGCTATGCATCGAGCAACGTTCGTTCGGCGAACGGCGCGAGTTGGTGCAGGAATGGGTGTCGACGCATCCGTGTCACGATGCGACGATGCAGGCTATGATGCTCGGCCGGCCGCTCGTCGGGCAGCGCGTTTTCGACGTCGATCGCGGACTCGACTATCTGGAGACGCGGGACGATGTTGACTGGTCTCGCATCGGGATCATGGGCAACTCTGGCGGCGGCACGATCAGCGTCTACTCCGCAGCGCTGTTGCCGCGCATCACTCACGCCATGCCGTCATGCTACTTCTGCACCTTCCGCGACTCGATTATGTCGATCTACCACTGCGCCGACAACTACGTTCCCGGTCTGCTCAAGTACGCTGAAAACGCCGATGTGATGGGTTTGTTCGCGCCCCGCCCGGTAGTGATCGTCTGCGGCAAAGACGACCCGCAATTTCCCGTTGAAGGCGTGCGCCGCGCCTTCGCCGACCTACAAGAAATCTACAGAGCCGCCGGCGCGCCAGACAAATGCCACCTAGTAATCGGTAACGGCGGTCACCGCTTCTACGCCGCCGACGCCTGGCCCGTCATGCTCCAAGAGCTGGGGATGGGTGGGTGAAGATCGAAATCTTCTCTTCCGCGATGAATCCTAAGTTGGTTCTCTGCGCTCGCGAGATTCACTGTTTGCAGATTTCCGACGTTCCTTCGCGGCTTTGAAGGCTTTGCGGTCGCGGATGGCGTCCCAGTGGACTTTGGCGAAGGTGGCGATGGAGGCAGCGGCGGTGCCACCACCGGCGGCGAGGAATACTTCGGAAGACAGTCGGCACATGATCGATAGGTTTCAGTTCAGGTCTCGGCGATTGAAGCGGTAGATGCCGACGGCGAGTGAGATGCCGGCGATGGCAATTAGCACGAGCGCGTGCCAAGGGGTGATGCCGTTGATGAATGGCTTGTCGCCAATGTAATAGTGCATCACCGAGAGGTATTTGGTGAACTCGAGGGTCTCGACCTGCGGCGCGAGAATGTTGGCGATGTATCCGTACGCGCCAACGGCGGCAGGGATTCCGATGGACAGCGATTTGCTACCGGTCGATGCGCCGATGCCGAGTGCTAGGAACCCGAGAGCATAGGACAGCAATAGAAGGCTCGCGAGCATGTGGAACAATCCGGTAGCGGAAAACGTGTAGTTGAGCAGTATCGACCCGAGGATCAAGGATGCGCCGAGGAAGAGAACGGGCGGGATGCATGCGACGGTGAGCGCGAGACCTTTGTGGACGATGATGGTCGTTCGGCTGATGGGATTGCCGAGCAGTTGATCGAGGGTATCGGCCTCTTCCTCGCCCGCGATGGCGCTCATGCCGCGATTGATGGCGATGATCATCATGATGGCGGGACCGAGGACGGTGAAGGGCTGCGTGGTGAAGAAACCTTCGGGTGTCGCGAACTCGCCGGCATCGCCGATGATGCTCTGCAGAAACTCCGGCAGATCCTGTATCATGCCCGCGAATCCCTCGGAGACGTCAGGGTATAGAACCGCAACGTACAAGCCCAAAGCGAAAAGCACGATGCCGAAATAGAGGCTGAGCCGTCGGGCCTCGTGCAGCGTCTTGAGGAAGATGTTGGAGTTCATCTCGTATCGTCGCGGAATTAATCCTCGTCGCCAGAGTAGTACTGCAGGAACGCGTCTTCTAGGGAGGCGTGCTCGCTCTCGAAAGTGGTGACTTGGTGCTGGCTTGCGGTTTTGACGACCGCGTCCATCGCTCCGTCGCCTCCGACTGACAAAGTGAACGTGTTATCGGTTGTGTCGTTGACGGTTACGCCCGTTAGTCGGTCGAAAGCGTGTTCAGGAACCGCGTTGGCGAAAGTTATCTTGACGGTCCACAGGCTCAATCCGGTGAGATCAGCGATGGTGCCGATTTTGACCAGTTCGCCATCGCGGATGATGCAGACGCGATCGCAGGTGGCTTCGACCTCTGACATGACGTGCGAAGAGAGGAATATAGTCTTGCCCTGCGCTTTCTCTTCGCGCAACAGGTCTTGGAACTCGTGCTGGAGCAAAGGGTCGAGGCCGGACGTCGGCTCGTCGAGGATGAGCAGGTCCGGGTCGTTCATAAACGCTTGGACAAGTCCGACTTTCTGGCGGTTGCCTTTCGATAGCTCGGCGATCTTGCGGGTTGGGTCGAGGTCGAAGCGATCGCAGAGATTGTCGAACTTCGACGGTTTCGACGCGCGCAGGTGCGTGAAGTATTCAGCGACCGCGCCGCCAGTCATGTAGTTGTAGGTGACAAAGTCGCCGGGGAGATAGCCGATGCGTTTGCGAATCTCGATTCCATCATTCTGCGGTATCAAACCGAAGACCCAAGCGTACCCGGAAGTGGGCCGAATGAAGTCCATCAAGATGCGGATCGTCGTCGTCTTGCCGGCGCCGTTCGGGCCTAGCAGTCCAAAGACTTCGCCTTCCTCGACTTGCAGGGATAGATTCTGGATTCCTACCACCTCGCCGTAGTGCTTGGTGAGGCTACCCAGCTGGATGACACCTTTGCCGTCGTCGATCAACCGCCGACTTCCAGCATTCGCTCAAGGGCCACCAGAGCGTTGCGCTTGGTGTCGCGGTCGACGCTAACGACGTTAATACCGACGCCGGCCATGATGCCTTCGAGCACCCATAGAACGTACGCCGGGTGAATGCGGTACATCGTCGCGCAGGGACAGACGACGGGGTCCAAACAGAATACGCGTTTGTCGGGGTTCTCGTCGCGCAGCCGGTTGACCATGTTTATCTCGGTGCCGATTCCCCACGATGAACCCGCAGGCGCGCCTTCCACGGTCTTGCGGATGAACTCGGTAGAGCCGTAGCAGTCGGCGGCATCGACGACTTCGCGAACGCACTCGGGATGGACAACGACATTGACGTCGGGATCATCACGTCGCGCATCTTCGATCTGTCGGACGGTGAAGCGGGTGTGGACTGAGCAATGCCCTTGCCACAGGATCACTTTGGCATCGTGGATCTCGGGTTCGGAAAGACCGCCCATCGGTTTGAACGGATTCCAAACCACCATATCTTCGGCGGGAATACCCTTCGCCAATCCGGTGTTGCGACCGAGATGCTGATCGGGCAGGAAAAGTATCCGTTTGCCGCGTTCGAGGGCCCAATCGAAAGCGGCGTCGGCGTTCGAAGATGTGCACACGAGTCCGCCGTTTTTACCGCAGAGGGACTTAATCGCGGCGGTGGAGTTCATGTAGGTGATCGGTATTATCTCTGCGTCGCCGTCCGAACCTTCGCCGAGAACATCCATCAGGTCATCCCAAGCGTCTTCGACATCATCGGTTGCCGCCATGTCCGCCATGGAGCAGCCGGCAGCCATGTTGGGCAAAATGACGTGTTGGTCGTTGTCGGTTAGCAAGTCGGCGGTTTCCGCCATGAAATGAACGCCGCAAAAAACGATCCATTTCGCTTCTTCGGTCGCGGCGGCCTGCTTCGACAACAGGTACGAATCGCCTCGGAAATCGGCGAATTGGATGACGTCGTCGCGCTGGTAGTGATGTCCAAGAACGACCGCTTTGGTGCCGAGTTCCTTGCGTGCGTAGCGGATGCCAGCTTCAACCTGTTCAGGTGCCATCTTCAGATAGCGCGTCGGCACTTTCTGCCAACGTACGCCTGACTGGAACTCCTGCTCGAGCGTCTTGGTGCGAAGATTGCCTTCAGTCTGACAAAACGCGGACTGTTCGAGTTCGGTGATGGGTATGATCGTCTTGGGTGCGGTGGTGATGGAGATCATGTCGCCTCCTTGGGATATCAGTGGGTCAGTTGACGGGCTGACCAACCAGTGACCATGGGCTCGCTTCGGTCACTTTGACCTTGATCGTGTCTCCGACGCGGACGCCGTTATTCGCGTGCCCGTTGTCGAGGTATACGATCTTGTCCTTGCGGTTTCTGCCGAACGTGCGACCTCGCTTTCGGCCTTCTACGAGAATGTTGGTGAAACTACCTACAAGACTTGCGTGTTTCTCCGTTTGGATAGCACATTGTACAGCGTCTAGCCGTTGATGTCGGCGTTTTTTCTCGCTCTGGGATACAGTGTCCGGGAACTTTCGAGATGCAACAGTGCCTGGGCGCTCGCTGTAGGCGGCGGAATGCACCTTCTCGAAGCGCACGCGCTCGACGATGTCGATCGTGTTTTCGAACTGCTCCTCGTCCTCGCCGGGGAAGCCGACGATCACGTCGGTGGTGAGCGCGACGTCCTCGCCGAGAATGTCACGAATCTCGTCGATCTTTTCGAGAAACTGAACGCGGGTATAGCCGCGTCTCATATTCGCCAGCACCACATCGTCGCCGGCCTGGAAGGGCAGATTCACCGTCTCGCACACCTTCGGCAGGTCAGCGATGGACTGGATAATCCGCGTAGACATATCGTTCGGGTGCGAAGTGAGGAAGCGGATTCGCTCGATGCCGTCCACCTCTTGGATCGCTGCCAACAGGTCCGCCAAGTCTTGCCGGTCATCAAGGTCGTGCCCGTAGGAATCGACGTTTTGCCCGAGCAGCGTAATCTCTTTTACGCCACGTTGCACAAGCATCTTTGCTTCGTCAACGAGTTCGGCGAGCGGACGGCTGATTTCGCGTCCACGTCGATACGGAATGATGCAGAACGTGCAGAACTTATCGCACCCGTGCGTGATGGGGACAAACGTCGCGACCTTTGGGTCGTTCGGGACAAGGTTCGACAAGCAGCCTTCGAGTTTGCCGTTTTCCACGCCGTGCCGCATCGCGACGGTTTCGAGTATCGGCGTGAAGTCTTGCGGACGCGCCCAGAGGTCTACTTGCGGGAAACGTCGGCGCAGATCGGTATCAGACGGACCAACCATGCAACCCATGACGACGATCATGCGGTCCGGGTTGTTGTCTTTGACCTTCTTGAGCCTTCCGAGCATCCCCGTCGCGGTGTCTTCCGCGGACTGCCGCACGACGCAGGTGTTCAGCACCACAACATCGGCATCATCAGGTTTTTCGGTGAGGTCAAGACCGAGCCCCTTCATGCCCGCGCCCAACCGTTCCGAGTCGGACATGTTCATCTGGCATCCAACTGTCCAGACGTGATAGGAGGGCATAGGGAACGTGATCTGCGTGGCGGCTACGTGTTAACTCAATTTTATCCCGCGCGGGCGGGTACCTGAGCGCCGCGACAACAGGCGAATCTTGGAACCGTAAATCACGCCGTTCTACGGGAAACCTACGCGAGGCAAATCGGCATGTTGCGGCGCTCCCCTAACAGGTGGAAATAGAAAATCCGGATCGTCGTTCGTGAATCGCTCGTAACGGCAGCATCCGTTTTCTCCGATGCATCGCGAACGCGTTTCCCGAGGACTGAGCCGGGTGGCACCAGTGATAAAATTCGAGACGTTGGATGAAGTTGAAGCTAGGAGAACGTGGTGAACAATATCAGACTACTGGAGTTGAGGGCAACTACCTTCGGCAGTATCCGCGATGAATCGATATCGTTCCAGAACTTGAACGTCTTCATCGGCGCGAACGGCTCTGGCAAGAGTACGATTCTCGATGCTTTAAGGTTTCTTCTTGAGGGGCTGATGGATCGTGATTTCGCACGGGCTGCTCGCCGACGCGGAGGAGGTCGTTATCTTTTCGGGATGTGGGATGATCGGGCTGATTCGGCACTCAGTTTGGTGTTTAAGGACACCGACACCGACAGGCAATACGAGTGGTCCCTAAAGTTTTCAGTCAATGAAAGGCACCTTTCAGTGGATGAAAATGCCACAGAGCTGCACGGTGACGGCGATGAAGTTCGACTACTTTCTGCAACCAATGGTGCTGGATGGTGGATGTCGGGTAATCGTCGAAAGGTTCAGTTTGAACAGCGTCCTACTACCTGTGTGCTGGGTTACGCCGCGGCGGACGTCGATTTTCCGGGGCGTTATATGTGTCGATTCATTGACGATTGGCGGTTTATCGATCCGAATTTCTCATTCATCCGGCGGCGATGGCGAAGCGACGGATCGGATCGGCTGGACTTTGATGGCGGAAACTTGCTCGAACGGCTTTACCAGCTGTACGAATCGGATCGCGAAAGGTTTACCCGTATCTTTTTGGCAACAAATGCGGTGTTAGGGATGCCCGATGACTTGACTCCGACGGTGGAGACCGATGGAAGGTACCATCTTCGGTTCTACGAAAAAGGATTAAAAAAACCAGTTTCGCAGAGGAGTGTGTCGGCTGGCACGTTGAGGATTTTGACGCTGATGACGGCCTTGCATGAGGACCCTCATTGTGGATTCGTAGGCATCGAGGAGCCAGAAAACAACGTTCACCCTTTCGCCCTTAACGATTTTATGCAACATCTCGTTGATGCGAGTCAACGGGTTCAACTCGCAATCACTACGCACTCACCGATGTTGTTGGACCACTTGGGTGACCCGGAATCGATATGCGTCGTACGTCGCGATGACGTTGTCGGAACCAAAGTGGTGAGGGAGCAGAATGCGGAAGGCGTTAAGGCGGCGCTCGAGGCTTCAGGATTCGGTCTCGGCGAGTTCTACGAAACTAAGGGATTTGGTCAGTAGGCTAATGAGCAAGCGAGTTATCGTGATTGCGTCGGGCGAAACTGAACGCCGATCGTTACCTCACCTTCTTGAGCACCTGCGACAAGAGGACATAGATCTTGTCGACATCAGGTTTCCTCCTCGCCACCAAGACTTGCGGACTGACGTAGCGGTTCGTCTGGTGCACGCCGTTTGGTTCGAACGAATGGGCACTGAACCTCCCGACAAAATCGTGATCCTCGTGGATTTGGACGGCAAACAACCTGAAGAGAAACTAGACGCTTTGAGCGAATCGCTTCCGAGACGGCTAATGTCTCAAGTAAGTGCTTCCGTACTATTTGCATATGCACAGTGGCATCTGGAATCTTGGTTTTTCGCGGACGAGCAGAATCTGCGGAAGTACTTGGGTAGGAATTTGGGTAACGTTGACGCATCGAACCCGGACCAGATACAAAATCCCAAGTTACATCTCAAAAACCTTCTTGCAAACGGGACCTACACAGCGGCAATTTCAGAGGAGATCGCGAAGTGCCTCGACGCTCGGACGATCGAAAGACGTAGCCCGAGTTTCGGAAACTTTCTCCGTAACGTCAGGAATGGAAACGCGTCGGCAGAATGAGACCAGACTGATCGTCGAAACTAACTTTATTTGGTCACGCGCTCGTCAACCTCGCAAATGCGTTGGACCACTCATCTTCCGCACGAGCGAGTGACGAACTTATAGTCGGCACTATGCAGATTTTTCCGCCACCAATGGAGCCTATATGAGTGGCGGGAACTCTAGCTTTGGTCGCAGCCATGATGGCGGTTCGCTTGTCCAAAGGACGGGTTGTAACAACGATGCGAGACTGACTTTCGCCGAAAAGTGCGGCTAGCCAATTGCTCGGGATCGGATCGTCGGTGTCGATGGTGACTCCGATGTTGCCCTGGATCGCGGACTCGGCGATGGCGACGGCGATGCCGCCGTGCGAAACGTCGTGGGCAGATTTGACGATGCCGTCTCGAACAAGTGAACGGCACAGCGCTTGGACTTTGGTTTCGAGTTGCAAGTCGATTACCGGGTTGCCGGCAATCGTGCCGTGCAGAACATCCAGGGCTTCGCTACCCGCAAGACCACTAGTCGAATCCCATGGGGAATCAGCGCCGAGTAGGATCACGGCGTCGCCTTCATCTTTGAAGCCAGATGTCGCGTGCCGTTCGACGTTTTCGAGGATACCGAGCGCGCCGATTATCGGTGTCGGTTGGATGGCGGCGTCAGCCGATTCGTTGTAAAGGCTCGCGTTGCCGCTGACGACGGGGATTTCGAAGGCCTCGGCGGCGTCGGCGATGCCGGCGATGGCTTCTTGAAGTTGATATTGGATGTCTGGTGTTTCGGGATTGCCGAAGTTCAGACCGTCGGTGAGCGCGACGGGTTCTGCGCCGACGCATGCCAAATTGCGGCACGCTTCGGCTACCGCGATCGCGGCACCAGCACGGGGATTCAGGTAGACGAGTCTGCCGTTGCCGTCGGTGGAAACGGCAAGTGCGCGACTAGTGCCTTGAATGCGGAGAAGCGCGGCATCACCGCCGGGGGTGACCACCGTGTTGTTCTGAACTTGATGATCGTACTGACGCCATACGCTGTGTTTCGACGCGATATTTGGTGAAGCGAGTAGCGTGAGCAGCGCTTCGTTCGGCGTAATCTCGACATCCGGCAACGAAGACAGTTCAAACGACTGCAACTCTTCAAGCCAAGACGGTTTAGGCGAATTGAAACGATACTCCGGGGCATCGGTCAGCGTCTCTACCGGCGTGTTAGATGCTTGATCGTTGGCGTCGGTAACGATGACACGACGGTCGGATTCGAATGTGCCGATGATCGCAGCGTCAAGGTCCCATTTTTCGAAGAGTTCGAACAGCGAAGTTTCATGTCCGGGTTTGACGGCGAGCAGCATCCGTTCCTGCGATTCCGAAAGCATGACCTCGTACGGCGACATCTCGTCTTCGCGGCGCGGCACTTTGGCGACGTCGATATTGATGCCGAGTTCGCTGCGCTCAGCCATCTCCACCGCTGCACTGGTGATGCCGGCGGCTCCGCAATCTTGCATCCCGACGACACCGGGCAGATCGATCGCCTCTAGACACGCTTCGATAAGCACTTTTTCGAGGAACGGATTACCAACTTGGACAGCGGAGCGCATCTCCGCTTGCTCTTGAAAGGTGCGAGAAGCGAGTCCGGATGCGCCGTGAATGCCGTCGCGTCCGGTCTTCGCGCCGACCAGCACCAGCAGGTCGCCCGGCGCGTCGGCACTTGCGCTCATGATCTTGCCGTTCTCGATGATGCCTACGCACATTGCGTTGACGAGCGGATTGCCGGCATAGGATTCGTCAAAAACGACCTCGCCGCCAACGTTCGGGACGCCGATGCAGTTTCCATATCCAGAGATGCCGGAAACGACGCCGTTCAGCAGGTATCGTTGCCGATCATCGACTGGCGGGCCGAATCGCAGCGAGTTCATGAGCGCCATCGGTCGGGCGCCCATCGCCAGAATGTCGCGTACGATTCCTCCGACGCCGGTCGCGGCGCCTTCGTAAGGTTCGACAGCGGACGGATGGTTATGCGACTCGATCTTGAACGCGACCGCGAATCCATCGCCGATGTCGACGACGCCGGCGTTCTCCGCGCCCGGTGCGACTAAGAGTCGATTCGACTGCTTCGGCAAGGTGCGGAGCAGTGCTTTGGTGTGCTTGTAACCGCAGTGTTCGCTCCACAGCGCGCCGAAAAGTCCGATCTCAAGCGCGTTCGGTTCGCGATCCAGACGATCGACAATCGCTTCATACTCTCGCCGCGACAGCGCGACCTCGTCAAGGAGTTCCTGAGATATCGGCGGCATGGCACTAGGTATTGCCGCGGTCGATTGTCGCGGCGATGGACCGCCACAGCGGGTTGCCGTCGACGCTGCCCAAGATCGATTCGCAGGCCCGTTCCGGGTGCGGCATCATTCCCAAAACGTTTCCTTGGGCGTTCGTGATGCCGGCGATGTTGTTGCGGGAACCGTTCGGGTTTGCTTCCGAAGTTGCCTCATTGTTGGCGTTGACATATCTGAAAATCACCCGCCCATCCGCTTCAAGCATCGCCAAAGTGTCTTCATCAGCTTGGAAATTGCCTTCGCCGTGGGATATCGGCATGGATACGACGTCGCCGCTTTCGTAGAGAGAAGTGAAGGGCGTACCGTCGGTTTCGACGCGCAGCGTCGCGGAAGAGCACCGAAACTCTAGATGGTCGTTGCGGATCAGCGCGCCGGGCAGGAGGCCGGCTTCGCAAAGGATCTGGAAACCGTTGCAACTACCGAACACAAAACCGCCATCGTCGGCGAAATCCTTGATCGTCTGCATTACCGGCGAATGCGCGGCGATGGCACCGCAACGAAGATGATCGCCGTAGGAGAATCCGCCGGGCAACAGGATCGCGTCGAAGCCTCCAACAGTGGTTTGGCGATGCCAGATGTATTCGGCTTGATAACCGAGCACGTCCGCGACGGCGTAGTGCATGTCGCGTTCAGACCATGAGCCCGGGAATACGACAATGCCAAACTTCATGACACGTGAAGCCTTGGACGCGCGATAGCGCGTGGAACCGCTTGCTAACGGTTTTTCTCGGTCGATTTGCGGCTCTTGCGGACTTTCGCCGCCGACTGCTTCTTGCGAGTCACACTCGGTGGTTCAAAGGCTTTACGGCGTCGGGCCTCGGATATGATGCCCTCGTGCTGAACGCTACGAGTGAACCGTCGCAGCATCGCCTCGAAGCTCTCGCCCTCGCGATTCTTTACGTCTACCAACTGAAAACGCTTCTCCTGTGATCGATCCCGCACTTCGTTACGAAATCGGGAATCCGCTACCGTAACGATGGTAACACTTGCCGACTACTCGCCTGCGCTTTCGAGGTAGGTTTCGAACGCGTCGAGCCCTTTTCGTAGCCGATCCAACGTTCGTTCCCGTCCTAGCACCTCAATCGACTCGAAAAGCGGCGGAGCGATCCGTTTTGCCGTGACGGCGACGCGTATGGGCGTGAAGAGTTGCCCGGCTTTCAGACCAGTGGTAGATGTCAATCCACGCAACGCGGCCTCGATCTCATCGCTGGTGAATGGATCGACTTTGGTCAATGCCTCGATGCTTGCGTTCAACGCGGTGAGGACCATCTCGGCGTCCATCCGTCGACCGATCATCTCTTCCGCGTTCGGCTCAACTTGCTCGACGAACAGGAAATCGAGTAACGCGACAGCATCCGGCAATACCTTGATGCGTTCTTTGAGTACTGGCACCATCGCCTTGACGACATCGCGATCTACAGGGCGGTCGATTTCGTCGAGGAATCCGCCGTCTTCCTCTGGACGCTCCAAGAACGGCATCATCATGTCGGCGAGAGCATCGTCGTCGGCTTTCATGATGTGTTGCTGATTCATCCACTCCAGCTTTTCTGCGCTGAACTTTGCCGGATGCGAGAGAATGCGTCCGATCTCGAAACGCGATGCGATCTCGTTACGGGTCATCACCTCGGTGTCGTCTCCGGGCGACCAACCGAGCAGGGCGAGGTAGTTCAACACCGCGTCCGGTGCATAGCCCGCGTCACGGTACTCCAACGCTGACTGTGCGCCGTGACGTTTGCTGAGCTTTGCGCCGTTTTGCGCCGTGATCAGAGGCACATGCACGTACTTCGGCGTCGGAATGCCAAGGGCTTGCTGTATCAACACATGTCGCGGCGCGCTCGGAATCCACTCCTCGCCGCGGATTACGTGCGTGATGCTCATTTCGTGGTCGTCGACCACGTGCGCCAAGTGGTACGTCGGGTAGCCGTCGGATTTCAGGATGACGAAATCTTGGAGTAGCGAAAGGTCGAACTTCATGCGACCGCGCACTTCATCCTCGATCTGTAGTTCACCGTGGTCCGGCACACGGAACCGCACCACTACATCTAGGCCGCGGTCCCTGGAATCTTGTATCTGCTCCGGAGTACGGTGCCTTCCCCGGTTGTCGTAGCCCGGCGCTTGTCCGGCCGCTTGCTGACGTTGTCGCAACGCTGCCAACTCATCCGGCTGCGTGTCGTCGTAGTAGGCGTCGCCCGAATCGATCAGTTTTTCGGCGGCGTCGGCGTAGAGTGCGAGTCGTTCCGATTGCGTGTACGGTGCATACGGTCCGCCGATGTCCGGGCCTTCGTCAAGGTCGAGTCCGAGCCATTGCAGGGATTCTTTGATGTGCCACTCGGCATCCGGATCGTAACGGTTGCGGTCCGTGTCCTCGATGCGGAGGATGAACTGTCCGCCGGTCTTCCGTGCTAGAAACCAGTCGTAGAGTGCGGTGCGTAAGCCGCCGATGTGCATAACCCCGGTCGGACTCGGGGCGAAGCGAACGCGCGCGGGTGTTTGCGTAGTCATACTATCCAGATTAGACGATACCTTCGCCCCATGTTGAGAACGAGGGGTGATCAATCTGCTGTTGCAGAACGTGTGCAAGGTCGCCGTGGAGCGGTGAATTGAAATCGAGAGTCTCGCCATTCGCGGGGTGGTCGAATTCGATTCGGTGGGCGTGTAAGAACTGGCGGCCCAAGGTTATGCCTGGCGGATTTACGCCGTAAACAGGATCGCCGATAACCGGATGTCCGATCGCCTGCATGTGAACTCGAATCTGGTGGGTGCGGCCGGTTTCCAGGTATAGCTGGACCAAGGTCAAATCCCGTCCTTTGAACGAATAGTTTGCGAGGACGAAAAACGCGGTGCGCGCCGGTTTGCCGTCTTGAACGACTGCCTGACGGGTTCGGATTCTAGGATGCCTGCCGATGGGACGGTCAATGATTCCCGAAGGATGCCCTTTGATTTTCCCGTCGATCAATGCGATGTACCAACGTCCAACATCATGATTTTTGATGTCGGCTGACAGCTTTGTAGCCGCGGTCGCGGTTCGGGCAACCAGCATCAAACCAGACGTGTCGGCGTCGAGGCGATGGACGATACCGGGACGTTCGACTGGTTCTAAAGCGGCGAGTTCGGGGTATTTGGCGATAAGTCCGTTGACAAGGTTGCCGTCTTTTCTTCCCGCGCCCGCGTGCACTGCCAGACCGGCCGGTTTATCGACGACGATGACGTGGTCGTCTTCGTGCACGATTTCAAAGTCAAGGTTCTGAGGTTTTGGCGGCGCATCAGGAGCTCGCGGTCCCGGCGAGTCAAACTCCAACACATCTCCGGTTTTGACTTTGGTCGACGGGGAGACAACCATGCTTCCGTTGACCGTTGCCGCGCCAGAGCGGATGAGTCGTTGGACTTCGGATCGAGAGAGGTCAGGGATTTCGTGGCGAATGAACAGATCGAGGCGGATCGGGAGCCCATCGCCATCAAGTTCGAATGTCAGGGTCGGCGGCATGATCGGTCTGCTCCACGCGACTTTGAGAACCGTCATCGCGAGCGGCAACGGAATTGGGACAATCTGTTTCTAGACTTGGGCTCGCCTCGGAAGGCGCGATTGACGAGGTATCGGTCGCGGTATCTTTTTCGGGCTTAGTCGTAACGAAGTACCAGACCATCAAAACCATGCCTACCGATATCGCCGAGTCGGCGACGTTGAAGATCGGCCACGGTCCGACATCGAGGAAATCCGTTACGTAGCCTTGTTGCAATCGATCGAGTAAGTTGCCGAGTGCGCCGCCGAGTTGCAGGCCTAGCGCGATGCGGAGTATGAACGATTTCGCGCCAGTGGTCGCGTACACCCACAGAAGCACACCAACGGCACCGATCGCGACGATGCTCAAGATGTTGCTGTGCCCTTGGAAGAGGCTAAAGGCGGTGCCGGTGTTACGCGCATGGGTCAATCGGAAGAATCCTTCGGCGGGCCAAGATTCGCCCCAGTCCAGCCATCCGACGATGAATGATTTCGTCGACTGGTCAAACGCTAGGATTAGCGCAGCGAGAACCCAGAGCATCCAGCTCTTCCGAATCCAGAAATCCCAAGCGCGGAATACGAGCGAATCTGGCGATGGGTTAGGGGTTGGTGCAGACGCGACACGCGGCTCAACGCGATCGGCTATGGGTCGCGCTGCTTCGGTGGGATCGTCGGTGGGAACTTGCATCGGTACGCAACTTTGAGTATATTTCCCGCGATTCGACTCGCTCGCGGATAAGATTTCACTAGTTGACCGTTTGGTTTGCCGAACCGAGTTGCAGGAGCATATGAACCATGGAAGCCCGTGTAGATCTGCGTAGCGATACCGTGACTTTGCCGTCGCCCGAAATGCGTCGTGCGATTCACGATGCGGAGTTAGGCGACGACGTGTACGGCGATGACCCTACCGTCAACGCGCTCGAGGACAAGGCCGCCGAGATGCTAGGCAAAGAGGCCGGGCTGTTCGTGACGTCGGGAACGCAAGGCAATCTAGTTTCGATGCTGGCGCACTGCGGTAGAGGCGACGAGGTGCTCGTCGGCGACCGGTCGCACATCTTCTCCAGCGAAGCAGGGGGCGCGAGCGTTCTGGGAGGACTTTTCCTCTACCCGATCAAGACGGATCGTTTTGGATTCTTGGAGCCCGACACGATCCGAGCTGCCACCAATCCGCAGGACTATCACGTCCCGCCGACCAAGCTACTCTGCATCGAGAACACCCACAACCAGTCGAGCGGTCAGCCGTTGACTGTGAAGCAAACTGAGGTGATGGCGGATGCGGGGCGAGAAGGCGGCATGTCGGTGCATATCGACGGCGCACGATTGTTTAACGCTGCGATTAGCCTCGGCATCGATGCGAAGGAATTGGTCGCGCCAGCCGATTCCGCCACCTTCTGTTTGTCAAAGGGATTGTCTTGCCCGATCGGCAGCGTTGTTGTTGGTAGTGCCGACTTCATCGGGCGCGCCCGTCGTTGGCGCAAAATGCTCGGTGCCGGGATGCGTCAAGTTGGCGTAGTCGCCGCCGCTGGCATCTACGCGCTCGACAACATGATCGAACGCCTCGCCGAAGACCACTCCAACGCCAAGAAGCTGGCGCAGGGGCTAGCCGAGATCGACGGCATCAGCGTAGACCCAGACGCCATCCACTCGAACATCGTCTACTTCAACATCCCACCCGGCAGCGGCGCATCCATCTCGGCGAACCTGAAAGAGCGCGGCATCCTCGTCAACGCCGGCGACCCTGTCATGCGCATGGTCACCCACTACGGCATCTCCTCCGAAGACATCGACTACACACTAGTCGCACTCCAAGACCACTTCAAAGAGGCAGTCGCAGCGGCGTGAGGTGCGGGCGATGCGCAGGGACATGATCATAAATAGTACATAAAAACCGCGCAAGCTGATCAGATATTGACTGGACTCGCGGACGCGCCCCATCATTAAACGGAGATCGACGATGGATATAGACGAGATCGATTTGAAAAAGTTGATCATGACAGATCTTGATTATGAAAATTGTTATCGTGCTGCGCTTGATTTGATTGATCGCATGAGATCGGACGAAACTGAGTATTCAGATGAGATCGAAGCTGCGCGTGTGAGGGCCGAGCGAGCGACTGGAATATATGAGGAGATTGCAATTGACGATCACATCGATCTAATGCACTTTGGGGTTTATAGACATGCATCTCATAGCATGGCCGCCGTTGGAGTGATAGCGCCGTTAATCGAGACATTGTTCAGACGGCTTTTCGACGCCATCGGTGATAAATTGCCAAATGAGCGTTTTGTCGAAAACGTAATCTCGAAAACGAAAACCGCAAGTATCAAGAAGCACATGCCGGATCGTCTGGACGCGACGTTGCAAGCGATATTTGCGTATCGCAACAAAATGTTTCACTCCGGCCTTGAATGGCCAGTGAGCGAACGCGCAAATTTCGTCAACAACATGGAAAAAAACGCTTGGGATGATGAGTGGTTCTCGTTTGCAACAACGGGAAACGAAGTCTGGATAGTATATATGTCAGAATCATTTATAGATCATTGTTTGAAAATAATCAATCAAGCTATCAAAGGGATCGTGGCGTTCCGCAATGAGGTCCTTAAAGATCGGTTGGAGCGCACGGGGCGTTCGGCATCAATGCTTGATGACCTTGTCTGGTTGTAAGACCACGCTCGATGGCTTGGATCCGCCGGTGCGCTACGGATGATTGCAAATATTTCAATAATCTGGTCCCGTTGCGTCGAAGTGCTTAAGTTTCGAAATTTGGTTCGAGATTGTGTGTGGCTTCGTCAAAAGACGCGTGTTTTGTACAAAGTGCTGTAACCTTGACGCATCGGCGCGCCGCACGATAATGTGTCTTTAAGGTACGAATCTGACGAACCGATGTGCTTTCTTTGCTCAACGCCCAGTTACCGTCGGCTCCGCGCACCATTGATTCCTTAGGATGGCGAGTTGATCGACTGTTGATTCGTCCAATTGCAGAACTTCCGTGAGTAGACGGCGATCGATTTCTTGTCGGATAGGATCGTGTTTCGCTTGGGCTGGTGGGAGAAGCGGTTCTAGGCAGAGGTCGTTGTAGATGGCAACTGCTGCTTGGATTTGGGCGTCCGCCAATTTGGAGACATCCAAGGCGGGGATGAAAGGTATCGCGGTGACTGTGGTTCCGCCGCGTGCGTCCTGCGAACGATTGCTGCGGAGCCAGTAGCTGATGAGTCCTAAGGTGCTATTGAACCATACACAAAGGAACTTTTCGTGATCAGGACTCCCTAACTTCACGTTGGGCCACGCCCTAGCGCCGAGGGATTTCTGCTCTGTGTAAACCGCGCACGTCGAATCGGAGTTGAACGCACACTCGTTGCTGATGTGGAGGTGGCTTACTCTTTCCCACAACTGATGCGCTTCATGTTGTCGATTGGGTTTAATCCTGCCATGGCTGTCCGGTTCTACGTTCATGAATTGTTGCAGAGATTTCTTTCGATTCCACAAGAACGGCCACTCAGTACCGCTGTCAAAACCGTCGTGTTTAGTGAACGGTCCTCGAGCCGATTCTTGGCTGCCGCCGGCGATGTCTCGATGCAGGGGCCCGCGATCTCCGATCTCCCCGAGCGGCGCGATCGGGATTGGGATCGTGGCGAGTCGCCTTGGCAATCTCAGATTGCCACTTGCCAACTCTTCGGCAGCGCGGAGCAAATCAAGGTTAGCGATTCGGATTGTAGACCATTTGTCTTCTGGATCAACGATTTCTAGCCGCGCAGTACCGACGATGTCGTCTCCGACTGCAATGTCGCAAAAATCACCCGGCGATTTGAGGCTACGGATGATGCGTTTTGCCGATTTAGCGATTTCTTGTGCAGCTAGTTTGCTGTCCGGACGCTGCAAAAGATTGACGAAGTGTGCCCGGCGTTGTGCGGTTTCGCCATCGTCGATTTTCCTAGCGACGACGATCACCTCTGCCAAGTTGGTATCCGCGGAAAACGCCGCGTTTTTTGCGGCCCCTTGGGCGATGCTGACGATGATAATGTCGTTGTAGCCGTCAGCCAACAGGCGCCGGAATTTCTGCCAACTGGCGCCCGACCCAGCATCGATCCCGCCGAGCATGCTGGAAGCGGGGAGCACTAAGGCGATGTGTCCGTTAGGTTTCACCATGTTGTTGGCGATCGCTGCAAAATCGGTGCCCAATCCAGCGTTGCCATCTCTGATGGTGCCCTTACCAAGCATCTTGACTTTAGCTGACATCGCGTTCTGCTCGTCTTTGGATGTTCCGAAAGCGGCGAACGCTGGGTTACCCGGCTTCGCGTGTTCACCTGCGTGGTTGGTCGGAGTCGTGAACGGCGGGTTCATGATGACTAAATCTTGACTGAACGGAGGCATGTCCACATCGACGGGTGCGCGTCTGCCACGTGCTCCAACTGCCATCTCCGCGCTCAATGGGAATGCCGCCTGTTGCGTTGTTGCGTTTACGTCGAGCAACCCCAATGACCCAACGTGCACGTCGTCCATCACAAAGACAGGATCGCCGTTTGGGTACCGTTTGGGATTTCCGCTCCGATTCGATTCCTGGATCCGCTTACCATTCTTGGACGCGAAGGTCGCACCGTATAGGTAGAGAATCGCTCTGGTACCACGGTATTGGATGTTCGGGGCGACCGAGGAAAGCAATGATGAAGTCAGATGGACGGCCGCCGGCATGATGTCGCAAGATGTCAAAGACGACTCCATCATGTGGGCATGAACGGCATCAGGGTCACCGCCATGCGATCGGTGCAGTTCACGGGCTCTTTGATACGCGGCGAGGACCAAACCGCCGGTGCCGCAGGCATAGTCTGCGATACGGTAGTTCTTCAAAGTTTCGGGTTTTGCCCAATCTAGATCGGGAGAAACCGCTAGGTATGCGGCGAGCGTGGTGCTCTCGGGTCGCGTGTAGTAGGTCGCCAACGTTTGTCGATCGGCGATGAGTCGCTGGAAAATGGTCCCTGCAACATCGTGCTGCTTGATCGCGTCTTGGATCGAATTGGCCGCATCGATCATTACCTCCAACAAGCCTTCAGTCGCTAAAGTGGGCGGTACGATTCGCATCAACTTACTGGCGATATCAAATATCGCCCAAAAGTTGTAACCTAAAATATTTTCCCATTCGATGATGATCGGGTCAGGATGGTACCCAGTCTGAAGTCGCAAATCGGCTAGTCCGCGAATCGTGTGACGTTCGGTTCCGCCGGCCTTGGCGATCATGATCGGGAATCCGGCGAGATTTTGATGATATGCCAGCGCGTTGATCATGATCGCAGCCGCCATCTTCGCGGTCTGTTCGCGGGCGATGTGGTCAGCGCGCTCTTGCTTGATCTCTTGAGAAGTGACCGGCGTCGAAACCGGATAACCAGGCCAAGGTTGGCGTAATTCGGTACCGATCTTCAAACCGATATCGGTGAAGCGGTGCTCCGCCGCAGTCAGAACGATCCAGGCGGCATCGTTTACTGCCTGTTCGAAAGTCGAGGTCGCCTTGTCAATGGTTGCTTGGGGTTCCGCGGCTGGTCGCATGAAATCGATCAAATCACGCATATCGCCCCGTAGGAACCCGTCTGATGGAAACCTGACGTGCGCGTCCAAGTTGCCCTGATAGACGGCATATTCCAACTCCAAACCGTCTTCAAGCAATCTTTGCGCCTCGTCCCCGGTATCGCACGCGTGGAGTGTATCGGGTGCGCGAATAGCGATCACCGCGCTGACGATACCAGATGCGTGCGCGCGGTCTGGTTCAAGCTGCCGGCCTAGGCTCTTCAAGCAATCGTCAGCAAGGGTATTGGCAGGGCGATATTCGGTCTCAATCACGACGTGCGGGCCACCCGGGCGGGTGATCAGCACGTCTGGTTTGGTGTTCCGACCGCGTAATGCGCCCCAGACCTCTTCACGGGCGCGCCAACCCGCAGTTTGCGTCAGATGATTTACGACGCTGGCGATCCGACCATTAAGTTGTGGTTCTTCTAGCATTGCGGTCTCGGTGTTTCCAGATTAACCAAGTGTACCCGCGAGAACCATCTGTCATAGCGCGTGTGTCACAACCTCAGGTCGACCAAGATTACGTACTCGTTACCGCGAGGGCATTCCCAGCTTCTCAGGGCGTCAGATCTCGCCCGCCGACTGTGGCGTTTCCTCTCCCCACCAGCGCCGTAGCCGTTCGGCGATTTGGTGTTCGGCGCCTTGGTCGGTGGGTTCGTAGAAGCGGGTGTCGCGGATGCTTTCGGGGAGGTTTTGGGTGGGAGTGAAGTGGCCGGGGGCGTCGTGCGGGTATTCGTAGCCCTTGCCGTAGCCGAGATGTTTCATGAGTCCGGTCGGTGCGTTGCGGAGGTGCATCGGGACGGGTTCGTCGGGGGATTGCCGGACGAGGGCTAGGGCTTTGTCGATGGCTAGATATGCGGAGTTGGATTTGGGCGCGGAGGCGAGGAACACGGTCGCTTCGGCAAGTGGGATTCGGCCTTCGGGCATCCCGACAAAGCTGACGGCCTGCTGCGCGGCGATGGCGACGGCGAGACCGTTGGGGTTGGCGAGTCCGATGTCTTCGGCGGCGGAGATGACGAGTCGGCGGGCGATGAAGAGCGGGTCCTCGCCGGCGTCGATCATGCGTGCCAGGTAGTAGATCGCCGCGTTGGGATCGGAGGCGCGTATGCTTTTGATGAACGCCGAGATCGTGTCGTAGTGCATATCGCCGAGCCGGTCGTATCGGGCGCGCTTCTCGATTGCCTGCTCGATCAGTTCGACGGTGATGTTGCGTTTCCCGTCTTCAAGTTCCGCCGATTCGACGGCAATCTCCAGAGCATTGAGGGCGGATCGTGCGTCGCCATTCGCGGCGCGGAGCAGGAACGATCGCGCATCGTCGTCTATCGACGGGCTGGCCGCCGCTAAACCGCGTTCGAGATCGTTCAGCGCGGCATCGATGATCCGTTCCATGTCAGCATCGTCCAAAGCGTCAACGGTGTAGACGCGGGTCCGAGACAGCAGCGGCGCGATGACCTCGAACGATGGGTTTTCGGTGGTTGCACCGATGAGGATGAAGGTGCCGGCTTCGACGTGTGGGAGCAGGGCGTCTTGCTGAGATTTCGAGAAGCGATGGATCTCATCGACGAACAGCACAGTGCGCGTGCTGGTCGATCCGAGGCGATGGCGTGCCTCGTCAGCCTCGCGTCGGATGTCGCGTACGCCGGAGGTAACCGCGGAAAGCTCGACGAAATGGCACTTGGTAACGCCGGAGATGAGCTGCGCGAGCGTCGTCTTGCCGCTGCCGGGCGGACCCCACAGGATCATGGAGTGGAGCCGGTCGCGCTCGATCATCTGTCGGACGACGCGTCCCGCTCCGACGAGTTTCTGTTGCCCAAAGAACTCTTCCAGTTTGCGCGGGCGCATCCGCGTCGCCAAGGGTGCTTGACGATCGAGTATCGATCGGCCTCTGTCCTCGAAAAGCGTCATACCAGAAAGTTAACGCACAACCGCATGTCTGCGCGGATGGCGCCCTGATCCCGCCGAGTGGCAAGGAAGGGACAGGCGCGACTATTCAGAGAGGGTCAGAGACGCTAGGGCAGAAGCGACGGCTTCGCGTTCCTCTGGCAACACGGTGCGCGGGTCGAGGTAAAACCGTTCGTTTTCGATTCTGCCGATGATCGGAGGGTCGTTACGACGGAGACGGCGCGCGATTGCGTCTGCGGCGATATCAACGTCTATCATCAGCCGTTTTGTCGGCAAGGTCTGACCGGGTGCGCTACCGCCGCCGACAGCAGTGCGACCATCGACTATTTTAGAGGCGACGACTTCCGACCACCCACCGGCGACGCGCTCGAGTTCATCCGTCGTTGCTGACATCATCTGCAGTATCGGAATCTCGCGGGTCGCATCGCCGCGAACATAGGAGCGCAACGTGGAATTGAGTGCGGCAAGTGTCATCTTGTCGATCCTGACGGCGCGCGCCAATGGATGACGTGAAACGCGTTCGACGAGGTCTGACCTTCCGACGATGATCCCGGCTTGCGGTCCGCCGAGCAGCTTGTCCCCCGAAAACAGCGTCAAATCAGCGCAGGCTTGAACCGATTCCTGCACAGTCGGTTCATGGTCGATGCCGAACTGCGCGGTGTCGATCAAACATCCAGAGCCGATATCGTGGACGATGGGGACGTTATGGCGAGTACCGACCGCGGCGATATCTTCGAGCGTGTCTTCGTGGACAAAGCCCGAGATCGCGAAGTTCGAGCGGTGAACCTTCAATATGGCACTCGTATCAGAGCCGATCGCGTCTTCGTAATCCCTCGCGTAGGTTCGATTTGTGGTGCCGACATCAACGAGTTTGACGCCGGATTGTGCCATGACGTCTGGCACGCGGAAGCCGCCGCCGATCTCGACGGCCTCGCTCCTCGAGACGATCACCTCGCCGCCGTGACCGGCTAACGTGCTCAAGACGAGCAGTGCGGCAGATGCGTTGTTGTTGACCGCGATGCCGCATTCAGCACCGCTTACGAGGCTCAACAACGAAGATAGATGTGTGTGTCGAGAGCCGCGTTTGCCAGTTTCGAGGTCGTATTCCAAATCGGAGTAGCCGAGCGCGGCGAGTTGCGCGGCGCGTGCGGCGTCTTCGCTGAGTGGCGCGCGGCCCAGGTTGGTGTGCAGGATCACGCCCGTCGCGTTGATGACCCGCGTCGGCGATGGCGCAACGCGATCGTCGACCGCTTCTTTTACTCTGTGCGCGATGTTTTCGGCGGAGAGGTTGAGTGGCTCACCACCCTTGAGGATGGATGCGCGTAGACCGTCGAGGTTTTGGCGGATTTCGTCGACGATTAGAGGGCGCGGGTATTTCTCCGCGAGGTTGGTCAGCACCCCGTGCTTCAAGATGTCGTCGACGCTGGGTAGGGCGCGGAGCATTTGCGCCGTGGCGCGATCGGTATCGCTGTTTCTTGACGACAATTCGGCTGGTGGGGTTAGCGTCTTCGCAACTGTCGGTGTTGCGAACGGCGTTTCGCGGAGTTGTAGGATATTCTATCTCTGGAGTTTGGGACGGCTTCACCCCTCGCACTTTGCGTCGAACCTCGATGATCACAATCGCAATAACCGGGGGCATCGGAGCCGGCAAATCTGCGACCGTCGAAATCCTCGCAGAACTCGGCGCGCGCACTGTTAACGCCGACTTGTTGGGTCATGCCGTGTACGAATCTGGCACCGCCGCGCATTCGGAGATCGTGAGCGAGTTCGGTAACGCGGTGGTGGGCGAGGATGGCGAGATTGATCGCAACGCACTGGGCAACATCGTCTTTTCTGACGAATCCAAGTTGAGAATCTTGGAATCGATCGTGTGGCCGCGCATTCGCGAGAGGGTGCAACGGTGGAAAGACCGCTGCCGCGCCGACGGTGCAAGCGTCATCGTCGTCGAGGCTGCGGTGCTGTACGAAGCTGGTTGGCAAGACCTCGCCGATGCTGTTTGGACCGTCGAAGCATCGTATCATCAAAGATTGGCGCGCATAAAAGAAAAGACCGGTATGGGCGAACGCGCGGCGCGTGACCGGATGGACGCGCAACTCGCCCCCGAAATCAGAATTGAAAAGGCGGACGTAGTTATCTACAACGAAGGAGACTTGGCTGCGCTTGAGCAGCAGGTGACCGAGTTGTGGTCAACGATTACCGCGACATAGCACCGATTGGATGCCAAATGGCGACTGAACAGCTATTCAACGAGACGATCATCGAGGAGTACGTGATCTCCGATGAGCCCTACTACCTCCCTCTTGCCGACGAGGTAGAGGTCTTCGAAGCCGCATATCACCAGCGGGTGCCGGTTTTGCTCAAGGGGCCGACTGGCACGGGCAAGACTCGCTTCGTGGAGCACATGTCTTGGCGACTGGGTCAACAGCTCACCGTGGCAAAGCCGAGTAGCAAGGCTAGCTCCAACGGTAGCATCGAATCTCTGCCGTTGGTAACCGTCGCCTGTCACGAAGACTTGACCGCTTCCGATTTGATCGGGCGATACCTTCTGGACCGCGACGGCACACGTTGGCAGGACGGCCCGTTGACGCGCGCGGTGAAATCGGGCGGCATCTGCTACTTGGACGAGGTGGTCGAGGCACGCAAAGACACTACGGTCATTATTCACCCGTTGACCGACCATCGCCGCACTTTGACGATCGACAAACTTGGCATGGTGATTGACGCGGCATCGGGGTTCCTGCTCGTTGTTTCCTACAACCCCGGATACCAAAACGCGGTCAAGGATCTGAAGCACAGCACGCGCCAGCGATTCGTCGCGTTGGAGTTCGATTTCCCGGACGAGGAGCACGAGGCACAGATCATCTCTCACGAATCGGGTTGCGACGACGATCACGCCGGTCAGCTCGCCGCGTTGGGCGGCAAAATTCGTAACCTGCGTGAACATGGCCTTGAAGAAGGTGCTAGCACCCGGGTCCTGATCTACGCCGCGAAGTTGATCAACGAAGGCATCAGCGCGCGGCGCGCTTGCCAAGTGGCGGTTACGTGGGGCATCACCGACGACGCGCAGGTGCAACGCAGCATCGACGAAGTCGTTACCTCGATATTCCCGTGAGATCCGTGTCGGCATCTGAGTTCATGGCGTACGCGAAACGCAGATTGACTCGCCCGGAGGTCCGAGACCTACCGGGGGAAACTGAACCGCCAGAGGGTCTCGACCCCGGACTGGCGCGCCGCCGTGCCGCGGTGGCGGTGTTGTTCGCGGTGCGTAACGAACATCCGACGATGCTGTTAATTCGACGGGCAGCCCACCGCGGCAATCATCGCACCGAGTGGGCATTCCCTGGCGGCGTTGCCGAACCGGAAGACGAATCTCTGCTCGATACGGCTCTGCGAGAAACCCATGAGGAACTGGGAATCGAACGGCAATGGATTGATTGCTGGGGTCCACTGCCAAACGTGATTACCGGGACTGGATTTGAGGTGTCACCATACGCAGGAGGATTGAGCGACGACGCACGACTGGTGCCTGCGCCAGACGAAGTTGATGTGTACGCGTACTTGCCGGTGAGCCGGCTCGCCGATCCCGCCGCACGTCGCCAAATCACTCTGATGCGCGGCAGCGCTACTCGCCGTTGGGATGCGATCGAGCATGAAGGCAAGATAATCTGGGGTGCCACCGCCCGGATCATCCACAGCACGATTACCGCATTGAATATCGATGAACTCGCCAATGACTGACCAAAGCAAACAAACCTTGATGAACGTGTGGACGGAGTTGGGGAGTTTCCCATCGCCGGTCCAGAGCAATTTCGACCGCGCCAAAGACGCGTTGGCAGGTCGATTGGCGGACGACAAGCTAGAGGCATGGGCGCAACTGGGGCTGACGATTTCCAAGCGCACCGTCCGCTCTTGGGAGGCGGGCGCGGAACTTTTCAACGCGTCGCCGAAAGTACAACGTCATCTGCCGGCCGGTCAATTCATCTCTTGGGTGAGGATCGGCGATCAGCTTTGCACCGCGTCGCCGAGTCTCGCAGTCGCTTTCTTCAGGGCGAGTCCAGCGGCGATCGAGCGGTTGCGACCGCGCTACATCGGCGATTGGGCGCAATCCTGCCGCGCTCTGTACCGCGGGACTTGGAAGTCGTCGGCGCTAGCCTGCAAACTGTTCGAAGCGACGCCGGAATTGCTGGAATCGCTCTCGTTCGATGAGCTGCGACGGTTCGCCGAATTCTTGGAAGAAATATCTCATCGGTCCTACGACATGGCGGGCGATGCGCTCGACAAAGGATCGGAGCTCTTCCCGAAATTGGGCCGCGATGCGGGCGCGTTCATTGGTCTGTCGAACAATGTCGCCACCAACTCTTGGCGGCATGTGCAGGCGATGTTCGACGCGGCAGGTTACTCGCTTGTCGAGATGCCGCGCGAGCAGCGATCCAGCTTTATTTCGCTGGTGAACCGCTTATCGAGCAAAGACGGCGTCGACCCTTCAGTATTGATACGCGATGGCGCGCGTGCGATCGGCGGCGTCGGACACGAGTGGAGAGACACGTTGATCGACCTCACGCACCGTATCGCGACCGAGGGATCGGCAGAGGCGTCGTCGGCATTCTTGACCACCGGGCCGCGCGTCTTGGAGCGCGTGACTTTCCCGCAGATGATCGAGTGGCATGGGCGCGGGATGCAGGTGCTGGCGGAGAATCCATCCGCCGCGGCGTCGTACTTCAAGAACGAATCCACGCTTTCCCACGAGGTGCTAGATGCGCTGTCGTCCAGCGTGGAACTCGATCGCGTACGCGAGATTATCCGCATGTACTGTCGGATGCTCGCAGGACAGGAGATCGAGGTTCAGGCGGCACAGCAGTTAGTGGACAAAAATATCGGTTGGTTCCAAGGCGAGTTGCCGACGACGGAAGGCACGACCATCTATCTGCCTAAGGTCATAAACCGCCATCCGAGCAAGGATCGAAACTTCGCATTCTTCAAGGTGATTTCGACGCATCAAACCGGGCACATCGAATTCGGTTCGTTCCGCTTCAGTTTCGACCGCCCATCGACGATGTTCAAGGATTTGCGGTCGCAACTGACATCGGCACAAAGTTCGGTTCTCGAGGATGTGCCGTCCGAGATCGAGGAAAAGTCCGGTTCGAACGGCGCGGTGTCCAGCAACGGATCCGCCACCGCATCGAAAGACGACGATCACGCATCGATCCCGATGAGCCGGTTTTTCGATCTGTTCCCGGACCGCAAGTTGTCGAACGATGTCTTCACGATATTTGAGAGCACGCGGGTGGATGCCAAGGTGATGGGGCTCTATCGCGGATTGGCGATGAGTTTCGGCGAGGTGCAGGACGATGCCTTGACCTCGCGGCCCGACATGACCGAGTTGCCGGCTCGCGAGGCGCTAGTGGAGTTCATGATTCGTATCAGTCTGGGTCAGTCCGCGCAACTGGTCGCGCCCAAGCGACATATGGAGGTCGCGAGAAAACTCCGCCGTCTGGTACGTCTCATGCAATCTGATGACGCGCTTGTTGAAGACGCCGCCGAAGCGACGATTCGTGCCTGCGCGTGGCTAACCGAAGTCAAGAATGAGGAGTTGAACGAGGACGAGTTCGACAATCTGGACGACGACGAGGAGGATGAAGACCAGTCCGGCGACGACGAGGAAGAGCAGGACCTGCAAGGCATCATCCAAGCCTTTATCGAGTCGATGCAACCCGGCGAGGGTATGGGCGAAGAGGAAGAAGGCGCCGAAGAGTCTGAGAATAACGAGATGGACACGGGTGACGAACAGGACTACTCGTCACCGCAAGAGGTCGACTACCGGGGCGAGTTCAAGCCGGAACTTTCCCAACTGCTGTCGCAGACGCAGATGATGGAAGGCGCAGAGTTTGCCGATGACGAATTCGGCGAGATGACGCCGTTGACGCAAGAGCAGCTCGAAGAGATGATGAAGAACTCCGCTGAGGTCGACATCCAAGAGGGGCAGGACGGCGAGGAAATGTCGTCGGAATTGGCGGAGATGCTGGAAAACCTGCTCAAGGAAATGCAGCGACGCGATCCGCAGGCGCAGAGCCAGTCATCGGGTCCCATGCAGCACGTCGATGAGGAAGGTGGCCCGCTGACGCCGAGCGGAAAAGACCAATACGTCTACGACGAATGGGACTTCCGCGCCAACGAGTATCGCCCGCGTTGGTGCATGGTGCATGAGAAAGAGATGAGCAGCGGCGATGTCGGCTTCTACCGAGACACGTTGGTTGAGCGTGCATCACTCTTGACAATGATCAAGAAGCAGTTCGAACTCGTGATGCCGGAGATGTATCGCAAACAGAAGCGGCTCGAAGACGGCGAGGAACTCGATTTCGACCCGATGCTTGAAGCCGTGATCGATATCCGAGCCGGTTCGACGCCCGATGAGAAGATCTACTGGCGTCGCAACAAAACTGAGCGGTCGGTAGCGGTCGCGTTCCTGCTTGACATGTCGGCATCAACCGCCGAAGCCATCGAAGAGGCGAAACGCCCGAACGATGATTGGGGTGCGCCCGACGATCCAGTCGAGTACATGGTCTGGTTGCGTTCGCGCCGCACCGAAGGATTGAGGAAGTCTTACAAGCGCATCGTCGATGTTGAGAAAGAGGGCGTAGTGCTGCTGATCAACGCGCTTGAAACCCTCGGCGACGACTACGGTATTTACGGTTTCTCAGGCTACGGACGCGAAAACGTTGAGTTCTACGTGATTAAGGACCTTGACGAGAAGTTCACGGAAGAGATACCGCGTCGAATTGATCGCATCGCGCCGTTGCACGCGACGCGCATGGGCCCGTCGATCCGCCACGCCACCAAGAAACTCGCCGATCAAGACTCCCGTTCCCGATTCCTGTTCCTGATTTCGGACGGTCGCCCGCAGGACCGCGGGTATAGCCGCGAGGGCGTCGAAAAAGAGTACGCGGTGCATGACACCCGGATGGCATTGATGGAGGCACGGCGCGAAGGCATCGTTCCGTTCTGTCTAACCGTTGACAAGCAGGGCCACGACTATCTCAAAGTCATGATGGACGACTTCAACTACGAAGTCCTACCCGACGTCAGCATGTTGCCCCAACGCTTGCTGATGCTCTACAAGCGATTGACGACGTAAAAGCTGATTGGCGGCGTCGTTCGCCGCGTTGGCAGTGTCGGCGGGCTTCCCCGCTCGCTACACGTCGCGCCCAATACGCTGAAAAAAAAGAGGGGATGATTCTAGAGACCACGAGTGGGAGTAACCGTGCGTTGTACTGAATTTCAGGGTTTTGCAATCACAGTCGTTCGCTCAGGTCCTCGTTTATTGCGGTTTTCGTCGACTCAAATATCGTCTCTTGTTGTAGCATTTACCGCACAGAGATGACAATTCGATGAGTGTAAGCGAACCCCCAATCACCCGTTCGGTTCTCCAAGAAGAACTAGACCGAACGTTGAAGCACTACTCGACAAAGGAAGACTTGGCGCGTCTGGAAGGTAAGTTGGATACCGATCTCGCCAATCTTGAAAATCGGCTCACTCGTTGGATCGCCGGCGGCATTGGCATTGTGATAATCGGAATCGTCGCCAACATCTTTGTCCAACTCCTCACTTGATGAGCCGGCCAACTGGCCCGTCCTCTCATTCCCCGCTCTCTTTGCATCGCGCCCCGCTTTCGTTGACGTAAAGGTGGCAGATTCTTCGCATCGCGCGAGAATGTCGCGTCGGTTGTAGACTTGCGGATTCAAGGGCGGTTTCTCCGCCGAGACGAATGACTAGCATGCAAAGGACGATAGGGATATGTCGCGATTCGGTGGTTCAAAGGCAAGATCGACATTCAGCGGGATCGCGTTTGTGCTGATGGTCGCGGTTGCCGCGTTGGTGACGGGCGCTATCGTTGCCACGAACAGCACGCCGGTAGGTGCACAAGCATTTGTTTCTCGGATCGCGCCGTCAACTCCCAAAGTCACGATCTCTGCTAACGGCTCGGTTGTGCTGTCCTTAAACGTCTACGGTTTGCAGAACGTCAAGAACGCAGATTTGGCAGCCGGAGCGACTCTCGATTGGTCGGCTACCGGTGGAAGCCTTTCGGTCAACAAAGGCGGCGCTTCGGCAGTCTACACCGCACCCGCAAACGCCGGCCGCGAAGTGGTTACGGTAATTGCGAGTTCGGGATGTGCTGGCGAAACCGCGGATTGCACCGCGAAGTTCACCGTTACCGTTCGCAAACCGAGCGAGGTGAAATCGCCCGATGCACCCGCGCAGAATCCGGAAGGCGAGATCCCAGCGGTCATCACCGACGCCGATGGTCAGCAGTACGAGGTCTTCACACCAGAAGAGGGTGGCACCTTCTCCGGCGATGGATTCTCGGTCACGGCACCCGTGAGCGCGATACCGAACCTCACGATAGTCGGCATCAGAATGTCGGATTCCGGACCCGCATCCAATGCCGGTATGACGCATCACCGCTACACGCTCGACGGGCGACGTTACACGATCTATGCCGTCAGTTCTGAAGGCGAACCAGTGTCCTCTTTTCAACTCGACGAGCCGTTGGAAGCCTGCATACCAGTGCCGGGAAATCAGCTGTCAGCAATCACGGACGTCGGCGTGATCGGCATCAACGCCGGCGACGCGTTGACTGCGTATTCTTCTGGCGTACGCATCGGTCCAGACCTCGCTGTGTGTGGCACGTTGAGCATGTTGCCTGCAACGATCGCCGCTGGCATCCCCGGTGCCCCGGCACCTCTACCGACTGCTACTCCCGAACCGCCCCCTGAGTTGCCGGTAACTGGTGGTCGCGCGGCCGGATCCGGATGGACATTCCTGTGGGCGTTGCTGCTCGGCGCGGCGATCTTCGGGTTCGGAGCGATCGCCATCAGGCTGGGGCGGACGCGCGTCTAATTCTGTCGCTGCAACTCAAACATCGTGAGCATCTTGTCGGCCCACGCTTTATCGACGCGGATGACGTCGTCGGTTTCGTTCGCGACGGCGTAGCGGTAATTGCCATCGGGCGTGACATCGCCGATGATCATCGAGGTGCGGTAAACCTCGGTCAGCAGTTCACGCACTTCGACTTCGCGGCGGATGTGCACATATGGCGCGTCGGTACCCACGCCGAACGGTTCGTACGCGGACAGGTCATCTAGACCCAAGACTTCCGCGCCGTCGATTTCAGGGTTTCCGAAGTGGTTGAGGTACTCGAAGATCATATCGGCATCGGCCGGTTCGGTGCCCGCGCATGGCGCATTCCGAGCCGGGAGGTCGCAAACCACCCATTCGCCCGTGTCCTCGATTAGCGCATAGCCAGACGTAACCTCGTTGCCTTCGAAAAGCAACACTTCAGTCGCCTCGGCCGGGTCCATGGTGAAGAACCAATCGGGGTACGGCGGTTCTTCGACGAGACGCAACATAACTTCGCCCCAGGAGTAGTCGACGGTGTAGAGCTGGTCGTAGCCACTCTGGCGAGCGTAGTGTGCGCCGCCGTCAGGAGTGAGGTCTCCCATCTCGACGGTAAGTTGCCGTCCATCCCGGAGTTGCACCGTAATCGTCAGCAGCGGGTCATCGAGGCCGTATAGCACGGGGTCGTCGATCGTCTTTTTCAACTCTCGCTGCGAACGCGGCCCGCCGAGGAGTTGCGTGATACCACCCCATCGGAAGAGCGCGGTAGGAACATCTTTCTCATCGTCGAAGTACCAACGGCGTTCATCTTCGCGGAAATGCCATGAAGTGGAGTATTCGCCTCCGGTGATCGAGATTTTTCTCAGGTCGTCGGGCGAGAGCGTGAAGAAGAACGGCGGCTGTTCGGCGCGTTCGGTCTGACCGAGTTGCTTGACGACGATGGACGCGCCGATCGCGATCCAGCACGCGGCAATGACAAGCACCAATGAGAGTCTAAGGCTCATGGATCAACGTCTTCTCCACCAGGCAATAATGCCGGCGAGGGCGATGAGTATCGGCATCAAAAGCCAACCGCTCCAGCGCACAAAGTTGCGCTCCGACTCGGTAAGGACGAGTTCTCGGAACGCGGTCTGCTTGGGGCGAAGGGTAATGAGCTCGTAGTCGTCGGCGAGGTAGTTTACTGAGTTGACGAAAAGGTCGCCGTTGCGCGCCGAACCGAAGTAGGCGTTGCTAGCAAAGTCAGCGTCGCCGATGAGGACCATGCGCGTCGTAACAACCTGACCATCGACCTCGCGCGGGCTGCTCCCGATCTCGGATACCGCTTCGACGGAAACGATCACGGGCAGCGGGCCTGATTGGTCTTCATTCAGATCAAAGTTGATTTGATCGATGTTTAGCTCGGCCCAACTGTTCAGCGTGCTAATCGCAACCAATTCTTGGCGAACGTACGGGATTCCCTCGTCCGTTAGCGGAATCGTCTGCGGATCGATGCTGTAGTTGTAGTAGGTCGAACCCGGCATGTACAACACATCGAAATCCTCAGTCAGAGGATGTTCGGGCAACTGGCTGTTGGTGTTTTTGATCTGCAAGAATGACGGGTTGGGCGCGACGTAGCTCGCGGTGTCAACGACAGTGCCGACACCCACTCCGACGGCATAGCGCGAGAGGAAACCCTTGAACGAGTCAGGTGTCGTATCCGGCTCAAGCATAATCATGATCCGACCACCGCGACGCCCATATTCGACGAGAATGCCTTCTTCCGATTCGGTCATCTCTTGCGTCGGACCGGCAAAGATGACGGCGGCAGGCAAAGCTGACGTATCGTTGGTAGCCAGCCGTTGTCCCAATTCCTGCAAAGTCTCATTGGCCAGCAGGTAGTTTTCGCGGATCAATGATGCAGCCGCCAAACCGTAGCCTTCGCTCCCGCGGGTGCTGTCGGAGACGTCGCGGACCGCGTGCCCGCTGATGAACACCACCGTCTTCTGTTTGATCTGGTTGACGACGAGTAAACCGGTGATGATGTCTTGCTCGGCAAAGACGTTCGAGCCATCGTTCGGGTTTAGTCCCGGCACGACTTCAGTTCTGCGGCTCTCCAAAGCTTCGATGGCTAGAGATGGGAAATGGGTAACGCCGTATTCGACCGCGACGTTCGGTTCCAACTCAGGGTCTACTAGTCGGAAAGTCAAAGGTTGCTCGGTTGAGCGTCGTCGGAACTCGCTTAGCAAGTCCTCGGTGGCCCGCCACGCTGCCTGCCGTTTCGGAGTGTTGCGTCTGAAAAACGCGGTCACCTGAATCGGCTCGCGCAGGTTGGACAACGTGTTCAGCGTTTGATCCGAGACGATGAACTGCTTGGTGCTTGTGGTGTCGACCCGCAAGAAACCGGGAGGGTCGGGGCGTTCGAGCGCCCAATAGATGACAAAGTTCAGCACGATCGCGATGGCGAGAAACGCTATCAACACGATCGCGGTGTTAAGCCCGTATCGTCCGCGCCTTCCGAAAACCGCGAACCGGACCGCGTCAAACGATATAGCCGCATCAATGACGAGCACGAGCAAACCGATGCCCATCACGATGTAGGCGTAGTTGTCCAGATCGCGCACGAAAATCCAGATCAGCACGCCCAGGACCAGCGTCAGAACACCGGCGATTGCGAGGGCTTGACGGATCGATCGGGCACTGGCAACGATCCGCTCACGGAGCGGCGTTTCGTCCCGCAGTTCGTCCATCGTCGGACGACTCTCCGGAATCTCTGGCTGTTCGTTGTCTTGAAGGGTCATTGAGATACGTGGATCCGCTTTGAGCTCATTCGCGACAACTCCAGGATCAGCGCCATCGACGAGTTTCCAGTGCGATCACCGTCAGCATCAAGAACACTGCGGTTATCGATAGGTAGTAGACGACATCGCCGACCGACAAGATGCCTCTTGCAAAATCGGCGAAATGTCCGGCTTCGGCGACACCAAAGCTGTCGAGATCGAAGACCGAGAACGACGCGCCGAGTTGCAACGCGTCGAGAATCTCGGCGCCTACGCCTTGCACGCGATCGGACACAAAGTCGATGATGGTGAGGCCGGTCAGCAGTCCCGCTCCGACGACTAGCCCGACGATCTGATTCGGGCTCAATGCCGACGCGAAGAGCCCGATCGCGAGCGTCGCGGAGGCGTATAGCACCAGACCCAGATATCCGGTCAGGATCGGTCCGACATCGGGTATGCCGTAAACGAAAAGCAGGATGACGAAATAGAGCGACAGCACGAGCATTGCCAACACCGTTATGAATGCGGCGAGGAACTTGCCCAACACGATCTCGTACTCCCGCACCGGAGAGGTCAGGAGCAGTTCCAGCGTGCCAATCTTCTGTTCCTCGGCGAGCAGTCGCATCGTGATCGCCGGCGACATGAAGATCATGAAGAAAACCGCGCCCGCCAGGAAACCGCGGATCGAAGCTTCGGAAAACGCATCGGAGACAGACGCCACGAAGAAAAATCCGGTGATGGCGAGAAACGCCGCAGAGACGACGTACGCCATCGGCGATGCGAAGTAGGTTCGGGTTTCTTTGTTGGCGATGAGCCAGATATAGCGCACGGTTCAGCCCAGATCCTCTTCGGTAGTCAGTTCCAAGAAGATCTCCTCTAGCGTTAACGGCAACGGCGTCAGATTTACGAGACCCCATCCGCGTTCGATGATCTTGTTGGCGATTATCTCGGTGGCGCGAGCGTTCGGGCGCGCGTCGACGATCAATGGAATCGTGCCTTCGCGTTCACCCTTCGCCACGCTTTCGGCGCGGTTGTCGCTTCGCGCATCGACGACCATCGGCAATTCTCGCATCTCGCCAATCACCTCGCGCGGCTCGGCACCGCGAATCGTCAGCTCGATACGCTCGGAGTGCTGGAGCCTCTCGGAAAGATTGTCAGGACGGTCATCGGCAACGATTCGCCCATCGTGAATGACGAGCACTCGGCGGCAGATCATGCTCACTTCCGGCAAGATGTGCGAACTGAGAAGCAACGTGTGGTCTTCGCCGAGTTCGCTGATCAACTCGCGGGTCTCGACGACTTGGATCGGGTCGATCCCGATGGTCGGTTCGTCAAGGATCAAGACATCGGGTTCGTGGAGAATAGCCTGCGCGATGCCGGTCCGTTGTCGGTATCCCTTGGAGAGCTTGCCAACCAGAGCGTTGCGGTAGTCGCCGAGTCGCACAACGTCGATGACTTTGGGAACGCGATCCTTGATCCAATCCTTGTTCATGCCGCGCAACATGCCCATGTATGAAAGGTAGTCCGTCACGGTCATGTCCAGATAGAGCGGGACGGTCTCCGGGAGGTATCCGATGTGTCGTCGGGCGTCGAGCGAGTGCGAAACGACGTTGTAACCGGCGACTACGGCGTCGCCATGGGTGGGCGGCGTGTAACCGGTAAGAACCCGCATCGTCGTGGTCTTTCCGGCGCCGTTCGGGCCCAGAAAGCCGACGATTTCACCTTTGAGCACCTCAAAAGACACGTCGAGAACGGCCGGATACGGCCCATAGTACTTCGACATGTGTTCGAGCTTGATCATGTTGGTTACGCTCCTCGCGCTCGTCCGTTTTATCGGTTTCTATCTCTACGAACGCTTTGGCGGCGCAGTTTCGCTGTCAGTCAAGCATTCAAGTTTAACAATTACCGACGCGTCAAAGTCGATTACGTGCAAGTAGGATCGTCCACAGTTGGCTAAAATCATCGTTAACGGAAACCAAGGTTTATCGAGATGACGACGGCAACACTGGATATCGACGGGTCATCACGGCTCATCTACTTGGATCACGCCGCGACGACGCCGGTGCGCGAAGAGGTGCTGGATGCGATGGTGCCGTACTTCTCGCAGGTCTTTGGCAACCCTTCCAGTCTCTACGCCATCGCCGGTGAATCGCGCAACGCCATCGACGAGGCGAGGGCACGCGTCGCGGCGGTCCTGAATTGCCGAACAAGCGAAGTGGTCTTCACGGGTGGCGGAACGGAAGCCGACAACATGGCGGTCAAAGGCGTGGCGTCTACTTTCGATGCGCCGGGCGACATTCTCGTATCTGAGATCGAACACCACGCAGTGATCCATGCGGCAGAGCAGATGGAGGAACACGGGCACCGCGTCGTGATCGTTCCCGTCGATCGTTATGGTGTGGTTGATCCGGCCGACGTCGCGGCACGCTTAGAGGATCGCGATACCGTCGTCAGCGTTATGTACGCGAACAACGAGGTTGGGGCGGTTAACGACATCGCCGCGATTTCGCAGATTTGCAAGCAACATGCTCAAGAAACCGGCAAACGCGTCGTGGTGCACACCGACGCGGTTCAGGCGTCCGGGAAATTATCTCTCGATGTCAAGATGCTTGGCGTGGACCTGTTATCGCTATCAGCGCACAAGATTCACGGTCCAAAGGGCGTTGGAGTTCTGTACGCCCGGCGCGCTTTGAAGATTAACGCTTTGATCGCCGGAGGCGGTCAAGAACGGCAACGCCGATCGGGAACGGAGAATGTGCCCGGAATTGTGGGCATGGGTTTGTCGTTGGTACTAGCCGAACAGGAACGCGAGGTTTTTTGCCGACGGACTCGCGAATTGCGCGATCGTTTCTTGGCCGCTGCCGCTGAGCGAATATCCGGTCTCGTCGTCAACAATCATGCCGAAGGGCTGCCGCATATCGCGCACGTCTCGGTGCCGGGCCTCGAAGGTGAGCCGATGTTACTAGGTCTCGATTTCAAAGGAATCTGCGCGTCAAGCGGCAGCGCTTGCAGTTCCGCTTCGGTCGAACCGTCCCACGTGCTGATCGGTATGGGAATGGACCGCACCCGCGCCGTCGGCAGTCTGCGGTTCTCTTTCGGCAAAGATTCGACATCCGCGGATGTCGATTATGCCGTTGACGCGCTCTCGGATGTGGTGGCGCAGCTGCGCGGCATGCCCTCGATGCGGGCACCGGCACCGGTCGGTTGACATCGACACGTCGCAATAACCCGCGGTGAATGGTTTGTATATTTGATACTTGTATCGGACGTCTTCCGAACGACAATCTCGATCATGGCCACGAACGAACGCCCCGAAGAACGCGACGAAACCGAATCGACGGAGGATTCCGTCGCGCCTCCGAGTGAAAACTTCATCGAGGGCGATGCGGCGCGCGATGAGTATCCGACCGAGGTTTCGGCGGCGCTCGAGTACGCGTCGGAGAACAAATACGATTACGGACCCAAGCTCCGAGATGCCGATCTTCAGTGGGATGTAAACGGCGTGGAGCCGTTGGAAGGCGGAATCGCCCGCGTTTTTGTAGATTACGCACCGTCCGCATCGTTCCGCGGGTCGTCAGGCTCTGAGTACTTCGATGTTGACGCCTCCGGTAGCGTGTTGGCGCGTCGCCAGCTGCGAGTGCCGAAACAGAACGTGCCTGTTGTCCTTATCGCGCTGACGGTGGTTTCGTTGGTCGCCCTCGTGGTCGTCGAGGTGTTGCTTTGGGCGAACCCGCTCGATTCGGGTCCCGATCTATACGTCGCGGGACGCACGCTGTGGATCCGCGCCGAGTTACCGCGGCAACAGCCCTACGTTGTGTACACCGCGCCGTCTACCGCCGGCGACGTTGGTGAGTGGGCAATCACACCGGCTGGTCAAGGCACTGAAATCGTAATCATCGAAACGGTGCTGACAAACCAGACTTCTGGAGCCGTGCGAATGGTCGTCGATCGCGAGGCGGCGGAGCTTCGCATCAAAGGCAGCATCGCGTTAAAACCGGTGAACGTGTTGGACCGTTCCAAACCGATAACCGCGAAGAATGATCGCTATTTGGATCCCGATTTCAGGTTGATGTGGGGCGGTTTCACGCTCAACCAAGGCGAAGAACTGCGAGGGCATCTCGTGTTCGAGGCACCAGTCGGAAGCGAGTTCAGCGATTTCCGCTGGTTAGCCGGCGACACCGCCGTGGTGCGCTACCAGTAATCGCCAACAGGGTGTTAACCGGCGTCGCGGAAGCGTCGCACCGACTAATCGTCATCTTGGGTTTTCCGTATATAATCGCGCCGAATAGCGCGCAACTGTGCACCGACGCGATTCGACACGCCGAGCGATGGCGTGCCGCGAAACGGACCAGAGCCGCAACAACGACAAAATGAGCTTCACCTACATCGGCGCGCGGATTGGCATGTTCATCCTTGTCGTTTGGCTCGCGACGACGGTGATCTTCTTCCTGCCCCGAATCGCGAGCGATCGCAACCCGGTCCGCGAGCGCATGATCATGATGGCCGCGACCGGAAACCTCTCTACCGGAATGGAGAAGGTCGTCGCGGCGTACGAGCGCGAGTACGGTCTGGACCAACCGATTTACCTTCAGTACATTCGGTATCTGCGCAGCGTTTTGCAGGGCGATTTCAACGTCTCGCTGGTCCGACACCCGACGACGGTGATGGAATTGATAATGCAGCGGATGCCCTGGACCTTGGGTTTGGTAGGTTTCTCGGTCCTTGTCGCCTTCGCATTGGGGTCGCTATCCGGTGCTACGTTAGCGTGGCCGGGCGCGCCCGGCTGGTTAAAGGGCGTATTGCCGGTGTTCCTTACGCTGTCACCGATTCCCTACTTCATGTTGGCGTTTTTCCTGATCTTCATATTCGCCGTGCGACATGAATGGCAACCGGATTGGTGGCCGATTCTGCCGATCGCGGGAGCCTCGAAAGTGGGAACGATTTACGACGGCTGGGATCTCAACAGGATTTGGGACGTCGTCTATCACTCGATCCTGCCCGCGTCGTCGATCATCTTGTCTCAGATCGGATTCTGGGCTCTTGGGATGCGAGGGATGATGATTACCACCGCCGGCGAGGACTACGTGACTCTCGCCCAGATGCGAGGTTTACGACCGGATCGCATCTTCGGTCAATACGGCATGAGAAACGCGCTCTTGCCGCAGTTGACATCGTTGGCACTGGCGATGAGTCTGATCGTGTCCGGTGTCATCTTGGTGGAGTACATTTTCCGGTATCCCGGTATGGGGTCGTTGTTGTTCGACGCGATCGCCGGATTCGACTACTTCGTCATCTACGGTGTGGTGTTGGTGCTGATCGTGTTCGTCGCGACGGCGACCCTGGTGCTTGACTTGCTCTATCCCCTCATTGATCCGCGCGTGAGACGCGGTGCGTGATCGCCCCGATCGGGCGTTTCTAGGTTTACGCGATGCAAGACAAAAGCACTGAAACGGCGCAGTCCTCGGCTGCGATTCGCGCGTCCTCGGAAGCCGACGAGGTGCGCTCATACGGCGCGTTGTCGCAGATCTGGTACTACCTGCTGCACGAACGGATGCTCACCGCTGGCGTCCTGATGCTCACCGCCTTGCTTGCACTGTGGCTGATCGGTGGTCAGTTCGTCGATCCCAAAGGCGCAGAGCCGATCTCGGGTCCACAGACGGCGAGCCCGCAAGCGAAGTACTGGCTCGGCACGGATTTCAACGGTCGACAAATCTTGCCGTTGATGATCCACGGCGCGCCGTTGACTCTGCGAATCGGACTCTACGCCGGCGTATTCGGATTGGGCATCGGCATCTTACTCGGGTTCATCGCGGGATACATGCGAGGCCCAGTCGACGCGTTCATTCGCATCATCTCCGACGTCTTCATCACGATTCCGAGTTTGGCGGTGCTTGTCGTCGTCGCATCGACCATCAAAGAAGGAGCTGGGCTCTCCGTCAACGCGATGGGATTGATCGTCGCATCGTTGGCGTGGATGTGGCCGACGCGCGTCATCCGCGCCCAAGTCTTGAGCATGAGGGAGAGCAACTACGTTGAAGTCGCAAGGTTGAACGGCATGGGCGACTTTGAGATCATTTTCCGCGAGTTGATGCCTAATCTGCTGCCGTTCTTGGCGGCCAGTTTCGTCGGCGCGATGGCCAGCGGAATCCTCGCCGCCGTCGGATTAGAAGCGTTGGGTCTCGGACCGCAGCACGAACCCACGCTCGGAATGACGATCTACTGGTCGATTTACTACGGTGCGCTGTTGAGCAACTGGTGGTGGTGGTACGTCCCGCCGACGCTGTTGGTAGCGTGGATTTTCGTGACGCTGTACCTGATCGCGTCGGGCCTCGACAAGTGGGCGAATCCGAGATTGAGGCAGAGCCTGTAATGGCGGAACCCGTACTGTCGATTCGCGACTTGCGCGTCTACTTCAACATTCGCGCCGGTACCGTGCGCGCCGTGGACGGCGTCGATATCGATATTGGCGAGGGCGAAAAGTTGGGGCTGGTCGGTGAGTCGGGCTCTGGAAAAACGACCACCGCGCTGGCGATTATGCGGATGATTAAACCGCCAGGTGAGATTGCCGGCGGCACGATTTCACTCGACGGACGTAATCTCGTATCGCTATCCGAGCCGGAGATGCGTTCGGTGCGCGGCAACGACGTAGCCATGGTGCCGCAGGCGGCGATGAACGCATTGAACCCGGTACGACGCGTTCGCGATCAGATGCTCGACGGTCTGCGCGATCACGGCGTCAACGAATCGCGCAATCGAATGCAAGATCGATTGACGACTCTGATGTCGCAGGTGGGACTCGGCGCGAACGTGTTGAACCTCTATCCGCACGAGTTGAGCGGTGGCATGAAGCAGCGCGTTACCATCGCGATGGCGATCTGCCACAAACCTCGTTTGATTCTCGCCGACGAACCGACGAGCGCGCTCGATGTGGTGGTGCAAAGGCAGGTGATCGAGACGCTCGAGGACGTTCGGAGCGAGATCGGCGCCGCGGTCATCCTCGTCGGACACGACATGGGCTTGATGGCACAGTTCGCCGATCGCATCGGCGTGATGTACGCCGGAAAGCTTGTCGAGTTAGCCACCGTCGATCAGATATTCTCCAACCCTCGCCATCCGTATACGCGCCTGCTCATCTCCAGCTTGCCGGACACGGCTGGCAAACGGCGATTGCAGGGCATACCCGGATTGCCGCCGTCCTTGCTCGCGGTACCGCCTGGATGTCCGTTCATGCCGCGTTGCCCAGAGGCGATGGACGTTTGCGGCGAGATAATTCCTGAACTCGTCGGCGAAATCGACATGGTGTCTTGCCACCTTCACCCCGAGGCTCAAGCGGCGTGACCACTTCACCAGTTACAGCATCCCTGACCAACGGAAACGGTTCGGAGTCGTTGCTCGAGTTGAGGAACGTCACGCAGATTTTCTCGTCGGGTCCGGTTTGGAACCGCGAACATAACTACGCGGTGAACGATGTATCGTTCACGCTTTCTGACAAACCAGCGCTGATCACCGCGGTCGCAGGTGAGAGCGGTAGCGGCAAAACTACGTTGGGGCGCATCATGCTCGGTTTCCAGCGGCCAACACTGGGGCAAGTGGTGTTCGGGGGGCAAGATGTCGCGCGCATGAAAGGCGGCGAACGGCGACGGTATCGTCGGCAGGTACAGGCGATTTTCCAAGACCCGTTCTCGGTCTATAACCCGTTCTACAAAGTCGACCATATCTTCACCGTAGCCATCGCGCGCTACCGGTTAGCTTCGTCCCGCGACGAGGCGCGGCATCTCATAGAAGAAGCAATTTCTGGCGTCGGATTGCGCCCGTCGGAGACGTTGGGAAGGTATCCGCACCAGCTCAGCGGCGGACAACGGCAACGCGTCATGGTCGCGCGTTCGCTCCTGCTCAAACCGCAAGTGATAATCGCCGATGAACCGGTATCGATGGTCGACGCGTCGCTCCGCGCGACGATCCTGGAGACGCTCCGCGCCTTAAACACCGAACTCGGCATCGCGATCCTATATATCACGCACGACCTGACCACCGCGTACCAGGTTGCCGACAACATCATGATCATGTACCGCGGGCACGTTGTAGAGGCGGGTGACGTCGAACACGTCATCAACGATCCGAAACACCCTTACACTCGGTTGCTGGTGCAATCGATACCGATGCCCGATCCGACGCGTCGTTGGGCCGACATGCGAGGCGTCAACGAACCGCCGTTCGCCGGAATCGACGTCACGCCCAGCATGTGCCCGTTCGTCAATCGATGCCCGGACGCAGTTTCGAGCTGCATTGAAGCGGTACCGAACACCTACGCGCTCGAACGGCATCGCATCGCGAAATGCTTCCTTTACGAAGAAGCTGGGAGCGTTTCCGATGCCGATGTTGCGTCCTACTTCAGTAATCGCGATTCATCAGCAATCAACGACGATGTTGGTGAAAAGATGTAATATCGTGATTTGACGGTTTCCGAATATTCAAAACGGCAAACCGATTGGCATTAAGGAGGAACTAAAAATGCCCTATATCAAACGTGTCGTGCCGATGCTCGCATTGGCTGCGATGCTGTCGGCTCTGACCTTCGCACTCGCCTGCGGCAGTGAGACCATCGTTGAAGTCACTCGCGAAGTCGAGGTCGTCAAAGAGGTCGAGGTCGTTAAAGAGGTCGAGAAAGAGGTGGAGGTTGTCAAAGAGGTTGAGGTCGTTAAGGAAGTCGAGAAAGAGGTCGCCGTCGAGGTCGAGGTTACCCCGACTCCCGTCCCGCTTGGCTACACCGACGTGCCTCGCAGCCGAACTTTGATCATGGCCGGTCTCGGTGGTGAGCACCCTGGTGCATTCACCGACATCGAGCAATTCAACGCCCACGCCCCTGGGCTCTCGCGAAGCGGTCTTTACCAAGCCGCCAGCGAAGGCCTCTTCTACTTCAACATGCTCACCGGCGATCTGATCCCCTGGATGGCGACCGACTACGAGTATGACGATGGCTACACCGGCGTGACGGTCCACATCCGCGAAGGTGTCGAGTGGAGCGATGGCACACCGTTCACCGCGCACGACGTGGCATACACCCTGAACATGGCAAACACCAACCCGTTGTCCGACCGACACGGCGCAGTTAACCAATGGACCGACGAAGCGCACGCAATCGACGATCTGACGGTCCATATCCAGTTCACAGGTCCATCGCCTCGTTACGTCTGGGACCTGCTGATCTTCCGCGCCGACATCGGCGTACCGTGGATCCCGAAGCACATCTTCGAGAACGTGCCTGACGACGAGATCGCGACCTTCTCACACTACGACCCTGCAAAGGGTTGGCCGGTCGTGACCGGGCCGTACCGCCTCGTCCACACCGACGTTGAGAAAAAGATCTGGGACCGCCGCGACGACTGGTGGGCCGCGAAGATTGGTTTCCACGACCTGCCTGAGGTCGAACGTCTCATCTTCTTGCCCGGCATGAATGAGATCACGATGGCTCAACTCTTGATCACCAACGAGATCGACATGGCGTTCTCGCTTACGGTGCCGAACTACAAGGCTGTCGTCTCACAGAACCCGAACATGACGACCCACTACTACGGCGAAGCTCCGTACGGTTACGAGGACTGGTGGCCCGTTGGTCTCGGTCTAAACACCAAGCGACCACCGTTCGACAACAAGAACGTCCGATGGGCGATCTCGTACTCGATCAACCGCGACGAAGTAATCGAGTTCGGTTTCGGTGGCGGTCAGATCGTGCAGCAACTGCCTTGGCCGTACTACGCGCCGATGCAGAAGTACCACGACGAAGTCGCGGACCTGCTTGAGACTTACGACACCAGCGAGTACAACCCTGACAAGTCGGCAGAGCTGATGATGGGCGAAGGCTACACCCGCGATGGCGAAGGCTTCTGGGTCAAAGACGGCGAGCGCGTGAAGATTCACATCGTGACCTTCCCGCAGCACCCGTCCACCACGCCGGCCGCGCCAGTCGTGACGCAGAACCTGCGACGCGGCGGATTCGACGCTAGCTTCTCTACCCCGACCGATTTCATCGACCAGATCTTCCAAGGTCACGCCGATGGATTCATCTGGGGGCACGGTTCGATGGTTGACCCTGAGCCCGTACTCAAGGGCTACCGCTGCGAGCTCGTAACCGAGGGTGAGACCGGATTCATCGCGTACCCCGGCTTCTACCGATGGTGCAACGAAGAGTTCGACTCCTACGTCGAGCAGATGACGGCACTACCGGAAGACAGCCCAGGCGTGTTGCCGCTTTACCGCAAGGCGATGGAGATCTGGCTTCCCGAACTGCCTGACATTCCGCTCACGTCAACGATCATCACGTTGCCGATGAACACGACGTACTGGGAAGAGGATTCATGGCCTCACAACGACAACCAGTACATCCACGAGGGATTCTGGCACCGCACCGGCCTCCACATCTTCCTGAACTTGGAACCCGTGGAGTGACACGAGCGCCGATAACTCGGTGAAAACTACGCCCCCCGGAGGTCATCTGGGGGGCGTTTTTCGTTACCCTCATTCTCGCCATTCCGGTTCGATGACAATCTGGTTGCATCTAGAATCGCTTGCAGATACCGATGACAACGACCGCCAAACGACAAAATCGAGGGACGACGCGCGGGATCACTGCGCGCAATCCGCGCCGACGCATGTCACCCGGCCGTCGCCAGTACCTGCGATTCAAAGCGAAGTATGCCGATTCGCTTCTGCTGTTCCGGATGGGCGATTTCTACGAGTGCTTTGACGAGGACGCGCACACGCTATCGAAACTGCTCGATGTCGCGTTGACGGCGCGCGATGTGGGAGGCGGTCAGAAATCACCGCTCGCCGGTATACCGCATCATGCCCTCGACAATCATCTCGGTCGACTCGTCGGCGCGGGTCTCAAAGTAGCCATCGCCGAGCAGACCAGCAGCCTGCCAAACTCCGATGGGATCGTTGAAAGAGCCGTCGTTCGCATCGTGACGCCGGGCACTGTTCTCGATACGACGCTTCTCGAAAGTGCAAAGCACAACTACCTCGCCGCGTGCGTAATCGACGGTCCGACCGCGGGATTGGCGTGGCTAGAGGCATCCACTGGCGAGTTCGCCGCAATGGAGTTGCCGATCGCGGATATCGCCGATCAGATTGAACGGCTGGAACCGGCGGAGATCCTCGTCGATGCCGAGAGCCGGCAACTGTTGGACGATATCGCCGGGCGAGACTCGGCGCGCAAGTCGGTTCTCAATTCGGCAGTAATGCGACCGATCGATGATTCGATGCTCGATGCCGAATTCGCCGCTGAGAGCTTGATGCGACACTTCGACACCGACACGTTGGAGCCGTTCGAGCTCGTCGGTCGCCCGTTGGCGACGATCGCGGCCTCTTCCGCGATCGATTTCCTGTCGCAGACCCAGATCGGCCGTATGCCGTTCATCACGACGCTCCGACGGCATCGGCAAGATCGGCACATGTACCTCCCGTCGACCGCGTTGCGCGATCTCGAAATCCTTGCACCTACCGTTGAGGGAGGTCCGACATTACTCTCGGTTCTCGATGCGACGCGGACGCCGATGGGCGCGAGATTGCTGCGCGACTGGCTGATCGCTCCACTTATCGATCTTCAAGAACTCAATATGCGCCAGTTGGCGGTGGATCGATTGCACGGCGATTCTATGACCCGCAACGCGATCTCAGAAGCGTTGCTCAACGTGCCGGACATGCCTCGGCTAGTCAACCGTCTCACCCTTGGGCAATCCGAACCCCGCGAGTTGCGTTCGCTGTTCCGTGGATTAGATAAAGCGCCAGAACTGCGGAAGTTGGTTACTGATGGTGGTGCTGATGCCGATGCCGCTTTTTCGCCGCTTTTCGACGGTCTCACTTCGCATGATCAAGTTCGAGACCTAATCGACCGCGCAATTGTCGATGATCCGCCGTTCCGCGTCGGCGATGGCGGCGTCATCAAATCTGGGTTCGACCATGATCTCGATGTGGTCCGCTCATCAGCATCGCGCGCCCGCGCCGACATCGCCGCGATCGAACAACAGGCGAGAGAATCGTCCGGGATACCCAACCTGAAGGTCGGATACAACAAGGTGTTCGGTTACTACATCGAGGTTTCGCGTTCCCATCTCGATAAAGTGCCGCCAGAGTTTCAGCGTCGTCAAACCCTCGTGAACGGAGAGCGATTCATCACGCCGGAGTTGAAGGACCTCGAAAACAAGGTTCTGCGCGCTTCCGACCGGATAAGCGAACTTGAGCAATCCATCTATCGCCGCGTGTGTCAGCAAGTCGCCGAGCACGCCGCCGCGATCATGCGAACCGCGAACATCATCGCACGCATCGATGTTTGCCTCGCCCTAGCCAGCGTCGCCGCCGACAACGACTGGACGTTGCCGTTCCTAGACAACGGAGACCTGCTCAAGATCGAAGACGGACGACATCCCGTAGTCGAGAGCGTGCTCGGCGTCGGCCGTTTCGTCCCGAACGATATCGAAGCCTCCAACTCCGAAAGCCAACTGCTAATCATCACCGGGCCCAACATGTCCGGCAAATCGACCTACATCCGACAGGCGGCGGTCCTCGTGATCCTCGCCCAGATCGGTAGCTTCGTGCCTGCCAAGTTTGTCCGCGTCGGCGTCGTCGACCGCATCTTCACGCGTATCGGCACCTCGGACGACATCGCTGGCGGACGTTCGACTTTCATGGTCGAAATGGTCGAGACTGCGTCGATCCTCAATCAAGCCACCTCCCGATCCCTCGCGATTCTCGATGAGATCGGACGCGGCACCTCTACCTACGACGGACTCGCCATCGCCCGCGCCGTCGCCGAGTTCATCCACAACAGCCCGACTCTCGGATGCAAGACCCTCTTCGCGACGCACTACCACGAGATGACCGAACTCGGTCAAACGTTGCCACGCGCCCGAAACCTCCGAGTCGCCGTCGCAGAGGTAGGCGAGTCGATCCAGTTCCTGTATCGCATTGTGCAGGGCGGCGCCGACCGATCCTACGGCATCCACGTCGCCATGCTCGCCGGAATGCCTTCCCCCGTAGTCGAACGCGCCCGCGAACTGTTGACAGAACTCGAAAACCACTCCGCAAACTCCACACCGACGCACGCCCAGCAAAACCACCTCCAACTAGACCTCTTCAACGGTCCAGACAACACCGACTTCCTCCGCACCATCACCGAAATCGACACCGACAACCTCACGCCCATCGAAGCCCTGAACCGGTTGCATGAGCTGCGGGAGACGGCGCGCCGGGAACTGATGTGCTGATTAAACTGCACCCGACTAAAGGAAAAATCATCGAACTACCGTTGCCGTGCAAGGCGCTGCACAAACGATTGGGCGCTACTTCACCAGTGTGATGCGAGATTTTGGGTCGAACCTGTCGCACTGCGCGACCCCACTTCGGTTTTGGTATACTCGGAAAACGCATTCTGAACTCTCGAAATCATAAGTGCTACGACCATGGAAACCATCAGCCGGTCTCAAATTGCAGGCGACACTGTAGAGCGTTATCTGAGTCGCTTGGAAGAATTGGACGCGATCCGAGATTCTGATAGAAAAAAACGAGGCACGTTGGAAAGGATTCGCCCTGCGTTCGCCCAAGAATGGCCTGATGAACTTCACCCGAAGGTTCGCCGTGCGTTGACGGACTGTGGAATAGATCGACTGTATCAACACCAGGCCGACGCAATACGCAAGTCAATCAGTGGTGCGGATGTGGTTATGGAGTCGCCAACGGCGAGCGGTAAAACTCTGGCATTCACCGTCCCGATGCTCGACCTGCTGCAACGTGAACCCGGGTCCCGAGCGTTGATGATCTACCCGATGAAAGCGTTGGCATTTGATCAACGCGAACAGATAAGGGAAATTTGCCAGCCCTTAGATATTGAATCTTGGCCTTACGACGGGGATACACAAGACGACCACAAGGCATGGATCCGACAAGATCCGCCGCGCATCTTGCTGACAAACCCTGAATATCTGAACATGTCGTTTCTTGGCAGTCGAGAATCCTGGGACAGGCATCGGAACGGTAGGAAGTTTCTTCGGAATTTACGATTCGTAGTGCTTGATGAGATGCACGAATACAGGGGATTTTTCGGTAGCAATATGGCTCTTTTGCTCAGACGGTTTTTCCGATATTTGGACCAAATCGGCGCCCATCCGCAGTTGTTCCTTTCAACGGCGACTTGTGCGAACCCTGCCGAACACGCGAGGTCCCTCACTGGTCGAGATATTGAACTCGTCCAAGCGCGGGACGTCTTACGCCCAAAGCGACACTTCCTCTTCGTCGACCCCGATTTGCCCGACTTTCGGTACATGGACATCCTCAGGTTACGTGTCGAAAATGCCGCGGTTGCAGCATTGTCGGAAGGACTACAGGTTTTGGTCTTTTGTCCCACCAAAAGATTTTTGGAAGCAGCCTTTAGGAACTGCAAACAACGGGCCACGGACCATGGATTCGCGCCCGACCAGATCGCCCCGTTTCACGCAGACCTGAAACCAGAAGACCGTCAGGATATCCAAGAGCGGATAAAATCTGGACACGCGCAAGTTGTGTTCACAACCAACGCATTGGAGATCGGGCTGGATGTTGGTGGCATCGACGGCATCATCATGGCCGGATTTCCGTCGAGTATTATGTCGGCATGGCAACAGATTGGAAGAGCCGGAAGGGGCTGGGACAAAGATGCATTCGTACTGTTCTACGCCATGAACGACCCGATCGATCGATTCTTCGTAGGGAACCTTGACGCGTTCTTGGACAAGCCTTTCGATGAGCTAGTCGTCGACCCTAGGAACGAAGATTTGATTGGTAAACATCTGCCATCCTTGTTGGAAGAGTCAGGCGAGTCTTTCGCGCACCGTGATGAGGAAACACTAGGTGAAACCTTTTTTCGGGCCGCGTTCCGTACTACTGGTTCAGTACCGTCCGGGTACAAACCGCAACACCGCTTGAATCTGAGAGGCGGTTCTGGGGAGTCATTCAAGCTGAAAAGAAATTCCCAAGAAATTGGCCAGGTTTCGGCGATGCGTCGTTTCCGAGAGGCATACATCGGTGCCGTATTTCCTTTTTTCGGACAACGGTACCGAGTGAGATCGCACGAGGAACAGACTGTAATTCTTGAGGATTGCGAGCAACATCTGCGAACTGACCCAGGTTTTTTCACCGTGCTGTCGCGGTCGGAGGTATTCGACGGTCGCGGCTACAGGGATGTCAACGTCTACCGCGGGTCGCTCAACATAGTGGTCAACTTCAACGGATACAAGCTCTTCGACGAGGGTTCCGGTCAAGTCATCAGGCGTGGCGGAGACGCCGATGCTTTGTTCTTAAACAACTTACACGCTTTTTGGGTAGAGACAACGGAGATTGAAGGTGCGGATGACGGGATCGGTGCGCTCGAACATATGATTCGCGTCGGCGCTATGTTTGTGATTCCCGCAGATCGCTTCGATACCAGTACACATTCCAAGACCGGGAAGGATACGGTGGCGTACTGTTACGAGAATTACCAGGGCGGGATTGGGATAACCAATAAGCTGTTCGACGTGTGGGACATCGTGTTGGAAAAGGGAATTGACATCGCGCGCAACTGCAAATGTTCTATAGGATGTCAGAACTGCATCGAGCCGGCTAAGTCTTGGGATATCAGTAATTCCAACATCAACAAAATTAAAGGAATCGAATTGGCTGAAAAGATACTTGAAGGTGTTCAACTCGGTCCACGACGCAGATTCGAAAACGAGTTGATGGTGGAGATCTAAACTCGAAAACCACTCCGCAAACACCACACCGACGCACGCCCAGCAAAACCACCTCCAACTAGACCTCTTCAACGGTCCAGACAACACAGACTTCCTCCGCACCATCACCGAAATCGACACCGACAACCTCACGCCCATCGAAGCCCTGAACCGGTTGCATGAGCTGCGGGAGACGGCGCGGAGGGAATTGGATGGTTGATTTCACAGCACCTGGTCACGTATACTTTATGCACGTATACGTATGAAAACGGATCACCCAAGCCACTCGATGAAACGGAAACTCACAATCACCGTGGATGAGGAACTCATTCCGGTTGCGAAACGATTAGCAGCGTCCCGCGGTGTGTCGTTATCGTCTTTGATCGAAAATGGTCTACGCGAGACTACCTCAGACCGGTCGCAGACTTTCGCCGCCCGATGGCGCGGCAAGTTCCGGCCTGCTGAACGACAAGGACCTCGATACGAAGCACTTGCAAAGAAGTATCTGGATTGATCCTTCTCGATACCAATGTCCTGATAGATGTCGCGCTCGATCGTGATCCACACTCGGCGACCGCGTACGACCTACTAGATCGCATCGAACTTGGTTCCGAATCTGCGTCCATCGCTTGGCATTCCGTTTCAAACCTCTACTACATCGTCAGGCCTGTACGAGGCGACGTGACAACCCGTGAATTCATTCATGACCTTATCGAAATCGTCGAGGTCGTACTGACCGACACGGAGTCGATTCGGTACGCGCTACAACTCCCCATGTCTGACTTTGAAGACGCGATGCAGGTCGCCGCAGCACGCGCCTGCAACGCGCGATTCATCGTCACGCGGAATGCCAGGGACTTTGAACTGTCGCCGATTCGCGCCTTCACTCCGCAACAATCCCTTGAACATTTAGACGGATTGCGCTGGTAAACCGTCCGAAATCGCTGCCCCCATACCCGCTGGAAAAGCACTAACATCTTTAGAGCGAGCGATTTGCAGGGGACACTTGGCATGATCATCACCGACATCAAGGTAACGACTTTCACTTACACGTCGAACACGGTGCAGGACACGGACGGGCACACGCATCCGGGCGATCCGCACGAGGCGACGACGGCATTACTGACCATCACGACGGAGGACGGCACGAGCGGCTACACGTTCGGATCGCCCGACGCGCTGCGTCCGGTGATGATGGACAACTTCATCCGCAAGGTGCTGATGGGGCAGGACGCGACGGACCGCGAGCGGCTCTGGCAGGCGATGGCGCGGTGGCAGCGGGGCAGCGGCGGCGCGTTCAACGACCGATCATTGGGTCTCGCCGAACTGGCGCTTTGGGACTGGTTCGGACGCAAGATCGACATGCCGGTGTGGAAAATCCTCGGCGGAATGCGCGACAAGGTGCCGGCGTACGGTTCGACGATGTGCGGCGACGAGATTGAGAACGGTCTCGCCACGCCCGAAGACTACGGACGCTTCGCCGAGTGGCTAATCCAGCGCGGCTACACCGCGATCAAGCTTCACACGTGGATGCCGCCGGTCTCTTTCGCGCCGTCCGTGAAGATGGACATCGCCGCCTGTGCCGCCGTGCGTGAAGCCGCCGGTCCCGATGTCCCGCTCATGCTCGACGCCAACCACTGGTATTCGCGAACCGAGGCTTTCGAGCTTGGCAAGGGCATCCAAGACCTCAACTATTACTGGTATGAGGAGATGATGGACGAGCACTCGATGTCGTCTTACGTCTGGCTCGCCGACAACCTCGACATCCCGATCCTCGGCCCCGAGTTTGTCGAGGGCAAGTTCCACTCCCGCGCCGAGTGGGCGATCCACGGCGCCGCCGACATCCTCCGCACCGGCGTGATGGACGTCGGAGGCATCGGCCCGTCGATGAAGATCTGCCACCTCGCCGAGTCGCTGAACATGGACTGCGAAATCCACGGCGGCGGTCCCGGCAACCTCGCCGTGCTAGGCGGATTCTTTAACGGACGCTGGTACGAGCGCGGCTTGCTCCACCCCTTCGTAGACTACGACGCGCCGCCCGAATACCTGAACTCCATCATCGACCCGATGGGCTCAGACGGCATGATCCACATGCCAACCAACCCCGGCCTCGGCGAAGACATCAACTTCGACTGGATCGCCGACCACACCGTCAGCGAGCATTGAGCGCGGTCGATCGACCACCGTCATTCCGGCGCACAACCTACGTCATTCCGGCGAAAGCCGGAATCCAGACCGACGCAACCACGCCTACTCCATGCCGGCCCTAGGGTTTCCCCCGCTCGCGGGGGAAATGTCCGAAGGACAAAGGGGGCCTACGCCGCAAGACCGAACCCCCAACAAAAAGAGACGTCCCCTTTCGGGGACGTCGGGCTAGCGATACGATCACTAGGGGGGTGAGAATCTCAAGGATAGCATGATCGGTCTCGCCGTTGCCACCCGGAACAAAAAAAGAGACGTCCCCTTGCGGGGACGTCGGCCCAGAGATACGCTCGCTGGGGGGGTGAGAATCTCAATGGTAACATGACGGCGATCAATCCATTTGCCACGCAGGAGTAGAATCATGGCAACGAACGAAGTCAGAATGTGCGCGTCAGCACGATGACCACAACGACACAACCAAATCCCACCTCCCTGACCAACGGCGCCACGGTTGGTTACGGCGTCGAACTCGATCATCTCACAAACGCCTTGTGGGCGAGTTTCGAATCCGAATCAGTCGAAGACGGTATGGCACATCCTGCGGAATCGATCATCGCAGATACATACCGATCTGAGAACGGGCGATGGATGCTTGACTGGTTGACTAGCTTGTGCACCAACCCGTCGCAACCAGTTTTCGCCTCGTCTGTGCTCCGATGCATCGGACGAATCGACAACCTAGGGACGGTTTCATGGCGGGTCGGAGTCGTTCGCGATTGCTTGGCTATCGATGACGTTGAGATCAGAGATGCCGCAGTCCAAGCGGCTGAACTGTGGGAAGACGCCGAGCTAGTCGAAGTTTTGCGGAATCACTCTGAGCCGGAACCTTGGCTCCGACAATACATCCTTGACGTCGCCGATGATCTGGCTAGTTAATGCATGTATCTGGTTCGTAAGATCACACGCGCAAAATGGATCGGCGGCGAAGGGTTGGCGGATGGCGAGATTCCTGCCGACACCTAGGGTTTCCCCCGCTCGCGGGGGAAATGTCCGAAGGACAAAGGGGGCCTACGCCGGGAGAGCGAACCCCGAACAAAAAAAAGACGTCCCCTTTCGGGGACGTCGGCCTAGCGATGCGATCACTAGGGGGGTATACTTCCATCCTACACCATTGCCAAGATTATCGACAGTCCCGCCGACGGGTTACACCTTGAAACGATCTGCGCGCCGACCATCTCGAGACGATGAGCGCCCGATGACTCACATCAACAAATCGATTGTTCAATCTCGATTCGAAACACATTGCGGAAACCGTGAAACACATCACGGACTGCGTTGGACATCTGCGTCGGATGCCGCCCAGCGTCACGCGACCATTGATGTCTCTGCTTACCCTAGTGGCGGTGCTGGGTATCTCCGCTTCAATCTTTTGGCGCAAGCCGGACGCGTTGGGTGCCGCGTTGGCGATCGGAATCTGCGGTATGGGATGCCTAGTGCTGCTTGCGATACACTTGAGAATGTCCAATCAGAACCGAGAGAACGAATCCGAAACTGAAATCGACGAGGGAAACGATGAAACGCGCGACGGTTAGGCGATACCAGATCATGACGTTGATCACACTCAGCTACGGCGCGGTGCTGTTCATCGGTTACGCGTTCGCATCCTTGTTCCCGGACAGCACGTTCGCCACATGGATTGAGGACGTCGCGCCTGTCCTCTGGGTCATCAACGGCATGATCTACGGCTACGTCGTCGCCACCGTCATCGCAACGATCGTTGACGAACGGCATGACGAGCGGCGGAAAGCGGCGTAGTGCCGCCGCTTTACATCAATGTGGTCAGCTCTCAACCCTAGCGAGTCATTCGGGTGGCTTGCCGCTTGGCGGGCAAAAGCGGATGTGAAGTGCAACGAATTTGATACAATGATGGCTGTGGTGATGGATTCAGAGATTCATAGATAATTCGCCTATGGGCTACCTATCAAGGAACAAGAACGATGTCAACCTCATTGGGAATTTCTCAATCGACAAAGGGCGTAGCGCAAAGTGACGCCGTAAGCAGATCGACGGCCCTTTCTGGTTTGACCCAACCTCGCGTCGCTTCTCGGCAACTTTTGCTTGCAAGAGACATGAAAAGCGATCTATTGGCCCGATCGACACTGAGGATTGCACGGGAATTGGACAAGACGCTAGCCGCCTCGTCGACTCTGCGCGTTGCTCAAGATTTGAATCGATCAACCGCCTTGTCGTCTGCGTTGGCAGGAGTTCGGGAAATGAACCGTACTCTGAACGGCACGATGGCGAGGCATATCGAGGAAATGAACCGATCATTCGCCTCGAATCTATCAATCGCCACGGAACCCGCGTTGACACACATTTGGGAGGCGAACCGTACTTTGAATGGCAGGATGGCGAGGATGATAGGGGAAATGAATCGATCATTCGCCATGCAGAACCGGGACGCCTTGTCGTCTGCATTGACAGGCGTTCGAGAAATGGGCCGCATCCCGAACATCGCGCCGATGTTGGGGCTTTCAGCAAAATTGGAGACTTTGAATAACGGCGCTTATGACTCCATTATCGACGATCTGATTGAACGCGCCGCCAAGTCGCAAAACATCTCCTCACATGATTCGAGTCCAAATCAAACAGAATCTCGAAATCATTTTCCGGACGATTTTGACAATCATCTCGATGAGTGGATGGGGCTCAAACCGTCAAGAAAAGACATCGTGTTCCTCGTTGTCGGTTACATGATCTCAAAAGGGTTGGATCAAGTGTGGTTCTGGTTTTGAACGGGCCCTTTTTGACTGGCAGTCGCGTCTAGACCCACAAAACAACCAACGCCAATTTCTCGTCCGCGCACGCCATCCCCACGCGAGTGCCGGGGAACCCGCTCTCGGATGCCACCTGTGCCGATGTCGATGCTGTTCGCTGTGACTGTCTTCCAATAACTCACGGCGAGTCGCACTTCCGTCCCGACATCAGCTCAGCGAGGGCGAGATTGTGAAAGACTCGCAATTCCCATAGCCGCGGTTACGAAGATTCGGAATCATGCGCTCCCTAACTGATAGTCGATGACGACACGGTTGTGCCAATCATAGCCGGCGTTATTGAACCAGTCTTTGATGATCAGACTGGCCACATCGTCGAATGTGTTGACCGCCCCGACGGGGTACCTTGGGTAGATGTGTTTTCCGATGTCAATCGTTTGGTAACCCGAGGATGTATCCTCTTCCTTAAAATTATGAATCGCCAAGGTTTTCCCGACAATTCGCAACTCAACTTCAAGTCCGTACTCCAAGGTGGGTGAGTCAACGTACCGTCTTACACGTTCGACGTTCCCCAGACCGTTTGCGATCGGATTGAGTAGCCACTCTGGGTGTAAGCGCAACCGGTCGTACATAATGTCTTTTTCTGCGATCCACATCTCTAAACCTCCATTAGACCACAATGTAAACTCTTGAGTGGCGTAACCAACGTCTCTGACGCTTTCAACATCTGTCAGTGCTGTTCCACGAACGATCGGTCGCGCTGGAAGGTAATTAAAACGCGACGGAACGACTATTGCGAATGGCTGATCGGCAATACTGGATAGACGAGCTTGCAATCGCTTGTTTTCGGGTATTATTGCCGTGTTGCCGTGCACCTGATCTATATCTACTTCGCTTAGTGGGATGAAACTCAGACGATAGCAATACCCAATATTGTGATTCGCTTCGAACTCTTTGGCTTTTTCGTCGAACTCTTTTTTGCGTTTCGAAAATTCTTTTTCGATTCGATCGTATCGATTCGCCGAACGTAACGTCATGTCTTGGATATCCCTCATGTCCATAGGCACTGATTCGGAACCGCGTCTGCGGTACGCTCGATGGTCGCGGTTGCTCATGTGCGGTGCTTGCGTGGATTGTGGAACATCGAACACGATGACGCCAGACCCGTTTAGCTGAGTCGGAATGCCGACGACATTAAGGCGGAGCATCGGCGGGTCGATGGAGTCGGCGCATGATCGCGATAATCGCTCGGCGAGATCGGTGCAATCGGGGATCGGGATGATGGCTTGAGCGGTGGGTGGTTCGTCGTTGCTCTCTTCGATTCCCAAGAACAGGCGGCCTCCATAGGAGTTTGCGAACGCTACGATTTCCTTGACGAGACTCTTTTTGTCACCGTCGGTGATTTTCGTGCTGCCCGGTGAACCGCCAGATGTTCCGCTGGAGGACAGCCCTCGCTTGAACTCTACGTTTTCACCTTCTTGGACGTCGCGACTGACTAACTCCTGAATGTCGTGAGGAGTCAACTCATCGGCGGGTTTTGACAATGCGGGTAGCATCGCTCAATGATCCTTAAGTTTTCGTCAGCGCAACCGCACGAACGGTAATCGCTTGAGTTCTTGGTTGCGAGGGTCTACTTCGATGCCTACCGACTCCAGCGCGGTCACGCCCAACAGTGGTTCTGAGTCTTCGTCGCCCATCACGATGGTAGAGCCGACGACTTCGCCCATGAACTCGATGTCGCCGGTGGTGATCGACATTCGGTGTTCGCTACCATCGGCGAGGCTGTAAATGCGTTGTCCTTTCGCAGCCAAGCCGATCTTCTCTAGATGCTGTTTGGGGACAAGGCAGTCCGTCGCCCCAGTGTCGACCAGGAACAAACCTTCCCAAACCTTTTCCGGTTCGGCTGGGTTGCGAACCGTCGCGGTTACATGTGTCAATCCCATGTCTTCCATCCTCTCCGCTCTGGATTGTCGCTCTTTTAGTCTGTCAATTGTGCTATCTTACAACATCCCATCAATCCCCGCCAACCACCCCTCACGGCTTGGTGCTTTTGCCGCCGTGGACGCTGGGTTCGGAGCACCATTTGAGGCGCAGGAGGTCTAGGGGGGCGAGGATGGTGGTGGGCAGTCCGAGCATCTCGGTAAGCACCCGACGGTCTAGCTCTTTGCGGCTGTCGTCGCGATACGCCTCGTTCGCCGGCAGGAACTCTCGATCACGCATCTCGTCGAAGATCGTCTCGGCGGTCTGCAACTGAGCGTCCGACAACGACGTGACGTCCAAAGTCGGCATCGTGCGGATCGCGGTTATCGGCATTCTGCCGCGTCCTGACTGTTGGCGACTCGAGTGCCACCAATAGAGCAGTAGGCCCAAAGTTGAGTTGCCCCAAAGGGTATGGGCAATCTCAAGTTCTCGATTGGCGAATTGCAGATTGGCCCAGGCGGTGCCACCGATCGTTTGATCTTCGGTGAACGCTACTGAAAGTGGTTGCGAGTTGAACCTGAAATCGGCACTGTAATGGGCATGACTCCTTGTGTCCCAGATTTCGGCGGCACGCGAGTTCATGCTGGGTTTGATCCTACCCTCGCTGTCTGGTTGGACGATCAAACGTGTTTCTCTTTTTGCGTTGTGGTTCCACAACATCGGATATGTCGGCACGCCGCGGCGCGTCTGGATACGGTCGAATGCGGCTTGAGGTGAACTACCCGCGATGTTCATGTGATGGAGACCAACGCGACTGATGCCATCCATCTTTGAAACCGCGATCGATAATCTGTCCTGCTTACTCATCTGCGGCAACCAAAGATTTCCGTCGGTCAACTGATGAGCGGTTTGAATGACGGAGAAATCCGAAACGCCGGCCGCGGACCATGGCACGCCTGAACTCAATGGCGCGTTGATAACTTCGCCAAGTTGCGAGTTTCCAACCACTAGCGGGTCGCCGCCGATCGGTCCGCTCTCAAACTGCCTCACGTTCGGATCGGACGCTAGATTTGAGATCGCCTTTGCGAGTTCGAGCGACTCCATCTCGTTGTTTGGGCGTTGATCCAAAGACACGAACAACCCGCGTGCATCGTCGCCGTTCGACGACCGCCGACAAATAATCAATGTTTCCGCCATACCGGTATCCGCCGAGAAAGATTGGTCAAGAGATTGCGCCGTCGCGATGGTTATCACAATCACGTCGCTGTACCGCTTTGCGATCATCTGGCGAACTTTCTGCCAACTCGATCCCTGCAAGACGGTCAAAGGCAGCACCAAAGCGATTGCGCCGTCTGATTTAACCATGCGATCGGCGAGTGCCACGAACCAAGACGCGATGCCGGCGTACCCGTGAGCGCACGTATCAGCGGCGTATTTCTTCTCCAACGCGGACATCTTGCGTTGCGTAGCCAAGTCGTTGTCAAGACCGCGGAATTGCTTGATGTAGTCGGTCGCTCGATTGGCGCCTTCCCAGTCAGACCCGGCACGCGTAAACGGCGGGTTCATGATTACCAGGTCTTGGCTGAACTGGGGCATTTCGATAGTGTCGGCGGATTGCCCCGTGCCGGTGCCCGTTACCGCCGCGCCGCTGTGGAGTGGGATCAGCGGCTTGACCTCGCCGTTGCTCGCGAGCAGATCGAGGGAGCCTATCGACACACCGCCGTTATCGGTTTTGCCATATTGCGTGACGATGGTGCGGGTGTCTTGGTATCGTTCCATCGGATGCGACGACGACAGCATGGAAGCGGTGAGGTGGACGGCGGACGGCAACACGTCGAGCGCGGTCAACGACTCGTGCATCATGTGGGAATGCAGCTTTGCCGGATCGCCGCCGGAGAAGAGATGCAGCTGGTTCAATCGACGATACGCGGCGTGTATCAGCGTTCCGGTGCCGCATGCGTAGTCGGCGATCTTGAAATCCTTCACGCGGTCCGGGTCGTCCCAATTGTCATCGTCCGGTATCGCCAGATGCGCCAACAGCGTCGCCGATTCGGGGCGCGTGTAGAACGTCGCGAGAAACTTGCGGTCCGCGATCAGTCGTTGGAACACCGTGCCGATCAAGTCACTTGAATCCGAGGCACCCAAAACCTGTATCCGTTCCGCCGCGTTCGCCAACCGGTTCAATGCACGCGATGCCAGTCGCGGTGGTGTCAGCGTCATCAAGAGTTCGATGGCGATGTTGAAGATCGAAAAGTAGTTGATCTTGAGAATCTCGCGCCACTCTTGGACGACCATGCCTTGGAGCAATCGCCCGTCAGGTCGCAGCTCGTCGAATTGCTTGAGGTTGGGATGTCCGATCAGGTTCATGTGGAAGAGCAGGGCGTTAATCATGATCGTTGCCGCCATGCGCTCGGTCTGTACGCTGTAGTCCTGCTTGAGCAGGTCGGCAAAGTCTTGCTTGAGGTTTGGGTGGGTGTCGGTCGCCTCGCGAATGATCGTCGCCGTCGCTGAAATCGCGCGTTCCAAAATCTCGATGCTTTTCCGCACAACCTCTTCCGGCGTCGCGGCGTATGTGATGAAACCGGCGAGGTCGCGGATATTGCCCGAAACAAAACCGCTTTCTGGGAAACGCGAGTAGCTCGTCGGACTCGTGCCGTTGTAGACGCAGTACTCGAATCTTGTCTTGGTACGTAACTCCTTGTCCAGTTTGTCGAAACCGCGTATCCGCCGCAGTTCGCTCGGTGTCTTGAGCGCGATCACCGCGTTCACTTCGCCTTCGACGCCGGTGACGTCTTGATCCAAAGTCTCGCCCAACCGCGCCAATGCCTCGCCCTCTAACGTTCTAGCCGGTAGATACTCGTTCTCGATGACGACGGGGCGCCCACCCTGAGGAAGCACGAGGATGTCCGGCTGGGTCTGACCGTTCACGAACGCGCCTTTCATCTCGGCGTGCACATCCCACCGCACGTTCATGCGGTCCAAGAGCGTCGCGATGCGCCCGTTCAGCTGTGTTTCGTTAATCGCCATCGTTATCGTTGGGCAAGTGTTACCTTTTGGTACCTGCTTTTTGCCCAGAGTAGCAGACGGTGCGCGCTTCGTAATCTTGGGTGGCAGACAACGCGCCCTAATATAATTGCAACGGGCAACTAGACGGCCGACATTCCAAACTACAGGAGAATACGCGATGGCGTCGACAACTTGGGCTTTCTTCGAAGGACAGCAAGTGCCTTTGGAAGAGGCGAAAGTAGGCGTCGCGACGCATGCACTCCACTACGGCACCGCCGCGTTCGAGGGCATCCGCGGAAACTGGAACCCCGATCACGGCAAGGTCTACATCTTCCGCCTGCGCGAGCACTACGAACGGTTGATCCGCGGATGCAAGATTCTCCGCATGGACTTGCCGTACTCGGTCGATGACCTGTGCCAGATCACGGTTGACCTTCTCGAACGCAACGGCTTCGCGGAAGATGTCTACATCCGTCCCCTCGCCTACAAGTCGGAAGAGGCGGTCGCGAACCTGCGTCTTCACCTGTTGGAGAGCGACTTCACGCTGATGATCCAGCCGTTCGGCAACTACATCGAAGCCGAGGGCGCGATCAAGTGCCAGACGTCTTCATGGCGACGTCCTGACGACTCGATGATGCCGACGGGCGTGAAGATCACCGGCTTGTACACGACGAGCATCCTCGCGAAGACTGAAGCGATCATGGCCGGTTTCGACGAAGCGATTCTGCTCAATCACGACGGATCGGTCTCGGAGGGTAGCGGGGAAAACCTCTTCATGGTGCGCGACGGTATGATCCAGACACCGTACGAGACGGCGAACGCGTTGTTGGGCATAACCCGCGAATCGGTGATGACGCTTGCCAAAAAAGAGTTGGGACTGGATGTCGTGGAGCGTCGCATCAACCGTAGCGAACTTTACCTGGCCGATGAGGTGTTCCTGACTGGCACAGCGGCGCACCTGACGCCAGTCGGCAGGATCGACAACCGCGACATCGGCGACGGCGGCATCGGCCCGCTGACCCAGCAGCTCCAAGACATCTACTTCGATTGTGTCGTCGGCAACAACCCTGACTACATGCACTGGTGCACGGGAGTAACCCCCGGCGGCGGTTAGACCCTGCCCGGCGTGAATGGCGCTTCTCCACGCTGATGAGACCGTCGCAAAACTCCGTAGCCGACGCGCGCACTGATGTCATTCTGAGCGCAGTGCTGTCATTCCGAGCACAGCGAGGAATCTCACCAAAGGTCCCGGTTTGCCGCCAGAGATTCTTCACTCCGCTTCGCTGCGTTCAGAATGACATGATCCGGTTGACGACGGTTTTGCAATAGTCTCGATGATGACCGAACAGATCGAATCTGCTTCCGCGTTGATGGTGCGCGACTACCTGATCCTCGCGTTTCTCGTCAGCTTGGGCGCGCTGCAAATCGCGGTGTCGATCAGCGGATTGCGAGGACTCTGGCTAGTGCCGCATCGAGTCGCGACGCGGACTCTCGGCGTGCTTCTAGTGATTTTGGGAATCGGTTTCTACGTCTTTGCACCGTTGTGGATGGAAGGACCTTGGGCCGCTGGCACGGTCATTGATGGCACGTCGGAGGGCCGCGAATGGGGATTGGCGGCGAGTTCCGAGATATCTGGCGCGCGCAACCTGAACGACATTCACGGCGGCATGGCCGGCACCGCGTACGCCGGGTTCTTCATCTTTTCGGCAGTACTCGCTACTCTTTTCTCCGCCGCGGTGGGGATTTTCACGGTGAGGCTATCGGCGACCGATTCCGCGGGCGATGATTCGGACGGATTGGACGCCATGAAAGAGTCTCACGCGTTTTCCGCGTTAACCAGGTCTCTCAGGGTGTTATGGCGCGACGGCACCGATGACGCGCGCCGCGAGTTGCGGGCGGCACCTCGATGGAGCATCGCGGCACAGATCGAGAGGATTCGGCGCAATTAACCCCAACGTTTTCGACAAAGAGCTCTTCCTGCTGATCAACGGATTCGTCGGTCAGTCGATGATGGTCGACCATCTGGCGCGCGTGATCGCGTCTGACTATCTGATGCCGCTCGCGTTTTCGGCGGTGATGTTCGCGACATGGTTCGTCGGGAGCGACATCGGCGAAAGGCGAAGATTCCAACGATCCACTCTCATCGGTGCGACGGCGATCGGTGTCTCGAACTTCGTCGTCGACCTGATCGACACGAGCATCAACCGCCCGCGTCCGTTCGTCGAACTCGGCGATTCCATGCAGCTGATCTTCTACCGATCGACCGATCCATCGTTCCCGGCAAACCCGATGGTGGTGGTGTTCTCGGTCGCGATGGCGGTATGGCTAGCGAATCGACGGCTCGGATGGGCGTTGATGATTGCCGCGTCGCTGTACGCGCTGTCAAGGGTATACGTCGGCACGTTCTATCCGACGGACGTGATCGGCGGCGCAGTCATCGGGATAGTAGCCGCCCTTTGCTGCTGGTTCCTGCTCGAACTCCTGCGACCACTGCCCGAGATACTGCTCCGCCTCCTGCGCGGTTTTGGTGTTGCTTAGGACCTTGCGAAACCTACGTCATTCCGGCGAAAGTCGCAATCCATAGATCAACCCCAATCTGATAGCCATTCCGCTCGATGGACCGATGCCAGAGAGCGGGTTTTGAAACTGGTCGCTACCGGGAATGCCCGTTGCGGTTGAAGAGGGCGTCTTCGTCCTCTTCGGAGAGTTCGATCCCGCGCTTTTTCATCTCAGACCTCACGCGCGCCAAAGCCTCGCGCTCGCCTTCTTCGCGACCTTCTTCGCGTCCCTCTTCGCGTCCCTCTTGCAGGCCCTTTTCTCGGCCCTCTTCTCGTTGCCGTTCCTTCAGCGGTTCGAGGTAGTGCTGACGGAACCAGTTTGCCATTACCATCGCGTTCTCCAGTACTTCGGTCAGAGTGAAGGTGCCGATCGCCGACGACAGTCCGACCCAGCCGACACCCTGAATGATACCAATCATCGTGTCGGGAAGGTCGTCGTCGGTCACGTGCGCCACTTCGTACCAGACTACGAACCCGATGCCGGCGGTCACCGCGATCGTGAAGAGCGCGAAGTACAGCGGCACCAGCGCCGGACTCACCGACCACATCGATTGCCGAATCTCCTGCTCTGTACGCGTATCCATGCCGTGACCCGTGCCCGCCTTTCATCAAACGTCGTAGTTGATATGTGGCACAATATAACATACAAATAGCGCGAATTGCTCTCTAATGTCACATTATTCAGAAAAAATATACGAAACTTCTCAATCTGGATTCGGAAGCATCGACGACGCACCCCTTCGCGAAGCATAAGGGGGCGTGGTGTCCGAACCAACCTACCGCCGCGTGCTGATGCGTCTGAAGATTTCGCCGTATTCGAATGGCATTCCGTCGGCGGCGCGGCGGGCGCGATCGCGGATGCCGCGATCGGAGCCGGACTGCGTCGATAGTCCGGGCACTTGGCTACGATGTCGGCTCAACGCGTCGATGCGACGATCGATTGATTCGGTGATATCCACGACGACATTCGGGTTGTCGGCATGCCAGAAGAAGACGTCGCGCACTTTGTATGGTTCGAGGCCGAGCGCAACCTGTTCGGGGAAGTGGAGATGATCGCGGGCGTAAGGATAGACGGCGTCTTGCACGGTGATGCCAGTGTTGCGGTGGTCGCGATGGTTGAAGCCGTTGGCGCGGAACGGGTCGTGAGTAAAGACGACATCAGGACGATGGGCGCGGATCGCCTTGACGACCTCGCCGAGAAACTCGCGGTTCGCCTCTAGATGCCCGTCGGGGTAGGGGAGCATGACGAGGTTTTTGACGCCGATGACCGATGCCGCTTCTTCCTGCTCTCTGCGGCGGATATCGACGATGCGGTCCGAGGTCATGTCTTCGTCGTTGCTGCCGCTGCTGCCAGTGGTGCAGACGACGTAGGAGATTTCGCATCCGGCGGCGGCCCAGCGCGCCGTAGTGCCGCCGGCGCCAATTTCGGCGTCGTCAGGGTGCGCGCATACCACCATCGCGCGTTCGGGTATCTCGTCGAACTGCTCCAATTGCTCCACCAACTGCCTTCCAGCAAGAACTCAGGTTATGCGGCACGTCGGCAACGTGCTTCGATTTCCATGATACCCAGTCGAACGGCATCGCCGACGCGAATAATAGACTCGACTCGTAAGCAACCGCACGCCCATATTCGGCTTGCCGCGAACGAGCCGGCAGCACGCAAACCAGAGAAGATCGCTTTGAACCTGCAATCCAAAGACCCCGCAATCGCTGAAATCATCGCTTCGGAAGAGCGCCGATTGCGCGAAGAGATCGTGCTGATCGCTTCCGAGAACTACGCCAGTCGGGCGGTGCTTGAAGCCACCGGGTCGGTGCTCACCAACAAGTATGCCGAGGGCTACCCCGGGCGACGCTACTACGCGGGCACCGAGAATCTGGACGATGCCGAATCGCTCGCCATATCCCGCGCCAAAGAGCTGTTTCCCGGTGCCGAACATGCGAACGTGCAGCCGCACGCCGGGTCGCAGGCGAACATGGCGGCATATTTCGCCGCGCTCGAGCCGGGCGACCGCGTGATGGGGATGTCGCTCGATCACGGCGGACACCTCACGCACGGTTCGCCGGTCAACTTCTCCGGCCGCATCTATGACTTTGTGCACTACGGACTCGACGAGTCCGAAGAGGTGATCGACTACGACGTTGTAGAGCGGATCGCGAAGGAGTTGCGCCCAAAGATCATCGTGTCCGGCTACTCCGCGTATTCGCGAACGATCAACTTCGAGCGTTTCGGACAGATTGCCGAGAGCATCGGCGCGATCCATCTTGCAGACATGGCACACATCGCCGGTCTGGTCGCCGCTGGCGCACATCCATCGCCGGTGAAGCACGCCGAAATCATCACTAGCACGACGCACAAGACGCTGCGCGGTCCGCGCGGCGCGATGGCACTGACGACGAAAGATTGGGCGCGGAAGTACGACTCGGCAGTCTTCCCGCGAATGCAGGGCGGGCCGATGGGGCACACCATCGCCGCGAAAGCCGTCGCGTACAAGGAGGCGTTGTCCGACGACTTCAAGCAGTATGCCCGCGACATCGTGAGCAACGCGTCGGCATTGGCGGACGCGCTCGTTGCGGCCGGAATGCGGATCGTGTCAGGTGGCACCGACAACCATCTCATGCTCGTGGATATGCGCGGCGTGGGCGTCACCGGCGCGGAAGCCGAGACCAAGATGCGAAATGTCGGTATCGTCGCCAACAAGAACATGATCCCGTTCGACCCGAATCCGCCACGCGTAACCAGCGGCGTGCGCGTCGGAGTACCTGCCATCACCTCACGCGGCATGAAGACCGACGACATGGCAACCGTCGCCGAGCTCATCGTCGAATCCCTCCGCGTCCAAGACGGGACATCCCAACAACGCACCCTCGCCGACCGCGTCAAGCAATTCGCATCTTCATTCCCAGTGCCCGGTATCGATTCGTAGGCACTGACCGAGGATCCAGACGCGTTGCGCGATCGCGACGCGGCTGCAAAACTGACGTCATTCCGGCGGACGCCGGAATCCACGGCGCCAATGTAAAGCCGACATGCAATCCCTCTCGGCTGAGACCATTGCTAAACCCTCGTGAGCCGGGCCATGTCATTCTGAACGGAGCGAAGCGGAGTGAAGAATCTCGCGCGGCGGCCTAAACCCTGCGATGAGATTCCTCGCTACGCTCGGAATGACAGCGGTGTACGCGTCGGAATGACGGCGTTACTCGCGATGGAATGACAGCGTTGCTCGCGTCGCATTGACAGCGGTACTCGAGGCGGCTACGGTGGCAACGGTCTCAATCGCGAAGAACGGGGTATCGGCATGCCCAACACTTAATGGATTCCGGCTTCCACCGGAATGACGGAGGTTTCGCGTTGGTTCCTATCGCGACGTGCTCCTGCGCCTCTGCGGCACCTCCTAGGCATCCCCCGCTTTCATCGCTGCGCTCGTCCGCGCCCACTTGCGCTTTGCGAGAAGGGGGCTGATCAGGTTCTTTCGAGTATCCGCTCGAATGTATAATCGGGTTTGATCGAATCCGCGCGATTTTTGCGGATTGTTACGCGTTGACAAAAGACCAAGTGGGTTGGAATTGAGAGACTACGAAATCGTGTGGATCCTAGGCGGCGGTGCTGGCGCCAAGGAAGGCGAAGCGTCGACCGAGAGAGTTCGCGCGCTTGTCGGCTCATTGGGCGGTGAAGTGGGAGAGGTCAACCCGTGGGGCAAGCGAAACTTGGCGTATCCGATTGAGAAAAACACTGAAGGCTATTACGTCGAGGCGCAGTTGAAGCTAGATTCCGCTCAGGCTCCTGAACTTGATCGCGCCTGCAACGCCGATCGCGAAATTATTCGCCATTTGATTGTAAGGAAGTGAACACCTTGCTGTAACCTCGTGCCGATGTGTCGTCGCGAATTTGACGACATACGAGGTAAAAACATGGAAGGTGGACAATCCTATGTCTCTGAACCAGATACTTCTAATCGGCAACGCAGGTCGAGACGCCGAGCTCCGGCACACGCCGAACGGCGCCGCCGTGGCGAACTTCAGCATGGCGGTTTCCCGTCGGTACCAAGTGCGCGACGAGGTGCGCGAGCAGACCGAGTGGTTCAACGTATCCGCTTGGGAACGGAGCGCCGAGTTCGTCGCTGATCGTGTGAAACGCGGCACCCGCGTTTTCGTCGATGGTCGTCTTTCGACCCGCGAATACACTGCTGGCAGCGGCGAAACACGAACGAGTCTTGACGTGAATGCAAACCGCGTAATCGTCCTGACGCCACGCGAAACGAACGGCGAATCGCACGAGAACGGATACCCGCAGCGTCGCGAAGAGACCCAAGCGGCACCTGCGCACTCGAACGGTGCGAGCACGAATGGGCACCACGCCGCCGAATACGCCGCGGCCGCCAGCGCCGACGTTCAACACGCCGCGCCGTACGATGACCCGAACGACCTCGAAAATCTGCCTTGGTGAGTCCCGATGAGTCTGAACCTAATCTTGTTGATCGGAAACGCCGGACGCGACGCCGAGTTGCGCTACACCGCAAGTGGCCGCGCCGTAACCGGTTTCAGCATGGCGGTAAACCGCAGTCGGCAAGTCGATGGCGAGTGGCAGAGCGAAACCGAATGGTTCAACGTCTCGGTTTGGGGAGATCAAGCCGAGCGCATCGCCAACAGCATCAAACGCGGCACGCGGGTATTCGTCGAAGGAAGGCTTTCAACGCGGGAATTCACCACGCAGGCCGGCTTGAGCCGAACCAGCCTCGACGTGAACGCGTTCCGGGTCATCAACCTGACCGGTCGCGATCAAGATGAAGAAGGTGGCTACGGCAACTATCCGCCCGCGGCTGACGCGCAACAGCCTCAGTCTCAATCTGGCGGTTACGACCAGTCGTCGCCACCATCGCAATCAGGTGGTTACGCTCCTGATGGCGGGTTCAATCAAGGCGGAGACGGCGAAGACCTCGAAGACTTGCCTTGGTGAACCGCAAAGACGGACTACCTTGGTAGTCGACAGTTGACGACAAATCGAACGTGAAAGACACAACTAGCACGGAGCAAAAATGACAACAGGTCCGAGAACACGACAAGGATCAGGTGGGCGTCGGCCGGGCGGCCCGATGGGACGTCGGCGACGCGGTCGAAACACCCTCAAGGCTGAAGAGATCGACTACAAAGACGTTCATCTGATGCGTCGTTTCGTCAGCGAGCGCGGCAAATTGGTGTCTGGTCAACGCGTTGGTGTGTCAGCGAAGAATCAACGCCGGTTGGCGCGTGCCATCAAGCGCGCTCAGCACCTCGCGTTGATCCCGATGGCACCCAATCATGCGTACGTCACCGGTTCCGTACAGACGGACGGGCCCACGCGTCCAGAGGCTCCCTCTGAACCGGTCGAGGAAACCGAAACCCCGTCGGTTGACGTTTCTCAAAACGGCGCGCCATCCACCTCTGAAGAGTCTTCAGATGAGGCGCAACCGTCTGAAAACGCGGAAGCCTCCGCTGTTGAAGCCCCAGCGGCTGACACCCCATCGGCTGAAGCCCAGGCGGTTGAGGATCAGCCGGCTGAAACTGACAGCGAAGAATAATCGCTTTCACCCGAGCTACTTCGGCGCAATCGAAACACCGACTAGAAGATGGCGAACGAGCAACAACGAAGCACTTACTCACACGCACCGTTAGGTGGATACCGCGCGGGCCAACGCAGCATCACCAATCGGCGTGGGGTTTCGCGCTTTGAGTTGATGCGACGGCGCGAACGCGCGGCGCTCAGAAACCGCCCGTTCGTGATCGGCGCTTTGGTCTTTGTCGCGCTTGTCATGGTGTTCCCGGCGTACGGGTTTTACCAGAGATACGTCGTGCCGCCGACCGAGATCGCGGTGCAGGTCGAGGACCGCATCTACACGCGCGGCGACATCGTCAACTACATCCGCTTTTTCCAGCGCTTGAGCGAAGATTTGGGAGTGCCGTTCGAACTGGGCACGTCGGCATTCGAGGCGATGCAGACGCTACAGTCGAACGAGATCGCCTATCTTCTAGCGCCCCGATACGGCATCACAGTTGAACAGCACGAAGTCGATGAGCAGCTCGAAACGTTGCTCGGTTTCGTCGCCGCGACGACGTCCGACGGCTCGGAGCGCGAGCATCGCGCGAACGTTGAGGAAGCTAAGAAACAGTTCCTCAACCGTGTCGGACTTGACGAAGAGGTTTATCGAGACTTCATCCGCAAGGGGATCTTCAAAGAGCGATTGCGATCCGAAGTTGCGAGCAACATGTCGCGGATTCAACCGCACGCCGAGGTCTACCAGATGGTTTTGATCGACAGCGGTCAAAGTACGTTGAATCGCATCAACCGCGACTTGGCGTCGGGTCGCGACGTCGGAGCGGTCGTGTTGGAACACTCTGAAGACCCGAACGTTCAGCGCAACGGCGGATATCTCGGTTGGCTCCCGCAAGGGGTGCGAACCGACCTCGACTCGATCCTTTTCGGACACAGGGCCAATGAGGACGGCTCGAAAGGCGACCGCGTCCTGCCGTTCAACACGCTCAGCGGCGGGAGATACGACGAACAGACCCAGCAGTGGACAGCGCACATCGTATCGGGGCACACGGAAGCGCGGGAGATCGCGGACGAACATTTCGACATCCTCGCCAACCTCGCAGTGGATCGATTCATCAACGAACATCGCAAAGACTTCTTCACCTCGATTTCTCTGAACAGCGAGGTCTACGACTGGATCAACAAGCAGGTTCGGTTGAACGCGATCGTTCCTACAGCGACACCTGCATCGCAGTTCACTTCGCTCGATGATTTGAACGCAGCAACCGGGCGATGATCGATGGTCACCGACCGTAACGCGGAGGGTATCGGCGCAACAGAGTCGATCGGTATCGGATTGCTAGGAGCCGGCGTCGTCGGTTCCCAAGTCGCGCGCGTGATCCTCGACGCGGATGACGCACTATCCGTTCCCCTGACGCTGAACGGGATACTGGTGCGAGACGCTGAAAAGGAACGCAACGGCATCTCGCGGAGTCTGCTGACCGCGGACCCCGAGGTAGTGCTAGGAGACGAGCGAAACGATGTTGTTATCGAGGTGATGGGTGGTGAAGAGCCGGCGCGAACCTACATGGCGGCGGCTCTCAATGCCGGCAAACACGTCATAACCGCCAATAAAGAGGCTCTCGCCAAGCATGGCGACGAACTCTTGGGAATCGCTTCAGAAAACGGCGTCGGAATCTCGTATGAAGCCAGTGTTGGTGGCGGCATACCGGTGTTGGCGGTGATCCAGGACAGCCTGAGCGCTAATCGCATCGAGAGCATGCGGGCAATCATTAATGGCACGACGAATTACATCCTGTCGTCGATGGAAGAATCTGGTGCTTCCTTTGAAGACGCGCTGTCGGAGGCGCAATCGCTGGGCTACGCGGAGGCGGACCCGACCGCCGACGTTGATGCCCACGACGCGGTTTACAAACTGTCGATCCTCGCGCGGCTCGCGTTCGGTGCATCGGCGCATCCCGATGCCATCTATCGCGAAGGTATTCGCAGCGTCGACGCCAAAGACCTTCGGTACGCCGGCGCGTTGGGTTTCAACATCAAACTCTTGGCGATCGCCCGTTCAGGTGCGGACGGCGTGCGGTGTCGCGTGCATCCGGCGCTCGTACCGTCTGATGTTCCAATGGCAAAGGTGAATGGTGTTCTCAACGCCGTCGAGTTGAACGGCGACCTATTGGGTCCGTTGTGGTTGCAGGGCCGAGGTGCCGGGGCTGGTCCGACCGCGAGCGCTGTAATGGGTGATGTCCTGCGGGTTGCGAAAAGTCTGGTTTCGGGCGCGGCACGGGTTAGCAAACCGTCCCAGCGGCACGTTGCGCCGAACGTCGTCGGCATCGACGACCTGCACGTCCGCTACTATGTACGGCTCTCGGTACTCGACCGCTTCGGTGTCCTCGCGAAGATCGCCAACGTGTTCGGTGAAGCCGAGATCAGCATCGCCTCTGTGTTGCAGTTCGATTCCGACGATGAGCGCGGTCTCGCCGATTTGGTGATAATGACGCACCCATCTCGCGAAGCAAGTATGCAAGAGGCGGCGTCGCGTTTGCGACAATTGGATGTAGTTGATTCGCTCGAGAACTTGATTCGGGTGGAAGACTACGACGCGGTGTAGCATTCGCGTATCGCAAGCAGGCACTGCCGGCCTGTTGCGGAAAGGAACCCGTTGAACGGCACGATCGGCGTCATTGAACGCTACAAAGAGTTTCTACCGGTCAGTGCCGAAACCCCGCTGATTACGATGGGCGAGGGAAGTACCCCGCTCGTCAAGTCGCAGAACATCGGACCGTCCATCGGTTGCGAAAATCTTTACTTCAAACTCGAGGGTTCCAACCCCACCGGCTCGTTCAAAGACCGCGGTATGGTGATGGCAATCTCCAAAGCGTTGGAAGCCGGGCGTCGGCGCGTGATATGCGCTTCAACCGGCAACACCAGCGCATCTGCGGCAGCGTACAGCGCGCGCTACAACCTGCAAGCATTCGTATTTGTGCCTTCCGGCGAGATCGCACTCGGCAAGTTGGCGCAAGCGATGGCATACGGCGCACGCATCATGGCCGTTGATGGCAATTTCGACGAGGCTTTGATGATGGTGCGTGACTTGGCGACTGAACTCGGTATCGAGTTGGTCAACTCACTCAATCCGTACCGGCTTGAAGGTCAAAAGACGGCATCGTTTGAGATTTCGGACGCGTTGGGCGATTCGCCTGACCTGATCTGCATCCCCGTCGGCAATGCCGGCAATATCACCGCGTACTGGAAGGGGTTCAACGAGTATCGGATCAACGAACGGATCACCAAGTTGCCCCGCATGATGGGTTTCCAAGCAGCAAACGCGGCGCCAATCGTGCGCGGCGAACCGATCGAGAATCCGCAAACCATCGCGAGTGCGATCCGCATCGGCAATCCGGCGAGTTGGCAACGCGCTGTCGAGGCCCGTGACGAATCGGGCGGCGATATCGACGCGGTAACGGATGGCGAGATCATCCAGGCTTACATCCGTCTGGCGAGGGACGAAGGCATTTTCTGTGAACCGGCCTCGGCAGCCTCGGTCGCGGGCGTGTTGAAACTAGCAGCGAATGGTGAGGACTTGGACGACCTCAACGTTGTCTGTATATTGACTGGGATGGGACTGAAGGATCCGACGACGGTAGAAAACCACGCGCTCGTGGAGCTCGAATACGTCGAGCCTGACGTTGACAGCGTGGCTGCGTTGCTCGGAAAGGATGACGGCTGATAACAGTGATGATCGCGGCTAATTCAACAAGAATCGTCTCGGCATCATTCGATGAACTGGCGGCCGACTGGAATCGCATCTACGAGTCTATGCCGACCAGTTCGGCTTTCGACTCGTTGGAGTGGAGTCGCGTCTGGTGGAAACACTTCGGCGGCGATTCCGAGCTGATGCTCCGATCTCTTGTACGGCGCGACGGTTCGGTGTCATTGATCGCGCCGATGAAGCTCGATTCCGAGCATGACGAAGGCGTGTGCACTTTCCTCGGCGGCACCGATCTGGTCGATTACCTCGGCTTCAAGCACGACGAGGAGTTGGAGACCGCGGACGTTCAAGCGTTGTTGCAATCGCTATACGACGACAACGACGTTACCGCGTTGGTACTTGAATCTCTGCCAGAGGATTCGCAGACCATTCAGGCGGTTAAGAAGGTCGCCGGCGATATCGGCTGGGAAATCCACGTCTGGGACGAGGGGGTAGCACCGAGAGTGGAACTACCTGGCAATGTCGATGCGTACTACGCTTCGTTGACCAAGAAACATCGGCATGAGCTGCGACGCAAGTTGCGCCGACTGCACAGTGCCGGCGAGATCGAGCAGATCGAGATTTCTAAACCTAGCGATGTCGCCGACCGGATGGGCGATTTCATCGATCTCCATCGTGGCAGCTCGATCGATAAGCAAGAGTTCATGACACCTGAGAGGGAAAGGTTTTTCCGTGAAATCGCCGTCAGACTCGCCGAGCAAGACGTTACGCGTCTCTACTTTTTGGAACTGAACGGCGAGAGCGTCGCCACGTCGCTCGCGTTCAAGGTCGGCAACACCAAATATCTCTATAACAGCGGCTACCTTCCCGAACGGTCTTGGCTGGCGGTCGGACTGCTGAACCACGCGATCAACATCCTCGCCTCGATAGAAGAGGGCATCAAGGTGTACGACTTCATGCGCGGAGACGAGCGTTACAAGTACCACCTGGGCGCAAAAGACCGCCGCATCTACACCGTCCGCCTCGACAAGAGGCAGTAAAGGATTGACCGCAAGGTCATCCAAAACGTGCGTATCACGGTCGTAAGCGTTCACGGTTGCCCGTGCATTCAGCCCGGCGGAACTGATGCCGGCGGAATGAATGTCTATGTTCGCGAAGTCTACGAACGCATGGCGCGTCTCGGCCATGTGGTGCGGGTCTACGCGCGGTGGCATCCAGACGCGATTTACGATGGCAGTTGCAGGTGCTACGAGCTGGTCCACATCCCGGTGGGCGCGGTCAACACCCCCAAGGAGAACATCCCCGAACTCTTGCCCGAATTCGTGGCGGCGGTTAAAGCCGACGCGGAAGATTCACTTACGAAGTTCGACCTCATCGCTTCCCACTATTGGCTATCAGGCGTGGTCGGTGTCGAGTTGGCGAAATCGTGGGGGATACCGCACGTCACGAGCTTCCACACCCTCGCCGCAATCAAGCGGCAAGTGAGGCCTGAGGAAGACGAACCGGAAATCCGCTTCGTCAACGAGCGGCGGATCGCTAGGTCTGCCGATGGGATAGTAGCGTGGACCGATGGCGAGTCGGAGTTTCTGGTTTCCCAATTGGCCGCGACGCGCGACGCCATCAGCATTATCCCGCCCGGTGTTGACGCTGATTTCTTTAACGCCGGTCCGGACACCAAAAACAACGACGGGATACGTCGCATCTTGTACGTTGGGCGATTGGATGCTCTCAAAGGTATCGACCTGCTTATTGACGCGTTCGCCATCATCGCCCGGCTCGGAATAGACGCGCAATTGCGAATCGTTGGAGGCGGGACGGCCGAAGAGTATAGACGCGTTCTTGGACGCATCTCGAAGTTGCGCTTGGATCGACACGTGAAGATGGATGGTGTTTTGCATCAAACCGAACTGCCTTCCGTCTATTCCGATGCCGCATGTATCGTCGCACCTTCTTTTCACGAGACGTTCGGTTTGGCGGTCTTGGAGGCTGCCGCCTGTGGCACGCCAGCAGTCGCGGCGGATGTCGACGGGTTGCGATCCATCGTCGTTGATCGCGAAACCGGGTACCTGATACCGGAACGCGATCCGGCCTTGTATGCGGACAAGATAATCGCGCTTCTCGAGAATGATGAATTGCGTAAATCTATGTCGTCGTCGGCGCGGCGGCGTGCAGAATCGTTGACTTGGGATCACGCGGTCGATAATCTGATTGGCGTTTACAGACGCGCCGTCAATGCTTACCGCGCGGTGCCAGTTCTGCGATAATCTTCGACTGATAGACGTTCAAAAACGTATCGGCTTGGAGCAGCGTCGTGTATCTGCGTATTGAGGATCATGGGATCATTGGTGATCTCTACACCGCCGCGCTCGTCGGCACGGACGGTACGATCGATTGGTTCTGCGCGCCTAACTTCGATTCGCCGTCGATCTTCGGGTCGATTTTGGACGATGAGAAGGGCGGGCACTTCTCACTGCGTCCCACGGTCAACGATGTCCGTTCGACCCAGTACTACCTGCCGGAGACGAACGTGTTGGTGACGCACTTCACGTCTGACGAAGGGGTGGCGCAGGTCGTCGATTTCATGCCGGTCAGGACGCTCTACTCCGGCGACGCCGACCACGTATTGATTCGTCGCGTAACCGGCATCCGCGGCAATCTCCACATGAGCATTGATTGCTCGCCCCGCTTCAACTACGGGATGGAATCACACTACACAGTGCCAGTGGGTGATAGCGTCCGATTCGTCTCGCCAGACATCGCAGTCGAGTACTGGAGCACAATCCCGCCCAAGATTGAAGGCGACTCGGTCAAGGTGGATTTCGAGATTCATGAAGGGCACACCGAGTACATCGTCATCGACGCGGTCGAACACGTCGAAGAAGCCGACAAATTCGATGCCGAACGCATCGAGTTGTTGTTCGATGACACCGTCGATTACTGGCGTCGGTGGATCAACAAGTGCACCTACACCGGGCGTTGGCGCGAGATGGTGCACCGCTCCGCGCTCGTTCTGAAGCTCCTTACGTACGAACCGACCGGCGCGTTCGTCGCCGCGCCGACGACGAGCCTGCCAGAAGACCTCGGTGGGGTCCGGAACTGGGATTACCGCTACACCTGGATTCGTGATGCCGCGTTCAGCGTCTACGGACTGCTCCGCATCGGGTTGACCGAAGAGGCGGGGCGTTTCATGGATTGGTTGCAGGATCGATGCTCACAGAGCGGAGACGACGGCACCTTGAAGATCATGTATGGCATCGACGGCCGGCATGATTTGGAGGAACGTACGCTCGACCACTTGTCTGGCTACATGAACTCCAAGCCCGTACGAGTGGGCAACGGCGCCGCGGATCAGCTGCAACTAGACATCTACGGCGAGTTGATGGACGCCGTTTATCTCTCCAACAAATACCAGACGCCGATCTCCTATGACTTCTGGTCGCACTTGCGCGTGATGATCAATTGGGTTTGCGATCATTGGCAGCAACCCGACGAGGGAATCTGGGAAGTGAGGGGCGGCCGGGCGCACTTCGTCTACTCCAAGCTCATGTGCTGGGTGGCGATCGACCGCGCCATCAGACTCGCCGCCAAGCGTTCTTTCCCCAGCGACACGGAACGTTGGGTGAGGGTCAGGGACGAAATCTACGAAGACATCATTGAAAACGGTTGGAGCGACGACGTAGAAGCCTTCACCCAAGCGTACGGTCGCGACGCACTCGATGCATCCAACCTCATCATGCCGATGGTTTTCTTCATGTCGCCGTCGGATCCGAGGATGTTAAAGACGTTGGACGCAATCCGCAAATCGCCCGCGAACGGCGGACTCGTTTATTCCAATCTCGTCTACCGATACAACCTCAACGAAACCGCTGACGGATTGGAAGGTGAAGAGGGCACATTCAATATGTGCACCTTCTGGCTCGTCGAAGCGTTGACGCGTGCCGGACGCTCGGAACCAGCGCGACTGGAAGAGGCTCGCATGATGTTTGAGCACATGCTCGGTTACGCCAACCATCTCGGACTGTACTCGGAGGAGATCGGACCCAAGGGCGAGCACCTCGGCAACTTCCCGCAGGCATTCACGCACCTAGCGTTGATCTCTGCCGCGTTCAACCTCGACCGCGCGTTAGGCACTAGGGCTTAGCCCAACGACACCTTCAGACTGTGGTATCTCACCTCTGAATAGGCCCGGTACCCAGCCGATTCGTAAATTCTGCGGGCCGGCGGATTTTCGGAGTCGACGTCCAGAACCAGCATCGTCGAGCCGTTTTCGATGAGCAGGTTCACCCCAGCGTTGAAGATCACCCATCCGAGACCGGCACCGCGCAACCCGGGATCGACCCCGACCATCTCAACGCGCCCCTCGCCATTGTTCATCGTTACCCAGATGTATGCGTTCAATGCACCAGTCGAACTATCTTCGACAACTAGGATCGGAGGGAACCCGTTGCGTTGCGCGTCCGTCTCGGACCGGCCAATGATCTCATCGACGCTATTCGGCGAGAATCCCCAGCTGTCGGAGAAGCAGGCATTGTGCAGAGCGGTCACCGCCGCCGCTTCTGATTGATCCGTCATATCCGCGTATCGGAGGCTCGATCCCGACGGGATTTCGGCGGTTCGTAAAGCGACGTCTTGGGTCTCGACTCGCATCTTCAATGCTGTACGTACGACTGTAAAGCCGCGGCGGGCGAGGACTTGGGTAACGCTTTCCGGCTCGGTGTCTCGCGCCGCGACGTGGATCTCGAATTCGTCTTGATCGGCGATTTCGACGGCGCGTCCGATGCCGTCCTTCAGAAGGGAATCCAAATGCTCGCCGTGTTTGGGGGACGTCGCGATACCGACCAGAACGCGACCAATGTTAAGTTCGGGCTCGGCGAGTGCATAGCCGACTGGTGTATCGTCGAAGAAACCGACGGAAAATCGACCGAGCTCAGGGTCCAATCGGGGATTTTGCAGGGCCGCGAGCAGCGACGACACGGTGTTCGTAGGCCATTCGCGATGACCATGGGGGCCGGCGGCGCGAAGGACTTCGAGCAGCGCGGGCGCGTCATTGCGCGTGATCGTCCGGATTTCCATTTCGTGAATTATTGCGCGCCGGTTAGTTTTGCGGATTCCGTAACGTGTGGCATAATGAGATAGCACACAAGCACATGCTAATGCTTTGATCGGGAATAGTACCGCAGTCTCGGTGCCTCTAGAGAGCGTCCAGTTGCTGAAAAAGACGCGGACCGCACGTGGGAACTCGCCCGGGAGCTCGTGACCTGAACCTCCGTTACGCTGTCTTCGGCATCGGGGAAATAGGGTTGCGCGGGTCGGCTTCGTTAATCGCCGTAAATCAAGAGGGTTGAGAATCGGGCAGATGCTTCGAGACTCGACCAACGAAGGTGGTACCGCGGGTTGATCCTCGTCCTTTGTGAACAATGGACGGGGATTTTTCATTTGGAACGGTACCAGCCGACGCATCGATGGATGCAATGACGGAACAGAAACAAGACATGGCACAGACACTGACAGGCGGCGACATAGTTTGCAAAGCGTTGCTCAATGAGGGCGTGGACACCGTCTTCGGGTTGCCCGGCGGCGCGATTCTGCCGCTTTACGGTGTACTCGGTAGGTATCCCGAACTTCGGCACGTATTGGTCAGGCACGAGCAAGGCGCTGCGCACGCTGCCGATGGTTACGCCCGCGCATCCGGAAAAGTCGGTGTTGCATTCGCCACCTCTGGTCCGGGCGCGACGAACCTGATAACTGGACTCGCCACCGCGATGATGGACTCGGTTCCCATCGTCGCCATCACCGGACAGGTAGGGCGTGCTGCGATCGGCACCGACGCGTTCCAAGAGACCGATATCACCGGCGCGACGCTGCCAGTGACCAAACACAACTACTTGCTGACGCGGACTGAAGACGTCGGGTCAACAGTGCACGAGGCGTTTCACATCGCCCGAACCGGACGTCCGGGACCGGTTCTCATCGACATCCCCAAAGATGTGATGCAGGAACCCGGTTCGTACAACTTTGAACGCGACAGCGCGATTCACCTGCCGGGTTACAAGGTACCCACATACGCCGATGAAACCGAGATCGATGACGCGGTCGCACTGATAAACGACGCGGAACGTCCCGTGTTTCTAGCTGGTCATGGAGTGATCATCTCCCGCGCGTTTGACGAGTTGCGAGAGCTGGCGGAAAAGGCACAGATTCCGGTCGTCACCACGTTGCTCGGAATCTCTGGATTCCCGGAGAACCATCCGCTGCATGTCGGATTCCCCGGGATGCACGGTGAAGCGTACGCAAGTTTGGCGCTGGACGACTCCGACCTCATCATCGCCGCCGGCAGTCGATTCGACGACCGTATCGTCGGCAATGTTAACGAGTTCGCGACGCGATCGAAAAAGATCCACATCGATATCGATCCGGCCGAGATCGGCAAGGCGGTGCAGGTCGACACGCACGTGATCGGCAACTTGAAGCACGTTCTCGGGCAGATGATTCCCAAAGTTGACCGTGTTTCGCGCCCGGACTGGATTCGCCACGTCGAAAATTTGAAATCTGACCATCCCTCGTTGCACATCCCAGAAACCGGAAACCTCTCTGGTCAGCACGTCGTGCGCGGCTTGTCGAACGTTACGAAAGGTAACGCGATCGTATGCACCGGGGTGGGTCAACACCAGATGTGGGCGGCGCAGCACTACAAGTTCACGCAGCCAAACACCTGGCTCTGCTCCGGCGGACTCGGCACGATGGGGTACGAAGTGCCGTCGGCGATTGGTGCCCAATTCGCACTGCCCGACGCGTTGGTCTGGTCAATCTGCGGCGACGGCGGTTTCCAGATGACCATGATGGAGCTGGCGACCGCGGTCGAGAACCGATTGCCGGTGAAATACGCGATCCTCAACAACAATCATTTGGGCATGATCACCCAGTGGCAGGAACTTTTCTACATGGGCGACACCCAAGCGGACGCGTACACCGCCAATCCAGATTTCGTGAAGCTGGCGGAAGCGTTCGGCATCAAAGGGATGCGCGTCGAAAACATCGACGACGTCGAATCCGCAATCGAAGAAGCAAACTCACACCCAGGTCCCGTCGTTGTCGATTTCGTGATCGAAAAAGTGGAACACGTCTACCCGATGATCCCTGCTGGCGGCAGCATAAAAGACCTGATGGAGGACACGAGAGTTTAGGATGAGCACGCAAGCCAAGTTCGAAGCACGCACCGTTACGGCACTGGTCGAGGACCGGCCGGGCGTCTTGGCACGCATCGCGGGACTTTGCCGTCGCCGCGGCCTCAATATCGCCAGCCTCGCGGTTGGACGATCCGAGAAGCCGGGTCTATCGCGCTTGACGTTCGTACTCGAAGGTCCGCCTTCGGTGGTGAGCCACTGCGCCTCGCAACTGGAACGGCTAGTCAACGTGATCGATGCGACGGACATCACGAACAAGAACCACATCTGGCGCGAACTCGCGTTGGTGAAAGTAGGCACTACCGCTGAGACGCGCGTTGAGCTGCTCGAATTGAGCCGAGTGTTCCGCGCAAACATCATCGACATCGGTGTCGATAGCCTGACTTTCGAGTTGACCGGCGGGCGCGAGAAGATCGACTCGCTAATCACACTGCTAGAACCTTTCGGCATCAAGGAGGTGATGCGGACGGGCCGTGTTGCGGTCCTCCGCGGCACTCTCTTTGAAGGCGAAGAAGACGGAGAGTTCCAAGCCACCCGAACTTGGTCAAACGGTATGCCGCACGAATACGAACTAACGCCGGGCGTATCCGGCAGCGTGTAAACGTAAGCGTACCGCGAAACAACCACCCCAAGAAACTAACTGACTAGGAAGGTCAAACACCCAAATGCCAAAGCTTTACTACGATACCGACATCGACGATTCTTCGCTGCGTGAGAAAACGGTAGCCGTTATCGGCTATGGTTCGCAAGGGCACGCCCACGCGCTAAATCTCAAAGACAGCGGCTTCAACGTGGTCGTTGGACTGTACGAAGGAAGCAAGAGCCGCGAGAAGGCTGAAGCGGATGGTTTAGAGGTGTTGACGAACGCGGAGGCGGCGAAGCGCGCCGACCTCATCTCGTTCTGTCTGCCAGACACGATCCAAGGCGGCGTCTACCGGGATGACATCGAGCCCAACCTCGAAGCCGGCAAGACGTTGCTCTTCGCGCACGGTTTCACGATCTTCTACAACCAGATCAAGCCGACGGAAGAAATCGACGTTGTGATGATCGCCCCGAAAGCACCGGGCCACCGCGTCCGCGCCGTCTACGAGCGCGGGCTAGGCGTGCCGTGTCTGGTGGCGATCCACCAAGACGCCTCCGGCAACGCAATGACGAACGCGCTCGCTTACGGCAAAGGCGTCGGTGGCGGACGCGCCGGCATCCTCACGACCACGTTCAAAGAAGAGACCGAGACTGATCTATTCGGCGAACAGGCCGTGCTGTGCGGCGGCGTGACGCAACTCATCAAGATGGGATACGAGGTGTTGACCGAGGCGGGTTACCAGCCGGAGTCGGCATACTTCGAGGTTCTGCACGAACTCAAACTCATCGTCGATCTGATCTACCAGGGAGGTCTGGAGTACATGCGCTACTCGGTCAGCGAGACTGCCGAATACGGAGACTACAGCCGCGGCCCGATGATCATCGACGAGGGTGTCAAGGACAACATGCGACGCGTTCTCGACGATATCCAATCCGGTCGTTTCGCGACGGAATGGATCGCCGAAAACGACGAGGGACTCTACCGCTTCGAGCAAATGAGAAAAGAAAACTTGGAACACCCCGTGGAGAAGGTCGGCAAAGAGCTAAGGGCGATGATGCCGTGGCTCGAATCGACCACCTGATGCGGTGGTTCCGTACATCCCCAGCCGTTTCAGACGCGTCTACCAGAGTAGGCGCGCAGGAGCGACAACATGACGACACAGACAGCAACACGACAAGACCAAGTAATCATCTTCGATACGACCTTGCGCGACGGTGAACAGTCGGCAGGAGCCGGCCTGACCGTCGGCGAGAAGGTGCGTATCGCCAACCAGCTCGCCAGGCTAAACGTTGACGTGATCGAAGCCGGATTTGCCGGCAGCTCACCCGGTGACTTCGAAGCCGTGCGACGCATTTCGCACGAGGTCGAGGGCCCGGTGATCTGCTCGCTTGCGCGCGCCGTCGATTCCGATATCGAAGCCGCCGCGGGCGCTCTCGAAGGTGCCGAACGTCCGCGCATCCACACCTTCATTTCGTCCTCCGACGTCCACCTCATGCATCAAATGCGCCGTGATCGTGAGACGATCATGAACATGGCCGTCGATGCGGTGGAGAAAGCCAAGAGTTACGTTGACGACGTAGAGTTTTCGCCGATGGACGCAACGCGCACCGCACCTGAGTATCTGTTCGCGATGCTGGAAGCCGCGATCGCTGCTGGCGCAACTACGGTGAACGTGCCCGACACGGTCGGCTACTCCAACCCGGTAGAGTTCGGTGCGCTGATTAGGGGCGTTTTCGAGAACGTCTCCAACATCGATCAAGCCGTCGTGAGCGTGCATTGCCACAACGACTTGGGCATGTCGGTCGCGAACTCGCTAGCGGCAGTCGAAAACGGTGCGCGGCAGATCGAAGGATGCATCAACGGATTGGGCGAACGAGCCGGCAACGCGGCGCTGGAAGAGACCATAATGGCCATCGCCACCCGGCCCGACCATTATCGTGTCTATACCGGGGTGAACATCAGCGAAATCAACCCTACGAGCCGAATGATCAGCGGCATCTTTGGTTTCCCGGTCCAGTACAACAAAGCGATCGTCGGACAGAACGCGTTCCGGCATTCTTCCGGTATCCACCAAGACGGTTACCTCAAAGAACGAACAACATTCGAGATCATGAGTCCCGAAGACGTTGGATGGCGTGGCGAATCGCTGGTGCTGGGCAAGCTGTCCGGGCGCGCTGGGCTGCGGGCTCGGCTGAACGATCTGGGCTATCAATTGACCGACGATGAGCTCGGTGATGTCTTTGTCGCGTTCAAGGATCTGGCGGACAACAAGCGCGAGGTGACTGATGCCGACCTCGAAGCGTTGATGCGGGAACAGCACCGCTACGCGGACACGAATCGCATCTACAAGTTGGGCAAGGTCCATGTCGTGTGCGGAAACGACGAGACGCCGAACGCCGAGGTCTCTCTGAAGACACCAGACGATCAAGCGCGATCGACATCGGCGGATGGAACCGGCCCGGTCGACGCGGTCTGCAAAGCGATCGATTCCATCGTTGACCTCGATGTCGAATTGACGGAGTTTTCGGTCAACTCGGTCACCGAGGGCATTGACGCACTCGGCGAAGTGACGATCCGCATCGATCACGGCGGTTCCACCTACTCCGGCCGTGGGTCCGATACTGATATCGTGATCGCATCCGCCAAAGCGTATGTGAACGCGATCAATCGGGCGTTGATGATAAGCGAAACGGAGGGTGAACCGTTGACCGCGACGGTCTGATCGGTGAGAATCACCGATCTGGTCGGTCCCGCGAAAGTTCCCGTCGAATGATTGCTCATGACTGGCGAAAAGCACGATGAACCCGTTCGGGACAAGAACCGCGACTTGCGAAGTTGAGAGGTCGCACCGTAGAACCAATCGGCGTACCTACGTCACCGAAATCGCATTGGTCTTCGGTGTCATCTACTTGGCTGTCATCTTGTTAGATCGTTTCGATGTGCAAGGATTGTGGGTCGATCTGTTGCTGTCGGCGGTTTTCGTGTTTTTGATCGGGCGCGCCTTGGCGGCGCGCAACCACGATCTGGGACGGACCGACGAGTGGGTTTTGATTCCGTTGGCTGGTTTTACGATCGGTTGGGTCGTCCACTTTTTTTGGCACGACGCTCCCGTAATCGCGTCGGCCTTGGGTTACACCGTGTCGGCTGTAGCACTGCTCGTCCCGGCGTTTATCCGGGGCGATACCGACGTAAATCGATACGGCTCGTGCCCTGAGGAGAGCATTGAACCGAGAGTCATCGCGAATGTCGGTTGACTGCCGGCGTTGCCGGGCCGTGTGCCTGACGAAGAAAGAAACTAACAGGTGGTGAATATGCCGAAAACGATGTTCGAAAAGATCTGGGACGCGCATCTTGTCGCGCAACCCGATGGCGAACCGGCGATCCTCTACATCGATCTGCATCTCGTCCACGAAGTGACGTCTCCGCAGGCGTTCGAGGGCTTGAGATTGTCCGGGCGGACTGTTCGGCGTCCCGATCTGACGATATCAACGGTCGATCACAACCTGCCGACTGACGAGACGCGGAGCGAGGTCATTCGCGATCCGATTGCCCGGCAACAGGTCGAGGCTCTCCGTCAGAACTGCGCCGATTTCGGCGTGACCCTCTACGATGTCGATTCCAGTGGACAGGGCATCGTCCACGTCATCGGCCCGGAGCAGGGATACACGCAGCCCGGCATGACGATCGTTTGCGGCGATTCCCACACCTCCACGCACGGCGCGTTCGGATCGCTCGCATTTGGCATCGGCACGTCGGAAGTTGAACACGTCTTGGCTACCCAAACTCTACGGCAGAGCGTGCCAAAGACGATGGAAGTGCGTTTCAATGGCGATCTACCGGTCGGCGTGTCAGCGAAGGATATGATCCTCGCGACGATCGGCAAGATGGGCACCGCCGGCGGCACCGGGCACGTCATCGAGTACACGGGCGAGGCGATCCGTGCACTCAATATGGAAGGGCGAATGACGATCTGCAACATGACGATCGAGGGCGGTGCGAGAGCCGGCATGATAGCACCGGACCAAACTACGTTCGATTGGATGCGCGGGCGGAAGTTCGTGCCCAAGGACGAAGATTTCGATGCTGCTTGTGCCGAGTGGAGCGAACTCGCCACCGATGACGGTGCCGAATACGACAGTTTGGTAGAGGTAGATTGCGAGAAACTGGAACCTCACGTCTCATGGGGAACCAACCCTGGACAAGTGGCGACCGTCTCTAGCGACGTGCCGGATCCAGACGATTTCGACGATCCCGCCGAGCAGGAATCAGCGTATCGCGCGCTCGAATACATGGCTCTCGAACCCGGCACCGCGATGCAGGACATCCGACTCGATCGCGTCTTTATCGGATCTTGCACCAATGCCCGACTCGAAGACCTGCGCGCAGCCGCGGCGATTGTCGACGGCAAACGCGTCGCCGACGGCGTACGTGCACAAGTCATGCCGGGATCGACGCTCACTAAGTGGGCTGCCGAAAAAGAAGGAATCTCGGAAGTCTTCATTGATGCTGGTTTCGAGTGGCGGGAATCGGGATGCTCGATGTGCTTGGGGATGAACCCCGACATCTTGACGCCGGGCGAGCGTTGCGCGTCAACCTCCAACCGAAACTTTGAAGGTCGTCAGGGCAAGGGTGGTAGAACCCACCTCGTCAGCCCTGAAATGGCGGCCGCCGCGGCGATCGCCGGACACTTCGTCGACGTGCGCGATTGGAATTGACGCGGTTCGACCGCGTAAACTCACGCCATGACCGGGAGACCCGACGATCCGGACCGCCGTGCCGCTGACGGGGATGCCGATTCGTCGGACTCCGGAGACGAACGCGCGCCGGGCATCTATCGTAGGCCTCGGCGTCGCGGCACCGATCTTCGCGATCAGGTTCGCACCTCCGAGCCACCAAAACAAGAGAGCCGCGCCGAAGCCGAAGATTCGCAGAGCGGTATCTACGCGCCGCCGAGACGTCGAAGCGTGCGGCGCGATAGCGAGGATTCAAAACCGGGCATCTTTTCTCGGCTCAGCGGCAGGCGGCGACTGGACGAGATTCGAGCGGAGCGTTACGAGCCGTACACCTACGAGAGCAACGAGCAAAACGTCAAGTGGACAACGGTCGCCATGGGTGTCTGGTGTCTCGTTCTGATATGGCTCGCCTTAACGGATTACTCCAACTCCAACCGATATGAGGATTGGGTCGAGCGCGGCGTGACGATGATCCCGCCGAGCGCCGAACTCTCGCAACAGATCGAGCCGGCGCGAACCTACGCGCAACGCGAGGGCGGCGAGGAGTTCAAGTGCGCTTATCTCGGCGGCAGGAGTTCAACCGACGAGTGTCCTGATGGCGAAACGAACGCGCTGCTGGTCTCGAACTTCGTCGATGAATCGGGCGCGTTGTGCACCAACTTTGGCGAGTACACCGAACCCAGAAGCGAGGAAGTTCCGGACGATGAAGCCGTGACGACCGGTTTGGATACTGCAGAACCGGAGCCGGTCGAGGTCTGCACGGCGGTTTGGTCCTACTACCCGTTGCTGGAGTTTTCACGGCAGACAGGCCTGGAATGTCCTGACGTAGACGCGATTTTGGCATCGCTCGCGTCCGAATCTCTCGAATACCCTGATTGCGAGACCGCGTTCACCTATGCTGAAGGCTTTCAGTCGAGCCAGGATCGGTCGCGGATGATCTGGTTGCTCGCCGTATTCGTGTCAATCGTCGTCGCGTTCCCGTACCTTTCGTTGGTGCACCGCGCAAGCCGCAACTTGCTGCCGCTCAAGTCGGAAGGGCAGAAGCACACGCCGGAGTGGGGCGTCCTCCATCACTTCATACCGATCCTGAACTGGTTCCGCGTCGGCGGTGTCTTGATGGAGCTTTACCGAGGCAGCGACCCAGATATTTCGACCGAAGACAATTCGACGTGGAAAAAGACTGGTCAGGTTCGCGCCATCGTGTTCCTGTGGTGGATCCTGTGGGTCGCGGCTTGGATTTGGAACCCGATCACTGTGCCAAGATTCGTCAACGCGCAGTCGTTGCCGGAGTTGATAGACGCCAATGACCTGCTAATATTGTCTGATGTTTTGCTCATCGGTTTAGGCGTCGTCGCGGTCTTGATGTTGCGGCAGTTGCACGTCCTGCAGGAGATGCGATTCTCCAAGATTGGATTGATCACGGTAACTCCGCCGCCACCAGTGGACCCGCTGGCTGAGGCGCTGAAGAAACAAGAAGCGAAAGAACGCGACAAGCGAGAGAAAAAGAAGCGGCGTGGTCGATAGGAGCGGTATCGCGCGCATGGGAAGGATACATGGAGAAATTCACTGAATTAACCGGACGCGTTGCGCCGTTGAACCGCGTAAACGTCGATACGGATCAGATCATCCCCAAACAGTTCTTGAAGCGGATCGAACGGACTGGTTTCGGCGAATACGCTTTCTTCGACTGGCGCTATCTCGAGGATGGCGTGCCTAACCCAGATTTCATCCTGAACGAGGCTAGGTATCAGAAAGCGTCGATCCTTGTCGCGGGACGAAACTTCGGATCTGGTTCTTCTCGCGAACACGCTCCGTGGGCGCTGAACGAAATGGGATTCCGCGCCATCATCGCGCCGAGTTTCGCGGACATCTTTCGCAACAACTGCATGCAGAACGGAATGGTTCCCGTCGTCCTCTCGCAGAACGAGGTGGATCACATCATGGGCAATGCCCTCAAGGGCGTGGGGTACGAAGTTACTGTTGACCTCATATCCCAGACCGTGAGAGACGAACAAGGCTTTGAAGCGCGGTTCGAGATTGACGCGTTTCGCCGGAACTCGTTGGTGAACGGATTGGACGACATCGACATCACGTTGCAGTTCGACGGCGCGATTGCCGATTTCGAAACGGCGCGCGCCCCTCGCTGGTAAGCATCCAGAACACCCGACGCGTCGCAGGTCGCAGGCGCACGTCGGTTTGAACGGCGCACGCTGCAACATCAGAAAATCATCCTAGACGAAAGACGTACACAATGGACATTCGCATCGCGGTACTGGGTGGCGACGGAATCGGCCCGGAGGTAACTGCCGAATCAGTCAAGATACTGGACACCATCGAACGACGGTTTGGGCACTCTTTCTCGTTCGTCATGGGCGTGTGCGGTGGAAGGGCGATCGACGAGTTCGGGACGCCTCTGCCGGAGGAGACCCTCGACGTGGTTCAGGGTAGCGACGCCGTGCTGTTTGGCGCAGTCGGTGGCCCGAAATGGGACGATCCGCAAGCAAAAGTCCGCCCCGAGGACGGCATATTGGCGCTTCGAAAGGGCTTGGACCTATTCGCCAACTTGCGACCGGTAAGGGTCTATCCGCAACTCATCGATGCGAGCCCGTTGCGCCCCGAGCGTCTCGAAGGTGTGGACATGGTGATCGTGCGCGAGCTTACCAGCGGCCTCTATTTCGGTAAACCCAAGAAGCGTTGGTCAAATACGAGAGGCCGCTCCGCGGTTGACACGCTGACCTATCGCGAACGCGAGATTGATCGAGTTGCCCGCGTGGGTTTTGAAATCGCTCGCGGACGTCGCAAACGTCTCCATTCTCTCGACAAGATGAACGTCCTTGAGACCAGTCGTCTTTGGCGGGAAGTCGTTACCGAAATCGGGATCGAGTACCCAGATGTTGAACTGATCCACATGCTCGCTGACAACGCGGCAATGCAGATCGTGACTAACCCGGCGGAGTTCGATGTGATGGTTACCGAAAACACATTCGGCGACATCCTTTCCGACGAAGCGGCGGTCATCGGCGGTTCGATGGGCATGTTGCCATCCGCGTCGTTGTCGTCGATTCCAAAAGCCAACAACGGTCGCCGACCTCGCCGCGCCGGCAAGCGCGCGCTGTACGAACCGATTCACGGCTCCGCGCCGGACATCGCTGGTCAGGGAATCGCAAACCCCGTCGCGTCGATACTCTCGACCGCGATGATGCTGCGATACTCGTTCGCGTTGGACGACGAGGCCGACGCGATCGAAAGTGCCGTCGCGTCAGTTCTTGCCGACGGCCTGAGGACGCCAGACCTCGCGACCCGCGATGACGAAGCGATTGGCACCACGGAAATGGGCAACGCGATCGCCGGCCGCATCCTCGGTTGAACCGAGTAATCAGGGTCAACGTTCAACCGATCCGCAACTACGCGTTACCTTCGTGACTTACGCGTCGGTTTTGGACATCCCAGACCGCAATCGTAGTTAGTATTGCTTGATACCGTGATCGCGTACGACACGCGGTCGCGCGAACCTCGATCCTGAAGAAACGTGGGCTTGCAACATGCTTGAGGACTATCTGCCTGACCTTACTCGCGATGTGAAATCGGAAAAGATCGTTTCCGGCGCATCAATCTACCGAGGCCCGCGGAGCATTCCCCACATCTTCGCTGAAAACGGATACGACGCTTTTTTCGCTCAGGGATACGCAACTGCCCAGGACCGCTTGTGGCAGATGGACTTCGATCGCCTGCGTTGCCTCGGCAGAGCCGCCGAATATCTGGGGCCGGACGCGCTCACGCAGGATGCGCTGATGCGACGCCGCAGTTTTGAAGCCGTTTCACGCGCCGACTACGATCTTTGCAGCGGCGACGCGAGGACGGCGCTAGACGCATACGCCGACGGCGTCAACGCATTCATCGATTCGGGCGATGCGCTGCCGTACGAGTACGAACTTCTGGGCGTCGAACCGGAACGATGGGAGCCTTGGCATTGCATCGTCGTTTACAAGGTGCGTAACAGCGCTGAAGGTTCGTTTCAGTCCAAACTTTGGCGCGCACACCTTGCCGCCAAGATCGGACCCGAAAGAGCAGCGAAACTCTCACCTGGCTATCAGCAAGGGATGTTTCTCACCGTTCCTCCCGGCGTCGTCTATGAAGGCCCGGCAGAAAACGCAGTCGAAGAACTCCGCGCCGCGGTCAACGCAACTGCACCACTACGCGAAATCGACGGCGGTTCCAATGGATGGGCGGTCTCTGGTGACCTGACCGAATCTGGCATCCCGATGGTAGGTGGCGACTCGCATCGCGGCTTGGAAGTGCCAAACGTCTACTACCAAGTCCACATCAAAACTCCCGATTTCGATGTTTTGGGGCACTCGATACCCGGAATGCCGCTCGTGATGCATTTCGCTCACAATCGTCATGTCGCGTGGGGGATGACACATGGCGGCGTGGATACTCAAGACCTGTTCGTCGAGCAACTGCGCCGTTCGGGCGAGAAAGTCGAATATCTCTTCAAAGGGGCGTGGTTGACGGCAGAATCCCGCACCGAGCAACTCCGCGCCCGCGGCGGCAAGACAAAATCGATTGAGGTCGTCCTGACGCATCACGGACCGATCATTTCTGGTGGCGTTGATGACGGATGGGGCATCGCGTTGGCGGATCCCGGTTCGTCTCATCCCACGCCGTGGGTCGACGCGGCACTGGACGCGATGAAGTGCCGAAACGCCGACGAGTTCGAACAAGCGCTGAGTGGTTGGACCGACCGCGTCAACAACTACCCGTACGCCGATATCTACGGCAACTTTGGCTACGCGTTAAAAGGACTGATACCGATTCGCAAGGCGATAAACGGATGGGGACCGGTCGAAGGATGGACCGGTGAACACGAATGGCAAGGCTTCATCCCAGACGACGAGTTGCCGAGGTCGCGCAATCCTGAAACTGGTTGGGTGGTGACCTGCAACCAACGCGTCGTCGGCGAGGACTACCCGTACTTCCTGACCGGTACGTTCGGACCGGATTACCGCGCTCGTAGGATCATCTCGCACATCGAGAACGCGAAATCTCAAGGCAACCTCTTGCGCGTTGAGGATATGGCAGCGTTTCACGGCGATGTGAGGACGGTCCCGGGTGGCAAATTGCTGAATCGCATAAAGCGAATCGACGCAGATGCCGTCAGCGATGATGATGCGCGCAAAGCGTTTGAGATTCTCAAGAGTTGGGATGGCGAGTTGAGCGCTGAATCGAAGGGCGCGGTCGTCTACTCCGCTTTGAACGATGAGATCGCACTCGGTTTGATGCAGCGATGCTACGGCATTGACATCGACGCGTTCAGAACCAATCCCGAACTCGACGCGACCGACCATCTCCGGCGCCAGGTCAAGCCGGCGTTTTTCAACGCGTTGGAGCGCGGCGCGGGCGAGGAATACCTTGACGAAGGCGAGTCCGTGGACGATTTTCTGGTTGGCGTACTGAATGCCGCTGCCGCTGACCTTAAAGGCAGATACGGCGCGGTAGGTACCGTCACCTGGTGCGACGTGCATGTTACCGAGCAGACGCACCCGCTGACTGCCGTATTCCCCGAAGCCGCTGATACTCTCGATGCACCGGCGATCGGCTCGGCGGGAGATGGGGATGTGCCTTTCGCAACCGGTTCGCGCCCATCATGGGATTTCCGCACGGGCTCCGGTCCCGTGAACCGATACCTGCACGATCCTTCGAACTGGTCGGCTGGCAGATGGATTGTCCCGCTCGGCGTTTCGGGGAACGCTGGCAGTCAATATCGCCACGACCAACAGGAAGCGTGGGCAAGTGTCGGTGCGGTCCCTCAACTTTACGAGTTGAAGGAGATCGCCGAATCCGCGTCCGCCGTCCAACGACTGAAGCCGAAGAACTGACAGAGGCGCGAAGGTATTCGTAGCAATTCGCGATGGCTACAGGGATTGCGATGTTAATGTTACGATATTCGTAAACAACGATTATCGGCGTATTACGCTGTATAACTAACGTTTTCAAGGGATTTGACGTAATAGCATGTGCCATTAATGGAATATGATCCTCTTGATGTGGTTATCGTGGCACATTGATATGTCTTCAAAATGTGTCGAAATTCGTCGCGCAATCGCTTCGCTGAGTGGTTTAATGGAGTCATGGGCGAACTGAATATCGTCCGCGAACCAACATTCTGCGAAAGGAGCAGGTGAATTGAGACAGGCGTTGAACCAAGCTTTGCAGAGGCTGACCCATGGCTTCGAAACGAAGCTGGTGGGTGACCGCGAGATGCGACACGCGGCGCTCTTGGGAGACCCGGTGGCGCGCACACCGCACTACCCGAATCCCACTAAACGACGTAAGTCGGACGCAACCGAAACGACCGGGCTCTACTTCTAGGCGCACGGTCCGACGGTGCGAAGCCGACTGCTTCTCACCTCCGAACCAAAGACGCCCCGTCTCACCGGCGGGGCGTCTCATTTGCAATTGATTCAGGCCCAAGGATGTGGGAATTGCTCTGTGTACTGGGTTACCGAATGCGACGGCAACACACGCCGCACAACGTCGTCGATAGCGTTTGCAAGACCTTCCTGCAAAAGTTTTTTGCGGATACCGTTCGAAGCCTTGATCTGGCCAACGTTAGCTGGCAAACCGTCGATGATCTCTTGTGCAGCGATTTCGGAGAGCTCGCAAAGCTCGACTAGCTCTCGGTGATCGGAATTGTCGGAAACGAATTTCGGTATCGGCACCTTGCGGATTGGGTGGAGATCGAAATGGCGATCCGATTCGCGAGAATCTCGATAAGCCAGCTGTAGGCACGGAGCATTGAACATCGAAGCCAAAAAGGCGGCTTCGTCAGGCCGAGTTGGCATGTAGTATATGCTGTCTTCAACAATCAAATCGCGTGGCAATCTAGCTGCTCGAAGGGTTTGCCCGGCTTTGTTGTAGGCGATTTTGAACGGGTACCTTTCGTCCGGATCCAACTGATTGAGCAAAGAGTTCCGGAGGTTGATTCTTTCCCACAATGTTTTTGGGGTCGCGAGTCCTTTTCCTCGATGACGTTCATATAATTCGTTAAGCATGTTCCAAAAATGAGATCTAGAATGCAGAAAATCTAAACCGCCGTTGTCATCTGTGTGGAAATCTGGTTCCCCCTCATGTGTCAATGCCGCGATGGAGTAGCTTTTTTCTACGTACCCGAATACGAGAAGGTCTTCAGGAAACGCGGTCGCGTGGAGGTAGTGATCAGGAATCTCGCCATTCTGCGGAGATACCGAGTTCCAGGGAGGTTGTATGGATTTCGCAGTTGTCACGTGACCGTTTTTGACGTTGGCGACCTTCACGAGGACGTGAGGGCGCAATGACGCGCCCGTGGCAAACGACCGGTTTTCAGAACGCGCATAATCGGACGGAACTTCTGCGTACGGTTTCCGCGGGTTAATCACCACCGTCTTCCGTTTGAGTTCTTGACGTCCATCGGATTGGCCTATGCGGAACCGGTCTTTATTGACCAAGGATCGTATCCGAGGATCCTGATTCGAACTGCCTCGTTGTATCCATACGCACGCTTTGGCGCCCGTGAACGGCGACTCTCTAACTCTCGAAAGATCAAGAAACTCAAAGTTGAAGGCAAGTTGATCTTCGCGTACGCGTTTCCAATTGCCGGCTTTAGTTGCTGCCCAGTTCAACACCCAACCCGCGGCTACATCGGTCCCGCGGAAAAACCTTTGACGGCAACGACTAACGAAAAGCCCCGCGATATCAAAGTTTCCTGCAAGTTGGCGGCCGGCGTTTAGCCCCAACTCACCAATCAAGTTTTCTAGGTCACGTTTTCTTTCGACAACTTGGATGTTGCTCATTCTCACCCATGGTGGGTTAGCGACTATGCGGTCGACTCCTCGACGCGCGAGCATGTAAGGAGCCAAGTAGTTCGTGAGATACCACGACCACACACTGTTTCCTTCGTCTCGGCAAACATCTGTCAGCGTAGCGTGCATTGCGCGTAAGCGTTGGAAATCCTGGGCATCAAGGTCGTGACCGACACCGAAGGGCAACGGCTCTCCGGCGTGGGCAGTTGCTACGACGCGCCGAAGCTCGCTGGCGAAACGCGGCGACTCGGCAAACGCTAGTGGGACGTTGATTGGAGTCTGCTGAGGAGTCAAGACTTCGATGATCGCCGACGCGTCTTGCGAAGCCATAGCCATGCCGCGACGGAGCATAAGGCTATCGCCTTGCCAGACGTTTAGTTCCTCTGGAGAATCGACACTACCTGGTGGCAACGCACGCATTAGCGTGGCGCGGGCGATTGAAACTGCCACAGGGTGGATGTCGATGCCGAAAACGAGTTGTGCTACCACGCGGCCCGCTTCGGACCGTGACATACGCTGTCGTTTGAGCGGATCTGAATCGAGAATTTTTCGTGCGGCATGAAAAAGGAATGTGCCCGAGCCGCAAGCCGGATCTAGCACGCCAATGCCGATCTTGGGCCTTGTTGCTCCCAAGGTGGTGTTGATGGCTCGTTCGATCCAGTTGTCGTCTATGACTTCATCGACCACGAGTTGAGCTAACCAGTCGGGGGTATAGAATTCGCCGAACGATTTGCGATGCTGACGGTCAATGATGTCTTGGTACAAAACACGTAAAACATCGCGTTCTCGGCTTCGCCAGTTATAGAGGTTGGCGTTTTCGAAGACTCGACGTACCCAAGCCGCACCTATGTGGTACGTGGGCCCGTGACGGCCGCGTCGTTGCGGCCAACTGGCGAACCCATCGCCCATTACTTCGCACGGTTCTAAATCGTTTTCAGATAGGGAGGCAATCACCGCTTCGGCGACAGTCACAAGAAAGGTGTGGACGACGAACAACTCAGCTTCACTTCCCGCCACGTCGAACCCCGAGCCGCGCATCATATCTTTCCACAACTCGAATTTCGTCACCGTAGCTTGCTCGTTGGATAATTCGTCGTAGATTACTCTCAAACTTTCCAGAGATCCACCGAACACACTTGATAAGTTTTCGGGTAGTTCATGCTTCTCAGGCGTATTCCCTATGAAATCTTTAAGCCAGTCGGCAAGAAATCTCGAGTCTGATATTGGCGGCCGTTCGCGTTCGCTCCACAGCGTGTACAGATCGCCGCGGTCGTTCTCCAGCCAACCGTAGAGGCACCAATCCAGCCCATCGGTAAGAATGCCGCGCCAATATCTGTTATCGGTGAACTGCAGCTGCCCGCGTTGCGAGTCATGCAGGGCCAAAACGTAGCGTTCGAGTTGCTCTCGTTGTGTTTCGCCGGATAGGCTGCCTGGTCCCTCCGGACTGACCTTGCCGCGATCTTTGGTTTCGATCACGAGATTGTTATCCGGAAGGTAAATGTCGGTTCGTCCTCCGTTAACCGACTGAGAATTAGCTCTGAACCCCATGGCGCGCACGAGTTCGCGGATCGCTGCCTCGATCTCGTTTTCGCCGCTCGATGGTGGATCGATAACTTTTGCCGCTAGTTCGATCAGTTTGGTATTGTCTTGCGCCATCATTGCAATGATTCTTGATGTTTGTAACTAATGCCATTCGCGTTCGTCTTTGACGGTCCTGATGCTGCTGCGGGTTCTGGTCACCGCCGGCTTGGCTTTCAAAGCGTCTTCATTCACGTCGATGCCCAATCCCGGACCGCTCGGAAGTTCGATGTAGCTGTCCTCTGGTTCCAGGTACCCGATCGTGACTTCGCGCGACGCGGCTTCGACTCCGACCATGTATTCGTAGATCAAAAAATTCGGCATGCCGGCAGAAGCTTGGATCGCCGCCGCGCAACCGACACTTGTCGAGTTCCAACCGTGTGGCGAAACTCCGATGTAGAAGGGTGCCGCCATTGCCGCGATTTGCGTAAGCTCCCAGATGCCGCCGGTGTTGCAAATGTCCGGATTGATGATGTCGGCGGCGCGGGTCTCGCACACCTCGCGGAATTCGTTGCGGGTGTAGAGCGCCTCTCCGGTAACGACCGGGATCGTAGTTTTCTCCTTGACCTCTTTGATCGACGGGATGTTGTCTGGAGGGCAGGGCTCCTCGAACCAGTACGGGTTCAAGGGCTCCAGTTCTTTGGCGACGCGGATCGCGTTCATCGGCGCAAGACGGCGATGCACTTCAATCAGCAATTCCACGCTAGGGCCTACCGCGTCCCTGACGGCGGTAACCACTTTGACGGCTTCTTCGAGCGATTCGCGGGCTGGGTACTCGGTCCATGGACCGGGGAATGGATCAAACTTGAGGGCGTTGAAACCTCGCTCCTCGACGATGGTGGCAGCCATATCGCCATGCTGCGACGGAGTGCTCGCGCCGCCAGACCAGCCGTTGGCATAGAGACGGATGCGCGGACGCACCGGACCGCCGAGCAGATCGTAGATCGGTCGATTCAGAGCTTTCCCAACGATATCCCAGAGTGCGATCTCGATCCCGCTCATCGCGCAGTGCAAATCCATGCCGCCGCGCTTGGTAGCAAAATCCTCGTGGACGACGTGCATGAAGTGGCGGATGTGAAACGGGTCGCGCCCTTCCAAGTAGCGCGATACCTGCTTGATGTGCTCCTCGACCTGCGTGTCGCGATCCGATTGCGTGTACGCCTCGCCCCAGCCGACCAATCCGTCGTCCGTTTCGATCTTCACGAATAGCAGATTCTTGCCCGCGCCCGGATCCCAAAGAAAAGTCTCGACGTTAGATACTTTCATTGCAGAGATGCCCCACGATTGACGATGTGTAAAACTTCACTCTTGATGATAATGGCAGGAATCGGATGCGCCCGAACCACGCACCGCAAGGTGTTGATTGCTCGAAGCCGCGATTAGACCCTTAAGAGCACGCGGCAGCGGCTCACATTTTCAATCAAAAGAACAAGCCGCGATCAAAAAATCTGGATGAAAACCCAATATGTCGTTTCTGATACCGAAAACCGTCTTGGCGAGCATGATTTCGCACGCGCTGGAGACCGACCCTGAAGAGTGTTGCGGGGTATTACTGGGTGACGGAGACGTCGCCGAAGAGACGCGGCGCTTGAAAAACGTCCACCCGGAGCCGATCCGGCGCTACGAAATGCCGGCACTCGAATTAATGCGCGTCGAGTCCGATGCCGAGGCGCGCGGCCGTAAGATCGTCGCCATTTACCACTCGCATACACACACGCAGGCCTATCCATCCATGACCGACGTCAACAACGCCGTGCAATCTTGGTGGACGGAGCCGTACTACATCTTGATTTCGCTGGTCGAAAAGACGCGTCCGATCGTCAGGGCGTACCGGATCACTGACGACTCTGAAGTGTCTGAGGTCGTCATCACCACTGACGGGCAGGCGTACATCGAAACGACGCGCTCCTAGGACGAGACAGGAGACCGCCACCGTACCCTCAATCGCGGGAACGTCGGGTTGCGCCCAACTCCCGTGAAGGGAGTCGGGCGGAGGATCGCAACCTGTTATTGCTGTTGCTGCTGTTGTTGCGTGTCGATGCCGGCCGCTTGGAGTTCGTCGGCAAAGTGTGACTTTTCAAGCTGCTCTTGGAGCTCGAAGATCGATCCTGACGGCTCTGGGTGCTTCGGGAACGGCATGACGACCGGTACATCTTCCAGACGCGGACGATTCGTCGGCTCGCCGCGCAGCATGTCAGCGGTCCAAGCGTCCCAGTCCGAAACCCCGCTGAGGGGCCAGGCATCCGGTGCTTGGTAGCCCATCAAGAGTAGTCGGCGCGGACGATCGGAGATGTTCGGAGCCGAGCCGTGCAGGGCGCGGACATGGTGGATCGACACACCGCCTGCTTTGATGCGAATCGGCACCGCTTCTTCCATGTCAAAGTCATCCTCGGAAACCGCCCCGATGAAGTAGCCGTCCTGATGGTGGCTCAACGCCGGTCCCTGGTGCGAACCGGGAATGCACATCAAGCAACCGTTCTCGATCTCCATGTCGTCGAAGGTGAGACCGATCTCCAAAATGTCATCGTTGGTCGCCGGGTAGAAACCCCAGTCGGTGTGCCACTCAACCTGTGCGCCGCCACCGGGTGCTTTCATGTTGAGCTTCGTGTGGTGAAGCTTGATGTTCGGGCCGATCAACTGCTCGATGATGTCGAGCAGACCCTCTTTCCGCATCGCTGCTTCGTACACCGGATGGCGCATGTGCGGCTCTTTGATGCGGCGGAGTTTGGGAGATTCCGGGCTATGTCCGGCGGCGAAATCGAGGTCGAACATCTCGGTGTGTTCAGTCAACTCGGCGGACTGGGCGACGAATTCGTCGGTCACGCGACGCAACTCTTCTACCTCGTCCATCGAGAAGACATCGTTGACGCCGATGAAGCCGTTCTTGCGGTATTCCGCGACCTGTTCGTCGCTCAATCTAGAAGTTGTGGTGCTCATGGTTTGTAGATCCTGCTGACAGTGGTTCAAGCCGATGCGAGCCCGATCGGCGATTACGCCGAATTATACGTTTGAATCGCCTCTTCGCGCTCAAAGCTGTTTGATCGCGGAGCGAAGCGGTTTGGTGAACGAACCGCGTCGTCCGATGACGATGCGCTCCAACCCAAGCCAGTCTGCCATCGAGCGGAGTTCGGTAGCGAGGCGTGGCGCGGCTTCATCTGCGTCGGCATGCACTTCTGAGAACGCACCTGGCACGCGCAAAACTTTCGCTTTGCGATCGGCTTTGAGGTCTATTCTCGCGACGAGTCGATCACCAAGCAAGAAAGGCATGACGTAGTAGCCGAATTTGCGCTTTCGGACCGGGGTGTAGATTTCGATGCGGTACTCAAAATCGAAGAGCCACTCAATGCGTTGCCGGTGCCAAACCAACGGATCAAAGGGGGATACGATTGCAGTCGCTGAGCTCGCTTCGGAGGGCGGTTCGATGCCCGGTTTGGCGTATATTTCGCTCGGCACGCCGTCTATTTTGACACGTTCGATTTCTCCGCGCTCTGACAGAGTCTGGATCGCGTTCGCGGCTTCAGTCCGTTTTATGCGGTAGTAGTCAGCGCAATCCGCTATGGTTCCGATTCCAAGTGAACTGATCGCCAGCTTCATCATCAAGAGATGCGATTCTTCACGATTTAGTGGATCCGAGGCGAGAACATCGGAAGGAACGACGCGATTGATGAGATCGTACCGTCGGGCGTGGTTCACACGATCCGAGACGGCAAGTTCGCCTCGGTGGAGCATCGTTTCCAAGATGATTTTCGCGGACGTCGTGCCCCAATGACCGTATCGCTCGCCCTTATCTTCGATGTCGGCAACTTCCAATGGACCGCGGGTCTCGATTTCGTCAACGATGTACGGCAGCAGATCGGGTTTTTCCGACATCAGCTCGGTCCAACGCTTCCAAGGGCGCCATTCGGACATTCGATGCCGGATCATCGATAAATGCCTCATCGGCAACAGAGAAGCCTCATGCACCGAGTACTCGAAGAGGTTTCTTTCTTCGTAGGCGAATTGGTGAAGCAGGTCGGTTGGATACGGGCCGAGCCGTGAGAAGAACGGCATGTATTGAGCCCGAACGAGGACGTTCACGGAGTCGATCTGAACGATGTTGATGCGGTTAACGACGCGATCAAGATCGGCGAGTGAGACCGTGCCGAGTTGCGGCCTGGATTCATGCAGTCCCTGAGCCGCGATCGCGATGCGACGCGCCTCGTCGATGCTGAATCTTCTCAGATCATCGGCCACGGCACGTTCCAATCGGGGTCCAAGATAGGGAATGTCCGAGCTTTGAGCATTTCCGCGGCGCGTCTCTTCAGCGAATCGATCTCTCGGTCGTCAAGTGCCGACGCGAGCTTGTCTCCGAGTGCAGAGTCGCTATTCTCAACCGCGCCCAAGAATCCATCAAGAGAATCGAGCAACTCTTCAGGGTATTCAGTGCCGTTGAATTCGAACATGACCGTTCTGCGCCGCGCCAACGGGTTGAACGTGAGTCCATGATCGACGGCCCAGATTCTTTGCTTGGCATCTAGCAGGCACGCGCCGCCTTTGCGGTCGGCATTGTTAATCAATACATCGAACATCGCCACTGGGGTGTAGTCGTCCAACCTTTCATCTCGCAGGTTGAAGTAGTGCTTCGTGAAATCGGCATCGATGAAGAGCTGAACGCTGCCGATGCCATGAGGGCCCTCGCGCACCACGGTTGGCGGCACCGCGGGCCACCCGAGCGCATCCGCTACCAAGTAGGCGCACCACTCGCGATTGTGCAGGGTGCCGTACGGGAAGTCGCGCAGCGGCCGTTCGCCAGCAGCCGGTTTATATATGCCGAAAATCTCCTCGTCGTCGTCAGCCAACCGCACGACAAACACGTAGTTTGATCCGCCGGGATGCAGTCCGATACCGGTGATCGGCCATTCCTCGAGCCGACGCTCGATTTGTTGCCGACTCAACCCGGCGACAGAGTCGGGCTGAACCATCACTTCAGTAACCGGTTGTTGCCGTGTTCGGACATCGGATCACTCACTCATCCTCTTCCCGGATCTGATCCGCGACGATCGAACCCAATTCGGTGTCATGCCCATTCCGACGCTCGCAGGTGTGCTCTTCGCCCGAGTCGACCGCCACGTAACAATAGGAACAGACGGGTCTGCCGGCGGCGACGATCGCCATGCCTCTCTCAACGAGGAACGCGCCTTGCTGGTGCGAAAAACCGAACTGAAGTACCACCGTATCGGGATCTTCGACCTCGTCCTCGATCTGATCGGTGCTTACACCAGCGGCAGCGAAAAAAAACAAATTGCGCGGGGACTCGTACTGCATCGCGATGCGGGCAGCCTTGAAATCGACATCGCCTTCGGAACCTGGCGGGAGGTCTGGTAGTTCATAGTCGGTGATTTCGACATCGACTTGTAGATCCTCAAGTGCACTGCCGAGGGAAAACGCGATGTTGTAGAGCTGCTCTTTTTCGAGCCAGACGACGGCCGAGCCGCGTTCGCTGCTCACCGTGATATTGAACGTGCGCCGCCCCGGTTCGCCGTACGTCAAAACTTGGAGGTCATCGACGATTCCGAGGTGAATTGATTGCTCCAAAGCGAGGTTCTCCTTGAGACCGAAGCGAGCGGACGTTCTTACCGCTCAACTCCGATATTGCGTTCGATTCTAGCAACCCTCCAACGCAAGGCATCTCAATCGTCGCGATTTCTTGCGCGCCCCCTAGCGGTGTTGTACGATTTCAACGACAAAAGACTTCAAACGCGCGGTGATTCATTTGATCGCCAATCGGAGACGGGAAGTTCCCGACATCACTCCGTAGCATCCGGAAGAAAACTCGCCGGTGGTTTCGCCGGCCAGCGACTAGAACCGGACGGTCGCATACCGTTACCAAGCTAGAGTTGAGTGGCATCAGTCCCTCGGGGCGATGCAAGATGGGTGGTACCGCGGGCCATGACGCGCGGCGATTCTTGGCCTCGTCCCATCGGGATATGGCGCGCGGACCGCGGCTTTGCTTCACACTCTTTCGCCCGTCCATATCAAGGACGGGTTTTATTTTGCCCGATTGGAATCTCTGACATGACAACCAAACAAGCAAAACCAGACACCGACGGCGTGCTGACACGCGCCGCCAAAAAGGTCGAGTTATACGACTCGACGCTGCGCGACGGCGCACAGCAAGAGGGCATATCCCTCTCGGTGGAGGACAAGCTTGCCATCACGCAGATGTTGGACGACATTGGAGTGGACATCGTCGAGGGCGGCTACGCTGGTGCGACGCCTAAGGACGACGAGTTTTTCGAACGGGTCAAAGAATTGGACTTGCGAAACGTCGAGGTCGCAGCATTCGGAAACACTCGGCACGCCGGCTCTGACTGCGCTGATGACGTGTCGATGCGGGCATTACTCGCATCGGGAGCACCGATCACCACGATCGTGGGCAAGGCTTCCGAATATCAGGTTCGCGTGGTGCTCGAAACGAGCGTCGAAGAAAACTTGGCGATGATCGCCGATTCAGTCGCGTACCTTAACGCTCGCGGCCGGCGGGTATTCTACGACGCGGAGCATTTCTTCGATGGTTACAAAGAGAACCCGGACTACGCAATCAGGTGCTTGCAGTCCGCGTTCGATGCCGGTGCAGAGCGGTTGGTCCTGTGCGACACAAACGGCGGTACGTTGCCGCATGAGGTCGCGGAGATTGTCAACGAAGTGAAGCACGCACTGCCCGACGACGCGATCTTGGGTATCCACACGCACAACGACACCGACACCGCGGTCGCCTCGGCGATGGAGGCGTACCGATCAGGAGCTTTTCAGATCCAAGGATGCATCAACGGTTACGGCGAACGCACCGGCAACGCGAATCTCATCAGCATCATCGGCAATCTGAACCTCAAGATGGGAGTCGACGCGATCGATTCCGAACTCCTGCCAGAGTTAACGAACCTGTCCAAAGTTGTGTCGGAGATCGTCAATCGCCGTCCGTTCCCGTTCCAACCGTATGTCGGGGTTAGCGCGTTCACGCACAAAGGCGGTCTGCACGCCGCGGCGACCGAAAAATCAGCGGCGGCGTACCAGCATATTGACCCTGAGGTCGTCGGCAACGACACTCGCGTAACGATTAGCGAATTATCAGGGCGCGGCAACGTTATGCGGCTGATAAGAGAGCTCGGTCTCGAGGAGTCTTTGAGCCGCGACGATGCGCGACGAATCGTCGAACACATCAAGCAACAGGAAGCACAAGGTTTCGCCTACGAAAACGCGTTGGCATCGTTAGAGCTTGTGGTGCTGCGAAACCTGCCAAATTACGAGGCGCCTTTCGAGTTGGTCGACTTTATGGTCATCGTAGAAAACCGGCGCCGCGCGTCTTTCGGGACCGGTTGGCGGGATGATGGCGTGGAGCATCCCGTGCTGTCTGAAGCCACGGTCAAGATCAGGGTCGGCGAGGATGTTTTTCTCGAGGCCGCCGAGGGGAACGGCCCGGTCGACGCGTTGAACCGAGGTCTGCGTAAAGCGATATCCGACAAGTACCCGGAAGTGCAGAGCATAAATCTGACCGACTACAAAGTGAGAGTTGTGAACGAGACGCTTGGGACCGGCGCATCGGTGCGCGTCTCGATTGAATCGGCAGCTGGCGGTCAGGTGTGGACCACCGTAGGAGCGTCGACCAACATCATCAACGCGAGTTGGATGGCGCTAGCCGATTCCGCGGAGTGGTGGCTCAATCACGCGTTGAACGGCGGCAAATCGGACGACTAGGCGCTCTGTCTTTTATGTCGTCGCGCGACGCGCTGGCGAAACATCTGAGCGAGCCGATTCGGGCGTCGAAAGCGCACGTTTTCGGCGATGAACCGCATCGTATCTGGGTGCGCGCCGAGCATGATTCCGCGCCAATCACGTAGCTTCTTGAACGTCGCGACATCGTTCGCGTAGGGTTGCGCCCAGCCGTCGAACGGGTGCCATGAACCTTCGTTCGCGAGGATCATCATCTCGCCACCTGCTTCTCGCACGATGATCACGGCGGCGGCAAAGTCCCAGACCGCCGCGACGCCTCCGATCGCGTATTGATACAACCCCGAGCCGACGCTCGACATCTCGTGAGATGCGCTGCCGGTGACGCGCACATCACCGGCGTGTCCGCGCATTCGTTTGTCGAACTTGAAAGCCCGAACGGCATTGCCCGGCAGAACGGACAGCCGGCCGGATACTGGTCTGCCCAATTCATCGGTGGGTTTCAAAACCTGCGAGGGCTCACCATCGCGCTTCGTGCCGCCGCCTAGGCGCGCGTGAACCACGGTACCGCCAGTTTCTGACATCGGCCACGGGCTCCAGACTGCGCCGACGATCGGGGTGCCACGATGCATGAGCGCGACCGACACGGCATGGGTCATCGATCCATTTACAAAGTTCGCGGTGCCGTCGATCGGATCGACTGCCCAAACTAAATCTTTCGCGGGATCGACTTCTTCCTTTTGATCTTCCTCGCCCAAAAACTGATGGTCGGGAAATCGTTCATTGAGAATGTCCGCGATGATGATCTGCGAGTTGCGATCGACATCGGTGACGAGGTCACGCCCCGGTCGTCCCGTCTTCGATTCGATTTCCATCGGCGACATGATCCGTTCGAGAACGTAGACGCCAGCTTTTGTAGCCGCGTCGATGGCGGCGCGTTCGAACTCTTCAAGTTGCGCATCATCGATTTCTGTCATCGTCGGGGATTTCGTCATGGAAATTGCCAAGGTTAATGCTGGGAGCGAGGGGATTTTAGGATGGTCGACGCGGTGTCAGCGCGTAGTGCAATAGACTGAATCTAAACGAACTGTGTGAGCTTGCGAAGACCGAACCAAGGTCTCAGCAGTAGAAATTTCCGCTCGCAATGTAACCGTAAGCGATGAAGGCAACTCAAAACGTCCGAAAACTCAAACGCGATCCGGGCATCGTGTCGCGGATGTATTTCACGATGCTACTGCTCGGAGTCGTGTACGCCGGGTTCGCGTTGGTGATGATGCGTCTTGGCGTGCCGATCGCGTTCGTCGGTGCAATTGTGCTCGCGCTCGCGGTCATCCAGTACTACATGTCGGATCGACTCGTAATGATGTCTACTGGTGCCCAAGAGGTTACTGAGGATCAGGCGCCGGAACTTCACAAAATGATTCGAGACCTTGCGGATCGATACGGCATGCCGATGCCGAAAGTCGCGATCATCGAATCGGCGGCACCGAACGCGTTCGCGACCGGACGTAATCAGGAGAACGCGCTGGTGGCGGTGACGACGGGAATCTTGCGACGCTTGACGCGCCGCGAGTTACGGGCCGTGCTAGGGCACGAGCTGGCACATATCGCCAATCAGGACATGAAGGTGTTGGCGATATCGAACTTCCTCGTCACACTTACCAGTTTCTTGATGACGATGTTTTTCTTCAACATGCTCTTCGGCAGGCGCGACAGCGCGGGCGGTTCGATGCCGATAATCGTCGCCTACCTCGTGACAATCATCGTCTATATCATCGGAAAGTTGCTTGTGCTAGCCCTGACGCGTTATCGTGAATACGGAGCCGACCACACGGGCGCGGAGATATGTGGCGACCCGGGCGCGCTCGCCGATGCTTTGGAAAAGATCGCGATGGGAATGGAATACATCCCCGACGAAGATTTGCGTAAGCTGCAAACTGCGCAGGCGTTTTTGTTCGCGCCCTCGTTACGAGGGTTCGCGGCGAACGCGTTTTCCACACACCCGCCAATGGAGGAACGGATAGCCAGATTGCGTGAACTAGAAGCTGAAATGCGATACGGGGTCAGAAACTGATGGGTTGGTTTTTTGGACGGAAGAAAAGCCGCGAAACGATGTGGGATTCGATGTCCTCGGTTTCACGCATGATCTCTGGGTTCAAGCGCGAAGGCGAGGCCGTGTCGCCACGCCGTCAAGCCGGCATCGTCTACCGCCATGACGACGGTTTGCCATTCTTGGCGTCGCTGTCCGAGCAACTCGACAACATCCTCTACGTCGGTCCCAGCGCCACCAAGACGGGCTACGAGATCAAGGATGACGATCACGGGATGCGTTGGGCGGTCCTCAACGACGGCAACTTTGATGATTTGCTGAGCTCGGTCTTCACCATCGCCAACGCGATCAAAATGAACGACGGCTCTCAGAACCTCTTGGCGGCGGTTTTCGAATTCGACTTCGCGAACCATGCCGTCAATCCGCGTTCGACATCCGGATCGGGATACGTCAACGCGTATCTAATCTATCGCTTTGACCGCGACGCGTACTATCCGTTCGTTCCGACCGGTGAATCCGCCGGAGAACGCGACCGCGAGAGTGAGCGGATGTTGGGAAACGCCGTGAAGGGTGCTGGCCTCAAGACGGAGCCCTCGTTGACCGAATGGCTCGGTTTGTGGGGCATACCGTTCTAGCGTTGGTTCCGCCACGGTAGCTTGATTCATTGTCCGCGCAGATCGTCGTAGTTTCTCACGAACCGATCGCGTTCGGCGATTTGGACATCGAATGCGACTTGGCGCGCGCTGAGATCGTGGAAGTCGGTTGTCATAATCCCAGACTGCCGGTCGACGCCGCAGGCCTTTTGATCTACGGTCCCAACGAGAGTCGCCTAGCGGGTGATATCGGTGAAATTGCCAAAGCCGCGCTAGATGCAGGCATCCCGGTGTTGGCTTCCGGGTCTGGAATGCACGCGCTCAACGTTGCGCTGGGTGGCGATCAACCTCGCCGGATGACCGAGCACGCTGTCAGTACAGATTCCGAAACGGTTCGTAGATCGGTGTTTCTGGCGCCGGGCGCGAAGGTCTCGTCAACAATCGGCGGATCGGGGTGGCTGACGGTGCGTTACGACCACTGTACGGGCATTAACCAATCGGGATTGGCGCCCGGCGCGATGGCGGCGGCGATTACCGAGGATCGCGTCATTGAGGCGTTCGAGATGCCGGGCCATCGATGGGTTATAGGGGTTCAGTGGGATATCTTCGGTGCAACCCGCTTACCGCGCGGGTTTGACAACGTTTTGATCGCGTTTTTGGAACGTGCGATTGGCGAATAGTCCGCAATATCGATGAAAACCGTCCCCCATTTGATTCTGAACGCGTCGAATCTGATGAAGCGGGATTCTCGCAAACGATAGAATCTTAACGAGACTTCAATCCGCTTTGCGCCCCGTTTGCGCATCCTGTTTTTCGGAGTGCGCGAAGCGTTGAAAAAACGACGGTCTGTAAGGTGAAATCGGCATGGTAATCGGCACCGACGCGGGAGATATTCGAACCATCGGCATTGAGGACGAGATGCGGTCCTCGTATCTCGATTACGCGATGAGCGTGATCGTTTCGCGGGCGCTACCCGATGTCCGAGACGGTCTAAAGCCGGTGCAACGTCGCATCCTTTACGCGATGCACGACCAAGGGATGCGCCCCGGATCGTCGTACAAGAAATGTGCGCGCCTCGTCGGCGATGTTCTCGGCAAGTATCACCCGCACGGCGACTCCGCGGTCTACGACGCGTTGGTGCGAATGGCGCAGCCGTTTTCGATGCGTGAGCCGCTCGTTGACGGTCAGGGCAACTTTGGAAGCGTGGACGGCGACCCGCCCGCCGCGATGCGTTACACCGAGTGCAAGCTCTCGGCGATCACCGAGTACATGCTCGGCGACATCGAGCGCGAAACCGTCGATTGGCGGGAGAACTTCGATCAATCATTGAAAGAGCCGTCGGTCTTACCCGCGCGTCTGCCGAACCTGCTCGTCAACGGAGCATCCGGCATCGCCGTCGGTATGGCTACAAACATCCCGCCTCATAACGTCGCCGAAGTCTGCGACGCGGTGGTTTGGCTCGTGCGAAACCCTAATGCCACTGTCGACGAGTTGATGCAACACGTCAAAGGACCTGACTTTCCGACGGGCGCCCACATCTTCGGTACGGAGGGTATTCGCAACGCTTACGCCACGGGGCGTGGACGCATCGTGGTGCAAGCCAAGGGCGGTACTGAGGATGTCCCGCGACAGGATCGTAAGCGCATCGTCTTCACCGAGATCCCGTTCCAAGTCAACAAATCGACGTTGATTCAGCGCATCGCCGAGTTGATCAAAACACGACGCGTTGAAGGTGTGTCAGAAGTGCGCGACGAGTCGGACCGTCGCGGAATGAGAATCGTCTTGGAGCTGCGTCGTTCGGCAACGCCGGCGATCGTGATGAACAACCTCTACAAGCACACTGCGCTTCGTTCGTCGTTCTCGGTGAACATGATCGGACTGGTTCGTGGCGCGCCTCGGGTGCTGAACCTGCGTCAGATCCTCCAGTACTACATCGAATTCCGCGAAGAGGTAATCCGCCGCCGCGCCGAGTTTGATCTCAAAAAGGCAAAGGCGCGCCTTGAAGTCTTGGAAGGATTGCGGATCGCGATCGACAACCTTGACCGCGTGATTGAGATAATCCGAGGTTCTGCGGATGTGGCGGACGCGCGCACCGGGTTGATCGCAGAATTCGGTTTCTCACTGGTCCAAGCCCAAGCGATCTTGGACATGCAACTGCGCCGTCTCGCCGCACTCGAACGCGAGAAGCTGGAGAACGAATACAAAGAGTTGCTAGAGACGGTTGAGCGGTTGGAGGCTCTTCTTGCGGATCCCGCCAAGGTTCGCGCCGAGGTCGTCAAAGAAACCCATCAGCTCAAGCGCAAATACGGTACTGACCGTCGCACCGTCATCCACACCGAAGAACTTGGCGAGTTCCGACGCGAAGACATTGAGCCGCATGAGGATGTGGTTATCACGCTCACCAACAGCGGATACATCAAACGCGTCAAGTTGGACACCTACCGCAAACAGCACCGAGGCGGTAAAGGCGTCAGCGGTCAACGTCTGACGAAAACGGATGACATCACCGGATTCCTCCAAGTTGCCGATACCCACGACACGTTGCTCTTTTTCACCGACCACGGGCGCGTGTATTCGACGCGCGTTTTCGAGTTGCCGCCGGACCAGTCGCGCCAGTCGCGCGGCACTTTGGTGCACAACCTGGGATTCAACATCGGTCCGGGCGAGACGGTTCGGCAAATGATGGTCGTAACCGACATGAACGCGCCGGAAACGTATCTCGCGTTGGCGACGAGGCACGGCGATGTGAAGCGGATGCCGCTCGCCGCGTTCGCCAACATCAACCGCGCCGGGCTTAACTGCTACCGACTAAAACCGAAGCAAGAGTTGATCTCCGTCGCGATGGTGCGCGAGGACGAAGACCTAATCTTGGTCACCAAGAAGGGGCAATCGATTCGGTTCGCCAGCAACGAACTGGTCTCACGATCGCGCAATGCCGGTGGAGTTCGCGGCATTCGGCTCGATGCAAAAGACGCCGTCGTTGGGATGGATGTCGTCGACAACGAAGGTTACCTCTTGATCATCGGCACGAAAGGGCGAGGCAAACTCTCGGCTTTGCGACACTACAGAGTGCAGGGTCGAGGCGGCCGCGGAATCATCACGTTAAACATCACCAGAAACACCGGTGATGTAGCCGCGGCAAATGTCATCAGCGACGCGTTGCGACGCGACGAGACCGGCAAGCTGATGATCTTGACCGAACGCGGTCAGATCGTTCGCACCACGTTGGCGGAGATCAGGGAAACCGGTAGGTCGGCACAAGGCGTAAAGATAGTAGCGTTGGACAGTGGTGACCGAGCCGCGGCGATTGCGATCGCCGAGAAGACGTCATCCGGTCGGAACGTTGATCAAGCCGCAGAAGCGACATCCGAAGCATAAGACCTTCAGATCGAAATTCGCCGCTCGTCGGCAACGCCGGATCGGTGACTAGAGCGCAGTAAATGCTCGCCAAATCTGGCCGTTGGATATACCGCAACCGGTATTTTGTTGTCATCGCATGGGCGATCGCTCTGCTCGTGATGTTGCCGGTCGCACCGCGGGCGCAAGATAAGCTGTTGCCCGGCGGATTCACCAACGACGACTATCCGTCCGTCAAGACTAGGGCGATCCTAAAAGACGAGTTCGGTATCAACGCCGTCGGACTCGTTTTCGTCGCCAGCCACGACGAATGGATGCCGTACTCTCCAGAGTTCAGGAGCGCGTCGCAAAACCTGATTTCCCAAATCGATTCGCATCCAGATATCGCTGATGTGCGGTCTTTCCTGACCGAACCGGGGATGGTGAGTGAAGATGGGCGGATGGCGCTGATCGAAGCGGACCTCGACCTTGACATCGAAGAATCGCTAACCGTCGTTGACGACATCACGGCGGATCTGGAACTCGGCGAACTCAACGTCGTAATGACCGGCGCGCCGCTTCTGTATCGCGACTTGGTGTTGGCCAGCGGCGAGGATTTCCGGCGCGGCGAGCTCGTCGCCTTTCCGCTCGCCGTGATCGCGTTGCTGATCGTGTTCGGAACCGCGGTCGCTGCCGTCATGCCGGCGTTTGTCGGCGGCGTAGCGGTTGCCATCGGTCTCGGCGCGATTTACTACATCGCCGGCTGGCGCGACATGTCAGTGTTGTCGTTCAACATCATCACGTTGCTCGGCATCGGAATGGGCATTGACTACTCGCTCTTCTACGTGAACCGTTTCAAAGAGGAGTTGGCGCGCGGTTTGTCGGTCCCCGATGCACTAGTCGAAACGCACTCGCACGCTGGCGTCGCGATCCTGTTTTCAGGCGTCACTAGCGTCATCGGCGTATGTTCGCTGCTGCTTTTCGGGCTAACCGTGCTGGATTCGGTTGGCATCGGTGCAGTCGTCGTTATTTCAGTCGCGTTGCTGTCCGCTCAGACGCTGATGCCGGCCCTGCTTGGCATCGTCGGCGAGCGAATTAACCGCATCTCGCTGCTGCCCAAATGGGGATCGCGCGGCAACGTCTGGGCGAGGATGGCGGAGAGTGTGATGCGGCGTCCGCTGTTTTTCTTGATACCGACGGTCATCGTATTGGTCCTGTTAGCGGTTCCATTCAGAGATATCCGCCCCGGAACAGCGGACGCGACGATCCTGCCCAAGACCTACGAATCGCGCCAAGGGTACGACCTGCTCCAGGACGAATTCGGTTGGGACGTCGCGACCCAGCTGGTGGTCGCATACGCCTTTGATGGCGATCCCTTCGCCGAGGAAAACATCGCCGCGCTCTACGCGTTTGGTCAGGCTCTGGAGAACGTGCCGACGGTGGAAAACGTCTCTAGCATCGTCAACTTTAGAGACACGCTAGGTGTTGCTGACTATCGCGACCTGTATCGGCACCCGGAAGCGATCTACGACGCCACGATACTGCGTCTGTTGAACAACAGCGTGCGCGATGGCATCGTTCTTTTCTATGTAACGAGCGACCTTCATCCCTTTACGCATGAGGCTCGTCAGCTGGTAGATGAAATCCGGGCATTCATACCGCGCGCCTCTGACGAAATTCACATCGACGGCGGTGCCGCGTACAACACCGACCTAGTCAAGTCGCTTTACGGTCGTTTCCCAGTTGTCGCCGGTGCTGTGATTGTCCTGACGTTCATCTCTCTGATGATGCTGTTCAGGTCCGTAGTCATTCCAATCAAAGCGGTGGTGCTGAACGTGTTGAGCATCCTGGCGAGTTTCGGCGCATTGGTCTGGGTCTTCCAACAAGGAAACTTGGGTTGGTTGCTGAACTTTGAGCCGCAGGGAGTGATCGAAGCGACTACGCCGATCGTGCTCTTCGCGGTCTTGTTCGGGTTGAGCATGGATTACGAGATTTTCCTTTTGTCGCGCATCAAGGAGGCGTATCAGGAGACCGGCAGCAACCGCGAGGCGGTCAAGATTGGATTGCAAAGGAGCGGTGCCATCATCACGGGCGCGGGTTCCATATTGATCGTCGTGGGCGGCAGTTTCGTGCTCGCCGAGGTGGTGTCCGTGAAAGCGGTAGGCTTCGGATTGGCACTCGCCGTATTCATTGACGTGACGATTGTGCGCATCCTGATCGCCCCCGCTTTGATGCGCCTATTCGGGAAATGGAACTGGTGGTTTCCAGAGTGGCTGGACCGTAGGTTGCCGAGGGTGAGGATGGGATGAGATCGATCGCACACGGATTAACGATTGCGATTGCCGTGCTCAGTTTCGGTTTCGTCTTGGCTTGTGGCGGCGGCATCGAACCGCGCCCGATTCCGTCGCCGCCTCCGCCGGAACCAACCCCATCACCGCGCGCCTTGACTCTACCGGCTGACGACGCGTCGCACCGAGCACCTAACGAGTGGTGGTACTACAACGGACACCTCGAAACGTCGGGCGGATCGGAGTACTCGTTCCATTTTGTGATTTTCCAGACTGAAACCGATGATGACGGCGGTTCAATCGAGTTTGGGCAGGCGGGCATCACCGACGTGGCTCGCGGTGCACACCACTACATCGATTCATCGGTCTTCAGCATCGGTCAAGGCGTCGAAACGGATCAAGGGGCGAATCTAGTGAGACTCGATTTAGGGGGTTTTTCGCTGAAAGTTTCTGAGCGTGGCGACCACTCGATCAAGGCATCCGATGCCGACGGTACGACGCGTGTCGCGCTCGATGTCGCGGCTACCGATGTAGTGATGCTGCATGAAGGTGTCGGATGGATGGATTGGCCGTTCGGATGGACCTACTACTACACCTATCCGCGGATGTCCGCCACTGGAACGTTGACCATTGATGGCAAGATGGCGGACGTTACGGGTGAGGTTTGGTTCGATCATCAGTGGGGCGACTTTTTCGTCGTCGGCAAGCCAGCCGGGTGGCAGTGGTTGGCGCTCCATCTCGACAACGGCGATTCGTTGATGGTCAGTGAAGTACGCGGAGCCGACGGTGCGGTGATCGCGACTGATGGCACGTTGATCGTTGATGGTTCCGAACAATTCACCCTCGACGAAACCGCGGACGGCATATCTTTGGACGTTCTCGATTACTGGCAAAGCCCGGCGACGGGCGGCGAGTACCCGGCCCGTTGGCGGCTCAAAATCGACAGCTTCGGTTTGGACGCTCTGCTGACTCCGACCATCGCGGATCAAGAGGTGCCGCCTATGCCGGGTGGAAACAAGGGTGCCGCATACTGGGAGGGGAGGGTTGATGTTCTCGATGCCGACACCCAGGAGCGAATTGGATTGGCGTTCGTGGAACTTTCCGGTTACGTCGATCCGGACCCTCTGTCCTGGCGTTCAGACGGCGAGTAGCGGTCGTTCCGAGGGGCGCAAGCGGCGCGTCGATGAGTCGCCATCGAACACTACAATGTGCCGTTCTTTGTCGGTATAATCGGCTATTGAAGCAACTGGAATCTCGAGATGCCCAACACTCAAGTTACAGAAGAACTCTTCCGCGACGCGTGGGCGAAATTTGCCACGGGGGTCTCCGTCGTAACGACACATGAGATCGGCGGATCCGGGTTGCACGGCATGACCGCCAACAGCGTGACTAGCGTTTCGCTCGATCCGCTTCTTGTTGCAGCCGTGATCGGCAACGACCGCAACACCTTGCCGTTGATCGAAGCAAATCAGCGGTTCGGAATAAGCATCCTGAATTTCGAGCAGCGTGGTGTGGCGCGGCACTACACGGTGCCTGACGCGATACGTGCCACGTTACCGGAACCGCCATCGGAGAAGTTGGGCGATTCTCTAGTTATCGCCGGTTCGTTAGCAGCGATGGATTGCAAGGTGACGCAGTCGATCGTCGCCGGCGACCATACGATTTTCATCGCCGAGGTAGAGCAGGTGAAAATCGGCATGGGAGAGCCACTGGTCTTCTACGAAGGTCATTTCGAATCGCTTGAGTAAGCGGGAACTACGCTTTGCCCACGGCATTGGCGTTGCGTCGCTAATGTAGAATCGCAGAATCGGCTGTCCGCGCCTCTTGGCTAACCACTCCCGAAACGAAATGTCCGAAAATTACGCAATTGTTGCCACCGGCGGCAAGCAGTATCGAGTCCGTCCCGGCGACGTGCTGAACGTCGAGAAATTGCCCTTTCCTGAAGGCGACACCATAAACCTTGACCAGGTCTTATTGGCTTGCGTTGATGGCGAAGTCGAGGTCGGCGATCCGACGGTTGATGGTGCTCAAGTCGTCGCGACGATCTTGGCTCACGGACGCGAAAAGAAAAAGACCGTCTTCAAGTACAAGAACAAGACGCGATATCGAATAAAGCGTGGGCATCGGCAACATCTGACATCGCTCGAGATCAAAGAGATCGAAGTTTAACTACCGGCGTATCGCCAGAAACCTCGGAGCATCTGATATGGCACACAAGAAAGGTTCAGGAACTTCCCGCAACGGGCGCGACAGCGCGGGGCGTAGGTTGGGCGTCAAGGCTTTCGGCGGTGAAATCGTGACCGCCGGCTCCATCCTCGTCCGCCAACGTGGCACCCGGTTCCGTGCCGGTCACAACGTCGGCATGGGCCGCGACCACACGCTGTATGCGACGATTGACGGCACGGTGCGTTTCGACTACGCCAAGCAAGACAAGCGAAGGATCAACGTCGACGCGTTCGCCGCATGAACCGTCAATTGGAATTTTACCGATGAAGACCGATATCCATCCGACTTACTTTCCCGAAGCCAAAGTCGTCTGCGCCTGCGGTGTGGAAGACCTCATCACCGGATCGACGAAAGAGGAGATCCGTGTTGAAGTCTGTAGCGTCTGCCATCCGTTCTGGACTGGCGAGCAGCGCATCGTCGACACCGAAGGGCGGGTCGAACGCTTGATGCGTCGCTACGGTATGGCGATGCCCGACTAGGTTCCGTCTCGCAACGAAAGTTGAACGCGGCACGATCCAATCCTCTGACGCATCGGTCAGTGCCGCCCGAAGTCTCTGGGACGCTCTCTCCTAATTGCCGCGCGTTCGGAACGTCGCGAATGCGTCCATGCCATGCCTGAAGCGGCCAACAACACGGGTCAACATTCCTCGACGCCTGCCCTCTACGGAGGTCAGGCAATCATCGAAGGCGTGATGATTCGAGGTGCCCGAGGCTGCGCGGTGGCGGTGCGGTGCGCCGACGGTTCGATACACAACGAGACCCTTCCGTTGCTAGGTTGGGCGAACGGCAGGATGAGACGCGTGCCGATGATACGCGGTGTGCTGGTGCTGATCGAAACTCTCGTAATTGGGATGCGCGCGTACACGATCGGCGCGAATCAGCAGATCAAAGACGCGGGCGAGGATGAGGATGCCGAGATTGGCGCGTTTGGTATGGGTTTGATGACCGTAGTGGCGTTCATCTTCGGCATCGGGCTCTTCTTCCTTTTGCCGCTGTTCTTGTCCCGACCAGTCGAAACCCAGTCCCACTTTCTCGCGAACGTGGTGGAGGGACTGGCGAGGTTGGTGATTTTCCTCGCCTACATTTGGGCGATCGGATTGCTCAAAGACATTAAGCGGATGTACGGCTACCACGGTGCCGAACACATGACCATCCACGCGCACGAACACGGTCTGCCGCTAGTGCCGGACTCGATCCGCCGTTTTTCGCCCGCGCATCCCCGTTGCGGAACATCGTTCTTGCTAACCGTCGTAGTCGTGTCGATCATCGTGTTCATGTTCATTCCGCGTGAGCCGCTATGGATGCTGGTCGGATCGCGGATCGTGTTGATACCGGTGATCGCTGCGATGAGCTACGAATTCATCCGGTTCACTGGACTTCGTGGCGGCAACCCTTTGGTAGATGCGATTGGAAAACCGAATCTTTGGTTGCAGAAACTCACCACCGCGCAACCCGACGATGAGATGATCGAGGTCGCAGTCGCGGCGATGGAATCAGCGTTGGAGAACGACCGACGCGGTTGATGTGGAATCGCGTCTCGAGATCAGGTCAGCCCGGTCCCGCCTCTTCGTTTGGCGAGTTCTGCCCAGACTTCCTCGATTGGCACTCCAACCGATTCCAGCAGCGTAACGCAGTTGTAGATGAGGTCCGCCATCTCCAGCGGTACCTCGTCAAGCGCACCAGTAGCCGCCGCCAATCCGGTCTCACCAGCTTCTTCGATCACCTTTTGCGCGATGCGCGAAGGCCCCGCTTTGAGCAAACGCGTCGTGTACGAGCCCTCAGGCATTTCAATCGCGCGTTGATGTATGACATCCACCAATTCGTACAGGATGCCCGGTCCGATTCGGTTGGATGCATCGGTTTCAGATGACACCTCTTTATGGAAGCAGGATAGTTTGCCGGTGTGACAAGCTGCGCCGACGGGATTGGCTAACACGATGAGCGCGTCGCCGTCGCAATCCAACCGAAGATCGACGACATCCAAGTAATCGCCAGATGTCGCGCCTTTCTCCCACAATTCTTTCCGACTGCGACTGTAGAACCAAGCGTGCGGGCCGGCGATGGTGCGCTTGAGCGCCTCGCGGTTCATGTATGCCACCATCAGCACGTCTTTGGTGCGCGCGTCTTGAACCACTGCGGTGAGCAGACCGCGATCATCGAACTGAATCATCTCGAGTTACCCCAGAACATTCGCGCAATCAGTTTACGGGCCTGACCGGCAAACCTACGCTAGACATGTGGTCCTTGACGTCGGAAATCCGCAGCGTGCCGTAGTGAAATAGGGAAGCCGCGAGCACCGCGTCCGCGCCGCCGTCGATCACCGCGTCCGCGAAGTGTTCGACCTTGCCCGCGCCACCGCTGGCGATCAGCGGGATTGTCGTCTGTTGGGAGATGGCGCGCAATAGCTCAAGGTCGTAACCCGTCTGCTGTCCATCGGCATCCATGCTGGTTACTAGCAACTCGCCGGCGCCGAGTTCTGCGCCGCGTTTCGCCCATTCGACAGCGTCCATCTCCAAAGGTCGTCTTCCGCCGTGAGTGTAAACCTGCCAACGCGGCCGTGATAATGCGTCACCGTTTCGACGTCGCCGAGCGTCGATGGCGAGAACGACGCATTGCGAACCGAACTCGTAAGCGCACTCTTCGATGAGCGCTGGATTGGCGACGGCAGCTGAATTGACGCTCACCTTCTCCGCGCCGGCCTCCAGCATTCGGCGCATGTCGTCGCGAGACCGGATTCCGCCGCCAACGGTCAACGGTATGAACACCTCGGCGGAGACCCGCATCACGACATCAACCATGGTGTCGCGTGCGTCTGAAGATGCGGTGATGTCCAGAAAAACGAGCTCGTCGGCACCCTCTGAGTTATAGAGGTCTGCCAACTCCGCCGGATCGCCGGCATCTCTGATGTCAACGAAGCTGACGCCTTTGACGACTCTGCCTTGGTCGACGTCAAGACACGGGATTACGCGATTGGTCAGCATCTCTAATCCGATTTAGGGCGCCGTTTGCGGTAGACGTGAACATACCTTTGCACGCCGAGTGTACGACGCGTGATCGGCGTCATGTCTTGCTCTGACGCCCAGCGGTCAACGCGTGCCGGGTCCACTCGCCGGGATTTGGCGGGCCCGGTGTCGCCGCGTGCGTTGGTCGAAAACCAATCGGCGATGAGCATCCATCCCCCTCCGGGCAGCAGATTGGCGATGGAGTTGAAAAGACGTGCCGGGCTCGTTGTGGCGTGCAACATGTCGATGACCACAATGCCGTCGGCATCCAGGTCCACTGAATTCAAACCGTCGTCTGCAACGAACGTCGGCACGACGTTGGTGAGGTGAACTCGCTCGACTTCGGCGGTCAGCGTGTCCAAGACGTCTTGATCGGTATCGAGCGCGATCACATTGCCGTCGTAGACGTATTTGGCGATCGGGATCGTCAGACCGTCGACACTGGCACCGAGCACGGCGACGTGTTGGGATCGGTGTATCGGGAGCAGCGAAATTATCGCGTGCGGGTCGATCTGGTCGTTGAACGTGTGCCAACTCGCGGTGGGTCTCGTTGTCAATCTCGGGTTCTCTTTGTGTTCTTTCGACTGACGAACTCATGGGTTCGTATCAGCCTTTTCAATTGCCGTATCGCATATCTTCGACGGCTCGGATCGCTTCCGCCAAGTCTAGCGAACCGGTGTATATCGCCATGCCGGTTATGGCACCGGCGGCTCCGATCTCGCCGAGCCGCACAACGTCTTCGACCGTCGCGATTCCGCCCGCAACCATAACTGGATATTCTATTTGGCGCAGCACCTCGCCAACCGCCGAAAAGTTCGGGTGCGACAACGTGCCATCGCGCGCCGTGTCGGTGTAGATGAAGTTGCGGACATCGCGAGTGGCCGCCATATCGTTCAAAAGATCGACGGCGGTCAACGATGTTTCAGACAACCATCCACGGGTCCTGACTAATCCGTCTTTGGCGTCGACGGATACGCAAACATGTTGCGCTCCGAAGCGTTCGACTGCTTCCTGAACGCTTTCCGGGTCCTCCACGGCGACAGTACCGAGGATCACCATTTCGACGCCCAGATTCAAGACCTCGCACACATCATCGGTCGATCGAATGCCGCCGCCCATCTGGACAGGGACATCGACCGACTTAACGACGCGCCGGACCGTTTCGGCGTTCGTCCTTTTCCCGTCTTTGGCACCATCCAAGTCGATGACGTGGAGGCGTCGCGCGCCCATGTCCACCCACCGCAATGCCGCGTCGACCGGGTCGTTGTCAAAAACGGTTTCCTGTTCGTAGTCGCCCTTGAAAAGTCGAGCGCATCTGCCGCCTCGAATGTCAATCGCCGGTATGACCTGCATTACACAATCCGCCATTTGCCGGGTCAGGCCGTTTTTCGGGCGAAATCCAAGAATCGCTCGTAAATGCCCAATCCGTCACGTCCGCTTTTCTCCGGATGGAACTGGGTGCCGACGACGTTGCCACGGACAACTGCCGCGCATACCTCGATGCCGTGCGGTGAAGTCGCGGCGACGTCGGCAGAATCTTCCGCCGCGCAGTGGTATGAGTGCACAAAGTAGAAATAGGTTTCTTGCGGAACGGCGTCAAAGACCGGGTGACGACTTACCGATTCGTCGCGGAAGTGAACGATGTTCCAGCCCATGTGCGGAATCTTGAGCGGCCGGCCAGTGGATTCGGCGACCATGTCCGGTAGTCTGACGACCTCGCCGCGCAGTATGCCGAGCCCGGGCAATGTTCCTTCTTGAGACCGCTCGAACAGAATCTGCATTCCCAAGCAGACCGACAACAAGGGGCGACCAGATGCCGCGAATCGTCTTATCTCGTCGGGCAGATCGCGATCGTTGAGCTGCTCCATGACGGCATCGTTCGCGCCTACACCCGGCAGGATCGCGGCGTGCGCCGACGCGATGATGTCTCGCGAAGTGGTCACGACAGGGTCGCCGCCCACGACGCGAACGGCTTTCTCCACGCTGTGGATGTTTGCGGCGCCGGTGTTGATGATGGCAAGTCGGAAACGCTTCATCGCGCTCGCCTCGTGCCAGTTACGATTTCCGTCGGCAATTCTCGATCAACATACCGCGCCATCATAAAGACACAGTCCGAGAGACGGTTCAACCACGCCAGCAGATGCTCGTTTTCGATCATGCCGTCATCGGCGAGCGAAACGGCAGCGCGTTCGAAGTCCCTAACTTTGCACCGAGCCATATCCAAAGCCGCGGACGCCGCGGATGCCCCTGGGATTATGAAAGCATGCGGTAGCTCAACTTCCTCTTCCAATCGGTTCAGCAACCGGTCCAACTCGGCGACGTTCTGCTCGTTGATCGTTTGGAAGTGTTCGTGCAAGCGATCGATGTGGTTTAGATCCGTCCCCATTTCCGCGTTGGCTAGAAACATGAGCCGCTGAATCTCGATGATTTCGTCATGCAACAGGTCCGATTCGCATATCGCGCGTGCCATGCCGAGCGCGCTGACCGCTTCATCGCCGATGCCGGTAACTTCCACACGGCGATCGGACTTCGCGACGCGGCCGCCTGAGAAGAGCAGCGACGTTGTGCCGCTGTCTCCCAGCTTGGTGCTGATGGAATTCCTTACCAATGGGGTTGATATAAGATGGGTACCGTCGGATAACTCGATTCTAATGCGGCATTCCTCTCGCAAAGACACCGCAGGTTAGGATGTTCAGCGCACGGCCCGCAAAATCCCGACAAACTCGCCCCCACGAACTGTAATCTTGAAGACATGACAACCGCCGAACAAACCAAGTCGGTGCCCATAAACACGGTGCGCGTCACGGAGAAGGCAGCATCCAAGGCGATTGAGTTCGCGCAAAACGCTGGACGCGAACACTACGGACTAAAGATCGCGGTGCAGGGCGGCGGTTGTTCCGGCCTGCAGTACGTCCTCGAGCTAGCTGATGGTCCCGACGATTCGGACAAGGTAATCAGCGCAAACGGCATCGAGGTCTATATCCCCAAACGCGCTTTCGTCTTTCTCGCTGGGACCGTACTGGATTTTTCCGATGGGCTGAATGGGCGCGGGTTCGAGTTCCACAACCCCAACGCCAAACGAACATGCGGTTGCGGCGACTCATTCGCCGTTTAGCGTCGTCGTCATGACGCTCCTTGCTCCATCGCCAGTTCTGAGTAACGAACGGGATGCGTTCACGGCGTACGAAAAACGTGGCGTCGCGTTCATGGTGTGCGAATACGGTTCCGTATTTCGGCATGTCGGACTGGACGCGCTGGACCTGTTGCACCGGATCACGACTAACTCGCTGATCGATCTGCCAGACGGTGCCGCGCGCCAGACGATCCTGACTAGCGAGAAGGGACGAATCATCGACGCGCCGTGGGTGCTGAAGTTGAATGAAGATGAGCTGCTGTTGGTGTCTGATGCGCCTGATTCGAGTCTCATGCAAGATGCGATCATGCGCTACACGATCATCGAGGACGCAGAATTGATCGATGTCAGCGATACCAGAACGCGGATTATGGTCTTCGGTGAGAACGCGGCTGAGGTGATGGGCGAGTTGCTCGGCGATGTTGAGCCCGCGACGGATGATTCTTGGACGCCGTTGACTATCGACGACGGCGATGATGGCGAGACGATTGCGTTTCGGACTGATGGTGCTGGTGTGGAAACTTGGATGTTGATTTGCGACGGAGACGCTGCGGCTCGCATTACGTCGCACGTCGCAAACTTGGGCGTATCGCTGTCTCCGATTTCGCTTTTCGACTATGTTCGAATAGAAAACCGCTCACCGATCGCGGGCAAGGAGCTTACCGACGCCGCCAACCCGTTGGAAGCTGGATTGGAGCACCTCATCGACTTTGATAAGGGATGCTACGTAGGGCAAGAAGTGATCGCACGGTTGGATACCTATGACAAGGTTCAACGGCACCTCGTCAAGATTTACGAGGTTGGAGGTGCTGATCGCGCTGATCTGACAGCGGGAGACGGGATCATCGCGCCAGAGGGCGGACGGGATGTTGGATGGATTTCGTCGGTCGCCGAAAATCCGAAAAGCGGTGAGCGTCTCGGTTTAGGGTTTATCCGCAGTGCGTTCGCGAACGACGGCGATGTTCACGAGACATCTTCAGGCGCGCGGATCCGACTTTCGACGTCTCGAAATTGAGGACGATAGCCACTCGAAGAACTTGGAGCGGGAGACGGGATTCGAACCCGCGACACCCTGCTTGGAAGGCAGGCACTCTACCACTGAGTTACTCCCGCGTCCGTAACCTTCATTTTAACCCGCCGACTTGATCGGGGAAGTTCTACGCTGAAAGTACAATGATTCGAGTCGGCGCAACTTAATCCGCCAAACCAAACCATGAAAACTACCGGTTTCCGAACTATGGTGCTGGGCACTCCCTGGCGCAACCTTACCTACTGCATCATCGAGACTGATGAAGGCATCACCGGTATCGGTGAGGCACGTGTTTTAGGCAAGACCCACACCGTCAGCGAATACCTCAGGGACGCGCAGCGCCATTTCATCGGGCACGATCCGTTCGACATCGAAGCGCTGTACCGTCGCATGACGTTGCTCGATTTCGGCAAGCCGGGAGAGGTCGTCTACACCGGTCTCGCGCTCGTCGAACTCGCCTTTTGGGACATCATCGGTAAGGCTTGCAACCAACCGGTCTATCGCTTGCTAGGCGGTCAAGTCGCGGAGCGGGTTCAGGCGTACGCGAACGGTTGGTATACCGTCGAACGCTCGCCGGAACAGTTTGCGAGTGCGGCGCGCAGGGTCGTCGATCGCGGTTACCGCGCCATGAAGTTCGATCCTTTCGGTAACGGTGATCTGGAGCTGGAGCGAGACGAGTTTTTCAAGTCGCTAGATCTGATCGAGGCGGTTGCTTCGGTAGCCGGTACTCGGGCGCAGATCATGATCGAGATGCATGGACGGTTCGCACCGCATCAAGCGCGGGAGATTGCCAGACACATCGAGCGGTACAACATCGGATGGATCGAAGAACCGGTCCGCCCGGGCGACGTGCCGGCTTTGCAATCGGTTCGAAGCCACACGGGGTTGCCCATCGCAACTGGTGAGAGGCTCTATGGCGCGCCGGAGTTCCGAGAGATCTGGGGCGGTCAAAACGTTGACGTCATCCAACCGGACATCACGCAATGCGGCGGCATTCTAGAGGTCAAAAAGATCGCTTCCACCTCGGAGACCTACTCGATAATGGTCGCTCCGCATAATGTCGGCGGTATCGTCTCGACGATGGCAGCTTTGCATCTGTGTTTGACCTTGCGGAACGTGAAGATTCTTGAGCACTTCAACGATTTCGCCGACCCGCACGTCAAGAAAGCGGGCTCCAACTATCCCGAAGTCGTCGATGGCTACTTCCAGGTGCCTGACAAACCGGGATGGGGCATCGAGTTGGACGAGGATTACATTCGTTCTCAGCCGCCGAATTACACCGACGCTGGGGTGATCGCGGATCCAGGGCTGAACATGTTCGTCAATGCTGACTGGGCGAAACGCGGGCAGGATGATTAGTCCGCGCCGCGCTCCAAACCTAGAAGATTCGCGATACCCGCAATCTAAATCGACAACCAATCATCGGTAGAGGTAAATGACCAACTCACTCGTATCTGAAGCAAATCGTTTGGCCGCCCCACACGGCGGCGAACTCGTAAATCTCCTAGTCGGACCCGGGCGCAGCGCGGAACTAGATGCCGAAGCATCAAATCTGCCGCAGTGGGTGCTGACACCGCGCCAACTATGCGACATCGAGCAGATCTTGACCGGCGCGTTTTCCCCGCTTAAGGGATTCATGAATCGTGCCGACTACGAAGGCGTGCGGGACGAGATGCGGTTGACCAACGGCACGCTTTGGCCTATGCCTATCGTTTTGGATGTGCCGAGCGCGGTGGCGAGTGGATTGTCTGACGGCGATCGTCTCGCTCTGATGCACCCGGAAGGGGTTTTGACCGCGGTGTTGACGGTCGATGGCGTTTGGCGTCCCGATAAAGAGTCGGAAGCGGAAAAAGTTTTCGGCACGAAAGACCCGTTCCATCCCGGCGTCAACACGGTGTTGAACGACACCGCGGATTACTATGTTGGCGGTACATTGGAAGGTGTCCGTGCGTCGCAACATCACACATACGCAGAATTACGCCATACTCCAGCGCAACTGCGCGCCGCTTTCGAAGAGAGGGGTTGGTCCAAAGTCGTAGCATTCCAAACCCGGAACCCGATGCACCGGGCCCACGCCGAGTTGACTCGCCGCGCAGCGGAGCAGGTTGGTGCCAATCTGCTAATCCACCCAGTGGTAGGTCTCACGAAGCCGGGCGATGTCGAGTATCACACCCGCGTACGGTGCTACCGAGCGATTCTCGACGGATACCCGGACAACTCGGCGTCGTTGAGCCTGTTGCAACTCGCGATGCGCATGGGCGGTCCACGCGAAGCCGTCTGGCACGCCATTGTCCGCAAGAATTACGGTTGCAGCCACTTCATCGTTGGACGTGACCATGCCGGCCCCGGCAATGATGCCGATGGCAACCCGTTCTACGGGCCCTACGACGCGCAGTATCTGGTTGAGGAGCACCGCGACGAGTTGGGCATTGACGTAGTCACTTTCCAAGAGGTGGTTTACGACGGTACGAGTGATCGGTACGCGACACGCGACGAACTGGATGACGACGCTCAGATCATGAATCTGTCGGGCACCGAGTTGCGTGATCGACTGCAATCGGGTGCTGACATACCGGAGTGGTTTTCCTTCCCAAGCGTCATCACCGAACTTCGCAAATCTTACCCGGCGATGTCGGATCGCGGTTTCTGTCTGATGATTGCTGGCGAATCTTCAAACGCGAATTCGTCTTTGGCGAATGCGCTTGAAGAAATCCTGCTAGAAGACGGAAGCCGACCGGTAACAGTTTTGGACGATGCAGGGCTTACCGGCGCCACCGTCCGCTTGGTAGCCCGTGAAGCGTCGCGCAATGGCGGCGCGGTGATCGCGGTTTCCGGCGATGTCGATTCACAAGAAATCGACGCGTCGAGAGATTTCGTTCAAGAAGGCGGAATCTTCATCGGCATAACTCGCACGGGATCCAACGACGTCGGCTCGGACACCGATGTGCATCTGGATTCGGATAGTTCTCCCGCCGACGGGGCGCGTTTAGTGATTGATCGCTTAAGTTCGCTGGGACTGATTTCCTGAATGCGCCGCAATAGTCGCCCGACGTTAACGAAAGCGAGATTTGCAGGTACCGAGGTAAAGGAATTGGGGAACCGAAACAATCTCGACGATTGCAAACGATGAATCGACCGATTGGGTAGAATAATACGGTCAATAAGTCCGCCACGAATCGCGAATTTCGGCCTTGACCCATGAAGCAGGTTGAATTTGCAGGATGGCGTCAACGACGACTGAGGCAAAAATGAAAATCGAAGTTGTATCACTGAGAGAAGTCCAGCAGGTTTGGGAAACCAACCGCAAATACTCCGCGACATCGAGGTCACCGGAGATGTTGGCATTGGTTGAAGCGATCTCCGACATGTCGATCGGCGATGCGCGAGCCATTCGCTACGAGGCGGGTCGAAACGCAACGAACGTGAAGTTGCAAGTCCAACGCGCGGCAAAGCTAGTCGGCAAAAACGTCGAAGTAGTGATCGATGCTGCTAACCTACGCGTAATGTTCTCCGTGTTGGATCGTCCGGTGCGCCGCCGCTCATCCACCGCCGCCGCCGCTTAAAGACTTTGCGGAACCCGTCTCGCGAATTGACGGGTTTTTCTGAGTCTGTCGGTTTCAACAAAGACCCGTAATGCGCTCGATTGGGGAGCGGGTCTGAACCGAATGTCGTTTATTTTCGTCAGCCGACGAAATTCCCCACCAGTGAGCCTAGTCCGTAAGTTATCGCCCCGGCGATGAGTCCGACGGCGAGCATCCTAAATGCGCCGTAGACCGTTCCGCTGCTGGAAAGCCACCCTAACGTGCCGCCGATGATCGCCAGAGCAGCCGCCGCGCCGCATGCGCTGGAAATCAACGCTCCGGGTCCCGTTAATCCGAAGAGATAGGGCAGTAGCGGCACCACCGCACCTGCTGCGAATGCCGCGAGCGAACTTACAGTAGCGAGAATCGGAGAACCGCCGAGGTCATCAGGATCGATACCCAACTCTTCGCGCACGTGCATATCAAGCGCGACGTCGGGGTCCGACATAATCCTCGATGCCGCAGACTGCGCCTCTTCTTCCGCCAATCCTTTCGATTTCAGTAGCTCCACCAACTCGCCCGCTTCTTCGTCGTGCCAAAGCAGCAATTCGGTGCGTTCCCATCGGACAAGGTTCTCGTTGAACTCTCTTTGGGACACGACGGAGATGTATTCGCCTGCCGCCATCGAGAGTGCGCCGGCGACCAGTGCCACGCTCCCAGCGAGCAACACGATCTTTGGGTCGTTGGTGCCCGCGGCGACGCCTAACACTAGCGCGGCGTTCGACACCAGACCATCGTTGACGCCAAGAACCGCAGCTCGGAGCGCGCCGCTACGCGTCGCCAATGAGCCGTGTTCTACATGTTTGCCGTCTTCCTTGATCGCTAATGACAGCCGATCGAGCAGCTCCATGCTCTCAACCGCTTCTTCGCGGAGGTCTTGACGGAAGTACTCAGCGGCGCGCAAGCTCAGGACGCGTCGAAATCGTCTCCTCAACAACCCCGAAAGCCGTTCAGGTTTAATGACTCGCGCGGCTAATTTGTAGAGCGGGAGCGATACCGAAAATCGCGCACCACCGACGGACGCGCCGGCGAGACGCTTCGCCGCCGCGATTTCGAGCTCTCGTAAGCGCGAGTAGCCGCGGGCGCGTTCCGGATCGGCGCTGGCGTGGGCTAGCGCGCCATAGATCGCCGCATCTTTCAACAATTCACGAACTTGGACGCGGTCTTGGGAATCCTCTCGCATCGTCGATCTACCAATAAGCGGTTGGTGATTAAACCGAACCGTCTATGATGACATCAACGCACGCTGGCCGTCCTGACGCGACCGCCGCTTCGATAGCCGGCCTGATGTCGTCCGCAGTCTCTACCCGGATGCCGACACCGCCGTACGCTTCCGCTTGCGCCTTGAAATCGAACGGCGTCTCGAAGTCCATAGCGTTGTAGACCTCGGGTGGTGGCATTCCGCTGATCGAGTGGTAGACGTTCTGGTTGACCTTCAAGATGCGATATGCGGCATTGTTGCAGATGACGTACGTCACCGGAATGTCGTAGTTGATCGCCGTCCACAATCCTTGCACAGTCATCATCGCGCTGCCATCGCCGACGATGCCGATCGTGGGCGGACCTTCGATCCCGAGTTTCATTCCCATCGTCGCGCCGATACCCCAGCCGATAGCACCGCCACGCGATCCCATCACCGTCAAATCGTCGCGGTGCGCGATACCAGATTGCACCATCACGCCCGAAGAAACAGCGTCGGTGAAGACGTTCGCGCCATGCGGGATAGCATCGCCGAGCGCTTTGCCGAACGTTGCGACCGGTATCGGCGACCTTCCCCATCCGCTCACCGCCAACTCCTGGAATGCAGCATTGCGTGCTTTGTTTTCAGCAGCAATGCGACTACGCCGTTCTTGTGCCGCTTCCGTGGCATCGGCGTCCATACGCTCGCGGACCAGGGACGCGATCTCGGACATCGCTTGACGCGGAGACGCCCAAATACCGATATCGGTAGGTTCTTTGCGTCCGATCTGACCCGCGTCCGAATCGATGTGGATCAGAGTCGTGTCGTCGCTGATGAAGTTGCCGGATCGGTAGAAGAAATCTTCAAAGACTGGACATCCCGCCGCCAAAACGACATCAGCTTCGGAGATCGCGTTCAATCCTTCTTCGGACCGAAGCGACAGCGCGCCGCACCATAGTGAATCTTCGGTGGGGTACGACGTGTGCCCATTGACGTGGCCAAAGGCCCGCGCGCCGATCAGGTTCGCCAACTCTGCGGCATTGGCAGTTCCGCCGCTTGCGTGCACGCGATCGCCGACGATCAACAGCGGATTCTGCGCGCTAACCAACGCGTTGGTCGCTTCCTCAACGGCGTCGAAATCTGGAACCGGGTCGCCGTGGATCGCGTTAGACGGCTCGATTGCAACTTCCGCATAATCATCCATCGCGTTGCCTGCCAACGAGACGAAAACCGGTCCCGTCGGAGGAGTACGTGCCTCTTGAAATGCGCGACGAATCACCGACGGCACCTGTTCGGGGTGCGAAATCTCGGCGCTCCATTTGGTGAACGGTGCTGCCATCTCCACCAAGTCGCTGCGCCCGCCGGCGAGATGCCTGACGTCCTTGTTGCCCGCCGTAATCACCACTGGCGAACCGGTGCGGTACTGATCGATCATCAGACTGAAACCGTTAGCCAGACCGTTGTCGATGTGCAGACTGACGAAACCGACTTCGCCACTTGCCCTCGCGTAGCCCTCCGCCATTCCGATGGCGACGCCTTCCTGCACGACCATCAGGTACTCCATCTCTGGGTATTCGTGCAGAATCCCGATGAACGGCGCCTCGCTCGTGCCGGGGTTGCCGAAGATGTACTTCACCCCCTCGGCGCGGAGCATCTGCATGAACGCGTGTTTGCCTTGCATTTTGGTTGCCATCGTTGCTTCTCCTGATGTTGTCAGTGCTTCAAGTCATATCATGCGGTCACCCGCCGACTTCGACGGCGAGGTAGCGGAAGCGGGATTTATTGCCGGGTTCGAGGTCGCTGTACTCGTACCACTTGAGATCATAGGCCCCGCTCAGTTGTATCGGATTTGCTCGTTCTTTATCTGGCGCATTCTTGACCCAATCCAACTCACCTGCAAGCCGGCGACCATCGTGGATGCGGAAACTAGCATCTTTGGTGGTTTCCCATGTCCGCGTCGGTTGTTTCCAAAGACTTTCGGTGTTCGTTAGCAAAACCGCGAAGCCTTGAGTTGCGTCCGAACGTTTGTCGATAACACTTTCGATTCGCGACACGTCTTTCACAAAGTCATAACGGTCGAGGTCGTCCGCGCCGTCCTTTAGGAGAAAATGTTCTCCGTTCGATGTCACGTCGAGGTTGGATCTTGGATATTTCAGTTCGATGACAGTTCCCTCGGACGGGAGCCAAATGTCTAACTGCATACGAGTAAATTCGTATGGCAAGGGTTTGTATTCCAAGCGGACCTCGGCGTCGCCCTTCATCTCCTTGATTTGCCACGCCAACGCGAACTGGAAATCCGCCTCCGAATGGAAGATCGGCCGACGTTCAGAGAGGCTATTCATCACTTGGTGGATGTCTAACATCGCTCTTCCGAACCTGTTTAGCGCTCTCTTGTTTTCGTGTTGGCGTCGCGATGGCGTGGTTTTCAGCGTTCGTTGGAGGCTTCTAGCAGGACGCGTCGCAGTTTGTCGGCGACGATCTGCACTTCGTCGTCGGACAAATTGAGGGGATCGACCCAGAAGTCCGGGACTTCCTCTAGGAAGGTCAGGATCATCACGCGGTCTGGACCTTCCAACATCCGCTCGCCGATTACGCTTTTCGGCGGTCCGCGCCAGTCGTCGTTCAACCTCAAGACGGCGTGCGGGATGTAGTGGTTGTAGTCGTGGACGACTTCCGCATTGACGCCCGGTATTTCGATGATCTGATCGACTACCGACTGCATCAATCGCGTGTAGCGTCGGTTCTCTGCTTCCTCATCCTCGTTGACAAAGACCTCAACTGCCGCCAACAGTCCAGCGATCGACTCCTTTGAAACTTTCTGCGCTCGTGCGACGGTCGCGTTCGGGGCGTTGTTGAGCCGCGCGTACTCGACCCATTCCTCGCTCCCCAAAAGAAGACCTGTAGCTTGTGGTCCCCGGATACCCTTGCCGCCGGAGAACGACACTAGATCGGCACCGGCTTCGACGAACTTGGTCAGGTTTTCACGCGGTGGAAGGCGAGAAGCGGCGTCGCACATCAGCGGCAATCCGTTGCGATGCGCGATATCGACCAATGTCTCGATCGGCAGGACGTTGTCGCCGCTGTAGGGCGATTCGAGGTGGATGATCGCGGCTGTTTTGTCGGTGATCGCGTTCTCTACCTCTTCCGCCGGACATCCTGAAGCGTTGCCGACTTCCACGAACCGCGCGCCCGGCGTGAGGTAGAGGTGGTCGTAGCCGAAACGGTGGTTCTTCTGGATTATCAGCTCGTTCGGGATGCCGTCGACGATCGGTAGTTGGAAGATCAGCTCCGGGTCGCCCTTTGCCATCGCCGCGGCGGTCTGGACGGTCAAGCCGCCAGATGCGCCGCTCGTGACCGTTGCGGCTGGCACGCCGATGATATCGGCGAGTCTCTCGCCCGCGGCGACGATGAACTCCGGCAACTCGACGAATGGTTCGACCATTGCGTTCATCGCCTGCATCACCTCAGGACGCGGACGCGTGCCGGAGAAGCGGGTGACCGGCCCACCGGCATTGATGACCGGGACGACACCCAGGCTCTCGAGTATCTTTTCGCCGCTACTGTAATCCATCATTTCGGGGCTAATCCTTCGGTTGTGATTCTGGTTGGCGCTAACGTTAGCTTCAACGTTGCCATTATCGTTGAAAAAGCGGAGTAGCGACGGCTAGAGATCGATTGTTGCGACGCGATGTCGTGCCACGAATTCCTCGTCAATCTCAAACCCTAGCCCCGGCGTTTCCGGTGCCGTCAAGATGCTGTCCGAACTGACGAGAATCTCCTGCCGCAAACCGAACTGCTGAGCCTCTAGCGGCATCCAGTACTCGTAAAAGTCGCAATTCAGAATCGACATGATGACATTCAGGTTTGCCGCGTTCATCAGCGAGTTGCCGGCGGTCCCGATCTCGCAGTTCACGTTGAAACCTTCCGCCATGCCGCACTGCTTTTTGAGACCGGTGATGCCGATCTTGCGCGTCGTGCCGCGAATCAGGCGTGGCCAACCTTGCTCCAACACTCTCGCGGCGTCGTGAAACAGGAACGGCGCAGAGTCGCTCATATTCAGAGGTGTTTCCAAAGTATCCGAGAGGATGCGAATTGATCGGTAGTCGTCCCAAGGCACCGGGTCTTCGAACCAGTAGAAATCGTTTTCGTCGAGTGCGTGCCCGATTTTCAGCGCTTTTCGCAGATCGTAACCGTGATTCGGGTCTAGCATGAGCCTCATCTCATCGCCGACTTCCCGTCGGACCGCGCCGACCATCTCGATTACTTCTTTGGTCGGCATCGCGCCGGGGTGAATCTTGTAGGCGCGGAAACCTTGTTCGGCGAGTTCGGCGGCTTCGGCGACGTAACCCGCGACGGTCGAATTTCGAGGTGGGTACGTGGCATACACCTCGCAACTGCGCCGTGCGGTGCCGAGCATCTCGTGAACCGGCATCCCGGCAGCTTTGCCGGCCGCATCCCACAGCGCGACATCGAAATGCGACCAGAGCGCGTGCACTGAAGCGCCATGTCCGGCGAAACGAGGCAATTCGTGCCACAACCACTCGCGATCGGCAATGGGCAAACCGACGAGTCGATCAGTGAACGCGGAGCGGAACGCTTCGATGGTCGACGCGCCGCCACCGCCGCGATCCCCGAGGTGCGCGTTGCCCTCGACACCGCTATCGGTCATCAGTCGTAAGACACCGGCGGTCAAGGTCCCTCCCAAACCGCCGCGCGCATCGTTGACACGCACACTCGGCACGTCGAACCCGTACACATCGATTTTGGCACTGGTTATCTTGATCGTCATGGCATCCTGCTAACGAGCTGTCGTGTTGCTTTGGAATTACTATCCTTATTCTGTGATGGTGATGTTAACCGTACGATCGCCAAAATCACGCTGAAACCGAGACTCGGAATCATGTCCAACTCAGAACCTAACGACAAAATCCAGATGTGGTGCGACTACATCGAAGAGTTGCGCTTAGCGCACAACATACCCGGCATCGCGGCGGGAATCGTATGCGGTTCGGAGCTGACGTGGTTCGAGAGTTTCGGCGAGACCGAGATCGGCAACGGATCGCCGCCGGACGAGCACAGCGTGTTCCGCGTAGCGTCGAACACCAAGACGGTGACGGCGACCTCGCTGATGATGTTGCAAGAGGCGTCGATGCTGTCGTTGGACGACCCGTTGTTGCTCTACATCCCGGAGTTCACCTCCGCGTCGGGCATCGCCGGCGACCTTGAAGACGTCACGTTGCGCCGCATGACCGCGCACTATGCCGGTCTGACGACTGAGCATCCAGCAACTGACTGGAACGCGCCCGCTTTTCCTGATATGCAAACGATGCTTGACCGCATTGATGAGGTGGAGGTCGTCATTCCGCTCGATAGTCAATGGAAATACTCCAACATGGCGTACGGATTTCTCGGCGAGGTCATCAGTCGACTGTCTGGGCAACCGTACGAAAGATTCGTACAGTCCGAGATTCTCGCTCCGCTTGGGATGTCCGAGACGACGTTCGACAACCGAGTGGTTACAGAAGCGAACCGCGTAGCGGGTTACAGTCAACCCGCGCCGGGCTCCGATTCTCTGCGCGTCGCGCCGTATAGCGACCTCAAAGGCGTCGCATCGGCCGGGCAGATGATGACCAACGTCGCCGATCTGGCGAAGTGGTTGGCACACATCATGAAGTTCGATGCTGATCCCGGTCCGAGCCTTATCGGTAGGAGAACGCGACGCGAGATGCTGCATCCAGCGTATCTAACTGCTGATTGGACCATCGGGCAGTGCGTCGGTTGGCGTGCGACGCGAAACTCGGGCCGCGTCTATCACAGCCACGGCGGCGGTATCCACGGGTTCGGGACGCAGACGATGTTCCATGCTCCATATCAGACTGGCGCGATCGTCCTGACGAATCTGTGGCCCAACGCGGTATCGGCATCGCTCGCTGAGACGCTGCTTGATGCCGTGATCGACGATTGGGACGAGATGCCCCCGATCACCGCGCCCGCGCGCCATGAGGCACCGGAGAGCGACGCGTCGTCGCAATTGCGCGAATACGAAGGTGTCTACTTCACCGAACCCGGATTTTGGATGCGAATCACCGCTGCTTCTGATAGCGAGTTGCAGTTCAGCGGACACGATAACTCGCCCTATCTCCTGCACGCGCCAGCACGCGCCGAACTGATTTCTGATGGTCAATTCAAGGTCGTCGGAAACCGCGGCGCGGGCGAAGTCATCGCGATAGAAAACGGTGAATTCAGGCTAGGTGGTTTTTTATACACATTGGTAGGTCAAGGTTCAGGATGAATTCCAATGTCGAACATCTACAAGATCGCGGACGGGTACGTTGACACTCTAGCCGAGTTGAATCCCATCGTCGCGACCTATCTCGGCGTGCCAGGGTACGACCACATGATGCCCGATTTCTCGCCCGAAGCCGCAGAGTGGTCTAACCAGGCTGAGCTAGACGTTCTACATCGCATCCAAAAGGAACACTCCGACGATCTGTTGGAGCATCGCTGTAGCGAAACGGTGCAGGAAGAGTTGTCGTGGTCCATCGACCAGTACGACGCCGAAGTCCGCTACTCCAGCATGAACATCCTGCATTCGCCCGTCCAGTCGATACGCCAAGTATTCGATTTGATGCCGCGCTCTTCTACCGAAGATTGGGAGAACATCGCATCGCGCATGGAAGGCGTCGGCGAATCGATCAATTCCTACGTGAAGATGCTGGATGAAGGCATATACATAGGCATGACCGCCTCGAAAAGGCAGACCGCCGGATGCATCAAGCAGATCAAGACGTGGATTGGTGAGCGCGAAACTCCGCCGTTCTTCAATGGGATCGTAGATGCCGGCAATAAATCCGACGACGTGGACGAAAAATTGGCACGACGACTGTCTGACGCCGCGACAAGCGCAAACGCCGCGTACGCCGGATTTGCCAAGTACCTTGAGGACGTCTATCACCCGGAAGCGCGAGAGCGCGACGCTGTTGGCAGAGGGCACTACTGTCTGATGTCTCGGTCATACAACGGTATCGATCTCAACCTTGACGAGACGTACGAATGGGGATGGGAACAGCTGCGTTGGGTACAGTCGGAGATGCGAAAAGCGGCGGATCAGATCAAACCGGGCGCGTCAATAAACGAAGCGGTTGAGATTCTTGAAAGCGATCCGAGTCGCGCCATCGACGGCGTCGAAGAGTTTAAGCAGTGGATGCAAGACCTTCAAGATTCGACCATTGCCGATATGGACGGCACACACTTTGACATCGCCGAACCGGTCAAGACGATCGAAGCGTTGATCGCACCACCGGGTGGCGCGCTCGCGATGTACTACACCGGACCATCGGAGGATTTCTCAAGACCGGGCCGCACATGGTACCCGACCGGCGGCAAGACTTCATTCCCGCTGTGGCGCGAAGTTTCAATCGCGTATCACGAGGGCGTGCCGGGGCACCATTTTCAGATCGGCACTACGATGACGATGTCCGACCAACTGTCGCGCTACCAGCGTCTGTTGGCAGGCACTTCGGGTTACGTCGAGGGGTGGGCGCTCTACGCCGAACGTCTAATGCGGGAACTGGGGTATCTCGAAAATCCTGATTACTACATGGGCATGTTGGACGCCCAAGCCCTGCGGTCGGTGCGAGTAATCATCGACATCGGCATGCACTTGGAGAAGACGATACCCGCCGATTCCGACTACCATCCCGGCGAGCAGTGGACTCCAGACCTCGCGTTGGAGTTCATGCGCGAACGAGTCCACTTCCCGGCCGCGTTCGTCGCGAGTGAGATTGATCGTTACCTAGGTTTGCCCGGTCAAGCCATCTCCTACAAAGTGGGCGAGCGAGTCTGGCTTGAAGCCCGGCGTAAATCCAAAAAACGATTGGGCGACGCGTTCGACCTCAAGACGTGGCACAACAACGCCCTGCAACTGGGACCGATGGGTCTAGCCCAGATGCAACGCGAGATGACCCGCGCGTAAACTTCGAGAGTGTGGGAACGCGCATCGACGGCGTCAAATCTCCAACTTCATCAACTCTTCGGCGAAGATGACTTGCCCCGAGTAGGTCTGCCGAATGTCGCCTATGGCTTTTTCCATCGGTCCGTGGGTGGCGAATTGTGGCGACGTGTGGGTAAGGACGAGCGTCTTGACGTTTGCGGTTTGCGCCATCTCAGCCACCGTGGCGGTGCCAAGTTGTCCGCTATCCAGGCCCTGATCGACCAACACCGACTGGTCATTAGCGCAGTTAGCAACCATCATGTCGGCTTCGCGCGATAACTCGACAACCGAGTTGCACGGTTCGGTGTCGCCGGTGAAGACGATCGATTTGCCTGACGCGGTGTCGACACGGTAAGCCAGTGAATCGAGGTACGGCTGGACGTGGACCGCGGATGCGGCGGTAATTTTCCAACTATCGGTAGCAATGACGGGTCCGGCTCCGATGTCTCTCGCGTATACGACTGGCGGACGACGCGGTAACGTGCCTCCTCGATTCACGTACACGTTCTGGCTGATCGGAAAGTGGACGCGCGCATACCAATCGTGGGCAAAAACGCCGGTGTCTTCGTCCATGATGCCGTGCGTGAGACGTTCCGTTGGCGGCGGACCGTATACGCACAGTGTGTTCTCTTTGCCAACCGATTGATCCCAACGGCACAGCAGGAAACAGGGGTAGTCGATGTCATGGTCGAAGTGGTGATGCGTGAAGAAGAGATGGTCGATTTGGGTCGGGAAGAGGCCGGCCTTTACGAGTTTGTGCGTCGTCGCTGGGCCGCAATCGACCATCAGCATATCGCCGCTAACATCCAAGACGTAGGAGGACCCGAACCGTAGCGGACTCGGATGCGGTGTTCCGGCACCCAAGATGTAGAGAGTTGCGTCGGGTTTGTTGACCATCGACGCAACCTAGATGTCGAATTTCATCAACTCTTCGCCGTATAGCACCTCACCGCCGTAGACCTCTCGGATGTCGCCAATTCCTTTCTCCAAAGGCCCGTGTTGCGAGATGTGTGGACCCATGTGGACGAGGACTAGTTTCTTGACGCCAGCGGCTTCTGCCATGCGCCCGGCGCCCGTCGTGCCGCACTGCCCGAACGCCTCACCGTCCGCCGACATCACCTCTTGATCGTCCCAACACATGCAGAGCATGACATCGGCGTCGCGGGCGAGTTCGGTCACCGAATCGCATGGCTGGGTATCGCCGGTGAATACAATCGATTTGCCAGATCTGGTGTCGAGACGATAAGCGAGAGAATCTAGGTATGGCTGGACATGCTCCGCGGGCGCGGCGGTGATTTCCCACTTGTCGCTGGTCTTGACAGTGCCCGGTCCGATGTCTAGGGCTTTGACGACCGGCGGTTTTCGGGGTAGCGTTCCGCCGCGGTTGACGTGAATGCGCTGGCTCAACGGATGACTGACGCGGGCGATCCAGTCATGCGCGAAGATTCCCTCTTCCTTGTCCAAGACGCCGTGAGTGATCCGCTCGGTCAGGTTCGGCCCGTAGACACCGAGCGTGTTCTCCTTGCCGATTGATTGATCCCATCGACAGAGCAAAAAGCAGGGATAGTCGATGTCGTGGTCGAAGTGATGGTGCGTGAAGAAGAGGTTGTCGATCTCCGTCGGCCACAAACCCGACTGCACCAGCTTGTGCGTCGTCGCCGGTCCGCAGTCGAACATAATCTTCTCGCCATCGACATCGGCAACGTATGCCGAGCCAAAACGGGTAGGCGTCGGCGTGGGCGTACCAGCGCCGAGGATGTAGAGTGAGGTGTTGGTGCGCGTCATGTAACTCTCTGCGAGATTCGGGTTTCAGTTCGATGCACTTCGCGATTTCTCAACATCGCGTTCTTAGCATACGTTCAGGATATCGTTAGAGCGAAGCATCGTCAGAGAACCGAGAAGCGAACCTTCAGCGGGCGCTAGGTGTCGACACTTTGGATCTCTTGCCAGATGTCTTTGTCGGCGGGTGTGTACCTGAACGGGACCCGCGTTTCGCGATAGAAATCGTTTTCGAGCGATCGTTGTGTGATGCTCGCACCGAGACTGCGTCGCATAGATTCCATCACACAAGCCGCGCGAACGTCGCATTCGTCGACATCTTCAACCGGAAGTTCAACATCAACTTTGTCGAACGCATCGATGAATATCGCTTAAGATGATTTCAGTTGACTCACCGCTTTCTCGCTGTCTTTATAGTCGCGATCCCGGCCGCTTTTGGCTTCCACAAACAAAACGATCGGATTGGTGTCGTCAATCGCGAGAACAACCAGATCGCATCGCTCCCGTTCACCGATGAGAGATCGTATTGGTGAGGTGCGGCCCTGAAGGTGAGGAACGCTGAAAATGACACTGGGACAAGGTAGGGTTCTCAAGTCAATCGTGCATCCGTCCACTTCAAAGTGCCGACGCTCTTCGACCGCGTTCGGCATTCCGACGAATTCAACGATGTCTTGCAGCCATCGCGTCATTTAACGACCGGATCATCTTGGTCGATTCTCGCTTCGATCACGCGTCGCGTTCGGTTCATCTGGTCGGCGATCGCCCAGTTGTGGTCGCGAGGGAAGTAACCGTAATCCTGATTGAATTCGACCGTCTCCACGACCGAACCATGTTCGGCTTTGTCCGTTGCAAAGTCGTATACCGCAACTTCCGACTCGTCGAGGTAGATGTCCTCTTCACCAAGGGCTCCACCCAGTTTCAGGACACGCTTCCGCAGATCGGGTTCGAGTGTCGACACCGCGACGAAGTTACCAAGTTGCTCAACCATGTAGTGGCTGTGGGTTGTGATCAGCACCCGCAAGCCGGAGCGAACCATGAACGCTAGGGCGGCTGCCATCTGCTGTTGGGCTTCGGGGTGAAGGTGCGCTTCCGGTTCGTCAATTGTGAGTAGATCGCCGTCTTGGACCAACCCGCGAATCAGAAGAATGACGGGCGCGATTTCGGTAACCATCGAAGATGCGCGGTCTAAAGGGATACTTACTCCATCTTTTTCGAATTCGAAATACGTTAATCCTGCCACATCTTTAATGTTGACCTTCCCTAACAAAATGCTATTTTCTAGTACACTTGCCAAATGCCCAATCTGCGCGCTACGGAACCGGGTGTCTGAATTCGGCCTCAGGACAACTAGGTTACGTAGAAATTCGCTAGTGGACAGAGAGACCGTCGGCCGCTGTCCAGTTTGGTTACGTCGCGATCGGTCTGACGCACGTTGGATCAATAACGAAGCCAATTCTCGATATGCATCGAGCAACCCGGTCCTTCCTGCGCGAAAGTAATGAGACCTCGGCAAATGCCTTAGCGAAGACATCGCGAACATTTCAATTTCAAGGTCTGCGCTACCGCGCTCGATATATGCTTGAACCGCCTTGTCTGTTTCAATGGTTTCTTTTCTCGTGTCGTAAAAAACACCGATCGTGTCTTGATGTTTGAAATCTTTCACAATAGGATCGACAAGTGAAACGTGCACACGACCAGCATTATCTCGCAAAGCTGCCTGTAATTTTCCCTGATTGGTGATTGATCGGTTTGTCAGGGACGAAAAATCGATTACATCGAAATAATCTGCGACGGACTGTGAAGCAGCGCGTGAGAAATTCGTCAAAAAGAGATGGGTGATTTCCCTCATGAATTCTTGGAGGCGGCTATCTAGGTCTTTGACGAATAAATCGGCGCTGACGGACGCACCACGGTTTTCTGGGTCTTTTATTATGAATTCCACCAAAGAAGCTAATTCGTCGACAAGACTCCAATAACGATCGTCGTCATAAATGGAGTCGTCAGGATGCGTTGGATCAAAGAACATGGAAGGTTCTTGATCAAATGAAGGATTGGCTCGAAGTGCTGCGTGCATGAGAGTCGCCAAATACGTCTTGCCCGTGTTGCTGGGGCCGACGAAGACGGTCATGGGTTTGAACTCGATGTTCTTGGCTTCGGCGATCGGGCCGAAGTTCTCGACATCGAGGATGAGGTTGGGTCCGTGCAGGGGTGCAGTCTGCTTGTCGGTGTCGTTAGTGGTCATGGTGGTGGGTGGTTGCTTTTAGTGCGAGTCTAACAAGGGAGGTCAGGGGCTGGCATCGGTTAAGCGCGCGGTTCGGGACGAGTACAGTCGCGCCGACGCGATACGATTGAATCGTGGCTAACCAACATCTCATACGGAATTTTTGCATCATCGCGCATGTCGATCATGGGAAGTCGACGCTGGCGGATAGGATGATCGAGCTGACGGGAGCGGTCTCGGAGCGGGAGTTGGTGGAGCAGCATCTAGACTCGATGGACTTGGAGCGGGAGCGGGGTATCACAATCAAGGCGCAGGCGGTGCGGCTTGGTTTCCAGTCGCAAGACTGCAACGAGTATCAGATGAACCTGATCGACACGCCGGGTCACGTCGATTTTTCTTACGAGGTGTCTCGGAGTCTGGCGGCGTGCGAAGCGGCAGTGTTGCTGATCGATGCATCACAGGGAATACAAGCACAGACGATGGCGAACGTGTATCTGGCGCTCGAGAACGACTTGGTGCTGATCCCGGCAATCAACAAGATCGACATGCCGAACGCGGAGCCGGAACGGGTGGCGGCCGAAATGGTCGACACGTTCGGATTCAGCGAAGACGAGATGCTTTGGGTGTCGGGAAAGACTGGGGATGGCGTGAATGAGCTGTTGGAGCGGATCGTGGAGTTGACGCCGCCGCCGGTGGGCGAGCTTCAAGAGCCGTTGCAAGCGTTAGTCTTCGACAGCAAGTACGACTCCTTCAAGGGCGTCGTCGCATACGTCCGAGTGTTGGACGGTGCGATCAAGGCGCGGGACCGAGCGAAATTCATGGATTCGGGCGCTCAGGGCGAGGTGTTGGAGGTTGGCTACTTTTCGCCGACAGTCATGCGCGCGCCAGAGGGATTGAGGGTCGGCGAGGTCGGGTATGTGGCGACGGGCATCAAGGAAGTCGAAGGCGTGATGGTCGGAGATACGATGACACTGGTGCGCGAGCCGGCTGCTGATGCGCGGGTGAAGTATGAAGAGCAGAAGCCGATGGTTTTCACGGGTCTGTATCCGTCCGATGCGAACGACTATGTGGAGTTGCGAGAAGCGCTAGGCAAGTTGAAATTGAACGATGCCGCGTTGGTTTTCGAGCCGGAGTCGTCATCGGCGCTAGGATTCGGTTTCCGATGCGGATTCCTTGGATTGCTGCACATGGAGGTAGTGCAGGAGCGGTTGGAGCGAGAGTACGAGTTGGAGTTGATAACGACGGCGCCGAGTGTGGAGTTTCAGGTGTTGTCCAACGACGGCGAGATTCTCTACGTCGACAACCCGTCGCGTTTGCCGGAAAAGAAAGACATCGCCGAGATCCTTGAGCCTTGGGTAGATCTGTCGATAATCGTGCCGTCGGCGTACTACGGCAACGTGATGGAATTGGTGACGAAGAAGCGGGGCGTGTTCAAGCGAATGGAGTACCTGCAATCACACGCCGCCGCATCGGGCAACGGATCAGTAACCGCGTCTCACAATGGAACGGGGCGCAATGCGCGGGTGATGCTCGAGTATGAGGCACCATTGTCAGCGATTCTCGTCGACTTTCACGACATGTTGAAGTCGGCGACGCAGGGTTACGCGTCGATGGACTATCAAGCCGCGGGTTATCGCGAGGCGCAGATGGTGAAACTCGATATCTTGGTCAACCACGAAGAGGTCGACGCGCTCAGCAGCATCGTTCACACATCGGAAGCGGCGATTACCGGACGCAAGCTCGCCTCAAAGCTGAAAGAGTTGATCCCTCGTCAGATGTTCGCAGTTCCGATCCAAGCCGCGGTGGGCGGCAAGATCGTCGCGCGCACCAACATCAGCGCGTTACGAAAAAACGTTTTGGCGAAGTGTTACGGCGGCGATGTGACACGCAAACGCAAGTTGCTGGAGCGTCAGAAGGCTGGCAAACGCCGGCGCGCCAAGATGGTCGGCGCGGTCGAAGTGCCGCAAGAGGCCTTCATGGCGGTGTTGCAGCTGCGGAACTGATCGCCGAAACTAGAGCGTCTTCGCGAAATCGACGATCATCTGGCGCATGACGGGATCGTTCGCGGCTTGGTGTAATGTCGCGCCGAACATCCCCTCCGGCACACCGGCGTCGTAGCGCGCAGCATCGACGACGACGGCGTAGGTCGGGGTGTCTTTCATGCACTCGATGATGGCGTCGGTGAGCTGTATCTCGCCGCCTGCTCCGCGCTGATGCCGACTCAGGAACCCGAAAACCTTCGGCTCCAACGCGTATCTGCCGATAATCGCGAGGTTGCTCGGCGCCTCTTCGCGGCGCGGTTTCTCGACCATCTGGTCAATGGCGATGACGTTGGTCTCGACGTTTTCACCCGCGACGATGCCTTTGGTGTGCACGTCTTCCCACGCCGTCTCAGTGACGGCGATGACGTTTCCGCCGTAACGATCTCGGACATCTAGCACTTGCGCCGTCGCGGAGTGGTTGCCCCACAGGATTTCGTCAGGGAGTATCACTACGAACGGCTCATCGTGGATGAATTCTTTGGCAAGGAGAACGGCGTGCCCCAAACCGAGCGGTTCGTGTTGCTTGACGGCGGAGACGCGCGCCCGGCCGGAAATTGTTGCCATCTGATCAGCGAGATCGTCTTTGCCGCCCTCGCGCAACTTGGCTTCTAGATCGGGCATAGGATCGAAGTACGACGCGACGCTGCGAGTGTCTTCGACGATGACGATATCGGTGATGCCCGCTTGGACCGCGTCTTCGACGGCGTATTGAATTAGCGGTTTATCAAGCACCGGGAGCAGAGCTTTCGGAACGCTGCGCGTGACAGGCAGGAAGCGCGTGCCGAGCCCTGCGACGGGTATGACCGCCTTGGTGATCGTCGGTGTTTGGTTGCGTGTGGACATGTGCTTGGAGTCTATCTGGAGTAGCAATACGTCGCGAGTGTCGCGATGGTTTACGATTCAATGATGCGGTCGTGCCAAGCGGGGAGCTAGCGGTGCCCTGAACCTGCAATCCGCTTAGCAGGGCTGGATCCCTCGTGGAGGTTTCGCAGTTTGAACCACTGGCCGTCGATGCTCGGTGTTGAGAATCGGGTTCTTGCGCGGCAGGGTCCCGTGAACTCCGTCAGGTCCGGAAGGAAGCAGCGGTAAGCGGTAAGCCTTGGGCGACGCAGGGTGATCTGGTTCGAGTCGAGACGGCGGTTACGTTGGAACTCGGAGCCGAAATCGAGGTGCGCGGCCGCATTGAGCGTTAACAACCGCAATTCCGACATGCCGCGCCGACGACTTGGTCAGCACTTCCTACGAGACCGTTCAGTCGCGAGGCGAATTGTTGACGCTGCCGGAATCGAGGCGGGCGATGTCGTCTTGGAAGTCGGACCGGGCGATGGGGCTCTGACGCACCTGATCGTTGATGAAGTGAGTCGCGTCGGCGGGTCGGTTGTGTTGATCGAGTTGGATGATAGGTACGCGGCGCGGATGGAGCAGCGTTTTGCCGACGATCCAGAGGTTCGGGTCATACATGCGGACGCTCGCGACGTGGATTTTGAAGATCTTCCGGAGTTGCGAAACGATGCCAGTTACAAAGTGGTCGCTAATCTGCCGTACTACGCCGGCACGCCGATTGTGCGGTCGTTCCTAGAGCGTGAACGGCGTCCCGCGAGCCTTACCGTGATGTTGCAGAGAGAGGTGGCGCGGGACATGTGCGCCAAAGCGGGAAAGATGAGTCTGCTATCTCTCGCGGTCCAGATCTATGCCGAACCACGTTCGCTGTTCACAGTGCCGCCGAACGCGTTCAGTCCACCGCCGAAAGTGCATTCAGCGGTCATCCGACTCACACCATTCGACAAGCCGTTGGTTCCACGCCGAGATAATGAAGCGTTATTCAAGGTTGCGCGATCCGCGTTTCTGGGTCGTCGCAAGCAGTTGCACAATTCGCTGGCGAACGGACTAGGCATGACGACGGACGAGGTGAAGGCAATGATCGCTGACGCGGGAATCAACAGCGAACGACGCCCAGCGACACTCACAATCAACGAGTGGATCGCGTTGACTGATGAATGGCGAGAGGTCTCGAAAGCAGTCGCCACGGTCCGCTGAGACCATATGGTCATGCTGGTTGAACGCGCATACGCGAAGTTGAATCTGACGCTTGAGGTGATCCGCAAGCGCGCCGACGGCTATCACGATCTGGCATCCGTGATCCAGACGGTTGACCTCCATGACGTTTTGGAGTTCCGAGAAAACCGCGATTTGACGCTTGAATGTTCGGATGCCGAACTGGCTACCGAGGAAAATCTGGTGATGGTTGCGGCCAGACGATTGCGGGAGATTTCCGGGATCCGTTCTGGAGCCAAGATATCGCTGAGAAAGTCGATTCCAGTCGCCGCCGGTCTTGGCGGCGGTTCGGCGGACGCGGCGGCGACGCTGCGCGGGCTGAACCGGCTGTGGCAATTGGGATTCGACGCGCCGCAACTATTCGAGGTCGCCGAGAGCGTAGGCTCCGATGTTCCGTTTCTCATCAATGGCGGTACCGCGCTGGTCAGTGGCCGCGGCGAGAGCCTGGACGCGCTTCCGTCGCCGGAGATAGGACGCATCGTGATCGCGACGCCGAAACTTGGCGATGATCCGGCCGGTTCGACCAAAACGGGGCGCATGTTCGGCATGTTGAACGCGTCGTCGCACACGACGGGCAGTCTGACGCGCAAACTTGCGGCTCGGATGCTTGACGGCGGCGATTGTCATCCGGCGTTCATGTTCAACGTGTTTCAGCAGCTCGCGCCGCACGCGTTCCCCGGGTGGCAACGCGTCTACGACGCCTTTGCGAGCCTCGGCGCGGCCGACATCGTGTTGACCGGTGCCGGACCTTCGATGTTTGCGATTGCGCCGAGCAAAGAGGTCGCTACCGCGTGGTCGTTGATTATCAAAACGCGGGTGTCATGCGACGCCTTTTCGGTGGGATTGGCACCGCGGATCGAGATACGCGGAGATAACTCAGGGCATTGACTCCCGCGCTCGACATACTCGCTGGGATGCTGGCCGGCACGCTGATGGGATTGATCGCGTCGGCGCACGCGGCGTTGCTGGTGGTTTACCGCCCGCCAAAGTTCCTTTTGCGGCGGGTCGCAGAAGGACAAGGTACGAATCTGATTACCGCCGTCGTCTTCGGACTCGTCGTTATATGGGTAGGGGCAGGGGTGCTCGCCGCGCTCCTCGCCGACGCTTTGATTTCCGACGCTGCCGAGTACGCGTTGGTTCCTAGCGATCAGTACCTCGTCGCAGTTGCGATGGTGTTGTTTATTCTTGGCGCGCCGGTGATATTCGTTCTGCGCGATCGCTGGCTACACGGCGTGTTCAGTCTGGCATTGGCGATCGGAATCTACGGATTTTTGATTCCCAATGCCGTCATCGCGTTGCAGAATCGGGCGTAAATTGATTCACGCCTAAACTTTGAGAGGGCAATCAGGATGAACACTCGCAACAGATTTGAAGGCAAGGTCGCTCTGCTGACCGGTTCTGCATCGTCATTGAAGGGGCAACGGATGGGTTTCGGCGGATGCACGGCGTGGAAGATGCTCGAAGAGGGCGCAAAGGTCGTTATCACCGACATTCAGGACGACAAAGGCGGTGCCGCTGCGGAGCAGATGCGCGCCGACGGATTCGACGCGTTGTATCTGCACCATGATGTGGTTGACGAATCGAACTGGTCTCGTGTCGTCGCGCAAACCCTCGACGCGTTCGGTCGGCTCGACATTTTGGTGAATCTCGCTGGGATGCAGGATCGCGGCACGCTCTACGAGGTCGATGTAGACGAATGGAAGCGGGTCATGGACATCAGCACGACGGGCATCCTGCTCGGAACGCGGGCGGTGATACCGGCGATGCAAGACGCTGGCGGCGGCGCAATCGTAAATCTGTCCTCGATGGCTGGGAAGTTCGCAGGCGAATACGGTTCGGCATACGCCATGTCGCGCGCTGGGATGCTGCACTTCACCCGCGCTACGGCGATCCAGTTGGCGAAATTCGGCATCCGCGCCAACGCCGTGCTACCCGGCTGGGTGCACACGCCCTTCACCGAGCACATTTACGAAGTCGATTCCGAACGCGATTGGCGTTCGGACCGCGTGCCGTTGGGAAGATGGGGCGAACCCGAAGAGGTGGCTAACGCGGTCTGTTTCCTAGCCTCGGACGAGGCATCCTACATCACTGGTTCCGAGTTACTCGTCGACGGCGGCGTAACCGCCGGCTTCAAAGGCAACACAATGCCAAATCCTGAGTAAGGGTGGTACATTGCCAGTAGCGCGGTGCCTAGGTCCGAGCAGGCCGATCCACTGGCTCACGCGCATCGCGAACAAGCACCAAGGAATCGAAGCGATGGTAGATCAGATGCGTCGAAATTTGGCGGAATGGGATTGGCGGTTGTTCTCGTTCATCATTCTGTTTCTGGGTTTGCCGAACATCTACCAGTTGTATCGTGTTCGCTTGATCGGCAACGAGATCCCGGATACTGGGAGTCTCGCGATCGTCTCACAATGGCAGTTCGTGGGCCTCGTAGTGGAGGTATTCCAAGAGGCTGCGGTGTTGGCGATCTTCTTCTTTTTGGGCTCCCAACTGCGACGCGGACGTGACGTGCAGCTCGATCGCGCGAAAAGCGTGATGTCGATCATTTTCGTGGCGGCACTGATCTTTTCGTTGGGAGTGTTCATTTTCAGAGATCAGTTCATCACGTTGATAGGCACTTCCGACGATATCCAAGCTCAGACCCGCAGCTTTCTGGGCGTGAACATCTTTAGCGTGCCCTTCAGTCTGCTCGCGGCGGCCATCGTAGTCGTTTTCCAATCTCTACGGATGCGCGGCTACGTGTTAACGATGGCGATCGTCAACGTGGCGCTCCAGTTCATCTTGGATAGCCTCCTGTTCGGTGGTTACGCGTTTTCGCTAGATACTGGGGTAATCGGAGTTGGTTGGGCGACCCTGCTTTCGAGCGCCGGACTTTTCGCGGTCGGTCTAGTCTTGCTGGTCTCGGACCGGAGAGTGTCACGCGAAGACTTGGTGTCGCGACCGTCTTTCGCGAATGTGAAAGATTACCTGCGTGTAGGATTCGGCAGCGGTGCCGATAGTTTGGTTCGTAACGTGGCTTATTTCGTGATGATCATCCGTATCGTCAATACGATCGGCTCGGACGAGATCGGTGGTTACTACCTATCGATGCAGATTCTATGGAGCTTCATGTTGGTACCGGTGTTGGCATTAGCGGACACCACCAAAGCGTTGGTCGCCAACGCCGTGGACGACATTCGACGCGTTCGGATCCTTTGGTACACCGCGATGAGCATAACTGCCGCAATGATTTTGATCTGGCTCAGCTTGGTCCCGTTGTTCCCGAGTTTCGCCAACTTCTTATCTGACGACGCAACAACCGTCAGTTGGGCCGTCACCGCGTTCAGTCTCATATTCGTTCCATACGTGATGTTCTGTTTCAACACGGTTTCTGATGGAGTATTCTACGGCGTCGGATTGACGAAATTCATGGCCTATCAATCGCTACTCACGAACGGTACTGTTTACTTGATCGGGTTTGTGTTGTACGCGACTGACGTCTGGAATCCGACTTTCCAAGGCGTGATGCTTTTGTTCTCGCTAGGGATACTGGTAGACACCGTGCTGACCGCGCTGTTCCTGATCAAGGTTCTCTATTTCGAGCCGGAGCGACTTGGTGTGAAAAAGGGTAGCGCCTAGGCGCCGTGCGTCGTCAACCGTCGAAACAAATTTGCGCCCGGGGGATCGAAAAAGCTGGATCCTGCGAACTGCACAATGAATGATCGACCCGAACGCTCTGAGTTTGTTGCCTGAGTTCCGGGTTTCGGATAATTCCCCTGCGACGAGGGATTCCCAAAGGTCGTGCTGGAATTTGACGTAGAGCCGACGCCGACAATCGGCTCTACCCTTCAATCTCGCCTGAGATCGAACAGTACAAAAATCGCAAATGCGCGACGGTCATCGCTGTGAACCGCCAAAAAACCGTCGATGGCGGATCTAGTCTGCACGATGAGTTGAGAGACCCGGAACCGCGAAAATTGTTCCAACGGGTCGTAGTCTGCCAAATGGCGCTGTTGTTGCATTTTTGCGAAATGTTCGGCGAAGTTCTGGATCGCCGTTGGAAACCTCCTTACGATCCGATTGGAGCATCGACTCTTGACGCGTCCATGATCTAGGGCTCGGTACGTCTGCCTCCAAGCCCGTTTGGTTCGCGTTGACGTTCTTCCACCAACAAGCAGGTCAGCGGCATCGTTGGCCAACGTGTGGAACATTGCATAGTACGCGGCGCTGACGGCTCTGCGTAGTTCTGCTTGTATCGGTCGCCCTGGTTGTTGTCGGACCCAACCCGATGCGAGGTGCTCTGCGATCGTTAGAAGATCGTCAGGGTTCATGGCAGGACGTTTTCCATTTTCAGGTGTTCTTCGACTTCCGGCCACTCAGACATTTCGATCCATGAATCTGAAACGATGCTCGAGTACCCGAGCTCTTCTGCGATCGGCGATAGATGGCGGTTTAGCCTGAGCGTCCAACGCGGGTCCAACTTCTTGCCGTCTCCGTCGAAGACGATGTAGATCTGCAGGTAGTGGTCACCGTCATGGTCGTAACGGGGCCTTACGATTATCGGGCCGAACTCCAACTCGTCCCCGAATCGCTCATCCAGCAGCTCTTGGAGCTTTATCTTGATTTTGTCGGTTGATTCTTCGACCATCATCGTTTCTCTCCAGCACGACCGCGCTGTTTCGTTCAGTCGGTAGATTCCATTATCGCGGTTGGACGTTCGATGCCTCAGAGATGACCGATTGGGAACGTTATCCGACTATGCGTCCTCGAAAGGCGGTTAACGCAAGGTGTGCGCTGTGAAGAACGTCAAGCTGTAGGGCGGCGATGATTTAAGCCGCCTTAGCAGGTTTGTCCGCCGGGTTAAGCGATCGTTCAATCTGTTCCGCGTCGGTTAATTCGTCGTCGAAATGATCGAAGGTCTCGAAGGTGACGCTCGGTGAATCCGCGAAATCGGCTGTTAAGCGCACGTTTGCGCCGATGGATTTAGCGTGTTTGGCGAACGCCTCGAGGAATTCATCGGTTTCTTTCTGAAAATCGAGGGCTTCGTCTCCTGTCAGCCCGCGGCTCTTGGCGAGGTCCGATCGAGCGCGTTGCGCTGCCAACCGAAGATTTCGCCACGACTGGTTTTCGGCAATCAAGTGTTGTCCGCGCTTTTCGATGATGCGCCGACGTTCAGGCGGGATACCGTCGAGAAAATTTTCGAGTGTTGTCACGTTGCACTCCCAATTGCTCACAGTTTCGCCAAGTGTTCACCGTACCTGGTGTCGGCGATCCGGATGAGGCGTCGATAAAAGCGGCGTTGGTCTTGGCCAGCCTTGTCGCCCGCGACTAGAACGATTGCTTGTCGATCCGGGTCGAAGGCGAACGCGACGCGCCAGACGCCGCCTGCGACATCGAACCGCAACTCCTTCATGTTGGCGTACCGGGACCCGTTCAGAGTGTCCGCATAGGGTCGGCGCAGGCGCGGACCCTCGGATCGCAGCAACACTAGCCGTTCAGCGAATACGTCTTGTACTGGTTCGGGCATGTCGGCTAGTTCTCGCTCGAACGCTTCGTGGAAGATTACGCGCCAAGTCATCGCCGTTGGAGACTACGATAGCAAACGTGCGGTGCCGCGCGCGTCATCGCGACATCAACACAACGTTTCTTTTGAAGTCGCGAGTCGCGGTCATGCCGCCGCGACTGCGGCCTTGACGTCGTCGTAGGAGGGTTCGTTCAGGGGGGAGTCGGAGATCCAGGACCAGGCGATGTTGCCGTCGGTGTCAATGACGAACACTGAGCGCTGCGCGACGTTGTAGCCGTCGATGCCGGCGAGGTTTGGTAACTCGACGCCGTACGCGGACACGGTGCTGCCGCCGAGGTCGCTCAAGAGCGGGAAGGTGAGGTCGTTCTGCGAATGGAACTCGGCTTGCGAAAACGGCGGGTCAACGGATATGCCGAATACCTTGGCGTTCATGTCGTTGAACTCGGAGAGCGAGTCGCGGAAGGTGCACATCTCGGTCTGGCAGACGCCGGTGAACGTCGCGGGGAAGAATGCGAGGACGACGTTCGAGCCGCGCTGGTCGGACAGAGAGACGTTCTCGCCGTCGGTGGATCTGAGGTTGAAGTCGGGGGCTTGATCGCCTGCGTTTAGTGCGCCCATGATTTGCTCCGTAGGGTCTTGGTTGACCAGTTACTGGTGTAGATTGACGTTAGCGATTCTACTAGGACTCGCGCTATCGTTAATGATTGCGGTTGAGATCGACACACAGCAAGGAACGAACTTTGGGAGACGCAAGCGGAAAGAAACGGATATTGATCGTCGGCGCGGGAGCGGTCGGCGGCTACATCGGCGGCTGGTTGTCGCACTCCGGGCACGATGTCGTCTTCGCCGATTCGTGGGCGGAACAGGTAGACACCATCAATGAAAGCGGTCTGCGCGTTGAAGGTCCGCACGAGCCTTTCGTTTCGCATCCGCGCGCGTTTCATCTGCATCAGTCGCAAAAACTGGCGCTTGAGCCGAAATTCGATCTCGCGTTCATCGCGGTCAAGGCGTACGACACCTCATGGGGGGCACGCTTCGCGCTTCGCTTCGTCAAGGACGATGGCTATTTCGTTTCATCGCAGAACTGTATGCCAGACGGTGATATGGCGGACTCGGTAGGGGCAGAACGATGCGTTGGATTGATCATGTCGTCAATCGCTGTTCGAGTCGGTGGACCCGGCTTGTCTCAGCGCGCTGGTGCCAAGCGACGCCGGGACCTCGGACATATCGTTTTTCGTGCCGGCGAGCATGATGGTTCGGAATCAGAACGAACCGCGGAACTCATCAAGATGTTGGAACCGATTGACGGCGGCAAGACGACGACGAACCTATGGGGTGAACGATGGGCGAAACTATGCCAAAACAGCATGGGCAACCCGGTCGTCGGCGCGACGCTATGCGGTTCCGCAACGGTGGCATCCTCGTCGCACGGGCGAGAACTGCAAATCCGTCTGGCATCGGAGTCGGCGCGCGTCGGTCTCGCTTTGGGTCTCGACGTGGTGAACTTCGGCGGATCATCACCCGAGAAGTGGGCTGCCGCGTCAAGCGATGGCGAGGTCTACGAAGAGTTGGACAATATGATGGCCAATTCGGCAGGTGCTGGTTCGGGCGATTGGCATCCATCCATGGGTCAGGACGTAATGAACGGCCGGCCTTCCGAGATTGATTTCATGAATGGGCACGTGCTGCGAAAAGGCGCGGAGGTGGGGATCGCGACTCCGGTCACGGCGTCAATCGTGGATGCGATGCGTCGCGTCGACCGCGGTGAACTAAAGCCCGATGAGTCGAACATTGAGATGATTTTGTCAAACGCTGGTTACTGAGTGTTTTGCTAACGTTTACCGAGTTTCATCTGACGGTTGAATTGTCTTGACATCATTGGGAACAACAGCCACGACCGCCATATCGCCGCGCGACGAGACGTTAGTTGCGCTGGACTTGGAAACGACGGGGCTGAACTCCGACACCGACGCAATCATCGACGTCGGCGCGGTCAAGTTTCGCGGTGACGAGGTTATCGCCGAATTCCACTCGATGGTTAATCCGCGCATGGCGTTGCCGGAGTTCATCGTCGCTCTGACTGGAATCACGCAACGGGATGTCGATGCGGCGCCAGATTGGAGTTCGGTCAGGTACGAACTCAACGCATTCATCGACGGCGCGCGTTTGGTAGGGCACAACGTCGAATTCGATGTTGGTTTCCTGCGCTCACACGGTATCCGTGTCGAATCCAAAAGTTATGACACCGAACAGATGGCACGCGTCGCCTTGCCGAACGGTCCGGAGTTCGGATTGGTCCGGTTGGCGGAACGGTTCGGCGTGCTCCATGACAACCCGCATCGAGCATTGTCCGACGCGCACGCGTCGCGCGACCTGTTCTTGATCATGTTGGCGCGATTCGAGCAGATGCCGACTACCGCATTGTCGCGGATGGCGGTGCTTGGAGCGAGTTCGGGCTGGAGCGTGAGCGAACTGACCGCGAACATGGTTGCCGCGGGCGAGGGCGTCGAAGATGTCTTGGGTAAGTCCGGTCTTGACGAGGCATTCTTGAACGAGCGGCTCCGAATTCCGGCGCGTTTCGCGGCTTGGGCGCAAACGTCCGACGATGAAGAAACCGAATACAACGATAAACAGATAGTGCAGACCGAGATGGCTTTTCTGCCGGGCGGACTGGTCGAGGAGACGATGCCATCGTTCGAAGCGCGAGACGGTCAACGTGAGATGGCTGTGGAGGTTGCACAGGCGATCGCCGGCCGGCAGAAACTGGTCGTCGAAGCGGGAACCGGTATCGGAAAATCGTTGGCTTATCTCCTGCCAGCCGCGTTGACCGTCGCAGGGCAGGGCGGAAAAGCGATCATCTCCACCAACACGCTCAATCTTCAGGAGCAGCTGCTCAACAAGGATTTCGCGACGGTTCGCGAAATCGTGCATCGCGAGACGGACGACGAACTGACGGCGGTGCAACTCAAAGGACGATCGAACTATGTCTGTGTCCAGCGATGGCGAGATGCGGTATCCCAACCAAATCATGGGCACTCGGACGCGCGGGTTTTATCCCAATGTCTGACTTGGATCGCCGAGACCGAGACCGGTGACCGCGCCGAGTTGGCATTGGGTTGGGATGTCGGTGCGTTCTCGCGGATATCGGCGGAGGGTTGCCCGCCAACGACTTCAGGCGGCGGTTTTCCATGCCAAGGCCCGCCGTGTTTCATGCTCAAAGCACGTGCCGACGCGCATCAAGCCGACGTGTTGATCGTGAACCACGCTTTGTTGTTGAGCGACATGGTGGCGGAAAACAACATCCTGCCTCCGCACGATGTCTTGGTGATCGACGAGGCGCACCATCTCCGCGATGTGGCGACTCGTCATTTGGGCTTTGAGATTCGCGAAACGCAGTTGATGGACGATCTCGGCGCGTTGACTCGCAGCGATGGTTTGTTCACGCGCCTGATTCGACTGGCGACCATGCGCGGTGGTGGCGAAGAAGCATTATCTTCGGTGCCCGAACTGCATCAGAGGGTTGTTGAAGCGGCGGATAAAGCTACTCTCGCTGCGAGCCGAGTATTGGGAGCCATCCGCGATTTGACCGTGTATTGGACGCGGCGCGAGCGGACGCGTGAATTGCGGATTCTCGGCATGACGCGCATCAGCAAAGAGTGGCACGACGGCGTGGACGAAAACTGGGTGACACTCCGCCCCGCATTGAGCTCGGTCGTCTCTGGACTACGGACACTGCTTGAACTCGCCGGGGACGACGGACAACCCGACGCTTCGGTCATCAACGTCAACGCGCTGTATGAACGCTTAAGCGAGATCAACCGCTGGTTATTCGCGTTGATCGAAGAGCCGGACGACAATTTCGTGTACTGGAGTTCGGTGAACCAGCGTCGGAACATGGAGGTTTCTCTGCATGGCGCGCCGTTGGACGTTTCGAGCGATCTGCGATCACGCCTCTTCAGCCAAGACCGCACGCACATCCTGACGGGCGCGACGTTGAGCGATGCCGGCGGCTTCGAGCGTCTTCAGACCGCGCTCGGATTCGACGCTGACCAGACGGTCAAGATCGGCTCGCCATTCGATTTCAAGGAAGCGGCGTTGATACTCGTGCCCGAGGATATTCCGTTGCCAAACACGCCGGGATACAACGACGCCGTCGTAAACGCAATCGCGGAAATCGCCGATGCTACTCAGGGCAGAACGTTGGCACTCTTTACCGCGAACACCGCGCTTAACAACACCCGCGAAGCTCTCTTCAAACTCTTCAGCAACTCGGAGACCAAAGTGTTTGGACAGGGTCGTGACGGGCCAGCGACGCGGATCATGCAACTCCTAAACGATACGGAAGACGCGGTCGCGCTCGGCGCGATGAGCCTCTGGGAAGGGATCGACCTGCAAGATGCGTCGATCGATTCACTGGTGATGACGCGGTTACCGTTCCCCGTGCCTCGCGACCCGATACACGAGGCAAGATCAGAGAATCTCGAGGACGCGTTCAATGGGTACTTTGTGCCAGAAGCGGTTACGAGATTCCGTCAGGGGTTCGGTCGTCTGATCAGATCGCGGAGTGATCGTGGAGTTTTTGTCGTGTTAGATAGGCGTATCATCTCGAAGGGATACGGACGAATGTTTCAGAGATCAATCCCTCAATGCACAGTGAGACGAGTGACGCTCAGCACCCTGTCAGAGAAGGTCGAAAGTTGGAACGCGGGGTTGCCGGTTTGATGGCCGTGTCTGTTGGTGCGTCGCACGTCGGGCAGGCGAATCCGCCGGTTGTCTTGGATGTCGAACCTTTCGACATCGCCCAGACATTGGACGGCGGACAAGCGTTTGGATGGTACGGCAACGGGGATAGCGGCTATCGGGGGGTGATGCGAAATCAGGTAGTGGAGATTGGTTGCGATAGTCGCGGCGTGTGGTACCGCACCGAGTGCGAACCGTCGGAAGATGTGAGGACACGCATTGAGGATTATTTGGTCGTCTCCGACGATGTCGCTAGCATCGTATCGGCGCTGTCCGCGGAGCCGAGTTATGGCGAGGATGTGTGCAGATTGCCGCTGATCCGCATCCTGCGACAAAACCCTTGGGAGTGCTTGGTGGGCTTCATATGCTCGCAGAACTCCAACATTCCACGTATCAAACAGATGGTCGCGTCGGTCACGCGGCTCGGACGCCAGATCGGCTCGGACGATTGGGCCTATGAGCTCCCGGAGCCGGCGGTGGTTGCACGCACTGGTGAGGCCGGACTTCGCGCCATCGGATTGGGTTACCGTGCCAAACGCCTGGCACCGACCGCCGCGATACTCTCGAACGGCGTTGACCTCGACGGCTTAAGAGGTGCGAGTTATCACGACGCCAAAGATGCGCTGATGGAATTGCCGGGGATTGGCCCGAAAGTAGCTGACTGCATCTTGGCTTACTCGTTAGACAAAGGCGAGGCGTTCCCGGTGGATGTGCATGTTCGGCGTGCCGCGATCCGCCTCTACGGACTTGACGAGAACATCAAGAACGATGCGCTTGGCGAGTGGGCGCGGGACCGGTTCGGCGATTTCTCTGCGTACGCCCAGCTCTATATGTTCCGTGACGAAATCAATCGTCGTGCCAACGGTGGGTAGGTTCGCTCGTCTCGGATTGAGCGTCGATCTCGGCTAACCGCTCGGTTACGTGAGTGCGCTCCTGCTCTTTGCTGGCGATATACCCGTCGACGCGCCCATCCAGCAGTTCTTCGAGAAGCTCCCCGATCATCGGGCCGCGCGACACGCCCATTGCGATGAGGTCGTCGCCATTTAACTTTGGCTTGATATGTCGGATTCGGGCGAGAAAATCTTCGAATCGCATCCTAACGATTGGCGTTTCTTCGATGGCGATGGCGACACGGATCACTTCGATCCGTACATCGACCAGTAGGCGCCGCAATTCGGAATCGCCAATCGCTTCGGTGCGGCAACGATCCGCGATCCTCCGTACTGCTTCGATTTCCGAAACAATGCGCCGCCACTCTGCCGGCATCTTCAAACGCCGAACGAGCGAATCCATGTCGTCCGTCCGCGCCGTCGAGGCAAACGCGGCGAAACGTTCCAACGGTGGGGCGTCGGCGCGGAATTTGGCGAGTGCTGCCTCGGACACACCATCTTTGATCCCTAACGCTCGCATTACGCCCACTCGCTCTGTCATCGAAACTATCGCGGTGAGGTTCTCCCGCGAATCGAACCAAAGTCGGAACTCGTTGAAGACGCGTTGGGGCGATTTACGGACCATGGCTTCGAGGTGTTTCAGAGAATGCTCAACGAGCCATTCAGTCTCTGTTTCGAACTCAAACCCGTATCGGGCGGCGAGTCGCACCCCTCTCAAGATTCGCAGAGGGTCCTCCCTAAACGAATCGTCGTGGATGGTGCGAAGTCGCTTTCGTTTCGCGTCGTCCGCGCCACCGAATGGGTCGGTGAGGTCGCCGAATCCGGATGGCATTAATTGCATCGCCATAGCATTTACGGTGTAGTCTCGCCGCGCCAGATCGACCTCGATGTCATCCACCATGGTTATCTTCGGGAGAGAACCGGGCGGATCGTATTCGTCCTCACGTGCTGACGCGATGTCGATGCGTTGGTCGCCGATCCGGACCCTGGCGGTGTGAAACTGCGACACCGCTTCGATCGTGCAATCGTCCAGCTTCGAACACAGGAGGTCAGCGAATGTTGTTGCTGATCCGATGATGGCGGTGTCCGGCGACGTGACCACCTCGCGCTGACCGGCAACGGCGTCGCGCAACACACCCCCGACGAGGTAGATCGGGATTGATGCATCGGATGCGACGCGTCCAACCTCGGTCAAAAGCGTCGTTAATTCATCACCGAACGCCGCGGTGAGTTCTGTTCCGAGCATGGCCGCGGTCCGATCCAATTTCGGGGATTGTGGTTCAGATAGGTTCACGGATCTGATTGTCTAGACGGGATTCTGATGCGGGATTCGGAAGACTGGTAGAATGATTTTGAGTTTATTCAAGCAACGGGCAACTCTGACTGTCAACGAAGCGACGCGAAACTGGTTCGTTTCCGAAAAGAAAGGTCGACACGAAATGACTAGCGACCTCCCGATCAAGATTGACGTCTTCATCGACTACACCTGACCCTGGGTGCGCCAGGCTGGGATCTGGTTATCCCGGGTAAAGCAGGAGATGGGTGATGACCTCGAAATGACCTACCGAAGCTTCGCGCTTGAGCAAGTCAACTCGGATAACGGTCCCGAATGGAAGGCATGGGAACAGGGCGACGACTACGTTAGCCGTGGACTGTGGCCCTTGCGCGGTGGCATTGCGGCTCGGATGCAGGGTTACGACGCGCACGACAAGTACATGCTGGAACTTCAACACTTCAAGTTCGTGGAGCGCGGTGACATCCGCGATCGTCAACCGATACTCGAAGCGGCAGAACGCGCCGGCCTGGACATGGAAAAGTTCACAGAGGACATCGACTCGCCGGATCGATTGGCGGAGATCGGCCGCGATCACGAAGAAGCGGTCGCGCAAGGGATTTTCGGGACCCCGACGTTCATCTTCGAGGATGGTTCCGCGGCGTTCTTGAAAACCTTCACGCCGCCGGAAGAAGACACGCTGCCAGCTTTTGAAAACCTCATGGCGATGGCACGAAACCGCCCCTACTTTGGCGAAGTAAAGCGCCCACAACCTCCGTGGCCGCAGGGGGTGGAGGTTTAGGTGTCGGCACCCGAGACGTTTCCCGAATCGCAGATGCTCGAGCTCGAATCGAAGCTCGGGGTTAGTTTCACCAACCGTAATCTCTTGCGTCAGGCTTTGACGCATGAGTCGTTCGTCAACGAATGGGTTTCCGTAGACACCAACCGCGAAATACGTTCCTACGAGAGGTTGGAGTACCTCGGCGACGCGGTGCTGACCTACATAGTCGCTAAAGCCTTGTTTGAACGTTCTGGCGCGGCTAACGAAGGTGAACTTTCGATGGGCCGGGCGCATATTGTCTGTAAAGACTCTTTGTCACAAGCGGCGAAGCGTCTTGGACTTGGCGATCACATTTTGCTCGGCAAGGGCGAGGCCGCCTATCACTCCATCCCGCGCGACTCCGTGCTCGAAGACACGTTCGAGGCGATCATCGGCGCGGTTCACGAAGACCAGGGATTTGACGCCACCCGAGAGTTCGTGTTTGAGCACCTAGGCGACCAGATCGAACACGTCGCAAGGAACGGTGTCGAAAAGGACCCGAAATCGGCATTTCAAGAGCTGGTGCAGGGATCAGGACTCCAGACGCCGCGCTACGAAACCCGGTCCGCAGGATTTAATTCTGATGGGCAGCAGATTTATTTCGCGAAGGTGTTTGTCGAAGGTTCGGCGATCGCCAGCGGCAGTGGTACGAGCAAATCGAAAGCGCAAAAAACCGCGGCGGAACGGGCTACCGAATCTTTTGCTGCCGGGGTGCCGTCAAAGGTCGCCGATTCGGCGGCGCGTCGCAAGCGAGGGACACAGACTCGCGGCGATGATCGCGTCGGGACGCGTCGAGGTTCGGTTCAACTGAGTTTCAAACGCGTCGGCGGATGGTTGAGTCAGATCGGGTTACGCCGATCTCAGGTCCCCAAACGCCGTCAGCTGATCTTCAAACGGACCGATTAGGGTCTCCGGTTACCGCGACGATGTTGCGACTGTTCGGCAGGGGCAAGAAGACTGCGGATTCCGCCGCCGCAACCCGTCGGTCGTGGACGAACATCGTCGGTGGTGTTTTCAGCCGTTCTCAAGTCGATGATGAATTTTGGGAAGAGCTGGAAGAGGCATTGATCGTCTCGGATGTCGGCGTGGCGACGTCGTTGCAGCTCGTGGAGAAGGTGCAGGAAGAGGCGCGCTGGCGAGGCGCGCGCACGCCAGACGCGGTTTACGAACTGCTGCGCGCTGAAATCGCAGAGACCTTGAATGATGACGGGTCTGCGGTTGCGTACGCAGAAGACCGACCGGTTGCGGTGATGATGGTGGGAGTCAACGGCTCCGGGAAAACGACGAGCATCGCCAAGTTGGCAAGTGCCGCCAAAGCGCAAGGCCGAGTGCCTTTGATCGCCGCCGCGGATACCTTTCGGGCCGGCGCGATCTCCCAACTCGAAACTTGGGCGGATAGGACGGGTTCGATGTTCGTTTCGTCGGTCGCCGGCGCGGACCCCGGTTCGGTGGTTTACGACGCACTCGGCGCGGCTAAATCTAGGGGTGCCGATTTTGTCGTAATCGATACTGCCGGACGTCTGCACACATCTCACAACCTGATGGAAGAGCTCAAGAAGATACGCCGTATTCTCGATCGGCACGACGCCGAATTCGAACCGCACGTAATGTTGGTTATCGATGGCAACACGGGGCAGAACGGTGTCAATCAGGCCAAAGAGTTTACCGATGCGGTCGGCTGCGATGGCGTGATGTTGACGAAACTTGACAGCACCGCCAAGGGGGGCGTGATTCTCGCGATCCGCGGCGAGATGGGGTTGCCGGTGAGATACATCGGCACTGGTGAAGGGATCGAGGATTTGGCACCGTTTGACGCGCGCGAGTTTGCGGAGTCGATCCTACCGAAAGCGTGAACGACACTGGGTGTTTGGCAATCTCGTATCAGCGCCGTGATGCCTCGTTCAGAAGTTGATTAAATCTACGTTCCCGAGGTCATGAACGAAGCGATTTTCTGGATACTGACCGTCTACCTCGTCGGTATCGCGCTCTTTCCGATCGCCTACCTCGCGCTCCCGAACCTCATGGATCGGGGCGTCGGTGTCGCGCGTCCGCTTGGATTGTTAACGATTGGCGCCTTGGTTTGGTTTCTGAGCCTTGTGAAGGTGATCCCCAATGCCGGATGGACGTGGTGGACGATAGCTTTGCTGCTGGCGGTCGCGGGTTGGACTTGGGTGATGATGCGGAAACGAAACGAGTTCTTCCGGTTCATCAAACGTCGTTGGCTCCAAATTCTGGCGACCGAGATTGTGTTTATCTCGTTTTTCGCGGTCTTCGCGGTTGTAAAGGCGATGGACCCCGACGTTTCGCACACCGAGCAGCCGATGGACCTGATGATGCTGAACGCGGTTGTCGGTGCCGAAAACGCGCCGCCGAACGACCTTTGGTTGAGCGGACAACCAATCGCGTACTACTACTTCGGCTACTGGATGTTTGGCGGCATCGCTCAAATGTCGGACGTCCAACCTAGCATCGCATACAACCTGTCGATCGCGACAATCGCCGCGCTGGCGGCAGCGGCGGTCTATTCGCTGGTGTCGAACTTAGTGCGACGCGACGGGGCGACTTCGGTGCAGATGCTCGTCGCGGGTTTGTTATCCGTAGTGCTGTTGCTCCTGATCTCCAACCTCAACGGCATGTGGGAACTGCTATCGTTCGCGGGCATCGGGACGGAAGGGTTTTATGAATGGCTCGCAATCAAAGGCGTCGATTTAACCGATCCGGGCGCGGGTTGGCGACCGGGTGGATGGTGGTGGTGGTGGGCGTCGTCGCGCGTTATCAATCGATTCTCGCCCGACGGGACAGAGCTCGATTTCACCATCCAAGAGTTTCCTTACTTCAGTCTGATGCTGGGCGATCTGCACCCTCACTTGATGTCGATCCCGTTCGTGCTGACAACCTTGGCGATGATCGCCAACATCGCGTTCTCGCGTCGCCGATGGGGATTTGGTTGGTTCCGTCATCAACCGGTGACGGTTCTGACTTTGATCCTGCTGATTGGATCGACAGGTTTCATCAACACCTGGGACATGGGCTGGATGCTGTTCGCGCTCGGCGGGGTTGTCTATTCCAAGTCGTATCGTGAAAACGGTAGGGAGCACTTACGGGCGATACGGTCGGCGGTTCCGTTCACCGTCACGTTGATAATCGTCGGTGCTGCGTATTTCTCGAACTTCTACTTTGTCACCATGCAAAGTCAGGTTCAGTTTCCGCCGCTGATACCCACGAAGTACGCAACGCGGCCGATCCATTTCCTGACGGTTTGGGGTGGACTGATTCTGGTGTGTGCGGTGATCATCGGTGCGATCATCCGCCCGATCATGGCGCGCGAGATTTCATCGATCCGAGATTCACTTTCCGCGATGATCCGCCCAATCATGGCACGCGAGATTTCTTTGATCCGCGGCTTGCTTGCCGCGATGACCGCCGACGATCCAAGGAGCGAGAAGATGCCGTGGTTGATGTCCATTGGCACGATCGCCTTCTTCTACGTTGCGTGGGCGTCGAGTCACTACATGTTCAACGACAACGCGGGTTGGTTTGATGCAATCACCAGATTGCCGTTGTCGGCGATGCTCGGTGTGGTTTTCGTGGCGTTCTTCGTTGCCACCTATCGGCGCGGGGCACGCGGCGCGGACGATGGCGTCCAGATCGTGCTGTTGATCCTGACGATTTCGTCTCTGTTGCTTTACATCGCCGAGCTGTTCCGGTTGCACGACTTCTTCGCAAGTCGCCACAATACGGTCTTCAAGTTCTACTACCAGGTGTGGATATTCTTCGCGGTGGCAGGCGGTTACGCCGCATTTCTGTGGATACGAAATCATCCCTCATTGACTGGCGTGCATCGATACGTGAGTGCATTCGGCGCGTTCGCCGCGACGGCGGTTTTGGCAGTCTCGCTCTACTACGCCCCCGCTGCGCTCGCCGGTAAGTCATCGGAATCGGGCACAGAGTTCACTTTGGATGGGATCGCGTTCCTTGGAGACACCGCGTCCGGAGTTCCCGAGGCTTTGGAGTGGATCCGGCGCAACGTCGGCAACGACGATGTTCTGGTAGAGGCGCCGGGCAGCAGCTACAGTCAATTCGGACGTTACTCAGGTTTCACGGGCCGCCCCGCAATTCTCGGTTGGACCACACATCAGAGCCAGTGGCGAGGAGGCGATGAGTGGTGGGTAAATCGCGAACAGGACATTGAGCGTATATTCACCAGTCGCGATGATGCCGAGACACTCGGTTTGATAGAACTCTACAGCGCGGACTATGTCGTGGTCAGTCCTAATGAGCGTGCGAAATATACTGGATTGGATGCGTCGAAATTCGATTCCATCGGTCGCCGTGCATTCGAGAACGAAAAAGTGATCATCTTCGCCTTGGGAGAATAGGCTTGGACTCGGCACATAATCGACCGGTAAGCGATGCGCCGATGCGCGACGCGTCAGAGCCGGAATCAAGGGAAAGTTCGCGGGCGATGTGGGTTCATGGCGCTTGGACGGCACCAAGCCGCGCCGCCACGGCGACTGCTGAAGTCGCCACGGCATTCGCGCTGAACCCGAGGATTCAGTACGCGATCTACGCGACGCTGTTTCTGGTCGGGCTCGGCATGCGTCTGGTGCGTCTCGGCGATCAAGCGGTGCACCACGACGAGAGTTTACACGGCTACTTCGGTTACCAGATTTCGATCGGCAACGAATACGAGCATTCGCCGCTGACGCACGGCATGTTCCTGTTCGAGTTGATCGCCGCGATGTTCTTCCTTTTCGGCGATTCCGAATTCACGATGCGACTCGGCATGGTTCTGTTCGGGTCAGGATTGATCCTCGTGCCGTTGTTGATGCGAAAGCAGCTGGGCGATACCGGCGCGTTGCTGACATCGGTGATGCTGACCTTCTCGCCGGCATTGTTCTACTTCTCGAGGTTCGCGCGCAACGACATCTTGATGGCACTCTTCATCGGTTTGCTCGTCGTGGCGATGTGGCGATACATCGAAGAACGGCGGTACCGCTGGTTCTACATCTCGGCGGCATTGATCGCGCTATCAATGGCGACCAAAGAATCTGCGTACATCTTTGCCGTCATATTCGCGGCGTACTTCGCTTGGATCACTCGATACGAGATCCGCGAAATCTTGTTGGGAAACATGAAACTGAGCGAGATCAGTCCGGCAGGGCATTTGCTGGTCTTGCTGGCGTGTCTGACGGCGCCGTTTTTCGCACCCGGAATTGCGTTGTTCCAAGACCTCTTCGGGTTGACTCTTGCGGCGGTTGAAGGAACTCCAGGAGTACCGACCGGTGCCCCGGACGGCGCGGTCTCAACCGCGGTCGCCGCGATCGTGACTTTGACGATCTTCGCGGCTGCCGTTGTCGTCGGCGCATGGTGGAACTGGCGACGGTTCTGGGTCGCGTTGGCGATCTTCTGGGCGATCTACGCGGTGGTGATGACGAACTTCGGAAGTCACTATCCGGGCGTGATAACCGGCGTTTGGCAATCGCTCGGCTACTGGTTGGCGCAACAGGACGTTCGGCGCGGCGATCAACCTTGGTATTACTACTTCGTTTTGGGTTCGGTCTACGAATTCCTGCCGATGCTGACGACGTTCGCGGTGGCGATTTACTACTCGATACGGAGCGGATGGCGATCGATCGGACTGGTGGCGATCAGCGTGGTAAGTTTCGGCATCTGCACGGCATTGATGTACTCGCTCTATTACGGGAAAGTCGCCCCGGCATCACCATTTCTGATCCTGCCTTTCCTGATCGTGGCTTGCATCACGTTGCTTTTGATCCCGTTGACGCTCAACACCTCGCGCTTGGTGCAGTTCATGCTGTTCTGGGCGTTCGCGACGTTCCTCGCGCTATCGGTCGCAGGGGAGAAGATGCCTTGGTTGATGGCGCAGTTGACGGTGCCGTTCATCTTCGTCGCCGGGCATAGCCTCGGCAGATTGATCGAATGGATTGATTGGCGTTACGTCTGGTTCCGCCGGGGTTGGATGGCGTTCGCACTCTTGCCCTTGGTCTTGACGGCGCTTTATCGTCTGGTGTTTTTCGAGTTTTACGACAACTTCGATATCTCGAACTCGCGGGACTTGAGCCAGTTCTTCGAACTCTGGGCTTTAATCGCGTTCCTGGGCGTTGCGCTCTTGATACTGATTCAATCTGGGATGTCGAACGGGTTCAGACAGGTGCTAAGCATTGTTGCCGTTGCACTGGTCGTGGTGATGCTCGCGTTCACAGTGCGAGCGTCGTTGGTCGCGGTCTACAAACACGGCGACATCGCTAAAGAGATGTTGGTCTACACCCAGACGACACCGGACCTGCACGATACCGCGCACGAGATTGAGGTGGCTCGTGATTTGGCTTGGGACAAGAGCGAGTTCAGCGTCGCGATCGACACTCGGGATGGCTTCGCTTGGCCCTGGAGCTGGTACTTGCGAGATTTTGAAAACATCGGCTACATCAGCTTGGAGGGCGAGGGTTCCGAGGTCGGCGATTCGCGCACCATCGCGGTTATCAATTCGAGAAACCACGACAACGTCCGCGACACTCTACCCGAGTCGTTCGGGGAGAGTCGGCACATGATCCACCGATGGTGGTTCCCGGAGGTCTACAAGGACAAGACGCCGGGCGACGTCTGGAACGGCATCACCAACCGAGAGCTGCTCCGACCGATCGCCGATTTCTGGTTCCACCGCAAGCTATCCCGCGACATGGGTTACATCGATTCCTACGTCTACTTCCGGGACGACACCCCGTCCGCACCGTTGAGATGACGGATGTCCACCACGCGCGGTTGCAACACCGTTGATGGTTTCGTAATTTGATCAAGAACCGCGCATTTTGGCTAGGCCTACTCGGGAGTGCCGCCTTTCTCGGGGTCATGGCGGTGTTTTTCGTCGATTTCTCAAAAGTCGGCCATGTCTTGGAATCCGCCAACTACGCGTACACCGCTCCAGCGCTCCTGCTATACGTATTGGCGCTGTGGTTCCGGACGGTTCGTTGGCGGTATCTTTTGACACCGCTCGGTTACGGCGAGACTAAACGCCCACTGTTCCCGGTCGTCGTCGTGGGCTACATGGCGAACAACCTGATACCGGTTCGGATCGGCGAATTGATGCGCGCCTACTACCTGACCTTGCGCGAGGGCATAAGCACCTTCGCAGCGTTCGGGACTGTCGCTCTGGAGCGCGCTTCGGACGTTATCGCGTTGCTGCTGTTGGTCGCGGTAGCCGGCGTGGTTGGCGCGATCGGCGTAGGATCGGCAGTCGACACCATCGCGGAGGATGTACCCGGCGGGTTGCTGGTGTTGTCGCTCGGCGCGTTGCTGCCGTTCATCGTCGTTTTCGGAGCAGTTGCATTTGTCGTAATCGTGTCACCGGATCAGATTCGATGGATTCTGGATCTGTTGCTGCGCCCGATCGGTCCGCCGTTAAGGTCGCGCGTCATTGATACCGCGATGAACCTGATCGCCGGATTGACCGCGGTGCGAACGTGGAGGGGACTAATCAACGTCGTCGCGCTTTCGCTGCCGGTGTGGATCGCGGAGATCGGCATGTACTACGTCATCGCGCTTGGCTTCGATATTCGCAGCGTATTCGATAGTCAACTTCAATTCATCGCCGCGATCGTAGCGTTCGGTACCGCCGCGAACTTGGCTGGGGTGTTGCCTTCAAGCGCGGGTAGTTGGGGACCGTTCGATTTCTTCGGCGCGGTTGCGCTCACGGCACTTGGTGTAGATGCCGATGTGGCGGCGGTCTACGCCGTTACGGTTCACGTCGTGCTTTGGGGCCCCGTCACCATTGCCGGCGCGGTTTTGCTGCTGATCGACAAGACGTCGTTAGCAAACCTCGCTAAAGGTGCGCGGGCGTCGCGTTCTGACGCGGACGAAGACGATACGGCAAGTCAGGCGCCGAACGAACGCAGGGCGGAGATTAATCCATGAAATTTGGTATCGTTGGCGCCGGCGCCGCTGGTCTCGCCGCGGCGTACGACCTCACACTGGCTGGACACGAGGTCGTGGTTTACGAGTCGGCACCATTTATCGGTGGTCAAGCATCCACGATTCCCGTCGGCGGGCATCCGTTAGAGCGCGGCTACCATCATCTCTTCACCAATGACCGGGCGATCCTTGATTTGATGGACGAATTGGGAATCAGTGACGCGATGGAGTGGTACCCGTCGAACGTCGGCACCTATGTCGACGGCGGTTTGCATCGCACGACGACGGCGTTCGATCTGTTGCGTTTCAGCGCGATCCCGATTTGGGAAAGAGTCCGCATGGGTCTTTTCACTCTGCGCGTCCAGCGCATCAAGAATTGGGAAAGCCTCGAGCCGTACACGGCGGACCAGTGGTTGAGCGAAAAACTGGGCGGTGATGCTTACGACGTGTTGTGGAATCCGCTTCTGCGCGGTAAGTTCGGGCGATTCTACGGCGAGGTAGGGATGCCGTGGTTCTGGTCGAAAATCCAGACCCGATTCGCTTCACGCGAGGGATTGCTCGCAAAAGAGGTGCTCGGATATCCGACCGGCAGTTTCGATGTGGTTTTCGATGCTCTGGTAGCGAAGATTGACGGTGCGCGAGGTGAATTGCGTCTCGAAAATCCGGTCAATCGGATCCTGCCCAAAGATGAATCCGGTCTCGTCGGCGTCGAGTCGACCACCGATGGCGAAACGAAAATCGAGAAGTTCGACGCGGTTCTATCGACCGTCCCTTCGTTCACGATGCCGGAGTTGATGCGAGACCTGCCGTCCGGCTATCTCAATCGTCTCGAATCCGTTCAGTACCTCGCCGCGGTGGTCGTGATATTGGAATTGGACCGCCAGTTGACCGATTACTACTGGATGAACATCGCTTCCGACGATGTGCCGTTTCTTGGGATCATCGAGCACACGAACATGTTGCCCAAAGAGTGGTACAACGATCGGCATGTCGTCTATCTCACGAACTACCTGCACCGTCGAGATGAACTCTTCAATCTTCCGCCCGACGCTCTGGTAGACCTTTACGCCAACCATCTGCGTAAGTTCAACCCGGGTTTCGACGAGTCATGGATCAAGGAAGTGCATTACAACGCGGTCAGCGCGGCGCAACCAATCATCGGCACCAACTACGGTGTCGCGAAACCATCGCATCGGACGCCGTTCGAGCGGGTCTACCTGGCCAACACAACGCAGATCTACCCGGAAGATCGCGGCACGAATTACTCGATCCGCATGGGACGTGAGGTGGCGGAGATGATGCTCTACGACTCCGCAACGGCATGGACCGACTGGCGGTCAAATTGAGTGCCGAACTATGAAGAGACGGGCATGGTCCTCAGTTAACCTATATGCGTGATTGGTGAACGATCCAGTTAGATCGAAACAGGAGAGCAACCGAATGGGCTTGTTAGACGGCAAGGTTTCAATCATCACTGGTGCCGGTACCGGCATCGGCAAGTCTGCCGCGAACATGTTCGCCGAGGCGGGTTCCGCGCTGGTACTCGCCGGACGCCGCCGAGCACCGTTGGACGAGGTCGCCGATGCGGCGCGTTCGCACGGCGTGGAGGTCGAAGTTCGCCCGACGGATTTGGAGGACGGCGAAGCCGCCGCGGAGTTGGGGCGTTGGAGCCTTGAGCGGTTCGGCAAAGTCAACATCCTCGTCAATAACGCCGGACACAGCAGCCGCGTCAGGTCTATTCGCTACGTCGGACCCGAAGAGTGGGATTCGGTCTTCAAAGTCAACGTCGAAGGCGTGTACCGATTGACGCAATCGGTTGTCGGGAACATGGTCGAGCGGGGAGAAGGCACAGTGATAACGGTTTCGTCGCTCGCCGCGCTGAACCCCGGACTGATGGGTGGCGCACCGTACAGCGCGGCAAAAGCGGCTTCGCTGAACATGGTTCGCGGCATGAACACCGAACTCGCGAAACACGGCGTGCGCGCCTGTGCCATCATGCCGGGCGAAGTAGACACTCCGATCCTTGAAAATCGCCCGCGCCCGCCTGATGCCGATGATCGTTCGACGATGATGCAGGCGGAGGACATCGCTCAAGCCGTGTTCCTATGTGCCGCGATGCCGCAAAGGACGATTGTCGAGCAGGTGGTGATGATGCCGACGATGCGGCGAGATACTACGCGCGACATGGCGGCGGCTGAGGCGGAAGGTTCGGGTAGTTGACACCGCGCGGCATCGACTATGCCGAGTTGTCGTATGCTCTGTTACGATTCCATCTAGAGCGCGAAGGTGTCGCAACGGCGCGACGCCGCATCTGATTGTTCTGTCCAAGATGCTGGTGAAAGATTGACGACGACGCAACAAAAAAGCCGGCCGGCTTTGCGCGAGCGCATCCGTGGCGCGCTTGATGCACAGACCGCCGGCAAGGACCGTGCACCGAGTGTGACCGTGCTTTCGTCGTTGTTGGCAGTCCAAGACGAATTGCACTACATCCCGGATGAAGCGATCGAAGAGACGGCGATTTTCTGCGATGCCACGATCAACGACGTGTGGAGCGTCGCTTCGTTTTACACCAACTTTCGCTTCACGCCGCCCGGCTTGACCACCGTAGATGTATGTTGGGGTCCGACTTGCCACCTGATGGGCGCGCAGAAGGTGCTGGATGCGGTGCAAGATGAGTTGGGCGTCGATTCAGAAGAAACCAGCGCCGACGGCAAGATCACGTTGCGATACAGCACCTGTCTAGGTGCGTGCGCGCAGGCCCCGGTCATCGCCCGCGACCATGTTTTGTCAGGTCAAGCGAGCCCGGAATCGGCACGAGACTACATTTCAAACCTCCAGCAGGAGCTCGACAATGGTATCGCGCACTGAAGCACCTGTGGACACCTACGCGGTCGCGATGAGTCAACAGACTCAGTACGCATTGCTGCGCGCGGAAGCGATCCAACGCTGGGAAAGCCTGACCAACGGCGAGAAGCCGTGGGTGCGTGTCGGATACGGTGCATCAGGGCAGGCTGCAGGAGCGGATGCAGTCTTTGAAGCCTTGCGAGCTTTCGGTCCGGAGGGCAGTGACCAGATCAACGTCTCGATGGTTGGCGCGCATGGGTTGATGTACCTCGAACCCGTCGTCGACGTCACTGTTCCGGGCACAAACCGGGTATTTCATGCCAACGTGACGCCCGCGATGGTGCCGGACATCGTCGCTCATTACGTGGACGGTCGAGAAAACCACCCGTTGCACGAATCGGCATACGCGTACTCTGGACCTGCCGATGACTACGTGTCGGACCTCCAGAATTGGGACAAGTTGCCCGCCAACGCGAGCCAGACCAAACTGCTGACCGCGAATTTCGGCAACATCGATCCGAACGACATCTTCCATTACATCGCGAACGATGGTTACTCGGCGCTCAACAAAGCGGTGTTGTCGATGTCGTCGGAAGAGGTTTTGGAAGAGGTGAAGACATCGGGACTGCGCGGACGAGGCGGCGCCGCGTTCCCCACCGGATTGAAGTGGTCTTTCCTCGCGCCGAGCAAAGCACCAGTCAAATACGTCCTATGCAACTGCGAGGAGGGCGACCCCGGAGCGTTCAACGACAAGGGCATCTTGGAGAGCGATCCGCATCGCTTGATCGAAGGCTTGATCCTCAACGGATTTGCGACGAACTCGACTCATGGCGTCGTATTCATACGTCAAGGGCACGAAATCCCGATCGAAGCGACGCGTAACGCGATTGATCAGGCATACGAACACGGATTGCTAGGCGAGAACATTCTCGGTTCCGAATTCTCGTTCGACATGGAAGTCTCTTTGACCGGAGACTCCTACGTCGCGGGCGAGGAGACGGCTATGATGGAGGCGATTGAGGGCAAGAGGTCTACGCCTCGTTACAAACCTCCGTTCCCGGCTCAAGCCGGACTCTTCCAGAAGCCAACCAACATCAATAACGTCAAGACGCTGTCTTATGTTCCAGACATCGTCGCCGCGGGTGGCGACGAATTCAAACGGATCGGCACCGAGTCGTCATCCGGGACTGCGTTGGTATGCCTTACCGGCCACATCAAGCGTCCGGGCATGTACGAAGTTGCGATGGGATTGACGATCCGGCAGGTGTTAGAAGAAATCGGTGGCGGCGTGGCGGACGGTTCTGAACGCATCAAAGTCTTGCAGACCGGTGGTCCGCTAGGTGGTGTGATGGGTGAGGAAGCGTTCGACACTGAGATTGACTTCGACGCGATGGCGAAGTCCGGCGCGATATTGGGTTCAGGTGGCATCATCGTCGGAGACGAATCGACCGATGTCGTTGACTTGATCCGCAACCTCGTCGCGTTCAACCAGTTCGAGTCTTGCGGCAAGTGCTTCCCGTGTCGATTGGGCAACACCCACATGCTGGACGTCCTTGACAGGATGTGCAAAAACGAAGCGAAGCCGGGCGATATGCAGTTGCTCGAGACGGTGGGTAACAACATGAAGATCGGCTCGCTGTGCGGTCACGGGCAACTCGGTTACAACCCGATCTCTTCAGCGATCAACTACTTCGGCGACGAGTTCGAAAAGCGATTCAACGGCGAGCTTGAAAAGTCCGGCCCGTTCGGCGACGGTTCGATGATCTTGCCGAGTCGGACGCGTCCATAAAACTTTGTTCAGCAAGTAAACGGCGAAAGTAATCATGCCCGATCCAATCAAGTTCACCATTGACGGCACGGAGATTGAAGCGGTCCCCGGTCAGACGATACTGCAAGCCGCGTTAGACGCCGGCATCTATATCCCGTATCTCTGCTACTTTCCGAACATGAAGCCCTACGGTGCATGTCGTACCTGCGTCGTCGACACCGAGGCGAATGGGCGGAAGATGACGTTGGCATCGTGCACCGCTAACCCGATGCCGGACATGGTCGTAGAGACCAAGAACGAATCGGTCAGCGAGTTGCGTCGCGGCATCATTGAGCTCCTGATGTCGGAGCATCCGCACGGCTGCTTAACGTGCCATCGTATCGAGTTGTGTGGACCTCAGGACGTTTGCCAACGCCACGTTGATGTTACGGATCGCTGCACGATCTGCCCCAAGAACGAGCGATGCGAACTCAAAGACACGGTTCGCTCCGTTGAGCTTGATCTGCGAACGCCGTTGAACTACAACCGCCGCGATCTTCCGATCCACGCTGATGATCCGCTCTACGATCGCGACTACAACCTCTGCATCGTCTGTGCCCGTTGCGTTCGCGTCTGCGACGAGGTGCGTGGCGATACGGCGTTGACGCTCGTTTCGCGGTCCGGTGTCTCGCTCGTCGGTACCTCGCACGGCACATCTCTGATGGAGTCGGGTTGCGAATTTTGCGGCGCATGCATCGATGTGTGTCCGACCGGCGCGTTGGTTGAGCGCGAATACAAGTGGGAGAAGGCAAGTCGGCAAGTCACAACGACCTGCACGAATTGCGCGGTCGGCTGTCAGATGATCGCCGAGGTAAACCAATTCGACAAGGTCATTCGTTTCCGCGGCGATGTTAACGGCGCGCCGAACCTTGGTCAGGCATGTTTCAAAGGCAAGTTCGGTTACGACTACCCGAACCACCGTTCACGGCTGAAGCGCCCCTATTTCCGCAAGAACGGCATCCTTACCAACGCCACATTGGACGATGCATTTGCCACCGCCGCGGAAGCGTTGTCGAAGTATGAACCGCATGAAATCGCGGTCGTCGCGTCGCCGCGCGGGAGCAATGAGGACAACTACGTTGCCCAGAAGTTCGCCCGCACGGTCGTGAAGACGAACAACGTCGATAGCGCCCACAACTTCATCGATGACCTGACCGCTCACCTGGCTGAACGTTGGGATATGGAGCACACGACCAAGCCGATTTGGGACATCGAAAACTCGAACTCCGTTCTTGTAGTCTCCGGCAATCCTACCGAAGATCAAAATGTTCTAGCGGTACCGGTCAAGAAGGCCGCGAAACGCGGCGCAAAGATCGTCGTGATTGACCAACGCGAGACGGAACTAACGCGTTACGCAGACGTCTGGCTTCGTCCGCGCATCGGGACCGCGCACATGGCAGTGATGGGCGTCGTGCGCGCGGTGTTCGACGCGACGCTTGAACAGGGTGATTACATCCGCGAACACACCGATAACTCCGAAGACTTCAAAGCCGCGCTGTGGGACTACGACCTTGGTCGCATCGCGCAGTACTGCGAAATCGACGTTGACGAATTCGCCGAGGCTGCCGCCGCGCTTGCCAGCCATCGCGAGATGGCGGTACTGCTTGGCGCGGACACGGTACCTAAAGTGCGACACGACGCACTGGTCGACGCGGTGATGAACCTCCGACTGCTGAACGGTACCGCCGATGGTCCGGGTCAAGGAGTTTACCCGTTGTATTTCGGTGCCAACACCAGAGGCTCCGAACAGGTAGGGTGTCGTCCGATTTCCTTGAACTCAGACGTAGCAAATCGATTGAGCGAGGTCTGGGGATGCAACCTGCCTGAACTTGAACCACGAGGCATCCGCGAGATCTTCGACGGGATGCGGAGCGGCGAAATCAAAGCCGCGATCGTGTTGGCAGATGGCATCAACCACAACGCGCGACAACTCGGAGACGTCGGCGCGGCACTGTCTAGCCTCGAAACCTTGATCGTCACTTCGGTATTCGACAACGAGATCACGTCGCGCGCGGACATCGTTTTCCCAGCGGCTCCTTTCTCTGAGCAGACTTCAACGATGACGAATCTCGAATCTCGCGTGCAACTGGTTCGCAAGGCGAGCGGTCCTCGGTTCGATGAAATCACTGGTTGGGAAATGTTCCGCGGATTGGCGAAAGCCATGAACGCCGCTGGGTTCGATTTCACTACCCCGAGCGATGTGTTCGACGAGATTTGTTCTACCTTCTCAGGTTATGAAGGACTCAGCCACGACGCGCTCGAATCTGGAGGTGTCGTCACCAAAGCTGCGATGGAGCGCAGGGGGCACGAGCCGAATTTCGAGATCACCAAACCTGATTACCAGCCGTTCGCTAGCAACGGGATGTACTTCGCACCCGGCAGAGTGTTGCACCAGCCGGACCGTCAAACAACGTTGTCCGAACGCAACTACCTCAATGTCATCGACCGCGAAGAGCAGATCGAACTGCATCCCGACGACGCCGAATCGCTCGGCGTATCCGAAGGCGACACGGTAGCAGTCAAGGGTTACGACGGTGAACTGATTGTGGAAGGTGCGGCAACGCTGACGGAACGATTGAAGGGTAGCGTAGGCAGCACTACGTTGTTCGCAGAACTGGCGACGTACATGGAAGAGTGCGAATATCCGGATCCGGCGCCGACAGTGCCGACACTGGATGTGCGTGCCGTCAACGTCGAGGTCGTGTCGCGTGTCCTTGATCGCGAATTAGCCGCCGTTTGAACGAGCTTTCTCCGACGCGAATTTTGGTCGACCAAGATCGTCGCCCAAAGATCGCGACAACCGCGAAGGTAGTAAAATCTGAAGAGTGCGCCCGTTAATTTTCGTGGGGTCGCGCGGAGTCTGGGAAGCCAACCCATCAGCAGAGAAACGGAGCTCTAAGCATGGCACACCCTATCGATGTCAACGATGCCGATTTCCAATCCGAGGTCCTTTCGTCCGACATTCCGGTCCTCGTCGATTTTTGGGCCGAATGGTGCGGACCCTGCAAGATGGTGGCACCGGTCGTGGAGAAACTCGCAAATGACTACGATGGCGTCGTCAAGTTCGCCAAAGTAGACGTCGACCAGAACCCAGGACTGTCCGGCCAGTACGGCGTTCGGAGCATCCCGACTCTCTTGATCTTCAACGGCGGCAGCCCGGTGGAGCAGGTCGTCGGTGCGGTTCCGGAATCCGTCTTGACCGACAAGTTGCAAGGCGTGTTGGCAACGAGCGCCTAACGCGTCGCGATCTTTAGCAGTTCCAAAAGGGCGGTCCAAGCGACCGCCCTTTTCTTTTGCATCAGGGCGTAACTGCGTCAAGCGCGACGTTTTGGCTTTAACATCGAAGTTTGAGATTAGCGCGGGAGTGGATAGGTCCCGGTGGGTCTCACGGACTTCAAATCCGCTGGCGTGCGCCCTTCGGTGTGCGCGGAGGGTTCGACTCCCTTGCACTCCCGCCAATCGATGAAACAGTCGAAACCGTGACAGGAAGTCGCGGCGAGAACCGCGCAACGCAACCCGTTCGAGGAGTTAACGATGCGATACACAAACTTGGGAAACACTGATATCGAGGTTTCTCGCATGGCACTGGGATGCTGGCCGTTCGCCGGCGGCAGGGTTTGGGGCCCGCAAGACGACAACGATTCGATCGCGGCAGTGCACGCGGCTCTCGATAGTGGCGTCAACTTCTTCGACACCGCGGAGGGTTATTCGGACGACTCGAACTCGGAGGAAGTGCTCGGTCGCGCGCTCGCCGGTCGGCGTGGCGATGCAGTTATCGCGACGAAATTCACGCGGACGGACCAGGACCCGCACGTGATCGCGGAACGATGCGAAAACAGTTTGAAACGATTGAACACCGATTACATCGACCTTTATCAAATTCACTGGCCGAACCACGATGTACCGATAGCCGACACGATGGCGGAGCTGCTAAAGCTCCAAGACAGCGGCAAGGTGCGTGCTTTGGGCGTGTGCAACTTCGCAGTTCGCGATCTGACCGACATCTTGGAATGCGGCGCCATCGTGACGGATCAATTGCCGTACAACCTGCTGTGGCGCGCCTTGGAGTTTGCTATCAAGCCGACATGCGTCGCCAACGATGTTGGCATCATCTGCTACAGCCCTCTGCAGCAGGGACTGTTGACGGGACGATACGCAAACGCCGACGAGGTGCCGGCGGGGCTCTCGCGGAGTCGCCATTTCCATAAAGACCGCGAACAGTCGATACACGGGGAAGATGGTTGCGAAGAAGAGACATTCGCCACAATCGCCTCGGTGTTGAAGATAGCCGACGAGGTGGGTGAGCACCCGGCGAAGATTTCGCTCGCTTGGCTTTTGGCGCAGGATGGTGTTTCGAGTCTCTTAGTCGGCGCGCGCAACGCCGCCGAAGTAGCGCTTAACACGCCGAGTTTCGACTACGACCTACCCGATGGTGTAGCGGATGCGCTTTCCGCGGCGACGGACGGTCTGAAACAGACGCTCGGCGCGAACGCTGACTTTTGGCAGTCGCCCAGCCGTATGCGTTGAGTTCTGCCAGCAAAAAGCCAAATCTGGCGCGCGCCTTTCGGTGTGATTAACCGTCTCTAGTAGAAATCGACCTGTTCAACCTGCCAAAATTGAGTCATGGACGTGCATCAGGTCGGCGCATCTAGGGCTGACCGTTCACGCAGTTTGACGATCCGAGCATGACCGACACACCTCGAAGCACACGCGAAGACGCGGTATCGGACACGCTGCTCGGGGTTTTCGGCGGCATCAACGCGGCTCTCGCTGCGCACATTTTGGACGGTGAGCCGGACGCAGACACTGTCGCCGCCAGCGGTGTGGTCGACGCGGATTTCGAATACCGAGGTCTCTTCACCGACCCCGACTTTTCGGGACGGCTCACTTTCGCAGTTACGGACGATGTCTCGGAAGCGAGGATTGAATATGAGGCGGAGGACGAAGATGCAGTCGCCGCGACGGAAGGCGAATCTCCTGATCCAGTCGATTCTGCGTCCGATCAGTCTCCAGAACCTGAGGATGACCCTGCAGAAGAAGCGGTCGATGTTGACATTGGAGATGCCGTTGACGACGTAGATGTTGAGGATCGCGCGGTCCCCGACGATGTGGTTCAAGATGAGTCAGACGGAGATGAATCGACGGATTTCGTCGAAGAGTTGACCGAAGAAGATGTCGAGGAGTTGGACGCCGACTCTGAAGTGCTGATCGATGAGGACGATGATGAAGCAACAGCGGAAGATGATGTCGCATCCGCCATCACCGTCGTATCGGAAACACGCGAAGAACCAGAGACGACCGAATCTGAGTATCAAGTTTCAGTCGATCAGATTGTGCGGGTCGAACGGTTGATAAGCGGCATCCGGGAAGACGGGCACCACGCTGCGAACATCGATCCGTTGGGACTATTGCCGCGCAACGACGATCATCTACGCCCTGAACGCTACGGTATAGCACCAGAAACGTTGGCAGCATCCTCGTCGCTCCTCGCCGATGCGAGCGATGAGATCCGCCCTTGGCATTCACGCCCCACCATCGGTGCCGCGATTGAAGAACTGAAAAGGTCTTACTGTGGCACGATCGGCTACGAACTGGACCATATTCACAGCGTAGAAGAGCGCCTTTGGTTACAGGATCAGGTCGAAAACCAATCGGCGATTGAGTCGCTGAGCGACGCGCAGAGGCGCTACCAGCTCGAGTTGCTGACCAAAGTCGAAGGGTTCGAGCGGTTTCTACATGCAAAATTTCCGGGCAAGCGTTGGTACGGGTTAGAAGGTTTAGAGGCATTGGTTCCGCTGATCGATCAGATCATCCTGCATTCGGCATTTAACGTCAAGCAGATCGTCATGGGGATGCCGCACCGTGGTCGCCTCAACGTACTCGCTCACATCTTGGAGCAGCCCTACGAATCGTTGCTGACCGGATTCTTGGAAGGCCGATTCGCGCATCTCGCGGCGATGGAAGCGGCGGGATGGATGACCGATGTCAAATACCACTTGGGTTCACGCGCCGATGTCGATGTGAATCACGACGGCAACATCGATGTGCAATTGAGGTTGTTGCCAAATCCTAGCCACTTGGAGATGGTGAACCCTGTCGTGTTGGGCGCGGTTCGATCCATCCAAGATGAGTCCGAGAACGACGTTGACCCGCATTCTGAGGCGATGGCTCTGCTAATCCACGGCGACGCAGCATTCGCTGGACAAGGCATCGTCGCCGAAACCCTTAATCTGGTCAACCTCTCCGGTTACACCGTCGGCGGCGCGATCCACGTTATAGCCAATAACCAACTCGGATTCACCACCGAACCGCAAGAGAGCTACTCCGGTCAATACTCCTCTGACATTGCTCGGGGATACGAAATCCCAGTGGTGCACGTCAACGCCGACGACTTGGTCGCTTGCGCGTTGGTCGCAAAGATGGCAGTTACGTATCGCTTGAAGTTCCGCAAAGAGTTTGTGATCGACCTCGTCGGTTACCGTCGGCACGGACACAACGAGAACGACGAGCCGTTGTTCACACAACCTCGGATGTACTCGATGATCGGCGATCATCCCACCCTGCGCGAGTTGTGGGCGGATCGCCTGCTGGCAGAAGAGGTTGTTTCACAGAATGAAGTCGACGGCTTCGTCATGACGACCACGGACGCATTGAATACGGCATACGCATCGGTCGAGAGTGCCGGCTCGCCATCACAGCGGCAAGCACCAGCCGATCTCGGCTTGCAACCGGAGCCGATGCACGGAGAGGATTATCCGGACACATCGGTGACGTCAGAGTTTTTGACATCACTGAACGAGCAGATCAACACTATTTCCGAAGGGTTCGAAATGCATCCTACGGTCCGTCGAGTATTCTCTCGCCGGCGGGAAGCGATCACCGAGAGCAAGCCCGCGATCGACTGGGCACATGCTGAATCTCTGGCCATCGGAGCACTCTTGCAAGAGGGCACCGGCGTTCGTCTGACCGGTCAGGACAGCGCGCGCGGCACGTTTAGTCAACGCCACGCCGCGGTTTGGGACGTCAAGACGGGCGAGACGTACTGCCCCTTGATGTCAGTCGGCGACGGTAAGTTCTCGGTCTACAACAGCCCGTTGTCGGAAGCGGGACCGGTTGGTTTCGAACACGGTTACAGCGTTTTTTCCGATTCGAGCCTCGTCTTATGGGAAGCACAGTTCGGCGATTTCGCCAACAACGCACAAGGCATCATCGACGAGATGATAGTTTCGGCACAGGAGAAGTGGGGTCAACGATCAAATCTCGTGCTGCTCCTACCGCACGGTTACGAAGGGCAGGGCCCTAACCACTCGCACGCGCATTTGGAGCGTTTCCTTGACCTCGCGTCGCGAGGCAACATGCGCGTAGCGAATCCGACGACCGCGGCGCAGTACTTCCACCTGCTGAGGACTCAAGCCGCGTTGATCGGCGATGCGGAACGGGCGCGTCCATTGGTCGTGATGACGCCGAAAAGTCTGTTGCGGCATCCGATGGCCGCCGCTTCACCCGCTGAATTGACAGACGGCAAGTTCCGCCCGATACGCCGGTTCACGCTCTCGGATTCCGCACCGGACGCGGTGAAGCGGGTCGTTTTGTGTAGTGGGAAAGTCTTTGTTGACTTGGCGACACACCCAAGGATCGGTGATGTCAAAGACACCGGGATCATCGTCATCGAAGAGCTCTACCCGTTCCCGGAGGAGCTGATCACCGAGGCGTTCGAATCGTTCTCGAACTACGAAGATGTTGTCTGGTTGCAGGAAGAGCCGCGGAACCGCGGCGCTTGGGACTTCGTCAGGACACCACTCGCCTCGATCATCAAAGCGGGCGTTCAGTACATCGGTCGGCCTCGCAGTCCGAGCCCCGCTTCCGGGTCTAACTGGCTGCATCGCAGGCAACAAGACCGCCTAATCCGAACTGCGTTAAAGCTAGAAGCGGATGATTGAACCGCGAACCCTGAACCGATAACGACACAATCAAACACAGGATGGATTCCAGATGGAAGAGATCGTAGCACCAGACTTTGGCGAATCGGTATTTGAAGCATCGGTCGGCCGATGGTTCAAACAAGAGGGCGAATCCGTGCGCGCCGGCGAACCAATCGTCGAGCTCCACACGGACAAGGCGGTGCAAGAGATCAACGCCGCGTCGGATGGTGTAGTCGGAGCAATCTTGAAGCAGATCGATGACGTGGTGCGCCCCGGCGAATCGCTCTGCCAATTCCAATCTGAAGTTGTCGCCGTCGAGTCTTTATCGGAGCCGGAACCCGAGGTTGAAGCGCAAGACGTTGAAGATGATGATGCAATCTATCTAACCGAAGTTGCGGCGGAACCCAACGGCGCAATCGTCGAAATCGAGGAAATCACAGTGGAGGACGAAGGCGACGGGTTGGTCGAAATCAACTACGGTGCCTTCGTCGAGTCTGCTCCAACACTGGCTCCGCCCGCGGTACAGGTGGAGTCGGCAGCCGATTCTTGGACCTTGGAGGTTGTAGAAGGCGACGATGCAGTTCCCGCCGAATCTTCGAGCGTCGAAAGCGAGGAAGTCGCTGACACAGAACCGGTAGCAGCAATTGCCGCGGAAGTGAGCGAAGACGAAGATTCTGATGCGGAAACCCAAACCGCATTGACTGAATTGGGAGTCACAGAATCCATTGACGATACGGACGCCGGCTCTGATGTTTCCGAGACGGTCGACGTTACCCAGACTGACGACGCAACCGACGCCGTCGATGACGCGCTCGCGGACATCGCCCCCGAATCGGAAGACGACGGAGACGCGTCCGAAGCAATTGCCGACGTTGATGATGGCGAGTCTGACGAGGTTGCAACAAAGTTGGAAGACGAGGTTCCGGAGCCAGTCGCAGAGGTTGAGATCGGCGATGCCGTCGTTCACGATGATGAAACGTCGTCGGAAGATTCACCGGAGTTGGACGACGATGTTGAGGTTTCAGAACCGGTCGATGAATCCGAGACGGTTTCAGAAGACGATGTTTCTGAGGACATCGCCGCTGAAGCTGAACTCGAAGATGGGCCGACAGAACCCGTCGAAGAAGCTGTAATCGAAGACGTAGCAATTGAAGACGCCGCAGATTCTAACGAGGTAGAAGAAACGGCACCTGCACCAGAATCAGCGGTCGATCAGCAGGTATCAGAGTTGAGGCAAATCGTTGTCGATAAACCGGTTCGACGCGAGCGGCTTTCTCGCCGCCGACTGACCACCGCACGCCGGATGACACAAGTGCAAGCCGACGCGGTGATGACTACGACCTACAACGAGGTCGATATGTTTGATGTGATCCGCATTCGTCAACAATTCGGCGATTCGTTTGCGGATGCCCACGGCGTCAAACTCGGTTTCATGTCATTCTTCGTCAAAGCCGTCCTGAACGGATTACGGGCATTCCCAGTCCTTAATGCCGAACTGGACGGTGACGAACTGGTCTACAAGGAGTACTACGACATCGGGATCGCTGTTGCCGGCGATCACGGTTTGGTGGTGCCGGTGGTGCGGGATGCCGACAAGAAAACGTTTGCGGACATCGAGAGTGAGATTCGTGGTTTCGCGGACAAGGCGCGCACCGGATCGTTCGCACTTGAAGACCTCGTTGGCGGCACGTTCACGATCACCAACGGCGGTGTTTTCGGGTCGATGATGTCAACTCCAATCCTGAACCCGCCGCAGGTGGGAATCCTCGGGATGCACAACATTGTTGACCGTCCGATGGTCGTTGACGGCGAGATCGCGATCCGCCCAATGATGTACTTGGCGGTTACGTATGACCACCGAGTAGTCGAGGGTGCTCAAGCGGTTCAGTTCCTGATGCGCGTCAAGGAATCGCTCGAATCGGCAGAGATGTTGATGCTCGGCAACTGATCGGCGTACTTGGTCGGCGCGCTGATCTAGAGATTGAAGTCTGCCTCGGCTTTGTCGGCGATGTAGTTGCCGATAACGAGCGAAGAGGTGGCGCCGGGCGAAGGCGCGTTCAGGACGTGAACCGCCGTCGCGCTCTCGTCGATGCGGAAATCGTCAAGCAGAGTGCCGTCGCGATGTACCGCTTGGGCGCGTACTCCCGAACCTCCTGGCGCGAGGTCGGATCGTTTGAGCGTCGGCATCAGCTTTTGCAAGCTCTTCAGAAAGACGCCTTTACGCATCGACCGGTTCATCTCCCACAAACCGACTTTCCAGTTGTTTATCGACATCTTCCAGAAACCCGGGAACGCCACGGTTCGACCGAAATCGGCGAATGAGAAGTCGCGTTTTCGGTATCCCTCTCGCTTGAGTGCCAATACTGCGTTGGGGCCCGCTTCGACCCAGCCCTTCATCGTCTGCGTCAGGTGCACGCCCAAGAATGGGAAAGCGGGATCGGGCACTGGATAGATGAGCCCCTTAACCATGTGTGCGCTCGATTTCGCCAGCGTGTAATACTCGCCGCGGAACGGAATAATGCGGAGACCCGGATTGACGCCACTCATCGCGGCAACCAGATCGGAGTGCAATCCGGCGCAGTTCACTAGGTACTTCGTATCGATGTCTCCGGATGTCGTTTCGAGCGTGTAGTTGGCACCATCTGAACGAGTCGCGCCGTTGCTGATGCTTTTGACCTCGGAGTCGTAAACGATGTTTCCGCCGAGCGAACGCACCTTTTCGGCATAGACGTTGGCGACGTTGCGGTAATCGACGATGCCGGTTTTCGGGGCGTACAGTGCTTTAGTGCCTTCCACGAAAGGTTCGATCTCACCCATCTCTTGTCGATCGACGAGTCGCAGACCTTCGACAGCGTTATTGGTTCCGCGTTCGAATAGGTCATCGAGGCGCGCTTCCTCTGCGGGATTAGTTGCCACGATGAGTTTGCCGCATTCCCATACGGGGATCTCGTTCTCTTGGCAAAACTGCGTCATGCTGGCGCGCCCTTCGACGCAGAACCTAGCTTTGAACGAACCGGGTTTGTAGTAGATGCCGGAATGGATCACGCCGCTGTTGTGACCCGATTGTTGGGACCCGGGACCGTCGGCTTTCTCGATGACCGTTACCTTCAATCCCGGTTTGCGCTGCAACAATTGCATAGCCGTCGATAGCCCGATGAGACCGGCACCGACTACCGTGACGTCTTGACGCTGACCGTTGTTCAACTGATTTGCCTCGCTATCTGTAACCACCGGCGATGCGGCGATATGCCCGTTCAATCGACCATATTCCCGCTCATATCCAAGTTTAGCAGTGCGAAAGTAGCCTAATTCCACTGCGTTGGTTTTATGCTGAATGTGTTATGCCATCGAACGAGAGCGCGCCGAAACCCACGCACGTGAATCTGTTTGTCACCTGCCTCGTCGACCAGTTCGTTCCGTCGGTTGGGATCAGCGTCGTCAATGTCTTGGAATCGCTCGGCGTCGGGGTGAGATTCGCGACGGATCAAACATGTTGCGGGCAACCCGCGTTCAATAGTGGATTCCGAAACGAAGCGCGTCCGGTTGCGGCGCGATTTTTGGACATCTTCGAGGCGACTGACGGTCCGATCGTGTGCCCATCTGGCTCCTGCGTGGCTATGGTTCGTAATTTCTACAAAGACCTCTTTCGAGACCATCCCGACGATCTGGCACGCGCCGAACGGCTCTCGAAACGCATCTATGAGTTCTCTGAATTTCTGGTTGACGTCCTTGGCGTCGAAGATCTGGGGATTCAAACCGAGATCGAAGCGACGTACCATCGCTGTTGCCACCTGCTCCGCGAGTTGCATGTGGACAACCAACCGCAATCCCTCTTGGACAATTTGGATGGATTGGAACTCAAGCCCATGGAGCGGGACGAGGTATGTTGCGGATTTGGCGGCGCGTTTTCGGTCAAGATGTCGGATGTTTCAACGGCGATGCTCGACGAGAAACTTGACAACGTGATGGCAACCGATGCGTCCGTGCTGATCGCTGGCGATACGGGTTGCATCATGCACATGCAGGGCGGACTGCGACGGCGCGGCGCCGATGTGCAAGTAGCCCACATCGCCGAGGTTCTAGACGCTAAATCGGATCTGCATCGGACCGCGAAAAGATGAAGCCAAGTACCAAAGAGTTCCGCAGTTCAGCGTCCCGGGCGCTCGCCGACGTCAGGTTGCAACAGGCGCATGAGGTCGTCTACAACGGTTTTCATCGCGCCAGACTGGCCGCGGCAGGCGATACCGAGAACTGGGAAGCGCAGCGAGAGCTAGGCAAGGCGATTAAAGACCACACCATCGCCAATTTGGATTACTACCTGGACATGCTCGCCACGAACGTCGAGAAGAACGGCGGCAAAGTCTACTTCGCCAAAGATGCTGCCGATGCCAATGCTTACGTTCGGTCCATAGCGCAGAAAAACGGCGTCGAAACGGTCATCAAGAGCAAATCTATGGTGTCCGAAGAGATGGGACTCAATCACGTTCTGGAGTCCGACGGAGTTGAGGTCGTCGAAACTGATCTCGGCGAGTACATCGTTCAACTGGCCGGCGAGGCTCCGTACCACATCATCGCGCCCGCGATTCACAAGAGCAAGGATCAAGTCGCCGAATTACTGGCGGAAGAATCACAGTCTGAACGTCGCGAAACCGCAGAGGAACTCACCCAGCAGGCACGGGAAATGCTGCGCGAGGTTTTTCAACGCGCCGATATGTCGATTACGGGCGCGAACTTTGCCGTCGCCGAAACTGGTTCGATAGTCCTCGTGACGAATGAGGGCAACGGACGGATGGCGACATCAATGCCTCGCATCCATGTCGCAGCGATGGGCATGGAAAAACTCGTGCCGTCCGCTGCGGACCTCAGCGCAATGTTGCGAATCCTGATCCGTTCCGCGACTGGTCAGCGGATTTCGTGCTACGTCACGATGGTTAACGGTCCGCGCGCCGAAGACGAAGAGGACGGGCCCGAAGAGTTCCATCTGGTCATCATGAACAATGGTCGGGACCGCCTGCTGCGCGACCCATCGTTGCGCGAATCGTTGAACTGCATCCGATGTGGCGCCTGCATGAACTCCTGTCCGGTCTACCGCAAAGTCGGTGGACATTCCTACGGCTGGGTTTACCCCGGACCGATCGGTTCCATAGTTTCCCCAGTCTTGACCGGGCTCAAAGACGGCGCGAAGCTACCCGCCGCGTCGTCTCTGTGCGGCGCCTGCCACGATGCGTGTCCGGTAAAGATAAACATTCCTCGGATGCTGTTGGAGTTGCGCTCGCAGACCGCGCAGGGCGTACCCGATCCGGCGCAAAAGGCGTCTGGGATGGGCGAACGACTTACTTGGAAAGCATGGCGGCAAGGGATGATGAGTCGGAAGCGTTTCGAAGCTGGTTCGAGCTTGGGCCGCATCGCGACGGCGCCGATCAAGCGTGGAGGTTGGCTAAAGAAAGTGCCTCCGCCGATATCGGGTTGGACGGACAGCCGTGACTTTCCCGCACCAGCGTCGAAAACATTCGGGAAGTGGTTCGCTGAACGAAGCAAGACGAGAGATTGATCAGACCAATGATCACATCTCCAAGAAACGCGAAAACAACGGAATTAACGATGGATCGAAATGAGTTTTTGGCTGGCGTCAGCACCGCTCTCGGTCGGAACGGTATTCCGTCCGATCCCGGTTATTCGCCAGTTCAATATCCCGATTTCGCCACCGCGCAGGATGCGGCTGACGCGGCGCGCATCGATGCTGACGAATCCGCGGATCAATTGCTGGAATCAGCTGCCGAGTCGCTAGCGAACACGGGTTGGAAAGTGCATCGAGCGGAGACTATCGAGGATGTTGGGGACATCGTTGCCGCAATCTGCTACGACATCGGGGCGTCGGCCGCAATGCGATCTGATCACGAGGTTTTGTCAGATGCGATGGTCGATCGCGCGCTGGAACGTGCGGAAATCGAACTCGATGTCATGAAGTTAGATGACGCAAACTCTGAAACCGAGCGCGCGGAGCAGCGCGAATCGTACCGCAAGCAAGTGTTTCAGACCGATGTCGGGATAACGGGCGGCGATTACGTGATTGCGGAGACGGGCACGCTAGTCATTCACCCCAAAAAAGGGGTTTCCAGATTAGTATCTCTCGCTCCCCCCGTCCACATCGCAGTGATGCAACGCGGCCAGGTGTTACCATCCCTCGATGAATTGTTCCTGCTTGAGCATGTAGACATTCACAGCGGAGATCGGCACGCCGGAATGAACCTCATATCCGGCCCGTCGCGCACCGGCGACATCGAAGCCACGATCGTCCACGGCATCCACGGACCCGTCGAAACGCACATCGTGCTGGTGGGTTGACTATCGCCATATATCGGGCGAAATACGGTCGGGGTTTCCGGTGCGTCACGCGCTCAATGTTTGATGCCCACGCCGTTGAAGGCACTGGATTCGATTACGTTTCTAGCAAACGGTGTAAAGTTACCATTAGACACGCGAAGGTTGCGCGAGAGCGAGAAAAAGGCAGGGTTGCCGATTCCGTGGTGCGTACGCGACTCGACGAACGGAGGAAAACATGCGAGACCAGATCTGGTACACCCTCCTTGACGCCGAACGACTCGCACGATACTACGAGCGACTCGGGTCGCGCTACCAACGGCTTCACTTCTATCTGAACGTTGCGGTTACGATATGTTCGTTTATCGCCGCGGTTGTCCTTCTCGTCGATTGGTATGCGTGGATTTCAGCCGGTCTCTTTCTCGCGGTATCCGGCGGCGTAACCTGGGCGATTTTCGCTGACTATTCGAAAAAAGCGACGCTTGCGGACCACGCGGCATCGGAGTGTGCTGATCTCGCAATCGAACTAAAAGCCCTATGGCGAGACGAAGACGCTTCAGATTCGTCGGAGCGTGTAACGGAGTTGGAAAAACGACTGAATCGGGTTACCCGCGTCGGTATCGGCGTTGACCATCGATTGAATGAAAGGTGCGCTGAAGAAGCCTATGAATCAGCAAAGGCCGAGTTCTACCGAACGGAAGGACTTTGGGACGCCGCGTCGTCCCAGCAATCCGCCACCTCCGCCGCCACCTAAGCCATCGAAGTGATTTCGAGTCACGCGTAGATAGGTCGAATCGGTCGTTGCGTGTTCCGAATTCCCTAACCCACGTTCACCTGCAATGATCGGCATACCTGCTCGGTGGCGTTGGTGACCAGTGTTGCGGTTTCGGACATGGCTTCATCTAGGGACATGCAGCAATCCAAGATGCTGAACGCGGCGGCAATGCCGTGATCGTGCACTAACTCGTATCCATCGCCGAGACTGCCAGAAATCGCGACCGTCGGTATGCCTTGCGCTTGGGCGCGTTGCGCGACCGCGACGGGGGCTTTGTTGAAAACTGTCGATCGGTCGGTTTGTCCCTCACCGACAATCACTAATGATGCGCCTTTGATGCGATCATCTAGCTCTAACGCGTCGATGACGATATCGGCACCGGGCCGCAGTTCAGCGTTGGTGAATGCCATGAGTCCAGCGCCGAGTCCGCCCGCTGCGCCGGCGCCCGGAACTTCCATGACGGCGCGTCCAAGATCACGCTCAAGCACATTGCCGTAACGATTCAACGCGTCATCGAGAAATCTCACGGTGGCGGCATCGGCGCCTTTTTGCGGTCCGAAAATCGCCGATGCGCCGGTCTCGCCGCACAGCGGATTGTTGACGTCGCAGGCCACGTCGATATTGGCGTCGGCTATACGAGGGTCTAAACCAGATACGTCGATATGGTGAAGGTCTGCGAGTGCACCACCACCTTTGGCGAGCTCATCGCCCACGGAGTCGAGCAATTTGGCGCCTAGGGCCTGTGCCATTCCCGCGCCGCCGTCGTTGGTGGCACTGCCGCCGATGCCGATGATGAGATTGCGGTATCCCGCATCTAGAGCCAATGACATCAACTGACCGACGCCGTAGGTGCTGGTTACCATCGGGTCGCGTTCTTCGGGTTGCAAAAGCGCGATTCCCGATGACCGCGCCATCTCGATGACTGCGGTTTGCCCGTCGCCGAGTGCCCCCCAAATAGCATCGATCGGACGTCCGAGCGGGTCTTCCACTTGCGCGCTCAGAATGTCCCCGTCGGAAGCATCAACTAGCGATTGCAGCGTCCCATCGCCACCGTCGGCGACTGGCACCAGATCCGTTTCGCAATCGGGCCAGACGCGTAGGACGCCTTCTTTCATCGCGCGGGCGATTTCGATGCCGGTTAGGCTCTCTTTGAACTCTTGGGGAGCGATTACGATCTTCAAGATTCGGCAATCCTTTCGTGTAGGTTCAGATACTCACAACACGCGGCGGAACTCGTTTGGATTCTCGGTTTACGATTCCGATCACCTCTGAGACAGCGGAGTCCAACGCTCCTTCGCGGTTAACCACTTGATAATCGAACGCGTGCGCTTGATCAATCTCGGCAGTGGCGGACTCAAGTCTGGTGGCGATATCGGATTCGCTGTTGACGCCGCGTCGTTCAATTCGCTGTCGTAACGCATCAAGGTCGGGAGGCAGGATGAAGATCATCAGCGCGTTCGGTGCGAGTTCTCTGATCCTGAGTGCGCCCTGTAAGTCCACCCTAATGACAACGTGATTGCCATCGTTCAACGCATCGCGGACCTGCTGTTTCGGCACCCCGTAGTAGTTGCCGTAAACGCGGGCCCATTCCAATAGCTCGTCATCCGCGATGGCATTTTGGAACTCGTCGACGGTCAAGAAATGATGGTTGATGCCTTCGCGTTCACCGGGTCGGGGGTTGCGTGTCGTAGCCGTAACGGTAAAGTGGTAGTTGAGACCGCGTCCTGACAAACGCTCGATGAGGGCGTCTTTGCCCACGCCCGAAGGTCCTGATATGACGACAACCAACGGATTCGGGTCATCGGGATGCGATGCACGATCGCGGTCAGTCAACGATGCCGCCTATAGAGTGAAGCTCGTCCCAGAATTCGGGGTAAGAGATGCTCGCGCAACCGGCGTCAATGATCTTTATCGGTCCATCGGCGACCATTCCGGCGATTCCCAACGCCATCGCGATCCGATGATCGTCTTGGCTCTGGTAAGTGCCACCAGCGATCCGTCCTGATCCGACGATCGCCATTCCATCATCCCGCGCTTCAGCTTCGACACCGGCGGCGACGAGCCAGTCAACGGTAGCGCTGATGCGGTCCGTCTCCTTGACGCGCAATTCTTCGGCATCGCGGATCACGGTCTCTGCTTCCGCCATTGCGGCAGCGACGGCGATCACCGGCACTTCGTCCATTAGCAACGGCATGATGCTGCCCGCGAGTTCGGTACCTCGCAGATTGCTAGACCGCGCGACGATGTCGGCGACCGGTTCGCCAGCGACTTCACGCTGGTCAACCAGTTCGATATCTCCTCCCATGTCAAGCAACGCGGTAAGGACGCCAGCTCGTGTCGGATTGATGCCGACGTTTTTGACAACCACTTCGGCGTTCGGATGAATCAATCCCGCGACGATCCAGAAAGCGGCGCTAGAGATGTCGCCGGGGACATCCACATCGACGCAGCTGATCTCGGATTGACCAACCTTTACGTCCATCCCGTTCACGTTGATGTCAGCACCCATCGCGGTCAACATCCGCTCGGTGTGGTCCCGCGATGCGCTGGGTTGTGAGATTCGGGTCTTGCCTTCGGCGCGGATGCCAGCCAACAGGATCGCAGATTTGAGTTGCGCGCTCGCGACGGGAAGATCGTAGTCGATTCCTGCGAGGTTGCCGCCGTCGAACTCTAACGGTGCAAGGGTATTGTTCTCGCGCCCGCGAATTTCGGCACCCATCATCGACAATGGCTTGATGATGCGGTCCATCGGACGCGAATTCAACGAACGGTCACCCGTCATGGTGGCTTTGAAATCGCGTCCGGCTAGGATGCCAGACATAAGACGCATCGTAGTGCCGCTGTTGCCCGCGTCGAGCACTTCTTGTGGTTCGCGCAATCCGTCAGCACCCGCGCCGTTTATGACGAGAGTGTCGCCGGCGTCTTCTGACGCTGATGCGCGTTCAATCTCGACGCCCAGGGCGCGCATGATGACCATCGTCGAAGTGCAGTCGTCGCCGGGCGAGAAGTTACGCACAGTCGCCCGTCCTTCGGCGATCGAGTTCAACATCACCGCGCGATGCGAGACCGACTTGTCTCCCGGCGCGACGACCTCTCCAGCCAACCTTCGGGGGCGGCTAACGGTTAAATCCATCTTCAGACAACCTCTTGCAAAGTCGATAGGACCGCGAAATCTAGAGCTTGCGGCGATCGTATTTCGTGGGGTCTTTCTTCTCGCGAGAACCGCGGAACGCGCGCATGATGAATCCGCCCATGAGCATCGACGCGGTAGCTTCTCCGCTGCTCGGCAACCGGTCCGGCTCTTCCCGCGATGTTGGCGGTGAGGGTTGAATGCCAAGATCGAGACGCAGACGGTTCTCCCATGCGTTTACGAGCAGGTCCGCGAGCGGGCCCTCCGGGTCGCTGACCTCTTCGTCGTTTTCGAGCACTCGTTTGATACCGGCCAACTGCGAGTTGATCTGATCGATCCAGTAGATCAACATGTCTCGATTGGTCGAAGCCATGCCGTTGACCCATGCCGGGTCATTCGCCATCGGCTGGCTCATCGAAACGAAATCCTTGCCGACGAATTTGCTGATCTCGTGCCAAGATGGTGAACTGGCGGCGGCATTGAGAGCGGCGGCGGCGACAAATGCGGGCACACCCTCAACGGCGGCTGAGAAGCTGTCGTGCTCGTCCGGATCCATGAAAAGCGGGCGCGCACCGAGGTCGCCGCAGATCCCTTGCACGTCGCGGATGGCACTCGATCGGCTTCGAGGATGCGGGATTATCGCGTATGGTGCGTGCGTGAAAAGATAGGGCGAAGGTTCGTCTCGCCCAGTCGCGTCGGCTTTGACGAGCGGGTGCCCGCCTACAAACGAAGCGTGTTCCGGCAACAGGTCTTCCGCCCAACGCAGGATGGATCGCTTGGTGCTGCATGTATCGGTGACGGTGGCGTTTTCGCTGAGGTAGGGTGCTATCGTCTCCAACATGTCGTAGGAGCGCGTGACGGGAAGCGAAAGCACGACGATATCGGCGTCGCGCACCGCTACATCAAGGTTCCACTCCGCTTTGTCGACCGCGCCCATCTTCTCGGCGCGCCCGTGCACGTCCTGGTCGGGATCGTATCCGACTACGCGGTATTTCTTCGCGTGTTCGGTCCTAAGGCATAGCCCGATGGATGCGCCGATCTGTCCGACGCCGATCAATGTCACATTTTTCATGGTGTCTTCTCGGTTTGCAGTGTTAGCGAAATCGTAGGTCGCGAGCCGTTCTGGTAACGATCAGCCCGCGACGCGTGAGTCGTCATCGTCGTCAGTTGTTCGAGTCCGCAAGAACTCGTCCAGTTCATCGATCATCGCCGCCGGTTCTGGATCGGACGCAACGTCGATTTCCGAATCGTAACGCTCTTCAAGCGAGCGGACGTATTCGACGGCTTTGGGAGTGTTGCGGAGCGCGTAGTCGACGCGGGTTGCGAAATCCTCGGCTTCGTCTTCGAGCTCTTCGGTCTCGACAGAGATGTTGGCGAACCGTTCGATCTCGCGGATTATCGCCAGAGTGATCGCCGGGTTCTGCGCGCCTTGCAGGTAGCGCGGCGCGTGTCCCCAGATCGAAACCGACATGATGCCGCGCTGCGCACAGGCGTCAATCGTCGCCGACGTCATGCCAGACGGTCCCTCGTAGTTTGGGCGCGAATAGTTGACATGGCGATAGCGTGGACCAAGATCATCGTGGACCGTCGTGCTCATGACGACGGCGGAGCGGGTGTGCGGGACCTCGTCTAGCAAAGCGCCGACGGTTACCAGCATCTCGACGCCCATCGCATGGGCGACGTCCGCCACTAGCGTCGTGTAGGTGCGCCACTTGAGGTGCGGTTCGGTGCCGATCAGAAAGATCACGTCAGGAAGCGCAGCGTTGCGTGATTTCAGGTAGAAGAACTCGTTCTTGGGCCACACGAGCTGACGTCCACCACCCGGCGCGTTTTCGACGTACGGCCGCTCTTCGGTGAAGATGTAAAAATCCTCGGCATCGATCTCGGCGAACTTAGTGGTGTCGAGTTCCTGCGTGAGATGGTGCAGAGCGCGGGTAGCCGATTCGCCAGCATCGGACCAACCCGTCCACGCGGCAATCATCAGTGGACTGCTCAGTTCGGGTTGCTCGGATATCAGCAACTGGTCGCTCAAATCATGTTCTCCATCGATTGCGATGCGGAATCGCGTTCCAACGTAGGTGCAAGTGTAGCACTGGCAGAATTGTTGTTCAGTCGCACCGCCGAAAAGGAAGTCGACACGCCGGGTGTCGATCGGGCGGTGGAGCCAACGGTGGGGATCGAACCCACGACCTGCAGTTTACGAAACTGCTGCTCTACCACTGAGCTACGTTGGCAATCAGGCGCACACTTCGCAGTTGCATCAGCACCATCAATGTTAATTCACGCTTTGACTACACTCCGATTCTCTCGGCGTCGGGTATCGAACGACGCTCCGATTCCACCTCGTCGAACCAGTTCTCTAGATCGTTCAACATCTTGGATGCGCGCTGCGGGTGCTGATCCCAGAGATCGCGCATCTCCAACGGATCGTCGGCGAGATTGAAGAGTTGCGGGTTCGGCGCATCGTCGATGACGCGTTTCGGTTCGGGCCAGTCGAAAATCGTCGGCACGCGTTCCTGCTCGTACTTGTAGGCGATATCCATCAGCACGTACTCGTCAGCGAGTCGTTGATTTTCTGGGCCGTCTGGGGAGAGCGGCAAAGCAGGGCGTACCAATTTCCAATCGCCATCACGGACTCCGGCGTTGCTGGTCCCGATCGGAGAATATCCGCTGAACTGCCAGAATCTTTGCGGCGCGGTTGCCGGTACTTCGCCTCGGAGCTGCGGAAGCACTGACGCACCATCGAACGGACGCGCTCCGGCAACGTTGGTGATGTCCGCCATGTCGATGAACGTTGGCAACCAGTCGATGAAGTGCGCCAATTGGTGCCTCTCGCGGTCGGAATCTAGCCCGGCGGGCCATCGGAGGATCATCGGCACCCGTACGCCGCCTTCCAAAACTGATCCTTTCGCGCCGTTGAGCCCGCAGTTGAAACGCATCGTGTCGCCAGTGCCGCCCGGAGGGACATGATCCCATCGGACACCGAAAGCGGGTCCGTTGTCGCAAGTGAACATGAAGACCGTATCTTCATACAGACCGTTACGCCGCAGAGCATCTGATATCTGTTCGACGCCGCGATCCATGACCTCGATCATGGCGTAGATGATCGCCACGTCAACGTTGAAACCGGCATCTAGGTACTTGGTCACGACATCTTGCGGCGCGTGGAGCGGTGTGTGCGGAGCGTTGTACATGACACTCAGGAAGAACGGCTCCGACGCGTGGCGGTCGATGAACTGCGTCGCTTCGCGCGTCAAGACGTCCGTCATGTACTCGCCGTTCGACGGTTCGAACGATCCGTTACGGTCGAGTCGGTATCGCCAGTAGTCGGCCCATCCGCCACGAAAACCGACGAACTCGTCGAAACCGCGGGCGTTGGGGTGGTAGCGAGGATCGAGCGCGCCGTTATGCCACTTGCCTATCAGTCCGGTTGCGTAGCCGTTGGCTTTGAAGATGTCGCCGAGCGTCGCCTCGCGCAACGCGATGCGGTCGTAGCCGAGCACCTCTTGCGGCGTGACGGCACCGGTGCGGATCGGGTACCGTCCGGTCAACATCGCGGCACGTGACGGCGAGCAGACAGGGCTGCCGGTGTAGTTCTGCGACAAGCAGATGCTTTCACCGATCAGCGAGTCGAGGAACGGAGTGCGAACGCGCCCTTCGCTAAAGACGCCGAAATCGCCGTAACCCATGTCGTCGGCCATGATCAGAACGAAGTTTGGCTTTTTCATGCCACCTCCAAGGTTGCCGTTTTCTAGGTGCCGGTCGGTCCGAAACGCTCAGTCCGGACGTTATGCGGCGGGAATCCAAGTTCGACGGCGTAGTCGGCAACGCTTTCGACGAAATCGCTCGGTCCGCAGATGTAACACATCGTCGCGTCGCTTGACGCAGCACCTAGATTATCGAGTGTTGCTATGGCGTCGCGCATCATCTCTGCATCAACGCGCCGCCGACGGCCAGACCAACCGGGTGGTTGATGGCGAGTGAGTGTGTGAATGACTGATGCTTTCGTGTCGGATTCGTCGATGTCGTCCAACTCGCCGCGATAGATGATGTGTTGCTCGGTGCGCGACGAATAGAGCAACACTGCTGGTACAGCTTCAGCGACGCCAGACGCGATCCGGTGTCGCAGGATCGACATTAAGGGAACGATTCCCGACCCACCGCCAACGAGCAGCAGTCGAGAATCGCGACTCGCGCGCCAAGTGAACGGACCACCGATCGGTCCACGAAACTCGATCTGATCGCCCGGTTCTAGGACGTGGTGAAAGTACGGGGAAACCTCGCCGTCTTCTAGCAACTCGATGGTGATGTCGAATTGCGGGGCAGATTCTGGTGCCGAAGCGATTGAGTACGAACGCTGGGCTTGGTACCCGTCCGGCGCGGTCAATCGAACATCAATGTGCTGACCCGCGATGTAGGGTAGCCCGGCCGTGCCCGTGGGCCAAGGCGATTCCGGTTCAAGCGTGAATGTCTTGACATCGGCGGTCTCGCGCTTGATCGCAGAAACCGTCGCCAACCGCCAACCGCTGTTGATCGGAGCAATCATCGCGGGCGGCTCAAACGCGCCGGTCTCGATAGTCTGGCGCCTCCATCAGCCGCTCGGTTACTACGCTCGAGTCGTTCAAGCGTGAGAGTATCGATTCCCACTGGATCTTGTCCCGTACTTGACGCCATTGCGCGTTGTCAGCACGTCCCCACAACATGTACTGGCTGGTGATGACGGTCGGCAAACGTCGGTCATGCCGATAAGTGACGATTTGATAAAGCTTTTCAAGTGCCCAGTCGGTCATCTGAGGCGCCGCGAAATCGTCCAAAATGAGCATCTCGCACTCGCGGACTGGATCGAACAACTTGAAAAACGCCGATTGGTCCGAATTCGAGTAGGTTTGCCTGAAGCTGTCGAGAAGTTCGGGGACTGACCAGAAAGTCACCGACGCGTCCCGCTTCAACAACTCGTTCGCAATGGCAACCGCTAGATGGGTTTTGCCGACCCCGGTCGAACCGTGCAGCAAAAGCCAAGGTTTGGTTTCCCGACGCATCGCGAATTCGCGGGCATCGAAAAATGCCTGCTTAAGCGAACTCCGATCGCGATCTGTGGTATCACGATCTGTGGATCGCTTTGAACCGTTCGGGTCGAATGAATCGAACGTCATTTCTGTAAGCATCACGGCCGGGATGTTTACGTTCGACCCGTCAACTGATTCGTTAATTGAGGATAGGCTAATGATTCGGGAGAGCTCAGCATCATCCAACCGCAACGAGACACGGTCGGGCATCTCTGAAAGCGGTCTAGCGAGAACAATGACGGTGGGAAGGCGTCCGTTGAAGCGGTGAGTGAGCAATTGATCTAGTTTCGCGTCGAACCATTTCGCCGACTGCTGAGCGCCGAGGTCATCGATAACCAACAATGGCGCGTCCAACAGGGCATCAAACGTCCCGACGACTTCCTCGTCGTCGAAGCGTTGATCGCGGATCAAGTCCGGTAGATCGAGCGCGGAAGTGAACTTCGCGGGGGCGCCGCGGTCAACCACTGCGTTGACGATGGCAGCGGCGAGGTGAGTTTTGCCAGAGCCGGTCTTACCTTCGAATACCAACCATCCGTTTGGCTCATCAGCGAATTTCCTCGCGGCGTCAGACGCGGCGAGGAACCTCTCTTCGTCGGCGCGACCTTTTCGACCTTCCGGAATCAACGCGTCGAACGTCATGCGCTCCAATGGTCCGAGTTGCGAATAGGTCCGGAGTTGAGATTGCGAATCGCGGGCTTCCGATTGGCAGCTGCACGGCACTACTACTGTGAGTTCGGTATCACCAACCTTCGCAAGGACCCAAAGCGAGTCGTCGCAACGTTCACAATATGGTTCAACCGCCGTTTGGTGTTGCGCGCCGTTTCTTCGACTCCTCTCGGATCTGTTTCCGTTGCCGTTCCAGATACTTGCCGAGTTCAGCCTGCGAAATCCTGGCTCTTCCCGATCCTCTGGCTGATTGTCCGCTGCTTGGTTCATGGGGTACACCTTCTCGCAACCATCGCCTCAAGACGCCGTTAATGAAGGCCCAACTCCGAGTTTCATTCTCTACGGCGATTCTAACGGCGCGGGATATGTCTTCATCAGTAAAATCTTCCAACGCGGCGAGAATGCTTTCTCGAATCATGGGCGAAAGCGCGCCGATATTCTCCTCATAAGCGCGGAATGCGTTGGCAGGTTGATGAGAAGATGCCGGCTCGTCCCAACCATCGGAATCAGACGAATCTTCACGTTCATCGACCAATCCGTTGGCGACAGCGCGAAGTGCCGATTCGGTGTTGAGCATGATCCAATTGGTGCCGTGTGTTGGCACTTCCACTAGCACGCCAAGATCGAACACCGACTTTAGGCAGTCGGTGAAAACCCGTTCATCGGGCAAAACCACCGACAAGACTCGGTCTCGCCGCAGGTGCTCTTCAGTGATGTATCGAGGGTAGCCGCGTTGACGTTCGATTAGCCAGATGGCGCGCAAAACCAGTTTGATGATCCGGGAATCGTCGACGTTTGCCAACATGCGCCCAAGCGCGACGTTAGGCACTCTGGTAACTGCGTAGTCGTCGGAGAGCGGGAAGCCGGCGATGGGTTGGACGGACACGACTCGCCCCTCAATCCATCTCGGGCTCAGTTACTGCCGAGAACAATCCCAACTCGTCGCGGACGGCCATCTCAATGTTGGCGGTAGGCCCATGCCGATGCTTGGCGATGATGATCTCGGTAAGTCCGCGCGGGTAGACCTGCGTGGGATTGCGGCGGTTCCATTCTTCTTCAGTGATGTTTTTGTCCTCACGGTGGATGAACATCACCACATCGGCGTCCTGCTCAATTGAGCCGGATTCTCGCAAGTCGGCAAGTCTCGGTTCGTGCGATTTTCGCTGTTCGACGGCGCGGCTCAACTGCGAACATGCCAGTACTGGGATGTTGAGGTCGCGGGCTATCGCCTTGAGATACCGCGATATCTCGCTGACCTCTTGGACGCGATTGGCTTCACGTCCGGAAGATGATCCGCTGATCAGTTGCATGTAATCGACGATCAGAAAATCGAGTCCCGTCTGCATCTGCAAGCGGCGCGCTTTGGCGCTCAAGCTGCTCGCGGTCTGCAGCGCGGCATCGTCCACGTAGATCCGCATGTCGCTGAGGTAACCGTAGGCATCGCTCAGTCGGTCTCGTTCGTGCGCTGCGAGATTGTCGTTGCGGATGTTTTGGATGTCGATCCTCGCATGTGCCGCCGCCATTCGATGAACGACTTGATCGATGCCCATTTCGAGGCTGACGATACCCACTGTTTTGCCGTCTTTGGCGGCGTTTAAGCCGACATTCAGCGCGAGGGTAGATTTACCGAATCCGGGCCTCGCTGCTAACACGATCATGTCAGAGCGGTGAAAGCCGCCGAGCAAGCGATCGAGCGTCGAGAAGCCGGTCATGATCGGTTGATTGGACGCGCTGTCGGGATCGCCGTCTAGAGGCGGATCGAAGAACTGGTTGATGGACGGTGCTTCGCGGAGCGGCAAAAAGTCGGCAGTGTCGTAATTTTGTCCGATCTCGAAAACGATCCGTTCGGCTTCCTTTACCGCCCGATCCACGTCGCGCGTACTGGCGTAATTGGATCCGATCTCGTGAATTAGCTCGCCGGCTCTGCCGATTTGGCGTACGACATAAGCGTCGTGGACCAATCGCGCATAGTCGACGATGTGGAACGAATGCGGAGTCTGCTCAACCGCGGCGCTCAAATAGGCGTCGCCGCCGCAGTCTTCGAGTTCATCTTTGGATAGGAGGCGGTCTCGGACGGTCTCTTGGTCAATCGCCGTCGATTCCATGAAGAGCTCATGGCACGCCTCATAGATCTTGGCGTTGCCTTCACCATAGAAGTGTTCGCTCCTGAGGAACGGCTCGACTCGCAGGATCGCGTCGCCGTCGATCAGCAATGAGCCGATCACCGAAATCTCGGCGTCAAGGTTGGACGGTGGATTGCCGTCAGACGGTAGGGTAGTCGGTTCCTGCATCTCGTCCTAAAGATGGGCTTGACATCTGCACCTGGTGACCGCGCAACACCGCGACACCGTGAATCGAATCCTAACCGCGCGCGCCTCGTTATGCGCGTTTGGGAAACCGTAAATCCGCTGGGAAATGCGGTTTCTCTGCTTACCGCGATGCGGTCAGCTGACGGTGAACCAGGATACCGATTCGAGGCTGTCAGCGTTGGTATCGCCGTCGGTTCGTCCGGGACCCCAGAGGATAACGGTGCCTTCGGTCTTCATCGCGTCGAGTCGATCGCGCACTGCTTGGCGAAGGGTACCCTCGCCTTTGCCGTGGATCACTCGGAACTGCGCGATGTTGCGAGCCAAGATGCGCCCGGCAATCAGACCGAGTGCGTCGACCGCTTGCGGTTCTTCCCAACCGTGCATGTCGACCTCGCCGCTCGCCAGAATCTCGTCGGTGATGGCGTACTCGTCGGTCGTCGTCTCTTCCTCTTCTTCAGACAAGACGTCTTCCGAGACGACATTCAAGGTTATCGTCGCGTCTACCTCGTCCATGAAGCGGACGGGCAGGCGATACTCTCCGACGATTCGAATCTGTTCTTGCAACCGAACGCGCTTACGCTCGATCAATCGACCGGTGAGTTCGGAGAGCCTTGCGGCGATCATGGCGTTGGTAACGGAGCCGTAAAGTCGGCCGGTGGGACCAGTTCGGACGGTGAGTTCGACGGGTTGCTCGGCGAGCTCGGTGGCGATGTCTCGCCACTCGTTCAGTTCGCGGAGCCGTCGCTCTTCAGCTTCAGCGCGGAGTTTCTCGGCGCGACGCAATTGGTGCTCGGTCGCCAAGACGGCGATGCCGCGAGGGATGAGGTAGTTGCGAGCGAAACCGTTTTTCACTTCACGGATGTCGCCGGCGCGAGCCGTCGGTAGTTCATCTTCGAGAAACAGGACTTTCATGGCGCGGGATCCGGTTCTGACTATTGGGGCCGCGGCATCGTCCGGTGATCCGCGGTTTAAGCACTGAACTCGATTCTATATACGACGGAAACGGCTCACACCGACGCGAAAAATGCGAAGATGAAACGCGCGCGGTAACATACCCGCATAGCAACCTTTACTCACCCGCGCAACACAGCATTGGGAGCAAGCGACTTGGACTTTGAACAGATCGACAAAGCAGCGGTTACAGATCCCGCGAAAGAACCGAATCTGACGGACTACGCGGCGACGCGGGCAGATTTCGACTGGTGGCGAGACGCGTTCGAGCAGATGGACTGGCTGCCCGGCGGCGGTCTCAACAACGCTTACGAAGCGGTAGACCGTCACGTCGCGAACGGCGACGGCGAAAAGCTGGCGATGATCTGGCTCGGCAAGAACGGAGAAGAAGAGCGTTACACCTACGCTGAGTTCAAACGGGAATCAGACCGTTTCGGCGCGGTGATGAACGAACGCGGAATTCAACTCGGCGATCGCGTATTCATCTTCATGGATCGGTTGCCGGAGCTGTACATCGCCGCGATGGGGGTACTGAAAGCTGGTGGCGTCATCGCTCCGCTGTTTTCGGCATTCGGGCCGGACCCGGTGCGCGACCGGATGCTGGACGCCGGCGCGAAGTATCTCATCACGAGTCCGGACCTGCGCGAGAAAATCGCCGGCATGTTGCCGGACATCGAGACGCTCAAGGACGTGATCATCGTCAACAAAGACGGGCGATCGAGCGATCCGATGGTCGAAGGCGATCTCGATTACTACGAGCTGATGGCGTCTGCTGACCCCGATTCCTTCACGATGGCGGACACGTCGCAGTACGATTTCGCGATCATGCACTACACCTCAGGTTCGACGGGCAAACCTAAAGGTGTGTTGCACCGACACCAAGCGGTGATCCAACAGTGGGTTACCGGTCATTGGGCCCTCGACCTCAAACCGGACGACGTTTATTTCTGCACCGCAGACCCGGGTTGGGTAACCGGCACCTCTTATGGAATGATGGCGCCTTGGACGAATGGCGTCACGCAGGTGATTTACGAAGGCGGTTTCAGCGCGTCAGGTTGGTACCGCGTCATTCAGGACTACGACGTAACGGTTTGGTACACCGCTCCGACTGCGATCAGGTTGCTGATGCGGGCCGGTGGTTCCGTCGTCGAAGAGTACGACATGTCTTCGTTGCGATTCATCGGGTCGGTTGGAGAACCGTTGAATCCAGAGGCGGTGGTTTGGGGCAATCGCTACTTCGACATGCCGATCCATGACAACTGGTGGCAGACGGAGACTGGAGCGATCATGTGCGCCAACTTCGCGTCAATGTCCGTGCGGCCCGGTTCGATGGGGCGTCCCTTCCCCGGCATCACGATGGGCGTGTTGGACGATCAGTACCAAGAGATGGGACCGGGTGAACCGGGTATCTTGGCGGTGCGTCCTGGTTGGCCCTCGATGATGTACACCTACTGGCAGCAAGACGAGATGTACAACTCCCGCTTCAAGAAGGGTTGGTACATCACCGGTGATCAGGCGAGCGTCGATGAAGACGGCTATTTCTGGTTCCAAGGCCGCGCCGATGACGTGATAAACACTGCCGGGCACCTTGTCGGACCCTTTGAGGTCGAGTCGGCATTGATCGAGCATGAGGCGGTCGCCGAGGCGGGCGTGATCGGCAAGCCAGACCCGATCGCAATGGAAATCGTCAAAGCATTCGTAACGCTCAACCCGGGGTACGAAGCCGATAACCAGTTGCGACGCGAGCTGATGCGATTCGCCCGAGACCGACTGTCGGCCGGCGTCGCGCCGCGCGAGATCGACTTCATCGACATCATGCCCAAGACACGTTCAGGCAAAATCATGCGGCGGCTCTTGAAAGCCCGCGAACTCGGTTTGCCGGAAGGCGACACGTCAACGTTAGAAGACGACTAAACCCGCGATTGAATGGCGACATCGAAACCCGAATGAAAGGAGGCAGATTATGGCTCAGGCAGCGGTATTTGCGACGGTCAACGAACCGTTGACGATTGAGGAGATAACCGTAGACGATCCGGGCCCGCTTGAGGTCCGAGTGAAAACGATGGCGACCGGAGTTTGCCACTCGGACCTTCACTTCGTTGAGGGTCTCTACACGATGGAGACGCCGGCAGTGATGGGGCACGAAGGCGCTGGCATCGTCGAAGCCGTCGGCGATCGAGTTACCGATGTGCAGCCCGGAGACCATGTGATCCTCTGCCTATCGGTTTACTGCGGCAAGTGTTCGCACTGCATCACCGGACATCCGGCACGGTGCCAAGACAAACCGATGCGCGGGTTAGATGAAACTCCGCGTATTTCGTGGAACGGCGAGCCGTTGGTGCAGATGGCGAACCTGGCGACCTACGCTGACACGATGCTGGTGCATGAGAACAGCGTCGTGAAAATCCGCGAGGACATGCCGTTCGAGGGGGCCGCGTTGATCGGTTGCGGAGTTACGACCGGAGTCGGCGCGGCGATCAATACCGCAGGTGTCGAACCCGGTTCAACGGTTGCGGTTTTCGGCGCTGGTGGCGTCGGATTGGGCGTGATTCAAGGCGCGAGACTCGCTGGCGCGTTGCGGATCATCGCCGTTGACATATCGGAGAACAAGCTCAAGACGGCGATGGATTTGGGCGCGACGGACATCGTAGACGCCTCAGACAGTGACCCAGTTGAAGCGATAATCTCGTTGACTGACGGCGGTGCGGATTACACCTTCGAGGCGATTGGCTTGAAAGACGCCGCCGAAGCGTGTTGGGACGCGCTCGGTACCGGCGGCACTGCGACCTTGATCGGGATGATCCCTGAAGGCACCAAGATTGAGATTCCGACGACCGGAATGCGCGAACGCAAGTTGCAAGGTTGCAGCATGGGCTCCAACCGCTTCAAAGTCGATATGCCGAAGTACGTCGAGTTCTACAAGCAGGGACGATTGCTGTTGGACGAGATGGTTACCCGGCGTCTGGAGCTCTCGGACATCAACGAAGCATTCCGATCCATGAAAGCCGGTGAGGTCGCTAGATCCGTCATCATGTTCTGACGGACTTTGTGACCATAACCCGTCTCCGAAAATCCTTGGCGTGAATGCGCCGATGTGGCAATCCAAAGCGGTCGCTGACCGTTCGCGAACCGCGCTTTGAACGCGCTGAAACCCGATTTATGGTGTCGGTGCGATGATTTAGCCTAAACCACTAGGCACCATAGACGCGCGTCTGTGGACCGTTCGTATTTGTTAGACGAATCAACGTTGTTTTCGGCTCGAATCACGTATCCGAGGTGCAGACTTGAAACGATTGGCAATCGGGGCAATGGTATTGATCGCATTGGTGGTCGCGGCCTCTGACGCGGGGACGCGAACCGCCGACGCTCAGACTACGGACTTCCAACTTACAGTACGCAACCTCACCGACCGCCAGCCAATGTCACAACCCATCGTGGTGGTTCACGATATTAACGCGGTGTTGCTCCCATCTTCCGCTGGGCGCTTGGATGGCTTGGAGGAGTTCGCAGAAGAGGGTTTCAAGGAAACTCTGATGGAATCGTTAGCGCAACGGACCGGTGTCAAGTCGGTACTCAGGTTCGGACCTGATGTCCGACCTCGATCCGAGTTTACGTTGTCGCGCGTCCCGGCTGAACCCGGGGATTACATCAGCGTGATGAGCCGTCTGGATTGCACCAACGACGCGATCACGGTTGGCACGGCTATCATCACGGACACATCCCAGCCGGCATTCGGATCTGGCGTCGTGTGGGACATTGGGACAGAAGACAACGACGAATTGCGGTCTACGGTGCCTTGTCTTGAAGGCGAAGGCGTGTCGAAACCTAACGTCGAAGATGGTGAAGGTTCGATCCAGCCGCACCCAGGTATCGCTGTCGTCGGTGATCTGGGCGACGTGTTCGGATGGAACCGAACCGTGATGGAGTTCGTCGTCGACCGACGCGGGACGCAACCGAAAAGAGCGTTCGATGTTGGCGCGACGATCGAAAACCGATCGACCGCGCAACCGATCACGCCGCCAGTCGTCGTCGTCCACGACAAAAACGTTGACGTGCTGGACTATACGCGTCCTAAAGAGATGCCGGGGATTGCAAGACTCTCTGAGAGCGGAGACGGATCCGAGCTTGTCGCGACGTTGGCAGGGCGCCCGGGCGTAGTTTCGGTCACCCAGTGGAACACTGACGGACCGATCGCGCCCGGCGAGTCATTCAAAGGCAATGTGCGAGCATTCGTTGGCAACTCGATCTCCGCGCTCGGCATGTTTGCGTGCACCAACGACGGATACATACTAGCGTCAGCCGAAGTTACTGGATCCTCGGTGCGCATTCGACCCACTTCTGGAGTGGCGAAAGTGTTTGATTCCGGTGCCGAGAACAACGACGAGACGACCGAAACGGTGCCATGTCTCGGCGGCGCGGCGGCAGGACTCTCTGAAGGCAACGGCGAAAACGGAAGACGGGAACACCCAGGCATTGAGGGTGTTGGCGACCTCAATGCTGCCGTTCATGGATGGGATCCGACGACGACAGCGATTTTGAGTGTGCACAACAAAGTCAACGTTACGCCTCAACCTGAGCCAACGGCGGTACCCACAAATACGCCAACTCCCGACCCAGGGCCGGCCGAGACGCCGACCTCGGACTTGTCGCCGACGCCGACGAACGGTGGAGAAGGAATACCGCCCGACACTGGTGGCCGGGCAGTTCCGGCTTCGTGGGCAGTGTTCGCGGTGTTGTTCGGACTGATCGCAGTCGGCGCGGGGGCGCTTTTTGCGATCCGCCCCGCAAGACGCGGCAAGCGTAATTCCGCGTAGCTGACCGTCGCGGCTGGAATTAATCAGATTCTGGACGCAAGAACCACTCAACGGTAGCTGCAAAGTCTTGCGGGCAAGATTCCGCGGCGCGGCTACCGCAATTCTCTAGCTCGACGAGTTTGCTTCGACTGCCAAACGCGGTGCGCGCTCTGACCGTCTGCTCGTGGTCCGCGATGTCGCTCTGACGGCCGCGCACCAACACCACAGGGCATGTAGTCGCGGTAAATGGCGGCATTTCACTCTCATCGATACCGTAGTCGACGAGGACCAAAGCCCTAACTGCCCCTTTGCCCATCTCAGCGGCGCGCAACGCTTTTTCGCACGATTCTTTACCGTGCGCGATCACCGAAGCTGGTTCACCGACTGCCCAGATCGTCTGAACCAACGAGTACGGCATCACGTCCCAGATGGCGTACACCTCGCCAGACTGCGATGCCGCGTCGGCAAACCCTGACCACTGCGAGGCATCGTCTTCGTCCGAGACCAACAGGATCGGAGCGTTTTTGGTGTCGTCTGCATCGCTTGGAGCCCAGTGTTTCGCCGGTACTTGGTCCTCAGTGACGAGCGTGATGTTGGTCGTGTCGGTCAGCATGTCTGCAATCGCTCCGTGTTGTGCCTCAGAATCGTCGCAATCGGTTGTCTGTTTATTCCCTGTTTGGGCGCGACGATCCGTGTGCAACTGGTGAATCAACGTTAGAATACAAAATCGATAAACCGCCTAGGAGTAGTGAATGGCGGGGAAATTGCAATTGAACCGACTTGGAGGTTGACAATGGTTACATCTGATTGGGGTGCGATCTACAAAGAGTTAGGCGCACAGCCCGTCATCAACGCAACCGGTAGCGTAACGTTGCTAGGCGGTTCGACACCCGTCACGGAAGTCAAAGAGGCGATGGACCGCGCCGACAGCGCGTTCATCCCGCTGATCGAACTCGAGAAAGCCGCGGGCGACGAGATCGCACGACTGGCCGGTGTCCCAGCGGCGTACATCACCTCTGGCGCAGGCTCTGCACTGACTCTCGCAACCGCCGCGTACATGGCTGGTGGCGATGACGATTTGATCCAGCAACTCCCCGACACGACGGGGCTCAAGGACGAAATCGTGCTTCAGCACCGCGAGCAGTACTGGTACGACCGATGCCTCGAACTCGCTGGCGCAAGGCTAGTCTACGCCGGCGATGAGAACGGCACCAACGAGGACGACATCCGCGCCGCGATCACCGATAAGACCTGTGCCATCCACGTCCCAGTGGTGGAGCAGGCTCCGAAAGACCCCAACGTCGTACCGCTCGAAAAGGTAATCGAGATCGGCAAAGAAGCGGGCGTTTACGTGTCGGTGGACGCCGCCGGGCAGATCTTCCCGCTCGAGAACTTTGGGAAGTACGTCAAGATGGGCGCTGACTTCCAGTGCATCGCCGCCAAGTACATGGGCGCGCCGCACTCGACCGGCCTCGCGCTTGGCACCGAAGAGATCATCGACGCGATTAGCCGACATTCGTTTGTTGGTTACGAGTCGCGCCGCATCAGGGGCGTCGGACGACCTCACAAGGTTGACCGCCAAGAGATCATGGGCTGCGTCGCCGCCGTTCAGCGGTGGTTCCGGCTCGACCACGAGACCAGACTGGCCGCCGCGGAACAGGAGAGCATGGAAATCATAAAGCCATTGCGCGACATCCCCGGCGTCAACGCCTCGTTGATCGACAACATCATCGCCCACCAGCCGTTTGGCGTCACCATCGGCGTGGATGAAGACGTAGTCGGCTTCGACAACGAAGAACTGGTCAACAAGCTCAAGGGCATGGACCCGCCGGTATGGACGCGGACGATGGACAACGCGCCGCTGACGATCCACGTCTTCGGACTTAACCCGGGTGAAGCGCGGGTAGTCGGCGAATCGATCGCCGCCGCGGTTACGGGTTAGGCACTCGTCATCGCACCTCGCCTGCGCAGTTGTAGCAGCATGTCTCTCCCCACGCTCATTTGGGGAGAGACAGTTCAACGTACCGCCACTACAGAATCACATCACCGATGGAAACGGTCAAAACAGTCGCGATCCTGAGTCCTGGCGACATGGGATCGAATGTCGGCCGCGCACTCCGCGAGAACGGTTTGGAGGTCATCACCTGCCTGACCGAGCGAAGCGCACGCACGAAAGAGTTGTCCGACGTCGCTGGCATCGTTGACGTTCCAGATTTCGCAGAGATGATCGACTGCGCCGACATCGTGCTTTCGGTGCTAGTCCCCGAACGCGCCGTTGATGTCGCTAGACAGGTAGCGGCGGTAATCGGCGATTCTGGGAAACCGTTACCGTTCGCCGACTGTAACCCGGTGGCGCCGGCGGTCGCGGTCGAGATGCGAGACATCATCGAAAGTGCCGGCGGACGTTACATTGATGGCGGGATCATCGGTAGTCCGCCAGGTCGTGGAGAGCCGCCGAGATTTTACGCGTCCGGTCCACACGAGGCGATCATGGGGCAACTCGACGGGCGCGGCATATCGGTACCCTTGATGGGCGGTGAAGTGGGACGCGCATCGGCGATCAAGATGTGCTACGCGTCCCTCAGCAAAGGCGCCGCGGCGCTGAACGCGTCTGCGTTGATATCGGCGATGAACCTTGGCATCTACGACGAATTCATCGCCGAGATGGAATCTAGTCAGCAAGCGGTCCTCAAGAACATGCAGGGCGTGAATGGACTCGGCGCCAAGGCATTTCGTTGGATCGACGAGATGGAGCAGATCTCCGCGACGTTTGGCGCGGCTGGTGCGACGCCGCACATGCACAAAGGCGCCGCCGACATCTTCCGACTCGTAACGTCATCGCCCATCGGCGACGAACGCCCCGAAACAATCGACGCATCGCGGACGCTCCGGGAAACCGTCCGGCTACTCGCGGACTCCGACGGCTAACCAAAAACTTCGAGCCGCCGCGCCAACTCGCCAAAGTCTTCAGGGCATTTCCGACGAATGGCGGATATGCGCCGGGATGCTCGTTCGCCAAGCACGCCACGCCCACCGGCAGGAAAATCCGAAACACCTTCTAGTTCCGCGTACGGTTCGAAAAACCGCTCCTTAACATCGCATTCCGCGCGCACCGTCGCCCATCGCCATTCGTGCGGAAGATCGAGCCCCGCCAACACCCAAGTTTCAATTTCCTCCCATGCGTTGACAGCCAATAGTCGTGGAGCGAACTCGGCTTCCAACTGGTCGAGACGGTTACGGCGGTTTTCATTGCAGTCGCGGTCGACGCATAGAATGAAGATATCCTCCATCGGATATCTGACCACAATCTTGCGGATTTGCTCGGACTTTAGCGCTTCAGCGACTCCCCCAATTCTGGTCTGACAGACGGTTACGCTTGTGTTGGCGTAGTTCAAGCGATCAAACAATCTCTCGAAAAGGGGTTTCAGAATGTGTTGATCGTTTACATGATCTTCTGGGATTACGCACACTCTCATTGTTGCGCGCTCTTGTCGCTAGTCAACCAGTCAACGTATCCCATCGTGTCTTCGAACCATCCGGTTCCGTGAAGTATCTGCAATCCCTGCGACGATCTCAGTTCCCTAACGTTCGGCAGATCAGACAGCGGTCTAATCACGCTATCGTCGGACTCGTCGTTTCTGTGAATAAGGGATATATGTTCGAATGAATCTTCTCCCAAACAGGATAAGAGGTCTGGAGAATGGGAAGTTGTGATGACCTGAAATCCTCTTTTCTTCGTTTGGCTCTCAATCAGATCTACCAACAGATGTAGGCGCGCGGGATGAATTCCTGTGTCGATCTCCTCAAAGAAGTAAATTCTTGAGGAATTCCCGTACAGGAGAGCAGCTAACAACCCCAAAAACTTGAGCGTTCCGTCCGACGCGCTCGCCGCTGTGAACTTGCGGGCATTGGCTTCGACGATGTCCAAATAAACGTTTCCATATGGATCTTCAGGAAACTCAAAATCTACGACGTCCATGGGAGTCAACTCTCGAATCCATGCCATCAACACTTCTTTGCGACCAACGTCGCTACAAATCGCGTGTAGCGCAGACGGCAGGTTTTGCCCAAAGTCCCCTAAAGGCGACCCGGGTACGGACTGTTGCTTCATGAGGTGAGGTTGAAAATCGAAAAAACGCATCTGCGAAAACTCACCCAACACCCCCAATCCATATATCGGCAAATATGTAACATGATCGGATGCCAATTGAGTCAACGCTGGTTTGTAGCGACTGATGCCGAGTTGTTTATGGTCATCCCCGATGCTCAACCAAAATGTGGATTCGGTATTCGGCATGGATCGGTAACCCAGTGAATCTCCGGTACGAAGGTTCTCTTCCAACATTTGAAACCGATCGGGCTTCAGTTCGTCTACGCCGATCTTGGCTGCGAAGTACCTCTTTTCAGAACCGGAACGAGATTCGACATGGATACTAAAACTCTGACGGGACGAACCAAAACGCCCATTTAGCCGAACGACCGCGTTGGGTGCACCCCGTATCGGTGCCCACTCTTGCTGTCCGCCGACGCCGATTTTGCCGCCGATGATCTCGGCGAGGGTGTAACCGCGACCGATTCCGTGCAGAAACCGGAAAGCGTCTCGGATGTTGCTCTTGCCGCTAGCGTTCGCCCCGACGATCACGGTGAATGGACCGAGGTTGAGCGTTTCGTCAGCGAAGTTCTTGAAATCCTTGAGTCTGATTGAAGTGATCATGTCACTTCCCCAGGTGACTCGGCATGAAGACCGAGGATGCGCGTTGCCTTTAGACTAACTGCCGGGTTACGCCTAGGGCGATGTAGTCGAACTCGGCGGCGATTTCGTTGTTGGTCAGGGATGGTGGTTGCAAGGCGTCGAGGTAATCGGGACGCAGTGTTACAGAGCCGAGGAACGGAATTCCCATCTCGTAGGCGAGTTCTTCGGCGGCGCCTTGACCGAACAATCCGCCGGTCATGTTTTCGACGACGCCCAAGACTTCAAGGTTCATCTTGCGGATCATGTTGATCGAACGTTTCGCATCCAGAGCGGCGAGTTCTTGCGGCGTGCTGACGATAACGAAGCCGTCCAAGTTTAGCGTCTGCATCACCGTGAGCGGCGCGTCCGACGTACCCGGCGGCAGGTCGACGACCATGTAGTCCGGCTCGCCCCAATCGGTCATCTGGAGAAACTGGTTGATGGCGTTGTGGATCATCGGACCGCGCCAAATGATCGCTTCTTCCTCATTTTGCTGGAAGAATGCCATGGACATCACCTTGACGCCGAATCGCTGAGACGGCACCATGCGCCCTTCGCGCTCGACCGGCCCTTCCGATATCCGCAACACCCGCGTGACGTTGGGACAGTCGATATCGCAATCGAAAAGCGCTACGTCTTTCTCCTGCTTGGCAAGTGTGGCGGCAAGGTTGACGGCGACGGTGGTCTTGCCGACACCGCCTTTACCGCTGTAGACGCCGATGCGCCGTCCGATCGATTTCAGGGAATCGGAGATGCGCTTGCGTTCTTGAAACTGCCGACGGGCCTGCGCCAGTCGCGCTTCTTCGGCCGGCGTGGTCTTGCGCGGGGAAGTCACGGCGAGAAACGGTGTCTATGCAAGTGGCGGATGAAAGCTAGTCGATGCCTAGCAACCGCTTGCCGTCCTCGGTGATCATGTCCGGATTCCAAGGCGGATCGAAAACTAGGTCCACCTCTACATCTTCGACGTGTTCGAGTTCGGCGATGCGCCACTCCGCCTGCTGGGCGATGTACGGGCCCATTCCGCAACCCTGCGCGGTAAGGGTCATTTCCACGAAAACCTCGTTGTCTTCGACATCGACATCGTAGATGAGACCTAGATCGACGACGTTGACCGGAATCTCCGGGTCGTAGACGTCTTTGAGGGCCTCGTAAACCTGATCGGTGGTGACGGCGTTGGGTGTTTGGACCATGGTGGGAACTCCGTTATGGGGCGTGGGACAGACCGATGTTTCGCGCTAGTGTCAGTCTATCAAAGACGATCAACCGCCTCGCGGCGCCGGTTCGTCGCCATGCAGAGCACGGCGCTCGGCGATAACCTCGTTCAAGGCTTCGCGCGCTAGATCAAGTAGCTCATCATCGGGCGCATCGTCGAAATCAGCAGATTCAGCGGCTGAGATCCACGACCAAATTTCTTCTTGTGCCATACGCAACTCCTTCGCGTTCAACGTCGCAAAGTCGGCGTGGATGGAAATTGGTGGTGATGGCAGGGGCATGTGGCGAAGTGAATTCGGTAATGGGTATCACTCGAAAGGTCAATTCGGTGGGGTGATGACCTCGCAGTAAAGACCGGGAGCGCGGCTGATTCGACGGTCAAGGGTGACTAACGGTAACCCCAACGATTCCGCCAATGCGACATACCAGGCATCGTAACAGGTCAGGTTATGCCGCAATTGCCAGACACGCTCTGCGTGTGGTGCGAACGAATGCTGAACTAGGTCTGCTCGTAGCAGAACTTCGAGCGCGAGTTCGGCCTCAGGAATCGTGATCCGGCCAGAACTCTCCATTCGTCTTAGGATGTTCGTCACTTCAGCCATGACCAATTGCGGACCGTTCAGCTCGATACCCGAGGCAATATGCCTACACCAAGCTCCATCGTCAGTGTCATCCACGAGAGCGGAGACCAAAACGCTAGAATCTACGACGACCATCGGCCGCGGTCTTCTCTGATCATCTGGACGATCGTATCTGAACCGATGCTCGTCTTGGTTTCGGTGACTCGCTCACCAACCAATTTCATCAGGTCCGCGTTAGAAGGTCGTCTCGCGATGCGCTCCAGCTCGCCGAGAATGAACGCTTGCATCGATTGACGATTGCGGGCCGCGCGCACCGCGAGTTCGTCGCGAACATCTTCGGGAACGTTTCGGATTGTGATTTGTACCGTCATGCCTTCATTATGACATCATTGACTGCAAAATGCAATCAAACTTCCTAGATGAAGTTCATGCGGTCGACGCGTTCGCCGGCGAGGAACACGTCGGTTACGTTGCGGAGGGCGGCGATTTCGCGCGTCGGGTCGCCGTTGACGACAAGCACATCGGCTTGTTTGCCGACCTCCAAAGTGCCCACAATGTCGTCGACGCGGCAAGAAATCGCGGAGTCGCGTGTCGCGGATACGATCGCTTCCATGTTGGTCATGCCGGCCATGACATGCGCTTCGATCTCGGTCTGGAAATCGCCCATCGGGTAGTTCGCCCACGCCGAGTCGGAGCCGGCCACCATCACAACGCCGGCGTCGCGCATTCTTGCGACATGATCCATGCGGCCCTGATTACCGCGTCGCATTGTGTCAATGTCTTCTGTCTCCAATGCCCGATCCGGATCGTCTTCGAGTTGCCGGATTCTCGCTAAAGACTGCCCTAGCGTCGGATTGACAAAGACTTCCTGCTCGGCTAAGCGATCGGCGATGTCGGGACGGTAGGTGTCGGCGCCGTCAAAATCTTTGTGCACGCCGTGGATCATCGTGTCGATGCCCGCGTCAAGCGCGTTCACCATGCCGCCCGATGATGTGCAGTGGGCGCAGACGTGTTTACCGAACTTGTGCGCCTCGTCGGTTATCGCCGAGAACTCGTCGATGTTGAAGGATGGCACTGTCGGATAACTGGTGCGCGTGCTACCGCCAGTTGCGGTTACCTTGATGAAATCGGCGCCTTCCTTGATGAGTTGACGCACCGCAGATCGGCACTCCGTCGGCCCGGTCGCTTGGATGCCGAAATAGCTGAGGTGTCCGCCGATTATCGCGATCGGTCTGCCGGCAAGGATCAGCCTCGGCGATGGCACGATGCCCATTTCGACGGCTTCACGCAGCAGAAACGTCGTTCGGTTTTTCGCGCCGCAGTCACGAACCGTCGTGACGCCGGAGTAGAGATGCTTGCGGACGTTTTGTGCGGCTTGGAGGGTCAATACCTCATCAGGGAGGGTAACCAAATCGTCGCCGGCGCGACCGTCACCGATGCCGATAAGGTGGACGTGGCAATCGACGAGACCGGGCAGAATCGTCGCGTCGCCGTAGTCGATTTCTTTGACCGACGCACCTTCCGGGGCTTGCACCGTCTCTTTGGTGCCGATCGCGCTGATGGTGTCGCCGTCAAGCAGTATCGCAACCTGTTCTGCGACCGGCCCTCCGTTGCCGTCGACCATCCGCGTCGCCTTTAGCAGCGTGAACTGCGCGTTGCTATCACTCATCATCATTCTCCGTCGGATTTGCCGGATCAGATCAGCCTAAAACTAAAACTCTTCCGGCTGTTGGCGCACCGCGTTCAACGATGCTCCTGATCCGCGATCCAGTTTGTTGCCCATGAAGAAGACGTCGGACACGTTCCAGAGATCGTTGATGTCGCGCGCCGGGTCGCCGTCGATGACGATGATATCCGCCTGTTTGCCGGGTTCCAACGTCCCGACGATGTCATTGACGCCGAGGGCCTCGGCTGCCCACTTGGTGACGGACAACACGCCTTGCAGGTGCGAGTAACCCGCATCGACCAACAATTCAGACTCGTAGACGGTGTTGCCGAGTTGGTAATCGCCCCAGGACGAATCGGAGCCGGTGATGACCTTTACGCCCATCTCGATCATGCGTCGGTTGTCTTCGAGCCGTACCTCTAACTCGCGTTTCGTTTCGTCCAAGTCCGAGCCGTCTTGCTCCGACAAACCCGATTCGCGCTCTTTCTGCATCAGCGACCATATTCTCGCCCGTCCGACGTGGAGCGTTGGATTGACGTACGCGTCTTGTTCCCCGATCCGCTCGGCGATATCGACGCGGAAGTTGTCGGAGTTGTCCGGCTCTTTGTAGACGCAGTGAATAATCATGTCCACCTTCGCATCGAGCGAGTTGATGATGCCCTTTATGGCGGTGGAATGCGTCGCGGTCAGCTTGCCGAACTTGTGCGCCTCATCGGTCACGGCGCGCAGCTCATCGACGTTGAAGGCGGGCAGAAGCGGGAACGATGACGGCGTGCTGCCGCCTGTAGCGGTGATCTTGATGTAGTCAGCGCCTTCCTTGATGAGCTGACGCGTCATCGCCCGACAGTCCTGCTCGCCCGTAACTTCGCCGCCGAAATAGCCCATATGTCCGCCGATGATCGACACCGGGCGACCGCACAGGATCATCCGCGGGCCGATCGTCAGTCCCTCGTTGATCGCGTCGCGGATGCGGAACATCGTCATGTTTTTCGGACCGTTCTCCCGTATCGTCGTCACGCCCGAAAAGAGACTGCGGCGCGCATTTCCGGCCGCTTGCAACGTCAGGATTTCGTCGTCCAGCGCGGCGAGGTCTTGACCGTTACGACCATCGCCGAAACCGTTGTTGTGGGTGTGGCAATCGACCATGCCGGGCATGATCGTCGCGCCCGGATAGTGGTGATGTTCGACCGACGCGCCTTCGGGCACCCGCACCTCATTAGCAGTGCCGACGGCTACGATCTCCGAGCCGCGCGTCAGCACCGCGCCATGCTCGATCGGCGCGCCACCTGTCGCGTCGAACACGCGGTCGGCGGTGAGCAGAGTGTAGTCTGATGATGCGGTTTTGGATGCAGGCACGGAAAGCACCGCCAAGCGGATATTCCTATCCGTTGCACGTTACCACCGAGTGAAGAAACGCGCAACCTCAAGGGGTGTTCGGATGCTGGATCATGCGAGACCATGGCGATGCCCTAGGTTTCCCCCGCTCGCGGGGGAAATGTCCGAAAGGACAAAGGGGGCGCGTCTAGTGCGCCGCGTGTGGTTTTCGCCATTGCGCGCGAAGGAACGGCAAGTGTTGAGTGATAATGAAGCAATGGTTTTGAGTTACGAAAACGAATCATGCCGGGCGGCAGCAGCGGAGATTCTGCGTAGGCATGAAAACGGCGAGGCGGAAGCGAACATCACCTCGGCGGTGCGCGACTTTTTGGTTGTAACCGGCCTTGTTAGGGCGGATCAGATCGTAGAAGAGAATCCGCCTTCGCAGGGATCGCGCCGCGCAGTCGACCTGACCGCGCTGGACACGTTTATCGAGTTCAAGCGGCGAATCGGTTTGGGAGACAATCCCGACCCAAACCACGTAAGGCAACTTGACGAGTATCTTGAGGCTTCGGCAAAGGCGCAGAACGGCGTGAGGATGGGGATTTTGACGGACGGCAAGTTCTGGGTGTTGCGCTGGCCCAACGCGTCAACGGTCAAAATTTCACCGCCGTACGCGTTTCAACTGAGAGACTCTGAACGTTGGTTTTTGCTCTACCAATGGCTCAGAGACAACGCACTAGTGGCACGCGACAACATCGTGCCAACCACCGTTGAAATCCGCAATAATTTCGGGCCCGATAGTCCGTCGTACGAACGAGACATGGCCTTTTTGTACGCGCTGTACGATGAACATTCCGAGTCTCACACCGTCCGGGTTAAACGTGGATTGTGGCATGACCTTTTGCGGACCGCGCTCGGCGAGGTTGTCGCCATCGAAGGTTTGGATGATCTATTCATACGTCACACGTATCTCACGATGGTAGTGGGCATGGTGGTTCAGGCTACGTTTGGGATCGATGTTGAACAGATCGCAGAGACTGATCCCGACGATCTGTTGAAGGGGCGGCGGTTCGCGGAGATGACCGGCATGCAGGGCGTAGTCGAGTCAGACTTTTTTGCCTGGCCAATCGAAGTCGATGCCGACCGTCTGATACGTACGATCGCTCGTAGAGTCGCTAGTTTCGATTGGTCCGCGCCGCCAACTGATATCGCGGCGACGTTGTACCAAACGGTCATCCCGGCGAATGAGAGACGGCAGCTAGGGGAGTACTACACCCCGCGTTGGTTGTCCAAAGCCATCGTCGAAGAGGTTGTGACAGATCCATTGAACCAAAGGGTGTTGGACCCGTCGTGCGGCTCCGGCACCTTCATCGCGGAATGTGTGGAACATTTCATCGAAACGGCACACCAGCAAAATGTCCCAGAAACAAAGATATTTGAACTGCTTCGGGATTCTGTGACTGGCATCGATGTACACCCAGTCGCGACTCACTTGGCACGTGCTGCTTGGGTGATCGCCGCGAAACCAGCCATCGAAAAAGGTATGAGCACATCGGTAACAGTTCCGATATATCTGGGTGACTCATTGCAGTTGGGATTTCAAGGGCGCGATCTTTTCGCCGAGCGCGACGTAACGATTCAGGTCAGAGACCATGATGACACCGAACTGGTTTTTCCTATCTCGCTCGTTAACCGTGCCGAGGATTTTGACCATCTGATGGTCAGCGTGGCCGACTACATCGAAAGTGGTGAAGACCCCCAGTCGGCTCTAGACGAAGTGGCCGGGCTCACGGCCTCAGAAACAAAAACGTTGGCGGCGACGATCTCAAAACTTGAAGGTTTGCACCGAAGGGGCTTAAACCACATTTGGGCGTACTACACTCGAAACCTTGTGAGACCAATCGCGATGTCAAGGAACAAGGTAGACATCATAGTCGGAAACCCGCCTTGGATCAACTACAACCAAACGGCTGACATGTTGCGTGTCGCGTTGCAGGATCAAAGTAGCGATGTTTACGGGATTTGGGCGGGAGGTCGTTACGCAACGCATCAAGACGTGGCTTCGCTGTTCTATGCGCGAAGCGTAGACCTTTACCTGGAAGACGGCGGCTTGATTGGTATGGTTATGCCTCACAGCGCGTTGCAGTCCGGCCAGCACACGAAGTGGCGGACAGGCGAATGGCAGGCGCGTAACGGGGCAAGGACACTCCACGTCGACTTTCAAGTTCGCAAGGCTTGGGACCTTGAACTTTTGGAGCCGAACGATTTCTTCCCGGTACCTTCATCGGTAGTGTTCGCAAAGCGTGTAGGTGAAGAAGGCAAGTCGAAACCGCTCGCAGGAACTATCAAACAGTGGGTAGGTGACACCGACACCACTAACGTCAGACAGGTCGATGCGAAGATTGTCGATACAAGTGCCGACATGGTTTCTCCATACGGTGTGCTTGCTCGGCAAGGCGCCGTGATCGTACCGCGAGTACTGTTTTTCGTGAACGAGGTCCCGAATCCTGCGACGATTCATGTCGGAGGGATTATGACCGCGGACCCTCGCCGGGGAGTTTATGACAAAGAGCCGTGGAAGTCCTTAAACATGGCTGACTTGCACTCTGATGCCGTCGCAAGGAATCACGTATTCGAAACTCATCTAGGTGAAACCACCGTTCCGTTCTCAAACTTGACGCCGTTACGTTCCGTGTTGCCGATCTGTTCTGCAACGGGGAAATTGGAGATGGATGTTTCGGGATCGTACGGCATACGGTCTAGTTCCCTTGATTTTCGGATGCGCTCGCGCTGGATTGCGATCAACGAGCTTTGGGAACACAACCGAAGAGAAGCAAACAATCTACGATTAATCGATCAGATAGACTATTACGGCAAATTGTCGTCACAGTTGACGTGGCATAACGACAAGGAAGGGCGACCGATCCGCATCGTCTACTCTGCGTCGGGAACTCCCACCGCAGCCGTCGTCGAAAACGACGACGCGATCATCGATTCCACTCTTTATTGGTTGGCATGTCGAAATCTCGAGGAAGCGCACTACCTGACCGCGATCATCAACAGCGATTGTCTGTATGAGCAACTAAAGCCGCTGATGCCTAAAGGTCAATTCGGGGCGCGGCACGTTCAGAAACACCTCTGGCGGTTGCCGATACCGGAGTTCGATGCGTCGGACTCCACTCATGTTGCGGTGTCTGTGGCGGGTCAACAGGCGGCGGCAGGTGTAGATCGAGAGTTTGACAATCTGCGACAGCGGTATGATCGACTGACGGTCACGATCGCACGCCGGGAGATTCGGAAGTGGCTGCGTGCGTCGGCAGAGGGGCACCGGGTGGAGGACGCAGTGGGGGCGTTGTTGGGGGGATGACATGAGAAACATCGAGCCAGACGACGATTTGATCGAACGCCGGAAGACTTGGAAAACAGTGTCTTTTGGTGGGATAACCACCTACGATGCTTTCAGCACCGATGGCAAGATCATCGTGAGAGACATTTTGCGAACTCAACGTCATAAAGCCGCTCTACTGAACGACGATTTTGATGAGATTTGCGGGCAGGTTTGGGATGACATATTTTTGTATCCGAACAGTCAAAAAATGCTCGATATGTATATTTCAGACATAAATGTTTTGATCGAGTTGGTCGCCATCCCACACGCGAACGTATTCGTTTATGGTGGATCAGTGACGCACAAAATGCAGCAGGTCACGCAAGGATTATCCAAGTTTCCATCTGCCGATGAATTTCTTCGATTGTCGCGCGCTCTTTCAAAAATCGACGCTAACTCCAAAGTCGCGAATCGATTGACGAGAAACGATAGCCGCGATTATGTCGAGAACCTCTTGGAGGGCAAAGTCGAGTTGGTCGCCGAGGACTTTAGACGATACAAGCGCCAAAATCGCAATGGGTCTAGCACCGAAGAAGTGTTGTTTCTGCCGGGTTGGGTCAGACACAGGCTTGCACATCCCGAAAATCGATTCGAACTGAAATTTCCCGATGTAGCGGATTACGGTAGGTCGAATTATCTGCTTTCCGCTGTAATTCTCGCGTTACTATACAAACGTCAGAAACCGCTTTTAGATTGACGTACGTAACTCGGGTAGGCAATATGAGCGCCATCAAGTCCTCGCCCTAAATAGTTCGCATGTATCGATGACGACGAGCGTCAGGAGCGGGATGTTCCGTCGTTCGGAGCGATGTTCTGGTATGCTTGAGTGAAACCAGCCCGAACTGGTTCATACGACTAAGGACTTTGCCCCGCTTTGACGGGGGTCCAAAACAATGGAAAGGGCCGTACAAATGAGCAGGTATAAGACACGCAGAAGCCGTCAGGCATCAGCTCGCGCTCGCAGGCAGCCCCGCGATCTCCAGAAGAGGTTCACGACGAGGGAAAAACAGGTCGGGGAGTGGATTGTTAAAGGATTTGTGTTTTTGGTAATAGTTGTACTCTCGGTATCGTTCGTAACGAACTCCCTTGCTGGCTAGCCGACCATTCCTTGACGTGGGCATCCCCCGCACACATCGCTTCGCTCGTACGCGTCCCCTTACCCTTTGCGAAGGGGGCATGAACAAATGAAAACCGGAGGCACCGATGTTCAGTGCCTCCGGCAAAACGTTGGCTCTCGCCTGTTTTGTTGTTCGTCGGCGGACGGGAGTCCGCCATCAGAACGAGCGCCTATTCGGCAGCTACTTGCTCTTCCCAATCGTCGGGGCGCTCATCTTCACCACGGCCCTGCCAGTATGCATCGTTGTTCGGATTCATCTGGTTCGCGTGGTTATCGTCATTTCTTCCACTCAAGGTATTTTCCTCCTTTCTTTGGCTTCAATCCGTTGATCGAGCAACCGCGGCCGTTGACCGCGATCACACTGTCAATGGTACCCCTTCGCTTCTAGCGGCACGGGCGAGTGCGCGGTCTAGCGTTGCGAGTTGGGCAGATAGTCGTTTAGCCAATTCAAGAAAAACGGCGTCGTAGAACGAGAGGCGGTGCTTCCTGGCGAGGTCCATCGCGGCGTCAAAATCGGGTTGCGAGTCGGTGTCGATTGGCAACTCTTCGATGATGCGCGAGATGTTCGCGATTTTGTCGTCTGAAACCCGTCCGGACCGCTCAGCTGTCAACATAGCGTTGCGAACTTCCGCATGCCAGATCGCCGGGACGAATCCGCCCTCCTCGTTTACGGCATCAAGCGCAATGATTGCACGTGGCTCGTTTTCATCCTCAAGCAACCATGCGACGGCGACCGAGGAATCGATCACCAAGACTGTCAAAAGCGATGTCCTTCGTGCCGCCATGCGAGAATTTCTTCGAGGGTGATTCCCGTTTTGCCCCACTTGGCGCGTTTTTCCTTAAAGCGTTCGACAGCCGCCCTGCGTTCTTCGGGGGTCCTGTTTGCGTTGCGCATGTTGTTGTCCGGCGGCTCGAGGCGTGCGATCTGCTTGCCGTCGCGGGTGATGACGACGGTTTCGCCTTCCTCGACGACGGTGCGGAGGATTTCGGCGAAGCGGGTTTCGGCGTCGGTGTCTTGGACTTGGAGCATGGCTTGACCTCTGGGTGTCTGATTCTAGGATATCTGAATGGTTGGAGTGGGATGGGGCGTAGGTTTGATGTGAGGCGGATGACCCTTGGCGTACCCCGCGTCCGTCCCAGGGCAGCCACAAGGGCGTGCCCCTACGAGTGGTGGCACGCCCTAGGGAAACTGGACAATGTCATTCTGAACGGAGCGGAGAGGAGTGAAGAATCTCTGGATGTGAACTAGGTGCCGAGTTGAGATTCCTCGCTCCGCTCGGAATGACAGGGGTGCGGGCGGCGAGGGAATGACATGGATGGGTGCGCGGCGCGCCCCCTTTGTCCTATCGGACATTTCCCCCACGAGTGGGGGAAACCCTAGTGAATGGGGCAATGTCATTCTGAACGGAGCGGAGCGGAGTGAAGAATCTCTGGGTGTGAACTAGGGGCCGTGTTGAGATTCCTCGCTTTGCTCGGAATGACAGGGGAGCGCGGCAGCGCGCATGTTTTGTCGTGCGGACATTGCCTGATCTGCGTTGCGCGCCCCCTCTGTCCTATCGGACATTTCCCCCACGAGTGGGGGAAACCCTATCGCGGCGCTAGCCCGTTGGGTTGGACCAGAAGCGGTTGGGGGCGATTAGTTGGTCGGCGGCGTTGGGGCCCCAGGAGCCGCGTTCGTAGGGGTAGAGCTGGGAGGCGAGTTCGGTTTCCCAAGCGTCGATGTAGGGATCGACGACGGCCCAGGAGAGTTCGATTTCGTCGGAGCGGGTGAAGAGCGATGCATCGCCGGCGACGGCGTCTAGGAGTAGCCGTTCGTAGGCGTCGCGCATACCCATCGGGAACTTGTATTCCAACTCTTGCGCCTCGACTTGGAGTTGCGGTCCGAGTTTCTTGTTGTCGATGGTCAAGCGGATCGCTTCGTCAGGCTGGATGACGATGCGGAGCATGTTGGGAACCAATCCGGCATCGCCTTCGAGATCGAAAATCCGATGCGGCGGCGGACGGAATTGGATTGCGACCTCGGTGTATTTGGTTCTCAATGCTTTGCCGGAGCGCAGGTAGAACGGCACGCCGTTCCATCGCCAGTTGTCGATGAAGAGTCGCAATGCGGAAAAGGTCGCGGTCGCGGACGCGGGCGAGACGCCGTCGTGTTCTCGATAGCCGCGGTACTGCCCGCGCACCGAGTTCAACGCCGCTTCGCGCGGGCTCGGCTGCCGGATGGCACTTAACACTTTGGCTTTTTCGTCGCGCAGGGAGTTGGCGTGATTGGTCGCCGGCGGCTCCATCGCTACGAGCGCGAGCAACTGCAATAGATGGCTTTGGAACATGTCGCGCAACACGCCCGAATGCTCGTAGTACGCCGCGCGGTCGCCGACATCGAGGTCTTCAAGCACGGAGATTTGGACGTGATCGATGTAGTTGAGATTCCAAAGCGGCTCGAATATCGTATTGCCGAACCTGAACACGATCAAGTTTTGGACGGTGTCCTTTCCGAGGTAGTGGTCGATGCGGAACAGTTGATGTTCGGCGGCCCGTGTGTGGATGGCGTCGTTCAGATCGTGCGCGGACGCGAGGTCGGTGCCGAACGGCTTTTCGACGACAAGACGCCGCACACCCGGAGTTTCGTCCAACATCCCGGCATCACCCAGAGCGTCTATCGTGCCTTCGTAGAGAGTGGGGGACAACGCCAGATAGTAGAGACGATCATCGGCTTCGCCGTCCGGACAATGAGATCGGATTTCCTGGTCCAACGTGTGCAGGAAATCGACATCGGTAGAAGAACCGCGCAAGTAGGTGATCTCTAGTGCGAAATCGGTCCAAAGTGCCGCATCGCCTTCGTAGGTGTCGGAAGTAACTTCCCACAGCAGATTGCGGTAGCTCTGATCGGTGAGGTCAGAGCGCGCGACGGCGACGAATCGGCAACGGTCGGGGAGGGCGCCGATCGAATGCAGGTGGAACAGCGCCGGGGCTAGCTTGCGCTGCGTCAAGTCCCCAGACGCGCCGAAAATGACGATCGTGAATTGTCGTGAGTCGCTACTCGCCATCAGCTCGTCTGACGCTGTGCCCGCCAAACGCGTTACGCATCGCGGCGAGCGCGCGTCCTCCCAATGGGTTTTCCTGTCGTGAACGGAATCGCATCATCAACGCAAGCGTCAGCACCGGCGCTGGCACCGCCAACTCAACCGATGCGTCTACGGTCCACCGTCCCTCGCCCGAATCTTCGACGTAAGACGAGAGCGATTCGAGTCCCGGGTCTTCCTCGAGTTCGACCGCGGTGAGGTCTAGAAGCCATGACCTGATGACGCTGCCGTATCGCCAGTTCTCGCAGATCGCGGCGAGGTCCAGATCAAACTCGGTCTTCGCTTCCAAGAGCTCAAGACCCTCGGCGAAAGCCTGCATCATGCCGTACTCGATGCCGTTGTGGATCATCTTGACGTAGTGCCCGGCGCCGCTCGGTCCGACGTAGAGATTGCCGTCCGATTCGGGTGGCGAAAGCGATCTGAAAATCGGCCGGTTGCGTTCGTAGGCGTCTTTGTTGCCGCCGACAGTGAGACAGTAGCCGTTTTCGAGACCCCAGACGCCGCCACTGGTGCCGCTGTCCAGCATGTCGATGCCCAGTTCGTCCATCTGCTCGGCGCGCTGGATTGTCTCTTTGTAGTTGGAGTTGCCGCCATCGATCAACGTGTCGCCGGGCGACAGGTAATCCGACAACTCGTCTACGGTGGATTGGGTGATTTCACCTGCCGGCACCATAATCCAGACGGTGCGCGGTGCATCAAGGGCATCGACGAGTGTTTTGAGTGAATTTGCGCCGTTTCCGCCGAAGGATTCCAGTTCTGCGACCGCTTCCGCCGACGGGTCATATCCGAACACGGCGTGCCCGTCTCGCATCAGGCGGCGCGCCATGTTGCCACCCATTCGCCCGAGTCCTACCAATCCGATCTGCATATTGAACTCCTTAAACCGCGACGCCTTCGCCGACCAATGCTTCTGACAACGCCACAAACCTCGCCGCGATGGCTTCTGCCGCGTCTTCAGCATCGCACATGTCTTGGGCGTACTGGTTTAGGCACTTGGCGTATGTCTCGCCGCCGACAACCGCTTTGGCGTTCCCCGGGATCTCGGTTACCGTTCGCGTCGCGTTCATTACTGCCTGAGGCACTGCGTAGAGGTCTTCGTTCTGGTCGCGGAACGCGTTCCAGAAAATCGGTTCGAGAGCGAAACACGCCATCACGTCGTTTCGATCATCGATATGGGTTCTTGAGCTCAGCACTTCAGCGACGATCCTCACCGTCGGCAGGTTCATCACCCAGATCGACGGGTCGAGTCCCGAGTCTTGGAACAAGGTTATCGTCTGAAGCGCGTTCTCGGATTGCACCAACGGATCGGGCCACTCGCCGCGCGGCTTTCGGATGTCCCAGCCAATGTCCACGCCAAACGTCGATACTGAGTCGTACAGGCTGATGTGGTTCTCGATTGGCGATGGTTTCAGTGCGAATCGTCCAGCATCGCTGCGCGGGTCTGGTGGTCCCAATTCAGATGCCGCGTTCAGCACTCGCAGCAAAAGAAACTCCGGTTTATACCTCTCTGTCACCTCCGACAAATCCTCGATCGCGCCTTCGAGATGTCCGCTGGTATCGAACTCGAACGACAGCATCGTCGGGATGCCGGCGGAGATTGAGCGGAATAGCGAACCTTCACCGATATCGGCGTCCAACCACAGCAGAACCTCGTTGCGAGATAGTCCCTGATCGAACGACAATTCGAGCGCGTCGAGCAATATGTCGATCAGTGCGACGATGCGCGCCCGGTCTTCCGGATCCGAACGATCCAGTCGGAGTCCGCGCTCCATGTCGGTTGCGTTGAGTATGAATTCGGGTTTCATGGTTAGAGTTTCGTAAATGTCATGCGCCGCGATAAAGGGATTTTGCTACCGATTCGATTTCACCGATCAGGTCGGATGACATTCGGATCAACTCGGCGTGGCGGCCGAGATTTCGACACGCCTGCACGTCGCCTTGCGCTTGCGAGGTTAAAAGTTGACCGAGCGTGAAACTCTGACCGGGCACGTCGATGTCGATATCGCTTTCGGCAGTGAGAGCGAGCAAGATCACCGAAGCCGGACCGCCTTTATGAAGTTGGCCGGTTGAATGCAGGTAACGCGGCCCGTATCCGAACGTCGTTGCGACTCCCTTCGTGTTGCTGATCGCCGCGCGCAGGTCAGATACCGCGTTCGCCAACGCGTCGCTTTCAGGAAGGAACGCGACGATGGCAACATAGTCACCGGGTTGGGCATTCGAGACGACGGAATCCATGGCGTAGTTTATCGATATTGCCGGAATTGCGTCGCCGTTGTCGGACTCTAGGGCGCGGCGCGCGAGTTGCTTCGCCGCCTCGACGTCTGGTTGGTCGAACGGGTAGACGCCAATCGCGCAAGCAGCGGCCGCGGTGGCGAATTCCCATCGGAAAAACTCGCCCGCGATGTCCGGCAAACTCGGAACTTGGATTTCAAAGATCGGGTGGCTGTCGATTTCGTGGTCAAAGACGGCGGACTCACCATCAAGGACGATGCGGATGAATTGACGGTCATCGGAGTAGCTCGTCGAAGGCAGTAGCGGTTCGCCGGCTATCGGCACTAATCCGCGGCGTTTTTTGCCAGTTGATTCGGCTAGCAGTTGCTCCAACCAAAGACCGAATCGCTCCAAACTCGGCGAGATCGCGAACGTCACCTTGTCGCGACCTTTGAGCGCATTTCCCGCCATGAATAATCCCAGTTCGATACCGGGATTGGAGTTGTCTTCAACTTGGCATCGGCGCGCCATCGCGGTGGCACTCTGCGTCATTTCGTCGGTTGGCATTCCGCACATCGAGCTAGGGAACATCCCAAAGCCAGATAACGCCGAGAATCTGCCGCCAACGTCCGCAGGAGTTTCGACATGGAACGCGAATTCGCCATCGTCGGCGCGTTGCGCGAGCGGGGTGTCTTGGTCAGAAATTGCGATGAAACGGTCAGACGGATCGGCAATGCCCGCATCGACCAGCGCGCTGCGGAACACGGCTTCCAATGCCAGAGGTTCGGCGGTCGTTCCAGATTTACTCGCGACGATGAACGCGGCGGTGTTCAAATCGATAGTTTCTAGCGCGTCGGCAATCGAGAGGGGATTGACCGTGTCGAAAACATTGAGCGTGGGTTCTGTTTCTGGAAAAAGGTTGCTCAAGACCTCTGGTGTCAAACTGCTACCGCCCATGCCCAAGACATTCAGCGAGGTGACGCCTGACATCGCCGCGATCTGATCGCGTTGCGCGAAACCGACGCCGTCACGCATCGCGCTGGGTAAGTCCAACCAACCCATCCAGTCGCCACCGCCGCCCGGGCTTGGATCGGTCCAGATGGAGTAGTCTCGCGCCCAGATACGACGCACGATGTCGGCTACGCCATCGCGAATTTGGCTCGATCTGTTGACTTCGGTGTCCAAGTAACGCTCCGTCAAGGATGCCTAGCGGACACCGGCAAGATCGGCGACTTTCGATTCGATCCGTGCCATCAAGCTGTCCCAAGAATCGATGAACTTGCCGACGCCTTCAACGAGCAGCTGATCCGTAACCGCGGCGTATGAGACGCCTTCATCGGCGAGGCGAGAAATCTGCGATTCGGCTTCGTCTACATCCGCCGTGAGGGTTTCGGCAATTGTTCCGGTGTCAAGGACATCGCCGACGGTTGGCAACGGCAAGGTGTTGACGGTTTCGGGCCCAAGCAAACTGTCAAAATAGAGTGTCGGCGGGTAGTCAGGATTTTTGACACTGGTGGACGCCCAGAGCGGACGTTGCGGCTGCGCGCCGATGGTGTTCAGCGAGAAAAACCGAGTATTGTCGTTGAGGTCGCGCGCGAAGATGCTCTCGTACTCGCGATATGCCAATTTCGCGTTGGCTATACCGATCTTGCCAATCAACTCGCTATCGTCGGGCAGCAGTTCATCCGCCAAGGTGTCGACGCGGCTCACAAAGAACGATGCGACCGAGGCGATGCGCGCGGGTGAGCCGTTGCCCGAACTGGCGAAACGGGCGATGCCGTCTAGATAAGCGTTCGCGGCTACTTTGTAAGCGTCTATCGAGAACAGCAACGTTACGTTGACGTTGATGTCCTCGGAGATCAACGTCTCGATCGCGGGCGCGCCTTCTGGAGTGCCTGGGACCTTAATCATGATGTTTGGACGATCAACGGCGGTCCAGAGTCTCCGCGCTTCGGCGATCGTCGCGTCGGTATCGTGTGCGAGATGCGGGTTGACCTCGATGGACACGTAACCATCGCGATAGTTGAGCGATTCGTAGGTCGGTCGCAGGATGTCGGCAGCGTCGCGGACGTCTTCGACCGCGATGCGCTCGAAAATCACCTCTGGAGAGCTGCCGTCGCGGGCGTACTCGGCTAGACGGTCGTCGTAGACATCGGAGCTGGCGATCGCGCCGTCAAAAATCGTCGGATTTGTAGTTATGCCGCGCAGTCCCTGATCGACTAGGTCTTGGATCTGGCCGCCGTCGATCATGTCGCGACTGATCTGATCCAACCAGACCGCCTGCCCGAGATCGGCGGCAAGTTGGATGTTGTTCTTGTTTTCAGCCATATTTGACCTCATGGAGCGATACGCAATCGAGATATTGGGACGAGCTTTTACAGGTCAGCCAAAGTTTTCGGATTCGATCTTGTTGAGTTTTTCGAGACGCCGGTGATAGCGCATCTCGCTCCCCATTTTCGCGCCAAGAAATGCGGTCACCAGCTCGTCCGCGATGGCATCGCCAACGACTCTGCCACCGATGCAGAGCACGTTCATATCGTCGTGGACGACGCCTTGCGCGGCGGAGTAGGAGTCGTGACAGACCGACGCACGGATGCCTTTGAATTTGTTCGCGGTGATCGCCGCTCCGATACCGCTGCCACAGACGATGACGCCGCGATCCGCTTCGCCAGACTGGACCGATCTTGCGACGGGTGCCGCGCGATCCGGGTAGTCGTCTTCCGCGTCGTAGTCGTGCGCGCCAAGATCAATCACCTGATGCCCCGCCGCTTTGATCGTTGCGATGACCGATTCGCGCAGGTTGAAACCAGCGTGATCAGCGCCAACTGCTACTCGCATCGGGACTCTACACCTCAGTTCGATTCAAGGCACATTCGACGGGTGCCAACTACGCGGTAATGATACACACCGAGTGTTACAGCAAGAAACACCAACATTAACGTTCGACCGACGTTTGGGGGTGATGCGGACGCAATCGAGAGACCGCCAGTACGCGAGCACGAACCGCGCTCGCGCGACTCAGATCAGATTGGCTACCCTGATCTGCTTCGCAGGTTCGGTTTATCGATCTACAGGAGCGAACGTGCCGTTGCGGTTACGTTTTCCACGGTGAAGCCGAGATTGGACATGACTGTGTCGCCGGGTGCTGATGCTCCGTACCGGTCGATGCCGATGGTCGCACCGTCGAAACCCGTGTAGCGTTCCCATCCGATTGTCGTGCCGGCCTCGACGGAAACTCTAGACCGGACCGAACTTGGTAGGACCGACTCGCGGTATTCGTCAGGTTGCGACTGGAAGAGTTCCCAAGACGGCATCGAAACGGCGCGTGCCGCGATTCCGTCGTCCTGCAACGCGATAGCCGCGCCGAGGGCGAGTTGCGTCTCGGAACCGGTGCCGATGATGATGACTTCCGGCTCAGCGTCGCTGTCGGCGATAACGTAGGCGCCGCGCTGAACGTAGCCGCGGGCGAAACTCTGCGCGCCGATTGCGGAAAGTTGCGGCAGATTTTGGCGCGTCAGGATCAACGCGGTAGGACCTTGTCGGTTCTCGATCGCGATGCGCCAAGCCTCGAACGTCTCGTCCGCGTCGGCCGGTCTGATGACCGTCAAATTAGGGATCATCCTTAGACCCATGAGCTGCGATATGGGTTGGTGCGTCGGGCCGTCTTCCCCAAGACCGATGGAGTCGTGAGTGAAAATCCAGACGCAAGGCGCGTGCGAAAGTGCGCCGACTCGTATCGCTGGTCGCAGGTAGTCGGAGAAGATCAGAAACGTCGCTGCGTAAGGGATGACTCCACCGTGCAGCGCCATGCCGTTGGAGACCGCGCCCATGCCGTGTTCACGGACTCCAAAATGCAAGTTCCTGCCGCTCGTCAATTCGGGGGAGAATGAACCGCGCCCATCGACCTCGGTGTTGTTAGATTCGGCGAGGTCGGCTGAGCCACCAATTAGCCGTGGGAGGCTCGGTGTGATCGCGTGCAAAGCCTGCCCGGAGACGGCACGCGTTGCGACTGGCGCATCTACAGTGCCGACCAGTCGATTCAATCCGTTGTCCCAGTTTTCCGGCAACATGCCTAGCAGGTCAACGAGGAACTGGTCAGCGAGATCGGGATACGCAGATTTGTATTCCTCGAATTTGGCATGCCACGCGTTTGAGAGTTCCTGTCCGCTTTCGATGCCGGAGCGCATGTCGTCGTACACGTCGTCAGGAATCTCGAACGGATCGTAATCCCATCCGAGTTGTGTGCGCGTCAACGACACTTCATCCGTGCCCATCGCCTTGCCGTGCACCGCTCCAGTGCCCGCGAGATTCGGACTACCGTAGCCGATTACAGATTTGACCGTTACGAGCGTCGGTTTATCGGGTTCTTCATCGGCGGATTCGAGCGCTTTGACGATGCCGGACAGGTCGTTGCCGTCAACTGGATCGACGATATGAAAGCCATATGCCTCGAACCGCGCGGAGACATCTTCGCGGAACGCTTTGTCGGTGTCCCCTTCGATAGAGATCTGGTTATCGTCGTAGATGACGACGAGTTTGCCGAGCTGAAGCGTGCCGGCTAGCGATGCCGCTTCCGACGCCACACCCTCCATCATGTCGCCGTCCGAACAGATTGCGAAGGTGCGATGGTTTACGATCTCATGCCCCGGCCGGTTAAAGGTGTCGGCGAGGATTTTCTCGGCGAGGGCGAAACCGACCGCGTTTGCGAAACCCTGACCAAGCGGACCCGTCGTCGCCTCAACTCCGGCGGTCAAGCCGTATTCCGGGTGGCCCGGCGTCTTGCTTTCCCATTGGCGAAAGTCCTTGATCTCATCGATTGCAAGGTCGTACCCGGTTAGGTGGAGCATCGAGTAGAGCAACATCGACGCGTGCCCGGCGGAAAGGACGACGCGATCGCGATCGGCCCAATCCGGGACCGTAGGCGCATGTTTCAGTACGTGTCGCCACAGCGCGTAGGCGGTAGGCGCCAAACCCATCGGCGCGCCCGGATGACCGCTGTTGGCGCGCTCCACCGCGTCGATGGACAGGAAACGAATTGCGTTGATTGACCGCCAAGCGACATCGCTGTCGATGGCGGATTCGGAAGCCGGGGTGACGTTTGACAATGGTGAGCCGTGTGGAGTGTTCGATTGATGGTCTTTGTAGCGATTTCACGTGCCGAATTGCGAACTCGGCAACCTACGTGATTCTACAGTTTCACCAACCGATTCACGCGACTAGGCACCAGCAACGTTCAGTCGCACCGAGTACAGCGAAACATCACCGCAGATGTATAGCGTCTTGCGGTCGGCGTCGCCGAAAGTGCAGTTCGCGGTGCGTTGCTCCGGCACTAAGATTTTGCCGATCAGTTCACCTTCTGGCGTGTAGCAATGAACGCCGTCGTGCGCGCTCGTCCAAACATTGCCGAACTCGTCGCAACGGAATCCATCCGCGATCCCGGGCCTGACAACCGCGAAGATTCGCATATTCTCGACCGATTCACCGTCATCTGCTACGTCAAACGCGGCGACGTTTCTGGGTTCGCCCGTGTCCGCGACATATAGGATCGCCTCGTCAGGAGAAAACGCGATGCCGTTCGGACGGTCGAGTTGGTCAACCACGATGGTGATATTTCCCGTCTCTGGCTCAAGTCGGTAAACGAAGTTGCCATCGAGTTCCGACTCGCGTGCGTTGCCTTCGCGACCGCTCAAAATCCCGTACGGCGGGTCAGTGAACCAGATCGAACCGTCAGATTTGATGCACAGGTCGTTGGGCGAGTTGAGTTTCTTGCCTTCAAAACTGTCGACTAGTACGTGATGGGTGCCATCGTGCTCAAGCCGACTGATCGCATGTCGCGAGTGTTCACAGGTGACTAAACGTCCCTCGGCGTCAACGGTATTGCCGTTGCTGAAGTGACTCGGTTCCCGAAATATGCTCGTGTGTCCGGTCGCTGGATCGAACTTCAACATGCGATTGTTTGGAACGTCGGAGAAAACGACGAAACCGCCCGAACCGTCTCGTCCGGGAACGTAGGCCGGGCCTTCCGCCCATTCGGTACCGGTGTAGTGCTTTCGCACCTCGACGTCGTTTCCGCCGATGAGGTCGCGGAATCGCGGATGCACAACGACCGCGCCGGAACGCAAGTCATCGTCGGGTCGAAACTGTTGGCGATCTGTCCAAGTCTTGTTCTCAGCGATGCTCATACTTTCTCCTCAAACGAACGATGTTTCGGTATCGACGCTGATCTACGCGCCTTTGGCGTTCAAGTCGATAGACCAAAGCGACGAGGTCGCGCCGATGAACAATCGCTGTCCGTCAGACATGCCAAAGGAACAGTTCGCAGCGACTTCTGGGGTCAAGATCTTGCCGATCAAGTCTCCGTCGGGATCAAAGACTTGGACACCATCGCCTGCGGAGACGTACAGGTTTCCGTCCGTGTCGCACCGAAAACCATCGGGTACGCCGGGTTCGATGTCGGCGAACACCATCGGATTTACGAGCGATACGCCCCCGGGCGTCACGTCGAAGCGCATCACGCGGTGGTTGCGAAACTCACCGTGCGTACGTCCTGTTTCACCCACGTAGAGAACGGATTCGTCAGGTGAGAACGCGATACCGTTGGGCTTGTCAAAATCTTCCGAAACCGCGGTGATCGACAAGCTATCGCCGTCCACTCTGAATACGCGATTGCGATCCTGCTCCGGTTTGTCGCCGTGACCGAATTCGGGATGCAAAAACCCGTAATCCGGGTCGGTGAACCAGATCGAACCGTCAGACTTAACCACCACATCGTTAGGAGATGTGAGTTTCCCGCCCATGTAGCTATCCGCGATTGGTACCAACGATCCGTCGTGCTCCAACCGCACCACCGTGCGCCCGCGTGTCAGACATGAAAGTACCCGTCCCTCCAGGTCGACGGTGTTCCCATTGGCGCAGTCCGACGGTTGGCGGAATATCCCCAAGCCCGAGGCTTCGTCCCACTTCATGATGCGATTGTTCGGGAAGTCGCTGACGATGACATAGTTGCGAGACGGTAGCCAGCACACCCCTTCCGCGAACACCAGATCGCTTGTCATAAGCGTAAGTTCTGGTGATTCTCCGATGATGCGACTAAACTCGTCTGCGTAGATTTCGAACGATCCAGTCATGCTGGTTTCTCTCCGTGTGTGGGCGTGACGGGCGACGTCGACGGTCGCGTTGTGCGAAGTCTATCGCATATTCGCACTCTGTTCCTGAAGTGTCCACTCGCCGATCCCTGTGGAGCAACCGGAGATTTCGCGTTTCTCGTCGCAGGTGATAACCTACGCGCATTGACGAATCCGAACTAGCCGACGATCAAGAGGGCTCCAAATGAAGATGTACTTAGCAGGCGAGTGGGTGGATCGGGACCACCGAATGGACGTAATCGACCCGTTTTCGGGCGACGCGTTCGATACTGTTCCCGGCGCATCCGTCGAAGACGTGGTTCTCTCTGCCAAGGCCGCAGAAGAGGGCTTGGCACAGATGGCGAACCTGACCGGCATGGACCGATACGAGATTCTCACGCGCGCAGTCGGAATCATAGAACGGCGCAAGGAAGAGCTTGGACAGACCATCACTCGTGAAGAGGGCAAGGTCATCTCCGAAGGCCGACTAGAGGTTGACCGTTGCATTCAGACGATGACTTGGTCGGCAGAGGAGGCAAAGCGTCTGCGCGGCGAGACGATACCGCTTGATGCATCGCCCGGAAACGCCGGGAAGTTCGGTTTCACGGTGCGAGTGCCCGTCGGCATCGTTGCTGCCATCGCGCCGTTCAACTTTCCGTTGAACCTAGTCGCGCACAAGGTTGGACCCGCGATCGCGGCAGGCAACGCAGTCATCATCAAACCGGCGTCCGATACGCCATTGTCGGCACTCAAGCTCACGGAAATCCTGCTTGAAGCAGGGCTGCCTGACATGGCTATCCAGTGCATCACCGGGTCTGGACGAACCATCGGCGATGCTCTCGTGTCACAGCCGAACGTTCGCAAAGTGACGTTCACCGGGTCTCGTGAGATCGGCGAACGCATCACCAAGATGGCCGGTCTCAAGAAGGTGACGATGGAACTCGGGTCTAACTCGCCGTTAATCGTGATGCCGGATGCCGATATGGACAAGGTCGCGGCGGCCACCGCGCAGAGCGGGTACGCCAATGCCGGTCAGGTCTGCATCTCCACGCAGCGCGTAATCGTTGAAGAGACGGCATACGGCGACTACATCGACGCCCTCAAGCCGCAAGTTGAGGCGTTGGCGTACGGCGATCCCAAAGAAGACGCGATGAATATGGGCCCGTTAGTGCGCGAGGTGGACGCGGTGCGGGTCGAAAACTGGGTCAATGAAGCGGTCGACAACGGCGCCAACCTCGTATCTGGAGGCACCCGCAACGGTGCGATTATGACGCCGACGATACTCGCCGACGTAGACCCGGACATGCGGATATCGCGCGAAGAGGTGTTCGGGCCGGCGGTGGCGATCACTCCGGCCGCGGACATTGACCAAGCGATCGAGTTGGCAAACGACAGCAACTTTGGTCTCGCCGCGGCGATATTCACGCAGAACGTCGATCACGCGATGCGCTTCGCGCTAGAGGCTGAAGCGGGCAACCTGAACATCAACTCCGGCACGCAGTTCCGCGCCGACATGATGCCCTACGGCGGCTTGAAGGACAGCGGCTTCGGCAAGGAAGGACCTCCATACGCCATCGAAGAGATGACCGAACTCAAGATGGTGGTGTTCCACTGAGTGATTGGTTCCCAAAGTTTGACGCCATTAGATGAGCGCGCAATCTTGTGGCGGTTTGAGCCCACTTAAAGTGAGGCAGTTGGATGAAAGCTACGCAGAAATAGAAACCCGTCAAGACACACGACCATGGTAAGGACACAAGAAGAAATCAGCTCGACGGTTGAACGAGGTGAAGAGATTTACCGCACGTCAATCAAAAAGCTCCTCAGCGATGCACAACTCGGCTTATACCTGGCGATCGACACCAAAACGGGTGAGTTCGAGATCGGCGAATCCTCGATGTCGGTGACTGACGCGTTGCATGCTCGCGTTGCGGATGCCGACGTTTACGTGATGCGACACGGAGGTATGCCGACGCTGACGATTGGGCAGTCGCCAATCCCCGTTTTGGCACTCTAGAACTGAAAACCAACATGTCTCCAAAGATTTCGTTGATCGGAGCCGGGAGTGTCGTCTTCGCGCGCCGTTTGCTCCAAGATGTCGCTTGCACGCCCGCGCTCAAAAACTCTCATATCTCGTTGATGGATCTCGACGATGCCCGTTTGCAGGTCATCGGAGACTTCGGTAAGAAGCTGTTCTCAGAAGTCGGATCGAACGCAGTCGTCGAAACGACAACGGATCGTCGAGAGTCTCTCGCCGATGCTGATTACGTGCTGACGACTATCCGCGTCGGCGACACTTTCGAGCGCGACATCGATATTCCGAGGAAATACGGGATCGATCAGGCGGTCGGCGACACTGTCGGCCCTGGCGGCGTGTTCAAAGCGTTGCATACCGTGCCGGTTCTCATCGACATCGCTCACGACATCGACGACGTTGCGCCAAATGCGACGTTGCTCAACTACACCAATCCGATGGCGATGGCGTGTTGGGGCATTACGTCTGAGACCGACGTACCCACGATCGGGCTCTGCCACAGCGTTCAGCGAACGACACAGGATTTGGCGGAGTACATTGGCTCGCCGCGCGATGAAGTGTCGGCATGGGTCGCCGGGATCAACCATCTTGCGTGGTTCATGCGTTTCGAGCGGAACGGCGAGGACGCATACCCGGCGCTTCGGGATGCGATGAACAATCCGGAAATCTTCGCGCTTGACACCGTGCGCTTCGAGGTGATGAAGCATTTCGGGTATTTCGTCACCGAATCGACGCGGCACATGTCCGAGTACGTCCCTTATTTCCGAACCGATGAATCCGTGATGGATGAATTCCGATTGAACGAGATTCGCCAAGACTTGCAGCGACGCATCAAGCGCGTTGATAATCACACGACGCAGCTAGAAGCTGATGCCTACTCCGACGAACCGATCGGGCCGAGCCGCTCCGACGAATACGCCTGCCGCATCATGGAGGCAATGGAGACCGGCGACAAGATTGTCATTAACGGGAATGTGCCGAACGACGGGTTGGTCGATAATCTGCCTTACGGTTCTTGCGTCGAAGTGCCGACACTAATTGACGAGCTTGGATTCCACCCGATGCCGGTCGGTGAATTGCCGCCACAGTGTGCGTCGCTGTCTAGGGCAAACGTCGCGGTGCAGGAGATGGGCGTAATCGCGGTTCTGGAACGATCGCGAGAGGCAGCATTCCACGCCGTCGCGCTCGATCCGTTGACCGGTGCGGTTTTATCACTGAACGAGATACGCGCCATGTTCGACGAGATCTGGGACGCGCACGGCGACGAACTCGCCGACTACGATTAGGCGATTTCGCACCAATGAGCATCATTTGACAGAGGGAATCAAAGATTGAGAGCAGCCCAATCCTTCGGCGTCGACGACATTCGATTCGTGGCCGACGCGCCCGATCCTGAACCGCTTGAAACCGATGCTTTGGTGAAAACCGAAATGGCGTCGCTGTGCGGTTCGGACCTGCACATGGTCGGAAAAGGATGGCAGATGCCCGAGTATCCGGCGCCGCCCGGACATCCCGGCCACGAGGGCGTCGGCATCATCGAAGAACCGCCTGTTCGATACCCAGAAGGCGAGGGTATCGACCAACTCGAACCGGGCGATCTGGTTCTGACCGTGCCTCACATCTGGAACGCCAAGTGTTTCGCAGAGTACCAAGCGGTGGACGCCGGGCACGTGCTGAAGATGCCGGCAGGTGCGCCAGTCGAACATGTGCTGATGACGCAGCAGCTGGGCACAGTAATTTTTGCTACTCAGCGATTGCCGGAGTCGTTGGAAGGGTTGACCTGTGCCGTGCTGGGTCAAGGCAGCGCAGGACTCTTTTGGGATACCGTACTAAAGAGGCGCGGTGCGTCGCGTGTCATCGCGATTGAGCCCGTCGATAGCCGGCGCAACCTTTCCACCAGATACGGCGCTGACGAGACTGTAGACGTTACGGGCGGATCGGCGAAAGACGCCGTTTACGACCTGACCGACGGCAAAGGCGCCGACATTGTGATTGAGGCCGTCGGCTCAACACCGACGCTCAGCAACGCGTTCCATATGGTCAAGGATGAAGGATTATGCGTCCTGTTCGGTCTGCCCGACAGCAACGATCCGCAACCGTTCGACTACACCGAGATGTTCAAGAAGCGCGCCAACGCATACACCATCCTCGGAGCGCAGGAAGAGCCGGGCCTCAAGACGTTCCGACGTGCCCTCTCGTGGATCGCAGAAGGCGAGATCGACATGGCGCCCATCGTCACCCACCTCATGCCCATCGAACAGGTAACCGAAGCGTTCGAGTTGTCAGAGTCGCGAAGTGATGGGGTCGTAAAGGTGGCGTTGACGTTTTGATGGAAGTTCCCCGCTGCCTTCTGGAGGGCAGCGTGCGCGCTGGAATGACCGTTGACGCGGAACACGAACATCCGATAAACTTTGCCACGATGGAGACACAGAGAAAGAGCGCGAGCGATCCGTCATCCGCAATCCGAACCGCGCCGGAGCATGATTTGGAGATTTAGCCTTGAACCGACTTTTCAGATTTGGTTACCGCATTGGATCAGTGATTCTCACCGTTCCAGTGTTGCTCATGGTCTTCGCTGCGAGTGCCTGCGGAAGCACGGAACCGATAGTGATCGAAAGAACCGTTGTCGTAGAAGTCATCAGAGAAGTTGAAGTTACCAGAGAGGTCGAAGTGAAGGTGCAGGAGATCGTCGAAGTCGTGGTGACGGCAACTCCCACACCAGCCACCGCCGTAACCCCTTCGCCCGTTGCGGATGCGACGCCCAGCGTCAATGATTACTTCGTTGTTCTAAACCAAGGCATTGACTTGACAGACGATGCAGGAGTCTTTAATTATTATGATAGACCTTCCGGTGATCTTGTACTAAAAGGCCCAACAGATTTTTTTTACAACGAGAAGTTTTATTTGGAGTATTTGTGGAAAGAAGGTATTATAACTTCCCAGCAGAAGGATGACTATTTTGAAGGCAAACCTATTCAGAACATCTCTCTTGTTGCCATAGCCACCGCGACATACGAGTTGTTTGAGAATGACCCTTACAATGCAAACAGACTAAGTTTTCTCGACACTGAATATCTGCTTCAATATGCCGACAAGTCTTCTTTGAACTCGGAAAAGTAGTTGTTCTAGGCTTGATGCATTTGGTAGATGGCGGAGGGCATGCCAGTATTGACAGTGGCGAGATCGACGTCTCGTCGGTTCATGGTGTTGGCAACAAAAAAGGAACGGCAACGCAATGCGCGCACGTATCGAACAATCCACCGCGACACCTGGGATGTTGACACGCATGGTCTTCGTAGTTCCTCGGTTGACTGAGATCGGGTGGAGCCGTCGCGGACAACGTTGATCGCGCGAGGGATCACCAAACACGCGAAAACTGAATGCTTCTGAAAAAAGGTCGTCACAGTAGAGGTCTGTGTAGAGTATGCATATGACACTCATCAACATCGACATTGACGATCGCGCTTGCGCCGAAGTGATGCGGCGTTACCAGATCGAGACAGAGAGCGAGGCGGTGAACTTCGCGCTACAGACGCTGGCCGACGAGGCTATCTCGCTCGATGAGGCACTCCGGCTTAGGGGGAGTGGTTGGGAAGGCGACCTTGATTTGATGCGTTCGGATCGTTCACGGTGACGTCGATCGACGCCCCGGCTTGGGAAGAGTCCCCTCGCGAGACTCACGGTCTGTGGTCTACATGCGTGCTGACTTACTTGCGTCCGAAAGACTTGATGAACCCATGCGCGGCGGATCCTATCCAGCGGGTGTTATCCTGACAGAAGGAATCAGCGATGACGACGATTAGCGAAATTCAGGAAGCCATACTGGCTTTGCGCGAGCCAGAATTTGCGGAACTGAAGCAGTGGCTGTCCGAGTTTGAAGCCGAACGTGATTGGCAGGAGTGGGACGAGCGGATCGAAGCTGACTCGGATGCGGGCAAACTCGATTTTCTAGTGTCTGAAGCGCTGGAAGCCAAGACGAACGGTACGCTCGAAGAGCTTTAAGTGCATCGTACGACGCCACAGTTCAGGCGCAATTTCGAGCGACTTCCGATGTCCGTGCAAAGGACTGCACGGCGAAACTTCCGTCTTCTCTCTGAGAATCCCAGACATCCTTCCTTGCGCTTCGGGAAGGTCGGCAAGTTTTGGTCTGCGCGGGTAGGCATCGCATATCGTGTGCTCGCTATCCAAGACGGCGATGACTTCATTTGGATCTGGATCGGTTCCCATGCCGAATATGACCGAATAATCGGCTCATAGGATGACTGCTGGGATGGTACCCGCTCCCAACCTGCCCGATACGGGCAAAACGTTCACTAATCGTAGTGATACCGCTGCTCGCGCCAGGGGTCGCCGTACATGTGATAGCCGTAGGCTTCCCAAAAGCCGGGGGCGTCGGAGTCCATGAAGCGGATGCCACGGACCCATTTGGCGGACTTCCAGAAGTAGAGGTGCGGGACGATCATGCGTACGGGGCCGCCGTGCGAGGGATGTAGCGGCGCGTCGTCGTAGGTGTGGGCAAGCATTCCCTTGCCGTCGATGACGTCCGCGGTCGGCAGGTTCGTCGTGTAACCGCCATCGCTGTACGCCATCAAGAAATCGGCGGGCGGTTCATCCAGTCCGGCGTCGGCGAGGAAGTCGTCGATCGTCACGCCTCGCCAGTCGGTGTCGAGTTTGCTCCATTTGGTCACGCAGTGGATATCCGTGTGGACATCGGTTTGCGGCAGTGCCATGAACTGATCCCAGTTCCAGACGCCCAACTCTTCGCCTTGGTAGTCGATGCGGAATGTCCAAGTCGCGGTTTCAACACGCGGCGTCGGTCCAGCGGAGAGCACGGGAAAACCGCTGTCGACGTACTGACCGGGCGGCACGCGTCCAGCGGTCTCGTCTTCCGCTTCTTCCTGGCGCCTCCTGCCAAAGAAACCTCTGCTGATTATCCCCATCTGTGATCTCCCGATGCTCTCAAGTGTCCCGAAACCGCTGACTCCGCATAATCTTATACGCAGTGCAATGTTTCATAGTTTCGCTCCACCCACGGCGGCGAGACTCGCGAAGTCTAGAAAGGCAGAACTCGATGAATAGATTCGAAGGCAAGACAGTGGTGGTGACGGGCGGTGGAACCGGTATCGGCGAGGCGATCTGCAACCGATTCGCCAGCGAGGGTGCGAACTTGGTCGTTGCCGAGTTGGAGTCCGACAACGGCGAAGCGACCGTTGCCGACATCAACGCGAATGGCGGCACAGCGATCTTCTGCCAGACCGACACATCGAACTCTGACTCGGTGCGTTCGATGGTCTCGTGCGCCGTGGATAGGTTCGGCACCATCGACATTCTCGTGAACAATGCCGCCGCATTCGTGTTCGGCAAGGTCGAAGAGGTCACCGACGCGGACTGGGCTCGCGTTTTTGGCGTCAACGTCATCGGCTACGCCAACTGCGTGCGCGAAGTGTTGCCGACTTTCAAGAGAGCCGGCGGCGGCGCAGTCGTAAACATCGCATCGGTAAGCTCTTTCATCGCCCAGCCGGAGTTCATTCCGTACAACGCGTCCAAAGGCGCTGTCGCGCAACTGACGCGATGTTTGGCGATGGACCTCGCGCCCGACAACATCCGCGTCAACGCCGTCTGTCCCGGCGCGATCAAGACTCGAGCCACCGACATGCACATCGACTCACTCGGCCTCGACCGCGAGCAGTCCTACATCGACTTCGGACAGGACGCGCTGATGAAGCGCATGGGCGAGCCCCGCGAAATCGCCGCCGCCGTCGCCTTCCTAGCATCGGAAGACGCCTCCTACATGACCGGCGCGCACGTGATCGTGGACGGCGGGATGAGCGTGGGGTGATTGAAGGTCCGACGTCGGCACGAAGTGTGCGATAATCGCGCCTAGATATGACAACCAACGGTCAAGACCAACCCAAGCAGCCGCTCTTTCAGCGGATCAAGGCGCAGAACCTGCTTTCATTCGGGCCGGAAGGGATCGACTTGGAGTTGGGCCCGCTGAACGTGCTGATCGGCCCCAACGGGTCGGGAAAATCCAACCTGTTGGACGTGTTCAGCTTGTTTCAGGCGGCACCTAGGGAGATTGCCGCGCCGATCAGGCAGGGTGGCGGCATACACGATTGGATTTGGCGGGGTGACCCGAAAGCTGTTGCTCATATTTTTGTCGATGTGGCCGGACACTTGATCAGGATGCAGTCGCCAAATCAAGAATCGCTAAGGCACGAACTCGCGTTCTTCGAAATCGGCTCGAATTTTCGGATCCGAGATGAACGCATCCTCAGCGTCAACAAGAATTCCCAAGCTACCTCCATCTACTTGCTCGATGCCGAAGTACCAAGGGAGTTGTTTCGGCGTTCTGGTGGCGGGTACGACGACTTGTCGCCCAAAATGGCAATGGATAAATCGATCCTTGCCCAACTTAAGGATCCGTTGAGGTATTCCGAATTGAGTCGTCTAAGTCGATTTTACGATGCAGTACGACTGTATCGTAATTGGCCTTTCGGTCGCGATCCCATCTTCACCAGCTACCAGTCGGTTGACGTCATTTCTAGGCCGATGGCTGAGGATTTCTCGAACGCTTGGATCTTTTTGAACAGGTTGACGCAACACCCTAGCACCAAAGCTCGACTGATCGAGAAAATCGCGGACATTTACGACGGCGTGACCGAATTTGGTTTCGATATACAAGGCTCAACCGTGGGAGTATTTTTGACTGAGGGACAATATAACGTTCCGGTCAATCGTTTATCGGACGGAACGATTCGCTATATCTGTTTGTTGGCTATCCTCCTGGACCCCGAACCGCCACCCTTCATAGCTATTGAGGAGCCAGAGTTGGGGATACATCCCGACTTGATGCCGCGGATCGTCGACTTGATGATCGACGCTTCGAGTCGGACGCAGCTTGTCGTTACGACGCACAACGACACGATCGTGGACGCATTGAACGATCGGCCCGAATCGATAATTGTGTGCGAAAAGCATGACGGTCAGACCGAGTTCAATCGACTAGATCGCGCCGATCTCAAGCACTGGTTGGACAAGTACAGGTTAGGCGACTTGTGGGTCAAGGGCGCGCTGGGCGGCACGCGCTGGTGAGTGCCACGATCTACGTAGAGGGTGGTGGTTCTAAAGCGGTCGATCGTGATTGTCGCACCGGCTTCAAGCGGTTGTGGGAGAAATGTGGATTTCAAGGTCGTTTGCCGCGTATGTTCCCTTGCGGTTCTAGAAATTCGGCTTACGAGCAATTCAAGAACCATGTCAGCGGATCTGACGGTCAAGATTTCATCGGTCTTCTCGTCGACAGCGAGGACCGTGTGTCCGATATCAATCGACCATGGGATCATTTGATTCGTCGTGATAGATGGTCGAAACCTGCGGGCGCCGATGATGAACAGGCGCTGCTAATGACCACGAGCATGGAAACATGGTTCGTCGCTGATCGAGACGCGCTCCGAGAGAAATACGGTTCGCAATTGCGCGAAAACGTTCTACCGCCTCCCGATGACGGTTACCTTGAAAATCGTAGCCGCCAAGACGTGTTTCAAAGGCTGCGAGACGCGACGAACAACGGCTACGAAAAAGGCGAAAAGTCGTTCGAGGTGTTGGGCAAGTTGAACCCAGACGCGCTAGAGCAACACTTGCCGAGTTTCAGACGCGCCCGGCGCATCCTAAACGAGAAGTTGCGGTAACGACGCAACGTCGTCGCGATCGGTCGTGGGCTTCGGTCTTTGACGTTTTGTTGCAGTGTCTGTGCAAATTGGCTTAAATCTTTGTCATGGTTTGCACATGCCGCAAGCACCTGTGTCCCAATCTGGAGCAGTGTACCGATCAACAAGCCGAAAGGCTTCACGCCGGTCATCGAATCTCTTTCGGTATCCGTTTTTGGTGCTGGTTCTTTCCTGCCTCAGCGAACGGCAATCCGTATTGTGCACCTTAGCCCGCTTTGTGTTGTCTACTACGACGGTGAACGACACGTCCTTAACCTCGCATTTCTAAAGGGGGTATTCGAAGGTCGATCATGTCAGTTATTCGTGAATGCTCCGTCGGCGCGGTGGAGTCTGGGGGACCACCCGCGTGGGTCGCTGAGGCGTTGCTCGGCTACTTCGATGTCGAAGTCGACGCCCATGCCGGGGGTGTCGGGGCACCATGCATAGCCGTCTTCCCACTCGATCTGCTGAGGGAAGAGGTCGGTGGCGAATGTGCCGGGGCGGCGCGGCATTTCTTGCACGCCGACGTTGGTAACTGCCATGCACAGCGAAACGCAGGCGGCGGTCGATACCGGTCCCAGCGGATTGTGAGGAACGATGTCGATGAAGTGGGTTTCTGCCGAGTGGGTGATCTTGAGGGTTTCGGTAATGCCGCCTACGATGCAGAGGTCGATTCGGCAGTAGTCGATGCTTTCGTCTTCGATGACTTCGCGGAACGGCCACTTTGACCACCAGTGTTCACCCGCAGCGAGTGGGACGCTGGTCTGACGTCGAACGTTGCGATACGAGGCCGGATTCTCAGATCGAACGGCATCTTCGACAAAGAACGGCTTGAACGGCTCAAGTTCGCGGCAAAGTGCGATCGAGTACGTTGGATCGAGGCGGGTGTGGAAATCGGTGCAGATTTGGATGTCTGGACCGACGGCGTCGCGGATCGCGCCGAACTGCTCGGTCGCCATCGCCATCGACTTCAACGGGTCAAGTTCCGCCGTAGCGGCGTGACGCCCGCCGTATTCGCCGACAAGGGGAGTAGTGGTGGGTTGCCCGGTGCGGACGAACTTCCATCCCTGATCGACGTGCCGCATGCAATCATCCACGAGTTCCTGCGTCGTCTCGCCACCGCAGTGCGGGTAGCAGACTACTTTGTCGCGCGTGGGGCCGCCGAGCAGTTTGTAAAGCGGCAAGCCGACAGACTTGGCTTTGATGTCCCAGAGCGCGATATCGATGGCGCTGATGGCGCAAGAATAGACGCGTTCGGCGGGAAAGAACAGACCGCGGAACATCAGCTGCCAAAGACGTTCCGTCTCCCAAGGATCGGAGCCGACAACCACCTCGGAGAGATGGTCGATGGCAAGACTGATCGATCGCCCGAGTCTGGCAACCCCCACCTCGCCGAGCCCGTAGATGCCCGCATCGGTATCTACTCGAACGATGAAGTAAAGTCTCCCCGAGTCGTCTCGGACTGGGAAGGATCGGATTTCTGTGACTTTCATTTTTGGGTCCTCCGTTAGGGACTACCAGTTAGTAAACGCGCCGTCGTTGCGGCGGAGTTGGGGTGTCCAGCCGTGAGGGTCGGCGGCACGGGATTCGGCGGCTTCGATGTCGAACTCGATACCGAGTCCGGGCGCGTCGTGGCAGAACGAGTAGCCGTCTTCCCAACCGATTTGCACCGGGAACAGCTCGGTGGCGACGGTTCCTGGGCGTGTGGGCATTTCTTGGACGCCGACGTTGGTTGTCGCCATGCACAGCGAGACGCATGCAGCCGCAGATACGGGGCCGAGCGGGTTGTGCGGCACGATGTCGATGTAGTGGGTTTCAGCCCAGTGGGTGATCTTCGCCGCTTCCGTAATACCTCCCACGATGCATAGGTCGATGCGTGCGTAGTCAATGAGTTCCTCTTCGATGACCTGTCGGAAGGGCCATTTGGATACCCATTGCTCTCCAGCGGCGATCGGAACTTTGACCTGATTTCGCAGATTCTTGTATGAAGCGGGGTTTTCGGAACGGAGCAGGTCTTCGATGAAGAACGGTTTGAACTCCTCGAGGTCTTTACACAACTGAACGATGTGCGCGGTGTCGAGTCGGGTGTGTGCGTCGAGGCATAGCTGGATATCCGGTCCGACGGCTTCGCGCACCATGCTCATCTGCTCGACGGCGAGACGCATCGATTCGACGGGTTCGAGTCGGGAAGTGCCGCTCGATTCGAACGCGCCGGAGGTTTCGGGTTGACCCCAGCGGACGAACTTCCAACCCTCTTCGACGCGGTCGAGGCAATTTTGGACAAGCTCCTCGTTGGTTCGCCCTTGCGTGTGCGGATAGCTGACAACCTTGTCGCGGGTCGGACCGCCGAGCAGTTTGTAGACCGGCATGTCTACAGATTTGCCTTTGATGTCCCAGAGCGCAATGTCGATGGCGCTGATGGCGCAACCGTAGACGCGGTCGGCGGGGAAAAAGTTGCCGCGGAACATCAGCTGCCAGAGCCGCTCCGTCTCCCACGGATCGGAACCGACGACGACTTCGGCGAGGTGATCGACGGCTTCCATGATGGCGCGTCCCATGTTTGCGATGCCGACTTCCCCGACGCCGTGAATGCCCGCGTCGGTGTCGATGCGCACGATGTAGTAGACGCGCCCAGCGTCGTCCCTGACCGGGAAGTTCCTGACTTCCGTAACTTTCATTGCAACTGCTCCTGTTGTCGAGATTCGGTTACCGCAAGTTTCGCACAAACTCGCCGTCTGGTGAGCGTTCTGGACGACAACTCTAGCAACCGTTCGATTCAAGATACACAAAGGGCTTGCAGACGTGTAGAGTCGGTTTCAAACCTGAAGGATTCACGAACACAGAAAGGTTAGACGGAACATGACGATCCTGTATCGCGTACTCGGCGCATTCAGCATCTTGGTGGCGGCGACGGTCGGGTTCAACCAGATCATCGAGCACTCCGGGTTGGATTTCCCATGGCAGGATAGCGGCGCGATCATCCCGTGGCAATACATCAACCCGCCGATGGCGGTCGCGGTCATCATCGCCATCCTCTACAACCTGCGCCGCAAACTCAACATGGAGGATACGGGCGCCGTAACCCGTGACTACCTTGAGACCAACATTCTCTTCTACACGTCGATCATCTTGACGACAACGTTTTTCAGCAACTGGCTTTTCACGATCAACGTGTCGACCGAGGCACCGGAAGATATCCAGTTGCTATATCTCACGTTCTGGTGGTTCATTGATCCTGCGTTCATCCTGATTTCGGGCATCACGGGATACCACCTGATCCGCGATGCCAAGGATGCGTGACACTGCCGTCTGGACGACATTTCGTAGGAGGGAACCGATGGAATTGATAAACCGGGTATTCGGCATCATCCACGTCGTCTACGGCGTCGCAATCGCAGTCGCGTTCGTGTTGTGGACGACGGCGTTCCCGGACGACCTATGGTGGATAGTCAACATCCTGTCGTTGATCGTGTTGTTGGCGTCGCTCGGGTTCAATTTCGCCCGTAAAACGGCAGCGACTGCCGCATCCGGGGACGGTGTAACGAGGGAGTATCTCGAATCGAACGTGCTTTTCTACGGCACGATAATCGTGTTGCTGCTGTTCCTCTACAACTGGATCAGCATCTTGGTGGACGGCGCGATCGAATTCAACGAAGAGCCAGTTCGCGACGCGATCTGGGTTGTCATTGACATCGGTTTGGCGATAATCTCTACCACTACAGGAATGAACCTGCTACGTCGGCAATCGGACGACTGACCGAACATCGTCGAAGCGCCGACGCGAAGCGATTGACGTGCAAACGTCGCATCGAAATCACAAGGAGACACAGCAATGAAGTTAGTCAAACCGTTGGTAGGCTTGGTGCACATCTTGGCGGCGATCGCGGTGGTGTTGCAGCAGATCTTGGGGTCGACCTACGAATCGGGGGACGTCTGGAACGTCCTGAACTACGTGATGTTCGTCGCGATCCTTTTGGCGGTGATCTTCAATGCTGCCCGCAAGCGTCAGAACGACATGTCGGGCGATTCGGGGTTGACTCGCGAGTACCTCGAGTCGAATTTCATGTACTACATCACGATCGCGCTATCGATCCTGTTCATGTACAACTGGGTCGCTGAGTTCGCGCGCGGCGATGACAACGGCGGAACTCTGACCGGCATCGTCTGGACTGTGGTCAACGTGACCTTCGTGATGGTGTCATCGGCAACTGGAATGTACCTGTTGCGCCCGTCCTCGGACCAGCCGGTCGACGACGCGACCGAATAGAAAGGGGCGCGAGCAGAGATGCTGAACAAACTTGCCGGATGGCTACTGATTCTGATATCCGTCGTTATCGGAGTTCAGTACTCGTTACAAGCGGCGTACGACTCCGGTGATGTCTGGTACATACTGGATTTCGTAATCCTTGCCGGTGTCGCGATTTCGTTGATAGCGAACTACCTTAGGAAACGCGCCCTTGACGCGCAAAACGATGGCGGTTTGAGCCGAGAGTATTTCGAGGCAAACGCGCTGTTGTACGCATCGGTGGCGTTGACCCTGATGTTCCTTTACAACTGGATCAACTTGCTGTTTAACGGCAGTGACGCTCTAGACAAACCGGACTACCTGATCATTTGGACCGCGGTCGACGTTGGCATCGTGATCGTTTCCTGCATCACCGGTCGATACCTGATCAGGTCAGGTTCGGAATAGCCGACGCGAGAGAACTTGCGCTAATTCGCAAGCCAAGGCGCTTCGTCTTCGCGCGGCGGGACGATGAAACGGCCGGCTCCTTCGCGTCTGGGAAATGGGTTTCGGCGGCGACGTTCGGGTTCGGGCGGGTTGGCTTGGAGATCGGCGAGAGCTTGTTCGTCAATCGTGATTCCCAGTCCAGGTTCGTCGGTCAGGCAGATGAAACCGTCTTCGATGGTGTGGTTGAAGTTGATGCATTGTTCACGGCCGGGATCGACGACCTCCATCATCATGTGATTCGGTAGCGCGGCGGCGAGGTGCGCCATGTGATTGGCTTGGCAGTTCATCATCGTCACCGGCAACTCGTATGCGAATGCCATGTTGGCGACTTGCCGGCATCCAGTGAAGCCGCTGTGTCCGGCGCTGATGTTCACCACGTCTACCGCCTGTTGAGAAATCAGAGGATAGAAGTCGCCGATGTGGTTAAGGTTTTCGCCGGTTGCGACAGCGGCGGAGATGTTGCGAGAGACTTGGCGGAGACCGTCGAAGTCCCAACGACGCGCCGGCTCTTCGGCCCAGGTGATGTCGAAATCCTGCTCGATTCGTTGAATCCGTATGATCGCTTCTTTGGCAGACCAGTACTCGTTGCTGTCGATCAACAGTCGCGGTCGGTCCGACGCGATGCTCAAGGCCTCTTGCATGATGCCGAGTCGACGCAAATCAGCCTTCATGTCGAGGCCGACTTTCAACTTGCCGGAGTCGACCCCTCGCTCCGCCATGCGTCGATAAAAGGCAAAGATTTCATCGTCGTCGAGGCAGAGGTCGATGCCGCTGGCGTAGGCTTTGGTGCGACCCTCGCGGGCACCGAACGTTAGCCACAACGGTTCATCGGCGATCTTGGCTTTGAGGTCCCAGAGCGCAGTGTCGATCGCGTTGATGGCACCGTTCATCTCGCCTTCGTTGCCGCCTTTGAAGACGAAATCGACTAGACGCATCCAGAGACCGACAACGGAGCGCGGATCTTCGCCTTCGATGAGGTGGAAGAGCCGTCCGACAGCATCGTTGCCGCCGGGCGCGACGCCGCTGATCCCCTCGTCGGTTTCGATCCATAGCACCGAGCCGCCAGAGATGTCCTCGCCCACGACACCGTTGGCATCGCCGATGGGACGATCCATCTTCATCTCGTATTGCTCAACGCGGTATCCGGTGATTTTCATGACTTATGCGACTTTCGGTTCATGCGGTTGGGATGGTTCGGATGGCGCGGATCAGTAGGCGTGTCGGCCTTCGGACTGACCGGTGATGCCGCGCGCCGATTCAGCGACCTCTTCTGCGCTTGGCGGCACTTCATAGAGACCAGCACCTGGGCGTCTGCCGAATGGGCTCGGTCCGCTGCCGGGCGGTATCTTGGCGACGCTGGCTTCTTCGAGCGCGTCGCGATGTATCTCAATTCCCAAGCCCGGCTTGTTTCCCAAGATCGCTTTGCCACCCTCGAACGTGATGTCGTGCGACGTTACCCCATCGTCGGATTCAGCGTTTCCGACTTCGATGGTGATGTAGTTCGGGATGACCGTCGCGAGATGGGCGTGATGGTGTCCGGCCGAGCCGCCGAGCGTGACGGGAAGGTTGAAACCGTGCGCGGCGTCGGCGATCTGGAGCGCGCAGGTTATCCCTGTCATGCCAGAGCCGACTTGGATGATGTCGGCGGATCGGTTGTGGAAATACGGCAGAAAGTCGCCGAGAGTATCGAGGTTCTCGCCAGCGCATACAGGCGTCCGCACTCCGTCGGCGATGCGCCGCAGTCCTAGGAAATCCCAACGCCGTCCCGGTTCCTCGATCCACATCAGATCGTACTGATCTTCCATCTCACGCACTTTGCGGATCGCTTGCTTCGGCGACCAGTACTCGTTGGCATCAACCATCAGCCCTGGTTCGTCGGAGTTGATGCTCAATGCGTCCTTCATAATGCCGATGCGTCGGAGGTCTCGGTCTTGATCGAGCCCCACCTTGAGTTTCCCGTCGGTAAAGCCGTATTTCTCCGCCATCATCCGGTAGAAACCGAAGATTTCATCGTCCGAAAGCGGCATGTCGAGCCCGCTGGCGTAGGCATTGATCGGTTGGCGCACACCGCCGAGCGTCTTCCACAGCGGTTCGTCGTTGGACTTGGCTTTCAAGTCCCACAGAGCGATGTCAAGCGCGGATATTGCGTCGTTGGCAATGCCGTCGTGCCCGCCCTTGAAGTGCTTGTTGACCATGCGCTGCCAGAGACCGGTTACGTGTCGCGGGTCTTGTCCGATCAAGATGCCCTCGACGAGCGATTCGATGATCGGCAACGCGGCACCACCGCCGGTGGTGATGCCAGTGAGTTCGGTGTCGGTTTGAAGTTCGATGACGCAACCGCTGCCGCGGGCGCGGCCCATCGGCGAGTTGGCATCGCCCATTCGGCGCGCCATCGTGAACTGGTAGAGCGTAGAAGTTACGCCGGTGATCTTCATATCATCCCCTCATCGTAGGTAGACGAACCGCGCTTGAAGGAGAAAGACGCGGTTCGTAACGTCCATTCTTGCACAAAAACCGAGAGCGATGTGCAAACGCGCAGCCCAAGTTGGATTCGTGATCGGGCGTCAGTCGCGTTCTGGGTAACGGTAAGGCAAAAGCGCCCATATAGAATCGAATCGACAGATTCCAAGTGGCCGTTGATCCTCGGCCCGCGAGTGCCGCATGTATAGATCTAACCCAAAAAACACGCTGTGGATTTCGGTTGTAACCATCGTCGCGATCGCGTTGTGCGTCATCGCCGCGAATCCGACGGTGCGGGAGGCACAAGCGCAGGGGTTGCGGTCGCCGTCGGACGGGTTGACTTTCGTGGCGTTCGACACGACGTTGACGCAAACCGAAGACATCGAAGCGGCGCAGTTGGCAGCAAACCTTGTCGTGACGAACGCTGAGCGCGGGTTGATCCTCATCGGCGGATACGGCGAGCAAGCGGAGGACCCGCAATCGTTCGACTCGGTCGATGAAGCCAAGACGGCAATCAAAGACATCGTCGATGAGATGAACGCGAACGCCGGCGAGGTATCGCAGCAGGCTGACCTGTCGGAGATGTTGGAGAAATACGCCGCGGTCATTCAGCAGATCGAAGGACTGACTGAAGGGCACCTATACCTGCTGTCGGCTGGTGGATTTACATCTACCGGATCTGATGGGCTAGCCGCCGTCGCCGAAGAACTCGCCGGCATCGGTGTACGCGTCAGCTCGGTCTCTTTGGCGACCACGCCATCGGCGGACCGCGAGGTGTTGGGGGCAATCAGCGACGCAGGGCAGGGCATCGCATACGATCTTGGCTTTCCCGAAGGCGTGATCGAGTTCATCAACGTCGAGCTCAACGTCCAGTTGACGCCGTCTTTGGAGATGATCGCGACTGACGACGATACGTTACTGACCATCGACGTGCCGCCTCACTCTTCGTATCTCGTAGCAGGTTTCGCTTTCGAGGATGCCGAAACTACGAACGTGATCGAACAACCCAACGGTCAGGCGATTGTCGATACCGTCGGATCAGCAAGTGAACTGTCGATATCTGGACTCAAGTTCTTCACGGTGCGGAACCCGCAACCGGGCAGTTGGCGGCTCAAGAGTTCCGGCGGTTCGGGCAACCTCACGTTCTACAGCGATGTCTTGAACGAATTGAGCATCGCGATACCGGAGTTGGCGCCGTTCGAAATCGGCAAACCGATCTTGCTGACTGCTGATGCGCGTTCCGGCGAACTGCCGCTGATCGATGCTTCGGCGACCGTTGTCGCGATCGTCACCGGCCCTGATGGTGCACAATTCACGTACGAATTGAACGACCGGGGCGAGGATGGCGATGTCTTTTCTGAGGATGGCACTTTCTCGACAACCGTTGAAGCCCAAAATGTCGTCGGTGTCAACGAGGTTCAACTGTCGATGCGTTGGCCGAACATCAGCGCATCTATCGATGGTTCAGGATGGTTCGCGGTAGAGCCGTTCCCGACGATCGAAATCACTCTGACGACGACCGACGCGCCCATCGCGGGCGGAGAACCGACGCAACTCGCGACGGTAGACCTGAAGCTGGGCGAGTTCCCATTTTTGGCGGAGCCGGAGGATGTAATTGTTTACCTCGGCATCGCTACCGACGATTCCGAGATCGACGACGCGGTCGAGTTCGAACTCGAACCAACCGACATTGTTGACGGCAAGGCATACCAGTTCAACGTCGTCGCTGCTCTGACGATGACTGGCGAGTACGAATTCAACGCGCTGTTGCAGAGTTCCCACCTCGATCGTGAATTTCGGACTACCGCAGAGAGTCGAACGGCAACCATCGAGATAGCCTCGCCGGCGACGATGCTGTGGTTCGTGATCGGCGGCATGGTCGCGGTGCCGTTGCTGGTCTTGGTTTTATTGGCACTCCGCGCGCTGTTCCAAAACGGGCCGTCTGGCAACCTCTACCGCATGGACTTGGACGGTGAACGCGAACTCGTCGCCGCGTTTGCCGATTACAAGCGTTCGGCTTGGGACTGGTTGATCAACAAGCCAGTTGTGCCAGCCGCTGCGTTGCCCGGAGTGCCGTTGCTCGGTGGGCGATTCGTCTTTACGAGCCGCGGTCTAGTCTTCCGCTACAACCCCGAATCCGATGGCTTGTTGAGAATGACCCTCGGCGGCGACGCGCTGCAGAACGGCGATAACCCCATCGCCGAGAATGAAAACTTCCAGATCGGCGGCGAGACGTTCGTCTTCGATCGCACCCGCCCGGATGCCGAGGTGCGCGTATCTGAACGCATCCGCCAGACGCCCGAAAACCGGCACGCCGAACTCGAGAACTTCGCCCTCGATCCCATGACCTGGGACGCCCCCTCAAGCGCCCGCCCCACGCGTCGCAGCCGAGGTTAACGTTTTCTGACCCTTTATGTGCCCGCATCTGCATACGCCGCGATATGGTCGCCGACTTCGTTGGTGAGATCCAAATGAAGACGATGAATGACGTTGAAGAGACGCTGGCTGGAGGATTCGAAGATGGACGCTGATTATGAATCGGTCAAATGGTTAACCGAAATCAGTTATAACGTCTTCAAGTTTTCTGATGGCGTGATGTTTTGGGCGGTGTTGGCTCCCTTGTATTTGATGTTTTTATATGCTCTGGTGTGCGTGGCTTTGATCCCGTTGTCGGTAACTCATCGCGGCATGTCCGACATAATACACAAGAGATTTTCGGTGCGCAATCTCGTGACCACCGCGTTACACTGTTACCCGGTGTTGCTCCCATGGTTATGGAAATGTGAATCCCAACATGAAGATCTGCGCAGGTTATACTATGTGATCATCAATGCTGTATGGTTCCTGTCGATTGGATTGGGATCGTTCCATATCCTACGCAACATACACGAAGCGGTGATCACTTCGGGAACCTATAGTTCAGCATGGGAAAACGATAAAATTCCAATAGGTGTGCACGAAGCCATAATTTTCGTTATAATAGCCAATCTGACTTTCGCGTATTCAATCGGGCTTCTAATTTGGAAACATCGCGTCGATGCAAGGCGAAATGAGAAGGAGCAAGTGGAAAAATCTCCAAAGATATATTACCATCCTTCCGTGATGCTAAATGTCTGGATGGTGGCGGTTTTTTCCGGCGTTGCGGGAAATGGAATCGACCTACGTCTGACCTTGATGTTCGGCGCATCCCTGCTCACCCTTGTGTGGATCGTCGTCAGTTGCTACCAGATGGTCCAGAAGGAGATCAGGTTACGCAGGGAGGTCAAAGGCGGTGTGCCTTGACGTCGGATGTGATTCAGTGCGGAGGTGTTCGTACGCCCCCTTCGCGGAGCGTAAGGGGGCGCGAACGAGCAAAGCGATGTGAGCGGGGGATGCCCCGCATGGAGTCGGACTGCTGGCAGGCAATTCGACGGACGGCGCTTGTGGAACACCTGCCAGGGCATCCCCCCTAGCCCCCCTTACGCTTTGCGAAGGGGGGAAGATTCCTCGCTTCGCTCGGAATGACAGGGTGTCGCTCGGGATGGCAGGGTGTTGCGCGAATGGAGGCAAACAGCAAGCCCCCTTCGCGGAGCGTAAGGGGGCGCGAACGAGCGAAGCGATGTGAGCGGGGGATGCCCCGCATGGAGTCGGACTGCTGGCAGGCAATTCGGCGGACGGCGCTTGTGGAACGCCTGCCAGGGCATCCCCCCTAGCCCCCCTTACGCTTTGCGAAGGGGGGAACTTGCAGGCAATTCGGCGGACGGCGCTTGTGGAACGCCTGCCAGGGCATCCCCCCTAGCCCCCCTTACGCTATGCGAAGGGGGGAAGATTCCTCGCATCGCTCGGAATGACAGGGTGCTGCTCGGAATGACAGGAGTCGCGCTCGGAATGACAGGGTGTCGCTCGGAATGACTGGACGCGCCTTGTTCAAAGTTCGCGCTGTTGGGAAACGCGATCCGCTCTACTTTTTGTGGACCTCGACTTTTTCCATGACGTCGCCTTGGACGATGGATAGGACGACGTCCATGCCGCTGGTTACTTTGCCGAAGACGGCGTGGCAGGAGGTGCCGGGGACCTGGCAGGACTTTTGCTGACCGTCGACGTACGGGTCGAGGTGCGGCGTCGCGTCGTGTGTGATGAAGAACTGGGAGGTGTTGGTGTTGAATCCGCGGTTAGCCATCGACAAGATGCCGGCGGAGTCGTGCTTCATGTTGGGGTGGAACGCGTCGTCGAATTCGTCGGCTTGCTTGCCGTCGGCGTTGGTGCCGCCTTGGATGACGAAACCCTCGATGACGCGGTGCCAAGGCGAGTTGGTGTAGAAACCGTCGTTGGCGAGGTTGACAAAGTTCTCGACGTAGATGCCGGCGATGTCGTTGTAGAGATCAGCTTCGATATCGCCTTTGTTGGTCTTGATCGTCACGGAGTAATCCGCGTTGGGGTCGTAGCCGCCACCGCCGCCGCAGGCTACGAAGAGCGCGACCGAAGTTGCGCTCGCGATCAATGCCGTCGCTCTCAAGATGTTCGTCATCGTTCTCGGTTCCTCCGTGTTTCTAGCGGATGGGCACGCCTGGCGCCTCGTCGGCACCATACGCGATCGTTCAATCAACGCTATCGAGTATACCCGCCGCGCAGTCTTTTCTCGCGAAACCCATCGTGCGCGAGGGAGCCTTTTGCGAAACCAGCGTGAACCGCGTCCATGTCATTCTGAACGTAGCGAAGCGGAGTGAAGAATCTCGCTCGGTGTGCTAGGCATCCGCGACGAGATTCCTCGCTGTGCTCGGAATGACAGCAGTGTGCGGTGGCGAAACGGTTTTGCAATGGTCCCGAGGGAGGGGACGACGGTTTCCCTGTCGAAAGGATCAACCCTAGTCTCAAGCGCGGATGCAAAATCAAAATATAATCCGCGTTATGGAGATTAACGTTAACGAGTCGACAAGACGCATCACGGCGGAGTCGGGCTTGAGCTGGCCGGCGGGACTCTCGCGGGATCGACTGCTGGAAGCGTATCGGACGATGTGCTTGAGCCGGGCTTTGGACGTCCGGATCTGGACGCTGAACCGGCAAGGCAAGGCGGCGATCGCAGCGTCGGCGCAGGGGCACGAGGCGGCTCAGGTGGCCACGGTCATGGCGACGGATCCGACGCGCGACCGCTACCTGATCTACTACCGCCAACTGACGGCGATGCTGGCGCTGGGCACGACACCGACAGAGATGTTGATGCAGTTCTTGGCGCGCGACGGCGAGATGTTGAGCGCAGCGCGCCAGTTCCCGTTGCACGGCTCCCATCCCCGCGTGGACCTGTTCTCGTTTTCCAACGTCGTAGGGACGCAACTGCCGCAGTCGGTCGGCGTGGCTCTGGCGGACAAGATGAAGGGGCGCGACGCCGTGACGATCTCGTTTTTCGGCGACGGCGCGGCGAGCCAGGGCGATTGCCACGAGGCGATGAACTTCGCCGGTATTCACAATGTGCCAGTCGTGTTTCTGTGCGAGAACAACCGCTACGCGATCTCGGTTCCATTGAGCCAACAGATGCCGGTCGAATCGATCGCATCCCGCGCCTCGGCGTACGGGATCCCGGGCGTAGAAGTTGACGGTACCGACATCGTGGCGTCTTACGAAGCGATCAAAGAAGCGGTGGACCGCGCCCGATCCGGCGACGGCGCGAGTCTGGTAGAGCTCCGCGTCGAACGATTGCTACCGCACACCACCGACGACGACCACACGCGCTATCGTTCGGCTGAAGACATCGAAAAGATGCTCGAACTTGATCCGTTGCCGATCACGGAAGCGATGCTCCGTCGGCACGGGATTTTGGACGATGCGACGGACGCGGAATTCAAGGAAGCGGCGCGGCGCGCGGTGGACGATGCGACGGACGCGGCGGAAGCAATGCCGTTCCCGCCGGTTCAGGACATGTACCGAGGCGTCTTGGAATCGGACAGCGGGGTGAAGTCGAATGGCTGAGATGACGCTGATAGAAGCGGTGCGGGAGACGCTGCGCGAGGAGATGCGGCGCGATTCCGACATCTTCATGATGGGCGAGGACATCGGGCCGCGCGGTGGCGTCTTCCTCGCCTCCGAGGGATTCGTCGAAGAGTTCGGCGAGGACCGGATCATCAACACGCCGTTGGCGGAATCCTCGATCATCGGCATCGCGCTCGGCGCGGCGGTGAACGGGATGCGTCCAGTTGCGGAGATACAGTTCGCCGATTTCGTTTGGCCCGCGATAAATCAATTGGTTGGCGAAGCGGCAAGGGTTCGCTACGGCACGGACGGCGGCAAGACCGCGCCGATGACGGTTCGCATACCCTACGGCGGTGGAGTGCGCGGCGGTCTGTACCACTCGCAGAGCGTCGAAGTGATATTCGCCCACACTCCGGGATTGCAAGTCGTCGCGCCCGCGACGCCGTACGACGCGCGGGGTTTGCTGCGCTCCGCAATCCGCTCCAACGATCCGACAGTGTTCTTGGAGCACAAAAAGACCTATCGTCTAGTGCGTGGCGATGCGCCCGATGAAGAATACACCGAACCAATCGGCAAAGCGGATGTCAAACGCGCCGGAACCGACGTCTCGATCATCACCTACGGATTGATGTTGCATCACTCATTGCAAGCCGCCGAATCCGTGGCGCAGTCCGACGGCATCGAAACCGAAATCGTAGACCTTCGGACGTTGCGACCTCTAGATGCCGAGACGATCCTAGAATCCGTGTCGCGCACCGGTCGGGCGATGATCGTGCAGGAAGATACAGGCGCGGTGAGCGTATCGTCGGAGGTGAGCGCGATCATTGCGCAGGACGGATTCTTCGACCTGGATGCGCCCGTGATGCGGGTTACGCCGCCTGAGATTCCGCCGATGCCGTTCAGTCCGCTGCAAGAAGCGGAGTTCGTGCCATCGCCTGAACGGATTGCCGACGCGATCCGCCGTTTAGCGGAGGTCTAATCCGTGGCGAAACTCACCGTGGTTATGCCGCATGTCGGCGAATCCGTCACCGAGGCTGTCGTCGGCAAGTGGCTCGTATCGCCGGGCGACGCGATCCGCCGGTACGATCCGATGATCGAGGTCGTCACGGACAAAGTGAACATGGAGGTTCCGGCGCCGCAGGACGGCACGATCCTCGAACTCTTGGTTAGCGAAGACGAAACGGTGCAGATGGGCGCGCCGATCGCCGAGATGGACGTGGAGGGTGCGGATCCGGAACCCGAAACGGAGCCAGAGGAACTCGCTACTGAATCCGAGAGTCGTAATGTCCAGTCGGCGAGCCGCGTTGGCTCAATGATCGTCGGTGCGAATGTGGGCCCCACGGGTGGCGAATTCACCGACACCAGTCTTCAAATCGACCCAGAACCCAGCGACGACCAACCTGCCGAATCTGCGACTCCGACGCGTCGAAAATTTAGAGACCGGAACGAGAGCGGCGCGCGTATCTCCCCGGTGGTCAGGAGGTTAGCCGCGCAGCACGGCATTGACCTCAACCTGATTTCCGGCTCTGGTGGCGGCGGCCGCGTCACTAAACGCGATGTTGAGGCATTTCTCGCCTCCCGAGAGACGGATCAAACTCCCGAACCCGACGACGCAGACGAAATCGTTGTTCCTTCGCCGATCCGTCGCATGATCGCCGACAACATGTCCCGCAGCTTCCGCGAGATTCCCCATGCATGGGGCGCGATCGAAGTTGACGCCACGCCGATGGTTGCGTACCGCGGGGCGAACATCGAACGCGTGATGGAGCAAACCGGTCAGCGGCTCACGTATCTGCCGATCATCTTGCACCACGTGGCGCGCGCGTTACGCGAACATCGACTGCTAAATTCGAGTTGGGTAGACGGCAATATCGTGCTCAAAGGCGCGGTGAACATCGGCGTCGCCGTCGCGGCAGAGCATGGGCTGGTGGTGCCGGTTCTACGCGGTGCAGACCGACTGTCGCTGACAGAAACAGTTACGGAGATGGCACGCATCGTCGATGGTGCGCGCAACGGCAAGTTGGGAATCGACGACGTGCAGGGCGGCACATTCACGCTGAACAACACCGGCGCGCTCGGTTCGATCCTCGGCGGTGCGATCATCAACCATCCGCAAGCGGCGATTCTCACCACCGAGTCGATTGTCAAACGTCCGGTTGTCATCGAGACTTCCAACGGTGAAGACGCGATCGCCGTTCGCTCGATGATGAACATGTGCCTGTCGTTCGACCATCGCATTATCGACGGTGTCGAAGCGATGACCTTCATGAATGACGTGAAGCATCGTTTGGAATCGATCTCGCCGGATGCCGAGATGTGATGTGGTCTGACCGTCAAACGCTACAAGCGGCGTGGATGGGACGCGTTCCATACAGTCCGACGTACGAGTTGCAACGCGAGTTGATGGAGCGCAGAAAGTCGGACGCCATCCCTGACACCTTGCTGCTGCTAGAGCATGAGCCAGTCTTCACGTTGGGACGGCGCGCCGATCTTTCTCACGTCGTATCTAATCGACAGGCGATTACCGCTATGGGTGCGGAGATTGTCGACACGGATCGCGGCGGCGAAGCGACGTATCACGGGCCCGGTCAACTCGTGGCGTATCCGATCATCAGCATCCGCGCATTAAAGTTGGGCCCCGTCAGCTACGTCCGCATCTTGGAAGAGACGATCATCGAAGTGCTTCGGAATCACGGCATCAACGGTCATCGCGTCGTCGGCAAGACCGGCGTGTGGATCGGAGGGGAACCCGGCAGCAAACCCGCAAAGCACGAAAATCCCGCAGGACGCAAGATCGCCGCTATTGGCGTGCGGATCAGCGGCGGCGTGGTAATGCACGGGGTCGCTTTGAACGTCAGCACCGATCTCGGCTACTACTCGCAGATCATACCGTGCGGAATGCCCGGACTCGCCGTCACCTCGATGGTGCAAGAGGCAGGCGAGACGTTCGATGTCGAATCGATTGCGACGAGTTGGGCAGAGGTCTTCGCCGACATTCTGGCGTTCGATCTCGATTGGATCAGCGAAGCGCGAATACGTGATTTTCAATCCGCATCGCTTGCCGTGAGCGTATAGCCAACCATGAAGATATCGACATCAACTTTGCGCGCCGTCGCGGTTTTGGGCATGGTTTTGGCTTGCGTCGCCGCGCTTGGATGCTCCACTCCGGAACCGGACACGCCGACGCCGTCGCCGTCCATCGTCGTCGAAATCGGCATGACGACGGACCGGGTAATGGCACCCCTGAACATCGACTTCGAGGCTATGGATTTCACTGATGGCGTGTCGTATTTCTGGGATTTCGGCGATGGCAACACGGCGGCGGGAACGATAGCGCGGCATACCTACCTCGATGCCGGCGCGTTCGTCATCCGGCTGTCTGGAACCCGCGGCGATCAGACGGAGTACGCCGAAAAGACGATCACGGTGCAGCCGGGCGATGCGGGTTGGATCGTCCTGAACGCGTCAGAGTTGGCGATTGAAGCGAATCAAACATTCCAGTTCCAAGCAGAAGCATTTGACCATCTCGGCAACGCTGTATCAGACGCCCAACTGGTCTGGCACGCCGATCCTGCGGTTGGCACTATCGATCAGAGCGGGTTGTTCACGGCAGGACAGGAGCTCGCGGTCGCCGCGGAGGGCGTGCGTGTCGATTTCCCGCGTGGGAACTTCACCGCGAATGAGAAGCTGCCCGTCGCGGTCGTCTTGGGCGAACCGACGGAAATCTCTGTAATGCCAGACGTGATCGAGACCCGCGCGACGTGGGGCGTCGATCTCAATGCTGAGGTTCTAGACGCGGCCGGGCACGTCATTGAGGACGCGGAGATTACTTGGGAGGTTTTGAGACCCGGCGACGACATCGACCAGACTGGTTACTATACGCCGAGCGAGACGATATCTTCCCCGAATGCCTCGCTGGTCTTGCTGACCGCGACGCACGGCGACTCGAAACTCGAACGCATCGTCAAAGGGACGGTGAATCCGGGCATTTTGGATCGCATCGAGGTTGAGGGTTCGCTGCTCGAATTGAAGACGGGCGATGAGGTGCAACTCTCCGCGAAGGGTTTCGACCGCTTCGACAACGAGTTGGAGTTGGACGATGTCAGTTGGGAAGTCGATGATCCTGACGTGGGCAGTTTCGATGCCGACGGCGTATTCACGGCGAGCGGAAAATCGGGCGAGTTTCCAGAGGACATGGTGCGGGTGCGCGGCTTCAAAGACGGCGTGCAGGTCTTCGCGCTCGTCCCGATTTCGGTTTTGCCGTCCAAAGCGGTCGCGATCGAGTTCGTGAACGAAGTCGACTCGGTGCCAGCCGGTTCGAGCGCGCCGATACCGTTGCGGGTGCTTGATGAGCACGGTAACGCGATCACCGATATCGATGTCTATCTGGAGGTCACTGCCGGCGGCACGCTCACGACCTCGAACGTCTTCAAAGCGGGTTTCGAGCCGGGTATGTATGAAGATGCGGTCATTGCGCGGGTTCTTGCCGAGGATACTGCGAATGGCAAATTGCTGGAAGAGTCGACGAACATCGAGGTGCGGCAACGCAGCGCCGATTACTTGGCGGTCGATGTCATCGGACCGGGTGGACCGGTCGTGTATCTGATCAATTTGGCGAACGGCGATTTGACGCCGATATCGGAGGAAGCGGAGAGCAACGAGTTCATCGAGGATACGCCGTCTTGGTGGCCCGACGGCTCACGGTTGGTGTATTCCAGCGATGCGAGCGGCGTGCGTGAGATTTACGACATCGAACCCTTCACCGGCGAGGTGCGGCAACTCGTTACGGGTGAAAACGACCTCTTCATGCCGGCGATTTCCCCTGATAGCACGAAAATCGCGTTCGTCGAGTCGACCGAGAGCGGATCGCACATTTTCGTCGCTGATCTGGACTTGGACGAGAACGGCGGCATCGTTGGCGCGGTGAACGCGGCGGATGCGCGGCAGTTGTCGTCTGAGGATGGCATCCAAAACCTGTTTCCATACTGGTCACCGGACGGGGACAGCGTCATGTTCACGTCATCGAACAGCGATGGACGTTTCCGGGTGACCGTCGCGGATGTCGCGGAAGAGTTTGGCGAGATTCTCGTTGAGGCGAGAGCGGCGAGCGGATTGGCGTGGCATCCCGACGGCGTCCGGATCCTTGTATCGACAGAGTTCCCCGACGGTAACGGGACGCGCGACGCTTTGGTTTTGGCAGATTTGACGACTGGCGATATCGAGGAGATCGATGTCGGCGGTCTGAAGGTGGGCATCGCCGCGATTGCGCCTGACGGCTCGGAGATGTCGTTCGTCGATGAAGAGGAAGGAGCGCTTTGGTTGATGGACCTTGACGGAACGGGCAGACGCCGCGCGCTCGGCGGTCAGTTCCAGCCGACGCTAACGGCGTGGCGACCACAGCCGCTAGAACCTCCGACTCCGACCAGCAATGCCCTCGCCGGCACGGCAGATTACTACATACCGTCGGAGTTCCATCTCGAAACGAGCCAAGAGTCGGCAGGCACCGTCTCGATGGTGTCGAAAGTGCTGAACGAGACGTACCAATGACCTACCAATCGACGATCACCCATTTGGAGTGCACGCTGACGGGCGAGCGTTTCGACGCTGCGTTTCCGCATCGCACTAATCCGGCAAACGGCAAGCCGCTGTTCGCGCGCTACGACCTCGAACGCGCCAAAGAGACGCTGACGAAGGAATCGCTTGACGGTCGTGCGAAGAACATGTGGCGTTACCGCGAGGTGATGCCAGTTACCGACGACGACAACATCATCACGTTGGGCGAGGGTGGCACGCCGTTGATGGCGGCAAAAAACTTGGGCGACGCAACGGGTTTACCGCATATCTACATCAAGGACGAGGGTGTGAATCCCACCGGCTCGTTCAAGGCGCGCGGTCTCGGCGCGGCGGTCTCGAAAGCGAAAGAGCTAGGGCAGACGCGCTTGACGATGCCGAGCGCGGGAAATGCCGCCGGCGCGATGTCGGCGTACGCCGCGGTGGCAGGCATGGAGGCGCACGTTTTCATGCCCAAAGACGCCCCGATCGCCAACAAGATCGAGTGTGAAGCATACGGCGCGGAGCTCACGCTGGTCGATGGCTTCATCACCGACGCGGGGCAGATGTCGCAGCGCGCCGCCGAGGAAATGGGACTGTTCGACGTTTCGACGCTGCGAGAACCGTATCGCGCCGAGGGCAAGAAGACGATGGGTTACGAGATCGTGGAGCAGCTGGGTTTCGAGGTGCCGGACGTGATTATCTATCCCACCGGCGGCGGCACCGGCATCGTTGGTATTTGGAAGGCGATGGACGAGATGGAGCAGCTGGGATGGATCGGCGCAGAGCGTCCGCGCATGGTCTGCGTGCAAGCCGAGGGATGCGCGCCACTAGTCGCGGCGTACCACCAGGGCGAGGAGTTTGCGGACCCGTTCCCGGACCCGCGCACGTTGGCGGCAGGGATGCGAGTGCCGGCAGCGGTCGGCGATTTCCTCGTGATCCGAGCGGTGCGGGAGAGCGGCGGCACGGCGGTGACCGTCTCCGACGACGAGATGGTGCAGGGCATGTGGGAGATGGCGCGCACCGAAGGCGTCTTCGCCGCGCCCGAAGGCGGCGCAACCCTAGCCGCCATGCACAAACTCCAAGCCACTGGCGAAATCTCCCCCCAAGACCGCATCATCCTCCTAGTAACCGGCAACGCCCACAAATACCTCGACATGTTGCCGTAAGCGTAAAGGGTGTACAATCGCTGATTCAAAGACGGCATGCCTGACCCGCGAAGTGATCAAGACCAGACCGCATGGTAAGCCAAAGCGACGCAAACAAGCTCATCGAACAAGAGTTGGACACTCGAATCCAGAATCTGGAGGAGTGTTTCGACGCTGACGCGATTGCATACGTCGGCGGGATCGTTGAGGGCGTTGACGACGCGATTCGCGACCTAGTGGAACTCCACGCACCGAGTACCCCACGAAACCGGTTGATCGTGATCCTAACTACCGGAGGGGGATACATCGAAACCGTCGCTAGGATCGTCGAGACGTTGCGGAATTTTTACAAGACGGTAGAGTTCGTTATCCCCAATCGAGCGTTCTCAGCCGGCACCGTATTTGCGTTATCGGGTAACGCGATTCACATGGACTACTACTCGCGACTTGGCCCGATCGATCCTCAGGTCGAAACTACGGATGGTGAGCAAGTCCCTGCGCTCGGGTACTTGGTGAAGTACAACGAATTGTTGGAAAAAGCGAACTCAGCAAGAATCTCGGCCGCCGAGGCCGCGGTACTACTTGAATTCGATCAAGCGGAGCTCTACAAATTTGAACAATCTCGGGAGCTGTCGGTCAGCCTGCTCAAAGAGTGGTTAGCCAACTATAAGTTCCGCGATTGGAAAATAACTGAAGGTCGGGGCAAAGATGTTACTGACCAAATGCGGCAGGAACGGGCAGAATCGATTGCGCAACTTCTGAGTGACACGAACCGATGGCATAGTCACGGCTACGGAATATCGATGGAAGTGCTACGCAAAGAGCTGAAATTGGTAATCGATGATTTCGGCGAAAATCCGGATACTCGACGAACCGTCAAGGCTTACGACGACCTTTTGCAAGATTATCTGTCGAAGCGTGGGATCGTGAACGCGCTCCACGCTTGTGGCAATTTTGTCGATCTAGCGCGTCACCAACCCTAGAGGAGGGCAACGATATGGAAAAAGCGGACCTTGAAAACGTCGCACAGAAGAATCCTCAATTGAACGCACACGAACTGGTCGAACTGCACCGAGAAGCGGTACGGCTCACTGGTGGAAAAAAACCGCGTTACCGGCTTGCGACTATCGAACGGCATCGGGTCACGAAGGTGGACCCCGACGTGCCGAAGCGAAGGATCAAGTCGTTGCCAGTGCCCGGGTTCTGAACTAGGTTTCCCCCGTTCGCGGGGGAAATGTCCGAAGGACAAAGGGGGCCCTGCGCCGTTCATGTGCTACCGTTACCGTATCGACGTTTGAGCATGAGTTTGGCTAGGACGGAAGGACGGCATCGGAATGGAACTGGTTAACCTTAATCAGTGGGCGGGACCGGTGCTGGTGGTCGTGGGGATGGTCGGGATTGTGGTGTCGCTGTTGGGGCTGACGGGGTTCTTCCGCCGATCCGAGAATCGAGACTGACAAGGAGATCAGCGAGACATGGACACCGCAGTGCAGATCATCGGACTCACGATCATGTGCTTGAGCATGGCGGGATTCTTCGGGACGCTGTTTTGGATCACTCGAATCAACAGCCGCCAGCGCGATAAAGATCGACCTCAACGTCAGAAGAGGTCATCGAATGCGCCGCAGAATCCGTTCATCAGAATCGCGGTAAGGAAGATGACGAATGCGCCTATGGTCGCGAATCCTACCATTGCAATGATGGCGAATAGGAAACCGTTGACTACTGATTCCATTGGTGTTCTCCTTTGATTTTTTCGAAGTGATCTTCGTATTTGCCGGCAACCGGACGCCTTGCGCCTTTGTTGTCGATGACTCAATTCATCTCTTGGAACTGCCGCAAGTTCATCGGCATCTCGTATCTGACCCACCTGCGCTCCCGCATGTTGAAGGGTGTCGAAAAGATGCTCGGTAGCCGCATCCATCGTTTCTGACCGACTGTCTCGATCAAGGCTCCGTCGTAGTTGGAGGGAGGCGTGATTACATACACTCGCACGCCTTGTTGCTTGAGTTCTTTGATGAGTTCCGCAAACTCTAGGTCGCGGGCGATCAAGACGAGAGTGGTGTCTTTTGGTTCGTGACCGCAGTCGCTCTTGGCGTGTTCGTAGATGTCGTCCTTCAGGTCTTCGCTGTCCTCGAATATCCGCCATCCCTTTTCTGCTAGTCGGTCCGTTGCGCTACCGCGTTGCTCCCACGCGAACGCTTTGAACAGGCGATGCGACGCGCTTCCGAACTTCTTGGTCAACTCGCCTTCGATCCAGTCTGTAATCGGGTCAAGTTGGAGCCAAGCCACCTCGACGTACTGGAAATCCCACAGCACCACCAAGCGAGATTGGCTCTTCGTCTTTTTCGGTTTTGCCTTCCTACGTTGAAAGAACGCGGGCTCCACGTCCTTTTCCATCGCGAATGAATAGATTGCCGCTAGGGATTCGGCGTCCGGTGTGGATGCGCCGTTCTCCCAGCGGGAAAGCGTGTTCGGCGGTATGCCGAGTTGATTCGCCATGTCTTTCTGCTTCAGTTTCATCTGCTGCCTGAGTTTAATCAGGGACGATGGCCGGTACTCGTACCTGCCTTTTTTGATCGGTGTCATGTATTCTCCTCTCCATGTTGGTGGATATCTACATGAACAAGATACACTACCGATCAGTAGATGTCAACAAGAACATGCAACGCATCGGGTGCGTAGATGTGCGAGAGAGTCAACCCGCGTCCTGCCGACGCGGGGACGCGCCGGACCTAGCGGGTCTCAAATCACGCCGCGACGGGATTGCCGCCGTCCCCCGCTCAATCGACGGCGATTACTTTCATGGCTTCGTCGCCGAGGTGGTTGATGATTTTGACGGCGATGCGGCCGTTTTTCGGGGGATCGAAGGGGCGTGAGACGGCGGAATTGAGGGTTGCCCAAGCATCCGCGTCGATTTCCGCTTTCAGGGTGGTTTTCAACGCGCGATAGGGGTCCTGGGCGCCTAGAAAGTACGCTTGCCGCACGAAGAAGTGCTCTTGGTTGTAGTCGGTATCAACGAACCAGCACGCGATGCCGTCGGTATCGTCGCTGCTGACTTCACCGGTTGCCGGACGGAACACGTCGATGCCTTTGACTTCCACGACGACCTGACCATCATCAGTGCGTCTGACTTCGACGTCCGGCTCGCCAAAGATCACGAACAGGTTGCCCTTGCCGGTGTTCTTCAGGTCGGTCGACATATGAAGTTCGGCATTCATGCGGGCTTTAAGCACGGGAATCTTGCCTAGCCGTTCCAAATCCGTGGTGTGTGCTTCGTAGTTGAAGGCACAGGCAACGAGGACGTCGAATCCTGTTTCGGAAGCCTCGCGCGCCGCCTCGACAAGATCAGCCCGCAATACCGTACCGAACTCTGGACCGATGTAGATGCCGGCACGTCGACGCACGCCGTTGTTTTCATCACCCTCCATGTACTGACCCTCGGCACAAATCAACTTACCCGGGAATCCTTTAACCGAATCGAACTCGATACGGTCTTCTTTGTGCGCTTGCTGGATACCTGAGCGTCGCAGATTGTCCAACATCCGATGCGCGAAGTCGTCTGGCGCGCCGAACTGCTCGCCATCATCGTACAACTTGTCGAAAAACTCTCCGTTTTCGTCTACCGACATCATTCGGTGCGGCGAGATTGATTCGACGGTGAACGGCCCTGCTACGCGTACCTTCCCTCGATCCTCATATGGCTTGTCATACAGATACTCGAACTCAGCCTTTGCCGCTATCGACGCGTTGATCTCTTTCTGACGTTTGATCCGCAACTCCCACCACTCTGCGTGGATACGCACAGCCTCAACCGCCCAACCATCTTCTACTTCGCGAGGTATTTCCCACTCTTCCCAATCGGTCCCGAGTTCATCATTCAATCGCTCCCGCACCGGCTCCATCAACCGCTGGAAATCATCCCAGATCACATCTATCTCAGCATTGTTCGCAATATCCCGCAACGTGATGTGTGGAACACGCTCATACACGAAACCCTGACGGATGTTGCCAAACGTTGGTGAAGGCAACTGCACGGTTCGAGCAACCTCTGCCTCTTTCTCACGACCTTCTTCGCTGTCTGACAGCAGATAATACGGATACCGAGCACCCATGATGCGAGCGCGGGCAAGCGCTAGGGCTACTCTACTTGTATCGATGGTTACCCAACGTCGGCCCCATTGTTCGGCGACGTAGGCAGTGCTTCCCGAACCGCATGTGGGATCTAGGACAAGATCGCCGGGATCGGTAGTCATTAGGATGCAACGTTGGATAGGTGAGACAGAGGTTTGTACAACGTAACTCTTTTGGATTTCCGGGCCAGTGTCGATCCAAGAATTGGTAATTTCAGCCGCGGGATAATCATCGTGGTAATACACCGAACGCAATGCCGTTCTCTCTGGTCTTACTCTGTCGGATCGGTAAACTCTTCGAAATCCGTCTGGCGAATATCGCCAGCTTCTCATTGGTGGTATTCGCCAGACAGATCCAAAAGCATACCTATCTTCATTATTACCGGATGCCATTGAATGCAACGGCAACGTAGTAAATGGTCTCGATCCTTGAGGCAGTCGAAATGATTGAGATTTCTCGATGGAACTCATTGAGCGACGCGTTCCATCTGGAGTTTCAATCTGGTTATACATCGACGTATTGATCGGTTTTGGTTGCAAGCATCGACGAAATTTAATTTGATCGATATCTTTGCAATACCAAATGATGTAATCCGATATCCGTTTAACTGATCGATCTTGAGTTGTCCCACTGCTGGTTCGGTAAGTAATCAAGGAAACGAAATTATCATCACCAAAAACTTCGTCCATCACAGACCTTACTCGATGAACATTTTCGTCCCCCATCTGCACGAAAATTGAACCATTGTCAGTCAACAAATCACGCGACACTGTCAATCGGTCGCGCAGATACGAAAGATACGAATGTATACCGTCGCGCCAGGTGTCCCGGAACGCCTTAACTTGTTCGGGCTCACGAGTGATGTGGTCGGAATTTCCATCCCGAACATCTCGACTCGTGGTTGACCACTGGAAGTTCGAGTTAAACCGAATCCCATACGGTGGATCGATATAGATGCACTGCACCTTCCCTCTCATGCCTTCCCGCTCCGCCAGGGACGACATCACCTGCAAACTGTCGCCCAAAATCATGCGGTTCGACCAGTTAGCGTCGTGTTGGTAGAACTCGGTTTTGGCATCCTCGCTGGGTAAACCATTGAAGTCGGCAAAAAGGTCTGCGAAACCGCCTTGGTCACCATCCGATTCGGCGTCGCGGTTGACCTGAGATTGCCGCATCAAGGCGTCGATCAAGACTTTCGGATGGACGCGTTCTTGGATGTAGAGGGGAGGTGCCTGCACTACCAAATCGGACTCGTCCTGTTCGTCCTTCCCGCGCCAGACGAGTTGCGGGTCCAAGTCGCGGTTCCTCCGCTCATACGCGACCTGTATCGGTGACTTCAGATCGTCATCCACAATCGGCTGATGTTCCGCGCTGGGGATATTTTTGCGCGTCGCGTCGGAATGCTTGAGGTTGTCAACTTTTTTGGGTTGGCGGGTTCGGCGTCGGGTAGTCATGGCGATGATTCGATTCTTCTAGCGCGATGATGATGGTACCACTGCGGGGTATTGGGCGGCAACCAGATCGGCGATCATGTCGCCGATCATTGCAGCGTCGGGAGAGTGGTGCGGTGGCAACCCCAAGACTTCGCTGTGAGATTGATCTTCGCCGTACTGCGCGTTTGATGGGAGCGGATCGTGGACGATACTCGGATGCAATCCCGCGGCGTTCAACAGGGCCTTTAACGCCTGAACGTTCAACTCGGCGAAAACGCTGTTGGTTCCCAGTCGGCGATGAATCTGCCGACGGATTTCATCTAGCGCGACGGCACGATCCGAAGTGCCAAAGAACTCGATCCAGTTCACGGAGAGGCCAGACTCGGTTGCTGACAACCGAAATGCCTCACCATCAACGGTACCATCGACTCTCAATTTGCTACCTCCAACGTGGCGCACCACGTTGTCACGGTCCGGTAACTCCGTTGCCGTCACGCGTACACCAAGGACTGCATCTCGTACTTCGCGACGAGTTGCTGGGCCTCGTCGATCGTACACGCTCCGGCGACCCTCGTCACATCTTCGTTCGGTAAAACGCGTTTGAAGACGACGTAGTGAACCAATCCGTCGCCTTTGAAGTGAAGGCCGATGTGATCCTCGGGTCCGGTGCGCCAAACTGCTCTGATATCACCTTCAACGGTGAGAATCAGCGACGCGGACGCATTGGCAGATGCATCCTCGACAAAGCGCCAAAAATCGGAGATGGACTGTTCGTTGACACTCAACTCCTCTTCGGCGGCCGCCTCGCGCAGTTCATCCAAGCGGTTTTGGTACTCGTGATACGGTGAATCCACCTTCGAACGTTCGGTAACGAACTGGTCAACGACGCGTTCGAGGTCTTGGGCGATCCGGTGCTCGTCCTTGAATTCGACGAACTCCCATCTGCCGTAGCGTCCAAGTTCATTGATGCCAGGCACCCAGTACGAATGCATCGCGGTGTTCTTGTCACGAACATCCTCGCCGCGATATCCCTTGATCTCGACGACTAGATTCAACGGCGATTCCTCGCCATCGTCGATCAGCACGATGAAATCAGGTCGATAGGTGCGCGTCTCGCCGCCGCGGCGATATGGCACGCCGAATCCCAAGTTGTGGTTCTTGACGTAAGCGACCACGTTTGGGTGCGATTCTGCGGTTCGGCAAAACTCGGATTCCCACCCACTGTCCAACACCGCGTAGTTGACATGACACCTACGCGCATCGGTCATGTAGACGTCGCCTCTAGACGTAGTGAAGTTGACGTTGCGCGTAGAACCGAATGGGTTGTACGGGTCGAGCACTGGTTTGACCGGGTTCTTTCCGATGTTAGCTAGAGTGATAGCGGCGTCGATCCTTTCACACGCGCGGTCCGCCAGTGCCGTATAGAGCAGCTGGGCTGGATACGTGCCGCCGTCGCAATACAACTCTGTTTCAAGCCATGCGCGGACGACGTTCTTCAACTGCCCGAAAAGGTGAAGTTTCGGCTCGCCGTCGTCGTCGCGCCACCTCGTCTCAAGCAGGTGTTTAGCTAACGTGAACTCGATCGTCGATCGACGCACCTTCCCAGTGTGCACCAAGTCAAGGTCTATACCTTCACCGATAATGCCTTCGTTGCGGGTGATCGTCGGTCCGACATCATCCGGTGTGAGATTCATTAGCGAATCATCGGTGAATTTCCAATGCAATACCTGATCTGGCGGTTCGACTCGGTACCCGGTTACGCGCGGAAACGTGATCTCCAAGTCGTCTCGGTCAGGGCGAACGGCCCTGACGTGGTAAGTCGTTCGCGGTTTCGGCGGCGGGACAACGACCGGTCTGGCGGTGAAATCGAACGGCACGCCGAGAACGTCGGCATACTCGACATCAAACGTGCCTTCTTCGTTCAAGTCGTACGATTGCCGCCGCAAGGCGCGCCCGATGACTTGCTCGCAAAGCAGTTGGGTACCGAACGCGCGGACGCCTAATATGTGCGTAACGGTGTTCGCGTCCCATCCTTCGGTGAGCATCGACACCGACACGACGCACCGCACGTTACCGCCGAGTTGCCCATCCTTGCCGACCGTGTTCATCACCTCGCGCAGCAACTCGGAATCGGAGATATTATCGGCGGCATGTCGGTCACCGTCGCGCCGAATCTTGTCTTGCTTGAACCGTTGAATCTCATCTGACGCGGCGGCGCGGAATCTCGCATCCAACGCGTCGCCTGACTCCAGTTGAGCGCTGTCGATCAAGATCGTATTGGGGATCGCCAACCGATTGTGCGATTCATCGAAATTGTTGAACAATTTGAACCGCCCTGGCACTGGTTGGGTCGCACCGTCGGACATCTCACGTTCAAAACCTGAGATGTAGTCGTAAACCAGCTTGGAAGTCGCGGTGTTGTTGCAAACGACGATGAAACAAGGTGGTGACAGAGAATCGGACCGTTCCCATTCCTCAAACGTCTTCTCGTAGTGTCCGTAGAGTGCTTCAAGGGCGGTTATCAACGTTACTGGCAACTGAGACGGATCCAACTGCGTTTTCGGTCCTGTGGCGGCCTTTGGCATGTCGGCCCGGATGTTTTCCCAAAGTACTCGGAACGTCGGCATATCGGTTTCCGGGATATTGTCGGCGACCGGCACTCGCGGAAGTTTGACGATGCCGCACTCGATGGCGTCCATCAGCGAGAAATCCGTAACCGTCCACGGGAACAGAGTCCCTTCCGCGTATCCCGAACCGCGCAAGAAGAACGGGGTCGCGGAGAGATCAACGACCTTCGAGAGACCGACTAGGCGATTGACCGTTTCGAGTCCGGAAATCCACACCCGCGCCGCTTCCGCGTTACTCCGGACTTCCGATCTCTCTTCGCTGGTTATCGCCCCCTCTTCAGATTCCTCTTCCGGTTTCTCACGGTAGCAGTGGTGCCCTTCATCATTCAAAACCATCACATTACGCAGGTTCATCAACTCGGGCATAACTCGCTGAACCATCTGCCCCTCGGTTTCGCGAGTCTGCATCTTGTGATCGTGTCCCTCAAGAAGGTCGCGAGTTCCCCTAGGCAGGTTCATCGTTTCGCGCCGCATGAACGCGTGGTAGTTGGTGACGACGATCTTGGCGCGTTCGAGGTCCGGCAACATATCGTCGGGCACGAGTTCGCGTTCTTGGTAATAGCTTTCGGGATCGTTGGGTTGCAGAACGCGTAAGCGGTCTTTGATGGTGATACCGGGTGCGACGACTAAGAATCCGCGCGTGAAACGGTTGCTGCGAGGATGTCGTATCGCGTTAACGGTTTGCCATGCAATCAGCATCGCCATCACGGTCGTCTTGCCCGCACCGGTCGCCATCTTCAACGCCCAACGCACTAATTCGGGATTCGCGTCTCGACTGGCGTTCTCGAGATATTCCAGTCGCGGTCGGCCCGTGTTACGCAGACGCGGTGCAACTTCGGTTAGCCAGATGATCGTCTCGGCGGCTTCGACCTGACAGAAAAAGGGACGGAATGAACTGAATTCGTGATGTCGCCAATGCTGCAACAACCGCTGAGTCTCCGGCGTCACGCCCCAGTCCGATGGATTCGGCAGTTGACGCCAAGCGTCGACTTGGCGACGGATCTCGTTCACGTTACCCGTTACGTCGTACTGTTGGTTTGTCCCAGATACGCCTTGAGCGTCGCTGAAGGTCAGTTCCTCTTGCTGACCCCGCTCGCGCCGCCGTCGCGGTCGCGGAACCGGCGTGATGAACTTCGCTTCGCGTCGCCGGTCTACGATCTGCTGCGTCGGTTGACCCGTATCGTCGAGTTCCCAATGACGCCCCGGGTACTCGTACGGCGAGTTGAGTATCGGTTTTTCAAAGAATTGGTCTGACATGAACCGCGATACCTCTTAAACATCCCCCTCCCAGCCGATGACGTGGCTGGAGACGCCGTCGGGGAACTTCTGGTGGTACTCGTCGACGAGCATTCCGAGGACGGCGGAGTCGTGGCGTGCGCCGTGGTGCGGGCGGCTCATGCGGAGGGTGCCCTCGTGGACGAAGCCGATATGCTCGAACATCGTGCGCGCCGCTTCGTTGTAGGTCGGCACGTCCACCCAGCCGCGGTAGAGGCCGAGGTGGTCGAAGATGTGTTCGAGCATGGCGAGCGTTGCGGCGGTGCCGAACCCCATGTGCCACTTCGACTTGTCGCCGATCAGGATGGAAATCTGGGCGTCGCCGAGCGGCTCGTCGATGGACAGCTGCCCCTCGCCGATGTGCTCGCCGTCTTCGGTGTAGATCGAGAAGATGTCTCGGTGCGGCTCGTGGTGCGGGTCGTGGAACACCTCGTCCCACTGCTCCTGGGTGGCGTCGAGCATCTCTTCCGGCTCGTAACCCAAGTGGGCGGCGTCGCCGTAGGTGTATCTGCCGAACCAGCTGTCGGAGACCTCCGGGTCCTTGAGCCAATCGGCGATGCGTTGCACGTCGTCGCGGATCACCGGTCGCAGTTCACATCTGGATGGCATATCTTGCTACTCCTTTGACTAACCTCAAAGACATAATCTTGTTCGTGTAACCGCTGCGAAGCCGACGATTCCAGCACGCCGGAACCCGTCCACAGCAGTTGAAAACCATTATCGCACGTTGGCGCGCGCGAGCCCCCTTTGACCTTCGGACATTTCCCCCGTGAACGGGGGCAACCCACGTCATTCCGGCGGAAGCCGGAATCCACCCTGCGGGCATTTCCCGCGACGGCGCAGGCGACCCACGTCATTCCGGCGGACGCCGGAATCCACAGGAGGCGGGGAAGCCGGTAACCCTTCCCTCTCGCTGGCAACCCACAATCCCATACCCTTCGACGAGAACGTTGCAAAACCGTGCCAAGTCAGCGCACACCACTGTCATTCCGAGCGAAGCGAGGAATCTCATCGCGGTGAATGGTTGCTACCAGAGATTCTTCACTCCGCTTCACTCCGCTTCGCTCCGTTCAGAATGACATGTCCGCTTCGCTCCGTTCAGAATGACATGGCCGTTCGCTCCGTTCAGAATGACATGGCCGTTCGCTCCGTTCAGAATGAAATGGCTTACGGTTCGCCAACCTTGGGTTTCCCCCGCTCGCGGGGGAAATGCCCGAACGGACAAAGGGGGCCGTAGGTCAGCGCGAAGGGGTGATAAAGTTGCTTTAGGCGCCCGCGACGCGTGGGCGAAATCGTGAGACAGGAGATTTTGCAGATGTCAGACCACTGGAGAATGGAAGCAGATATCGAGTACTGCGTGCCTTGCGGCTACGCCAACTTGGCGGCGTACATGGCGGCGGAGCTGTTCCAAGCCGCCGGGCCGGCGCTGGCGATCAGCCTGACGCCCGGACACTCCGGCGCGTTCAAGGTAACCGTCGACGGCGAGGTTCTGTGGGACAAGCAGGTTCAGGGCAAGTCGCCGCACATCATGGAGGTCAAAGAGCTCAAAGCCAAAGTCGCCAACATGATCGAATCCGGCGCAATGATCCAGATGAACTGATCGCCCGCCGGCTAGGCACGGCGCAACTCAGTCAGTCGGCACAGCCCGACACAGCAAAGCAGGGGCAGGAAACACGCCTGCCCCTGTTGCGTCGTCTTACGGACACCGTCATTCCGGCGTACGCCGGAATCCACAAGGGCGATGATCCGGTCAAGTGCGATAACATTGGTCGAAAAGGGAGGGGATTGCCATGACCTTGCAAGATGAATTTGCGTTCTACAAAGAAAACCAAGAGGATCTCGTCGCTCAGTTCAACGGCAAGGTTGTGGTGATCAAGAACCTTCGCGTTATTGATACCTTTGAAACTGAATTGGACGCAGTGATTCAAACGCGCAAAAAGCACGAACGCGGCACCTTTCTAGTGCAACGCGTCAGCCCCGGTGAAGAATCGTACACGTCAACCTTTCACTCCCCCGGGGTGACCGCCTAGATGAATCCCCAAACCCCGTCCGCGTTCACCGTGAAGGCGGATGGATTAGTGAATCGACTGATAAGTCCGTGCGTGATTTCAGATGTTTGGGACCCTGATGATTCAGAACCCGAACCTCCATCAGTCGAGTTCAATGCGCTCTGGGATACTGGCGCGACAAACACCGGGATCAGCAATCACGTAGTTGATAGCCTCGGCCTCGTTCCCGATGGCTACGTCGAAGCCCGCCATGCTCAGGGGATAGCGTACGACGTTCCCAGGTTCACGGTCAATCTCGTGTTACCGTCAAACGCAATGGTCTTGGGCGTACAGGTCTCCCAAGTCGAATTGTTCGGCGGGATTGATGTGTTGCTGGGCATGGACATCATCAACCTCGGCGATTTTGCAGTCACTAACAATGATCAAGAAACGATGTTTTCGTTCGTAATCCCATCGCAGAGACACATTAACTACGCCGAAGAAATCGACGCGGCTAATGCTCGCCGCATCGATGGCGACGCGGAATAGCCGTCAGCGCGCGCAGGGCATCCCCTGCGAACTTGCTTCGCTTGTTCGCGTCCCCTTACGCTGCGCGAAGGGGACGTACGTTGTCGTCAAGGGGCGAATCGATGGCGACGATGGTTCGGTTTGGGCGAGCAATGGTTGGGGTTTTTATGATGTTGGTTGTGATGGGGTGGTTTGGGCAATCGGGTAGTTTTGCGAGGGAATAACGCGACATGGTAAGAGCAGCGGTGCTTTATGCGGCGAATGAGCGGATGCCGATCAAGGATCTGGAGCAGTTGCCGCCTCGCAATGGCGAGGTGCGGGTAAAGATTGGCGCGGCGGGTATCTGCGCTTCGGACCATCATGTGATGAAGGGCGAGACGAACTTCCCGATGCCTATCGTGTTGGGGCATGAAGGCGCGGGCGTGGTCGAAGAGGTCGGCGAGGGCGTGAGCGGCATTAAGCCGGGTGATCGGTGCATTCTGTCGTTCGTGCCGAGTTGCGGTCATTGCCGTTCGTGTCGGACGGGGTTGCAGAACGTGTGCGACACCAATCGTCTGACCGGTACCAAGCAGTACGACAACACGTTCCGCATCTTCGACGATGAGGGTATCGAGGTTCACCAGTTCGCGAAGCTGGGCGTGTTTGCCGAGAGTCTCATCTGCCCGCAACAGGCGGTATATCCGATTCCTGATGATGTGCCAATGGAAGTGGCGGCATTGATCGGTTGCTCGGTGACTACCGGCGTCGGCGGTGTAATCAACCAGCCGAACGCGAAGGCTGGGATGACGGTTGCGGTCTTTGGCGTCGGCGGTGTAGGTCTGAACGTGTTGCAGGGCGCGCGGTTGCTGAACGCGTCGCGGATCATCGCGGTGGATATTTTGGACAACAAGCTGGAGTTCGCGTACCGTTTCGGCGCGACGGACGTCGTGAACTCGCGGGCGGAGGACGCGGCGGAAAAGATCATCGAGTTGACCGATGGCGGCGTTGACATGGCGTTCGACGCGTTCGGGCACAGCATGACGACGCGCAGTGCGTACGATGCCACGCGCAAGGGCGGCACTTGCGTCGTGATCGGGCTCGCGCCGGAGGGTTCGGACGCCGAGATTCCGATGGTAGATATCGTGCGGAACCAGAAAACGGTCGTCGGCAGCTATTACGGCTCGGCGAGTCCGCATGAGACGTTCCGAACGCTGATCGATTTCTATCAGAGGGGCAAGTTGGAGATTGGCGGGTTGGCGTTGCGTACCTACACGTTGGACGAAATCAACGAGGCGTACGATGACCTTGAGCGCGGAGAAGACGGTCGCGGAGTGATCGTCTTCGAGGGCGTGAACTAGGTCGCGGAACGAAATCACGCGGTGCCGCGACGACGATTAGACTCACCGCATGACTGAACACCGTTCAATTGCAGAGTTGGAATCGGCTCTTTCCGGCATTGCGGCGTCGCCGGCGGACCGCGGCAGCGTTGACATGATCGTGGCGCGTCCGGGTGTAGGGGAGCGCGTTTTGTTGGACGCGGGTGAGCTGGACGAGGAATTGGGATTGGTGAGCGATGGTTGGACGGATCGGGGGAGCCGTAGCACAGCGGATGGCAGTTCGGATCCTGAAGAGCAGTTGACGATCATCAACACGCGCTTGATCGACGCGGTCGCTGGCGCGAAATCTCGGTGGCAACTTGCGGGCGACCAGCTCGTGATCGACATCGATTTAAGCCACGACAACCTGCCGCCGGGTTCCCGGCTTAAGATCGGCTCTGCGGTCGTGGAGCTGACCGCGAAACCGCACACCGGGTGCGCCAAGTTTGCCGGGCGCTTCGGTCATGACGCGTTGCGTTTCGTCAGCACCAAAGAGGCGATGCGGCTCCGACTGCGAGGCGCCAACGCGAAGGTCATTCATTCCGGTGCTGTGCGTGTTGGGGACGTCGCTGTCAAGCTTGGATAGCGCCCGGAATATCGCTCGGAACGGGTACGACGTTTCGGATGCTGTGCACAGGCGGCGGTTTTGCGGGTAAAATCATCTAACTAGTGTTGATCGACACCGAAATAAAAGACAACGGGAAGTGTCGGGTGAACGTCTTCGCTGACGGCGCCTGAAGAGCGGACAAATCCCACATGCTTGAAGACTATTTTCGTCAGTACGGCATCCTCGTGATGTTCCTGATGGTTGCGGTAGGTGTCCCGATCGGCATGTTGTTGACCTCGTACGCGGCACAGTTCATCCGCGTACGACCAAGCCAGACGTCTAAGGTCAAGCGGACATCGTACGAGAGCGGACTCCGCCCCTTCAGTCCGAAACCGCGCCTCTTCAACATCCGGTACTACTACTACGCCATCCTGTTCGTGGTGTTCGATGTTGAAACGGTGCTGCTGTTCCCTTGGGCGATCAAGTACGGTGTGCTGTCTAAGCAATTCGGCGTGATCGCGTTCCTCGCGGTGCTGGTATTCTTGGTTGTGGTCACGTTGGGTTACCTCTACGCGTGGCGCAAGGGCGCGCTTGAATGGACACGGAGCACGATGAATTGACCTCCGAAATTGAAACCGCCTACGGTGTCCCGTTGGGGCACGATCCTCGCAATCCCCTCTTCAATGTGACTTGGGACTTGGACCGCGATGAGGGCGACGAAGTGAATCTAATGAAGGCGACGCGGCTCAACCCGTTGCCGGAACCGATCATCCACATGGACGACGACCACTCCCGAAACGTGATCGTAACGTCGGTCGACTACCTGCTCAACTGGGCGCGCAAGTCATCGCTGTTCCCGTTGCAGTTCGGATTGGCGTGCTGCGCGTTCGAGATGATCGCTTCGGCGATGGGGAGATTCGATATCTCGCGCTTCGGCATGGAAGCGTTCCGCGCGACACCACGGCAAGCGGATCTGATGATCGTTGCCGGCACCGTGACGTGGAAAATGGCGGTGCCGTTGCGTCGGCTCTATGAGCAGATGGCAGAACCGAAGTGGGTGATCTCGATGGGCGTCTGCGCTACGAGCGGCGGCCCTTACTATCAGTCTTATTCCGTCGTGCCGGGCGTCAACCACATCGTGCCGGTAGACGTCTATGTACCCGGCTGTCCGCCGCGACCAGACGCGTTGCTGTACGGCATCATGCAGCTGCACGACAAGATTCGCCGTTACTCGCTACTCGAAAATCCAGCAGGTGGTGTATGAGCAAGGCGTGGGATGGTGCGAAACTGGCTCAAGCTATCGGCGAGTCGTTTCCCGATGCCGTAGTCGATGCTAGGGGCACCGATGTCTGGATTGCACCCGAATCCATTTCTGAGGTGATGCGTGCGTTGCGAGACGAGCCCGAGTTCCGTTTCGAACTCCTAAGCAGCGTTACCGCAGTCGATTACATCTCTTACTTTGAGGTGGTGTATCACCTGACATCGCTGACTAGGAACGCGACGGCGGTGGTGAAGTCGAAGTGCGGACTCGGACGCGACGAAGCGAAGGTGCCGAGCGTCGTCGATATCTGGCGCGGTGCAGACTTGCAGGAGCGGGAAGTTTGGGATTTGATGGGCATCATCTTCGAGGGTCATCCAAACCACAAGCGGATCATGCTGTGGGAAGGGTTTCCGGGTCATCCGCTGCGAAAAGACTTTGCGACCTATGAGCAATCGATAGTGCCTGAGGATGACCGCCGAACACCGGTCGCGTTGGCATCTGAAATCGAAAGCGGGCAAGGCGAGTGACGACGCAGGTCCGCACCGAACCGATCACGGTCAATCTCGGGCCGCAGCACCCGTCGACGCACGGCGTGTTTCGGATGCGCGTCACTTTCGACGGTGAAGAGATCATCGACGTCGAACCGATCTTCGGGTATCTGCACCGCGGCTCCGAGAAACTCGCCGAGGAGCGCACCTACGTCCAAGTCGTTACGTTGACCGACCGGATGGATTATGTCGGTTCGATGCTCAACAATCAGGCGTACATGCTCTCGGTGGAGAAGCTTTGCGGCATCGAACCGTCGCCGCGTGGCGTCTGGTTGCGCATGATCGCCGCCGAGTTGCAGCGCATCGCGAGCCACCTCGTCGCGGTTGGTTTTCTTATCCAGGACCTAGGCGCGTGGGGCACTCCACTGATCTACACGATGCGAGAGCGGGAGAAGATTCTCGACCTGTTCGAGATGCTGTGCGGAGCGCGCATCACCAATTCGTACCTGCGTCCGGGCGGCGTGTTCATGGATGCGCCGGAAGAGTTTTGGCCCGCGATGGATTTGGTTTTGGACGAGTTGCCGCCGCGCATCGATGACCTGGACGACCTGTTGACGGACAACGACATCATCTTTTCGCGCACCAAAGGCGTATCGGTACTGACGCCGGAGCAGATGATCGATGCTTCGATAACCGGCCCGATGTTGCGGGCGGCAGGCGTGGATTGGGACTTACGGCATCGCGCGCCGTACGACTACTACGATCAGGTGAAGTTCGACCGCCCGATGCACACCGCAGGTGACAATTTCGCGCGTTACTGGGTACGCGTCCAAGAGATGCGCGAGAGCATCAAGATCGTCCGTCAATGCCAGAAGATGATCGAGCCGGGGCCGGTGCGTCCGCATCACGACGAAGTGCCATGGCTTGTGCGTCCACCGATAGGCGACGCCTACGCGGCGATTGAGCATTCCAAAGGCGAGTTAGGTTTCTATCTGGTCAGCGACGGTACTATCTCTCCTTACCGATGCCACGTTCGTGCACCTTCGCTGATTAACTTGACTTTGCTACGAGAGATGCTGGTCGGCGAACTGCTGGCGGACATGTTTGTCAGTTTCGGTAGCGTCGATATCAACATGGGCGAGGTAGATAGATGAGTTCGCCATTCCTCGACAACTCGCTCTTCCGAAACATCTACTGCTACCTCGCGGGTGGCAGCGATTCCTGCGCGTCGCGCGGTTACGACATTGCATTGCTGCCGTCGGGGCTCGAGTGGCTCGCGTTCGCGACAACCGCGTTCATCATCATCAACGTCGTAATCAACGTGGCACTCGGTGCGGTAGTCGTCTACATATGGGGCGAACGACGGATACTTGGGCGCATCCAGAACCGATCCGGACCGAACCGTTGGGGGCCGTTCGGAATGTTCACCTCGGTAGCCGACGCGATCAAGACGTTGTTCAAAGAAGACATCGTGCCGGACGAAGCAGACCGTTGGCTCTTCAACTTGGCACCGATCCTGATGGTTGTGCCGGTTTTGATGGTCCTGTCTGTAATCCCGTTCGGCGCTGGGACGTTCGTCGTAGACCTCAACATCGGTATCTTGTTCGTGATCGCGATCACTTCGCTATCGGGCATATCGGTGGTACTGGCTTCCTGGGCATCGGGCAACCGAATCGCGATATTCGCCGGGATGCGATCGGTGGCGATGCTGATCAGTTACGAGATACCGATGGCGTTGTCTCTGATCGGCGTGCTGATGATTGCCGGTTCGATGTCGCTGGGCAAGATCGTCGATGCTCAAGACGTGCCGTTCATCTTGGTTCAACCGCTCGGGCTGTTCGTTTTCCTAGTAGCGGCGCAAGCGGAAACCAGTCGCACGCCGTTCGACCTCATCGAAGCGGAGTCGGAGTTGGCGGCAGGATACCTTAACGACTACAGCAGCATGAAGTTCGGCATCTTCTTCCTCGCCGAGTTCTTGGCGACGATCGTGGCTTCGATGCTGATCGTGACGCTGTTCCTCGGCGGTTGGCGCGGTTGGGATCCGATACCGTCGCAGTTCTGGTTCGCCGGCAAGACGGTGCTCGTTTTGCTGTTCATCATGTGGATGCGCTTCTCGTGGCCGCGGCTGCGAGTCGACCAGATACTGTCGTTGGCATGGAAGGGGCTGTTTGAGCTCACATTGATCAACATCTTCGTGACCGCCGTGCTGATAGCGATTTGGCCCGATCCGAGCTACACACAGCTTTGGATGATGGCTGCGATCAACTGGGTCGTGTTCTTCGTGTCGATCTGGGCGGTCAGCAAGCTGTTGCGCCCGTCCGACTACACGAGCCCGACTCCCGATGCGAACCGATCGACGTACCCGGTGGCGTCGGACGAGATTCCCGATGAAGTTACATACACAGGAGGTACGACGCGATGATCGGCCTCGGATTGCTAAAGGCGATGCGCGTAACCTTGCGGAACGCGCTCAAGTCCCCATTCACGATCCAGTATCCAGACCGAAAGGTAGGGATAATCGGCGCGGCGAAGAACGAAGGTAAATCGCCCGCCGCACTGGTCGCGACTAAACCCGTTACGGCTGCCAAAGCGGCGATGAGCATGTACTCGGTGCCAGTAAACATCCCTCAGAACCGACGGTTCCGGGGCAACGAATTCACCTGGTACGAAGACCGCTGCACCGGTTGCGCGTCGTGTGCAAAATACTGCCCGTTGGGGATCATCGAGATCGTGACGAGCCCGGGCGGTTTCGACGTGCAAGAGGGCGAGAGCTACGCGATCGATGTGTTCGACATCGACATTGGACGATGCATGTTCTGCGGTTTATGCGTTGAGGCGTGTCCGTACGACGCGTTGCACATGGGCAGCCGATTCGAGCGGAGCAAGTACGAACGCGATGCTTTGGTGATACCGGTTGACGAGTTGCGTCAGGCGCTCAAGCAACCGAGCGCGTGGTTCCGACCGCAGTTCGAGGAGCGGGATTACGATCCGTTCCGCGACGGTGCGGAGGACGAACACCACCAAGCCGGTCGGCACGAGCGCCCGGATCAAGAGACGTTAGACCAGCGATGGGTCGAGGAAAGATGAGCGGATCGTTTGATTCAGGCATCTTCGCGACGCTTGCATTCTACGTCGCGGCGGCGATCACGATAGTCTCGGCGCTCATCGTTGTGACGCAGCGCGACTTGGTGCGCGCGGTGTTGGCTCTGGCGATGTCATTCATCGGCGTCGCCTGCATCTACTTCATCCTCAATGCCGAGTTCATTGGCGTGGTGCAGATTCTGGTCTACGTCGGCGCCATCTCGATCCTGATCGCGTTCGCGGTGATGTTCATCGGTGACCTAGCCAACGCGGGAACATTGTCGCAGAGCCGTTTGGTGTCCGCCGTGGCTGCCATTCTGATGCTCGCGTCGATCATCTTCGTCGCGTACAACACCGACTGGTCGAAGATCGATGACCTCGAAAATGAGGACGCGGTAGCAGGGTTGGCAGGCAGCTATCAAATCGTCAGCGAAGATTCCAACGACGCGACGATTGCCGCCGTCGACAACGGGGCAGAAGACGCGCGCGGCGGTGCATTGGTGGACAGCTCATCGCACATCGGGCCGGCACTGATTCGCGAATTCATATTGCCGTTCGAGACGCTGGGCTTACTCTTGATCGCGGCTTTGATCGGGGCATTGATCGTGATCCGCAACCGACGAGAGGACGACGCGGCATGACGCTCGAAATCGTCCTCGTAGTCGCCGGCGCGCTCTTTTCGATTGGACTCTTTGGAGTCTTGGCGCGGCGCAACATAATCGCTGTCATCATGTCTTTGGAGTTGATGTTCAACGGGGTGCTAGTCGCGGCGATAGGGTTTTCGAGATTTACCGCGCCGGCATCGTTGATAGGAGCGAGCGGAGACATCACCGAGAGTGCGATCCGTTCGGCTCTTACCGGGCACATGTTCGCGGTGTTCGTGATTTCGATAGCCGCCGCCGAGACAGCGTTGGCATTAGCTTTGGTCTTCGCGTTCTATCGGTCTAAACAGTCGGTTGAGATTACCGACGCGTCGGAGATGAAGAACTAGAGATGTGGGTCGAATACAAGAGGACGCGGACTCTACGCATCGCCGAGAGTTGGAAGAATCTGCTCGATGGCGAGGGATTGCCGGCGAAGATTCTGCCGGTTGGCGATATCTTGGATTGGGCTGAAGACGTGCCGTTTGTGGTGATGGTGCCCAAGGGACGCGAACACGTCGCCGATGAGATCATCAGGAAGCTCTAACTTTAAGCGGAAGTAGATTTGGCAACTGAGTTCACAATCTGGCTGATAGTCGCGCTGCCGGCGCTCGCGTTCCTAGTTAACGGAGTCGCGGTGCGGTGGTTGCCGTTGGTCACCGTAGGTAATGTCCGATTGACGGGCAAGCAGTCGGATCTCGCCGGATGGCTCACCGTCGCGGCGGTTGGCATGTCGTTCGTTCTTTCGGTGTTGGCATTTATCAAAGTGATGTCAGACGGAGCGCAAGAGTTCGAGATGCACTCGTGGATCGCAGTTGCCGGTGTGGACATCACCTTCGGCATCATGCTCGATCAACTGACGGCGATCATGCTCATTGTTGTCAGCGGTGTAAGCCTGTTGGTGCAGATTTACGGCATCGGCTACATGCACGGCGACGACGGATTCACGCGTTACTTCGCTTACATGGCATTGTTCACGGCTTCGATGCTCGGTTTGGTTACGGCGCGCAGCGTGATCCAGCTCTTCGTTTTCTGGGAGTTGGTGGGTATATCGTCCTACCTGCTAATCGGTTTTTGGATGAACCGTCCATCGGCGGCGGCGGCGGCGAAAAAAGCGTTCCTGATGACGAGGTTCGGAGATTTCGGGTTCCTGCTTGCGATCCTATTTCTCTATTCAAATGACCCGTCTTGGTTGGACATCAACGCGATGTACGGCGCGATCGCGGGTGGCATGATGGCGGCTTCGGTAGCGTCTTGGATCGCGCTCGGATTCTTGCTCGGCGCAATCGGAAAATCGGCGCAGTTCCCGTTGCATTCTTGGTTGCCCGATGCGATGGAAGGGCCGACTTCGGTCTCCGCTCTGATTCACTCGGCGACGATGGTTACCGCCGGCGTTTTCCTAGTCGCGCGGTTCTTCCCGCTGTTCGCGCATAGCGACATCATGTTCCTTGTGACCCTCGTCGGCGCGATCACCGCCGTGTTCGCCGCATCGATGGCTCTCGTGGCGGACGATATCAAGCGGGTCTTGGCCTATTCAACGGTGAGCCAACTCGGATACATGATGTTCGCACTCGGTATCGGTGCTTACGGCGCAGCGGTGTTTCATCTCTTCACGCACGCATTCTTCAAGGCTTGCTTGTTCTTGGCGGCGGGTTCAGTTCACCACGCCGGCGGCACTTTCAACATGAACTACTTGGGCGGACTCAAAGACCACATGAAGGTCACGTATTGGGCGATGGTGATCGCTAGCCTGTCGCTGGCGGGCATCGTTCCGCTGTCCGGATTCTGGTCGAAAGACGAGATACTTGCTCACGCCTTCCATGTCGAGACGACGCTCGGAATGGTCGCGTTGGCTCTTGGATTGATTGGCGCGTTGATGACCGCGTTCTACATGTTCCGCGCCGTCTTCAAGACGTTCCACGGCGAGTTCCGTGGTGGCGGCGACAAGGAACGCGAGGATATCGAAGCGTCAGGCGAGACCGCGCCAGACGGACTGGAGCATGTGCATCTTGGGGAATCGCCCAAAACGATGATTGTTCCGATTGGGATATTGGCATTTCTCGCGATCGTCGCAGGTTTCTTCACGAACCCGGTTGTCGGAATCGGCATCGTCGATCATCACGCCTTCTCGACGTTCGTGGTTGCGGAAAACACGGGGGTGTTCCCGGATAAGGACGCCCAAATTGAAGCTGGGTCAAAACCGAAATTCGATTTTTTGATCGCAGGGGTATCGACGGTCCTCGCGCTCGCCGGGATCGGTCTCGCGTGGGCGATGTTCAGCCAGCGATTACCGGTGTCGGCAGGGATGTCGCGTGCGGTGCAGCCGTTGCGGACGCTGTTCGCGCGCAAGTATTACTTCGATGAGTTGTACGAGGACTGGATCGTTACCCGCGGCTTCTACCGCAACTTGGCGATGCTGGCCGACAGGTTCGACATCTCGGGCCTCGACAACGTAAACATCCAGCTCTACCGATGGACGGACCGCGCCGGACGCGCGTTGTCGAAGATTCAGGACGGACAGGTCCAGACTTACGGGATCGTCTCGGTTGTCGGTCTGATCGTGGCGATAGTGATTTTCGTGGTGGTGGCGCAGTAGTTCTGACGACTAATCGGTGATGAGCGAATTCAACGGCATATTGACGGTAACCGTGTTCCTGCCCGCGTTGGCGGCGTTGCTGATTCTCGCCGTCAAGCCGATGAATCTCGAGTATCGAGTCATTCGATGGTTCGCGATCCTGAGCACCGTCGTGACGTTCGTTCTTTCGTTCGCGGTTTTCCTCGCCTATGACCGCGACGCCGGCGGTGTCCAGATGGTTGATCACCTGACATGGTTGTCGGCGGAAACGATCAAGTCGTCATATCTCTTGGGTGTGGACGGATTGAGCGCGCCGTTGGTGCTGCTTACCGGTCTGCTTGGAATGTCCGCCGCGTTCGCGTCTCGGAACATCCAGCTCCGAGTGCCGGAATACTTCGTCTGGTTGCTACTGCTGGAAGCGGCGGTGATGGGCGTGTTCGTGAGCCTTGACCTGCTGTTGTTCTTCGTGTTTTTCGAGTTTGAAGTTATCCCGATGTTCATGCTGATTTCGATCTGGGGATCAGGCCGTCCACGCTACTCGGCGATGAAGTTCGTGCTGTACACGTTGTTGGGCGGCGCGTTCATGTTCGTCGGGATATTTGCAATCTACTTGACCCCCGCGGTCGACACATTGACGATGGTCGCGGTGCCGCAACTCGGATTGGCGGGCATCGCCGATCAAGTCGCCGGTGTGAGTCTCCTCGCTCCAGCCGCGCTCGTCTTCTCCTTCTTCTTGGTCGCGTTCGCCGTCAAGTTGCCGGTTTGGCCGTTGCACAACTGGTTGCCGGACGCGCACACCGACGCGCCGACTGCGGTCAGCGTCATGCTTGCGGGCGTCTTGCTGAAGATGGCCGGCTATGGAATGATCCGCATCAACATCGGTTTCTTCCAAGAGACAAACGGCTTCACGGTGCACGACGCGGCCGGGATACTGTCCGTGGTCGCTGCGGTAAGCGTGGTCTATGGCGCGATCGTCACGATCCGACAGACCGATATGAAACGTCTTATCGCCTATTCATCTGTGAGCCACATGGGTTTTGTGTTGCTGGGTCTTACCGCGATCGGCGGTAGCACAGCGGACCATCAGTTGGGAGGTGTAAACGGTGCCGCGTTGCAGATGTTCACACACGGGACCATCACCGGTTTGGCGTTCCTTATGGTGGGGCTGGCATACGATCGGACGCACACGCGCCACATACCGCACTTAGGAGGATTGTGGCGACGGATGCCGATCATCGGAATTTTCTTCTTCATCGCGGGTTTCGCGTCTCTCGGACTACCGGCGATGTCCGGTTTCGTCTCGGAAATCTTGGTCTTTTTGAACTCGTTCCCGGTGTGGCCATGGGCCGCTACCGCATCAGCGTTTGGCGTCGTATTGGCGGCAGGATACTCACTGTGGATGATTCAACGCACATTCTTCGGTTCCAAGCCGCCGGAAGGTGGGATACCCGACGATAAGTTCGAGGAGTTGACCGACGCGGAGCCGTTGGACTTGATACCGATCCTCGCGTTGACGATACCGATATTCGTCGTTGGACTCTGGCCGAAACTGATCGTGGACGTGTTCAAGATCGGCATTGAAGGGATACTGCGCTAGTGACCGCTCAGGACTACTGGGCCTTATCGCCCGTCATCTCAATGGCAACACTGGCTCTGGTCGTGTTGTCTGCCGATGCGTTGCTTGCGGAAAAGATGCCCGGCGGTCGCGTATGGGGTAGCAAACGCGCGCTCCATTGGATCGCCATCGTTGGACTTATCGTACCTGCGTTGGCGGCGCTAAACCTGTGGTTCGAGTGGTTCGGCGATTCGACATCTGGTCCGAGCGTGTTCGGGACGTTCACCGCCGATCGATTCACGCTCTTTTTCCAATTCCTGATCGTAGGTTCGACGGCAATCGTGTTGTTGGCGTCCGTGCCTTACCTGCGCCAGTTCAGCGATTCGTTGGGCGAGTTCTACACGCTGTTGCTTATCGCGGCGGCGGGAATGATGTTGCTCGTCGGCGCGAGCGAACTGATTACGATCTATGTCGCGTTGGAGACTACAGCACTGCCCGCGGTCGCGCTCGCCGCGCTCCGCCGAGACGGTTTCTCGATCGAAGCGGGCGCGAAGTTCCTGATCCTGTCCGCGCTATCAACGGCGCTTCTGCTGTTCGGTTTGGTGTTTCTATACGGTTACACGGGCGCGACGCGAATTGATGAAATCGTCGCACGTCTGGCATCGGTGCCGTTCGAGGCAGGTGTGCCGTTCGGTTCGCTCGCAGTGATGCTTGCAGTGCTGCTGATCGTCGCCGGATTCGGATTCAAGATGGCGATTGCACCTTGGCATATGTGGGTTCCCGATGTGTACCAAGGCTCACCTACACCGGTCGCCGCTTTCCTTTCTGTCGCGTCGAAAGCGGCCGCGTTCGCAGTATTGATGCGGATTCTCTACTCGATGGTCGGATACGACGACATCGCCCAGGACTGGCAAATCTTGTTTGCGTTGATCGCGACGGCAAGCATGACGGCCGGCAATCTCTTGGCACTTTCGCAGACCAACGTAAAGCGACTGTTGGCGTACTCGACGATTGCCCAAGCGGGTTACATCATGGTCGGATTTGCCGCGGTCTCCGTAGCATCTTGGTCAGATAGCCCGAGTTCGGGTCCGCAGAGTGTGATGTACTACCTCGCGGGATACGCCTTCACCAACTTGGCAGTGTTTTTGTCATTCGCCGCGATAGTTCATCGCACCGGCGACGACACAATTGAGGGATTGAGCGGGTTGCTTAAGCGGTCGCCGGTGCTTGCGACGTTCATGGTTGTCGGCTTGTTGTCGTTGCTAGGAATGCCGCCTACGGTAGGCTTCATGGCGAAAGCGGTGATCTTCAGCACCGCGGTCGATCAAGGGCTGGTTTGGCTCGCGGTTGTCGCAGTCGTGAACACGGTCATCGCCGCGTACTACTACCTGCGCGTCATAGGACTAATTGTGTTCGGAGACCCGGAGACGGACGACAAACTGAAACCCGGTGCTGGCGAGTTGACGGCGGTCGGGGTTGGCGTCGCCGGCGCGGTAGTTTTCGGAGCGATCCCGTGGTTCGTCCTCGAGGTCGTTGATAGGTCGCTGACCATAATTTGACGGGCGTAATCCAAACTCCGATGGCGGTAAAACGCGGATCGGTGGCGTAACGTGAAAAAGTTCGACGTTGTCTGCATCGCGCATCACAGCCGGCTACTACAGGCTGCGGAGATGGTCGACGAGATTGTCGACAAATACCAAGATCACTGCGATTGGTGGCGGGCCGATGAGTCGATGTTGGCGCGCGAAGAAGCTGACGACGACCGCTTGAGCGAAACCGATTTGATTGTAACCGTCGGCGGCGACGGCACGATCTTGCGCGGTATGCACACGGCGTCGCTGCACGCCATCCCGTTGCTCGGTGTCAACATGGGCCGCGTCGGTTTCATGAGCGAGATCGATTCCAGCGAGGCCCTTGATCAGATGGGTTGGTATTTGGACGGCAACGGACATATCGACCGGCGCGCGATGTTGAAGGCGACCCTCGGCGACGACGGTGAAGACGTATTCCACGCGTTGAATGACGTCACGGTGCATCGCGGACCAGAACTGCGAATGATCGAAGTGATCGCGGTAATCGACGGCGTGGAGTTGTCTACATATCGCGGGGACGGATTGGTAGTTACAACCCCTACCGGGTCTACGGGATACACGCTCCAATTGGGCGGTCCGGTGATGGACCCCGCCACTTCGGTCTTTCTATTGAAGCCGATCGCGGTACACATGAGCCAATTCGGCGGTGTCGTTCTCGATGCCGATAGCGAGTTGAAACTCACTTTGGACGACAACGCGGACGCGGTGTTGACGATTGACGGTTTCACGAGTCGGAAGATGCAAGAAGGCGACACTGTGGTTCTGTCCCGGAGCGAACGTAGTGCCGATTTCCTGCGCCGTGAACCCGGTAGCGCGTTTTGGCAGGGACTCTCGCAAAGACTCGGTATGCGGATCGGTGCGGTAAGACGCGGAGAAGGTTCGAACGGTTGAACGCGTCGAACAAAGAAACAACCCCGCTGAAAACGGAGCGCATCGCGTCGCGGACTATCTTTCGCGGCGAAAAGTTGACGCTTCGAGTCGACACGCTAAAGATGGGCGACCGCGCCCCGGCGGACAAAGAGATCATCGAGCATCCCGGGTCTTCGGTGATGATACCGATCAGCGACGAGGGCAATATCCTGTTGGTTAAGCAGTGGCGCGCGGCGCAGGGATGCTACACCTTGGAACTGCCATCAGGCACCCGCGACGGTGACGAACCTCCCGAAGCGACCGCGGCGCGCGAGTTGCGCGAAGAGACGGGCTATCGGGCGTCCAAATTAACGCCGATCGGCGGCTTCTTCCCAGTATCTGGATACAGCGAGGAATACTCGCACGGCTTTGTGGCTACGGGGCTGGAGTACGACCCATTGCCGCAAGATAAACTTGAAGACATCATGGTTGTCGAAACGACCGTTGACGAACTGCGGCGCAAGTGCATCAACGGCGAGATTGATGATGCGCTCACGATCGCCGCCGTGACGCGTGCGTCCGCGTTGCTCGACAAAGCTAGGAGTGCGGATGTATAAGCACGATGTTTTGATTATCGGGGCCGGTTTGGCGGGATTGCGGGCAGCGGTAGAAGCGACGCGGCTAGGCCTGGATGTGGCGGTGATCAGTAAGGTCCACCCGGTCCGGAGCCATTCCAACGCGGCACAAGGCGGCATCAACGCGCCGTTAACCGACCGCGGCGATGATTGGGAGGGGCACGCTCTCGACACCATCAAAGGTAGCGACTACCTCGCCGACCAAGACGCCGTCGAAATCATGTCGAGCGAGGCTGGCGACGCGGTCATCGAGCTCGAACGCATGGGCGTGATCTTCAGCCGGGGAGACGATGGGCGGCTCGGCACGCGGCGCTTTGGCGGACAGCTCGTTGCCAGAACATTCTTCGTCGGTGCAATCACCGGTTCCGCCATCCTGCACGTTTTGTACGAACAAGCGCTGAAGTACGGGTTGAACGTCTACGAGGAGTGGTTCGTCACTGACCTGATTATCGAGGACGGTCGGTGCGTCGGCGTCATCGCGTTGGACATCAAAACCGGCGAGTTGCACTCGATCTGGGCGAAATCGGTAATCATGGCGGCCGGTGGTGCGGGGCGAGTCTTTGAACCGTCGACGAACGCGATCATCTGCACTGGAGACGGTCTTGCGCTAGCGTGGCGAGCTGGTGTTCCGATGATGGACATGGAGATGGTGCAGTACCATCCCACAACGCTCGCGAGAACCGGAATTTTGCTATCAGAAGCGGCGCGCGGGGAAGGGGCGCATCTGCTCAACTCGGAAGGTGAACGCTTCATGTTGCGCTACGCACCGCAATATGAAGAGCTTGCGTCTAGGGATGTCGTATCGCGCGCGGAGCAGACGGAGATCAACGAGGGGCGCGGTATCGACGGCAATGTTCTGCTCGACCTCCGACATCTTGGTCGCGAGTTCATCGAGGATCGTCTAGGTTACCTTCAAGAGGTTGCGGTCGAATTCTTGGGCATTGACCTAGCTGAACAGCCGGTGCCGGTGCGACCCGGCGTCCACTACATCATGGGCGGCATCAAGACAGATGTTGACGGAGCGACCATCGTTCCAGGTCTTTACGCAGCGGGTGAATGTGCCAATGTGAGCGTGCACGGCGCGAACCGGTTAGGCGCAAATTCTTTGCTAGACACGGTTGTATTTGGACGCAGATCTGCCGTACACGCCGCGGAATATGTGAAAACCGTGGATGCCGGATCGGGATCGGAAGAGCACCTGAACAGCGCGAAGAGCCGCTTGCAGTCATTGCTGGATCGCGAACCGAACGAGAACTGGGCCGCCGTCCGCAACTACATCGCCAACGAGATGACAAAAGGCATCGGCGTGTTCCGTGACCAGGCGTCGATGGAAGGCGCGAAAGCCGCCATTGCAAATGTCGATGAACGGATGCCCAAGATATCGGTTCAGGACAAGGGCAAGGTCTTCAACACCGACCTTATTTTCACGTTGGAGATGGAGTTCATGGCGGATGTCGCGAAGGCGATTGTGCACTCCGCGTTGGCCCGCAAAGAGAGCCGCGGCGCACATTTCCGAACCGACATCACCCAGCGCGATGACGAGAACTGGTTGAAGCATACTCTCGCTTACCAAGACGACGAAAACGAGGACGGTGTCCGAGTCGAAACGTCGCCAGTGACGATAACCAAGTGGGAACCGGTCAAGAGGGTTTATTGATGCAATCAAAACTCAAGGTGAGCCGATACAACCCGGAGACGATGGGCGAGGGTCAGCGTCGCTGGGACGAGTTCGAGTTGGACCTGCACCCGAGCGCGACGGTGCTCGACGCGCTGATCCAGATTCGCGAGGAGGTTGACGGCACATTGGCTTTGCGATGCGCGTGCCGCGCGTCGATCTGCGGTTCATGCGGCATGAGGGTCAACGGCGACGCGAAGCTGGTTTGCAAGACTCGAATCGCGGACATCTCGGAAGAGGGCGAAACGGTCGTCATCGAACCGATGGGCAACCAACCGGTTATCAAGGATTTGGTCGTAACTCTCGACACCTTCTTCGACAAGGTGCGTCAAGTCGATCCCTATCTGCAACCAGACGCCGAGCCGGAGCAAGGGGAGTTCGTCGCGAGCAACGATTCGATGGTGAATCTTCTGACGGCGATGAACTGCATCATGTGCGGCGCCTGCGTGTCGGATTGCACGGTTCTCGAGGTTGACGAAGCGTTCATCGGTCCCGCCGCACTCGCCAAAGCATGGCGATTCGTCGAGGACCCGCGCGACGATCAGCGCGATGAGCGCTTGGAAGAGTTGAACGATGTCGAAGGTGGGATTTGGGATTGTACGCGGTGCTTCAAATGCGTCGAGGTATGCCCGAAAGATGTCGCGCCGATGGATCGCATCATGGAGATGCGGGACATGGCGATCGAAGCCGGCAATCGCAACACTCCGGGCTACCGTCATACCGAGTCTTTCAACAAGTCGGTCAAGAAACACGGCCGGCTTGACGAGGCTCGATTAGCGGTCGAATCTGCCGGGTACACAAACGTGCCTCGCCTAATCGATTTGGCGGAGATCGGTGTCAAGTCGGTCCTTAAGGGCAAGATGCCGCCGGTGGTGCCGCACAAGGCCGACGACAGCGAAAAGATCACGAAGATATTTGAAAGAGTAGAGAGCGAGCGCGATTCATGAAATTCGCCTTCTATCCCGGTTGTGTAGCGCGCGGCGCGGGTCCCGAACTCTTCGACTCCGCGGTCGCGGTGATGGATCGGCTCGGCATCGAATGGGTCGAGTTGACGGGCGCGGCATGTACCGGCGCCGGCGTGTTGCAAGAGACAGACCAGAAACTCGGCGACATCCTGAACATTCGCACATTGGCAATGGCGGAGCAACTCGGTCTGCCGGTCATGACGATCTGCTCGACCTGTCAAGGCGTGATGGCACAAGCCGATCGCCGAGTGCGCCGCGATGCCGACTACCTTGAAGAGATCAACGGCTACCTCGCTGAGGAGGGACTGTCATACAACGGCGACACGACGGTAAAGCACCTGCTCTGGGTTCTAGTGGAGGACATCGGCGTTGAGACGCTGAAGAAGACGTTCGTGAAGGAGCTTTCCGGCGTGAACCTCGCGCCGTTCTACGGTTGCTACATCGTTCGTCCGTCGGACGCGTTGGGATTCGATGAAAACCCCGAGCGTCAGACATCGTTGGAAACCGTCATCGAAGCTGTGGGCGGCAACGTCATTGACTTCCCCGGCAAAACGGCGTGCTGCGGGTTCCCGATCCTGCTCATCAACCAACGCAACTCTTTGCGAATGGTCGCGAACCACACCGGGACGGCGAGCGAACTCGGGGCGGACGCGATGGTGACTCCATGTCCGTTGTGCCATCTGAATCTGGATGGCTATCAACCGAAAGCGCGGCGTCAAAACCGACGCGGCAAAGCCGACCTGCCGATTATCCATCTCCCACAAATGCTCGGCTTGGCGATGGGCATGGACGCGAAGAAACTCGGACTTGGCAAGCATCTCGTCGCGACCAAAGACATCGTGCGCAAAGTCGATTCAATCCCGGTAGCGAGTTGATGAAAGCCGCGCGACCGGCTCGCAACTCTTGCGCCGACGGCCAACGCGTCGCCAAAGCGGCGTTGATCGCCGTTACTCTGGCCCTGGTCTTTAGCTTCGCCTGCGGCGGAGGGGACGAAGCGGTGACGACGATCGATCCCGATCCGCCGTTGACGGAATCCGCTGCAATCGAGATCGCGAAAGCATCGTTGGCTGAGGTGATCGAGGATATCGAATTCGCCGGTTATGATCGGATTCGGGTTCGGACCGGGGCGATGCGTCTGCGACGACTTCAGGAACTTACGAAATCCGATCTGTATACGCCCGATTCGCCCCGTATGCAACGGCAAATTTGGGCGATCCAGATCGGCGGCAAGTTCGACGACGATCCAGATCCCTACTCGGTTCCTTATGGCTACGGCATCGTCGGCGTCGACGCCATAAACGGCGATATCTGGTTGCGGGCTCGGTACGACACCGAGATTTTGGTAGAACCGTAAACTGGCGAGCTGCCGACGGTGCACCCGTCGTTCAGTCGCGCACAATCCGTCGATCGATCAACGGATAGACCGTCTCCATCGCCGCCAACAAGACGGCGAAGATGACCGCCGTCGTGATGACGATGGATTGGACGGTATTGGCGTCGTTGCCGAGGATGGATTGTTGCAATAGATAGCCGACGCCGGGATAGGCGAAGACGATCTCGACCATCACTGCGCCGGTGAATATGACTCCCATGCTCAGGAATAGCTGAGTGAACTGCGGCAGGGCGCAGTTTCGCATCCGGTACCAAGAGAATATGCGCCAATCCTTGAGGCCCATTGCTTTCGAGAGCGTCACGTAGTCTTCACCTTCGACGGTCACCATCATTCCGCGCATCAGCACAAGCCAGTGCGCGGTGCCGGTGAGGATGATGCTGAGGATCGGCAACGTACCGTGCCATAGCAACGTGCGGATGCCCAGCCAGGTGAATTCGGGCGTCTCGCCGAGGGTGTAACCGCCGCCAGTCGGGAAAATCTCCCAGAGCCATACGAACAGCCAGATCAACACCATCCCGAAGATGAAGTAGGGCGTCGCATACATCGTCAACGCCGCCGGTGTGCTCCATCGGGCAATCGGTCCGATCTTCCCGAATGGCGATGCTGTCAGCGCGCCCGCGATGGACCCTATTACGAATGAGACACCGGTAGCCAATCCCATCAGTGCGAGCGTCCACGGCACTGCCTGGGTGACTTTGTCGCTAATGAACCCACCTTGCAGCACCCAGAACCACCACTCAACAAAGTCGGTTGCGGCCGGAAACGAACCGTAGTCGGTCCAAAGCGCGGGCAGACGCGGCACCAAGTAGGCAAGGGTACCGGCGAGGAATACCGTCACTACGAACGAGGTTGTCCGCTTGGCGAACTGATACATTTCGGGAACGCGGTGCAGAACTAACGCATCGAACTACGCAGCGTACAAAGCGCCTTGGTCTCGTAGCTCGTTTCGGCGATGCCGCGGAGCGCGTTTGAAGGTTGCCTGCGGGGCGAATCGCGGAATGCTCGGCTCGGCACCGTTCAACAGATCTTCGACCGTGAGAATCTGCAATCGCGGAAATCGATGGTTGGGGAAGTGCTTCGGGACGTAAACACCTGCGGTGGCGGCTTCGGTCAACATCGCCCGCGTCGGCGGTTCGAGGGTGATGAACAATCCTATCTCCGCCTTTTCCCTCGCCATGTCTCCGCGCAAAGCTGCGATCTGTTCCCGCCGCACATGACCGCTCTTGACCTGCACAACGACACGCTTTGGTCGGCCGCGATTGTCGTCGTAGAAATTGATGAAACCATCGATTCCTGAATCTGCGCCCCTCCTCGTGCCACGGCTCGGCCGGGCTCCGACCAAACCAAGAGCCCAATACTCGAACTGATACCGGCCATCATGCTCACTCTGCGTCGCCAAGGCACGCGCGCTTTCGAGGTCTCGGGGTACACCGATCATGTCGTACGGGCTAAGGTCATCACCGAACGATTCGATAAGCCGGCTCTTCATTAACGAAACTGCGAGGTGCGTGATGTCAATGCCCATCCACCGCCGCTTTAACTTTTCGGCAACCGCTAAGGTCGTACCACAACCGCAAAACGGATCGAGCACGATGTCACCCTCGTTGCTCGCGATCGTCAAAATCCGTTCCAATAGGCTTTCGGGTTTTTGCGTCGGATAGCCCAACCGTTCGCGGGCTTGCGAGTTGATCGGTTTGATGTCATCCCAACTGTCATTGATAGGCATTCCGGGCATCTCATCGAGATAGCGGATGTATTCGGCAACTCCGTTACTCGTGTAGTGGATACGACCTTCGTCGTGGTGCCTTTGCATCGTCTCAACAGGGCAACGCCAGACGCGTTCAACCCCGTTCCACTCATACTCGTAGCCGCCGCCAGCCAAGCCGGTGGCGGTTAAGTTGTCGGTACGGTATCGTCTGCCATCGTCGGTTTCTCGTCGATAGTGGGTTTCGAGATACTCTCGCGAGTATGGTTGGTAAACCTGATTCCAAGTCTGTGTTCCGCTGTTTTTGGCGTAGTAGAGGATTTCGTCGCGGACTCGCCCCATCCGCTTGGCGTCGCTGTGCGCCGACGTTCTGCGCCACGAGATTTCGTTGACAAAGTTGATCGGCGAGAAGATCGCGTCGAGCAGCATCCTCAAGTAGTGGCTCGCCGTCGGGTCGCAATGCAGGAAAAGACTGCCAGTCGGTTTCAACACGCGATGCAGTTCGAGCAGGCGCGGCGCCATCATCGCAAGGTACGCCATCATGTTGCTCGTCCCGAGGAATCCTCGAGCTGCGACCATAAAATCCGACAACTCACGCGGACCTTCTTCGACGACATCGCGGTAGGCGATTTCCGATTCGATGCTCCAACGCCAAGTGTCATCGAAAGCAAGAATCTGCGCGGCGGATTGTTCGCCAGTCGATTCTTTGAACAGCACGTTGTACCGCTGGTTCGAGTTGAACGGCGGGTCCAGATAGATCAGATCGACCGATTCGTCGGCGCAATGTTCACGGATGATTTCGAGGTTATCCCCAAGAAACAGCTTGTTTGTCCAATTCGAATTGCTCACATTACTAGTGTATCCGTTCCAAAGAGAAACGGAGCCCTCTCGAAAGAGTGGGCTCCGTTTGCGTTCGCCGGATGTTTGGCTACGCTGAACCGTCTGATCCGTTAACCGCCAGTAGGTTGCAGGCGGATGATGGCGTGGTAGAACTCGGCCCAGATGCGCTCGGAGCGCAGGTCTGATGTCTCACTCGTCGGCCAGCCGGTCCAGTAGGTGGTGTTCATGGCGTTGATGTGCCCGTCAATCACCAACTGGATCTCCGGCATGTCGCGCAGGATGATCTCCGTTGCCTGCCGGAACAGCTCCACGTATCTAGCATTGTCTGGCGAGGCGTCCAATTCGCCCATCTCGTCAACAATAGCGTCGTATTCCGGGTTCTCGTAGCGAGGCGCCGACAGGAAGTATGCGACGGTCTCGCCGATGTCCGCGGAGTTGTTGGAGTGCCAGTGCACGTAAGTCTGGTACGGCTCGACGGTGCTGCCACAGTGCCAAGTGAGCCATGAAGGCAGATCACCGACCGCCTGTTTGCCCCAGAATCCGGTCAAACCACGCCGCTCAACCGCGTCGAACCCAGCGCGTTGGGCGCTCTCCACGACGGCGGTGCCTGCGCGGGACATCTTCCAGTATCCCGGTGACGGGTTCCAAAGCTCGATCTTCAGAACCTCGCCGCTCGCATCGGTCCAAAAACCGTCGTCGTTCATGGAGTAGCCTGCGGCTTCCATGATCTCGGCGGCCTTCTCCGGATTGTGCTGGTCGGTGCCATCAGCGTCGATCAAGTCCTTGATTTTCTCGTAATACTCGGCCGGACCGGGGAAACCGATCGCCAACGGTACCGCGACTGGCACGGTGGTGCCTTCAAACGCGAGGTTAGCGACTGATTGCTTGTCAATGGCGAAGTTCAACGCGCGGCGCACCGCCGGATCGTCGAATGGCGCGACTTTGTTGTTCATCGTCATCGAGATCATGCAACCGTTCGGGTCGTGGATGAACGGGTCGTCCTGCCAAGAGATGACCTTCGGGTTGCGGACCCGCGTCAGCTCGAACAGTCCCGGCTGGAACGTGAACTGGAGGTCGATCTCGTTGCGTGCCAATCGGAGGGCGATCGACTGCTCGTCGCCCGACGGTGCGAAAACGATCCGCTCGATCTCGGGCAACGGTGCGACTCCGGCTTTCGCCGCCCACCAGTTGTCGTCGCGGTCAAAGATCAACGCTTCGGGCGCGGCTTTCACTAGTTTGAACGCTCCGGTTCCAACGGGCCAACCCTGCGCGATATCGACGTTTTCAAACGTCTCAGGGTCCTTGCCTTCCCAGACGTGTTTCGGCAAGACTGGCAACTGCTCTTCTGAGTTCTCTTGGAAGAGGATGAAGAAGATGCGCTTGTCGGGACGTGTCAGGTTGAGCTTGATGGTGTAGTCGTCCGGTGCCTCGACACTCTCCACTGCGCCCTTCAATCTGAAGTGGAACGCGCTTGAAGGGTTGTCGATGATGAGGTCCTGCCACGTGTAGCGCACGTCTTCGGCGGTGAACGGCGTACCGTCTGACCAGTAGGCATCGTCGCGTAGCGTGATCGTGATCTCGTCGTGCGTGGCGTTGTATTGCCAGTCTTTGGCGAGCCAAGGTCGTACCTTGCCGTCATGGTGTCCAAAGTAGAAGAGGAACTCGAGCCATGAGTTGTTCGAGAATGTACGGATGCGACTTAAACCACCACCGGAGAGCAGGTTCATGTTCGCCGGCTGGAGCTGCTGACCGCCGATGGCAATCACCAGAGTGCGGTCGCGTGCGACGTCTCGGAGACCTTCGGTGCCGCTTGCTGGCGGCGGTGTCGCGGTCGGCTCCGCGGTGGCGGTTACGACCTTTTCGACTTCGACTTCGACAGTCTCGACGACTGTCTCACCTTCCACAACCGTCTCCTTCTCGACGACTACCGTCTCGACGACGCGGACTTCGCGATCGACTTGGACCTCGACGGTCTGCACCACGATCTTCTCTTGGGTGCAGGCAATCGCCGCGAGTCCCGCGATCACGATCGCCATCAAGGCAACCGCGAGATATCTGTTTGACTTGACCATTGGATTCGTCTCCTTTGCTGGTTGATTCACCGTTGGCGCGTAGATACAGGTTAGAAAGATAACAGGAAATCTGCTTATCGTTAGTTGGGCGTGTCAGATTTGCTGGCCATCAGCGAATCGAGGTTGGTCACTGGTCGGTCTTCGTGCAGGTAGCACATCACGGCGCGTCCGTCATTCAGCCCGTAATGTGGCGGAGGCTTGATCTCGCACGTTTCGAACGCGTTCGGGCAACGGGGCGCGAAGGCGCATCCGGTCGTGGCGGTTTCTCGCTCGTCGCGCGCCGAGATGGGAGCGAGATTCTCGCCCCAAGGCACGCGCGGATCAGGCACTGGTATCGAACCCATCAGCAACTGGGTGTACGGATGCGACGGCTCTTGAACCACCTTTTCAACGTCTCCGGCTTCAACGACGGAGCCGCGATACAGCACATAGATCGTGTCGCCGACTTGATACGCGGTGGTCAAGTCGTGCGTGATGTAGATGATCGATATTCCGAGTTCGGTCTTGAGTTCGCGGAGGCTTTCCAATACCGTCGCGCGGAGCGACGCATCGATCATCGATACCGGCTCGTCGGCAATGATGACCTTAGGTTTGAGAAGAAACGCCCGAGCGACGGTTATGCGTTGCCTTTGACCTCCGCTGAGCTGGTGTGGAAAACGCCCCATGGTTTCTTGCGGACGCAGACCGACTTGGCGGAGGGCTTCCTCCACCAGTTCCAACGCGTGGTCGTCAGTTTCGGCAATGTTGTAGAGCTTCGCGGGTTGCGTCAGGATGCGGTCGACACGGTAGACCGGATTGAACACCTCGAACGGGTCCTGGAATATCGGCTGAACGTTACGGCGGAACTCGCGCCAAGCATCACCCTTTAACGAGTGGATGTCTTGTCCCTGATATCGAATATTGCCGCTGGTCGGCGGCATGAAACCCAGCAACATTGACGCGAGCGTAGTTTTCCCGCTGCCGCTCTCGCCGGCGATTACGGTGATGCTCGGGTTGTCGTCGCCAACGCGCAGACTGATGTCGTTGACGGCGACGTTGTGGACCTTGTTGAATACCCCTCGGCTAAAGACGCGAGTCAAGTGGTCGGCTTCGAGGATCGTGCTCACGCTCCAACCTCCGCGCCGGTGTAAAGGTGGCAGCTGGCAAATCGACCTTCACGGATCTGATCGAGATCGGGATCTGTGGACCGGCATATATCCATCACGGATTCGCATCTTGGGTTGAAGGAACATCCGGCGGGCAGTTCCAACAAAGCGGGCGGCAAACCCGGAATGCCGGATAAGCGATGACGTCTACTTGTCGATGGAAGACTTGCGATGAGGGCACGCGTGTAGGGATGTAGCGGATCATCGAACATGTCGATAACTTGACCAATCTCCACTAGTCTGCCGGCGTACATGACGCCGATATGCGATGCGAACTGTGCCATCAAGCCCATGTCGTGCCCAACAATCAGAACCGCGGCGTCAATCTCTTCTTGGAGACGACGCAAGGTCAGCATCACCTCTCGCTGAACGACGACATCGAGCGCGCTAGTCGGCTCATCGGCGATAATCACTTTGGGCCCCAACGAGACCGCGATGGCAATCGCGACGCGCTGTTTCATCCCTCCGCTCAACTCGTGCGGATACATGCCGGAAACGGCGGGGTCCAGTCCGACGCTCTGCAACACTTCGACGATGCGATCGGAGATATCGGACCGGCCAATGTTGGTGTTGTGGTCTTTGAACCCGTTGGCGATCTGGTTTCCGATCTTCATAACGGGATTGAGCGAGTTCATCGCGCCTTGAGGGACGTATGAGATCTGCGCCAACCGCATCTCGCGCATGCGGTTTTCCGACAGACCCAATAGATCGACCCCTTCCAACAGCACCTCGCCATCGACGATGCGACCGGGCAGTTGCGTCAGGCGCATCAATGCCAATGCAGTCGTCGTCTTGCCGGAACCTGACTCGCCGACTAATCCGAATCGCTGGCCGGGCCAGAGCTCGAATGACACGTTGTCGGCGGCACGCAACTTGCCGCGCGGCGTCTCATACTCGACCGTCAGGTTTTTGACCTGCAATACCGGTGCGCCGTTGCCGGTCGTCATGATGAACCTCGCAATCGCGGATTCGCTACACGATCAAGACCCAGCGAAGTCAGAAACAGTCCCAAGAAAATTATCACGATCATCACGACGGGTGAACCCCACCACCACCAGAATCCGCGCAACACCGCGCCGTAGTCGTTGGCCCACCAGATGGACCATCCGAGCGTTTGAGAGTTCGCGGGTCCAAGTCCCAGCACCTCCAGACCGATGGAGAATAGGATGCCACCCGAGACCGCCTGAACGAAACTAGCGGCGAGGTACGAGGTCAGGTTTGGCATCAATTCCACGAAGATGATCCGCCAAGTGCCCGCGCCCGATGCCCGGGCCATGTTGATGAATGCGCGTTCTCGAAGCGTCAAGACCTGTGCCCGCACTGTCCTTGCCGTGCCCATCCAAGAGAGCACGCCGATCACTATGCCCATGATCCAGACTGCGCCGACCGGGAAGTACTCAATGATGAAAACGAGCAGGAAGAGAATCGGGATCACGAAAAGGACGTCAGAGATGATGCGGATGAAAGTGTCGGCCCAGCCGCGGACGTAACCGGCGAAAAACCCTAGGCAAGTTCCGATTGTGATGCCGCAGATTCCGGCGAGCAGACCGATGAACAAAGTTTTGGGCGTCCCGATCACCAGCAATGCGAGGATAGAGCGTCCGACGGCATCGGTACCGAACCAGTGTTCCAACGATGGCGGTTGTGATATCGGTGCCGAGTTCAGACGCGCCAGCTCAAGGTCGACGAAAAGATAGCCCAAGACCGTGAACGACACGACTCCCGCGAGCATCAGCAAACCCAAGAGCAGTAGAAAGTTCCCCGAAAGAAGCCGGAAGAACCGTCGCGTCAACGATAGTTCGGGAATCTCGGAGCTTGAACCTTGGAGCGTCAATGCAACTACACCATCACCATCATTCGGTTTCGTGCCGAATGCGCGGGTCGAGAATCGGATAGACGATGTCCAACAGCACAAGGAACAGGGTGACGACGACGATCACGACGAGAAGTATCAACTGCAACAACGGCAAGTCTTTCACCGTGATCGCGTTCACCAGCGTGTAGCCGATGCCGGGATACGAGAACACGACCTCGACGAGCGCGGAGCCGGAGACGATAAATCCGAGGCTCAACGCGAGGAAGGTTATCTGTGGAAGCAGAGCGTTGCGGACTTGGTAGGAGTAAAAGACGCGCCACGATTTCAGCCCCATCGCACGTGACATCTGCACGTAGTCTTCCCCTTGCACGATCACCATCATCGACCGCATCACAATCGCCCATCCGCCAGCGGCGACGGCTACGAGCGAGAGTGCCGGCAGGAACGCGTGCTTGGCGAGCGTGAAGAGTCCTTTGATGCTGAACTCCGGCGACTCGCCGAGCGTGTAACCGCTCCCGACGGGAAAGAATGCCCATGTGACGGCGAACAAGGCGATCAACATGATGCCGAGCAAAAAGTAGGGGATCGAGTGGACGATCATGACGATCGGCACCGACCAATCGAGCAGCCGTTTCCATTTGCCGGGTGCCGCAACCATCAGCGCACCGAGCAACGTTCCGAGGAAGAATCCGATCATCGTCGCGATCGATAACAGCCCCAGAGTCCACGGCAACGCGGCACTGATCACCCTCGTCACCTCCACCGGATAGTCAACCACCGAGAGCCCAAAGTTGAACTGCGAGACATCGATCCAGTAGTTGATGTACTGCTCCCACAGCGGTTTATCGAGACCAAACTTCGCCCTGTACTCCTCAACGAAACCGGCCGATGGATCGCCGACAAACATGCCTGCCTGCGCCAACTGACCGAGGTACTCCTGAATCGGGTCCCCGGGTGCCAACCGCGGCAAGAAAAAGTTGATCGTCACCCCAAGCCAAACGACCAGCACGAACAGTCCGACTCTTTTCAAGAGGTAGGTGATCGACATGTCAGCTGTTCGTTCGGCTCTCGCGCCTTTCCCGCTCTGCGTGGCCGTTCCCGCAAAGCAGTGCGCCGAATTATACGCGATGATTCCTGCCAGAACTGAAGGGGGAGCCGTGTGTGAGAACGCGATTCGGTAAGGCATCGACCTCCAAGTGAAGGGCGAAAGCGTGTTATCGATTCGCGAACGAGCAACACCGCATGAGGCGGTTACGGAAATCTCGTCGCGAACTTACGAACGCGTCGTTAACGACGGGCGATATTGTCGAGGTGCCAATTGAAGGCTTCAATGTCGGGGTGAAGATCTGGGTCTTGTGGCAAGTCGAGGCGCGAACCGTCAAACTTCGCGAGCCAGGTATTGCGGGGGTCATGCAACACCTCATTGCTCGCATTAACCATGTAATCGTCGTCTATCCATAACATGCCGTTGTCAAAGGCCCAGTGCACAGTCCGATTCAACGCGAACCCGTTTCGGATGAGGTCTTTGCCGCCTTTGGAGACGGGGATTATGTGGGCAGCTTGGACTTCAAACAAATCGTTCCCACCGAGACTTTTGTGTGCGAGCTGTAGTCCCGACACGGCACATTTGAAACCATAAATGTTCCTGATCTGATGACGGAATACATCGGACCTCACCCGCGACAACCGCAAAGTGGTCGGTCTCTCGTCTAACCTCTCCAAAAGGTTGGATGCGGGATCGGATGGCAACGCGGATTCGGTAGCGGGTTTCGGCAAGCGTAATTCCGATATCGCGTCGCGGATTTCCGTTAGTTCCGCGCCATCTTCTTGTGCAATCCAAACGTTGAATTCGTCCGGCAGTAGGGCGATAATCGTGTCGGGTGAAATCGACGTTAGATCGTAATTTGGGTCAAGATTGTTTACGAACCGACTGAAAATTCTCACTCCGGTTTCGTCATCGGTATACCCTGATTTGGGTCTGCCGGTAGATTCATCGAAATACAAGCGATTAGCCGCGATCAGAGCGCCACGGCTGTCTAGCAATCGAGGTCGTTCACCGATGTGTGTGGCTGCCAAACCATACTCAGATAACGGCGCGTTCAGCAACAAACCAAGTGCTTCCGCGCCGTGATGCGCGTACTGGCGGTACAGAATGTATGGCCCGCGCAATAGGTGCCGATGGTTTAACCCCTTGGCCCGGTAGTTGACTAGGTGGCGAGCATCAGCACCGGGTCTTCGAATTCCATCGCGGTTCAGTGGACACACCAAATCGAAAAAGTAGAGCGTAAGCCATTCCCACATCCCGAATTCATCCGCGTTTGCCGCAAATCCCGATTCGTTGAAAATACTGTCCAAATACCTCGCGAACTCGTAACGGTTCTTGAATTCAAGGGGTTCGACGGTGACCAGGGCGAGCGACAACTCGCTTGAGAAACGTTTGTCAGTCAGCAGATGTTGCGGCGGTTCGATTCGGCCGTCATCGCGTAGCGCGTTCAAATAACGACTGAATTCAGCGATTCCTTCTTGCGTTAGACAACGGATTGAGTCCACAGTGAACGGTGATTCTAAGGTACCGCCAACATCCCTGCGGCCACCAACCGCTCTAATTCTTCTGCGACGCCTTCGCTTTGCGGGCCGGGGATGTGTTGGTAGGCGGCAGCGATCACTTCAGGGTGGGCGTCGCCGACGGCGTAGCCGCGGCCGGACCAGCGGATCATTTCGAGGTCGCCGAGTCCGTCACCAAAAGATACGTAGTCGGACGGCTCGAGGCCCTGTCGTTCGGCGAGCCATTGCAGGGCGCGGACTTTGCCGGCGCGCGGCGATCCGACTTCGCAGAAGTGGGGCAGTGAATGCGTGACTTCCGCCGATGAGCCGAGTAACGCGGACGCATCCCGAACATGTTCGCCCATCTCGACGGGATGGCATATCCCCAGAACGACGGTAGGCTGACGCGGCGCGAGCAGTAGCAAATCTTCCACCTCTACCAACGTGGCATGATTGCGTTGCGCGTAGTCGAAATCTACCTCGTTCAGATGCGTCACGTAGACATCGTCATCCACATAAACTCGGATGTCTAACCCGCGGTTGGTGAAGAACTCAATGGCGGCGGCGGCAGTCTCTTCATCGAGCCGTTCGTGCCTGAGCAGCGTGTTGGTCTCGGCGTCCACCGCCATTGCGCCTTGGTAGCAGATCATCGTGGCATTGGCGCCGATATCCTGATGCACATGCCAAGCTGATCGCCGCATCCTACCGGTGGAGATCGAAAACGGAATCCCGCGCCGCGTAACCTCGGCGACCGCCGCTTTGAGCCGCGGTGACGCCTTGCCGTCTACTCGAGACAACAGCGTGCCGTCAATGTCGGATACGATTGCGGAAAACGGGCCGTCGGTCATCGTGGCTGCCGCCCGCGGTAATCTGGGTTGTCGATGTTCAAGAAAATCAGTCCTCGCATCTTCATTTGGTTAGTGTTCATCGCGATCGCGGCGTACATCATGATCCAAGCCTTGAGACTGGACAACTAGCTGCCGGTTAAGTCGTCGATCATGCCGAGACGTTCGATGCCGCCAGTGTCCAAGTTTGCCGCAATCTCCGACGCGGTGCGTTTCAAGATCGGATGAATGGTTTCGGGCGCGATCTCAGCGAGCGGAACCATCACAAAGGCGCGTTCGTGCATCCGCGGATGGGGTAGCGTGAGATCGTCGGTGGTCAAGATCAAGTCGCCCATCAGCAAGATGTCGAGGTCCAGCGTGCGCGCTTCGTTTTGACGTTTTCTGACCCTCCCATTGACGCGTTCAATCTCCAACAGCTCACTAAGCAACCCGCGAGGATTCAAACGTGTTTCCAGAGCGACCGTCATGTTCAGGTATTTCGGTTGGATGTCGTTAACATCCACCGGCTCGGTTTCGTATACGGAGGACACGGCGATCAGCTCGCCCAGAGACTCGAGATCGTCCAGCGCGGCTTTGAGATTGGCGATGCGGTTCCCGAGATTGGTGCCTAGACCGATATACGCGACGCTATTTGTGGAACTGAGAGACAATCAGAATTCCCTTCCCACCGCGCGCCGGACGCGGTCGCTGGTATTGCCTTCAGAATCTGGTACCCAACCGCGCACAATCGCATCGGTAACCTTTGCGACGCGCGCCATCTCGCGCACCTCGTGGACGCGGACAATGTCTGCGCCCATTGCGATTGCCAACGCGGTTGATGCGGCGTTTCCTTCCACGCGGTCATCAGGTGCAGCGTCGAGAATTGCGCCGATGAACGACTTGCGGGACGCGCCGACCAGCATCGGACGGTTTGCAAGGTTCGATTTGATAGCGTTCAGGTTTCGGAGCGAATCTAGGCTGTGGGCCGCGTTTTTGCCAAAACCGATGCCGGGGTCGATGATTATCCGAGAGTTATGCACTCCTGCCTCAAGGGCGGATTCGACGGCGTCAGCGAGTTCCTTAGATATATCCGCGATGACATCGTCGTATTGAGCACGCGGTCGAATATGGCTAATGACTAACGGCGCATCGTGCCGCGCAACTACCGCCGCCATGTCCGGATCAGACAACATCGAAACATCGTTCGCCATGTGCGCGCCTGCCGACAACGCCGCGTCGGCAACTTCCGACTTCCGGGTGTCGATGCTGATCGGCACCGCGCACCGGCTACTGAGTTCGGAGATTACCGGCAAGACACGCGCCATCTCTTCGTCAGCCGTAATCGGCCGGGCATCGGGGTACACGGACGCCGGACGCGTCGATTCGCCGCCGATATCGATGATGTCCGCTCCATCATTGACCATCTGCAAAGCGGCGGCTACGGACGCTTCAATCCAGTTCTCGGAATCCCGCATGGTGCCGTCTCCCGAAAACGAGTCGGGCGTAACGTTGAGGATGCCCATGATGAAGGTGCGCGCACCCCAATCGAACGTGCTACCGCCAATGTTCAGAGTTGAGTTCATGGACTATCCAATTTTCAAGCGTGCTCAGGGATGCCGAGTAGGCGATCTTCAACCAGTCATTGACTTGCGACGTAGGTTAGGATTCTAAGTTGACACGGCAACGAATTATGGCGGTTTAATCAGTCTGTTTCCGCCGTTCAGGAGGGCTAGTCGAAATAGCTACGGAACAGGGCATATCAACTTCAAGCAACGGCTTCCAGACCCGTCTTTCAGGTTTGGAAACGCGCCGCGAGACGGCACAACTCGGCGGCGGCGAACGACGCATCGAGTCGCAGAAGAAGCGCGGCAAACTCACCGCACGTGAGCGGTTGTCGAAACTCTTCGACAGCGACACGTTCATTGAGATCGACACCTTTAACACCCACCGCTCAACCGATTTGGGCCTCGACAAGCAGAAGTTCGAAGGCGACTCCGTCGTCACTGGCTGGGGCAAGGTCGAAGGTCGAACGGTTTTCGGTTACGCGCAGGACTTCACCGTTCTCGGCGGGTCGCTCTCGCAGATCGCGGCGCAAAAAATCTCCAAAGTGATGGATCATGCCATCAAGGTCGGCGCGCCGGTAGTTGGCATCAACGACTCCGGCGGCGCGCGCATCCAAGAAGGCATCGACTCGCTGGCGGGATACGGCGAGATATTCCGTCGTAACACTTTGGCGTCAGGCGTCATCCCGCAGATCACGGTGATTGCCGGGCCGTCTGCCGGCGGCGCGGTCTACTCGCCCGCGATGACCGACTTCATCTTCATGGTCGAGTCGATTGGGCAGATGTACATCACCGGACCCGACGTCGTGCGATCGGTGACTGGCGAGGACGTGAGTCATGAGGACCTTGGCGGTGCTGCGATGCACGCCGCGACCTCCGGCGTGGCGCATTGGGCCGCCGCCGATGAGGATGAGTGTTACGACCAGGTGCGACGACTACTCGGCTTCCTGCCCTCGCACAATGCCGCATCCCCACCGGCCGTAACTTTCGAAGACCCGATCGATCGCCGTCCTGAGGGATTGCTATCGGTAATCCCTGACGACCCGAACATGCCGTACGACGTTTTGGATGTCGTGGAAGAGCTCGTAGACGACGGAGACTTCATGCAGGTTCACGCCGAATTTGCGCGTAACATCGTCGTCGGTTTCGGACGCATGGCCGGATCGACGGTTGGAATCGTTGCCAATCAGCCAAACGAGGTTGCCGGCGTCCTCGACATCGACGCGTCTGACAAAGGCGCGCGTTTCGTGCGCTTCTGCGACGCGTTCAACATCCCGATACTGACGCTCGTAGATGTACCGGGATTCATGCCGGGCACGGCTCAAGAGCAGGGCGGCATCATTCGGCACGGTGCCAAGATGCTCTACGCATACTCCGAGGCAACGGTCCCGAAGATCACCGTCATCTTGCGAAAAGCGTACGGCGGCGCCTACATCGTGATGGGTAGCAAAGAGCTGCGATGCGACGTGAATCTCGCCTGGCCGACGGCTGAAATCGCGGTCATGGGTCCCGATGGCGCGGTGAACGTCATCATGCGTCGGGAGATCGCGGCGGCGGAAGATGCGAATGCGAAACGCAAAGAGTTGGTAGCCGACTACCGAGACCGCTTTGCCAATCCGTACGTCGCCGCAAATCGCGGTTACATTGACGACGTGATCGATCCGAGAGACACGCGGGCACGCGTCATCGACGCTTTGGACATGCTCGCCAACAAGGTCGACGACATGCCATCGAAGAAGCACGGGAACATACCGCTGTGAGCGTCGCCGATAAGCCGCGCTACGCTCCGAACTCGGTTTCTGAGGACGAATTCGTGCAGACTGTCGCCGAGATGGCACGCGAAGTTTGGGATTTTCACAATCGATGGGGTTTCGGCTCCGGACACTTCGAACACGCCGATCCTTCAGACATCATTCAGCAACGCCGCCGCATCTTGTCGGAAGAGATCGACGAACTAGACGAGGCGGTTGCTGAACGTGCTTCAACCGATGTATGCGATGAGGCGGGCGATGTACTTTTCGTCGCGATCGGCCATGTCGAGGCACTCGGCAGAAACGGTCTGCGCGGTGTGAAGCGGGTAACCGCGAAAAACGCCGGCAAGACCGAAAAAACTCACGCCATCCGCCAAGACACCGGCAAGCTACTGCCAAAAGAAGGAAAACCGCACAAGTGGGAGTGATCCCGCTGTCATCTAGCCATCCGTAGACAGAAGGAAAACGAATGAGTAACGCAGCGATAGAACGTGCCAAGGACCACTTCGGCGAACTGCTGGAGAAGCAGATCGAGCGAGTGTCAGCGATGAAGGAATCGTCCGGTTTCGTCGATTACGACGCGCTCGAGACGATCAAGATCGGCGTGATCGGAGGCGACGGCATTGGCCCCGCGATCACCGAAACCGCGAGGATCGTGCTTGAACGCTTACTTGATGACGCGGTATCCAGCGGCAAGATTGAGTTCCGCAACATCGAAGGACTGACGATCGAGAACCGCGCCGCGCATCTCCAATCGATCCCTGACGATGTTCTGGCGGAAATCAAAGAGTGCGATGTAACTCTGAAAGGCCCGACCACGACGCCGGAGAAGGGCGATGGATGGCCGAACCTCGAATCGGCGAATGTCGGGATGCGTAAAGAGTTGGATCTCTTCGCAAACGTCCGCCCGGTGCGAGTACCGTCAGAGGGTATCGACTGGGTTTTCTTCCGCGAGAACACCGAAGACCTCTACGCGCTCGGCTCCGACGGGATTGACGTAACGGATGATTTCACGATCGATTTCCGTCTGATCTCCGAACCGGGCTCTGAGCGGATAATCCGTGCCGCGTTCGAGCACGCGAAGCAGAACGGCCGCGACCGTGTTACCGTCGTTACCAAAGCCAACATCGTCAAACTCAGCGATGGGCGGTTCTTGCAGGTCGCGGAACGCGTCGCACAAGAGTACCCGGGCATCGAGTGGGACGGCTGGTACATCGACATCATGACCGCCAAGCTGTTGGACACCGCCCGACGCTCCGATTTTCAGGTCTTTGTAATGCCGAACCTTTACGGCGACATCCTGACCGACGAGGCGGCAGAGATTCAAGGCGGCGTCGGCACTGCCGGCGCGGCTAACATCGGCACTCGCTACGCCATGTTCGAGGCGATACACGGCTCCGCGCCGCGCATGGTAACCGAAGGACGCGCCCAGTACGCCGATCCATCATCCATGCTCAAAGCATCCGCGATGCTTCTCCAACACATCGGTTACGCCGACCTCGGACGCCGTTTGGACATGGCGCTAGAAGTTTGCGGTCAATACGAGCGCAAAATCGTGACCACCGGCCGAGACACCGGTGCCACCGGCGACGAATACGGCGCCTACGTAGCCGACACCGTCAACGATCCGAATCTCGGAGCCAAGTGGCAGGGATACGTGGACGCTTGATTCCGCTCTCTCCCGGAAAGAGTACCCCGCAATTCCTTAAGGTTTCCCCCGTTCACGGGGGAAATGTCCGAAGGACAAAGGGGGCCACCGAGGAATCTCAATCCGAAAACCCATCGAACCACCGAAAAGGAAAACACCTCAAATGCGATCCAAAGTGACTGTAGTAGGAGCCGGCAACGTCGGCGCGACGACCGCCCAGCGCATCTACGAGCGCGGCTATGCCGACGTGGTGCTAGTCGATGTCGTGGAAGACATGCCGCAAGGCAAAGCCCTCGACATCCTCGAATCGGGCCCCGTGCTGGGCACCGACGCCCAAATCATCGGCGCCAACGACTACGAACCCACTGCCGACTCCGATGTCGTGGTCATCACCGCCGGCATCGCCCGTCGCCCCGGCATGTCGCGCGACGATCTGCTGCTAACCAACATGCGCATCATGCAGAGCGTGACCGAGCAAGTCGTCAAATTCTCCCCGAATTCGATCATCGTCGTCGTTTCCAACCCGCTCGACGCTATGGTTCAACTCGCCCAGCAAGTCAGCGGATTCCCCAAAGAGCGGGTCGTCGGTATGGCGGGCATCCTCGACACCGCGCGGTTCCGCACCTTCCTCGCACAAGAACTCAACGTTTCGGTAACCAATGTTTCGGCGTACGTGCTTGGTGGACACGGCGACACCATGGTTCCGCTCATCAAAGCCACCACTGTCGGCGGCGTCCCCGTCTCCGAACTCATTGAAGCCGACCGGCTCGAAGAGATCGTCCAGCGCACCCGCGACGGCGGAGCCGAAATCGTCGCGCTCCTCAAGACCGGCTCCGCGTACTACGCACCGTCCGCCGCCAGCGCACAAATGGTCGAAGCCATCCTGCTAGACCGCAAAGAAATCCTGCCCTGCGCCGCCATGCTCGAAGGCGAATACGGCATCAACGGCCTCTACGTCGGCGTGCCCGTCAAACTCGGCGCCAACGGCGTAGAAGAGATCATCCAAGTAGACCTCTCCCGATCCGAACAGACCGCCCTCCAAGCCTCCGCCGACGCCGTCCAAGAACTAGTGGACGTGATGGCGGGGGCGTAATTGCATCATCTGGCGTGGTAAGTGGCCGGCGTCCACAACAACAATGCGGAGCGAAATTTCGAATGCGGATCGTCCATTAAATCCGCAGCCGAATCGGGATCATGAGCGCGGTCGTCATGCCGATCCAGCTCGCACGCGGCGCATAAGCATCTACGCTTGGGTCCGATTTACCGCGTCGACACGGAGAGATCCGTAGACATTTCCCTTCCGATCCGAACCGCAATCATACGCTAGGAGTTTACGGGTTCCGCCGTTCCCATTCCTGTCGGACGTTTGAGACGAATTCGACACGATCATTTATTTTCGCGATTTCTCTTGGATAGAACTCTAGTGCCGCATCACATAAATCCAGCATCCATCGTTTTCGCGAGGCAGTCTTGTCAATCACGATTCGATTGGCGTCGGCTATCTGGATCTGTCCCCATCCGAGCGCGCCGATGGTGAGGCAACTCCAACTCAGAAACTCAATTGGCACAAAATCGACGGATTTGATCTTCAAGAGCGTGTCCTCGACATCGTAGCGAACCATGAGGATTACGAAGAAATTTGAGTCGTCTTCGTACAACCGGATGATCCTTCGAATTGAAGTGAGGTTAGGCATGTTGAAAGAGGTGTTGCGTCGGTGCGTTTTGACATCCACGACGTAGTAATTGTCATTGAGATCAGTGAAGGCTAGGTCGGCCATTGCGCGCCGCGCGAATGTCGGCGAGTATGACGTGGTTCGGTCCTGCATCAATGCGCCAAAGTTGTCGGATATCAATTGCTGTATGGCGTCGCCCGCGGCGCGAGGACTGTTCGCGGTCTCGAGTGTCAAGGTCGGTGAATTGGCGACAAGAAAGCGCAAAATCCGCGCGTCCATTCCGTCGGAGTCGGCAGCATCGAACAGTGAGAATTCAACCGGCATGCGAAAGCCTTAATGTTTGCCAAGATTCATGGCGGTTTGTCGGTCGCGTGGATCGTTGAGCTTTGCTGTACGTCCGATCGCGGTGTTGCGTTCCCAGAACACGCCGTCTCCGTAGCCTTGGATCGTAGCGTTCCGGCTTGCTAGCTCCAATCGCTTCAACGCTAGACAACAGTAGTTTTTGTCGATCTCCACTCCGACGAATCTCCGCCCGAGTTTCTTTGCGACGACGGCGGAGGTGCCAGAACCGAGAAAGGGGTCAAAGACCACGTCGTTTCGATTGGTGCTGGCTAGAATTAGCTTGGCCAAGAGTTTTTCGGGTTTTTGTGTGGGATGGTCGGTGTTCTCGGGCATGGACCAGAAAGGCACCGTGATATCGGTCCACAAGTTCGAAGGGTGCGTCAGTCGGAAATCCCCCGCATCCTCTCGATCCCAATCCTTAGGATCACCGTTCGCGTTCGTGTACGGTGCCAGTACACGCCGTTTGAGTTTCACCGCGTCGGTGTTGAAGGTGTACCGGTCTGATGCGGTGCAGAAGAGGATGTCCTCGGATGCATTTTTCCAGTTGCTCTTCGCACCGCGTCCTTTTTCGCGTTCCCAGGTGATTCGATTCCGGATGTGCAGATACTTGGCGACGACTGCAAAGATGACAGCGGATGTTCGCCAATCCGCGCAGATATACACCGATCCGTCAGGCTTCAGAGTCCTTAGGACTTGACGAAACCAAGACTCGAACCATTCGGCATACTCACCCTCGGAACGTTTGGTGAAACGCGTCGAATTGAACGTCTTGTTTAGGTTGTATGGCGGATCGATAAATACCAAATCTGCAAACGAACTTGGAAGGAGCCTCAGCGTCTCCAAGACATCTTGGTTGACGACTCGATCTACGACGTCGCGGATTTCCGTCGGTGATTCGATCGTCAGCAGTTGCTCGGCGTAAGAATCAACTTCGACATCGTCGACGTCGATCGTGCGGTTTCGCGGTGCGCGCCGACCGTTTTCAATCGAAGATTGGAACACCTCACACCAACCCGAATCCTCGTTTGGGGCGGCGGTTTTGGTGTTGTTTGAGGCGGTTGGTCATTTCGATGGCGGCGTCGGCGTAGCCGGGCGCTTGGTCGATGCGTGCTACGGCCTGTTCGACGGTGTTGGTTGTGAGGACGCCGAAGATTACGGGTTTGCGGTTGTCGGTGGAAACTCTGAGTAGTCCTTGAGATGCGGCGTTGGCAATGTGTTCGTAATGGTCGGTTTCACCGCGAATGACCGCGCCGACGCCAATTACCGCGTCGACAGGATCGGTGGATTCAAACAAGGCGTTGGCGGCTAGCGGCAACTCGTAAGAACCGGGCACTTCGAAGATGTTTGCATCGTTGACTTTGACACCCAGCTCGGTCAAACGTGCGATACAGAGGTCGCGCATCTTGAAAGTGATGTCCGAGTTGAACCTCGCCACGGCGATACCGATCTTCAAACCGGTGCCGTCGAGCAACTCTGGCGGCGATTCGCCGGCGCGTTTTTCTGGTTCAGACATGTGGATGCCTTTCAGTCGGTTTCTGACCCGTGCCGAGCATTCATCGCGGATGCAAGGGCATTCGGGACATCCCCGTCGTCTCCGAACTCGATCCGATGCTGCATGCGGTCGCGTTTGGTCTCAAGATACTTGCGATTGTGGTCGGTTGGAGGCGGAATGAGGGGTATCTGCTCGACCATCTCCAGACCGAACCCTTCTAGTCCGGCGACCTTTTTCGGGTTGTTGGTCAAGAATCGGAACTTGCGGACACCGAGGTCGATCAGGATCTGGGCGCCAACGCCGTAGTGGCGCAGGTCGGTTTGGAAACCGAGCCGATTATTGGCTTCTACAGTGTCCATACCGTTGTCTTGCAGACGGTACGCCTTGAGCTTGTTGATTAAACCGATACCGCGTCCTTCTTGCCGCATGTAAACGAGTGCGCCGACGCCGGATTCTGCGATCCTAGACATGGCGGTGTGCAGTTGATCACCGCAATCGCATCGCTGGCTGCCGAAGATATCGCCGGTCAAGCACTCGGAGTGAACTCGCACCATAGCCGGGGCTTCGGGATCGATCCGCCCCATCACCAACGCGACATGTTCTGCCGGATCGACCTTGCTCTTGTAAGCGACGCATCTGAACTCGCCCCAACGGGTCGGCAGTCGCGTTTCCGTGACTCGCTGAATGAACGACTCGCGGCTCAAGCGGTAAGCGATGATGTCGGCGATTGAGACGATGGGGATGTCGTGCTTTTTGGCGATCTTTTCGAGTTGCGGACGGCGCGCCATCGTGCCGTCATCGTTCATGATTTCGCACACGATCGCCGCCGGTCTCTTGCCGGCGGTTCGCACTAGGTCAATTGAGCCTTCGGTGTGTCCGGCCCTGACCAAAACGCCGCCTTCCTGATATCGAAGCGGGAAGACATGGCCGGGTTGGACGAAATTGTCGGATGTCGCTTCCGGTTCCGACAACAAGCGGATCGTGTGGGCGCGGTCGGCGGAAGAGATGCCCGTCGTTATTCCAAATGCGGCGTCAACTGCCACGGTCATCGCGGTGGAGTGCGGCGAAGTGTTGTGTCGCACCATCATCGGCATTCCGAGACGGTCGAGGTCGTGTCCCTCCATCGGAACACAGATCAACCCGCGTCCATGCACCGCCATGAAGTTGATCGACTCGGCGGTGGCGTCTTCTGCCGCCATAACGAAATCGCCTTCGTTCTCACGGTCTTCATCGTCGACCATGATGACCATGTCGCCGCTCCGAACGCGTTCGATGGCGCGCTCGACGGATGCGACAGTCTCTTCCTTGAGTTCCTGGGTCAAGTCGGTCATTTGACAAGGTCCGTCATGGTTGCATGAATCGCTCAATGTATTTGCCGGTCAGGTCGGTTTCGATGTTAACCGTCGCGCCGGGTCGCACGACGCCGAGGGTGGTGTGGATCGCGGTAAAGGGGATCAACGTGAACGTGAAACTCGTAGGCGTGCAATCGAACGTGGTCAGACTGACGCCGTCGAGGGCGACGAACCCTTTTTCGACGATGTACTTGCTGATTGAGCTATCGCACGCGACGGTTACGAGTTTGGCGTCGCCGTCGTAGGCGACCGACGTCACCTCGCCGGTACCGTCCACGTGTCCTTGCACGAGGTGCCCGCCAACTCTAGCGTTGTACCTCAGAGCGGGTTCCAAGTTGACGAGCGTTCCGCGTTTGATACTCGCGAACCACGTTGAACGCGTTGTCTCGGGCGTGATGTCAACGTTGAACGAGTTCGGCGTTACGCCGGTGACGGTGAGGCACGCACCGCTGATGGAGACGCTGTCGGAGACCTTGAGTCCGCTTTCGCCGGAAAGTACCAGAGACGCCGACACTTGAAGCACTCCGTTGGACGGGTTGAACGATGCGACCCTGCCCACTTCCTCGACTATTCCGCTGAACAACGTTCAATCTCCCCCGCCGAGTCGACGTAACCAATGATGGCGATGTCATCTCCAAGATGTTCAACGCGAGTGTCGCGCAACCGAGTGCTTTCCTTGATTAACGACGGTCCAAGACCGCCAACCGGCATCAGTGCGTCGTTACCTCCGATTATCTTGCCAATCGCGATGTAAGCGACGACTTTATCGACCAGTTTCAGATCGAACAACGCGCCAGTCAGCGTCTCACCAGCTTCCACCAATACGTTCATGTAGCCGCGCTCTCCTAGATTGCTGAGCAACGCGCCAAGATCGACGCGATCCTCGCTCTTGCCGGGCAACCTGAGCGTGTGGCATCGCGTCGTTTCGACGGTTTCAGAGGCAACGGCGTGGATGATTTCGCCTTCCTCTTTTAGGAGTGCCGCGTCGGCCGGCATCCGGGACTGACTATCGACGACCACCCGCAGGCGCGGCCGGCCGCATCGTCGTGCACCGGTGATCGGGTCCCGCGCGGTCAGCCGCGGATTGTCGGCGACGATGGTACCGATGCCGGTCATGACGGCGTCAGAAACATACCTCAAGCGATGAGCGTGGGCGCGGGCGGTGGGACTCGTGATCCACTTCGAATCGCGAGTTCGCGTCGCGATCTTGCCATCTAGCGACATCGCCCACTTAACCGTTACGAACGGCATTCCCGTCTTGATGTGTTTGGCAAATCCTTCGATGAGTTCGTTGGCGCGCATTTTCGACGAGGGATCGGCATCGTTGATGACGTCGACACCAGCAGATTGCAAGATTTCAAAGCCGCGACCTCGCACCGCCGGGTTGGGATCGATGATCGGGCAGATGACGCGCGTGATGCCCGCGTCGATGATCGTATTCGCGCAAGACGGCGTCGTCGTGTTGGTTTGATGCGGTTCCAACGTGCAGTACATCGTCGCATCGATTGCACTGCCGCCAGCATCTGCGATCGCGGCGGCTTCGGCGTGCGGACCGGGCCTCGGTTGCGTCGCCCCTTCGCCGAGCACAGTATTGCCGTCTTCGGCGACGATCACGGCACCGACTGGCGGCCGAGCTGACAAACCACCCGCCGCGTTCTCCGCCAACTCAAGTGCGCGTTGCATGAAATCCATAACGAAAGTATGCAACACGAAACGCAGCCGCCGTTCGCCCAATAACGCTCGGGCAATAGCCTGAGAAACGCGGTTTGTGTCAGCATCCGCTACCATGCAAGCAGTTTGTCAACCGAACCTACCGGAGTGGATAGATGAAGATTACCGATGTCAGAGCGTTCCCGCTGCGCATCACCGACCGTGGCGATGAGAAATCGGAGGGTTCGACGCGACCGCCGACGATTGAGTTTGGCGATTACTACGTTGACCGATCCGCGTTCACTTCGATCTACTCGCACCATCACGAAACGACAGTTATCCGCGTCGAAACCGACACCGGAATCGTCGGCTGGGGCGAGGCGCAGTCGCCGGTCGCTCCCAACACGACGGCAACGATCGTTCATGAACTGGTGCGGCCCTTGGTGATGGGGCGCGATCCGTTCGACATTGAGGCGATCTGGACTCGTAACTACGGCGCGATGCGTGAACGCGGTCATCCGACTGGTTTTTACATTGACGCCATCGGCGGAACGGACATTGCGCTCTGGGATATCGTTGGGAAAGCGATCGGCAAGCCGGTACACAAGATCGCAGGCGGTCGGTACCGAGACGAAATCCTGCTCTACGCCGGCATGGGTGGTACCGATCCGGTCAAGGTCGCGGAAACCGCAGAGGAGCATGTCGCATATGGATATAAAGCCTTAAAGTTGCATCTGCTTCTCGATGTCGAGGGCGTTGCGGAGATCTGTCGTGAGGTACGTCACCGAGTGGGACCGAGCATCATGCTCATGGTTGACACCCACATGCGTCAGACCGTCGCGAACTCGATACTGCTAGGACGCGAACTCGAAAAGTTGGGGTTCACTTGGTTAGAGTCGCCAACCGTACCGGATGACATCCCCGGGCAGGCCGAGATTACGCGGGCATTGGACATGGCGGTGGCGATAGGGGAGTGGACGCGTACGCGCTACGAGATGCGGGAGCAGTTCGAGCGTCGGGCGTACGACATCTTGATGCACGACATCGGCAGGACGGGAATCACCGAAGGGCACCGCATCGCAACCCTCGCGGACACGTACAACATTCCCGTCGCGCCGCACGTTGGCGGTGGAGGAATACTCGCCGTCGCGGCAACCGTCGAGTGGTCGGCATCCTGCCCGAACTTCATGATTATGGAACACAGCCATCACGCGAACGCAGTTAAAAGCAAGATTCTCAAAGAGCCGTTTGAGCCTGAAAATGGCTATTACAAGGTGACCGATCGTCCCGGTCTAGGTGTTGAAGTGGATGAGGTCGCTTTAGAGACCTACGCGTTTCCGCGAGGTTAGGCATGGCGCGGCAACCTTACATCTTGGCGGTCGATATCGGTAGTTCTGCCGTTAAGGCGGGTGTCTACGATGCGGATGCCCGCGCGTTGCCGCACACCTTAGTTTCGATACCCCATCAGCAACGCGTCGCCGCCGACGGTACCCACGAAGAGGACGTAGCGGATATCCAGCTAGCGACGGAATCGGCGATTGATCGTGCTCTTCAATTGGCTGGCGACGACGCCGATCGTGTAGCCGCCGTTGGATTCGACGCCATGGCGAGCACGATTTTGGGCGTTGATGATCGCCACAACCCCGTTACACCGGTCTATACCTACGCCGACACTAGGAGCGCGCCCGACGTCGACGCGTTGACCGAATCGATTGACGTTGACGCCGCGTACCAGCGAACTGGTGTGATGCAACACACATCGTACGTGCCCGGCCGCGTGATGTGGTTGCGCCGGACGCAACCTGACGTGTTTGAGCGAGTCGCGAACTGGACCGACATATCGACGTTCATCTTCACTCGGTGGTTTGGATCGACCGACATACCCGCGAGCTACAGCGTGTCAGCTTGGAGCGGTTTGCTGAATCGGCACGAGTTGGGTTGGGATGCCGAGATGTTGGACGCGGTGGGACTGCTACGCTCACAGTTGCCGCGCTTGGCACCTTACAGTGAAGCGGTGTCGGGACTTTGCCCCGTCTATTCCGTACGATGGCCACAACTGGTAGACGTGCCGTTTTACTTGGCGGTGGGTGATGGCGCTGCGGTGAATATCGGTTCCGGATGCACGAATCGTCGCAACGTCGCTTTGACGGTAGGCACGACTGCCGCGATGCGATTAGTCGTCGATCACCCTGGCGATGCGAAACCGCCACGCGTTCCCAAAGGGTTATGGGGGTACATACTGCGCGGCGATTGCACCTTGATGGGTGGCGCGTTCAGCGAGGGCGGGAACGTTGTCGAATGGGCATTAGAGAACCTAAATCTTCCACCTCTGGACGACCTGAACGATGCCTTGAAAGATGCGACGCCTGACCGGCACGGATTGACGGTTTTGCCGTTCATCGCGGGGGAAAGAGCCGTCGGTTGGTCGACGAACGCAAGCGGGGTGGTTAAGGGTATTCGGGTTTCGACGTCCGGATTGGACATCCTGCAGGCATTGATGGAGTCAGTGGCGTACCGGTTTTCTCTCGTCGCGGACCTGTTGCGGTCTGAGATGTCCGATGATCGTTTGTTTATCGCCGGTGGCGGCGCCATGACGAATTCGCCTTGGTGGTCGCAGACGATGTCAGACGTGTTGCAAGCCGAAGTGCACGTACCGAACGAGGAACAGGCGACGAGCCGTGGCGCGGCGATTTTGGCGTTGAACGCGCTCGGTGAGTGGCAAGGTCTTGACGACGTGATGCCCGAAATCGCATCGGTCTACCGCCCGCGCGACGACTACAGTTCAGCGTACGAATCTGCCATCGAACGTCAAAGAGGTTTATACGAAGCAGCGATCGAGCGTGCGTGAGACCATCGTGTAAACGCGCCGATTCTTTCGACGCGGCGTTTGCGACAATCTTCGACACACCGAAATAACGGAGAAATCAAGATGTTGAACCAAGTTCATGAACACATCGTCAAAGAATTGAGCGACAGCAGCCGGACGGACACGATCTTCGTGCTGACGGCGATCCTGTTCAATCTGATCGTGCTCGGTATCAACTCTGGTGTTTCGACCGAGGCCGCCTCTGACGAAGCACCAGTCACCTACGACATTATCTTGGGGGTCTTCATCGGCATGACGGTGCTGCTAAACGTCGTAGCCACGATCGCGTTGTTCGTAGGGAGGCGTACTCGTCGGACGTTGCTAGATGGTCTGATCGCGATGTATCGAGACAATAACGTCGACAAGTACTACGATCCCGCTTTGATGTCGAACTACGGGACGCGCTACGTGCTGTTCGCAGGGATCATCGCGACGCTGGCATCAACCGCGATCGTCGTGCCGCTGATTATCCGTTTCACGGAGTAACATCGCCGACGCGGTACCCGAAAAACCTAGGCGCGTTCAATCGCGATTGCGAATTAGGGCATAGATTACGTTCGACGCGTTTGTCTAGACTGAATCATGTCGGCCGAATCCGCCTTATCGTCTGCGCTTGAAAACGTCACTTGAAACCCTGAAGGATCTGTCTGCTCGGGTCTCCCGAACCGGCGTCCTGTTCGTCGCTATCACCTTCGCGGTGATCGTATCGGTCATCGCGACGATCGGCTTTGGCGCGTGCTCTTCCGAAGAGGAGGAACCCACTGCCGAACCGTTCGCAACGCGCACACCAACACCTACCGCTGCCGCGACCGCGACGCCAACACCGACATCGAAACCGGCAACACCGACTCCCGGTGCGACCGCGACGCCGTCGAGCCGCGCACGAGCAAGTACACCGACGTCGGTGCCTCCCACTTCGACGCCTACACCGGTTCCGACCGCGACTCCGCAACCACCAACGCCTACACCTCGGCCTACGCAGGTGCCTTCACCGACACCGCCGCCGACGGCTACTCCCACGCCGATACCTCCCTCTCCCACGGCGACGCCGATCTTGCCGACCGCGACGCCTGAACCGACGGCGACACCAACCGCCGTGCCCGCGTCCTACAACATCGAATCGCTTGACTGGGATGTCAGCGGACCGGAAGGCGGCAAGATTGTCGTCCGACTGAATGTGAAGGTTGCGAATCAGGGTGAAACCGACCGTGAGACCGACACCCCAGTAACTGCCTCGGTAAACGACGGGGAATCGTCTGAGGTCGCCGTTGTGCCGCCGCTTGGTGGAGGGGAGAGCACCAATCTGATATTCGACTTGCGACTCGATCCGGGACAGCAACAGGTGAGGATCAACCTTGACGACTCGGATTCGCTCGTCGCGTTGGACCTTTTGGCCTCCGACATCGTGGTGACGCCGCTCTATTACCAGGTGGTGGCGGAAGGGAAGGTCTCGTTTGGAGTGCGGGTATCGAACGAAGGGTCACGTCCCACGCGACCAGTCCAACTAATTTCACAGAACGCCGTAGTCGCGGTCGTCCAGCCACTCGAATCGGGCGATTCGGAAGAGCTCACTTTCACTTTAGACCTCGAGCCAGGTGAGCAAACAGTGGAGGTTGTAGCTGCAACCGATGACCGCGAAGTCAACACCGAAAACAACACCGCGTTAGTCAGCGTGGAAGTTGACTACGTATCGCTTTCCTTGACCGCGGGTGCCGCGAACGCGATCGGCTTCATCAGAGGTGGGTCGGCCAGGGTATCGATTGATTTCAGCGTCTCGAACATCGGCGTCGCGCCGAGCGGCAATTTCAACGTCGCGGTTTCGTGTCCCGAAAGTCCCGGCGCGCAATGCGAGGGCGGTGCAGATGTTGATTCCCTAGCTCCGGGTGAATCGCACTCCGGCATGATTGAGGCAGTGGTACCGCAAGGCACGAGCGATATCGTCCTCTACGCGGGTGAATTAGACGACGGATACCGGTGGGGCGACTCAAACACCGTCGCGATAACCCTCGATGTTCCTTTGCAACCGGACGTTGATCCTGTTTTCGAGGTGCAGGCGGAGCTGTCTGGCTACTACGCAAACGGCGATGCCGCGTTAGACGTTTCGATGAGCCTGCGGAATGCAGGAGCTGAACCGATCCCAGGTGAGTATCCGGTCGCCATTACATGTATGCACGGCGAAACGATCGTCGCGGCTTGTGGCGGTGTCGTGAATATCAATCTGGAAGACGGCTTTGGCCCCGTGACTGCGTCGACAGTTCTGCGTTCTCCCGTTGGTACTGTCGACCTGAACCTTGAAGTTGCAGAGATCGACGGCGTAGAGGAAGCGCTTTCGACCACGGTCCAAGTTGCCGCACCGGCGCGGATCGTGGGTATCGATCGCGCCCTTTGGAATTGTTTCAGCAGCACCGTCGTCCGCGACGAGTTCCCGCGCGGCAACTGTAGCGGAAGAATCAGCGATACCGTGTCCAAGTGGCCTTCCGATGAACCAGTCACCGTCTGGATCAATGGTCTATCGGCGTACCGTGAGCAACTCGAAGACACTTTGCAGGAAATCGCGCCGCAACTCAACATCACGTATCAGTTCGTGCCGGAGGTGCGGAGAGCGGCGATAGCTGCGTACGTAGGCATCAACCCGGAGCAGGCGCAAACGCTCGGATTCACCAACTGCGACGGTTTCTGGGGTTGCACGAACTATGAAACCGACGAGGATGGCAATATCACTTCGGCTGAGATCGTCATTTTCTCGATTGACGACGCGAAATTGCGGCAGTTGCGGTTGATTGACGAGTCGGTGCAATACGCAATTCTCCAGAGTCTGCTAGCGGTTTTGGTTCCGCTGGATTATCGAGACGTGCCTGACAGCGTGATGAGTGTTGACCGCGGTTTGCGATTCCCGGTGATGAGCGCGTCGGACCGCGAGATTGTGCGGATATTAACGAGTCCGCTCGTAAACGCCGGCGACACCACTGCCGACATCGAAGGACTGGTCGTGTTTGCTGACGAGGTACTGGACCGTCCGGATGCCGCCGCGATGAGCAATCTGGACATCGTGCGACGCGCCCGCGAGAAGCTGATCGATTCCGGCTCCGCGCTCTATGCGATGCGCGGCGGTTGGTCGGGCGGTACCTGCATCGACAGGTTTGGCACTTCGCAAGTGACGATTTCGGAATTTGCCGCACATCGCGGCTTGTACTACCGTCTAACCGACGCCTCCCAGCAGATGTACATATTCCTGAGGTCAGAAGACGGCCGAGCGGAGTACTGGGATGGAGCGTCGCGCGGCTGGCGTCGCTTCACCGCTTCCGACGAAATCGAACTCATCGATGAAACGGCGTGGAGCCCGCAGTATTCGGACCCGATGACGCTGTTGGCATCCGTCTTGTGGTTCGGAACTGATCTCTTGACCGAAGTTGAACGCGATGAAGATACGGTTTCTTTCCGTGTCGAACGATTCCGAGCATACGCCGCACCGACTTGGACAGACCGCGCGGACGTCGCTGCATCGTTCGCCGTGGACCTCAACACCTTCGAGATTGGTCAGTTCGCTATGGATTGGTATTTCGACGTGCGTGGGCTAGTCTGCGATGGTTACGATGTTGAAGGCGACCTCATCGAGTACGGCGTCAGCCTCAATGTCCCGTCGGACGTGCGCGAACGCTCACGCGTGATTGACTAATCGCGACGACGGCGGACACGCCGGACGATTGGTCGCACCGCGTTGTCAGGGATGCCGTTTAGCATGATCCGTATGTCCATGCGGATTACCTTTGTCGCTTTCGCAGTCTTGATCGCGGCAATCTTTGTTGGCGATCGAATTGCGGCGCAGGGTGTTGGTCATCAGCTGCAAGTGGTGCGCGCCGACTTCATTGAGGTCGGTGAAACATCGTCGGCGGTTCAGTACGAGGGATTAATCGAGGTAGTCAACACCGGTTCAACCGATTTCGACGGCGTCTCAAGAATCGACTACCGCATAGATGACGGTGATCCGATCTTGGTCTACGTACTGACCGGTCTCAAGAGCGGTGAATCGCAGAAAGTTACTTTCAGGTTCGAGTTAGAGCCGGGAGAGCGACGGGTCAGCGTATGGGTTGGCGATTCGGTGTTGGAGACCGATATCCAAGTCACCGCGGCTGATCTGAATGTCGAAATCGCGTCGGATCGGGTGCTGGCTGGCGGAATCGTCGAATTAGACGTTCTTGTTTCCAACGTCGGCGCTCGGTCCGCAAAAGGGGTCGCAATCGAAGGCAACTGGGCCGGGTTGATACAGGAACGATCAGGAGATGCCGAGTCGGTTGGCGAAATAGACATTTTGGAACCGGGCGAAACGCGAGAGATCAAAATGCATTTTCACGTCGGGCCGGGTTCATACCGCTTTGGAGTCTCGGTTTCGACTGCAACGGTCGAAACCTCCACAGATGACAACTTCGTGATTGCCGCGATCGATGCCGAGTTTGTGGAGTTGAGCGTAGAAATCGTATCGATGGCTAGCGTGAGGTGGGTCAACGGCGAACGGGCGTTGATGGCGTTCGAGGTCGCAGTCTCGAATCACGGGGTGGATGCAACCGACGGCGTGGAAGTCGGATTCGTATGCGCCGATCAAGCGTGTTTCGGGATCGGTAGCACTGGATCTATCGCGGCGGCGGAAACTGCGGTTAGCATGTTTGAGGTTTGGATGCCGATTGGGACGGTCAGCGGCGCGCTATACGCCGGTGCGAACGACGACGGTTTCCGATGGGGCGATGGCAATGTCGTTGCGTCTTCGATAGACGTTCCTGCATCTCCGCCCTTCGAGTGGTCGATCGCAACGGTAACGGCGATGCCCGAAATCAGATATTGGCGCGACGGCTCAGCCAACGTTGATTTCGAGTTGGCATGGCGAAACTCCGGCAGCGAACTGGTTTCCGGGGTGGTGGAGATTACCGCTCGATGCTATCAAGACGAGGCGTTGATTGACGATTGCGGAGGAGATTTCGAGATTGACTTGGGTCCGGACATCGACTCTGATTTGATCCAGAAGACGATTAGAGTGCCGCAGGGAGAAACCGAGGTCGTCTTCGCGCAAGCCGGCGAGATTGTCCTATTTTCAGCATCGGCGACGGTCCCCGAACGCATTCTCGGCGTGAAGAGGTCGATCTGGGAATGCTTCAGCGACACGTCGAATCTCAATGCCGACACGCCCTTTGACGACGGAGTCGGATGCGGTGGATGGCGCAACGATTACGTCACGAAGTTCCCGTCAACGCGTCCGATTCGCGTCTGGATATCTGGCGATGAGGATTATCAGCGGATATTCGAGCAGGTTCTAGCGGATTTGGCGTCGCAGATCAACATTGAGTTCGAAACCGTCGGATTGGCTCGAAGGGCAGACGTCTTGGCATACCTCGGTTTGCCGCGGGAGGGCACTGAGCTAGATGGTCTCGATTGCAACGACGCTGCCGGGTGCGCTTCTTTCGAGATCAGCCCTGACGGAGTGATCGAAATCGGGCGACTCGTCGTCTGGCCTCCTGCCAATGCGCTCGACGCGGTTGGGCTTGAGCACCTGATTTACACCGTCAGTCTCCACGAGCTGATCCACGTCGTGACCGGCATGTTGCATCGCCACGACGATCACACCAGCGTGATGAGTTACGACGCGTTGGACTACCGTACGTTGGGCGAAAACGATATCGGACTGATCAGCATCGCGATGCATCCGCTGGTCGAGCCGGGCATGAGGTTCGACGAGATTCTTGACCTCGTCGTATTCAAGGATGAATTGGTGGACCCGCCTGAGGATGAAGCCGTATCGGTGCGAACCACTTTGCGGCAGGCACATGCCAAGTTGATGGATTCAGGGGCTGCCCACTACGAGGTTATGGGCGGTTGGTCTGAATGCAACTCCGAATTCGGTTGGTCCGATTACATCTTTGGCAGTCCTAGACCCCGCGCGCCGCAACTGATCCGCTTCAAGAACGACGCCCGAGATTACTACATCATCAGATCCCCTGAGTCCCCGTTGCCCATCCAGTTCTGGAAACAGGTCGGCGGACGTTGGCAGCGCGTCGAAAGTGCCCAAATCCACCGCGAGTCGAGTTTCCGAGACTCTTTCTCCAACCCGTTAGGGATGCTATCGAGTATCAACATCTACGCTGCCGATGATGCGATGCAGGTGGTTTCGAGCGAAGATGGTCTAATGACGTTGCAGGTGTCGCTCGGCGCCGCAGATGTCCGCGCGGGTTGGAGCCGCGAGACTACCGTCGACGTCGATCTAGCGATCGATACGACCGATTTCAAAATCACCAGTTACGTGATGGACTGGCAGTTCGATCCGGCGGACCAGAACGTATGCCGAGACTACCGCGTGGAAGCGCGCCTTGTGGACTACGGTGCCGAGTTCGTATTGCCCGACACCATTAGAGACGCGGTGTCATTGCCTGAATGAACGGCGTTAGTCATTCACGCGTCGAAGTCGAAAACGATTGCCGGTCGATTTACGAAATCAAAGCCGCCCACTGGGTGTCGAGATGCGCGTCGACAAAGTCGCGGTTCAACTCGTATCCGAGTCCCGGTTTGTCGGAAAGGTGCAGTTCGCCGTCTCGGATGTCCAACGGTTCGGTTAGGCAGGCGTTGTAGGACGGCACGGCGTGGTGGTTCATCTCAAGGCGGTAGATGTTCGGCACGTTCATCAAGACGTGTGCGCCCGAGATGACGTTGTAGGAACCCGACGCATCGTGTGGCGAAATCGGGATGTAAAACGCCTCCGCGAGATGCGCGATCTTCTTCATCTCCGAGATGCCACCGGTCCAACAGATATCCGGCATGATGTAGTTCACCAAACCTTCCGTCAGATATGGCAAAAAGTCCCACCGAGTGTATTTCCGCTCGCCGATGCAAAGATTGATGTCGGTGTTGCGGCGCAGTTGCCGATGGGCTTCCAGGCTTTCCGGTTGCAACGGCTCCTCAAACCACGTTAGGTTGTAGGGCATCATTCGATTGCACAAGTCGGTGGCGGTCGAAACGTCGAAGTTGCCGTGCGCGTCGATCATCAGCTCGATGTCCGGTCCCAAACCCTCGCGTAGCGCCGCCATCAGGTCCTCGGCGTGTGCCGCGCCGGCGGCAGAAATCTTACCGTCGATGTAGCGGCGATGTTTCTTTCCCATCTCTGGCGAGAAGGGATCGAGTTTGAGCGCCTGATAGCCAAGCGCGACTTGTGCCTTCGCGTCCGCAACGCAGGCATCGATATCGTCCGCGGGGCCGCAATGGCTGTACAGAGGCACGGAATCGCGCATCGGCCCGCCCAACAGGTCGTAGACCGGTCGTCCGAGCGCCTTGCCTTTGATATCCCAAAGAGCCATATCGACACCGCTGGCAAGCGTTGTCGCGAAACCCCGCGAGCCCAGGGTCCCGAAACGGCGATAGATTTGATGCCAGATACGGTCGATGTGGTTGGGGTCTTGTCCGACTAGCCCGTCCGAGAAATCCTGCCCTACGAGATCGTGTTTCAACAGGGCGTAGGTCTGGGCGATGACGATCGCGCCGCCGCCACCGACGTTCGTCGACTCGCCAAATCCGGTGATTCCCTCGTCGGTGTCGATTTCGACAAACATCCAAGGCCGCGATTCCTGCGCGCGCACCACATAGGCACGTAGATCAGTGATTTTCATGGTTTCTGTTCCTGATTCGCGGTGGAAGGGTTTCTACCGCGCGTTAGCTGAAGATTGGTTCATGGTACACAGAGATTGTTCGATGCGTGGAACTCACGGGTTCCGCGAGCGACGGGATCGGTAAAGTTCCCCAAGTCGATCTGCGCGCCAACCATCGGACACAGTGTTAAACTGCAATCGCAACAATCCAATTTCGCGCCTCCGATGATGGCGTGAATGCCAACGAAGGGATCCGAGCAAATCATGCGTTTCTGCTACGCCCACCGACGTTTCACCCTCTATCCGGAGTCTGTCGACTCATGGAATCTGCACCCTGACAATTACACGCCCGAATGGCTCGACCGCGCCCGCGACACCGGTTTCGATTCGATCGAGTGCGGATTCGAAGTTTTAGACAAACTCGGCGACGCGAAGTCGATTGCCGACTTTGGCGAGCGAGTTCGCTCTCACGGAATCAAAGTGGGCGCGATCCGCGCGGGCGGCACGCTGACAGAGGCGCGGCATGGTCCGGCGAACCGCGAGAAGCTCATGCGCGCCGCCGAATACGCGGGTCACGTTGGCGCCGAAGTGGTGAATGGTGCATTGAGCGCGCCCGCGAGGTATCCCGGACACCCGCCCGGATCGATCCCTGGAAGCATCAGCGGTTGGCCAAGGTCACAAGACTCCAGCAAGGACGCCCAAACTTGGGTCTACGACGAGCTCGCTTCAGTGTTCCAAAAGGTTTGCGACGCGACTGATGATATCGACGTGACGGTCGAGGTGCACCAGAACTCACCAGTTGACAACTCCTGGTCCGCAGTGCGGCTGCACGAGATGATCGACCGCGAGAACTTTGGCATCAACCCGGACATGGGAAACGTCGTTTGGAACTACGACGTGCCGGAAGAGGACTACGACGCCGCGATCGACGCGATGGCGCCGATCTCGAAGTACTGGCACTGCAAGAACCTGCACCGCGTCTACCATCCCGAAAATCAGCGGACGGTGTTCATCCGGGTTCCGTTGCAAGATGGCGAGGTCGATTACCGATACGCGATCTCCGCGATGGCGAACGCGGGCTACAGCGGTTACATGGCAATCGAGGGCACGCAAAACGGCGACCAGTGGCACAAGGACGGCATTTCGTTAGACTACGCGAAGTCGATTTGGGCCGAGTTCGAAGACTGATTCGCTCTCAACGTCGAACTGTCGGACCGGCGTAGTTTAGCCATGCAAGAGACGAACGATCAAGAATCGAACACAGTCGCATCCGAAATCCCCGATGCCGAAGAATCCGAGGAGAGCTTTTTCGGCGACTTGTCGGAGGATCTGGATGACGAGGAACGTAGCTCCATCGCGACGCTGTTAACCTTCGCGGTGGGCGGTTTCGCGGTCGGCGTGTTGGTGTTGCAGATTACCTGGACCTCAGCGGCGACGTTGCGAGAGTACGCCGGCGATTGGGCATGGGTGCTAGCACCTGCGCCCATGCTGCTGTTCGGGCTCGCGTCGATCTGGCAATATGAAGCGTCTTGGCTGCAACGACTCGGCGCCGCTGCGCTAGGTTTCGCGCTCGCACAGTACGTGATGATCGCGATCGGATTCTCAACGCTCGAGATTTGAAGGGCGAGCTAGGCACCCATCGAGATCGTTAAGGCGTTAGTGGTGGGGTTCCTACGCCCTCGGATGCGCGGCGTCGTATTCGCGACGGACGTGTTCGGTGGTGAGGTGCGTGTAAACCTGCGTCGTTGAGATGTCTTCGTGCCCGAGCAATTCTTGAACGTGTCGGAGGGACGCGCCACCGTTCAAAAGGTGTGATGCGAAGCTGTGTCGGAGCATGTGAGGGGTGATCTTGCGGTCAATGTCGGCGGCGAATGCGATGTTTTTCAGTTGAAGCCACAATCCTTGCCGAGTGATCCGCTTGCCGCGCAGATTCAGGAACATCGCGTCTGGGTCTTGGAACCGTCCCATGTGAGGGCGTGCGAGCGTAAGGTACTCGGCGACTGCGTCCATCGCTGGATCATAGATGGGCACGATACGCTCTTTGGACCCCTTGCCGAAAACTCGCACCGTAGAGTTGTCGAAGTTGACGTTATCGACGTCCAGTTCCGTCGCCTCAGAAATCCGCAACCCGCCAGCGTAGAGCAGTTCGATGACGGCGCGATCTCGGAGTTCTGCCGGCGTCTCGGCATCGGTTACATGGTCCAAAAGCTGATCGACCTCCTCGATCGTCAACGATTTTGGGAGTGGTTTGCCACCGCGCGGTGCTTTGAGTTGACGCGTCGGCAAATCGGAGATGACCCCCTCTTCGCGCAGGAACCGCATAAACGATTTCAGCGATGCGATCTTTCGAGACCGCGTCGCGTTGGAGTAGCCGCGTTCGTCGAGTTGTTTCACAAACTCCGCCACATCCCCTTCTCCAAAGCGGCCCCAATCGATGTCGTTCGGTTCGACGGAGCGGTGTTCACCGACGAATTCAGCCAGCGCAACGAGGTCAGCCTGGTATGCGCTGACGGTGTTCTGCGACAACCCGCGTTCACCGGCAAGATGCTCCACGAACGCTGTAATCTTCGGATCCATGGTTCGAATCGTAGAAAATCGGAAGGCGCGTATCCGCGCGTACCAGTGCATTACAGGCGCGTGTCGAAAGATGATCGGGTTGTAGACTGCGGCAATAGTTCGCGGCGCGATAGAATCGAGTGCTAGTTCGCAACTAGATCAGCGGAGTAGAGAGAATCGGTGTTCGACGCGATCGGTATTCCATTCGACCCGTACATATTCGGTGGCACAACCACCGCTTTTTCGTGGCACGGGTTCTTGACCTTCATCGCCGTCGGCACCGCGATTTGGATGTCTGGCAGGGCGGCGATCCGCGCTCAGCTCGATCAGGAGCAGGTCTACAACACCGCACTGTGGGGCGTCCTCGGCGGAATCATCGGCGCCCGCATCGTTCACGTAGTCGACCACTGGGCGATCTATGGCGATGATCCACTCTCGATCTTCGCAGTCTGGAACGGTGGCATCGGGCTATGGGGAGGGATCCTAGGCGGCTGGATCGCGGGAATGATTTATGCCTACTTCGCAAACGCCCCGATTGGACGCTTGATGGACATCGCCGCGGCACCGCTGCTGGTGGCCCAGACGATCGGCCGGATCGGCGACATCATCAACGGCGAGCATTGGTCGCGCCCATTAGACCTTTTCTGGGGCTGGTACTTCACCGACATCGACAGCCCAGCCCGCGCGGTGGTCGACCGCTACTCCGACATTGTCGGAGGCGATGCTGAACAGCCTGTGCACCCAGCGGTGGTATACGAGATGATCGCCAACATCGCGATTCTGGGTGTGATTTTCTTGCTGAGAGGACGAGTGCGGCCGGCGGGAAGCATCTTCATGATCTACTTGGCGCTGTACGCTACCGCACGCTTCGCGATTCAGTTCATCAGGCTAGACGATGTGAAGTTCTGGGGATTGCAGGAAGCGCACATCATCGCCATCCTCGTCTGGATCGCGACGATTCCTTGGATCATCTGGAAGGTGCGTTTCTCAGGACGTTTCAATCGCCCTGGACGGGGTAACCGATCCGACGCGCCAGAGGACCGCGTCACCGCCGGACGATCGCGCCGCGAACGGCGTCGCGAATTGGCGCGCTAGGTGAAAGCGGTACACCCCTAGGCTGAAACAAGCCGCGTTGTCCAAAGGCGGCAGTCGTTACAGAGTCGGGCAAGGACACCTGACTCTGACGAATCTCGATTTCGCTAACGACCGCTCTCTGCGATGTCATGGAGGCGAAGCTCGCGAGTGCGGTTGCCCCGAAAGTAGTTGGTCTTTAGGCTTACAACGGCGTCCACGGTCCGAGTTGGTGGCAGCGCGTCCGCCATGCCAAAGCCAACGGCGCGGAATTGGCGACCGTCATTATCGTAGAGCGTCAGGCTGACGTGATCTTGGTTGCGGCCCATGTAGCGGATGTTGCCGGTTTGAGCTTTTCGGATCAGGAACAGCGGTTCGGGGTTGCCAGTCCCAAAGGGCGCCATCATGTTGATGAAATCCCAAAGCGAGTAACCCAAATGATTGAGTTCGAACTCGGCATCAACGGTGCGGATGATCCGTTCATCAACTCTGGAACTCAATGATGACCACGACATCTGGGTTTCGAGGTGTTCAACGATTTCGGGTATGAGCGATGCATCGGCGGCGAAACCGGCGGCGGCGGCGTGCCCACCGAATCGATTGAGTTTGTTCGATATTCCCTCAAGTGCCCGATGGAGGTCGAATCCGGGAACGCTGCGCGCGCTGGAACGAGCGACGCCATCTATGACTTGGTACGCAAACGCCGGCGTGGCGCAAACCTCGGACGCGCGGCCCGCGAGCGGTCCGAGTACTCCCATAGGGAGCGTCGGATCGACTTCGAGCGCGACGACATTGCGGTCTTGAGCAATCGCTTCGTCGATCGCTGGTTTTGCGGCGCGCCAAGCCTTGTCAGCGATGCTGCGACGCTTTCGGTTCGCATCGTCCAAGTCGCGGGCGAGATTCATCGCCGCGTATAGATCGGTGGCGGTGAGCAACCGTAAACTCGGATCGGCGGCGTCGAGACGCCCCGGCGCGTTCAGCCGCGGCGCGAGTTGAAACGTGATGAATTCAGAGTCGTAAGGCCCCTGATGGCGGGTCTGGTCATTGATCAATCGAGTAAGTTCGATCAGCCCTGGCGGCGCGGTGTTGTCTAGAAGCTGCAACCCTTCGCGCACGATGATGCGGTTGTCGCCCAAGAGTTCGGTCTGGTCCGCCAGTGTTCCGACCGCCGCCAATGGCAGTAACTCGGATGCCGGTTCGATCCCCGATTCGGCGAGTAGCGCCATCGCCAATTTGAACGCCGTCGCAGCACCGCAGTAGTCGGTAATCTGATCTTCGCTAGAGAGGTGTCGGTTGACGATCGCGGCGGCGTCCGGCAATCTTCCGTCAAGCGGGATGTGATGGTCGGTGATGACGACTTCAAGACCGAGAACATTTGCGTACTCGACCTCTTTGAAGGCGGAAATACCCGTATCGACGGTGATGACGACCTTGACGCCTTGATCTTTGAACCGCTCCAACGCCTCAATCGAAATACCGTGTCCTTCAATCTCGCGATGCGGCAAGTGATATTTCGGTTCGATGCCGAGTTTTCGGAGCGTCAGGATGATAATCGCGGTCGCGGTTATTCCGTCGGCATCGAAATCGCCGACGATGCCGATGCCAGATTCACTCAGCACGGCGCGCATGATCACGTCGATGGCGGATTGGATACCCGGCAAGATATCCGGCGGGTCCATCGCTTCCAAGCCGTCGTACAGGAACGCGTTGGCTTGGGAATCGTTGCGGATGCCGCGCTGGTAGAGCAGGTTAGAGGCGAGCGCCAATGAACCGCTTGGTGCGGAGGATTGGAGACCTAGATAGAAACCGTCGGGCGGTGGGTCGGCGACTCTCCAACGCGAATAAATCGACTGCGCTGGCACAACCGAATTGAGGACTGAACGCGTCGTAGCCGTAGCGGCGCGGTTTCGCGCCATCACCCGTTGAATTCCTTGAATAGCAACGAAGCGTTATGACCGCCGAAACCGAGCGAGTTGGACATCGCGACCGGAACGCGCCCGCGCTTGGCTAGATTGGGGACGTAGTCCAAGTCGCAGTCCGGGTCCGGGTTTTCGAGATTGATCGTCGGCGGCACTGCCGACTCCGAGATCGCCATGATGCTGAATGCAGCTTCGATGCCGCCCGCCGCACCTAGGAGGTGCCCGGTCATCGATTTGGTGCTACTCATCGAGAGTTTGTGAGCATGGTCTCCGAAGGCTTTTTTGACAGCTATCGTCTCGAATTTGTCGTTCAGCGGTGTAGAAGTGCCGTGGGCATTGATATACGCCACTTCTTGAGGGTCTATGTCGGCTTGCTTGACGGCTACTTTCATCGCTTTCGCCGCGCCTTCGCCTTCTGGATGCGGCTGCGTCACGTGGTGAGCATCGCTGGTGGCGCCGTAACCGACGAGTTCGCAGAGCACGTCAGCACCGCGTTTTTCTGCATGTTCCAGCGATTCGATCACGATCACACCAGCACCTTCGCCGAGAACGAAACCGTCGCGTTCTGCATCAAATGGCCGCGACGCACCTTGAGGGTCGTCGTTGCGTGTGGAGAGTGCTTTACAGGCATTAAAGCCCGAGACACCGATCGGGCAGATCGCGGCTTCCGAACCGCCGGCAATCGCGACATCTGCCACGCCGCGCTTAATCATCTCTGCGGCTTCGCCGATTGAGTCGGCACCCGTCGCACAAGCGGAGACGACCGAGAAGTTGGGTCCCTTCGCGCCGATAGTCATTGAGACTTGACCGCTCGCCATATCGCCCAACATCATGGGCACGAGGAAGGGATTGACGCGGCGCGGTCCACGATCGTTCAGCACTTCCATCTGCTCGGAAATCGTGATTATCCCACCGACACCGCTACCGATCAACACCGCCACGCGATCGGCATCTTCATTCTCCATCTCGATGCCGGCATGTTCCAACGCTTCGAGACTGGCTACACACGCGAACTGGGTGAAACGGTCCATTCGTCGCGATTGACGCCTGCCGAGAGCGGACGAAGCATCAAAATCGGTAACTTCAGCCGCGATGCGGGACTCGAAACCTTCGGCGTCGAACGCTCCGATGTAATCGATCCCAGACTCGCCGTTGATCAAGTTCTTCCAAGTCGTCTCTCGGTCGGTACCCAAAGGTGTAACGAGCCCGATCCCAGTTACGACTATCCGTTGTGACATGTTTCGCGTGTTCCTGTCGGTGCTGAAGTGTGTTTAAGGTGCTGAATGAAGTATATATCTGCGCCATTCGAGAACCCTTTGCCGTGCGCGCAGCAGCACTTCATAGAATCGTGTAAATGGTCATCGTTCAGATCGAAACGCACGGTTGCAAGCTGAACACTGCCGACTCTCAACAGTTGGCGGCGGAGTTTCTGCGCGGCGGATTTGCAGTACAGGGCCCAGCGGATGGACCACCGCCAGACGTCTTCGTATTGAACTCATGCACGGTTACCCACGTCGCCGACAAGAAGGCTAGACAAACGGTTTCAGCGGCGAAACGTCGATACCCCGGTGCGCTCACCGTCTTGACCGGATGCTATCCGGAACGCGCCGCTGAGGAGACGGCGAGTCTGAACGGTGTGGACTTGGTGCTCGGCAATCGACACAAGCCCGATCTTGTGAAAACGATCGCCGAACGCCTCAAGGTCAATCTGACACCATGTTCCGACGGGCGAGATGTCATACCTACCGATGCGCTGTTGGGAAGAACCAGGGCATCTGTCAAGATTCAAGAGGGCTGTGATCAAGTCTGCGCTTACTGCATCGTGCCAAAGGTTCGAGGGCGGGAACGCAGCATCGAGACCATCGAAATCGTGAGGAAGGTCAAAGAGTTGGAAACGGCCGGGTGCCGCGAAGTGGTATTCACCGGCACGCAGCTGGGGCACTACGGATTCGATCTCGGACCGGGAATCGATCTCACATCGTTGTTGAGAGAGGTATTGACGCGAACCTCGATCCCTCGCATCCGAGTTTCTTCGCTCCAACCGCCCGAGATCGACTCGGACCTTTTGGATGTTTGGGTAAACGAAGGAAACGGCCGTCTATGCCCGCACTTCCACGTTCCGTTGCAGAGCGGAAGCGATCAGATTCTCCAAAGGATGCGACGCACCTACTCGGCTCAAGAGTTTGACGAGAAAGTCGAATTAATCCGCAGCAGGGTGTCGGGCGTTGCAGTGACGACGGACGTGATCGCGGGTTTTCCGGGTGAGAGCGAAACGGACCATGCGGACACGGTTTCGGTCATGCAGTCCGTGCGGTTCTCCGACGCGCACATATTCCCGTACTCGCCGAGACCGGGAACCAGCGCATTTCACGACCAAGACCAGAGAGCTCCTGAGGTCAGAGCCGAACGCGCACGCCAGTTGAGAGATATCGCTGGCGATAGTTCGTTTGCTTTCCGAAGTGCAATGCTCGGAAGCGTCCGTCCAGCTTTGTGGGAAGGTAGCCGAGGAAGGTCAGGAATGACCGACAACTACATCAAAGTTCGATTCGGTATAAGTGAGATTGGTCGACGCGGCGACGGTTTGATTGAGGACCTCGTCTTGCAAGAAATTGACGAGGACGGAGTAGTGCTAGCCGCTCCGTCAAATCGGAGCGACTAGCGTCGGTTCGCGATCTATCGCGGATTCGGGCGCAGTTGGTCGAGGATGTCGGATTCGACGCCGACTAAATTGCCTCGCGCGTCGCGCTCGACATATACGCTGTGCCGCTTCGGATCCATCGGGAAGACGATGGAAAGGTGCTCACGTTCCGCTTTTTCAAGCAAGCGGATTTTTTCTTTGAAGGTATGTTCCCGACTGAACCCGAACCCGAACTGGACGTTGGGGTCGAAGTGGTACCGGGTTGGGAACAGCAAAGGCGAGACCATCAGCTTCTCGGAACCGCAGGATACGTAAACGGTGTAGTTGGCGGCCGTGACCCCACCAGAGAACTCCATTTCGATTCCGGGTCCTATCTTGTGGTAGTCATCCTTGACGAGTTTGATATTCGCACCTTGATCTTCGAGAACCTTTAGGCTGTAATCCACAGTGCGGTATGCGGTTTGGCTGAACAAACTCGTAGCGTGTGCGGCATCCCACTCGGCCTCGGGGATCACGAACTCCGCGTCGGGACAGATAGGCTCGGGTCTACCGCGGGTTGAGTAGTTGATGAGGTAGCTACCGTGCATGGTGTGCAGACTGGGCAAAACGACGCGGTTCACGTCCTTGGCGCGGCCGCGGATATTGTCGAGCAAACGGTTCCACTTCACGTTGTAGGTTTCGCGTGTGAATTGCGGTTCATGGTGGGTGTCAACCCCCGTTCCCACGATCGTGGTTTCGTACTCTCCATCGAGTCGCAGTACATCAATCTGGATCGAGTAGTTCCCCAACGTAGATCGGTTTTGACGGTCGACGGTACTCTTGCTGTCGGTAAGGCCGAATCCGCTCCATATGGACTTGGGAACGCCTCCGAATGCGAGAGCGACGTCCAGCTTGAGGCTGCTGGTATCTACGATTTCGATTCGAACGGACTTCATTTCGGTCTCCTGTTAGGCAGTGTCACCTGAGGAGGGTGATCACAATGGTTGATGAGGGTGGAGTAACCCGATTTTGACGGTCGACGGGTTTCTTGTTATCGGTCAGATTGAACTTGGACCAATCGCCGCGGGGCATGTCAAAGGCATCGTCCATCTTGTCGTTGTCTTGTGCCATATCGGCCTCCAGTCAACCCCTGACGCAGCGTCAAGAGAGTCAAGGGTGTTGGTGCGGGTGTCTCTCGTGCATAGTCGAGAGAATCAGATGGCATGCTGTCGGACGCCGCGACGATTTCGATCACGCGGAGTCGAGCACGGTGCTGTCAGGACCGGAGATCGCTTTTACACGTGAAGATCGGCACGATGGTATGGGCGCCGCCGGGAATCATGCCTTGTTGTTGCGTGAAGACAGGTTCGCCTTGGCCCAGCTGAATCTGGTCGATCAACGAGACCGTGTCGTTATCCGCCGACTCAAGACGGTTGCGCAGCTTCTCGATATTCCCTAGCATGGTCAGCCTCCTTGCAGGAATTCGCGGTGTCGGTCTCTCGTCTAGTTCGGCTCCAGAGCGAGGCAACACCGGCGTGTTGATCAAAGTTTAGAGCGGATTCGGCTCATTGTCAACCCAATTTCAAAAGAAATTTTTACTAGTTTAGATACTTTATCAAGTCGAATCGCGCTGCTGTCCGCGCCGTAGAAACACGGTTAAGGGGCGACAGACTGGAGCATTCGGGCGATTCGATGCAGAAAAAGCGCGTGCAGTGCTGTAACTGCAACTCGAAGACGGATTGGCTACAATCGAAGAAGGACATTTTTGCGAAGGTTTTGCACAAGAAAAAGGCGACGAAATGGCAATCAAAATTAACGCGACGCGAGGCGACATCGGGCTCATCCCGTCGGACACGGCAATCGTTAATCTTTTTGAGGGCGTCAAGCAACCGGGCGGCGCGACTGGTGCAGTCGACAACGCGCTCGGCGGTCTGATCAGTGAACTCATCGCGGACGGGGAAATCACGGGAAAAAGTCAGAACAGTGTTCTGATTCACACTCCCAAAGGGCGTTACGGCGATTTCGTGCCGAAAAGAGTCTTGGTTATGGGGTTGGGGAAGAGTTCCGATTTCGACCTCGACGCGGTGCGTGAAACGGCTGCAACCGCGGTCAACCGGCTCGGCGGCATCGCAAAATCAGCTACAACGATCATTCACGGCGCCGGCATCGGCGGCTTGGAGACCTCCGCTGCGGCGCAGGCCGTGGCGGAAGGATCGATCATCGGGTCGTACTCTTTTAACAAATACAAAAAAGGATCGAACAATTCGGATGATCGACTTGAGTCGTTGAGCATCGTCGAATACGACGAGAGCAAAATCCCAGACGTGCGGACTGGAGTAGGGCTCGGTATCGCGGCGGGCGAGGCGCAGAACTTCGCTAGGGACCTCGTCAACGAACCTGCGAACGTGTTGTCGCCAGACGAGATGAGGGACATTGCACTTCAACTGGCGCAGGATAACGACCTCGAATCCAGCGTGTTATCCATCGACGAATGCTTGGCTATGGGCATGAACGCATTCGCCGGCGTCGCTCAAGGATCGCACCGCCCCGGGTGGTTCGTGCATCTCAAGTACGAAGGCGACCCGTCGCAAGCCAGCAACAACGTGTGGCTAGTTGGCAAGAGCATAACCTTCGATTCGGGAGGACTGTCTCTGAAACCATCGCGAGGCATGGTGACGATGAAGGGAGACATGGGCGGCGGCGCAGCCGTTCTGGGCGCGATGAAGATCCTCGCGTCGCGTCGGCCTCGTATCAACGTGCACGCGGTCCTTCCAATCACCGAGAACATGCCCGGCGGCGGCGCGCAACGTCCTGGGGATGTCGTCAAAGCGATGAATGGCAAACACATCGAGATCGACAATACCGACGCTGAAGGTCGTTTGACCCTCGCCGACGCGCTCGGTTACGCGCGTGAGAACGGTGCCGCGAGGATCATCGACATCGCAACATTGACTGGTGCCGCGAGAGTCGCGTTGGGAACCGGCAACGCGGCAGTGTTCGGCAACGACGACGGACTAATCAATTCCGTCCTGTCCGCGGCGGCAGCATCAGGAGATGGGATGTGGCAGTTGCCGCTGGACGCGACCTCGAAGCGATTGAACAATTCGAAAATCGCCGATTTGAAGAACAGCGGCGGAGCGCCCGCAGGATCGATCACCGCGGCGCATTTCATCGCTGAGTTCGCCGAAGATACGCCTTGGGTCCACATCGACATCGCCGCCGTCTCGATGGTCACCGGTAGCGACGGAATGTTCAAGACGTCCGGGGCGACCGGCGCGCCGACCCGGACGTTGGCGAATCTGGTTTCGGCGTTAGCGGGTTGAATTGAAACCTACGCCCGGAAAACTAGCTCTCGCTTCCGCGTTGCTGTTGCTCGTGACGCTAGCACTTGCCTGCGGTGCGTCCGGGAACGAAAGCTATGTGTCAACACCCGCGTCAGAGGCTAGAGCCGTTTCGACCGACATCGTCTCAGTAACTCCGACGGCGTCGGAATTGCCGCAAGGCTGGTGGAATCCCATCGACGACAAGAGTCGGCGACAGATCGAATACTCGTTGATGGGTATCAAGATGTGGGGCAACTGCCACTGGTACCGCGACGATCCGACGCCCAAGACGGAGTCAGCGGTGCGACTGGCTCTCTCGGATGTGATCGGCTCTCCTTTGGCGAACGAAATCGGAGTGATTCAAGGCGCTGACCTCGATGCGGTGTGCGAGGGATCAGCTTCGGTCGCCGACATCGAAGTTGAGGTGCAGGACGGCAGGCAGGCGGCGATGGCGTCGGTGCTGATGACCGACCTGCTAGATTCCTGCGTCAGCTTTTACGCCTCGCCCGATGCACCGACGGCGTACCGCATCGCGATCACCTATATCGACATGCTATGGATGCTCGACCTCGACGCGCCGAGATGGCCGCGCCGCGATTTCTGGGGAGTGCGCCAATGGTGCGACCAAATCGTCGAAGGCGCAGTCGCGAGCTAGGCATCAACGCAACGGTCTACCGGGCGCCCATTTCAATCATGTCTCGCGTACCTTGTCGCATCAGATAGTATTACCCTTCGTTGCGAATCTGAACGTAATAGGGGTTGCCGCAATGTCATCAATATCCATGAGCACCGCACGATTGGTCAGCATCGTGTCGGGGTTGTTGATCGCCATGTTGATGGTTGCCGGCGTGGCGTGCTACGCGGCGCCTGACACGTCCGAGGCCGATGACGCGGAGGATTTGAAACCGAAAGTGGAGGCAGCGCTGGACGCATTCGCTGACGATCTAAGTGCGGATCGACCGACTGACACCGATGGCTATGCGGCGCGTTTGCAAGCGTACTTGGAGGACAACTCGGCGTTCTTCGGCGCGGCTGCCGCGATCGTGGATCCGGATGGCGTCGTAACTGCCAGCCCGTACGTCTATCGCGATGCTGAAAGTCTCGCGGTTTCCGACCTAGCCGTGCCTTCCTACCGAATTGCAGAGCAGGATTGGTTCTCTGGTGCGATCCAAGCAGACAGCGGCGTGTGGACGGAACCCTACTTCGACGCGGGCGGCGGCGAAATTTGGATGATTACTCGTTCGATAACTTTGCGCGACGCGGATGGAGTCTTTGCGGTGGTGACGACCGATCTGGCCGTCGATGGTCCGTGAAGATGCGGTTTGACGCAATCGACGAGGATGGGCTAGAACGGCAAAATCACGGTGTCGAAAACCATCTCGGCGATCAGGATGACACCCACAACAAAGCTGAGCGCGGCGGATGCCAACGTGATGATGCTGTGGAGTGTTTGCTTCGTTGAGGATGCTCTGAACGGCAATGCCATTCCGATGGTCAGTCCGCCCATGGCGAGCATCGTGCCGACGCTGAATAACAGGATGTAAAACAGACCGGCCCAGACTGATTCGATCATCGCCAAAAATCCGACCATGACCGCGGCGCTGCCGGCGAGCCCATGGACAATGCCGATGGCGAATGACCGGCCGCGCAGGACTGGTTTGCCGAACGCGGAAAAGCCGCCGGCGCGTCGACCGTCGTCAGACACCGTACCTTTGGAATCAGCGACTTTGGGTTCGTCGTCGATACCGTCGTGATGCCCGGCACCATTCAGTTTGTCGCGCATCACGTTGGACGCGGTCGAAATACCGATGTAGACCAACATGATCCCTACCGCGATCTCAAGATAGGGCACTACCGATTCGTATCGGTTGAGGACGATATCGCTAAGGGCAAGGATTACCGTTCCCAAGATCAAGAGGGGAACGGAATGTCCGGCGCCCCAGGAAACGCCGATCCAGACCGTCTTCCAAATGTCCTGCTCTTTGGAAACGGTATTCGCCACAGCGGCGACGTGGTCAGCGTCGGTGGCGTGTTTGAGCCCTAGCAGAAAACCGAAGGGCAGCACGACGAGCAGACCAGTTCCAAAATCCATTAAATCGTTCCTCAGAACGGAGAGAATAAGGTGGTTTTCAAAGTGATGGCACGCCCGGAGGGATTCGAACCCCCGACCCTCTGGTTCGAAGCCAGATGCTCTGTCCCCTGAGCTACGGGCGCACAGTCGATTGCCAGTCGCAAAATGGAGTGGGGTGGACGGAGGGACTCGAACCCTCGATCTTCAGGGCCACAACCTGACGTGTTAACCACTACACTACGCCCACCATGAATCTGCGATCCTGCATTGACTCGATTCTAATTCACAGCACGGGATGGTTAGTTGACGCCCTCACGCGCGATCCGTGATGGTTTTTGCTCCGGCGACTCAACCGATTCGTTCTGCGTTGCTAGAATCGCTCCATCCACAAGCGATAGGAATTCGAGATGAAAATCGTTGACGTCAAACCGATGCTGGTTGAGAACGAGCCGCCGTACATCGGCGGCAAGCATCTGCTGTTCGTGCAGATCATCACCGACGAGGGCATCGTTGGTCTGGGTGAGCGGGTAACCGGCAGCGGATACTCCGGCAACATCATCGACTTGCAATCCATGGTGTCGCTGCTCGAAGAGTACGGACGCTACGTTCTGATCGGTCAAAACCCCTTCAACATCGAGTTGCTCTGGCAGCAGATGTACGCGGGACGGCACGACTTCCGACACCCGAGTCTCCACTCCACGCCGGCGATCAGCGCGCTGGAGATGGCTCTCTGGGACATCGTCGGCAAGGCGACTAATCAACCGGTTTACAACCTGCTCGGCGGCAAGTTCCACGAGAAACTGCGCGCTTACGCGTACATGCCGCAACCGGAAGGCGGATTCATGGCCAATCCGGAAGCCGCCGGACCGATTGCTGAGAAACTGTTGGAAGAGGGCAACACGGCGTGCAAGATCGATCCGTTCATGCCGATGTTCCCGCAACCCCGCGACATCGGACTGCCGGAGATCACGCAGGCGGCGAAGATTTGGAAAGCGATCCGAGACGCCGTCGGCAATGAGCTAGAGGTTGGAATCGGAACCCACGGACAGTTGACCACCTACAGCGCGATCCGCGTCGCCGACTTTCTGGAGGAGTACCACCCGTTCTGGTTTGAGGAACCGGTGCCGCCAGAAAACATCGAAGAAATGGCGCGCGTCGCGGCGCACACCTCGATTCCGATTGCGACAGGAGAACGGCTGGTTACGAAATTCGAGTTCTCCAACCTGTTGGAGAAGCAAGCGGCGCAGATCATACAGCTGGACTTAGGGCAGTGCGGCGGCATCCTGGAATCGAAGAAGATCGCGGCGATCGCCGAGGCGCACTACGCAGTCATCGCTCCGCACATGTATTGTGGCCCCATCGCGGCGGCGGCAGCGGTGCAGTTGGACACTTGCTCCCCGAACTTCATGATCGCCGAGGCGAACCAAGGCCCGCTGCACAAGATCATCTTCAAAGAACCCCTGGTTTTCGAGAACGGCTACTACATCCCACCGACCGGCCCGGGACTGGGCGTCGAGTTGGATATGGACGTGGTAAACGCGAGGTTGGTTGGTTAATCGTTGCCGTTGCGGTCGGAGGATTTTCCGTTGGCCGCTGCTTGAGCTTCTCGTTCAGCTTTGCGTCCTGCTTCAAATCCTTCCTCAAATCCTTTGCGATGTCCTTCCTGACGTCCTTCCTGACGTCCTTCGCGAAGCGATTCTCGGCGTTCTTCTAGCCTGGCTTTAACGATCTCGTTGGCTTGCCTGGCCCGGAACCATTCTCTGAGAACCACTACTACCTCCAGTTCGATGATTGTTGTAACGGCGGAGACGAAAATCATGGGTGCCGCGCCGCTGGTTACGTTGACGATGATGCTTGCAATGTTATCGTGCGTTTTGGGTGTAGCATCGGTCCACCACAACAGGAAGATGAGGGGTGCAGTGTGCGACACGAGAAGCAGATAGAACCAAGGTCCAAAGTCGACCGGGACACTCCATATAGAGACGCGGCGTTCCGAAGCATCTAAAACAACATCGGACAGTAGTTCTTCGCTGTCTTGTTCACGCATGACTATATGTATAGCACATAAGTCGAACGACGAAATGCGAAATGGCAGAGTTGTCGAAAAAATCCTTTTAAGCAGTTTCGCGATGGTCTCGACGTCAGCGTTTCGCTGCCACGAAAATTGAATACTCGGAGATCGGGGCGCTTTGTCCGTCGATGGTTCCTGATAGCAGGATCGTGTAGACGCCGCTGCCGTGCCGATTGATGAGGTCGCTGATGTCGGCGGTGATGTCGAATGTGTCGCCGTCAATTTCCCATCGGTCCGCGGTGATCCAAGGAAACGTCACCTCACGGCTCACGACTTGCTGGCTCGCATCGCGCGCTTGCTCCCAGTTGTTACGCGCCGCGTCAGCAGACATCGGCGGCGGTGTGTCCGCCGGAATGTCGTACGGATCGGGACACGGCTTCGAAGTTAAAGTTACTTCGACCGTGACCTCATCCTCCGAGTAAGACGATCCAGTTTCCAACAGCGGCCGCAGACGTGCAACTCGCTCACCGTTGCCGTAGCAATACGTGCGCGAGAGTTGCCCGCGTGTCAACGGTTCCGGCGGTGGATCGTAGTAGACCGTCACGCCCAATGAGTCGCCGGAGACATCGGCACCGTTCCTGACCGATCCGCTCATTGACAGCGTGCCAGACTCGATCTTCGGCTTTGCCGCGTACTCGATGTAATCGCCGACAAAGAGCTGAACGAACCAGATCGTCGGGCGTCGGTAGGTGAGACCGATGCCTACCTTGCGGTGGTGCAGATTCAGGATGTTCTGGCGATGCCCCGGACTGTCCATAAACAGCCCCATCGCATAGTCGATCTGCTCGACGGGCGACTCCGCAGCGTATCGATCCGCGTCCGCAGGGCAATAGTCGATAGCAAAGACGTTCTCGGCGGAATACTGCTCACCGCCTGCGAGTGTGTAACGCATATACGGCTTCAAACCGTCCGTCCCCCAATGCCCCCGCGTGCAACCAGCGCGCATGTCCGCCGCATGAGATTGCGCGGCACCGTTGTCATCGAGAACCAGCTCGTTCAACCCCGCCTCAGTCCGAGCATCGTTAATCAACCCCAACGCGTAAGCCCTCAACTCGGCATATTCGACGTCGGAAAGACCTGTCGCGGGATCGGCGGTCAACCTATCCGACTGGAATTGGCACGCCAACAACACCGCGGCCATCGCGACCAGCAAAACACACCGGCTCGCGAACCCGATCACGGCACCGACGACGCGTACGGCGGGATGAAGATTGAGTACTGAGACACTGGCACATCCTCGCCGTCAATCTCAGCCCAAATCAGGATGGTGTAGACACCGTCGCCGTGTTCGACGACGAGGTTTGAGATGTCGGCAGAGACTTGGAACGTATCTTGATTTATGTTCCATTCTGTAGCCGTGATCCATGGTGCCGTTATCGTCGTATGCGAAGTCGCCTGACTAGCATCGTAGGCAGTTTGCCAAAACTGGTGCGCTTGATCGGCGGATGTTGGGGCGGGTGCGTCGGCCGGCACATCGTACGGATCTGGGCATGCTGAGCCCGAATGGTTCAGCGTGAATTCGTCGTCGTTATAGAACCAACCGCCACTCAGTGGACGCCGCAACGCAGCGATTATCGATCCCGACCCAAGGCAGTACGTGCGAGACACTTGTCCCCTTGTCAACGGATGAACCGGGGCATCGTACGTAATTTGTATACCAAGTGATTGTTCGCCAGCGACGCTGGCACCGTTCTTAACTTTGCCGCGGAAAGACAAAAACCCTCCTTGGATATTTGGCAGCTCCTGGAACTCGACGTAGTCCCCCTCAAAGTGCTGGACGATCTTGAAGTTGTAATCGTCGACCGCTATGCCTATATTCACCTTCTTGTGCCATTTGTTGAGTATGTTCCGCCTGTGTCCAGCGCTTTCCAGGAGCCCTTGAGAAGCTTCGCTAATCTCGTGGTTGACGCCTCGGTTCTTGGCGTACCCGTCGCGCCGCGTGACGCAATAATCTAGTCCGCTCAAGTTTTCGGCGTTGTATTGGTAGCCACCGGCAAGGCTGTACCTCATATATGGTTTCATTCCGTCGATGCCCCAATGAGACGAAAAGCATTTTGCGAGCGCGGATTCAGCGTGGCGTTGTGCGGCTATGTTGTCGCCCAGAACCACAGGGTCGAGACCTGCGCGAACCCGGGCGTCGTTGATGAGCGATAAAGCGAACTCTTGCGCTTCCAATAGCCTGACATCCGTCAAACCTGACGGTGTCATCTGTGTTTGGGACAAGGTAGATCTAGGCGAGGGTGTTACCGTTGGTCTTGGCGTTTTCGTCGGTATCGGCGTTACGACGGGCGTCGGCGTAGTGGTCGGCGCCACGGTTGGTGTTGGAGTTGGCGAGAACGTCGGTACCGGCGTAGCCGTTGAACTCGTAGGTGCGGAAACCTGATTCTCACCCCGACGGCGAACGAAGATTGAGTACTCGGATACGAGTACATCCTCGCCGTCGATTTCGGCCCACAACAAGATGGTGTAAACCCCGTCGCCGTGTTCGGACACGAGGTCCGCAATGTCGGCGACAACCGAAAATGAATCGTCGGTCATTTCCCAGTGTGACGCCGTGATCCAAGTCGCATCATTTTCGTAAGGATTTTCGATTCGTGGAACTTTGTCGTCGTAAGAAGTGGCAACGGGCGCGTCCGCCGGCACGTAGTATGGGTCTTGGCAGCGAGTTCCTGAGACAGTAAACCTGTCAGATATGTAATACCTGCTTGATTCGAGCGGTTTCCTGAGTGCGCCTATCCTGACTCCGTTCGCGCCACAAGATGTGTGACGCAGTTGGCCTCGCGTCAACGAGTGCGGAGTACGGTCAAAGTTGATCGATACGCCGACACTGTCGTCTGAAAGCATTACTCCGTTTTTCACTCGCCCACTCATACTCAGAAAATCGCCTTCGATTTTTGGGAGGTCAGAGAACTCGACAAAATCGGTCGTGAATCTCTGTACCAGCCAAAAGTTTGGTTGTCGGTTAGCGATTCCGAAACTTACACGCCCGTGATTAGGGTTGAGCACCAAGTCTAGGTATCCCGGGAGCGACAGCAAACGATCCATCAACGCACTCAACTCCTCTTGGTACGTCTGAATACGGAACCTTTCCGGATCAGGCGGACAATAATCGCTGCCGCTCACGTAGACTGATGAATGTTGTTGACCTCCGGCCAAGGTGTAGCGCATATACGATTTCAGTCCATCGGTCCCCCAATGGCTGTGGAAACAATTGGTGCGCATGTCCTCGGCGTGGATTTGCGCGGCAGTGTTTGAGTCGAAGTTTAGGTTGGTCAATCCGGCAGCGGCTCGCGCTCGATTGATCCGTGCAAGCACGTAACCGCGCGCTCTCGCTAGTTCATCTTCTGACAGGCCGGACTGAGTTGACGGAGTCGACTTCGAAGAGGTTTCTGGCGTTGGTGATGAGGTAGGAATCGGTGTTGGTGCAGCGACCGGCGTTGACGTTGGTATCGGCACAGGCGTCGGCGTCGGTTTCGGTTCGGGAGTAGGCGTAACCCGCGACAATATGTTCGCTTGTGTGCGTCGGAGTGGAGGGACAAAGATCGAGTATTCGGAGATCGGCGCATCCTCTCCGTCAATCTCAGCCCAAATGGCGATGGTGTACACGCCGTCGCCGTGTCGGTCGAGAATGTCGTTGATGTCCGCAGCGACTCGGAAAACTCGCCCTTCGATCGACCATGTGTCAGCGGTAACCCAAGGAAACGATACTTGCCGAGACGCGACTACCTGACTTGCATCATACGCTTGTTGCCATAGTTGCTGCGATTGATCATCCGATCTTGGCGGCGGTAGATCCCGATCGATTTCGTATGGATCCGGACAAATCGTCTCTTCGACTTGCACGGTAGCAACGTCATCTTCGTAAAACCATCCTGGCTCCAGCGGTTGGCGAAGGACGGCCACCAATTCATCAGCACTGGAACAATAGGTTCGTGCCAACTGACCGCGCGTTAAACGTTGGACAGGTGGGTCGTAGTAGATCTGGACACTAAGTGCATCCTCGTCTTCGACGCTCGCTCCGTTTATGAACGTACCTCCAAATGTCAATTTTCCTTGATTGATCTGCGGGACTTGCACGAAATCGACATAATTGCCTACGAACAATTGTACCAGCGCGAAGTTCGGGTGTTCGTATGCGATGCCGATGTTGACGCGGCGGTGATGCGGGTTAAGGATGTTTTCTCGATGACCCGGACTGGCCAACAATCCTTCCGAGGATTCAACGATTTGGGTCCGAACTGCCCAAACAGCGTATCGATCAGGGTTTGAAGGGCAAAAATCGCGCCCGCTAACGTTTTCTGCCGAATACTGCCGCCCACCAGCGAGGGTGTAGCGCATGTATGGTTTCAAACCATCTGGACCCCAATGACTGGCGAAGCAATTCTCAATCATGTCTTCAGCGTGGGCTTGGGCGGCAGGATTGTCGTCTAGGATGACTGGGTTCAAACCATGCGCGATCCTCGCATCATTGATGAGTTGTAGGGCGTATTCACGGTGTGCCTCAAGCTGGGTTTCAGTCAAGCTTTCGGGTGTTGCCCACAGTAGAGGTACAAACTGAGCGATAGGAGAGTTTTCATCACAGTTTTGCGAGACAGCAGCGAAGAGCACCACGATGCCGATTAGCAACAAGGAAATTACCGCGCCCAATGGAAACGACCGCGATCGTCCCTTCCCACGCGGCGGTCTGTAATCCGGCTGTTGTGGTGCACCGGGCGATTGTTGGGCTTGCCACGCACGTCCGCGCTGAGCTTGGCTGCCGGACCACTGATTTCTAGCAGCACGTTGTCGGCGTACCTGTTCTTGTGCGCGTCTTTGTTGCCATGCCGCGGCCGCACTCTGGCGACGCGCTTCGTATTGCCGACGTACCTGTTCGCGACGTTGCTGCTCCTGGCTCAAATGCGGAGCCAAAAGGCTGTCGCGCGCGAAATTCAGATGCTTTGTAAGTTCGGTCGCGAGCGGATCGTTGTTGTGAAGATCAGGATGAAAGGCGGGAATCCATCGACGGTGGGCATCAAGTATTTGTTGATGCGTTGCGCCGACTGGTACGCCCAAGACGACATGGGGATCGAAGTTACTGGCGCGCCAATGCTCGTAAGTGCGTTCGAGCTGCAGGCGTCGCCAATCTGATCCCCGTGTCGTCATCGCTAAACCGAATGACTACCCTACTTCAACGAATCCAGGTACTCCTGCATCGTGGCGTCGGTTGGGGGATAGTACTTGCCGGGGCGGACGTTTTCGGCTTGGATTTTTTGTTTGACGTAGTTTTCGACGCCTTCGTGCTCTTCGACCCACACGACGGCCTCTTCGGCGAACCATGACGGCACGACTACGCAGCCGTCGTCGTCGCCGACGATGACATCGCCCGGTCGGACGAGTGCGCCGCCGCACTGGATGTCGCAGTTCTCATATGCCGGATCGGCCCAGGGACGTCCGCCGTAAGGGGTGCGCTCTTGGGCGTAGACAGCAAAGCCGTAGTCTTCATCTTCGAGGACACCGAGGTCTCGGATCGCGCCGTCGGTGACGAGCCCGTCGGCATTGTTCATCTTGAGTTGCAGAAGTTTGACATCGCCGGCGACGGCGGCCCACTGCTTGCCCATCAGGTCGGCAACGAGGACATCGCCGGGACCGCAACGACCCATGGCGCGGTATTCGGGCGAGTCTTCACCGCGCTTGGCTTCGGCATCGAGATCCGGGCGAGGGGGCAGGAACCGGAGCGTGCGGGCCCGCGCCGCGAGACGAGTGCCGGGCGTGAAGTTGCGGACGCCCTCCATGAAGGGCAACGGCACGCCGGCGACGTTTGCCACGGCGGCCCAAGTCGTCGCGACGGGAAGTTTTCGGAAGCGGTCAAGGATGTCGTCGGAGACATCAACAGGCGCGTAAGATCGATCTGCCATTTTCGTGAGAACCTTTCGTTCAAGTGCGGCTACGTTATCGGTTTTGATGATGATACCGCACAGCGAACACGGTTCATGTGAAAGGCGCGTGATGATTTCCGCCAGCGCTGTCATTCCGAGCCACAACCCGCCGTAGGGGCATCCCCTTGTGGGTGCCCTGTGGATGGGAACGCTCTAATCCCTCGTAGACTTGAATGCACGCGGGACGGGCGAGTTTCTTCAAATTAGAACTCAATCCAAAAACGAAGCAATGAGATGGCGACGATGGAACTTGATCTGCATGGTTACACAGTGAGCGATGCGCTTGCGGAGTTCATCAAGGTCTACAACGAATCACTTGGCGGCACTGATGGTCGGAGAGCCTCGACGCTGACAGTCGTGCACGGTTACGGTTCGACGGGCGAAGGCGGCGCTATCCGCGACCGACTTCGCGCATTTTTGCAAAGGCATAGCTCTCGCTTGGAATTCAAGAACGGCGAGGACTATGACGGAAACCAAGGTTGTACGCTGGTAACGCCAATCAAACCTTTACCCGATTCCTTTGATGAACTCGCGGAGCAGATTTGGGACTACTGCAAGTCAGCTAAGCCGCGGAGCAGGATATCCCAAAAGTTTCGCCGGTACGGTGATCCTCGGATCAAGCAAGCCATGAACAAGCTGGAAAGACAAGGTCGACTGTTAAAGCGCGGTCAAGGTCGATTCGAGTCACAGTAGGTCTCGCAACCGACAACAGCGACGTTTACAGGGCAACCACAAGGGATTGCCCCTACGTTAAGCCAAGCCAACTACCTCCGCTCCCGCGACTTGATCGCCACTAGCACTTCCTCTACGGACATCCTGCCGACTGGGCCGGAGGCGTATATGGAGCCAAAGATCACGCCGCCGCGGGAAATGAGCAACTCGGTCGGTTGCATGTAGCGGCCATGATGGTCGGTGGTCCACCACGCACCGATGGGCGCGAATTCGGCTTCGGTCAGACCGTAGGCGACGGGGAAGGTGAGACCGAGTTCGTCGCGCATGGCTTTGACTTCGTCTTGTGTTCCGACGGTCGCGGCGATGACGGTTGCGCCGAGGTCTCGGAGTTCGTCGATCTTGTCATGGTAGCTAACTAGCTGCCGATGGCAGTAGCTTCACCATGCGCCGCGGAAGAACAGCAGGGCAATGTAACGCGATGACATTTCGCTCGGCAACGACAGTTCCTCGCCGTCGACGAGTTTGAATTTCAGCTCCGGCAATCGGTCGCCTTGTTGCAGTTTCGCGGGCATTGTGAGCGGCTCCTCGCTTTTAGTTTAGAAGTCAGATTCTGGTATGTATTGAGAGTGTCCGAAAAGGAGCCTGTACGCGACATCCGCGGCCTCTTCCTGGTCCGCAACGAACTGTTCTAACGGCACTTTGTCGAGTGAGCCGAGCGCAAGCAGGGTCGTTTCGGGACGGCCGCCGAGGCCCATGACGATCGTTTCCGTCTTTTCGGCAATGGCCGAATCGATCATCTGCTCAACGACGTGCGCGGCGCTGTCATCCATGTAGAGGGTGTCGGTGAAATCGAGGATAACGACTTCGTGGTCGCGAATGTCCTCAGTAATCGTAACAATCAGGCTGTGGGAAGACGAAACCGTAAAGCTGCCGCGCAATGCCACCATGCCGACACGCGCCGAGAACTCGTCATCGTCTTCCGCATCATCGAATTTGCCGGCGAAAAAGATTCTGTCAAGCAAGGGAACGGAGACGACGTTGTCTAACTCCAGCCGCTCCAAAACCTTCGCGCTAGCCATGCCGGCGACGATCAATCCGATGGCGACGGCGGTGACGAGATCGAGAAACACCGCAAGACCGAGCGTGGCGATCATCACGAAAAGATGTTCTCTCTCGATCCGATGCGCGCGGGTGATAAATCGCCAATCGATGATGTCCCATCCGACTTTGACGAGGATACCGGCGAGAACCGCGATCGGAATCGCCTCCGCCAAGCGGCCGGCACCCAACACAAGTGCCAACAATATCAGCGCGCAGATCACGCCGGAGAGTTGCGTGCGACCTCCAGCGCGGAGGTTGACCATCGTGTTCGGCGTCGCACCCGCTCCGGGAAGACCGCCGATCAATCCGGAGACGATGTTACCGATGCCTTGCCCAACCAGTTCGCGGTTCGGTTTGTGGGGCTCTCGAGTGATTGACTCGGCGATCAAAGAGGTCAACAAACTGTCGATCGAACCTAGCAGCGCGATCACCAACGCCGGTTCGGCCGCTGAAACGAGGAAATCGACCGTGAAGTTGGGGTTGATGATCTGAGGCAGAGCGGTGGGGATCTCGCCGATCACCGGCGCATCGGTGAGCCAAAGGACGCCCAACGCGGTGCCGGCCAGGAGCGCCATGAGAGTTGAAGGGACGTAGCCGGCGAGTCTCTTCGGCCAGAGGACACCGACTGCGAGCGTGACGGCGGCGATGAAGAAAGCACTCAAATTGAACTTGCCGATCGCGTCGGGCCAAGCCTTGATCGCGCCGACCGGGCCGCCGCTGACGGCTTCAACGCCCATGAACGGTATCGTTTGCATCACGATGATGATGATGCCGATCGCCGACATGAAACCGGAGATGACCGAGTACGGCGTGTAGGCGACATATCGACCGATTCTTACGAGACCGAGAAGCATCTGGATCAGCCCGGCCAAGATGACGATGGCGAACGCGTGGGTGATGCTATCCGCGTAGATAGTCACGATCGCTGCCATGGCGACCGACATTGGACCGGTCGGTCCGGAAATCAGGGAACGAGTACCACCGAAAACGGCGGCGAAGAATCCGACGGCGATGGCACCATACATGCCGGCGGCCGCGCCGACTCCAGACGCGACGCCAAACGCCAACGCGACGGGGAGGCCTACGACACCGGCGGTGACGCCGCCGAAAACATCCCCTTTTAGAGTGTTGAGGTCGTAACTGAAACTGAATCGTTTAGATATCTGTTGCAATTCGGGTGGATCGCGTCGCGCCGGCTAGGTGTGAACCGCGATTAATGATATTACGTATCTAGATTTGAATGTGTCGCATATCGACTACGCGCAAACACGATCGGGTGGGCGCGCCCTGCTCAATGCGGCGACATTGAGAGTGTTTGCACGATGCGGGCGATACACATGCAATCCAAAAGTGATATATAAGTACGTTAACGATGTTATGGCGAGTGTGCAAGACTAGAAAGGTTTCCACCGCAAATGCAGGTGGCTGACGGAGCGAACATGACTGACCGAATGTTGGACCGCATCGAAGGACCGAGCGACCTCAAATCGCTGACCACGGACGAGCTCGAACAGGTAGCGAGCGATGTTCGCGAGACGATCATCTCCGTCATCTCCGAGCGGGGCGGGCATCTGGCGTCGAACTTGGGCGTCGTTGAACTCACGCTCACCCTCCACCGCGTCTTTGACAGCCCGAAGGATAGCCTCGTCTGGGACACGACCAACCAGCTCTACACACACAAGTTAGTGACGGGACGCCGCGACGATTTCCAGCACATCCGATTGGAGGGCGGCCTCTCCGGATTCGGGGAACCCTCAGAAAGTCCGCACGACACTTTGGCGGCCGGGCACGCCGGCACTGGTCTATCCATCGCCTTGGGCATCGCACAAAGCGCGGCGAATCAGGGCGACGACTCTTGGACAATCGCAATCGTCGGCGACGGTGCGATGACTTCCGGATCGAGTTTCGAGGCGCTCAACAACATCGTTCACTTAAATCCGGAGAACATGGTCGTCATCCTGAACGATAACGGGATGTCGATCTCGGAGAACATCGGCTTTCTCACGAACTGGCGCAAGCGGGTCATCACGCACCCGGAATATCAGTCGATGGTCGATCGCATGAAATCGATATCGAAACGCGTTCCGACAGGCGAGTTGATGTACCGCGTCGTCAAACGGTTCAACACCGGCCTCGCGGGCTTGATGGTGCCGACGATGTTCTGGACGGAGATGGGTTTCCAGTACCTCGGACCGATTGACGGGCACGATTTCAAGCAGTTAGAAGTGACGCTGGAGCAAGCGCGTAAGTCCACTGGTTCAGTACCTTTGATCCACGTCGTCACTCATAAGGGACATGGATACGAACCGGCAGAGCACGACCCGGTAAAGTTCCATCAACCGAGTTCACCGCTCGGCGATTCCTCAGGCGCGCCCACGTATTCGAAGGTCTTTGCCGACACATTGACGCGTATCATGCGGGACGATGAATCAGTAGTCGGCATCAGCGCGGCGATGTTGGAGGGAACAGGTCTGGTCGATGTGATGCGCGAATTTCCCAAACGCGTTTTCGACGTGGGAATCGCCGAGCAACACGCCGTGAGTATGGCGGCAGGAATGGCGTCCAAAGACATCAAGCCGTTCGTCTCGATCTACTCGACGTTCATGCAACGCGCCTTTGACCAGATCCTCCACGACATCTGCTTGCAGAACCTGCCGGTGGCATTGATCGCCGACCGCGCCGGAATCGTCGGCGAGGACGGCAAGACGCATCACGGGGCATTCGACATCTCATACTTGAGGTGCCTCCCTAATGCCGTCGTCGCCGCACCCCGCGACGAGAACCAGTTGCAACACCTCGTTTACACGGCCTACCGCCACAACGGCCCGTTCATGATCCGCATCGCCCGCGGCGCAGCGATCGGCACACCGTTGGATGATGAACTCGAGGAACTTCCGATCGGCAAGGGCGAGGTGTTAATGAACGGCGATGACCTGTCGATCTTCGCGTTAGGCAAATCTTGCAACGCGGCGTCAGAAGCCGCTGATCGGTTGGCGGAACACGGCGTAACTTGCGCCGTCGTCGACCCGGTCTATGCGAAACCGCTTGACGTTGACCTCGTTGTCAGCGAGGCGACCCGGACTCGACGGATTATGACGGTGGAAGAAAATGTATTGGCTGGTGGTTTCGGTTCGGCAGTGGTCGAGGCGATATCAGACGCCCAAATCAGCGGTGTAGAAGTGCATCGCGTCGGAATGCCAGACGCGTTCGTAGAGCATGGCACCGCTGCGGACCAACGCCGACAACTCCAACTAGACGCCGAAGGTATCGTGCACCAAGCCCTAAACCGCTTCTTCCCCGATGTAGCCGACCGCGTCCAACAGGGCAGCGTCGCCGCAACGGCGTAGGCGCTTCGCTCTCTAGAGATACTCGCTCGCCCAACCGAGCCCAGCGGCGGTATCCCCGGCGGGCATGTACTCCGCGCCGATCCAACCGACATACCCGCTGTTCTCTATGTGGTTAAACACGAACGGGTAGTTGATTTCGCCCGATCCCGGTTCATGGCGGCCCGGATTGTCTGCCACTTGGACGTGTCCGACGAGGGAAAGGTGTTCAGTGAAGGTGAGCGCGATATCGCCTTCCATGATCTGCGTGTGGTAAACGTCGAACTGGAGCCGCACGTTGTCGCGCACCGAGTCTCTCACCAGTCTCGCGCCGTGTCGAGACGTCGAGACGAACGTGCCCGGGACATCCCGAGTGTTCAACGGTTCGACTAGCACGATGGCGCCGATAGCAGCCGCGGCATCGGCGGCGAAACGCAGGTTGGCGACCATCGTCTCTTCGGCGACCGCCGGGTCAGTGCCATCCTCTGGAATCCCGGCCAAGCACGTCAACCGTTCGCATCCAAGCGGTTCGGCGTATTCGAGCGCCAGTCCCACGCCATCCTGAAACTCGCCGACGCGTTCCGGATCAACCGCGATCCCGCGATCACCGTTAGCCCAGTTGCCGGCGGGGAAGTCGAACAGCACCTGCTTGAGACCGTTGACCTCCAACTGCTCGCCGATAGCGTCGACCGGGTATTCGTAAGGGAAAAGATACTCCACACCGGTAAATCCGCTCTTGGCGGCGGCGGCGAACCGGTCCATGAACTCGTGTTCATTGAACATCATGGTCAGATTCGCGGCGATCTGAAGTGGCATTTAGCGCGGACTCCTAAACTCGTTTTGGGCATCGATTAGTGCGCCTCAAACAAGGGTACACGAACCGAGATGTCGGGAATCGCCGGTGATCGCAACACGGTCAGAGCGTAGATGTGCGGAGAGATTCCTCGCTCCGCTCGGGATGACATTCCCTCTCGGAATGATATTTCCTCTCGGAATCACATTTACTCGTGCCGAATCCCTGAGGAAAAGCGTCTAACTCGCGGTCGGGAGCAACCGGACCGCGAGCAAGTTGACGCTGAGTCGACTAACTGGTCAACTCGGTGTTGGGAATCTCTTTATTCGGGTCGCGGAACGGAACTCGGACGACGGTGCCGTCTACGATGCCGTCTTTGGGCAGCTGAACCTTCACGTCGGTGCCTAGCTTCCAGTGCGAACGCGGCATGTTGGCGAGCGCGATGTTGGAACCGAGATTCGGAGACCAGAACGCGCTGGTCACGTAGCCGACGTCGTCGCAGGATTCCGAGTCCTTGACCAGGTAGAAGTCCTCGTTGTACCAGGTGATCGGTTCGCCGCCGAGTTGCAATCCGGCGAGACGTTGATTTACGCCTTCTGCTTTGATCTTCCGCAACGCGTCTTTGCCGATGAAGTCGCCCTTCTTGTCTAGATCGACCTGCCAACCGAGACGAACCTCAAACGGGTTGGTCTCGATGTCCATGTCTTGCCCGTACGAAAGGATGCCGGCCTCAAGTCGCCGGATATGGCTCGGCGCGATGACGCCGAGGTTGAACTCCTCGCCGTTCTCCAAGATGTGGGGCCAAACGTCGTCCGCGTGCAAAGTCGCGTCGTGCAGGTAGATCTCGAAACCGACTTCTGCCGAAAAACCTGTGCGAGAGATCGTCACGGGATGACCATTCAGCTCTTCGCGCAATAGCCCGTAGTACGGGATCTCCCGAATCTGAGGACCGAACATCTTCTCCATCAGATTCGCCGATTTCGGACCCTGAATCTGGACTGGCGAAACGTCGATTTCATGGATATCGACGTTGTACTTGGCGAAGGAGTTGACGCCCTGCGCCCATAGCAGGACGTCGGAATCGGAGATGCTGAACCAGAACTCGTCCTCGGCGACGCGGAGCAGCACTGGATCGTTGATGACGCCGCCGTACTGGTTGCACAAGATCACGTAGCGCGCCTGCATTGGAGGGAGCAGCGAGTGAACGTCTCTCGTGATCAACAGGTCGACGAAATCCGCAGCGTCCGGGCCTTTCACGCAGATCTGACGCTCTACCGCCACGTCCCACATGCTGACGTGGTTGGTGAGGATTTCGTACTCCGCGAGCAGTCCGCCATCCGCCGGATCAATGTACGAACGCGGATGGTACGTATGGTTATACGTGGTGTAAGCGCGGCAACCGGCGGCTTTCGAGAGATGCCACCACGGCGACTTCCGAATCCGCGTGGAGATCAGAATCCGCGCTTCGCTGTTACCGCTCTGCCGAAGATTTATCGGCCAGTTGCGAGGCTTGAGGCCATCGATCAAAATACTCTGCGCCATTTGTACACCTCCAAATAGCGTTCACGGTTTTGAAGTGAGCGAGATACTATCACTTCACAGGAACAAGAATCGCGCTTTTTCAACTGGAAATTCGCTACGTCCGCAACTTTCGACCTTTAGGGTCATAGAGTGGTTCTTGAGCCACCGTAGCCGCAATTCGCTCGCCAAAATACTCGATTTCGACACCATTACCCACTTTGGCGTGCGAAACGGGCAGATATCCGTAAGCGATTCCGCGTCTTACGGTGTGCCCATAGTTGGCACTCGTAACGTAACCCAAGGTGCGATTGCCATCAAGTATCGGCTCTTTGCCCATCACGACGCGCTCGGGATCGTCCAGAGTCAGACAGCAAAGCTTGATGTCGGTTCCCTTGCCGTGGGCGTCTTCAAGTGCAGTTTTCCCGATGAAGTCACCTTTGCGGTTCGAGACTGCGAATCCGATGCCAGCCTCGTTCGGGTTGTACTCGGTATGGATGTCGTTGCCCCATAGCCGATATCCCTTTTCGAGACGGAGCGAGTCGAACGCGCCGGAACCCGCCGCCACGACACCGAGCGATTCGCCAGCATCCCAAAGCGCATCCCACAAGCGGAGACCGTGTTCGACAGAGACGTAAATCTCCCATCCGAGCTCACCCACGTACGAAATGCGGAATGCCATGGCTGGGATATCGCTTATCGTGATTGACTTCGACCTCAGGTAAGGAAGCGATTCGTTGGAAACGTCGTCATCCGTGACCAGTTGCAACAGGTCTCGCGCTCTGGGTCCCCATAGACCGATACAGCAGAGGCTCGCCGAAACGTCGTTGACCGAGACCGAACCGTCATCGGGCAGATGGGATCTGATCCAACGGAGATCATGCAAGCCCATCGAACCGCCCGTCACGATCAGGAATCGCGACTCCTCTAACCGCGTGATCGTGAGGTCGCATTTGATGCCTCCGCGCTTCGTGAGCATCGGTGTGTAGATGATGGAACCGACAGGTCGATCCAACTGATTGGCGGCGATTTTCTGCAACGCGGCAAGTGCGCCCGATCCGGTGACCTCGAATTTCGCGAACGGTGTGAGATCGAACATCGCGACACGCTCTCGCGTCGCCGCGTGCTCTTTGGCGATTGTCGGCGACCATTCCCTCGCTTCCCATCCATCACGCAAGACTCCTGCGATCGTGTCGAAGCCGTCAAGATCATCGTTCGCGCCAAACCAACGCGGTCGTTCCCAGCCGGAATCCTCGAAAAACACCGCACCGAGTTCCTTGTGGCGTGCGTGAAACGGAGTCACGCGCAGATCACGGGGTGATGTGATCTGCTGTAACGGGTGGATGATGTCATACACCTCTCGGTACTGCTGCGCCGCGCGGGCCCGGATGTACGACCGGCTGTGAGCGTGGGGGTGGAAACGAGAAATGTCGCACTCGCGAAGGTCGGTTGTCGGTTCACCCTCAACAATCCATTCGGCGACCGCTTTTCCGACACCGCCGGCATGGGTGATCCACACCGCCTGCGCGGACCAGAAACCGGGCAGATTCGGCGCTTCACCAAGTACTGGGAATCCGTCTTGGTTGAACGAGAACAGACCGTTGAATTTACGGGTCAAACCCGCGCCTTTGATGCCCGGCACCAACTCACCCGCGGCTTCAAACGCAGCGTCGAAAAGTTCTGGTGTGAAATCCATCTCCGCTGGCGCGATCGGTGCTTCATCGTGCTCCAGAATCTCATCAGCATCGAGAACCAAAGGCTCGTGGAAATACGATCCGATGCCGTAGCTATCGCCATGTTGGCGCAAATACAGCGATCGGTCTTGGTGCCGCACTATAGGCTGCTCAACTTCTTTGGTGGCACCCGCTAACTCCGCGATCGGTGTCGTGACGGCGTAGATGTGTTGCATCGGGGACAACGGGATCGAGACGTCCGCCAAGGCGCCGACTCGTGGCGCCCAGATTCCGACCGCTGACACCACGATATCGGTCTTGATGTCGCCGTGAGTCGTGCGGACGCCGGCAATACGCCCTTCGGAGATGTCAAAGCCGACGACTTTTACACCGCCATGGAACGATGCGCCTTGCTGCATCGCGGCGCGAGCCATGGCTTCCGCCGGGCGAGTCGCTTGCGTTTGGATATCGGAAGGCACGTGAAGCGCGCCCAAGATGCGATCCGTTAGCGCGGGAACGAACTCGCGCGTCTCTTGCGGACTGATCACTTGCGCCTCGATACCCCAACTGCGCCCTAATCCCGCTTTCCGATCCAAATCACGCAGACGCTGAGGTGTCCAAGCGAGCTCAAGACTGCCGACCGGGTTCGCACACGGTTCGCCGCCGAGGGTCATTTCGGACCAGAGATCGACGGTGTAACGAGCAAAGCTGGACATCGTCTTCGACGGGTTGATCTGAAACACCAACCCCGGCGCGTGCGAAGTAGAACCACCCGTCTCGAACAGTGGCCCCTGATCGAGTACGACGATGTCTCGCCAACCCAGTTGCGTTAGATGATAGGAAACGCTGCAACCTGCGATCCCAGCGCCGATGACCACCACTCTCGCATGTGTCGGTATTGACGATTCGGACATCTCGATTCACCGCCTATCTGCTGTGCGCGTTCAGTTCGGAATATCTAGTTCTGGAGAATACTCAACAGGGTATCGGTAAGGGTTGCTGATTTTGCGATATCGGTCCGGAAGTGTTGCGAGATTTGAAGCGACACGGTCTCGCACCTCATCGATCGGCTCTGGTGCTTTCAATCGCCGTCCGTCCTTCATCACCGTACGTAGCATCGCGTGAGGGTAATCTTTCGGCATCGGCGATATTGACCTTGTCAACAGGTCTCCCGTCATGATGCCATCTCGGAGCCGACGATAAACCTGTTTCGACCATGGATGCGTCTGTTTGCCTGAACTTAGTTTAACGATTGGCCGACTGTCAAGCTCGACCAACTTATAGACCGAATCGATGAAAGGCGCATCTGCGCTGGTGCCGTAGCGCGTGCCGACACCGAACGCGTCGATCGGCGCGCCTGATGAGACTAACTCTGCAATGCTGTGTTCGTCCAATCCGCCACTCGCCAAAATCCGTACATCGTGCAATCCGGCCGCATCGAGCATCGCCCGCGCCGATCGCGATAGTTCGGCAAAATCCCCGCTATCTAAACGGATCGCACCGACACTCGCGCCGCGCGCCTGCGCTTGCCGGGCAACTCGTACCGCGTTCGCCACGCCGGCCATCGTGTCGTAAGTATCGACTAACAGCGTCGACGCGTCCGGAAACTCGCGGACATACGCCTCGAAAGCTGCGCGCTCGTCGTCGAAAGTCTGGACGAACGAGTGCGCCATAGTTCCCACGGCGGGAATGCCGAACCTCGCCGCCGCTTTTACGTTGCTCGTACCCGCGAATCCGGCGATGTAACCCGAACGCGCCGCCTGCATCGCGGCATCCTCGCCGTGTGTGCGCCGTGAACCGAAATCCACGACTGGACGGCCTGCCGCCGTCGACACGATGCGCGAAGCTTTGGTAGCCAAGAGGGTAGCGGTCGTAATCGTGTTCAACAAAATCGTCTCGACGATCTGCGCTTCCATCACGTCGGCGGTCACCTCCAAAACCGGCTCATCAGCGAACACGATTGATCCTTCTTGCACGGCTCGGACTTCGCCGCGGAACCGCAGCGCGACTAGCGAATCGATGAACTCATCCGCGAGCGGAGTCGTTGCTCGAATAGCGTCAATCTCGGCTTGAACAAACCTGAAACCTTCCAAGAACTCCAAAACGGGGTCGATGCCGCAAGCGATGTAGTAGCCGCGATCTTTCGGGTAGCCGCGGAAGAACAGGCTAAAGGTGGCGCATCCGTCAATGCCGCGCCGCCAATAGACCTGCGCCATCGTCAACTCGTAAAGGTCGACGTTCAGTTCTCTTCGGAACGACATATGCGAAACGTTGGGCTTTGTCCCTTCACGCGTAATGTTCCGCGTTGAGTACTCAGCGATATGACGTTGGGGATTTCGCGCCCAGATTGTAACCGGGCGTAACGCTAGCCCATTGCTGCGTTGGTGCATACTTTAACCGTCGGCGGCGAAGACGTGAAACCTGTCGAGCATCGAGCGGAGGATAAGGATGTCTACAGAGCTAGAGACCGCGTTCGCGATGGATGCGGCGAGCATCAAGTTCGGATTCGGCGTGACCGCGGAACTCGGTTTCGAGATGAAACGACTCGGCGTCAAACGTGCGATGGTCCTTACCGATCACTCCTTGCTCGATTCCAACGCCTTAACCGTTTCGCTCCAGTCGCTGAATGACGAAGGCATTAACTTCGTCGTTTATCCCGATGTCCGAATTGAACCTAATGACGCATCGTTCTCCGACGCGATCCGTTTCGCAGAACGCGGCGATTTCGACGGTTTTGTCGCGGTTGGTGGCGGATCGGTGATGGACACTGCGAAAGCGGCGAACCTGTACAACACGTACCCCGCCGATTTCCTCGAATACGTGAACGCGCCGATCGGACGCGGCACCCCCGTTCCCGGCGCGCTAATGCCGTTGATCGCAGTTCCTACTACCGCCGGCACCGGGAGCGAGACTTCTGGGGTCGCCATTTTCGACATGGAGGAATTGCACGCTAAGACTGGTATCGCCAACCGCGCGCTCAAACCGAATATGGGATTGGTCGATCCTGAGAACACTAGGTCTATGCCCGCGAACGTCGCGGCATTCAGCGGTTTCGACGTGTTGTGCCACGGGCTAGAGTCGTACACCGCGTTGCCGTTTACGCACCGCGAAGCACCGGTCGATCCGGCGCATCGTCCTGCGTACCAAGGATCGAACCCGATGAGCGACGTGTGGGCAGCGAAAGCCATCGAGATCGTATCTCAAAACATCCGCCGCGCCGTCGCCGACAGTGAAGACGACGAGGCGCGCGCCAACATGTGCCTAGCCGCGACAGCAGCGGGTGTAGGTTTCGGTACCGCCGGAGTCCATCTTCCGCACGGCATGTCCTACCCGGTCGCCGGCAACGCCAGAGATTTCCAACCCGATGGCTATCCGACGGACCATCCGATCATCCCGCACGGACTCTCGGTCATTTTGAACGCTCCCGCTGTCTTCCGTTACACCGCGTCTGCCAATCCGACGCGTCACCGCGAGGCTGCACGATTGATGGGTGCCGATGTGAAAGATATCGACGATGAGGACACTGGCGAGGTTTTGTCCGCTCAGATCGTCCAACTCCTACGCGACCTCGACATGCCGAACGGTTTGTCCGGCGTCGGCTACGACTCGACAGACATCGACGCGTTCGTAACCGGTACGTTGCCTCAACACCGCGTAACCAAATTGGCGCCGCGTCCCACCGGTGCGGAAGAGTTAAGGGTGCTATTCGAAGATTCGATGGAGCTTTGGTAGATGCGCCGGTACTCAGGAATGGGCAGGTCTATCGGTGAACCTTGTTCGACCGACACGTAACATATCGGTAAATCGGTTTAGTTCTAAGGAGGAAACGGGACCATGGATATTTTGAGACGAGTTGTCGCGGTTTACCTCGCTCTCATAGCGTTGGCGGCGTTCACGCTCTTGATTATTACACCGCTGTATCACGATGGATCAGCCGAATATCCGCACTGGCAAATCCTCAACTACTTTATGGCGGTTGGCGTGGTTGTCGTGCTAGCCCTAGGACTGTATCGACGCCGCAAGTTGGGGGACGATCCCGACATGTTGGAATACCTGCGAACATCCTTCGTGTTTTACGGTTCGATCGTGCTCACGATGCTGTTCTTTTGGGAGTGGTTCTGGACCCTCGACCCGGAGAGTGAGACGGGCGACGCGGTAACGTCGCACCTGATTTACTTCCCGATGATGGATTCGCTCTTCGTAGTGCTCGCGCTCTCAACTGCGAGATACCTTTGGAACCGTTCAGACTGACGCGAAGATTGATCGACTGTTCTGGTAACGATCCGATCAGATCGGGACGCTGAACACGGTATCTCACAATGGTCTCCGCGCCAAGACACGCCGAATCCGCGATCGCGGACCCGTTGGACGTTTTCAGCGAACCTGTGGCGAGATGGTTCCGCACAACCCACGGATCGCCGACCGAACCGCAGCGTGAAGCCTGGCCGCGCATCATACGCGGTGAGAATGTCTTGATCCATTCGCCGACCGGATCGGGCAAGACCTTGGCCGCGTTCCTATCCGCGTTGGACGGGCTCTATAACGAAACTTCAACCCCAAACCGCAAGGGCGTCCGCACGCTTTACATTTCGCCCCTCAAAGCCCTCGGATACGACGTCGAACGCAACTTGCGAGACCCGATGCGCGGTATCGAGCATCAGGCAGCCGCGATGGGAATTGAAGTGCCTGAAGTCCGTGCGGAGGTCCGCACCGGAGATACGCCGTCGAACGAGCGCGCCCGGATGGTGCGAAATCCACCGCACATCCTCATCACCACGCCAGAATCGCTGTATCTCATCCTCACCTCTCCGCGAGCGCGGGCGATGCTCGGCACGGTCGAAACAGTGATCGTAGACGAGATTCACACGCTGTGCGCCAACAAGCGCGGTGTTCACCTCAGCATCACGCTGGAACGCCTTGAACAGATCGCCCCGAAGTTTCAGCGCATCGGACTTTCCGCGACACAGCGTCCGCTTTCGGAGGTCGCACGCCTATTGGGGGGACAGACCGTCGAAGTACAGAACGAAAACGGCATAGACGCCAAAGCGCGGCCCCGCAACGTCGCCATCGTCGATTGTCCGGGATCAAAGCGCATCGAGATCAGCGTTCACGGCATGGCGGAATCGCCCGGCGCCGATCCGGGTTCCCTCTGGCCGAAATTGATACCCACTGTTTTGGACGACATCGATCAGCATGACACGACGTTGGTCTTTACCAACAGTCGAAGGCAGGCTGAGAACACTGCCGATCGACTGAACGCCGGGCACGATGCAAGGATTCGCGGCGCGGACGAATCGAATGCGGTTGGAAGTGGTTTTATCGGTGCTGGCGTCGATGATGGCCCGTTCTTGGCGCATCACGGCAGCCTCTCCGACACGATGCGCCGCGATATCGAAGAGCAGTTGAAAGCTGGCGAATTGCCCGCGTTGGTCGGCACCAGTTCCCTCGAACTCGGCATCGACATCGGAAGCATCGATCTCGTCGTACAGCTTCAATCTCCAAAGACCGTCACGCAAGGATTGCAACGGGTAGGGCGAGCGGGGCACAGCGTCGGCGAGACCAGTGTCGGCAAAATCTACGCGACGCACCCTGAAGACCTTATGGAAGCCGTTGTCGTTGCCAAAGGTATGCAGGAACGACGCGTCGAAGAGGTGGTCGTACCGACGAATTCGCTCGATGTCCTCGCGCAACAGATCGTCGCCGCGGTTTCCGTTCAAGATTGGGATGTTCATGCCCTCTATCAGGTCGTCAAAGGCGCGTACCCGTATCGTGACCTTGATTATTCCAGCTACCTCGGCGCAGTAAAACTGGTGTCTGGGCACTATCCCCGTGAACTTTTCAGCTCGCTCAGGGCGCGCATTCATTGGGACCAGACGCGGGACATTTTGCAAGCGTTGCCGGGCACTCGAATGCTCGCCATCAGCAATGGCGGCGCGATCGTCGATCGTGGCGCGTTTTCAGTCGTCTTGCCCGATCACAAAACGAGGATCGGCGAGTTAGACGAAGAGTTCGTTTTCGAATCTGGCGAGGGCGATGCCTTCATGTTGGGCAGTCAGGTTTGGCGAGTGTCCAAGATCGAAGATGATCGTGTTATCGCCGAACCGGCCCCCGGTGCCGCACCGAGAATGCCGTTCTGGCGCGGCGACTTCCCGTGGCGCCCACTCGATCTATCGCAGACCCTAGCGCGTTTCCGCGCCGAAGCTGCAGAAAGGATCAAACCTCACGTCGATGACGAAACCGCGCCGTCTGACGTCGTCCGTTGGTTGCGGAACGAGTACCCGGTGGACGACACCGGTGCTCGGCAGATCATCGACTACGTGCGGCGGCAGGTTCGATGGTCGGGCGACATCTCGTCGCACAAAACCATCATCGTCGAGACCTATCAAGACTCGATTGGCGACACGCGCATCGTCGTACATTCACCCTTCGGCGGACGCATCAACGGACCGTGGTCGGTGGCAATCGGGCGCGAGCTGTTGCGCCGGAAAAAGGTCGAACCGGAAGTGCAGGTTTCCGACGACGGTTTCATGTTCAGATTGCCGCAATCCGACGACGAAACACCAATCGAGTTCATCGGCGAAATGACCAGTGATCAAGCGAAGGAACACATCCTTGATGGCTTGATCGACTCGCCACTTTTTGGTGCGGTTTTTCGTCAGAACGCGTATCGAGCAATGCTCCTTCCGAGCCCGGGTCAGTTTCGACGTACGCCTTTCTGGCTGCAAAGATTGAGAGCGAAAGACCTGCTCGCAATCGCGAAATCTTTCCCTGATTTCCCGATTGTCCTAGAGAGCTACCGCGACGCGCTCGAAGACTTCATGGACATGCCCGGCCTGGAACGCGTTCTTGACAACATTGCGAACGGCGATATCGAAGTTAAACACGTCGCGTCGGACGTGCCGTCACCAGTTGCGCGGGCATTGGACTACAACTTCATCGGTTTTTGGATGTATCAGTGGGATACCCCCAAAGCCGAACGCAGTTTGCAGACTCTAAACATCGACCGAGACGCGTTGGCGGAGCTGTTCAGGAAACCGGAATCGACAGGTCTGCTACGACGCGACGCGATCGACGAGGTAGCGTCTTTAGCCAGCCGTCTGGCAACCGGCGCCAGAGCGAGGACGATCACGGAATTGGCTCAGCTATTCTCCGAGCTCGGTGACTTGACCGAAGCAGAGATCGGGGATCGGTGCGACGGCGATTGGGAATCTTGGCTTCGTGAATTGGAATCCGCGGGGCGTGTCGTGTTGATCACATTTGACGTTGATGGAAAGCGCGAGGGCCGGTGGATATCCGCGATGTTGGAGCCGGAGTATATGGCTGCGATCTTGGAGCCAGCGGATTACGGCGCGGTCAGAAGAGTAGTCGCAAGATTCTTAGCGCGGAGCGGACCAGTCTCGTTGCCGGTGTTGCAAAGCCGATACCCGATAAATTCTGCAGCAATCATCGATGCATTGGACGAGATGATGTCCGATGCCACCGCGGCGTCCGGGTACTTCAGCGATTCAGGCGTCGAAGAGTGGCTCGATCTGGCGATGCTCGCAAAGATCCAAGAGCGAACCCTCGCCATCTTGAGGTCGGAGGTTAAGCCGTCTGACCCAATCGACTACCAAGCCGGTCTGCTCAAACTGCACGACATCTCGCGTTTAACTGGAGCATCGTCCGAAGACACCACATCATCCGCAATTGAGCGGTTGGCCGGCGTCCCGATCCGAGCGGAGAGTTGGACCAGCAACGTGTTGCCGGCGCGTGTTGACGGATTCAGGTCAACAGAGCTAGAAGCATTGATCGAGGACGGCGAATTCCGTTGGGTATTTTGTCAAGATCCGAAGCGCGAAGGAATTTCCATCACCCTTGTAAATCTGGGAGACGCTAGAGCATACCTGTCGCAACCGACACTTGACGCGATCTTGGCTGGATCGGAACAACTGCCTAGCGAATTGCAGGTACTCCACGAATTCATTGCCAGTGAGGGGATCGTAGATTCAGAGACGATACTTGCGGGAGTCGAAAGCACGTCGCCGTCGCAGTTAACCGACGCGATCCGAGATTTGGCTCTGCGTGGATTGGTAACCGCGGATCGATGGTCCATCGCGATGGCGATATCTCGGTCCTCGTTGAACAACAACCGAAACGGGACTGACCATCCCATTCCTCCGGCACCACCTCGCCGACGCGGCGGCAGACGATCGATGCGCCGTCAATTCGCCGAGCGATACCGACACAATCAGGGAATTTTGGTACCCGGTGCAAACTGGTCGGCAACGTTGCGGTTTTCGTTTTTGGGACCAAATCAATCGGACGAAACGCTTGCTCGCATACGGGCCGAGAAGCTATTGGCGCGGCACGGCGTTGTAACTAGGCGGGCAATCGAATCCGACGCGCTAGGTTGGGATTGGCGACCCATCCAAGCTGCGCTAAACCTGATGGAACTGCGCGGTACCGTCCGACGAGGCTACTTTGTCGAAGGCTTGCCCGGCGTCCAATTCGCAACAACAGAATTCGTCGATCTGATGCGGTCGCAAAGTGACTCCGCGACCGAATCGACCGCCTCCGTCGTTTCCGCTACCGACCCTGCTTATGTTTTCGACCGCCGGTTGGCGTCCGTTTCGCGTTCGAGCGCGGCAAAGCTGCTTGAGGCGCCCCGCATCGCCGGCAGACGGATCGTGTTCATCGACGGATCACCCATCATCGCTGCCAGTTCCGACGGCGCGAACATCGAGACGGCAGGTGCATCTGACGGGGACATCGAACGCGCGCTACGAGCTTACGCGAAAACGAACGCGGCGACGTCTTCAACGAGGCGGTGCGTCGTGAAATCGTGGAACGGCAAACGCGTCATCGAATCGTCGTCCGCGCCGCTCCTGGCAAAAGTCGGCTTCCGCCGTGACTATCCAAATATGGTGTACGACGCTTTGAGCGAGACCACCGTCGGCGCGTGACTTAGGTTTCGCATCACCGTCGAAATGTATAACTGAACTCAAGCGCAACGAAAGGAACTGACTAAAGATGACTACAGCTAACCCATCGTCCGAAGTGGTGAACGCCGGCGACTTTCAGTACCGCATCATCGGCGACGATCTGCCGATGCTTGAGATTCGCTTGGCACCGGGCGAAGAGATCATCGGCGAGGCGGGCGCGATGATGTACATGGAGCCGGGCATCGAGTTCGAATCTAAAGTAGGCAGACGCCCGGGCGCAGGTGGCGGTCTTCTCGGCAACATCATGAACGCGGGCGCGAGAATGCTAGCCGGCGAGAGCGCGTTCGTTACACACTTCACGAACGCGAGCAACCACAGCAGCATCATGGCCTTCTCGTCCGAGGCTCCGGGCAAGATCGTCTCGATCAATCTCGGCGATCTCGGCGGTACCGTCTTGGCGCAACGCGACGCATTCCTTTGCGGCTCCCCTGACACCGGTATCACCGTCGCGTTCCAACGCAACCTTGGCGCTGGATTTTTCGGCGGAGAGGGCTTCATTCTCCAAAAAGTGCAGGGCAACGGCCACATCTTCATGTCGGCCGGCGGCACGATAATCGAACGCGAACTCCGGGGCGAAACCCTGCGCGTCGATTCCGGATGTATCGTCGCGTTCCAAGAAGGCATCAAATACGACATCCAACGCGCCGGCGACCTCAAGTCGATGCTCGCCGGCGGTGAAGGTCTGTTCCTTGCCACCCTTGAAGGACGTGGCAAGATTTGGCTACAATCGATGCCGATCGGGCGTCTAGCCCATCACATCTACTCAAAGATGCCGAGTAGCCAGTAAGCCGATCAGAATCAGTCTCGAGCGCCGTACGATGCCGGCACTCGAGACTTGGGCGGTAGACTTACGTCGAAATCCCGACCAAGTCGTAGCTCGTACTCCGTCCGCCGGACTGGCTGCGAACAAGCACACCGTAGTCGACCAGCGCGGAGATATCTCTGAGCGCGGTGTCCTGTGAGCATTTCGTCAGCTTGGCCCACTTTGAAGTCGTGAGTTTGCCTTGAAAACCGTTGAGTAACCGTCTCAGCACCTTGCGCTGGCGATCGTTGAGTGGCACCTCAGAGACGTGGTTCCAGAACCGCACTCTGTCAATCGCCGTGGCGAGAGTGTGCTGCGCATTTTCAATGGATCGTCCAAGGCAATCTAAGAACCAGACCATCCAGTCGGTTACGTCCATCGCGCCCTTTTGAGTGCGTTCAAGGATGCGATAATACTGCGCTCGCTCTTTGCGTATCTGCGAACTCATGCTGTAGAAGCGTTGTGAGATGCCGTCCGATTTGGCGAGTTTCATATCTGCGATCGCCCGCGCGATGCGACCGTTCCCATCGTCGAACGGGTGGATCGTGACGAACCATAAATGTGCGAGTGCCGCCTTCAAGACATCATCAGTGCCGTCAGATGCGTTAAACCAATCCGAGAACGCCTCGATTTCGCCATCGAGTCGGTCTTCAGACGGGGCTTCGAAATGCACCCGCTCCCTGCCGCTAGGTCCAGATATGACCTGCATCGGTCCTCTGCCTGGCTGACGCCAACCTCCGACAGTCAATCGACCTGCGTTGTTCCATCCATAGGGGAACAATAGAGCGTGCCAAGCGAAGAGCCGCTCGGTGGTTAATGGTTCAGTGCAGCGCGCAGTCGCATCGATCAACAGATCGACGATGCCTTCAACGTCACGCCGCGTCGGCAACACACCGCCGATGTCGATTCCGAGGCGTGATGCGACGGAAGAGCGAACTTCGTCAGGATTGAGGATTTCGCCCTCGATCTCGCTGGTTTTAACGACTCCATCGCTGATGGCATTCAACTCGGCCTCTTGCCTTAGGTCGAATCCGATCGCGTCCATGCGTCCTAGCAAGACCCCTTGTTGGTGTCGTACGGACGCCAATCGCTCGATTAACTCGTGTTCGCGCCAAGTGAAGTGGGGCCAGTCGTCCAGCTCGTGTATGTATATTCTCCGCAACATGTGCGTAGATTATACGTCATATTCACCGCATCTTGGAGATAATCACCGCAAATATGCGGAGAATAGGGCAGCTAATCTCCGCATCCACCGGAAAATCAGCGGATTCGACCAACGACTAGCTCGGGCAATCCCGACATCGTTTCTCGCGTCTCGACGATCAGCCGCGCGCCATTTCGTCGTGCAGGATGCGCATGATCTGATGATGACTCACGCCGTCGTCTTTGAGTTGCTTGTAGCGTGCCTCGTCGATGTTGCTACGGTCGAGGAAACCGCGGATGTCGTAACGTCCCGGGGTCTCAACGCTGACCTTGCCTTCATCCATCATCAGTTCGAGTGGGTATTCCTGCTCTTTGATCGGCAGGTCGATGACCTTGTTCTGGCGTGCCGATTCGTACATCGCCATCATGATCTCGACGGTATCGCGGGCGATGTGTCCCGCATTGCGGTGTTCCGGACCGCCATCCAGCCATTCGACTAGCTCTTGCGCCTGTTTGGCGTTCATGTTGCCGCCTATCGCACGGTCTCCTTCGGCGAGATTGAGATCAATGTCTGCCCAACCGTTCGTTTCAGCGTTGAACAGCTTCAAGATCGTTTCGCGGACATGCAACATTCCCTCCGTGCCGCGGATCAGGAACTTGCCCGCATCGCAGTCGTTGTCCCAAAGGTCGGATTGGATGAAGAACTGCAATGGATCGTCGAACATTGCGAGTCCGATGCACGCGTCCTCAATCGGCGTGTTCCGTTCAAAGCGATCAGTGGTCCGTTGGACAGCGCCCATCACCCAACGCGGCTTTGGGTCGCCGAGGATGAACTTCGCGCCGTCTATCGAGTGAGTAGCCCAGTTGGCGAGCCCTTCCTTCACTCTGATGTCGGCGCGCAGCGGAATGCCGATCGCCCCCGCTTCGACGAGCTCTTTCGCTTTGTTCCATCCGGGTGTAAATCGACGCTGATGGCTGATTACCAGCTTTACATCGTTGGCGTCGCATGCCTCGACCATCCGGTTGGCGCGGCCCATGCCGATTGCCATCGGTTTCTCGCAGATGATCCCTTTGATCGACGGGTAACCGGCCGCTTCGACGGTCAACGGATCGTGGAGCAGATGCCACGTGCAGATGCTAACGATGTCCGGTTCGGCGTCGTAAGCGCATTCCTCCAATGTGGCGTAGGACTTTGGGATGCCCCAGTCGTCCATGTACATCTGGCGCGCTTCCGGGATCGGGTCTACGCAAGCAACGACATCGATGTCGTCCACCATTGAGTAGCCGTCCATGTGGGCGGTAGCGATCCCGCCACAACCCACGATCGCCGCTTTGTATCGTCCTGACATCTCCGATTGCCTTTCGTTCGGTTCCGTGAATACCCATCGATTTTCGATGCGCTTCAAATAGGATACGCGATACTTGGCACTCAATAGTGATCCTGTGAACGAGTGAGGATGCCAAAATGACCGATTCCAAAGCCGCACTCATTGTGGTCGACGTGCAAAACGATTTCGTCGATCCGCACGGCAATCTCTACGTCACCGATGCGCCGTCGGTAGTGCCGAACATCAACGAAATGATCGCCGCGTCTGAAGCACAGCAGCGACTCGTCGTCTACACCCAGGATTGGCACCCAGAGATAACACCGCATTTCGCGAAAGACGGCGGTATCTGGCCCGTCCACTGCGTCGGTGATACTTGGGGATCGGAACTTTTTCCCGATCTGGTCATCGCGTCCGATGCCGAGTTTGTGCGAAAAGGGACCGGCGGTGAAGATGGTTACTCGGGATTTTTGGTTCGCGACCCGGAAACGGGAAAAGAATCCGACACCGCACTAGATTCGATTCTCCGCGACAAAGACGTGCTGACGGTGCACGTCGTCGGAATCGCTACCGATTACTGCGTCAAAGAGACAGCGTTGGATGCGCGTCGGCGAGGTTACGAGACCATCATCTACCGCAACTGCATGAAAGGCGTCGATCTAGAGCCCGGCGACTCCCAAGCGGCGATTGACGAGATGATCGCGGCCGGCGTCGAGGTGCGTGACTGTTGATATTAACTATCGCGTCGAAACAGCCGGAAGAAGCGCTCCTGGTATTCCTCGAACAAGCCCCAGCGCATCAGTTCCTCGTGCACGTCCGACGGATCGATCTCACGGCGTTGGGCGCGCAACAACAGGTCTTCGATTCGCAAACGCGCATCCCGCGGAACGCCGCCTTCATCGTCGAAGAGGTTCCGTTCGTTCAAATCGCTAAAGTTGGACTTCGCAGACTGGTTCGTGAACTCGTAGATGAACTTCATCACCGAGACGTCCCACAGCTCATCGACGCCGAGCAAAACCGTATGCAGCGGCTTATCCTCACGCTCGATTTCGTCGCGCATCTTGGCGGCAACCTCCATCGGGTCACCGGCGACAGTGTCCGTCGATTGAGGTTCGTTCTTGTACTTGTAGAGAAGCCCTGCGGAATCGGATCCGAACCGATTCGTCAGAAACTCCAAGTAGTCAGACGCCTCTTGACCAAATCCCTCAGATCGAGAAAGGTAGCCGGGCGTCACGATCTGCGGTCGGTCGGCACGCACCAGACCGTGACGGATCACGGTGTCTTTGTGCTCTTCCTCGAAGATGCCTTCGTAGACCGGTTGCGAGACGACGTGATAATGAATGACCGTTGATCCGAAAGTCGATAGAGCGCGACGTGGCGGACGGATGATCCGAGTCATCGCAATGGCGCGTTCGATCTGCGGATCAAGATTGTCGGGAATGGGTGGTTGAAGCAAGAGGGGTGTTCCAGTGATTGAGGGATAGCAAAAGGTTAATTGAAAGGTTGACCTTCGGTTATCTCGATGCGTTGGTTTACCGCGACGTTTTCAACGATCTGTTCGGTACCGCTCGGCCACTCGATCCTGATTTTGTCAACGCTATCCGCATCTCCGAGCCCGTATGTTAATTCCAAGCTATTCATCGAAAGGAAGGTGGTGCTGCCGGACAGTTCCTGAACCTGCTGACCAGTCGTACCTGCGGGGTTCGAGTACTCGACGAAGACGCGTGCACCTATCCCATCCGCGTTGCTTCCACTGTCACCGTTTGCCATTCCGCCGATCAACCTGATCGTCAACCAGCTCTGATCACCGCCAGCGTTCATCCACATAAAGAGCGGCCCGGCCTCCCAGTTGCACTCGTTTTGACCCACCAATCGGCAACCGTTGCTGTTGGTTCCGATCAGGTCGATATAGCCGTCGCCGTTCAGATCGCCTTTCGCAAGGCCTTTACCGTTTTCATGGAACGCGGGGCTGATGCGTTGGTCGGCGCGGTCGAAATTCGGGTCGTCGGGATCAAGCACCGAGTAGTCGACGCCCAATATGTCTAGCAATCGCGCTTCGACCGTGATGTCTTGGAAATCACCCGCGCCGTTGCCCCTGAGCATCCGGCCCGCACCGGGAAAGAGGTGCCCGCTCGGCGCTTCGCCGCGATCCGACATCGCACCAAGCCAATACAGGTCCTGGTCGCCGTCATTCTCGTAATCGAAAAACACCGTTCCGAACCCGAAATCATAGGCGGCGAGACCGGTCGGCACTTGCCAATCATCTCTGATCTGCGTCGGATCCAACGCCATCGGAGGCATTACGCGGTTCGCTTCAACGTACGTCGCCCCAGCGATGTCGTTGAACACGCCCACAGTTCCGACGCCTTCCACCTCTCGGACACCATCGTTACGAAGCAGAAAGTGGAAACACGTTCCCCAGCCGTATTGATGGCCATAGGCACAATCGCCAGATGGAACGGTAGGCGCTTCACGGGTCAGCGGGTGATAGCCGATGTTGGTCACAAAGACGTCGAGATCGAGGTCGCTGTCGTAATCGCCCAACGCGAACCCCATCCACGCGCCCATCATATCGACCCCCATCGCCCGACTTATCTGCGTGAATTTGACATCGGTTTCGGTCGAATCGTTACGGAACACCTTCAATCGGCTGCCGTCGTCCGCCAGCCACAGGTCAGCGTCGCCGTCATCATCGTGGTCGAAGAACAGCGCGGCGAGCGTCTGTCCCGTCGGTTCGCCAACGTTCTCGCCCGACGCGTCGATGAGGTCCGGGTTGTAGCCGGGCACGATTTCGCCAGTCTGAGGGTCCGGCCAGCCGATATCGTCGCCAAACGGGTCGCGCATCAGAATCGGGCCGTATCGCAGGCCCGCTTCTTCGGTGATGTCCGAGAACGTCAGATCGCCATTGTTCAGATACAGGACGTTGTAATGCCCATGATGGTCGGGGCGGTTGAACCAGAGGAAATCTTGATCGACGCGGTTGCTGATGAAGATGTCGATCCAACCGTCATTGTTGACGTCGGCACAACCGACACTGAAACCGGATCGCAGATTGGCGGCATCGCCCAATGCGGATTCGGTGATCTCCTCAAACGTGCCATCGCCGTTATTGCGGAAGAGTCGGTCTTTGATGATGGCAGGCAGATTCGAGTAGAAACGGGCGGCGCGGTAATCGAGGTTGTCGCCGATTCGACCGTAGGACGCGACATAGAGATCTTGGTAGCCATCGTTGTCGATGTCGCAAGCCGCGACGCCGGTGCTGTTCGCAACCGGCAGGTCCACGCCGGCCGCTTCCGCGACCTCTCTGTAGAGGTGACCGCCTTCGTTGCGGAACAGCCGATTCGGACCGCCGGTCGTGTCCGGCAACAGCGCGTCCGATTCGGCAGAAGTCACGTAAAAATCCATGTCACCGTCGCGGTCATAATCGAAGATCGCAACGCCCGGATGTCGGTTCTCGATCATCCAGAGGTCTTCGCCGGTGTCCGGATCAACCAGGACCAACGGGGCGATATTCGTGAACGGCTCTACGGGCGACGCCAACATCTCCGCGACGGATTCCGGTCCGCCGCTTTCGGTTGACGATGGAGGCGGTGTCGCTGTTGGCGGAGGGGGTGTAGGCGTCGGTTCTGGAGTGGGCGTCGGCTCCGCCGCGGTGCACGCAATCAAAGCCGTCATCATCGCCGCCGCGCCTATCAACGTCAACGCGCGTGTGAAGAACCCAGCAGGGCGTATTCCTATCAAATCTGCGATTATCCGCATGGGTCCAAAACGATCATTGCTGGCGGCGTCTCAAGATTTTCAGCGTATAACACGCCCCAGTTCTGCCAACTCGCGGTCGGCGCGCAATGCCCGACATGCGGCAATCGGCAGCGTTGGTTTGACGATATGACCAGTGAGATTTAGAGTCGTTATTTGCACGTTTCGCGTGCGAGGGAATTGCGCGCCGCATCGGAGCGGGTGTGGCTTTTCTGAACCCTGATCCAAATGGAGGTCAAAACTTGAAATTCATGCCGACTAAAACCAAGATGAGCCTCGCTCTCTTGCCAATACTGGCAATCTTGGGCTTGAGCCTTGCCTGTGGCGAGACGGTGATCCAAACCGTCGTCGTCGAGAAAGAGGTTCAAGTGCAGGGCGAGACGGTGATCCAAACCGTTGTCGTTGAGAAGCAGGTCGAGGTACCAGTTACCGAGGTCCAGACTGTCGTCGTCGAAAAAGAGGTCCAGGTCGCTGGTGAAACCGTGATCCAGACTGTCGTCGTCGAGAAAGAGGTCCAGGTCGCTGGTGAGACCGTCGTCCAGACCGTCGTCGTCGAGAAGGAAGTGGAAGTGGTGAAAGAGGTGGTCAAGGAAGTCGAGGTCGAAAAAGAGGTCATCAAAGAGGTTGAGGTTGAGAAGGAAGTCGTCAAAGAAGTCGAAGTCGTCTCTGGTGTTCCCAGAAACCGCACGATGGTAACCGGCACGCGCTTCGGCGGCGGTATTTCGCTCCGCATGTGGAGCCCTTACGCCATCGGTGGCACGCACCAGAAGGGCGTCGCGTTCTTCCATGAGCCGCTTTTCTACTCTGACAGCTTGAACGGCAACGTCTACCCGTGGCTCGCGACCAGTTTCGAGTACAACGACGACGCTACCCAGCTGACCTACAAGCTCCGCGAGGGCGTCACTTGGAACGACGGCGAAGCGTTCAACGCCGAAGATGTGGCTTACACCTTCAACACGCTAGCCGAATTGGGCGGCGAAGTCCGAGGTGGCGGTGTCTTCCAGACCTTCATCAAGGAAGCAGAAATCGTCGATGACCTGACCGTCGTCGTGCACTTCAACTTCTCCTCGCCGCGCTTCCACGCCGAAGTCGTCAACTACAAGGGTGACTCTGGGACTTACATCGTTCCTGAACACGTTTGGAGCCAGGTCAACTGGTCTGAATACGATGCGTACAACGACGGCGCGGGCCCGGTTTCAACCGGTCCGTGGCGATTGTCCTACTCTGACAACTTCCGCCGAGTTCTTGACCGCGTTCGCAATTGCGATGACTGGTGGGCATGCCGCACCGGTTTCCACGACTTGCCGCAGGTCGAGCGATACGTGCTCTACAACATCGCCGACGATACTGGATTGGCGCAGGCGATGATCAACAACGAAATCGACGAGACGCACGACCTGCGTGTCGACACCGTTGAGACGATCCTGCGCGAAAACCCGTCGACGACGACCTACACGGGTCGCGATGCCGAAGGTGAGTGGGGCATGGTTTCGTGGTGGCCGATCTCGTTGCACCTGAACAACCTGCAACCGCACCTCGACGATGTCAGCGTCCGTCAGGCGATCAGCAAGTACCTTGACCGTGACCGCATCAATGCCCAGGCGTACCTGAACAAGGGCCGCGTTAACAAGTGGCCGTGGCCGCAGTACAAGGGTCTTGAGCACGTCAACGAGGCGATGGAGCCGCTCGCTGAAGAGTTCGAACTCGGCGTTTACAGCAAGGACGCCGGCGACGCGCTGCTAGAAGGCGCCGGCTACTCGAAGAACTCCGATGGCATCTGGGCTGATGGCAATGGCGACACCATCAAGTGCAACATTATCGGCTCCGGACACTTCACCGACCTGGGCCCGGTTCTCGCCGCGGTCTTGGAACAGCACGGCATCGAGTCGTCTTGGGCGCAGCCGCCCGACGTCTGGTCTCGCAACGGTAAAGGTGGCGATTACGAGTGCACGCTCGTCGGACACAACGGCTCGCAGACGGGTGACGTCTATCGCACGCTGTTGATGTACACCACCGAATCCGGGAGCAACCGTTGGTCGTACTCGAACCCTGATTACGACACGATCGTGAATTCGATGGCGGAAGAGCCTGACATCGACAAGGTGTTGGACCTGACGGAAGAAGCGCTTCGCATCTGGCTGACCGATCTGCCGGACGTGCCGCTGTTCGAGTTCTTCAACCGCGTCACACGCAACGAGTACTACTGGCTCGGTTGGCCCGCGGACGCGCCGGGTTACGAGCCGTACATGAACGGTATCCACCCGCACACCGGGTTCCCGTACATCCTCTCGAAGCTCCAGGCGACCGGCAACGAGTAGCCCGCGCGCCCAGAGCTTTGCACACGACACCCGCGATGTTCTCCTTCCCGTCGCGGGTGTCGTGTATCTTGTAGACGGGGCACGGCGCATCGACCCCGTTTCGTACCACACCACAGGTTCAAACACGCCTTGACGAGAACACCATGACGCTCGATTACCTTGCAAGACGCTTGGGGATGTTCGTCGCGGTGATCTTTGTGGCGACCTCGCTAAATTTCTTCCTGCCGCGTTTCACTGGGCAGGACCCGATCTCGACGCGCTTGGAATTGCTGGCGGCTGAAGGCGTGACCACGCGCGCCGAGGACTATCAATTCCTGATCGACACCTACAACAAGAAATTCGGCCTCGATAAGCCGTTGATCGTCCAATACTTCTCTTACTTATCCCAAATCGCAAGGTTTGATCTTGGGCACTCGATCACCCTGTACCCGACTCGTGTTGGCGAGTTGATTCAACAGGCGATGCCGTGGTCGATTGGACTGTTGTTTACCTCCACGTTGCTCGCGTTCGCGATCGGCACGTTAGGTGGCGCGTTGCTCGCGTCGCAGTACGGCCCGCGCGTCGCATTCGAGATCATTTTCCCGCCGTTCTTCCTCATGGCGGCGGTGCCTTACTACCTGCTAGGGCTATTACTGATATTCGTCTTCGCGTTCGAGTTGAAGTGGTTACCGTTGCTGGGTGGGTTCGGATCGACGACGCTGCCAGACTGGTCCGATATCGGATTCTGGTTAGAAGTAATCAAGCACTCGCTCTTGCCGGCGCTATCGATCATCTTGGCATCGGTTGGATTCTGGGCGCTCGGGATGCGGTCGATGATGATTACGATGCAGGGCGAGGACTACATGTTGCAGGCGGAGGCGAAAGGGTTGCGGAAGGTGCGGATTTTTTTCCGCTACGCAGTGCGAAACGCCGTCTTGCCGCAGACTACGGCGCTGGCTCTGACGTTGCCGCACGTCGTCTCCGGCGCCATTCTCGTCGAGCGGATTTTCGCTTACCCGGGCGTCGGCTTGGTTCTCTACGACGCAATCTCTGGCTTCGATTACTTCGTGATCCAAGGGTTGGTCTTCATCATCGTGGTGGCGATCGCGTTTGCCATGCTAGTGATCGACTTGATCTACCCGTTACTTGACCGCCGGATCAGCTACAACCCGGCGTGAACTCTCAAACCTGATTCCAAATGGCTACGGCGAACCCCACAGTTGCAGCACCGACGCAGGATGGTCTCGCGATCAAGTTGCGAGGCCTCGCCAGATACACGCGACGCAATCCGTCGATTATCGGCGGTGTCGTATTGCTACTCATCATCATCCTTTTCTGGGCGTTCGGCACATTGGTTACGCACCCGGACGACGCCAAAGACTTAGCATTCGCGCCGCCGAACAACCGCCCGTCGTTCGAAAATCCGCATCCCTGCTACGACTCCGAGAACCCCAGAACGCTTTGCTTCGCGTATGACAACGAACCGCGTCAACACCTTTTGGGCACCGATCGCTTGGGCAAAGACATCCTCGCGTCGTTCTCTGAAGGCATCCCGCAAACGATACTGATCGGTTTAATCGCGGGGTCAATCGGCACGGTGACGGGTACCTTACTCGCCTTCATCGCGGGTTACTACGGAGGCATCATCGACGCGTTAATTCGCTTCATCGTCGACACGTTGCAGACGATACCCGGCATCCTGATCCTGATAATCATCGCGATCACGTGGCGCGAAGCGGGAGGCGGTGAGATGAGCTTCATACAGCTCGCGTTAATCATCGCGATGCTGTCTTGGCTCGGCCCGACGCGCGTGATCCGATCCCAAGTATTGGTGTTGAAGCAGCGTTCGTACGTCGAAATGGCGCGGCTGTCTGGCATGAGCGGGCCGGAAGTGATAGTGAGGGAACTGATACCCAACCTGATGCCGTTCATCGTCGCCAACTTCGTGCTGGCGGTATCCTCGGCGATCCTAGCATCCGTCGGACTCGAGGTTTTGGGACTGGGTGACTTTTCGTCGAATACGCTCGGAATGATGATCTACCACAACATCTGGTACGCATCGCTGATCAATGGATGGTGGTGGTGGTGGGTGCCACCCATCGTGGTCATCGTGATCCTTTTTGTCGGGTTGTTCATGCTGTCTCGCGGGATGGACGAGTGGGCAAACCCTCGGTTGCGGAGGCGCGTCTAGATGACCGCGACAGCAACCGACACAACTCCGACGCGTCGGCGATTGCCGTCAACCATCGAGGAACTGCAATCTTCGCTCGGTTCATCGGACAGCGGATTGCCCGCGATCGACGTTCGGAACTTGCGGGTTTACTACGATTCCGACGCCGGTACTGTCAAGGCGGTTGACGATGTAAGCTTCGCGCTCCAGCCGGGCGAACGCTTGGCGCTGGTAGGCGAATCGGGATGTGGCAAGACGACTTTGGGAATGGCGTTGATGCGTCTCACCAAGCAACCGGGATACATCGCCGGCGGTCAAGCTTTTTTGGACGGTGTCGACTTGGTGCAACTCAGAGAAGAAGAGACGCGACTGGCGCGCCTTCGAGACATCGCTCTGGTGACGCAATCGGCGATGAACGCACTAAACCCGGTAATGTCGATTCAGGACCAGATCGTTGATGGCTTGCTCGATCACGGCATCCGAGACAATCGCCCACAGTTGCATGAACACGTCAGGTTCCTGTTGCGCCGCGTCGGTCTACGCGACAGCGTGGCGCGCATGTATCCGCATGAGTTGAGCGGTGGAATGAAACAGCGAGTCGCCATCGCAACCGCTACCAGCATGAATCCCAAAGTTATCGTCGCCGACGAGCCGACGAGCGCGCTGGACGTCGTAGTGCAACGGCAAGTGATGACCACTTTGAGCCGGGTTCAGCGAGATACCGGCGCGGCGGTGATACTGATCGGACACGACATGGGGTTAGTCGCGCAGTTCGCGGACCGCATCGGCGTTATGTATGCCGGCAAACTCGTTGACATCGGCACCGTTGAACAGATCATCTCCGATCCCAAGCATCCGTATACGCGGATGCTGATAAACAGCGTCCCCGATATAGAAGGCAAACGCGAACGATTGGAGGGGATACCGGGTATCCCGCCTCCGCTCGTCGATCTGCCGCCCGGTTGCGTCTTCGCGCCGCGTTGTCCATTCGCACAAGAGCCGTGCCGAGAAATCGAGCCGCTCCGGTTGGAAGTCGAAACCGATCGTTGGGTGACGTGCCACCTATTCGACGACGACGTGCCAGTGTCGGAGGTTGCAGATGCCTAATCTCCTGCAACTGGATAACGTGACCAAAGTCTTTGGCGGCGGTCTATTCAATCGTTCAAACGTTACGGTGGCGGTCGATGACGTTTCCTTCGCGATCACGTCAGACCGTCCGACGATCACCGCGGTCGCCGGCGAGAGCGGTAGCGGCAAGACGACGTTGTCGCGATTGCTTCTCGGTGTGATCAAACCGACCTCAGGAAGTGTGATTTACGAGGGTCAAGACGTGGCAACGTTGTCGCGATCCGCGCGCCGCGACTTCCGCCGCGAAGTTCAGCCGATATTCCAAGACCCGTTCGAGGTCTACAACCCCTTCTACAAAGCCGATCACCTCCTGCATGTCGCGATTGAGAAGTTCGGGCTTGCGAGCTCCAAAGATGAACGTATTCAGCTCATCAGGGATGCGTTGGAGACGGTCGGATTGCGTCCCGATGAGATGTTGGGGCGATACCCGCATCAGCTCAGTGGCGGACAACGTCAACGCATGATGGTGGCGCGGGCACTTTTGCTAAAGCCTCGCATCATCTTGGCGGATGAACCGGTGTCGATGGTTGATGCTTCATTACGTGCAACCATCCTAGAATCGATCCGCACACTGAACCGCGATCTCGGCATTTCGGTCGTCTACGTTACACATGACTTGACCACCGCGTATCAGATTTGCGATGACATTCTGGTGATGTACAAGGGATCGGTAGTTGAACAGGGCAGCGTCGAGCGAGTCATCCGCGATCCCAAGCACCCCTATACGCGCCTGCTTGTCGAATCGATACCCCAGATGCGTATCGACCGCGGCTGGGAAGAGGGCGCGGAAGACCTCCTATCCATTGACGAGTCCAGCGTGACGACCGGCTGCAAATTCGCCGACCGCTGCCCTCAGGTCATGGACCGGTGCCACGTTGAGCATCCCACCGCGTTCCAGATCAATGAAGACCGAGTCGCCAGCTGCTATCTGTACGACGAGTTACCGATAGCCGATCGCGCACCTGTCGCGGCATAAGTAGGTTCAACATGCCTGAAAACTCACGTCCCAACATCGTCTACATCCAGTCCGACCAGCACAACCCAGCGGTAATCGGGGCGTACGGCGATTCGGTAGTCGAAACGCCGAATTTGGACCGACTCGCCGCATCAGGCGCGATCTTCACCGGCGCATACTGCGGTTCGCCGATCTGTGTTCCGTCGCGCACCTCGTTGGTCACCGGACGATATCCATACGAAACTGAGGTGTGGACGAATGATCAGATTTTGAGTTCAGCAGTGCCGACATACGCGCACTCTTTGGGTGCCGCGGGATACGATCCGGTTCAGGTCGGCAGGATGCACTACAACGGGCCCGACCAGTTGCACGGGTTTTCGCGCCGGTACGTTGGAGACCACAGCCCCAACTATCCGGGTAGCCCGCGACACGTCGATCACGGGGAGTTGCACGGAACCGCGGGACCGGCTCGCGTCAGCTTGGAAGCGTCGGGCAGAGGGCAGAGCGCGTACGAGGTGCATGATGAATATGTCGTGCAGTCGGCGGTAGATTACATCAACAACAAAGGCATCACGCAACGTTCTGGATTGGACGATTCACCGCTATGCCTGTCCGTTGGATTGATGTTGCCGCACCAACCGTTCGTCGCGCGCGCCGCCGATTTCGACAAATACGAAGGGCGCGTCGGTATGCCGAACGTGCCTGCCGATCCCATCGAGGATTGCCACCCGTACATCCAGTGGTGGCGGGATCGAACCGGGATAGTCGAAGTAACCGAAGAGGAGATCATCCGCGCCCGTGTCGCGTACTGGGCATTGTGCGACCGGACGGATCAGTTGATCGGCGATATTTTGAACGCTCTCGAAGCTGACGGATACATGGAGAACACCATCATCATCTACTCGTCAGACCACGGCGAGCAGGTCGGCGAGCATGGCTTGTGGTGGAAGCAGACCTTCTACGAAGATTCGGCGCGGGTTCCGGCGATAATCTCATGGCCTGGGCGCTTGGCGCAAGGGCGGGTCATCGACACGCCGATCGATCAGTTCGACTTGGCGGCGACGATTTTGGACGCCGCGGGCGCGCAACCGTTGCCTCAATCGCACGGTATTAGCGTGGTTGACCTCATCAACGACCCTGACAACGCGGAATGGAAGGATGCCGTTTACAGCGAGTACTGTATGAACGATTCGGCTGTTGGTTCCGGCATGTCCGCAAACCTTGGCGGTGCCGATGTTCATGCGCGTCCGGGCGGAGTGCAAAACCGCATGGTGCGGTCCGGCGATTGGAAACTCAACTACTATCACGGCTTCGAACCGCAGCTTTTCAACATCGCCGAAGACCCGCGGGAACTTAACGACCGTGCGCAAGATGCCGGTTGCAAAGGTATCCGCGAAGAGTTGATGGACCGCGTCTTGGACGGCTGGGACCCGGATCACGTCGCCGCCAGAATGCGAATTCTCAAGTCGGAGCAAGAGCTGATGGAGCAATGGGCAAAGAACATCGACCCGCCCGATGCGCTCAGATGGGATCTGCGTCCTGAGATGGACTATTTGGATTGAGCGTCGCCCGGTCCGCGTCGCCGACTGAGTCGCGACCGCTAAATCGCGCGAATCCCCAAATCCCGACGTAGATCAGCGCGATGACGATTGCGGCGTACCCTACCAGCGCGAACCAGTACGTCCACAGCCAGTGTCGGAACAGCGAACCCGGCGACGGGAAAACATCCCATACCGTTCCCCCTGCTATGACCCCCAACGCGTTGTCAATTACCAGCATATCGGACGGGAAGGGGTAGCGAAAAACGATGATCAGAGCTGACGTTAGGCACATGCTCGGTATCAGAAACACCGCCCGAGAGCGAATGTATTCGAGATGCGATTTGGTTTTCTTGGCGCTGATTCTCGATTTAGCGGACGAAGCAACCAAGTAGGAAATCCCTAACGCCAACGCAAAGTCGGTGGCTATATCGAGAACATCTCGGTTGGCGACACCGTCTGCGTTCGTGAGGAGAATGTCGAGCCGAAACCAGCGCGCGAAGAGCGTTAACCACCCGTGGTAACCGAGAATTATCGCCAATCCAGCCAAAGCCATCAACGCGATCGTCGCTTTCACCGCGAAGTTAACGAATGGACGAACCGTCCACGAAGCGGTCGTCAAGACGGACGCTACTAATCCGGCAATCAGCGCGATGGTCAACACTCGAGGCACGAATCGCGACGCGTAATCGATCGTCGAACGATGAGTGGGCGCATTGCGATTCTCGTAATAAAGGTCCAAGCATCGTTGGCCCGGGTCGACTTGGGGAACCTCCTCCGTTGAGGCCCGCATATGCGTCGTCAAAACGGAACTCGTTTCATTCGCACAATCCAAGGTTTGGATTCTTCCGTGCACCGATTGGGCACGCTGGGCGTGGTCACCAAAATCCGTACCTAGTGTTAACACTCCGATGGTGGGCAGCAGGTCGGCTGCCAAGAATCGGACGATTACGATAACGGCAACTATGGCGACAACCGCCGGTAGCCAACGTCGCGAGCTCACGCCAGTCGCGGCAACAACCGGATTTCCGTTCTCGTCCGGCACCGGTTCCTGCGTTTCACCATCCAATGGATCAGTGTCAGTGAGGATAGGAGCATCAGCCTCAAATCTGTTGAGAATGAAACGCTTAACCCACCACGCGCCCAAAGTTATGAACGCGATCGGCACCACGATCATCGGCACCATCGGACTCAACATGCCGAGGTGCTCGGTCAAGTAATCGAACTCCAAAGTCCACGTAGTCTCGGAGGTCATCAAAGTGAAAGAATCGGCGTTCGGTGCTATCAACGCGGCACTTCCGATTACTGACAACCCGATCCAAGGACGCAACTCGGCAACTTGAGGCCCGAAGCGAGCGCAGAAGACGTCGGCGTGACCGTCGGTGTTTTCGCCGTTTTTCCAACGCCGAACGCAACGATCATCGAAGCGATACGCCACCGCGATTAGTGCGAAAGTGATTACGAACGCAACAGCGGTCAGCGCAATCGCAGGAGACCACTTCCGGGTGTCGTCGTCAGTTCCGTAACCCACGATCACATCGAAAAACGTCAGCATAAAGGGTTGTGCCAAGACGAGTACGGCGAACGGAACCGCGATCGCGCCAACGAGGATGTATCCGATCAACCGCGGTTTCGGTCGCATCCCGTTGACCCACACTCCGAAAATCACGCCGGCAATCGTGCCGAATACGACGCTGAATCCGACGACCCTGAACGAAGGCCTTGCGCCGTGAAGCAACTGCGAGAAAATGTCTCTACCGTGTTGATCGGTACCGAGGAAATAGTCGGCACTGCAATCTGAGGTACCCGACGCTGGATATTGCACCGTGATCAACGCATCGATCGCAAGGGGAGGGCACAACCTAGTCGCGATCGTGCCGCGATTGGGATCGAAGGGCGCGAGAGTCGGTCCGAGGATTCCGAGAAGAATGTAAACGGCAATGACCGCGATGGGAATCGCTTGCCAACCTTTGAGGATGGTCAGTGAATCAGCGGCAGTTTTGCGCCAAGACTGCCCGTCGCGCTCACTTACCTCGCTCGAATGCTCGGTTTCAGTGAATGTTGGTTCGGGCGGTTGCATGGCACAACCTTAACCGCCATAACTCATATGGTGAGACCGCACAGCCGAAGGAACTAATCCAACTGCCGGAGGTTGGGATCCCAACGATCACGCATCCAGTCTCCGACAAAGTTGCCCGCCATCACGACTAAGAAAATCGCCAAACCAGGGATCGCGGATAGCCACCACGAGTCGCCGATATATTCGCGTCCGTTCGCGACCATCGCGCCCCACGCCGGAGTGGGCGGTGGGATTCCGACGGCAAGGTAGCTCAATGTCGCTTCAGTAAGGATGATGCCGCCGACGCCCAAGGTGGCACTGACTACGACGATGTTGATGACGCCGGGCAGGATGTGGCGAAGCAGGATATGGCTCGAAGACGCACCGGCGACGCGCGCGAACTGGACATAGTCCGATTCGCGCAGGCTCAGCGTCTGTGCGCGCACGAGACGGACGGCGCCGGGCCACGATATCAGCGCCAACAACCCTATGAGAATCTTCAGGTCTTGTCCGAAGATGCTGACGACGATCAATGCGAGCATGATGAAGGGCAGCGCGGCCCAGATATCGACGAAACGCATAATGACCTCATCGACATGCCGCCCGAAATATCCCGCCAACAATCCGCATGTCGTCCCAACGGTAACTCCGACCGTGATCGAGACCACGACGACCAACGCTGAAATGCGCGCCCCGTGGATGATTCGACTTAGCAGATCGCGACCGATGAAATCGCTGCCGAGCAGATAGAACTGACCCGATTGCCCCCTCGACATCGGCGCTGTGTTGCGGTCTAACAGGTTGTTTACATAAGGATCGTGCGGGGCGATCTGATACGCGAAGATGGCGCAGACGATGAGGGTGATGATGATGAATGCCGGGATGATCGGCCAGCGTCGCAGGATGTAGAAGCCGTAACCAAACCATCCGAGCGCGTGCCGACGACTGATCGCCGTCGGCGATGACGCCGCGTCCGACAAGACTCGTGATGTGGGTTGCGTTGCCATGATCGATCCCTACGCGTAACGGATCCTCGGGTCCAAGATCGCATACAGCACGTCCATCGTCAGTACGACGACGACATAGAGGACGACGGTGAGGAAAGTTATCGCAGAAATGAGCGGGAAATCGTTACCTTGAACCGCCTGAACTGCCACGCGCCCGAGCCCGGGCCACGAGAACACGGTCTCGATAACGGTGGTGCCATTAATGAATCCAATGAGAATCAAACCAGAGAGGGTTAACGGCGGAATAACTGCGTTGCGAAAAGCGTGTTTCCAAATGACGCGGTTGTAATCGACGCCCTTGGCGCGCGCGAACTTGACGTATTCCGATTCCAACACCTCAAGCATTGAGGATCGCGTGAGTCTCAAATACGCGGCGGCGGGCAACCAACCGAGCACGATCGAGGGCAATATGTAGTTCCGAACCGCGAAACCATCGCCGCGCGTCCCTGATGGCAACCACTCCAACTCGCCCGAAAAAATCAGTATCGCCATGATGCCGACCCAAAAAACCGGCGCGGCTTGTCCCACGAGCGCGATACCCCTGGCGACGTAATCGAGCAATCGCCCGCGTTGGACCGCGGAAACGATGCCGAGCGGCACCCCCAAAATGGTGCCAAAAACCCACGCGATGATTCCGAGTTGGATCGACGTCCAGAACCGTTCCTTGACGACGGTCAGCACTGGACGTTGGTGAATCAGACTGTCGCCATACTGACCTCTGAGATACCGCCCGACCCAGATCACGTACTGAATAACGACTGGTTGATCTAGCGCGAGCTCTTGTCTGAATCGTTCGCGCGTCTCTTCGGCGAGAGCTCCGCCGTACTCATCCAGGTACAGGTCTAGAGGGTCTCCAGATAGACGCGACAGGATGAAGATGATGAGCAGTGCGCCAAGAATCGCGATGATGCCGTAAAGCACCCGTCGTGCAAGGAAGCTACGCATCGGTCAATGGATTCACAGGTTCGCACCCGCGCCCCGGTTTTGATGCCGAGGGCGCGGGTGCGTTGGTCAACGCCGGACGATAAGAGCCCGGCGTCTACCGTAGGGTCAACAGCGCCTATGGCTGCCAGTCAACCTCTTCGAGGTTGAACCAAGTGCAACCGCCGATACACATCTGCGGCGGTATCGGCCAGTTCTTGATCTTCTCACCGTCGAAGGTGTTGAATGCCGGCTGTTCGTTGACACCGACGTTGATCGAGACCTCGCGCGAGTAGTCGAAGTGATCAATCGCCAATTCGATCCGCTTGCGGCGGTCAAGTTCGTCCTTCATCTCGTCGAAGATCTCATCCCATCGCGGCAGGATGCTTCCCGCGCAGATGGTGCCGCCGAACTTATGCGACGTCGACTCGTTCGATTTCGGCAGGTCAACGCTCAAAGCCGAGAAGCTGTCGCCACAGGTCCGGTACTGGATCTGGTTGAACGACAGGTTCACGAGGTTCGGGCGGTGTTCCGAGTATGGCGAAAGGTCGAGACTGACCTTCACGTTGAGCGTTGCAAGCCACTCAGCAGCGATCGCCTCAACGATCTCCTGCGAGGTTCCCGCGCCGGTCCATACCGTTACCTCGAAACCGTCGCCGTGCCCGGCTTCCTGCATCAACTGTTTCGCCATGTCGCGGTCAAACTCGTAGGCCCAACCGTGGGACTCGGCGTTCTGCGCCCAAGTGTCGGAGTTCACCGAGATGTTGGTGATGTGGTTAACCCATCCGAGACCATTCAGGATTGCGGCGTTGATGCCGTCGCGGTCAACCGCTGCGGCGAGGGCTTGACGGACTTTCGTCGCCGATTCCATCGACGCATCGTTTCCGTATTCGCCCACCCAAGGCAAAGAGGTGTCGTAACCCTTGCGGTCGAGTTCCCATCCTTCTACGAAGTGGGTTGTTTGCCAGTAGTTACCGCCAAAGTAGAGGCCGTTCATTCTTGCGGCCGTAGCTTGTGCGGTGAAGCCTTGGTCAACTAGGTCGGGAACGTCTTTGAGCGAGATGTTCGCGACGTGGGCTTGACCAGTCTCAAGCATCGTCTTGCGAACTGCTGCTTCTGGAACCGCCAAGATTTCGACGCGTGCCATCTCCGGCACACTTCGCCAGTGCGAGCTAAGCGCGTTCAAGACTGCACGGTCGTCGGAGGACCAAGTCTCGTAAACAAACGGTCCGGTACCGACGAATACGTCGACCATACCGTCGGGACCATGCTCGTCAAAGACCTTCTTGCTGTGGACACCCATGCTCTGCCAGTACGGGCTGAGGTTACGGCGCAGAACACCGACACCCCATTGGTTGACGTGCATCCGGACCTTGCTCGGGTCGATAACTTCGAACTCTTTCGTCATCGCTCGGAAGTCACCAGCCTGGTCATGGCGTGAATCAGGGTTGGTGTTCGGGTTGGCGTTGTTGAAACTCCACGCGACATCTTCCGCGGTCATTTCGCCGTAGCCATGGTGGAACTCCACGCCGCGGCGGATGTCGAAGTCCACCCACGACTGGTCATCAGCAACCGTCCAATCGGTCGCGAGACGCGGGATCGCGTTAGCGCTGTAGTCCAAGAACAATAGAGTCTCGTACGCGCCCATGCGGAACTTCTGGTTTCCGCAACCCGGGACGCACTGCTCAGGGTAGCCAACCGGTACGCCGACGCCGCTTTCAGCGATAATCAACGTGCCTTGCGGGTCACCGGTTACCAGCTCACTCGGAGCCTCGGCTTCACGCTCGACGATGACCGTCTGAACTACCGGAACCTCGACTTCGACTTCTTTCTCGACGACGACCGTCTGAACGATGGTCTCGCCCTGTTTCTCAACAACGACTTCCTTGACGACTTCCTTCTCGACGACAACGGTCTGTACTACGGTCTCGCCTTCTTTCTCGACGACGACCTCTTTCTCGACCACGACGGTCTGGACTACGTCGACCTGCACTTCCTTCTCGACGACAACGGTTTGGACGACCGTCTCGCCTTGTTTCTCGACGATGACCTCTTTCTCAACGACGACGGTCTGGACAACCGTCTCGCCGCAAGCCATCACGAACGCTGCCAAAAGCAGGCTCGGCAACAGCAGAAGCGCCACCAATCGCGATCTCTTTTGCAAGAGCTTCATTCTTACCCTCCTAACAAGGTTTTGGGCCGGCGAATGCAGCACGGCAACCGTGCGCATCAATCACGCGAGCCGCGCAACGCCGACGCGTTCCGAAATGTATACCACAACTCGTTTCGGTTTCGTAAAAGATGCGGTCGAATCTCGCAGCGATGTCGATTTCTGCCAAAATCCGACGATTTCTCGCGCTAAAATTCCGCCACGCGAACCGAGTTGAAGTAATCCCAATCCCAAACAGCACCCCATCCCGGACGGTTCGGAGGGGTTACCTTACCGTCGCGCGGCAGAGGTGGGTTCAGAAGTCCGATCTCGCGACCGAGTTCATCCCGGGAGCCACCGGGGAAGTATTCGTAGTACGAGGTATTCGGGATCGCGCAGGTGAGGTGGGTGTGGATCAGCCCGAACAGTCCACCCGGTCCGTTCAGTTCGACATTGGTGCCGTGGCTGTCCGCGTGTTTGGCGAGGTTTAAGAGGGCAGTGGTGCCGTGTCGGGCGTGCGCGCGGACGAGGTCGCATGCGCCTTGTTCCAACCAAACTTTCGAGATTTCCGGCTCATGCATCAGCGTTTCCAAAGCCATCACCGGAATCTCTAGCTCTTCGCATAGCGCGCGGAGTTCATTGAAGTCGCGATCATTCAACGCTTCCTCGAACCAGAGATAACCATGATTTTCGAGGGCGTGCCCCGCCTTTATCGCGTCGGCGAGATCGTACCGAGCACCCGCCGCATCGTGCATGATGTCGATGTCGTCGCCGCAAGCGCGCCGAATCTCGCCAAACCAGTAGGCGTTCTGCGCCACGGGCCAAGATAGATGGTCCTTGACCGCTTGAAAGCCGATTGAGAGGGCGTACTGAACGTCTTCGATCGCAGACTCCAACGTTCCGCCGCCGCGATAGTTGTAGTAGGCGGGCGCCGCGTCGCGTGTCGCGCCGATCAGTTGAAATACAGGTTTGTTGGCCGCTTTGCCCGCAATGTCCCAGAGGCAGTTGTCAAACGCGCCGAACGATCCCGGCATCGTGAAGATGTGCCGCGTCGCGGTTCGCATTTTCGAATCGAGCCGCTCCCGTTCCAAAGGATCCTCGCCGATCGCGAGGTGCCGCAAGTGCTCAAGATCGATTTGTCGCATCGTCGTGTACCGCGCATCGCCAACGGTAGACACACCTTCGATGCCGTCATCGGTGCGGATATGTAGCACGTGATACTCGGTCGGATGCGGATTACCGGATTTAGCGAGTTCATCGCACCTTGCGGCACGAGTGCGATCTCTGCCAGACGCGCACGACGCATCTCATAGTCGCTCAATTGAAGCAGATCACGTTCGCCGAGGTGAATACTACCGCCCACGATCTTGCCCGGCGGACGCGTCATTCGCATCAACGCTGTCGCCATCGTGCTTTTGCCGCTACCCGATTCGCCCACCAACGCCAAACGCTCACCCGCCCGCAACTCGAACGAGACACCGTTGACCGCCTTGACGTCTCCCGCCATCGTCTCGTAGTAGACATGAAGGTCTTCAACGCGCAAGACAACATTCTGCGAATCGCGCTGATCCGAGGTCGCGGTCATATCGGGTGCGGCAAGGGTTGTCATGGTTAATTTCGCTCGCTTTTCTGGCGATGCTTCACGCAGTATATAACCATCCGAAACCTCTAACCAGTCAAGCCAAAAGGTCGATATGCGCCGCACCCGCTGGTATCGCCGCATGGCTTGCCTCAGAGATGTCGATGCAGTTGCTTTATCATGGGAATCATTCGACAGGAGACGCAATCGCGCATGAACCGACTACACATCCCGAACGAATTCGTCGAGTGGGTCTTTGTGATCCTCGGCGTCACCATCGCCGCATTGGCGGGTGCCGGTATCAAGAGCTGGCTCGACAATCAGCTTGACGGCTCCGCCGTTGAGGCATGGGCTCCCGGTATCGCCGCGCTTGTCGTGTTTTTCGTCTTGGCGGCACCGATCTACTACTGGGCATCCCGAAGTGCGCGCTATCGCGGAGAGGGACCACCACCTAGCGATGAAGACCATGAAATCGACGCATGATTGCGCGATCCGCTTAAGAAGCAACACCATACAATCAGCTTGGAAAATCACATGCCTGAGTTAGTAAATCGACGTTGGACACTAGCGAATCGGCCCGTAGGGTACCCGGAAGAGAGCGATTTCGCTATCGTCGAGGCCGATGTCGATGATCCAAGACACGGCGAGATTCTGGTTCGAACCCTGTACCTCTCGTTAGATCCTTACATGCGCGGACGACTGCGCGACCGCAGGTCCTACGCGGTACCGGTCGGCATTGGAGATGTGATGGTGGGCGAAGGGGTAGGGCGTGTAATCGCTTCACGCTCCGACGACATCGAAGTCGGCGACATCGTGGCGTGTCAGATCGGATGGCAGGAATACGCCGTAGTGCCGGCACACACCGCGCGAGTAGTTGATCAGTCGATCGCACCGATATCCACCGCGCTAGGCGTTATCGGTATGCCCGGATTGACCGCCTACCATGGTCTGTTGGCGGTTGGTCAGCCCCGGCCGGGCGAAACTGTGCTAGTTTCCGCTGCTTCTGGCGCGGTTGGCGCCGTTGTCGGACAGATCGCGAAGTTGAACGGCTGCCGAGTCATCGGCACCGTCGGCTCGGACGAAAAAGCGGACTACTGCACCGAAGAACTCGGATACGATGCCGCGATCAACTACAAGACGGAAGACGTGTTCGCCCGCATCGCCGAACTTGCCCCGAACGGCGTGGACATCTACTTTGATAACGTCGGCGGTCCAGTTACCGATGCGGCGATCGAGAACCTCGCGCTGCGTGGACGCGTGCTAGTTTGCGGTCAGATTTCGCAATACAACCTCGAAGAACCAGAACTCGCGCCGCGCAACCTCTGGAATCTGATCACCAAGCAGGCGCGGATCGAAGGATTCTTGGTTTTCAACTTCCAGAACGATCACGACGTAGCGCGGGCGAGACTCGCGGAGTGGGTCAACGACGGATCGTTGAAGTACCGCGAAGACATCGTAGACGGTTTCGAGAACGCGCCCGCTGCCTTCATCGGGCTGATGAACGGCGCAAACTTCGGCAAACTCCTCGTCAAGATGTCGGATTGACGCCGGTCAATTGCCCCGACGGTCACGAGTTCGTCGCCGTGCAAGATCTGCTGTGATGATGCATAATCATAATCAGAGTTAGCGAGCGGAAGTAGCTCAGTGGTAGAGCATCTCCTTGCCAAGGAGAAGGCCGCGGGTTCGACCCCCGTCTTCCGCTCCATCCTCACTCGTTTCCCGTTCGACCCGCATCGTAATCGCGTGCCTACTCGACTTCGGGCATCAACCCTTCCGCCGCGTCCGCCGCTATCTGACGCTGCTCTTCCGTGAACGATTCGTTGGTCGCGATCCACTTCAGGTAGTCTGGGTGCGTCTCGCTCATGTCGTAGAGCGTGTGCCCGCGGTAGCGTCCGAAGTTGATGATCGGGTCACCATCCTCCGACAGCGTGAAACGTCCTTGATCGTCAATGAACTTGGACGGTGCCGAATCGGTCGCCCAACTCTCCAGAGCATCAGGAGCGTTCGGCAGATCAGGGTTCTGGTTTAGTTGACCGGCGATGATCGCCCGCACCGCTCCTAATCTCGTTTCAGGGCTTTTCGATTCGCCGAATTCGCTACCTACGAACTTGAGATGCGCGGTATCGAAATCGCGAGGTTCCAGTTTGTGATAAATCTCCATCGCGTCGACGATCGAACGTCCTTCGAGGTGAAACCTGATGCCGACATACTCAAATTCGCGCTTCAGGACATCGAGGTGAAACCTGCGAATTCCGAAACCGGCGATGTCGCAACCGTCAAAGTAGCGTTCCAGCGCCTTGGCGTAGGCGGCAAATGGCTTGGCGTCGGCGACATCCTCGTCTCTGATCCCGTGAAACTCCGTCGCGCCGGGCGAGATCGGAAACATCGGATTGATGAGTTGATTCCTGAACGTTGCGTTGCCATCAGGTTCGATACGCAGCGTCGCGAGACGAACGATGCGCGCGGTGCGACGATCCGGCCCGGTGGTCTGGACATCGAGAAAGACTATCGGTCTGCTGAGTTGGAGCATGTCGATCGATATTGAGCTGCTTTGTCGCGCTCAACGCCCATTACGTTCACATGGCACTAGGTTAATACCCGTTGTCGAGCGGCGAGTTGGTCAGTCCGCGGCGTGAGCGCTCGATGGCAATCGGCACGTTTAGAATTAAGGTATCAACGTGCCGAAGTGGCGGAATGGTAGACGCGAAGGTCTCAAAAACCTTTGGGCTTGAGCCCGTGTGGGTTCGACTCCCACCTTCGGCACCAAGACGATGCCCAATTTCCGCGCTGAGCGAACGGTGGCGGTGAGTTAAGAAGGGATGGTGCCGAGGGGCGGATTCGAACCGCCGACACATGGATTTTCAGTCCATTGCTCTACCAACTGAGCTACCTCGGCATTGGCGGTACCCACTATTTTATCGTTGCGCCGCTGGTATAATCCGATTCGGCGCACAATTTCGCCGCGACCAGCCCGCAGATCCATGCTCGAAAGCCTCAAATGCCGTCGATAATCATATCTTCAATCAGCGGATCCAACGGCAAATCGACCCTTGCATCGGCTTTGATATCCCGGCTCCGATACGAGGGGGTTAGCATCAAGGCAGTCGCCGACACCGGCAACCTGTTCGACGGCGATGACGATGTTCAGATTGTTTCGATTGACCAAATCGATCCGTCCGAATCGTCAGTTGCGATCATCGAAGGCGCTACCGGCGACGCGCAAACAGATTTCCAACTAGCCGAACGGCTCGATGCCAATGTGATCGTTCTCGCCAGCATCGACGACGACGTTCGCGCCGGGGTGGTACCTTTAGGCGACCGACTTTCCGGCGTCGTAGTCAACAAAGTGCCGCGCTATCGCAATGTTCACGCCGACCGATTGATTACCGAGTTGACCGACGATGGCATCAACTGCTTTGGATGGATACCCGAAGACCGCCGTTTGGCGGCATCGACCGTCGATTCAGTCATTGACCACCTCGAAGGAGAACTCGCTTTCGACGTTAGCGGCACCACAGAGCTTGTCGACAACGTCCTCATCGGCGGTTTAGTGCTCGATTGGGGACCTTTCTATTTCCGATCCCAAGACAACACCTGCGTCGTCGTCCGCGCCGGCCGCCCGGACGTGCAGATTTCGGCATTGCAGAGCGAAACAACCCGAGCGATGGTGTTGACGGGCGGCGAAAAGCCGATCGATTACGTTTTCTACGAAGCCCGCACCAAGCGCATCCCGCTAATCATGGTGGACGGCGATACGGACGCGACGATGGATGCTCTCGACGCGATTGGGCCGGCAGCATTTTCGCACCCCCAAAAGCTGGAGCGCATGAGTCAGATTCTCGCCGATCGCTCTTTGATCGAGCCGCTCCTCGATCTCGTCGCGCAGCCGCCGACTCGCTAGCCAGTTCGAGTACCGTCTGGTTTTGGACAAGCCGCGCGAGACGTATCTGCACGGGCACCATCGTTCCGTGCTGTCGGCTCACTCGGCTCGCACCGCCGAAGACGCCGCCGCGTTCCTTTTACCGCATATCGAAGCGGGGATGAGCTTGTTGGACGTGGGTTGCGGACCTGGCACCATCACCGCCGGATTGGCACGCGCTGTAAGTCCTGACGGGCACGCGCTTGGTATCGACGTATCCGAAGGGTTGCGAGACGAGTGGGATAGTCGGCTCTCCGAATCCGACACCACCAACTTGGACTTCCGCGTTGACGACATCTACGAAACCAACCTCGAAGAGGCACGATTTGATGTGGTTTACGCTCACCAACTGCTGCAACACCTCGCCGATCCCGTGGGCGCGCTTGCGTCAGCAAGCAGATTAGCAAAGTCAGGTGGATTGGTAGCCGTGCGAGAGGTAGATTGGGGCACTTTCGCCGCGTTCCCAGAATCTGACGCTCTACGTGATTTCCGTCGCGTCTACGACGCGGTGGCGATCCGCAATGGCGGCAACCCGAACGCGGGCCGGCATGTCCAAGAGTGGATGATGAAAACCGGTAAGTTGACCGACATCCAGATCACGACGAGTACTTGGGCGTTCTTCGAAGAGCAGGGCAAAACGTGGTGGGGCGACCAATGGTCCCAGCGCATCCTAGAGTCGGACATCGCGGTCAAAGCGATCCAGTACGGAATTGCGACGCGTTCGGAACTGGAGGAAATATCGCGCGGTTGGCAGGAGTGGAAGAACGCGCCCGGTTCCGTTTCGTGTTTCACTCATTTCGAGGGACTAGCGCGCCGCATTTGAACGATTGCAGTTCTAACTTACCAATACCTAACGGCAGTTGGGATCAGTCGGCTCGAATCGGCAAATCGAGGCATGGACAGTTAGGACGTAACGGCGTACTGCGCTAAATCCTAGTAGAATCTGGTATGATACAAACGTCTAAACTGACTCACGTCAAATCGCCATGACACTCGCGACGACATCACCCGACGCGGTCCTTGAAGGATTGTCAGAAGCACAACGCGCGGCAGCGTCCTACATCGACGGCCCGCTCGTGATCGTCGCGGGTCCCGGCAGCGGCAAGACGCGGGTGATGTCCCATCGCATGGCTTACATTCTCGCGACTGGCGTCCCGGCGTGGCGCGCACTAGGCGTAACTTTCACCAACAAGGCGGCGGCGGAGTTGCGGCAACGTTGCGACACATTGGCGAGCCGATTCGTCGCAAACGCTTCCGAGACCAACGTGAGCACGTTTCACTCGTTCGGCGCGCGTTTTCTACGTATCCATCACGACGCAGCCGGCTTGAGCCGCGACTTCACGATTTTTGATCGCGATGATCAAGAGCGCATGCTCAAGTTGCTTATCGAAGACATGGAGGTGGAAGCCAAGGTCGGCGAGGTTCTTGCCGACATCGGGAAAGCCAAAAACAACAATCAGACGCCCGATGAATTTGCGAGCATCGGCACTGGATTCCGACACGAGCTCCACGCCGAGATTTACCAGCAATACGAAGCCAACCTGTTGCGATCGAGCGGCGTCGATTTTGATGATCTGCTGCTCAAGCCGTATCGAATCTTGGTTGCTGACGAGCACATACGCTCCCAGATGCAGAACCGTTACCAACACATCATGGTCGACGAGTTCCAAGACACCAACGCGTTGCAGTTCGAACTGGTTCGCGTGCTCGGCGACGTCCACCGCAACATCTGCGTCGTTGGCGATCCCGACCAGTCTATCTATTCATGGCGCAACGCACGCCCCGAGAACATTGACCGTCTCGCGGAGGTTTTGCCGGACTGCAAAATCTTCGAGTTGAGCGAGTCGTATCGATCCACCAAGACGATTATCGCTGCGGCTTCGGGTTTGATCGCACACAACAAACGCAGTCTGGAGCGGGTTCTCTTCACGAACAATGATGAAGGCGAGGAGATCGAGATCGGCGTAACCGAGCATCCAGAGCATGAAGCGTCGGTAATCTTGGACACTGCCGAAAAGCACGCCCGGGCCGGTGCGAAGAAAGACGGACGACTCGGCAATCTCGACGATGTGGCGGTGTTGTACCGGACGAACGCGCAGTCTAGGGCGATAGAGACCGAGTGTAGTCGCCGGGGTATCCAATACCGGCTCATCGGCGGTGTGCGATTCTACGAACGGCGCGAGATCAAAGATTCTCTCGCCTTGCTTCGCATCGTCGTTAATCCTGCCGATGAGACTTCATTGCGTCGAATCATCAACGTCCCGCCGCGCGGCATCGGCCCGGCGACGCTAGACAAGATCGAGTACTACAGCCTGAACAACCGAGTCTCGATGCTGGACGCGGTACTCATGGCATCCGAACCATCCGCTTCACAAGGGTTAGGACTCGGACGAGCCGCGCTCGGCAAAGTAAGATCCTTCGCCGATTTCGTAAAAACCTTGATGACCAACGCGGAGACGGTCTATCCGCGCGATCTCTTGGACTACGCGGTGAAGGGCAGCGGCTACATCGATTGGATCAAGAAAGACGAAGCGACCCGCGCTGAACGGTTGGAAAACCTCAATGAGTTGATGACGGTGGCGGAGCAATACTCGTCGGCAGAGGACAGCACCGAGCCGCGTCAGGCCCTGTCCGACTTCCTCGAACACACTTCGCTATTCGCAAACGTCGACAACATGGACGAGGGAGTCGGTGCAGACGCGCCGAGCGAAAACGCACCGCCCGCGTCCAACGGCGCGATCACGCTCATCACGTTGCATCAAGCCAAGGGGCTTGAGTTCGATACCGTCTTCATCGCAGGTGTCAATCAAGGATTGCTCCCTCACGCCATGGCGATCAGCGTCCAGTCGCAGGATGAATACGAAGCGGCATGTGGCGAAGAGCGCAGACTGATGTACGTCGGCATGACCCGCGCCAAACGCAAGTTGCACGTGACTTGGTCGCAATACACCTCTGACTCCCTATACCGTAGAGAAAACATACCGTCGCAATTCCTGAAAGAGATCCCAGACGAAAATGTCAAAGAGGTTGAGTACTACCGCCTGACCCGCAGCGTGGCACCGCCGTCGATCGCGTTCGCTTCGAGCACCGGCGTCGTTGTCGATCGTCCGAGGACCGCGCAGAAGCCGCGTCGGGAATCGCGCGTAAAGTTCACCGAGCAAGGAATCGACGACTTACCCGCCGAACTTCAATTAAAGGCCGGGCAACGGGTCAGCCACAGCGTCTTCGGCACCGGCGTCGTCGTGAATTCGAGGCCAGTCAAGGACGACGTGCGAGTTACCGTCGCGTTCTCGAAAGAGGGCATCAAGACGTTGCTTGCCGGCATGGCTGGGCTCGAAAAGATTTAGGCTACTCTGGGATGTTCTCCAAGCTGCCGGATCGGACTTTCGTATTCGCCATTTTCGCGTTGCTCCTCAGCATCGCCGCTTTAGCCTACCTGGCGTTATGGCCCTCGTTCGAGATCATTGAATATGACGAAGACGGTATCCCGTTTTCAAGATACGTCGGCATCGCCGAGTCGAACGGTCTTCCCGGACTGATATTCGCCATTCTGCCGGTCGTCATAACGCTCGGCGCGATCCTCTCGGTTCCGCCGAACGGCAAATCTGAACGTCGGCACAAACTGAACCTGATCGTCGGTACCATCATCCTCTGGGCCTTCATCGTCGCATTGGCGCAAGACATCGGCATCGTCTACGTACCGGCGGCAACAATGCTGACTTCAGTCGTGGTGTTAATGTTGGTGCGCGATCGTGCATGGGGACGCTCCGGCGCGCAGGAACGCACCAAGACCGCCCGTGAACTCCGAGAGGAAGCGGTTCGACGCGCTGATAGGTCCGGCAACCGCGTCGGAAGGCGGCGCGCGGGACGCCGACGTTCGCGTTAGGTACACTGTTTCAATGTCGCCTGAGGTTCGGGCGACGGACAGATGCAAAAACGCGGCAGATAGACATTTGGGATCGGTGATTACAGACGAGATGCGCGGCTTCATCGGAGCGGTCAGCCCGCCCGTGACTTACCGCGTGTCGCATCGCGAAATCGCGCGCTTCAACGCCGCGATACGCGGGGAATTGCCGCCCGTCGAAAGCGATCCGGGTCCGAACGAAGGCGGCGCGCCGATTGAGGCGAATTCCTTGATCCTGCGTTCTTTCATCACCGCACCTTTCGATCCGCCTTTCCCGGAACCGTTCCACGACGTGTTAGACGGCGGTAGCAAGTTCAATCTGCATCGCCCGGTAGTTGCCGGTGACGAAATCACCGCTGTCAGGAAGATGGTCGAAATTTTCGAGAAAAGCGGACGTTTCGGGCCGATGCTGTTCAAGATCACTGAAGTCAGCTACACCGCGAGCGATGGCGAACTCGTCGCGTCCCAGATTTCGACTAGCATTTCATACGGCAGAGCCGCGGGAACGGTGCAATCCACTGGGTGACCCGCACGTTGGCGCAACGAGGAACGATCTGATGACGAAAACCATGTTTGATGATGTCGATGTGGGCAACAGCCCTCCGTCAATGACGCAGGTCGTTACGCCGCGTCAACTGGTTCAATACGCCGCCGTGTCGCAGGACTTTACCCCGATCCACTACAACACCGAGTACGCGCAAGGCGCGGGACACAACGACATCATCATCCACGGCGCGTTGAAGACGGCGTTGCTGTCGCAGTGGCTCGCCGATTGGGCGGGTGGCATCGGCAACGTCAAAATGCTCGAAACCTCGTACCGTGGCATCGATTACGCCGGTGAAGTGACCTGCGCTGGCACGATCACCGACAAGCGCATCGAGGATGGCATCGGTCTCGTCGATTTGGACATTGAGTTTCGGAACGCTGAGGGCAAAGTAACCACCCCCGGAAAAGCGACTGTCGCGTTGACGATGCGCGGCGATTGAACGATCAACATGATAGGAGCAATCCATTGCAATTAGAGGGCAAAGTAGCAGTAGTAACCGGCGCCGGACGCGGAATCGGTCTGGGCGTAGCGCAGGAGCTAGCCGCCAATGGCGCAAGTGTCGTCGTCAACGATATCGGCGCTGAACTAGACGGTACCGGCGGTTCGACATCCATCGCGCAGTCCGTCGTTGACGACATCGTAGCGGCTGGTGGTAGCGCGGTCGCGTCAACCGAGTCGGTTACCTCTTGGGACGGTGGGAAACGGATTATCGAGACTGCATGCGATGAATTCGGACGCATCGACATCGTCGTAACCGTCGCCGGCATTCTGCGCGACCGGATGCTCTACAACATGACCGAAGAGGAGTGGGACGATGTCATTTCGGTGCATCTCAAAGGCACATTCACCGTCGTCAGGCACGCCGCACCGATTTTCCGACAGCAAAGAGGCGGTCGAATCATCACTTTCTCATCAGGTTCGGGCCTCGTAGGTTCAATCGGACAATCGAACTACGGCGCGGCGAAAAGCGGCATCGCGGGTTTCACTAAAGTCCTCGCCAAAGACCTCGGCAAGTATGGCGTAACCGCGAACAGCATCGCGCCGCGCGCCGAGACGCGCATGATCGCATCGATCCCGGGCAACATCCAAGAGATGATGGTCGAACGCGGCGCGTTGCCCCAACCCGACGAGCCGGCATGGGAGCCAAGAGATGTCGCGCCATTCGTCGCCTATCTCGCCTCCGACGGCGCGGCGCAGATCAACGGGCAGGTCTTCTTGGTCTACGGCGGTAACGTGACTCATCTCTCGTTGCCACGCCGCGTCAACACCATCTACGCATCGAATCCGCCGGGCCACTGGGACCTCGACGACCTTGACGTATTGGCGCCCAAAGTGCTGTTGCAAGGTTCGCCGAGCATCACCGGCGGCAGCGAATTTGCAGAAATTAATCCCGCATCGGGCGCGCCAGCACCTACCGTGATGAAATCGAGTAGCGGAAAGCGTCTCGACGGCAAGGTCGCGGTGGTTACCGGTTCTGGACGTGGCATCGGGCGCGGCATCGCGAAACTCTTGGCTAGCGAAGGTGCGTCGATCGTCGTCAACGATGTCGGCGCGGCTTTGGACGGGCAGGGCGAGGATTCGACGCCAGCGGCGCAAGTCGTAGAAGAGATCAGCGAATTAGGCGGACGCGCGACCGCGTCGTATCACTCCGTAGCAACCGCGGAAGGCGGCGCGAACATCGTGCAGCAAGCGTTAGACGAATTCGGACGGCTCGACATCGTCATCACGCCCGCCGGCATCTTGCGAGACCGCATGATTTTCAACATGAGCGAGGCGGAGTGGGACGACGTCATCGCCGTTCACCTCAAAGGCACATTCTCGGTCGTACGACCCGCGTCGGAGATTTTTAGAGGCCAAAAGAGCGGCAGGATCGTGACGTTCTCGTCGGTGTCAGGCCTATACGGGCAGGGCGGTCAGTCGAATTACGGCGCGGCCAAAGACGGAATCGCCGGGTTCACCCGCGTCGTCGCCCGCGAACTCGCGCGCTACAACGTCACCGCCAACGTCATTTCGCCGGGCGCAACTACCCGCATGACCGAGAGCGTGCCAGAAAGCACTAGGGCAATGCGCGCCGGACCGTTTCCGCCGCCAGAAGAAGGCACTTTGACATCAGACCCTGATGATGTCGCGCCGATGGTCGTTTGGCTATGCACCGACGTTGCGGACGGAGTTTCCGGAAACATCTTCCACTGCACCGGCAACCGCGTCAGCCTGATGAACCACCCCGTACCGCATCGCTCCATCTACAAAAACGGACGCTGGACAGTCGAAGAGCTATCCGCCGTCGTCCCAGAAACCATCGGCATGGACCTAATCAACCCCGCACCCAAACAGGATTGAATAATCGCCAAGCGGGGATGAACGGGCAGGCAAACCCGCGCAGCACGCCAAACAACCCGTAGGGGCACGCCCTTGTGGCTGCCCCGGTGCGGGGTGGGGTACGCCAGGCGCACCTAACCGCCGGACATCGCGCACCAAACCGAGATTCCTCGCTCCGCTCGGAATGACGACGTTGTGCAAAGCACCCGTAGGGGCACGCCCTCGTGGCTGCCCCGGGGCGGGGTGGGGTACGCCAAGCGCACCTGACCGCCAGACCTCGCGTAACACGCCGAGATTCCTCGCTCCGCTCGGAATGACAGAGGTCGCGCTCGGAATGACATTGTTCTGCGTTTGGAATGACAGGGTGTCGCGAACGCAACGACGGCCGGGTTCAACGTCGCGGTGGGATGTTGATGATCGTGGTGTGTCTGGCGTACCCCACCCCGCCCCGGGGCAGCCACAAGGGCGTGCCCCTACGTTGTGGGTTTGGCGTACTGCGCGAGGATTGGCAGTGGATTCCGACTTTCGTCGGAATGACGACGTTATGCAACGCACCCGTAGGGGCAGCCACAAGAGCGTGCCCCTATGTTGGTGCTTCGCTTCAGCAGACGTAATCGACGCTGTTTAGGATTAGCTGTTGGAATTGGGGGTGTTCTTGGCTGGAGCCGGCGTGTCCTAGTGCGATGTTTGCGACTTGGCCGTCGCCGTAGTTGTAGGACCAACCTAGTGGTTTGTCTTCGTCTTCGACGACGCCGTACATGAAGACGTCGATGCCCGGTTGGATGTCTAATCCGCAGTAGCACTCGTCGTAAGTCCAGAACGGCGTGACGTCTTTGGCTAGCGGATGGTCGGGATTGTTGAAGTGCACTTGGAACCATCCGAATGGCGGGTGCCAGCTCTCGCCGAGAACCCAACCGCCACCGGTGATCTTCTTCATCTCCGGCCAATCCGGCGTCGATGCGGCCGAGATGTGCACCGAGACGAGTCCACCACCGCCCGCGACGTAGTCCTTGAATCCGGACCGTTGGTCATCGTCAAGATCGTTGTTGGTGTCTGGTTGCCTCAGCGTGTTCAACACGATGGCATCGTACTGATCGAGATCGCCCGCCAACTCGGAAGCGCATTCGGAGACCGCGACATCGTGCCCGGCGGCGCTCAGGAAATCGGTCATCACCGGCGTCGTCTCTTCATAGGGGTGCTTGCCGCCAGTTATCAATAGGAGATTTGCCATCTTGTCCTCCTTTGGTGCTTTGCTCGTGCTTCGAGAGTCGATGACTGAATGATACCCGCGACCGGCGATCGTGCCTCAACCGTTTTGGTCAAGCCACTCGTGGGCGAGGATCTCCATCTGAACAAAGCGTTTTCCTTCGCGCCAGATGTGATCGTAGGGACGGAAGCCGGCGTTTATGAAGGATCGCTGGGCGCGCCGGTTAGTCGTCAGCGTGTGGAGGAAGAGTCGGCGAATGTTCGTTTTTGCAAAGACAAAGTTCAGCAACGTCTCTGTCGCGTCGGAACCGTAGCCGCGTCCCCAATACGAAGGATCGCCGATCATGATGCCAAACTCCGCTTGCCTCCTGCGCTTGCTGTAGTCGTAGGCCATGCAGTTGCCGATGTGGTTACCGTCTCGATCTTCAATCGCAAACTTGAACGAGCGGGGATCGTGTTTCTTGAGTTGCTGGTGGTAGTAATGCTCGAAGTCGGAGAAAGCCAGGCCTAGCGGTTCGGCGGCATCGAGCCGTGACAGATCAGGATCAGTACGCCACAGGTAATCGTTCCACGCATCGGACATGCGCTTTGAGCGGAGTGTCGTCAACCGTCCTGGGAGTCGTAACTCGTCTTTGAGCGCGCCGTATTTTCGGAAGATGCGCGCCGCCGACTTGGCTATCTTGGCTTCGCTGTGATGCGTCAATCGCTTGAGCGCCTGATCCAGGTCGACCCAGCAGGCGATGTCGTATTCGTGATCGTGCTGCTCGAAACATCCGCCGTCGGCTTCCATCAGGTACCAGTAGACCGTCTTGTTGACCTTGACGTTGGCGCGCGGATCGGCGCGGTTGCTCAAGAACCGACTCGTCTTCGACCGTACGAAGGAATAGCGGGTTGAATCGACGGTAGAGATCAATTTGACGTCGAGCCCAGTCTCTTCTTGGACTTCGCGGATCGCCGTTTCTTCGATTGATTCATCGAAATCGGGCGTTCCTTTCGGGAGGGCCCACAAGTTTTCTTCCGGCCTACCGACAAGGGCGATCTCGATCCGCTCGTCACCGTTCTTGCGCGCAACGACTCCGCCGGCAGACCAGCGTGAAACCGTCTTCATCGCCCGAGGCTTAAGGATGTTCATTGCACGCAAAAGACTCTCTCGCAGGCGATTGTAAATGAAGCATCATCGGCAGGCGTAATCTGAACACAACACCAACTCGCCGCGCGGATATCATTACGTTAGGGAGTGTGGCGATTCTGACGCTTGATGGCAATGATCGAACGCACTCTAGATCACGCAAGGCAAGCATCGCACGAGAGACCACTCACTAAACATGTCGGACAATCATAGCCAGGACTTTGTAATTCGCTTTGCCGGCGAAGGGGGACAGGGGCTAGTAACCTCCGCCGACGCCATGGCGAGGGCAGCCGCCAACGCTGGATACTACGTTTCAACATTTTCCACTTTCCCATCCCAGATCATGGGTGGTCCCGCATCTTCGCAGGTGCGAATCTCCACAACTCCCGTCTTGAGCTCCGGCGATTACGTCGATGTGTTAGTCGCGTTGGACGAATACGCATACAACGCGCATCGTGAAGACCTCTCGGCGAACGGCGTCGCAATCTACAACTCAGGTGAGTTCCAACTCCCGGGCGGTGGTCAGTACTTCGGTATCGACGCTGATGAACTCGCCAAATCGACCGGCAACACCCGCGCCGCCAACATGGTCACGATCGGCGCAGTCGCGAACCTCATCGGCTTCTCGCTTCCCGAAATCGACGCTTTCATCACGGCTCGCTTCACCAGAGGACGGCCCGGAGACGCCGAAATCATCGAATCGAACAAGCAAGCGATCAGATTAGGCGCCGACGTCGCCGCGGGCAGCGGTTTCTCGGTCGGCACGTTGGCTTCGCCGACTCCGCCTGACTACCAACAGATCATGATTACCGGCAACGCGGCACTCTCGCTCGGCGCGGTGACTGCCGGGGTCGATTTTTACGTCGGCTACCCCATCTCGCCCGCCACGACGATCTTGGTCTGGATGGAGCAGAACCTAGTCGGCAAAGGACGTTTCGCGCACCAAGTTTCGTCGGAGATTGAGGCGATCAGCTCTATCGTCGGTGCCGGATACGCTGGCAAAAAATCGATGACCGCGACGGCCGGCCCAGGTCTGTCGTTGATGGGAGAGGGCATTGGGCTGGCGTGGATGGCAGAGATTCCCTGCGTCGTTGTTGACGTGCAACGCGGCGGACCATCGACTGGTCTGCCGACAAAGTCGGAACAGAGCGACTTGATGACGTGTCTTCATCCCGGACATGGTGATGTAAGCATCCCCGTCTTGGCGCCGGGATCGGTCGAGGAATGTTTCATCGCCGGCGCGCTAGGCGTCAACTGGGCGGAGCGGTACCAGGGTCCGGTAATCGTGATGAGCGAGTTCGGGCAGGCTGAAAAAGGCGAAAATATCCGCAAGCCTAACCTTGACGCGGTCAATGTCGAGAATCGATCGGTCTACAACGGAAGCAACGGCTACTCACGATACGAATCTTGGGGCGAAAACGGTCTATCGCCGATGCCGATCCCTGGCGGACCGGGCGCGTACGTCGCGAACGGGTCCGAACACGATGAGATCGGCGACACGACGCATCTGCCTCGCCATCATGTCCGGCTGACGCATCGCCGGTTCAAGAAACTCGACCTCTTGAACGATGCGCCGATTGAGATTGAAGACGAAGGCGCAACCGCGATGATTATGTCTTGGGGTTCGTCCAAAGGTCCGGCGCGCGAGGCGTACGAGCGTCTAAAGGCCGACGGTGTCGATGTCGGCTGGCTCTACTCGATGGCGTTGAACCCGTTGCCAGAAGCGATGAAAGAGGCGCTAGAACGGGCTAATCGCGTCATCGTGCCTGAATTGAACTACCTCGGACAGTGGTCGGCGGTGCTTCGACAGCACGGCTACCGTGCCGAATCGGTAACGCAGTACACCGGGCTACCATTCAAGCCATCGACGCTGGTGGACCGCATCGCAGAACGCGTTGCCGAGTTACGTGCAGAGAAAGGAACAGTCAAAGCGTGAGCAATCGCAACCCGGAATATGACTTTGTTTGGTGCCCTGGCTGCGGCGACTTTGGAGTGCGACGAGCTCTGGAGTGGGCGCTCGAAAGGCACGTCGCCGAGCACGAAATACCGCAATCCAACTACGTGATCGTCGCCGGCATTGGTTGTTCCGGCAACATGGTCCACCTCATGGAAGGCGACCAACCATTCGGATTGCACGGGATACACGGGCGCACATTGCCGCTCTCGTTCGGCGTGAAGATGGGACGTCCCGACTTGCAAGCGGTGGTAGTAGCCGGCGATGGCGACTTTCTGGCGATTGGTGGTGAGCATCTCGGCCCCGCCGCGGCTCGCAATGTTGACGTTACCTGCGTCGTGATGGACAACGGAGTGTATGGCTTGACCAAAGGCCAGTCCTCGCCGACGACAGAGATGGGAATGACGACGAGCTCGACGCCGTACGGCAAGATCGAAGCGCAGATGATGCCGCTCAAGTACTACATGACCATCGGTGTCTCGTACATTGCTTCCCACTACTCCAGTAAGCCTCGCGATCTTGCCAACTACATCCAAGATGCGATGAACCACAAGGGATTCTCGATTGTCCACGTGCAATCGCCTTGCACGACCTACAACGATACCTACGACATCTTGAAAGGCAATCGTCGCAAGGGGATCCCGGGTATTGCTTGGGAAATCCCAGAAGATCACGACCCGGCGAGCCGCCAATCCGCCGAAGACATTTTGGACCGCCATGGTATACCGCTAGGTCTGATCTACAAAGAGGATCGACCGACGCTACAAGATCGCGTCGATGAGATTGCGGACGCCAACCCGGCGAAAACCCCCGACGAGCTACTAGCCACCTACGCGCTGTAACCCGTTTGCGGTTTTCCCCCGCTGACGGGGGAAATGTCCAACATGTCTGACCGTCCAAACGTTTTGCTGATCTGCACCGATCAGCAACGTCGCGACACGATGGCGTGTTACGGCAATGACGTCGTCCAATCGCCCAACGTCAATGCGCTCGCCGACCAGAGCTACGTTTTCGAAAACTGCTATGTAACGGTGGCGGTGTGTTCACCAGCCCGCGCTTCGTTGCTGACCGGGCTTTATCCGCACACCGCGGGCGTGATCAAGAACAGCGTCGCATTACCCGAATCGTCGCCGACTGTCGCCGCGCTCGCACCTGAAGGGTATCGAACGGCAAAGTTTGGGAAGTGGCATTTGGGAAATGACCTGGTTGCGCAAAACGGATTTGATGAGTGGGTTGCAACTGAGGACGAGCACGAATCGAATCCGACGCACACCCGTCGCGAGGACCGCTACCGAACCTCCGCATACTTCGATTTCCTAAAGTCGCACGGCTATGAACCGCATCGACGCACGGACGGCGGACTCGCGTTTTCGCAACAGCAGCGGAGCATGTTGCCCGTAGAGCACACGATGTCTACGTTCCTAGGTGATAACGTAGCTGAGTTCATCCGTCGCAACACTGGTGAGCCATGGCTGATGTGCGCGATGTTCTTTGAGCCGCATCCGCCGTACAACGGACCGTTCAACGACATGTACTCGTCCGACGAGGTGATGGTCGGACCGAATTTCCTGCGAATGCCGGACACCAATACGCCGTTGTGGCACCGCCGCCGCGCCGCGCATCACCTGAACGGCGATGCTTCGGACTATTTCCGCGTGAACGACGATTCATCGCCCACCCTAGACGCGGGAGCCGAATCGACGCCGTTGGAGACCGAAGACGACTGGCGCGCGTTGCGGGCGCGTTACTACGGTTTAGTTACATTGATGGACCGCGGCGTAGGCAAGGTACTCGACGCGCTGGAGGAATCGGGGCAAGCAGATCGCACCGTAGTCGTCTTCACGAGCGATCACGGAGATGGACTAGGGGATCGCGGCATGTTGGGCACCAAGCGCGCGTTTTACGAAGAGATTGCAGGCGTGCCGCTTCTGATGCGCGTGCCTTGGATGAACGATGCCCAAACTCGCATTGAAAGTAGCATCGGGCATGTCGATATCGTTCCGACGCTATTGGAGCTCATGGGAGTCCCCGTGTCAGAGATGCCATCGCATCTGCAAGGGCGGAGCCGGGTAGACGTGCTCGCAGGACGCGAAGAATTGTGCGACGACGTTTTCATGCAGTGGTACGAGCATTCGCCCACAGTTCCACTTGGCAATCCCGATATCGAGAGAATGTCGCAGGTCTCCTGGCGTTCTGTCGTTACCGCCGACCGATGGAAGTTGAACCTCAGCCCGGGCGACCAGTGCGAACTGTACGATCTGAACCGCGATCCGTTCGAGATGCAAAATCGGTTTGATGACCCGGACTGCCGCGACCGGGTGCGAGATATGACGGCGAGAATAAGAATCTGGCAACGCGCCGTGAACGACGAGTTGGTCTTGCCAGCGGTCTAGCTCTCGGAATTAGCCGGGCGTTGGTCCTCGAACTCGCCAGCACCGACTTCGTCCTCTTCGGAGAATAACTCGGCGTTGCGCTTGTGGAACCGAACGCTCTTGAATAGCACCGCGAGGGCAAGCAACGATACGCCGACGTACAGCAGCAGAGCTTCTACCCGTTGTTCAGAGCTAACCGTCATCGCGATGGTTAGCAGCAACACGGTCCACCCGAACACGCCCGCTTGAAGCGAAGGGTGTGCGAACTTGTAGCGCAGGGGTGGAAGTCCGAACACGATGGCGACTAGACTAGCGGGAAGCGCGGCCCATTGAAAGATTCCGACTGCGATGCCGCCAAGGCTCGCCACGCCGTCGCCGCCCTTGAACTTGGTCGCGGGGGAGAACCAGTGTCCGAGGATGACCGCGATCGAAGGTAGCATCAACCACAAACCGGTGACCTCGAAGACGTAGCGTGAGACCTGAATGATGATGACGCCTTTCGCTACGTCGATCAGGAACACCAGAAAGCCAGTCTTGCGGTTGACGCTCTTCCAAACGTTAGTTGCGCCGGCTTGACGCGATCCCACATTGAAGATGTTCACCCCATGAATGCGCGCGCCGAGATACGCGGTCGGGATCGCTCCGATCAAGAATGCAAGCGCCGACGCGTACGCGAGGTTGATGATGTCGGGATTGGCACTCATCTCGTCTCGCACTGAATTTTAGCACTGGTTGGAAAACGCGGTTTGACGCCCCCAAGCAAAGCGATCGGTCGGAAACGGCCGGGGAAGACCCAGTTACGGTTAGCCCAACTCGGACGCACCATATCGTCCGTCGAACTCCGAAAGTTCCTTTTCGGAACGGTGATTTGGAGCATCGGCAACCAGATGGTTACGGTCACCCAGACCTACGTCATCTTCGACATCACCGACTCGGCGCTGCAACTCGCGATCCTTGGTGCCGCAGTTGTCGTGGCATCGATATCAACATCGGCGGCGAGTGGAATTCTTGCCGACCGATTCAGCCGCAAAACGTTGCTGATGATCGGATCAGTGATGACCGCCACATCGATGCTTGCAGTGGGTCTGCTGTTGCTGACCGGACGAATCGAAGCATGGCACATCCAAGTGGCGGGCGCGATCCAGGGCTCTGCGTTGGCGCTTGATTGGACCGCGCGCTTCGCGCTCCTGCCCAACATGGTGCAACGAAACATCCTGACCCGCGCCATATCGTTCGACCTGTCGTTCTTCAACATGGGACGCGTCGTCGCACCGCTGATCTGGGGAGTCATCGTCAATCTCTGGGGATACGAGTGGACCTACATCGCGATCGCCATTGTAATGACCGTCAACTTTTTCGTCGTTGCCACATACAAGCCGCTGACCTCAGTGACGCCGATTGCTCACAAAGCAATTTGGCGCGACGTCATCGAAATCGGTGCCGTGATACGGGGCAACGCGATCCTTTCCGGCAACCTGATATTCACCTTCGTGAACGCGTTGCTGATGGGTGGATTCATCTACCTGCTTACGCCGATCTCCAAAGACGTGTTCAACGTCGGATCGAGCGAGTACAGCATGTTGTTCGCGTCGATCGGCATCGGCGCATTTGTCGGAGGACTTTTCCTCGGTCTCGGCGGCGGCATCAAGCGCGCCGGTTATGCGTTGCTCGCAACGAACGTCTTGGCGATCAGCTTCGCGTTCGGGTTCGGTCTAGTCTCCAGCATCTACATCGGCTTCACCTTCGCGCTGCTGTTCGGACTGATGAACGCGGTTCACATCGGTCTCGGCAACGTCACCTTGCAGCTCGCGATCACGGACAACGTAAGAGGAAGACTAGCCGGCATCTATGAACTTGCTTGGGGCGGATTCCCGGCCGGCGGCTTCGTATTCGGCGTGATCACCGACAAACTCGATCCCGCTACGGCGCTGATGATCGGTTGCGCCTTCGTTTTGGCGGTAACCATCGTTGTAGGGACGTTCAACACAAACCTACGCCGCTTGACGATGCGGGTTTAGGTTGTCATTCCCGTATCGAGGACGGAAGTTATTCGAACGACGGCTCTATCGACGGTTCACGCGTCCGGTTGGCTATCGAAGTAATCGGGCTGATACGGCGGCGGTTCCGATTGACCGTCCAACTCCGCCTGTTCTTGTTCGGTCAGGTACTTGGACGGGCACCTAACGGTCAAAACCTCGGCTTGAAGCACGCCGTCGGACCCCATTTGCCCGTTGAGGATGATCTCCGAATGGTCGTTGAAGAAGACTTGCCCAACTTCGCCGGAATAGACGACTGGCAACTCGACCGATCCGTGCTCATCCTTCAATCGGAAGTTTGCGGTCACGCCGTCCGGGGACTTGATGTAAGAGCCCGGCACGAGTTTGCCCAACACGCCGATCGATTGCGGCTCGACTGTCGCCTCGATCTTGACCGCATCTTCGACGCTCAAGAACTCGACCGTCGCTTCGTTGAATGCCGTGGCGGCGAGATAGACGACGCCGACGAGGAAAATCACCGCGACCGCGACGATGCGCGCCTTGCCGCTCATCAGCACCGTAGATTTGGCGCCGCCAGACGAGGCAGTTGCCTCCGGTGAAGGTGATGGGTTTTCAGTCTGTGCCATATAGCATCGACGCCTAATGCTTATTCTCGATCTTCGTCTCTCAACCGGTCTATATCTTCCGAAATCGTTCGCTGTCTCACGCCCATGTACGCGACGTAACCGATGACCGCGACCAACGCGATCGCGACGACTGCGAATAGATAGCCCAAGTTGGCGTCGATGTCGGTCGACTGCGCCTGCACGACCGATATGGCGACGTTGTCGTTGCCGGCCTGAACTGAAACCTGCGTCTGCCGTTTCTGCTGATCCTGCAAACGACTGGCGGCTTCGCGCGCGTCGGTGGCAAAGTCCGAAACCCATCTCTCACCCACCCGGTTGACCAAACCGAACGACGTATTCGGGTTTGATGCTGAGACGGTGAACTCTGTAAAGGTGCCATCCCCGCTGACGATTGAAAAGCCGGTCAATGAGCCGTCGTCCGCCGTCGCGACGCTGGTAACGACACCAGTGGTGATGGTGGGCGATTGAGCGGTTGCGTGATTGACCGTCGCGAAGGTCAACGCGAAGACAACGGCGAGCGTAGATGTGACTTTCAAGATCGATTTCATGACGTAGCTTCGGCAACCGTCCTCGATTTTTCGAATTTCAATGATTCGTACTCGCTTTCCATCCTCGCGAGACCGAGTCGCGTCGCGAGCAGCGAACCGAACAGCAACGTGAACGCGATCACGCTGACGAGCAACGTGAGACCGATCTCCGCGGCGACGAGATTTTCTTCCTCCGCAATCGGACCGACGACCAGCGGGGGATGTGCTTCCTGCCACAAGACCGAGGCATAGTAGATGATCGGTGTGTCGATCGCACCGATGATTGCGATGATCGCCGAGAGGCGCATTCGCTGATCGCCGGCCGGGAAGTATGCCCGGAACATCAGATAGGCGACGTAGATGAAGAAAAGGATCAACGCCGTCGTCAATTTCGCCTCGCCAGTCCACCAGACCTCCCAAACGGGTTTCGCCCAGATCATTCCGGAAATCAGCATCACGGCACCAAACACCACGCCCACTTCCGCCATCGAAACCGCGAGATGGTCCCATCTCTCGTTCTTCGTAATGAGATAAATGACGCTGGCCGCCGCGACGCCGACAATTGCCACCATGCTGCCCCACGCAACCGGAACGTGGATGTAGAGGATGCGCTGAACTACCCCTTGATTGATGTCCGTTGGCACCCAAACGAACATCATCCACAGCGCGAACACCATCGCTACCAGAGTTGCGATGTGCAACACCATGCGACTGTTGAATTTGATGTTTCCCACGGAAAATCGGCGGTTAAGGCGTTCGGAGTTGCCGTAATTGTCAATTCTATCGCCGTTGCTATTCGTTTCCGTGCTGAATCCCTAGCCAAAACGCGCTTCAATCGTCTAGAACGTAGCCGAAAAGCAGGGCGGAAGCGGCGATGAACACCACGTCGTACGCGATTGCCAGCTGGATCCAAGGCAGGGAAGCGGACCATGCTTCTTGGTTTGCCGATGACGCGGTAACTCGAATCGCGGCGAACAACAGCGGCGCTACTGTCGGCAGGAACAGCATCGGCAGAAGCACCTCGCGGGCGCGAGCTCGGAACGTCAGACTGCTGAACAACGTGCCGACGCAGGCGAAACCGGCTACGGCGAGAAACGATACCGCGATTAACTCGACTCGAAACACCGGCAGATTGAACATGAACGTGAACACGACGAACACTATCGCCGTCGCGACGGACATGAAAAGAAAGTTGCCCAACGACTTGCCGAAGAAGATCAGGTCGCGGGAAATCGGCGCCATCATTAGCGCGCCGATGGCATCGTTTTCGAGTTCGTGAGAGGTTGCCCGCGTCAAACCGACCACCCCGGCAAAGGTAATCGCCGCCCAAAGCACACCGGGACCGGTCTCGATGGCGTTTCGACTCGTCGGTTCAATCGCAATCGCGAAAATCGCGATTACCAGCGACGCGAACATCACAATCGCGATCGCGACATCCCGGTTGCGCGCCTCGACCCGCAACTCTTTTGCGGTCAGCGCCCAGATTATCGAAAGCGTAGCGGTCAATTGAACCTCAAACTGCGTCGGCGCGCTTCAATCGTCCCGACTCGATCCCGTACTCGGTATCGGCGAAAGCCCCCACGAAATCGCTGCTATGGGACGCGATCAAAACCGCGCGATTGCTCGATTGCCATTCGTGAATGATGTCGGAAAGTGCGTTTAGGGATGTGTCGTCTAGTCCCGTTTCCGGTTCATCGAGCAGTAGCAGCGATGGTTGATGCAAGATCGCACGGGCGATCGCACTGCGCTTTCGGTAGCCATGAGATAAACGTCCAACGCGTTCATCGATTCGAGGTGTCAGGTTCAATCGGGAGACGACCGCGTCGACACGTCTATCCGCCGAATCGAGTTGGCAGAGTTTCGCGAAAAGCATCAGATTCTCTCGGACGGTGAGATCGGAGTAGAGCATCGGCGAATGCATCACCACTCCGATGTGCCGCCGCGCATCGGCGGAGTGGGTGAGAGCGTTGACTCCGCTGACCGAGATTTCACCCGCTGATGGGCTGGTGAGCGTCGCAACGATCCGCAAGAGAGTAGATTTGCCCGAACCGTTAGGTCCGCGTATAGCGACGACTTGACCCCCGCGAACCGTGAGATCGACGCCATCAAGCACTTTGACCGCGCCGTACCGTTTCTGCACCGCGTCGACGCGAAGGATCGGCTGGAATGCGGTGCCAGTCATTTGCGAATCAGTGGCGGTGATGATGACCTACCAAGTGGGGATGCGCCGAGTGATGCGGTGGATAACGGCGACCATTGCGAACCGTCTCGACTGGCAGTAGCAACTGCTTGCCTTGCCGTGATGCGCCTTTGGCGTCGGTCAACTCGAAATCACCCTCTATCAATCGGATAATCGAAACGTCGGCATCAGCACCGACACGGAGCGATCCGACGATATCCGTCATCCGAATCGCGTTCGCCGGACGTTGCGTCGCAAACGCGATCACCTCGTCCAACGAGAAACCGAGGTAGAGGTACTTCGATAGCGTGGTCAACAAGTCGAAGACCGGCCCTCGAATGTTGTAGCGGTGGACATCCGAGCTGACGGTGCCGGGTCCAAAGCCATCGGCGGCACATTTCTCCGCAACATCGAACGAGAACGAACCCGCACCGTGCCCAACGTCGAAGTTGACACCGCGATTCATCGCGTCGCGGGCCGCGTCGATCACTTTTCCGGTGTTGTCAACGATGCCCGGCGGGTTGCCGGTAAAGCTGTGCGTAACGATATCGCCCGGCCGCAGCTGCTCAAGGTATCGTTCAACCGGGTTAACGGTGCCACCGATGTGGATCATCAACGGTTTGCCGAGTTGCTTCGACGCTTCGAGCGAGCGTTCCATCGCTATGAGATCGTTGTCGTACAGGATCGCCTCTGAGAGTCTGACCTTGATGCCGACAATGACTTCCGGGAACATCCTAGCGGCTTCTACCGCCTTTTCGACCCTCGCCCATCGCACATCTTGGAGTTCGCCGATCTCGTTGTCCAACTGCCCCATGCCGGAGATGTGCAGGAACGCCAAAACCCGCGTATCGGCTTGCTGCATCACGTAGCGGTGGAAGCCTGCGATGGTGTTCGCACCCGCCGATCCGGCATCGATCGCAGTAGTCACGCCACGATACAAGCAAGACGGGTCTGCTTCAACGGCGAGATGCGCGACTCCCCACCAGACGTGAACGTGCAGATCAACTAAACCCGGCGTGACGATCAGTCCATCGGCCTCGAGAACATCGTGCGCGTCGCCGTCGCTGATGTACTCTTCGACGGCGCGGATCTTGCCGCCGGCAATGCCGATATCGCGTTTGTCGTGCAGACCTTGGCTCGGATCGATCACCGTGCCGTTCTTGATTACGAGATCCCAAGTCATGTTTCGTGGCTCCTATCGTTTGAGCGTTCGAGGCTGTCTATGCGTCGAAATCGCGCAGGACTTTGCCGGGCGTCGCGCCTGTTACCTCGCCATCGGCAACCGCCCGTACACCGTTGACGATAACCTCGTCAATTCCCGTTGAGTACTGGTGTGGATCAGTGAACGAGTTTTGCTGCTTGATCTGTGCGGGATCAAATACGAGAACGTCGGCGTACATACCTCTTGCGATTCGTCCGCGCCGCGTCAGCTGCAACCGACTCGCCGGCAACGCTGTCATCTTGTAAATCGCCTCTTCAAAAGATACGAGACCGCGTTCCCGGACAAAGGTCTCGATGTAGCGCGAGTTCGTCGCGTAGCTGCGCGGGTGCGGCTTGCCGCTTGAGAGCGGGCCGGTGGTGCGTAACGAGCTGCCGTCCGAGCAAACCGACATCATCCGCCACTGGGCGATCGCCTCAACGTCCGATTCTTCCATCGATTGGAGCACGTAGGAGCCGTCCGACTCCTCATACAGACGCAATGCCGCTTCTGCCGGCACGCAATCCATCTCAAATCCAATCTCCTCGAGACTCATGCCTTCGTAGTCGGTGTTGGGCGGGAAGTGCGCCACGACCGAACCTGCGGCGCCGTGATTCCGGTTGATGTAGTACTCAGTGTCAACACGCATTTTTGCCCGCAAGTCGGCGTCTTGCAGACGGTCCAAAGTTGCTTGTCGCCCGCCGGTCAACGACCAGCGCGCGAACATCGCACCACTAAAACCGGTGCTGGACCACGAATAGGGGTACTGGTCGCCCGCAACATCGATTCCTTCGTCTCTTGCGCGTTCAAACCCTTCGAGCAGCTCCGGCCCGCGTCCCCAAAACTTCGGACCGACGGCTTTGACGTGTGAGACCTGAACGCGTCCACCGGTGCGTCGACCGATTTCGATAGCTTCCGCATGCGCCGGGAAAAGGCCGCAAAGGTCGTCCGCCTCCGATCGAATGTGGGACGAGTAGAGTTTGCCACGTTCGGCTACCGGTTGGTTGAGGGCGATAACTTCATCGGTCAACGAATACGAACCGGGAGCGTACCAGAGTCCGGTCGACATGCCCATCGCGCCGGCATCTAGGCTCTCTTCGACCAGACGAGTCATGTGCGCCAGTTCGTCGATGTCCGGGCCGCGATTCTCCATTCCCATTACCGCCGTGCGGACCGTTCCGTGTCCAACCTGCGTGATCAAGTTGATTGTCGATCCGACGCGTTCCAACGCGTTCAGGTAACCGTCGAAATCCACCCAATCCACCTCGAAAGTGCCTTTGCCGCCGCGCGTCAAGCGTTCCTCGAGATGTTGCCGCGCGGAGCCGTAAAGCGGCGCGCACAAACTCATGCCGCAGTTTCCGACGAACTCTAGCGTCACGCCGTCGGTCAATTTGGAGTCGGCGAGCGGGTCAACGAGAAATGAGTGGTCCGAATGCGTGTGAAGGTCGATGAATCCGGGGGTTACCACCTTGCCAGTGGCGTCGATAGTCAACGCTGCATCCGCGCTCGAAAGGTCTCCGACAGTCTCGATGGTGTCGCCCATAATGCCGACGTCCGCATCCAAACCTGCCAATCCGCTGCCATCGTGGACGGTGCCGCCGGTGATTTTGATGTCTAACATGGTCATGACCGTCCGAACTAGAGTTGCCCCGTAGTGCGGATTTTATCGTTAATCCGCAACAATCAGATTTTCACTCACAGAAGGGCAAATGCCGCCGTTTCTGACACCGTACTTTAGCCGTCGGTCACAAGGCGCGGAAGCGCGTGTTTGACTTAAACTTGCGATGAGACTTTTCGTACCTAGGCAAAGGGAGCCAAAGATTGAAATTCGTCAGATTTGAGAACGGTGGCGGCGCGTCCTACGGAATCGTTGGGGACGACGGCACGGTAAACGAGATTTCGAACTCGCCCATCGGGCGATCCTACGAGGAAACCGGCGCGGCGCACGACCTCGCCAACGTAAAGATACTCGCGCCGAATCCGAACCCGGTCAAGATGCTGTGTTTGGCGCGCAACTACCGATCGCATTTGCTCGGCGCAGATGAGCCGACGCGCCCGGAGCCGTTCTACAAGACGCCTACTGCAATCATCGGCCCCGGCGACCCGATCAAGATTACCGAGGACGCCGGTTTAGTCGTCTGCGAGTCTGAACTCGTCGTCATCATGGGCAAACAGGCGAAGAACGTCAGCGAAGAAGACGCACTCGATTACGTCTTTGGCTACACCGCCGGAAACGATGTCAGCGCTCGCGATTGGCAAGGCGGACCAGACGCCGACACGCAATGGTGGCGAGCGAAATCGGCCGACACGTTCGGTCCGACCGGCCCGTTCATCGTCACCGACATTGACCCGCAAGACCTCAACATCAGGGGGCTAGTCAACGGCGTCGAAGGGCAGAAGTGCCACTCGTCGGAAATGATCTTCAACGTCCGGCAAGCGATCAGCTTCATCACGCGCTACGTCACGCTAGAGTGTGGCGACATGCTGTGGACCGGCACGTCTGGCACGACTCCGCCGATCAACGTTGGCGGTGACGTGACCGTAGAGATCGAAAACATCGGCGTGTTGCACAACCCTGTCGAAGCGGCATAGACCTTCGGCATTTAAGGTCAATTCCCCTCCGATCGAGGGGAATTGCGGCGGGACAAAAAGTCTCGTGCTTTAACCCGCGCCGAAATACTTCGAAACGTCACCTTCGGTGAGCCAGTAGAAGACGAGGTAGGCGCCGACTATCGCCAAAATCACGGCAGAAACGGCTTCGACGTAGCGCATAGACTTCCGCAAGGGGTTCAGGATCGCGCTCTTGAACAGGGCGACGCCGATCGTCACGATCATTATCAAGAACGCCATCCCGCCAGCGTAGGCTACGAATTGCACCATCCCGGCGGTGAAGCCTTCGCGCCCGAAAGAACTGGTTACGACGCTGAGGAATATCGGCAACGTGCAACTCAACGATGCTAGGGCGTAGCTAACGCCGAAGAGGAAGTAGCCGCCGAGTGACGACACCCTGGGATCTCCGACGCGTCCCGCCATCTGCTGACCCAAACCCGCGTAGATCTTGCCGCCCAAGAGGATGTACGCGCCGAGAAATCCCATCAATATGCCCATCGAAAGCCCGATCCATGGCAACGCGTCCTTGACGAGTTCTTGGCTCGCCGACACCACCAGACCGGCAGAACCAAACAACGCAACGAATCCCATACCCATCGCCAAGCTGACGTAAACGGCTTTCACGCCTCGTTTCGCGGTGCCGGCAAGCCCCGCGTCGTCCTCGACATCCGAATTGTCCCGTAGATAGATCGTCAGGTAAGCGGGGAGCATCACGAAACCGCAGGGATTGACCGCGGCGACCATACCGGCGACAAATGCGAACCCGAACGGTAGCACGTTGCCGATGTTTGAAACCCAAGACGTCGACGTGCTCTGCACGCCCAACACGTTGCCAACTGCATCGTTCGCACCCGGACCCTGGATTACCCCCAATACGAACGCGATCACCAGGAGCCCAAGCGCGCCTGTCGCTCCGAGAATCTGCGTCGGCGTCAACGAACCGATATTTGCAGTTGGTGAATTCACGCTACTTTGATTTTGCATCACGTTTTGCCATGTTGTGCGGAACACATTGAAGGGAAGAGACAGTTGCGTGATGCCGATATTCGGCGGCGAGATTCCTCACTGCGTTCGGAATGACAACGGGCAACGCAAGCGGTTTTTGCAGGGATGACGGTGATGTCGTGATGGTATCGTAGACGATTCAACCGGCAAATGATGATTTTCGATGCGCCTGAACGGCAAAAGATTCGTCGTTTTCGGTGTAGTTGTGTTACCATCGAACATTGGTTCAAAACGTCGATTCGACGCCTTTGAGGCGCGTCGCGCGCCTACTTGACCGGCAGAAAAACAGGAGATCAACCAGATACCTTGACAACCGAAACTGTGGCTGCGGAGACGCAAGCCGACGCTCAAGACGAACTCGAACCCCTCTCCGTCGAGGGTTTATACCGCGCGGGAGTGCACCTCGGACATCTATCCAAGCGGTGGCACCCGCGGATGCGCGACTACATCCGACTGAAGCACAAGCGCCGTCATGTCCTTGATATGGACAAGACGATCGAAGCAATTGAAGCGGCGAAAGATGCTGTGCGCGAAATCGTGGCGAGTGGCGGTGAGTGCCTCATGGTAGGAACCAAACCGCAAGCGCGCGACGAAGTTGAGCGATTGGCGCAATCCGTCGGTGCCCTCTACATCACCTCGCGCTGGCTAGGCGGCACGCTGACGAACTTCAACACGATATCGAAGCGCATTGAGGCTTTGATCCAGCTTGAAGATGATTTCTCGAAGGGCGAGGTTCAGGCGCACACCAAACGCGAACTGCTGATGAAACAGACCGAAGTGAGACGTCTCAACAAATTCTTCGGCGGGATCAAAGAGATCACCAAGTTGCCGGACGTGATGTACGTCGTCGGCATCGACCGCGAGAAACACGCCGTCAAAGAGGCCAACGATCTCGGCATCCCAGTCGTGGCAATCGTCGATACGAACTGCGACCCGTCGGATATCACCTACCCGATCCCGGGCAACGACGATTCGCACGCGTCCATCGCACTGCTTTCACAGCACGTCGCTGCGGCCGTAACCGAGGGCCGGGAGCTGGCTTTAGTCAGGCGAAGAGAACGCGAAGCGATGCAAGCGGAACGTGATGCTCAAGCAGCCGCCATGGCCGCCGCGCGTGCCGCCGCTGAAGAGCGATCAAGACAAGACGATTCGGGATCGTAAACACCATCCCAAACAAGACAGCAAAGTTACAAAACGGAGTATTGAGAAATGGCAGTGATCGGCACAGCGCAGATCAAAGAATTGCGCGACAAGACTGGCGCCGGGATCATGGACTCGAAACGGGCGCTAGAGGAAGCCGACGGCGACATGGAGAAAGCCGCCGCCGCGCTGATGGAGAAAGGTCTCGCATCGGCGGCTAAACGCGCCGGACGCGAAGCAGCGGAAGGCATTATCGAGGCATATATCCACACCGGTTCGCGCGTCGGCTCACTCGTAGAGCTGAACTGCGAAACCGATTTCGTAGCGCGTACCGACGAATTCAAGACGCTCGCACGAGACTTGGCGATGCAGGTCGCCGCGATGAACCCCAGGTACATCGACCGTGAGGAAGTGCCTGAGGACGCTGGCGACGTTTCTGAGGACGAGATACTGCTCGATCAGATGTATATCCGCGACGGCAGCATCAGAGTTTCCGACTTGGTAACCGAGATGATCGCCAAGGTCGGCGAGAACGTCAAAGTCGGACGTATCGAACGCTTCGCTCTCGGCGAGTGAAACAACCCATCACGCGAGTAGCCCAAAGGAGAATCCAAAATGCGGTTGACACCCCGATACAGCCGCATCTTGCTTAAACTCAGCGGCGAATCGTTCAAGGGGAACAAGAGCTTCGGTATCGAAAACGAGACCGTAGAGTACATCGCCAAAGAGATTAAGCCGGTGCATCAGGCCGGCGTAGGTATCGGCATCGTCGTCGGTGGTGGCAACATGTGGCGCGGTGCCGACTACGAGGCACAGGGCATGGATCGCTCAAGCGCCGATCATGCCGGTATGCTCGCAACCGTGATGAACGCGCTCGTTTTGCAGGATCAGCTCCAGCGTGACGGCATCGCAGTCCGGACCATGACCGCGATACCGATGGATACGGTCGCCGAACCGTACATCCGCTCCCGGGCGCTTAACCATATCCTTCGCGAACGAGTCGTAATATTCGCCGCTGGGACCGGCAACCCATTCATGTCCACCGACACTGCGGCGAGTCTGCGCGCACTCGAGATCAACGCCGGCGTCCTTGCGATGGCGAAAAACGGCGTGGATGGCGTTTACGATTCCGATCCGGCGACAAACCCGACCGCCAAAAAGTTCGATCACATCACTCATCACCGGGCTTTAGAACTCGGATTGCGAGTCCTCGATTCGACCGCTTTGTCGCTTGCAATGGACAACAAGATGCCGATTCTGGTATTCGATATGTTCCAACCCGGTAACTTCGCCAATGTTGTGAACGGTGGACACGTCGGCACACGGATCACCGTTGACGCCGCGGGCGAGCAGATCCACATGCCAGAGCAAACACTGGAAATGGATGTTTAGATAGTAGGTCGAACCTATTGAGGTTCGGCAAAACGAAAACGACGGTTCGTTCAACGGCGCAACGTCGATCCTGTTAACCAACGAGAGGTGTTCTGATGTTGGAAGAAACCCTAGAAGACGCGGAAAGTCGCATGAACTCCTCGGTCGGCGTGTTTTCCGATGACTTGGAAGGCTACCGCACGAATCAAGCGTCCACGTCATTGGTCGAAAAGATGCAGGTCGTCGTAGATATGGGCGGCGCCTCCGACTCGTTGCAGATGAACCAACTGGCGATGCTCGGTATCGAAAGCTCCAATACCATCAAAATCGAAGCGTTTTACCCAGAGGCGGCCACCGCGATCGTGCGCGCCGTCCAACAGTCGGACCTCGGACTGAACCCACGCGTCGATGGTCAGACAATCCGTTTGATCCTGCCCGAACTGACGCAGGAGCGCAGGCGTGAGCTGGTCCGGATGGTACGACGCCGAGCCGAGGACGCGCGGGTGGCAATCCGAAACGTTCGGCGAGACGCGCAGAGCATGATCCGCGAGATTCAGAACGAGGGCGAGGCATCGGAAGACGATTGCAAACGCGCTTCAAAGTCGCTTCAAGACCTCACCGACGGCGCGGTCGCTCGGGTTGAGGAACTGGTTACCGCCAAAGAAGGGCAGATTCTTGAATGATCTGCGGAGCTTAACGTTCAAAGGGCTCTGACCGGAACGGTCTCATAACTATCCGCCGCGAGATGAACTCGGAAACCGCGCAGGACGACGTCGAACTGAATATCGTCGCGCAGTCGGACGGTTCGGTTGCGAACCGCGTCCCTCATCACGTCGCGATCATCATGGATGGCAACGCGCGGTGGGCGAAGAGCCGAGGACTGTCCGTCGCCGATGGGCACCGCGCCGGGTACAACAATATCCAGCGAGTGGCGAACTACCTTGATCGGCGCGGCGTCAAGGAGCTGACGCTCTTCGCATTTTCGACCGAGAATTGGCATCGCCCAGACGATGAGGTTCAGGCGATCATGGAGCTCGCTGCCGAAGCGGTTGAACAGGGCGTGGAGCAATTCCACCGCAACGGGGTCAGGTTGCGCCACGTTGGGAATGGCAAAAGGTTGCCTTCTGAAATGCTTGACAAGATCACCGACGCCGAAATGCTGACGTGCAGCAACGACCGTATCGCGCTAAATCTTGCTTTCGACTACGGCGGGCGAGAGGAAATAGTCAATGCGGCCAAACGCATCATCCGCGACGGGTTCGAGCCGGACGAAGTAGACGATTCGCTGTTTGAACGCTATCTCTTCACCGCTGGCATCCCGGACCCTGACATCATCGTCAGAACCGGCGGCGAGTTCAGAATCAGCAACTTCATGATCTGGCAATCGGCGTATTCTGAGTTCTACTCGACGTCCGCACTCTGGCCGGATTTCGATGAACGAGAGATTGACTGCGCTATCGAAGCCTACCTGAATCGGCAACGCCGTTTCGGTCAGCGCCCGGCACAGACCGCATGAATGGGCGAAAATTATCGCATGTACTCTGAACCAGAAGATTCATCGTCTCCCGACAAGGGATTGTCAGAACTGACCCTGCGGATCATCACGGCGGCGATCGGCGTGCCGGCGATTACGGTCGCCATCGTTCTCTCGTTCTGGGGCGTCGCGGTGATGGCAATCATCGTCGCGGCGATCGTCGGAATGGAGACTCGCGATATGGCTGACGGCGCGACGGAGAAAACGCGCCGCTGGACGTTGACCGCTTTGGCCGGCGCGATCGTCGCGGCTGCCGCGGTTGTCCTCGCTTGGCAGGCACCAGAGAGCGTGAACGTTACCGCGCTCGCGCTCGTATTCATCGGATTGGTTCTGTTGATCGAGATCGTCGTCCTACGTCGATTCCGACGTGCCGCAATCGTTCGTCGAAACAGCGTGCTGGCGTACGGAGCCATGGTCGTGCTCGCCGTTTCGATGACGCCGTTCATCATGACGCTGGAAAACGGACGCGGCTTCATGATGTGGGGCGTGTTGGTAGTTTTCGCCGCGGATACAGGCGCGTTCTTCGTTGGTAGATCACTCGGACGTCGCAAACTGGCACCGTCGATCAGCCCGGGCAAGACTTGGGAAGGATTGATCGGCGGCATTATCGTAGCCCTAATCGCGTCTTGGCTGATCTCGTTGTACCCGCCGTTCGGTTTGGAGATGAAACTCATTCATGTGCTTCCCGCCGCGTTCGTGATGGCGGTCATCGGCGCGATTGGCGATCTTGGCGAGTCATGGATCAAGCGTCTAGCGGAGGTCAAAGATTCGGGTGGCACAGTACCCGGACACGGCGGGGTGATGGACCGCCTCGACTCGCTCGCGCCGAACTTCGTGTTCCTGTACTTCCTCGGCACCTGGATCCTATGAAAAAGCGCATCGTGATACTCGGCTCTACCGGCTCGGTAGGATCACAGACGCTCGAGGTAATCCGTCAATTTCCAGACGAATTCGAAGTTGTGGGTCTTTCTGCGGGCAACAACATCGAGGAATTGACCAAGCAGATCGAAGAGTTTCAGCCTCGATATTTCAGTTGCATCGACGAGGATGTTACCAAAATCAAAGCGTGTGTGAGAGTGTCAAACCTCGAGTTAGCGGCCCTGCCCGATGCAGATTTCGTGATGCACGCGATGGCGGGCGTAAGCGGCTTGCCCTGCGCCGAGGCCAGTTTGAAAGCAGGTAAGACCGTAGGACTTTCAAACAAAGAGTCGATTGTGATGGCGGGCGCCCAACTCAAGCGCGTCGCCGCCGAGAATGGCGGGACGATCCTGCCGATAGACTCGGAACCTAGCGCGCTGTGGCAATGCGTCATCGGCGAGACTACCAAACCCCGCAAGTACATCATCACCGCGTCTGGCGGCGCGTTCCGAGACAAGACACCATCCGAACTCGCCGACGTAAGTCCCAAAGACGCCTTGAATCATCCCACGTGGACGATGGGCAACAAGATCACGATAGATTCCGCTACGCTGATGAACAAAGCTTTCGAGGTGATTGAGACGGCGTGCCTCTTCGACGCGACCTTTGATGAGATCGATGTGATGGTGCATCGGCAGAGCATCGTGCATTCGATGGTGGAGATGGACGACGGATCGATCAAAGCGCAACTCAGTCTCCCCGACATGCGGCATCCCATACAGTTCGCACTCTTCTACCCGGAGCGCCGGTGCAATGCGACCTTCCCGGAATTCAGCCTGCTCGATGCACGAGAATTGACTTTTGAAGCGATGGAGTCCGAGAAGTATCCCTGCTTCGACCTCGCCCTCGAGTACGCGCAACGCGGCGGCACCTACAACGCAGTGCTTGCCGGTGCTGACGAAGCGGCGGTAGACCTGTTCTTGCAAGAAACGATTCGATTCACCGAGATGGCAACCGAAATCAGAGCGACCCTCGAAGAACATGACCCCAAGCCTGATTTCACGATTCAAGACGCGATTGAAGCGGCGCAATGGGCATATAACCGCACTTGGTCGCGATGCGGCGGCACGTAATCAAACGCGGCTATTGAGACACTCCTGATCCGATGACGACGACGATCCTTCTAGGTCTGTTGGTGGCGGTTCTGGTTCTCGGACCGCTGATAATCCTGCACGAATTCGGGCACTATTTCGTTGCCAAACTGAACCGCGTCAAGGTTTTGGAGTTCGGATTCGGTTTCCCACCGCGCATGTTTGGGATTTGGAGCGGAGCGACGAGGGTGATGTTTTACGAAGATATGGAGTGGCAGGACGGATTGACGCCCGAAGAGATCAGCGTCGGTCAAAAGGTCACGATGACGGGATTGGAGGAGGAAGATGGCGTAATCCATGTGGTTGCGATCAGTCGTTTTGAACGCAAAGACACGACGCTCGCTCAATCCTCGCCGACGATGTTCACTGGCAAGATCAAGTCGATCAACGCCGACGGCATCACAATCGCCGACATGATTTGGTCATTCAACTGGCTACCGTTCGGCGGTTTCGTCAAGATGCGCGGCGAGGAAGACCCGTCAGCTAAGGACAGCCTAGCCGGAAAATCCGCTCTAGCGCGCATCTCGGTCATCGTCGCAGGTGTCGTGGTCAACGCGATTATTCCGTTCATCATCTTCGCCATCGTCGTGATGATTCCCGTCGATTACGTCGCCGGAGATGTCGTCGTATCGAACGTGATGCCGAACTCACCCGCGCATGAAGCGGGAATCCGACCATTGCAGCGTATCGTCTCGGTCGACGGTCAGGAAATCAACAATTTCAACGATTTGCAGGCCGCGGTAGTCAGTTCTCTAGGAAGAGAAGCTGAATGGGTGGTGCAACGCGGCATTCCCGACCCTTTCGCACGTCCGACCGAGCCGCAAGTGCATTATCTCGAAGGCGATACTCGTACCGTTACAGTCGTTGCGCGCTGGGATCCGCCGCGCCATCTGGTCGTGGATGAAGTAGACGATCCAAACACTCAGATGAGTCTCGGCGTGGCGCGCGCCTACAACGCAAGCGTCGGTTTGAACGACGAGTTGCGGGTGGTTGCTGATGGCACTGTGCGCGATGACCTGTTTCAAATCGGCATCAGCGATGCTAGGGAGTATGCGCCGACCGCACAGATCGGCGACATCATCCCGATTACCGAACGCATCGACGGCAGAGGCATCCATTACCTTGATGCGCGCAAGTTCAATCGCGACCTCGGCGCTGTTACCTATCTGCAAGAGGGCGCGGCCGGTGTTCAGCTACAGCTAGCGAATCAGCGTATCGAATCGCGGGGCGTACCGATAACCCGCGCCATCCCAGAAGGGATCAATGAGACGTTCGAGATCATGACCTTAGCCAAGAACTCGATCATTGGCGCAATTTCCGGCTCCAAGAACCCGCAGTTCGAGGGGCCGGTCGCCGTCGGACCCGTCGGTTTGAGCCAACTTTCGGGTGAAGTCGCCACTGCGGATATTGCCCCATCGGCGCGCGTGACGATCATCCTGACGCTCGCCGCGACGCTTAGCATGTCGCTAGCGGTGATCAATCTGCTGCCATTCCCCGGATTGGACGGCGGAAGGTTAGCGTTCGTGCTCATCGAGGTGGCGCGCGGCGGAAAACGAATATCGCCAGAACGAGAGGGTCTGATACACCTCGTGGGATTTGTGCTTCTCATCGCCTTGATCGTGGTGATTTCGTTTGGAGACGTCGCACGTCTAATCGGCGGAGAACGCTTCCTATAACCGATAATTGAGAGAGAAATGTTCTCGATTGTCGAAAATCCAGCAGAGCCGCGTTCTGGGACGCACCGCGTCATGGTCGGGAATGTTCCGATCGGTGGCGGTAATCCCATCGTCGTCCAGTCGATGACCGACACCGATACCGCCGATATTCCGGCGACGGTCGCGCAGGTCAAACTTCTCGCCGACTCGGGCAGCGAAATCGTCCGCGTCACCGTCAACAACGACGCCGCGGCGGCAGCAGTCCCTGAAGTTGTCAAACGATTGGCCGACCTCGGCTGCTATGTTCCCATCGTCGGCGATTTTCACTTCATCGGACATCGTCTTTTGCGAGACCATCCGGAGACGACGCACGCCCTTGCCAAGTTCCGCATCAACCCGGGCAACGTTGGACGGGGCAAACGCCACGATGAGAACTTCAACACCTTCATCGAGATCGCACGAGACCTCGGCAAACCGGTCCGGATCGGCGTGAATGCCGGCAGCTTGGATCAGGAGCTGTTGGTTCAGAAAATGGACGCTAACGCGCGTCTCGCTGAACCATTGAGCGGCGATGAGGTCGAACGCGAGGCATTGGTAGAGAGCGCAATAGCGAGCGCGGCGGCGGCAGTAGATATCGGATTGCCTGAAAACCAGATGATTATCTCGTGCAAGGTCTCACGGCTCGGTCAGATGGTCTCCGCATACCAGACGCTCGCGAAGATGACGAAAATACCGCTCCATCTGGGTTTGACTGAGGCCGGAATGGGGCAGAAGGGAATCGTCGCGACAACCGCCGCTTTGTCGGTGCTGCTTTACGACGGCATCGGCGATACGATCCGCGCTAGCCTGACTCCGGAGGTTGGCGGCGACCGCGCTAAAGAGGTGAAGCTGTGCCAAGACATTCTGCAAGCCTTGGATATTCGCACCTTCCGCCCGTCAGTTACCGCCTGCCCCGGATGCGGACGCACCACCTCGACGTTGTTCCGTGAACTCGCTAGCGACATCCAAAAGAAAATCGATATCAATCTCCCGGACTGGAAGAAACGCTACCCCGGATCTGAAACCCTTAAAGTCGCGGTAATGGGTTGCGTCGTGAACGGTCCCGGTGAGTCTCGCGCCGCAGATATCGGGATTTCGTTGCCCGGTAGCGGTGAGAGCCCGCGCGCACCGGTTTTCGTCGATGGCGAGCGGGATCGATTGCTGTCCGGCCCCACTATTGCCGAGGATTTCATCGGCATGGTCGATCGCTACGTCGAGAAGCGATGGAGCAACGGCGACGAGGCAACTCGATAGCGGACACGCCCCTCGGGATTACGTCATCACGATGAGAGCATCGCAGTATTACATCAAGACGACGCGTGAAGCGCCGGTCGAGGCTGAGACGGTCAGCCACAAGTATCTGACGCGCGCCAGCTTTATCCAGCAAGTCGCGGCGGGCATCTTCAACATCATGCCGCTCGGTTGGCGGAGTCTGAACAAAATCCGCAACATCATCCGCGAAGAGATGAACAACGCCGGCGCGCTCGAAGTCACGATGCCGGTCGTGCAGCCGCGTTCGATTTGGGAAGAGAGCGGTAGAGCGGACACCTACGTGCCGCCGCTCGCGCAGTTTTTGGATCGACGCGAGCGCGAGATGGTTCTCGCGCCGACTCACGAAGAGGCGGTCTCGATCATGGGTCGTTACGGCATCACGAGTTACCGCGACATGCCGCTCCGGCTTTATCAAATTCAGACCAAGTTCCGCGACGAAACACGTTCTCGCGGGGGACTGCTGCGGGTTCGCGAGTTCGAGATGAAAGACGCCTACTCCTTCGACGCCGATGTCGCAGGCATGGACGCGAGCTACGATGCGATGGCGGAGGCGTACCACAACATCTTCTCGCGATGCGGTCTCGATGTCGTCATGGTGGAAGCCGATTCGGGATCGATCGGCGGCAAGGATTCTGCCGAATTCGCGTTGCTTGCCGAAAGTGGTGAGGATACGGTTTTGACTTGCGAATCAGCATCCTGCGACTACGGCGCAAATCTGGAGAAGGCAGAGTTTACGCAAACGAGGAACCCAGCAGAAGTCCTAGGTGAAGTTGAAAGATTCGCGACGCCCGGCATCAAGACGATTGACGCCCTAGCCAGTGCGGAAGGCGTGACAAGCGCCAGGACCGCCAAAGCGGTGTTCTACACGATTGATGGCAAGGTCTACGTTGTCGTGATCCGCGGCGATTACGAGGTTAACGAAACCAAACTCCGCAACATGATGGGCGGAAACGAGCCCCGGTTAGCGACACCTGAAGAGGTCGAAGCCGCCGGTTTCCCCGCCGGTTCGGCATCCGCAGTAGGCATCGACAGCGAGTTCGTGATCGCCGACGTATCGGCGACGAAAGACGTTAATCTGCTGGCAGGAGCGAATGAAGAAGGATTTCACCTCCGCAACGTCAACTTTGGGCGTGATTGGTCGGCGGATCATGTCGGAGATATCGCCGCCGCGAAGGAAGGTCACCAGTGCGCCCGATGCGACAACGGCTATTTGAAGCAGCACCGGGGCGTCGAGGTCGGGCACATCTTCAAGTTGCAAACCGTCTATTCTGACGCAATGAACGTCAAGTTCAACGCGGTCGACGGTAGTCTGCGATCCGTTTACATGGGCTGTTACGGCATTGGCACCGGCCGACTCTTGGCGGCAGCGATTGAAGCCAACCACGATGACCGAGGGATCGTGTTTCCGAGGTCCATTGCGCCGTTTGAAGTCGTCGTTATCGGCGTCAACATGCACAACAACGACGAGGTGCGTAACGAGGCTGAGTCGCTTTACCGGCAACTATCAGACGCGGGCATCGACACTCTGCTAGACGACCGTGCCGAGGGTCCGGGCGCGAAGTTCGCCGATGCGGACCTGATCGGGATGCCGGCTCGCGCAGTAGTTAGCCCGCGGAGCCTGAAATCGGGCGGTATCGAAGTGAAACATCGCCGACAACCACCGTTAGACGCCGCGGTTTTCGCACCCGGCGACGCGGTTGATGCGGTCATTTCGTGCCTGTCGTCTTGAAAATCGCTCGTGCGAATGGCGCGCAGTAATTGTCGTATTTCCGCTTTGAAACGGTGCGAATCCCGCTTTGACGTGTTAAAGTTAAATCATTAAGAACGCGCGTCGCGAGAGCGATGTGCCGAGGAAGTGGGCGTGTGCGCCCACTTTTTTATTTAAGGAAATCTCGCCTCACGGTGCGGCGCTAAGAACGGATGGAGGTCCGAAAAAATGAAGAGCGACATGCTGCTCGCGGTTATGCAGCTCTCCGCGGAACGCAATCTTCCGCAAGATTCGGTCGTCTCCGCGTTTGAAGACGCCATCGCCGCTGCATACCGTCGTGACCCCGCCGCCGAAGACCAAGATGTCAAGGTCGCGCTAAACCCCGAAAGCGGAGAAGTCGTCATCAACACTTTCGTCCACGTCGTGGATGAGATCGACGAAGAGGAACCGCGCGGTCAAGTAAGCGTCGATCAGGCGCTCGCGATGAACGACAAAGCCGAAGTCGGCGACGACATCATTACCGGCGTCCTTGAGTTCACCCCGCAACGCATCGCGGCACGAACCGTTACGCAGGTCTTGATGCAAAGACTTCGTAGCGCGGAACGGCGTCTAGTTTTCGAGCAGTACGCGGACAAAGAGGGCGAGATCATTTCCGCGCCCGTCCGACGTGTCGCCTCCAACCGCGGCGAAGACGCCATCAACACCAGACCTACTGTGTTCGTCGACTTGGGCAAGGCCGACGCGACGATGCCAAGCGAAGAACAGAGTCCTAACGAACGCTACCGGACTGGCATGGAGATGAAGTTCTTCGTAACCCGTGTCAGCGATCAGACCGAAGACGGTGAAGGGACACCGGAGATTATCGTCTCAAGGCGTCACCCGCTTTTGCTGCGGCGATTGATGGAGTTGGAAGTGCCGGAGGTAAAGTCGGGACTCGTCGAGATCAAGTCGATTGCTCGGCAGGCCGGCGCGCGGAGCAAAGTCGCGGTCTATTCCAACAAACACGATGTGGACCCAATCGGCGCTTGCGTCGGACTGCGTGGTATCCGCATCCAAAACATCGTCACCGAGTTGATGGGCGAAAAGATCGACATCTTGGAGTGGAGCGACGATCCGACGGTTTTCATCGCCAACTCGCTCGGCCCGGCGCAGGTTGAAGAGGTGATCGTCCTCGAAGACCAATCCGCGGAAGTGATTGTCCCCGAAAACCAGTTGTCGCTGGCGATTGGCAAGGAAGGGCAAAACGTTTCTCTCGCCACTCGGTTGACCAACTTCAGCATCGATATCAAAGGCTCGGCGGCATACGCCGAAGAACTCATCGAGCGACAGCGTCAAGCGGAAGAGTTGCGTAAAGCGGCGGAGGAAGAAGCCGCTAAACAGGCGGCGGAAGACGCGATCGCCGCGCAGGCCGCCGCTGCGAAGGCTGCCCAAGAGGAAGAAGAGCGTAAGTTGCTCGAAGCGTTGGAGGCCGAGGAAATCGCAGCGCAGGCGCAAACCGAGCCGTCTCTCTACATTCCCGAATCTGACATTGAACTCGAGGAAGCCTTAGAGGATGAAGAGATCGTAGTCGAAACTCCACCGGAAGTTGAAGTCATCCCCGAACCCGTCGCCGAACTCGAGACGGTCGTCGAACCGGAGGTCGTCGAACCGATCGACGAAATCGCCGAACTGGAAGAGGAAGTTTTCGAACTCCCATCGGAACCGGCGGAACCACCAGTTCCTTCTTTGTTCGTGCCAACCATCATGCGGCCTGAACCGCAACCGGACATTGAAGAAGAACCGGAAGAGGACCTTGATCTTGAGTTGCTCGAACTTGAGGAGAAGCTCCGAGAACTCGAACTCGAAGAGCAGGAGCGTCTAGAAGCCGAGCGCGAAGCGGCAGAGATCGAGTCGATGGAGCAGGATATCGACTCCGACGAGCTGTGGGCACTTCCGGACGGCTTCCAGGCCGCTCCCGAGACTCAAGATTCCGGCTTGCGTTTCGCCGAAGACATCTCTGGTTTTCGCGATGAAGATTCGCGGCGCGGATCCGGTCGCGGTCGTCGCGGCGGCGGTGCACGTCGCACCCGGCGATAGGCTACGGCGCGATCGTCGGCAATAGGAGGTTCACCAGATGCCGCGCAAACGGCATGTTCCGATTCGCATGTGTCTGATCTGCGGTCAACGCCGACCAAAGGGTGAATTGCTGCGTATCGTGCGCAAAACTGACGGTTCGGTGACCCTCGACGAAGGCGAACGCATCAACGGGCGCGGTTGTTACGTCTGCACGGAAGCCGGTGAGATTGATACCGAACGGATAAGCGATAAGATTAAGAGAACCCTGAAACTAGATGGCGACGTTCCCGACGAGGTAATGCAAGCCATCACCGCGCAAAGTCGGTCATCGTAATCAGACGCGCGGCAACACTCTGAATCCTCACATGGCACGATCTCCTCGGACAAGACCAAGACGCGGCGGCACTCGTCGTCGACGTACCAACGGAGCGCCGGAACGCCCGATGCCACGGCGCGAACCGGTTAAATTCGCCGGTCCCGTCGATCTGCCGGCCGAAATCAGCGTTGCCGAACTCTCCGAGGTGATCCGACGCACTCCCGTCGAGATCATCAAAGAGCTAATGCGACTAAACATGATGGTCGCCATGAACGACTCTGTCGATTTTGAAGTGGCGGCTACGGTTTCCGTGCGACTCGGTGTCCGAGTTCGCAAACCTGCCGACATGGAGGAATCTGAGGCATCTGAGCGTGTTGGCGTGGAAGACGAAGAGAACCGATCGACGCCACGCCCGGCGGTGGTAGCCGTGATGGGACACGTAGACCACGGCAAGACGACGCTGCTAGACGCGATTCGCGGCTCCAACGTCGTTGACGCGGAAGCGGGCGGTATCACACAGAGCATCGGCGCGTACCAGATCGACCATGACGGTCAGCTGATCACGTTCATCGACACTCCCGGTCACGAAGCGTTTACGGCGATGCGTGCCCGCGGCGCACAAGCGACCGATATCGCGGTCATCGTAGTTGCGGCTGACGACGGCGTGATGCCCCAAACCGTAGAAGCCATCAACCATGCCAAAGCGGCACAAGTGCCGATGGTGGTTGCCGTGAACAAGATGGACGTTACCGGCGCCGACCCGACGCGCGTTTCGACGGAGCTTCTCGAACACGATGTAATCGTCGAGGAACTCGGCGGAGATGTCCTTTCAGTTCCGGTTTCCGCACTCAAAGGCGACGGCGTCCCAGATCTCATCGAGTCATTGATCCTCCTGTCGGAAGTTTCCGAGTTCGTCGCCGACCCGAATCGACCTGCCATAGGAGTCGTCGTCGAGTCCACTTTGGACAAGCAGCGCGGTCCAGTCGCGACCGTAATCGTCCGCTCTGGCACCGTCAATATCGGCGACACGATGGTCGCTGGCGACAAACTCGGACGAGTCCGCCGAATGGTTGACGGTTTCGGCAAGGAAGTTAAGTCCGCCGGGCCTTCGGTTCCGATACAGATCCTCGGATTGAGCGGCGTACCCGAATCGGGTCAGCAGTTTGAGGTTGTGGAAGATGAAAAGTCGGCGCGACAAAAGATCGATGCCCGCAGTCGGCAAGAACAGCGTCGGCACGATACCTCACGACCATCCACGATGGCACAGGTCATGCGGCACCGCAAGAGCTACGATGCCGCTGATCTCAACTTGGTAGCAAAGACAGGGTCGCAAGGAACGATCGACGCGATTCGCCGAGCCGTAGACGGTCTGTCATCGCCCGATGTCCAAGTCAAATTGCTACATTCCGCTACCGGCCCGGTTTCAGAATCGGACGTGATGCTAGCTTCAGCCTCCGAAGCCATGATCGTCGGGTTTGAGACCACCGTAGAGCCGGCAGCGTTGCGACTCGCCAATCTCGAAGGCGTGCCGATCAAAACCTACGACATCATTTACACGATGATCGACGACGTGAGGTTGGCGGCGCAGCGGTTAACCGAGCCGGAGCAAGAAGAGGTCGTTGTCGGCCGCGCGACGGTGTTGCAGATCTTCCCGCATGGACGGCGCGAACGTATCGCTGGTGTCCGCGTCAACTCAGGATTTATGCGCCGAAACGCTCGTATGATCGTCTCCCGGCGCGGCGAAGAGATTTTCGAAGGTGCAGTATCCTCGATGCGACACTTCGAAGAGAACGTGCGCGAGATTGCTACCAACTATGAAGGCGGCATCGTCCTCGACGGATTCCACGAATTCGAAGAGGGGGACACCATCACCTGCTACGAACTGCGATCGGCGCGCACCAACTGATTTTGCGGTCCCTTCTACCGCGACGAAGGATGGCTAGGATGGCGGTAACCCGCTCGCCCGTTGTCCCCGCGTAAGCATCGCGCACAGTTTCGCGACTGTCGATAATCACCAAAATGACTAGAAGAATCGAACGCGTCGAACATAATCTGCAACGCATCATCGGACGGATCATCGACGAGGAACTCCAGCCACCGGGGCTTGTCTCGGTCATGGGCGTGTCCTGCGATTCAGACTTGACCAACGCGCAGGTTTCGATCAGCGTCTACTCTCCGAACGAGCGAACAGATATGACGTTGGAGTACCTGCAACAGCGAAGCGGTTTTATTCGTCGGGAATTAGCGGCGCGCGCCAAGATGCGCCGCACTCCCAAGGTTCGGTTCGTTCTCGACACCACACTCGAGGATGGTCAGTCAATGATCGACAAGATCGCCGAACTGTCTCCGAATCGCTGACAGTTTGGTACCACTCACCGCTTCCAACGATGGATGAGCCGCAGCGCGCCATATCTGGATTCCTGAACGTCTACAAGCCGGCAGGTTGGACCTCGTCGGACGTCGTCGTCAAACTGCGTTCCGCGTTCGGATTGCGCCGACGCAAAATCAAGATCGGACACTGCGGAACACTGGATCCGATGGCGACCGGCGTATTGCCCATTTGCGTCGGAAGCGCGACGCGGCTCTCCGAGTTCGTGCTCGGAGGAACAAAGACCTACGTCATGTCGGCAAAGCTGGGCGTGGAGACTGACACCTACGACTCTGACGGCGAAGTAACCTCGAACCGGGTCGCCGATCACATCACCAAGGACGACCTGCACGCCGCAATCGACCGTTTCGTTGGTGACATCGAGCAGGTACCGCCCATGTACAGCGCCATAAAACGCGACGGCAAACCGCTCTACAAATTGGCACGACAGGGCAAGACTGTTGATCGGGATGCGCGGAAGGTTCATGTTGCAGCGTTGGAACTCACATCTTGGGAGCCACCGGCATTTACAGTCCGTATCGAGTGCGGAAGCGGGTTCTATGCAAGAAGTCTGGCGCACGACATCGGAAATCATCTCGGTTGCGGTGCACACATGACCGCCTTGCGACGGGAACAAGCCGCCGACTTCGACATCGCCGACGCGGTACCTCTGGACTCACTGCTCACGGAATCTGAAAACGACGCGTGGTGTCGTTTCCTCGTTGGCCCCGACCACGTCCTGAGTGGTCTGGATGTGCAGGTTCTCGACGAAACCGAGGCGCGTTCATTTCTGCATGGACAACCAGTCCGTACGGGTCGTTTTTCAACGGACGGCGACGATCAAAGATTCAGGGTTTATTCGAAGCAAGGCAGGTTCTTGGGCGTGGCAATCGTCGATGAACTCCAGACGACGCTTAAGCCCAAGTTGGTGATTTCTGGCGTTTCGGATTTTTCGTGAAACCGCGATAGTAGAATCCCGATACAGAGTTGACCCGTTTCAACTCCGAGTTACTTCACGACATTGTTGGTTTCCATACACCACCCCTAGCACCTTGCACGGAGAATCGTTACTTTACCTATCCGCGGAGCTGATTATCATGCTCTCGGTAATCCTCGTCGCCGCCAAAATCGGTGGCGAGATAGCAGAACGTTTCTTGAAAATCCCCGCTCTGCTCGGCGAGCTTTGCGCCGGCATCATCATTGGTCCGCACGCGCTCGGCGGAATCCGGTTTTTCGACTTCGCCGGACCGATGTTCCACGAGGTCGGGCCGTTCCTACATGAGGCGGCTTCGCACGCCGGGGATGTCGCCGAACCAGCGGTCCCATTTGCGTTGTATTTCGTCGGTCAACTCGGTGCGGTGTTGTTGCTGTTTGAAGCAGGATTGGAAACCGATCGCAAGCAGTTCGTACGCTACATCCGCCCGGCGACCGCAGTGGCGTTGGGTGGTGTCATCGTACCGTTTGGATTGGGCGCGCTAGTCACACTCTGGTTTGGTTACGCGACGTTCAACTCAATCGAAGACGCGATCCCGGCTCTGTTCGTCGGCGCGGTTCTCACCGCAACCTCAGTAGGTATCACCGCGCGGGTGTTAAGCGACATCAGTCGATTGGATTCGATTGAAGGCGTCGTTGTCCTCGCCGCCGCCGTGGTCGATGATGTTCTAGGCATCGTCCTCGTCGCTGTCGTCGTCGGCATTCAAGCCGAGGGTTCGGTTTCGGGCAGTTCGGTCGCGTTACTCATCGTCAAAGCCGTCGGTTTCTGGTTGGCGCTGACCTTCATCGGTAGCCTGATTGCCAACCGAATCTCGAATATGACGATGTGGTTCAAATCCGACGGCTCGACGTTGGTGCTCGCGATCACACTCGGTTTCATCGCTGCAAGCGTCGCCGAGATCTACTTCGGTTTGGCGATGATTATCGGCGCATTCTCCATGGGACTCGCGCTCTCCGCGACCGTTTTGAAGGAATACACGATCTTTTCGATCAAAAACGGCGGCGGCGTCTTGGTGCCAGTGTTCTTCTGCATCATCGGGATGCAGGTTGATCTGACCGCGATTTGGGAATCGGATGATCTGCTTCAGCTGTCGCTGTTTGCTCTCGCCATCACCGCCGTCGCAATCTTCAGCAAGATCGCGGGTTCCGGTGTTCCGGCGTTGGCGATGGGCTTTGGCAAGGATCGATCTTGGCGGATCGGGTTGGGCATGTTGCCGAGGGGAGAAGTCGCATTGATCGTCGCCGAGATTGGACGTGCCAGCGGAATCATCGGCAGAGACGTATTCACCGTCGCAATCGTCATGACCGTCGTAACCACGATCATCGCGCCGATCTTCCTCGTTCGTGCTTTCAACAAGACGCGGCGTCCGAGGAAACGATCATCCGCGGCGCGGGCGCATTGACGTTTTCACTCGAAAGCCGTTGGCGGGGCGTGTAACATTTACTAGCGCAACCGCGCCCCCGTAGCTCAGTGGATAGAGCACTGGTCTCCGAAGCCAGGTGCGTGAGTTCGATTCTCACCGGGGGCGCCATTCGTCTCCGATGACCAACGAAGCCCCTAAAGTCGGTCGAATCTTGAATGTTTCCAACGGCGAGCCGCTGGTTGGAGCAGTCGTGGATGTCACTCGACAGATCCGAACCCGCGATCCATTTGAACGCATCGTTGTCGTCGCACCATCGCTGACCTCACGTTTTTACTTGCGCCGCGCGGTAACCGATCACGTATGCAACGACGATCACTCCGGTCTCTTCAACGTCGAATTCATGCGGATCGAGGAGGTGGCGGATCGAATCTTCGAGGCTACGAACGATGGCCAGCAAAAACCGCCGATGTCGCGGCTCATCGCTTCCGAAATGATCTACAACGCCGCGTCGCAACTAACCACCCGCGGCCCGCTGACGGAACACGCGAACAACGAATCCACGTTGGACGCAATCCAGAGAACGTTGCAGGAACTCGAAAGATTAGAGTCCGGCGCGGAGTCGGCTCTTGACCGTCTCGCGGGGGACGCAAACGCCGGTCTTTTCCGACAACTCTCGGAGATCCAACGGCGCTACTCAGCGCAATCCGCCGAATTCTTGACTAGGGAAAACCGGGCGGCTTTGGCGGCAGAAAGCGTAGGCAAGAACCCGGGCATCCTCGCCGCGATCCTTGCCAAGCACATAATCGTGGTGTCAGCGTCGGTACCGCCGGACGCATACTCGCGACTAAGGGACGCGATTGATGCCGTACCGTCTGTATTGCAACTTCGTATCGTCCCGACGGAACAAGACATCGAAAACTGCGATACCGAGACGCCCGCGACTCGTTTCTACTCCACGATGGGTGCTGCCGACGAACCCCGCGCGGTCATTCGCAACATCATTGCCGATGCCCGCGCTGGGATCAGGTTCGGCGAAATGGCGGTCTTGTACCCGTCGAACGACTACGCATCGCGCATCAAGGACGCGCTGGACGATGCTGGAATCAAGAATTGCGGTCCCACGACTCGTACGTTGGCGGATACCCCAGTAGGGAAATTCGTTTCGCTCTTGCTTGAGATGATCGCCGCGGAGTTTCGACGCGATGCGTTCACCGCTTGGACGACCTCCGCGCCCGTAGTCGATCCGTCTACCGGCGATAGAGTACCCGCCGTGCCGTGGGAAGTCGCATCTCGCAATGCCAAGATTTCCCGATTTGCGGGGGATGATCGCTGGCAAAGGTCGTTAAATCGTTACGCGAACGCGATGCGAAGACGCGCCACGAGGGCAGAGCGCGATCCAGACGAATATGACCACGTCGATCCGGAATCGATGCGAACAATGGCAGTCGCTGCCGAGCATCTGGTTGATTTCATCTCTCGACTCTCTGATCGTGCGGACGTGGAAGATGCGCGGACGTGGAACGACTGGGTGAGTTGGTTAGAGGTAGTGATCGCGGACTATCTCGCACCAAGATCGGCTGACAGTAGTGAAGCCAACGGCATGGATCGCATATCGTCGGAGCTATCGGCGGTGAAGGAACTGGACAGCGTAGGCACCTCGAGAGTTGAATTCTCCCGTTTTTCGCGGACTGTGCAACGGCTACTGCGCGGCAGATTGAGCGGTGGTTCAGGATGGGGTGTCGGCGTATTCGTCGCGCCGATCGATGACATTGTGGGCACCGCGTTCCGGGCCGTCCACGTGCTCGGAATGTCGGAGGGAGGATTGCCGAAGACTCCTCGATCCGATCCGTTGCTCGCCGACCACTTGCGGAGAGATTTAGATCCCGATGGTTCGCGACTGCCGACCAAAGTTGACCGCCTAGAATTCGAACGGCATCTATTCAGAATGACACTCGCCTGCGCGCCATCGAAAAGGCTCTATTGGAACAAGGCGCTCCACGGCGCGACGAGCGAATCCTACCCATCGCCGTGGTTCGTTGACGAGGTGATTAAGACCAACGGTCTGGCGTCGGTGCCGGTGAAGGTGCTGATGGACCCGCGCAGCGAGTACGTCGAATCGGTTCACTCGCTGTCAGATTTGGTGAATGCTGAAGCCGCCGCGCCGTCCGAATACGAGTTCAATCTACGACAAATCGCTTCAAATGCGGGCTCAGATGCAAAATTCGAAACTATTCTCACCGATCCATCGAACAGTGCGCTGGCATCTGGATTTGATGTAGTCAGCGCGCGTCGTTCGACGACGTTCGGTCATCACGATGGCAACGTTGTCGATGCGCGCTTATGGTCGCGCCATTCGCTCCATCTATCCGCCAGCGGATTGCAGAACTACGCCGAGTGTCCCTATCGGTATTATTTGGCTACTGAACTGAATGTCGACGAACGGATCGATCCTGAAGATTCGCTTACCCTCTCGGCAATGGACAGGGGATTGCTTGTGCACTCCATCTTGGAGCGATTCCTGAAAGATTTCGGTCCTGACCCGTCCAGCCGCGGATTAGATGGCCTTCGAGAGGTCGCGAATTCTGAATTCGACCGTTTCCAACGGGAAGATTACATCGGATACGCGCCGATCTTCACCCTCGAAAAGGCACAGATACTACGCCAACTGGAGCGCTGGCACCAGACCAACCTCGACGTGTTGATTAACTACGACGGCGAGATGATGACAGAGGTCCCGTTCGGATTCGGCGACGCCCTCGGTCGAATGGAGTTTGAAGACGGATTTTCATTCCAATTCCGAGGCATGATCGACCTGATCGCACTATCGACGAGCAGAGACCGCGCACTGGTGGTCGATTTCAAGACCGGGAGCTCGAACCGATACTCGGACATCGAGAAGGATGTAACGGCGGCAGGTACCAAACTTCAACTGCCGCTGTACGCGCGCGTCGGAGACGAAATCCTAGCCAACGTCTCGGAAATCGAAGCGGCGTACTGGTTCGTGTTCCAGCAAGGCGGAACTCGGTTGCGCCCTAGGAATCCGGTGGCTCTCGAAGAGACGCGCGAGCGTTTCGCCGACGTGATGAAGATCGTCGTTGGTGGTATCCGCAACGGCGTATTCCCAGCCCGCCCAGGCGTCAAGAACGCCTACGGCGACGGTGCGCCTTGGGAAAACTGCAAATACTGCGCTTACTCTGATGTCTGCGCGTCAGATCGGCTGATCGCCTGGGACCGCAAGAAATTCGCACCTGAGCTAGACAACTATGTGGAACTCTCCGAGGGTTTGGCGTGATGTCAGCAGTCGCAACGCAAACTGCGTCGGATGCCGAGACGATCTCGATCATCCAGAACGATCTAGATTCCAACATCTACGTCGAAGCTGGCGCTGGGACCGGTAAGACCTACTCGCTGGTGCAGCGCATCGTCGCGCTCTTGAGAGGCGGCGTCGGTATCGACGAGATTATTGCTATCACATTCACCCGCGCCGCGGCGTCAGAATTGCGGTCCCGCATCCGCGCCGAGTTGGAAGACCTGAAATCTGCCGACCCCGCCGATCCGCACATCTCCGCCGCGTTGGAAGGCATCGATACCGCCGCATTCCAGACTATCGACTCTCTCGTTCATTCGCTGCTGCGGGAATATCCATTGGCGTCGGGATTACCGCCGTCGGTTGAGTTGCAGAGCAGCTATGCCGAGATGCAGACGTTCCGAGATCGGTGGCGGCAATGGTCGCTAGAAAAACTCGAAAGCGACGTCGGGTTCTCTAAAGCGTTGTCGCAAACGATGCGCCTAGGCTTGTCCCAACCATTCGCCGTCGTGAGTCGGTTAGCGCAATCGATGAACACAAAACACGGCGAACTGCGAAACCTCGCTTTGGTCGCACCGAAACGGATCGCGGTCGATACCATCAACGAACTTGAGGTGCTGATCGACGATGTCGTTGCTCAGATGCGGCGATGCCGAGATTCTGAAGACAAGCTGTACCTGCAACTTGAAACGGTGGTTGATTGGCACGCGCGCGTCGTTGCGCCGTCTGATTGCAATAGTGAGGACGATGCGGATGAGATTCTCGCGACCTGGCCCGGTGCGCGATCGACCGGCGGCACAATGTCGAACTGGGGCGGGCGGGACGGCAAAGCAGAAGCCGCGGATACGCTTCAAACGGTGATCGACGCCGTGATGCATGCGCGTTCAGTGTCGCGAACAGCGGCTACGACCGACCTCATCGGTTACGCGAACCAGTTCGTCGAAACTATCGTCGGCGAACGTCGCCAAGCCGGGACTGTGACCTACTACGATGCCATTACCTGGCTGATCGCCATGTTGGAACGCAACGGCGACATCCGGCGACGCGTTCAGAGGCAGTACCGGCGGATTTTGGTCGATGAGTTCCAAGACACCGATCCGGACCAAGTCAAACTCGTTCGACTCTTGACCATTCCACCTGACGCAAACCGGATCGCGCCCGGTTCGCTCTTCGTCGTCGGAGACCCGAAACAGTCGATCTATCGATTCCGCGGGGCACAGGTCAACGTCAGTCAACGCGTTAAGGGCGATGTAATCAACGATGGCGCTGGCGGAATTCACCTGACGCTGAAGGAGAATCGCCGCTCTACGACACCGATCATTAACTGGGTTAACCATGTTTTCGGCGATTGGATGCCGGAGGAGTCAGGTCAAGCCGACTGGATACCTCTGGACATCGCGGCGGAAACGGCGGTAGCCGATGACTTTGGCGGCGTCTTCTACTACGGCGAGCCGATGGATGTTAGTTCGGTTGATGAAGTCCGAGAGGTCGAAGCGGATAGCATCGCGGAAATCGCCAGTGCCGTCTGCGCCGGCGCGGTCCAGGTGCGAGACCGACACGATGGAACGTTACGAGCGTCCGGCCCAGGCGATTTGACAATCCTGACGAGGTCGCGAACCCATTGGGATACGATCACTGGCAAATTCGACGAGCTCCATCTACCGTACAGTGCGCTCATCGGCGGCGCGGAGGTTTTGGAAACTCAGGAGTTTCGCGACCTGCTCAACTGTCTCGCCGCTATTGACGATCCATCAGACCAGCCCGCGACCGTGGGCGCGCTGAAATCGACATATTTCGGGTGTTCGGACGTCGATCTTTACCACTGGGCGCAAGCGGGTGGACGATTCAGCTGCACCGCTGATCTGCCAGAATCTTCCGATGCCCGATCAGTTTACGACGCGATGGAGGTTTTGAGACGTTACAACTCGTTGCGCGACGAGATGCAGGCACCGCAGTTGATCGAACGCTTCATTCGGGAACGTCAGGGACGCGAGTTGATGTTCATGCAGGACGACCCTTCGGACGGGTTGCGACGACTCGATTTGGCGATTGAGCAGGCGCGACTGTTCACCGACGATGACGCGGCATCCTTGCGAGAGTGCTTGACGCGCTTCAACCAGTACCGGCAGGCGGACGAATCGATCCGTGAGCAACCATCGCTCGAATTCGACGAGGGCAAGATCCGTTTGATGACGATGCACGCGTCCAAAGGCTTGGAGTTTCCGGTCGTGATCCTCGCCGACTTGTGCGGTTCGAGACGTCCCGATAACCCAGAACTGCTGATCGATTGGCAAAATGAACATCATGCCGAACGCAACGTCGCGTTTCGACTAGGTGGAACAAGGTCAGACGGTTATTTCCAGACCGACGGGTACGAGGTGCTCTCAGAAACCAACACGTCTGATGACGCGTTGGAGAAAACTCGATTGCTCTATGTCGCCGCGACGCGCGCCCGCGATCACCTCATCGTCAGCAGATTCCGCAAAGCGCGCGACACAAAAGTTGATGCGGCACAGATCGAAAACCACGTCGGCAATGCCCCCAACCTGTGGTCGCCCGTGCCGCCGCACTGGGAAACGATCAAGTACGAGCCGACTCAAGCCGCGACTGAGTTGACGCGTAATGGCGATGCACATGACCGCGATATGTGGGTCAACGAACACAATCAACTGCTAAAGACCGCGACGCGCCGAACGTGGTTATCACCTAGCTCATTGAAGCATGAAACACCGAAGAGTCAATCGAATTCTCATGCCGATAAACCAGATTTCGTCCCGGTTTTAGATGACGAGGCGAACCCTAGCAGAGGTCGCGCCGCGTCGAAACTTGGGATCGCGGTCCACGCCGCGGTGCAACGGTGCTTGGAACAGCCTGATGCCGACATCAATTTCGTAGCGAATAACGAAGCGGCGTCCAACGGAATCCATGCCGATCATGCCGAGGTTGCCCGACTAACGCGCGCCACGCTCGAATCGCCGCTCGTGAGGCGCGTTCGCGCCATGCCGCAAGATCAGTTTTGGGTCGAGACTCCCGTCGCGGTTCCGATCGCCGGCCCGGATAGAATCTCCGACGTGTTGGAGGGACGTGTCGACCTCATCTATCGATGCGACGACGGAACGCTTGGCATCGTCGATTTCAAAACGGACCGTAGTTTCAATCGTTCGGTTGCGGAGATGGCGGAACCTTACACCGCGCAGCTCGGCGCATACGCCCACGCGGTGCAACGTGCCACCGGCATCGAAGTCAGCACTGCGACATTGGTTTTCTCGCGTATCGCCGCCGAGCAGGACGACGAGGGCGAATACACAATTCAGAACATCGAAGACGCAGTCGAAAAAGCGTTAGAGTTGGCATCAACACGGCACGAATAGCCATCGAATTTGACCGTCCACAAACTCGGAGTGACCCGCAATGGATCTTCTCAAAGGCAAGAAAGCACTAGTAACTGGCTCCCGTCGCGGCATCGGCGCGGGCATCGCCCGGGTATTCGCCGAGAACGGCGCAGACGTGGGCATCAACGACATCGAACGCGATGAGAACGCCGATCAGATCATCGGCGAGATTGAAGCCATGGGACGAATTGCCAGTTGGCATCAAGCAGATGTCGGTAGCAGCGAAGATCGCAACCGGATGTTCGACGAGTTTCTCGCGATGCACGGAAAGATCGACATTCTTGTCAACAACGCGGTAGCGTCCGCCGATCCGCACTTCAACGACATCACCGAAGAGTTTTGGGACTTCCTCGTTGGGCACGGGCTGAAGGGGTATCTTTTTTGCTCCCAACGCGCCGTGAAGGAGATGATGAAGCAGGGCAACGGCGGAAGCATCATCTCGATCTCCAGCGTCCACAGCTACCGCGCCTGGCCGCAAGACACCGTTTACGGGATCGTCAAAGCGGGACTCAATCGAATGGCGTTGAGCATGGCACTTGACCTCGCTGGCACCGGCATCACATCCAACTGCGTCGCGCCGGGATACATCGACAGCCGAGTCTTGCCGCCTGAAGAAGAGCATCTACGCGGTCGATTGGAAGGTTACGTGGACTACGCCCGCGACTACATCCCGAACCGCCGGGGTGGCGTTCCCCGCGACATCGCCAATGCGTGTCTTTTCCTCGCATCTGACCTCGGCGATTACGTCAACGGGCAGACGATAACGGTGGATGGCGGCTTTCTCGCTGGTGGTGTGCCGCCCGAATCGGTGCCCCTTGAACCCGGAATGCCCGGCGCTGCCGAATGACAATGTCGACGGGTTAGTTGACTAATCAGGAGCCAAACATTGGAATCGATATTCCGCCACATCGAAGACAACGTAGACCGCTCTCTAGAAACGCTGTTCACGTTAGTTCGCCAACCTAGTATCTCGGCGCAACGGCTCGGTTTCGATAAAGCGCCTAATCTAGTCGCGGACGTTTTCCAAGAATACGGCTTGGAGGCTCAGATTCTCGATGCACCAAACGATGGGCTACCTTCTGTATACGGTTACGCCAGTGCTGATCGCGACGCGTTCAGCAGGGCACAACAGAGTTCGAGTACCGAAGACTCGAACGCTGAACCGCCAACTCTGATGCTCTACGTCCACTATGACGTGCAACCCACCGATCCGATTGAGCTCTGGGATACCGACCCGTTCGAACCGACTAGGATCGGCGAACGTCTCTACGGTCGCGGAATGTCGGACGACAAGGGCAACATCGCCGCGCGCCTCGCCGTCATTGACGCGTTTCGCGATGTCTGGGGAGGCTTGCCGTGCAACATCAAGATATTCGCAGAAGGTGAAGAGGAATCGGGCTCAGTGAACCTGCCCGGTTTGATCGAAAATCACCGGGACAAACTGGGCGCAGATGCGTGTATCTGGGAAGGCGGCGGACGCAACTCGCAGAATCATCCGTTGATCTATCTCGGACTTAAAGGAGTCTTGGCGGTTGAACTCTCGGTTTCGATGTTGCGTGGCGATGCCCATTCTTCGTATGCCACAGTCTTGCCCTCGGCAACATGGACGTTGGTTAAGGCGCTCAACTCCATCAAGGACACGTCTGATGACCGCATTTTGATCGATGGCTTCTACGATGACGTCCGCGAAGCGACGCCGCAAGAAGACAATGCACTAGCCAACCTGCCAGACGACTCCGACGAGTGGCGCGAAACGTTCGGCAACGAGACGTTCGTCGCCGGGCTCGGTTCCGAAGATCTGCCTCGCAAGCATCTCTTCATGCCGACCGCTAACGTTGCCGGTATAGACGCTGGTTACCAGGGACCCGGGATGAAAACGGTGTTGCCTGCGAAAGCCAGCGCCAAGATGGACTTCCGTTTAGTTCCAGACATGCACCCCGAAGATATTTTCGCCAAACTCCGAATGCACCTTGACAGGAACGGATTTGAAAACGTCGACCTCGACCTGATCGGTGCTGTCCACCCGTTCCGAACCGATATGTCGTCTGCGTGGGCACAAATGGCGATCGAAACCTCGGAACAAATCTACGGAAAATCCGCCGTCGTCTATCCGACGATGGCCGGCTCAGGCCCGATGTATGACTTCGGCGGCGTGCTAGGCATTCCCATAACCTCCGCCGGTATTGACCACCCGTCCCACCAAATCCACGCTCCCAACGAGAACATCACCGTCGAAGATTTCACCCTCGGCGCCAAGCACATCGCCCGACTGATGCAACGCTTCGCGGGGGAATGGGGACGAGTATGAACGTTGAACGAGCACTTGCCCTTTTGCGTATTGATATTCCATATTAGGAATATAATAGAGCCATGTGATTGCAAGTCGAAATCGCCAACGAAAGTAGATTTCGTTGATGAATGCCGGATCGACAACCGAACTCGCTGAATCTTGGCGTAAAACTGTTGATGAGAAAGAAGGGTTGATCTAATGGCTGGACACAAACCCTCGAGCGAGCTAACCAAAGATTTCTCGCCTGTTCGCCGTCGTCGCATTGACGCGATGACGGAGCAGATGATTGCCGAGATGCCTTTGCACGAACTGCGCCGCGCCCGGAAGTTGACTCAGCAGGACCTCGCCGAGAAACTGAATGTCAACCAACCCGCAATCTCCAAGTTGGAACAGCGCGCCGACACCTACGTATCGAACCTGCGCTCCTACATCGAAGCGGTTGGTGGCAATCTCAAGATCGTCGCCGAGTTTCCGGAGGGTGAGATCGGGATAACAAACTTCGGTCAACTGGCGGATGAAGGCGAGGACATCGCTTAAACGGTCGGACGCGTCGCGCATCCGGCGTCGCGCTGGCAACGATAGAATCGAAATCGTTATCGGTTCGATCTACAAACTTGGAGCCCTGATCCTTGGCCATCCTCCAACCGACACCAGAACACGTTTTAGACGCCGCAACCATCGAGAAGTTGAAGACTGTCAACTCGACGGCGGTCGTAGACATCCTCGCGCGAAACGGACACGATCCGCGCCACGTCTACATGGCTAACATTCGGACGATGAATCCCGGCGTGCGCCTTGTCGCCCGCGCCATCACCGTCCGTTTTCTGCCCGCGCGTCCCGATCTCATGGCGGAAAAGCCGGGCGGTGAAGAGTCTCCTGAATACGCCGCGTTCGAACTTGGCGGACCGGGTGATGTGATCGTGATGGAGTCGATGCGAACCAAGTGGATGTCGATTGGCGGCGATATCAAGTTCCTGCGGCTAAAACAGCGCGGGATTGACGGCTTGGTGTGTGACGGCGGGATTCGCGACATGCACACGGTGAAGGATTACGGCGTCGCGCTCTACGGTTACGACAAAACCTCAAGCCTCGGCACGCGTGTCGGCACGCCGTACTCGACGAACGATGCCATCAACTGCGATGGCGTGCTCGTCAAGCCGGGGGATTACATCGTCGCGGACGACGACGGCGTGGTGTGCATTCCCCGAGTAGTCGCGAATGATATCGCCCAGAAAGCGATTGAGTACGACGATCTAGAAGAATGGATTCGGGCCCGTTTAGACCGCGAAAACCTCACACCGGGCAAGTACTATCCGCCCGATGATGCGGTTACCGCGCAGTACCGGGCCGAACGCGATGCGGCTAACTAGCGATCAGCTTCATCATCAATCGACGGTTATATCGATTGCCTGCCCGTCGTAGGCGTAACGAATATCGAGCCCATCGTTCACTGCAGGATCGCGCAGGTGAGCGTTCATTGCGTAGTGGTCGATGCCGTGCGCGGCGTCGGTCAGCAACGTGCGGCGCGGGCGGATGATTTTGGCATACTCCACCGCCTGCTCCAACGTGAGATGGGAGCCATGCGTTCGCTTCGTTCGCAGCGCATCGATCACCAAAGTGTCCACGTCCGCAATCGCGGCGATGATCGAATCGGGCACGTGCGATGCATCGGAGATGTACGCCAAATCGCCGATCCTATAGCCGTTGCAGGTATAGTCCGGACCGTGCGGCACTGACAACGGTTTGATCGTGGTGCCGAACACGTCCAACGGATTGTCGTCGATCGTTTGGAAGTCCAAAATCGCGACTGTACCGCCGCTCGTCATCTGCGTCCGGTCCACTAGGTAATAGGCGGTCTTCGAGATGATATCCAAATCTTCCTCTCGGAGATAGATTGGTATGTTGGCATTACGTCCTCGCGCCAGGAGTGCGGCGTGCTCATCCCCTCGTGCGAACCGCATCGTGTTCGTCCAATCCCGCAAGTCATCGAGACCGCCGGCGGAGTCGGCGTGGGCATGCGTCAAGACAACCGCGTTGAGGGATCGGATCGCATGCTTGGGAAACCACTCGATAGCCGCTTGGTAGAAGAACTTGCCGACGTCGATAAGGATGTTGATCGGTGGCCCGTCGGATTGCTCCCGTTGGACGACGATTGAAGTGTTGCGGCGGCGGTTTTTGGAACCCGGACGCATCGCATCGGTGCAGACAGGGCACGTCGGCGGATCAGCGGTCAAGCACGTGACGCGCGGAATACCCTCCGACGTCCCCGTGCCTAGAAACATCACCATCGCTTTCGTGTTCGCGTTCGGCATTGTTTCAGGGTATTACCCGAAACGACGTACGCGGCATTCAAGCAGATTATTCTTGAGAAATGACGCCTACTACAGCGTCGATCTTCCCAACTCGGAGCAAATCCGTTGATAACCAGCAGAGCCGATCTCATCGCATCGCTCGACGATGAGTTCGAAGGTATCATCCCGGATCATGATGAACCGAATCACGCCGCGCTCGGCTACGCGATCGGCAAATCTCTCGGCGTGATCGACCCCGACTCGTTCGATGCCGCTACACAGTCGGCTGGTCAGCCGTTGATGGACGCGATTGGCGAGCCGGATCACATCGTCATGTTGCTTCTAGACGGTTTCGGCATGAACTTCGTCGAAACGTTGCCGGAAGATTCCTATGTCCGACGCAAAACCGCGATGACGATGTGTTCGACGCTTCCGACATCGACGGGGCCGAATCTAATGTCACTCGCGACCGGACGTTGGCCGGGGGTACACGGCAACCTCGGATGGGATGTCCACATCCCGCGACTTGGTGAACGAATCCAACCGCTGCCGTGGCTGTTGACGCGCACCGGCCAACCGCTACACGAGGTCGGATTCAGTCCGATGGAGTTACTGCTCGCGCCGATGATCCCTTTCCGCAATACCGGGGCGTTCACATTAGTCGTGAAGGAAGACCTCGCGGGTTCGACAACCACGCAGATGTACGGTCAGATCAAGACCGTTGGCTATCCCGAAGAAGACCCGATCGATCAAATTGTCGAGAGCGTCTTGGCGGGAATCTCCGACTCGCCTGGTCGATCATTCACCTACGTCTACTGGACCGATGTAGACAGCACCGCCCACGCCTATGGTGTTTCGCACCCGTACACCCGCGCCGCCGTCCGCCGCGCCATCGCTCTGACGGAGGCGCTCGGTTCGGCACTCGAGGGCAACGCGCGATTTCTCGCAACCGCTGACCATGGGCACCTCGATAGTCCAACCGAAACGTGGACTAACCTAGATCCTTCCTCGCCATTGAGCCAACTCCTTACCTGCGTGCCGGCTGGAGAACCTCGAACCCTCTTTTTCCACACCAAACCCGGCTCGAACGACGCATTCCAAGACCTCTTCGACGCCGGACTAGGCGACCGATTCACACTTATGCCTAGCGAGGATGCAATCGCGCTTGGATTGTTCGGTCCTGAAGAATGGATCACTGATGCAGCGCGCGCTCGAATGGGCGATTTCTTCGCTTTGTCCAAAGGGCGATGGTCAGTCTACGCCTCAGATACCGGTGAAGACGTGACATTACAATCGATGCATGGCGGAATCACGACCGCCGAGAGTATCGTACCGTTAATCGTGGTTTAGCAACTTAAGAGAGCAGGTAAGCAAATGGCCATTCGTGGTGAACTCAAAAAGAGACTTCAAGCTGGTGAGACCGTCGTCGGACCTTTCGTCATCGTTCCATCGGTGACGATGATTGACACCCTCGGCTACTCCGGGATGGACTTCTGCATCATCGACACCGAGCACGGTCCGATTTCGCAAGAATCAGCGACCGACCTGGTTATCGCCGCGCAGGGCGTCGGTGTTGCGCCGATCATCCGCGTCGGCGACAACGACGAACGCTTGATACTCCGCGCTTTGGACATCGGTTCGGAAGGCGTGCAGGTGCCGCAGATCAACTCGATTCCCGATGCCGAAGCCGTCGTCCACGCCGCGAAATACGCTCCGTTAGGCGAGCGTGGTCTCTCTATATTCACCCGTGCCGGCAACTATTTCGCCGACGATGGCGAGGGACACACCGATCGCCAGAACGACGAAACCATGACCGTAGTGCACATCGAAGGCAAGAAGGGACTGGACAATCTCGAAGAGATCATGACCGTTGAAGGCATTGATGTTCTCTTCCTGGGCCCGTACGACATTTCCCAATCGTTGGGATACCCCGGCGATGTCCGCAACCCGATCGTCGAAACCGCGCTCCGCGACGCCACCGCCAAAGCACGCGCACAAGGCCGCGCCGTCGGCTCCTACGCCAAAGACGTCGAGATGGGCAAGTGGCTAATCGACCTCGGCATCCAATACATCTCCATCAACGTCGACGCCATCATCTACCGCCAAGCCTGCGAAGCCATCGTCACTTCCTTGAAGGGTTAGGGCGTCGGATTTCTTCGCGAAAGCTCGATTTCCGAGTCACAACATGTCCTGATTTAGTGTGACGCCAAACCCGGGCTTGTCGTTGATGGTGAGGTGGCCGTTTTGGATTTGGGGGGTGTCTTGCCAGAGGTCATCGGTCTGCGCGTTGCGGTTGCCGATCACCATTTCGGCTAGGTTGGCGCAGTCGTCGTTGGCGGCAATTAGGTGGAGTCCCCAGACTTCGCCGCCGCGGTGGGGGACTACAGGAATGTCGTGTTTTCGGGCGAGGTCGCAGATGCGTAGGCCGGCGGTGATGCCGCCGCACCAGGTGATGTCGGGTTGCCAGATGTCGAATGCGTTGTGCTGCGCGATTTCGTTGAAACCGACAACGCCGAACTCGTGTTCGCCGCCAGCCAAGTTGATCGGCGAGATTTTCGGGCGCAACTTACCTAGTTCCTGAACATCGTCGGGCGTAAGCACGTCCTCAAACCAGTAGATGTTGAAATCGGCGAGGTCTTCAGCCATCCGCAGTGCGATTTCTGCATCCCAAGACATATAGACATCGAACATCAACATTCGTTCGTTGCCAATGATGTTTCGCGCCTGCGCGGCGAGCGCGATGGCGTCGTCTGGCGTGCCGTTCCAGCGATGCGAGAGTTTCTGTCCGGCGACGCCAAGTTCGGCGTACCACTCGGAATCAGGACCGGTGGCATAGACTTCGATCTCTTTCTTGCGGACTCCGCCGATCAGTTCCGCCACTGGCACAGATTCCGCTTTTCCGAGCGCGTCCCACAGCGCCAAATCGACGCCGCTCAATGCCATCATCGCGATCCCTTTGCGCCCGTAGGGCAGCGACTCGTAGTAAAGCCGATCCCAAATGTCCATCACGTCCTGCGGGGAATTGAGGGACGCGCCGACGATCAACTCCTTGAAGTGTCCGTTGACGATGGGCAGGGAAGCGAGACCACCGCCGCCGTATCCGTATCCGACGATGCCGGTATCGGTCTTGACCTCGACGACGATCTGCCAAAGATGGGTGCGCCAACCAGCCGCGACGTTTCGGTAATTCGGGTAAATCGCCTTGATTGATTCGATCTTCATGGTTGAATTTCCTCTTTGATCTGTGCTTCGTTTCGGGAACTAGATTCGGTCAGTCGTCGATGGGGATTGCGGTGCCGTAGACGCCATCGTAACCCGGCTCGACGATTACCTTGCCGACGCGAACATTGATGATGGCGCGTGCCACATCTTCGCGTTCGCAGACGGCGGCGATGTCGTGTTCCGGCGCGTTGAGCAGGACATTGAATTCGTCGTCGAACGCATCAGTGAGAGCGATGTAGACGCGTTCGACGCGCTTTGTTGATTTCCCAACGCTGAGTACGTGCGCCAAAATCTCTTTCAATGGCACCAAGTGCCGGTATTGTGGATGTTGCGCGTCTGGATCACGCCATACCCCGTTTGCGGCGCGCATCGCATCGGCCCCTTTGCCATTGGAGAGCGCGACGGCGCGGTTGAGGACGCCGAGCGTCATCGGACGTTGACATTCCGGGCATTTTCCGCCGAGATCGTTAGACGTCTCTGGGTGCAACTTCACGCCACATTTACGGTGTCCGTCGTAGTGGTACTTGCCGTGTTCCGGGTGAAACTCGTAAGTCTCGATTACATCGCGATTGCGGAGCGCGGCAATCACCGCGTCATAGCTCATCTCGCCCACATCCAAAACCGTCGCTTCGCGTCCCAACGACCCGACGGAGTGGGCATCCGAAAACGATACGATTGATCGCGCGTTCGTTTCTGGCACCGACCAGAGCATCGAAGGATCGGCGGACAGACCAGATTCGACGGCGATTATCTCGTTCGCCCACTCGCCGAAACACTGTTCCAACGAATCGAAACCCGATTTGGTGCCAAAGATGCCGTACCACGGCGTGTAGACGTGTGCCGGGACAATCTCGCATCTGGGATCCGCGTCACGAACGATCTCAAACAGTTCAGTCGCAGATATCTTGAATATCGGACGGCCATCAGACTCCAAGTTTTGCAGCGTCGCAAAGGTCTGACACATCTTGTCGACCGCGTCGAAGTTCGGCGCCGCGACGAGCAGATGAACGCGCCGCGCCCTCCCGTCTTGCCGCCATATACACGAAACCTCGCTTACCAGCATGAAATTGCGGTCATGCGCGATGTAGATGCCCGAACCGGGTTGAGTTTCGTCCATCTCAGTCCGCATTTCTGCCCGCCAGATTGGATGCGTGAAGTCTGGCGCAGCGAGTAGATCGATGCCGACACGATTACCCGCCGTCGCCAAGCTCTCGAGATTGAGCGATCGACTCGTCGCCAACGAATAGCGGGAGTGAAGATGTAGGTCGCAGACTAACCGCATTTGAGGGCGCGTCGCGGGAATTGCAGGTTGGCAAGCATAGAATCATAGTATTGGAGTAACGGGGAGTGGCGCAGTGGAAGCGCGCCTGCTTTGGGAGCAGGAGGTCGCGGGTTCGACCCCCGCCTCCCCGACCACCGACGGCACCGGCACCAAATTTCAGCGGTGCATCAGCATCTCGCCGCCGTCCACCGCTATCACCTGTCCCCGGATCATCTCGGCATCGGACGAACAGAGCATCGCAACCACTTTGGCAACGTCTTCCGGTGTAACGGTTCTTCCTGCTGGCGTCGCACGTAGCGCCACTTCACGGATTCCCAATTCGTCGGGAAACGCGTCTAAAGCGTCGGTTTCGACAAAACTGGCGGAAACCGCGTTCACAGCGATGCCTTGATCGGAGAGGTCTATCGCCATGTAGCGCGTGACGGCGTCTAACGTGGCTTTGGAGACCCCGACGGGAAAGTATTGAGGCAGAACGCGGTTGGAGCCCGGTGAAGAAATGTTGATGACCCTCGATCCTCGCGGCATGTGTGCCGAAGCGAGGGCGGCAAGACGCCATGGCGCTTTTGCGTTGATGGACTGCGTCCAGTCCCAATGCTTCTCGCTCAGTTCGCGTGAAGACCGCATGACACCGGAAGCGGCATTGTTCACCAAGATGTCGATCTTGCCGAATCGTTCGATCACCGCGTCCACAAGCGATTGAATCGCTCCATCGTCCGCAAGGTTAGCGCGATGGCGCATCGCCTCGATTCCTAACGTGGTGAGTTCGGTTTCGACGGCACGAGCGGCGGAGTGGTTGCGAAGATAGTTGAAGCAGATATCGGCACCACGCGACGCGAGTTCCAGACATATCGCTCGACCGATGCCGCGCGACCCTCCAGTCACCAAAGCGGTCTTGCCGGAGAGTGGTTTGGAAGAATCCGTCATTGTCTCAATGTTGAACTCGCCTGATGGCATTCGACGAGCGATCCAACAGTAGGTGGCACGTCGCAACGCGCCGCTACCGACCAGCTAAATTGCGAGTCCGCCGTCGACCTTGATAACGTCGCCGGTGACGTAGCGCGCTTCTTCTTTGGTTAGGAATGCGACCATCGGCACGATCTCTTCGACGTAGCCGAAACGTCCCATCGGGATCAGGTCCAACAGTATCTTGCGGGCGCGATCTGAAATCACTTCGCTAGTCGCAGTAGCCACGTATCCGGGCGCGACGACGTTCACCGTAATGTTGCGTTTCGCCAACTCCTTTGCGACGGAGTAGGTAAAACCGTGGATCGCGGCTTTGGACGCCGAGTAGTTAGACTGCCCGATATTGCCGCGAATGCCGACGATCGACGAGATGTTGATGATGCGGCCCCAACGTCCGCGCACCATATCCGGCACGACTAGACGGGTGCAATGGATCGTGCCCCAGAGATTGGTGTTAATCGTGTGTTCGAGTTGATCGTCCTTCATGCGAATCAACAGGTTGTCGGAAATTACGCCAGCGTTGTTGATGAGAATCTCAACCGGCCCGTGGGCTTCTGCAGCACCCGCGACTATCCGTTCGCATCCCTCTTTGGTTGACACACTGCCACCCACCGCGGTCGCGGTACCGCCAGCATCGCGTATCTCCTGGACGACTTCCTGCGCCTCTTCTTCGTGAGTGTTGTAGTTGACGGCGACCGAATGACCCATCGACGCCAATTTGACGGCGATGCCGCGCCCGATGCCGCGCGACGCACCGGTAACCAGAGCCGAGCGTGGTTGGTCAATCAGTTCCAAAGTCAATTCTTGGACCTTCCAATCCGGTCAACTTCAACTTTGGCCGACATCGGCATGGAAAGCGTCCAACTCGGTCTGTTGCGCCGTCACAAAGTCGTTGTCAACCACGAATTTGGCGGTGTTGATCGCGTTTACGATGCCTGACGGCTCGGCAGCACCGTGTCCGACTACGGCGATGCCGTTCACGCCGAGCAACGGCCCGCCGCCGTAGGTTTCCAGTTGGTTAGTCGCCTTATAGATATCGTCGGCGAGTTTATCGTTGCCGCCGTTACCTCGGACATTCTCGGAGATGACCTTTCCCAAACCTTCGGTCAGTTTCAACACGACGTTGCCGACAAATCCGTCGCACAGCACGACTTCAGCCTTGCCCAACGGCAGATCGTAAGGCTCGATCATCCCGATGTAGTTGAGCCGAGATTTTTTCAGCAGCTCCGCCGTGCCTTTGACTAGCTCATTACCCTTCGTCTCTTCGGAGCCGACGTTTAGCAGGGCAACGCGCGGGTTTTCCTGACCATAGATGATCCGGGACATGACACTACCGAGCGTTCCAAAGTCGGCGAGTTGCTGCGGGCGGATGTCTACGTTAGCGCCGAGATCGATGATGACGGTGTTCGGCGAGTAACCGATGATCGGCCCGCCGAGGCAACCGCGCGTGATGCCGGACATCGTGCCATAGGTAACCGTCGCGGCGGCGATCGATGCACCAGTCGAACCCATACTCACAAATGCCTGCGCTTTGCCCATCTTAACCAGCCCGGAGCAAACGAAAACCGAAGCGCGCGGCTTGGTGCGAAACACCAACGCCGGGTTGTCGGTCTCGGCAACAACGCCATCGGAAGGGACGACCTGAAGCAAGGGATGACCATCAGCACCATGTTCCGCCAACACCGCGCCGACTTCCTGCGGATCACCAACTAGGGCGATCGCGATCTCGCCTTTCGACACGGCATTGATAGCCGCCGGAACGGTAGCTTTCGGTCCGTGGTCCCCACCCATCGCGTCGAGGGCGACGACCATCGGGGGTTTTTGGCTAGCATTCATGCCTGAAAAAGCATTCGCGCCGTTGAAATCCGCAACACAGCGCAAGTATTCAGTATACCCGCGCCCGCAACTGCCTCAATTCGCACGCTCCCCTGTCGAGGATGCCGTTGCAAACCCACGTCATTCCGGTGGAAACCGGAATCCAATGCGATGGAAACCGACGTCATTCCGGCGGAAAGCCAAGTCATCCCGGCGGAAGCCCACGTCATTCCTGCGGAAGCCGGAATCCACAGAGCATAAATGAGCGCCGATATCCCATCCCCACGAGCACTGCTGGCATCTCACTGCGAGCACCGCTGTCATCGTCCCACACGCACCGCTGTCATCGTCCCGCGTGTACGCTGTCATTCCGAGCGTAGCGAGGAATCTCATCAATGGGCACAGTTTGCCGAATGGATTCCGGCTCCCGCTGGAATGACGAACAGCCTCCAATCGGACACATCATCTCATTTGAAGTCCAAATCTTGCGTTTCTTTTATGATTGTCTGGTTGGCATCGAATCAAAGTTGGAGAGTGGTTTGACCATTGATGAAAAGCGCCTAAACGGCTTCAGACAGGTTAACCGTCGCGTCGGCGGACTCCGCTCGGATCGTACCCCCCCCCCGATTTTTTCGCGGCTTACAGCACTCGTCGCGATAGTCGCGCTTATCTTGTCGGTGGGCGTGGTTTCGACGATTGACCGCGATATCGCCGATGCCCAAGGCAACACCAACAATGCCCCTCAATTCGGCAAGTCCAACTATCAGTTCGATCTAGCGGTCGGCTCCAACGGCACTGTCAACCCTGTTCAGATCGGAGCCGTCACCGCATCTGACGCCGACAGCGGCGACACGCTACGCCTCTGCGCCGTCGGCAATGAGGATCTACTTTACGCAGTCGATGAGTACCACGATGCGCTGTACACGGCTGTTGAAGACTCCAGCAGGAATAACTGGGTCACGACTCAGGTCAGCGACGGCGACAACTATGGGCACCCAAACGACCATTCAAGTGATCCTAAGGCGCAGAACCCTAGGGGATTGCTATGGCACGATTGCCGACTTTACATGACATCGTGGCTATGGAGTACAAATGATGTTCAAAATCCTTCGTACACAACTCAATTTTGGGACGTCGATATCACTACTGGAGAAATCACATCCTTGCCGGTGGCGAGTGCTTTCCCGCGTTCGGTCTACGGCATCGCGCCGCTCGGTGGCAAGGTGTATGCCGTGGCGCTGGCAGATGGCTTTGGTACCAGCGGTACTACCGACGACCAACCAGCCGCTCTGTATGAGATCGACTTGACGGCAAATCCAATTTCCGCCAGTCGAGTGAATAGCAATGCCGCCGCTGATGCTCTCGGCATAGGCGAAAATGCTCCAAAGGGGTTGGCCAATCACAACGGTACTCTTTACGTAGCGGGTGGCACTAACGACGCCCTTTTCTCACTTGACACATCCGACGGCACGGCGACGCGCTACACCGTCAATGGAAACAATATCGAATACTTCAATCCGTTCGACAATCTCGACGTTGACATCGCAGCGTGCGACACGACCAATCCTTTCAGTACCCCATGTGGCACGGATCCGCGAGGACTAGCTTCCCACAACGGCAAGATATACATGTCCGAAGTTGCTGGTCACGGGCATTTGTCCGAATTGCATCTTGCAGGCGTAAACAAGGGACGGGCGGAACGGGTCGCCACTGGTCACGTGTCGCGCGAGAAATGCGGATTTCAGCAAACCAAGTACGACTGTTGGCTAGACGAACCGAACGGCATCGAATCGGCCCCAAGCGCACCACCTGACTATTTCGAGGTCTCCTCCGCAGGCGTCATCACCTACACTGGACCGGCGGTAACTGAGACGGGAAAGACTTTCAGCTTCCGAGTATTGGCAACCGACGGGAAGGGTGGCGAAGATGAGGCACACATCACAGTCACGACCAAGCTGCCAGAGGGATTAACCTCCGACCGACCGAATATCTCGCGTCTGGCACCGGCTGTCAAGTCGCTAACAGTTTCGCCCGGAGACCGCGTGCGGCTCTGGGTGGATGTCTACGGTTTGCAGGACGTCTTGGACAACAGTCTCGGTGACGACGTGACGTTCGACTGGTCAGTGAGCCCGAGCGGCGGTTCCTTCGAAGAGGTCGAACCTTCTGCCGACACTGACTCCGACGCCGATGAACGTGAGATTGTTTTCACTGCACCATCGTCGCCGGGGCGTTACGTTGTCAAAGCATCACTAGATTCTTCGGAGTGCGACGATGGCGATGGTCTTTTCGACGGTTGTGTTGCGGAGATCGAGGTGACGGTGCGTCGTCCAAGCCAACCGGCGGAGCCAACACCGATGCCTGTAAATCCGGACGGTGAAATCCCCTCAATCCTCGTCGATTCGGCAGGCAACCAGTATGAGGTCTTCACGCCAGAGGGTGGCGGCAGCTTCGACGGTGAAACGTTCTCGATAGTCGCGCCGTCAAGCGCGGTCTCGAACGGTGAATACATCGGCGTCCGGATGCACGCAGCAGGCACGGCATCAAACCTCGGAATGACGCATCAACGCTACACCCTAGGCGACAACCGCTACGCCATCGCCGTTGTCGATGCTGAGGGCAATCCCGTCGCATCCTACCTGCTCAATAATCCCGCGAAAATCTGCCTCCCGCTACCTGCCGAACTGAGCAAGAACATCAGCAAAGTAGCCATCGTCGCCAACAACCCGGACAGCACCCTAACGGTTCTCGCTTCCACGATCCGAATCACCGCATCCGGCACCGAAGTGTGCGGCAACGTCAGCCAACTTCCCGTCTCAGTTGCAGTCGGCAAACTTGGCGCGCCCGCATCACTACCGACACCCACACCCGAACCAACACCCGAACCACCCGAAACCGGCGGCGCATCACCGCCGGCTACCGCCATCCTGTGGCTACTCCTCCTCGGTGCGGCTCTAACGACCGTCAGCGCGTTCGTGATGATAGGCAGCAAGCGCACATAGGAGACCCAACGTTTCCCCCACTCATGGAAACGTCCGCCAGAGCGATCGGTTTCCCCCATTTGATGGGGGAAATGCCCAAAGGGCAAAAGGGGCCTGAAAACGACCAACCGGCATAGGGGAGGGCAGTGAGCGACCCTCCCCTTTTTCTTTGGCAGGGGCCCTCCTGTCATTCCGAGCACGCAACCTGTCATTCCGAGCGAAGCGAGGAATCTTCCCCCCTTCGCGTAGCGTAAGGGGGGCTAGGGGGGATGCCCTGGCAGACGTTTGACAAGCGGCGTCCATCGGTTTGGCTACAAGCGCATCCCCCGCTCACATCGCTTCGCTCGTTCGCGCCCCCTTACGCTGGAGCGAAGGGGGCGTACGCATTTTCTACGCGGCTAGGGGGTAGGGATTACGGCGCGCCGTTAGCTCCATGGATTCCGGCGGAAGCCGGAATGACGTAGGTTTCGACCCGCTCAATCAAGCGGCGCGGATGCCGAACCGCTCAATGCCTTCTCGCCATTGGGACGGGTAACGGAAACTTCGCATTCGGCGAATTCGCGGTCGTCAACGGTACGAATCCGTTTGACGGAACCGCTGACTTCGACCTCTTCGCCGGGGATGACCGGGGACGTGAACCGCGTCTTGACCATCGCGCCTCGATGCCACGCGGTGGGGTAGTTCGCGGCGATCATCTCCCAAACGAACGCTAGGCTCAACATGCCGTGCGCGATGCGTTGCCCGAAGCGGGTCGTGCTGGCAAAGTCGGCGTCTAGGTGGATCGGGTTGTGGTCGCCCGATGCGTGCGCGTACGCAGTCACGCGTTCCTGCGTGACGATGCGCCTAAATCCGGTCAGGTTGTCGCCCTTTTTTCGCGGTGTGGTCATTTTCGCTTTTCGATGTCTGTATTCCAATCAAGGCATCATGATGATCGTGGAGCTAGATTCTGCGACCGTTTCGCCATCAGCATTGGCGAATTCAGTCTCGAAAATCGCCCAAAGCGTACCTCGGCGGTTTGAGAAACTCTTGAGTAACGCGGATGCGGTGATTTCTGTTCCCGAAGAAACCGGACGGTGAACCGTCATCTGCTGTCCCGCGTGAACCGTCTCGATTCGGTCCTCGACGATTCCTAGTTCGGCGATCAGTTGGCTAAGGACATAGGCGTCGAGTTGGAGCGGATGAACCGCGTCTTGAAAACGATTCGACGCATCACCATCACCCGTCGCGGCTAGGTAGGCGTCAGACACCGATTCGTCGAGCGCGATTCGATACGGACCGAATTGCTGACCTGCTTTGAGATTTTCGAGCATCTGGATATCGCCACCGGTTACGCGCCCGAAAGCGCGCCACCGCCGCGTTGCATATCTATCGCTTCGTTGACGAGGTGGTTAGCGAGTTCGAACGAGGTGGGATTGTCGAAATCGAGGTCTGAAATCGCAAAGACACGATAGAGCAGACCGGTAGAGACCAGAACTTCTACTTCGCCGCCCATCGAAGGAACATCAACACCGAGCGCAACCGCCATCGCCGATGCCGCGTTGATGCCCGATTCGTCCAGTTCCACGCCAGTCAGCACATCGCCTTTGTACGACAGCAACACCGCGTCGTCAGTCTGTTCCAGCTTCACCCGCAGATGCGAACGCGGCGTCTCAAGCAGCGCATACGCCGCCTCCAGTGCCTTCGCTCTTGCATCGCGATTCATGGGGTTGGTCTAACGGGGATTTGACGTCGTGTGACGGTCCAAGTTCACTGCTGCAATCCAGTTATCGATTCAACGCAATTCCTTCTGGACGCCGACGACGGATGGCAGAAGGGTAATCGCAGCGACAACAGCATTTTCCAACGATTGGTGATTCTAATTCGTTGCGGCGTAACAAATCCGAGCGAGATGCCGGCTAAAACATACAATCTCTAATAGGGTATTCCTTACGCTCAGTGAGTTAATCGAGACCGGCGCAACCGAGAGGATCTGCAACATGGAGACGATCACATTTTTGATACAGGTCGAACCGGGCGAGGACGGGTACTATGTGGCGACTTGCCTGAGCCTTCCAGGATGTATCTCGCAAGGCGAAACGGTTGAAGACGCGGTCGAGAACATCAAAGAGGCTATCCAAGCCTACACCGAGAGCCTGGCGCACGAAGAGGCGTTGGATGAGGCTTCAATGCGGTTGGTAAACGTCCCGTCGGTGCTGGCAGTTGCCTAGGTTACCTGTAATTTCGGGCGATCAGTTTGTCGCCGCGATGCGGAGCAAAGGTTTCGAGCACGTCTGGACGCGCGGCAGTCACATGATTTTGAAAAACGATGCGGGTAAACGTCTATCAGTTCCTCGTCATCGCGAACTTGACCGCGGAACGTTGCGGGGACTGATTAGGGCGGCAGGATTGACCCGCGACGAATTCATCGCACTTAGCAAATGACCGCCCCCTTTGTCCTACGGACATTTCCCCCGACAGCGGGAGAAACCATTTTCTATGGCGAGATCAACCCCATCTCGACCAAGCGGTCCCACACTCTCTCCGCGCTCACTTCCGGTGCCTCTTTGTCGGAGTGGAACACGATCTCGGGATCGGTGGGCGGTTCGTAGGGGTCAGATACGCCGGTGAAGTTCGGGATTCGACCTTCTAGCGCCATCTTGTAGAGACCTTTGACATCGCGGTCAATCAGGGCGTCCAACTCACAGGAAGCGTAGACTTCGACGAAGTTTTCGTGCTTCTCGCGAATCTCGTCGCGGATGGCTTTGTAGGGCGATATCGCCGCGACGATGCAGATCACGCCGTTGCGGGCGAGCAGTTCGCTGACGAAACCGATGCGGCGGACGTTGGTGTCTCGGTCTTCTTTCGAGAATCCCAATCCGACGCTCAAGTTAGTCCTGACGACATCGCCGTCAAGGATTTCGACTTTTGCCCCAGCGTCGCGAAACCGCTCCAGCAGCATGTCGCCGATCGTCGTCTTGCCGGCGCCTGATAGGCCAGTGAACCAGAGCGTAAACCCCTTGTGTTGCATGTATCACCCGTTAGATTGTCGTGTAGTCAACTTATCGATTCTACTTTCCGCCGATTCCGATGGCGGCATCGCTCATCTGCGTCAGCACCTCGTCGAGAGATTGCGCCGTGTTCGGGCCGTTGATCTTTCGGACTATCTCGCCGTCTGGATTGACGAAAAACTTTTCTGGTATCCCGCGCACGCCGAACTCGACCGCAATGCTCCCATCGTCGTCAATCGCGTTGGGGTAGTTGATGCCGTGCCGTGTCAAGAAATCGGCAACATCATCCTCGTTGTCCCAGATCGCGATGCCGACGAATTCCACGCCAAGTTCCGACCATCGTTCGTAAGCCTCAGCGAGTATCGGTGCTTCAGAACGGCAAGGCGGACACCACGATGACCAGAAGTCGATCATCACGATGGAACCGCGCAGGTCGCTGAGTTTTAGGCTCTCACCGTCTAGTGTCGTTACTTGAAAATCGGCGTTGGCATCGGTCGAGACCGCGACCTCGCCGAGCGTGTCGTTCACTCCGGGGCGTCCACCGCCACGGCTCGATTGCAACATGGCGATCACCAGAATCACCAAAAAGATCAGCAATGGCACGCCGACGGCGAGGATCGGGGTTTTTCGGCTCGACATTTTGACGGTCACTGCTCGGAATCGTCATTGATCGCGCGTTGAACGAGTCTTTGCCGCTGGGCGAGATAGTCGTCTTCTTCGATCTTTCCCAAGTCGCGCTGTTCGTCTAACTCGGCGATTGCTTCAATGATCGTCGAACGCGCGCCGTCGGCATCGCCTTCGGTGGAAGATCGGCTGACGGTCGGTTTTGCGGGGCTTCGACGCGCGACGAAAACGACGTACAACACAACGGCAACCAATCCGAGTGCGACACTCGCCACGATTGCGATCCGAAACTGGGTGCTGTCGAAGAATTCTGAAAACTGATCGCTTAATCCGGGTTCGGGCAGTCCCGAGATTACGACGCCGAGTTCGGCGCGACGTTCGTAGTCCGAGCCGTTGTAGCGGATGTATCGACCCTCGCCAATGGTTACCGCTTCCGAACGCGTCAAACCCAAACCGGTAACCGTACCGGCATCCTCGGGCAAGAGAATCGAAACGGTTTCTGCCCCGAAGGGAAGGCGCAGTGGGTAGGAAAACTCGCCGTCGTCAAACGGCGCGCTGTAGCTGATGACCATGCTGTACTCACCCGGCGGCACCGGGTTGGAGATGGCGAATCCAGTGCCGATCTCCATCACGTTGCCGCTCGGTAGGTCAGACTCGACGGTCAGCTCTTGGTATCCGACGGGCAGGTTAAATCGAAGCAGATTGAACCCGGTCAAGTCAGGATCGGTAAGATCAGCGACGTAAACCTCGTCTCCCGTGTTGACCAGATTGACCGCCGACAACACGCCGATTATGCGTTGCGACGTGTCAACTACGGGTATCACCATCGAGTACGACGTAACGGATATTTTGTCGAGCGATGCCGTGCGCTCGTACACCGTGAGCGAGATCGGTTCGTCGGCGGAATCGGGAAGAACATCGACGTACGGTGTATAGATTCCATCATCTACGACGACACGGTAGAACTGGCCGGGGTCAGCATTTGCCACGTCGATTGAAAACGAACCGTCAGGTTCGGTCACTGTTTCGACCCTTCCCACAATCGACTCCGCGTTTTCATCAATCACGAGCGCGAAAACGGTAAATCCAGCCGGCGGGTCCGCACCTTCAGTTCCGTTGGCGACCTGACCGCTCAAGGTCGTCGTTGTGGTGTCGCTTTGTGCTGACAACTCAACCGTGAACCAAAATAACAGGGTGAAAGCGATGCAAAAGTTGAGACCGTAACGCGCCGCGCGCGCCCCCTTTGTCCTTCGGACATTTCCCCCGTTAACGGGGGAAACCCGAGTATCGGGGGAAACCCAAGGTTGTTGAAATCGCATCGAGGAGGTGGGTTCGTCTAGTTTTGTCGTTAACTCACGCATCGTCACCATCATCCCGGGCTTCATCTTGTGAGCGCAGACTGCGGACGCGTTGAACCTCTTTTTCGAGCGCTAATTCGGCTTCCAACATGCGAGTTCGATTTTCGGCGCGTTGGCGCATGAGTATCGCAGCTTCGTAGCGCAATTCGTTCAGTTGCGATTCATACTCTTCGATGGAGATGTTGCCGGCTTCGTATTCGTGGCGTAACGTCAAAGGTTCGCGGTAGAGGAGATGGCGTAACGTGTCTGGCGATGCGACGCGCTCGACTGGATCGACGTTTCGAGGCGCAGATTTCCGCGCCTTGATGAACGGGTAGATCAGCACGATCATGATGATCGCCGCCAAGGTTATGCCTACTAGTGCTGACAACGTCCTATTTGGTCCTTCACGCCTGCGGTGTCGCGGGACTGGGTTCTGGTGCTGGAGCCGAAGCTACTAATCGACGGCGCGCGGCGGTTTCGAGCGTCGGATGCGGCCACAGTGCGATTGCGGTGCCGAGAATGAATATCGGCCCGGCGATCCAGAGCCACATCGCCAATGGGTTGATGCTCACGGCGAGCGAGACTCGTTCGCCCTCCAAGAAATCACGCGGTATGACGTACAAGTCTTGAACAGGGCTCGTCTTGATACCCGATCGCACCGAGACTTGGTTGAAGTTGCGAAAGAACTCGTGACTCGGTTCGATTGTTCCTACGAACACATCGCCCGGCCGCGTGTCGGTTACGACAGTGAAACCGGCTTTGCCCGCATTTTCAGCCGTAGCAAACTCCGCGGCGTAGTCTGACGCGTCGATTTCGTAGACATCGATCAATGCCCACTGCGCGAGACGGTCAGGGCGGTCGTTCATCTTGCGGTCAACATATTCGATGCGGTAATTGCCCAAAACGAGGCTTTCGCCCTGCGAGATTGCGGCGTCGAAGCGTTGGTCGAAGAATTGTGTGCCGATCACGCCGATCGCGACGGACAGCACCGCGATGTGAACGATGTATCCGCCGTGGCGCGGTCGATTGCCGTTGATCAATCGCCATAACGCGCTAACGGGTGTTTCACCCAGGTTTCTGACACGGGCGCGAGCTCCCATCCACCACTCTTCAAATACTGCGAACGCGGCGAATGTGACAGCGGCGAATCCCAACACAGCCCAGAACTCCCGGACTCCGAACGCGACCAATCCGATCACCGTCAACGACGCGGCAACCGCAGGCGTGACTAACCAACGTTTTAACGACCGCGTCGTACTGCGACGCCAAGGCAGCAGGGGACCGACGCCCATAATCACCACGAGCAACAGCAAAACGGGTCCGTTGACGCGGTTGAAGTACGGCGCGGCGACGCTAACATCAACGTCGCGGGCGAGGTTCGAGAAGACGGGGTAGATGACGCCCCAGAGCGTGATCGCGGTGACAACCAGCAACAGGAAATTGTTGACGAGGAACGACGCTTCGCGTGAAAGGAACGATTCGACGGCGCGTTCACTCCGCAATCTTGGATATCGCCAGATAAAGACGCCGAACGCGAAAACGACGCTTAAAGCCATAAATGCTAGGAACAGCACGCCTAACGACGACTCAGCGAATGAATGCACCGATACGACGCTGCCACCGCGATTGATCGACATTCCGAGTTGGGCGAGAACGAATGCGATGTCAATCAGCACGATGTTCCACATCCTGAACATCCCGCGCCGACGTTGCACCATGATCGAGTGGATGAATGCGGTAAGCACCAGCCAGGGCATCAACGCAACATCCTCGATAGGGTCCCAACTCCAGTACCCGCCCCATCCGAGGATGGTGTACGCCCACCACGCGCCGAGCAGGATGCCGACGCCGAGGATGCCCCACATCACGATTGCAAAGACGCGGGCGATGTCTACCCAATCGTCGCCATACTCGCCAGATATGAGCGCGCCGGTTGCGAATGCGAACGGTATCGTGATGCCGACGAGTCCAGCCATGATGAGCGGCGGATGGCTGTAGAAACCGGGATGGAGCAGTAGAGGATTGATGCCTCTACCATCGGGCGGCACTAACGCCTGCGTCTCGAAGGGATTGGCAAGCGTTGCCATAGTCCCGAAAAAGAACGCTGCCACGACTGCCAAGATGGCGATGGTGTACGGCATGGCGTCCACGAACCGTCGCGGCGCAAAGAATACGCTGATCGAAGACATCAGCACGAGGGCAAGCGTGATGTACAGCAACGAACCTTCGTTGGCTGCGTAGAACGCTACTAGGGTGTAGCCGCGACCCATGACGAGGTTCGAGTTGTTGGCAACGTATTTGATGCTGAAGTCGTTGGTCAGGAACGCGATCATCAACGCCGCCGCCGCGACGAAAGCCACAAGCAATGACATGTAGACGGCGCGTCGTCCGCTGACAATCAGCTCCGGGATTCCCGCTTTGACGCCGACAAGAGACGCGATCGCGGCATAGACCGAGACTGCAAACCCGAGCCAAATCGCGGTTGTGCCGATCTGATCCACTACTCTTTGTCCTCGGCGGCGGTGCGACGATCCGCGTCAGGAGATTTTTCGCTCAGCACAGTTCCCATTTCGCGATCGGCGCGTTGAAGATATTCGTCAAGATCAGAGTCCGTGGCGCGTTCGTCACGAATAACTTCGACGTCTTGGTCATCTGAGCTTGGGTTGGATTGGCGCGTTTTACGGCGTCTCATGTTCAAGTAGGCGTTGAATACGAGCAGTGCGCCGCCGGCAAAAATCACCACTGGCACAACCCACGCGATCAGATTGAAACCGCCGGCACCGGGCGACGCAAGAACGATTTCGCCGTAACGCTCCACAAAATAGTCACGGATTTCAGCGTTGCTATCGCCATCCTCGATTTTTTGCTCAATAACCGCCTTCATATCCTCCGACAACTGCGCCTGGGATTGGTCGAGAGTTTGACCGTCGCAAACGGGACACATCAGCTGCGTGGACAGTGTGTAGGCACGTTGATCGGCGGTCAGATCATCTTCTCGAACGCAACCGAACGTCGCGAAGCCGATCGAGGCGGCAGCAGCGAGCAAGCAAAAGAGATATACAGCGGATTTACGAGCCTGAGTTTGCGCGGTTGGCGTTGTCATGCCGATGCTGGCCTCGAATCCGACTCACGTCGTCGGTCGCCAAAGACCAGCGCGCTCCACGCGGTCGCGCGAATTTCCGCAACTCGTGATCAGCGGCCGACGCCAGTGTTCTGATCGTAGATGTAGTCGACGATCTCGCGGATGTCCTCTTCGGCGAGCAGGTTGCCAAATCTCGGCATCACCACGATACCGTTTGTCACGAGGTTAACCATCGCGTCTTGATCGTAAGTCTCACGCTTTTCGATGAGATTTGCCGGACCGACGTAAGGCGCGTCGTTGGTAGTCGCCCAGTAGCTGTCAGTAGCGGTGATGTGCACTGACGCTGGACCATCGCCGGCACCAGAATCACCATGGCAAACGGAGCAGTTAACTCGGTAAAGCTCTCGCGCCCGGTCCGCGTCGTATTCTCGTGTGGCGCGTTCTGGCACTTCTAGCACCTCGTCGGTGCCCATCGCGTGGAACACGACCGCGTCTGCCACCGGTGCCAAGCGCGGCGGCTCCTGCATCCGGTTCGACTGCGAGTAGTGCATCTCCGAGAAGATTTCGATCGGGTACGTGTTCGATTCCTGAACGGCACACGCAGACGCGCCGATAATGACGGCGCAAGACGCCGCTAAAAGCAACCAAACGCGGCTGGCGCGCCTCGTGAAGATTTGGTCGATCAACGGTTTCACGCCTGTTTGATCTCCATCGCACCTGCGCCGTTCAGCGCATCGATCGCGGTGTCAACTTGGTCGTCGTCGGTGGTGATTACCACACCGATTAAGCCCTCGGTGATTCGAGTGTCGTAGATGCCGGGGTTGACGTTCGGCAACCGAGATTCGATGACGATACCGACAACGGTCGAGATGACCGCGGAGAGCATCGACATTTCGTAGAGGATCACGAGCATCGCGAACAGCGAGAGGATCGGCTTGCCACCAGTTACCAACGGGTAAGCGATCTGCGTCGCGGTGGTCAGGAACACTGCCAACGTGAAGCCGATGATCGCTCCGAATGCGGGGAAGCGGAACAGGCGGTGCTGTGGCACATGCTCGCCGAACGCGCCTTCTGGGTAGGGCGTGCCCGTCAGCACGTCGAACGTGCCTAGTTCGAAACCGGCACCTTTCAACGCATCCATCGCGTCTGCCGCTTGATTCGCGTCGTTGTATAGACCAAGTACGCTCTTGCTCATGTCGTCAGCTTTCCCAATTCTCTGATTTAGATTTAGTCGGCCTCTCGGACGATCGCCGGAACTTTGACGCGTCCGATCTTTATCGAGTCTCCGAAAGTCTGGCTTTCTTTCTGTTCAAACAGCGGCACCAACGGGAAGAAGCGCGAGAACAGCAACATCAGGAACGTCACCCACGCCAATGACCAGAAGAGGATGAACCATTCCAATCCGCTCGGCCGATACGCCTCCCAGGTGTAGACGAACGGCGTCTTGCGCGCCAAGCCGGGCACGATGATCAGGAAACGCTCCAGCCACATGCCGATGTTGACGAATAGCGACGACCAGAACATCAAGGCGATGTTGTTTCGCACGCTCTTTTGCAACCACATGCCCACAGGGATTATGTAGCCGGTGAAGACGAAGGTGACGAACAGGATGTTCCAGGGCCACTGGAAGATCTGCAACTCACGCAGTGCGAGTTCCGGCGCGTCAAGTCCGTAGACCGCGAAGATCAATTCGAGGAACGTGAACGCAAGCCATCCGGTAGCAACCACGATCAGGAGGCGGGCAAGAGCGTCAAAGTGTTCGGGACGGATAAAGTCTTCCCATTTCCAGAGCCAACGCATCAACGCCATCATCGTTACCACCGCCGAGACGCCAGAGTGCACCGCGCCGATAACGAAGTACGGCGCGAAGATCGTCGAGTGCCAACCTTCAACGGCGGGTGTCACCGCAAAGTCCCAAGACACGATGGAGTGAACCGAAACGAAGATCGGAAGCATCAAAGCCGATAGCAGGATGCCGCCTACAGTCTGTAATTTCCATTGGCGAGGATTACCGCGCCATCCGAGCGCCAAGATCGTGTAGAGAGCCTTCTGCCAACCGGTTGTGCGGTCACGCAGGTTTCCGAGGTCCGGTAACAACGCGATGTAAAGGAACAGCGTCGATCCCGTCAGGTAGGTGCTGATGGCGACCGGGTCCCAAATCAACGGCGATCGCACGTTCGGCATGATGCCGCGCGCGAAGTCGTAGGGCAGGATGTAGTAGGCGATGCGCCAGGGACGACCGGCGTGCATCAGCGGGAAGAGCAGGGCGGTCAAAAGCGAAAATACCGTCAGCAACTCGGCGGCACGCGTAACCGGACGTCGCCATTCGGCTTGTGAGAGGCGCAGGATAGCGGAAATCATGATGCCGGCGTGGCTGATACCCACCCAGAACACGAACGTCGTGATGAAGAGACCCCAATAGACCGGGCGCGAAAGTCCAGTTACGCCGAGACCCTTGTTGACCATGATGCCGATCATGAAGAATCCGATGGCAACGATGATGCCGAGCGTGATGACCGTTGGAGCCCACCACTTCGGCGTGTCTAGCTGACCGTTCAGCAAAACACGGTTGGTGTGGATCTGGTCGATTGTTCTTCGTTGTTGCATCGTGGCGATCTGCGTTCGCAGCCCTCAATCATTAGTCGGGCTTGGCGATCAGCGAAACCTTTGTCTTCATGTATTCGACCGGACGGTACAAAAGATTGAACTGTTGAACGTCCCAAACGCTGAGCACTGGCATGATGCGTGTGCCAATCAGCACCAGCATCAAAGTTGCCGCCGTCGCGCCGAGGAAAATCAAGATGTCCATCGCATCGGGCCAAACGGCATCGGGAATCTCGGTGAGGAATCGCTCGTGGATGCGGTCTTCGGGCACCGACCAAGCGGCGACGTATAGTCGCACTCGGTCGAGCAACACGCCGATCAATATCAACCCGGCACCGATTGCGGTTCCGTTGTAACTGCGGCGTACGCGGTTCCAAATCAGCCACCACCAAGGCGTAAACCAGATGAACAGAACCGCGAACAGGAACACCCACAGATACGGTCCCCGAACGAGGAAATCGATCCACATCTGGTCGGAGCCGCTTCGACCATACCAGAAGACGATGAACGCGGAGATGAAGAAGTATCCCCACAGCAGCGTGAACGCGAACATCAATCGCCCGATGGACCAGAACTGATCGAGGTGCAGGTACTTGTCGAGACCGAGATATTTGCGGGCGGCCCAGATACCGATGACGGTAACCGCTAGACCGGCCTGTATCGACGATATGGCGTGGTACATCGGGAAGATGGCGTCACGCCAACCCGGTACCAAGCTCATCGCGAAGTCGGTGCTGATTAGGAAGTGCACGAAGACAAACGTGAAGAAGTAGAGCGTACCCATCATGCCGACGCGCATACGGAGCGTTCGCCACTGAACGGTGGTGCCGATCCAACCGAAAGCAAGCCATCCGCCGAGCCGTTGCTTCCATCCGCTGGAGTGATCGCGCATCGCGGCAAAGTCAGGAATCGCGTAGGCATAGATCAAACCGACGGCGCAGATGATTAGCGTCACCATCGCGACCATGCCCCACAGGTGCGGTGAGATGTCTGGTCCTTCGAACCAGATCGAACGTCTTCGTGCGCCGTCAACGACGAGCATCGGCAGGTTCAAGATCAACGGAATCATCAAAACTGTGCACACGACCGAGACGAGCGAACATAGCGCGGCAATCCTCGCTACAGGGCGCACCCAGTTAGCTTTTGCCAATGTCGGCGCGATCGCTACCAAAGGCGCGCCACCGAAAGCAGAGAACAGGGTCGCCACCACAGCGGCGGTGTATCCCCATTTCTCTTGATCGCCCCACGCAATGAAGACTTTGGCGACCAATGCGACAGTGCCAACCAGCGTCACGATTCCGAGCAGCCACATGATCGCTTTGAAGCGCGAGGGGTTCGCGTTCGTCGACGCGATGAGTTCCGACGCGATCACGTCAGGCTCGACGCGCGCCGGAGGCTCGTGATGCCCCTCTTCGTGCGCCGCGTGCGCTCCTGTATGTACTGCTTCGCTAGCCATGCGATTCGCCGCCTGACCTGTCGGTATCGACCTGTGCTAGGTAGATCACGTTCGGATCGGTCTCGAGATGCGGGAGCAACGTGTAGTGCCGATCATCATCCTTCATCTGCGCTACTTGGCTGTCGGGATCGTTGAAGTTGCCGAACACCAACGCGTTGGTGGGGCAAGCCTGCGTGCAAGCCGTCTGAATCTCGCCGTCAACGACTTTGCGGTCCTCGCGTTCGGCGTTGCGAACACCTCGGCGGATGCGCTGAATGCAGAACGAACACTTTTCCATGATTCCACGGCTGCGAACCGTGACGTCGGGGTTCAGGTGGTTTCGGAAAGCTTCGGGCCAGACTGGTTCCCAGTAGTTGAAGAACCGCACGATGTACGGGCAACCGTTCGCACAGTAGCGAGTACCGACGCATCGGTTGTAAACCTGTACGTTCAGTCCTTCGTTGTTGTGATATGTCGCAAAGACTGGGCAGACCGGTTCGCACGGCGCGTTTTCGCAGTGCTGGCACATGATCGGGATGAACCGTGCCTTGACGTCGGGGAACTCGCCTTCCCAGTAGCGTTCGACGCGGATCCAAGACATCACGCGGGCGCGCTCGAACCGATCTTGCAGGTTCAGCGGAACGTTGTTCTCAGCCTGGCACGCTAGGACGCAAGCCTGACAGCCAGTGCATTTGTCGACATCGACAACCATGCCCCAGCTGTAATCTCTTTTTTCGCGTTGGAGTGTCATGTGGTCAATCCACGTTCATCGTATCGTCTAAAACGGTGTCGGACGATCAGTGATCGCCTCCGGATGATTCTCCGCCCTCTGAACCGGAGTCAGGGAGCAGGAAATTCTTCTGGTATTCATGGTGGTTGGCGATTTCGGCATCGTGCGCAGTCTCACCCGGCGCGACTACCAAGACCGGAACTCCGGGTTCCACCGGGAATGCGGTAACTTCGCCTTCAAACTTCGCCAATTCGCGTTTGCGGCCCGAACGCGCTACGCGTACCCGCGTCGCTGCCCAAGCTAGCGAACCGCTGGCTGTTTCGACTTTCGGTGCCAAAATCTTGAGCACGTTGGAGCCCAGACCCTCGTCGTAACGACCGCCGTTTTCGTGTCCCAGACCGATGGGGATGCCGATTACGCCGGGACGTCCGCCAGGAGTCGGATACGCCAATGCTTCAATCTCGCCGTATTCCGACTTGATGAAGAGCACATCGCCTTCGCGGATACCCAGATGATCGGCTTCCGCATCGTTGATTTCGGCCCATGTTGCCCAAGCCGCACTGCTCATCGGATCCGGGTTCTGGATCGCAAACGGCGTCGCCGACAATCGACCTTCGTAAAGGCTGTTAGACAGGAACGGCACCAAGTGGAAATCTGCGCCATCGCCGAGACCGTCAGTGTCGGAAAAGACGACGGAGCTGTCAAGATCGAAAACATTAGGCGGTGCGTGATCACTAGGCGTTTCCACCGTCGCTTTGGTGTCCCACCATCCGCCGCGTTGCAACACGCCTTGCCGGAACAACCGCTTGTTCGGCGCCGATACGGAACCGCGATTTAGATCGTAGAGCTGATCGATTGACGCGCCTACGAGCTCTTCCATGTCGTCGGCACCCAACTCGCCACCGGCGATTCGGAGCAGTTCGTCCCCAAACCCGCGCGCATCGGCGATCAATCCACCGCTGGCCATTTCGGTTGGTCCGATCACCGGTTGCTGAATTGTTACGACCTCGTAACCGGGTGCAGGGTCTGGGATGGTAGTTCCCCAAGTTTCGAGGAAGGTCTGCTCGGGAATAATCAGGTCGCAGTTTGCGAGCGTGTCGTTCATCACGCTTCCGAAACCGATAACGGTAGGCACGTTTTCGAGTGCGCCCGCGACATCAACCGAGTTCGGCATACCGTGCACGATGTCTGCGCCGCGCACGATCACGGTTTGCACATTGCCGCCGCGCCACTGCGCCAATTCGACTTCCCAATCAGTGAATGAATCGCCGCTGCATCGCCCCGTCAATCCGTCTATAGCTGACAGCGGGTTGTACTTCACGCCGCCATCGGAACCTACCGCACCGACAAGAGTGTTCAGCGCGTGGGTTGCCGCGATGTTGAATTGACCGTTGGTGTGTCCGCCTGCGCTACCGCCTGCGAATGCCAGACTGGGTCGATTCTCGGCGAATTTCCGCGCCGCTTTGCGGATCTTGTACGCCGAGACGCCAACGCGTTCCTCGACGTCTTCAGGGCGGAAACCGACTAGCGATGCCGTCGGAATCTGGTTGAAGAAACGGCTAATCTCGCCGGAACCGGTCAAGCGCTCATCGACGATGACCTGCGCGATGCTCATCGCGATGTGACCTTCGTAGCCCGGCATCACCGGTAGCCACAAGTCGGCGTTGGCAGCCGTCATCGACATGCGAGGTTCGGCGTGGATCAGGTATCCGCGATGGTCTTTGGATCGGAACTCACCGTATCGGACCGAGTAACCGACCGACGATTGCCAAGTGCTGAGCCAATCCGCGCCGATTGAAAGCACAGTGTTGGCGTTCGAGATGTCGTAATGCGGCGGGTCTTCCTGTTCGTAGACAAAGCGGATCGCGTCCTGCATCACGCCTTGTTCGGTAGGGTCGAACTTAATGTGCCGACCGCCGTAAAGTGCGGCGAAATTGATCGCCACCCATTCGATATGTCCGCCGAGCGGGTTCGTAACGACAGCCAAGTTGTCGCGTCCGGCCTCAACCGCGTTTTCCAAAAGCTGTTGAGCGCGACCCCAAGATATCGGGTCGTAAAGTCCGCCTTTGCTTTGGCGGTGCATCGGTTCGCTGATGCGGTCAGGGTGATACGTCAGCTGGATCGCTGCGTCGTGACGTGAACTCTGCTTGCCGAGGTTGACCGGATGGTCAGGGTTCCCGGCGATCTTCTTGGCGCGGCCCTGCATAACGCGGACGATCAAACCATCGCCGCCGGGCATGTCAGGCCAAGTCGTCGCGTACCAAGCATCTTCGCCACGCACGAGGTCTTCGGGCATGTCGATCGGGCTCTGGACGATAAGCTCGCGTTCCGGCAATCCGCACGCGGCGAAAATCATCGTGCCCGCGGTCGCTTTCGCGCCCAGTGCTAGGAACTCTCTTCGACTCAGTTTCATCTAGTTGATTTGCCCGTTCAATCGGTCTCTAAAGATCAGTGGTGGCACGACGCGCAGTCTGTAGGCGCGTTGTTGTCGCGGTGGCAATTGACGCATTGACCCATCTTAAGCGGCTCGACCTGCGTCACCGTCTCGGACATTGCCGCAACATCGCCGTGACACGTCGAACACACGCCCGCGGCGCCTATGGTCGTTCCGCTCGTGCTGTTCGTTACTGCATGTGGGTTTGCCGTCAGATATCGGATATGTGGTTCGTGCACGAACCTCACATGGTCCGGCATTCGGTGGACCCGTTTCCAGTCGATCGGATGCGGGTCGTCCCCGATTACACCCGCCGCCATTCGCAGGTCAGTCAACGGTTCGCTTTCGTCTTTGCCGATCACTTGGTGGCAGTAAGCGCAGAACTGTACCGGCGGTACACCAGCGTTCGCCTGCGACGTAACCGTCCGGTGGCAGAAAGTGCAGTCCATGCCTAGACCTTGCACCTGTTCGCCCAATGAGTTCTCGTAAACCGCGGTGCCGGCGTGAATCGTGTGCGAAAACGGGATTGGCTGTTCGACCTTTTGGTCGAAACCGAGCACCGGGATCGGCTGTCCGAGCCAAGCTGTGATGATGAACGCCAAGACTGCGCCGCTGACCGCGACAACGCCGAGCGAACCCATTCCGAGTATGGGGATCAGCACCTTCAACCACAGAGGCGTGGTGCGGTGCTTCTCTCGCATGAACTCAAGCAACGATGCCAAAGCGGTTTAACTCCCGGGTTGCTGAGTTCGTGATGAGACGCGGTCGCGCCTCGATCGCTTTCGATTTCAAGATCGCTATTCTCATTGCCAGTACCTCGAATAGCGGATGTCTATCCACTCCATGTTGAGGCCGGCTAGAACCAAACAGGCGATAACCCCGACCAATGCGCCGAGACCGACGATGTACAGGACGGGGCGCGCGTAAGACCATCGTGCCGGAATCGTTTTGGTGTCGACGAGAGAGGTGATGATCGCGTGCGCGGTGAGCAGGCTGAATCCTGCGACAAACGCGCATCCCAAAGCGGCCCAGAGAAACATGAGCGCGGTTCCGATCTGCGCCCATTCGGACGATGAAAGGGGTTGTGGATCCATGCGCCGTTCTCTTGTTCAACTACGCGGACTGTCTACGCCGCGCTGCCGGAATCTTCTTTCTGGGTCGGTTATCGATCTTTCCAGTAGTGCGGGTATTCGCCGCGCGCTCACATTTATCTTATTCGTCTGCGCTTGCCAGTGTCAACGCGAACTATGCTTGCCAAGTAACGCATTGTAGCAACCAATTCTCGTTTCTACGCTACGTTTCGAGGAACTCTACGGGAGTTCCGGACGGCAACATCAGATACGGCTCCCCAAACTCCGAACCCGATTCGAGCGACCACGCATCGCCGGCACGTTGCGACCGCAACCTGATGCCATGGTTGCCGCCGTGCACCAAAATCGACTCGCCCGAACCGGAATCGCCTACCGGCACAACGCGCACCTCGCACTGCCCGGCGTCTGACCAACCGACGATTTCGCATCGACCGTCAACGTTCGTCACGTCGTCAAGCACAACACGACTCGCGACGCGCTCCGTTCCGCGCACCTCAAAAGTCAGCATCGGAAAGTAGCCGCAGTTGTCGTTGTCTTCGATGTCGATCCAGACTTGGCTCATAGTCGCACCCGCTCAATCAGCGTCGGAAACTCGATTGTAGTCGCGCAGGGACGAGGGACGCGAACCTAATACGGAGAAAGGCATACCGATATGACTGCGAGAAAATCAAACCAAAACTTGTAACATCAATCAAAGCGAACACCCGAAAGAAACGGCGCAGTTGAAGATAAACGACGCGCCGGCAAATCCGCGAGAACGACGCGATGCGATTGACCAAAGAGAAACTTCACTGGCTATACGAGACGATGTACCGGATCCGTCGGTTCGAGGAGACGATGCTCGAACAGACTTTTCGCGGCAACGCGATGGGCGTGACCCATCCCTCGGACGGTCAAGAAGCGGTGCCTACTGGCATATGCGCCCACCTGACCGAGAAGGACTGGATCGGCTCCACGCATCGCGGGCATGGGCACTGCATCGCCAAAGGACTCGACACTAAGGCGATGATGGCGGAGATCATGGGTCGCTATACCGGTCAGTGCAAGGGCAAAGGCGGAAGTATGCACATCGCCGATTTCTCGAAAGGTATGCTCGGTGCGAATGCCATCGTCGGCGCATCCGTCCCGCTCGCCGTCGGCGCAGCACTCACCGCAAAGTATCGCGGCATGGAGAACGATTCAATCGGTGTCGCATTCTTCGGGGATGGCGCGACCAGTCAAGGCGTGGTGCATGAATCAATGAACCTGGCGGCGATCTGGGATTTGCCGGTCATCTTCGCCTGCGAAAACAACCAGTACGCCGAGGCGACACCGGCTTGGTACGCGGTATCGACCGACGACATCGCCGCACGCGCCGACTCCTACGGTATACCCGGCGTCCAAGTTGACGGCATGAACGTTTTCGCGGTCTACGAAGCGGCGGAAGAAGCGGTCGCCCGCGCCCGGGCTGGTGACGGCCCGACTTTGCTTGAGCTGAAAACTTACCGCTACCACGGTCACTTCCATGCCGACGACCCGAAAAAGTACCGAAAGCCCGACGAAGAGGAAGAATACCAAGAGCGCGACTGTCTCAAGCATTTCGAGGACTTGGTTTCGCAACAGCAAGCGATGACTGCTGACGAATTGGCGGGCATCCGAGACGAGATCGAGCAGGAGATGCAGGACGCGGTGGACTTCGCGCTGAATAGCCCGATGCCGCCGATGGAAGAGCTCTACTCCGACGTCTACGTCAACTACTCCAACCCGGTCTACGGTTTGCGCTGAAAAACCACCAATCGCAACCTGCGAACGATCTCTAATCGACACTGAAAGGCGAACTACAGCCGATGACGACAGCTGAAGCGACAACGCAGACATCCGTTTTGAGTGCACCCGGAGTCTTGGTGCCGGGACCCGGTTACGACGTGCCGGGTCAAGTTGTTCGATACCGCGACGCCTTCAACCAAACCTTGAGGGACGAGTTGGATCGCGACGCGGACGTCTTCATCATGGGCGAAGACATCTCCGGCGGTTTCGATCGCGACACCAACGAACCCCTAGACGCATGGGGCGGACCGTTCGCTGCGACCAAAGGATTGGTCCAAGATTTCGGACCAGAGCGCATTCGCGACGCGCCGATTTCGGAAGCCGGATTCGTCGGTGCAGCAGTCGGCGCGGCACTGACCGGACTGCGTCCCGTCGTCGATCTCATGTATTTCGACTTTGTGACTGTGGCGTACGACCAACTGCTCTCGAACGCGGCAAAGTCGCGCTACATGTTCGGCGGACAAACTAAAGTCCCAATGACGCTGTTCGCGCGTTCTGGCGGTGGCACCGGCCACGCCGCACAACACTCCGAGAGTTTCTACTCGATGCTGGCACACATTCCCGGATTGAAGGTCGTCGTGCCGTCAGACCCGTATACCGTGCGCGGACTGCTAGCCGCCGCCATCCGAGACGATGACCCGGTCTTCCTCGTCAACGACAAGAAATTGATCAATATGGAAGGATTCGCGCCGGAAGAGTCGTTCACCATCCCGCTCGGCAAGGGCAGATACCTGAAACACGGCGACGACGTAACGCTCATCGGCATGTCATACACGTCGGTAGTCTGCAAAGAGGCCGCCGACCAGCTCGCGGAAGAAGATATCGACGCTGAAGTCATCGACATGTTGAGCCTCTCGCCGTTCGATGAAGAAATCATCGTCGAATCGGTCAAGAAGACAAACCGCGTCGTGATTGTTGACGAAGACACGCCGCGCGCCAGCATGGCGTCCGAGTTCGCGGCAATCATCGCCGACAAGGCATTCGACTACCTAGACGCACCCGTCAAGCGAGTAACCGGTCCGCACACCCCAGTGCCGTACAACAAGGGACTCGAAACCGCCTTCATGCCCCAACCTGATGACGTGGTTCAGACCGTCAGAACGATGTTGGGCGAGTGAACATCCAAGCGCGAGACAACACCGCGCTCTCGAATTATCGCGTTTCGCAAATCACCGCATCGTCTTCGCGCGCCATCCGGCGCAACATCCTAAACGGGTAGATGCCGGTTGAGTGTCCGTCCACCCAGAGGAATTGCAGGGCGTACCTGCCGACTTCTAGGTAGTCGACGGCGATGATGTCGTCTGGCACCGTCGCCACGTTCAATATCGGGCGTCCGGTCATCTCTTCGATGCAGGCCGCGCAGGCACACTGCAATCGGAGGTAGCGATAGGGATACAGGCAGGTGAGCCCGTCCGACCATGCGATGGAGACGCCCTCGCCGACGAATTCGACGTTGCGCGCAGTTATGTTGGTCTCTTCCATATCGACTTTCAGACGGTTACCGGACGGTCAACGACGCGTACGCCGCGATCTGCGTTGCTGGGCTAACCTTGTTTTAGTTTTAGCGTAAGCGTATCTGACGAGCGTCGCAGTCAACAGAAAATCGGGAGCCGAAACGTGACAACTGAAAACGACAAGATTGTGGTCGGACTGATCGGTGCCGGGGGTAACACCCGCCTCAAGCACATACCGGGCCTGCGTGAACAGAACGGCGTTGAGATCAAGGGATTGGTTAATCGAAGCGTCGAATCTTCGCGCCGCGTGGCGGACGAATTCGGAATCCCCGAAATCTACGTCGATTGGGTCGAGTTGTTGGACGACGACGACATCGATGCTGTCTGCATCGGCACTTGGCCCTACATGCACGCATCTTTGACCATCGAGTCGCTCGAAGCCGAGAAGCATGTGCTGTGTGAGGCGCGGATGGCGATGAACTCGGATGAAGCGTTGGAGATGCTAGACGCTTCCAAACGGGCACCGCACCTGATCGCGCAGATCGTGCCAGCTCCGCACACCCTCGAAATCGACCAAACGATCATCGGTTTGATTTCAGAGGGCTATATCGGCGATTTGGTCAACGTACGCCTGCAAGTTGGCACCGCGTCCGATTTCCCAAATCCTGATCTGCCGCTTCACTGGCGACACAACCGCGATCTTTCGGGCAACAACATCATGACCATGGGCATCTGGTACGAGGCGATGATGCGATGGTTCGGTCCGGCAAAGACGGTTCAGGCACTCGGTCAGACCGTCGTCAGACACCGTCTCGATGAAGACGGAAGGCGACGTTCGATCTCGATTCCCGATCATCTCGATGTCTTGATGAACATGGATTGCGGCGGTTCTATGAACTACACCGTCACGACGGTTTCGGCGCACGCACGAGAACTCGATCTTTGGATCCATGGCACCGACGGCGCAATTCGCGTGGAAAACGCGGCTGCCGACGAGCCGACTGGCGCAGTTTTCAAGGTGAGTGGCGCGCGCCGCGGCGAAGACGGTTTGAGCCAAATCGAGGTTCCGCCCGAGAATCGTGGCGCATGGCGCGTCGAAGAGGAGTTCATCAACGCCATTCGAGGCGTCGAACCGGTGACGCACACCAACTTCACCGACGGCGTGAAGTACATGCAATTCACCGACGCCGTAACCGAATCCGTCAAATCCGGCAACCTCGTCCGCTTGCCCTTCTAACCGGCGCGAAACTCAGGATTTCCCCCGTTGACGGGGGAAATGTCCGACAGGACAAAGGGGGCCTGGGAGTCGCAGTCGTTCCGCCATCTCTGGTAAGAACTACGCTTGCGTACCCGCGTCTTCGTAAGTGAACCACTCTGTCATTCCGAGCGGAGCGAGGAATCTCGTCGAACGCACCCCGCCCACTGTGTGAGATTCTTCACTCCGCTTCGCTACGTTCAGAATGACATGCGTCTGATGCGCGCGACATTTGCCATTTTGATTTTGAGCTAACGACGAATGCGCGTAACCTGCGATTCGTTATGAACTCCAAAGATGAATTCGCAAGACAAATTGAAGAGCTAGGTCGTATCTCCGTATGGGTAGATGCCGCGAAGGTCGGGCAACCGTTCGACGACTTGCCAGACATCGCCGGTCCAAACGATGCTGTTTCCGTCACGACGGAAACACCGGTCGGAGTAGCCGAACTGGTTTCGGACGATCCAAGCGTTGATGTGGTCGAAATGGCGAATGCCAACGGCGAGGTTTCGAAGGAATCCGATGCCGCTGGGATCGCCCGGCGCGTCGCATTCGACGACAGACTGGACCATCTGCCCGAAAGCGAACGTCCGCGTGAACGGATGCACGAACTCGGCGCGGCCGGCATAACAACCACCGAGTTGCTCGCGATCCTGCTTGGCACTGGGAAACGGGGTAGGAACGTCAAAAACGTTGCCGATGACCTTTTGCGAGAGTTCGAGACCTTGCGCGGACTCAGTCGGGCAACGCCGTTCAACATGCAGAATGTAGGCGGCGTCGGTGAGGTCAAAGCGGACATTCTGACCGCCGCGTTCGAACTCGGCAGGCGTGCTGCACACGAAGAGATTGAGTTGTCGGAGACCGAGTACGGCATCCCGATGCCGACGGGCGATCAGATCGCGTTGTCAGTAGCGAAACGCATGGATGCGAGACTTCGAGACGCTAGGCAAGAAGAGATGTGGGTCGTCTTCCTTGATGTCCGAAACCGGTACCGCGGTCGATCTCGGCTCTACGTCGGTTGTTGCGACCAGTTAGTCGCCAAGACTGGCGAGATATTGAGTCGGATCGTGGAGCGCAACTATCCGCGCTTCGCTTTGGTGCATAACCACCCATCGGGCGACGGCAGTCCCAGCGGCGCAGATATCAACTTCACCGAGCGATTGGTACGCGCCAGCGACCTGTTGGACATCGAAATGATGGATCACGTTGTCCTCGGCGAAAACCTGCAAAGCTACGTCAGCATGCGCAACAACAGATTGGTCGATTTCAACGGAACGATCCGCGTCAATCGGAAAATCATGGAGCGACGCGACTATTGCGAGATAGGTCGCATTTCCTGACCCAAGCGAATCTAGCCACCGGGCCGCCGCGCCGCAGTTGACCGCCTTTCGATGCGCCAGAGACCGGTAGCCCTGCGCGTCGCATCGCGGCGGCAACGTCGAAACTCGGCGTGTCCTCAGACTTACTGCCATATGCACCGACAATCAGAGCACCATCATCGGTAATCGCGTTTTGTAGCAGATCACGCCACAACGTCGGCAGCATCGGCTCTGGCACCAAGTCCCAGATCGCATAAACCCACCGGAATCGCTTGGGTGGTACCCATCCCCACGCATTCGCGACCCAGAATTGATGTGCTTTATCAGGGAAACGACGGATCGTTGCTTGGATCAACAGGGGATTCAGGTCTGTGCCGTGCGGATCAAGTTCGAAGCCGCGTTCACACGCCCAACCAACAACGCATTCTAGGAGGTACCCGTTAGCGCACCCAAGATCGAGAAAATCGCCATCGCCGTCTACTGCATCAAGCAGAGGCGACCGCTCATCGCGCCACCGCTCCTCGCCGCCGTGAAATCCAGATTGCAGTATCGGATCTTTGTGCGCCAGATACGCCGACTCCAGCTGTCGAATCCCTTCCAAATGCACTTCCGGCAGCCGCATCGGTTCCGGGCGTGTCGTTTCACTGTCTCGGTTGCCCATGGGTGTTACGATTCTAGGCGCGGCACCGCGCAAATTAACGGCGCAGTTAGTCGTAAACAGCACTCAAGCAAGACATTTGGGAGTAGCAGGCATGACGCAGAACGTTGCCATCGACTTCAACGCCGATATTGGGGAGTCGTTCGCTTCGTATCGGATGGGTTTGGATGAGGAGATCGTGAAGCACATCACCTCGGCGAACATCGCCTGCGGTTTCCACGCCGGCGATCCGGATTGGATGGCGCGCACCGTCGAACTGGCAGAAGAGAACTCCGTCGGCATCGGCGCGCACCCGGCTTATCCCGATCTTTCGGGCTTCGGACGCCGCGACATGAGTCTCTCGCCCGATGAAATTGCCAACATAATCACCTATCAAGTCGGCGCGCTCTCCGCGTTCACCACGTCAAAGAAACTCAAGCACGTCAAACCGCACGGTGCCCTTTACAACCGCGCCGTTGCCGATGTCGATACCGCCGCCGCCGTCGTCAAAGCGATCCGCAAGATCGATGAGGATTTGATCCACGTAGTGCTTGCAAACTCGGTCTGGGAAGATGTCGCTCGCAACGAAAATGCCCGCGTCGCCCGAGAGTGCTACGCCGATCGCGCCGTTACGCCTGAGGGGACGCTGGTGCCGCGTTCGCAACCCGGCTCCGTGATTCACGATCCCGATGAGGTCACTCAACGTTCTTTGCGCCTCGCAACTGAAGGCAAAGTGACGGCGTCAGACGGCAACGACATCGATTTTTCGGCGGACACTATCTGCTTACACGGTGATAACCCCGGCGCGGTCGAGATGGCGGCATCGGTCCGTCGCGAATTCGAAGGTGCCGGCATCAAAGTGACGACGCTTTCCGATCTGCTAGATTGAGTGCAAGCGCGTAACTCGTCTCGCAATCAACACCTCTGGCATGGCAACCTACCCGCGCATCATCCCGGCCAGCGATTCGGCGGTCTTGATCGAGTTTGGCGACTCGATTGACTACGCCATCAACGCCCGCGTTTACAAATTGCAAAGCGAGATCGAGCGATCCGAGATAAAGGACGCGGTTCAGGAGTTCATCCCGTCATATCGATCTCTGCTTGTCGAGTACGACGTTGGAAAGCTCTCGTACGGCGAGATGCGCGATGCTGTGTCCGAGTTGGCAGAAAACATGCGGACGGATGAGGGTTCGATTGTCGGAACTGACCAAGACGCGCACCAGATTCCCGTCGCGTACGGCGGCGACCTTGGCCCTGACCTCGAAACGGTCGCCGATCACGCTGGATTGAGCGTGGACGAGGTAATCTCGATCCACTCTGGCACTGATTACCACGTGTTCATGCTCGGCTTCGCGCCCGGATTTCCCTATCTGGGCGGCATGGACGAGCGTATCGCCTGCCCGCGCTTGGCTACACCGCGCACCCTAGTTCCGGCAGGATCGGTTGGCATTGCCGAAGCACAAACCGGCGTATATCCAAACGCGAGCCCGGGAGGATGGCAGTTGATCGGACGCACTCCAATCGCATTGTTCGACGCCGATGCGGACCCGCCAGCCGCGATGCTACCCGGCACCAAAGTCAATTTCGTGCCTATCTCGCACGAAGAGTACGAAGCACAAATCAACGACTAACTTCGATCATGGCAACACTTGGAAACATCGAAATCGTCTCGCCGGGCAACCGGTTAACGGTTCAAGACCTCGGCCGCCGGGGCAGTCAGCGGTACGGCGTATCCGTCAGCGGAGCGTTGGACCTGCAAGCCGCAGTGATCGCGAATCGATTAGTCGGCAATCCCGAGTCGTCGGCGATGTTGGAAGCGACTTTCGGCGGTGTGGCGATCACTTTCGAGCAGGACACCAAGGTCGCGATCTCCGGAGCGGAGATAACCGTAGATGTCGATAGTTTCCCGATTCCGAATTGGGAAACAGTGATCGTGCCTGCCGGCGGGACACTGACGCTTGGAATCCCGTCGTCGGGTCTGTACTCTTACGTCGCGATTGAAGGGGGCATTGACGTACCGTCGATGCTCGGCTCTAGATCGACGCACGTAGCGTCTGGCATCGGCGGTTTCGACGGGCGCGCTCTTGCATCTGGTGACGTCTTACAGTCGGGATCGGAAACGGACGGCAATGAACGCCCTCGCGCCGGTACTACCGCGCCTGCCGGTTTGATTCCCGCATGTGAACAACGCGATGCGAGGATTCAGATAATCGAGGGGCCGCAGATTGACGCGTTCGATGCTGATGCACGCGATGTTTTTCTCACGGCGCAGTTCTCGGTTAGCAATCTAACGGATCGGCAGGGTGCGCGCTTGGACGGTCCTGAGGTGAGCGCGATCGGGGGCAAGCACGATATCGTTTCAGATCCGGCATACATGGGCGCGGTGCAGGTGCCGGCTGACGGTAAACCGATTGTGCTGTTGGCGGATCGACAACCCACCGGTGGTTACGCCAAGATCGCGTCGGTAGTTGCCGCAGATTTGCCCGCGGTGGTGCAGAAAGCGCCCGGAACGGAGATCGGTTTCGAGTTGGTTGACATCGAGACGGCGCAGCAACGCACACGCGAATTCACGCGTGCTACCCATGATGAACCGTTGCGGGAACCCGAAAGGATTTACCATTCCAGCGTTTCGATCGACGGTCAAACCTACAATGTTGAATTGGTGCATCCCGCGAACGCGGACATTGGAACTGCTGAAAGCGGTATCGTCTACGCCACGGTAGACGACGATCAAGAGTCCGTCGCGATGTTTGAAACTACGATTGAAGACGCGATGTAAACGATCCGTTCGACCGAGTTTCGGGACCGCGCCGAAAACAAGATAAACCAGACCGACAACACCTAGATTGGACACTCAATCAATAATCGACGGCCTGCAAGTGAGCGGGCTCGGCATGGGCATGACTTCTGTCGTGCTGATCATTCTTGCTGTCTCGGTGCGTCTCGTCGCGTGGGCCGACGCGGCTTTACAGCGACGCGAATCGGAGCAAAAAGCCGAGATTCAAGAAACCCCGGTAGACACGACCGTCGAACCGATTGACGAACCAGTCGATGACGAATCCGATGGTCGCATTCGTGCCGCAGTGATCGCGGTTGCTCTTGAGCTTTCAAAGCGCGAACAGACGCAGACCGAATCGGATCGTGTCGCAGGCACAACCGATGCGACGGCCGGCAAAGCGGTTTACGACACTTGGTTGACCGAGGGCAGGGCGCGCCAGCGTGCTCGGCATGGCAACGCGGGAAGGGTGCCGATCCGACTATGACCAGCCGTTACCGCATCACCGTTGATGGCGTCGAATACGACGTCGAAGTTGGCGATGTCTCGTCATCGCCCGTTCAAGTCGTAGTCGATGGCGAGGAGATCGAGGTTGAACTGCCTGACGCCCCGACGTCACAAGCAGAAACGCCGCGCCCAGCGCGCGCGCCGCGCCGCCCAGCGCCTCCCCCCCGTCCCGCGCAACGTTCGCGTCCGTCCCCATCCGCCGCCGCAGACAGTCAGGATGTAGTGCGCGCTCCAATGCCCGGGCGCATCGTACGCGTCAACGTCTCGGCGGGCGACAGCGTCCAACGCGGAGAAGCACTTGTGGTGTTGGAATCTATGAAGATGGAAAACACCATCGCAGCACCACGCGACGGCGTCGTTTCTCAAGTGCATGTCGCGGGCGACGACTCGGTTCAACACGGACAATCGCTAGTGGAGTTGGAGTGAGAGATGTCAGGCGAAGGCGTGCTTGACCAAATCCTCGTCGGTTTTGAAGCCATCGGCGACGACCCTCGCATCGTTGCGATGTGGGTAATCGCGGCGGGATTGCTTTACGTCGGTATCGCCAAGCGCAAAGAGCCGTTGCTCCTAGTTCCGATTTCGATGGGCATCTTATTCGCCAACCTGCCGCTCGGCGAGTTCATTCGCGCCGGTGGCGAGGGCGAACCCACCGGCATATTGCGAACATTCCAGAATGTGGGTCTCGAGTCCGACATCTTCCCGTTGCTGATCTTCTTGGGCGTAGGGACCGCGACCGATTTCTCGCCGATGCTGTCGAACCCCAAGACGTTACTACTCGGAGCAGGCGCGCAAGCGGGGGTTTTCTTCGCTTTGATGGGCGCGTTGCTGTTGGGCGCGTTGGGATGGTTTGAGTTCGGACTGCTTGAAGCCGCATCGATCGGCATAATCGGCGGTGCCGACGGTCCGACGACGATCTTCATCGCGACTCGGATGCGAGAACTGGGCGAGTCGCTACCGCACGTTGAAGTGCGAGACATTGTCGGCGCGACCGCTGTCGCCGCGTATTCATACATGGCACTCGTGCCGATCATCCAACCGCCGTTGATTCGCTTGCTGACCACCAAGAACGAGCGCCGAATCCGTATGGAATATTCCAGCGAACCAGTATCGCGTCGTTCGCTCATTCTGTTCCCGATCATCACGACAATCGTCGTAAGCGTGTTGGTGCCGTCAGCTTCACCGCTAATCGGGATGCTGATGTTGGGCAACCTGATCAAAGTTTCAGGCGTCGTGCCTCGCCTCGCCGACGTATCCGAAAACTCCCTGATGAACGCGACGATTGTGGTTTTGGGGCTGTCGGTAGGCGCGACGATGCCCGGTTCGATCTTTTTGCAGCCGGAGACGCTGGGCATATTCGTGTTGGGGCTGTTTGCTTTCGCAACGGCAACGATCACTGGCGTATTGCTCGCCAAACTGATGAACCTCGTAACCAAGTCGAAGGTAAACCCGATGATCGGCGCTGCGGGGGTGTCGGCGGTTCCGATGGCGGCGCGCGTGGTGCAGGACATGGGGCAGAGCGAAGACCCCGATAACTTCCTCTTGATGCATGCGATGGGCCCGAACGTCGCCGGCGTGATCGGCACCGCGACGGTCGCCGGTGTGCTTATCGCCGTTGTGCCATCGCTGGTCGGTTAGTCTTCCGTCGTTCACCTCGGCGCGATTGGTAATATCAATTCCTGTAATCCATCGCGCAATGCGCGCAACCAGTCTACGGAGAGATTCCGATGCCAGACCTCACGATGCGGGGCGTGTACCCGATACTTTCGACGCCGTTCGATGAACAGGGCAATATCGAGTTCAACGATCTTGAGAATCAGGTCGAATGGATCATCGATCAAGGCGTGCACGGCGTCGGTATCGCGATGGCGAGCGAGGTCTATAAGTTCACCGAGAGTGAGCGCGACGCCGTGTTGAAATCGGTAGTCGAAACGGCAAATGGTCGCGTCAACGTGGTGATGAACACCGGCGCGGAGGGAACCGATGCCACGATTCACTACTCAAAGCGCGCGGAAGAGTTGGGTGCCGACGCGCTGATGATTCGTCCGACCAGTTACATCCCGACCGTTGCATCTGAACACATCGAGTTTTTCGTCCGCATCGCCGAATCGGTATCGATTCCGATATTCCTGCAAGACCAAAGCACGGCGGCGGTTCCTCCAGCGATGGCGGTGGCGTGTGCAAAGCGTCACGAAAACCTTTGCTACATCAAGGTAGAAACACCGCCGACGATACCGCGCATGGCGGAAGCCCAGAGTCTCGTCGCGGATGGCACTAACTTGATCCTTTTCGGCGGCATGGGTGGCGCATTCTTCATCGAAGAGTTGCGACGCGGTTCCGTAGGGACGATGCCCGGCTCCACGTTGCCGGACAAGTTTGTTGAGATGTGGGACCTATGGGAAGCGGGCGACGAAACAGCCGCGGTAGATGCGTTTGATCGTTACGCAACGGTCATCAGGACGTTGGCGCAGGGACAGGGCCTCGCCAACTGGATCTACAAGCACATCATGTGGCGGCGCGGCGTCTTCAGCAAGTCTGGAATCTACGCCCGAGGCCCGTCGCTACGACCTGATAACGCGCATCTCAAAGAGGTAGACGAGCAGCTGGATCGTCTCGGACTGCTCACAGTTACTGGCTAGCGTTCGTTGGATTCAATCTGAAATTGAAATCCAATCGCAGCTTTCCGATCCGAACCGATGCGGGCGAACCCTCTCGAGATGAGCCTGAATGACGCCGATGGCAACTGTCAACGCGTTCACGCGTTGAAGTTATCTGACATATCGAGGAAACCCGACCGGGAAACGCCATGGAGTTGATTCTCGGTTCAACGACTGACCTTGCAGGTTGGCAACTGACGCTGATGGCGGTCATTTCGCTCGTCGTCGGTCTGACTGGTGGCATTGTCGGCATAGCCCTAGGCGTGATCCGATTGCCGATGCTCACGTTTTTCGGCGTGGACCCTCTAGTTGCCGCGGGCACAAATCTCATGATTAGCGTGATGGGATCGGTGATCGCGACGCTTGAAGCACTGTTTGATAACCGCGTCGTCTTGAGCGTCGTACTCGCGATGGGCGGACCAGCGATCTTGGGTGCGTTCATCGGAGGTTACTTCGCCGATGTGGTGCCAACATGGATACTGCTGACCGTCGTGACGCTCTTGATGGGATGGTCGGCGCTATTTCTGATCGCATGGTCGATTCGGCTCATGCGGATCCGTCGTCGTTACCCAAGTGCACAGACACGACGCGCATTTACCGGCGGTGGTGGCGGTGAGTTGAAACTTGAGTTGAAGCAGGTCGGACGCGAGAGTCTGGCAGGATTCGCCATCGGAACGATTGGTGGAGCCGTAGGTTTGGTGCTTGGCGTGCTGCGAATGCCTGCGTTGCTGGCGATGCGGATGGACCCGCACCAAGCGGCGGGTACGAACTTGGCGATCACCGTGTTGGTAGGTTTCTCTGGTTTCGTCGGACATCTGCTCAAGGGCAGCGTGGATTGGCACCTCATCGCGATCGTCGGCATTCCCGGCGTCATCGGCATGTTCGTAGGGACTCGGCTAGCGAACCGTTTCGACGCGCCCGGTCTGCGTTTAGTCGTCGGCATCGTCGTGCTACTCGTTGCGCCGGCGGTTCTATACGGCGCGTTCCGCACGTAAACTTACCGCAGACTGATGGGGCGAGAACCGACAACCGATGCGTAACAGTTTCCAAAGCGCGATGGCGAATGAGCAACCCTTGCAGGTTGTCGGCGTGATTAACGCGTACGCCGCGATCCAAGCGGAGAAAGCGGGATTTGCGGCGATTTATCTATCGGGCAGCGGGATCGCTACGGCGTCTTACGGCTTGCCAGACCTCGGCATGACTGGACTCTCCGATGTTCTGGTCGATGTTGAACGGGTGAAATCGGTATGCGATTTGCCGTTGTTGGTGGATTGCGATACCGGTTGGGGTGCCGCGCTGTCGATTGCGCGCACAGTCCGCGAGATGGAGCGTGCGGGAGCGGCGGCGATTCATATCGAGGATCAAGTAGCAGAAAAGCGATGCGGGCATCTGCCCGGCAAAATGGTCGTTGAAACCGAAGAGATGTGCGATCGAATTGCGGCGGCTGTCGACGCCCGCACCGATCCCAATTTTATGGTGATGGCTCGTACCGACGCTTTGGCGACCGAAGGTTTGGACCGCACTTTGGGGCGATGCGAAGCATACGTTGAAGCTGGTGCTGATGCGATCTTTGCCGAAGCGGTGACCGAACTATCCGGGTACCGCGATTTCGCAGCGCGCACCAATGTCCCGATACTCGCGAACTTAACCGAGTTCGGAACTACGCCGCAATTCACCATCGACGAACTCCGAGATGCCGATGTCGCAATGGCTCTGTATCCGCTCTCCGCATTTCGCGCGATGAGCCGTGCAGCGGCTAGGGTGTACGCTGAAATCAGAGATGCTGGCACGCAACGCGATGTTGTGGATACCATGCAGACGCGAGCGGAACTCTACGAGACGATCGGCTATTACGACTACGAGCGCAAGATCAACGAGCTTTTCGCTCAGCGGCAAGGAACGGACTGATTGACATGACCATGACCGCCAAGGGACTGGCCGGCGTAATCGTTGGCGAGACCGCCATATCCACCGTCGGAAAAGCCGGCGCAGGTCTGACATATCGCGGCTACAGCATCCAAGACTTGGCGCAACATGCCACGTTTGAAGAGGTTGCATACCTGCTGATCTACGGCAAACTGCCGAATGGCTCCGAGTTGGACGCATACAACCGACGGCTCGCTAAATTGCGAGTTCTGCCGCCCGACGTGTGCGCGATGCTCGAAACGCTACCGATGACGACGCATCCGATGGATGTTTTACGCACTGGCGTCTCGATGATCGGATCGCTTGAACCGGAGGGCGAAGACGGAAGGGGAGCCCCATACGTCGCTGATCGCTTGATGGGCACGATGACCTCGATGCTGGCGTATTGGCATCGTTATGCCCATTTGAAGCATCGCATCGAAACGGAAACTGATGAGGTCGGCCTCGCGGCGCATTTTCTGCGTCTGTTGACGGATAAATCGCCGCGCGAGTCGGCGCGCCGAGCTTTGGACGCTATCTTCGTGCTGTACGCAGAGCATGAATTCAACGCTTCGACCTTCACGGGGCGCGTCGTAACCAGCACACTCGCCGATACCTATTCGTCAGTCGTGGCGGCAATCGGCGCGTTGCGCGGACCGTTGCACGGCGGCGCGAACGAGGCGGCGATGGAGCTCATCGCATCGTTCGACAACCCACAAGAAGCGGAAAAGTCGATCAAACACATGCTTGACGCGCGCCGGCTAATCATGGGTTTCGGACACCGCGTCTACAAGAACGGCGACCCTCGCTCCGACATCGTCAAGGAATTGGCGCGCACACTGGCGGTTGAAAGCGGGAACACTACCTATTTCGACATCTCGGAGCGCATCGAACACGTGATGATGCGGGAAAAGGGGCTTCATCCCAACCTCGACTTCTACTCGGCGACGGGATATCACCTGTGCGGCATACCGACGGAGATGTTCACTCCACTTTTCGCCGTCAGTCGCACGTCAGGATGGGTGGCGCACGTCATCGAACAGCGTCACGATAACCGCTTGATCCGCCCAAACGCCGATTACACCGGCCCGTCGGCGCAGAAATACGTCGGATTGCAGGATCGTTGATGGTAGACCCCTACGACGATGTAATCGCGGAGATCGCGGAGTACGCATGCCGACCGGGCGAGGTTGGCAGCCTAGAGGCGTTCGACACGGCGCGTCTCGCGCTGATGGACTCTGTAGGTTGTGCCTTCCTCGCGATGGGTTTTCCCGCGTGTCTCCGATTCTTGGGGCTGCGCGACCCCATAACGGTGCGAGCGGGTTTAGTCCCGATTTTCGGCACTGAGTACCTTGAGCCTGCTACGATTGCCGCGTTCGACATGTCCTCGGCGATTCGATGGTTAGATTTCAACGACACTTGGTTGGCGAACGAATGGGGACATCCCTCTGACAATTTCGGCGCGATCCTCGCCACCTGCTACGACCAAGCGTACGCTCGCGAAGTCTTTAAGCTCGACACGTTGAAAATGCGCGACGTCTTTGAATTTGCGATTCGAGCCTACGAAATCCAAGGCGTTCTAGCCCTCGACAACGCGTTCAACCGCGTCGGCATCGATCATGTGCTGCTCGTCAAAGTCGCATCAGCGGCTGTCGCGGCTGCGGTTTACTCCCGCAAAAACGAGCACACAGTCGCTTCGGCGGTGTCGAACGCGTGGCTAGATGCCACTTTGCGAACGTACCGACATGCGCCAAACACCAGCGCGCGCAAGTCTTGGGCCGCTGGCGACGCAGCCTCGCGGGGCGTAACTTTCGCACAGCACGCGATGCGCGGGATGCCCGGATGTTACTCGGCACTAACTGCGCCCAAATACGGATTCCAAGACGTCTGGTTTAACGGACAGACTGTGACGCTGCAAAGACCGTTCGAGTCCTACGTGATGGAAAACGTGCTTTTCAAAGTGAAGTATCCCGCCGAGTTTCACGGTCAAACGGCGGTCGAAGCGGCGGTCGCTTTGCATCCAGAGGTCGTCGACAGAATCGACGAGATCGAATCGATCGACATCCACACGCAAGAACCGGCGATACGAATCATCGACAAACGCGGCGCGTTAAACAATCCGGCCGATCGCGATCACTGCATCCAGTACATGACCGCGATCGCTCTGCTCAAAGGCAACGTAACTTCCGACGACTACGAGGAGTTTGCAGCACGCGATCCGCGCATTGACGCATTGCGCGCCAAGATGTCGGTCATCGAGCGTCCAGATTACTCACGCGAGTATCTCGATCCTGTTAAACGCTCCATCGCCAACGCGGTGCAAGTGCATTTCACAGACGGCACGTCGACTCGGGAGGTAGAAGTCCGTTTCCCAATCGGTCATCGCAGTCGCAGAGCGGAAGCTATACCGTTGCTGCGGACTAAGTTCGACGCGAATCTGCACGCGACCTTTGGCGAGAGCAAGTTTTCGTCGCGGGTTCAGGATGTGTTCGGAAAATTAGAGAATCTTGATGAGATGCCGCTGACACTTTTCATGGAAGCGCTACGCAAGACGAGCGCGACGGAGGGTTAACACACCATTGGCGAGGAAATTGACAGGTAGCGACCTACTGAACCTTTCGCTCAAAGCGGAAGGCGTCGACACATTGTTCGGGATCGCGGGCGACCACATTCTAGACATGCTTGACCGCATGGTTGATGAACCGTTCCGCATGATCGACACGCGGCACGAGTCGGGCGCGGTTCACGCGGCAGACTCCTACGCCCGGATTTTGCGCCGCGCTTCAGTTGCGCTATCGACGACACCTGGGCACGCGAACGCGGTGCCGGGTTTGGCAAATGCGCTCCATTCTGAAGCACCGGTGGTGAACATCGCGGGCAGTGCCGACTCGCCCAACCTCGGACGCGGCGCCATGCAGGAGATCGACCAAGTCGGGATCGCAAAACCGGTGACCAAAGGCGCGTGGCAAGTGCCATCGCCAGAACGGATACCGGAGTACGTATCGCTCGCGTTCCGAACCGCATTGAGCGGAAGGCAGGGACCTGTCCACTTGACGATTCCCCACGATTACCAGTCGGCGGAGGTGGATAACGCACACTTCGAGCGATACGCGCCGCGCGAGTACAGCGCACCGGCGCGAGTCATGGCAGACCCTGAACGGATCGATCAAGCTATCCGGTTGCTGAACGTCGCAGAACGTCCGCTGATAATGGCGGGATCTTCGGCAGGAGCCACTGCGGAACCCGATGAGGTGCGAAGACTCGTTGAGACGATGCGGGTACCTTTCGTCTCTGAAGACTCGGCTCGTGCGCTGATTCCCGATTCCCATCCTTACAGCATCGGTTTGGGATATCTACCTTTGAACCGCGCGGCACAACTAGTGCGAGAAGCCGATGTTGTGTTGATGCTGGGCAAACGATTGGACTACACGTTAGGTTTCGGCGGAACTCCACCGTTCGGCGCGGGCGTCAAAATCATCGTCGTCGATCCAGCGCCAGCAGAGATCGGACGCGCCAGATCGGCGGAGGTCGCCGTATTGAGTGATCTCGGTCCGGCTTGCACCCAGTTTGCAGACGCGGCGGAACAGCTGACTTGGCAGGAACAGACCGATTGGGTTACCAAGTTGCGGACCGCACACGAAGAGTGGATGGCGGAACTGTATGAACTCGCCGCGCCGTCGAATCCGATGCATCCGATGCACGTCAGCGAGACATTGCAGAGACATCTCGATGACGACGCGCACATCACCTTCGACGGCGGCGATTACTGTCATTTCCTGCGCGCATCGATACCGCGTGAACGACCGTTCAGATTCCACAACGTATCGAGTTTCGGCATGATCGGTGTCGGCGTGGCATACGGCATGGGCGCCCAAGCCGCGCTCCCTGATACTCAGTGCGTCGTCGCGGTAGGAGACGGCTCGTTCGGCTTCAACGGTATGGAGATAGACACGATGGTGCGCCACAACCTGCCGGTCAAGATTCTGATTGGAAACAACTCGATATGGGGTATCGACTGGCAAATCCAGAAGGGCATCTACGGACGTCCAGTCTGGACCGACCTCGCTCCCGGCACGCGTTACGACCTGGTCGCGCAAGGATTAGGTGCGTACGGCGAGAACGTGCAGACCGCCGAACAGTTGGAACCAGCGATCGAACGCGCCTTCGCGCACAACGGACCCGCAGTGTTGAACATCGAGGTTGACCAGATCATCAGCCCAGTCGCCGAAGCCGCGATCGACCGCAAAATCGGTTCGCACGGCTAATTTCCCAAACTACAGGAGCAGTTGCGATGACTATCAAAGTCGATAAATCCCGCGCACCAGACGGCACCGCCGGCTACTTTGACCCCGCGCACGTTGAGCGAAGAGAACTCGTGCCCGGCGTTTTCGCCCAGCTGATCTGGGGCGAACGCATCATGATGGGCATCATCGACTTCACTCCGAACGCCATCGTGCCTTGGCACTCGCACCCACACGAGCAGTGCGGCAGAGTATTGGAAGGATCAGCGTGGTTCGAACTCGAGGGTCACGAAAAAACTATGCTGATGGCTGGCGACCACTACGTCATACCGGGCGAAGTGGCGCATCAAGTAACAGCAACCGATGAGGGCTGCGTCGCCCTCGACATCTGGTCCCCAATCCGCGAAGAGTACATCTCCGACGACATCGGCTTCTTCACCAAAGGCGATTGAACCGCATACGACCGCGGCGCGTAATCCCGGCTACACCGACGAGCCCTACGTCATTCCGGCGGAAGCCGGAATCCATAAATCGAATTGCACGCCGACAACCTGTTCCCGCGGGTCAAGCGACTTTGGCAAAACCGGCACGAAACGCGCCCATGTCATTCTGGACGGAGCGAAGCGGAGTGAAGAATCTCACTCGGCAAACTAGGAATCCATGACCAGATTCCTCGCTCCGCTCGGAATGACAGCTGTGGTCGCAGGACTGGGCCAGTTCTGCAAAAGTCTCTCAACCCGGTGAAGGCTAGGTTGGGAGTGACTCGGCGTCTTGCCGTAGAAACGCTTCAGTTCTTGGTTTCCCAGAAGATTTTGCCGATCTCTTCTAAGGCCGCTTTGAAGGCTTGAGCGGCTTCCATATCGACGTTCTGCTTGACCTGGCTGCCGAGTTTGCACGCGTTCCAAACCATCTCGTGGAGGTTCGGGTACTGCTCAAGGTGCTCTGGCTTGAAGTAGTCGGTCCAGATGATCAGGATGTCGTCTTTCGCCTTCGTGGCGTGCTCTTCTTTGGCGGCGACATAGCGGGCGATGCTGTTCGCTGATGCGAGGTCGGACGCACCGCCGGCTTCCTGGAGCAGCTCGGTCATTCGGATGCATGTCTGCGCCGCTTGGATTGCGTCTCTCGGATCGTAGATCCCGCACGGGATGTCGCAGTGCGCGTGGGCTACCCCAACGGGAGACCATCGGTCAGCCAGTCGCTTAACTCTTGCTAGCATCATCTTGTTTCCTTTCGTTTTCCGCGTTGCCTTCCGACGGATCGGAGTAACGGCAACCGCTGAATCGCTTGAGCGTCAACATCAAGAATAGACTAAACCCATGTTCACGTCATTAAAGGAAATCGTGAAGGCGATTTTCGACGCTCCTGGCCGACTGTTGGACCGATTGACCAGCAAATGGGTGTTGATCGTAGGGCACTCGATGCATCCGACGCTCCAAGACCGCGAGCGCGTGCGAGTGAGCCGTCGTGCCTACGGTAAATCGACGCCTCAACGCTGGGACATCGTGTTTTTCGAGCATCCCAAGCGCGAGAGATTCTGGGAAACTAAACGCGTCGTCGGTTTACCGGGCGAGATGGTTCAGATCACCGGCGGGCGATTGCTGATTGACGGCGTCGAGATGAAAGATGAGTTCATCCATGGCGTGCAACCACGCATCGACCGCACATGGGCGCTGCGAGACGATCAGTACGTCGTGTTGGGCGATAATCGCCGCCGATCAACCGACAGCCGCGACTTTGGGCCCGTGTCTCGCAACGACATCGTCGGCAAAGTCGTCATCGAGATCTAAAGTGAGCCGCGGATGCTCAGGTTACGCATGAAAAAACGTACATCACTGGAAGCATCGAGGTTAGGTAACAAAGGCAGTTTCGCCGATGTCCTCAACCTTGAATCCTTGGTTCCGCCAAGCTGCAACGTTAAACTCAAAATGACCTTCGAGCGGTTGAACTTCGCGATCCATGAACAGGTTTATCACAAATCTGCCGTCGCTCGTAAAGTTCCAGTGTCCTGATTGAAGAATCGCGTCTGGTTTGGTGCTCACGATCCTCCTCTGCTTGTTACCAAAGGACACGATCTTCTGCGCGATGTCGCCATGGAAGCGAATATGATACGACACTGGCGCGAATCCAACCAAGCCGAGTTCATCCAACCTTGTCAGTTCAGACTCGCTCATTAGTCCCGGGTAATCGTTGCTGTCGTACATGCAATACAATTGGACGCGATTTCTTGAGGTAAGATCGAGCCACAGAACCCGTCTCAATTTAAGGAATGTATGTAGGTCGTGTTGGCCCAGCTTTTCGATTAGAGCCGTTACTGAACGAGGCGTTTGGTTGGGGTTGTCAAGTTCACCGCGTAATATTCGCGCTAGTAAATCGCGTACCGGTTCGTTGCTTGCATACTGAGTCTGCCGGACGAGTTGCGGCAAGATTTCGCTTCCGACGGATATCCTCCTAACGATGCGATCAACGTCGTCGGTAGACAGACGATCCAAGACTTCGTTCACATTATTGCCTCCGCTTGTTCTAAGAGCAACGGCGAGTGCAGCATCGCCAGGAAATCCGTCTTCTAACGCACGCTTCAATACTGATCTAGCACCTTCGTACTCGCCTTCTGCGCGTGCAGAAGTCTCGCCGCGTTCGCGTTTTCGTTTGGGAAACCAGGTCAGGATGGCGTTGCACAGATTCATGTCCACAGACAACAGAACCATTACTACAGAGTTCGTTTAGGTAGGCAGTCGATTCCCAGCGTACCTCATCGCCAGAAACGTATGTGCGTATTGTACCCCGGAATGATGTCTGGACAACGTTGCGATTGATGACTCGTCAATCGCCGTAATCCGTCGTCATGTGATGGATCAGCGTGTTGACGCGGCGCGCGATGTCGTGAACCAACGGCACGATTTCCGCATCATCGGTCATTTGCGACGGGTCGGGCAGTTCCCAATCTTCACAATCCTCAAAGTTAAGGTTGACAGCAGGGCAAGAATCCGCCGATACATCGCATCCCATCGTGATGATGCGCGGGTTCGATGACAGCATCTCGTCGGTCAAAAGCTCCGGCTTTTCGGACGAAACGTCAAGTTGAAACGACTCAAGCACGCGTTGAATTGCGGAATTGATCCGTTCTCCGGGAGTGGTTCCTGCCGATTCCGCGCGCAAGCCCAGCCCAAGTTTGGACGTGCGATCGTTGAACAACGTCTTTGCCGCGACGCTGCGACCTGCGTTGTGCGTGCAGACAAAGAGAACGTCGATTCGTTGCTCACTCATATCGGCTCCTAACGATCGGAGTGGTTTCGGATTTCCCGCCGGGCAGGGCGGGTTCGATTAGCAGTTTGAAGAGCAACGCGCCGATTGGTGCGCCGACTAACGGTCCCAAGATGTAGACCCAGAAACCACCTTCCGGTCCCGGGATTGCGATCTCGCCCCATCCGGCAAACCAAGACACTAAGCGCGGCCCGAAATCCCGCGCCGGATTCCATCCCGCTTGCGTAATCGGTGCGAAAAGACTGATTAATGCCGCGACGGTGAATCCAATGAAGAACGGTGCCATTCCGTTGGTGGGGATACCCGCGTTGCGTCGTTCGGTCAACGCGAAAATGACCATCGCCAATATCGCCGTTCCAAACGCTTCGACCGCGAAAGCGTGAAGCGGTGAAACGGTCATCGACATCGAATCGAACAATCCGGGATTGGGGAAATACTCGCCAAATGCCATCGCCGACTGTTGGCTACCGACTTCACCGCGAGTTATCTCGTTCTCATCCTCGAATCGGTCGATGAACGGATTGAAGAGCAGGAGCACCGCGATGCCCGCGATCACTGCGCCGACCATCTGCGCGCCCCAGTACGCCAAAAGTCGACTAGGTGGGAACTGCTCCCGTCGAAATATCGCAAATGCCAGGCTCACTGCCGGATTCAGATGCGCTCCAGATACGGCTCCGCTGACGTAGATTGCCAGGGTCACGCCGAAACCCCAGACCGCTGCCACCTGCCACAGTCCGACCTGTGCGTCGGTGTAGACTGCCGCCGCGACCGATCCAGTGCCGAATAGCACCAGCAGAAAGGTGCCAACGCTCTCCGCGATGCAAGCCTGCCACAGCTTGGCGCGACGCAGATCGCCTGAACCGCCATTGATCCGAATCATGCCGGTTGATCCTCGATCCATCCCGCGGCGTCAATCGCGAAGTAGGTGATGATGCTGTCGGCACCGGCACGGCGGATGCTCAGCAACACTTCTAACGCTGTGTTCTTGAGATCAATCCAGTCATTTGCCGCCGCCGCGTGGATCATCGAGTACTCGCCGCTGACGTTGTAGGCGTACAGTGGGTGGTTTGGGAAACGCTGTTTTGCTGATGTGATGGTGTCGAGATAGGAAAGCGCGGGTTTCACCATGATGTAGTCGGCACCTTCAGCGATATCGGTTTCAATCTCAAGCATCGCTTCTTCCCGCTGACTCGGTGCCATCTGGTAACTGCGACGGTCTCCGAAACTGGGTGCCGAATCGGCAGCGTCTCGGAACGGCCCGTAAAACGCAGAGGCGTATTTCGCCGAGTACCCGAGAATCTTCACATCATCGTGCCCGTTGGCGTCTAGCGCGGATCGGATCGCCGCCACCTGACCATCCATCATTGCCGACGGCGCGACGATCTGTGCGCCCGCGTCTGCGTGCGAAACCGCCGTCGCAGCAAGCAACCGCAACGTCGCGTCGTTGTCGACTATTCCGTCGTCCGTCAGCTCTCCGCAGTGCCCGTGATCGGTGTATTCGCACATGCAAACATCAGTGATGGCGATTGCGTCGGGGAATCGAACTCGCAACTCTGCGACGGTTCGTTGAACTGCTTCATTCGAAGCCCAAGCGCGAGTCCCGACGGCGTCTTTTTCGTCTGGGATGCCGAAAAACAGGAAGCGATTGATGCCCACTGACATCGCGCGTTCTGTCTCCTGCATCGCCTCGTCTACGGTCAGGCGCGAAATCCCCGGCATTGAGGGCACTGGTTCGCGCCGGTTCTTGCCGTTGATCACAAACATGGGGTAGATGAAATTCGATACTTCCAACCGCGTTTCAGCATTCGCCGAACGCGTCGCCGAGTCGGACCGCAAGCGTCTGAAACGTCGGAAATCTGGCAGTGAACTGGTTGCCATGATTGACTAATCCTAGTCGGCGATGTGTTCCCGTATCGCCGAAATCATGCCCGGTATCGACTGCTCCGACGGGATCAGATCGACTCTGATGCCGAACGCTTCTGCGGTTGCCGCCGTCACCGGTCCCATGCAGACTACAACGCAATCGTTAATTGGATTTACATCTCTGTCGAGCAGCCGACGTAGGTTTTTGACGGTCGAGGAACTGGTGAACGTGACGATATCCACCCCGTCCTTGAACGACTGCATTGCGATGTCAGCAGATTCTTCCGCCAACACGGTGCGATACGCCGCCACCTCGTCGACCTCAGCGCCCAATGCGCGTAACCCGCGCGGCACCGTCTCACGCCCGATGTCAGATCGGAAAACAACGGCGGATTTGGGTGTTTCGTCGATGGCATTGAACGCGTCAACTAACCCTTCGGCGGTGTAGGTGTCTGGTGTGAGGTCTGCGTTGATGCCCCGCGATTTCAACGCGCTAACAGTCGCCGGACCGACGGCCGCGATATTGCATCCCGCGAATTCGCGCGCATCGAGCCCGAGTGAATCCATGCGGACAAACGTCTGGTTGACACCGTTTGGACTTGCGAACGCGGCCCAATCGTAGCGGTTCAGTTGCATCAGAGCTTGGTCGAGCGCGGCGGTGTCTTCCACTGCTTCAGAACGGATCACGGGACACTCGACAACGACAGCACCGAGGTCGTTTAGTCCCGATGCGAGACGGCTGGACTGGCTGCGCGCCCGGGTCACCAAGACGCGTTTGCCGAACAGCGGACGGGAGTCGAACCAAGACATTCGCTCGCGGAGCCGGACGACATCGCCGACTATCAGCGCGATCGGTGCCTTCAAACCCGATTCCTTAACGCGAGCTGCGATGTTGGACAGCGTCGCGACTACGGTTCGCTGATCGGTGGAGGTGCCCCGATGCACGGCGGCAACAGGTTGGTCTGGTTCGCGGCCGGATGAGACTAAAGCATCGGCGATCTGAGCAATCCGAGAAGCGCCCATCAGAACCACGATCGTGCCTCTGGTTTTGGCTACCGCATCCCAATTCACCGCCGAGTCTGACGAACCCGGTTGTTCGCTCGCGGTCACGATAGTTACCGCCGATGCCAAGCCGCGATGGGTAACCGGTATCCCGGCGTAAGCAGCGGCACCAATGGCGGAAGATACGCCCGGCACTACTTCGAAAGGCACGCCGGCATCGGCCAACGCGAGTGCTTCCTCGCCGCCGCGTCCGAACACAAAGGGGTCGCCGCCTTTGAGCCGACAGACAGATTTGCCGGCTTTAGCGCGTTCAACTAGCAGGTCGTTAATCTCGCCTTGCGTCAACGCGACCGCGCCGGGGGCTTTCGCCGCCGTAATCAATTCGGCATCGACGCGGGCGTGTTCAAGTAGCTCCGCTGGCGCGAGGCGGTCGTAAACAACGACATCAGACTTACGGATCGCGTCGAGTCCGGCAACGGTGATTAAACCGGGGTCACCAGGTCCGGCACCGACTAGATAAACAGTGCCAAAATCCGACATCACACTGACGAACCGACATAGGATCGCGGAAGCAAGTCGCGCGCACCTTGATCCAGCAAATCGCCCGCTGCACGTTTGCCGAGTTCTACACCCTTGTCCGCGCTTCCAGTCCCACGATGGCGCAGAACGCGCACGCCAGAGGCGTCGGAGACCATCGCCGCTAGCGTGATGATGCCGTCGTCGACCCGAGCGTGAGCGCCGATCGGCGCGCTGCATCCACCACCAATCTCGGCAATAAAGGCGCGTTCAGCATCAACGCTGATGCGCGTCGCTTCGTGTTCAATCGCGGAACATATCCTCACCGCGCGTTCGTCGTCTTCGAGGGTCTGCAATGCCAGCGCGCCTTGTCCCGGCGCCGCGATGAATGACATGCAGCTCAAGTATTCCGACACACGATCCGCCATCTGAATACGCTTCAATCCCGCAGCCGCAAGCACGAGCGCATCGATCACCGAATCTTCGGCGTCCAACATCTCCAACCGCGTTGTGACGTTGCCGCGTATCGGTTTGAGTATCAAGTCGCCACGGGCATCGTTCAGCAGCGCACGGCGGCGCGCACTACCGGTTGCGACGATCGAAGCTTTGGGGAGGTCCGCCAATCCGCCGGATCGTTTGCTGACCACGACATCGCGGGGGTCTTCGCGGTAAGGCACTCCAGCAATCGTCAATCCCTCAGGAATGGTTGACGGGAGGTCTTTGAGACTGTGCACCGCGACATCGATCTCACCTCGCAGGAGCGCAGTCTCGATCTCTTTGACAAAGACGCCGACGCCAATTTCGGAGACCGCGACATCGCGCCGCATGTCGCCGCTGGTTTTGATCGCGACGCGTTCGATTTCGAGATCGGGGAACTTTGCCGTCAGCGCAGTTGCGACTTCGTGCGCTTGCGCCAGTGCCAGACGGCTATTCCGACAACCGAGAACTAACTTTCCGCCCACTCCAGACATATTTAGGCATTTTATGTCTGTTGATTGAGTTTGGCGCGATCCTCGAGCGCGGTAACCAACATTTCACGCGCCGCATCGGGATCGTCGTTCTGAAAGGCCCGCAACATCTCGTCGGTGATCGACTGCGCCCAATCGTCCGGCGTCACGGGCAATTCGCGTGAACGCACATCCTTGCGGACATCGGCGAGCATCGGTCCCATGTCGGCCCATTGGAGACATCGGCAGTAATCGTGATCGGAGATTCGCTCTCGAAGTCGGCGTGCGAGCGCCGGGCTCGTTCCCGCCGTAGAGACGGCAACGGTTACGTCTTGACGTTGAATTAATGCCGGTGCGATGAAGGTGCAGAGCGGCGTGACGTCCATCACGTTCAGCAAAACGTTGCGTTCAGCCGCTTCCACGGATATCGCTTGATTGATCGAGTTATCAGAAGTGTCCGCGACGATCACGACCCACGCGCCCGCCAGATCGCCAGTCTGGTAGCGTCGTTTCACCCATTCGATCTCGCCAGACTCCGCCATCTCCATTAGGTTTGGCGAGGTGTCGTCTTCCGGGCTGAAGAGCGTTACTTTGCCGCCGCATTCCAATAGGTAGCGAACCTTGCGCTCTCCCTCGTGCGGATCACCGCCAAACACGAGGCATCGCCGGTCCTGAATGTCGACAAAGACTCCGTAGTAGCGAGGCATTCGATCTACCCAACGGCAAGAGCGGCGCGTTCCACGTCGATGTTGTCGTCGACAAAGTATCGGACGCGGGTTTTCTTGTATTCGCGATGGCTGTAGAGGAGTTGGTAATCCTCCAGTGCCGTCTCCTCGGCGATGCGGGCGGCGATGTCCTCGCACTCTTGGCGCGTTACCGCGTGGATCATAGTGAAGTGCGAAAACCGCCAGTCGTCGTAGCGCGGACGCTCGTAACAGTGGGTAACTGCCGGATGTTGCGCCATCATTTGACCGATTTCGATGGATTTTTCCTCCGGCACGTTCCAAACCGCCATCGCGTTCGCGGAGAATCCAGCGCGCCGATGGTGCAGTACCGCTGCGTATCGACGCATCAAACGCCGTTCGACCATCTCGTCGGATTTCGCGAATAGTTCAGCGACGGTGAGTCCCAATCGTTCTGCCATCCCATCGAACGGACGCGACTCTAGCGGTAGGTCATCTTGGAATTCGCGGACGAAATCGATGTCGAACTCGGTCAGGTCCGTAGCCGCCGTCGGAACGTTGGAAGAAGATTGACCGTTTGCGTATTGGGCATCGGGCACAAAGTAGTTTTGCGCGTTCGAAACCCGATTGACCATATCGAAGTTGACGCCGATTTTGAAGAATCGGATCGTGGGTAGCAAGCGGGACGTCTCGGCACCGCATAGCCGCGTCAGTTTTTCAACTTCCTCGGGGATGTCTTTGCCGGGCGGCAACGCGAGCGTGAACCACAGATTGAACTCGCCGTTTCGAGCGTAGTTGTGGCTGATGCCCGGGTGCGCGTTGAGAATGCGCGCGCCGCGGTCCAACTGATCATCTGCGAAGCGCATCGCGACGAGGGTAGAGGTGTAACCCAAACGTCGGGTGTCGAAGATTGCGCCGATCTGCCGAACGACGTTTTTGCGCTTCAACTCCGCGACGCGTTCGATGACCTCTGCTTCGCTGATGCCGCATTTCTCGCCAATCGCCTTGAATGGCTCGCGTACCAAAGGGAAATCGGACTGCAAGATGTTCATCACCTCGCGGTCGATTGCGCCGAATTCTTCCTGTGTCAATCTGAAGAGAGGGTTGGAGGGTGGTCGAGCGCCTGCGAACAGGTCGAATCTCGATTATAAACCTGCTATTACCTAGACCTGAAAACGAAAACCCTACCTACGCAAACGCTCGGCGACCAGTTCCGCCGATCGGTTGCCGCTCAATACTGCACCCTCCATAGTCGCCGGCAATTCGGTATTAGTCCAATCTCCAGCGATGAAAAAGCCGGGAATTTCGGTACGGTGTTTGAGCCGGTGACGCCGGATCGCAGTGTTCAATCTGATCGTCGCTTCTGGGGTCTTGACAACGGAAAAATTTTTGACCGCGTTGCCGCGCGCGTTAGGAAACGCAGTCTGCATCGCTTCATTGATTCGACTCAGGACTTCGGATTTAGGCATTGTTGCCCACGCGTCGGCGCCGCTGAGCGAGACGACGATGTGTTGACCGTCGCGCGTGCCGCCACGGAGCACGGAGTCGTTGAAGACCCATTGCAAACCGAGGTCGACAAATGCTTTGACGCGTTCGGACATCACCGGCCGTTCGTACCAGAGGTGGACCGCGACGATAGGGGAATAGGCAAACTCGGTAAGCGACGATTTGATAGATCGGAATCGCGGCTCGTCGTCGGGCAAAACGCGGTTCAATGCGTTCGGTGTCAGTCCTGATATGACCGTGTTTGAACGCAACACAACTCCGTTTGAGAGCCCGACCTCGACTTCGCCGTTATCAAGCAGGTTGACAGTATCTACCCGTACTTGCGTCATCATTTCCGCGCCTTGCGAGCGCAGGTAATCTTCGGCTGGCGATCCGATCAGCTTGGACAACCCGCATTTGGGATACCCGATCGCCGCGTCGCTCGGTTTGCCAAGCAACGCGGTGCGGGTGAACTCGATGCCATCGTATGCCGCAATCTCCGCGATGTCGCAGTTGAAGACGGGCAGAACAAAGAGATTCCAGAATCGTTCGATGCTTGCTTTCGATTGACCGTGCGACGCGAGCCATTCCGCGAATGAGATTGACATCGCGCGGTCCAACTCCGTTGGTTTTATCCGAGAGAGTTTGAGTGTCAGCATCAAACGAGCAATTGAAATCCGCTCTACGACGCTGAGGTGCCGATAGCGCATCAACGCGGCGCCGTTGCCAAAAAACTTGTGAGCGCGCAGGTGCGATGTTTTGCCGTCATTTTGAATCGGGACATCAAGCGTCGGTTCGAGGTCGATCCGATCACGCGTTCCCAACTCGTCCAACAACGCTAAGAACTGGTCGCAGACACCCAAGATGACGTGTTGGCCGTTGTCGATTTCCTCGCCACTGGCGCGGTCTTGGAACGAAAACGCTCTGCCGCCGAGAAAAGGGCGTTGCTCGATAAGTATTGGCTTGATGCCGCGCTTGATCAGGCGCACTGCCGCAGCGATTCCGGCTAACCCGCCGCCCAAGATGATTGCGTTTCGGTCTGCCAAGGTAATCCGCGTTAACTAACGGCTCACAACCCGTAATGCCGAACGCCACCCGATGCCGGCGGTTATCGACAGCTTTTCCGTCGGCGACAGGCTGACCCTTTGCGTCATTACATCACCGTCGCATTGCTCGATCTTCTGCAATATGCGGTAGTAGAAGCCACTCATCAGCTCGAGACATTGCCGCCCGCGCACCGCCATCGGGATCACGCGTTCGCCGCGCTCGTAGTAATCGAAAGCCCGATCCATCTGAAACCGCATCATGGCGCGGAAGTTATCGCTTGGCGAGCCGCCGGTAAACTCCGATTCGGCGACGCCGAACCGTCGAAGGTCCTCTTGCGGCAAATAGACCCGTCCGTTGGCGTAGTCTTCGCGAACATCGCGCAGGATGTTCGTGAGCTGAAAGGCGATGCCTAGATCGTTCGCATACTCAATCGCCGTCAGGTCGGAGTACCCGAAAATGCTCACGCAGATTACGCCAACCGCGCTTGCGACACGCTTGCAGTAGGCGCTCAGATCATCGAACGTCTCGTAGCGGTCAGTGTCAATGTCCATGCGACACCCGTCGATCACATCGACGTAATACTGGGTGTCCAACTCGAAACGGTGAATCGCGTCGTCAAGTGCTATGAAGATAGGGCTGTCCGCGTACTTGGTTTCGGCGCGACTGTCCAACGCGCCGGCAACCGAATCTAGCTCTAGGCTCGGGTCCGCACCTACGACTGGTTCATCGACGATGTCATCACATAACCGGCAAAACGCGTATGTGGCATAGATCGCGCGGCGCAACTCGGAGGGCAGGGCGAGGAATGCGACGTAGAAGTTGGTGCTCGCGGCGCGAGTGATGCGCGCACAATCCTTATACGCGGATGCGACCTCTTGTTGGGTAGTTGAGGACATGACTTGAAGGCGAGAGCGTGACGCTCAACGTTCGTTTCGGCTCTTAAACGCGCGGTCCGATAGGGTCTTCATGCCAAGCAATTTGCGAACAACAATGCTGGACATGATTCGGAGCTTCTTCGCGCGGCCCACCGTAGGGCGTACCGTCAACGTATCGTAATCCAAGGCTTCGATGGCATCGAGCACTGAGAGTCCGCCCGCTGTGATCGCCGAAAACTCTAGCTTGAAATCGCGTTCCAGGTGGTCGTACAACGCGTATCCGTCTCGAAACATCTCGCGAGTGCGTTCGACCTGAAATTCCATCAACGCGCGGAATTGCGGCGTCGGTTTTCGGTCGCGGATCGTTGCGATATCCACGCCGAATCGTTGCATGTCAGATTCTGGGATGTAGACGCGGCCTTTGTCGAAGTCTCTGGACACGTCCTGCCAGAAGTTCGCGAGTTGCAGAGCGATGCAGGTGTGATCGGATAGTGCCGCCATGCGATCCGAAAAGTAGCCGTAGAGATACAGCACCAGATGACCGACTGGCGTCGCCGAGTAGGTGCAGTAATTCTTCAGATGCTCAAAGTCCCGATATCTGGCGTCGCGTTGGTCTCGACGATTAGCCTCGATCAAGCGGCGGAACGGCTCTGGCGGAATCCCGAACTCGTCAATCGTGTTTTGAAGGGCTTGGAACCACACCAAGTTTGGCTTGCCTTGGTAGCACAGGTTCAACTCGTCCTCCCAACGGTCCAACAGCAGGGTGCGATCGCCCTCGACCTCATCGCCAAGATCGTCGACCAATCGGCAAAAAGCGTAAACCGAGAAGAAATGAGGACGCAGGGATCGTTTGATGAACCGGCTACCAACGTTAAAGTTCTCGTAGCTGCTGACGGCTAGATTCCGACAAGCTTCATACGCCGTATCGAGGTCCGGCGCGGTGCTGGTGAAGTGTCTAGCGGCGTCCATTTTGGTTTGAGTTCCTGCCGACTGCGTTTGTGGTCAGGCGATACGCTCGACTAGAAACTCGCCCAACTCGTTGAGGTCGTTACGGATTTGCGGGTTCAGGTCTAGGTCTTCGATGATGCGTGATGCTGCGGACCAATGCTGTGCGGACATCGTGTCGCAGTACTCTTGAGTGCCGCAATCGTCCATGATCTGGAGCACGTCGCGGACGTCTTCATCGTCCAGTTCGGGCTTGCGGTAAATGGCACGAATACGGTCCGACGACGCGCCTTTGGCGACGTTCAACGCGTGGACGGCGGGTAGTGCTTTCTTCTTGTTGAAGATATCGCCGCCGACCGGTTTGCCGGTCTCGTCGGTGCCCCAAACACCGAGCATGTCGTCGCGGATTTGGAATAATCTCCCGAATTCATAACCTGCGCGCCTCAATCCGTCCGATAGCTCGTCGTTCGGTGCGCCGTCGCCAGCCACCAACGCGCCTAGGTACAAACTCGCTTCGATGAGCGCACCCGTCTTGCGTTCAATCATCGCCAGATAATCATTGATGGACACGAGATCGCGGTTTTCAAACTCGATATCCAGGTACTGACCTTCGATCATGCGGAGGTAGGCATCGGCGATGACGCGCTGCACCTGAACCAGCATCGCAGTAGGCACGCCTAGCGCAGCGAGGTCTCGAGTCGCGCGGTCGGCGATCTTGAGCATGGAATTGCCCGACACGATGCCGGTCGCTTCTCCCCAGACGACCCAGACCGTCGGACGATGATGTCGGAATCGGTCGCGATCTTCGATGTCGTCGTGGATCAGCGAGAAGTTGTGCACGTATTCGAGCGCAACGGCGACGGGAATGGCGAGCCTCAGATCGCCTTGAACGGCATCGGCGCCGAGCAATGTCATCGTCGGACGCAATCGCTTCCCCTGCGTCGCACGCGTCGCATCCCCGTTGCTGTCTGCCCATCCCATGTGGTAGCGGTGCGTGTCCAAAACCCCTATCGTGTAACGCTTCAACTCGGATCGCAAAGCACGATCAACCGTCGGCTGATACCGAGCGAAAAATCTAGGTGCTTGGACGGGGTTGGTAGCCATTGGTGATCTTTAGCGCGGCGGCGAATGATACCAATCTTACGCAATGGAGTGTGCGCCTTTCCCATCGCGGCGGACCTGCCGTCATTCCGGCTTTGAGTGTGGCAAACCACCAAAAAGCAGCACCCCACGTTTCTGCGGGGTGCTGCTGATTGTTGCATTGGTTCTTGCCTTATGCGGCGATGGGCAGGCGCTTCGGCTGGCCGGCGTCGTCCTTGGGTAGGTCGATCTTCAGAACACCGTCGACGTGGCTGATCGTCGCGGCGTCGATATCGACGCCCTCCGGTACTCGGACCGCGCGGTAGAACTTGCCCGACCTGCGTTCGCGGATCACGTACTGCGCGTCGTCCTGCGTTGCCTCTTCGGTCTTTGAAGCGGCGATGCGAAGGATGCCCTGATCGACGGTGACCTCGATCTCGTCGGCGGTGAAACCGGGCAGCGAAGCCTCTACCGTGTATCGGTCGGCGTCGTGAGTCACGTCCAAACCGAGCCGATGCGGCGAGTTTGCGGTTCGACGGACGGTTCCAAAGTCGTTCCAAAAGTCGAAAGGCCACGCGGTGGATCGCGTGAATGGGCTCCAACGGGTTAGTGCTGTCATTTGCTGACTCCTTTATGCTTACGCTTATGCTTGATCTTGTAGTGAGCATCACGTTCACTCACATGAATACGATAATAAAACTAGATACGCTTCGTGTCAAGAAACATTTTCAGGATGTTACAATTACGGACACGATCAACATCAACGACGCGCCGCGATGCGGTCCGTCTTTGGCGCAAATGACGGCAAAAAAAAGGTAACAAATGGCGATTTCACCTGACAACCTGACGCACGGCACCCGAGCGGTGGTGGACGCGGCGGTGCAACTCATGATGCAGCGCAAAAACGTCCAGTTGGACATTGAGCATCTGCTGTTTGCGATGGTCGATGCCAACGAGGGGCCGGTTCGGGAGATTTTGGAGACGCTGGAAGTCGATACCGCTTCACTCCGAACTGATCTGATCCGTCTGATCGAGTCGAAACCTTTGGGTATCGGACACTCGCGAGGTGGTCAACGGCAGATCTTCATCACGCCGCGCGCTCAAAATGCGATGAGCAAGGCGCAGTCGATCCAGCGAAAGACGTTTCGCGACGATTTGATGAGCGTCGACCATCTCTTCATCGCCATCGTTGAGGAAGCGGATCGCGAGTTGGCTACGGTGTTGGCGACGCACCGCATCACGTCTGATCGGGTCTACGTGGCAGTGCACCAAGTGCGCGGCGCGGCGCGCGTCACCTCGCCAGACTCCGAGCAAGCTTACGGCGTCCTCCGGAAATACACGACCGACTTGACGGAACTCGCCGCGGCCGGCCGTCTCGATCCAATCGTAGGGCGCGACTACGAGATTCGTCGTGTCATGCAGACCTTAACCCGGCGGACGAAGAACAATCCCGCCCTCATCGGCGATGCCGGCGTCGGCAAGACTGCGATTGTAGAGGGACTGGCTCAGAACCTCCAGAGCGGCGATGTGCCCGAGATGTTGGCGGGTAAACGCGTTCTCGCACTGAACATCGGCGTGCTGCTCGCTGGTGCCAAGTTCCGAGGCGAGTTCGAAGAGCGTCTGAAATCGGTCATGGAAGAGGCGCAAGCGTCCGCTGGCGAGGTGATCCTATTCGTCGATGAACTGCATTCTGTCGTCGGTGCGGGCACCGGTAGCGACGGTTCACTAGACGCGGCAAACATGATGAAACCCGCGCTCGCACGGGGCGAGTTGCAGGTCGTAGGTGCGACGACGCCGGAAGAGTATCGCCGATTCATCGAGAAAGACTCGGCTTTGGAGCGACGCTTCACGCCGATATGGATTGAAGAGCCGGACGAAGAGTCGGCAGTCGAGATGCTCAAAGCGTTGCGCGGGAATTACGAAACCCACCATGGTGTCGAACTCACTGATGGTGCCTTGAGCGCGGCAGTCAGATTGAGTGATCGTTACGTAACCGATCGGCAACTGCCCGACAAGGCGGTAGACCTGATCGACGAAGCCGCCGCCAAAGCTCGCATCGAACGCGCTCCGGCAGCGGTTGTCGACCAAGCGGCGGAAGCGTCTGGAGTGCCGACGCTCGTCATCACGGAATCGGACATCGCCGCGCTGATATCCGAACGCATCGGCGTACCGCTCGATCAACTCGTCGAAGAGGAAGTCGAAAAGCTGTTGAAGCTTGAAGACCGGCTTCACGAACGCGTGATCGGACAGGATCGCGCTGTCGGCACATTGTCCGATGCCGTGCGGCGCGGACGAATGGGTTTGAAAGACCCGAGCCGTCCGACGGGTGTTTTCCTGTTCATGGGGCCGACAGGCGTCGGCAAGACGGAGCTCGCAAAGGCATTGGCGGAGTTCATGTTCGACGATCCGAACCACATGATCCGCCTCGACATGTCGGAATACGAAGAGCGCCATTCCATCTCGCGCATGATCGGTGCGCCGCCGGGCTACGTCGGCTACGACGATTCGGGTCAACTCACCGAGGCGGTGCGTAGACGCCCGTACTCGGTGATTCTGCTCGACGAAATCGAGAAAGCGCATCCGAATATCTACGACAGCATGTTGCAGATATTTGATGACGGACGTTTGACCGACGGGCACGGTCGGACTGTGGATTTCAGCAACACGATCATCATCATGACCAGCAACCTCGGCACCGCGGATCAGAACCGGGGCGACTTGGGATTCGCTGTAGGTAGCAACGCGTCAAGCGGTAACGGAATCGGATCCCCGAATCTGACAGCGCGTCAGGAATCGGTGCTCAAGTCGCGGTTTTCACCGGAGTTTCTGAACCGCATCGATGAAGTGGTAGTGTTTGATGCGCTTGGACACGCCGAAATCGATCACATCGTCTCGAAATTCGTCCGTCAAGTAGAGGAACGCTTGGCAGATCGCTCGATATCGATTGAACTGACCGATGCGGCGAAGTCTTGGATCGCGGAACGCGGCTATGACACCTGGATGGGCGCGCGTCCGATGGCGCGGGCAATTCAACGCCACATCGAATCACCTCTCGCCCTCGCGCTCATCAAAGCGGAAATCGAAGACGGGTCTACGGTGGTCATCGACGTGAAAGACGATCGATTGGACATTCAATCGGCTACCACCGAATCCGAACTGGAAGTCGCGTCGGCAACCGTCAACTAAATCTCACGACGGTTGTTTACAATCGACGCACGGCTTTAGCCGCAATTGGTGCGGTAGCGCTTTTTGCAGCCGCATCGGTGGGTGAGGCATCAAAGACGAAATCGCCATAGAAGAAACCTCGAATGAACACGAGTCAATAGCAGGCGGATCGTCGGGTGGATTAGCGGCGCGGTTGCTCGGATTTATGTCCGAGCATCCCGGTTGGGTGCAAATCGGTATCTGGAGCGTGGTTCTCGGCACGACTCTCACGGGTTTAGTGCTATCTCTCGGCGGATTCTTGGAAGTTACGGATGTCGGCTACTTCGCGACGTTCTACCTGAATCTCATCGGCGCGGCGACGATCATCCTGCCGTTACCGGGAGTACTGGCGGCGTGTGTTGCGGCGGAGTCGTCGCTGGGACTGAATCTAGTGTTCATCGGTATCGCCGGTGCCGCGGGCGCGACACTAGGGGAGACGACGGCATATCTCGCCGGCTTCGCGGGACACAATGCCGCGATGAAGGTGCGTTGGTACCCACGTATTCACGACTTGATGGAGCGTCACGGCGCGCTGACGTTGTTCGTAGTCTCGGCAATACCTACGCCGTTTTTCGACCTCGCGGGCATCTCCGCCGGCGCGTTGGAATACCCATATCGAAAGTTCATCGCCTACGTCTTTGCCGGCAAACTGCTCCGCTTGGTGCTGATGGCTTACGCCTGCCGCGCCGGGATCGACTGGTTGCGGGGCATCTTCGAGTTCAACTTGCCGTTTCTATGATCGATAGGAAACGAATACGAGCGCTTGAGGCTACATTGAACGAACATCGGTACAATTCAGACACCGAACCACCGACAATGATGTCGGTTGTCATGGTCGCGGCGGGTCAGTCGAGCCGCATGGGGGGCGTAGACAAGCTCGCGTTGGAGGTCAACGGGCGTCCTGTTCTTTGGCACTCCCTGGACCTTTTCGCCAGATGCCATGTCGTTGATCGCGTCGTCATCGTCACCCAAGCGGACAAAATCTCGAACGTTGAGCAAACCGTGGTCGAATCTGGATTTCCCAAACCTTTCAAGGTGATTGCGGGTGGCACGCGGCGTCAAGATTCGGTGCGACACGGCATCGACGCGCTGCGCGATTGGGACGACAGCGCGGAATACATCGCAGTGCACGATGCGGCGAGACCATTCGTTACCGACGCGATGCTCAATCGTGGTTTGGCAACTGCGACGAAAGTTGGTGCGGCGATACCCGTGGTGCCGCTGAAAGACACCGTCAAGCGTGTCGAACACGGCGTCATCGTGGATACGCCCGATCGGAGCACGCTCTACGCGGTGCAGACGCCGCAGATTTTCCGAGCCGACGTTTTGCGCGCCGCGCACGCCACCGTCACTAACGACGTTACTGACGATGCATCGATGGTAGAGGTAGCAGGAGGGCTAGTCGCAGTTTTCGAGGGCGATGACCGGAACATCAAGATCACGACGCCGTCAGACATACCAATCGCCAATGCGATAGCGTCCGGTAATGCAGACGGCGAGATTGAACGTGCGAATGTCCGCTACGGCATCGGTTTCGACGGTCACGCGCTCGTAGACGGCGGACCATTGCGATTGGGCGGCGAAGAAATCGAGTTCGGGATGTCGTTGAAAGGGCACTCGGATGGCGATGTCTTGATGCACGTCGTCGCGAGTGCGATCTTGGGCGCGGCCGGACTCGGTGATCTGGGAGGCCGATTTCCGTCGTCGGATCCTCGCTTTGCAGGTGCCGACAGCGCGAAATTCGTCAGCGAAGCCGCCAAACTCGCCGCAAACGACGGATGGCGGATTGCACATATCGATGCAACGGTCATCGCGCAAAGACCGCGATTGGCGGCCCACGTTCCGGCATTCCGCGCCAACATCGCTAGCGCAATGTCCGCTGAAATCGAGCGCGTCAATGTCAAAGTTACGTCCACCGATGAAGTCGGCGCGATCGGCGAGGGCAGAGGCATCGCGGCGCAAGCGATCGCTACGCTTATCCGCTAACGGCTTGCACGGTTAGAATCTCGGTTATCCAGCAATCAGTCCCGTGTCAGAACGATGCAGCTCTACAACACCCTCACCCGCCAAAAAGAAGAATTCAAGCAGATTACCGATCCGGTTCGCATGTACGTCTGCGGTGTGACGACGTACGACGAACCGCATCTCGGACATGCCCTCGCAACGGTCATCTTCGAGGTGTTGCAATCCTACATGCGCTATCGCGGCATCAACGTTATACGAGTGCAGAACTTCACCGACGTTGACGACAAGATCATCGACCGAGCGGCAGAGACCGGCGTTGATTGGTTCGATCTGACGCAGGAACACGTCGACTCGTTCTACGAGGCAATGGACGGTTTAAATGTCAAGCGCGCTGATGTCCATCCACGAGTGACTGAAGAGATGGAGCCGATCATCGCGCTCATCGGCGAACTCGTCGATTCTGGTGCTGCGTACGAAGCCGGTGGTTCGGTCTACTACCGCGTTCGGCGCGATGAAGACTACGGCAAACTGAGCGGTCGAACGGTGGATGGAGTGGAGGAGTTGGCGAGACTAGAGCCTGACCTGCTCAAGGAAAACCCGGAAGACTTCGCACTTTGGAAAGCGTGGAAACCCGGCGAGCCGTCTTGGGATAGCCCTTGGGGTCCCGGTCGCCCCGGTTGGCACATTGAGTGCAGCGCGATGGCGCGGCGGTATCTCGGCGATCAGGTTGACATTCACGGCGGCGGATTGGACCTCGTCTTCCCGCACCACGAGAACGAGGTCGCGCAATCCGAATCGGCGACTGGCATCATGCCGTTCGCGCGCTTCTGGGTACACAACGGGCTCTTGCGGATGCGCGGCGACGAGAAGATGTCGAAGTCGTTGGGAAACGTTGTAACAGTCCGTGATGCCCTCAAAACGCACTCCACCGACGCGATTCGTATGTGGATCTTCCAAAGCCACTATCGCAGTCCAGCGACGTACGACGAAGAGAACCTAGTCGCTGCCGAGCGCGCGGTGCGTCGGTTGCGCCAAGCGGCTGAGGTTCCAAACACCGGCAATGGTTCTGGCAACGTCTACGACGCGGACCACATCACGCAACGCTTCATCGAGGCGATGGACGACGATCTGAACACCCCACGCGCTCTAGCCGCCATCTTCGATCTGGCACGCGACATCTTCGCAGAACAGGGAAAAGGTGTCGATATCGCCGAAGGTCAGGCTACTCTGCGTGAACTCACGGGCGTGTTGGGATTGACCCTCGAAGAACCGGCTTCCGGCGATGCAACGGACAACGCGGAGATTGAAGCCCTATTGGAGAAACGCGCAGCGGCTAGAAAAGATCGGGATTTTGCCGCCGCCGACGCGATACGCGATCAACTCACCGAAATGGGCATCGAGATTTCCGACACGCCGCAAGGAACGACTTGGCGACGCGGGTAGGGCGACCGTCGGGAACTAGACCCAGCGTCAACCGCTGAATCTGACGTTGGCGATGGCGATTGCCACGAAGACTACCGTCAGCACGATCGTCGCGCGGAATAGCAATTTTTCGACACCGCGCCGGACGCGGAATGTGCTCTCCGACTGTCCGAAGACCGACGGGTTATTGCCTCGTGCTTGTAGCAGCAACACTACGATCAGCACGACGGCGAGGATGAGGAGTGAAATCTGAAACCACATACCTACAAGGTTAATTCAGCGCGGCACATTGACGTAGCGGATGCGTCGCACTTCAATCGGACATCGCTTCACCCAGCATCTGCATGACCGTCTGGGCATCGGCACGACCGCGGGTCGCCTTCATCACCTGACCCATTAGGAAGCGGATAGCGTTCGTTTTGCCGGATCGATAATCTTCGACCGCCGCCGGGTTGTTTGCAAGCACTTCCTGAATCACCGGAGTCAATTCGTCGACATCGCCGACAGCTGACAGACCGAGTCGATCAATAGTCTCTACCGGGTCGGCGCCGTTGTGGAACATCTCGCCAAACACCCGCTTTGCCGAGTTGTTGTTGATTTCGCGTTTCTGGAATTTGCGAACCAGTACCGCCAATGCGGCGGGGTCAACACGCGTCTCGCTCACATTACCAACATCGTTTTCGCGCATCAATCGCGCCATCTCGCCGTTCAGCCAGTTGGCGGTTTCCTTCGCAAAATCCGCTTGGTCTCGTTCCGATTCGCTTTTCACCTCACCCATCACCGTCTCGAAGTACTCGGCAGAAGTGCGAGACTCGACGATCAGCGATGCGTCGTAATCCGAAAGCCCCCAGGCACCGATGAAGCGAGACTTTTTCGCCAATGGCAACTCCGGCATATCAGATTCGATCTCGGACACCCAAGATCGGCTGATGTGAAGCGGCGGAATGTCGGGTTCAGGGAAGTAGCGGTAATCGTGCGCGTCCTCTTTGGAGCGCTGTGTAACCGTCAGTTTTTCGCCGTCGAGCCATCCGCGTGTCTCTTGCACGATTCGCTCACCGCGCCGAATCGCCGCAACTTGACGTTCGGCTTCGTGTTCGACGGCCTCTCGTACGGCACGCACGCGGTTCATGTTCTTGACTTCGACCTTTTCGCCCAATTCAGTCGATCCGACCGGACGCACGCTGATGTTGGCGTCGCAGCGGAACGAACCTTCCTCCATGTTGGCAGTGCCGACGCCGAGGTAGCGAATTATCGACTGCAAGGTGGTGATATATGCCTCGACTTGTTCCGGGGTCCGTAGGTCCGGCTCGGTGACGATCTCCATGAGCGGCACGCCGGCGCGGTTGATGTCCAACAGCGAGTGCATCACACCACCAGTCGGAGCGTCGATATGCACCAGTCGCGCAACGTCCTCTTCCATGTGGACGCGGTTGATGCCGACGCGGCAACCATCATCCGTTGGCAAATCCAACCAGCCGTCGATGCATATTGGTTCGTCGTACTGCGAAATCTGATAGCCCTTCATCAAGTCAGGGTAGGTGTACTGCTTGCGGTCGAACTTGGTTACCTCGGCGATGTCGCAGTTGAGCGCGAGTCCGATGGCGATGGCCGATTCGACGGCGCGCTTGTTGACGACGGGCAATGTGCCCGGCAACGCCATCGATACAGGATCCACCAACGTATTCGGCGATGCTTTTTGGTAGCCCGCGCCCGACCAAGAGAACATCTTGCTCTTGGTATTCAGCTGGACGTGCGTCTCCAGCCCGATTACGGCTTCAAACTCTGTTGCTGTCTTCATTGCCTGTGTCCCCGAGTGTGGCGATCAACTCTATTTTCATATAGCCGATGGGATTCGCGCTTCAAGTGCGGCACTATCACCATGCTTCCGGCCCGATGAGTGGCACGAAGACGCAGGCGACGCCGTATCGAACCTCAAAATCATCTTCGGTGCGCGTTACCGTTGCAACCTCTTGGCGTCCGCGTTTACCGACCGGGATCACCAATCGCGCGCCGATTTTCAACTGTTCAACTAGGCTCTTCGGTACACTCGGCACGCCTGCGCCGACGATTATCGCGTCGTACGGCGCGTCGTCAGGGTATCCCAACGTGTTTTCAGACGCGAGCACAACTTCGACGTTGTGGTAACCGAGTCGAGCCAAGCGAGAACGAGCAGATTCGGCAAGAGCTTCGATGCGTTCAACCGCAATCACCTTGTCAGCCAGTAGCGAGAGTATCGCGGCTTGGTAACCAGAACCGCATCCGACATCGAGAACTAGAGACGCGTTCGGCGTCAACCCCAACTCGGATATCATTTGCGCCACGAGACTCGGTTGCGAAATCGTCTGTCCCTGACCGATTGACAGCGCGCGATCGGCATCCGCGAGCCCGCGGTCGCTCGGCAACACGAACTCGGCGCGCGGAACTTGGAGCACCGCGTCCGCGACGCGCGGCGCAATGTCGTTGCGTGATCTAATCGCCCGTTCGAGTGGCGAGACTTCGACCTTGCCGTCCCGCGCGTCGGACGACGCGAAGATGCGTCCGATTCGTCGTTTGATGTCTAACAAATGCACGGTCAACATCGTACGCCATCATCGGATATCCACCGAATCTCTCAATTGGTAAAATTAAATCTGAAGCACTATCGACGTTCGGAGATGATCGTAGCAACCGCGTCATGTCGTAGCGGCATCGCGATCAGATACATCGGCAAGTCCTAGTTCACCGCCAACCCAGATAATCACACGAAACAACCGGAAATCGAGTTGACTACGCAAGAAAGACTCACCATCTCGCGAGAATCGAAGCTCGACGATGCGGATTACAAGTGGGGATTCACGACCGATGTCGAGATGGAGTTGGCGCCCAAAGGTTTGAACGCCGACATCGTCCGTCTCATCTCGGAAAAGAAGGACGAACCGGATTGGCTCTTCGACTGGCGCATGAAAGCGTTTGATTACTGGAGCCGTCTGCAACGCGACGACGCCGAGCCGCGATGGGCAAAGTTACGTTACCCGGAAATCGACTACCAAGATATCTACTACTACGCTGCGCCGAAATCGCTCGATGACGCGCCCAAGAGCTTGGACGAGGTCGATCCGGAGATGCTGGAGACCTTCGACAAACTCGGCATACCGTTGCACGAGCGCGAACGACTGGCGGGTGTCGCGGTCGATGCCGTTTTCGACTCAGTCTCCGTCGCCACGACCTACGCCGATCAGCTAGAAGAGCTTGGGATCATCTTCTGCTCGTTCACCGAAGCCGTTCAGAACCATCCTGAGCTGGTCCAAAAATACCTCGGTGCGGTTGTGCCGTACACCGACAACTATTTCGCGGCTTTGAACTCCGCGGTCTTTTCCGACGGCTCATTCGCCTACGTGCCGCCTGGCGTGCGGTGTCCAATCGAGTTGATGACCTATTTCCGCATCAACACCGAGGGTACCGGGCAGTTCGAGCGAACCTTGATCGTTGCTGATGAAGGCGCATATGTCAGCTACCTCGAAGGGTGCACCGCGCCGATCCGTCGCACTAGCCAGCTACACGCCGCCGTCGTCGAACTCGTCGCGTTGGACCGAGGCGAAATCAAATACTCGACCATCCAGAACTGGTATCCCGGCACCAAAGACGGTCAGGGCGGTGTCTACAACTTTGTCACCAAGCGCGGCATGACTGAGAAAGACGCCAAGATTTCTTGGACGCAGGTCGAAACCGGATCGGCGATCACTTGGAAGTATCCCTCGGTCATCTTGCGCGGCGATAACTCGGTTGGCGAGTTCTACTCGGTTGCGCTGACCAACAACTACCAACAAGCCGACACCGGCACCAAGATGATCCACATGGGCAAGAACACGAAATCAACCATCGTGTCCAAAGGGATTTCAGCGGGGCACGGCGAGAACACGTATCGGGGCGGCGTGAAAATCCTGCCAGGTGCCGAGAATGCGACGAATCACACCCAGTGTGACTCTCTGCTCGTTGGCGACCAGTGCGGCGCCCACACCGTTCCGTATATCGAGGTCCGCAACCCGTCCGCACGATTGGAGCACGAAGCCAGCACCTCAAAGGTCAGCGATGAACAGCTCTTCTACCTGATGTCGCGTGGCATTTCGGAAGAGGACGCCCACCACATGATCATCACTGGTTGGAGCCGCGACGTTATCAAAGAATTGCCGTTTGAGTTCGCACTCGAGGCCGGTCAGTTGCTTAAAGTGAGCCTAGAGGGCGCGGTGGGGTAGTGGCGACGCATTTGCCGATCCTCAAGTTCCACGTTCCGCAACGACGCCCGGCGCAGCGTCAGCGATTCACATCCAAAACACAATCCGTGCGCGAGTGAGTTAATGCTAAAGATTGAAAATCTGCACGCCGTCGTAACTGACAGCGAAGAGGAAATCCTGCGCGGGATTGACCTTGAAGTCAACCCGGGCGAGGTTCACGCCATCATGGGTCCGAACGGCAGCGGCAAGAGCACGCTCGCTAACGTCTTGATGGGCAAACCGTCGTACACCGTCACAGAAGGCGATATCACCGTTGACGGCGAGAGCATCGTCGAGATGATGCCCGACGAACGGGCGCACCTCGGGTTGTTTCTGGCGATGCAGTATCCGTCGGAAGTACCGGGTGTTCGCCCTTGGCAGTTTCTCAAAGCGGCGCGCGACTCCATCGACGACGCCAACGGCCGCAACAAGATGTCGGTTCGACAGTTCTCGAGACTCTTCGACGCAAAAGTTGAAGAGGTCGGCGTCAATCAAGAACTGATTCGACGCTCCTTGAATGAAGGATTTTCCGGCGGCGAGAAGAAGCGCAACGAGATGTTGCAAATGCAGGTATTGGACCCGCGCATCGCGATCATGGACGAGACCGATTCGGGGTTGGACATCGACGCGCTCCAAGCAGTCGCGGACGGTGTAAACAAGATGCGCTCTCCAGATCGTTGCTTTGTGATCGTCACCCACTACCAACGCTTACTGCACTACGTCCGACCGGATATCGTCCACGTTTTGGTTGGCGGCAAGATCGTCGACACTGGCGACGCGAGTTTGGCGGAAACGGTGGAGCAGAACGGCTACCGCGATTATCTCGCGGCAAACTGAAGCCCGCGGTTGAGTTTTCGGATGACCTTGAACACCGCTACGATGCCGTCCAATCGGGCGCGGCATTTCGACACCTACGCCGCGGATTGGCATCGCTTCATGGCGAGCCGTCAGGAGAATGGCACCGAGTCTGACACCATCAACGAATTGCGACGTGCCGGCTGGCAAGAGTTTGAGCGGATCGGTTTTCCCGTTCACCGTCGTGGCAACGAGCTCTGGAAATACACCGATCTTCGACGGATCGACCGCGACGCGTTTAACTTCGGCATTCCGTCAACGTCGGTCTCGCGATCCGAGGTCGCCGCACGCGTACCACTGCCTGGCAGTTGGCACAATATCGTCTTTCTGGACGGGAATATGAGTGATGACCTCTCCGACGCGATGGACGCGACCCAAAACGTCGCAATAGGACTGGCTAGCGAATCCGAACAGATAGGAAGTTTGGCGGAATGCGTTGACGGTGCGTTCGTTGCCCTCAATACGGCATTCATCGCGGACGGAATCTCGATTACGGTGCCCGATGACGCATCGATTGATAAGCCGATCCACATCGTCATTGCGACGACGGAATCTGACGATGGTCAACGCGCGGTTTACCCCCGCGTCGCGATCAACATCGGCGACAACGCTAGCGCAACGGTCATCGAATCGCACGTTTCGATGTCTGAAATCGCGCACCTTTCGGTGCCGGTGGTCGAAATCTCGATTGGTGAAGACGCTTCGCTATCCCACTACCGCGTCCAGCTCGATAACGAGAACGCGTTTCACTTCGCGACGACGCGCATTCAACAGGGTTCAGGCTCTGAATACCGATCGAGTTCGTTCTCGATTGGTTCGGCTATCGGGCGTAACGATGTGCACACCGCGCTTGTGGGCGAGTCCGCTGAGACGCAGCTGCACGGCGTGTATCTCACTACGAACCGCCAACACCAGGACAACGAAATCAGCACCACCCACGCCGCGCCGGGATGCACTAGCGACCAGTACTTCAAGGGCATTCTCTCCGGTCGATCACGCGCCGTATTCAGCGGCAAGATCGTGGTCGAACGCGGCGCGCAGAAGACCGACGCCAACCAGAAAGACTTGAATCTGTTGCTGTCGCATGGCGCGGAGGTAGACACCAAGCCGTCGTTGGAAATCTACGCCGACGATGTTAAGTGCGCGCACGGTGCGACGGCCGGGCATGTTGACGAAGACACGCTCTTCTACCTGCAATCGAGGGGCGTCGATTACGATGCCGCGCAGGCGATGTTGATCCGCGGTTTTGCGGCGGAGATACTCGCCGAATTCGACGATGAAGACCTGCGCGCATTCCTCGAAAGCAAGCTCGACGAACTGATGCCGCAACTACAAGCCGCCTCCGACACCATCGGCACGGCATAGTTTGACGGTTTAGGCTTAGGCTTACACTTCAAATCGCGGCGGCGTTCGCGACGTGCCGCGAATCGACATACGGCGTCAACCGGTACTGATGACAAGATGCGAGGCGGATTCGGACATCTCGACGAGACGAATCGCTACATCGTCGAAGACCACATGCGGAATCCGCGCAACGCGGAGCCGATCGACGGCGGCAACGCGTCCGCAACTATCGACAACCCTTTCTGTGGCGATGAGGTCCGCGTCGAACTGCGGTTATCAAACGCCGAAGTGCAAGCGATCTTCGTGCAGGGCACTGGTTGCGCCATCACCCAAGCGTCGGCATCGATCATGGCAGAACTCGTCGACGGCAAAGACGTCTCCCAGATTCAGGACATCTCCAGCGCAGTTCGCGGCATGTTTTCCAACCGGGAAGCACTCGATCCCGCCGACGAAGAGAAGATCGGCGACGCCATCGTCCTGCGCGACGTATCCCGCTTTCCCATCCGCGTCAAATGCGCCTTACTCCCCTGGGCAACCCTAGAAGACGCAATCGCCGGCGATTAACGCCCCTCGGTTTCCCCCGTTCACGGGGGAAATGCCCGAAGGGCAAAGGGGGCCGCTAGCGGGTGTTGCGCCATCGTATCGTAGGGACACGCCCCTGTGGCTGCCCCGGTGTGGTGCGGGGTACGCCGAGCGCACCACGATCATCGACATCCCACCGCGACGCCAAGCCGACAACGTAGGGGCACGCCCTTGTGGCTGCCCCGGTGCGGGGTGGGGTACGCCGAGCGCACCATACCGCCAGACATCGCGCAGTACGCTGGGAACAGGCACGCCGCGACGGCGATATCCGGCGACCCCAATCCAAACCTTCCCCCGTCGAGGGGGAAGGGATTGTTTGCCCGTCCTGACCGTAACGCGTCGGCGGAATCCATCGCGCGCGGCTCGGCGCGTAGGTGCGTCCGGCGTACCCCACCCCGCACCGGGGCAGCCACAAGGGCGTGCCCCTACGGGTGCGGACCCCCTTTGTATTTCCCCCGCATAGCGAGGGAAACCCTGGATGCGCGCCGATGCCCCCCGCGCCTGCAATCCTATGGCAGGTCGCCCATCCAGAGGCGGGTTAGCCAGAATGAGTCGGCGCGGTGGGTGTTGGGGGCGACGTTTTGGAGGTGCGACCACCAGAGCCAGTGTGAGACTTTGGAAGCCGGACGGAAGATGTGTGCGCCGCGCATTATTTCGCGTTGAACCTCGAGCATCAGTTCGCGGCGGATGATGGGGTCTAACTCTACCGCTTGCCGTTCGATGAGCGTGTTTAGCACTTCGCTTGTGTATCCAGTTGTGTTCCACGGGGCTTGTGAATGGTGCACTGCGAAGAGCATCGACGTTGCGCTTGATTGCGGGGGTGGCGCACCGACGTAGATTTCGTAATCGCCAAAACTCCAAACGTCCTCGCCGAATACACGAGTCGAAACTCGTTCGATAGTGGCGAGCAGTCCGAGCGAACGTATGGCGACGCCGAGCGACCTCGCCGTCTCGATGTATTCATCACCGAATTCGCCGGTTCGTATCGTGAGGATCGTCCCGCGCGGCGGTGAGAATTCGTCTAGCAACTCCAATAGTCCTGCTCGGTCGTTGAAGTAGGCGTCGATTTCGGATGACGGCAATAGCCAACTCGGATCGTTGATCGGCAATCCCGCGCTCAGGAAAGCCTGCCCTTGGTGAAGCGAATCGATCAACGCGTTCGGGTCCCAAGACTTGATGATCGCGGTGCGTAACTCGTGTGATGCCAAGACGCCACGCGTGGTGTTGAACGCTACCTCGATGCCGGCCGATGCGTCGTGACTGCGACTCCAGCGCAGCGTGTCGAATCGCCCCAAAGCCTCAGTCATGTCGTCTACCGACGGTTGGATCATGTCGAGTTTCCGTGTCCGCAATGCCGTAACGCGCACCTGCGGGTCTTCGATGACCGCGATATCCAAGCCGTCCAATAGAGGCAGCTCTGGTATGAAGTAATCGGGGTTCGCGTTCAGCCGCGATCGCCCTCGGTCGAAAGATTCCAACATCCAAGGACCCGTCCCTATCGTCGGCCCTTGCAACAGGTCGCCGTCTACTGAAACCGCTTCATGCCGGACGATGGCGAAACGGGCGTCGGCGAGTTTGTCGAATATCTCCGCATCCGGGATCGTCAAATCGATCCGCACAGTGTCCGAACTAAGCGCGGTTGCATCGGCGATCGTGTTGGCGAGATGCGAGTTCGGGATTTTCGGATCGCGGAGACGGTCGATGCTGAACACGACGTCCGACGAGTCAAGGGTCCGATCATTCATCAATTCCGATGCATGCCATGACACTCCTGACCGTAGCTTTACCGTCAATGTGCCATCGGAATCCATTTCCCAACTCTCGCAGAGGTCGCAGATGATCTCGTGCGCCGAGGTAGAAGACCGTGGGTCATACCGGACCGCAAGATCGGAAATCCCGTAATGCGGTTCGTCAGGTTGAATCCACCGATACCGGAACAGTCTCGAATACGCCAATCCAGGACCCCATCCGGCGAGAATTGGCGAGACCGATCGGTGGATGTCCTGATGCGGAGCAGGTTGCGGTACCGCGGCCTTCAACGTTCCGCCGCGTGAGCCTTGAACTGGCAACGGCGCTGACGGCACCTCTGGCGACTCGGTCGGTGATGCAATCACGACGGGCTGTGCGGTTGGCGTCGCGGTTGGTGGGATCGGAGTTGATGTTGGCTGCGGTGTGCCCGTCGGCGGTATCGGTATCGGCGTCGGCAAAGGTGGTGGCGTTGGCGGTTCAGGTGTGGGGATGGGCGTCGATGTTGGTGGAATCGCGGTTGCCGTCGGAGATGCTACCGTCGGTGTCGGACTCGCGGTAACAGTTGCGGTGCGTGTTGGTGACGGTTCTGGAGACGGCGTACGTGTCGGAGTCGCGGTCGGGACCGGCGTATCCGTTGGGATCGGCGTAAACGTCGGTGTCGAAGTAGCGGTTGCCGTCGCCGTTGCCGTCGGCGTGTTCGTCGGCGTCGGTGTTGGCTCATCGGAGGCACACGCGAAAACGAACGATAGCAGTGCGGACGCGGCGATTGCGACTGCGACATGCGGTGCGGAGCTCGGTATCAATTTGCCGCCTGCCTGAACCAATCCACCGTCAGACGGAGACCTTGCTCAAACGATGTCGTTGCGCGCCAATCGAGATCGCGACGCGCGGCATCAACATCGAGCCAAATCTTACGGATATCGCCAGCACGCGGGGGTCCGTATTTCGCCGGCGCGTCGGTAGGGACAAGCTTTGCCAGATGCGCGTAAATCTCGTTGACCGAGACGCCGATACCCATGCCGATGTTGTACGGCCCGGCAAGACCCGACCTCGCGATTGCCATCACGCCGTCGATGAAATCCGAGATGTAGATGTAGTCCCGTTCGTCTTCACCGTCGCCGAAAATCGTTACTTCGCGGCCTTCAAGCATCGCTTGCGAAAAAATGGCGATCACGCCAGCCTCGCCGTGCGGGTTTTGGCGCGGCCCGTAGACATTCGCCGGTCGCACGATGCCGTAATCGACGCCGTAGAGGTGTCCGTAGACGCGGAGGTAGTTCTCGACTGCGAGTTTCGACGCGCCGTAAGGGGAGAGCGGTTCAGCGATCATGTTTTCGCTCGCCGGCAACGAATCGATTGCGACATCGCCGTAGATCGCTCCGCCGGTCGAGAAATAGATGAAGCGTGGTGATGTGTTCAGACCGCGCACCGCTTCGAGCAGGTTAATCGATCCGTTGACGTTAACTTGCACGTCAAAACTTGGATCTTTCGCCGACACGGCGACGCTGCCCTGTGCCGCCAAGTGGTAGACTGCCGACGGATTGATCTTTTCGATTACGGCCGCCAATCCCGCATCGCAAATATCCGTCTCGATGAACTCTGCCGCGTCGTTGAGGTATTCAGTCGACGCCGTTTCGAGATTGTCGATCACGAAAACGCGGTTTTTTTGCGCCACCAACGCATCGACGAGATGACTGCCGATGAATCCCGCGCCGCCCGTCACAAGCACAGTGCCGGGCGCGGCAAGCGAGTCTGTAGCGGAATCAGTCAATTGGGTATCGGAAACTTGGCGCACTCGCCAGACCGTTGGGGTGAATGAGACACGGCGGCAAGTTTGACCGCGTCAACTTCAATTATGCGTTAGTCACCCATTGCCAAAAAACGGTCCGGGAACGCGGGCGAGACTAGACGCGCCGCGAGAACCGCTGTCATTCCGAGCGCAACCTGTCATTCCGAGCGCAGCGAGGAATCTCATCAAGGAGCCCACTTTGCAGCGAGAGATTCTTCACTCCGTTTCGCTCCGTTCAGAATGACACGGCCCGCTTCGCTCCGTTCAGAATGACATGGCAAGTATCGCTCCGTTCAGAATGACAGGGCCCGCTTTACTTCGTTCGGAACGACATAGCCAGAATCGCGAGGGTTTTGCGGTCGTTTATATCAGAGCGTCAGAAGCACCCCGACGAAACCCGCCCCACGAAACCGATAGAATCACGATGCAGTAACCGTAATTGTTTCGCACTTGGAGACACGCTAGATGCCCGACATTAGACTGATCGCCTCTCGCCACTCGGCGTTTTACAGCCCTTTGATTTCGTTGATCGCGGGCGGATTCCTCGAAAAGGAGGGATTGACGGCGTCTTACGCGCCGGCGACGCCGGATCAGAACTCGGTGATCGAGGTGGCGGAAGGACGCGCCGACATCGGTCAATCGGCAGTGTCCGGTAGTTGGGGCGCGCTGGACGCGGGCGAGAAACCGCCAGTGGCACACTTCGCTCAGATCAACGCACACGACGGATTTATCGTCGCGGCACGAGAGCCAGACGCTGACTTTCGCTGGGAAAAGCTGTTGGACGCCAAGTTCCTTTACGTGCACGGCGGACAGCCCGAGGCGATGCTGCGATACGGGTTGCACCGAGTCGGTATCGACCTGTCCGACATCGACGGCATCGAATCGCCCGGCGGCGATGTGATGATGGAGCAGTGGCGCAACGGCGAGGGCGACTATTTCCACGAGCAAGGCGCATTCCCACAGCAGTTGGAGCATGAGGGCATCGGTAGCATCGTCGCTTCCATCGGTAAGATCGTGGGGCCGACAGCATTCAGCAGCCTAGTCGCGAGGTGGGACTGCCTAGAATCCGACGAGGCGAAAGCGGTCACTAGGGCGTACCGAGCGTCTCGTGAATGGGTCAACACCGCCGATCCGATGGACGTAGCCGAGGCAGAAGCGCCTTTCTTCCCCGACATGGCGGTCGAATCCACCGCTGCCGCCATCGCGTACTACCAAAAACTCGGCAACTGGAACGGCGACATCACCATCCCCCGCGACCTCTACGAATCCGCCCTAGACGTGTTCCAACACTCCAACATGGTCGGGGCCCGCCACCCATACGAGCAGGTGGTAGTTCCACCGCCGGGCGATTAAAGGGCGGTCATGGCTAGTCTCGACCACCAGACATCGGCGAAACAGCGCAGAAATGCTTACGCTTAAGCCGCCTCGCGGCTCAAGTTGAGCTCCAACAACCGCTCCAAAATCGTGTCGTCAGTCACATCCGCCGGTTCTTCCGTCCAACCGTAAGCATCAAACACGGCGCGGTCCAGGTTTTCGTGGTCGGCTCTCAACCATGCCGGGTTTCGGTTGTAGAGGTTAGTGAGAGTGTTTTTCTGCTTTTTCATGTTCTTGTCCAACGCGTAGGGACCGGACAGTGAGTTTTCGCGGTGCCACATATTCGTTTTCGCGATGCCCGCGATGGCATCTCGTTGCTCATCGGTCGGTTCTGGCATTGGGAATGTCTCGAAGCATGTGGTGTGCGTGTATCTGAAACCGCTTTCGCGATCACGAACTTGGGTGCCCATAGCGAGTGACCACACTTCGTGGACACGAGAATGCAAGATGCCGATAAAGTAGTCATCGTCACGCGCAAAGACTACGAGCGCACCATCAGGCACAGTCTTGGCGTCGACCCACACAAAGACGCGATGTTTGGCGTGGCGCGGCGTCGCGATGTATCGTTCCAAGGGTTGTATGGCGTCTCTCAATCCAGAGCCCGAACTCGTGAACAACCACCATGGAGTTGCCAAATTCGGTCGTTCGGCCCTATAGGGCTTAACGTAATTTTCCACATGTTCGAACGGCAACTCGTAAGTTTTCGCCAGCTCCTCGCTCATGTCTACGCCGAAATCTATGATCCATTGATTCCGAGAGATATCGGTCACGTCCCGAGCAATCAGGAAAGGCTTGACGACATCGCTGTTTGGGTTGCCGTCGGGGTTAGCCGCTTCGATCATCGAAGACGCAAGTTCTTCTGGGATGTCGAATGGTCCCCGGCGTTCCGTCCCTTTGAAGGCGATTCCAAGGTTTTCCTTCAAGGCGCGCGCTTTAGTTAGGTCTGCGAGTCTGGACGTCAAGTTGGCGTGGATCTGTTTGACCTCAGACCCATCAAGGATTTTGTGTTCCTCACTGCCATCGTCGAAGCCAATCATCGAGATGTGCACTGCTGCTCCATCCAACAACCAGTCGCGGTCGGACTCAGCAAAGAAGATATCTCCAGAATCTTTGATCCTGTCCAATACGAGTCGCGAACCTACACCTCTAATGCCTTGGGTTGCAAGCAAACCAGCGCGGTTTGTTTTGCCTGTTCGAATCTGATCCCTGGCCTTAGCGAACCAGAAAGTGCATAAATCGCCTTTATTCGAAACCTCGTCGCCCCAAACCTTGTAAAGCTGATCTACATAGGCTTCGCCAAGTTGAGGACGCATCAGATGATTGCCGAGAAACGGGGGATTGCTGACAATGAATTCTGCACCTGGCCATTCGGCGAGTTTGGGTTCGGGGCCGGAGTCGTCTACGATTGCGTCCCGACATTCGATGTTTTCCAGCGGATCTAATATCGGGTCGCGTTCCGCGACGTTGCCTACCCGTACGCCGTTCTGCAAGTGTCCGATCCAGACGACGACGCTCGCGAGTTGATGGGCGTATTCGTCGATCTCAATTCCGAGCAGTTGGCGCGGATGGACTTGGGGTTCGAGACCATGGATTTCTAGTCGCATCGCCCATCTGATCACTTCCCTTTCGAGAGCGTGCATGAGGTTTAGAGCCACGTACAGAAAGTTCCCGGATCCGCACGCCGGGTCAAGGATCTGTATCTCTCCCAAACGATCTAGAAAAGCTTGTAGCTTGGAAAGTGTTTCGTCGACGTTTCCCACGTCTATCGTCGATTTTACGCTGGCCCAATCCCGGCGCAAAGGTGTCATCACAACTGGTTCGACCAGCGTCTCGATGTCGCTACGCGACGTGTAATGTCTACCTTGCTGCGCTCGTTTTTCAGGGTTGTAAATGCGTTCGAACAGGGTACCAAAGATCGCCGGTTCGATCTGCGACCAGTCTAGGGCGTCAGCTTCACGTATGGACGGCATGATCGAAGCTCCGATGCGGAGATTGTGCGGCGTGCCGTCGAAGAGTCCACCATTGAACCGTTTGATCGGAGGCGATGCTACCTGATCGCCATCGCTCATGGCATCGAACAATCGTCTCAGACGTTCGGGGAATACTATCGCAGGGGAATCACCCAGTTCTTGAGTGAACTCGGTTATGAGTTGTTTCTTGAGTAGCCCTACATCGCTGGCGAACATGCAGAAGAGGATCTGGGAGAGGAAACGGGCAGTCTCGGCGTCTTTGCCGGGATTCCATGTCTGAAGCTCGTCTGAAATCTCTTTGAATACATCGGCGGCCTTGTTGGTGAGCTGCTCAGGCGTGACCGATGGTTTGAGATTACCGGGTTGGAAAAAACAGTAACGGAGTACCTGATAAACGGATAGCGGCGACTCGCTGACGATACCGAGCGCGCTTCTGCGCGTCGCGTTCCTCTCAATGTAGAGGAGGTCATCGAGCGTGATCGTGTAAACATCGGAGACGGTACGCGGGAAGTTGGTGCGTATCTGGATGGTTTCGAAATCACTGACGATAATCAGGTTCGGGTTGCCGAGGCTGTCGCGGTATCTGAGTGCTTGGAAATAGGCATCTTCCAAACTTTTGCCCGGCTTTTTGTACTCCATCACGAAGTGGTCCCGGAGAAAGACGTCAGCCTTCCCTAACCGGTTATCGGGAGTCGGTGCCGATTTTTGGAAATCGAAATCCGTATCCGACAGGTCGTCGGCCGGTTTCGGGTGTCCGACTAGGTCGCAGATTTCGTTGAAATGGGCTTGGTAGTGTTGCGGTTCGGTGCCTTGGTAGTTGCGCCATTTGGCAGACATAATTCCGCCTTTGGTTTGAGCTCCATTGGGCGCGCTGAGCGACGGGTTTAGCGGTTCATCCATCAGTAGCATGGCTGAGTGGTAAGTGGTGCTTGCGGTCTTGTAGGTCGAGGTCGGTCAGGGTTGCGCCGACGCTGTAGAAAGTAATTTTCGCACACCATGCGCGTTTGATTCGAGTGGGTTGGCAGAGGAATTACGCTTTGCCAACGCGGGAGTCTCAGCGTCAATCCGCCGCCTAACCCGTTCGTGGCGCGGGCGCGTTCGATGCGAAACGTCTTGGTTCGCGCCGTTCAACACGGCATGAACGATTTACGCTACCGAGAAATCTCTTCGACGATGTTGATCAGAGGCACGCCGCGAGTGAGGCGGTCGAGGTTTTGGGCGACGGTCTGGGCGCGGCGGTAAGCGGTGCCGTGCGTCGCTCCGGAGTGGTGCGGAACCATGATGATGTTGTCGAGCTCCCAGAACGGGAAGTCAGACGGGCGAGGCGCGTCGTCAGCACCCTCGGGATATCGGTACCAAGTATCGATCGCGGCGCCGGCGATGGTGCGATTCTTGAGTGCGTCGCAAAGCGCGTTTTCGTCGATGATGTGTCCGCGAGCGGGATTGATGATATACGCCGTCGGTTTCATCAGCGAAAGTTCGTGCGCGCCGATCAAACCGTGCGTCGCCGGACCGAGCGGCGTGGAGATCAGCACGAAATCGGACTCTGACAGCACCGTCTCGCGAGCTGATTTGCCTCCCCCGATGTAGCGCGCGCCGTAGAGTTCACCCTGCGCGTGGTCGGCACGTCCCGCGGCGATCACCGGCATTTCGTATGCCTGAGCAAGCCGTGCGACGCGGCGACCGATCGCGCCGAAACCGATGACTCCAAAGGTGCGGCCCATCAATTCGCGGTAGACGCCGTGCCGACCTGGCCACATCTCCCACGATCCCGCTCGGAACGTGCGATCAGATTTGAAGAGTTCGTGGTCAAGCGCGACAGCAACTGCCATCACCCATTCGGCGATTGGCGCTTCGTGGTGATACGCGTTCGCGACGATGCATCCTGCAGGAACTGCCTCAGGATCGATGCGGTCGTATCCAGCGGCGGCGATTAGTATCGCTTTGAGCGAGTCGGCAGCCGCGCCCATCTCTTGCGTGAAATCGGTACCGATATACACGTCGGCGCCGATCAGAGCCTCGGGCGCGGGTTTGTTGTCACGGTACTCTGCGAAAACCCATTCGACCGGTTCGGACACCGGGAATGGCGCAACATCATCGTCCGCGTCAGGACGGCGGTTAACTACGACACGGAGTTTGTTCGGCATTTTTGATGCCCCTTTGTCGAACGATCATCTCTCCCGTAACGCGGGAAACCCCAAAGCCGTCGTAACGCGTTTTGGATTCCGGTTTTCACCGGAATGACGGGGTTTTGACCGGAATGACGCGATTTTGACCGGAATGACGGGGTTTTCACCGGAATGACGGGGTTTTCACCGGAATGACGCGTTTTTAGCCGGCATGACGGAGTTTTCGCCGCAATGATGGGTTTTGGTTGGCCGGCGGGTGTTCAATCCGCCGACCGGCCTACGCTGCGGGGAGAGGTTTCGAACGTAACGACGAGATCAAAACGCCGGTTTGCCGGATGACCAGTTCCAGTTGTCGGGCGGCCAGACGTTGCGACCGCGGCGTGCGCCCATGTTTCCAGCCATAGAGGCGTCTCGTCGTTCCTCGTCGTACCAGTCGGCTACAGTGTCGCGCCACAGTTTGATGTGCGGAGTCCCGACGTGGTAGTCAAACGCGTCCCTGTTTGCGTAGACCTCGTAGAGATACAGCTCGGTCGGATCGTCGACGTTCTGATAGACGTCGAAACGCAGGCAACCGGGCTCTTCGTGCGTCGAACCGATGCCGTCCAGAGTTACCGCGGCGATAAAGTCGTCGACCTTGTCGGCTTGGACATACTGCGGCGCGTGGATAACGTGGAGCGTGCCTTTCTGGAACGCCGGATCATCGACGGCGCCTGGGCGATACGCGTCCCAATCGGCTGGACCGGCTGGGTATACGGATCGACAGAACGAGACCTCCGCGGGTTCGGAAAACATGTCCGCGGACGCATCGCGCCACTGATGGAAGTGGTACGCAATGGTGTGATACTGGAACGCCGCCTCGTCTTCGTAGACCTCGCAGAACGCGAACTTTGTCGGGTCTTCGTCGTCTTGGATGATGTCGAAGCGGTAGCAGTTCGCTTCACCGAGGACGGAACCAACGCCGTCGCCGATGGAAGCTTCTATGAAGTCGTCGATACGGTCTTCTTTGACCTTAAGTCGGACCATGAGGATGTACATCTCGTTCTCCTGATGAGTAGCTTGGGCTCGCTTGCCGTATTGCAGTATATCGCGGGTTGAGTTGAGGCACTCTCGAGTGTTAGTTTGCGGGAGGGAAAAGACCGCATCAAGAGTCGTTGGATTGATCAGTGCGGCTACCATTTCCGCGCCCGCGGAATATCCGTAGCATCGCTGAACCGACGGGGTAACTCAAAGCGCCACCCAATCCGAGGAACCAACCCATCGCTGGTTCGTCGAGCAACACCGCGAGCAATCCACCGGCGATGACGACAATGAGTGTGGCGAGTCGGAACGCCGGCGCCCATCGATGGTTGTTTCTGACGACCTCGAGGTTGGCCGTTTCTTGGGCCCGTCGGTGCTCTAAACTTGCTCGCCATTCGTCAAACGTGGCTTGTGCCGATCCCGGAACGACCTTTTCGTATTCGGCCAGTATCTCAGGTGGAGGCCCGTCCCACTGATAAGCGACAGACCTGCGGGCGACGATCGTCAAAGATTCATCGGAATCACTTTCCGCGGAGGAAGGATCTTCCGAGCTATGGTCAGGGACTAGAGTCATTCAGAAGCGTGACGCAACTGCCGCCGGTCGCTATCCGGCAGTGCATCGATTCTCCGTTGCAACACTCGAGATAATTCCGAACCGATGTGATTCCAAGCATCGCTCCAAACGGCTTCAACGTAATGTCCTTCGGTCATTCCGGGGTCCATAGCGTCCTGGAGTTGTTCGGCGGACCACATTTCGATCTCCATGTTGTGCAACAATGCGTCGATGCCGTCTGACGCTAGCATGTCATTGACGATCGGATATGGGGACGTCATCGTCGCCCGGTGGTTGACCGCACCGTCAGATTGCTTGGGCGATTTTGGTAGCAGCTTCATCGGATTTCAGGATTAGGTACCCGCGGTCAGACAAGGTGTCGAAGCTTCGAACGGTTGATTTGTCGTCATAGGTCGATTGACACGACCGAACGCGCGTCTCCGTATTCTACCCCCGCCCGATGTAGAGCTGCTCGTTCGGGATTACGATTGCTTCGAGCATGTTGACGTCTGGTGGTAGCGTCGCCATCAGGAGTGCAGTGCGGGCGATGTTATCGACGTCCATCATCGGTTCGGGTCCCTCGTCGCGACCGGAGCCGGAGCGCGCGTCAGCGCGTCGTTCGACCATCGTGTTGCCCGGATGCAACGCGGAGACCGAGATGTTGATGTCGCGGCCTTCCAACGCTGCCGATTGAGTGAAACCCCAGACGGCGTGTTTGGAAGTGGTGTACACAGCCGCCGAGTGACGTGACCGTTGCGCGGCGATGCTGCCGATGTTGATGATGCGACCGCCGCCTTGCGGGCGCATGATCTTGAACGCTTCTTTGGTGCAGTAGAACATGCCCGTGACGTTCGTGTTCATCACTCGAAGCCATTTCTCGGACGAGAGTTGCTCGATCGGGTCGCCTTCTATGGAGCCAGAGTTGTTGACTAGGATGTCGAGGCGGCCGTGGGCCTCCATGACGGATTTGAAAACGGCTGCGACGCTGTCTTCGTCGGTTACGTCCATCGATAGAGGCGTTACGCTGGTGCCGGACTCCGCGGAGAGTTCATCGGCGGTTGCTCGGAGACGCTCCAAGTTGCGCGCCGCGATGGTCACGTTCGCTCCATTATTCGCGAAGATGCGGGCGATGCCTTTGCCGATGCCAGTACCGCCGCCGGTTACCAACGCGATCTTGCCTTCGAGTGATTCGGTGCTCACGGATTTCCTCCAGAAACGTTATGTCCGGTCGTTTTCGGATCTGCCGGGTTTGGTCAGGATTGAGGTGACTAGCGCTAAGGCTACTATGACTGTAGCGACGATGTACGCGTATTGCCAACCGTCGAGGAATGCGGCGCCGGCATCAGGGGTATGTTCGAGTTCCGCGAGCGGTATGTCGTAGCCACGAGCGATCATGACGCCGGCGATGATCGCGGTGATGATGGCTTGTCCGCTTACGTTGCCGAGGTTGCGCGTGAGATTGATTATCGCGCTGACCAGACCGTACGAAGAGGGCGGTACAGCACCCATGGTTGCCGATGCATTAGGCGCGGACCAAGCACCTTGGGCGAGACCGTTGATCAGTACGACGATGGCGATGTAGTAGAGGGGAGTCGTAGCGCTCAGCGTCGCTAAAGCGATACCTGTTGCTATCAGTACGATAAATCCGCCGATCATGAAGATTCGGACGCCGAATCGGTCCGAAAGTCTCCCAAAGACCTGTGCGCCGATGCCCATGCCGATTGCCATCAACAGCATCACTCCTGAAGCGAGAATCTCAGGCCATCCACGGAACGCGACGAGGAAGATCGGCAACAAAAACATAGTTGCGGATGACCGCATAAACGCGAAATACCGAGTGAGGATCGCGTACTTGAAGACGCGGTTTTTGAAGAGCCTAAGATCGACCATCGGGTGTGGGGTTTTGAGTTGCCACCAAATGAACACGCCGATGGTTGCGAGCCCAGTGAACGCGCCACCGATGATGACTGGCGAGCCCCAATCGAGTGCGAGAGGGTTCGTGATCGTCAGGATGATTATCGCAGTGGCAACCGCGGACAGGATCGCTCCGAGCCAGTCGTAAGGCGGTCGTTCGGTGCCGGTGAACGAACCGATGCGCTCGTCTTTCAGGATGTATAGACCCCAGAGAAAAGCGACCGCGGTGGGAATCGCCATGAATATGAAAAGTGCCTGCCAGGGCAGGAACTGGAGCGTGACGCCAGAGACGACGGTACCAGCCGCACCACCAATAGCGACGGCGGTGGTCTGGCTGCCTAGGGCAGTTCCTCGTTCGCTTGCCGGAAACACAGACGTGGTGATGGCAGTCGAAACGGCTTGACCCATCGAGCTGCCAAAGGACATGATGACACGTGTGACGATCAGAAAAGGCAAGTTGTCGGCGAAAGCGCAGGCGATCGCGCCGCCACCGAAAAGGGCCATACCGATCAGATGGAATTTCTTGCGTCCGATCATGTCGGCAACTTTGCCGAGAGGCACCATGAATGCGCTGACCGTTAGCGATTGTGCGATTACCAGGAGTGACGCTTCTCTGAATGTGATGCCGAAATCTTCGGCGATCGCCGGTAGCGCAAGGAAAACGATGCTGAAGCTCATAACCATCGTTACGAGCGAGAGTCCGACGGCCCAAAAAGCGCGCCACTTGTACCAAGCGTTTTCGGGCGCCGCGGGATCCCACACCGCTTCGGCAGGCGCGGGTTGCGGAACTGAGCGGGAGGTGGACATCAGAGAGATCGAACCGCCAGACTTGGCGAGTCGGACGCGTTACAGTATCGCACACGGTTAATCTCAGACAGACGACGGTGAAAAACGTGTGACTGATGCCGCTACAATGGGGTCATGGCGAAACACGAGTACAAAGAAACGCCGATCATGAAACGGGCGAAACGTCTCTTTCGTGAACGAATCGAACCGCAACTCGGTGACGCGCCGAACGGTCAATGGATCGTCATGGACGCAAACACGGGCGAGTTCGAGATGAGCGATGACCCCGTCGCCGCGATGGATGCGATGGAAGCGCGGATACCCGACTACGAGCGGGTTTTTTATCGCGACGGCGAGTTTATCCCAGGCCACCTCGGAGGACTCGGTAGGGTTCTGTGGCGGAGTCTGCCCAAAGAGTCCCAAGATTCGGTGCCTCACGACGGGTCATTGAACCTTGATCATTACCTTTACGGCTACCCAAAGCGCGAGAAGTACTTTTGGGAAGAATGATTTTCGTCGATTCCGGGTTTTTGATCGCCTTGCTAGACGAAACTGATGATGCTAGCGGCAATGCTTTCGCCTTATTCGAAGCGTTCAACCCTGACGAACGGGTGAGGTTGTTAACGACGCGCGCAGCGTTGAACGAATTCCTTGCGCATTTCAGTCGAGGAGACGGCGGCACAAGGAACCAAGCCGCGAATTTCGTTGAGAACATCCTTGACAGTCGAAAATACCGAGTTGTACCGATTGACGATCAACTCTACAGGGATGCCGTTCAACTTTACAAGGCGCGACCTGACAAGCGGTACAGTATGGTCGACTGCATCGGTATGACACTGATGCGTCGCCTTGGGATCCAAGACGTGGTAGCCACGGATCGCGATTTTGAGCAAGAAGGATTCACCAACCTGATGCGTCCAGTTGGCTGAGTTGGAAAGTCTATTGATGGCGCAACACGTTGAAAAATCGCGTCTCCCTCGATCAGATGCAGATGTTCCCTTACGGGCGCGTCGGTGCGCTCTACCTATCGGATGTGTACCCGAGGCACTAGATTGAGCCCAACTCGCTAGAACTCTTACCGTTAGAATGGACACATGACGGAGTACACTAAAAGAGAAGCCGAGATCATCGGCCGCGCGAAGCGGATGTACCGCGAACGCATCGTGCCGGAGCTCGGTGACGCGCTGAACGGTCAGTGGATCGTCATGGACGCAATCACCGGCGATTACGAGATTGACGAAGATGTCGTCGTCGCCGTCGAGTCGATGCGCAGGCGCATGCCGAATTGCGAGCGAGTTTTCGTCCACGACGGCGAGTTCATACCAGGGCATCTAGGCGGCCTCGGGCAGGTGCTTTGGCAGACCATGTCTCAGGAGTCTCGGGATTCTTTTCCGCATGACGGTTCGCTCAATCTGGATCACTACCTTTACGGCTACCCGAAACGCGACAAATACCCGTGGCAAGATTGATATTCGTCGATTCCGGGTTCCTAATCGCGATAGTGGACCATACCGACGTCGCGAGTGCTCAAGCGATTCGATTGCAACGCGAACTGGTCAGTGATCATCGAGTGACGCTGTTCACGACGCGAGCGGTATTGAACGAGTTCCTTGCACATTTCAGCCGCGGGACCGGCGATGCCCGGCGACGTACCGCGACGTTCGCCAAAGATGTCCTCGACGGCCCAAACTACCGCGTCGTACCGGTTGACGATGCGTGTTACCGGGAAGCAATCGAACTCTACGAAGCTCGGCCTGATAAGCATTACAGCATGGTTGACTGCATCGGCATGACGGTCATGCGCCGTTCTGGCATCGAAACCGTTGTCACGACTGATCGCGATTTCGAGCAAGAAGGCTTTAGAAATCTAATGGGCTGATTCCGCTGAACCGGATTGGGTTGTAGGTGAGCACCGTCGCCTTCTATGTAGACAATCCCAGTCAGGGCCGTCAGGTTAGCTGGACGCGATATGCGAACGTGTTGCTAGTGCACGTCCATGCGCTTGATGCGCCAAACTGTGAGGATGTTGCAAACGATGATGACGGCGATGATGGCGGGAACGGCGAATTCGATCGGCGGCAAGGCGGTGGAACCAGATTTGGGCGCATCAACCAGCGTGGAGCTCAACTCTTGCATGATCGCCAGCGTGTTACCGCTGATGCTGATGTACTTCAAGCCGGGGATTGTCGAAGATACGATTGTTTCGAATCCGAAGACGTAGACGATGCCGAAAACGACAGCGCGGGTGGTTAAGGTGCCGACAAATGAGAACAGCGACACGAACGCGACGGTTCCGATCAACATGCCGAATGCTGCGACGATAGCGGCGTTGTATGTTTCCGTTTCAAATACTAGAACTACTGCGATGAAAACGCTGATGATCAACGGGACGGCGACGATCAACACGGCGGCGCCGACTTTGGGCAGGGCGATTTTCCATCGGGCGATCGGAGCGAGCATAAGGTTCGTGAAAGTTCGGTCCTCAATCTCATCGGCGAATACCGGCGCGGCGACGATCAGCGAAACCAACGGCAGTGTTGTGTAACCAATGACCCACTGAATCAAACCTTGGATTTGATCGTCGCCCCATTCAACTCCGGTCAACGACGCGACAACGGCGATCAAGAGCGGGATGCCGCAAACCAGCAGTAGCACAATTCCGCGCTTCACCGAAACGGATTGCCGGAAAGTGAGTACGAAAATCGTTTCTGCGATTGTGCCCATCAGCCTTCCACCAGGTATGAGAAAACGCTCTCTAGGGAGTCGTCAATCGGTTGGACGCGCGTCAAACGGATGCCCAGACGCTGTGCCAAAACCGGTAAATCTAGCTGGAGAACAGCGACGTTAGTGGTCAGCGCGACGATCGAGCCGTCGGGATCGAACTGTATCGACTGCACGGAGGGTTGTTTTGCGAGTTCACCGCCGAGTTGTTTAGGGTCCGAACACTCGATCTTGACGTGGTACGGGCGGTCATCCAGAGCGGCGCGAATCGCGTGGAAATCGCCTTGCGCTGCGAGTTTGCCGTTGACCACAAGAACGACACTGTCGCTGACATCCTCCACTTCTTCCAAGATGTGCGACGAGATGATCACCGAGCGCCCCTCGGCAGAGAATCGGTGCAAAATCTCTTGAAATCGCAAGCGTTGCGTCGGATCGGCTCCGTTTAGCGGTTCGTCAAGTATCAATAATTCAGGGTCACCGACCAGAGCAGCGGCGAGACGGATTCGCTGTCTCATGCCGCGCGAATATGTCGAGATCTTGCGGTCGAGTGCGAACGACATATCGACGCGTTCTATCGCCTGCCGCAGGTGGCTATCTTCGCGGCGCAGGTCTTTCAGACGAGCCGAAAGGCGAACGTATTCCAACCCAGTCATGAATTCGTAGGCGGATTCATTTTCGGTCATGATGCCGATGCGCCGATAGACGCCATGATCGGTGCGCGGATCGGTTCCAAGTAAACGCACTTCGCCTTCGGACGCGGCGTAGAGCCCACAAATCATGCGGAGCAGCGTGGTTTTGCCCGCGCCGTTGGGCCCGAGTAGTCCCGTGATGCCGGAACCGATCGTTAGCGTGACATCGCTGACGGCGACGACGTTTCCGAACCATTTCGAGACCGAGTCGAGCGAAACGATAGCGCCGTCGCTACGGGTAGATTTATCGATTTCTGCCAACATTCGTTTATCTCTGGGCTTTATAGAACCGCCATGTCGCGAACAGAGACAGAGCGGTCAGAAGCAGAATCCAAGCGATCGGGACCGCCATGTTCAGATCGTGATTTTCGCTGTACGTGCCAAAGAACATTGAGGGCATGTGCCCAGTATTGAGTCCAATCAGATCGACTAGCTCGACTAGATCGCCCGCAGTTTCTGAGGGATTGAAGGTGTTAACGATGAATTCGCCGAACGACGAGATCATAAGGACGCTGACAGCGATAAGTGTCGCGATCATCCGACGGTCTGTTATGGCGCTGACCGCGAAGGTCAAGGACGCGGCGAAGACGGCAAAAGCTACGCTGTTACCGACGAATCTCGGAATGTCGCCCCAGTTGTCTTGAATGTGTCCGACGGCATCTGGAACGCCCATGAGCAATCCGATCCATAGGGTCAAGTGGGGTAGGAGACCGGCGGCGATCAACAGCGCGACTAGAGCGCACCATCGCGCCCCGAGGTAATCGATCAAGGCGATTGGCCTGACAAAGTAAAGGTGTATCACTCGGTTTCGTCGATCCGGACAAACGAGTTCGGGACCGATGAACGCGGCAAATATCAGGAGCAGAAATCCGGTGACCGAGATCAAGTCTTGATGTCCGGGAAGATCCAAGGCAGTGGCACCGCCGCCACCATCGACTTCTACATTCAGTTGTTCGAAAAAAGCGGCGATGGCGGCGAACACTAGCCCCGTGAGGATCGTCGGCGCTACCACGATCCAAGGCAGGAACTTCGCCCAACCGCCGCGTCCGATGCCCATGCCGTTCTTAACGCCGTCCCAAAACATCGTTTGCCAAGCACGGCTTCGGCCTTCGCGGTTGCCCGCGTACGACTGATAACCGATGTCGAACACCCTGCCGGTACGCTCGGCGTTTTGGTCAGGAAGCACGTGTCAGTTGCTCCGAAAAAGGTCGATTAGGGCGCGTTGACGCGGCCCCATGCGGACCAGCCTCGCGTTGGACTCGACTAATGCGTCTCGGATCGCATCGTATTTGTCGCCGTCAACATCGTTGATCGAGACTACGTTTCCTTCGAGCGCGTGCCTGACCTCGCGCCTTGAGAGCTCGCCCATGAACTGGTCGCGGTTGTTGGCAACCTCGACGTAGATCAGTTCGGTTTCTTCGGTGAGAGATGCGACATCGGACGATTCTTTGACGCGCCCACCGTCAAGGAGAACAATGTTGTCGCAGGTCCGCTCGACATCCTGCATCAAGTGTGTCGAGAGCACGATGCTGATCCCAAACTCCCGAGCGATGCGACGAATGAGATTCAACATCTCAGTGCGGCCAGTCGGATCGAGTCCGGCGGTGGGTTCATCAAGCAAGATCAATACCGGGTCATGGACCAGTGCCTGCGCCAATTTGACGCGCTGCTTCATGCCGGTTGAGTAGCCGCCGATAGGGCGGTAACGCTCTTCAAAAAGCCCTACGTGCCGAAGGGTGTCGGCGGCGAGAGCACGCGATCGGGACGACGGGATGCCACTGACTTCTGCCATGAGGGTCACGAAATTGGCGGCCGACTGGTTAGATGGCAGACAGTCGTGTTCAGGCATGTAGCCGATCCGAGCGCGCGCCGAGGGATTGCGGGCGTCCGAGCCCATTACGAACGCCGATCCTGAGGTCGCGTCGGTTAGACCAAGGAAGATGCGGATCGCGGTGCTTTTTCCCGCTCCATTAGGCCCGAGGAGTCCAGTGATGCCAGCGCCGACGGTGAACGATGCGGCATCGAGCGCTTGAACTGTGCCATAGCGCTTCGAAAGGTCACGCGCTTCGAGCAAAGGCGCGCTTGAACCCGTCTGGATCATTCAAGCAATCTTACAACCCGGTTTGACGCGCAGTATCAAAGAAACTTTAAGGCGCAGTCAATGATTAATCAACGTGAACAGAAAGCAGAACTAACACAGTCGGACCGATCGACCTATCCACCCCAGAGCCTCGCGACAGCATACATCGCGGCAGATTGCCCAAGCATGATCGGGACGAGCCACTTCAACAAGTCGAACTTTACGCTCGCGACCTCGGTTCTGACGCGTTCTATCTGCTTGACCAATCGAGTTTCAAGTTGCGCCATCTCGGTTCGGACATTGGCGATGTCAACCTTGGTGGCGACTTCAGGTTCTTGTTTGGCGTTCATCGAGTAGCCCTTTCAGAATTAGCGTCGAAACCTGTCGTGTTGTTGTGATCCAACGTGCGTTTTATCGACGTTGTTCATATCATACCATGAATGATCCATTTTTGCATCAAAAGTGGCGAACAATCGGAGACCGTCACACCTCCAAACGATAGAACTCAATCGCTGTGTTGCCAAAGACGTATTCGGCCTGCTCCGGCGGGAGGTTTTTGAGCATGTCGCGGACCGATTCAGCCCAACCGGGGTAGGTCGTTCCTTGTGTCGATACTGGCCAGTCGGAACCGAACATTAGGCGGTCAACTCCGAACATGCCGACAACGTGATGGACGTAGGGCAACAAATCGGCGTTCGTCCAGTTCTCCATGTCCGCTTCGGTGGTCATGCCCGACACTTTGCAACGCATCCCATCGATGCTGGCAACGTCGCGCAATCGAGTTAGCCACGGCTCGATCTCGCGTTCCTTGATGTTGGGTTTCGCGATGTGATCGATGACGGCTCGGAGATCCGGGACGTGTTCCATGATGCGCGGAACGAATGGGAGATTCCAAGGACGTACCAGAAAGTCGTAACAGAGTCCCCGGCGTTCTATCTCACGCAAGCCGTTGATTGGTGCATCGCCGGCGAGCCATCCGTGATCTTCGTCCATCTCCCACAAGTGTCGGACGCCTTTAAAATACGGACTCTGTTGCAGGTCGTCCAGCACCTTGCCGACATTGGGTTCGCTGAGATCAACCCATCCGACGACGCCGGCGACGAAATCGGTGTTCTCGGCGATTTCGAGGCACCATTTCGTCTCTTCGACGGACGCGTGAGCTTGGACGATGACGGTTTTGTCGACGCCGGCTTCGGCGAGCAGTGGTCGCAGTTCATCCGGCCCGTAGTTGACCCGCAACGGACTGCCTTCAGGCATCCAATCGTAGGGTCGGATGTCAAGGTCCCAAAAGTGGTGGTGGCTATCGACAACGGTCATGATTTCGAGTGTCCCGCGAGATACGTTTCAATGCGATACGGGGCGACCTTGCCGGCCGCCCCCAGGTGCGCGTTTCGGCTTTCGTTTCCGACTCCGTATTCAGGTGTCGGTGTTTGGTGGGCATGTGTGCCCGACGCTTATCGCACGATGGTGCCGATGGAGGGACCTCCGCGTACGGCGGTGCCGTGGCTTCCTGCGAAATTAGCGTCTCCGAACCACAGAACGCCGTCTTTCTTCGACATCCCGTGCACGAACGGGTCTTCTGGGCCCATCTCGATGCGGTCCAGCTCTGTGCCGTCATCTTTGTCGTAAAGGACGACGACATTGTCGGTCGTGTGAGCGCACCAGATGCCAACGTCGCCTTCAAGAGCTAGACCGTGCAAACGTTCGAGCTCGACCTCGAACTTGTGAACGACCTTGAAATCGTCAGACGGGTCGACGAGAATGATCGCCTTAGGGCTAAACGCGGTAACCCAGAGCAGGTCCTGGTCATGGTCCCACTCGATTCCGTGAATGCCGCCGCCGTCTGGTGTGCGCCAACGGTCAACAGTCTCCCCGGTGTCAGGATCGAGCTTCATCACATAACCAAGATGGGTATCGGTGCTGCGGTACGGGCGAGAGACGGTTGTGCCGTTGGAGCCGGTCCAGATGTGACCGTCGCCTACCGTGATGCCGGATCCGTTTTCGGTGGCAGTGTAGATCGTCCTCAAGACGGCACCAGCCTCGTCGATCACGTAGATGTTGTCGGTAAGCTGGTCCATCACGTAGAGTTCGTCGTCATGCCACTGCAAGCCATTCGGCATCTCGCACGGCGTGGGAATGGTGATACCTACACTCGAACGCGTCGCTGTCATTGTCATCGTCGATTCACTCCAATCGAATTGGTTGAGTTGCGTGTTTGCATGTAGTTTAACCCCAAGACGCAACGAATGCGAGTTGCAGGCGCGCTCAGAAAGGCGGATTCGTGCGGATGGCGCGCAGGAACGGCGATGATCGGACATGATAGACTCTGAATCGTGAAGTTAGGCGGGTATCAAGCTCCGAACCGACGGGGCAGATGCGATACAACACTGAAACCGATTCGCTCCCGTACCTCCTAATCGCCTACTGAAGAAGATGCTCGGACGCTGCGTTGCAAGATCAAACCGCAACTTGGGAACTACATCATGACACTTAACAATCGGGAGGTCGGGGCTCAATTAGAAGGGCTTTGATTGATGCGAAACCACAACACCACGGGGAACGCGGGCCGTCGCGTGATGATATTCATCGACGGCAGCAACCTCTACCACGTACTGAAACAGAACGCCGATAAACTAGACCTCGACTACAAGAAATTCTCTGAAAAGCTCTGCGGTGACCGAGAGCTGATCCGCACCTACTACTACAACATTCGACAAGATTCGCCGGAAAACCCGAAGTTGGCGGAGTCTCAAGATCGATTCCTCAACGCCCTCTACGAGACCGATTATCTGGAGGTCAAACTCGGCATCTGGAAGCAACGGGGCCAGACGATGGTCGAGAAGGGCGTAGATGTGATGATCGCCGCGGACCTGATCTCTCACGCTTACCAGGATCATTACGACACCGCGATCCTAGTCAGCGGCGATGCCGATTTTTACCCGGCTATTCAAGTCGTCAAAGACACCGGCAAGCAGGTCGAGGTCGCGGCATTCGACTCGAACCTATCGTCGGAAGCGGCGCGCGTTTCGGATGTTTTGATCAAGTTCGACAAGGGCTACTTCAACGATGTTTGGATGTCCGCGGGGCAGAAGTCGAACAACGTGCGAACTGCGGCGATGCGACGGCGCGTGACCGATGAAGCAGCATCACCCAACGGTGAGGACAAATCGGCTGCAAGATCACCAGCGCAGGCGAAAAGGCCGTTTACGCATCGTTACCCAGACCGTCGACATGCCTACGGCGCATCCCGAAATAACCGAGCCAAATCCAATGGACATTCGGCCGGCGACTCGGAGAACAGCGTTCGCCGAACCGCAAACCGACGTCGCATCGTCGGCATCGGGCAGGGCAGTGCCAAGCCTCAAGCGCGCACCGATCGACGACCTCTCGCCGTCGCGTCGCGTCCCCGTCCGGTCCCGCCGGATCAGAGGAAAGAGAGCGTTGCGGCAAAGGGCACGGCATCCTCTCAATCACAATCGCGCGCTGGACGCCGCGAATCGTGGATCGCGAAGATGTTTTCATCCCGCAAATGACGGCATAACCCGTTCGGGTATGACGAGCGGAATATGACCAAGTCGTGAAGCGGACGGCGCGACGGTAAACTCGATCGTCGCGTGAACGAGACTAGCGTTTTGTCTCGTTCTACCAATCAGCAGCTACGATGCTTGTCTGCGCCTCGTGGATCCTAACCTGCGCGCCGGATTTGAAATCGGCGGCGAAAAGACGATACTTCCCGTCGGTGTCGGAGCGGAAAAGAACCCTGTCCCCACCAATCGACCATTTCGGGTCTGCGTCCACGATACGGTTCTGAGTTAATCGTCGGACTTTTTTCTCGCGCGTGTCGACGGCGTAGATTTCAGGATTACCATCGATCTCCGATACGAAGACGATGTTTTTGCCATCGGGCGACCATTCGAAATCGGTCTCGTCGCCGTCGCGGCTAGTTAACGCCTTCGCCGCGCTCGGCCCGTTACCGGTGTCAACATCGAAGGCGTAAAGGTCGGTCGATCCGTCAGGCAGTTTGCGCATGAATGCAACGCGTTTGCCGTCTTTGGAGAACCGAGGACGGATGTCTTCGTAGTCGGTCAACTGCACCTCGTCCACACCGTGCACGGACCGCTTGTATAGCCCTGGCACACCGTCGATGTTTAGACACATCACGACCCACTCGTTGTCGCCGGACCAGTTGCCGAGTTCCACGTTACCAGTCGGTTCCGACGCCAGAAGCGTGGTTCGTTCTTCGGCAAAGTCGTAGATGAATACCTCGGATTGCGAACCGTCGGCAGAAGTCGCTTGGTAAGCAATCTTGCGGGAGTCCGGAGACCAGAAGAACATCTCGACGGTGTCGGGCGAATCTGGAACGCGCTCGGTGCCTTCGTTGCCGCGATCCCAAGTCTTGAGCAAGCCTTTGCCATCGGTAACGTTCGCCAGATACGCCACTTGCTTGTAATTCGGCGACCATTCGGGAGCGAACACGGATTCGTTGACGACTTTGTTCTCTTCGCCGGCGCGATCGAGGAGGAACAGGTGCTGGTTCTCCGATTCGGTGACGTACGCGACGTTTTGGGCGCCGCCTTCGCCACCGCAGGCGATTGACGCGGCGGTTAACAGTAGCAGGCCGGTTATCAGAGAGGTGAAGACGCGTGCTTTGGACATGACTTTCGTAGCCTATTCTTGAACGGAGAAGCCGATATCGAAGTTTGCGCCTACACGACGTGGCTAAGCGCTAACGCGATTGTCGAAAATCCGCCGCTCGCGATTCAATGCGCGTGGGTGCAACTAAAATCGCATAACTAGATTCACCCGGAACATCGGAGATACCAAGATGAAGTTCGCGTTTTTCATGATGCCGTTGCACACCCCCAACGAGAATCCTTCGTTGGCGTTCGAGCGCGATATCGACCTGATCAACTACGCCGAAAAGATGGGGTTCGACGAGTATTTCATCGGTGAGCACCATTCTGCCGCCTGGGAGACGATGCCGGCACCAGAGATGGTGTTGGCTAAAGCATCGGCAACTGCGACTCGCATCACGCTCGGCACCGGAGTCGTCTCGTTACCATTCCATCACCCATTCCACGTTGCCGAACGGTTCGCGTTTCTCGATCACCTGACACGTGGTCGGACGGTTTTGGGAGTTGGACCCAGCGGTCTACCGACCGACGTGCAGAGGTTCAACCTTCCGGGCAAAGACCTCAACGCGATGATGCGGGAATCTACCGATATCATCGTCAAGCTACTCGAATCTCCAGATCCGATCACTTACGACGGCGAATACTGGTCGATAAACGACATGGCGCTGCAACTGCGCTCGTATCAGCAACCGCGCCTTAAACTCGCGACACCGTCGGTAGGTTCAAAACGCTCGCTAGATTTCGTCGCGCAGTACGAGATGATGTGCTTCTCGATCGCCAGCGGTGGCGGGCCAGACGCAGTGCCGCTTGCACGACATTGGGATGAAGTGGTGGACGCCGCGGCGAAGCACGGGACATCACCATCCAAAGACGATTGGCGAGTCGTTACTTACGTGCATCTCGCCGACACACGCGAAGAGGCGATTGAACAAGCTCGTAACGGCGCGATCCGCGATGTGCACAACTACTTCTACACCATCAACACCGCGCGCAGCTGGCTTGTCCACCAAGATCAACGACCCGAAGACTTGTCGTTCGAGCAGATCATCGACAGTCGGCGATGGATCATCGGCACGCCTGACGACGCGATCGAGCAGATCGAGGCAATCGTTGAGGAAACTGGCGGCATAGGCGGTCTGATGATGACGACGCATGAGTGGATGCCGATTCGTCACATCATGTATTCGCAAGAACTCTTTGCGCGCTACGTGATGCCGAGGTTCCGAGGACACACCGCAGACCTCGAACGCGAATGGGAACGCACAAAGTCTGACCGCGCAGCCGGTCGGATCCCGAACATCTACGCCCGCGACGATGGATCAAGCGACGACGGAACGAAGAGCAACGTTTTCGTCAAGATTTGACGCGGTCGAATGCCGAGTCGTTGGTGAGTCTGATACGTCCGGTATTCGTATGCGCGATCGAACGGCGGCCCTAGCCGTTATCTGAACGCACGGTCGCGCTCAAAGCAACCGAGTGTCGGCCAGGTTAGCCATCCTTCGATCAGTCCCGCAGGGAGGGATCGTAGGTCTGGTCTCGGAATGTCCCGATGTCGGAAGGTTCATGATCATCAGGGATATCGTCATTTAACGTGCCAAGCAGTTCAAGCTTGATCCGCCGCGGGCGCAGAACTAACCCGTCATCGGTCTGTTCTAGTTCCAACTTGTCGCCAGGCCCTACCCCTAGGGAGTCAAGGACGCGCTTAGGGATCGTCACCTGCCGATTGTTTGTGATTTTCAAATACATGGTTCTTTTCCTTTGCGGATTTCCGGGAAGGATTACCCGAACAATTCGCCCATAGGGAATGTGATCAAACTGCCATCGATATGGTGTCAAACCCGTACCGAGGCGCCATACCCACCCTCGCGGAACTTGTGAATGTCGAACGGTGGTGTGTCAGGTTTGACCAAGTGACTTAGTGGAGCCAACTTGCTAACGTCGAGAGAATGGTTTCGTAGCAGATATCCGCTGTCCGTCTTTACGAGTTCGAGTTGGTCGCCCGGATTGGCACCGAGCGCATCTAACGCTTCCTGCGGAAACTCAACTTGGCGGTTCGTTTTGATCCTTACTTTCATGTTTCTGCTCCTACCTTACATAGTAACGCGGAACATCGAGGATGCCCGAACAGGCATCGTCGGCGGGGCAATCCCACTGCTTCGGCGCACTGGGGGGCGTAAATTGTAATGTTGTTGACACGCATACAGAACGGGGACGGAGCGCATGGCAACCCTAGAGCAACTACTTGAAGAGGTGGACGCTTCCGCGGCGGAGATCGTGGAGCTTGAGCGGCAGATGATACAGATCCCGACGGTGAACACGGGTCAGATGCCGACGGGTGATGAGACGGCGTTAGCGGAGTTCATCCAAGACTGGTTCCACACCGAGGGCATCACTGACACGCAGATTCTGGCCCGCGATCCAGAGCGCGGTAACATCATCGCCGTTTATCCGGGCCAAGAGCCGCGGTGCCGCTTGATGTTCATGTCGCATACCGACACAGTGCCGGTTGAGGACGAGTCGAAGTGGTCTTGGGAGCCGTTCGGCGCGCAAGTCTCGGGCGGGCGAATCTACGGGCGCGGCGCGTCTGACTGCAAAGCATTGCTGACGGCGCAGATGATGGCAATGGCGATTTTGAAGCGCAATCGTGTGGAGTTGCAACACGGTTTACGGCTGGTCAGCGGCGCGGACGAAGAACACGGCGGACGCTGGGGCTTTGGATGGCTGGCGGACAATCACCCAGAATCACTGGAATCAGACTTCGCGGTCAATGAGGGTGGAGGTACGCCGGTGGAACAGGGAGGCGTGCTGTCATACCTGCTCGGCACCGGCGAGAAGGGGCGATTGGAGATCGAAATCACGCTGAGAGGCGAAAGCGCGCACGCATCGGTACCTTGGCAAGGCGTCAACGCGTCCACGCGGCTTTGGCGGGTGTTGCAGCGCATCGAAAACTACGAGCCGGAGATCGATACGTCGTTGCCGATCTTTGACTACCTGAACCGCTTTGGGATTGAGGAGAAACCAAACCCGGAGAACGTAGACCGCATCATCGCTGAGCTTGAACAAGATACCCCGCGTTTGAGCTCGATGTTGCGCGCATTGTCGCGGATGGTGTGGACGCCGACGATGATCAGCGGCGGAATCAAGTCGAACAGCGTACCGGAACACATCACGGTCACTTGCGACGTCAGGACATTGCCGTTCCAGAACGAGGAATATGTCCGCAGCGAAATCGAAAAGACCATCGGTGATATCGAGGGCGTGTCGTTCGAGATCGATTACATGTCAGTGCCGAACTCGTCGCCGTTCGAGACCGACTTGGCGGAAGCGATCAAGCGCGCGCAAGCCCACGCCGTCGAGCGGGACGACATTCAGTGGATACCTGCGGTGAGCAACGGTTTCACCGACTCCCGCTTCACCCGTAACTTGGGCATCATTACCTATGGATTCGCGGGCACTCACCCGGACGATGATCCGATGCTTTCGAACGTGCACGGCACCGACGAATCGGTCGGCATCGAATCGCTGATTAGCGGTACCAAGTGCATGATCGCGTTGGCGTGGGATCTGTGCGAGGCACAGTGATCCGATGCCAATGGACATCGTCGCAACTGCAGATCGACTTGTAGCAGAATTAGCATCGCATGCCGCCGAAGAACGCGCGGTGAACGAAAAGCGGTATCTCAAGTCAGACATCGAACATCTCGGCGTCAGTGTCCCGATCATCCGCAAGACCGCTCGCCAATTCGTCCGCGCGGAGAAAGGCATGTCGAAACCTGAACTCTGTGCACTGACAAACGAGCTCTGGGACCGGAACGTGTACGAACTCAGAAAACTTGCCGTCAACATCATCGCAGGCAAGGTCGAGGTTCTCGATGCGACAGATTTCGACTTCATTGAGGATCTTCTGCGCCGGTCACACACTTGGGCACTGATCGACGACTTATCAATCAACGTCGTGCACCCGATGTTGATCGGGCAGAGCGGGACGAACCCGATACGCGATCGGTGGGCTACCGACGACGATTTCTGGGTTCGACGGACTGCGATTTTGAGTTTCTTGCCGGGACTGCGGCGCGGGACTGATCAATGGCATGCGTTCACTCAATACGCCGATCCTATGTTGCTAGAGGAGGAGTTCTTCATTCGCAAAGCTATCGGTTGGATACTGCGCGAGGTGTCCAAACACTCGCCCGACCTCGTCGTTGAGTGGTTGACGCCGCGCGCCAAGAACGCGTCCTCAGTTACGATGCGGGAAGCGTTGAAGTATCTGCCCGAACCTGACCGCGCAGCATTAAACGCACTCCGATAATCGGGAATTACCAACGAGGTGCGAGATTGAAACGACCAAACATCCTGTTCATCATGTCCGATCAGTTGAAATGGTCGGGTTTGCGGATGTACTCGGAGATCGGTATCGAGACGCCGGCTTTGGAACGGCTCGCCGAACGCGGAGTGATGTACCGGAACGCGTACACACCCCATCCGCTCTGCGTACCAGCGAGAACTTCGGTGATGACGAGTCGGTATCCGCACTCCACCGGGTGCCGACGCAATGAGACTTTGATGCCGCCGAACGAAACTCACGCCTTCGACATTTGGCGCGATGCGGGATACACAACCGGACTGATCGGCAAGAATCACTGTTTTGTTGATCTCGATATCTTCGGTGTTTACTGCGATATCTCGCACGGCGGATTGCCAAGGGGCGACTACCTCGGTGGGATTCCTGGGAACATCGGCATGGAGTGGGTTCGACCGGTAGAAGCGATCAACGAAGCGCACGAGCAACGAGCGACGTTGCAAGCAAACGCGCAGAGCCCGACGATTGCCTACGCCGTGACGGATCACCCGTTGGAGGACTATGGGTCGAGCGTTGTCACAGCGCAGACCGAGGCATTCTTGGATCGCGTTGCGTCAGGCGAGGGTTTCGACGGCAGCGACGAAGGTGGCGTCGCAGATAAACCCTTTGCGCTTTGGGTTTCCTACCCCGATCCTCACGAACCGCGCGAGGCACCGCGCGAGTATGTCGATATGTTTCCGCCGGATGAGGTCGTCCTGCCTCCATTGCGGCGTGGTGAATTCGATGCGGATGGTGGAGTTGCACACATCGACGACGCGCCGTATCCGCCGAGCGGCGAGGTTAGTGCCGCGCCGGAGGTCAACCGCGTTCTCTACGCAATGATGGGACTAGATGACGATACCGACGACGACATTCGCAATCTCGTATCGGTGCATCATGCGATGGTGCGGTTGATGGACGACGGCATCGGCAGGATCCTCGACAAGCTTGACGAACTGGACATGTTGGACGACACGATCATCGTGTTCACTGCTGACCACGGCGATTTCATGGTCGAACACAATATGGCGGTCAAAGGAGGCGTGTTCTACGACTGTTTGACCCGCGTCCCGTTGATCGTGTCGTTTCCGCAAGGGGGCGTGCCTTGCGGCGAAATCGACGAATCGATGGTGAACACCATTGACATCCTGCCGACGCTTCTGGAGCTGCAAGGATTGGCGAAATTCGAGGGTGTACACGATGGTTGGTCCGGTTCATCAACCTCAGACATCGCAACGAATGACGACGATTCGACCTTGGATGCGAACGGCAAAGTCAAAACGGCGCTGTTACGCAGAATGCAGGGGGACCCGCTACCAACCGCTACAGATGCGGAGCCGCGCATCGCCGCGTTCTCGGAATACGGCGCGGGTGGCCCTCCGGTCACGATGTCGCACCTTGAAGAGTGCGAAAAACCATGGGGTTATCGCACGTTGATCGAAACGCTTTGGGGCAGGGAAGCGCAGGGTCGCCGCAAGATGGTACGGACTCGAGATTGGAAATACGTCACCGATCCAATCGCTGACGGCGCAGGAACTGGCAATATCGCCGATCCAGAAGACGAGCTGTACGACCTAGTTAACGATCCGTGGGAACTTTACAACGTCGCGCACGACCCGGCGAACGTCGAAATCGTCTCCGAGATGCGCCGACTTCTAGCAAAGTGGATGATCGAAACCGAAGGTTCAGAGCCGGTCCTGTTGCCGCAGTCCATCGGTCGATCGTGAAATCTTCAGAGAGACGCAACCGCTTACGCTTAGAAGATGCCTTTGGGCTCCATGCCCAAGTAATACTGCCCGACGGTGTCGTAGTTGGATGGTCGCCCCTGAATCTGTTGGCGGATGGCGTGGGCGTCTTGGAAACAGCGTTGGATGATGTTCGATTCGAAGATGGCGGTGGAGCCGCACAGAGTGTAGGCGGCGTTCACAACGTCAGCAAATGTGCGGATGGCGTGAGTGCCTGCGAGACGTACCTTGATGCGATTTGCATCGTCCAGTGCGTGAGTTTCGACGACGGTTTGCCACATCTCTGCGGTTGCCTCATCCAAAAAAGCGCGCGCCGAGTTCCATTGTGCCTCGCATTCGCCGATTGATCGTTGGGTAGTAGTATCCGCGCCGAGGGCCGAAGTGCCGCCTTGCTGAATCTTGCGTTTGGTGAGATCGATGGCGAAATCCAACGCGGTGCGCGCGACGCCGAGCGCAACGGTGGCGAAACCGGACGCGAACATCGGAGTCGTGTGAATTACGTAGAGCGGACCCGATTCGCGCGCCGGGACGTTCAAACCGTACGAACGCTCTTTCGGCACGAAATGGTCACTGGTCGCGAAGCTAAGGCTGGCGGTGCCGCGCAGACCGCCGACGTACCACTCGTCGATAACTTCAACTTCAGATTTCGGAATGAGAAACGTCCGCATCTCTTTCGTATCGTTGCCCGATGAATCGAAAACGGGGGCTAGAGCGGCGACCCAAGTGGCGTGCGAAATCCCGCTGCTAAAGTCCCACCGGCCGGACAAAACATAGCCGTCGTTCCTTGCCACTGCTTTGGTGCCGGGGCGCGGAGGGCCATTGGTGACGACGGTCTGCGGGTCTCCCCATATCGTTTCCGCGACCTCTTTGCTCACTCTGACGGAGTTTGTCGAGAAAACGTTGTTTTGGTTTACGCACCAACCAACGCTGGCATCCGTTTCCGCGAAGATACGGACGATTTTGAGGAAATCGGGATGCGCGAGTTCGGTACCGCCCAACGATTTGGGTAGCAGGAGTCGGAAGTAGCCAGCGTCAATGATTGGACGGACAAGGTCTTCTGGAATCCGACGCTCGCGGTCGATGCGGTCGACTTCGGGTTTGACCATCGACGCCAAATCATGCGCGTCGTCGATTAGCCTTTGCAACGTTTTCAAGCGGTGAGTGATGCCGACGCGCTACGCCAACTCGTCCGGCACTACGACATCGGATTCGAGTTCTAGCGGGTGTCCGGGGAAAAAGTCGCGCCAAGGCTCGAACTGCTCGACAAACTTCAATCCGTGATCCATGGACGGCAAGTTTTTCACTGATCGGCCGGGATCATATCCGAGCGTTTTAGCCATCGCCTCAATGCCGCCGCGCCGGGTGTGCCTGACGCCGCCGACGTTGAACTGGTCGCCGTCGTCATCTTCGACGATCAAATCGTATCCGCGTTTTCGTTGTCTCCAGTAGAGTCGCATATCGATCGTTGCGCCCTTCAATCGGTGTTTTTCAGAAACGGTTTCACCCTGTCTAGTATCGCATTGCCGACGTTGTACTTGCTCATTAACGCCAGCGATTCGACGGAACCATCACGACGCACAATGTCGACGCGGTTGGTATCGGTTCCGAATCCGCTCCCGGGTTCAGTAACGTCGTTGGCAACAGTCAAAACCGCGCCCTTCGCCGCCATCTTCTCGGCGCCCCTAGCCGCCGCGTCGCTTGTCTCGGCAGCGAACGCGACCTTGACCAACCGATCCCCAGTCGCAAGCGGCATCCAGTCCTCGATCGGCTCCATGTCCAACGATATGCCGCCGGCGCGCTTCTTGATCTTCTCGCTGACCGTCTGTTTCGGTCGAAAATCTGAGATCGCCGCCGCCATCACCAAAACATCGGCATCGCGGCACGCTGGAAGGGTAGCGGCCCGCATCTCGTCAACAGTTGCGACGCTGACGGTTTCGACGCCCCAAGGCGCGCGCACCCCGGTCGCGGCAGAGATAAACACCGTCTCGGCGCCGCGATCCCGCGCGGCTTTTGCGATCGCGTATCCCATCTTGCCGGTGGATCGGTTCGTTATCAATCGCACCGGATCGATCGGTTCGCGCGTACCGCCGGCGGTAATGACAACGCGACGGCCCGTGAGATCACCGAGTCGTAGACCGATCGCGGCGCGAACAGCGTCTACGACATCATCAGGTTCGCTCATCCGACCTTCGCCGACCAGACCCGATGCCAATCGTCCCGATTCCGGACCAACAATCGTCGCCCCGCGCTCTCGGAGCGTAGCAACATTGCCTTGCGTCGCCCCTGAGCCGAACATATCAGCATCCATCGCAGGCGCGATGACGAGCGGCGCGCTAGATGCCAGAACAGTCGCGGTCAACGCGTCATCGGTGATGCCTAATGCCAACTTGGCGAGTATGTTCGCGGTCGCTGGCGCGATCACAATGCAATCCGCGCGAGTGCCGAGCAAGACATGGTCGATGCTGATTTCCGATGCTTGATCCCAAAGCGATGTCGTAACCGGATTGTGGCTCAACGCGGCAAAGGTGGCACGACCGACGAATCGTTGCGCCGAATCGGTCATCACTACGTCAACTCGCGCTCCCATTTTGACCAGTTGGGAGGTGACGGACGCCGCTTTGAAAGCCGCGATCGAACCCGTTACGCCGAGCACGATGCGCCGACCTTCGAGCGGCGAGTGTGTCAGATTATCCATCGCGTGAGGGTAGCGAATCGTGCCGAAACGGAAACCACGAAAGTTAGTCGCGCTCAATCACGAATTGTTTGGGCAGTTCTGGCTGTTCGTCGCTGTCGCGGAACGCCATCACCGCCTCGTAGATTCCGTCGATATCTTTACGCTTCAGTTCGGTTGGCACGTCGATCCTCAAATTGTCGTCGCCTTCTACTCTGACGAGCAACCGAGAACCCAACGATGAACGATAGCGGTAGCCGAGATTCCAGAACCGTGCCAATTCGATTTCGACTGAACGTGCGCGGAGCGTTAAAGCGTCTTTGGTATTGAAATCGACGCCGATGCGGGCGCGCTGCAAGACCATCTTGTCGTCATCCCAGCGGTAATGCGCCTCCATGTGCAGAAAGTCGTTCACGAAGGGCAGGCACGCATCCGGGTCGGGTCCGGCGTATTTCCTCGGACCGACGGTGAACTTGACGCCGGTAATGCGGTTGTGCCCGTGAATCACGCCGTAGTTTTTCAGATCGCCGTCCGACAGCGTGACGTCGGTCAGCTGATCGGTTGGCCAGAAATCTTGCGATCGCCAAATCCACTCGACGCGCCGATCCTTGACCGCGACGATGTGATCCAGCAACCGGAACTCGTCGTTTTCGATGACGTGGTGCAGCGTCAGCCCGGCGCGCTCTTTGCGGTCATACTCAGTCGGCCGCAGTTTGGATCGCGCGCGTTGGACGTAGACGTCGACGATCTCTTCCAAAGTGGGTTTGGTGCGTTGCGCCATTACCAAAGTCTCGCCAGATACGTAAACTCGCTCACTCGGAAGCCAACTCACGGAACGCGCGGGGTAGGTAGTCGATAAGGTCGCCGGCGGTCATCGCGTATCGGGTGTACCGTTCGCTAGCGAACTTTGCGCTGAGGGAGTGGATGTAGACGCCGAGCGATGCGGCGTCGAACGGATCGGACTTCGCCGCTAATCCGGCGATAAGACCGGCTAGAACATCGCCGGTCCCGCCGCGGGCGAGCGCATCGTTCGGCTCCATGTTGACGCGCAATCGTCCGTTAGGTGTCGCAATCAATGTTGTCGCCCCCTTGAGTACTGCCACGCAGTCGAAGCGTTGTGCGGCAGTCAATACCGCGTTGACACGATCCGCTTCGACTTCGGCGATTGAGATTCCGAGCAGCCTCGACAACTCTCCTGGATGCGGGGTGATGATCAGATTGCCGCGAAATACTTCCCACCAGCGATCCATCACCGAGACCATCGTCAATCCATCGGCATCGAGAACTACCGTGTGTCCTCGCCAGATATCGAAGTCAGAAGTCAAGCGCGATATCAGTTCGCGTGCGCCGTAGGAGAGACCGAGTCCGACACCAATCAAAACCGAGTGCATTGCCGGGATGTGCTCGACGAGGGTGTTAAACGCGGGGCCAGGAAGGACACCGTTGACGTCTTCATTCAGCGGCAGGTATGTCGTCTCGGATACGTCACCGGCAAGTGCCTGATACGCGCTGACAGGGGTCGCCAGCGTAACCATTCCCGCACCGCTTCGCAGACACGCTTGAACCGCGAGCGACGCTGCGCCGACGTATGTGTCTGAACCCGCGAACAGCAACGCGCGCCCAAAGTCGCCCTTGTGGGCAGTCTTTGAGCGTGCCGGCAAAAGCTGGCGCGCTAAAGTCTCGTCGTTAGCTTCCCGGCGCAAGTTCGTCGTCAGTCGATCAGGCGTACCGACGTCGAGCACGACAATTTCTTCGCCGTAACAGTCATCTCCGAATCGTGCCGCGGGACCGAGTTTATGGAGCCCCACCGCGAGGCATACGTCGGCCGGCAGACCATGCGAGTCGAAAGATCCGTCTTCCGAGTTGGCGCCGCTCGGCACATCGATCGCAACGACTGGTTTTTCGCTGTTTTTGGCAACATCGAATAACGTGGTTAGCGGTTCTTCGATCGGACGGCTTAGGTTGATCCCCAACACGCCGTCAACGATCAGCGTCGCGCGGTTGCAGAGATTGCTCAACCGACGGACCATCGTTCGTTCGCCAAGCTCTGCCACGTTTCCACCCGCACCGACGAAAGCCGTGATGAGTGGGTCATTTGCCGGACGCGCGAGCAGCATTGCGGCGGTGGTGTTTATCCCGCGTTCGGCGAGGTAGCGTGCCGCGACCAGGGCGTCGCCGCCGTTATTGCCTTTGCCAACGAGAACGAGAACGTTGGCCTGATTCTCGTCAACAGTGAGATAATCGGCGATCCAATCGGCGACGGCTCGTCCGACCCGGTCCATCAAGTTCTCGATCGATATCTCACCAGAAGCGAACCACCGTTCCTCGATGGCTTGCATCTCGGAGGATGTGACGATTTTTGTGGTTGATGAAACGTCCAACATCTTTAGGGCCTCCACGCGTCGTCGGTCGCTTCGAGCACGACGGATGCGACGGCGAATTCTCGAGAATGGCTCAAACTCAACGCGATCCTTTTGACTCCCATTTTCTCGGCTCGTTCTAGCGCGGTGCCATGCAACGCGATCTCTGGCGGTCCGCCGCGCCGTCGGGTCACCTCGATAGATTTCCAAGGAATACCCCGGACACCGGTACCGAGTGCCTTCATAACCGCTTCTTTTGCTGCGAAACGGCTTGCCAACTGCGGCGCGCGGTTGCGGGCGTACCGCTGTTCCCCGGCAGTGAAGACCTTTTGCAGGAATCGAATCGGGTAACGGTCGCGAACCGTCGCGATGCGCTTGATTTCGATCAGATCGACGCCTGTGTATATCATGGCTTGGGAACGCGTTTTGCTTCTTTCAACTATACGCGGGAATCAAGGCGCGGAGTCGCCTTAAATCTTTCCCGGAGCAACTGGTTACAAATGACAGCTCGAATCATCAGCGGAAACGATATCGCCAAAAAAGTCCACGCACAGGTAGCCGAAAAAGTGACCGCGTTGCGAAACGCTGACGGCATCACGCCCGGTTTGGCAGTCGTGCTAGTCGGCGACGATCCGGCTTCTCACTCTTACGTACGACGCAAGGAGCGCGCTTGTGAGGAAGTCGGCATCGCTACCGAGACGCTGCGGATTTCGGCTGATGTTTCTGCGGATCACCTGCATGGCGTTGTCGATGACTTGAACGGCGATGATCGCTATCACGGCATCTTGGTTCAGTTACCGTTGCCGGACCACATCGACGCTGACGAAATCATTGACGGATTGAACCCGTTGAAAGACGTTGACGGTCTCCATGCCCAGAACGCGGGTCTGCTTTCGCTGGGAAAACCGCGATTCGTACCCGCGACGCCGCTCGGCGTGCAACGAATGCTGATTGAAGAGGATGTAGAGGTGCGAGGTGCTGACGTGGTAATTGTAGGGCGTAGCTCTTTAGTCGGTCGTCCGCTCGCACTGCTGTTGACGCAGCGCGGGGAAGGTGCGAACGCTACCGTTACGGTCTGCCACACCGGCACGCGCGACATTTCGCGACATACTGGCCGCGCCGATATCTTGATCGCCGCCGCCGGCGCGCCAAACACGATCACCGCCGATATGGTCAAAGAAAATGCCGTCGTTATTGATGTTGGAGTGTCGAGAGTTGCCGACTCTTCGCGCCGTAGCGGATTCCGATTGACCGGCGACGTCGATTACGCCAACGTACGAGAAAAAGCATCGGCGATCACACCAGTACCCGGTGGAGTTGGGCCCATGACCGTCGCCATGCTCCTAGAAAACGTCGTCCTGGCCGCCAAATTGCAGAGCAGTTAGGTTTCGTGCGCGAGAGCAAATCGTACGCCCCCTTCGCGAAGCGTAAGGGGGCGCGAACGAGCGAAGCGATGTGAGCGGGGGATGCTCTGGCAGTTGTCGCAGTTGGCAGGTAATTGACGCGCGGCCGTCTGCAACACCTGCCAGAGCATCCCCCCTAGCCCCCCTTACGCTTCGCGAAGGGGGGAACTTGCCTTTCGGCGCACTGTGGTCGGGGAGATTCCTCGCTACGCTCGGAATGACAGGGTGCTGAGTTCGGAATGACAGGGTGCTGAGCTCGGAGTGACAGGGCTTGTTTTCGGATTTCGATGCCCGTCCGGTAGATGCCACCGCTTTGCCCGTTGGTGCCGCCGTCTTCGCACAACCCAGCGCAATTCGGCGATGGTATAGAATCGTTGGTTGCGCCAACGTTGTTTTGCGAATCCTGCCGAATGGGCGGAAAAGTCCGCGAATATGGAACTATCCGAAAAACCTAGGATCGCCACTGCCGGCATAGTCAGGTCTGCCGCGCCGCGCCCTTCATCGAACACTGCAGCATCCAACGGATACGATCCGGATCGCACCGCCGCCTTCTCCGACGGCATCGATTCTGCCGAACTCTTGAGGATGTATCAGCAGATGTTGCTGATCCGACGGTTCGAGGAAACTTGCGGACAACACTATTCTCTGGGCAACGTTAGAGGCTTCCTGCATCTCTACATCGGGCAAGAAGCCACCGGCGTCGGCGCCATCAGCGCACTTGAGCCGCGTGACTACATCGTCACCCACTATCGCGACCATGGGCACGCCATCGCACGCGGCCTAGACACCAACCGCATCATGGCGGAGATGTTCGGCAAACGAACGGGATTGAGCAAGGGCAAGGGCGGTTCGATGCATATTTTCGATGCCGCGAAGGGATTCATGGGCGGTCATGCCATCGTCGGGGCTCAATTGCCCCTTGCCGCCGGCATCGCGCTGGCTCAGCAATATCAAGAATCCGACGCCGTTACGATGGTCTTTTTCGGCGACGGTGCTACCAATCAGGGAACGTTCCACGAGACGCTGAATCTCGCTTCGGTGTGGCAGTTGCCGATCATCTTCTTCATGGAGAACAATCTCTATGGCATGGGCTCTGCCGTTGGACGTGTCCGCTTACGCGGTGCCGATTTCAGCGATGCGCTAGGCGCGTACGACATGAAGACGGTATCGGTAGACGGCATGGACGTACTCGCGGTACGCGAGGCGACACAGCAAGCAGTAGACGAAATTCGGGCTCATGGTAGCCCGATTTTTATTGAGGCGAAGACGTTCAGATTCGTCGGGCACTCATTCGCGGACCCGGGTGATCAGTATCGACAACGCTCCGAGGTCGATCTTTGGCGTCAACGCGACCCGCTCGTAACCTACCCGAAGACGCTTCTGGACACCGGCGCGGCGGATCAGGCACTGCTAGACGGCATTTCGGCGAAAGTAGACGCGACGATTGAAGCCGCGGTCGAGTTTGCCACATCGAGCCCGAATCCCGACCTGTCCGAAGCGTCGGACGATGTTTACGCCTGATCGACGCGAAACCAAGCGTAGACGCCATGACTGAACGAACGATATCGATTCGAGAAGCGATTACTGAGGGTCTCGCGGAGGCTATCGAAACCGATGAAAACGTCTTCATCATGGGCGAAGACATCGGCGAATACGGCGGCGCCTACTCGGTAACCAAAGGTTTCCTTGAAAAGTACGGCGACAAGCGCATCAAAGACACCCCGATCTCCGAGGCCGCATTCGTCGGCGCGGGTATCGGCGCGGCAACCGTAGGACTGCGTCCCATCGTCGAGTTGATGTCGATGAGCTTCTCCCTCGTAGCGTTCGATCAGATCGTGAACATGGCGGCGAATATCCGCTACATGTCTGGCGGGCAGGTCAAGGTGCCGATGGTGATTCGTGCACCGACGGGTGCCGGCGTGCAGTTGGGAGCGACACACTCGCAGAGTTTCGAGACGTGGCTCGCCGAGGTGCCCGGCATGTACTGCGCCTGTCCGTCTAACCCGCACGACGCGTTAGGTCTGCTTCGCACGGCGATAAAGTCAGACAACCCAGTCATCTTTGCGGAGCATTCGCACCTCTACGGTTCTCAAGGCGAGGTGCCGAACGATTACTACGAAATCCCCTTCGGCGAGGCTAATGTCGTTCAAGAGGGCAACGACCTGACGCTCGTTTCTTACGGCTACGGTGTTCACATCATGCAAGACGCCGCCGCACAGTTGGCAGCGTGTGGTATCGACGCCGAGATAATCGATCTACGATCGTTGAGCCCAATCGACTACGCAACGATCGTCGGTTCGGTTCAGAAAACCGGCCGGGCGATCATGCTCGACACGGCGCGGCGCACCGGCGGCATCATGTCCGAAGTCGTCGCCGAGGTCCAGGAGCGCGCGATGGATTGGCTAGACGGCCCGGTTAAGCGTATCGGTGCCAAAGATGTGCCGTGGCCCTACAACCGAGGTTTGGAGCAAGACATCTTGCCCGATGCCGACGAGGTAGTGGACGCTGCCCGTAAAATCATCGCGTTCTGATTTTGTCAATCATCTCGAACTACCAACTATCGACAATCCCGAAGAGCTAGGAGATTACAGTTGATCCACGAAGTCACGATGCCAGCGATGGGTGCCGACATGACGGAAGGCACCGTCGTGAAGTGGTTGAAGAGCGAGGGCGACGATGTGGCGCGTGGCGACAAGCTCGCAGAGATCGAGACTGACAAGACCGTCGTCGAGATGGAGGCATACAACGCCGGCATCTTGCGTCGGATCGTACTGGGCGATGGGACTAGGGCGCCGGTAGGTTCACTGCTCGCATATATCGGTGATGCAGATGACGAGTTGCCCGAAATCGCCGACGATTCTGACGATTCTGAACCCGCGGAAGAACCGGAACTTGAAGTTGAGGACGTCGCGGCAGAACCCGAACCAGTCACAGTTTCCGCACCTGAACCCGCGCCAGTTGCTGAAGTCGCGGCACCAGCACCCGCGCCACCTGCACCGACGGTAGAAGGCGGCCGGATCAAGGCGTCACCGTTGGCACGCCGTCTGGCTAGGGAAAAGGGTTACGACATCGCCGCGATCCCGGGAACCGGTCCCGGCGGCAGAATAACCCGCGACGACGTTCTCGGTTTCACGCCCGCGCCCGCATTCGCGCCGTCAGGGGTTGGCGCCGCATCTCCAAAGGTTCAGTTCGACGGCTCTGACATCGAACTTTCCTCGATGCGTCAAGCCATCGCCCGCGTAACGGTTCGCAGCAAGACGGAAGCACCTCATTACTACGTGACTACCGGCGTGGATATGACCGAGTCGATGTCGTTCAGAGCGCAGCTGAACGCTGAACTCGCCGAATCGGGCGTACGGGTCTCGGTCAACGACATGATTATCAAAGCGTTGGCTATGGCTATCGTGAAACACCCGAAATGGAACACGACATTCGAGGATGACCGTCTCGCTGGTCACGACAACGTGAACATCGGCGTCGCGATTGCGCTTGAAGCCGGTTTGATCGTCCCCGCGTTGATTGGCGTGGAGAACATGTCGCTAGTCGATATCGCCAACGCGTCGAAAGACTTGGGTCGACGTGCCCGCGGCGACGGCGGCACGCTGACGCAGGAAGAACTGACCGGTGGCACGTTCTCGACCTCGAACCTTGGCATGTTCGGCATCGACACGTTCGCCGCGATCATCGTTCCACCGCAATCCGGCATCCTAGCCGTCGGCGCGGTGAAGCCGACTCCCGTCGTGCAAGACGGAGAGATCGTTGTTCGACAGGTGATGAACGCCACGGTTTCCGCGGATCACCGCGTTGGGGATGGCGCAGAAGCCGCCGTGCTGCTGAACGAGGTCAAAGACAACCTCGAACGCCCCTTGCGGCTGATCCTGTGAAGCGGGATTAGGTAAAGTCGTCTGGCGTGTCGTTGCTGTGCGAAGATTGACGCACCGTGTACGCCCGCGAGTCATTCACCGACGAAGAACGGTCGATTCTGAACCGATTCTTCACTAACACCGATCTGCCAGTCTTCGCAGTCATCAATCTGCCGGAGATTGTCAAAGGCGCGCTGTTCGCGCGCTACAGCCGGACGCACAAGTCGTTGCGGCGACTCTTTCTGGATGAGTTCTACGCACAGCCGGACATCGGGATTGAGGCGATTTCGGACCAAGCGGCACAGATTGAAAGCGATGGCGACGATGCGGCGCGGCGGCGTGCGGAAGAGCTGTACCAGCGAGTTTTCGTCCAGTACGGCGACGACTCGGTAGCGCAGTTGGGTGGCGCGCACCTCGCTTGTGAGCAAGTTTCGGCGATCTTGGCGAAAGTGATCGAGCGCGGTCGACTTGCCGCCTATCTCGAACAAAGCACGCGTTACATCCGCTTCGACGAAAAACTGCAAAGTGCAGACGGTATCGAACGTTTCCGCTACCAGATTCCGCCTGAAATCGCTGGTAGCGATCTAGCGGGCGTCTACGAAACCGCAATGAATCGTCTTTTCGACCACTATGCGTACGTGGTTTCAGCGATGACCGGGTATTTCCAAGAACGGTTCCCGCGTGGTGCGAAAGAGGGGAGAGCGGCATACAGTCGTGCGACGCGGGCCCGTGCCTGCGACGCCGCACGCGGGTTATTGCCCGCCGCGACGACCTCCAACATCGGTGTCTACGCCAGCGGTCAAGCGTATGAGTCGATGTTGATGCGAATGAACGCTAGTCAATTGGCGGAATCTCGGGAGTACTCGGCGATGATGCTCGGCGAGTTGCGAAAGGTAATCGCGGGTTTTCTGGCACGTGTAGATGTGGAGGATCGCGGCGTAGCGTGGAGCGAGTACTTTGGCGATGTCACCTCTGCAATGAAATCAGTAGCGGATGGACTTATCTCTGATCCAGATCCAAACGCAACGTTCGACATCAATCGTGATGAGGTGCGGCTCGTCGATTTCGACCCGGACGCAGAGATACGGATCGCCGCCGCAGCTTTGTATCCGTATGCGAACGTCAGTGAAGAGCAACTAATTCAGCGTGTTTTCGCGATGAGCGATCATGAGCGACGCGAAGTAATTTCGGCATACGTCGGCGAGCGTCGAAACCGTCGCCACAAGCCAGGGCGCGGCATGGAGCGTGTCTACTACCGTTTCGACGTGCTTTCAGACTTTGGCAGTTTCCGAGACCTGCAACGACACCGCATGATGACGATTGATTGGCAGAAACTCTCGCCTTTGCATGGTTACGCCACGCCGCCGGAGATTGACGATATCGGCGGCGCTGTCAAGGATCGTTGGCATGATGGGATGGCGGAGATGTCCGCGCTCTACCAAGATATCCAAAGCGCATTAGGTGAGGACGTAGCCCAATACGTCGTGCCGTTCGGTTACCGCATCCGCTACAACATTCAGATGAACGCTCGGCAGGCGTTTCACATGCTGGAACTCAGGACGGGCGAATCGGGGCACACCGACTACCGCCGAATCTGCTTGAAGATGCACGACTTGATCCGCAGCCAAGCCGGCCATCGCGCCATCGCCGACGCCATGATCTACGTAGACAGCAACGACTACGGCTTAGGACGATTGAGCGCCGAACGCCGCCAAACCGACGGGCAGCAACTAGGTTTGGAACTCGGTTAGCGCGAGTCTTTTAACCGGGATGACTCTCGTCGATGTACCGGACTGGGTTCTGTCCGCCGCGGTATCGGTCAGGCACTGCTTTGCCTACGTAATCGTCCCACACGTCGTCGGCGCGTATTGAGGTAAAGCCCCATCGACCATCGTCACGTTGATGCCACGAACCCGGGAGCGGTCGGTACGCGCATACGACCTCTCCTGATGCTTTACCAAGCACAAGACGGTAATTTTCCGCGCGATTGGGATTAAGGACCCACCATCCCTCGACCGCTTCCGGCAGGACGCGACCCTCGGAAAGTGCTTTGCCGATCTCGAAGAGGATCAGCGGTTCTTTGGCGACGAACTCTTCCATCAAGGTCTCGGGTAGTGCGCGGGGCCCGGCTCTACGCCGCAAGTGTCTGCGAGCCACTCTTCTTGGGCGATGTGGTCGAGGTGGCCTTTGCCGAGATTGACGCGGACAAAGGTCTCGCCAGACAGTTTCGAGGCTAGCCCGTCGTAGTAGTCCTTTTCCGCCGCGCTGGTCGAAAGCATGACTTTGCTAGCGTCGATGCTGCCCGCGTGGGCCATTGGATCGTAGTTGGCGAGGGTAGCGGTCGCTTCGCCCCAAGCATTCGGGTGCGAACGTTTGAAGTCGTTGAATTCGGCGATGGGGTAGTCCGGGTCGCCCTGCATTCGACTCTCGATGTCGGCGAACATCAAACCTGCGGTCTGCAATGCATGAACGCCTTCGATCAGCGAAGCGGTCAACAACGCCATATCGCCGCCTGAAATCGCCAAACGCGACGCGTCGATGTTTGGTTGTTGGAGCAGAATCTGGACGGCGGTTATGCAGTCCGAGACGACATCGCCCCACACATAGGTATCTGCACCCGGCAGACCGTCGGTCAGTAGACCCGGATACGCCGCGTTATAGCCGCCAGAGGTCGACAACCGCTGACCGCGATGGCAAAGTGCCATGACGACGTAGGTGGCTCTGCGCTCGTAAGCCGGCACAGCGACGACGCTGCCATAGCCCGGCGCCTGAAAGAGCGGGACGTGCGGACCTTCAGATTTCGGTACGTGCAAATAGGCGTACAGCGGATATTCTCCGACGCCATTGAAGCGAACCGAGAACGCGTCTGAGGTCTCGTTGGAGCGGATTGGTAACGCTTCAATTGAGACATCGCCTTTGGCAGCATCGATTGCCGCCGCGACGCGTGATGACCAGTATTCGTTCATAGTTGATTTCTCCATGGGCGTTGACGTTCGCGATTACGATTACAACGCGACCGGGTTAAGGTGTCCTGCGAGGAATTCATGCGACACCTTGTCGTGTCCGACGCCGGAGCCGGAGTCGTGGGCGCAATCCTCGTAGGTGTAGAGTTTCTTGTCTTCACTGCCGATTTGACGGAATACCGCGAAACCCGTTTCAGGCGGGCATACGTCGTCCATCAAACCGATGTTGACGATGATCGGACACTCGATCTTGTCAACAAAATTGTGGATGTCGTGCAGGTCTAGGGTGTCCCGCGCGGCATCTTCGCGATCTGGGTGAAGCCGGAGGTAGTCGTTGATCTCCTCGTACGGGTACGAACGAGTAAGCGACGCGGAGTCCATCATCGAGCATAAGTACGGTGCACCGGCCGACGCAGCGGCCACCTGACCTGCGCGGAGGGAGGACACAAGCAACGTTAGCGCGCCACCTTGACTGCCGCCTTGCACGCAAATCCGCGACGAATCCACCTCGTCGAGACCGCTGAGAAAGTCGTACGCTCGAATCGCGTCCATGTAGAACCCGCGATAGCCGTATTCCGTCCGCTTATCAAGGTTATGCGTAAGGAGGCCCGGATAGCCCGGGTTGAAGACGGAGTTACTCCGCAGTTTGTTGCGCGGTGCGGCGGAAAACGCAGCGTAACCTCTCATCGCCAAATCGGTCGGCAATTTCGGCTCGCTCACGTAGCCCGGTACAAAGAGGTAGCCGGGCAGTTGACCGCTGATGTTGCGCGGCCGGCAATACCACCCGGCGATCTCCAAACCGCCGTAGCTGTCGTAACGCGCTTCAAACACTTCAACCTGTGGCGTCGAACGCAACGGATCGGGCTCGAGGCGCGGGTTCAACGGAATTGCCATCGTTGCCGCTTCGGTTTCGGCCCAGTATTCGTCAAAGTCGTCGGGACGACGCACTGACGATTCGAATGTTGACGGGTCTCGTCGGGTCATTGGTTCAACCTCACTAAAGTCATTCAGTGGCTAACAATGTATCACGGCGATATGGGATGTGGTGTCAAGAGGCGTTCGCTGTTTTCTCGACACCATAGTTACGGGTCATAAACCAAGCAGGTATCAGGGCGATGACGCAGGCGGCGGCGGCTTGACGGAAAAAGTTGAGGAAGACGTCTAGTCCGACTTGGTTCGCAGCGTCTGGGTTGGTTAGTAGTTCGTCTAAGTTCGGCGCCGTCGTAAGGAACTGCTCCGCGCCTAGCGATGCAACGATTGCCAATCCGGCGGTCATGCCGATGTTGCGGGATAGCGTGAGCAAGCCAGACGCGATGCCGCGATCCTCCTCCGGTACGCGTCGGAGCGCGCTTTCCGCGATCGGCGCGACGACTAAACCCAGTCCGATACCCACTAAGGCCAAATCGATTGAGGCGCGTGGCTCCTGCACCTCGAGTCCCCAGGTTGACAACAGATAGAAACCGAGAGCCGAGATTGCCAATCCCAACAGCGTCGGTATTCGAACTCCGTACCGAGTGGCGAATACTCCGCCGACAAATGCCGCGACGCCAAGCGCGATTGTCATTCGCACCAAAAGCAGACCAGAATCGAGCGCCGATAGTCCGTAGACTGTGCCGGCAAGTAGCGGTACGGAGACCAGACCGATCATCAGTGCCGCGCCCACGAGGAAATGTGTGACGTTCGACCAGATGAAATCTTTGAGTTTGCCCAAAGAACGCGGCACGGCTTTAACGCTCGCGGCACGGTTCGACACCACGATTACAGCGGCGAACAATGCCGCGGCGACGAACAGTAGCACCATTGCGAGGTCAGGCTCGGTGATCCTGAACAATCCGATCGTCAGTGCGGTTAGCGCAAGGGTGAACGCCGCGGCACCTATCCAATCGACTGACGTGTCGTGGCGGATGCCTTTGGGCAAGTATGCGAGAGCGATAACCGCGATCAGAGCTAGCGGGACATTCGATAAGAACGTGTATTCCCAACCGATCCAGTCGGCGATCGCGCCGGCCCAGACGGGACCAAAGACGCTACCAGCTTCGGCGGACGCTCCAACCAGCCCGTAAGCCACGATGCGCCGTTGCTTGCCGACGAGCGATTCTGCCGCCGCCAGCGAGATCGGGATAACCGCACCCGCGCCGATTGCCTGAACAACACGCGCAATGATCGCCCAACGATATTGATCGATCCAGGGGAGTTTTTCCAAAGCGTCGCCGATTGTTGGGACCAACGCAACGCCGACCGATCCCAGCATGAAGACGCCGAGTGCCAACAGAAACGCCGGACGGTAACCCCAGCGGTCGGAGAGTCGCCCCATTATGGGCATCGTCGCGGAGTAACCGATCAGGAAACAGATAACCAGCCAACTGGCGCGCGTCACGTCGTTGACCGGAATCTTCAAGCTCTGCATCATATCCGGCAGGATCGTGACGACAAGCGTCAGATCGTCGGCCGCGATGAAGACTCCGTAGCAGAGCGGCAGGAAGAGCAGGTAGGGAGAAACCCCGCGTTTAACCCACTTCATTAGGTTCGCTCTCGAATTGAGCTCATTGAGTGGGAGGTTCGATGACGAATTTCTCGCCGTATCGGCTGATCTCGATAATCCGAACCGTTTGATCCGTGTCTGACAACTGCATGGAGCCCGCGATCCGCGCCGATTTCAACTGAAAAGTGTCATGGTCGATTACGACCTCGGCGACACCGACGCCGTCGGATATCGCTTCGCCGATCAACGGTTTGAGCGATTCGGCTTTGATCGACGAGGTGATTTTGTAATCTTCATCGGCAGTCGGTTGTACAAGATACGTCGCGCCGGGCAGACCTTCCAAGACACCACGCACGGCACCGATCGGGTCGAGGAAACCGATCGGATTGTCTTCGACCGACATCAACTCCCATTGACCGGTCAAAGGATTGGTGAACCACGTATCCTCACCGATCAATAACGCTTCGACCTCGATGTAGATGCGTCCGAGGTTCGCTTCGGCACGGATGCTGGCACCAGAGTCGTTGATCGCGCCCTCTACGTATTGGAGTTCGAGCCCACCCAAAGCCTCGGTAAAGCCGTGGTCGTGATTCAAAACGAACCAGAGGCTGCCCGCATCTTCCAGCGCTTCGATGGCGTTTTCAATAACTTGGTTCGGGGTGAGCGGTACCAGTGTTGGCGTAGGTTTAGGCGACGGTGTAGGCGTCGGTGTCGGTGCTACCGTCGGAACCGGCGTTGGTGTGGGCTCCGGCGACGAACACGCCATCACGAGTACCGTTGCCAGCGCAAGAGCGAGACCGACCGTGAAAGCTATCGATTTATGAACGCGCATAAAAACCCCTGAAACTTTAGCGGCGCACACGTTGACGCCGGGAAAGACAATTTGCACTCTGCAAGATTGTAGGGTAGATTATCCGTCCTCGAAGGGCGAATCTCGGCAACCGGCTGCGTCTATTGCGGTTTGAAGCGATTTTCGGGCGCCGCTAACGATGGATCGGGCGGATCCGTGATGCGTTCGCGGGTGATATGCGCGCCGTTGTAATCGCTAAGTGCCGATGGCAATTCGAAAAGGATCGTGCCGTATCCGGCCTCATTCATGTTGAACGAGGCTACGTAGTCGGGGGGCACGTCCGCGTCACCGATCAGATACAGTCGATATTCCTCTCCCGGAGGTGCTTTTTCGACGCCGCCGATGACTAGCGCGCCTACCGGCTGGTATTGATGCTCAAGCAGATAGGCGTATCCGTCTTGCGACATCGTCGCGTCTGGTTGCCAATCCGGACTCTGGTACTCGTTGCGAAGAGTAGCGTAAGTGAGACTCAGCTGATCGTTCATTGAGGCGCGCAACGCATCGTTCACCGTCGACATTCGAACGATTTCCTCGTCCTGCCTCGAGATGCGGTCGTGCGCCTGCGTCAAGAGTTGCTGAGCCGATGACATGTCGTCGATCATGTCTTGGGTGTACGCGTTCGCCGCGTTCACTTCGCTTTGCATATCAGCGATTTTGCGGTTCAATTCAACGTTGTCCGCGCCGAGTTGCAAAGCCATGATGCCGACGATCGCGAATGACGCGAGCGAAGTGGCAAACGCCAACCGCCCAGCCGTCACCATCCCGCTGACCCGTTCCCAAATGCTGACGCGCTCAGCCTGATCCTCAACTTCATCGCTCGCGATTCGCTTTTCGATGTGGGATACGAGCGCGGAGTACGCCATCGCTTGCTCCGAAACGCCGGCCTCGCCGCGCACTTTCGACATCAGGTTCGCGCGCAGAGAATCGGGTGGTGTTGCTGCACCAACCCGAGCCGAGACCTCACCGACGGTCTCCAACATCTCGGCAAGTTCGAGAGCCGCGTCCGTGTCGTCCGCCACAAGTTCCTCGACTAGACGCACCGCATCTTCATCGAGCGCGCCCAAGGCGTAAGCTGGGATATCGTCGATGATCGATTGACGTTGTTCGTCGCTGAATTGAGACCGCATGATTGTCATTCGTCGCCGTAGATCTCTTTGTCGAGCGCAACACGGAGTTTCTTGAGTGCCAACCGCATACGTGTTTTGACCGTGCCGAGCGGTTGACCCGTCGATTCCGCAATCTGCGTTTGCGTCATGCCCTTGAAATACGAGAGATAGACGACTTGCCGTTGCGGTTCCGGCAACACCTTCAGCGCGGCGCGCACCTGCTCATACTCCGAGTTGGCGACCGCGGCGTCTGGGGGCGAGATGTCGTCCGACTCGAGGTCCCATCGCTCGGTGATGTCATCGCTGAACCTCGACTTGTCGCGTTTGAGTTTCCGCAACTCGTCGATGGTGCGATTGTGCGCGATGCGGAACAGCCAAGTCGTGAACTTGCCCTTGTCCGGCATGTAGGTGTGCCCGCGACGCCACACCCGGAGGAACACATCTTGCGTCACTTCCTCGGATTTGACCGCGTCGTTGAGGATTCTCGCTGAGAGACCGAAAACTCGTTTCCCATAGCGGTCGTACAGCGCCGCGAAAGCGTCAGTGTTTCGGTCCGTTATCTCCGCCAGCAGTTCCTGGTCGGAGAGTTCTTGATAGTTGATCATTTCCGATATCTGTCAGAATCGTCGTGAATTCGTAGAGCGCAGTTCACTAATCGGGAGCTGCTTTTGACTAGATACGGAAGAAAGGTATCTGGTGGATTTTCTCCGGATCGACGAATCCATCGATTTCGGCGAGGGGTTTGAGCCTTTGGAGCGAATCGAGTTGCAGCGTCACATCTTCGTGCGGCGGCATCATCTGAACCATGCGCGTCAACATCTCGTACGCGTCTCTAGCTTGCCCTGACCGCCCGTGCAAGTGGGCGATGTCGCCGATGTTGCGCCAGTTCCAAGGCATCACATAGGCGATGCGCTCCGCAGCGGCGATGGCTTCCGGGTAGTCGCCTGCATGAGTGTGAATCATCTTCATGTTGTTCAAAACCCGCGCCAAGATCATCTTGTTGTCAGCGCGGGGCAACAGGGCACTCTCCAACTTATCCAGCTTCTTGGGACTGTTCGGAGGATCCACATCGCCGCTCAGCAACTTGAGACACTCCCATCGCGAGTAAATCCGTCCATTGCGGAACGGATCAACGAACACCAGCGATTCACCTTCACCCGCCGACAGCAGGAAATGTCCGGACATGTTGACTCCCTCAAGCGGGACGCCGATCCGTTTGCCGACCTCCATGTAGACGATGGCAAGGGTGATCGGGATACCTGTCTTGCGGTCCAGCACCTCGCTCAAGAGGCTGTTGCGGATGTCGTAGTAGTTGCCGACATTGCCACGAAAACCCAACTGGTCGAATAGGTAATCGTTGATCGCGTAGAGCGAATCGAACAGTGAACGACGTACGGGATGGCTCTCGCGGAGCGATTCGGCGATCTCGCTGATACGCCCCATGTAGCTCGTCACGTCGACGCCCCGATCACTTTCGGCGGCGATGTAGAGGCAAGAGAGGGCGAGGTTGATCTGCTCGGAGTTACGCGTAACAGATCGGACGAAATTCAGTCGCGATCCGATGTCTGGCGTTCCCATGCCCAAGCATTGTAATGACGAGGTCAAGAATGGGCAAACCGATACTGATCACGGATTGAACTAGGGATTGATATAATCGACTGACTAACACAGACCGCTTCAGGGATGTTTCGAACTTAACTGGGGAGCTCGGAGAGCCGGGCTGAGAGGGCGGACCGCATCCGCCGACCCACAAAACCTGATCTGGATAATGCCAGCGGAGGAATAAATTGCCGATGTCCACCACATCGGAACTCCCGAAACCAACTCTCACACCGATCTCCGAGAGCGCAACGTCGTCTGGTGCAAGCACCGATCCTGACCGTCCCGTGACCGCCGTCGGCGTGGGTGCAGTGTCTAAATCCTTCGCGCAACGGGGTGCGTCTGCGCTTGAGGCGATATCCAACGTCTCTCTGAACGTCGATGTCGGCGAATTCGTCGTCATTGTCGGACCGAGCGGGTGCGGCAAGAGCACGTTGCTGAACATCATCGCCGGCCTCATCGAACCGGATAGCGGTGAGGTCGCGTTAGGCGGCGACACCGAAGCAGAGCGATTGGGCCGCGTCGCTTACATGCACCAACTAGACCTGCTTTTGCCTTGGCGGGACGTGCTATCAAACGCAATTCTCGGATTGGAAATTGCCGGAATGCCGCGCCAAGAGGCGGAATCGAAAGCGGCAGAACTAGCTGAACGATTCGGTATCGCCGATTTTCTGGACGCTTACCCCGCCACGCTTTCGGGTGGAATGCGACAACGCGTTGCTCTTCTCCGCGCCGTGTTGCCGGAGCGTGACGTCCTGTTGCTAGACGAGCCGTTCAAAGCGCTAGACGCGATAACTCGCGCCGAGTTGCAACGGTGGCTATCTGATGTTCTCGACCGCACAAACCGGGCGACGATCATGGTCACGCACGATGTCGAAGAGGCGCTGATGCTGGGGGATCGCGTGATGGTGATGTCGTCTCGTCCGGGGCGTATCTTGCTTGATTTGGACGTTGACCTGCCCCGTCCTCGTCCCGCAGACGTAGTGCGCGAACCGACATTTGTCGAGCTGAAGTGGCAGTTGCTCTCCGCATTAGACGGCACTTCCGAAGCTTGATTTCCACTATGGCTACCAGCGCAAGACAAGACACACCAGAATCGGTTACAACCGCCGATCCGGTTGTCGATGAATCTGCGGATCGGACTTTGGCGGTCCGGGTGCGGTCTTTCGGCCGCGATTGGGGATCGGCGATGGTCCTTGCGGCACTCGGGCTTGTTCTGTGGGAGGTCTTGGTTCGGGTGCTAGATGTCCAAACTTGGATCTTGCCGCCCGTTTCATTGATCCTCGCCGAGTTGGTCGACAAACCCTCGCTGTTCTTACGCCACGCGTCGGTTACGGCACAGGAAATCCTGATCGGATTCGCTGTATCGACGACGTTCGCCTGCCTGATGGCAACCGCGATGTTCTGGTCTCGACTGCTTGAGCGGTCCGTCTACCCATTCTTGATCGCGTCGCAGACGATACCGGTATTCACGTTAGCGCCGATGCTGTTGATCTGGATCGGCACCGGCATGGGGCCCAAGATCGTCGTCGTCGTGTTGTTCACGTTTTTCCCAGTGACGATCAACCTGATGACCGGATTCAAGTCGGTAGATTCCGACATGGTGGCAATGTTCCGCACGCTCGGCGCATCGCGGTGGCAGATGTTCACCAAGCTATACGTGAGGTCTGCGTTGCCGTTCCTGTTCGCTGGTCTAAAGGTAGCTGCCGTCGTGTCGGTGATCGGTGCGGTGATCGGGGAGTGGGTCAGCGCGGCGTCTGGTCTGGGATGGTTGATAAAAACGTCAACTCCCAAGTTTCAGACCGAGCTAGTCTTCGCCGCGATATTTACCCTTTCGTTTATGGCCGCGTTGATGTTCATCTCGATTGCGCTGTTGCAGTCGCGAGTCTTGCGTAACTACCCGGGTTCTGAACCCCAAGGAGGATAAAAGTGAAACGGATCATCGGTCTTGTGTTGTCTGGTGTGGCATTGCTCGCGTTCGCGATCGCATGCACTTCGGAGCCTGAAGTCGAGACAGTGTCTGTAGAGTTGGACTGGTCACCGCCGAACGCGAACCACTCCGGCATCTACGTCGCCATCGATCAGGGATATTTTGAGGAAGAGAATCTTGAGGTTGAGGTAAGCGTTCCCGCGGACGCCGCCGCAATCGCGCAGCTAGTCGGCGCAGGGCAGCGCGACTTTGGAATCTTCTATCAGACCGACACCACGCTGGCGCGCGCCGCAGGCGTCCCGGTCGTCGCCGTCCGAGCGATAGTGCAGAGACCCATCAACTCGCTGATGGCGCTCAAATCCTCCGGCATCAAGCGTCCTGCCGACCTCAAAGGCAAGAAAGTCGGATACCCCGGCATCGAGTGGGACGAACTCATGCTTGAAGCGATGCTCGAATACGACGGGCTCACGATGGACGACGTCGAACTCCACGATGTTGGATACGCGTTGTCACAGGTACTAGCCGCCGGCACGATGGACGCCGTTATTGGTGCTTACTGGTCTTACGAGTCGTTCGTCCTTGAAGATATGGGAATGCCGGTCGAAATCATCTACCCCGAAGATTTCGGTGTCCCGCGCTACTACGAGATGATGCTCATCACCTCCGATCAGATGATCGAGGAGAAGCCGGAAGTCGTGCGACGCTTCGTCAACGCCTTTACCAAAGGCTTCGAGTACGTCGCCGAGGACGGGCAGCGAGGAATTGATATCCTCGTCAAGCTCAACGAGGACTCCATCGACGAATCGAGCGAATCGCTAGACCGGCGCGGCATCGAACTGCTAGTCCCCGCGTGGCTCGACAGCGAAGACGGCAAGTTCGGCACTCTCTCCGAATCGCAATGGGAATCCGTCGGCGAATACATGAAGAGCCGCGACCTCATCCCCCAAGACTTCGACGTCAGCACCGCCTGGACCGACGAGTTCTACAAATAACCACCGGTCGATCGCGTCGGGCTAGCAGACCTCCGATCTGCCGACCCGACGCGACCAGACCACACCCGCGCACCAAAGTTGCCCAGCAACTACTACGAAGTCCGCCAAATCCCCGCTTGGGCGGAGATCGAGCACATGCGCGACCTCGAGACGTATCAGCCGATCTCGACCACGTCTCTTGACTGAATCGATTAACGTTTAGGCATGCCCGGGCAACTGTTCACAGAGTATTTCCTCAACGAAGGCATCAAGGAGTCGACGGAGTGGCAGGACTCCTTCCAAAATGGCGATGTTCTTCAAAAGCTGCGCGACGCGGTCGAGAACAAGATCAACAAGATTGATCTGTTCGATCAGCCAAACGAGGCGACGACGGAACAAGAACTGATTCGACCAGTCTTGGAGATTTTGGGTTGGTGTGACTACCTGCCGCAACAGTCGGTCGCCGGCGGTGAGGACATACCTGACCATCTATTGTTCCAAGATCAGAGTGCGAAGAATCGAGCGGCTGCCGAATCCTCGCCGTCTGCCAGGTTCCGACACGCAACCGTCGTACAAGAGAGCAAGCGTCACGGTCTGCCGCTTGACGTGCGCGAAACGGCGGACGAAGCTCGACGGGGGAGAACGCCCCACGGACAGATTCTTCGGTACCTGTCCGCGGCTGACGTCGAATCTGATGGGAATATCCGATGGGGAATCCTCACCAACGGCGTTACGTGGCGGCTCTACGACAATCGAACGCGCCCACGTTCGACGGCATTCTATGAAACCAATCTCGAAAACATCGTCAGAAAGGACGAAGAGGACCGGCTTCGGATTTTCTATCTGCTATTCAACCGGAATAGCTTCGTTCCCAGTCGCGGTGCAACAACCACGTTCCTTGAAGACGCGTTAGAGGAAGGGCGTCGTTACGAAGAGCAAGTTGCGCAAGATGTTTCGGGTGTCGTCTTCGATGACGTGTTCCCGGCCCTCGTCACCGCACTCGCCAGAGAATCGTCGGGAGACCTCGCGGAAGTTCACGAAGCCGCTTTGATACTGCTTTACCGCATCCTGTTCGTTCTATATGCCGAAGACCGCGAGCTTTTGCCTATCCGAGACCGACGGTATCTGACGTACAGCATGAGACATCTGCTTCGCGACGACATCCGCGAAAACATGGTTGAAGGCGTTGATTTCTCAACGAATGCGACCAAATATTACGACAATCTCACTACGCTTTTCCGCATCATCGACCGCGGCGATACCTCGATCGGTCTACCGCCTTACAACGGTGGACTGTTCGCAGACTCAGCTGCGCCGATGTTGAGCCAGATTCGCCTCGATGACACAACTCTCGCTCCGATAATCTACACCTTGAGTCACACCGACGGTGACAAGGGTTTGCCCCGGTTTATCAGCTACCGCGACATGTCGGTTCAGCAACTTGGCTCGATCTACGAACGGCTTCTGGAACGGCAACCGGTGCAGGATGCGAACGGCGCGATTACGATACGCCCCAATCCGTACGCGCGCAAAGACAGCGGCAGTTTCTTCACACCCCAAGAACTGGTCGATCTAATCGTTGATCGCACCGTGAAACCGCTCGTTGAGGAGCGTCGAAAAGCGTTCGAAGCGAAAGCCAATAGGCTCAAGAGCGACCGAAGACCGAAGGCAGAGCGGCTTGCCGAACTTCAGAAGATTGATCCGGCGGAAGCGATTCTAGAACTCAAGGTTTTAGACCCCGCGATGGGTAGTGGACACTTCCTAGTGACCGCTGTCGACTTCCTGTCCGATTATGTCGCGGACTTGATTGAGGACGTTGCCTCGGTCCCCGAATGGCTTGACGGAGAATACGTTTCGCCGTTGGTCGAACGGGTCGCGAATATCCGCACGGAGATTCACGCACGCGCTCGCAAATTTAGATGGCGACTCTATGAGAACCAGTTGACCGATCAGGCGATCATACGTCGCATGGTGCTCAAGCGGTGCATCTACGGCGTCGACAAAAATCCTTTGACAGTAGAACTCGCCAAAGTCTCGCTCTGGTTGCACAGCTTCACGGTCGGCGTACCGCTCTCGTTCCTCGACCACCATCTGCGTTGTGGCGACTCGCTCGTAGGCGTGCGGATCAACGACATGCTCGCCGAGTTTCAGCGATTAGGCGGGATGCACGCCGGTTCTGCCGTTCAAGGCGCGCAGAATGCCGCCAAATCGATGTTGCAGATCGAGGAGATTTCAGATTCTGACATCTCCGAAGTAGAGGAATCGGCAAGGCTCTTCGCGGGCGTAGAAAAATCTACGGCGGACCTCAAGGCGGTTCTTAACTTCATGACCGGTTTCAAGTGGATGACGGCGAGGATGAAAAAGCGAGATCTGGAATCGATGGAATCGTTGGTGAAGAAGGCATTCGTCGATCACTCCAAACGCTCTTATCACCTGTTGAGTCGCGGCCCAAACGGGGTCGAACCGAATGCGAATGGCAACGACTCGAACGATTGGGAAACCTTCGTCGAAATCTGGAAACAAGCCAACATGGTGGCGGAGAGTGAACGTTTTCTGCACTGGGAAGCGGCTTTTCCGGGCGTGTGGGACCAATGGCAAGACATTAATCCTGAGGGCGGTTTCGACGCCTTAATCGGTAATCCGCCTTGGGACCGCATCAAGCTCCAAGAGGTGGAATGGTTCGCGACGCGGGCACCCGAAATCGCGCTTCAAACCACCGCCGCCGCGCGCCGCGCCGCGATCCGAGAACTGACGAATAAGGACGCGACTGTTCGATCCGAGTACAGCCGCGCCCGGCTACGCGCGGATCGGCTCAGCGACGTCATCAGGAAATCCGGCGACTACCCGTTGTTGGGGCATGGCGACATAAACCTCTATTCGCTATTTGTCGAAAGATCAACTGGTCTCGTCAACCGTAAAGGGCTCGTTGGATTGCTTGTCCCATCTGGCATCTACGGCGATCAGAACGCTGCTAGTTTCTTCAAGCAGATCTCTACCGGTGGTCAACTCTACGGCCTGTACGATTTCGAAAATCGCAGGCCGGAAACCGGCAAACCGCATTTCTTCCCCGATGTGGATTCAAGGTTCAAGTTCACCGCGTTGATCTTTGGCGGGAATGACCGACGTGCCGGCGCGACGGAATGCGCCTTCTTCCTGCACGACATCGCGACGATCAATGATCGCAGTCGTTGCTTTTCGCTTACGCCCAAAGATTTCGCACGCGTGAACCCCAACACGGGCACCGCGCCAGTGTTCCGCAATCGGCGCGACGCCGAGATTACGCGCGATATCTACGAGCGCCACCCAGTGCTCGTCAATCGTTCGAGCGGGGCGGAGCAACGCGCCTGGCCGGTCCGATACTCCCGCATGATTGACATGACAAACGACTCGCACCTTTTCCATACAAGCGAGCAACTAGACAATGACGGGTTTTACAAAGTTGCAGGTAACCGATGGCAGAAAGGCAATGAGATTTTCTTTCCGCTATACGAAGGGAAAATGGTGCAAGCATACGATCATCGAGCCGCGAGCGTGGTTGTCAATCCCGATAACCTGAACCGGCCCGCGCAGACACGCACAAGCACTTTGGCAGAACGAACCGATCCGGATTGGTCATCCGACCCTCAATTCTGGATCAGTACTGAGGAGTTTGACTGGCGAGGAGGGCTGGATTGGTCAATCGCGTTCAAAGACGCTACCGCACCGACGAATCGCCGATCAATGATCGCTGCTGCTATCCCAAGATCGGGTGTCGGAAACACCCTTCCGCTTCTAACGACGGACGAAGACGTTGAAGCGTACCAGCGTGATGCGCCGTGTATGTTGGCTTGCCTAAACTCGTTTGCGTACGATTTCATCGCGCGGCAAAAGATCCAAGGGCAGCATTTGAACCTCTACATCGTGGAACAGATACCCGTCGTATCGTCCGATGACCTTGATCGACGTTTCGGATCGAAAACCGCACGCGACATCGTTTACGATCACGTCCTCCGCCTAACTTACAACTCGCACGACATGGCGCCGTTCGCTCACGATCTCGGATACAACGGGCAACCATTTAAGTGGGACTCCGAGGAACGTCGGCACCTGCGCGCACGACTGGACGCGCTCTACTTCCACCTCTACGGCATCTCTAACGACGACGCGGAGTACATCCTCAGCACGTTCAGTTCCATCCGCCGCGACGATGAAAAGGAGTTCGGAAACTACCGAACCAGCAGAATGATCATCTCCTACATGAACGCATTGGCGGCGGGGGATTCAGAGGTAAGGGTTTCGGTGTAGCGAATCTCGCTCAAAACGCCCTGCGCGGGTAGGCTAGGTGGCCGGTCATGTTGGGGTTTTTGACTTGGTAGACGTGACCGGTGGCGAAGGTTACGTAGAGGATGTTGAGGGCGGGGCCGCCAAAGGTGCAGTTTGTTGGGCTGTCGGCAGGGGTGCGATGTGTGGCGCGGACTAGACCGTCGGGTTCGAATACGTAGATTGCGGAACCGGCACCGGCTGCGCTGGAGCCGGCGGTGGCTACGATCTGACCGTCGGTAGTCAATGCCATGCCGTCGATGCCGCGCCCCGGGCCGAAATCGAACAGCACCGTCTTCTCGCCCAGTGTGCCATCCGCATTCACGAGATAAGCGCGCAGTTGGCGACTCAATGCTGGGTTTACGGGACTTTCTGCGACGTATAGCACCGATTGGTCGGCGGAGAGTAGAACACCGTTCGGTCGATTGGTGTCGAAAGTCACGCGCTTGACCGTCCAGTTTCCGCCGAAGATATGCTCGGCGAGATAGACCGATTCGTGCGGCAGGTTGTTGGGATTGTCAGAGTAGTTGGGATCGGAGAAGTAAATGCGACCTTGACCGTCGATATCGAGGTCATTCGGCATGTTGATCTTGGCACCGTCCAGAGCGTCGGCGATGATCGTCGGCGCGCCGTTCGGGTTACCAGCGTCGATTTCGACAACGCGGTTCGCACCACCTTCACACGCGAACAGCCTGCCGGAACGGTCGAACTTCATCCCGTTCGCCTGACCGGTGTCGGTGCGCCACACCTCGCTGTTGCCGGTTTTGGGGTCCCATCGGTACGTCGTCGCGGCGTAGCACTGGTTGTAGAGCAATCCGCTACCGTCCCACGTCGGCCCTTCCGTCAAAGAGTCGTGTTTGGCGATCAGTTCCCATTCCCATGAATCGGTCATTTGCTACCTGTCTTTTCTTTCTTGTTGTCGTCACGATTGCGAACCCAACGTCATTCCGGCGGAAGCCGGAATCCATAGAGCGTAAGGTACGCCGATCATTCCTTTGTATCCACCTAGGGGGAAGAGAAATCGACCAGTGTTTTTCGATGTGGATTCCAGCTTCCGCCGGAATGACGATGGCTTTGGAATGACGATGGCTTTGGAATGACGATGGCTTTGGAATGACGATGGCTTTGGAATGACGATGGCTTTGGAATGACGATGGCTTTGGAATGACGATGGCTTTAGATTGACGATGGCTTTGGAATGACGATGGTTTTGCGATGGTCTCTGTCATCGCGCGTGATTCATCATTGCGGGTAGAGGAGATGGCCGGTTAGTCCGGTGTCTCTTGCGACTAGGCAATGTCCTTCGATTGACGAGACGTAGAGGTCTTCGCCAGCGAATGTGCAGTTGGTCGGGCGTTGGGCTACTACCGGATGCTGCTCAATAATCATGCCGTCTGGGTCGAAATGCGTTACATTGCCGCCAGGCCCGGAAATTTCCCAACCGGTGCAAGCGACGATGCTGCCGTCGGAAGCCAAAGTCATGCCGTCGATGCCGCGATGCGGGCCGAAATCGTGCAGGATTTTGACCTCGCCCAACGATCCGTCGTCGTTGACCGGATAAGCGCGCAGATCGCGGCTCTCGCTGGCGCGGAAATCGCTTTGCGCCACGTAGAGCGTCTTGTAGTCGCTGGAGAAGATCAATCCGTTGGGTTGCGTCGTGTCGAACGTGCGGCGAGTGCAGATCCAGTTGCCGTCTTCGTCCTTTTCCGCAGAGATTATCGCTGAGTAGGTGATCCCGACGTCCGGGCTCGAATCACCGACGCGGTCGGAGAAGTAGATCGCGCCTGATGGGGTGATGGCGAGGTCGTTGGGTCCGTTGAACTTCAAGCCGCCGATGTTGTCCACCTCCGTAACGAAACTGCCATCATCGTTGAATTTGACGACTTTCCGTCCCGTGCTCGCGCAACCGTAGAGGTTGCCGTCCGCATCGTAGTTGAGGCCGTTCGTGCCTTCGGTGTTCTCGGCAAAGACATCGACCAAACCGGATTTAACGTCGAGTCGCATGATCCGATTCAGGGCAATGTTGCTGTAGAGCATGTGGGAGCCGGTCCAGCAGTTCCCCTCCGTGATCGTGCCGATCATCGGCGCGGCGTCTTCAAATGTCCAAGGCATGGTTTGGTTTCCTTTAGTTGTGGTGATTGCTTTAGGAGTTTCGACGGCGCAACGAAGCGATCAATCGCATCCGAGCTGGTCCGCCAAGTCGTTGAAATCGGTCGCCGTGATGTCGAACTCGGAAGTGTCGGGCAGAGCGAACGGTCGATCGGCGCCGTGTTCGAGCGGACGATGCACGAACGCAGTCGCGAGTCCTTCACGCGCCGACGCTTCGAGGTCGCCGGTGTGCGCGGCAACCATCATCACTTGGTTCGTGTTGAGTCCGAGTAGCTTCGACGCGTTCTGGTAAACCTTTGGCGACGGTTTGTACGCGCCATAAACATCGGGCGACATCACGGCGTCCCAAGGCAAATCGGCGTGCTTTGCCATGTTGACCAGCAATGCGAGATTGCCGTTAGACGCGGTGGCGATGATGAACTTCGACTTCAGACGTCGCAGTCCTGACGGGGAGTCGGGCCAACCGTCGAGACGATGCCAAGCGCAATTTAGATGCTGCTTCGCCTCTTCGGACATTACTTTGGCGAGTCCGTACTCTTCAAGCAGGACATCAAGCTTCTCGCGGTGGATTTCGTCCACTAGTCGCCACGGACCGTCTCCGCTACTGAGCTCACGGGTGGACTTGCCGTACCAAGCGCGCCACTCATCAGCGAATTGTCCCCAATCGCCATCGGTTACGCCGTGCTCAGCCGCCGCGTCTGCAACTTCAGCGATGATCGAATCGCGCCAATTGACGACGGTGCCAAAGACATCGAATATCAGAGCTTTGACGCCCGATAAGTCGTTATTTCGTGCAACTGCCATCTCGCTTGCGTATTCTATATGGAAATGAACTCGGCAACCCCACCGCGTGCGCTTACTATCGCCGGCTCCGATTCTGGAGGCGGCGCGGGTATTCAGGCAGACCTCAAGACGTTCGCCGCGCTCGGAGTCTATGGAACGAGCGCAATCACCGCAATCACCGCGCAGAACACTTTGGGCGTGACAGCGGTAGCGGAGGTACCGGTCGAGGTTATTAACGACCAAATCGAGGCGGTGGTGTCGGACATCGGCGTGAGCGCGGCGAAGACCGGAATGCTGTCATCTACAGAGATTGTGGAATGCGTCGCAGATGCCGCGGAACGGTTGGAACTTGCGCCTTTGGTAGTTGACCCGGTCATGCTTGCGGCTACCGGCGCGCAACTCTTGCGTGACGAAGCGGTCGAGAGCGTGAAAAACCGAATGGTGCCGATCGCGACGGTAGTCACTCCGAATATCCCCGAGGCAGAAGTATTGACTGGTGTCGAGATCGCCTCAGTGGACGACATGGAGTTGGCAGGTGGTGAGCTAGTGACGAAGGGTGCAGACGCCGCGGTGGTCAAGGGTGGACATTTCGACGACGGCAGCGGACGGTTGACCGATGTTTTGGTTACTCGCGATGGCGTCAAACACTTCACCTCTTTGCGAATCGATACGACGAGCAATCACGGAACGGGTTGCACCTTCGCGTCGGCGATCGCCGCACATCTCGCACACGGTCTCGATTTGGTGACCGCAGTCGATAAGTCGCAAAGGTTTGTTTGGAACGCGATGGCGAACGCGGCGCCGATCGGAGGCGGCAACGGTCCGCTCAATCACCAATACGCCCTCGCATACAATCCAATGTCGGAAGACGCAAACTGACGGGAGTGCAAATGACGACGCCCTTGTTCATCACCGAATCTGAAGTCGAATCGCTCTTGACGATGGATGTTGCCATCGCCGCGCTCGAAGATGCGTTCGTCGCAAGGGCAAATGGCGATGCCCACAACGAGTCTCGCCGCCGATTGCCGACTAGCTCAGGTGCCTACAACGTGATGTTCGCGACGTGGCCCGGTCGTCAGCTGGCGGGTTTGAAGTCGTACCCCGGCGGTAGAGGCGGTATCAACTTTCATGTCTTGCTCTACGACACCTCGACGAATTCGCTGATGGCGGTAATCGAAGCCAACCGCATGGGGCAGATCCGGACCGGTGCCGCATCGGGCGTGGCGACGAAATACATGGCGCGTGAACATGCCGAGACGGTAGGTGTGATCGGTTCTGGCTACCAAGCCGAGACTCAGCTGATGGCGATCGCGAACGTCCGCGACATTAGGAGCGCGAAAGTCTACAGTCGATCCGAAGAGAACCGTAATCGCTACGCGGAGCGAATGTCCGACCAATTGGGAATCGATGTTAAACCCGTGTCGAGCGGTGAAGAGGCCGCGGATGCCGACATCGTAGCCACGATTACGAACTCGCAAGAACCTGTATTGCTCGGTGAGTGGTTGAAACCGGGCATGCACATCAACGCCGCGGGCAACAACTCTTGGTTGAAGCGCGAACTCGATACGCGCGCGGTATCAGCGTGCGACATCGTAGCGGTTGACGACGTTGAACAAGCCAAGATCGAGTGCGGAGAGCTGATGCGCGCGGCGGAGACTGGACGATTCTCATGGGATTTGGCAGTTCCCATCCACGACATCGTCGGCGGACGACTCAGCGGTCGTGACAACGACGACCAGATAACGTTGTTCGAGTCACAAGGACTGGCACTCGAAGACATTGCCGCGTGTGATCGAATCGTTCAACTGGCACGTGAAAACGGCATTGGAACAGCGCTCAAGTAACAGGAACGCTCGGTTAGGAGAAACCAAATGGCACTCGAATTTCTCAAGATTCCCGATGACAACGCGGTGCGCGTTCCCGCCGAGCGACTGCGTGAGCAGGTGGCATCGATCTTCATCGCCGCGGGGACACCTGAACGGTACGCCAATATCACCGCCGACGCGCTGACACTCGCGAGTCTGCGCGGTGTCGATACACACGGCGCGACGAATGTGGTGAGGTACACCGAGTCGATACTCGAAGGCACTTTCAAATCGCCGCAAGAAATCGAAGTCATTTCGGAATCGGACACGACGGCGCTATTGAGTTGCGGTTGGGGTCTTGGACACCCGGCGGCGCACATCGGCATGGAGATGGCGATGGAAAAGGCGGCAAATCACGGCGTCGGAATGTCTACGATCCGAGACGGTCATCACATCGGAATGGTGGCATATTACGCAATGCTCGCGTTGGACCGCGACATGATCGGCATTGCAATGACCAACGCAGGGCCGGCGGTCAGACCCGCGCTTGGACGGCGCGCCATGCTTGGCACAAACCCGATCGCGTTCGCCGCGCCGGCAGGTGACGAAACCGATTTTGTCTTGGACATGGCGACTTCGACCGTCGCGAGCGGCAAGATCGGTCTAGCGCGGCAACTCGGCGTGCCGATACCGGAGGGATGGGCAGTTGGTGCAGAGGGCGAGCCGATTACCGAACCGCCGGGTGATCGAGGCGAGCATTGGGCGCAGAATCCGCTCGGCAATGACCGCGAGCAAGGCGCTCACAAGGGCTACGGCTTGGCGATGATGGTCGACATTCTCTGCGGCGTGCTGTCAGGCGGCGGTTACAGCTCATTCATCGGCGGCGGCAAGAACATGTCGTTCACAATGGCTATCGACATCGCCGCGTTCCGTCCTGTGGATGAGTTCAAGCAGATGATGGACGAAATGATCCGTGCGCTTCACGAATCACCGACTGAACCGGGCGCCGATCGCGTAATGGTCGCCGGCGATCCTGAGGAAGAGGCGATGAAAGACCGCACCGAGAACGGCGTCCCCATCCTCCAACCGCGTTACGACGAGATAGTCGGCATCGCAAGACGGCTCGGCGCGGAAGTGTTGATCTAACGTCCACCTCAGGTTACGCAGGAAAGGTGTTTAGGAGTGAACGCGCCAAATGGCTACTGAAACGAAACGTCCGAACATCCTGATTATCGGCGTCGATTCACTTCGTGCGCCGAATCTGAGCTGCTACGGCTACCCGCGCCTGACCTCGCCGCATATCGACCGGTTCGCGTCGCAAGGCACTCTGTTTGAGAACACGTTCAGCGCGCACATTCCGACTACAAGCGGCTACACGTCGATGATGAGCGGCATGGATGTCTTTACGTCGCAGGTGGTAGCGTTGCGGCATAAGGGCCCGGTGCGTTCAGAAGTGACGATGCTTTCGGAGCTGCTGAAAAGGGAGGGTTACAACACCGCGTGCGTAGGATTGTCCGGCAATCCCAGTTCGCGCGGGTTCGACAAGTATCTCGATTACCGCGCGTGGGGATCATGGGAAGAAGGGCGTAGCGATAAGGCACAAGACCTGAACCGCGTGTTTCTGCCCGAACTTGATCGTCTCTGCGATGCCGATGAGCCGTTTTTCGTGTTGCTTCGGCACATGGACCCGCACGCGCCGTATCTGCCGCCGGAGCCGTTCGAAAGGATGTTTTACCACGGCGATGAGCTCGATCCGTCGAATAAGTCGATGGAGCCGGTGTTGTCATTCAAGCCGTTCCGCGATTTTTTGGCGAGTTGGATGCCGCCCGGAATCACCGACAAGGATTACGTGATCGCGCAGTACGACGGCGCAATCGCCTACATGGACGCGGCGATCCAGACGATCTTCACCCACCTAGAGACGCGAGGATTGCTCGACGACACGATCATCGTATTGAATTCGGATCATGGCGAAACTCTGTATGAGCACGAATGCTGGTTCGATCACCACGGACTCTACGATTCGAACCTGCATGTTCCCTTGATCATTCGCTACCCATCGAAAGTGCCGGCCGGATTGCGGATCAAGGGTTACAACCAACACAAGGACCTGATGCCGACGTTGCTGGAGTTAGCCGACATCGAGACGGACATCGAGTTTGACGGCAAAAGCCTGACCGGCATGATGCGCGGCGAGGTTGCTTCGCACGAATCTGAGATTTACATCACCGAGTGCACTTGGATGCGTAAACACGGTTGGCGGACGCCGCAGTGGAAACTGATCCGCGCTCTCGAACCCGATTTCCACTTCAAACCGCCCGTCGAACTCTACAACTTGGTCGAGGACCCGTTGGAGACTTCCGACGTCGCCGACTCGCATCCGGATGTCGTTGCGGCGTTAACCCAGCGCATGGAATCTTGGATTGCGAAACGCGAACGCGAAACGGGATTGGAAAATCCTATCCATCATCAAGGCGATTGGCACGGGCACGATGGCCTCGGCGCGTTCGAGTCGTCTCAACAGGCATACGACACTCTCCACATTGGAGATTCGTCAACGGCGCGTCGGCTGCAAGCGAAGTCTCGGTAGTCGTTTCGGTCGCGCTTAACGGAGGAGGAAAGGAATAGTGACCCTCAAGGTTGCAGTAGTCGGTTTGGGCGGTATCGGCACCAAACACGCCGACATCTATCACGCGGACGAGCGTTGCGACGTAGTTGCGGTTTGCGACGCGTTCCCTGAAAAAGCCGTTGTTGCCGCAGAGCGATACAGCGCCCGGGCTTTCGCTACGGTTGCGGATATGGTGTCAAACGCCGATATCGACATCGCGAGTGTTTGCACCGCCGGAGTAGAGAACGGCGGCGATCACTACGAACCTACGATGGAACTTCTAGGCGCTGGTATTCCGGTGCTCGGTGAAAAACCGATCTCCAACGAGATACCCAAGGCGCGAGAAATGGTTGGACTCGCCAAAGCCAAAAATCTTCGATATGGCATCAACTTGAACCACCGCTTCACGCCCGCCGCGCTCCGTGCCAAAGAGTGGGTCGATGATGGTCGTTTGGGCGAGTTGAACATCGTGAACATGACGATGTGGATCAACAACCCGAACGAATCTTCGCCGTATTTCCACATGCGCGCTCTGCATCCGCACTCAATCGACGTGATGCGATACTTCTGCGGCGATGTGCAAAAAGTGCAGGCGTTTTTCAAGCGCGGGCAAGGGCGGAAGATCTGGTCCAACGTCCAAGTGAATATGCAGTTCGAAAACGGCGTCATCGGACACCTGACCGGCAGTTACGACGCGGGCGGCAGTTACGGGTTGGAACGTCTCGAGGTAGTCGGATCTGACGCTCGGTTCGTGCTGCTCGAAGCGTGCGAAGAGCTGGAGTTCTACCCGCGTTGGTCGCAACAGGTCGAAAAGTATTCGTACCTCGGCGGCATGATGAGTTTCGGCGAGACTTTCGAGAGCCGCATCACCCGTTGGATTGATCAGAACGTTGAGGAAGCAGAACCGAGCCAAATCGACGGTTCTGGTGAAGATGCCTTGAAGGCGCAACTGATAATCGAAGCCGCGATTGAATCTTGGGAACGCGGCACCGTAGTCGAACTAGAAGGGAATTGACGATGAAACTAGGTGCCAACTCGGTACTTTTCGGCGGGCACAGCATGGCGGACGCTTTCCGCGGCATTGCCATGGCGGGTTACGACGGCATCGAACTGTCGGCAATCGACGGCATGAGCGAGCATCTGGTTCTTGACCGCTGGGAAGAGCTAGCGCCTGAAATCTCCGATCTTTCGCAAGAATACGGTTTGGAATTGCTCGCGATGGAGCAACCGCAACGTGATCCCAAAGTCATGGAACGTGCCTGCCGGGCCGCTGTCGCACTGGGCATACCAGTCGTGAATACTGGACCGGGCGGAACAACTGACGATGAAGAGAGCCTCGCGGCATCGATTGCGTCGTTGTCGGAGATGGCGAAGATCGGCGAGACACATGGCGTGACGATATGCGTCAAGGCACACGTCGGCGCGAGCATCTACAACACACCAACGACATTGCGAGTGATGGATGCCATCGAGTCGCCCGCGTTCGGTATCGACATGGACCCGTCGCACATTCATCGCGCCGGCGAGAACCCGTCAGAAGCGATCGCTGCCGTGATGTCGCGCGTCAAGCACGTCCACATCCGCGATTGCAAAGGCATGCAGTCCGGCCCCGGCAAACCAGAAGACCAATCCAATGGTAGGGGAGACATCGACCTGCTCGGTTTCGTCCGCGTCCTACACGAACACGGCTACAGCAGCGCCCTCAACCTAGAAGTAATCGGCGCCAAAGACTACACCCTAGAGCAATGCTGCACCATAGCCGCCGAGTCGCGAGGGCACATGCAAGCCTGTTTGCAGGCGTGCGGCGTGCGGTAGAGTAGGATTCATCTAAGGAACGTCGATACGAGAATCGACGATTGGAATAGGACAGGACGAAAATGACGACTCCCGTTGACGTGAAAGCACTGCCCGGTCACCGCATTTGGATCAAGTTCGATGACGATGTTGAAGGCGAAGTTGACTTGTCCGATTTCTATGGTCAAGGGATGTTCGTCGCATGGGAGGATCCGGCGTTTTACAACGATGTCAAGGTAGCACCTTACGATGCCATCACTTGGCCCGGTGACCTTGCGTTGTGTTCAGACATGCTGTACATGCGTCTAACCGGCAAGACTGTCGAAGAGCTTTTCCCAGACTACGCCCGGCTGATGGCCAATGTCTGAACTGTGTCGTTTCGACGGCATCTCGATCCGGATGTATTCCGGTGACCATCCACCTCCTCACTTCCACGTCGAGTACTCTGGCATCCAATCGCGTTTCACATTGCACGAGTTTCATGAGTTGGACCGCCGGTTACCGAGGCGAATAGTTCGCAAGATTCGACGTTGGGCACAGGAGCATGAAAGCGAACTGTGGCGGGCGTGGGAACTTGCAAGCGTCAGACGCAACCCCGGCAAGATTTCCTCATGATGTCCCGATGCTCGCGTAATTCTGCCTTTTCAATGATCCTCGTGAATGCCTGTAATGCCCTTCAAGGTTTATTCGTAGTCATCGCCGTAGGCTAATGATCATCAAGGTGCGCCGAAATAAGATCATTGCTGAGGCTGATTTAGGATGTGTTCAGATTAAACACGGTTTGCGCAACGCGAATCGACATTCGTAAGTGGGAGATCAAATGACGCAGAACGAGGCAATTGCAATACTGAAAAATATGTACGAAAATGCACCTGACCGGGATCAGGTAGCGATGATCCACCTCTTTGGGATCAAATACGCGTCAGAGTTGGTAGACCTGCACAAACAAACTATCGCCACGCGAGCGACGGGCAAGCCGTCTTACGTGACCGAGATCAATAATGGGATTCGTCTGGCAAAATATGTCAAGCCTCTGGATTAGGTGTAAAAGTCGCGTCGGGAATGGTTGGGTCGGCATATCGGGGGAATCACGCCCGCCGCAACACTGGCGATAGCATGAGGATGACGAGGCTGGTGGCGGCTACTACTAGTCCCGCGCCGCCGATTGCCCATCGGACGCCTATGATTTCGCCGACCACACCCATGGCGAGGTGTCCTACCCAGCCGAATCCGATAGCGAATACCCATCCGCCGATGACGCGTCCGCGCAGTCGGTCGGGGACGTTGGCTTGGAGTAGCGTCCACTGCATCGCGTCGAACATCGATGCCGCCGCACCGACCATCGTCACCAAGAGCAACGCCATGAGCAGGTTGGGACTGCTCGCTACGCCCATCAATCCGAGTCCGTAACCAGCGGTTATTCCGAGTAGCAGCGGGCCCTTGCGTCGGAAATCACCGAGCATCGACAGCGCAATCGCGCCGATTACGGCACCGACGCCGGCGGCGAATCGCAGAGTGCCTAGTCCCGATTCCGATATGTTCAACTCGTTGCGCGCAAACGCGGGCATCACCGAGTCGTAGGCGAATCCGAAAATCTCGACCACTATCGCCATCCAGAGCAACGTCGATACGGTAGGCAATCGCAACATCGAACGAATGCCGATGACCGCCTCGCGGAATATGCGACGAATCGATGACCGCGCGATGCGTGCCGTCGATTGAATTGTCGGTACGAACAGCACGATGACACCGCCGATCAAGATCGAACCTGCGGCGACGAAAAGTGCGGCCGGAATACCGATGAATTCGGCGATGATTCCGCTTGCCAACGCGCCCGCCGCACCGACGGAGCGAATGCCGACGGAATGCACCGAAATCGCATTCATGCGCGTCTCTCGCGGCACGATGTCGGTGATCAATCCCTGTTTCGCCGGCATCTCGAACGAGTTCACCACGCCCTCGACCGCGATCAATAAATAGATTGGCCATGGATTGGTGAAGCCCTTGAGCGCGATAAGCGCAGTCATTGTGATCGCGAATGCTCGGATCAGCGCGGTGAAGGGCAGTAGTTTGTTGCGTGGGAACCGATCCGCAATCGTTCCTCCGAATGGTGCAGCGATGATGCCCGGCGCCGATCGGAACGCGAAACTCAACGCAGAAAGCAGTACCGAGTCGGTCTGTTCAAGGATCAGCCAACCCACCGCGAGCCGCTCGGCCCACGATCCCAACGCGACAAAGTTCGAACTCAACCAGAGCAGACTGTAAGCCGGATATGCGAACGCGGCGAACGGTCTCGGCACCTTGCGGACACGATCAGACCGCCGGTTGCTATCTCGTGGTGTGGGTCGAGCCATTGCACAACGTTACGCCATTCGAGAACGTTGAACAAACGGCAACATTCACCCATGCGCTTAATGTGTGCCTCGTTGGTTACAATCAGGGCGAGAGGATCTAACCAATGGCTACCGGAACAATGACATCAGCGGACCACCGACGCGTAGCGGTGGATTTCCTTGATGCGTCAGAAATCGAGTTTGAGGCCGGCGATGTGTTGCAAGGTGCGGAAAAACTATGGGGTGCGGCCGCGCACGCGATGATGTCAGTCGCGCTGGAGGAAGGTTGGTCGCATGGGAGCCATAGGGCTTTGAAAAATGCGGCGATTCAACTGTCCAAAGATCGTAACGACCCGTTGATCGAAGCGTATTTCGGTCTCGCCGAAAAGTTCCATCGGCACTTCTATCACGACTCAATGGAAGATTGGGAGCGGGACGCCGATCGGCCGTTGGTGCACGATTTGGTCCGCAGAGTGTTGCGAATTGGGTCCTATTCCAACTAGCTTCCTCCCGGCCGGGCCCCATCACGTCTCGATTTGGTGGATGCGGTGTTGAATCTCGCTGGTGATTTCTACGTCGTCTTTGCCGATGTAGACATCCATCTCCGAACGCACGCCGAACTCTGGTATGTAGATGCCCGGTTCGATGCTCAAGCAGACGCCGGGTATGACTTGGCGGGTGTCGTGCGTTTCCCAATCGTCGAAATTGACCGCGTTGGAGTGAACCTCGGGGCCGATGCTGTGTCCGAGCCGATGGACAAACCACTTGCCGTATCCGTCCTGAGTGATGGAATCCCTCGCGACGCGGTCAACCTGCCATCCCTGCGTCGATTCGCCGCGCTGATGCCGTTTGCGTAGGAAATCGTACGCCGAATCACGGGCGCGCCGCACGGAATCGAAGACTTTCAGATGCGCCTCCGACGGTTCAGAACCAATCTTCGCGACCCAAGTGATGTCGGCAAAAACTGGCTCTCCGACGGTCGCAGAATCCCCATTGGTGAACGGTTCGATACTCGTCGGTTTTGCCCACGCGTCTATCAATAGCCATCCATCGCGGCGAATGATCGAAGATTCCTCGGGCATCGGATCGTAGTGGGGATCGGACGAATTGCCGTCGAACGCTACCACTGGGCCCTCGTCGGTCCACAGCCCGGCGCGGTCGAAACGTCCGCGTATGAACTCGGCAACGTCGTGCTCTGATATCTTCCAGCGGACGTTTTCGCTGATGAAGTTGAACGCGGCAAGCATCGATTCCACTATTTCGTTCATGGCGTAACGGTGCGATGCTAGCTGGGCATCGCTCCAACGTTCGGTCGCATACTGGGATACATCGCCCGACGAGACGACTTCGAGACCGAGCGAACGGATAAGTTCGACCGAACCCGCATCAACCCGTGCGACGCGTGGCAACTCGAACATCGGCGAGTAGTCCATCGCAATTTTCCCACGATCTGGGAGCATCGCCGTCAATGCTGACACCATAGCGTCGCGGCTGCCGTAAACCGAGACGTCGAATTCGTCCCGTTCGAATCGGTTCACATCGACATCGTGTGCCAACAGTCGCGGTTCGTGGTCTGCGGGAATCCAAAGCCAGACGGGACGCGTCAAGTTGGGCGGTGTATAGCCCAACGCGGCATAGAAGATCGGGTTTGTGTAGCGGTAATCCCGCGTCAACCAGCCGGCGATGCCGTTCTGGTTCAGAAACTCTTGCGCCGCGTTCAGATCAGTCGCCACGATTCAACGGCTCCTCATAGGATGGGTCTGCAATCTCGAGGTATCTCACGATTGCAGATTGGTAATCATCGCGCGTATTGAGGTCTAGGCGAACAACCGGGTTATTGAAGACTTCGCGGTTCATCGTATCGTCGTATCGCTTCATCACTTCACGCACGCCTTCTCGCTCTTCGCTGATGCTGGAGAGTTCGCCAAGTAGGGATGCGTCGAAGAGCAGGGGATGACCGCCGTGTCCGCGATAACGAGGCGAGGTCACGAGACGCGCTGACTTCCGGTGAGATTCCAGAGCGCGTTCCACAACCCACGACGGGCGCGGTTGGTCTACCGCCAAGAGGACGATAGTTTCGCATTGCTCGCTCAACTCCGATAGTCCGGATTTTATCGAGGTAGTCTTGCCTTGCGCCCAATCGCGGTTGTTCACAATCACGATCTCATCTGTTTCCTGCACGGCATCGACTATTTCCGAGTGATGGGCACCGGTGACTACGATCGCGCGGTCGACTCCGCCTTTGATCAGAGAGTCGATTTGTGCCGCCACCAGGGTTGCGCCGAACCAGTTGAGCAGGGCTTTCGGCTTTCCCATGCGAGAGGATTCACCAGCGGAAAGCAGTATGGCTTCGACGCCCATGGCGATGTGAACGGCAAATCATACGGCGCGCAGGGTGCGATTAACCGGCAGCGACTGCGGTCGTCGCGGCTCGCTTGTTGCTGGCGCGTTCGATCGCTTTGTCTAGCAATCGCTCCTGCAACTTCATGCTGCCGCCATCGCCGCCTAGCCGGAACGCGACGATTTCAGACATCACGCTCAAAGCGATCTCTTCTGGTGTCCGACCGCCAATATCAAGGCCGATCGGCGCGTTGATGCGTCGCAGTTCGTCAGGGTCGAAGCCGTTCTGGATCAACTCTTCAAAGATCAGGATCGTCTTGCGCTTGCTGCCTAGTAGTCCTACGTAACTCGCTGGGGTTCGGAGCGCGCCCGAAATGGCGGCATCGTCGAACTGGTGCCCGCGTGACGCAACGACTACGAATGAGTTCGCATTGACCGGCAACTTGTCGAAACCGTCGCGGTAGTCGCCGACCATCGTGATATCGGCTTCGGGGAAGCGTTCAGGGTTGGCAAACTGCTCGCGGTCATCGAACACGAAAATGCGGAATCCGACGCTTTTAGCGATCGGCGCGATCGCTTTGCTGACGTGTCCGCCGCCGATCAAGACGAGCGTTGGGGGAGTGGTATACGCCTCGATGTAGCACTCTGTGCCATCGTCAAGATATAGGTAGTCGTTCTTGCCCATCGCCATCAAGTCGCGTGCTTTGGCAACAGTCATCGCCTCCAAGACGGCATTCCCAAGATCGCCTTTTGTCTCGCCGTTTTCGCGAACCAACATCTTCGCACCGACGGTGACTTTGGAGCCGGAAGGCGCGGCAGTTACGTTGACAATCGCCATCGGAGAACCGCCGGCGTAGGCGTCCACTGCGTGTTCGGCAAACTCCCGGTACGGGTCAGATTCACGGATCGGATCGATCAGGAAATACATCGTACCGCCGCAGACTAGGCCGTCTTGCGCGGCGAGGTCTTCGTTCAACTGGTAGTCGCGCAGTTCTGCATCGCCTCCGCGTTTCAGCAGTTCTTGCGCTGCAAACCAAATATCGCCTTCGACGCATCCGCCGCCGAGCGTTCCGACGCCGCTGCCGTCTTGGCGGACCAGCAGCTTCGCTCCCGATTTCTGAGGCGTGGAGCCCGAGGTACGGACAACCGTCGCGACGACCATCGGTTTGTCGTCGTCCAACTCATCAACTGCTGCTTTGAAGACCGATTCCATGCTTCACTTTCTCCTCAAACGCTACTCTGAACTGTCGGCAATTTGCTCAACTCTTGCATAAACCAACATGCTACTATTCGCGGCGATTCCTTTCGGATTCGGTTACGTTGACGCCGATGCTTCCTTTTGTTGCTGTGCCTCAAGTGCCGCGTCCTCTTCTTCACGCCGACGCCTACGTTCGCGCCTGACGATGACGTAGATGACAATGCCGCCGAAAATCGCCGCGAAGATCGCGGAGATGATGATCGGTGTGAGCGCAATGCCGGGGTCGCGGCTGACGACGGAGATGTTGACGCCGTCGCGGAGGTTAGTGTCCCAAACCAACGTGCCATCGACTTCGCGGTCGGCATTGTGTTCGACGTAGCGACCGGGCAAGGTCAGCGAAATCACGAACGGCAAATCGAGGTCGCCGACGTTGAAAGGAATATCGCCCGTGAGGTCGTCGATGCCGTCCATGAACGATAAGTCGGTGTTCTGATTCAGTTCGACGATCCATCCGTCATCAGCGTTGGTTCGTGAGAACCGAAAATCACCGATGCCAAATTCGTCCATCAGCGTCCCGAGCATCGAATCATCGTCCGAAATCGCCGCGAACGTCGGATCGTAAGGATCGAACGTGGCGGCTAGTCTCACACCGGTGAAACTGCCATCGGAGTACTCTTCAATCCGAACGCCACCGATCCCGAAACCGCTCGCATCAGCATCAGCGTCTGGGATTTCAAGCAAATCCTCGAACGGATCGTCGCCTCCCAACTGCAACAGCGACAGGATTGTATTGCTGACAGCACCAACCACCTCAATCTCGCCAACTTCCTCCTCGTCGATCGTGACGTTCAGTTCGGCTCTGCAAGCGGACAATGCGACCGACATCGCAGCGAGTGCCAAGACGAGAAGCGCGATGATGTGTCTGCTGTATCGAAATTCGGTGTGGTGCATGTTTCCATCTTATCTAGATGGGGATGGCATTACAGATGCGAAACCCCGAACGCGACGATGGCGCACAGAACTACGACTAGCCAAGGCGGCAACTTCCAGAATACGAGCAGACCAAAGGCGGCGATGGCGAGCGCGAAATCGGACGTTTCTTTGATCGAGGATGTCCACACTGGGTCGAAGAGTGCAGCGGCAAGGACACCCACGACAGACGCATTGATGCCAACGAGAGCGGCACGGAAGCGATGCGCATGATTGAGATGGTTCCAAAACGGCAGGATGGCGATGACCAGAAGGAATGAAGGTAGGAAGATGGCAACCAGCGCGATCAATCCGCCGGGAATGCCGCCGGGTCCGATCTCCATAACGGTGCCGAGATACGCCGAGAACGTGAACAGCGGTCCGGGTATCGCTTGAGACGCGCCGTAACCAGCGATGAACTGTTCCGTGGTAACCCAACTGTCCCGGACGACTTCGGCTTCAAGCGTCGGCAAAACGACGTGTCCGCCACCAAAAACCAACGATCCGCTTCGGAAGAAACTGTCGAATATCGCAAGGATTTCGTTTTCCGCGACCAATCGGACCAACGGTAGCGCGATCAGCAACGCGAAAAACAGGAACGCGCAGGCGATGCCGACTGCTTTAGGTATCGAGTACTTTGCGTCGTCGCGTTGCGTTTCATCGACGTGATGCCGGAGTTGGTACCATCCGAATGCGCCAGCGAGAATGATGACAACGACGATGGTGAAGGGCAGAGGTGAGAGCAGGATTGCGATGCCAGACAGGATCGCGACTGTCGCACGCGTTTTGTCTGGCGCGAGGCTAGTGCTCATTCCCCACAGGGCTTGGGCGACGACGGCAACCGCCGCAATCTTCAACCCGGACAGCACGTTTTCGTTCAAGACGTCGTCAAATTCGGTTACGCCGAAACCGAACGCTATCAGGATCGCTACCGACGGCGCGGTAAACCCGATCCAAGCCAAGATACCGCCAAGTATTCCGCCGCGCGTTATCCCTACGGCGATGCCGAGTTGGCTACTCGTAGGACCGGGAAGGAAATGGCAGAGCGCAACCAAGTCGGTGAAACGCCGCTCCGAGAGCCACTTACGGTTTTCGACATACTCCTGTCGAAAGAACCCGATGTGAGCAATCGGACCTCCGAACGACGTCAAACCGAGACGAAGCGCAACGGCGAAGATCGTTAACAGGTTTTTGGGAGTTGAGCCGACACCCCCGGACGGTTCAGATGTGTCTCGCTCGATCATCGGAGGTATCGATTGAGCGATGGTTTTACACGCGGTACTCTTCTAGGACACCCCATTTGGGTTCTAGTCCCAATCCGGGGCGATCGGGTGCGTGGACGTAGCCGTCTTCGATGTAGAGTTCGTGTTCCCAAATCTTGCCGTGCATCGGGTCGACGGTGTCTCGGTAGTACTCGAGGATCAGACCGTTGGAGATTGCGGCGACGAGATGGATGTGGACGTACTGCGAGCCGTGGGGCGCGATGTCGAGGTCGTGCGCTTGGGCTAAGGCGCAAACCTTCATGAACTCGGTTATGCCGCCGAGAACCAGCGCGTCGGGTTGCAGGATATCGACCGCGCGATGGTCGATCATGTCTCGGAAACCGTATCGGGTGTATTCGTTTTCACCAGCCGCGACAGGCACTGATGTCGCGCGGGTTATCTCACGTTGACCGATGTAGTCGTCCGGCTCAACCGGCTCTTCGAACCAGAAGAGGTCGTATTTCTCAGCTTTTCGTGCGAACTCTATCGCTTCGTAGTGACGATACGCGTTGTTGGCGTCGACCATCAAGCGGACATCGGGACCGATCGTCTCTCGGCATACCTTGACGCGCTCAATGTCCTCGTTGATCGGGACTGCGCCGACTTTGATCTTCACGGCACGCGCGCCAAGTTCCACATTAGACGCCATTTCCGCTGCCAGTTCCTTCAATCCCTTGCCCTCTTCGTAGTAACCACCTGCAACGTAGGTATCGACGCGATCGGTGTATCCGCCCAAGAGCTTGTAGACGGGCAGTCCGGCGACCTTGCCTTTGATGTCCCATAGCGCGATATCGATTCCGCCAAGCATCCGCGTCGTGATTCCGCGCCGTCCGACGAGTTTGGGTCGCCACATCTCCCGCCAGATTCGTTCGTTGTCGAGCGGGTCCATGCCGATGAGCATCTTTTTGAAATGCCCGATTAACGCCGCGCCAACTTCCGGACTAGCCTCGATCCCGCCGGCGAGTCCGATGCCGGTGATGTTCGGGTCATCGGTTTCGACGACGACTATGTTCAACAGATTGTGCGTGTAGGTGTAGAGCCCGTTGGTTATTGGAACCTCGCGGGGCCACTTGTACATGTCGAGTCGGACGTCGGTGATTTCCATTGAAGAACCTGCTTTCGGGTCAGTGCGCGAAGGTCAGCAATCTGAATGTTAGCGCAGTGGTGATTAGACCGTTTTACGTGGCGGTCATAAAGGTCGCATTGCCCGCGAACCGACGCGTTAGGGCAATGGTCACTCTTCCGCCAAAAGAGCCGTGACCTCGTCAATCAACGTCGGTAGGTACTCTTGGATGATCCCCCAAACCACATCGTGCTCTATGGCGTCGTATTGGTGGGTGATTACATTTCTCAATCCAATGATGGCTTGCAATCCGGTGATCCTTGAAGCGGTGCTTTCGGCGTGTCGCCGGAGGCGAACTGCGGCTTCGCCAACGATGATGAGTTTCCGTTCAATACCTGAGCGGACTAATCTTTCATCAGATACGTAGAGGTCGAACGACATGCCTTGCGTCGCGTCGTACACGGACTGGGCGGCCTGCTGAATATCCCACAGGTAACACTTCGGATCATGCCTCATAGATCGGCTCCCTGGTGGCATCTACCGATTTTCGGAAGTAGGGATTTTTGATGGCTTTGTCGTTGATTAGATCAACTCTGCGATCGAAAAGCGATTCCAGGTCCTCTTTCAGCTCGGTGTGATTTGCGAACCATGGTTTGAGTGGCGCGTCGCCGAAATCGACCAAGAAATCGATGTCGCTTGTTTCGGGGTTGAAGTCGCCCACAGCGGCCGATCCGAAGACCTCTAGCCGCTTGATTTGGTGTCGGCGGCAGATGTCTCTGAGTTCATCAAGGCGATTTGCGACGGTTGGAATCATGGCGATGACCTGATGTTCGTAGGATAACGTAGGTTGCCCCATGTGCACCCGGTCAAACTGCTTGCAGGTTCCAGACTGATAAAATGGTTACCACACTCTACGGGCCCGTAGCTCAGGGGTTAGAGCAGTCGGCTCATAACCGATCGGTCGGGGGTTCGATTCCCTCCGGGCCCACCATCATCGCAACTGGTAAACCTTGGACCGTGCTAGCCAAGGTTAACGTTAAGGTTAGGGTCACGGAAGTGAACGGGGAGGGCAGTGCGTTTCATGAGACTCTCCATGAATGAGATGACGGATAGGGCGTTCATCCGCCATTGGTACGCAATGCGAGGTGTTGGTTGTCTCTTCGCGTTTTCGATTGGCAGATTTTGCTACGCCGCGCTTCATATACTCAAGGTTGCAATCGCAACTTTTCCTCGATTCCTTGCGTCGGAGGGCACTTTTGAACGACATACTCGGCGGTTTTAGCCGAATGGTCACGGCTCGACCGTGGATCACGCTTATCGTTCTGTTCGCCGTCACGGTCTTTCTGGGCGCGGGATCGGCTTTGCGCGCACCGCCGCTGGAGACGGCTGCGGCACTGCCTCATGGAAGCACGATCAGCGATGCGGTAGCTGAAATCGAGGAGAGTTTCGGCGAATCGGGTGAGGTCAGAGTGGTTACGTTGCTGTTCCGCGGAGACGCCATCACGCCCGGCGGTCTCGCCCAGATGTCGGGGCTTCTCAGTGAAATCGCTGCCGATTCGGAAGTGTCGCCGCTGCTTGCGCCGGAGAACGCGATCGTCGCGCCGTCGTCGCTTTTGCAGTTTGCATTGCAGGTGCCGAATTTCGATTCTGTCAGTCAGTCAGAGATTGATGCGGCACGGAGCACACCCCAGATCGCCGCTTTAGTTGACCCTCTGACCGGCACCGACGCTGACGGCACTGATATCGCGGTCGCGAGCATTCAGTTGCGAAACACTGATGACGATCAAGTTAAGGATGTAGAGCGGAGGATCAACGAAATCGCAATCGTGAGTGACGGTCCGTTGCGCGTCAGCAGCGTGTCGTTCGCGGTGATCGAGGATGAATTCATCAGAGGAACGGTTACTGGATTTCTACCGCTCGTGATCGTTGCGCTAGTCCTGATCGCGGTGCTGACTCTGATATTCATGCGTTCCACCTCAGATCTGATTTTGACGATGGTGGGACTGTTCGTCTCCATCATTTGGATCGTAGGTGCGGAAGGCTGGCTGGGTCCGAATGGGTTGGGCATTGTAGGGCCGCCGAACGCGTTATCGGCGATGGTGCCGATCATCATCATCGGTCTCACCGTCGATTACGCGATTCAAGGGGTGTCGCATTATCGTGAGGTGCGAATTTCCGGAGAATCGGTGGCGAACTCGGTTCGGATTGGTCTGCGAAATGTAATCGTTCCGCTCTTGCTCGCCGCCGTTACGACGATTGTGAGTCTGCTCGCCGGATTGTTCTCGCCGATCGAGATGGTCGGAGATTTCGGCATTGTGGCAGGTTTCGGCGTCGGATTGAGTCTGGTAGTGATGTTGACGCTGCTGCCAGCGGGCCGGAAGATCATCGACCGGCGTCGCGAGGCGCGCGGCAAACAGAAACCCATTCGACCTATCGCCGGAGCGTTGCCGGGCGTGGAACGATTCGCACGGGCGCTAGGGCAGAGCCTGGCCCGCCGTCCTGCGCCATATATCGTCGTCGTCGCGGCGGTAACGATCGGTTTGGGATTCGCGGCGACGGATCTGAAATCGGAATACAGCATCCGCGACCTGTTGCCGAGAGGCGGAAGCGTTCTTGCCGATCTGAACTCCCTTGACAGCGGAGTCGGCGGTTCCACTGAGATGGCAAGCGTTCTCGTCAAGGGAGATGCATCGGAGACCCGCACGTTAATCAACATCCGTTATCTGGAAGCTGCATTCGAGGACCCGGAGCGGCGACCTCGCGCGGCGGCTGGACCGTTTCTTGTTTCGTACGACCTGTTACTGCGAGATTGGACCACCGACAGCGGCGAACCGGGCGACAAATACGACGCAGATATCGCGCGGCGGTTCCGTGAGGCATCGGCAGACGTGGAGATCGATTCGGTGGCTTTGAGTTCGATCCTCGACGATATCGGGGCGATGGACCCGTCGTTGGAGCGGGTCCTGGTGAGCAGATCGAACGGCGACGACGCGATATTGCTTCAATTCCCGGCGTACACAGGAGATCCAAACGCGACTCAGCATCTCCAAGAAGAGATCGAGGCGCTCTGGTTCGGGGAAGACGACACGATCACGGTTACTTCAGAGGCGGTGGTTTCGTTTGCCGTAACGGATGCGATCCGAGCGAAGCAGACCGAGTCGATAAGCACCACCGTCGCCGTTGCGATTATCGTGCTTGGCGCGTTTTTCTGGGTGACGGTACGACAGCCGGCGCTCGCGTTGATCGCGGTTGTGCCGACGGTCCTGGTTCTCGTGTCAGTGTTGGGTACGATGGCGATTTTGGGTATCCCTTACACGCTCGTCACGTCGATAATCACGGCATTGTCCATCGGTATTGGAGTTGATTACACGATCCACTTGATCCACCGATATCGCGAGGAGCACGGAGTTCTGCGCGATCCAAACACCGCGGCGGTTCGAACGCTTGCGACTACGGGCTCGGCGCTTTTGGGCTCGGCGTTGACGACGGCGTTAGGACTCGGAGTGTTGATAGCTTCGCCGTTGCTGGCGACTCAGCAGTTTGGCATCGTAACGGCGATCACGATTGCGTACTCGTTAGTGGTCTCGATCCTCTTGGTGCCGCCAATGATGACGGTTTGGGGCGCGTACCAGAACCTGCGCCTCCGCTCAATGGTTCGCGTCTGGGAGCAAGAGCTAGATCAGGAGATCGATGCGGTTCATCGACGCCATGAGCAGGCAGGTTCGTCGACCTAGGGCGACGAGCAAGTTCCTCTACCGGGAACGTCAATGGGCGAATTCCCCCCTTCGCAAAGCGTAAGGGGGGCTAGGGGGGATGCCCCGCCGATCCACAAGCGGCGTCCATCGGATTGCCTGTCGGCGGTTCGAGTCCATGCGGGGCATCCCCCGCTCACATCGCTTCGCTCGTTCGCGCCCCCTTACGCTGAAGCGAAGGGGGCGTACGCTTTCGACTTAGGTCGTTGTCGTTGCGAGCGTTGCACCGTGTCATTCCGAGTACAACGAGGAATCTCCCTCCGTCATCACCCCTTCGTTCCGCAAGTTCCCCCCTTCGCATAGCGTAAGGGGGGCTAGGGGGGATGCCCCCGCCGTTCCACAAGCGGCGTCCATCGGATTGCCTGCCGGCGGTTCGAGTCCATGCGGGGCATCCCCCGCTCACATCGCTTCGCTCGTTCGCGCCCCCTTACGCTGAAGCGAAGGGGGCTTGCGCTTTCGCCTTACGCCGTAGTCGTTGCGAGCCTTGCACCGTGTCATTCCGAGTACAACGAGGAATCTCCCTCCGTCATCACCCCTTCGTTCCGCAAGTTCCCCCCTTCGCATAGCGTAAGGGGGGCTAGGGGGGATGCCCCCGCCGTTCCACAAGCGGCGTCCATCGGATTGCCGGCCGGCGGTTCGAGTCCATACGGGGCATCCCCCGCTCACATCGCTTTGCTCGTTCGCGCCCCCTTACGCTGAAGCGAAGGGGGCTTGCGCTTTGCCGCCGTGTGTTGTCTTTATGCGTCTTCGGTTAAGCCTTCGTCGCCTTTGAGCATGCCGTATCCGAGTCCGAAGAAGCAAAATGCGCCGAAGAACAGGATTACGTTGAAGGCGGTCAGGTAAATCTCCGGGTCGTCACTCGGTGCGAACATCGCTGCGAGGTAAGTGATACCCCCGGCAATCCCGACCAGAATCACGCCGTAAGAGCTGATCTTGGATATGTTCATGCTGGGAATACGTGAGACGAGTCCTATGCCCACCATAATCGATGCTAGCGGGAAGAGCGGGATGAACGACATGAACACCGCGATCATGTTGACGTACACGTCGGACGCAGCCGCTAATGCTTCTGGATTATCGGAGCGCGACGCCAATTGCACCCCATGGACGACAATGTGTCGCATTCCTTGACCGATGAGGATGATGCCCCACTCGAGGGCGGAGAGGATGATGCCGAATCGCAGGAGTGTGTTGGCGGTTCCCTCTCGATTTGAGGTCAGGGGATAGATGCCGACTACGAACGCGTAAACCGTAAACATCATCCCGCCGATCGAAAGGACGATCATCGCTTGTGCCAGCTCGGGATATTTCCTGATCGCTTGGATGGCCTCATCGACCTCAAGTTGGTTCCTCGGGTCAATCAACGCATTGCCCGGGAAAAAGAGTCCCGAGACGAACGAAAGCACAACTCCGATCATCAACACGATCCCCGCGTGTTTGATAGTCATGATTACCCTCCAAAACCTACTTTGTTGCGATCAACCTCTAACGACCGCTTAATCTGGCGTCAGAGCATTTGAGACAAACAGTGTACACGAACGAACCGATCCTGTCCGCGTGAACGTCGGGGCCGGCTTACCCTTCGGGTTTGACGGTTAGCGGTCGCATGGTGACCGTGGCGTCCAGCGTTGAAGGTCCGCCGTCGATGAAGACGCCGCGGGTGGGGGATACGTCGTGGTAATCGCGTCCGACTGCGATCCGAACATGCCGTTCATCAGCGATCGTTGCGTTTGTCGGGTCGAATCCGAACCATCCGAGATCGGGCAGAAGGCACTCGACCCAGGCGTGCGTTGCGGATTGGGGCGTCTGCTCGCCGTCGATTCCGCTGACGTACATGTAGCCCGAAACGTAGCGCGTCGGTATGCCCCAGGATCGGGCAATGGCGATCATCACATGCGCGTAGTCTTGGCAAACGCCTTCGCGGTTGGTCAGGATGTCGTCGATTGTCGATTCGAAGCTTGTACTTCCCGGCGCGTAGTTGAAATTGCGGTGCAACGTGTCGGACAGACGCAAGAGCGACTCGACCGGATCGGGCCCGGGTTCGAGCTTGTGTTTATCGACGAATTGTCCTAACGCTTCCGAATGTCCCGTCAAATCGCTTTCGTGGGTGAAATCCCAGTGCTCGAACGAATCAGTCCAAGTTGCAATCTCTTCCCACGCTCCCATGCCGAGCGAAGTCGGCAGGCGCGCGCCGGTCACGGTGTCAACTTCGGATCGTGTGGTGATGACGAGCGAGTCGTGTTTGAAATTGATCGTGATGACGTGCTTGTTGTTGCCGAAGCTGTCAGATTCAGGACTGAGCAAGGCGCGCGGCTCGGTTCGCGTTTCGAAATCGCGGACACTCTGGTCGAAATCGGTGCGCGGTTCCAAACAGAGCCACATCACCGAACGCGACGCTGGCGTTTCGTAGACGTAACGTGAGACGTGCTCAATCTTGTAGCGAACTAAATCTGTCATCGTGATAGGAACTGCGGTATGTCTTCGGCGGCGTAATCGAAATAGGTGCTAGACACTAGGTGATGGAGTTGCCAGCTGTAGCTCCTGACTTGCATCAGAAACGCTTCGTCGTCGTCGCGATCCTCCCAGTCGAATCTGATCAACGCTTCTAACCGGCCGGCGAGTCGCTGCCCGGCGTCGGAAGACTGCTGGTTCGGTCCATCGCCGATGGACGCCAACTCTTGACCGGCACGCCCGACGGTGCGACGAAGCGATTCCGGAAGTTGGCGATCCGAAACGAGGAGATTCAACGCCAGTTTGGGGTCGATTTCGATGCTGTATCGCCTTTCATAGACATCGAGCGCGTGGAAAACGCGCAACAGACTGCCCCAATCCGATTCGTCGTAGTCAAGAGCCGACTTTTGAAGGCGCTGTTGAGCCAATAGCAATGAGCATGCGAACTGGAGTCGCTCGATGAATTGACCGAATCGCCAGAAGTGCCATCCTTCATCGCGGTACATCGTCGCAGTGGCGACACCGGAGAACATGTCGATCGCGGCGGACACTCGCGAGTAGAAGGTGGACGGCGACGAGTGCCAGATGTCCGGCATCTCCAGATTCTGGATGCGTAGATACTCCGTGTTCAGCGATGTCCACATCTCGTCGCTGATGCAGTGTCGCATCTGCCGCGCGTTTTCCCGTCCGTTCTCAAAGCAACTCAACAGCGATTCGGGATTCGAACGTTCAAAGGTGAGTTCATCGGCGAGAAAGTACGCGTCAACCAAGTTGTAGTCGTCCATCGGGTGCAAGTGCAGAATGCCGCCGAGTGGCTGTCGGTCTATCGCAGTGTAGATGCGACGCCAACCGAAATGTATCTCGCGGATCGGGCGATCGACCAAAGCGTCGGCTTGAGATCGGAGCAACCGACACATGAAGTTCGCGCGTTCGAGATAGCGCCCCATCCAGTAGATGCCTTGTGCGGTTCGAGAAAGCAAAGATCAGTCTCCCAAAACCCAAATGTCTTTAGCCCCGCCGCCTTGGCTGGAGTTGACTACCAGACTGCCTTCCTTGAGCGCGATACGACAGAAACCACCCGGCACCATGCGCGTCTTGCTGCCTCGCAACACGAATGGACGCAGGTCGACGTGGCGAGGCTCGAAACGGTCGTCGATCAAACAGGGTGCGCGCGAGAGGGCGAGGACCGGTTGCGAGATGTAGTTCGCCGGATCGGCTCGGATCTCCGCCGCGAATTCGTCGCGTTCCTCTTTCGTCGCGTGCGGTCCTATCAACATGCCGTAACCGCCTGACCCACCCACCTGCTTGACGACCAAATGCTCCAAGTTATCGAGCGTGTACTCCAAGTCTTCTGGGCGGCGACAAAGCCGAGTATCGACATTCGCCAAGATTGGCTCTTCGCTGAGGTAGTAGCGGATCATGTCTGGCACGAACGAGTAGACACTCTTGTCGTCGGCTACGCCGGTGCCGGGTGCGTTAACTAGGGCAACATTGCCCAGTCGGTAGGCGTGCAGCAGCCCCGGTACCCCAAGCAACGAATCTGGTCGAAACACGATCGGGTCAAGAAAATCGTCGTCCACGCGTCGGTAAATCACATCGACGCGACGCAGACCGGTCGTCGTTCGCATAAAGACGAAACCATCGTTGACGAGCAGGTCGCGTCCTTCGACCAACTCCGCGCCGATTTCTCGTGCCAAAAACATGTGCTCGTAAAACGCGGAGTTATAGACACCGGGGGTTAGCAGGGCGATGGTCGGGTCGGTCACGCCGGATGGCGCGAGCTCGGTCAAAGTCTGGTGCAGAAGTCGTCCGTAGTGTTCGACATCAAGAACTTGCGAGCCCCGATAAGCGTTTCGGAAGTTTGCTTTGATCACCTTGCGCGTCTCGATCATGTACGAAACGCCGGAAGGAACTCGGAGGTTGTCCTCCAAGACTGCGTATCCATCATTGGTGCGGATAAGGTCGGTGCCGCAGATTGAGACCCATGCACCGTGTGGTGCCGACAGGCCGCGCATTTCGATACGGTACTGCGGACAACCGCGCACGACATCGGTAGGTATCACACCGTCGGCGATGATCTTCGCGTCGTTGTAGACGTCCTCGAGAAATCGGTTCAGCGCTCGCAGCCGCTGATCGAGACCGGATTCGATGTGCCGCCATTCGGCTTGAGGCACTAGGCGGGGGACACTGTCGATCGGGATGATTCGTTCAGTTGCCGCCTCGTCGCCGTAGACGATGAATGTGATCCCTTCTTGATAAAACGAACGCGTTACCCGTTCCTGCATCTCCAAGAGATCAGTATCGGTCAACTCAAACAGCGTCTTGTACAGTTCGCGGCAATGCTGACGGGGTGAGCCGTCAGTGTTGAACATCTCGTCGTAGATCGACGCTTCAAGTTGGTAGTTCGCAAAGTCCAAGTTCGGACCTCGTTGTATGTTCGCGGTTTGTGGGTACGCGCCACTTGCGTAACTAGGATACCAAGTGCCAGAACCGTTTTTGCCTCAGTTTTGACGCGTCAGACTCGTTGCCAAGCGACTCCGACGGCACCGCGATCGGCGTACAGTCCGATAAACGGGTGAAAATCGGCGACTTCGATGTACTGGCAATCGAAACGCGATTGGATCTCAGACGCGACCACTTCGGCTCGATCCTCGGCGTCTACGTGCAGGACGACGAACCGGGCCGGTGTCTCTTCCACGTCGTCTTCGATAGTTTTGAAGATTCGTCGATGAGCCAACCTCGTCGTTGCCGGCATCCCCGCCATGTGAAATCCACCGTCGTCGAAAGTCAGGACTGGTTTGATGCTCAGGCGCGACGCCATCCTGAGGGCAAACTTTGGTGCGCGGGCGATCTGGTCGATGCGATCAAGCGAGTCGATTGCTGCAACGGTTCGGAGCTTGGGTTTCGTGTCGGCGATGAAGTTTGCAATGCCGTCCGCGTCCGTATCGGGACCGACGGCATCAACTAGTTGCAACATCATCAGTTTGAAAGCCCCGGAAATCGTCCCTGAATCGATGACTCGCACACCGACATCAGGGTTTGACGACTTTGCCATCTGCGCCGCAACGCGCGCCGAGTCGTACGATGCGCTGAGACCAGCGGCGACCGTCACGCAGACGATGGAATCGACACCATCGGCGGCTTGGTTAATCGTTGTAAGCCAATCAACCGGCTTCGGTGCCGCGATCGACGCGCGCAAGCTAGGGTCCTCCGAGACACGACGGTACAGGGGAATGTAGTCGAAATCCGCTTGATCTTCAAACTCTTCATCGCCGACATTGATCCGCATATTTGCGATTGCGATGCGGTTCGCTTCGGCGTACTCCGATGTCAGCAAAGCACATGAATCGACAGCGATGCCGACGCGACGCGACGCACTTCCGAAGGTTTCGGAGGCGGAACCTAGAGAGTCGACCCGATCCATCGGAAAGTAAAGAGGGGAGAGGGTGGCACCCCCGGCGCGATTCGAACGCGCAACCTAGAGATTAGAAGTCTCTCGCTCTGTCCGTTGAGCTACGGGGGCACGGTAGCACGTAGTACCGATTCTATCCAACAGAGCTTATTGGATTACGGATCGCTGAACATCCAAGTTTTGTTGATCGACAAAAATGGCGATTCGTGCGCTGAAAATCCCCGATCAACCGCTCGGTTCGACGAACGTGAGCAACCTCGTAGGATTGTCGATCAGCATCGTGTCGATGTCGCGTTCCGGCATACCGCGGGCGCGGAATCTTGGCACTACGCGTGCAACGATGTGGTCCCAACCGTGCCCGCCGTACGCCTTTAGGCGATGTTTTGAGCACATATCGTGTGCATGGAGAACTTGGTTGACATGACCGCTGGCTACTAGGTGTTCGACCTGTTCGATGCGATGTTGGTCGGATGCCATGTAGGTGTCGGGGCGCATCGGATAGTAAGTCGATTCGTGCCCCCATAGGTCGTAGTTCATGAAGGCTCCGGTATCCGCAACTTCGTCCAATACGCCGCGGTCGAAAATCGTGCGTTCGATATGTCCCATCACCGTGCGAGATAGATCACCACCCCAGCGTTCGACGGCTTCTAGCAACTGTATAGGCGCGTGATTGTCTCGGCCGGGATGGATAAGCAGGGGAGCACCCGTCGCTCGCTGTGCCATGACTGCTGCCTCGAGAGTTTTCTTTTCCGTTTCCTCCCAGGGCCAAGAGTTTCCGATCTCGCCGATGATCCCAGTCTTGACACCAGTGTCGTCAACTCCATTGGTTACGTCGTTGATGATCAGCTCCGCGAGTTGATCGACGTCCGCGTTCTGTATGTCCTCGCCGTGCGTCAGATAGACGTAGTGCCCGCCGCCCATAACGATGTTCAAGCCAGTGGCGCGCGAGATGTTGAAGAGTGCCACCGGGTCGCGACCGATCCCAATTGAGGTCACATCGACGATGGTGGAGCCACCCGCGTCGTAGTATTCCTTAGCCTCGCGAGTGGTGAGTTCAATATCGGTCAGCTGGAGATTGTCGATGTTGCTGTTCCAGTAATGGCGCACCCACCACAGGTTCTCGATAGATACCGGTTCATTCATGCGTCCCCGGTTGCCCGCGCCCGGCATCTCTTGCAAAACGCACAAGAAATTGATCAGCAGATGCTCGTGCGTGAGCGTCACTCCGACTTCGCTCGGATCTATCGGCCCTTGGACGGTCTGCACCTTGCCGACGATTGATTCAGGCATCGCGGTGTCCTCCTCGGTTTACATTTTGATCGCGGTCGAAGGAAAGCGTTTGACTAAAGGTCGCGCCAGCTGTGCTGCTGCTCCCAACCCAAGACGCGTTTCGCCTTGGCCGGACTGATCGCCGAGGTGTAGCCGGGCAACGGCGAACGAATCTCGGCTTCAGGGTGAGCCACCGCGATCGCTTCCTCGGTCGGGACGTCGAGGAAAGTGTCGGTGGCGTTGATAAAGAATGCTTCGTGACCTTCCCATTCTTTTTCGATCGCGAAGCGACATGCCACCGCGGATTCCTCGATGTCCGAATAACCCCAGAAATCCATCCCGTTACGTCGCAGCGGGTTGGTCCGGTAGTCGGTGCGAGAGTTTTTCCGTTCGAGTTGCTCTTCTTTACTACCCAGCCAGTGGAATCGCATCGACGCAATCTGCATCTCGCCCAGATTGCGTCGCACGAACGTGTCCGCCATGATCTCGCCGTACCATTTCGACATCGCGTAAGAGTCTTGGCAGAGCGTGTCTTGCTCTTCATCGATTGGGAAATAAGGGCGCGTCACTCGATGGCGGGAAAAAGCGGCGCCAATCGCGTTGATGCTCGATGCCATGACGATATTTCGAATGCCGTGTTTTTCGGCGGCTTCGAGTACCGCCCAGTTTGACATCGTGTTGACGCGCAAGACTTCCCACTCCGATTCGATGAGCGGATTGGGAATCGCCGCCATGTGGATCACCTTGTCGCAACCATCCATCACGCGCAGCGCCTCGTCAGGATCTGTGACATCAGCGGAGATGAACTCGAAACCGTCCGTAGACACTGGCGGTTTGCGATCGGTGCTTACAACATCGTATCCGTTCGCCAAGAGATCGCGAATGATTACCTGGCCCATCTTGCCTGAGCCGCCAGTTACGAGGATTTTGGTCAAAACGATTTTTCCTTTGCTTGAGCTTTGTGGTGGTCAAAGGTGCGTTCGGGGCAGCTACGTTCACCCAAAATGTTCCCGATACGCTGCCCGGATTATTGATTCCATGGTTTTAGGACGCCTTATCTCTGGCGGTGGCGGTTCGTTGAACTCCTCGCCGGCTTCCTCCGCCTTCTCCATCCGTTCCGCATATGCGACCCAACGTTTGCGCTCAGCATACGAGCCTTCCTTGAAGCCTTCCTTGAGGCCGACTTCGTAGCGGTGTTGGAGGTATTTTTCTGCGAAAATCATCGCAAAAGTTCCCTGATGGGGCAATCGAGTCGGCAGACGTTAGCGCAGGTTTTATCTTGATGTCAATGACGAGGCCAGTACGGTGAAAAAGGCATTCAACCCTTATCATTCGCGTGACCATTCTCAGATGGCCTTGGTTCGTTGAACTCCTCGCCAGCAAGTTCGGCAGCATCTTTTCGAGCGAACCATTCGACCCAGCGTTGCCGTTCCGTGTCTTGGCCTTCTTCGCGACCTTCGACACGGCCCTTTTCGACGCCCTCCTCGAGGCCTACTTCATAGCGGTGTTTGAGGTATTTTTCTGCGAATATCAAAGCACCCTCCACGATTGTTGTGCTTATTGCCGCTGATACTACGATAACCGATACTGCGCCATCGATCATGGCGTTCGCGAAACCAACCGTATCCCCGTGGGGATGTGCCGGCAACTCTTCGACCGCGCGCATCGCCATTCCCATCGCGAACAGCGCGATGAAGAGCAGCAGGTGCCACGGTATCCAGTCCTGCGGTATCGGACGCAGCCACCGCAAGGTTTCGCTCCTCAGGTTACAGAGATCGAACCGACTAAAAGCACGTTATCACGCGCCGCGCGGTTCAACAAACCAAAGTGGCGAAACACCTACGGTTGGTTTTGCGACTAGAAATCGGGTTCCATGCTGACGCTTAGCCAGCCGATTGGTCCTCGGTCGTCCGCGTACCAAAGTCGATTGTCTTTGATCGTCATGCCGTGCACCTGGACCGGATGCGGCACGCGAAACACGTCGTAGCAGCGGCCGTCATCGATGCGTTGGCGACACACAACGCCGAATGAGGTGTCAGAGACCCACATGTGCCCCTCTTCCTCAGCGAATGCGATGCCGTGCACACGGTATCCCGGTGCCTTGAAGCGGTGGACCTCTTTCCAAGTCGCGGCCTCGACGACGTGGACGAACTGCGAAGGTGGCGATGCGATGTAGATGTGACCGTCTTTCCACTCCAGACCATGGTCGCCGGTCGGTTGCGCCGCGCGCCCCATAGACTCGTCAAACCCTTCCCTCGTTGCGTTGATACCGGCGCCTGGAGAATCGAATCGGTCGATCGTCGCACCAGTCTCGCGGTCAACGACGTATATGTCGCATGAGTAGGTCGATGCGATCCAGACGTTGCCGTCGTCGTCTATCGTGATGCCGCTGGAATGTTCGGTCTCAGTCGGTGCCTCGAACAATGTCTCGCCGGTTTGCCAGTCGAGTTTGTAGACGTGGTTGTTGCCTTGGTCGATGTACCAGAGCCCGTCGTCTGCGGCTTGCAGACCGTTGGGCTTGGGTCCGGGCGAAACGAACATCTGGATGGGGTCGGCTATTTTGTATGCCATTTGGTCGCTCCTTGCGATTGGTGATGCGATTGACGATCGCCGTTCAGGAATCTGGTTTCATGCTAACCGTAAAGGATGCCTGCCGCGCCGCGGGCGTCAAGCTGTCGGTTACTCACGCATTCATAGGTTACTTTCGCGGATCTCGGTTTCTGGATGGTTGACGAATGAATCTAACAGCGATTGACACGCGCCGATCCCTTCAGGCGGTAGCGCAAATCCATTCTCAATCACCGGGAGTTTGTCGACAATTTCCCGGTACCACGACACGTTGAAAGCTCGCACTGTCTCTTGAATGAGAGCGTTCGGCGCGTTGAGCGATAGGTGGACCGAGTGCATGAATGTGACCGGTCCGACGCAGTCATGCGGCGCGATGGGCATGTGATACGCCTCCGCCATCGCCGTGATACGTTTCGCTTCCGATATCCCGCCGACCCACGATATGTCGAACATGCAAATCGTCATCGCCTGCTTATCGAACATCTCGCGGAATGCCCAGCGCGTCGCGACCGTCTCAGACGCCGTGACAGCGACGTTCGTAGACCGCCGGAACTGAACTAGAGTATCGATGTTGTCCATCGGCACTGGGTCTTCAAACCAAAACGGATCGTACGGTTCGACGTTTTTGGCGATGCGAACGGCGGAGGGCAGGTTATACGTTGAATGCATCTCCAGCATCACATCGATTTTGTTGCCGACTTTTTCACGAATCAGCCGGAACGGCTCGGTGCACATCTCGAGGTCCGGACCGGATATGAATTGCCCACGCGACTTTTCCGCAACTTGATCGAAAGGCCAGATCTTCATCGCGGTGTAACCCTCAGACAAAAGGTCATCGGCGAGCGCGCCAGCATCGGTCAGAAACGCTTGCTGATCTTCGTATTGATGCTCGGGACGATGGTCTACGTCGCCTACCGGCAGCCTGCCGACGCGGTTCACGCCGTAAGAGTAGCCGGCGCAGGTGTTGTACACACGAATCGACGGTCGGCTCAAACCTCCAAGTGCTTCATAAAGCGGAACCCCTGCTCGCTGCGCGTAGAGGTCCCACAATGCCATGTCGATTGCGGACAACCCGCTCATGTCGGAAGCGCGGCCGATCACCTTGCCGCCGTGACCGCTCAACGCACTCCAGTGCAGATCCACCTGCCGCGCGTCTTTGCCTAGCAGGTATTCCGCGCCGTCCTCATGGCACCATGCTTCGACGGTCTTCGGACTGAACGATGTCTCGCCCAATCCGACGCGCCCATCGTCGGTGTAGACCCGAACCCAGAAAATCTTTGAGTAAGCAGGGTGGCGCAACGTTTCGATGCGCGTTACTATCGGCGGTTTCTTGGACATGACATCAACGAATCACGAGTTACAAAGCACCATCCAATTTACCACGCGAACGGTTTTCATCCACCGATGAATCGAACGCGCCGGCGAGTTTCTGGCGAACTGCGCGCCGCAACGCCCCTTGGAGACTTGCCATCAACTCCCGCGTACCGTCGTTAGGCGCGCTTTTTCATTAGACAATTGATTGGGTTATGTCGATTATCCAGATAGTCACTCTTGCGTTGATGCAGGGTTTGACCGAGTTGTTGCCGATCAGCAGCAGCGGATACATGATTATTGCGTCTTGGGCGCTGGGGTGGGACACACCACCGGCCGCGTTCGATGCGACTGTTCACCTCGGATCCTTGGTGGCGATGGCGATCTTTTTCCGGCGTGACTGGATGCACATTCTCTACGTCGCGCGGCTTGGGCGAGACGTTGCGCTCGGAGGCGATGACGATCTTTGGTCGATGCAGACGCTCGAACAGCATCGGAGGATCGGAGATTTGCGCCGTCGGCTCTCAATTCGTATGTCAATGCCGGCGCGCAACTTGCTGAAGGCGGTCGGACTCGGTAGTCTGCCGGCGATCGCTATCGGAGCCGCGCTGTTTCCCGTCTTGGCATCCGAGACGGTGCGCGCGCCGCAAGTCGCAGGCGGGATGTTCATCGTTACCGCAGGCGCGTTGATGATGGGATTTCACTACAACACCGAGCGACTTTCGGGCAAAGACCGGCGAGTTCGGTCAAAGGTGATCGACTATATGGACGCGTTGGTTATCGGTTTGGCGCAGGCCGCGGCACTATTGCCCGGTGTGTCGCGTTCGGCGGTCACGATTTCCGCCGGATTGACGCGCGGTATGCCTCTGGTCGCCGCCATTCGCTACTCATACCTGCTTTCCGCGCCCGTGATCGCGATCGCGGCGTTGGCATCAATCGTCGAAGTTACCGCCTCACCGTCCGAAAGGTTGCCGGGATGGGAGGAACTCGCCATCGGCTTTGTCGTCGCATTCATCGCGTCATACGCCGCGATAAGCGTCTTCATGTGGCTCGTGAGACGCATCGGATCGCTCGTCCTCTGGCCCTTTGCCATCTTCACACTGTCAACCGGCGTCATCGTCCTAACCGTCGTCTATCTGGGAGGGTAGGGCATGTCCAAGTCTGGACAGTTTCCGCCAACCAGATCAAAGCAAACGCTAGTTCAGGGATAGACTCCGAAAACAGACCCTGAAACGACTGCGTCGACCTAGGAGCAGTGCGATCACCACCGCACCCCGACATACCGAACCAAGCGTGAACGGCGCTTTAGGACGCATCCTCGCGGGTATGTTGCCAACCTGCGACGTGATCTACGAGAACACGGGCGTCATCGTCGACAACTCGGCGTTACAGCCCGACATCTTGATAAATGCGCACGATCGCGCCCCAGTAATCATTGAAGGGGAGTATTTTCCGGGTTCAACAGTCGAAAACGACGCGCGCACGCGTTTGGGTTTGCGCACCGCAGGCGATAGCCGAGTTATCGAGTCGGTGATCGCTCTGCGTTATCCGCAAGAGTTGAGGACGTCGTCCGACCTCGATGCTGCGACTCGGACCGCCCAGTTCTCGTACGCCGTTCACTATGAAAACGGCGATCGATTTCCGGTATCGGGATGGTTGGAAGGATCTTGCGAGGACATCGCAGACATGGTGCGCTTGATCTCCGTTCCTCAACGAGCGGTTGAGGCGGCATCGAACCATCTCGAAACTGGCATTGAGATCGCTACTGGCACCCTCAACAGAGTGGCACAACAGAGACCTTATGTAACTCTGGAAATCGCAAAGCTGTTGGGCTTGTCAGATGTGTTGCAGACGCGTCGCATGGCATGTGCAATCGTAGCCAACGCGATGATTTTCCACAATCGCGTCGCCGGGATGCATCCAGGGGTCAAACAGGTGGATCAAGTCGCGGGTCCGGAGGTAGAAAATCCCCGAGATGAGGTTTTGGCGGCTTGGCGGCAGATTCTCGAGATCAACTACTGGCCAATCTTCGCGATCGCCCGGGACATCATCTTTCAACTTGACGTCGAAGCGGCAGCGGCGATACTCCGCACTCTCCGCGACACCGCGCAACGAGTGATTGCGTCCGGTGCCAACATCGCCCACGACCTCACTGGGCGCATGTTTCAACGTCTCATCGCTGATCGCAAGTATCTGGCGACGTTTTACACGCTCCCATCATCCGCCGCGCTTTTGGCGCGCGTCGCGTTGTCGAAGTTGGAAGGTATCGACTGGTCAGATGCCGACGCGTTAAGCAAGTTAACAATCGGAGATTTTGCTTGCGGCACCGGTGCTTTGCTCGCTGCCGTATATGAACAGATATCCACGCGCCACGAAAACGCTGGTGGGCGCGCCGAAGACCTGCACAAGGCAATGATCGAGGATGTGCTCTATGGGTGCGACGTGATGCCGTCGGCGATCCACATCACCGGCGCGACGTTGTCAGGCATGTTCCCAAGCGTTCGCTTTGACGGTTCGCGGCTTTACACCATGCCGTACGGACGGCAACGCGACGGCACTGTGTCCATCGGTTCGTTGGAGTTGTTGCAATCGTCGTCAATCATGACGCTGTTTAACACGAGCGATCCAGCGCTCCGCACGGGCAGTGCAGGAGAAGAGACATCGGCGCAAGTGACCGTCGAAATACCGGACGAAGGCTTCGATCTCGTGGTGATGAATCCGCCGTTTACGAGCAACACGAAACACTACGATTCGAGAGTAGGAGTGCGAAACGCAGCGTTCGCAGCTTTCAACGCCACGCACGAAGAACAGAAGTCGATGTCACAACGATTGCGAGAAAAAACAGCGGACACTTGCTACCACGGTCATGCCGGACTTGGTTCAGCGTTCTCGGCATTGGGGCATATCAAACTGAAACCTGGCGGAGTCCTCGCGTTGGTGTTGCCATTCAGTGCGATCAACGGTCCCTCCTGGACAAAGTTCCGAAGGTTGATCGATGCAAAGTACGAGGATGTCTCGATCGTCAGCATCGCGGGAGTCAGAGACGGCATGTCGTTTTCGTCAGACACCGGAATGGCTGAATGCTTGGTTGTAGCTCGCAAAAGAGGGAATAAGGCTGCGCGGGCGAACCGTGCAGCTTTCGTTTCTTTATCGAGTAGACCGAATGATGTTTCGCAGTCTTTGGCAGTTTCCAAATCGCTAGCAAAGACTGGCGTAGACCGTCAATTGGAAGACGGTCCTTTCGGTGGCGAAGTGTCGTACTGCGGTGACGCGGTTGCGGGCGAGGCGTTAGACGCGCCGATCCATCAGGTTGAAGTTGGGTGGGCGGCGGCGCGCCTACGCGATGCCTCGGTCGCGCAGACGGCCTATGCGCTTTCTAACGGGCACTTGTGGTTACCCGCGCAACCAACCCCAATCTCGATTCCGATAACGACCATCGGCGAAATCGGAACCAGAGGATTAGATTCCCAGCTATTCATCAGCGACTCACATAGCGGACCTTTTGAAAAATCACCGCCAGCGATCGCGGCAAGTTACCCAGCTTTGTGGAACCATAACGCGCGGTCGGAGAACCGGATGATATGTCAACCAGACTCTCAACTTCGGGTGCGGCGCGGCATGGAGACAAAGGCGGCTGAGTTATGGGCTACAACGAGCCGATGTCATCTGAATTCAGAATTCACTTTCGGTTCTCAGGCGTTGACGGTCGCATTCACCGACGAACGGTCTGCCGGCGGCCGGGTGTGGCCGAACATCAAGTTTAAAGACGACCGCTACGACTTTTTGTTCACCCTTTGGAGTAACTGCACGTTAGGTCTGGTGTCGTATTGGTGGCACTCAAATCGCCAGCAATCGAGCAAAGCAACGTTGAAAATCACTGTCGCTCCCTCGATGCCAACGCTTGACCTGAGAAAAATATCGGACGAACAACTTGCCGACGCCGAGCGAATCTTTCGGGAGTTTCGTCACACGAAGTTGCTACCCGCTTACCGAGCCGACGTCGATCCGAACCGAAATTCGCTCGACCGGGCAGTGATACTCGAACTACTAGGTTTCGATCAGGAAACGTTGGAAGGGGTGCGGTTACTAGCTAGGAAGTGGTGCGCTGAACCGTCGGTGCATGGCGGCAAAGCGCGTCCTGAAGTTTCGGGCGCGTCGGTCAATTGATTTTGAACTTCGCGCTTCGGACTCACGAGTCCAGTCTGCCGAAGCCTAGTTGACGTTCCACGGGTTCAGCCGTCTTGGAACGCGCGAAAATCTCCTGACGTCTCGCTTCTCGCTCGGCTTCCTGGCGCGCAACCTCGGCTTTATGTGCTTCCCATTTCGCCCTTTTCTCTGCACGACAAGACGAGCAACTGTCCAATGATTGAATGTCGTCGGTGGGTTGCCAATCGTCTGTGTAGTTGCGCCAAATCCTTTCCGTGACCAAAATCGTGCCGCAGTCAGGACATGGCGCTTCTACAGGTTCGTCAACGAACTCGATATGGATCGGCGGATGTCGAGGTTCAGTCGTCATTCTCGCGGCGCGTGAGCGGTTTCACAACTCGTTTTGGCCGGTCCTTAAGCCCGTAGCCCTACTGTCCCTCTGGCAGCACCGACATTGGCAACACCTCGCGGGATGCCTCTAGCTTGGGTTCTAGGGATTGCATGCGGTCGCGGCGCTTGAGCGAGCTTGCGACTTCGGCGTTCTGTCCGGCGGATGGCCAGTAGCCGCGCAGGACGGCGGCGACTTGCTGAGAGGCGCGCTGTCGGGCGAGCCATGCGGAGCGTGTCGATTGACCAGCGGAGTGCGGAGCGACGATGACGTTGCCCATCTTCAAAAGCGGGTTGTCAGGGTCTACCGGCTCTTGCTCAAACACGTCAAGACCTGCGCCACGCATCTTGCCCTCTCGGAGCGCCTCGATGAGGTCGACTTCCCTGACGACTGCGCCTCGGCACACGTTGACGAAGTAAGCGGTCGGCTTCATGCAGTCGAAATGTTCCTTGCGGATCATGTGGTGCGTCTCTTTGTTGAGCGGCACCTGCACCGAGACGTAGTCGGAACGCTCGAAGAGTTCATGGAGCGAGAAAACCTGCTCGACGGCGTATTCCTGCGCGATCCAAGGCGGGCAGTAGGGGTCGTACGCGATGACCTTCATGCGCCAACCGTTGTACATCTTGCGGGCGACCTGTCTGCCGATGTTGCCGAGGCCGACGAGCCCGAGAACCTGTTGGTCAATCGGCTCGATGGTTGGCATCTCACCGCGCCCCCACTTGCCGGCTTTCGTCCGTTCGTTGTACTGGATGAGTTGCCGGTTCAAGCACAGGATCATGGTTACCGACTGGTTGGAGACTTCCTCCATGCACATGCCGGCGCCGTTGGTGATGATGATGCCCATCTCATTGCAGACATCGGTATCGATCTGGTTGAAGCCGTGGGAGTAGACGGCTAGGACTTGCGCTTTTTCGGCGGCACGGAGCACCTGCTCACCAGAGTAAGGCGTAGAGCGCATCATCAGCGCGTCGGCGTCGCGCACCAGCTCGATCGCCTCGCCCTCAGATTGCGGATTAGCCTTTACGAATTCGACATCCAAGTCCGCCATCTCGGCGCGCTCGTAATCGAGGGGATCATTCTCGTCGATGCCCATCACTAGGACTTTGTGTTCTGCCATCGGGGGTGGAATCCTTTCGGTGGTAACTTACGTGTCGGTTAGTTTACACGCATCAGGCGGATGGTTGGTACTTACCAAAACTCGGTCGCCGAGGTTTGGTCACGGTTGCTGCTGACCGAGATCGTCCAAAGCTTGGACAACCAAGTGTGTCGGGTCCGATGCACGTTTTGTCCAATCCGAGCGGCTTGGGTGTGCGAGCGTCACGACTTGGATACCGTCGGGACTTTTATGAATACGGCTTCGCCATCTACGTTTGTTCTTTTCTACGAACTCTCCGATTCCGCAGTCCGCGTTCAGTTTCTGGCGAACGTAATGTCCAGCGTTCACGCCAAGACAGACGACGACCCGCACCCCAAGTGTGTCGATCACCTTTCGATGAAAAGGCCAACACTTTTTGGCAACGCATTTGGCACTGCCACCCAAACTCGCAAAATCACTCGACCGCTCAAAAATGACGTTGCTTGCCGGCACATCGCGAACGTCCATGCTGATCTTGTTGCAAAGGTATTGCACCCTCTTCTGAAACGTTTTCGAACCGGGTTTGAGATTTGGTCCCCAAGATTCGTCTTGATACGCGCTCCAGCCGTGATCTTCGCAGGCGAGTACCTGTGCGGTGTGTTCGCACACGGTTTCGCCCCCGCCTTGCGGCGGTTTTCCGCCCGGATTGATGCCGAGGATATAGACGCTTGAAGGTGACTCGAAAGCCCTTCTCCCTGAATAGAAAACCCTTCCGGATCTGTCCTTCAGTGATTCAGGGATCAGCGCGTCGAATTCTTCCATGCGCCAATCGGTCATTTCCCAATCCCTACCGCCTCGTTGCCCAGAATCGTCTGGGAATCAACGATTTGCCATCATCACTTCCCACGAGATGGGGTCTTTGCGCGCGGGTGCGTGATGCTTTACTTCGGGGTTGATGAGCGACATGGGCCAGTAGCCGTCGGCGATGCGGACCGCTTCTTCGCCGAGTTGGGTGTTGGCGCGTTCCCACGCGATCTCGCTGTAGGAAGCGTAGTGATTGGTGACGCTCACGTTGTCCATCTTGAGCAACGGGTTGTCCGGGTCTACCGGTTCCTGCTCAAAGACGTCCAAACCTGCGCCGGCGATCTCGCCGTTCTGCAATGCGCGGATCAACGCGGCTTCATCCACCACCGGACCACGTGAGCAGTTGAGGAAGTACGCCGTCGGCTTCATCGCGGAGAAAAAGTCGTCGCTGAACATGTGATACGTGCCTTCATCGAGGTAGACGTGAGGGGAGACGTAGTCGGATCGCTCGGCGACCTCGTTCAGCGTCGGCACAATCTCCACGCCATACTCTTTCGCATCCCACGACGAACGGTAGGGGTCAAAGGCGATGACGTTGAGCCCGAATGCCTGCGCCTTGCGGGCTACGGCGCGTCCGATGTTGCCGATACCGACGATGCCGAAGGTCTGTCCTGCGATGTGTCCCATCGGCGGCAGGTATTGCCGCGTCCACTCGCCAGCCTTGACGAGTTTGTCGTGCAACACGAACTTGCGAGAGCAGATCAGGAAGTGCATCATCGTCTGGTTGCTGACTTCCTCAGTGCCGAACGATGCGGTGTTGGACAGGACGACGCCATTCTCCGCTGCGGTTTGAAGGTCCATGCCGTCGTAACCATGCCCGAACGAGACTAGACCCTTGCATCGGCCGTTGTTGCCCATGTGGATAAACAGCGATGGGTCCCAGCCGTGCCCTTGGTTAATCGCGCAGTCGGCGTCTTTGAGCGCCTCGATCAACTCGCCTTCGCTGTGACCTGAGTAGCGCACGAACTCCGCGCCGTACTCAGTCGCGGCGCGCGACTGTTGCTCGGTCGAGCTAGCGTCGTGAGTGTCGCCGCCTTCGGGTCCTAGATACAAGATCCTGATTCCATCGCCTGACATTTGGTGTCTCCTCTTTTCTCGTTGTGATAGTGAAGTTTAACGTTTCAATCTTCGGTGACGACGCTTTCGGGCGTTTCGCCGCGCCAAACTCTTTGCATGTTCGAGAACGCGAACTCAACACGGCGCGGGTACGATTCCCAACTCTTGCCGGCGACGTGCGGAGCGACTACGACATTGTCCATCGTGAGCAGCGGATTGTCGGCTTCGACTGGTTCGATCTCGAATACGTCAAGACCGGCGCCCCAAATCTCTTTGTTGCGTAGCGCCTCGATCAACGCCGCTTCATCGATGACGGGCCCACGGCAGGTGTTGACGAGCAACGCGCTTTTTTTCATCAGTCCGAGTTCGCGCGCACCGATCAGTTTCCGACTCGACGCGTTCAAGTTGGTGTGCAATGACACGACATCGGATTCGATGAGTAACTCGTCGAGGTCGACGCGTCGCGCGCCGTAAGACTCGGCGATTTCAGAGCGCACCAAGTCGGTGTACAGCGTTTCCGTCTCAAATCCTCGCAACAATCGGGCGAGGGTCGAACCGATCCGTCCTGCGCCGACGATACCTACTGTCTTGCCGAGAAGCTCGTACGAATCGTAGCCGTCAATCTCGGGTCGCATCCATGCATCGTCGCGGGTGTCGTTGTGCGCGATCGGCAAATGACGGTGGCACGCCAAGATCAGCGTCATCGCGAACTCCGCGACCGGTATAGCGTTGGCCCCGCCGTTGTTGGCGACGGGAATGCCCAGCTCTCCGGCAACTCGCAAGTTGACGCCGTCGTAGCCAGCGGAACAGAGTTGAACGAGTTTGAGATTCTCGCCAGCGCGCAGTATCGCTTCATCGACGCCATGCCCAAATGCCAACACGAAATCGGCTTCAGAAGCGATTCGGTCTACGTCTTCAGCGTCGGTATCGGCGGTGCAGACGTTCAAGTCGTAGCCTTCAGGTTTCATCTCCTCCGCCATCTTCAAAAGCGGAAGGGCAGGGCCGGACAGGACTAGAACGTTGGGCATGTCGTTGAAACCTCGATTGCGCGTGCCGCGTCGGGCAATTGGCGGCATCGTAGCGGATTGTACACCGTTGACGGTTCGATATTGGGTATGATTTCTGAACATGCAAGCGATCGAAATCCTCGAAGCACTATGTCTGCAACCGTCCGTTTCGTATCATGAGAGACGGGTTGCGCGGGAGATATCGCGCATCCTGAACGGTGCCGAGATCAACTCGCGCACCGACCGATGGGGCAACATTTTCGCGGTTTTGCCGAGCCCGCGTGATGTGCCGGCTTTAGTCTTCGTGGCGCACATGGATCATCCGGGTTTCGAGGCTATGGAAGCAGTCCCTGTTAGTGATGACGACGACGCGGAAGAGCTGATCCTCGCCGAACCGCGCGGTGGGCTTGGCGAACGCGCCTACGATGTCGGCATGGGCGTCCACGTCTTGACCCGCGACGGATTGGACATCTACGGAACGATCGAGTCTCACAGCATGTTGCGCCGAATTCGTGGCAGTCGATTCGCCCGCGCCGATCGCGTGTTGATTAAGCCCGATTACATCCCGATGAACCGCAAACCGTCGGATTTGGAATATCCCGCGCCAGTTCTGCTGGACGTACCCAGTTTCGGCATGGAGGGTGACCTGATTCGCGGACGTCAACTCGACGACCTCGCGGGGTGCGCGGCGATATTGTCAGGTCTCATTGAGATTCGCAAAGACGGGTCGAACCAACGTCCGGTAGTCGGATTGTTCACCCGCGCCGAAGAGGTAGGCCTGGTCGGTGCCGCGCTTGCCGCCGGCGATGAAGTGATTGAGAAAGAAGCGGTCGTCGTATCCGTCGAAACGAGCCTAAAGAGCAATGTTGCCAAGCAAGGTGATGGGATCGTGATCCGCGTTGGCGACCGTGCGACGACGTTCGATCACGATGCCGAGTCGGTATTGCACGCGGCGGTGAGTCGAATCACGGAACGGGGCGATACTGACGGTTTCAAGGTGCAACGCGCGTTGATGGGTGCTGGCGGCTGCGAAGCGAGCGCGTTCAAGGCACATGGCTACAGTGTCACCGGCACCTCGTTCCCTCTCGGCGCTTGGCACAACACCGAAGATGACGGTTCGATCATCCCGGAATACATCCACATCGACGACTTCAATTCAGGCGTCACGCTTCTCACCGAAGCCATGCGCGACGACGGTTCAACCCGTCCAGACGACCCACTCCGTTACATGGCATCCTTCCCCGAACAAGCCGCCATGCGGTTGCGTGAAACGCTGGGATAGTTTGGTTCATGTCATTCTGAACGTAGCGCAGCGGAGTGAAGAATCTCCATTGGAGTCGTCGTACCGCGCATTGAGATTCCTCGCTGCGCTCGGAATGACAGGGGTTTGGCTCGGAATTACAGAAGTATCCGGGGCAACGGGGTTTAAGCGGCTCTTGCGATGACCTGTTCGAACGGTAGCCCGGTCAGTTTCATGTATAGCGAGTCGGGGCAAAGATCGATATCCTCGCTCCAACTGATCGCACCGAATTCGTCGATTCCGACTCCTTCGAAAAACTCGCGGTCTTCCCAAGCCTGAAATACGCCGCGCCCGGCTAGGTGTGCGAGGTCTATCCGTCCCTCCACGCCGTCGGGATACTTGATCCAGATCGCGTAACCGTCGAGCGGCTCGACCGAATCTGGTTTCATCATGGTTCGGTTATTCCTCGTCGCGATTGCGATTAACCCACAATCGAAATTTCGTCGCGTTCTCCCGTTCGCGTCAATGTTAGCGCATAAGGCTCCGAGAGTGGGGAGGCCGGCCCGTCTGGTCGAACCCTCTTACGTGTGCTCGTTGCGAATAGAATGTAGTTGCGCTTTGGCGTTGGTTGATGACGAATCAGGATTTTTGCCCAGAACATGCCCAAGGTTGATGGTAGTTACTTGATCGCCCGCACTCTCAAAGAGGAGGGCGCGGACTGTCTCTTCTACTTGATGGGTGGACCAAACTACGAGATCGTCAACAACTCGGAGGATTTCGGCATCCGGACGGTCGATTTTCGCCACGAACAAGCGGCGGCGATGGCGGCGCATGCCTACGCCCGAATCAAGCGGACACCCGGTGTCACAACTTCGGCATCGGGACCCGGCACGCTCAATCTGCTGACCGGCATCTACAACGCATTCATCGACAACGCGCCGATGGTGACGCTTGGCGGTGCAGGGCCTCTGCGCGACGTGTATCGCGACGGTTTCCAAGAGGTAGACCTGCCGAATATCTTCGCTCCAGTGTCGAAATCGGTTATCCGTCCGTCCGATCCCGCGAGGTTTCCAGAACACATATCGACCGCGTTTCGAACCGCGATGAGCGATCGACCGGGTCCGGTTTACGTCGAGTGCAACGAGGATGTCCTCTATGGCGAGGTTGAGGAGGGCGACGCGGTGGTGCCCAGTCGCGCCGTCAACGTCTCTAGCCCTAGCGGTGACCCGGATCAGATTGCCCAAGCGGTGAAGATACTGTCAGAGGCGGATCGCCCAATCTTGCTCGCGGGTAGCGGACCTTGGTGGTCTGGCGCGTGGGATGAACTGCGCGAATTTGTAGACCGCACTGGGATTCCGTTCTACACGACGCCGATTGCTAGAGGAATGGTGCCCGAGGATCACGAGGTATCCTTCCCGGCGGCGCGATCGACCGCGTTCCGCGAGACTGATGCCGTTTTGGTGATTGGCACTCGCTTCAACTGGATCATGACGTTTGGGCGTCGAATCTCCCAACGCGCCAAAATCATACAGGTAGATGTTCACGCGTCGGAAATCGGGCACAATCGCGGCGTCGATATCGGGATCGTCGCGGATGCGAAAGCCGCGCTCAAGCAGTTGAACGAACAGATTGCCCGAACAGGCATGAAGTCGAAAGCCGACTCGGAGTGGGTGGGCTACCTGTGCGACGTCGAATTGAGCCGAAAAGCGCGGTCGGAACAGTTGGAGAACTCCGATCAGGTGCCGATTCATCCGTTACGGCTATGCAAAGAGCTACGAGAGGTGATGGACCGAGACGCGATTTTGAGCGTAGACGGCAACGAGATACTGCATTACGGCCGGCAGTCGATACCGACGCACGAACCGGGTCATCGACTGAACTCCGGCGCGACCGGATGCATGGGCGTAGGATTGCCGTTCGCGATCGGCGCAAAACTGGCCAAACCGGACAAGCAATCGGTCGCGCTTCACGGCGACGGCTCGTTGGGCATGAACATCCAAGATTTCGACACGGCGGTGCGGTACAACTTGCCAATGGTCGTCGTGGTGTCGAACAACGAGGGTTGGACGGCACGAGTGGAGGGCGTACGTAAACCGGGGCGCGAGTTGGGATGGACGCGTTTCGACGCGATCGCCGAGGCTCTTGGAGGGCACGGTGAAGAGGTGCGAGAACCCGCGCAGATTCGACCAGCACTTGAGCGCGCATTCGATTCGGGCGTACCTGCGATTGTCAATGTCCATACCGATCCGACCGCCAGAGCATTGTCTCGTTTCGTCGGCTCAAAGATGGAGTGAAAAGGGGATTTCAACATGTCAGATAGTCAATCGGCAGAACGAAAAGTCAACACGTACATCATGTTCTCAAAGCTGACCGAGCGCGGCCGGGATCGTGTTCGCACGCACCCGGAGCGCATCTTGGAAGTGAATAATGAGGTCGAGATGCGTGGCTGCCACGTCGTAGACCAGTACGCCATGATGGGCGACTACGACTTCGTCACGATCATCGAAGCGCCAGATAACGGCGAGATGTCGCGCATCGCGATCGAGTTAGGAGCCCGCGGCACCATCGACACTACGACGTACTCAGCGATTCCAATCCGCGAGTTCATCGATATCATGCAGAACGACACAGATTAGCGTCGCTGTCATTCACCGGTTCGTCATTACGCCTAACCTTCCCTTGGCATGGGGAAAGAACGGCATATCGTAGAATCTTCGCAGACTGGCATCGTCGGATTGCGACTCAGTTATGACCGCTCAGGCACTCGAAAAACGTTCGATCATTATCTCGATAGCCGCGAGCGGTGTGTTCGGCATACTTGGCATCGTAATCTCGATTTTGAGCCACTCTGGCGCCGTGTTCCTTGATGGGCTGTTCTCGCTGACATTCGGCGCTGTAGGACTGGTGACTCTCTACGTGTCCGAACTGGTATCGAGGCCGAGCGACGAATCGTATCCATTCGGCTACGCAGTCTTTGAGCCGATGTTGAACCTTTTCAAAGGAGTGCTGATCGGATTTGCGATGGTTTACGCGGTCTGGACGGCGATTCGGGCGATGTTGACCGGCGGGCAGGAGGTCGTCGCGGAGGGCGGGATATTCTACGCGGTCATAGCCGTCGTCGGTGGCGCAATTGTCGTCTGGAAATTGAGGCAATACGCCAAGGAATCGGGATCGCCCATCGTTGACGTTGACGCGAAGAACTGGTTGGTGGATACGCTAATCAGTTCGGCGGTAGGGTTCGCATTCGTGGCGACGCTGCTGTTGCAGAACTCGCAGTGGTCAGATTTGGCACCATACGCCGACCCGATCATCATGCTGGCGATCGTGGCAATCGCGGCACCGCAGCCGTATCAGACGATTCGCGACAACCTGCGTCAGCTCGTCGGTAAAGCACCACCCAAAGCGGTACAGGATCGGGTAGCGGAACGGGTCGAAGCGGCGATTGCCGACGTGCCGCACGTTGAAACTCATCTGAGGATTGTGGACGTAGGACGATACATGCACGTACATGTCTACGTGATAATTCCACAGCACACGCGGACGCGCCTTGATGTCCCTCGCCACGATTCGATCCGACAAGCAATCTATGACAGTCTGTCTGCTGAGTACCGCCATCTCTCGTTGGATATCGGCTTTACGATGGATCGACGATGGGCACTCAACAGCACGCATTCCGAGGATCTCGAAACCGTTGTAATCCCGTCGGAAATGGAAGGAATCGATTCAAAATAGCTCGATTACTGACAAGATTCGCAATTTGCCTGCCGGTATTGGCGGGATTAGCGGTTGTCGCCTGCGGCACCGTCGGTAGCCTCGCATCGCCGACGCCGTTGCCGCCGCTCGGGCCGGAACCGACACCTACTGCTTCGTTCACCGACGTATCCAAATCGACGATAACCGAGATTTTCACGCGGGAAGCGGCGCATGTCCAAGCAGGGGATTGGGAGTCGGTCTTTGAAGTGTGTAGCCCCGACTACCGCACGAGGCGTGACGTGGCGCGCTTTCAAGAGGACATAGAACGCTACCTCTTGCGACTCGACACCTCGCCGAGCGCGCTTGATGCCCGCAACCCCGTCGTCACCAAAGGCCGCGACGACCGCTTCGACCTGAACTACGATCTCTACATCGACGGCGAGTTCTCGGAAACCGTCCGCGTCGGCGGCGCCTACATCCAAATCCACGGCGAATGGTACGACGACGGCGTTTGGTGTCGGTAGGGGCTCGCCCGAACCCAACCGCATGCGAGACTACGTGTGGTGGGTGCCGGGGACTATGGTGAATTGTTCTTCGTAGAGGCGGCGGTAGAGGTCGGAGTCTTGGATTAGGTCTTCGTGGGGGCCGCGGGATTGGATGGCACCGTTTTGGACTACTAGGATCTGGTCGGCGGCGATGACGGTCGACAGTCGGTGGGCGATGGCGATGGTGGTTCGGCCTTCGCGGAGACGGGTTATCGCTTCGCGGATGAGTCGTTCGGAGAGGGTGTCCAACGCACTGGTAGCCTCATCAAGCAGGAGGATGCGCGGATCGGCGAGGATCACTCTCGCAATTGCCAACCGCTGCCTCTCGCCGCCTGACAGCCGGTATCCGTGCTCTCCAACAATCGAATCGTATCCGTCCGGCATCGCCGCGATGGTGTCGTGAATCTGTGCGGCTTTGGCGGCTTCCTGCAACTCGGTTTCCGATGCTGACGGGCGTCCATAGAGAAGGTTTTCGCGGACGCTTGCGTGGAACAAGAAGGGGTTTTGGGAAACTACGCCAATGAGACGGGTCAAGTTGTCGTGGGTAACATCTTTGATGTTGATGCCGTCGATTCGCACCGCACCAGCATCGACATCGTAGAGCCTTGATGCCAGGTAGCCGATCGTAGTCTTTCCAGAGCCGCTAGGTCCGACCAACGCGGTCAGCTCGCCAGCGCGGGCAGTAAACGAAATACCCGATAGCGAGAACGGTTCGTCAGGGGATTCGTGACCGTTTCCTTCGGCATCGCTACTTCCTGACGCACTCACCATTAGCGCGCCGCTGTCAGCAGGTTGAGAAGGAGGCATTTCAGCGATCATGCCACCTTCGCCGGCCGGCATCGGGCTCGCGTTGCCGCCGCCGAAACCGCCGGGTCTATTTTGTGCCGCTTGCTGAGCTTGGTGCCGGGCCTCGATGCGTTCAAGCTCGGATTGTCGATAGGTAAATGAGACGTTGTCGAAGACAACTTCGCCCTTCGCGGATACCGGATCAATCGTCTTTGGGTTGACGGGGTCAACGATCGTCGGTTTGATGTCCATGTACTCGAATATGCGCTCGAACAGTGCCAACGAACCGGAGATTTCGACGCCGCGTTGGAGCAGGTTAGCCATCGGGAACAGCAGACGGGCTTGGATGGTGGAAAAAGCGACGATGTCGCCGAGCGATACGCGGTCGCTGCCATCGATGATGAGGATTCCGCCGATAAGCCAGATGAATGCCGGCGCCATCGTGAAGAATGCCTGAACCACGATGAAGAACCCGCGTCCGGTCATGTACTGGCGAATCGAGACATTGGTCAACTTGGTGTTGGTGTCTTGGAATTCGCGCAGTTGCTCGGCTTCGCGTCCAAACGTCTTCGCAACAATCACGCCGGAAATGAAAAGCGTCTCACCAGTCTTCGCGGTCAAATCCGCCAAAGTCCGTTGCATCTGACGAGTCAATCGTCGCCGACGTGCGCCTACGATGCGCGATAGAAATGCGAAAATCGGCATCGTGCAGACCGCGACGATCGTCAGTTCCCAAGAGAGGATCAGCATGGCGACTAGTGCCGCCATGACGACGGTGACGCTGGAGAGGATGTTGACGACGGTGTCAGTCAGCACTAGCTGTGTGCTTGAGACATCGTTCGCGAGGCGGGATTGAATGTCACCTGTTTTAGTCGAAGAGAAAAACGATATCGGTTGCTTCAAAAGATGGTTGTACACCCTATGGCGCATGTCCTCCATCACGCTAAAGCCGACGGCGGCGTTGATGCGCGACTGGACGAAGTTAAGGATGCCGCTGACGCCGGCCGCGAACACCATGCCGCCGATCAGCCAGATCAACAGGTTCATGTCCTGATTCGGCAACGCGTCGTCAATGACACGTTGGATGAGCAGGGGAGTAACGACGCCGAGGGCGGAGGTGACGAAAACGAGAATCCCGACAATCGCGAGAGACCACTTGTAGTCGGTGTAGAGTCGCACGACGCGCGCGAACGTGCCGCGCTGAACGCGGCGATTGCGAGGCGAGTCGGAGATATCACCCAAACCCGGACCACCCATTCCTCCCCTCATTCCTCCTGATCTCATCGCTACCTCCCGTGAAACTTGCCAGGCATGGGCTTAGATGCGGTAAACAGCGCGAACGCCGATGAAAAGTCGAAGTTAACCGTCAAGATACGCCGAGGCGGGCGCGGCGGCAAGAGATTGGTAGCCCGTAGGGGAGTCGAACCCCTGTTTCAGCCTTGAGAGGGCCGTGTCCTGGGCCACTAGACGAACGGGCCACCGAATTAGCCGCGCATGAAGACCTTTCAGTCTCCGCCTGTGTATTGTATTGGCTGCCGATGCAGGATTCGAACCCGCGCTCCCAGATCCAGAGTCTGGTGTCCTACCACTAGACGAATCGGCAACGGCTCACAGAATCCCATGATATCAGACGCCGCGCAGTTCGCATCAGGCGGATTTGGTATAAACTACTCGCACCGCGGCGCACGGATTAGGCGCGCTGTGCAATATTTGGCGCGTGGGAATGATGTTTCCGGGCGGCAATCGATGTCAATCCAAACAAGGGAGAACATTGACGTGAGAACACCAATCAAGAGCAGGTACCTGCTCGCCACAGTCGCTGCGATTGTCGCAGTGGCCGCTTGGGCCTGCGGTGGCGATCCTGAAACCGTCGTCGTCAAAGAGACGGTCGTCGTCGAAAAGGTCGTCGAGAAAGAGGTCCAGGTTGAGGTCGAGAAACAGGTCACCGTTGAAGTCGAAAAGGTGGTCGAAGTCGAGAAGGAAGTGACCGTCGAGGTTGAGGTAATGGTCGAGAAGGAGGAGGTCGTACCGACGGCTACTCCGCAACCTGCAAGCCAAGAACTGCCTGAAACGGAATCTCCAGCCGGCACGTTGGTGATGATCCCTGAAGGCGTCGCACCCGGTGTCGGTCTCAACCGTTCACAAGCACCCGAATCGCTCATGTACTGGGGCGTATCGGAACAACTTTTCCGTCCGAACGACGACGGAACGCTTGTCGGACCATGGCTCGCGGAGAGCTGGGAAGTTTCCGCCGACGGTTCGCAAGCGACAGTCGTTTTGCGTGAAGGCGTAGAGTTCCACGGCGGTTGGGGTGAACTTACCGCCCATGACTTTGTCTGGAGCTTGAATGACACCAACGCGGCGGTGACGCCCGAGAGTATTCACGGTCAAGCGGGCGACTTTGCTGCTTTCATGGATGCAGCCGAGGCAACCGACGACCGTACCGTCGTACTCAACTTCAACGCGCCGGAACCGCGCTGGACAACGTTGCTGTTCAACCAGGCTGGCGACGCGTTCGGTGTTTTCTCGAAGAAGGCGTTCGACGAGATGGGCGCCGACTGGATGCGTGAAAACGTCGTCGGCACCGGCCCGTACATGGTCGAAGAGTGGCGTCAATCCGACAGCGCGACTCTGATCGCGCAGGATACGCACTGGGACAAAACGGCGGAAGTCGCGCAATTGCGTCTAATCGACGTACCCGAGACGGTAGCGCGCATCTCCGCGCTGCGTTCCGGCGGTGCAGACTGGGCCGTCCTTCCGGTTCGGGAAATTGGACCGTTGACGCGGGATGGTTTCAAGTCATTGACTACCGGACGCCAAAGCGGTGTACCGCTCCAGATGGCGGGCAACTACTGGGAAACTACGCAGGTCAAGACTGGTGAGCCGACCGAGCCCGTGACCTTCGTGCACGACATTCCTTGGATCGGTAACCCACGCAGTCCTGACGACGGGAACAATCCTGACGGCATCGACGACCTTGAACAAGCCCGGCTTGTCCGATGGGCGATCGCAATGTCGATCAACCGTGACCTCGTCAACGAGTCGCTCTACAACAACAACGCCTCGCCGTACTACGTTGGCATGTTCCACATCGTCGACCCTGATTGGGATGACCGGTGGAAGATTCCATACGACCCGGTGAAGGCCAACGAGTACCTCGACATGGCTGGCTACCCGCGCGACGACGATGGCAAGCGCTTCGACATGCCGATCTACGGCTTTACGTCAAGGATCGAGTTCACGGAGATTGCTGACGCCGCGGCCGGTTTCATCAACCAGCTAGGTATCGAGACTAGCGTCATCAAGATCGCATACTCGATCATCCGCCCAAGCTTGGTGGCACGGAGCAACACGACGCCGTCCATTCAGTGGTGTCGTTCCGACCTCTGGAAGCCATACGACTGGGTAACCGGTGAAGAGGAGACGAGTTTGACACGCGGCGGCTTCAACTGCCACATGGAGATACCGTTCATCTTGGAAACGGTTCAGAAGGTGGCAGCGGAGACCGACCCGGCCAAGCGCAAAGAGTACAACTTCGCGCTCGCTGACTACCTCTACGAGCAGCAGCTCAAGATCGGGATCGTCGCCCTTCCGTTCGTTTCGGCATACAACCCGAACGCGATCGCAGAATGGCCGATGCGTCCCGGTCCGCAAGCGCCTTACACCTCGCCCGAGCTGATCGTGCCTGCGAGGTAACGAAAACTCGACCGGTTCAGCGCGTCGGACGCTCGATCTTTTTGGGTTTCTGACGCGTTGAGGCGCAAGGACGGACCGCGAGCCGATTAGGCAAAACGGTTTCGTCCCCATGGCGGCGCGGCTACTTCATCAGTCGCGCCGCCGACTCACACCACGCAGATAGGGCAATCCAGTGCGAAAGTTCCTGATACGGCGATTCCTCGCCGGCATTCTTTCAGTCCTCGCGGCGACCGCCATAGTGTTCGGGCTATCGCGAGCCGCTGGAGACCCGCTTCTGCTTTACGCCAAGCCCGGAGGGTATGGTGTCACGCCAGAGCAGGAACAGGCTCTGAAAGAAAAGCTTCGGCTTGATCGTCCCCTGGTTATCCAATATCTCTTGTGGGTAACCGACCTGTTGCAAGGGGACTTTGGGAGAACACTACTCGCTGAACAGTTGGTTACTAAAGTTGTGGGCGAGAAGATGGGTGCGACGGTTCAACTCGCCGTCGCTGCATGGGTATTGGCAACAATAATGGGCGTGCCGTTAGGGGTGTTATCCGCCGTTCTGCGCGGCAGTATTTGGGACTATATGGGCCGCGCATACGCGTTGGTCGGTCAGTCTCTGCCCACGTTCTGGTTGGGTCTGATGCTGATTCTGATCTTCAATAAACGGTTGGACTGGCTCCCATTCGGGACGCGCGGAACCGCTGAAGCGTTCTTTTTCTCGTGGGAAAACCTGCGATATTTCGTTATGCCATCGTTTGCGATCGCATGGGGTGCTGCAGCGGTCTACTTGCGGTTGACGCGCTCGGCGATGCTGGAGGTGCTCGACTCCGAGTTTGTGAAGTTGGCGCGCTCCAAAGGTGTGGGGCAGAACAAGATCATCTGGAAGCACGCATTCCGCAACGCGCTAATCCCGCCGCTCACGGTGTCTTCGCTGATGATGGCAGGTTTAATCACCGGTAGTGTGGTGATCGAGGCGGTGTTCTCGTGGCCCGGTCTAGGGCGTTTGGCGATCCAAGCGGTCCAAGACAACGATTTCCCGATCCTCACCGCTACCGTGCTGTTCTTCGCGACCGTATTCGTGACGGTCAATTTCGTAACCGACGTTCTTTATGCCGTGATCGATCCACGGATTCGCTACTGATCGACGGCTGGCTACGACGATGGCTACTGATACCAAAGCGCAAGATTCTGGCGCGGTTCAATCCGCCGCCAGTCCTGATGCCGGTTCGATGCGGTTTTCACCTGCGTATGCGTGGTACATCATACGTCGATGGCCGCTGATACCGGGAATCATCATGGTGATGCTTGTTGTTGCTGGGGTGTTCGCCGACCAACTCGCGCCGTACGACGAAATCGAGCAAGACATCAGATTCCGTAACGCGCCGCCGCGCATATTCGGTTCGAACCCGGAGTACTGGTCAACGCAAGACTATTCTCAGGCGATGTTCCGTGCCCCGGGTAGCGAGGGTAAGGATCCGGGCAATCGCTTCTTGCTTGGTGGGGACCACGTAGGGCGAGACGTATTGAGCCGTGTCATCCATGGCGCCCGTATTTCATTGGTAGTTACCTCGGTGGCACTGTTCTCAGGTCTGATTCTCGGCGTAACTATCGGTGTCGTCTCCGGATACTACGGGGGCATCGTCGATGAGTTCCTGATGCGGATGGTCGATGTCTGGTACGCCGTCCCGTTCCTTTTGTTGGCGATGGTTGCGGTAATCATCTTTGAAGCCAGCCTGAATCTGATCATTTTCCTCTTGATCCTGCTCGCTTGGAGCGGCTACGTCAGGAATCTACGCGGCGAGGTGTTGAGCCTCAAACAGCGAGAGTTCGTTGCTGCGGCGAGAGTGGCAGGCGCATCGACGTTCCGCATCATTTTCAGGCACCTGCTGCCGGGACTGGTCAACACAATCTTCGTGATTGCGAGTTTGAGGGTAGGGCAATTGATTCTTGCTGAGGCTTCGCTGAGTTTCATCGGTGCCGGAATCCCGGCGCCGACTCCGGCATGGGGAGTCTTGATCGCCGAAGGTAGGGAGTACGTCGAGCAGGCATGGTGGCAGACGGTCTTCCCCGGCACCGCTATATTCCTCGTCGTTCTCGCCTTCAACTTCCTCGGCGACTGGGTCCGCGACCGCCTCGACCCGCGATTGCGCCAACTCGATTAGGGCAACTCGCGCTGCGCCGAAAGGATTTATTTCGGCATAACATGCGTAGTTTCTAAAATTGAGATATCGCCTAGTGAGATTGTCGCAGTCGCTTGACGCATACAATTTATGTGTGATAATATCGTTCCAAGTTTCGACTAGATGATGGTCGCCAACCGATAGCGAAAGATCGGGTCGACACTCAGACCATACAGGGAGACGCCCATGGTTGCAGAGAACATAAAGACGGCGGAGGATGCGCGTCGTGTTGCGCATGACATGCTCGAAATCCCTGAGATTCGGGATGTCGCCGGCGAATACATAGATCTTCGTAATCGATATGAGAGCGAGATTTACCGAGCGTTTGAGGTCACCCAGTTCGGTAAGACTCCCGACATCAAACAAGTCGTCGATCGCTTTGAACCACGGTTAAAGATGCTTGATGACAAGGTTTCGAGTCTCATCGAGGAGCATCTCGATGGATGAAAACCAACTGAGAGACGTAGTTCGATCGACGATGCAGGAAACGCTCGGGGATGCAGATCGGATATCCATATATTCGCGAGTCTCGGCGATAGAAAGCAGCTATGCCCGACGGGAAGAGTTGGCGGAGTTAGAGACTCGGATCGTCAAATGGATCATCACGACGGCGTTGGCTTCGGCGGCAGTCGCAGCGGCGGTCGCAGCCGGAATCGTTTCCTTCGTTCTTCACGTGATTGGGTAACCTCGTCACGCCTCGACCATCTGGACGAGGATGTCTTGGAGTTGGTTGTGCTGGATGTAGCCTTGGTGGACGCTCAAAACGTTGTGGTCCCGGTCTAGGAAAAATGTTGTCGGCGCGGCGGTGATTTGATAGGCGATGTGGATGGAACTTCCGACATCGGGTATGGCAGGGTAGGTGGCCTTCATGGTTTGTAAGAATTCGACACCCTCGGCGGCGGTGTCGAATGCCACGGCCTGTACCCCAACAAAGACGATCTGGTTCTTGCCGGGCTCGCCCCAAGTCTGGTAGGCATGCTCAAAGTTGGGGATTTCAGCACGACAAGGCGGGCAAGACGGGTACCAGAAATTAATCACAACCGGCTTGCCCTCGAAATTGTTCAGGTCGAAACTGCCGTGATGAAACGTATCGCCTTTGAAGCCCGGTGCATCCCCAATCCCGCTGAAGACTTCAGTGTCGGCGTAAACGATTTCAGGCTCGGCTGGTTCGTCGGATGATTCTGTCGCCTCATCGGTCATCACCTGTTCGGCGGCGTCATCGTTGACCTCAACCGGCGTCCCGTCTTCGTTCAATGCCGTCGCGCCATCAGCGAGTTCTTGAACGATCTCCGTTAGCTGCTCCTCATCAATCGCGCCTTGCCAAACACGATACCGGTTGTGATTCTTGTCAAGGAACACCGTAGATGGGAAGGAAAACACGTTGTAGGCGATCTGGATGCCAGAATCAGTGTCCGGCAAACCGGGGAACGATACGCCGAGTTCGTCAAACAGCGCGGCACCGTCCTCTATCGTGTCGATGCCCAACTGCTGAACGCCGACGAACTGGATTTCACCGCCGGCGGGCGGGCCGAACTTCTGGTAAACCGACTCGAAATATCCCAGTTCGGCGCGGCACGGCGGACATGACGGGAACCAGAAGTTAACCACCAACGGCTTGCCTTCGAATTCGCGGGTGTCAAACGTCCCGTGCTTAAACGTGGTGCCGGCAAATCCCTTGATGTTGCCGAAACCTTTGAATGACTCCGACTCGAAAGCATCGCGATCGAGCGTGCCGGATGTCGTCTCCTCGGCAGGCGCGGACTCGGTTTTGGTTTCCGCCGCTGCTTCCGGTTCGGACGCATCAGTCGGTTCTGCGCTATTGCTACCGCACGCCGCGAGTGCGGTCATCACGGTTACGGCGAGCACGAGCCCAACGATGCCCGAAAAGAGCGAATTGAGTTTTCGAGGTTTCATCTTCTCACCGCCTGTCGACTAGAGCATTACCTGTGATAGATGATACGCAAATCGGATGATGTGAGTTTGTGAGAAGTGCAAAGGTCTCGGGCGATGTGGTGTGCCTCGCGACGTGTTACTCCGCGAGCAAGTCGGTTTCGATCTGATCGAGTTGGTCTTGAATCGCTTGAACCACGCCGGCGATCGGAACTCGGACTTGCACCATAGAGTCGCGATGACGGATCGTGACGGCGTCGTCGGTCTCGACGGTGTCAAAGTCGACGGTTACGCATAACGGGGTGCCGATCTCGTCTTGGCGGCGGTACCGACGACCGATGCTCTGGGTTTCGTCGTACTGGGTGCTGAACCGGTTGCGGACCGCATCGTAGACCTCGCGCGCTTTGGGCGTCAGTTTGGGATTGCGACTCAAGGGCAGAACCGCCACCTGAAACGGCGCGATGTTCGGGTGAAGTCGGAGAACTACGCGTTTGTCGTTGTTCACTTCCTCTTCGTCATATGCGTCAATCAGGAAGGCTAGCGCGGAGCGGTCGGCGCCCATCGCAGGTTCGACGACATAAGGCACGTAACGCTTGTTATTCGGCTGGTCGTAATACGACAGGTCTTTGCCGGATTTCTCAATATGCGCTTTGAGGTCGTAATCGGTGCGATTCGAGATAGTCTCCAATTCGCCCCAACCCCAAGGGAACAGGAACTCTACATCGGCGCTACCTTTCGAGTAGTGCGGCAACTCGTCGGCACCATGCTCACGGACTCGCAATTTTGAGCGGCGGAGGCCCAGACCTGCGAACCAGTCCATCGAAAAGTCGATCCAATACCGATGCCAATCCTCGTCGGTGCCCGGTTCGCAGAAAAACTCCATCTCCATCTGCTCGAACTCGCGGGTGCGGAACGTGAAGTTGCCCGGAGTGATCTCGTTACGGAAAGATTTGCCTTGCTGGGCGATGCCGAACGGGATACGGACTCGGCTACTGTTGACGACGTTATCGAAATCGACGAACATCGCCTGCGCTGTCTCAGGACGTAGGTAGACGATGTTTTCGTCGCCTTCAACCGGGCCGATATGCGTGCGGAACATGAGATTGAAGTGGCGCGGTTTCGATAGTTCACCGCCACACTCTGGACACCCTTCGGTTTCCAACAGGTCAGAGCGATGCCTGCGGTGGCACACCACACACTCCGCCAGCGGATCGGTGAAGCTGTCAACGTGTCCGCTAGCCACCCAGACGTTGGGATGCATCAAAATCGAGGCATCGATGCCGACCACGTCTTCGCGGTCTCGCACCATCGACTTCCACCACTGATCCTTAACGTTGCGTTTGAGTTCGACGCCGACCGGTCCATAGTCGTAAAGGCTTCCGAGTCCGCCGTATATTTCGCTGCTCTGAAAGATGAAGCCCCTTCGCTTGCAGAGGCTCACGACGGTTTCCAAGTTGACGTTTTGCAGATTGCGTTTCAAGGTTCGAGTTCGGCTTTCGGTCAGGATGTCGGCTAGCGATCACAGCGCGCATCACAAAGGCGCGCCATAGTTTCAGTTTAGTTGCCGATGTTTCAAACTATGACGCGTTAGGTTGTAAGCACCCGATCACAGTCCAGACCGAATCATCTCGACGGCGAACCAGAGTGCCATGGCGCCGCCGCGATCATCGAGACCGGTGACGGAATCGCGGATCAGGTAGTCGTTGAGCGAATCTAACGGTCCGGTACCGACGCACACCCGCCGCGTGCCGCCTTGTTCGTCGATTCCGTCCGATGCGCCGCGCCACGCATTCGCAAGCACATCGCCCCAATCGTCCATTGGGAGCCAACCATGTCTGATGCCAAGCGCAATCGAAATGCCGATCATGCTCGTCGAGCTGTGTTCGGTGTAGGAATCTTCAACATCCACGACTTGACGCCACATCCCCGAATTCGCGTCTTGACAAGCTTTCAATCCGTTGAGGTGCTGGATGTGGCGCGCAATCAAGCGGTCTCGTTTAGCACCTTGATATCCAACTAGGGTCTCGGCGAAACCGAGCGCGGCAAATCCGTTTCCGCGTCCCCAGAAGTAGGGCGAGGAGAGGCAGTGCCAGTAGATGCCGTTCGGTTGCAATAGACGGTCCGCGCATTCCAGAACGAAATCAGCCGCGATATCGACATATCTCGTGTCGCCAGTGAGATCGGTAGCGCGTTGAAGGACCGTTCCCGCGAAGAACATGTCTTCAACGCGAAAATCGCGGTCCAGTACACTAGGGAATCCGTCGTCGCCTTTCGCCAAGAATCGATCCGCGGTGGCAAGCATCAAGTTTCGGTACCGAGCATCGTCGGCGAGCATCGACGCCCAGTTGACGCCTGCGTAGTTGGCGGTTCCATCGCTGGCGTCGAAGACGTTATCCGGATCGTCGACGTACTCAGCGGTGATGTCTCGGATCTCTGCGCGCGGATCGGGATATGCCGCGTTCAATTCAGCGAGTATCATGCGCGCCGTCAATGACACTCCTTGCGTGTAGACGACAGGGCGTTCAAGCCGATGACCGTGAACATCGGCGAGGATTTTCGCCTGGTTTAGTGCGTCTTCTTTGATCGAAACCATGTGGATTCGCCTTTCATGTTGCGAGGATTAGGTGCTTCAAAGCGTAAAACGCATCGCGACTCAGTGAGTTTGGCGTATCATTTACGCAGACTGAATGATAACGCCACATTCGCACTAGACGGGAGAAAAGACATGGCTGAATCGACGGCGCAGCAACTTGCAGGCAGAAGCGCACTGGTTACAGGAGGCGGCAGAGGCATCGGACGCGGCATCAGCACGATACTTGCGTCGCGCGGTGCAGAGGTCTGTATTTCCGACATCGACCCGAGTTCTGCAGAAGAAGCCGCGGCAGAAATCAACGAAGGCGGCGGACGCGCGTTCGCGGCCGGTGGTGACGTTACCGATATCGATTCGATCTCCGAAGTAGCTCAACAGGCGATTGAGACCTTTGGCAAGCTGGATATCTGCGTCCCGAACGCGGGCGTGATCGGCGGACCGGGTTTCATGTCCAGAAGGGACTACATCTCGGAGGACTGGGAAATGACGTGGGAAGTGAACGTGCGCGGCGTGGTCAATACCGCCGATGCAGTGTCCGAGCACATGATGGAGCGTCGATACGGCAAAATCGTTATCATCGCATCGCACGGCGGTCGCCAACCGCGGGGCGTGCCGGACGCTGGACGGGGCAGCGCGCAGGGTCCGTACATGGTCTCGAAAGCCGCGGCGATTCAGTGGACTCACTGGTTGGCGATGAATCTCGGACAGTACAACATCAACGTCAACGCGGTCTGCCCGGGCCGGCTGTGGACGCCGATGTGGCAGGCGATCGCACAGAACCACAAAGAATTGAACCCTGAACTGTCGGATATGTCGATCCGCGACATCTTCGAGATGCAGATCAAAGGCACGATGCCGCTCGGACGCGAACAGACGCCAGAAGACGTTGGCAAAGCGGTCGCGTTCCTCGCGTCCGATGATGCGTCCGAGATAACTGGGCAGGCGCTGAACGTCAACGGCGGCGCGATCATGAACTGAAATCGGGATGCCAACCATATCCAAGAGAATCAGTTGCAGAATGCGCCCCGGCAAAGAAATGCGAGTCTGTTATGGCTGAGATATCGACGACGGTTCAGATTGAGATCAATGTTGACTCCGAGCACGTTTTCCGATGGATAACCGAACCGAGCAACAAGGTCTACTGGATGAACGGGGTTCGTACCGCAGCATGGATTCGTCGGCAAGAAATCGAGATGCCTCGTCCCCAAGACACTTGGGGCATGCTCTACGAATACGCCGGCAAGGAGAATGAGGTCGTCATGGAGGTGGACGTGTGCGACCCGCGCGAGGGCGCGTTCGAGTTTCACACCATCGAGGGCCCGTATCCGATCCGTACCCAGTACCTTTGCCAGCCGACGGGCGGAGGCTCATTATTCCGTATGACCCGAACCGCCTACTCGGACAGTGCGTTCACCTCGTTCATGTTCAACTTGACTGGGTTGATAAGCAAACCGATGATGCGTCGACAAAACCTGAAAGAACTCGAAAAGATGAAATCGGTCGTTGAATTGCAGTTGCCGAGAGTGCGCCGCTGACCGAATTCTTGAAACCAATCCCCAACTACAAAGAGGTGTGAAATGAATGACCGCGACTTGATGTTCTTGCCCGGACACGAACAGCAACGGATGATTCTGGACAAAGAGATTTCGTCGGTCGAGCTGACCGAGGCATCTTTGCGGCGAATCTCCGAACTTGATTCTCAACTCAACGCGTTTGTCGCCCTGGATGCCGACGGCGCGTTAGCCGCGGCGGCGGAGTGTGACCGCAAGGTTGCGGACGGCGAGCAACAAGGTTCGTTGCTCGGAATCCCTATCTGCGTCAAGGACCTAGAACTCACGAAAGGCTTGCGTACAGCGTTGGGATGCTCCGCTTTTGAAGACTGGGTGCCAGACTTCGATTCAGCAGTCGTCGAACGGCTCCGCGCTGCTGATGCAGTCATCTTGGGCAAGACCAACACGCCGGAGTTCGGCAATTCCGCCGAAACGTTCACCGATGTTTTCCCGACGGCGAACAATCCTTGGGATGTTACTCGCCACCCGGGTGGATCAAGCGGCGGGACCTCTGCCGCGATCGCATCTGGGATGTGTTCACTCGGAACCGGCACAGATGGCGGTGGATCAGTTCGTCTGCCGGCGTCGTTTACCGGCATCTTTGGGCACAAACCGACGCATGGAAGGACTCCGCGCTATGGCGGCAGGTCTATGCCGTCTTACAACAGCACGAGCACAACGGGACCAATGTCGCAAGACGTCCGCTCGTCCGCCATCATGCACAACGCGATTTCGGGGCACGACCCGCGCGATCCCGGTTCGTTGAAGACCCCGGTTCCGGACTGCGTCAGTGGTCTCGAGGACGGCATCGCCGGTTTGAAGGTCGGAGTCTCGATGGACCTTGGATACGCCTACTTGAACGACGATGTGGCGAGGGTTACAGAGGAAGCTCTCAAAGGTCTAGAAGATGCCGGCGCAAAGGTCAGTCAAGCCGACATCAGCTTCGATCCAGTGCCAGCGACGTATTGGTGGACGATATGGACGGCGGGGCAGGTGGCGATGTACGGTCATCTCGCCGAGGACCCGGAAGTCCAGCTGACGGATTACACGATGGAGATGGTGAACGCGGGCTACGAAGTTACCGGTGCCGACTACGCAACGGCTCTACGCCAAGCCGAGGTTCACCGCATCCAAGTCGGGCAACTCTTCGATGAGTACGACCTGCTCGTTACGCCGACCACCGCGGTCGAGGCGTGGCCGCATCGCGAAACACCGATGGAACTCGGCGGACACAAACTGGAAGAGGGCATCGCCAACCCTTCGGCGATTCCTTTCACTGCGCTGTGGAATATCCTGTGGAATCCGGCAGCGTCCGTGCCATGCGGATCCAGCGACAGTGGAATGCCGTTGGGATTGCAGATTATCGGGCCGGTCAACGACGACCCAATCGTCTTCCGAGCCGCGAGAGCCTATGAGCTAGCGCGTCCCTGGACATCGAAACGTCCAACCGTCTCGTAAAAGGGAGCATAACCATGAGCGAAACCTACGATGTAGCAATCATCGGCGGCGGCGTGATGGGGTGCGCCACGCTTCATTACCTCGCCGATCTCGGCATCACGAACACTATCCTGGTCGAACGCGATACGCTGGCTTCGGGTTCCACAGGTCGTTCAACAACGATCTTGCGGATGCACTACTCGAATCCGGTGACGAGTGAGATGGCGTGGTGGAGCAGGGGAGTCATGGCAGATTTCGAGCACGCCACCGGTTCACCGAGCGGGTATCGCGAAAACCAGTGGATCTTGGTGCCCGGCGCGGGTAATCGTGCACCCGCTACTCAAAACGTCGAGATGGCGCAAGAACTTGGCATAGCAACCGAAATCGTCGAGATTGATGAAGCCGAAAAGCGATGGCCATACATGCGCTTTGGCGATAACGAGTGCGTTGTGTGGGAGCCGAAATCTGGTTTTGCCGATTCTCATCTCGTCACGCGCGGTTTTGCCACGTCGGCACGCGAACGCGGCGCGGTTGTCAAGTTGGGCGAGACGGTTACCGAAATCATGCACAGCGGGGGACGAGTTACTGGCGTAAAGACCGATCAAGGTGATATTTCTGCCGATCGTGTGGTTTTGACCGCAGGTCCTTGGATACCGGAGTTTTTGGAAAGTGTCGGCGCGCCGCTTCCGCTGCACACGGTTCGACATCAGGTATTCCGGTTGCAACAAGGCGACGAATTCGCCGAAAACGCAGAATCGTTCCACCCCACGATCGCCGAAGCGACAACGGGTCTTTCTGCGCGCCCTGACACTCCGGGTTATTCCTTGATCGGCTACCGCGAGGACCCGGTGGATCGCGACACCTACAACCAAGGCATCGATACCGAAGTCGCGATTGACGCGATGACGAGGGTGTCCGACGTCATTCCCGCATACGAAACGACGACATTGGCTGGTGGTTGGTCAGGACTTTTCACCGTTACGCCTGATTGGAATCCGGTGATCGACCATGTGCCCGGCATCGACAACCTAGTCGTGGGCGCAGGATTTTCGGGGCACGGTTTCAAGATGTCTCCAGCTATTGGTATATCCCTCGCCGAACTGGTATCCGGCGCGGAAGAGACGACGTTCGATCTCCATCCGCTCCGCTTCACGCGTTACGAGGAAGACGACCTGCTGAAATCGGCGTATGGCGGAAATGTCTTTGCCTGATCTACGTTAAGCCGCGGTGCTGTAGACGGTGCCGCAGACCAAGCCGAACACGAGATGCGCGATCAGCAGCATCACCGCACTCTGCTTGGAATATGAGAGACCAAACGGGCCGGGCGCTTTGATCTCGCCGTTGCGGATGCGAGGATGCAACAGCCGGAAGTAAGTCAGCGTGATGCCGGTCAGCACCCATAGCGCCAACGAGACTACCGCGCCCACGATCCAGCCGACCGCTTCAACCTCGAACGCGTAGATAACGGCACAAGTAAACACGCCGTAGCAGATACCAACTGCGAACAACGCGACGCGACCGCCAAACTGTTGACCGATCGGATTTCGAGTGAATGCAGAGCCGATCAGAAAAACGATCTGCAGATTGTTCTCTGACGGACGCGCAAAATCCCAAATGGTCATAAGCAGAACCGCGACGACGGTTCCGATCAAACCGCCGACAATGGCGACATCGACGCTCAAAACACGTTACTCGGCAGTGTTTTCTAAGGTCTACCAGTCCGCGACTGAACCATCGGCGAAGTACGATTCGCCGCCAAGTTCGCGGTGGTAACCTGTCGCGTCGCCGTCGAACACCTTCATCGCCTCAGATTCATCGACTTCGACGCCCAAACCGGGCGCATCCCAGAGCTCGATGTGTCCGTCTTTGACTTGCCAGTTGTTCTTGATAATGCCGTCGCCTAGCGCTTGATCTACCTGTTCCTGCACGAGAAAGTTTGGCACAACCGCATCGACGGTCATACACGCGGCAAGGGCGAGCGGCCCGATGGCACAGTGGGGCATGATGTGCTGGTAGTAGACCTCGGCGTAGTTGGCAATCTTCTTTAACTCGGTGATGCCGCCGCAGTGTGCGACGTCCGGTTGTAGCAACGAAACGCATTGCTGTTCGATCACACGTCGGAACTCCCAGCGCGTCAACAGTCTCTCACCGGTCGCAATAGGGAAGGGAACATGGTCGGAAACGAGTTTCAGCGCGTCCTCGTTTTCCTGCGGCACCGGCTCTTCTACGAACATCGGACGCATGCCTTTGAGTTCGTTACATACCTCGATGGCTAAACCTGGTGCCATCTTGCCATGAAAATCGAAGCAGAGTTCGACGTCATCGCCGACCCATTCCCGCATCATGTACGCCATTTCGACGAACTGATCGATCCGTGACGGCGGTTCGTGGGCGCGCCAAAAACCGGGCGGCCCAGCTTTATAGGCGGTGTAACCCATTTTGCTGAGCATATCTAGGCGATTTCGGGATGCTTCCAAGGCTTCGTCGGACGTGTCCCCGATACCCCAATGCGCGTAGACGCGGATACGGTCACGGACGTTACCGCCCAAAAGCATGTAACTCGGCACGCCGTAGTGCTTGCCGGCGATGTCCCATAGGGCGGCATCGATGCCGGCGATCGCGGTCATGTTGTGTGCGCCGCCGCGGAAAAACGACGAGCGATACATCTGCTGCCAGTGATGCTCGATCCGCAAAGGGTCTTTGCCGATCAGATAGCCGGCGAATTCGTCAATCGCCGCCGGCACTGAGGAAGGTTTTCCTTCTAACGTGCTCTCGCCCCAGCCCTCGATGCCGGTGTCGGTAGTGATGCGAACCAGCCGGGTCCTTTGCCTCGGCGAAAACTGATCAACGCGCGTAATCTTCATGTGGCGTGCCTCGAATGTTTATCGGGTATCGACGGCAAAAGTTTACAACCGACACTGACGACATCATTATCATCCGAGGTCATTCAGGTATTCGATGAAACGGTGCACATCAGCAGATCGGCGTCGGATCTGGTCTTCGTTAGTGCATTTCCTCGATTAGATCGACGAAACTCCGTATGCGCGGAGCGCGATCTTGAATTTCGGATTTGGTCCACTGGTGTCCAAAGAAATTGATGTGTAGGTGACACGCCGCGTCAAACCCATCCTCCAATGCCGGTGAATCAGTCTCTTCGCCCAGCTCTGAAACGATGGCGTACAATTGTTCGATGGAGTCGTGTTCCCAGCCCCGAGTTTCGGCGATCGACGCTAGTGCACCGGCGACGGCTTCCCAAAGCTTTTCCGACGCCTGCAAAAGATCACCGGTTTCGAGATCGATCATCGCTTGGTCGAAAGGCGACTTTGAGGACGTCCTAGACCGTTCTGCTGTTGTCATGTACCTTCATCCTTGCTTTTGAAGTTCCGCCACCAAATCGATGAATGAGAGAACTTTGGCAGCGCGCGATCGGATACGAGTTTCGGCCATTCGGTTTTCATAGAAATTGACGTGCAGTTGATTAGCGGCATCAAATCCGCTATCCAAAACCAGCGAATTGGTCTCCTTCCGGAGTTCCGCGACGATGTTGTAAAACTGGGCGTGCGAGTTGTGTTTCCAACCACGCTTCTCAGCGATTGATTTTAGTGCCTGTGCCGCTGAACCCCACAGCTTCTCCGACGCTTGCAGAAGGTCGCCAGCTTCAAGTTCGACCATCGCTTGGTCATAGAGAAGCGTTGATGTGGATTTATACCGCTCTTCGGTAGTCATGATTTACGCCTCCGATGATCGCAGATCCGCGACTATGTCGATAAACCTGCGGACCGCTGGGGCGCGAGCTCGGATTTCGGATTGAGTCCACTCGTGATCAAAGATATTGAAATGTAGGTGACACGCGGCATCGAATCCACCTCGCAGTTCCCTGGAATCGATCTCCATTCGCAACCCGGACATGATCTTGTAGAGATCACGATCCGATTCGTGCTTCCAGCCCCGGCTCTTGGCGATGGATTTGAGTGCTTGCTCCGCGGCTTCCCAGAGCTTCTCAGACGCTTGCACGAGGTCACCCGCGTCGAGTGCAACCATCGCCTCGTCGTAAAGCACGGTCGATGTTGATTTGTTTCGTTCCGCGGTGGTCATCGCATTACCTCGCACATCACGCTACGCGTCGTCCACGCTTTCAAGGATACTCTCGCACAGTCGCAACGTGGCGATCGAGGTTTCTAACGTGGCGGCGGGAGGTGGAAAATCGATGTCATCGGTGATGCTTTGCACGAAGTGACGGGCCTGGGCGACGGTGTCGATCGCTGATTTATATGACGCCGCAAGTTCGGTTCGCTCACCGTCGCGCAGCACCCATCCCTGTTGCACGCCTTCGAGGTAGACCGATACGTAATCTCCGTGAAGCTCGTACCTCTCCAATCTGCCGCCCGCGGTGTAAGCGGCGGTGAATTGGCAAACAACCTCATTCTCAAACTCGATGAGCGCGGCGTGAACGTCGCGGTAACCGCTGCGAGTGCGTTTCACGATCGCAGTAGTCGATGCAACTGGCGAGTCTGCCATGTGGGTGATGATGTCCGCCGAGTGGATCGGGGATTCGAGGAGCATCAAATCAAAGATTTCTGGCGATATGCGTGAGTCGTCGGTGAATTCGTGGATGTCCTTGTGAAACTCGGCGACGATCTGGCGCAACGGCCCCGCATCGGCGATAACGTCGATGGCTGCGCGTATCAAAGGGTTGAAACGTCGATTGAATGCGACCATGACCCTAGAACCGCTGCGCGCCGCGTCGTCTTTGAGTGCCGCAACACCGGCAACCGTTAGAGCTGGGGGTTTTTCGACCAGAACCGGAATCCCGCGATCGATGGCATCTTTCGCAACGACAGCATTCAGGTGTGCCGGCGCGGCTACGATTACCGCGTCAACTTCGCCCGAATCGACCATCTCCGCGACCGACGGAAAGACCGAGACGGATTCGCGTTCTATCATCGCGGCGTTGCGTGCCGCTTCGACCGGATCGGAAACCGCCGCGATCTCCGCGCCGTCGATTTCATCGATCGCTCTGATGTGCCCGCGACCGCGTCTTCCGTAGCCGGCTAATCCGATCCTTAACGACATGATTGTCCTCCTGACCGACGATCCGCATTGACAGGCATAAACAGACCCGAACGGAATCGTCGCATTGAGAATAGACTTTACCCAATGCACAACGGTAAGTGAACGCAATCAACGGAGTTGCAAGATGATCGCAACCGCGATGGATATCACCACAATGAGCGGCGAGGACGTCCGCATGGCTTCGCGCGTCGGCGAATTTGCGCAGCCGACTTCGGGTGCCGCGCCCGATATCGTCCAGACGAACGTCGCCATCCTGCCCAAAGACCTCGCGTTTGAGTTCTTGGTGTTTTGCCAACGAAATCCAAAGCCTTGCCCGGTGATCGAGGTTCTCGAAGCCGGTCAAACCGAAGCCGTGTTGTCGGCACCGGGGTCTGACATCCGCAGCGATGTCCCGATGTACCGCGTCTACCGTGAAGGTGTTCTCGTTGACGAGCCTTACGACATCGACGATCACTGGCGCGATGACCTAGTGACGTTCCTGCTGGGTTGCAGCTTCACGTTCGAGCACGCTTTGATCCGCAACGGCGTGCATTTGCCGTACTACGGCACCGATAAGAACGTCGCGATGTACAAGACGAGCATCCAGACCGCGCCGGCCGGGCCGTTCGGTGGTCCGATGGTGGTAACGCATCGCTGGGTCCCGCGCAACAAGGTTGTGAGGGCGGTACAGGCCACCTCGCGGTTCCCGGCGGTTCACGGCGCGCCGGTGCACATCGGCAACCCTGAGGACATTGGGATATTTGATCTCTCAAACCCAGACTTTGGCGACGCTTGGGAACCCGAGTCCGATGATGATGTTTCGATGTTCTGGGCGTGCGGCGTAACTCCTCAAGCCGTTGCTATGGCATCGAAACCGGAACTCATGATCACGCATGCGCCGGGCTACATGTTCGTTACGGACATGAACGACGAAGACTTGGCGGTGATGTAATCCATCTCTTGGAAGGCGAACACTTACACCGATCGACTAGCGAGACCACCAACAACAATGACCCAGAGCGAAGCAATTTCCCGAATCGAAGACATCGTTTTGCAGGACGATATGCGCGGCATGACGGCGCTGAAACCGCACATGCCCGACGGCTATATGGAGCAGTGCGCCGATCTGCTTTTGGAGCACCCGGGCAAGGTCTTCATCGCGACTGGCTTCTACATCATGGCGGCGGAAGCAACCGAGACGGACGGCCCGCCGGGCGCGGTGGCGATCGGTAACGCACTCGCGAAACTCGGCAACGAAATCGTCTACGTCACGGACGAACTCTCATCGGACGTGGTGCGCGCGATTGCGCCCGAGGACCACGAGATCGTCGACTTTCCAATCACGAACCACTTTGAATCGGCAAATTTTGCGAACAATCTGGTTCAGGATCACTCTCCGAGTGCGTTGGTAGCGATTGAGCGCGCCGGACTCGTCGGCGATGGGACGTATCGTAACTTTAGGGGAGTAGACTTCACGCCGTACAACGCCAAGATCGATCACCTTTTCGATCAGCACCCGTACTCGGTCGGCATTGGCGACGGCGGCAACGAGATCGGCATGGGAAACCTCCAAAACGTCATTCCCACCATCGAACACGAATTCCTGCCCAAGAACCCCTGCGTCACTACGACCACCGAACTAATCGTTGCCAGCTGCTCGAACTGGGGCGGATACGGACTCATTGCCGCGTTGTCGCTCAAAAACGGCGTCAACCTTCTACCGTCCGTTGAGGACGGGAAGCAGATGGTGCGAGAAATCGTTGCCGCCGGCGCCGTCGAAGGCATGAGCGGCGAGAGCAAAGAGTGGGTAGACAACCGCGATCTAGACGGTGACGCCGCGTGCCTGCGAGACCTGCACGCGTTGTTGGCAGAGCAGGGGATAGCGTGAGACGAAGCAGGATGCGCGTCGACGCGTTTGAACGGCGCGGACTAGACGCGCACTAAAGTTGAAGTTGTGTCAGGAGGCGGGATCGGTTCACCGTCTTCAATCAGCGACTCGACGTGGAATCCGACCGCGTCGCGAATCAGGGCCGCGACGTCATTGACGGTGTCTCCTGCCACTACGCACCCTGGCAGATCAGGAACATACGCCGAGAAGCCGTTGCCAGTCTTTTCGATCACTACTAGGTAGTCCATCTCTGTGCTCCTTTTCGCAACTCATATCGCTAAAAATACGTCGATCACTTCTACAACTTTATTCGCTCGAATAGTGTCGGTTCGGCGCAGATTTCGATCTCGGGACACACGCTGCAACTCGGCATTTGGCAATCGAGGCGGTCGAATTTGCCTCGCAATCTGCTCGTGGATGCTCTGATCGCGGCTTTGGATTCGTCGATGCCGATGAAGTTGCGGCCTAGGTTGCCGGCGGCGAGGAGCGTCGTTCCGGAGCCGCAGAAGCCGTCCAAGACTAGACCGTCAGGTTGGGACGAGGCGCGGATGATCGTCTCAAGCATTTCGAGATTCTTCTCAGTAGGGTAGGATGCCTGTTGCGGATCCTTGAATGTCCAAACGTCTTGCATCTTGATGCCTGAATCAACAGCGTCGTCGGCAAACATGATCTTGCGCGGGTTACCCGTGCTTGACCATTCGATCACACCGTCTCGATCCAATTGTTCGAGTACCGACGGCGGGTGACTCCAATGCCTCCCGGACGGCGGAGCCATGCCGCGCCATTGTTCGCCTGTGGCGCCGTTCGTGGTTTCGCCGGGGGCGTGCAATGGGGTGGTGGTGTAACGACGTCCGTCCGGCATGATCTTGTTGTAGCGTGCCATGATGGCGTCGATTTCCGGCTCCACGCGTGGTTCGTTCCAGATGTAATCGTTGCCTTTCGTGTAGAAGAGGATCGTGTCCTTGATGTTGCCGAATCCTTTTCGTCCGAAATTCTTGGGATTGCACTTGATGCGCGTGATTTCGTTGCGAAAGTTCTGTCTCCCAAACACCTCGTCCATCAACACCTTGACGTAGTGGCCTACTTTGATGTCAGTGTGGATGTAGAACGATCCGACATCGCTCAGCGTGTCTCGCATCGCGGCGATACGAGGTTTCAGGAAATCGAGATAACCCTCTAGCGTGAAGGTGTCGGAATAGGCAAGCGCCCAGTCTTTCGGCGCGCTCATCGTCGAACCGGCGGACTCGCCCGCGCGGAATTCGTTCGATGTCGCGAACGGCGGGTCGATGTAGATCAGATCAACCGCTCCGACCAACTCGCGACTGAATCGGCGCAAAACGTCACGATTGTCACCGTGTATGAGAGCCCGAATACCCACCGGCGGACCAGGCTCAGGCGCGCTCGTTTTCGTCGTGGAAGTCACCACGATCTGCGACGCCAAGAACCTCGCGATGTGGTCGGACATTGTCTGCATCGTCATATCTGTTAGAAATGTTACTCCGAATTCGCGCGGCACGTACGATTACCGCCGGACCGAATCGGGCTACTTTCGACGCAGCAATCTTCGGCGCGTGACGGTTTCTTTGACCAAAGTGACGAGCGCGATCGCGCCGATTCCAGCGACTCCTCCGGTGAACCACGTCGCTGAGGATAGAGCCATGATCTGAGCGATGCCACCGATCAGTGGTGGACCCGTTGCGCCGCCGACATCGGATATGAACCGCCACACTCCTAAAAACTCGCCCGGGTCATTGAGCGGCGCCAAGTCTGAACCGAGCGTCAAGACGAATCCGCTGCTGAGTCCGTTGCCCAAACCGGCCAGTACTGCCGCCGCCATCAACATCGTCATGCCGTCAGCGAACGGTAGGAGAGAAAGCCCCAAACCCATAATCAGCAGCGCTGGAACCCCGACGTACTTGCGACCGAACCGATCCATCGTCCAACCGACGATCGGGAACATCGTTGAATCGACGGCGTACGAAACGCTCGCCACGTAGCCGATCTGGTCGGTCTTGAGCCCCATCTCATCGCCCCAAACCGGTATCAGGAACTCTCTGGCGGCGCGGATGAACTGCAAGATGACGGCGACTAATCCTGCGGTCATAAAGTCGTGCCGATGTGCGGACAGAGTAGTGCCCACACTGGCGAGCACGTTCCGGTGACCTTGCGGATTAACCGTGTCGCCTCCAGTGCGGATCATGGTGTAAAGCACCAAAATCCCAGTTAGCAGAGCGATGGCCGCTTGTACGTAGAACGGCGCTCGGATGTTGACGTATTCCGCCAAGACTCCGCCAAGTAACGGACCGATGATTGCGGCAATGCGGCTCATCCCTCCATAGAGCGATAACGCTTTTCCTCGGTGTCTGGTGGGAACTGCGCCAGCGATGTAAGCGTGGCGCGAGATCATCCAGAACGCGAAGCTCGCACCGGCGGCGAAACGGGCGACGAACAGCATCGAGAAGTTCGGACTGTTCGCCGCAGCTACGGCAGCAACGGCGAACAATAAGATTCCGACCAACATCGTCCGCCACATCCCGAAACGCGACACCAAGATCCCTGCCGGCACATCGAACGCGAGGGTACCGAGATGCTTCGCGCCGACCGCGAGACCGATCAACGCTTCCGTAGCGAGAAACTCGTCTTTCGCGAAGATCGGCAGGACGGGGATCAATACGCCTTGCCCGATGGAAAGAAGGAAGGCCGGCGCGTAGACGGTAGGGATCAGCGGCACGATCGAGAATCGGGTACGCATACCCCTGCTCGGCGCGGGTCGATTCGTCGGTGTCGCGCTCAAAATGCCCTTTGAAAGCCTAGTTGCGCCGCGTGCCGTGTCTCACGCAACATCGCAAGTCCGTCGTCAACGACGCGATCAACGTGTTTAGCATAGAATCGAGTTGAGTTCATAAGTTAACGAACTGATACGAGGTCTTTACGCAGTTGAGGTCAGTGAATTTCCGGGCCGTTGCGTGAATCGATCCGCATCAAGTGTAATCGGGGGAGCAGACATGTCTGACATCACATCCAGAGGCTACGCCAATGCTGACGCGCTGGTTTCGACCGCTTGGGTAGCCAAACACGCCAACGACGATGGCGTACGTATCGTCGAATCGAACGAGGACCCGTTGCTTTATCCGTCCGGGCACATTCCCGGCGCGGTCGAGATTGACTGGGCCGCGGACCTCAACGATCCGCTTCGCCGCGACTACCTAGACCGCGACGGTTTCGCGAGCTTGATGTCTTCAAAGGGCATCTCTAACGACACGACGGTCGTCCTTTACGGAGACCGAAGCAACTGGTGGGCCTGCTACGCGCTGTGGATTTTCCAACTCTTCGGGCATGCCAACGCGCGCATCATGGACGGTGGCCGAATGAAGTGGGAAGCGGAAGGGCGTGAGTTGACACGCGAAGAGCCGAACGTTGTGGCTGCTAACTACAGCGCGCCAGAGCGCGACGACTCGCAGGTGCGCGCATTCCGTGACGACGTCTTGGCACACATCGACTCCACCGGCAAAATGATCGATGTTCGGAGTCCTGAAGAATACCGAGGCGAGCGTCTCCACATGCCGGACTACCCGAACGAGGGTGCGGTGCGTGGCGGACACATTCCCGGCGCGGCAAACGTGCCTTGGGCTACCGCTGCCAACGAAGATGGCACTTTCAAAGACGCCGACGCGCTGCGCGGCATCTACGAGGGCAACGCCGGTTTGTCGTCGGATGACGATGTGATCGTCTACTGCCGCATCGGTGAACGCTCTAGCCACACTTGGTTCGTGCTGACGAACCTGTTGGGCTACGGCAACGTCAAGAACTACGACGGTAGCTGGACCGAGTGGGGTAACTCTGTCGGCGTCCCGATCGAGAAGCCGTAACTGAAACCCAATCAGTCGCGGGCGCCGTTTCCTGGCGTCCGCGACTTCTATGAATCGGAACTTCACTCGATGGACAACGTTCCGAATCCCTTGAGCCAGATGCTGGGCGAACTGGATTCGCTCGATAGGGTGGAGCGCGCTCAATATCTACTTGAACTATCGGACGAGTTCGCGGAAGTGCCTGAAGAAGTGGCGACGCGTCCCTTTCCGGAAAATCGACGCGTTCCCAAATGCGAATCGGAAGCGTTCGTCTGGGCGCAGGATCAGGACGACGGCACGTTGAAGTTTCACTACGCGGTGGAGAACCCGCTCGGCATTTCGGCCCGGGCAATGGGGGCGATCCTAGACGAAACGATGTCCGGTCAACCGTTGGATCAAGTCGCGAACGTACCCGCCGACATCGTGCACCGCATCTTTGGACGTCAACTCTCGATGGGCAAGGGCGAGGGCTTAGCCGCCATGGTAGAGCTGACCACCTTTGAGGCGCGGCAACGGCTCACGCGACGAAATTAATCGAGCCCTTCACGCCCGCGCGCCGTATCGCAATGTTGTCAGCAGCCGTTTTGACGCGACGGTGATTTCGTCGACGGCGGCATTGAAAGTTGCTTCGTTGGCGCGTGATGGGGCGCGATAACCGCTGATTTTGCGGACGTATTGCAACGCGGCGGCGGCGATTTCATCATCGCTCGCCGGGATGTCGCGCTCTCTCAGTACCTTGATGCTTCTGCACATGACGTGTCGATTCCTTTTTTCAAGCAACACTGCCGGTTTCAACAGAGTTTATCGGCGGTAGTAGATCGACTAACACTTGCCAACTGTTTCTTTCATCCTCGCGTAAGCGCGGACGAGGCGCAGTTCATCGTAGTTGAATTCATCGCCCAAGATCTCAATGGTTTCGGACAACAATGCTGATTCTCCTCCGGCTTGGTGGAATGCGGACTCGATCTGCGCGGTTCGCGTGGGCGTCGGCATAGAGGTATCGAGTTCGACATCGATGCCGTTCGACACCATCATCTCGATGTGGCTTACGATCGTGCCTAGCGACAACCCGCGTCGATGCGCGACTTGGTTTGCCGACATCCCCTGCGCGAGCAACTCTTTCGTCTCGGCGTATGTTGACCCGTTCCGAGCGACTCGACGACGTTCGCGGGCGGTTATCCGGGGACCGTTGGACACGGATGACGCTTCGTTGTCCGATGGTTGTTCGGCGACGTGTCGGTTAATCTCCGCTAAGAATCGCTCTCCGAACATCTGCAGTTTTGCAGCGCCGACGCCCGAAACTGATGCGAATTCGGTCAAATCTTGGGGTAGCTTGGCAGCCATATCCTGCAGTGCGGCGTCATTGAAGACGACGTACGGCGGCACATTCCGCTCTTTGGCAATCTCCGTTCTCAATGTTCGCAATCGCTCAAAGAGACCAGAATCGCCCAGAATCGATCCGCGCGCCCGTCGGCGTTTGCGCTTCTCAGTTCGCTTAGGACGTGACAGCATCAGTTTGCTGCGTTCCTTCAAGAACCTACGCCCCTTGTCGGTGACGCCAAGCGTTGGGTATTCGGCGTTGTTGCGGTAAATCAGACCTTCACCGGTGAGAAGGGTCGCAATGTCCTTGATCTCGTTGTCGGAATAGTCATCAACGATGCCAAACACGCTGAGCGAATCGTGCCCCAGTTCTCGAATTCGCTTTGTGCGTCCACCTCGCAAAATCACGCTGATATGCGCGATGCCGTAACGTTCACCGGTGCGGAGGATCGCCGACAGGATTTTCTGGGTGATTATCGTGGCATCAAACTGTTCGCGCGGCGTGTTGCAGACATCGCATCCTTGACAGTTGTAACCAGTAGCATCGCCGCCAATCGTTTCATCGCCAAAGTACTCGAGCAGGTATCGCCGTCGACAGGTTCGTAGTTGGCAGAAATCAATGACCTGATCCAGTTGGTCTTGCGACCTCTCACGCTGTACCACGTCCGGAACCCGCTTGATGAAGTACTCTTGCTTCGATTTATCGCCGTAGGAGTAGAGCAGAACACAATCGCTGGGTAGACCGTCTCTTCCGGCACGCCCGGTTTCTTGATAGTAGGCTTCTAGCGATTTCGGCACCGAGTAGTGGACAACGAGGCGCACATCCGGCTTGTCGATACCCATGCCGAACGCGATAGTTGCGACGACGATGGGGAACTCTCCGGTGATAAATCCTTCCTGCGTCCGACGGCGCGCCTCCGCGTCCATGCCGGCGTGATACGGTTTGGCGTCGAATCCTGATCCTTCAAGGTCAACTGCAACCTCTTCAGTCTCTCGGCGCGAGTGGCAGTAGATGATCGCCGCTTGGTTCGGGCGATTTTCAAGCATCTCCAATAGTTGCTCGAACGGGTTGCGTTTGGCGCGAACCTCATACGCAAGGTTTTCGCGATTGAAACTGGCAACGAATCTTTGCGGCGATTTCAAGCCGAGTTGGTTCACGATGTCGTCGCGAACGCGGGGCGTAGCCGTAGCGGTCAACGCGATGAATGGGACATCGATCATGCTCCGACGCAGTGCACCGAGCTCGCGGTAGTCAGGACGGAAGTCATGCCCCCACTCTGAAATACAGTGCGCTTCATCAACCGCGACGAGACTCACGTCGATGGTGTCCAAAAATGTACGGAAAGAATCTAATGCCAATCGTTCGGGCGAGACGTAGAGAATCTTGACCTCGCCGCGCATCGCGTCGCCGCGAATCCGAGACATCTCTTCGTAGCGCAACGAACTGTTGATGAATTCAGCGCGGATTCCGACGGCTTTCAGCGCATCGACTTGATCCTTCATCAGTGCGATGAGCGGGGAGACCACCAACGTCACGCCGTCGAACTGCAACGCGGGCAACTGGTAGCAGAGCGACTTTCCACCACCCGTCGGCATAATCACCAGAGAATCGCGCCCCTCGACAACGTTTGAGATGATCTCTTCCTGCAACGGACGAAACTCATCGTACCCGAAATATTGTTTCAGCAGGTCAAGCATGGTTGAGGGCATCGGCGGTTGGGTTTTCGCGAATAGTGATATTTTCACACACGCGCACCATCACCTTCACACTAAATGGCAAAACGGTAAAATCGGAGTGTCGCTCACTCGCGATAGCGTTCGAGGAGGCGGCGGGCGATGACCAGTTTCTGCATTTCGTTGGTGCCTTCGCCGATTATCATGAGCGGGGCGTCGCGGTAGTAGCGCTCTACGGGAAATTCTTTGGTGTAGCCGGCGCCGCCGTGGATCCGCATCGCCTCCATCGCCACTTCGCCGCAAATCTCGCTGGCGTAGAGTTTCGCCATGCCGGCGGCAAGGTCGACGCGCTCGCCACGGTCTCTCTTCTCCGCGGCACTCATCGTCAGCAGGCGTGCGGCTTCGATCTTGGTTCCCATCTCGGCGAGTTTCAGTTGGATCGCCTGGTGTTGCGAGATCGGAACTCCGAACGCTTTTCGTCGCTGGGCGTAGGAGATCGCGGCTTCAAATGCGGCGGTCGCTACTCCGACGGCGCGGGCGGCGACGTTGATACGTCCTGATTCGAGTCCGCTCATGACCTGATGAAAACCGCGCCCTTCGATGCCACCGATCATGTCCTCAGCGCCCACGCGGCAATCGTCAAAGACCAACTCGCCAGTGTCGACTCCGCGATATCCCAACTTGTCGATGTGTTGCCCAACGGTCAGACCGGGATTAGGTTTGTGAACGATGAAGCAGCTCATGCCTCGGTAGGGCGGATCGGATTCGGGATCGGTTTTCGCAAGCACGGCGTAAGCGTTGCCGTTTTTGGCGTTCGTGATGAACATCTTGCGGCCGTTCAGCACGTATTCTTCGCCGTCTCTGACCGCGGTGGTGCTGATTCCTTGCACGTCGCTGCCCGCTTCGGGTTCGGTTAGACCTAGTCCGCCTCGAATCTCTCCGTTCGCCATGCCGGGCAAGACCTGACGCTTCTGCTCATCGGTCCCGTGCTCGGCAATGATCGAAGCCATCAGGAGGTGGGTGCCGATCGGTCCGCAGACGCTCATCCAGCCCTTGCTGAGTTCCTCGAAGATGATCGCTAGGGTGACATGATCTAGACCGAGTCCGCCGTATTTTTCGGGAATGGTGATCCCGAAGAGTCCCATCTCGCGCATCGTCTCGATGAGTTCGGCAGGGTAGATGTCTTCGTGGTCGTAACGGGATGCGACCGGTTCGACATCGCGGCGCACGAATTCACGGACCAGATCGACGATCTGCGAACGCGTTTCTTCAGAGACTTGCGTCATGTGCCCCCTTTGTCCTTCGGACATTTCCCCCGCGAGCGGGGGAAACCCTTGGGGATTGCGTCCGCCCAACTCGGAGCCCTGTCAATCGTTGATCTGGAGGTTGCCCATCGTCAAGCTGCCGACAATGACCAAGTTTGGCGTGCCAGAAGACTGGTCGCGGCTTGTTCGATTGTCTTGAACCTCGCCTAGGGTGACCGAGTTTTCCAAGTTGACAACCCAATCAGATGGCACGCGGATCTCCATGCTCCCCATCGTGATTGAGACGTTGAGATGCGCCGGCGGGGATGCGATGGTGGTGTCTCTCAAATCAATCACAACCTCGCCCATCGTGACGCTCGCGCTGCCACCGATGAAGTCGTCCGTCTCGACTCGTTCACGCGATTCGCCTAAGGTGCAAGATATGTTGACCTCTCCGTCGGCGGTTGTGGTAGTGGTCGAACTGCCTTCAAATGTGGGCGCTGACTTTTCCTTGCGTTTCCGGCGTCGCCCGCCGCCGAAGATGATGGAGATTCCGATCACGATCAGGATGATGGGCCAGTATTGCCAAACGTCAATTCCACGATTGCCAAGGATTATGATCACGCCCAATCCGATGAGAATGAGCGGGAAAACGACGCGCTGAAACTTTTGCGATACCAAGATGCCGAGACCAAAGGCGATCAAGGCTATTGCCCCGATCCACCCCAAGACCTCGCCGACATCAAAGTCGAAATCGCCGACGGTGCCAATCAGAAAGACGGCACCGATGGCGACTACGACCAGGCCGGCGATTAACCGGCCTGACCCGATTTTGAAATCCATCTAGTGGACTCCCGTCAGCTCGTCGCGCGTGCAGCCGCTGCTCTCACGGCGCGTGCAGTGTAGACCTGCGTCATGGCTTCGCGGTACTCGGCGGATGCATGAACGTCGTCGTTGAACATCCCGGCGAGTTCGGCGCCACCGCGTTGCGACGCGCGGTTGATGACGCTGTCGTTCAACTCTTTGCCGACCAAGATACGCTCGGCGCGACGCGACCGTGTGGCGTGCGGCCCGGCACCAGTGATGCCGATACGCGCTGCGGTGCAGACGCCCCCAGCATCGATGGTCAACGACGCCGCGACGCCGACGATGGCGTAGTGCGACGCCTTGTTCGCCAACTTGACGTACGCGCATCCGCTGCCTTCAACACGCGCGGGTACCGTTACGCCCGTGAGTATCTCGCTAGGGCGTAGCGCCGTCTCGAGATAGCCACGGAAGAAACGGTCACTTGCGATGGTTCGCTTGGACCGCGCCGATTGGGCATGGATCGCGAAATCGAGTGCCACCGCCACCGCGGGGAGGTCTCCGGCAGGGTCGGCGTGTGCCAACGATCCGCCGATCGTCCCCCAGTTTCTGACTTGAGTGTCGGCGACTTGCGAAGCGGCTTCGACGATCGAGCCTGCCGTTGAATTGATCGCGTCAGACGCGATCAGCTCGTGGTAGGTGGTCATTGCGCCGATGGTGATGCTACCGTCGTCGTTCTCGGTGATTCCCTTGATTCCTTCAACGTTGCGAAGGTCGATGATCGCCTGCGGCGACGCGACTCGCAACTTCATCATGGGGATCAGCGAGTGTCCGCCGGCCAGCAGCTTGGCGTCGCCGCGATACCTCGAAAGTGCTTGCGATGCTTCGCGCACCGTCTCCGGTGCGTGATACGCGAAAGGATCGGTTACTCCGGTAGTCATGTTCAGTTACCCCTTCTCGCTGCTGCCGAACGACGTGCTCGACGTTCCTCTTTGGCGTCCTCGATGGTGCGCCACATCTTCTCTGGACTCAACGGCATGTTCAAGTGTGTAACGCCTAAGTGCTTGAGTGCATCGACCGCGGCGTTTACGACTGCCGGCGATGCGGCGATGGTTCCGGTCTCGCCGGCTCCCTTCGCGCCCAAAGCGTTGACCGGCGTCGGCGTGACGGTGCGGTCGGTCTCGAAACTCGGGAAGTCTTCAGCCGTCGGAACCGCGTAGTCCATCATGCTGCCGGTTAGCAGCTGACCATCGTCGGAGTAGACCGCGCATTCTTGCAGGGCCTGACCTACACCTTGCGCGATGCCGCCGTGAACCATGCCGTCAACGATCATCGGGTTGATGACGTTGCCGACGTCGTCGATAGCGACGTAACGAGCGAGTTTAGTCTCGCCAGTCACCTCGTCAATCTCAACGACGGCGATGTGCGTGCCAAACGGCCAGGTGAAGTTCTCCGGGTCGAAGAAGCTGACCGCTTCAAGACCGGGTTCGAGACCAGGCGGCAAGTTTTTCGCCCAGTAGGCACCCAACGCGACATCACCCCAAGGTATCTCGCGTTCTTGGATGTCTTCGACGTAGAACGTGCCGTTCTCGAAGCGAACCTGCTTGGTATCGACGCCCATCTCGTGAGCGGCGATCACTTTGGCTTTCTCGATCACCTTGTCGAGGCTCATCATCAGAGCCTGACCGCCAACCGCGAGTGAACGGCTACCGAACGTTCCGGTGCCGAACTGGTGACGTTCGGTGTCGCCGTGCACGACTTCGACATTCTCCATTGGAATGCCAAGCCGAGATGACGTGATCTGTGCGAGTGTCGTCTCGTGTCCCTGACCGTGCGGCGAGGTGCCCGTGAAGACGGTCACTGTTCCGGTCGGGTGCACTCTGACGGTGCTCGACTCCCAGAGTCCCGCACCTGCGCCAAGGGCACCGGCAACCGCGGATGGTGCCATGCCGCAAATCTCGATGTACGTCGAGAAACCGACGCCAAGCAGTTTGCCTTCGCTACGCGCGGCGCGCTGTTGCTGTCGGAACTCTTGGTAGTCGAAGATGTCGAGCGCGGCACCTAGGGCGGCTTGGTAGTTGCCGGAGTCGTAGGTGACGCCGATCGGCATGTCGTGACCGCGTTTGAACGGTCGCACAAAGTTGCGCCGTCGCACGCCCAAAACATCGCGACCGAGTTCGTGAGCGTATCGCTCCATCATCCGCTCAACGACATAGGTCGCTTCCGGACGACCCGCGCCTCGGTAAGCGTCCACGGGCGTCGTGTTGGTGAAGACACCTTTGACTTGGCAGGAGATGTTCTCGACCTTGTAGCATCCGCCGAGCATGAGCCCGAACAGGATTGTCGGAATTGCCGGTGCGAACGTGGAGAGGTATCCGCCCAAGTTGGCGTAGACCTCTACCTTCAAACCGGTGACTATTCCGTCACTCGTGCCGCAGATCTCGGCATCGGCGATGTGGTCGCGGCCGTGGGTCGTGGCGATGTAGTTTTCGGTACGTCCCTCGATCCACTTGACCGGACGCTCAAGTTGCTTCGCGATGATGCCGCAGATGACTTCTTCGGCGTACAAGTAGAGCTTGCAACCGAATCCGCCGCCGACATCCGGTGCGACTACTCGAACCTTGTGTTCAGGATGACCTGTCACTAAGGCGAACAGCAATCGAACCAAATGAGGAATCTGCGTCGATGTCCATATCGTCAGCTGCTCGGTTCCGCCGTTGTAATCCGCCATGATGCCGCGTGGCTCCATGGGGTTCGGAATGAGCCGCTGGTTGACGATGCGCTCGGAGACCACGATATCGGCTTCGGCGGCCGCGGCTTCGTAATCGCCGGCACCGACAGACCAATCGAAAGCGAGGTTGTTGGGTGCGTCATCATGCACTTGCGGCGCGCCATCCTGCGTTGCCTTCTCCGCGTCGGTAACCGCATCGAGCGGTTCGTAGTCGACTTCGACCAGTGCCACGGCGTCAGACGCGGCGGCAGGGGAGTCGGCAACTACGGCAGCGACGGCGTCGCCGACGTAGCGAACCCGCTCAATGGCGAGCGGTGGATGATCAGGCGTCTTCATGCCCGTCGACTCTTCATCGAGGAGCCAACCGGCGGGCAGACTGCCAAGCTGTTCGGCTAGGTCAGCACCGGTGAACACCGAGACGACGCCGGTCGCGTTCGCGGCGGCTGAGACGTCGATGTTGTTGATCTTTGCGTGGCCGTAAGGGCTTCGGACAATCGCGATGTGCAAAAGCCCTGGCAACCGCAAGTCGTCGATGTACTGGCCTCGACCGGTGATTAGCGCGTGGTCTTCCACACGCTTCACCTCTTGGCCAATCAAGGTTTCAGTCGTCATGTCTATGCACCTCCCGAGAGTTCGGCGGCGTGTTGGACCGCCGCAACGATGTTGTGATAACCAGTGCAACGGCAGAGGTTGCCGCGCAGTCCGCTTCGGATCTCCGCTTCTGACGGTGCAGGGTTAAGTTCGAGTATCTGAACCGCGGTCACCATCATGCCGGGAGTGCAGAACCCGCACTGTAGGCCGTGTTTTTCGCGGAACGCGACTTGGATCGGGTGCAGCTCGCCGTTTGAGGCGAGACCTTCGACCGTCGTAACTTCGCTGCCGTCCGCTTGAACCGCGAACATGGTGCAGGACTTGGTCGCGTTGCCGTCAACCAAGACGGTACATGCCCCGCAACTGCTGGTGTCACAACCGACATGGGTGCCGGTCATGTCCAGCTCGTCCCGCAATAATTGCGAGAGCAGGGTACGGGGTGGCACTTGCACTTTGTGCTCCGTCCCGTTGATGGTTATCGTCGCTTCTACATTCATGAGCCCGCTCCTCACGTTATGATTGACCGATGAAACTGACGCAAGTTTATCCGAAAAAATCCGTTACTACGCGTTGCAGAAGCGTTTTCAGAGGGGTTGAATCGTGAAAATTACCGGCGAATTCACGGTGGATGCACCGAAACAGAAGGTTTGGGAAACACTCGACGACGTTGAGGCGCTAGGTTCGATGATCCCTGGTGCCGCCGGACTCACGGAGGTCGGGCCGGACACGTACACCTCGACAATGGACGTCGGCATCGGTCCGATCCGAACCAAATTTACTGGCAAGGTTAAGATCGCCGAACGTGACGCGCCGAACTCCTACCGACTTCAGGTGGAAGGAGATTCACGGCACGGGTGGATGAACGGCAACGGCAAGGTCGAACTCGAAGAGCTTGCGCCCGAATCGACACTCGTCAAATGCGACGGCGACTTGCAAGTCGGCGGCATGATCGCGAGAGTAGGGCAACGAATGCTGCCCGGCGTCTCCAAGCAGATGATGCAGACCTTCTTCAAAAACGTCGAACGCGAAGCGATGAAACGCTAAAGATTCACGTCGTCCTCGACTACGAAACCATCGCAAGAATCACGTCATTCCGGCGGAAGCCGGAATCCATAACGCAAGAGCACTCCTCTACTTGCTCGCGGGAGTTTTGCGGGAATTCATGGTTGCCCCCGCTCGCGGGGGAAATGTCCGCAGGACAAAGGGGGCTGTGCGCGGGATGATCGAGCGAATGGATTCCGGCTTCCGCCGGAATGACGTTATTCGCGGGCCGGAATGACGTTATTCGCGGGCCGGAATGACTGACTATACGGGCAGGAATGACTGACTATATCGGGCGGAGTGCCAGATCATGTGGACCGGCGCGAACGTCTCTACAGCTTGTTGCCGTCTTTGTCGTAGGTGAAGCCCATTTCGTCAACGGTTCGCCGTGAATCGATGGTGTACCCGGCGGTCGCAAACTCGATCTTGTTGCCGTCCGGGTCGTCCACGAAGAAGTAACGCTGACCGTTGGCGCGGTTTCCTGGACCCTGTGTTATCTCGATTCCAGCCTCTTTGATCGTCTCCAATGCGGCGTCGAGATCGTCGACCTGTAATGCGACGTGGTACCCGGCAGGCGTTCCTTCTCGCGGTTCAATTAGGTGGACCATCGATCCATCTTCGGCACGAGTCCATACCAACGGGTTGCCTTCGATCTCGTGGGGGATCACCTCCAACCCGATCAGGTCTCGGAAAAAAGCGATTGAGGCGGCACGATTATCGGTCGGTATGCCGACGTGATTGATAGTTTCGACTTTGAAGCCGCCCATTTACGCACCGTCCTTGATTTGGACAATCAACTCGATCTCGACTGCGATGCCGTTCGGCAAACTGCCCATGCCAACCGCGGATCGAGCGTGCTTGCCGTTCTCGCCAAACACTTCGACCATGAGGTCTGAGAAGCCGTTGACGACCGCGGGCTGTTGCACAAAGTCGGGCGTACCGTTCACCATGCCGAGTGCCTTGACGCATCGCTCGACCGAATCCAACGACCCGAGTTCATTCTTGATCGCCGCGAGAAGTTGGATGCCGACAAGCCTCGCCGCTTCATATCCCTCTTCGACTGATAGGTCTCGACCAAGTTTGCCGGTGACCATCTCGGAAGAGTTGCCGCGCCTCGGTCCGTTTCCAGATAGGAAAAGCAGGTTGCCAACTCGCACGCAAGGAACGTAGTTGGCGATGGGGGAGGAAGGTTGACTCAGGTCGATTCCTAGCTCTTTGATGCGTGCGTCAGCGGACAAGGTGGTTGCTCCATTCTTTCGATGTCAACGAATTCGTAAGTCAGCAACTACATATTAACGCGCCGACGCGCCAAATGTGATTCACGGCTACTGGTTCAGCGCGTCTTGACAAGCCGCCGTTACACCTTCGATATCGTCGGGATCGATGCTATTTCCGAGTTGCTTCTTCGCCCATTCGGCGGCAAGCTCAGCTTTCGCAGCCGTTGGTTTGTCCAAAAACTTCGAGCATGGATCGTCCGCATCGTCGAATCCCTCGAACTGCGTCACCGTTGGCGCCTGTTTGAATCCCTCGGCTTGGGTGACCGTTGGTGCTTGCTCGAATCCTTCGAACTTTTCCGCGGTCGGCGCTTGCTCGAAACCCTCAAACTTCGCCACCGTCGGAGCCGCCGCCACAGTAGGTGCCGATTTCGCCGTAGGAGCACGTTCAACCGTCGGAGCCGTCCGAAACCCCGAGTTCGGGTCCGCTACTTCAAGGTCTTCGCAAGCGATATTCGTGACCGCGACCAAGAGTGCCGCGAGACAAATTAGCGACCGGAAACGACCGGGCCGTACTTGCAAGCGAAGCACGATTGTCTAGCCACTCGCGCTGATGTTGGGGTTCGGTTCGGTCATGCTGAAGGGGTCTAGTGCTTCGTCCAACGCGGCTTCGTCGAGGTCGGTGTTGCGGAGGGCGACCTCGCGGATGCTCTCGCCGGTTTCGGATGCTTCATGGGCGATCGCGGCGGCGGCGTCATAGCCAACGATCGGAGCGAGGGCAGTGCAGATCGCGAGCCCTCTTGCGACCATCGACGGCCCCTGTTCGGTCGCTTCGATACCGGAGACGCATTGTCGTTGCAGGTTGATGCAAGACGCGGCGAGCAGGTCAATCGACTCCAAAAGGTTGTGCGCGGCAACGGGCATCATGACGTTCAATTCGAAGTTGCCTGACTGTCCGGCGATAGCGATTGTGGTGTCGTTGCCGATCACTTGCGCGCAAACCATACATACCGACTCGGCGATGACAGGGTTGACCTTGCCGGGCATAATCGAGCTGCCGGGCTGGACTTCGGGCAACATGATTTCGCCGATGCCAGCGCGTGGACCGGAGCCCAACCATCGCAAGTCGTTGCAGATTTTCATCAAGCTAACCGCCACGGTCTTCAATGCCCCTGACGCGCTGACGACCGGATCGATGGTGCTTTGAGATTGGAAGTGGTTCGCGGTTTCCGAGAACGGGATGCCAGTGCGCTCGCCAAGTTTGGCGATGACCCGTTCGGCGAACTCTGGGTGCATCCCGATGCCAGTGCCGACCGCAGTGCCGCCAAGTGGCAAAACCGCCAGCTCATCCAAACCACGTTGGACGCGCTCAAGTCCGTATTCGATCTGTCCGGCGTATCCGAGGAACTCCTGACCGAGACGTATCGGCGTGGCGTCTTGCAAGTGCGTCCGTCCGGTCTTGACGACATCCCAGAACTCTTCTGATTTCTCACGCAGACCATCCTCCAACTCCCGCATCGCCGGCAAGAGTGAATCGGCGATCGCGACGGCAGCGGCGACCTGTATCGAGGTCGGGATGACGTCGTTCGAAGATTGACCCTTGTTGACATGGTCGTTGGGATGCACTGGCTCTCTCGATCCCAACTCGCCGCCGAGTGCCACAATCGCCACGTTCGAGATTACCTCGTTGGCGTTCATGTTGGTCGAGGTACCCGAACCGGTCTGGAAGATATCGACGACAAACGCATCGTCAAAATCACCATCAATGACCCGTTGCGCCGCTGCCACGATCGCGGACGCGCGGTCAGCGTCGAGGGCGTCCAGTTCGAGATTTACCTCCGCCGCGCACTGTTTGACCTGACCAATCGCTCGCACGAAAGACCTGCCAAAACGCAGATCGCTGATGGGGAAATTCAATTCGGCGCGCCGAGTGTTGGCGCCATAGTAGGCACCCGCCGGGACGTCCAAGACGCCCATGGAGTCGCGTTCGGATCGCATTTTGGTCGAATCGTTGGTCATGTTGCTCCGTGTTGCCTCACAGTTATCGGGATGCCTTCATTTACATTGTGGTTTCTGGATCGTTACATCGCCATTCACCCTGAACTCGACGCACGCGGTCCACATGGGTAGGGCTTTCATGCCGAGGAGGTGGCTACCCTCCCCGAGGTCTAGGGCGACCAACTTCGCAACTTGATCGCTGATCAATGCTTCGACATCGTAAACATCGACAGTTTCACGGCGACCATTACCAAACACAACCTCTTTCTGGTCGACAAAGGTCGATTCTAGTTGGTCTAGGAGCGAGGTCGGCAAACCGATCTCGCCGTTAAATCCAGTGTCTAACTTCACTTCTACGCGCTTGAAACCGTCGATCCGGTGCCGCAACTCTATGCCGATAAACGGCTGCAACAGTGCATTGACTGTGCCCGTGATCACCTTCGCGTACCGTTCAGCACCGTAGAGGGCAAGGGAACGTAGTAGACGTAATCGAAGCCGACGCGAGCAGTGTATGTGACGGGCTTAGTAGTCTGACTGAGCAGAGTTTGACGCGCACCACTTTCGTTCATCGCAACAGCGTATCGCAACGTGTAGCCGTCGATGACGACGATATCGCCCTTGTGTTCATCGATGAGGCGGTCTTCTAGTTCGTCCTCGTAGAATCGTTTGGCACGTTCGACTAGACGTTGTTCCTCTTCGACTGGCAATCCTTGTTGGGTTGGCATGGTGCGAGACCTCTTCGTAAGGGGGTTTGTTCCATCGTATCGCGTACGATCGTCGGTGGTGCCACGATCAGTTTCTGGTTCAGAACGCTGGTTTTCACCGTGGACAACATCGGACGATAAAGGGACGTAATAGACGTAGTCGTAACCGACGCGGGCCGTGTAGGTTACTGGTCTATCGCATTTCCGTCTAAGTTCGCGATACGCACCACTCGCGTTAAGACCTAGGGCGTATCTGAGCGTGTAACCGTCAATCGCGACGATATCGCCCTTGTGTTCTTCGATGAGGCGGTCTTCTAGCTCGTCCTCGTAAAAGCGTTTGGCGCGTTCGACTAGACGTTGCTCCTCCTCGACGGGCAATCCTTGTTGTGTTGGCATCGTGTCGGCACTCGCTAGGTGAGGTCCGTTCGATTTGACATCTGCGTCGTGAACTATTTTGCCTCAAAGATGCACATCCGGCAGCATCGCGGTTGCTGATCGTCAGCAATGCGACCGGCGGAAGGCACGGCGCATCGCTGCAATCTCGTCTTTACCCATCGAGACGGGCGTCGCAGACGATCAGTCGTCCGCGTGTCGAGCGTCGTACTCCTCGAATGCTTTTTCCGCCGCGTTCAGGGCATTGACACATGCCGGGTAGCCGCCGTAGAACAGCATCTGGGTAATCAGCTCCACGATCTGCTCCTTCGTCCAGCCATAGTTGAGCGCGCCGGTGATGTGTCCGGGCAGCTGGTTCGGGCGGTCTAGAGCGATGAGCGCGGCGACGGTGCAGATGCTCCTGATGTTGCCCGGCAATGCCTCGCGCTGGTAGATGTGTCCGAACAACGTCGCATTGATCAAGTCGAACGCATCGCTCACACTCTCCGTAACCGGATTAGGCGTCGGCGCGCCGTCATAGTACCAATCTCGCCATTCCTTCGACTTCTCCAGCAGTTCCTCATAGTTGTGCATCGTTCGGTGTACCTTTCTCGGTTCGTGGGGCGTAACAGGCGGCGCAACGCGCCGAGTTCAATGGTAACGAAATCAACGACTGGTAAAATCGCGGTACCGACCCAGAGTTGACGCCAAACACCCGAACCACGTTTAAGGATTCTTATCGGAGCGGCTGGAAAGGTTCGTTGCGCACGACACTCACCTTTGGATTCAAAGATGACATATTTTAGAATATGTGTTAACCTATCGCTCATATCAACAAGATTGTGACAGTGAGTCTGGCCATGGTGCCCCTGCAGATGGAAAAAGATCGATACGTCCGACGCGCGAAGAAGATATACCTTGACGAGCTACTGCCGCGTTACATCGACACACATAAAGGTGCATACATCGTGATCGATGGGCTCAGCGGCGATCACGAGATCGCAGAAGGATGGGATACCCAGGTGTTCCAGCGATTGAAGCACCGTCATCCCGACGCCATCACATTCAGCACGAGGGTCGGCATGGGCGCGTCTGGCGACATGTTCAGCGGTTGGCAAGCGGTCTAAAACTCTCATTCCTGCCTCGTTATGATCACAGGCCGAATCGATGAACGGTACCGAATGCCCTCCGTCGAGATCGAAGTCCTAGGTCGAGACGGTACGTATCACCAGATGGCGGACTGACGTCGCCAAAGACAGGTTTTGCGTGTTACATTAGATTCACCGAAGTACACTGACCAGAAAACCAAGATCCGTGAACAAACCGACACATGTGAAGCCTCTTGACGGCTACCGGATTTGGATCGAATTCGACGACGGTGCACAAGGTGAGATTGACTTAACAGGATTTGCGGGTCGTGGCGTCTGGAAGGCGTGGCAAGATCGGAAGGTTTTCGAAAGCGTCAGGATTACACCTTACCGCGCCATCGGATGGGGTGACGACGATCTATTGGACATGTGCGCGGATTGGGCGTATATGCAGGTCACGGGTTCAGCATTCGATGACACGCGTCAACAGCTAACCCATGTCTGAACTCTGTCGCTTTCATGGAATCGTGATTCGGATTTTCTCCCCTGACCATCCTCCCCCTCATTTCCACGCCGTCTACGCGGAATACGAAGCTCAGATTGATATTCGGACCCTCGAAATCATCGAGGGATACTTGCCTGCGAGGTCACGAAGATTAGTGCGTGAGTGGGCGGAGCTACATCACGAAGAACTGATGAGAGCTTGGGATCGAAGCAGCACTGGGTTGAACCCCGGTAAAATCGCGCCGCTCAATTGAAACCTAGGAGTCACGTTCAGGCGTCGGACGACGGAATCGACTGCGATCAAACCGAGTTCACCCGCGATACCTTGGAATGCTTCGCAGGTAGCGTCTTGATGCTAGGAGGGTGATGGCGGTTAGGATCATGCCGGCGATGGCGATGGCTAGGACGGCGCGGTCGGTGCCGATTACGGTTGCTAGCCATCCGACGTGTAGGGCGCCGATGGGACCGGAGCCGATGGCTACGGCAAGGACGCCCAAGACTCGTCCTCGCATCTCTGGTCGGGTGGACGATACGACGATGATGGACTGCATAGTTCCGAATCCAGACATGCCGAAGCCGCCGATGAAGAGCAGGGGAATCGCGAGCCAAAAGTAGGGAGTGAGCGCGAACGCGGCGATGACGACGAGAAAACCGAGAGATGCGTAGGTGTAGACGCGGGTGTAGTGACGAGGTTGTGCGACGGCGGCGATGGTGAGGGCACCAAATGTGGCGCCGAGACCTTCGATGCTGAGGAGCATTCCGACAAATACGGGATCGATCATCAGCTTTTCAGCGCCCAACACCGGAATCATCTGCTGGTAGGGGAACGCGAACATGTTCATGATGATCGTGATGATGATGGTTACAAGCAGAACCGCATCGCCCATGACGTGCTTCAGTCCAGCTCGGAAGTCGGTATTGCCGCCGGTAGCGGAAGTTATACCCGGATTTGTCGTCTGTTTGCGAATGAAGAGCATTGAAAAGGCGAGTGCAGAAGCGATCACGAACAGCCCTGAACCCAGAAAGTAGACGGCTTGCATCCCGATTTCCTGCAGGAACGCGCCTCCGACAAGCGGGCCGATGACGCGCGAAAAGTTGCTGGATGCCATATCGACACCAAACGCGGACGACACGCGGTCGGCGGGCACGGTGTCGGCGATCATGGCGCGACGCACGGGGAAGTCGGTAGCCCACACGACGCCGGCGATGAACGCGCCCGTTGCGACGTGCCACAACTCGATGCGATCGGTCAGGATCAGCATTCCGAGTGTCAGATATACCGCGGCGAGAATAATGTTGGCAGTCGCCAGCATGGCACGACGGTCGGCGCGGTCGGAAATCGCGCCGATGAACGCTCCCAACACCAGCATCGGCGCCATCCGCAGAAAACCGACGAATCCGACGATGAACGCCGATTCGGTGAGTTCGTAGACGAAAATGCCGAGTGCGACGGTTTCGAGCCACCGCATCACGTTCGTGGATACTCCGATGCCCCAGAGACGGGCATAGTCGGCATCTAGCACGACTTTGAAGCGCGAAATTGGTTGACCCGAGCCGGCGCGCGGTCTCGATTGTGATGCGCGCCCAGTGTCGTCCCTTTGGGGCGCGGTGCTGTCGGCGGGTTCTGAAGACCTCAGTTGAGCGCTCCATCTTGAGCGAACTCAGGGGCGAGATCGCTCCAATGGCCGAGTTTCTCGTACTGTGCGGCTTCGCTCCAAGCCCGGAGGTCAGCATAGTGACGGTTCAGTCCATCGCTTTCATCAGACAGCAACGCCAATCCGTTTCTGATTAGCAGACCGTTGACGGGGTTGCGGTCCACGTAGACGTATCGCAAGAGCCGACCGAAATCGTCTTGGTCCACGCCATCCGCTTCCAGAAGCACTTCGCGATCGGCGACCAGTTCCTGATTCGCCAGTTGCCCGATGTCGTACCAAGGGCTACCCAACGGCAACGGCTCTATTCCGATGTACCGAACCGTCGCCATTTCACCGTCAATGTCTACGATGATGGTTCGCATATCGACCACTTCAACGACGGTCGCCGGCACGTACTCGATTTGTTCTGGTTGATCAGACCCGAACGATCCCAAGAATGGTCCAGCTAAACCGGCTAAAAGCGAAACTACGACGATGATCGACACCGCCGCGATGCCGGCTTTGACCCACCACGGCGTGTCGGATTTCGTTTCTGTTGACCAACCGTCGGCGACGCGGCGGTCAGGTTCTTCGTAATCGGTATCCCAATCGTCGTCGTCCTCTCCGCGATACGTGCGGTAACGCAGGTCGATCTCGTCGTCCTGTTGGCGACGCGACTCTTCGTCGTGTTCGGGTCCGTTGCGACCGGCGTTCATCGGGTATCTTTGAAGTCAGGAAAAGATGGAACTCTCTTAACGCAACTCTAATTCCTGCGAAGTCATGTAGAACATGGGTAGAATCGCAACTATGACGATTGCTGAAAAGACAATTGCAGACACGATAGCCGCCCCGATGACGGGCGAGTTTGCCATCGAACACGAGTTCACGCCGAAGGGCGATCAACCCCAAGCCATCGACAAAATCGTCGAAGGCATCGATCGCAACAGTTTCAAGCACCAGACGCTGCTCGGCGTAACCGGTTCCGGCAAGACGTTCACGATGGCGAGCATCATCGAGAAGCTCCAACGTCCGACGCTGGTCATCGCGCATAACAAAACCCTCGCGGCGCAACTCGCAACCGAGTTTCAGACTTTTTTCCCCAACAACTCGGTGCAGTATTTCGTTTCGTATTACGACTACTATCAGCCAGAGGCTTACATTCCTCGTTCCGACACCTACATCGAGAAAGAGACGGACATCAACGAGGAGATTGACCGATTGCGTCACGCGGCGACGCGTTCGCTGATGACGCGACGGGATACGCTGATCGTCGCTAGCGTGTCATGCATCTACGGTTTGGGTTCACCGCACGAATACAACCAGATCACGCTGCGACTGCGGGTCGGCGACGAACCCGGTCTGACGAGGATAACGCGCCGCTTGGTCGGGATGTATTACGACCGCAACCTAATGGACTTGCGTCGCGGTACGTTCAGGGTGCGTGGCGATTCGCTCGAAATCATGCCCGCGGACGAGGAGTTGGCGGTGCGAATCGAGTTCTTTGGCGACGAGATCGATCGCATCACCATCGTCGATCCGTTGACCGGCGAGATTCTTAAAGAGGTCGAAGAGTTCGACATCTACCCGGGCAAGCACTTCATCACGCCCGAAGAGGAATTCGCCGACGCGCTGAAAGATATCCGAACGGAGTTGGAGCAACAGCTTGAACTGTTCCGTGGCGAAGGCAAACTCCTAGAAGCCGAGCGGCTAGAGCAACGGACGCTGTTCGATTTGGAGATGTTGCACGAGACTGGCTCGTGTGCCGGCATCGAAAACTACTCGCGGCCGCTCGGACGTCGACCTGCCGGCTCTGCGCCGTGGACGTTGATGGACTACTTCCCGGAAGATTTCCTGATGTTCGTGGACGAGTCGCACATGACGCTGTCACAGATTCGAGGCATGTACCACGGAGACTACGCACGCAAGACTACGCTCGTCGAGTACGGATTCCGTTTGCCATCGGCAATCGATAATCGCCCATTGACGTTCGAGGAGTTTGAAGACCGCGTGAATCAGGTGGTTTTCGTGTCAGCGACGCCCGGACCGTACGAGGCGGCGCACGAGGATCAGCGGGTAGAGCAGATCATCAGACCGACTGGCTTGATCGATCCTGAAATCGAGGTTTTGCCGACGGAGAATCAAGTCGATGATCTGATCGATCGCATCCGCAAGACAACAGCGAAGGGTCAACGGGTGTTGGTGACGACGCTCACAAAGCGGATGGCGGAAGACCTCGCGGACTATCTGCGCGAGTTGGGCATCAGAGTTCACTATTTGCACTCGGAGATCGACACTCTAGAGCGCACCGAGATTCTGCGCGATCTCCGACTCGGCGTTTACGATGTGGTTGTCGGCATCAACCTGCTTCGTGAAGGACTTGATCTGCCCGAAGTTTCGCTCGTCGCGATCCTAGATGCCGACAAAGAGGGCTATCTGCGGTCGGGCACGTCGTTGATTCAGACGATTGGCAGGGCAGCGCGGCACATCGAGGGCAAGGTGGTGATGTACGCCGACCGCTACACCGAGTCGATGACGTTCGCCATCTCGGAGACCAACCGCCGCCGAAAGTTGCAGACGCGACACAACGAGACCAACGACATCACGCCGTACAGCATCGTTAAAGAGATTCGAGACATCACCGAACGAGTACGGCAACCCGAAACTACCATCCTCGCCGACGAGGGCGAGCCGTTCGGCGCCGAAATGGGTCTGCCTAAAGAAGAGTTGACGCGCATCGTCAAAGACCTAGAACGCCAGATGAAGCGAGCCGCTAGAGAACTCGAATTCGAGAACGCCGCCCAACTCCGCGACCAAATCACCGACCTACGAAAGTTGCTGTCGGATGGGGAGTAGATACGAGGCTCGGCGTGGTCAAATTGACGATCGTTTCGCCCGTTCTATTTCGTCGACCGCAGTGGTCCCGGTTTCGCGCTACGTTGCGACACTCTCTTGTCATTCTGAGCGGAGCGAAGAATCTCGCGTGTTGCACCAAACCTCGAGATTCCTCGCTGTGCTCGGAATGACAGCGGGGCTTGCGTACATGGTGTCGGCTTTGCGATAGTTTCGTAAACCGTATACTTGACGCTACAATTCGCTAATCCAATCCTCAAAAGTTCCCGCCCGCCATGCCACGCATCAAATCCGGCATCTTCATCATGCCGTTCCATCCGCCGACTAAGCCGATCGCGCAGACTTACGACGAGGACATGGAGCTTGTGATCCTCGCTGATGAGTGGGGGTTCGATGAGTTCTGGATCGGCGAGCATCACACGATGGCGTACGAGACGATCCCTTTGCCTGAGATGTTTATCGCCGCGGCGATGCGGGAAACCAAAAACATTCGCATGGGGCCTGCGCCGGTCTGCATCCAGTTGCATCACCCCGTGCATGTAGCGACCCGTTTGGCGCAGTTGGACAACATGTGCAAGGGAAGACTAAACCTCTGCTTCGGTCTAGGCGGTGTCGCCACTGACCTTGAGATTCTTGGCATCCCCCGTGAGGACGCGCCGATGATGGTCGCAGAAGCGGTCGAAATGGTGCTGGATTTATGGGCTTCCGACGGTCCGGTCGACCTCCAAGGCAAGTACTGGACGGTTTCTTTGAAAGAGCACATCGACGGCGAAGTCGGTCTCGGCATCGTCCACAAACCGTACCAGAAACCGCATCCGCCCATTGCGATGCCGATCACTTCGATGAATTCGGGCACCGCGAAAGCGGCAGGGCGTAAGGGTTTCGAGCCGTTCGCTCACAGTCTTATCGCCAACAACGTAGTAGCCAATATCTGGGACACGTACGAGACGGCGGCTGTCGAAGCCGGCAATACTCCAGATCGATCAGACTTCAAGATCGCTCGCGCCGTTTTCCTCGCCGACAGCAAGCAAGACGCTCAAAAGATCGCCCGCAACAACTCGGTAGTGGGCGGATTTCAATACATCTGCAACCTGCTAGACCGGACCGGCCGCGACCGAGGCATGTTCAAACGCGATCCGTCGACTCCTGACAGCGATGTAGACGTCGATTACTGGATGCGAGAGCAGATCATCGCTGGCGACCCCGACTACGCGTTGGAACGCGTTCTTGAGATGGCAGAAGAGACCGGCGAGTTCGGCACGCTAGTCACGATGGGCTACGACTGGGACGACAAAGACGCTTGGGTCAACAGCATCGAACTCTTCGCCAAAGAGCTGATGCCAAGAGTCAACGCGGCGCTGGGCAACTAACCGAGTTGGGCCTGATACCGTCTGTCAAAGCTCCCCGCTGTTCTGTTCTCGCAGCGGGATCACCGTGACCGATATCAATCCGCCTCGGAAGAATCGACTATCAAACCGGTTCGCCGAACTCGCCGTACATTCCGCCGATGATTTCATCGACTGACGGACCGGGCTTCAAGTCTTTCACGAATCGATCACGGATTGCGCGAACGTCCCGCAGAATTTCATCGCGGTCCCGTTCCTGCTGTGGTTGGCAGGTTTCTTCGTTCAGATCCATCGCCAGTGTTAAATCGCGTCCTCGTCCGCGGCGATGGCGGCTAGGTCGGTGCGGCTGTAGGAGCCTAGGGAGCGGAAGTTGAACTCGGTGTAGTTCTTGAGCCACTGCATGGAGATTTTGACGGCGTCTCGGTAGCGTTGCACGTCTGCGGCGGGCGGATTCTTACCGAGCAGCTGAACGATGTCCTCGCCTTCGTTGGCGATGATCGACTTCAAGAGTGCCATGTCGTGGACAGCGCCGGTGTCTTCGGCTTGGGCTTCGTGAACTACGCGTTGCGCCATCTGCGCTACGGAGATGCGCGCGGTGGCAAGGTCTTCCATCAGTGCCGGACGACGTCCGGGGCGTCCCGCTAATCGGTCGATTCCTTTCGCACCTCGCCCACCGAGCCATCCTTCGACGTACTCGATCAACGTGCGTGCGTTTTGGCGCGTTCCTTCTTGCGTGACCGGGCCGTCAGGCGTCTCGATCTTCACAGGGTAGTTGTCAGGATTCCGCATCTCTGCGGTCGGTTCCCAACTGGTGCTGCGGAGTTCCTTGAACGGATCGCCGGCCGGTTTCATGTGGTAGATGTGCGCCACCCATCCGCGCAGGAATCCTTGTTCGGCCTCCCACGTCTTGTCGCCTCGCACGGTGGCGGCGGCTTCTTCATTCACCGCTTGATCGCGGTGGGGGAGAGCGGTAGCCATTCCTCCGATCGGGACGGCTTGATGTTTGGTGCATACCGCGACAAGTCTACGGAAGATGTTTGCTATGAACGGCGTGGTCGGCACTGCGACGCCAAAGCGGTCTGGCCATAGGCTTTCACGATCCGCCATGACGTACTCGAGCAACGATGCCTTGAGGTCCCACCGCGCCGCATTCAATCCGGCGGCATAGGGACCGAGCGCGTGAAGACTCTCCTCCATCGTCCAGACCAATGGAAGCGATTCGACTAGAAGGATGCCGCGAATCGTCGCATCTTTGAGGCCGGGCACCCGGTTCTGTATCGATGCGAACAGGTCGCGGTAGAGCGCGGCTTCCTCTGGCGATTCGGTCTTTGGAACGTAAAAGTAGACGCCTTGCCCGCGTTCAGTTTGGGCTTGACCAGCGTGGTAAAGGGTCAGCAGTGAGCCGAGCACGGTCGCCGAGACTGGCGCGCCGTCTACGGTCAGATCGGGTTCATCGAGATGCAAACCGCGCTCGCGGTGCATGAAGAACGGTATCTCGCCGTCTTGGATTGAGTAGTGGCGATCGCGTGTTTCGTTGTAGAACGTCAGAGAGCGGTCAACGGCACCTTTTCGGTTGCGAGCCGCCAGCAAGGTGTCGCTGAGGATGTGGCTCGCCGAGTCTTCGTCATCATCGAGGTCGCCGGCGGCTCTTTCTCCCTCAGGTCCGGGATTGAGCGCGTTGATGAACATCGAGGTCATGTGCGCCGGGCCGGAGATTTCGATGCCCGGATTCCACAACTCATCAGGCATGTCTGGCACAGACCATGCGGAAGTCGTGGCATCGCTCGGCGGCAAATGACTAGGTTGGATGCCGCGGTTGACCGCCGCCGATACCATGTCAAGCCGCGCTTCTCGCAATCCTGCGATGCGCTCACCAAACTCATCTTGCAATGACGCGATCAATCCCAGTACCTCATCGGTAAGGACGTCGCCCCAATCTCCAGTGGCGTTGAATTGAACCCTATCTGCGTCTGCCATTTTCCCCTCAATCGACCATGAGGCCGAGAATCGTATGTGTTTTCAAGCGAATCAACATCTTACAACCTAATCGTCTTGATGGAGGATCGGCAGATGTGGTGGCACGCGATGAGACGCACCAATTCAATTGCGTATCTTGTCCCTGTCTCGTACAAAAAACAGCCCCGCACAACGATCGTGCGGGGCTGTTTCTCCGTCGTGGCGAATGCCGTGCCTAATTGAGATGCTCTTTCATCTCCCAGACGGCGCGGCTACGCTGCAAGGTCTTGAGGGCGGTGCGCTCGATCTGGCGGATGCGCTCTCGCGTCAGTGCCATTCGAGTGCCAATCTCTTCGAGCGTGTACTCTTTTCCATCCTTCAACCCGAAACGCAGGACCAACACTTCGCGGTCGCGGTCGTCTAGTTGGTTGAGGATGTTCGAGATGTCATTGCTCAAGAGCCGTTGCGCGGTCTCTTCCGGCGGTGCAAGGGCATCACGGTCGGGCAGTAGGTCGCCGAGCTCGTTATCCCCATCCTCACCGACTGGTGTCTCCAAAGACATCGGCTCCTGACCGTTCTTCAAGACGTCAGTAACCTTCTCGACGGTCATCTCGACGCGCTCCGCGATCTCTTCGATCGTAGGCTTACGGTCGTATTCCTGCGCGAGCTCACGTGAAGCACGGCGCACCTTGTTCAGTGCCTCGTACATGTGAACCGGGATCCGCACGGTGCGTGACTGATCGGCGATCGCTCGCGTCACGCCTTGTCGAATCCACCAAGTGGCGTAGGTGCTGAACTTGAAGCCTTTGCGGTAGTCGAACTTGTCGATTGCGCGCATCAGACCGATGTTGCCCTCTTGGATCAGGTCCTCGAAGGTCAAACCGCGGTTCGTGTACTTCTTCGCGACGCTGACGACCAGTCGCAGGTTTGCCTTGCCGAGGTGGTCGCGCGAACGGTTGCCGTCGTTGAAGATCGAGTTGAGATGCGACTCCAAAATCGACCGCGACTCTTCGAGGTAGGACTCGTGCCATGGCTCGATACCCTCTTCGACCGCCAAGTCCTCGATTTTGAGTTCTGGCGGCATGACGAGTCCGAGATCGTGCGGCAACAGGCTCGACAAGATCGCGAGCTCGCGCACAAGCAGGCTTGCCTTGTCCAAACGACGCTTTTCGCGGGCGTCTTTCGTGTTCAGTTTCTGCGCTTTCTTACCGCGGCCCTTCTGCGCCGTCTCGTCAAAGACGCCGAAACGCTCCATGAGATTGGTGTTCTCATAGATCTCGAGCGTGTCGGTAAGGTAGCGCAACAGCAATTCGTAGGCCGGTAGCTTGCTGTATTCCTTTATCTGCGTGTCCCGAGCCGAGTTAATCATCGTCCGGTACTCAAAGTCGCTGAGGAGTTGCTCAAGCGTCACTGGCTTCGGCTTTGCCATGTAGGTCGCGACCTGATCAGCGATGGGTGCAAGACGGCTCAACCGGCGCAAAACGATCGCCACGACTTCGGTAGCGTCCACCGGCGTCGGGTTGTCGGGCAACTGATCGCGGTTGCGCGGGTACTCTTTGAAGCCGTAAACCGTGGTGAGCGTGCCGCGAATTGTCCACTCGATACGCTCAAGCCAGTTGGCGGATTCGACGCGTTGCGAGAGCATTGCCTCGTCGGCTTTGCTCAAAAGCTGCACGTCACCAATCTCGCGGAGGTACATGCGAACGTTGTCGTCCGTTGACGTGTCATCAGTGCCGGCTGCCGGGTTGATCTCCGGGCCTTCTTCTCGTGCCGCTTCCCAAACTTCAAGTTCGGTCGAACCAGTTGCGACCTTCATTGAAGGGGAGCTGTCATCGGCGTCGTCCGACGAGAGATCGGCGAAGTTGAACGTCTGGCCGTCGCCGTTAGACGATGCGGCATCAGAACTGGTTTCGTTTGTCGTCAACTCCGCATCCTCATCGGATGTTTCGTCGACTTGGGGGGTGGTTATCGTAACCATTGCTCTTGGCCCCTTTTTGCTTGGTGGTTGGCTCGGTTCGTTGGTCGAAATCTGAGAAATATCGTGTTTTTTGCCGCTTTCGCGTTTGCCCATCGCCAGAAAATCGGCTATTATTCGGAACGAACTTTCGGGTTAAGGGCAGAGAAGAACGTCTTTGCGTCCTCGCTGGCGGTTGGCCGCCGGTCGCGCCATCTGGCGCGCTACGCCCATTTTCTAGGTTTTCGGTTGCCTGCTTCTATGCTTTACGACGCGAATCAGCGTCAAGTTTCGATGGATTTGGAACTTGCCACGCAGGTGCGCGCCAACTTCACGGGTGCGGAAGTTTTAATCGTACCACACTCTTCGATTCTGCGCGTTTTTTGAGAATCGCGTCTTGAAGAGCTGGCGCCGCGACAATCTCTGCGTCTTCGAATCGGCCGTCAAACCCGCGTCATCGCTTCGCGGTGAGGTGAGGATGACCGCAGGCCCTAGATCAATCCCAGTTGATGACAAACTTGCCCGGCGCGCCGGCTTCGAATTTCCGATACGCCTCTGGCACGTCTTCTATCGAGGTGCGGCCAGTAATCAGAGAATCCAGTGGAACGTTGCGTCGGGCGGTGAAGCGCGCCGCTTCCTCAAGTCCGTGAGTGCTGAAGGTCCAAGAACCGACTAGCGTCAAGTGCCGATGGATGATGTCGGGACTAGGTTCGACGTGAAAATCGCCGCCTTCACCGACGAAACAGGACCGACCGAAGATCCTTGTAGACTGCACCGCCGCCAAGCGCGTCTCGTGGATACCGATGGCTTCCAACGTCGCATCCGCACCCTCGCCATAGGTCAGGTCCAATATCTGCTCGACTGCGCTACCGTCGCTGTTGTCAACTACTGCCCAAGCGCCCGCCGATTTCGCCATCTCTAAACGTTCGCCCGATATGTCTACCGCAATAACGCGCGCTCCCATCTCCGCGGCGAACATCACACCCGCCAATCCGACGGGACCGGCTCCGAAAATCGCAATCGTGTCGAGTCCAGAGAGTTGCAGTTTCTTCAAACCGTGAAACGCCGTGCTCGCGCCGCAAGCTAGAAACGCGCCCACTTCGTAACTCAACTCGTCAGGCAGGGCAAGGCAGGTGTCGGCGCGGGCGATCATGTAATCGCCGTGCCCACCGTGCCGGCCGTATCCGTGTGTCAACCGCTCCATGCCGGTGCAGAGCTGAGACCAACCCTCGTTGCACATTCGGCAATTTCCACATCCTTCGTAGTGGTGTTGCAGGATGCGGTCGCCAATCTGTAATCCATCTACGCCGTCGCCGATCATCGCAACTTCACCGCAGGGTTCGTGCCCCGGTCGTACCGGTTCGCGTTCGGCTTCTTCCGGTGGCAGGGGGAAGCGGTAGCGGTGCAGATCGGAGCCGCACATCCCAGACGAACGCATCTTTAACAGCACGTAACCGGGTTCCGGCTCTTCGTCCGGGTAGTCGATGACTTCTGCGTGCTTGTCGCCGAGGAATCTGATGCCGCGCATCGTCGCACCTCCGAGTTTCGTTGACCAATGGGGAGATTTCAGCGTCGGTCTCTGACGGTTTCGATGCAAGTAGTCTATCTGCGAATTGCGCTTGGTGAATATATGCACATACAATGCGTTGATGTTGACGCAAAAGATCGGAAGGCAACCGCACATGACATCAACAACCACTCGCTTCAGCTACGAAGGGCTTTTCTCGGATCGGTCGGAAGACACCCCGATCAACACGGTAGACCACGCGGAGTATGACTTCGCGGTGGCATACCCGGCACCCGAAACCTCACCGATGGATGGTCTGGTGTCGGCACTACAGACCGCAATGGATGCCCGCGGCGATGAGATTGCGCGCCACATGGCATACTACCCGCAGCCGGCGGGTTCGGTCGAACTGCGCGAGTTGACCGCATGGAAACTCGAGTATGACCGCGGCTTCAAAGTCGGCATCGACGACATCCTGCTTACCGCCGGTTCAGGTGAGGCGATCGGTCTCGCGATCCAAGCGATAACCAACCCGGGCGACACGGCAATTACCGAACATTACGTCTACAGCGGCACGCTAGGGCAGTTGCAACGCTTCGGCAACACTGTCTATGGAGCGGAGACTGACGAGGAAGGACTGGTGCCGGAAGCGCTTGACGAACTCATCACCGATCTTGCAGGCAAAGGCAAGAAGCCGAAGCTGATCTACACCATCGCTGAGCACCAGAACCCGATGGGGCCAACGTTGCCGCTCGCACGCCGTGAAGCGATCCTTGAGATCGCGCACAAGCACGGCGTACCGATCTTGGAAGACGAATGCTATGTTGATCTGCGATTCGAAGGCGAGACGCAACCCGCATTCCGAACGCTGGACGACTCAGGCATTGTCATACACGTCGCATCGTTCTCCAAGTTGCTCGCGCCCGGTCTTCGCATGGGTTACATAACCGCCGCGCCCGAGGTGCTGCGTCGTGCGATGAGCTGCAAGATCGGCTCTGGTCCCAACCAGTTTGCCGCGTACGCCATCGAAGGATTTCTCCGCAACACTCTCGACGAGCACCGCTCTCGCTTCAACCCGCTGTTGAAAGAGAAACGCGACGCGATGGACGCATCGCTGAACGATCACTTCACCGACATCGGCGCGACATGGTCGAAACCCGAGGGTGGATGCTACACGTGGCTGACGATGCCAGAGGGCACCGACATCACGGCACCACGCGACGAAATCTTCGCAGAGGGCGTAGGTTACAACGGCGGCGTAGGCTTTGCGCCCAACGGCGACGGTCAAAACTGCGCCCGGCTCTGCTTCGCCTTCGAAACCCCAGAAAAGTGCTACGACGGCATCGAGAAACTCGCCAGCCTCTTCAAGAAACGCAACCTGATGTAGAGCAGAAACGCCGGCGAGGACGGCTTTGTCCATAGGACATTTTCCCACACTTGACACCACCAAATACTTTCCAAACCCTCAACCGAGACTTCATAAACAACGTCATTCCGGCGAAAGCCGGAATCCATCGAGGGTAAGGCGCGTCGTTTTCCCTTCCCGCTGTCGAGGTGGGAGGGGTCGGCTACTTGAATTATCGGCTAACCAGTTCCGTAGCATAGCACTTCGGAACCGGCCTCCCCGTACCAAGAACCGAGTGAAAGGTGTCGATCATTGATGTCGTCGTGGACCAGGAAGTAACCGGGTGGGACATGGTCGTGTCTCGACACGAAGTAATGGCGCCCATTCCAGGTGATTGCACCTTCTCTTGACACCCGAGGGTGTCTGACTCCCCCGGACGAGCCAGCCTTCTCGTCTTCCCACCTGAGACCTGCGATTAGTTCCTCTATCGAACCGCCTGAAGCGTAAAACTCCTCAAGATCTTCCCAATCAGCCCGTCTGAATTGGTTTCCAAGCAACGAGTAACACCCCAAGTCGGGGTTGTCTGGGTCGTCGAATTCGACGTAAATTACACGGAAGTTTTGGAACGACGCCTTTAGCAGAGCAGATGCGGCATCTTTCGAGGATTCCACCGATGCAACGCTAAAGGTCAGTTCGATAGCGTCCCAGCCCTGCTGGTCTACGGTGCCAGCAGACTCTGGGTTTCGGGAACAGTCGGTGTATCCGTCGGCACAGAGCCAACCGCGGATTAGGATCGGGAACTCGCCCGCACGTTTCGGCGTTATCCGCAAACGCAGCGTACGGTCGTCGGACGTCGTCCACGACGGATCGTCAGATTCCACTAGAAGATAGTCGGCAGGGAACTGTTGGTTGCCAACCCGGTGGTAAATGGTGGCGCCGGGTTGATGGAACGCCACCTTCGACAAACCGCTCGTGTATGAAACGGCTTGCACCTCGGCGACGTAGGAGGAATACCCGTCACTTGAATCGCTGAGTTCAAAGAGCGACGGGAACGAGACTGAGATGCCACCATGCTCACCCGCAAAGAGCGAATCATGCATCCGGATACTTAATTCAATGCTCTCGCCAACCTCTACATCGGTCGCTGACGCGTACCAATCGATCTGGAACGGCATCGGCCACTCCGGCTCCAAGACGGCCGTCTGCTCCGCCCGTACGACGTGCACCAACAGTTGCTCAGCGGGCCAACCCTGCATGTCTATAGATCGCCCGGACGCTGGGTTACGCCAGCAGTCGGTGTAACCATCGACACACAGCCAGCCTCGGACTAGGATTGGGAACTCGCCAGTTTGTTTCGGGGTTATACGCAGACGTAGAGTACGGTCATCGGATTGCGACCACGACGGATCGTCGGATTCGACCAGAAGATAGTCGGCAGGGAACTGCCGGTTGCCGGCGCGGTGGTAGATCGTTGCGCCCGGTTGATGGAAGGTCACGTTTGACGTCCCGCTAGTGTAGGAGACGACTTCCACCTCGGCGATCGAGGATATATGCCGATCGTTTGAACCACCAGATTCGGTGATCAAAGGGAACGAAACCGAGATACCGCCATGCTCGCCCGCAAACGCGGGATCGTGCATTCGGATGCTCACATCGAAGCTTTGGCCAACCTCGACAACCGTTGCCGAGGTGTCCCAATAAAGTTGGAACGGCGTCGGCATCGCAGGTTCGGGTACGGCCGTGGGCTCTCGGCTTTCGTCGAGATTGATCTGGGCGAGGACCGGGAGCTGGAGAGGTTCATGGTTTTCGATGCCGAGGCTGTCCAACAGGTTCGCGTGCTTAGTCCGTTCCTCGGCTAAGTTTTCAAGCAATTCCGTCTGCATCGTGTTCCATGGCTCGTACTCAGATAACGGCTTAAGCACTTCGCGGAGTACCACCAGGATCTCTGTCAAGTGCACGGCCTCGGTCGCCGGAAGGGTCCTCAGGGTATCGATCTGTTTGGCACCTGCTGCCGCGGTCGACGCGCCCAGTGCCGCGCCGAAACGACTCGCCGCGATCCTAACCAGGGCTCTGTTCGCCGGCCCATAGTGGCTGTTGTTGTACGCGGCCACATCCCAAAGCCGCACCGCGTCGTCGTAGCTCATCGTGCGTCCCTCGCGGTTCCCCTTCATCAGTGCGATGCTTTCTCGCAGCCGGTTCAGCGAATTCTCCATCGCCTGGCGGGCCGTCTGCGCGGTGAAGTTCTCCGGATGGTCCGCGACCTCCTTGACAACTTCGATCAGAACGGTTGCGGCCAGCGATTCGATCGCGTGGAAGCTCAGGTGCGGAGCCATGACGAGGATGCCGATGTCTTTGACCACCTTTAGGACCGTTGGAAGGTTGGTCGATATGTCGGCGCCATAGTGGTGCAACACTGTCCTTATGACGGTGATCTGGGCCGCCAACAGTTGTCTCCGTCCGCTTTCCGAACGGGTGACCTGCTGCGTGTGCGCTGTGAAAACGGCCTTGTCCTTCAGCACGCCATCCACGGGCGATGAATCAAAGGTGTCCAGCACTTCGTAGTCAATGCCGTGCTGTGCGTTGGGTTCTCCGGAGACGCGGTACTCGCGCCCTTCCACGAGGACCGTGCTGGGCTCCAGCGCCCGGTTCGTCGTCGCCAGCACGTCCCGCTCAACGCTGTGGACAGCGATGACCTCACCGCCGCCGTCCTCGAACACTAGCTCCAACCTCAGCGTTGCCGGCCCCTGCTCTTCAAGCGTCGGAGTGAAATAATCGTCGCGGTAGTGCGGATATTGGGAGCGGGTGAGCGACGAGTAAGCGACGCCGGCCTTCCAGTCCTTGAACCATCCGAAAGGCCCCTGACGCGCTCTCAGCCGCAGCTTCTCCTCCTGTCGACCGGCGTAGGTCAGCCGCACGTACCCGACGGCTTCTTCGTAGACGTCGCCCAGATCCTGGGGACCTTCGTTCTGGACGTGGTAGTGCACCACGAACGATTCGCCTGCGAGAACGGTCTCCGGAAGATCCACGTCGATGATCCTTGGCGAGGCTCCGGTGTCCGACGCTCCCGCCGCACTCGTAGCCTTGCCCCCAGTCGTCGTGAAACGGCTCAGTTCGGAGACGCTGACCGCAACGGTCATTGCGTCGGCGTTCGGCTCGCCCTCCAGCGCCACCCAGACCTCCAGGTCCTCGTCCCAGTGCAACGGCACGATGCTCGACGCGTCGACTCCGTCGTCCAACTCGAACGGTATGTGCAAAGTTAACGGCGAGAAAATCAGCGCGTCGCCGACCGAAAAGTCGTAAACCCTCCCCGTCTCGACCGGAGTGTCAGGATGATCGACCTCGGTGATGGACAATTTGGCATCATCGAGGAGCGAACCCTCGGGCACCTCGATGCGTGCCCCGCTCGCGTGTGAAAGTTCCCCCGCTTCCTCAGCCGCGAGCTCGATCGCCACAGACTCCACCGTACGTGCTGCCGTCTGTGTTGACCTATCCTCGGGTTCAACGGTCAGTTGCGGTGTGGTGCCTAGAGTCCGCTCAGACGACGGTGTCGAAGTTGCCGCCGACGACGGCGTCGCGACGGCCGCCTTGGTCGGCTCAGTACGGATCGGTACCTCAGTGGTCACTTGCGCGGGTGTGCCCGAGACCGCTTCGGATGGCTCGGTCTCATCGGGCGAGTTCGATGCAATGAACATGCCCAACGCGAACGCGGCGGCGATGAATACCAGCGCGACTCCCGCGATAGACCCAATCAATAGCCAAGGCAATCCAGTAGGCTGTGTTGTGGCGGGACCGGACGGCGCGGTTTGTTGACCGAACGATGACTCTGCTGTCGGCATCGGCGGTGGTGGTGCGGCTTGCTGTGGCGGCACGTTGGGCGGCACTGCATATTGTTGCGGAGATGATTCAAGCAGTGGGTAAACATCAACCGCGACGGAACCTCGCAACTGGAACTGAACCCTCGTGCCGACTTGCGGGGGCGAGGTGCCGCGCCATTCTTGAGAGGCAAACGTGTAACGGACACCATCGTCCCCTAGGACGAGGCAGTTCGTGTGTCCCGTGCTCAGCACCGAACCTTGCATACGTGTCATTCCTCTACGGATTGCGCTGATTGATGTTCAGCGAGATTACTCTAGCATGAACCTCGAAAGGTGCGGTGATATGGCGGGGGATGCGGCGTGCGCGCCGAGCCATTGTCTTAGAAGACGTGAAAACTTTCTAGGAGTTTGACCTCGTCGGCGTTGCCGATGTAGAGGGGGGTGCGATGGTGGAGTTCTTGGGGGGTGATGTCGCGGATGCGGGTTTTGGCGTCGCTGGCGGTGCCGCCGGCTTGTTCGGCGACGAATGCTAGGGGAGCGCACTCGAAAAGCAGGCGCAACTTGCCGCTCGGGCTATTCCGGTCTCCGGGATAGGCGTAGATGCCACCTTTCAAGAGGTTTCGGTGGAAATCAGCGACGAGCGCGCCGATGTAGCGACCTGAGTAACCCTTTATCTTGGCGTGCGCTGCCCAGTTAAGGTCTGGATCGCGCCAATCGTTGGAGTTGCCTTCGTTGGCGGAGTAGACGCGGGAATCGCCGTGTTGCGCGTTCTCGGTTGTGAGGACGTACTCACCGAGTGTTGGATCCAACGTGAAGAAGTGGACACCATTACCGGCGGTGTAGGCAAAGACCGTCGATGAGCCGTAGAGGACATAGCCGGCCGCGATCATCTCGTTGCCTGGGCGCATGATATCGACATCGCCGGCAGGGGTGCCCTCGCTCAGCCGTCGGTAAATGCCAAAGATGGTGCCGATCGGCGCCGCGACATCGATGTTGCTTGAACCGTCGACCGGATCGTAGACCACGACGTATTCGCCAGTAATCGCCGCATCGCCGCAGTCAATCAATCCGGCGTTCTCTTCCGAACTCATCGCGCACACCAAACTAGTCGATAGCAACGCTTTAGCGACCACCTCGTCGCCGATTACGTCCAATTTCTGTTGATCGTCGCCGGTCACGTTTGCCGCGCCGACGGATCCAAAGATGTCGCGCAGGGCGGCGCGGTTGATCTCAGACGATATGAACTTGCCCGCCGAACCGATGGCATTCAGTAGTACGGCAAGATCGGACGGATTGGCGAACTCGTCGTTGGAGTCGTTCATCGCGTATTGGAAGAGATTCGGGGGAGATTCTGGCATGGTTCGCAAACCTAGATTGAGTTCGGGTGGGCAATCGGTTCGTGCCTGAATTATATGTGTCGTGATGCTTGGACAAACTCCGCACGCGCTCTGACTGAATCCACTTCATGCCGTATCATTGCCAACAAGCCGAAACGGGGCAAGATAATCAACTCAGACAGGACATCCCAGACGGGCAGACGTAGCGCTGAATCGGAGGTTTTCGACAATGGGCAATGAACTTCACTCCATCGCCAAAGCCATGGTTGCGCGAGGTAAGGGCATCCTCGCCGCTGATGAATCGACCGGCACGATTGGGCGTCGGTTGGCATCGATCAACGTCGCCAACGAGGAACCGAACCGTAGAGCGTGGCGGCAGATGCTGTTCACCGCCGATAGTTACGGCAAGTACATCAGCGGGGTCATCCTTTACGACGAGACTTTGCGCCAATCGTCCGATGACGGTGTTCCGTTCGTGGAGCTGCTCCAGAACGAGAGGGTCATACCCGGCATCAAGGTCGATAAATCGACGAATCCTCTTGCCGGCGCGCCCGGCGAACTTACCACTGACGGACTCGACGGGTTGCGCGACCGCCTGAACGAGTATTACGAACTCGGTGCCCGCTTCACCAAGTGGCGTGCGGTCATCACCATCGGCGACCATATCCCGTCCGATTACTGCATCAACGTCAACTCGCACGCGCTCGGACGTTTCGCCGCACTCTCGCAAGAAGCGGGATTGGTGCCGATCGTGGAGCCAGAGGTGCTGATGGATGGCGATCACTCGATTGATACCTGCGCTTGGGTCACTGAAAAGACGCTCAATCGCACTTTTGAGGAGTTAAAGGACCAACTTGTGGACCTTGAGGGCATGGTTCTCAAGCCGAACATGGTCCTCAGCGGCGCCGACGCGTCGGACCGTGCCGATGCGGAGGCGGTAGCGCGTGCTACCGTTGGCTGTTTCCGCCGCACTATTCCCGCCGCGGTGCCCGGCATCGCATTCCTTTCCGGTGGGCAAGGCGACGAAGAAGCGACAGTCAATCTCGATGCCATCAACAAGCTAGCGCAATCAGAAGGCGCGCCTTGGGAACTCACATTCTCGTACGGTCGGGGACTGCAAGCGACGCCGCTTAGCACTTGGGGCGGCAACCCTGACAACGTTCCTGCCGCTCAACAAGCTTTCATCGAACGGTCCATCGCGACCGCGGCCGCGCGCGAAGGCAACTACGTCTAACCATGCCAGACCGAGTTTCACAACTCGTTGCGGCGCGGGCTGAAGATATCGTTGCGACGCGGCGGTATCTGCATGAACGTCCAGAAACGGGATTTGAAGAACACGACACCGCGGCTTACATCGGCAAACGACTTCGCGCGGCTGGATATGACGTAAGGGATGGCATCGCGGGGACGGGCATCGTTGCTCGGTTGAAGGGAGGAAGACCGGGCCGTACTCTGGCGATACGCGCAGACATCGACGGATTGCCGATTGAAGAGCTGACAGGATTGCCTTTCGCGTCCAAGAACGGACGGATGCACGCCTGCGGTCACGACGGACACATCACGATGGCACTGACCGCGGCGGAGATCCTGTCCAGCGTCTCGGACGAGATCGCGGGCGATGTCGTCTTCATCTTCCAGCCTTCTGAGGAACTCTGCAACGGAGCGATCGCGATGATTGAGGACGGGGTGATGGATGTGATCAACGCGGATGTGGTGATCGGCACTCATCTTTGGAATCAAACGCCGATGGGCTACGTCGGGGTGAACCAATCGACGGTCTTCGCTGGCGCGGACCTCTTCGAAATCACGGTTACCGGACACGGAGGGCACGGTGCGATGCCGCACTTAACCGTCGATCCGGTTATCGCAGCCGCCAACATCATCAACGCGTGTCAGACCATCGTGGCGCGCGAGATTTCACCCCAGGAGATGGGAGTCGTAACGTTCGGCAGTATTCAAGGCGGTTCGGCGGGCAATGTAATCGCCGATGATGTTCGCATAAACGGCACCATTCGCGCCTACAACGCGGAGACTCATGCGCTGATCGCCGAAGCAGTGCAACGCATCACCGCCAACGTCGCAGAATCGCTCCGTGCCACCGCGACGTATACACGACTAGCGGGAACACCACCGGTCATCAACAATCCCGATGTGGCGAACTGGGTTACGAGCATGGCGATGCAGACCATCGGCGAGGACTCGGTTGGCGAGATCGAACCGATATCTGTCGGCGATGACATGGCAGAGTTCATGAACCGCATACCCGGCACCTACTTCATCCTCGGCGCGTCGAAAGACGGCACCGAAGGACATCACAACGCTAAGTTCGACTTCGACGAAGCGTGCCTGCCCATCGGCACCGAGATATTCGTCCGGGCCGCGCTGGATGTTGACGGGATGCCGTAATTTCGAAAGGCGCACCGTCAAACTGTTAACGGTTAGCGTCCGCGTATACGGGTTCGGTTTGACTCAGTAAACAGGCGCTGCTCCGCCGTCTACGTTGACTGCTGCGCCGGAGACGTAGCTGGCGGCGGGGGAGCAGAGGAACGCGATGACGTCGCCGGCTTCTTGGGCCTCGCCGATGCGACCTAGCGGTACGCCCGCGCCGAACGTCGCCCAATGGTCTTCGAGGGCGTAGGACGGGTCTTTGGCGTTTGCGGCTTGCCAACGGATGCGGTGTTGACGGCTCTTCAGGACGCCAACGCAAACGGTGTTGACGCGAATGCCGAGTTCTCCGAACTCTTTTGACCATGCTTTGGTGAGCGAGATGCCCGCAGCGCGCGATAGTGAGGTCGGTTGGGTTCCGCCGGCCGCGGCTTTTCCGCCCGGTGTCGTCGTGTTGCAGATCGCACCGGAATCGGACTGCTTGAGATAGGGCAACGCGTAGCGCGTCATGTAGATTGCGCCTTTTACCTTGAGCGAAAAGTCGATGTCGAGTTGCTCGTTGGTCATCTCTTCAAACGTCGATGCCGATGACGTGCCGGCGTTGTTGACAAGAATGTCGATGCCACCAAGTTTGTCGGCGGATGACTCTACCGCGCTCTTGACCGCGTCCTCATTTGACACGTCGGCGGGAGCCGCGATCACGGTGCTACCGGTCTCGCCGCTGATTTCCGCCGCGACGGCTTCCAAGTCGGACGCCGTGCGCGAGATAAGCGCGACACTCGCGCCTTCCGCTGCGAAACGGTACGCCGCGGCTTTGCCGATGCCATCACTCGCACCAGTTACGATTGCCACTTTTCCTGCTAGTCCAAGATCCATGTTGTGTTTCCTTTCAAAGTGCCGGACCGCAATGATATCGATCCGCGCCTTTTCGATTCGATTTCTTCAATTGAGGGTATCGCGTCTTGGTGCTCAATAGACGGGTGCCGCGCCGCCATCTATGTTTATCGCCGTGCCAGAAACGTAACTTGCGGCGGGCGAGCACAGAAACGCGATCACGTCGCCGGCCTCTTCAGACTCGCCGATGCGTCCGAGCGGTATGCCCGGCCCGTACGAGTTCCAGTGGTCCTCCAACGTGAACGACGGGTCTTTGGCGCGGGCAACCTCCCAGTGTCGGCGATTCTGTCGGCTCTTGATGGATCCGATGCAGACTGAGTTGACTCGAATGCCATATTCCCCGAACTCTTTCGACCACGCTTTTGTAAGCGAGAGGCCAGCGGCGCGAGAAAGTGAAGTCGGTTGTGCGCCGCCGGGCGCGGCTTTGCCTGCGGCGGTGGTTATGTTGCAGATCGCTCCGCTGTCGGACCGCTTGAGATGGGGCAGAGCATAGCGCGTCATGAATATCGCGCCTTTCACCTTGACGCCAAAATCGCTATCGAGAAGCTCGTTGGTCACGTCTTCGAATCGATTGGCGTTGCCTTGACCCGCGTTGTTGACCAGAATGTCGATGCCGCCCAATTGTTCGACCGCCGAATTGACCGCAGATTTCACCTCGGTTTCGTCGGACACGTCGGCTGACACCGGTATCACCTTGCTACCTGTCGCACCATTGATCTCCTCAGCGACGACTTCCAAGTCGGACATCGTGCGCGCGAGGATCGCTACGCTCGCCCCCTCCATTGCGAACCGCATCGCGGCGGCCTTGCCGATGCCATCGCTGGCTCCAGTAACGATTGCGACTTTTCCTGCTAGTCCTAGGTCCATGCCGATATCTCCTTTTCAGCTGGATTACTTCCAAATTGCGTCGCGGAAGTGTCCATTTGCCCAAGTTGCCGTTATACATTATCGTGAAATCTGAAACACTGACACAGCACTTACTGGAATCGACCATTGACGCCCAAAGGATCATCAAACGGAGAATTAACAGAAACGGACCGCTCAAGTTTCGGGAACCAAGCGGTTCCGCGCCGCATAATCTTGGGTCCCGGGCCTAGCTCGGCGAGCCCGCGCGTGCTCCGAGCGATGTCGCAGCCAATCATCGGGTACCTCGATCCGGCGTATTTCGACATCCTCGACGAGGTCGCGACGATGCTCGCGCAGGTCTTCATCACTGATCAACGAACCATGGCGGTTGCGGGTTCGGGATCGGCGGGCATGGAGGCCGGACTTTCGAGCCTTCTGGAACGCGGCGATAAAGCCATTATCTGCGTTAATGGTTTCTTCTGCGAACGCCAGATATTGATGTGCGAACGGTTGGGCGTCGAAGTCGTCAGGGTAGACACGGCTTACGGGCAACCGATCGATCCCAACGATCTCGAAGATGCGCTGAAAGCGAACCCAGATACTAAATTGGTGTCCGCGATCCACGCCGAAACCTCCGCTGGCGTGCTCCAAGACATCGGTGTGTTGTCAGCACTCGCTCACGATCACGGCGCGCTGTTCATGACCGATGTCGTCACGTCACTCGCCGGTACGCCGGTTGAGTTTGACGCGTGGGAGGTTGATTACGCCTATGGCGGTTCGCAGAAATGTTTCGCGGCACCGCCGGGTATCTCTCCAGTCGCGATTTCTGATCGGGCAATGGAGCAAATCAATAACCGCAAGACGTTGCCGAGTTCGTGGTACCTCGACCTGTCATTGATCGCGGATTACTGGGGACCGGATCATGTCCATCACCACACCAATCCAGTGAGCATGGTCTACGGATTGCGTGAAGCTCTGGCTTTGGTGCACGAGGAAGGGTTAGAAACCCGTTGGACGCGGCACGAAAAGGTGGCACAAGCACTGCGTGCTGGACTCGCTGCGATCGATCTATCGTCGCCAGTCGATCCGGATCATCTGCTGAACCAACTTACCGTCGTCTCACTGCCAGAAGGGGTGGACGACGCGAAACTGCGCGCTGCGCTCCTTGAGGAATACTCGATAGAGGTCGGACGCGGACTAGGACAGTTCGCGGGCAAGGTGATCCGCGTCGGATTGATGGGCGAGTCGTGCATCCCGGCGAACGTGTTCGCGTTGCTCAGCGCGTTGGAGCACATCCTGCCGCGCTTGGGTTACGAAGTGCCGCGCGGTGAAGCAGTAGCCGCCGCATCACGGAAGTTGGCAGAAGACCCGTCGCCTGTTGCGACTATTTGAGGTGATTCTGGGTTTTCGACGAATCGCTTCGCCTGTCGAGCGGTTTGATACTGATTGCCCCCATGTCCACCGCGTCGAAACAGAACGAACGCCCACGCAACAGTTCCATGCCGATCAGCGGTTTGACGCCCGTCGCCATCACAGAGATCTGCATCCATTTGTCTTCCCAACGGGTCAAGGCACGGTAAGAAGGCACATCTTCGACGGCAGCGTTGGCGAATGTCGCGGGGATATCTCGTACATACTCTAGTTCAAGCTCAAGTGTCTTTTCCCTCGGCAAAACCAGGTGGCCCGAAAAGCCAGTATCGATTTGCGCCAGAAACACATCGCATTTGCCGGTCGGGCCTTCAACGTAGATTGATAGATCGGACTTAACTGCCCGCGGTCATCTCTTACGTATCCAGTGCTCATCGCCAGAACCGATCTCTGTTTTCCGCCAGAACCTCGGGAGGCGGAAACCCAATGCCAGCCTCCCGCATACGGCGTTCTTCCTCTTCGATTGCCTCTTTGGCCTCGGGTGACAAACATCCAAAGTACTCAACCGCGATGTAAATGTGGCGCAACAGATAAATGGTCGCATCAGGCACGCGTTCCCGTAACCGATCACAACAAGCGTCGGTGTCATCGATCTCCCATTCCAAGGTGTTTCCGTCAATCGCGACATACCGCCCTTTGTCTGCATCAGTCAATTGATGCTGAAGCACATCGCAATAGAACGCTTTGGCGCGAGCTGAAGCGACTTTCCTCTCCTCGTCGGTGGGATTCTGTCTTGTTCGCATTTGGGATCTTCCTGCGGTATCAACTTGAGGTTGATTCAAGCATAACATGAAACACAAGTTCTTTGATCTAGTCGTATTCGTTGCCGGCACGGTACGCGGCGTCCAGAAGATCGACGACGTAGCGGACTTGGATGTCGGCTTCGGCGCGGTCTAGGGCGTTGGTGAGTTGCAGGGCACAGCCGGGGTTGCCGGTTGCCATGATCGTCGCGCCGCTTGATACGACGTTGCGCGCCTTGCGGTCACCCAGCCGCATTGACATTGCGCGCTGAGAAATCGAATAGGTACCGGCGGAACCGCAACATACGGTCGTTTCCGGCATATCGACGAGTTGAATGCCAGGTATCGACGCCAGAATCTCGCGCGGAGGATCGCTGATGCGTTGCGTCGAGAGCAAATGGCACGGGTCTTGAAATACGACCTTCGCATCGATGTTGCCAGTGGGCGGATCGAAACCGTACTCGGTCAGCAGTTCGTGGATGTCTCGCGTCTTGCTCGCCAACTCTTCCGCAGCCTCTTCACCGTCAAGCAACTCGCCGTACTCTTTCATCGTCGAACCGCAACCAGCCGAGACTGATACGACGGCGTCCGGGTTCATCGACAAGAGGGCGGAAGTGTTGTTCGATGCCATCGAGCGCGCCGTCTTGCGTTCGCCCGCGTACATGTTCAGCGAACCGCAACATCCCTGTTCAGCGGGTAGGTGCACCTCGAACCCGTTGTGAACCAAAACGCGCACCGTCGCGGACATCGTTTCTGCGTGCATCATCGACATTACGCAACCGCCGAGCAAAGAAACGCGCGCCTTGATCGGCCCGTTCGGTTTCAACACCCGACCGTCGGCGACGAAAAACGCTTCGCCCATCGTCGGCATCGAATCGTCCAGATACCCGTAGCGGTTCGGTAACGCGTTGATGACGCCGGATTTTTTCGTCATGGATCGCAAGCCCGAACGCTGGTAGAAGCGGGTCAGCTTGCCGAAAGTCCGCATCAGCTTGGGTTTCGGCAATAGGCGGTTAAAGCCGACTTCACGCGCGAATCGTTCACGAAGCGGACGTTTGACGCGCGCCTTCATCTCGACGCGGGTGTCCAGCATGATGCGTCCGTAGGGCACACCGGAAGGGCAAGCCACCTCGCAGGCGCGGCACTGCAAGCACAAATCCCAATGGCGCGTGATCTGCGGGGTGAGTTCGACCTTGCCTTCGTTCACCGCTTTCATCAGCGTTAGGCGACCACGCGGGGACTCCGCTTCCAAACCCGTCTCGATATACGTAGGGCATGAGCTCAGGCAGAAACCGCATTGGACGCACTTGTAGATGTCGTCCTCAGCGGGGGCGTCATCGGTGATGAATCCGCGCACTGTCGTGTTCGGCGTAGATTTCATTTCGTCAGGCTCGAACTCAAATCCCAAAAGCGAATCGGCCCGGGTTCAGAATCCCGTTCGGATCGAACTGGTGCTTCATATTCTTCATGATCTGCTTTGCAGATGGATCGATGCAGAAGACTTCGATCTCCTTCTTCACCGCGAGCGGACAACGCTCAACCAACATCGAACCGCCGACTTCACGCACTGCGTTCTCGGCATCGTTGAGGAATGGCAACGTCTCCGTTTCTTCAATGCCGCTGACGTTGAACAGCATCGAGCCGTATCCAACATCGACAACTGACGCGATGTCCACTGTACCGCCGCTTTGGTGCAATCGACGTTCAAGACGATTGACAATCGAGTAGGAATCGGATGCTTTGGTGGCGATCCTCAAGCTGATCGGAGCATCGCGGCCAGTCTGCTCAAGGTACGCCCAGAGGTCAGACTCCGTCATTTCGGTGAGTGCCTCATAACCAGCAGACGGCACGGTGCCAGCGAATCCGGTCAGATCATCGACTTGACGGTTCAGCGCAAGGTTTGAGCCCGAAACCTTGACCAACATCAGATGCGCGGCATTTTCAGATTCGACGACGGATTCAAGGTATCGATCCGCAGCAAGTTCTCGGATCGCGCCGGCGGCAAGTGCACCAGAGTAGAGCCGCGCCGATTCGATGGTCAGTTCCAACTGGCCCAACTCTCGCGCGGCATTCGCCGCGTCGCCGATGCGGTCGAACCACATCGCCACCGTACGAGTGCGTTCGGGGAGCGGAACCAACTTCAGCGCGACGTTTACGATGATGCCCAACGTGCCGAATGCTCCGGTGTGCAATCGATGAAGGTCGAAACCCTGCACGTTTTTGACGACGCGCCCGCCAGATTTGGTAGGTGTTCCGTTGGCGGAAACGATGTGCAAGCCGATAATCCAGTCGCGCACGCCACCGAAGCGCGGACGCAACAGACTAGGCGCGTTCGACGCAAAGGTGCCGCCGATCGTTGCCGCTTGAGCGTCGGGCACCTCGAACGGTAAGCGTTGATTATGTACAGCCAAACGCTCCGACAGCTCGGAAATCCGCACCCCAGCATCGCAAACCACAGTCATATCGCCCGCTACGTGATCGATTTCGGCATCCAATCCGGTCAAATCGAGCGCGACATCGTAACGGCTCGGCGCGTTGCCGATGCCCATGCGAGTACCGCCGCCCCAAGGGACAACCGCGCTTCCGGCATCGTGCAGTGGAGTCAGGATCGCGGCGAGTTCCGAGATATCCGACGGACGGACGACCTCGCGCGGCAACAAGCCGTCAACTTCAAAATCTGACAATCTAAACCTACGAATCGGAGACTGGGACGTCCAGTTGCCAGCTGATGCCGAACTGGTCGATGCATGAACCGAAATACGAGCCCCAGAACATGTTGTCCATCGGCATCGTAACCTGACCACCGTCGGACAGCTTCGCGAATATATCGTCCGCTTCGTCTCGGCTGGAGAGGGAGTAGGTTATCGCAAAGTTGCTGCCCTGAGTTGGTGGCGGTCCGAACGCTTCGGGCATGTCTGATCCCATGAGTATCGAATCACCGATCGGCAAAGCGACGTGCATGACTTGGTCGATCTCATCGTCGGTGATACCCATGCCGGGCGGGCCTTCGCCGAAAGTGGTGATCGACTCGAAATCGCCGCCAAAGACCGAGCGGTAGTACTCGAAGACCTCACGGCAGTTCCCGTTGAAGTGAAGATATATCGATAGGCTCATTTTGATCTCCGCGATGGGCTAGCGCATGGCACTCTTCTGATCCTGATTGTAAGTACTGGTAACTTCCGCATACGCAGTCCTGACCGACTCACTCGCCGCCGTCGCTTCATCGATCGCTTCTTGCGGGACATCCTCGTGCCACGCTGCCAGATTCGAGCGGACATGTTCGACGGTGTGGGCACCCATGATGCAGGCCGTTACTGCTGGATTGTCAATGACCCAACGGGAAGACAACGCGTTCATCGAGACGCCGTATTTCTTGGCGATGGCGATGATTTTTTCGACGACATCAAAGTTGGCTTGCGTCCAGTACGTGTCACGGAACGACTGAAAATGCCTGAACGCGGGCGAAAATCGGCTTCCCGGCTCGGCATTGAAATGCAGGTCTTGCCCAAGCAACAGACCTCCAGCGCGCGGCGAGAATGCCATCACGCCGAGACCGTACTCGTTGCACGTCGGAAATAGCTCGCGCTCGGGGTCTCTCGCCAACAAGCTGTATCTGGTTTGCACGCAGTTGACGGGACCCTCGCCGCGCTTTTCGGCTTGCCACAATGCTTCCACCACTTGGAACGCGGCAAAGTTGCAGATGCCGATGTAACGCGCCTTGCCGGATTTCACGATGTCGCTGTATGCATCCACGAACTCATCAATCGGCACGTCGATAGGGAAGTCGTGGATTTGATAGAGGTCAATGTAGTCGGTTCGCAGGCGTCGCAACGACTCGTCGATCGCCTGCATCGCATACTTGCGGCTGACCTGACGGTCGTTGGGTCCTTGACCGATCCGACCGTTGCCTTTGCTTGCCAAAATCACGTCGTATCGGCGACCTTGAAGGAACTTGCCGATGAATGTCTCGGATCGCCCCTCTTCGTAGACGTTGGCAGTGTCGATGAAGTTCACGCCCCCATCGAACGCGGCACCCATGACACGGAGCGACTCCGCCTCATCCATCTGCCCGCCGAAGTTATCTCCGCCCATGCAGTACTCAGAGACTTTAAGCCCCGATCTTCCTAGTCTGACGTAGTTCATGAGGATTACCGTTGTACAACCCTAGCGAGATCGGGTTCGTCCTCAAGAAGACAAACAGGTCGGTCCCAATCTTCACCCGGTTCGGTCAGTGGGTCGGTTTGCTCGATGCAGTCCTTGAAGTCATCCAAGAACGATCTCTTGTAACCGCTCTTGGCATGTTGCACATTCCACAAACCAGAACTTTTGATCTCGGTTTTCCCTGAGCACAGCCCCAACCAGCTTGGTGAATGACGGTCCAGTCCGTGGTTGTTCCAGTTACTCAACAAAGCGATGGCGTTTCGCTCAAGCCGTGTTCGCAATAGGTGGCTGTCGTCACCATCAACGTTTACCCACAGAAATGGCATCCGTCCGATGTATTTGCTAATGCAATGAGTGTGTCTGTGGTCGACATCTTTCCTTGACCGATTCCGCAGAGAGCGGTTTACGTGATCGCGGAAAACCGACCTGCCGCCGTCTTGCTTGTGCTCGTAAAGCCGGTTCCACAATCGACTCTTCGACCTCGCGGTCACCGCGTGCGTACCAACTCTCACCACGCGAAGTTCATCCGGTGAAAAAGTGCGAGTTTCGCCATCCTCAAAGAAGAAATAAACGCCGCGATGCGGCCAACCCATATTCCAGTGACAATCCGCCAACTTTCGCTTGCCGCCAACACGCTTCTCCAGTTCCGCGAGCAACGTATAGAAGCGTTCGATATCTTTCGCTCGGTCGCTCACGACTCTCTGATCCAATCTGCGACTTCGAGTCCGATCAATGTGACTAACAGTGCGAACAGAATGAACGGGCCTAAGGTGATGGTGAAGTAGACGACCCACATCAGCCATCGACGGGCGCGGATGTAACGGATTGTGCCGAGCGCGGAGCGATAGAAACCTAGCTGAATGAGGTAGGTGATTTTGAGCAGCGCGGCTAGGAGCGCGTTGGCAGGATCGTTCATGCCGCCCTCGATAGCGTGCCGAACGCGCCGCCAGACGCTGGCGGGTAGTTCATCGGTGCAGAAGCAGCGAAATCGTCGGCAACCGTTCGAACTTCTGCCATGGTTTCAGCGGCCGCTGGTTGACTCCACGCGTCCAAGATGCCGTCCAACTGTTCGATGCGACGTGCGCCAAAGATCGGCGAGGTTACGCCGTCATGCCCCGCGACCCATTGCAGAGCCAATTTGATCATCGGCTCGCCGTATTTTTCGGAAACCGACATCAACCTTGCGACCGTTTCGTGTCGGGAATCGTCGCCGTATTGTCGTTTCAGCCGTCCGCCTCGATCATCGTCGCGGGTTCCGAACTTCGAGTCGGCGACGTATGCTTCGCGATGTTTGCCGGTCAACATGCCGCTCGCCAATGGACTGTAGGGCACAACCGCGACGCCATGCTTGCGAGCCAATGGGATCATTTCGACCGCCAAACCCGGCTGCAAGATGTTGAAAACACTCTGAATCGCTTCGACGCGGTACAGATTCAGCACGTCGGAGGTCCAAAGCGCGGACGCCAAGACCCACGTCGGAAAGTTCGACGCGCCCGCGTATAGAACCTTGCCTTGATGTATCAGGTCATCAACTGCCCTCAATGTCTCTTCGATTGGGGTTTCGGCATCCCACGAGTGGCAGTAGAGCAGATCGATTCGGTCCGTCTTTAATCGCTTCAAAGAGCCTTCGACGGTTCGGACGATGTGATACCGAGACGCGCCGATGTCGTTCACACCGTCGCCTACTTGGGATCGATACTTGGTCGCCAGAACGATTTGATCTCGGTTGGCAGAGGCGCGGAAGTAGTTGCCGATGACGCGTTCAGAGTCGCCGATGGAGTAGGAATCCGACGTATCGAGGAAGTTGATGCCCGCGTCGAAAGCCTTGGCGATGATCCGATGCGAAGTCGGCTCGTCGCAACCGAAAGGGTTGCCGAAACTGTCCGAACCCAAGCATAGGTTCGAGACTTTGACGCCGGTGCGTCCCAATTTCACGTATTCAAGCGGGATGGCTCGTCCTCCAGTAGTTCGCCTATACCCGCATAAGATGTTAGACGATTACCAACGAAAACGCAGTCGGAGGCAACCTGAGGCTCGGCGTGTTGCGTATGAGTAGATGATGATTAACCTCAAAAATCGTGCATTCTCAGGCATCGTCGTGATGGTGTCGCTTGCGTTGTTGATGGTTTGCGCTTCTTGCGCCGCCGATGAGGGTGCGCCCGGCGATGACGCTTCTGATGTTGAAGACTCGGGCACTTCGATTCTCGAAGGCATCGAAGTCGTCGAGACGATACCGCCGTCGCCCGAGGGTGAAGAGCCGCAACCGTTGACCAATGACGGCCCGCGGCGCGGGGGAGTGCTTGCCGCGCCAATGATGGGTTGTACGAGCCCCGACCCCGCGATTGACGGCGCGACTTTGTTGCGTTCGATCGAACGATTGCCGTTGGTCACCGAGATACACGCCGGCTTGATGAGCCTCAACGACGATCCCAACTCGCCCGTGGGTTTCAATTTGGCGGAATCCTACGAGGTATCGGAACAAGGTCTGGTCTACGAGTTCAAGCTCCGTCAGGCGCTCAAATTCAGCGACGGTTCACCATTGACCGCCAAAGATGTGAAATGGAGTTGGGAACGCGCTTTGAAGAAATCGGTTACCGCCGGACGGGCGCGCGATGTCTTGGGTCCGGTCATCGGTTCTGGCGCGGTGATCGATGGAACCAGCAACGACTTGGAGGGCGTGACCGTCGTGGATGACCGAACCCTGTCCCTGCGGCTGATGGAGCCACGTGCGGAGTTCATCGTGCTTCTAGCCGATCCGGTGGCGTCGGTGCTGAAAAAAGAGAACGTCGATGAATGGGGTATTGAATGGGATAATCCGGCCGGGATAATTCCCGGACGCGGATTCGACGCTACGAACATGCCAGTCGGCGCGGGACCGTTCAAGCTGACCGACTACTTTTGGGAACCGCAGTCAGAACGTTGCGCCATCGCCCGCAATACCCACTACTGGGGACGTCCAGCGCACTTGGACGGCGTGTGGTTCCGAACCGAAGTGTTCAAAACGGAAACCGACACGGCAGGCGAGGGATCGGTGATGTTCTACGAGATCGATCCGCTGGCATTCGCTAACGAGGTGGTCGACTACGAAGGCATGAGCTTTGGAGAATCTGACGCGGATCTGATTGAAGTTGAAGGCGCGCAGGAAATGAGCGAAACTCCGGCACCTGCGATCAGCTTTCTGGTGCTGAACCCGTCGGCTCCGCCATTCGACGACATCAATTTTCGACGCGCCGTAGTCGCAAGCGCGGACCTTACGGGTTTAAGCGGGTATGCCGACGGCGACCGCCGATTGATCACCGCGCATCTCACCACATTGGAATTGACGGATATTCACCCTCGCTTCGACATTGAGTTAACCACCGCTGAACTCGCCGCGTCGAAGTACGCCGAGCACGCGGAGGAGTGGGACGTCGCATACCTGCAACCGGATTACTGGGGCATCACGTTTGAAGAATTAGATCTGTTCGGGGTCTGGCTCGACGCGCTGAACCTGAACATCGACGACAGCAAGTACCGATCAACCGATGTCGATTCATTCGAGGGGCGATACAACAACCGGATGCACATGCGGATGTTCCATCAGGTCCCGGGATACGCCGATCCGTCAGCGGTGCTACGCTCGATGATTGCCCCATTCGGCGAGCAAGGAACAGCACCTGAATTCGTCGAGTTTGAGGCGATGATGGATGCCGCGGCAGTGGAATCAGACGTGGTCAAGCGGCACGAGATGTACCTCGACATTGAGGCCTATCTCGCCGATCAAGCGTTGGTGATTCCTTTCCCCGTTTTCGACTGGCGCATCAACTATCGCACCCAACCTTGGGTCCACGAACTCAACCTGCCGAAGTATCCCAGCTCAACCTTTCACGACGTCTGGTTAGACGCCCGCGCACCAGATCGGGAACTGCCGTCGCAGTAGTATGACCCGCCTCCAACTTTGCCGGGTGAGAAACCTCGCGTAACCGATCAGATCACTGATTGAGAATAATTCTCAACGCGCAACGTCAACCCAACGCTTTTCGGACCAAGACTGATGGATCGCGTCGACGATGCGCGCGGCTTCTAGTCCGGTTTCGAAACCGGTATCGATCAGCGATTGGTCGTTGGCAAGGGCACCGGCGACGAACTGCTCGTACGGCTGGGGATGGGGCGGACCGGGATCGATCTCGGATAAGGCATCATTTTCGCCGGAGGTGCCTAGCAACCCGAACAAACCGTTGGAGACTATACGGCCGGTCGATCCACCGACGTCTACGGTGACGCCGCGTCGCAGCGGTTCACCGCGTTGCACAAAGCTCGTGTGGATCACGGCATACGCGCCGTTGACGTATTCGAGTAGAAACGCTGAAGAGTCGGGCACCGCGACGTCGAAACCGTCGGGGGCATCAATGAATTGGCGATGCTTCTCGGCGGTGTTCAGGACAGCCGAGACGCGTGCGACCTCACCATTGAGAAATCTCGCCATATCAAAAACGTGTATCAGTTCGTAAACCGTGCCGCCGCCGTGTTCCGGCAGGAAACGCCACGACGGGACATCGGGCCGGGCGTCTTGCTGGGAAGAGAAACCCCAACGGATGTTGACGTGGTAGACATCACCCACATATCCGGCGTCGATGTAACGCTTCATGCGACCAACCGGTGTGCGTCCTCGCTGGTTGAAATTGACTGCGTGGATGATACCCGCGTTCTCTGCCGCGTCGAGCATTTCTTGGCAGTCGGCGGCATTCAGCGCCAGAGGCTTTTCGCACAGGACCGGTCGACCACTCGCTATGGCATCCAAGGCGTATCGCTTGTGGGAGTCGGTCGGGGTGATGATGTCGATAGCGTCGATTTCGGGATCATCTAGCATCGCCCGATGGTCGGTAAAACCCTTTGGCACGCCCCATTCGTCCTGCATTGCCCGCAACGGACCCTCGGATCGGCGCATGAAAGCCACTACCTCAACCTCTGGTATCAGCGCGAATGCCTCCATATGCTGCGCCGCAAACCCGCCCGCTCCAATAATTCCGATCCGTAATTTTCGTTCGCTCATGGATTGAATTGTCCTTTCTAATTTTAGCAACACATGTATTTTTTACTACATGTTTATGATATAAATGATTGCAAACGGTCTGCTGTAGACTGTAACATGAACGCAGGAGCAAGCCGACATGACCACATTGGAAGAGCGAGTCAGCCGTCTCGAAGGTGGCTACGAACATCTTGCCACGAAAGCCGACCTCGCGGACTTAAAGAGCGAAATCAAGTCTGATATCGCGCAACTTGAGAGCCGTTTGCTCCGATGGATGATCGGAATGTTGTTGGCATCCGTTGTGGCGGCGTCTTCGGTCGCAACACTAGTTCAGAGTTTCATCAACTGACCTGCGTCAGACCGCCTGCAATCCGCCCGCGCCCGTGGCGCGGAAAGCGTCCTCTGAGATACCGTACGCGCTGCCGTGAACTGCGCCGCCTGGGAAGACTTTGCCGGGATTGAAGCGTTCTCCTGCGCCGAAAGCAGGGCGTAGTTTCGCCATCGCCTCTAGGTCGTCGTCGGTGAAGACCAATGACATATAGGCCTGTTTTTCGATGCCGATTCCGTGTTCGCCGCTGAGCGCGCCGCCCGCGTTGATGCACGCTTCCAGTATCCGCTCACCGCACTCGATAACTCGTCGCACCTGCGCCTTATCCCGTCCATCAAACAGGATGCAGGGATGGAGGTTGCCATCGCCGGCATGGAACACGTTGCCAATCGTCAGTCCGAGCTCTTCGCCGATTTCTCGAACCTGCCGCATCACGTCGCGCAGTTTGGTGCGGGGTACTACGCCGTCCACTAGGTAGTAGTTAGGCGCGATAGTGCCGAATGCGCCGATTGCGCCTTTGCGCGTAGCCCACAATTCGGCTCGTTTCGCGTCGTCCTCAGCCTCGCGAATCTCCGATGCGTTGTTTTCGAGGCAGATATCGTGAACCAGCTGACCCTGTTCGTCTACCGTTTCGCGCAACCCGTCAAGTTCGACGATCAAGACCGCTTCAGCGTCGTCCGGATAACCGGGGTGGTAGACCGGTTCGCAAGCCTCGATCGTGACGCGGTCCATCATCTCGATGGCGGCTGGCACCATTCCCGCGCCGATGATGTCGGAAACCGCTTGCGACGCGTCGTCGAGCGATCGGAATGCGGCGAGCATCGTCAACACTGCTTCTGGTTTACGCATCAATCGAACCGCGACTTTGGTCACGATGCCAAGCGTGCCTTCTGAGCCGATAAACGCGCCGCGCAGGTCATAACCGAATGTGTCGCGGGATGTGCCGCCGAGCCAGACCTTTTCGCCATCGGCGAGGACGACTTCGACACCGAGCACATGGTTCGTCGTGACGCCCAATGAAAGACAGTGCGGTCCGCCGGCGTTTTCCGCAACGTTGCCGCCGATGGTGCAGGCGACCTGCGAAGAGGGATCGGGCGCGTAGTAAAGACCATGCGGCGCCACCGCGTTGGAGAGATGGAGATTAACCAATCCGGGTTCGACGACGGCGACTCGGTTTTCGACATCGACATCTAGGACTCGGTTCAGACGGGTTACGGGCATAACGACTGAGTCGCGGAGCGGAACAGCACCGCCGCTTAAGCCGGTTCCGGCACCGCGCGGCACGATATTCGCATCACGCTCGTATGCGATGCGGACGCACTCTGCCAACTCGTCAGCATCGCCGGGCAAAACTACCGCGCCCGGCGACGAGCGGTCGATCGACCCGTCGTACTCGTAGAGCAACAGGTCATCCGATCCCCAGATGACATACTCTTCGCCAACGATGCTTCGCAGACGTTGTATTAGTGTTTCGTCAATCATTGGAAAAGGCAGGGGTGTCGTCTATATGAACCACATGCGGGGTTAAGCGGTTAACGTTATGGATTAATCAATCCTATATCCGCCAAAAATTCCGGAGGCAGGGGCACAAGAAATATCTCAAGGGCGGCCAGTATACGCAATGCCGAAACAGTCTGATCCGGGTCTAGTGTCATTGGTTCGGGAAGCTCTGGAGGGTCTTGCTGCAGACGAGAAATCGCATGACCCAATCTGTCGTAAAACTCATCATGCTCCTTCAGATTGAGATGCATTGTCGCGGTTGCGATGCAGGCTCTGAGCAAAATATGAACAACCGCGACTACGTGGGGATCTAGCCAAGTGTCGTATGCCTGCGTGTGTGGACGTTCCATTTGGGTCACCTCCCTCGCGAATTATATCACAACAATGGGAAAACCCGACCGTGCTCTACCGAAAGAAAGGAGCGTACATTGTAAAGACCGTAGCGCCAACCTGCCGCGCGTTCAAGAATCGCGATGGCCACTCGGATGTCCCCGTTACGAACTTCTGCAATTTCGCCGAACGCGACAGCGTCTTTGGCGTTCTCACTGAAAGGTATCAGAAGTCCGCGTCCAACGGTCTCCAAATCTGATTGCGTGCCGCGCTCATATTAGCAATCGCTATATGCGTGGTGATGATCGCTGCCAACGGATGAACGAACGCAACATTGCATCGACAACGGTTTATTTCCGTCTAGTTTCACGAATGAACCCTAACGCGCTGCTCGAGCGGTTGATGTCAACCAAACGTCAAGGGATTCGGGTATACTCGATTCGGTTATCGATCGGAGCGCCAAGGAGGACTTGGACGCCGTTGCGATGGTGCTTGCGGATCGCCAATGCGGCGAGGTGGCAACTGCGAAGGCTGTGCAATAGCTGCGCTAGTGGCACTGAGTGCACCACGCGTGGCTAGTGCCTCTAACGTTGCGATCCGGTTCTCAGATGCCCGTTGAGTAGCCCAGGCCCTAGCCAACGCTGTCCTGTCGACTCTCGCGTCGATTGTGGCGAGTTCGGATAACGTTATCGGTTCGATTTCTGGTTCGCGGTCGCATACTGCCGCCAACAAAAAGGCGGAGAGAAATGATCCGAGGCCGATAGAGACCGCGCGACGAACCCAATAGCTAGACAGCATGGCAGAAACTGCGAAATGTCGTGGCGTCTGGCGACTCATATCTAGCTTTACTGGGTAACTGATCGGCACATAATCGTCCTTGGTCCTATCTTTTCCGTTACTCATTCTGATTCATGAACTGTTGCGCGCTGTCCAACAGCAAGTCGTGGATCCACGCCGCGTTCATGATGTCGCCGCTCATGTAGCGGCCCTTGCTGCGAATGTATTCCGATAACTCGTCGGCGGCTTTCACCACATCGGGATGCTCCGGTTCGCCCGGGTATCCGATGCCTTGCGCGAAGTCGTTCATGCCGATGCCGAAGTAGTGGATGCCGTCGACCGCCAAGATGTCGTCGATGTTGTCGATCGAACCTTGGTCTTCCAACAATGCGCCGACGAGCATGTTGTCGTTGGCTTGCTGGTAGAATTCTCGCTTGTCGCCCCAGGCGTCGGGCGTGAAAGAGTAGTTGGTGCCGCGATTGCCGCCGAAAGAGCGGTGCCCGATCGGCCCGAAGTAACAGGCATCAACCAGTTTCTCCGCGTCTTCGCCACTCGCGATGTGCGGTCCCATGATGCCTTGGATGCCACGGTCGACGTATTGGAGAATGTGCGAAGCCTCAACGTTCTCGACGCGGGCCACAGCGGTGGCGCCGGCCGCTTCAATCGCACGCGTCATCGTCTCAAGATCGGAGTAACCGAACGGACCATGCTCACCGTCGATCCAGACGTAGTCGAAATCCAGACGTCCGAGAATCTCTACATCCCAAACGGATGGGAATGTCATTTGGTAACCGAGTGCTTTGCGACCTTCCTTGATCGCTTTCAACACTCGGTTTTCACGAACCATCATTTCCGTCATTGGTCAACTCCCGCAGTTTGCAGTTTTCTTGCGCCTATCGGCGTGCTTCATGTCGATGTCGGTTTGAGCGTTACCGCCGTGCCGTAGCAAATGATGCTGTAGTTCTGGTCAGAGCCGTGTTGACCGGCCGGCTGAAGCGGTTCGATCTTCACGTCGATAACCGCATCGGCCCCGATGTGCTCCGCGGCACTTGTAAGCCGTTCGATAGCTTCTGGCACCTTCTTCTCAACGTTGTTCGTGCCGCCGCGACCGAGCTTTTCCGCTCCAACAACCAGACCAAGCAGTCCGTCGATTTCACGGCCGGGAACGAAGTTAGTTGTGGTTAACACGACGGTTTTGTCGGAACTGCTAGCGTTTGCCACTATCGACCTCCATCTTTCAGCATTACTCGCAATCGATCGCGTTCTACTCCAACTTGACGGCGGTGCCGTAGGCGAAGATTTCGGAGAACCCCTGACCGACGGAAGAGGTGTTGTATCGAGTCGCAACGACGGCATCGGCGGAGATCGATTCCGCTTCCGCGATCATCTGCTGCGTCGCCTCTTCGCGGGTATCCTGTAACAGGCTGGAGTATTCGGAGACTGCGCCGCCAGTGATGTTCTTGATACCCGCCATGAAGTCGTAGCCGATGCCGCGGGCGCGAACGGCGTTGCCTCGCACCATCCCCAGCACCTCGGCAATCTTCTTGCCTTCCACCTGTTCCGTTGTGACGACGATCATCTTGAAAAAACCTCGCTCGATTTGAAGCAGCCTGATTTGTGGCACTCGATACAAAGTTATCACCTCACGCGCTCCGGTACGACTTTCAGAGGCTACTGTTAATATCCTGATAACCCGGCCGAAACCGCCGTTGTGCTTTCGGCTGACGTTGAACACAAGAAGTGGAGAACCATGTACCCAAGCAAAATCAGATCCAAACTCGCAACTGGCGGGGCAGTCCTAAGCACCAGCTTGTTTTCGCGGGAGCCGCATGTGGCGCACACCATCTATAGCAGCCTGAAACCGGACTGGGTGTGGATAGACCAAGAGCATAGCCCTTGGGGCACCGAGAGCATCGGCACGATCTGCGTGCAGGGACGAAACCTCGGCGTTTCACCCGTGATCCGCGTGCCGTGGAACGATCCCGGAGACATTAAGAAGGCCTACGATGTCGGCGCGGTCGGCGTGATGGTGCCGCAGGTCGACAACCCGGAAGAGGCCGCCGACGCGATCCGCTACGCGAAGTACCCGCCGATGGGGGAGCGCGGCATCGCACCATGGTTCGCGTCGCTGCTCGATGTTAGCCAAGACGATGTCTTGAAGCACGCCAACAACGAGACATTGCTAATCATCCAGATGGAGAGCACCGAGGCGTACGAAAAGGTGGACGACACTCTGGCACTCGAAGGATTCGAGGTTTTGCTTGTCGGTCCTACAGACCTTTCCGCGACGCTTGGCATCCCGGGGCAGATCCACCACGACCGAGTGGAACAGATCATGTCCGACGTGGCGCAGCGCGTAAAAGGTACCGGCAAATTCCTCGCGACCACGTTCCAAGACCCGGAAGTTGCCCGACGATGGATCGGCGAGGGCTACACGATGATGAACATCTCAAGCCCTCTCGCTTTGGGTTGCGGCCCAATGTCGCAACTCTTCGCCGAACTGCGCGAAGAGTTCCCGTGCGAGTAGTCCATCGGCACGCCCATCCGTCGCAGACGTTCGGCAGGTGACGTAGCGAAGTTACGAAATGCAGACCCGCGAACCAGAGTACCTACGTGATCTGGTTCGCGAGTTGTGCGCGTTGCCCGCCGAAACCGAATGGGTAGAGTTCAAGGTCGATAACACCCGCCCAGAAACGATCGGCAAGAACATTTCGGCGCTTGCCAATAGCGCTGTGCTTAACGACCGCGAAGCCGCGTACATCGTGTGGGGTATCGAGGACTCAACACACAAAATAGTCGGGACCGAATTCGCGGCCGACGTTGCGAAGCAAGGTAATGAACCGCTGGCTTTGTGGTTGAGGCGCATGGTCAACGCCAGCGCGGACTTTATGTTTCACCACGCCGACGTTGAAGGGAAGAGGTTGCAGATTCTCGAGATCGCGCCTTCAGTTCAATTCCCAGCACGCTTCAAGAACGAAGCATTCGTGCGGGTGGGCGCAGCCACTAAGGCACTCAAAGACGTACCGATGATCGAGAGTCGGTTATGGCATCTCCTGAATCGACGCAATTTCGAGGTGGATATCGTAGCCACAAACGCGTCTTCTGAAGCTGTATTGGAGATGTTGGACTACCCGACTTACTTTCATTTGTCGGGTCGGCCGTTGCCGGATGGGATCGCGAATATTCTCGAAGGGTTGCAACAAGATCGGTTGATCGCACGATCTGACGCAGGCGGATGGAACATCACCAATCTCGCCGCGGTGTCGATCGCCCGAGATTTAGGAATGTTCGGAGCACTCCAACGCAAGCGTTTGCGGGTGATCAAATACGACGGGGTAGCACGGTTCAACCAAGCAAGGGAGCGAGAGTTCGAATCCGGGTATGCGGTGGCGTTTCAACGCATCATCGAGCACGTCATGACGCTTGTGCCCACGAACGAAGTTATCGAGCGGGCGTTGAACGTCGACATGCCGTTGTTCCCGGAGATCGCGGTGCGTGAACTCGTTGCCAACGCACTGATCCACCAAGATTTTCGCGCGACAGGTTCCGGCCCGATGGTCGAAATCTTTGATGACCGGATCGAAGTTACTAATCCGGGTAGCCCGTTGGTCGAAACCCTGCGGTTTTTGGACGCGCCACCAAAGTCTCGCAACGAGTTGATCGCGTCGTTGATGCGTCGGTTCGGAATCTGTGAAGAACGAGGGAGCGGGATTGACAAGGTGGTTGACATGATCGAAGTTCATCAACTGCCAGCGCCGCTGTTCGAATCGGTCGAAAACTCTACGCGATGCGTGCTTTTCGCGCACAAGCAACTCGCGGAGATGGATCGAGGAGAGCGTGTTCTAGCCTGTTACTGGCACGCCTGCTTACGACATCTAATCGGTCGACCGACCAACAATCGATCGATACGCGAGCGGTTCGGCATTCCGAGCCAGCGGTCTGACCACGCATCGAGGCTGTTGAAAGAGGCGGTTGATGCAGGAATGCTCGTGGTTCGGAATCCTGATGCGGGCAACAGAAGCCGGTCATATCTGCCGCGTTGGGCGTCAGCATCGTGACGTCGTTGAGATTTCTTTACCCCTTCTTTTCACTAAAACACTTTTTCAGCATCGCGAGGTACAGGCCCAAGTTCAAAACTCTTGAGATTTTCTTTGCTTGTTCTTTGCACTCAATCACCTTTTCGGCGTCGACGAGCATGGGTTTCAGTTCAGACACGCCCAAGATTTCTTTGCACGTTCTTTGCACCCAGACCCGATTCACAACGCTTCTGCAAGAGTCTCAAGTTCAAAAATTCTCGATATTTCTTTGCTTGTTCTTTGCACTCAATCACCTTTTCAGTGTCGAAGGGCACGAATCCAAGTTCAGCGACGCACGAGATTTCTTTACCCCTTCTTTTCACGAAGACACCTTTTCGGTGTCGTGAGGCATGGTTCCCAGTTCGATCACGCCCAGATTTTCTTTGTTCGTTCTTTGCACCCGGACCCGATTCACGACGCTTCCGCAAGGCTTTCAAGTTCAAAACTCTCGAGATTTTCTTTGCTTGTTCTTTGCACTCAATCACCTTTTCAGTGTCGAAGGGCACGAATCCAAGTTCAGTAACGCACGAAGTTTCTTTACCTTTTCTTTTCGCGTAGACACCTTTTCAGTGCCGCGAGGCATGGTCGTCAGTTCGATCACGCCCAGATTTTCTTTGCTTGTTCTTTGCACTCGGACACCTTTTCTGTGTCGCGAGGCATGGTTCCCAGTTCAGATACGCTTGAAATTTCTTTGCTCGTTCTTTGCACTCGAACCGTGCCGTCGCGTCAGACCTCGTCGTCTTGGTCACGTTAACTCGACATCACACTGCCACCTTAAGATTGATTCGTGTAGATGATGGTTCAGCGAAGGATAAGGATACTGACTGTTGACGACTCTCGTACTGGTTCGACACGGTGAAACGGACGGCAACGCTGGCGGTCTTGCGCAGGGGCACTACGACGCGCCGCTGAACGAAAAGGGCAGGGCTCAGGCGAGGCTTCTCGGCGAAAGGCTGATGGACTGGCACTTCGACGCGGTGTACTCGAGCGACTCGCAGCGTGCGTTGCAGACGGCGGCTCCGCTGCTCGCGCTCCGGTCTGACCTCGAAATCGAGACGACGTCCGCGATCCGTGAGAAGTCTTATGGCGAGTGCGAGAACTACTCTTGGCAACGTCTACGTGAAGAACATCCCGAAACTTTCGCCAAGATTCTCGATCCTACGATCGGTTCCGACATCAGATTCCCCGGCGGTGAGACTGATCGCGAACATCTGCAACGCGTCGCCGATTTCCTGATTGAAATCATCGAACGGCACGATGAAGCCGCGAACATCCTCGTCTTCAGCCACGGCGGCTCGATCAAGGCGATGGCAGCCCACATATGCCGGTTTAGAATCGAGGATAAGTGGCGGCTAAAGACGGACAACGCCAGCATCAGTTCCGTCATCTCCGAGCCGACTTGGCGCGACGACGGCTGGCAGATCGAACGTTGGAACGACACTTATCACTTGAACGGCTTCAACTAGCGTGGGCAACGCAGTCTTGAGCACGTCTCCGCAAATCTTCAACCCATCGCCGCGCACGATCATCATGGTTCGGCACGGCGAAACTGAGGGCAACTTGGACGACAAGGCGCAAGGGCACTTCGACGCGCCGCTCACGAAACGAGGGCGGATACAAGCTGAAGCGGTCGCCGAACGACTTTCCGACATCGAGTTCGACGCCATCTATGCCAGCGATCTGCAAAGGGCAATGTCTACCGCTGAAGCGATCGCGGCTCACCATCCTGAGGTCGAGATTCGGCGAAGCAGTCAGCTGCGTGAATACCATTTCGGCGATTACGAAGACATCCCGTGGGATGCCATCGGGGAAAACGACGCGGAGCTCTACCAGAACTGGAAGAACCTGGACACTCGAGAACGCATCGATTTCCCGGGCGGCGAATCGATGCTAGATGCTTGGGAGCGGATCGGTGAAGTTACGAATGAAATCTTGGCTAACCATCAGCAGGGCAACGAAACGATTCTGATCGTGGGACATGGCGGATCGTTGCAGGGTGTCTTGTCGCATCTTTTGAACCTTCGCGTCAAAGACCAGTGGCGCTTCATGTTCAACAACACCAGCGTGACGGTGCTGATCGAACACCTTTACACCCCGAACGCTTGGCGCACCACACAGCTCAACGACACGAGCCACCTCAACGGCATCGGCTTTCACATGTAACCGCTGAGGTTACTTTTCGCAGACCACGCCGTCGCCGTCACCATCGCGCGCACTCGGCACTTGCCAAGCAGGGAAACCGCGACCATCCCCTTTGTCGCCTTTCTCACGTACCAATCCGGCTTCTGCCGCTGCATCGCAGTTGGGATAGATTTCACCGGAACTCGCAGGAATGGCGGTTGCAGTCGGAATCGGTTCAGGTGTAGGCTTCGGTGTCGCTGTGGCGACCTCCGTAGGCGTGGCGGTTGCGGCAGGTCCTACGATGTGTCCGGCATCGACAAGGTTCTCGCAGTTCTCGCGATGGTCCTCGAAGCTACGCGTTGTACCCGGATACTCAATCGCCAGTCCTTCTTCCAACAGAAACTCGGACAATAGATTTCCTGAAGGATCTCTGATATCGCCTAGCCATCGACCGAAACCGCCGTCCTCAAATTCGGTTACCAGACTGTAGGCGCCGCTTTGCGACAGGAAATCGGCAGCTCGTTGCATCGACCACCTTCCGCAGGCGTTTTCGAAGACGTCGGACGTACGAGTTTCGGGTGCATCTACGCCGTCGATGCGGACATGCCATCGGCGCAGTTTTGAGACTTGCCTGCCGTTGACCTCAACGCTGTCGAACTCTATTTCCACCGTATCTCCGTCCAACACTCTCGTTACCGTAATTGCATATTCCCCGTCTACCGTTGGTGCCGGCGTCGGTAGCGGCGTCGGAGTTGGATGCAACATCAGAGCGCGCGGTGCGATCGGCGTTGCGGTCGCGTAACGGACTTGGTAGGGGGTCGCGGTAGGTTCGGTACCGGCGCAACCGATCGCGCACACCAGAACGATCAAGGCAAAGGCGGCGAGAAACGAATCCCTACCAGCCGACGCGTGCACCCTCGTACAGGCTCTCAAAGACGGTTTCACATCGTCAGCGCGACGCGGTTGGCGTTTGTACCGCCTTCGCGGCCTTGCCATTCGGCGAATTCGAATGCTTCGTTGATCTGCTCTAACGGATACTTGTGCGAGATCACGTTGGCGAGGGGCATACGGTCTTGGACTCTGACTAGGAACTGCAACGCGGCCTCGAGAATCCATGGATCGTAGTGGGTTGTGCCGAGCCACTGCGTCTGGTTGCCGATGACTTTGGCGGCAGGGAAGGAAATGTTGCCTTCGCCGATGTTGCCGATGTCGATGAAGACGCCGTTGGTCCGCACCATGTCGAGTCCCTCGATGGTGGCGGAAACGATGCCAACTACTTCGACGACGACATCTGCGCCCACGCCATGCGTCAACTCTCTAACGCGTTCGACCCGCGAATCGGCAGTAGGGTATTCGAGCAACGAGATGGTGTCTGTCGCTCCGCACTCCATTGCGAGGTCCAAACGCGGTTGCTGACCGTCGATGACGATCACCTTTGACGCGCCTTTTTCCGCGGCTACCGCGGTGGCGTAGATACCGAGTCCACCTGCGCCTTGGATCACGACGGTGTCGCCGAAGTCCATCTTGGCGCGTTCCAATCCGAAAAGGACTTGCGACAACGCGCAGTTGACCGGTGGGATGGCGTCCGATGGCAACTCATCTGGTGCCTTGAACGCGTAATGTCCAGTCGGCAGATAGTAGTAATCGGCATATCCACCGTCGCAATACGGATGCGAAGCGAGGTCTTTCCGCCTTGATCGATGCGGACAGGAGTGATGTTCGCCGCGGATGCACCAGTAGCAACGGTTGCAGGGATTGAAGAACGGGAAGACGACGCGGTCGCCCTCTTTCAACGGACGGCGCATCGAATCCGTCGCGACTCCCTTGCCCATCGAGTGAACCATGCCGGTGAATTCGTGCCCGACAATGCGGTTTGAGTGCGTTGCCATGTCGCCGCGCCAGATATGCAGGTCGGAGCCGCAGATCACGCCGTGGGTGTTCTTGATCAGCATTCCGCCCGGTTCAACCTCGGGCGTCGGCAACTCGTCGATCGCGAACGGGACACCCGGCTCGTCGAATATCGTTACTTTTCCGATGGGCATTGTTCAACTCCTGTTACGGACGATGCTTAAGGGTGCGGCGACTCTTGGGATTACATCGTCAGTGCGACGCGGTTGGCGGTGGAGCCGCCTTCCCGGCCGTGCCACTCTGCGAACTCGAACGCGTCGTTGATCCGTTCCAACGGATAGGAGTGAGAAACGACGTTGGCGATGGGCATTCGGTCTTGCGCTCGCACGAGGAATTGCAAAGCCGCTTCGACGATCCACACGTTGTAGTGAGTCGTGCCTAGCCACTGCGTCTGGTTGTTGATGATCTTGCGAGCTGGGAACTCGATGCTACCGCCGCCGATGTTGCCGATGTCGATGTATTTGCCGTTGAATCGAACCATGTCGAGCCCTTCCAACGTTGCTGCGGCAATGCCAACGACTTCGACGACGACATCGGCACCGACGCCGTGCGTCAGTTCACGCACGCGCTCGACACGCGATTGCGCCGTCGGGTAGTCCGTCATCGATACGGTGTGCGTCGCTCCGGACCTCATCGCCAAATCGAGGCGCGGTTGCTGTCCGTCAATGACGATAACTTTGGATGCGCCTTTCTCGGACGCGACCGCAGTTGCGAAGATTCCCAATCCGCCGGCACCTTGGATCACGACGGTGTCGCCGAAGTCCATCTTGGCGCGTTCCAAGCCGAAGAGCACCTGCGAGAGCGCGCAGTTGACCGGCGGCACTGCATCAGTCGGCAACTCGTCCGGCACCTTGAACGCATAGTGTCCTGGTGGCAGATAGTAGTAATCCGCCATACCGCCGTCGCAATACGGGTACGCGTCCAATCCTTGGTGATTCCGACGAGATCGGTGCGGACAGGCATGATGCTCACTTCGGATGCACCAGTAGCAACGGTTGCAAGGGTTGAAGAAGGGGAACGCGACGCGGTCTCCCTCTGCCAACGGACGACGAAGCGAATCGGTGTCAACGCCGTTGCCCATCGAGTGGACAATGCCAGTGAACTCGTGCCCGGTTACACGACGCATTGGCGGCGGTTTCACGTCGCCATCGCCGCGCCAACCGTGCAGGTCCGAACCACAGATCACCGCATGCGTGTTCTTCACGAGCATGCCGCCCGGCTCAACTTCGGGCGTCGGCAGTTCCTCAATCTCGAACGGGACTCCCGACTCGGTGAATACTGCGACTTTTCCGGTTGGCATGACTGACCTCTCGATGATTCTCGCGGCGGCTTTAACTTGCCATCCGCGTGTTGCACGCGAATATAACCCATCACGAACGATTGTGGATGTCGCGTATGTATACTTTCGACTCGATTAAAGCGAGGTGAGGCAATTCCGCGACTGATCCTGAATCGCAGGGCAGTGCCGGAGTTGTCGAAAGCGAAAGGCAGAACCGATTGCTCGAACGATTCCACGTTCCGCACGATATCGCTGTGCATGTCCAGATCAACGACATGCGGGCGACCGTTGAGGACATTTTCCGAAAGATGGGGATGCCGGAGGACGACGCGGTGCAGTCGGCCGATGTTCTCGTCTACGCCGACGCCCGCGGCATTGAGTCGCACGGCGTATCCAACATGCTACGCAGTTACGTCGCATCGTTCGGCGAGGGCGGCATAAACCCGACTCCAGAACCGAGGGTCATCCGCGAACTACCGGCCGCCGCCACTTTAGACTGCGACGGTGGGCACGGTCTGGCGATCGGTCCGCTGGCGATGCGCATGGCGATGGATCGCGCCGAGACTTACGGCATCGGCACGATCACGGCGATCAACGGGCGACACTTCGGTGCCTGCGCGTATCATGCCGCAATGGCTCTGGAACGCGACATGATCGGCGTTGCCATGACCACCGGCGGTGTCAATGTCGCACCCGTGCATGGCGCAGAACGTCTGGTAGGCCTCAACCCGCTCGGTATCGCTGCGCCGACACGCGACGAACCGCCGTTCATCTTCGATGCATCCATGAGCAGCGTCGCGGGGAACAAAATCGTTCTCGCAAAGCGCATCGGCGTGCCGGTGATGCCCGGATGGGTCGCCGAAGCCGACGGCACGCCGGTGATGGAAGAGAGCGACGTCCCTGAAGACTTCATGATGCTCCCCGCGGGTGGCACTCGCGAACTCGGTGCCCACAAGGGCTACTCGATGGCGGTGATGATCGAGATTCTTTCAGGCATCCTAGGTGGAAACGGCGGCGGTCCAAACCGTCGGCAAGGCGCGTCGCACCACTTCATCGCCTACAACCTTGAAGCCTTTACCGACATTGAAGACTTCAAGACCGACATGGACGAATACATGCGGGCGCTTCAAGACTGCGCGCCGGCGCCGGGTCAAGACCGTGTTGTCTACGCCGGACTCCCCGAACACGAGGAAGAGATCGAGCGTCGCGAGCACGGCATCCCGTATCATCCGGAGGTAATCGACTGGTTCCGAAGCATCACCGCCGAACTCGAAATCCCCTGGAGGCTAACCTAAGAAACTAACGTCTCCCTCGCTGCGGTCAGTACCACAAGTTCCGTCATTCCAACGTCCCTTTCGTCATTCCGGCGGAAGCCGGAATCCAGAAGGGCAGTGCGAGCGAGGGGCAAACCCCGCGCAGCAAACCAACCTGAAACCAACAACAAGGAAACACCAAATGGGCATCAACAAATGCATCGACCTACTTAAAGAAGGGCAGCCCTTCTACGCGACTCACGCGCCGGAACTCACCTACGACGCCGGTGTCGAGCTATCTCAGACTTGGGCCGACATGGTCCTGATCGATTTCGAGCATCGCCACTTCGACGTTGGCGGTCTCGGCGAATTCATGAAGGGGCTACGCGCCGGCGGACCGACTCCCAGTGGACACTTGACTCCGACCGTCGTGACGACGCTGCCGCACAATGCCATTTCAGTCGATGAAGTGCGTTACAACGCTTGGCAGATGCGTCATGCGCTGACAACCGGTGTGCACGGTCTGCTTCACACGCACGCACGCGATCCCGAAGCCGTCAAGTGGTTCGTCGCCGCTTGCCGATACCCATTCCAAACACTCGCCCGCGATGTCATTCCCGAAGGACTGCGCGGCGGTGGAGGGCAGGGCATACCCGCAGAGATTTGGGGACTTTCGCCTCGCGAGTACGTCGAAGTCGCAGACCCGTGGCCACTCAATCCCAACGGTGAACTGCTGCTCGGTCTCAAGATCGAAGACCGGCACAGCCTGCCTAATGCCGATGAGATCGCGTCGGTACCCGGCATCGGTTTCGCCGAGTGGGGACCCGGCGACATGGGGATGTCGCACGGCAACCCGGACGCGCACGACCCGCCGTATCCCGACTACATGGATCACGCCCGCGACACCATCAAAGGCGCGCTCGACAAAGCCGGCGTCGGCTTCTACTCCAGCTGGGCTGACGACAACATGACGCAAGAAGAGCGCATCGACCACCTCATCGACAACGTCGGCGTAAAAATGATGGGCGCCCCCAACAAAGAATGGGCCGACTACGGCCGCGCCAAGACCGGCAGGACAATGCCGGTTTAGCGGGGGTAACGACTCTTTCCCCCTTTGCGCTCAGGTCAGTACGCCCCCTTCGCGCAGCGTAAGGGGGCGCGAACAAGCGAAGCGATGTGAGCGGGGGATGCCCCGCATGGAGTCGAACGGCTTGGCAGGGCATCCCCGCTAGCATCCTTACGCAATGCGAAGGGGGGGACTTGCCGCTTGCACAACTCCTGCCAGAGCATACCTCCCCTAGCCCCCTACGCTACGCGATGGGGAGAACTTGACTTTGGCGCTGCGCGCGGCGGTCAGGCGCGGGCTAGGTTCCGGGCGTCTTGGATGAAGTCCGCGGTCTCGTGGATTAGTTCCTCGATGGCATCGAGGGGTTCGCACAATCCGGTGTAGAAGCAGTCGCCGTGAAGTATGTCCCGCCTCGCTGCGTAGCGGTCCCGCAGGTTGCCGATTTCGGGGTTGCCACTGGCGAGTCTCAGCAATGCACGGGTGGTGTCCGGGGACTTGGGCGGGAGCTGACCAGTGCGGGCGAGTATCAGGGCATCTACGGCGCGCTTGGCGGCGCACCAGGCTTTTTCAGAGGCGTCGCGGATGTCGCCGGCTGCCATGCGTTCGAGTGCGGCGTCGTGCATGTCTTGCGCGTCGGCGAAGACCGGCGAAGGATCGGCTAATGCGGTGGTAGTCATGGTTTCCTCTTTGGAGGCATTTTAACACCTCGTAGGGGCACGCCCTTGCGGCTGCCCCGGTGCGGGGTGGGGTACGCCAGACGCACCTAACCGCCAAACCTCGCGCAACACGCCGAGATTCCTCGCTCCGCTCGGAATGACAGAGGTCGCGCTCGGGATCACAGGGTTCTGTGTTTGGAACGACGGGGTTTTGCGAGCGCAATGGCGGCCGGATTCGACGTCGCGGTGGGACGTCAATTATCGTGGTGGGTTTGGCGTACCCCACCTCGCACTGGGGCAGCCACAAGGGCGTGCCCCTACGGTGTGTTACCGGCGTGATGTGCGATGTTCGGCGGTTGCCGCGCGGTGTTAGGATTCCTTGCAGTTGTCTCTGATGTCCAACCGCTTGGGAAATTTCCGTTTGAAGAGCCGCGTCGTTGCGATTTCGATTCGTGCCGTCGCGGTGGTGATGGTCGCGATTCTTGTTGGTGCGGTTGGGATCAGTGTTTCTGACACGGTCGCGCAGTCTCTGCCATCGAACCCTGACCCTGTCACCGTCACCCGCGCCAACGGTACGCTGACCGCGAATTGGCCGGAGGATGCCAACGCGACGAGTTATCACATCACCTACAGCTCGAACGGTGGGCAGAGTTGGAGTTTGGGGGCGATGGGGCACACCGAGAACACCATCACGATCAGCAACGTAAACAACGCTTTTACCTACATCGTGGCGGTTCGTGCCCTTAGTTCGCTTGGATCCAGCAGCTGGGTAAACTCCGCGCCGGCCGGTCCGTTCGTGCCCAGCGCGCCTGATCCGCCATCTTCCATCACTGTCACGCGCGCCATCGGCACTCTCACCGCGACTTGGCCCGCGGTCGCAGGTGCAACTAGCTATCACATCACGTACAGTTCGGACGGCGGTGTGAGTTGGAGCTTTGCCGCCGGTAATCACACCGAAAACAGCATCACCATCAGCAGCATCGCCGACAGCGGCACGTATATCGTCGCAGTTCGCTCACGCAGCTCTCACGGCGACAGCGCGTGGGTCAACTCCTCGCCGAGCGGTCCGTACACGCCGCCGCTGGTTGCCACGCTAACCACCTCCGATATCACCGCGACAACGGTAAACCTCGCGATCGCAAACTGGACTCAAAACTGGTGGTATCTACCAGCCGAAGCGTCGAGCGGTGGAGGGCAGACCACCTACTGGTGCAGCGGAACCGTGTTCGGTACCGCGACAACGGTAACTGGTCTTACCGCAGACACCGAGTACACGATTTCCGCATACTCGGACAGCACTTGCACCACTGCAATCGCGACGAGCGCGAGTTTCGAGACTCTTGAAACTCCAACTGGTCCATCGGTCATTCCGGGCAACTTGGGAGTCGCTAGCGCAAGGCTCACACGCTCGGGTTTCACCGGCAACTGGTACTACAAAGCCGACACGGAGCCACATACCGAGTGTTCAAACGTGGAGACCGGCGACACGATAAATCTCACCGGACTGAACAGCAAAACTACGTATACCTACACAACATACGGCGATGCGGCGTGCACCAGCGTGATCCAAACCACAACGTTCACGACTACTGGCAGATCGGCTCAGATAACCGAAACGAACGCGACCGACATCACGATAAACGCGACGAATTTATCCTCCAAGCGTTGGTCTTACAAACTCAGGGTCGGCGCGAAATCGGCTTTCCAATCTTGCGTCGGAAAAGAAGACAGTGAACCGACGATTACCGGTCTTTCGGCGGATACCAGCGTATCGGTAGAGGTTTACCGCTGGGGAGTATGCACGGACGCCGACCTGTTCTACGGCATCGCTCTACGAACTCCGAAAGCCAGCTTGAGCGCGAATACTCATTCCGTCAGTCCAACCCTCACCATATCGAGTAACTGGAACAACACGAAATGGTCGTACCGTCAGGAATCGCCGACTCCGCAGGGCAGTTGCACCAACGTCGCGGCAGGAACCAACAGCGCAACCCTTTCGAGCCTCACGCCGGGAACGGAGTATCGGTTCGATGCATTCGAAGACGATTCCTGCTCTACAAGCATCTCCGATGCCACCGTCACATTCAACATCCCCGAGTTCACGGGCGTCGCCGGTGCGACTACCGCCGTTCTCGCCCTCGACGGTTGGAGCGGAAGTTGGTGGTACCGCAACATCGGTGCATATGACTCCAATGACAATCTGGTTACCGACTCTGGCGATCCCTGCTGAGGTCCGATAACGGACAAAGGCGTAACGGTTACCGGTCTCGCAAGCAGCAGCACGATCGGATTCATGGCATATGCCGGCGAGCGTGCGTGCAAGGACGCTACACAACCTTTCGACCAGTCCCTGAACGGCGTCCTCGGCGCGCCCGCAAAGGTCAAGACTAGTGCCGCGACACTTAACGCCAACGCGCTCACCAACGGCGGTGTTCGGCTATCGGTCAGCAATTGGACGAGGAGCCAACCCGATTGGTACTACCGCGTAAACGTGATCACGCCGCACACCAACTATCGCTTGCACGGTTCCGTAGGATGCAAGGGCCCGGTGACCGGCGGTTCTACGCAGACCGATGTCTCAGTAGCCGAACTTCCGGCGCTCGTGGCAGGGCAGTTCTACATCTTCACCGTCTATGCCACTAGTGGTTGCAACTACTCGTCCGTCGCCGCTTACGCCAGTCTCAGCGCAACTCTCGCCGATCCGTCAGTGTCCGTAACCAACATCCAAGACACTAGCGCGACGCTCAACATCACGAACTACCCGGGCACTTGGTACTACAAGGCGAACGTTTTGCCGCACTCGACTTGCCAGAGCGCGGTATCGACGGCTACCCACAACCTCACCAACTTGCCGTCCGCCAAGACGTACCTGTACAAGGCATATTCAGACTCGGCATGCAAAACGGTAATCGACGATACCGGCTACTTCACGACGCCGAGTCTCACGGTCGATGACATCACGACGAACAGCGCGACGCTGTCCCTCGCGCATCACACCGGCAACTGGTACGTGAAGCAAACGACGCCATCGGGCGGTAGCTGTTCCGCCGCGATCAGCGATTCCGATCACGACCTATCCAGCCTATCGTCAGGCACGGCGCATACCTTCAAGGCATACAGCGATTCCGCTTGCACGACGGTGCGCGCCACCGTGTCTTTCTCGACGCTCGGCACGCTCAGTCACAGCAATGTAACCGCAACATCCGCGACGGTCTCGATCAGCGGTCAGAGCGGCAACTGGTGGCTAAAACGCACCACGCCCGGTGATGCGACTTGCACAGCCAAGACGACGAGCAGCGAAAATCTGCAAAACCTGAACCCGGATACATCTTTCACGTTCAAGGCATATTCCGACAGTGCCTGTTCCGATGAGTTGTCGGATTCCACGACCTTCAAAACCGCCGATCCCGCCCTCGTGGTCACCGACCATAACCTCAGCAGCGCAACATTCACGCTTTCCGGTTGGGACACGGCACCGGCAAAAGACGGCTCCTGGTACTACAAATACACATCACCTTCTGGCGGAACATGCTCATCGGCTCCCGGCGCATCGTTCACTCTGAACACGCTCTCGGTAAACACCGACTACGCGTTCAAAGCCTACAGCGACAGTAAATGCACCAACGAAGTAGCCGCCGCCCGCAGTTTCCTCGCCGATTACGAAGAAGGAACCATCGCAACGCGAGCTCCGTCAGACATCTGGTCAGACGGCACGACCCTGTACATGGGATGGTACGTCTATTCCCTGTTTTACGGCGGCATCTTAGCATTCGACGTCGCTACGGGAAACCGCGACACCAGCAAGGAAACAACTTTCACGTTGCAATCGGAAAGCCGCAGGCCATTCGGAATCTGGAGCGACGCGTCGACGTTATACATTGCCGACAACGAGGACAAAAAGATCTACGCCTACAACCGTACGACAAAGGCGCGTGACACCGCGAAGGATTTCACTCTGCCCGCGGACAACGACAACCCTTACGGCATCTGGTCAGACGGCACGACGATGTGGGTGGCGGATAACGCCGACTCGAAGCTGTACGCGTACCGCCTTTCCGATTGGACGCGTGACGCCTCGAAGGATTTCGGCACCCTGGGCGCTGCCGGCAACGACAACCCAGAGGGATTGTGGTCCGACGGGACAACGATGTGGGTATCCGATTTTATCGACGGCAAACTCTACGCATACAACATGTCCGACAAGTCGCGAGACTCGTCCAAAGACTACGAACTTGATACGGCAAATGATGAACCGACCGGTATCTGGTCCGATGGAAACAAGATGTACGTCGCAGACTATGACGACGAAACCGTTTTCGTCTACGGCAGTGTGCGCCTCACGCTCACCGCGTCCGACATCACTACCAGCACCGCAACATTGACCGTCGACAAGAGCGGCGTGGTGTGGTTCTACAAGTCGAACAAGAGCCCGGACAACACCTGCTCATCGATGCAGACGGGAACAACCGTTGACCTCGCGAATCTCACCTCCGGCACGTCGTACACCTACACCGCCTACAGCGACAGCGCCTGTTCGAACGACTTGGGATCGGTTACTTTCGCCACCAGGCCCACGCCGGGCAACCGTTACCCCGCTGAAGATTTCAACACGATTAACTCAGCGGGAATCGCTCAGCCAGAAGGCATCTGGTCCGATGGCACAACCATGTGGGTTATGCCGTGGACCGGCACGAAAATGCACGCGTTCAACATGGCCACCAAAGCCCGCGACTCTAGCAAGGACATCACCATTAAAACGGGATTGAACCACGCCCTAGGAATTGCGTCGGACGGCACAACGGTGTGGCTTTCGAATTACATAACCACCGATAAGCTTTTCGCGCACAACATCTCCAGCAAGTCGTACGACAGCACCAAAGACTTAACGCTCCACGCTGACAACAACTGGGCAACATACCTAACGTCCGATGGCACCACGATCTGGGTTTTGGACCATACGGACAAAAAGATATACGCCTACGCCGCCTCGACTCGGACCCGTGACACTAGCAAAGAGTTGACGCTGCACGCTGACAACGCCAATGCAACCGGCATATGGACTGACGGGACCACGATGTGGGTCGCCGATGAAGAAGACGACAAGATCTACGCTTACAACAGGTCCGATGGAAGCCGAGATCCGAGCAAAGACTACAACGATCTCTCTGCCTCGTCTCTCCCTAATTCCGAAAAAATCGAGAGTCCCAAGGGAATTTGGTCCGATGGCGACACCCTTTGGGTCTCGAATGCCCGGGCTAACCGGCAAAAGATATTTGCCTTTGGGTCGATCGCCGAAGCGGTGGAACTCTCCGCGTCCGACATCACTCGTAACGCCGCGACGCTGTCGATCGATGACAGCGTGGGGAACTGGCACTACAAAGCGGACAAGGCACCACATAACACATGCTCCTCGGTCGTCAACGAACCGAGCACATCGCTCACCGGACTCACCACCGGCCAGTCCTACACCTACACCGCCTACAGCGACAGCGGCTGCTCAAACGGACTCGGCCCGGTTTCGTTCGACACCAAACCCACCCCCGGCGAACGCTATCCGGCTAAGGACATCGTTGTTGAAGATTCTGGCACTGCAGATCTATGGTCGGACGGCACAACGCTATGGGTGCAGTGGTGGGTCTGGTCTCTTTCACGAGGAGGTGTCAAGGCTTACGATCTTTCAACCGGGGCCCGAGTTAGTAGCAAGGACATCAATCAGCACGCAAACAACCTGCAGAACTTTGGACTATGGGGTAACGCCTCTACGTTCTGGCTTTCCGATTACCAAAACGCTGAAATTTACGCATACGATCGTTCAACGAACACGCGGGACACGAGCAAGGAGTTCGACCTGCACGCGGACAACAGCAGTCCTTGGGGAATCTGGTCAGACGGCACCACCATGTGGGTGGTAGATACCGTCGACGACAAGATTTACGCGTACCGGGTGTCCGATTGGACACGAGACGCCTCGAAGGATTACAACACGCTAATCGCCGCCGGCAATGAAGACTCGGAAGCAATGTGGTCGGATGGCACGACGATGTGGGTGTCTGACTACCTCGACGGAAAGATCTACGCTTACAAAATGTCCGATAAATCACGCGACCCGTCAAAAGACTATCGGGTAGTTGGCGACGTTTCGGGCACCAATACGAGACTTAGCGGCATCTGGTCAGACGGGACGGTGATTTACGTGGGTACTCCCCTAGAACGCAAAATCTACGCCTACGCCGTCCACGCCCCGTAAAACAATCACTCCAAACCGCGCAAGAGGGTAGATTCCTCGCTTCGCTCGGAATGACAACGTGCGCGCTCGGAACGACATCGTGCGCGCACGGGGAGGAAGGGTGCTTGCTCCGCGAATGGGGGCAATCGGTACGCCCCCTTCGCAAAGCGTAAGGGGGCGCGAACGAGCGGAGCGATGTGAGCGGGGGATGCCCCGCATGGACTCAAACCGCCGCCAGAGCATCCCTCTTGACTCCCTTACACTTTGCGAAGGGGAACTTGCCTTTTGACGTTACGCGCGGCGGTCAGGCGCGGGCTAGGGTACGGGCGTCTTGGATGAAGTCGTCGGTCTCGTGGATTAGTTCCTCGATGGCATCGAGGGGTTCGCACCATCCGGTGTAGAAGCAGTCGCCGTGAAGGACGGACCGCCGTGTGAAGTACCGGTCTTGGAGAGTGCGCACTCCGGGATCGTCCTTGGCAAGTCTCAGCAAAGCACGGGTGGTGTCCGGAGACTTGGGCGGGAGCTGACCGGTGCGGGCGAGGATCAGGGCATCTACGGCGCGCTTGGCGGCGCACCATGCTTTTTCAGATGCGTCGCGGATGTCGCCGGCCGCCATACGTTCGAGTGCGGCGTCGTGCATGTCTTGCGCGTCGGCGAAGACCGGCGAAGGATCGGCTAATGCGGTGGTTGTCATGGTTTCCTCTTTGAGTGGATTTTAGCACGTAGCGACATCCCCCTAGCCCCCCTTACGCTTCGCGAAGGGGGATAGATTCCTCGCTCCGCTCGGAATGACAGGGTGCTATGCCAACTTGCTTGCAAACCGATAAAGTATGAACACGCGCGACTGAGTGTGTCGCGGGAATTGAACTTGAGGGAATATCGCTATGCGAATCAACAAATGCATCGAGCTGCTTGAGCAGGGTCAGCCTTTCTACCACACGCCAACGCCGGAACTCTCCTACGACGCGGGTAGGGAGATGGCGCAGACTTGGGCGGACATGGTGCTCATCGACTTTGAACACCATCACTTCGACATCGGGGGTCTGCACCAGTTCATGAAGGGTCTGAAGGATGGCGGACCAACGCCAAGCGGACACCCCACGCCCGCGGTCGTGACTTCTCTACCTCATAGCGCGTACTCGCCCGAAGAGGTGCGGTACAACGCTTGGCAGATGCGACATGCGCTGACCACCGGCATCCACGGTCTGCTCCACACGCACGTGCAAAGTCCTGAAGCGACCAAATGGTTCGTCGCCGCTTGCCGCTACCCGTTCCAGACCATCGGTAGCGACATCATCCCCGAAGGCATACGTGGTGGTGGAGGGCAGAAGCAACCCGCCGAGATTTGGGGCATCGATCCTAGGGAATACGTCCAGATCGCGGACCCGTGGCCCATGAACCCCAAAGGCGAGTTGATGCTCGGTCTCAAGATCGAAGACCGTCATTGTCTCTCCTTCGCCGAGCAGACGGCGGCGGTGCCGGGCATCGCATTCGCCGAGTGGGGACCCGGCGACATGGGCATGTCGTTCGGCGATCCTGACGCGCACGACCCGCCGTATCCCGACTTCATGGACAACGCTCTCAACATCGTCAAGACAGCGTTGGAAAACAACGGCATCGCCTTCTACGCCGCCTGGCAAGACGAAGAGATGAACAACGAACAGCAAGTCGACCAGCTCATCGACGGCCTAGGCTGCAAAATGATCGGCGCGATAACCCGAGACATCGCCGACTACGGCCGCGCCAAGACTGGACGGACAATGCCGGTGTAAAACATTCGGCTGGACGTTGGCAACTAACAGGTTTTCCCACGTTGACGGGGAAATGTCCGAAGGACAAAGGGGGCGCACGCCGAACCCCGCTATGATTCCGATCGAAGCGAGGAATCTTCCCCCCTTCGCAAAACGTAAGGGGGGCTAGGGGGGATGCCCTAGTAGGTGTTCCACAAATGGCGTTCGTCAAACTGCCTGCCAGCGGTTGGAGTCCATGCGGGGCATCCCCCGCTCACATCGCTCCGCTCGTTCGCGCCCCCTTACGCTGGAGCGAAGGGGGCGTACCGCTTGACCCCGATAACGAGGGAATGTCCGAGGGCAAAGGGCACACGGGCTATGTCATTCTGAACGGAGCGAAGCGGAGTGAAGAATCTCCAGCGGCAAACTACACCCTTGATGAGATTCCTCGCTTCGCTCGGAATGACAGCGGTTCGCGCGGGATCCGTACCGGTTATGTAGAGACCCCGATAACGAGGAAATGTCCAAGGGCAAAGGGCGCGCGGGCAATGTCATTCTGAACGGAGCGAAGCGGAGTGAAGAATCTCTGGCGGCAAACTCTGCCGTTGGTGAGATTTCTCGCTTTGCTCGGAATGACAGCGGTTTGCTGTACCGGACCGCCGCCCGTGTTGACATCGCTGGGTTAGGTTACGCTTGAATATATCCCGTGAGATATACAGGAGAATCGACATGGCGTTGAAAACTCGTGTCTCAAAGTGGGGTTCCGGGCTGGCCGTCCGCATCCCTAAAGCCATCGCCGAGGAGTGGGGCGTCAAAGAAGGCACGCAGATCGAGTTGACGCGCGAAGGCGATGCGGTGAGGCTGTGCAAACCCAAATACACCCTCGATGAGTTGCTCGAAGGTATCGATCCGGACAACCTACCTCCGTACCTGTGGGACGATGAGCCTAGGGGTAAAGAGGTTTGGTAGAAGACGCTTATGTCCCGGAGCGCGGCGACCTAGTCTGGATTGAGGTTTCGCCCCAAGCTGGACACGAACAATCCGGACGTCGACCAGCGCTCGTTCTGAGCCCGTTTCACTATAACCAAGCGAGAGGGCTTGCACTGCTTTGTCCGATCACAAGTCGATCCAGAGGTTATCCGTTCGAGGTCGAAGTGACATCGGATTGCGACATTACTGGAGTCGTGATGTCCGATCAGGTCAAAAGCACGGACTGGCGCGCGAGATACGCCAGGTACGCAGGTAGAACGTCAATCGATGTGGTTGACAAAGTCGTCGCAAAGGCAAAGTCACTCCTCGACGAACAAACCTGAAACGTCGGATAGCCATGGGTACTCCGTCCGCCTCCATCGTGACGAAGCAGTCCGCCACATCGACCATAGGCACCCATTGGACTCCGCGACTATACTAGCGTCAACATTCTCCCGAAAACGGAGAAGACGATGGATAAGCGATCAACCGAAACACCAATCCGGCGACTGGGCAAAGTTGTCGCCGCGTGCGCGGCACTGCTGACGGTTTTGCTTGCGCCCGTTTATGCCGTTTCGGTTCTGACGACCGACAATGCCGGCACGACCCAGGTTGACGACACCAAGGCACTCGAAACTGTGCTGGTTTCCGATCTTCGCTCGGTCGACCAGAACGGGGGAGATTTAGGCGCATCCGCAGAACCATATGAGGAAAGCGATGCGCTGACTTTCACGATCGAAGTTGATGACCGTGCGGCGCAGATCGTCGATGACTCAGACATCGTCACTTTTACGTTCGAAACTGGATCGTATACGTTCGAAAGCGGATCCGCCGACGGAACCGAGCGCTTCGGCTGGATCGATTCCGATTGTCATATCTACATGGCGTCGGATGCCGATGCCGATGCCGATGCGGCGCTAGATGATTACACGAAATTCTCTGGCGTGGTCAGGGTTCACGATGCAGAGAGCAGAACCACGAACGACGGTTGCGGGCTGTACTGGATCGATCCGAATGCGGAAAACCTGCCACCGTCCGGCTCGCTGACGTGGGAGATGCTTGAAGACTAACCTCGCTCTCACTTCGTTTTGCTTGATCGCTGTTGCGCTCGTTTTTGCCGCTTGCACCTCGGGCACTGGCGCGGATAAGGTCGCGTTGGAACGGGCAGAAGCTACGGCGCAAGCGGCGTCTGAAGCATTGGGGGAAGCGGTCGCACGTGCTGACGCCGCTGAGGAACGCGCTGCCGATTTGGAAATTGCCGCTACTCAGACCGCGGGGCTAACTGATCGTTTGGACTCGGTTCGCGAACGCGGTGCAGTGGTTTGTGCGACTGGGAATGACACGCCCGGGTTTCACTACGTAGACGATTCAGGGCAGTTCGTCGGTTTTGATATCGATCTGTGCCGGGCTGTAGCGGCGGCAGTGCTAGGTGATGCGGATGCCGTCGAATTCGTGGTTACTCCGTTGTCGGAACGTGAAGAGACTCTTCATTCGGGCGAGATCGACATGATGAGTTTGATCACCACTTGGACGTCGACGCGTGACATCAAGTGGGGCAACTACTCGCCGGTGATGTTCTACGACGGGCAGGGGTTCATGACGCGCCGAACGAGCGGCATCGAATCGGCAGATGATCTCAAAGGTGCCGAAATCTGCGTTACTGCAGGAACCACCGCGGAGTTGCACGTTGCAGATTATTTCGCTCAGAACGGTTGGGATTACGTGCTCAACGCGCCGGAAACCGCGGAAAAGGCGGTTGAGGCGTACGCCGACGAGCAGTGCGACGCAATTTCAACTGATCAATCGGGATTGGCGGCGTACAAGACGCAGTTGCCAGATCCCGAGAACCATGTCGTTCTCAACGTAGTAATTTCAGACCAACCGTTGGCACCAGTCATTCCGCACGGCGACGAAAAGTGGTTCGACATCGTTAAGGTCGTCATGGCGGGTCTCATCTATGCCGAGGCGTATGGCGTAGACAGCACCAATGTCGAAGACATGGCGGCATCAACCGACGTGACCGTTAGGAGATTGCTGGGAACTGAGGGCACGTTTGGACAATCGCATCTCGGTTTGTCCGACACATTCATGCAGGATGTGATCGGTCAAGTCGGCAACTACGGCGAGATTTTCGATCGCCACGTTGGGGATCACGGGCTCGGTTTGCCACGCGGCCGCAACGCGCTATGGCTAGACGGAGGTCAACTCTACGCACCACCGCTAAGGTGAGGGCGAACCTCAAATGACCGATCGTGCAACGCCAAAATCCGATATCGCGGCGATATCGTAAAATCCATCGCATACCGATCTTACGAAAGGAAATCTGGATGTCTCGCACGCAACGGTTGACTGTGCTCGCATTGATGTTGACTATCTCGGCGACGTTCGCTTTAGGTGCTTGCACCTCTGATGGCGGTGCGACCGATGTCGCGCTTGAACGGGCGGAAGCCACTGCCGAAACTGCTGTCTCTGAACTTACCTCAGCGCGGTCAGAGCGCGACGCCGCGATCCAGCGTGCGGACGATGCCGAACGGATGGCGGCGGAGATTTCTGCCGGCGAGAATCGTTTGCAGAAGGTCAAGGATCGCGGAAAAGTCGTTTGTGCCACCGGAAATGACACGCCCGGCTTCCACTCTCTAGACGCATCTGGGAAGAGCATCGGATTCGACGTTGACCTTTGCCGCGCGGTTGCCGCTGCGGTTCTTGGTGATGCTGATGCCGTCGAATACGAGTTCACCGACCTCGCCGAACGCGGTCCTGCGCTCCAATCGGGCGAAATCGACGTGATGAACCTCACCACTACTTGGACGTCGACTCGTGATGTCAACTGGGGCAACTTTGCGCCGGTGATGTTCTACGACGGGCAAGGTTTCATGGCGAAGAAGGAACTGGGCGTGACGTCGGCGCGTGAACTTGAAGACGCCGCGATCTGCGTTACGACCGGCACGACGACAGAGTTGAACCTCGCCGACTATTTCCGGCAGCACAACATCAACTTCACACCGACCGTCTTCGATCAATCCGAGGTCGCCGTCGACGCGTACCTAGCAGGGCAGTGCGACGCCTTCACAACTGACCGATCGGGACTCGCGTCTTACTTGTCGGAATTCGCCGATCCTGAAGCGCACGTCATCCTGCCGGAGATCATTTCGGAAGAGCCGCTCACGCCGGTTGTGCCTCACGGCGACGAGACATGGTTCGACATCGTCAAGGTCGTGATGACTGGTCTCATCTACGCCGAAGCGTTTGGTATAGACAGCAGCAATGTCGATGAGATGGCAGCCGGCGATAACGTCAAAGCGAAACGTTTGCTAGGCGTCGAAGGCGATTTCGGACAGGAAGCCCTCGGTGTCAGCAAAACCCTCTTGCAGGACGCGATCAAGCAAGTGGGGAACTATGGGGAAATCTACGAGCGCAACTTAGGCGAGCAGGGCATCGGTCTGCCGCGGCAAGGGCGTAACGACCTTTGGATCAACGGCGGGCAGATCTACGCCGCGCCGTTGCGGTAGTAACGACATCGACGGACGCTTGATGTCGCATCGCCGGTGGCGTTGCACGAAACGCGCACATAGCGCGCTAAACGCGTCGTAATCTGGTGCCAACGATTCGTCTCGCCGTGTGATTGCGTGTGTCGTCTGCGAATCGGAGCGATATATCGCGTCAATGCGTCGCAATAAGCCGTACCGAAATGTCGTAAACTGAAATCTATGGAATGCGTCGGAACATGTCTGAACCTGCGCTCATCCGAGGACAACCCCAAACTGGAGGGATCAAAATCGTGAAATTGAAACTTCTAATGTCAGCGCTCGCAATGCTGTCGGTCTTGGCTGTCGCCTTGAGTGCCTGCACCAGCGACGACGGCGCGACTGACGAAGACTTGGCGAACGCGCAAGCCACTGCGTCCGCCGCGCAGGCCGCAGTGTCCGCCGCCGAAGCGCGCGCCGACGCCGCGGAATCACGCGCTGACGCTGCCGAAAAAGCCGCCGCCGATGCCGAGCAGATGGCGATGGACATGGAGGCCGCCGCGACTGGCGGTCGTCTCGCCACCGTCAAAGACCGTGGCAAGCTGATCTGCGCCAGCCGTAACGACGTTCCCGGATACGGATCGCTTGACGACTCCGGCCGCAACGTCGGTTTCGACATCGACCTTTGCCGCGCCGTTGCATCCGCCGTTTTGGGTGACCCCGAAGCGATTGAGATCCAGTACATCACCGCCGCCGAACGTGGCCCGACGATCCAGTCTGGTGAAGTCGACCTTCTCGTCCGCACCGTTACCTGGACCACGAGCCGAGATGCTCAGTGGGGCAACTACGCGCAGACGATGTTCTACGACGGGCAAGGATTCATGGTCCCAGCCGACCTAGGCGTCGAGTCTGCCTACGACCTCAGTGGTGCCGCCGTCTGTGTAACCAGCGGTACGACCACCGAGCTGAACATGGCTGACTTCTTCCGCCAGAACGGGATGGACTACAACCCACAGGTCTTTGAAGACACCGATGTCGTGCTCGACTCTTACAAGTCCGGCGCCTGCGACGTCTTCACGAATGACCGCTCGCAGCTAGCCGCGCTCCGCACGTCGCTGCCGAACCCGGACAACCACGTGATTCTTCCTGAGACGATCTCTGAAGAGCCGCTCGGACCGGTTGTACCGCACGGCGATGACCAGTGGTTCGACATCGTGAAGACCGTCATGTCCGGTCTCATCTACGCCGAGGCGTACGGTGTCAACAGTGGCAACGTGGGTGCGATGGCATCCGGCGACAACGTCAAGGTCAAGCGTCTGCTTGGCACTGAGGGCACGATCGGCCAAGAGTCGCTCGGTCTCTCCGAGACGTTCATGCAGGACGTTATCAATAGCGTCGGCAACTACGGTGAGATTTACGACCGCAACCTCGGCCCGGACGGCATCAACCTTCCGCGCGAGAACGGTCGCAACGCACTGTGGTCAGACGCCGCGTGTAGTGACTGCCCGAAGGGTGGTCAAATCTACGCCGCGCCGTTGCGCTGATACAATGCATGGCGTGCTTACGCCAGAACCTAACGAAAGGGGACGCGCGAGCGTCCCCTTTCTATTTGGGACCATGCGAGAGCCGCAAAACTTGACGATGCGACGAACCGACAACGAGCAACGGTGCAGAACGTTCTAAATCCCGGCGGAATCCCGTTCTGGCGTAACGTCGTCTTCATCCAATGGGCGGTCCAGATCGTATCGGCGATCTTCGTGCTCGTCATCGTCTCAGGCTTCATCTTCAACGTCGCAAACGAAATCCGGGAACGAGAAATCCCGTTCGGTTTCAGTTTTCTTGACGACGCGGCGCAGATTCCCATCGGCGAGTCGGTCATCGCCTACGATCCGTCGCAGTCCTACCTCTACGGCTTCATCGTCGCCGCGCTGAACACGGTCAAGGCGTCAGTCTTGGGCGTCATACTCGCGACGCTGCTGGGTATCGTGATCGGCGTCGCGCGGCTGTCGCGGAACTGGTTGCTGAGCAAGTTGGCGCTCGTCTACATCGACACGTTTCGCAACATCCCGTTACTGATCCAGCTGCTGTTCTGGTTCCTCATCGTCTTGGAACTGCCAAACGTCCGCGAGGGCTACGTATTCTTCGACTCGTTCTATCTCAATAACAGCGGTTTTTACCTGCCGTGGGCGACCCCGCTCGGTGGTTTTTGGCCCTGGATGATTCTGACCTTTGCCGGCATCGCTCTAGGGATCGGCGCTTACAACTACCTGCAACGGCGCGAGATAACCACCGGTAAACCTAGCTACCCCCTGATCGCCGCGTTCGTGATATTCATCCTCTTGACTGTCGTCGGGTTCGTTATCTTCACGCCTTGGGAAGTCGTGGCTCCCGAACCCCAAGGTCGATTTGGACGGCTTCAAGGTGGCGCGAAGTTAACCGGAAGCTTCTTTGCGCTGTTGATCGGTCTCGTCATCTATACCTCAGCGTTTATCGCCGAGATTGTCCGTGCCGGCATCCAAGCCGTCAATCGCGGACAGACCGAGGCCGCCCGGTCTTTGGGACTGAACACCATCGCGTCGCTCCGACACGTCGTGTTTCCGCAAGCGCTACGCGTCGTTATCCCGCCGATGATCAGCCAGTTTTTGAACCTGACCAAGAACTCAAGCCTCGCCGCCGCGATCGGTTACCCGGACATCGTCAGCGTCGCCAGCACGATGACCCAGATCGCGCCCGCAATTTCGCTGATCGGCATGGTGATGGTCACCTATCTCGCCATGAGTCTCTTCTACTCGCTGATCGGGAACATCTACAACCGCGTTACCAAATACGCCGGCGTGGGTTGACCTTCGTGATATGAACCACCCTGCGACAAGACCGAACCCAGCGCCACCGGCGATGACTGTGGGCGTGCCCGGTTGGATCCGAACCAACCTTTTCAGTTCGCCATTAGATGGCGTGATAACGATCGTCCTCGCCGTCATCATCGCCATTGGCGCGTTCAACGCCGTCAACTGGGTGTTCTTCACCGCTTCCTGGGAGGTCATAACGTCGCGGGTGCCGCTGTACGTCATCGGACGTTATCCGCAGGACCTTTACTGGCGTCCTGAAACTGCATTGCTGCTCGTGAGCGTCCTGCTAGGCATGGGTTGGCGCATGTGGGGCGGATTGGCGCGCGGATTCGCCATCGCCATCATCATCATCACGCTGCTTGCGGGCGTCTTGCCTTATTTGGGAGTGGACCTCAGCCCGCCAACAGACCCGGACGCACCGCCGAACGAGCCTAAACACCTCGTAAACGCGATGTTTATTCTCAACTTCGTCGCGGTTGCCGTCGGTTACGGTCTGGCGATGATTCCATCGATTGGACGTGCCAAGACCTTCTTCATCACCGCGGTCGTCTTTTTCATCATCTCGGCGTTCTTGATTATCGGTTCGTCATACATCCCGGGACTGGACCCGGTTCCGACCCAAGACCTCGGCGGATTAACGCTGAACCTCTTACTCGCCGCGGTAGGCATCGTGTGTTCGATACCGATCGGCATCGCGCTCGCGTTAGGGCGTAGGAGCCAGCTGCCGTTCCTGAAGTACTTCTGCGTCGGATTCATCGAGATCGTGCGAGGTGTGCCGCTCATCACGTTGCTGTTCATGTCACGCCACATCTTGCCGCTGACTTTCCCCGAAACCGTCTCGATCGACGAGCTTTATCTGGCGATGATTACGATTACGCTCTTCAGTTCGGCGTACATGGCGGAGAACGTGCGCGGTGGGATGGCGGCGGTCGCCACTGGTCAGACTGAAGCCGCTAGGGCGCTCGGTTTGCGAGCATGGCAGACAACGATCATGATCACTTTGCCGCAGGGACTCCGCAACATCATCCCGGCGATCGTAGGGCAGTCCATCGGCCTCTTCAAAGACACCAGCCTAGTCTTCATCATCGGCATGTTGGACCTCGTCGAGATGGGTCGCGTAACGATTCAGGGCAACCTCGACTTTGTCGATGACGGGCATGAGGTCTACATCTTCATCGCGGTGGTGTTCTGGGTATTCACATCGTCGATGTCATACGTCTCCCGCCGCATAGAAACCGCACTAGGAGTAGGACGCAGGTAAAGCACCATGATCCAAGACGCCGTCGAACAATCCATCACAATCACCGATCCGAACATCCGCAACGTGCCCCTCGAAGAGCGCGACGACATCATCGTCTGCGAGAACGTCTTCAAATGGTTCGGCAACTTCTGCGCCATCAATGACGTTTCTATGAACGTCAAGAGGGGAGAAGTCGTGGTCATTTTCGGGCCTTCCGGTTCCGGCAAATCCACCTTCATCCGGATGATCAACCGCCTTGAAGAGCATCAAAAGGGCAAGATCGTCGTTGATGGCATCGAAATGACGAACGACCTACGCAATCTCGACGCGATCCGCCGAGAGGTCGGCATGGTCTTTCAGCAGTTCAACCTGTTCCCGCACATGTCAGTGCTGGGCAACATCACGCTGGCACCGCAGCGGGTGCGCCACATGCCGAAAGCAGAGGCGGAGGAACTCGGAATGCAGTTGCTCGAACGCGTCGGCATCCCCGAACAGGCCGAGAAGTATCCTGCAGAACTGTCTGGCGGTCAGCAACAGCGCGTCGCCATCGCTCGCGCGCTCGCCATGCAACCCGTCATCATGCTCTTCGACGAGCCGACATCCGCGCTCGACCCGGAGATGATCAAAGAGGTTCTCGACGTGATGCGAGAACTAGCCGACACCGGCATGACGATGCTGTGCGTCACTCACGAGATGGGTTTCGCCCGCGAAGTTGCAGACCGGATGGCGATGTTCGACGAAGGGCAGCTAGTAGAGCTAGGCACCCCCGACCAGATGTTCAACAACCCCGCCGAAGAACGCACCCAACTCTTCCTCGATCAGATTCTGTAGGCGCGCGGCGGGAGACTGGTTAACTGTCGAGAAAGGAAAACTGGCACCTACCGCCGGAGGGCGCGGGCGATGTCGCGTTCTTGGTCGCGGCGTTTGATGGTTTCGCGGCGGTCTTCGTGGCGTTTGCCGCGGGCTAGCGAGATGGCGGCTTTGGCGACGCCGCGGGCGATGTAGATGCGTTGGACGATGATCGTAAGGCGGTCTTGTTCGACTCGACTCTGCAGAAACTCGATCTCACGGCGGTGTAAGAGGAGTTTTCGTTCGCGCAATGGATCGTGCTGACTCCATACGCCGGCCGCCTCGTAGGGTGCGATGTAGGCGTTCATCAGCCACGCTTCGCCGTCCGAAACACGCACGAACGCGTTCGAGATGTCGATCTTGCCGTCTCGGATCGATTTGATCTCAGATCCTCTCAACACCAATCCAGCCTCAAAGTCATCGAGCAAGTGGTAATCGAACCGGACGCGGCGATTCGTCGCCATGGTCCCCGCCGTCGCGGCACCGTTGACGGACTTATTCTTCTTGCGTTTTTTGCGAGCCATGACAGGGCAGAGGTCAACACCAACAGATACCTTCAATTATCCCTGTCAGCCGCCTGAGTAACGGTCGATGAAGACGGCATGGATTAGGCGAAAGCCGCGGTTTTGATTACCGCGTGGTGGATGTGGTGACTTGGGTTTGGTAGTTGAGTTGTTTGATGGCGGCGTCCATTTGGGGCTCTACCCATTCGACGTCTCGCTGACCGGGCACGGGTTCGGTTTCAACTACCACGTCAGGTTCCAGGCCGACGCCTTCAATGACGTTGCCGTTCGGGGTGTACCAACGTCGAATGGTGATGTTCAGACCAGCGCCGTTGGACAGGGTGCGAGTGATGTTTACGCTGCCTTTGCCAAAGGTCTTAACGCCGATCAGAACTGCGCGGCCGTGATCCTGCATCGCTCCAGCGAACAACTCGGCACCACTACCTGACCATTCGTTGACGAGCAAGACGACTGGCACGTTGTAGAAGTTGCCTTCTTCGTGTGCGAAAAAGTTTCGACGCGCACCGTTTCGGTCTTGTTCATACGCCAGCATGCCCTCGGGAATGAACTCGCTCGCGGAATCTAGGGTGGCATGGAGCAAACCGCCCGGATTGTTGCGGAGGTCGATAACGATGCCTTCAGAGCCTTGGCTCAGCAAGTCGGCCATGTGCTCGCGGATTTGTCCGGGCGTCTCATCGGTGAATTGCAAGATGTCCAACTCGCCGAACGATGTATCCGGGATCATTCTCGACTTGACCGACTTGAGCTTGACACGGCCGCGGATGATCTCGATATCGACGGGATCAGTATCGCCGACGTGGAGGATCGTGAGGATGACCGGCACGCCTTCTTCGCCACGAATAATGAGCACGGCTTCACTGACACTCCATCCGGTAGCATCGACACCGTCAACCGCCAAGATGCGGTCGCCGGGCTTGATGCCTGCTTCCATCGCCGGCGAATTCTCCATTGGTGCTTGGATAATCACGCCTTTGCCGTCAGGGGCTTGCGCCACCGTCGCACCGATGCCGAAGAATGAACCCGCCAGATCGTCGCGGCTCATCCGCATCTGGTCCGGGGAGATGTAGGTCATGTGCGGATCGCCGAGCGCTTCGATGAAGCCGAGAATCGCCTCTTCGGACATTTCTCCGTGATCGATCAGGCTGTAATCGACATATTCGTCGTTAATGAAGCTGAAGGCTTCCCAGATGACCGCGACATCCTCCGGCACGCCGTCCGGGAGCTCCAACGTCGCCGTACCTTCGACCACGTTCGAGACCGCATCCTGTTCAAAAACGTTGAATTCCTCCGTCGCTTCATCGGATTCGGCCGGTTCGACGGCCTCGACCGCGACCAGCGGTTCTTTTTCCTCAACGGCGGCTTCCGGTTCGGTCGCGGTTACCGTTTGCTCATTTTCGACAACCACAACGACCGTCTCGACGACAGGCGCTTCAGACTGCGTTTCATCGCCTGAATCACCTTCCTGCGTACAAGCGAACGCAAAGATCGTTAGCAGTGCCAACGCTGGCACTGCGATTAGGTTTAGGCGATTAACGACGTTGGATGTGGTCATGTGAGCTCCGGCGACGGGTCAGACGCCATCAGGCACGTATTAGGTATCAAAGTATACGAAGGGCATAGGTCAAACCGTTTCATTGTGCCAAGGCAAAGATGTTAAGGACGATCCTCGTCGGATGCGGCGCTGTACCCGGATGATTGGTTTAGCGCGTAAGTGCGCGCCGTGATCACCCCGCGTTCGAGGGTTATCAAGTCCAACTCAATCAACGCGTCGATGTCTCTGCTGATCGTACGATTCCCAACCTCCGCGTAAAGGGATGAAAGCGGATGCCCACCAGAGCGCAGTTCGGCAAGATTAACCGATTGATCGCCCAATCTGAGTAGAAACATCAGCTGACGGTCGCCAGTCTTGGTTCCCAGCCGTCCGGTTGACTGCATGCGTTCGTAGGCGAAATCCCTGAACGATGTAATTTTCATGTGCCCCAGCAGTTCAGAATGCAGTTGCTCAAGTTCGCTGGCGAGCCCTTCGAGTGCGAAGGAAACGAATGGAGTTACGTCAGGATCAGACCGAAATCGGACGTGATCTAGCAACTCAACGTAGCGGTCACGGTTTTGGTAGTAGTAGTTGGCGAGGGAATAGAAACCACGCACGTTGATGCCGGCTCGGTAAAGCAGATAACTTTCGACGCCGCGAGATGTCCGACCGTTGCCGTCGCCGAACGGATGGATGCTAACGAGTAGGAATCCGGCGACGATAGCCCGGACTATTGGATCGAGAGATCTGCCGTTTCCGTCGTTCAACCATCGAACGAATTGTTTCATTAAGCGCGGAACGTCGTTGTATCGAGGCGCTTGGTAGCTGCCGGCGGTAACGTTCGATTGTCGGTATGCGCCGGGCAGGTTGCCGGGATAGTCGATACCAATCGTCAGAATCTCGTGGAATTGACGTATCAACGGCTCAGACAGCGGTCGCACTGGATCGGCGTTGACGGCGCGCTCGATGAAACGCATCAAGTCGTTGGCATTGGTGGTTTCGCGTTCCTCGCGTTGTCGGTTCATCGGCAGAACCGGACGTTCGGGCGAGGCGATAACGCGTGCGACTTCGTCTTCGGTGAGGGTTGATCCTTCGATTCCGGTGGTGCCATGGACCGCACGAACAATGTTTATGGCGTGTAGCTGTCGTTGTATGTGCGGAGGGACCGGAATCTCACGGATCGTTCTAGCAACCGATCGGATGGTTGCGAGGTTGTCGCGCACGGACGGATGGTTTCCGTCGAAGGTGAGATCGAAGTGTACGTTCCAACTCGGCATCGTGGTTGACTGTGATCGACTTGACATTGACGTTGACATTGTCAACGCGTCGTTATTGCCGTGGTAAGATGATTTGAGTTTACTTTACGACGAAAACGGGGATAGTTGCGTTGACATTCGTGATGACAATGTCATGTGGATTGTCAGGCTGTGTCGGTGCGAATGGTAGTTCCAACTTTACATAACATGTCTAGTGCGAAGTTGATTCTCAAGGGTTCTCGCGACGCCCTGATGCCGTAGTGTCGTCGACTCGCGTCATGCACCGACGACGGCCGGCTCTGGCACGGCATCCGCGTCAACATCCGGCGCGCCCAACGCGGCGTCGATTGCGCGCCGCAGTTGATCGATACCCCAACGCTTGACCGCTGATGTCATCACCGAGCCGTCTTCTTGCTCAGCGTCGTTCTGGTGATGCTCTGCGTCCGATACGAGGTCTAGCTTGTTTAGCACCAAGACTCGTGGCGTATCGCCAAGGCCGAGGTCGGCGAGGACTTTGTCGACAACCTCGGCTTCTTCGGCCGCCAACGGATTCGAGATGTCGGTTACGTGGACTAGCAGATCAGCGAACATCGCCTCTTCGAGCGTCGCATTGAATGCGTCAATCAGGATCGGCGGCAGCTTGTTGATGAAGCCAACGGTATCGCTCAACGTCGCTGGCGTGCCCGATGGCAGGAACAACCGTCGCGTCGTCGTGTCCAACGTCTCGAATGGTCGGTCTACTGATCGGATGTCGGAGCCGGTCAGGACGTTGAACAGTGCGGATTTACCTGCATTGGTGTAGCCGACAAGCGAAACTGTGCGGACATCGCCACGTAGCCGTCGTCGACGCTGTGAACCGCGTTGATCGCGCACATCGGACAATGCACGCCGTAAGTCGCGGGCTTTGAGACGCATTAGACGGCGGTCGGTCTCGATCTGTGACTCACCAGGGCCCCGTGTTCCGATGCCGCCGCCGAGACGTTCCAAGTGTGACCATTGCCCTGCAAGTCTCGGCATCAGATACTCGACTTGTGCCAATTCGACTTGGAGTTTTCCCTCTCGGGTGCGGGCTCGTCCGGCAAATATGTCCAGAATCAGTGCTGTTCTATCGATGACCTTGACCTTTAATCGGTCTTCGAGGACACGTTGTTGGGCTGGCAACAACTCGTCGTCGCAGATCACCGTTTCGACGTGCAAATCGTAGACAGTCTCTTTCAACTCGTCGAGTTTGCCTGAACCGACATAGGTCGGCGATGGCGCGTTGAGTGTCTGAGTTATGGTTGCGACGGGATTCGCGCCGGCTGCGCGCGCCAATGCGCCGAGTTCGGCAACCGAATCCTGCAATGCCCAGGTGCTACCGCGACGGCGCACACGAACGCCAACCAAACACGCCCTCTCACGACGGGCTACGTTTCGATACAGTCGCTTGCGTCTTGCCAAATCGCCCTCGAAACCGACCGCTATACGCTCCAACCGGAGATGCGGCGGATACCTTCGTCGATCTGGTCGTCCGGTATCGTCAGCGAAAGGCGTATGTATCCTTCGCCTGAAGCACCATATGACGCGCCCGGCGTCACGACGACATCGCGTTCCTCGAGCATCTTCTGAGCGAATTCCGCAGAGGTGTAGCCGTCTGGTACGCGGGTCCAGATATACAGGGTTGCCTTGGGTTCGACGGCCTTTAACCCGATTTCGTTCAATGCTGCGACGACGCGATCGCGACGCCTACGGTAGATTTCGTTGTTGCCGTCGATCCACTCTTGCGGCAGGTTCATCGCTTCGATACCCATCTCTTGGATGGCTTGCGACAAACCGGAGTCGATATTCGACTTGACACGCATCAGAGCATCGACCATCTCGGAGTTGCCAACCGCGGCACCGACCCGCCAACCGGTCATGTTCGCAGTCTTGGACAGCGAGTGAAACTCCATAGCTACATCTTTGGCGCCGTCAACTTGCAAGATGCTCGGCGCTACGTAGCCATCGAACGTTACTTCGGTGTAGCAGGCATCGTGGAGCAGGTAAAGATCGAACTCTTTGGCGTAGCGGACGGCTTCCTCGAAATACGCGTGGTCGGCGACTGCGCCCGTAGGGTTGTTCGGATAGTTCAACCACAGCGTCTTGGCTTTGCGAGCGACATCGGTCGGGATATCCGAAAAGTCAACGAGATAGCCCTTTTCCTCATGCAGCGGGACAAAGTGCGTCGTGCCGCCGGCGAACATCGTTCCGATCTCGTACACGGGATACGCAGGGTCCGGCGAGATCGAGATATCGCCCGGGTCGATGAAGCACAACGCGGCGTGCGCGATGCCCTCTTTCGCACCGATCAAGTTGATCGCCTCGGTGTTCGGGTCGAGGTCAACGTCGAAACGTCGGGAGTAGAAATCGCAAACCGCTTGCCGAAACTCCGGCAATCCTTCGCTCTCCGGGTAGCGATGGTTCGGGGTTTTACGGGCGCCACGATCCAAAGCGTCAAGGACGTTGTCCGGCGTCGGGATATCGGGGTCGCCGATGCCGAAAGAGACGACATCGATGCCTTGCGCCTTTTTGGCGGCGATGGCACGCGAGATGTTTACGAAAAGATACGGCGGCAGTTGCTGCACGCGGCGCGCTAGTTCGGGCATTTCACTCCTGACGGAACACTAAAAGTCGGTTTCTGCGGCATATTCACTCGTTCCAAACCCCGGTGAATACTTCAACGGCGGGGCCTTCCAAGTATGCTTCATCGTTTTCGTCCCATGAGATCCGCAACACACCGCCATCGACAACAACATCGACGGCATCATCTACCAAACCGAGTTTGCGGCACGCGAAGGCGGATGCGGTGCTGCCAGTGCCGGATGACAAGGTCTCCCCTGCGCCGCGCTCGAAAATCCGAGCACGGATACGGTCTCGGGCATGAACGTTGACGATCTCAAAGTTGATCCGCTGCGGGAACATGACATGGTTTTCGACCAACGGGCCGATCTCGGTCAACGGGAAATCTTCGACGGGATCATCGGTGATTGCTACGGCATGGGGGTTACCGATTGCCAAGCAGGTGATCGACAAGTTTGCCCCGCCAATGTTGACGTTTTCGGATATGACCTCTCCGATGCCGCCGAGGTCGGCGGTGTCTACCGGCACCTCAGGGGCGGAAAAGGTAGCCGGGCCCATCGCGACACGCGCCGATTTCATGCCGCCGTTTGCCATGTGGGGCCAAACCGTGCGGACGCCGCCTAGGGTCTCTACCGTCAGTCCGTCGTCACCCGGTTTGGAGATACCGCGGTCCAACACGAATTTGGCGAACAGCCGGATACCGTTGCCGCTCATCTCGGCTTCGGAACCGTCGGGGTTGTATACGCGCATCCGGACCTGTGCAACGTCGGAATCGAGTAGCAACACGATCCCATCCGAACCGACACCGAACGCGGGACGGCTCATCGCAACGGTGAGCGCGGCCCAGTCGCGGTCGATTCCACGTCCGTCAATCGCTATGTAGTCGTTGCCGCAACCGTGCAGCTTTGCGAACTCAATGGCCAATCTTGACACCTCGCGTCATTACCAATCGATCATCAAGCGATTCTATCGTTAACCTCGCCGTACGCCCTGCGTTGCCGCACCCAATTGCCGACGAGACTGTCTATTTCGTCAGCGAACCCATCTTGCGTCATATCGAACCAGTTGATCCGTTCATCACTTGCCTTGAACCAGTTGTTTTGCGCGCCGATAAGGCGATGGTTTCCGATACGAATCGCTTCGCGCACGTCGTGGATAGAGACCTTGGCGTCGATCTGGTCGTAGATTTCGCGGTATCCGATAGCCGACATTGACGGGAGATCGCGCTCAACGCCCGAACGTCGCAATGCGTCGACTTCATCAATCCATCCTGCCGCAATCATGACGTCAACCCGTCTGTCGACCCGTTCGTGCAGAACCTCACGGGGGGCATTCAATCCGATCATTAACGTGTCGAACGGCGGGACCTTTGCCCTGCTTGCGCCCCCCGTGGCGTCTCCTGTGGCGACGGCGCGCTCGATGGCGCGGATGAGACGGCGGGGGTTCAACATCTCCACTCGGTCGATACCCGTTGCACTAGTCGCGCGTAACCGGTCTTGCAACGCTGCAATGCCTTCCGCGTCGAACACTGCTTCCAACTCCCGTCGAAGCGATGGGTTTGGGGGGATACTGGGCACGATCCAACCTTCAAGTAGTCCCCAGATGTACTGCCCCGACCCGCCAACGATGATCGGCAATTTGTCGCGACCGTGGATGTCGTTGATCGTCGCGTTCGCAGCCGCGAGGAAGTCGCTCAAGCTGTAACTGTCAGATGGCTCGAGGAAGTCGATTAGGTGATGCGGTACGCCGCGCATCTCGTCCGTAGTCGGCTTGGCGGTACCGATGTCCATGCCCCGATAGAAAAGCCTTGAGTCGGCATTCACAACCTCGCCGTTGAACTGGCGCGCGAGGCCTACACCAAGCTTGGTTTTGCCAGTGGCGGTCGCGCCGACGATGGCGATTACGCCGATACGGTCGTCAGCAGCCGTCACGCCGCGTTCACGGACTCGGCGACTTTGGAAATCATCGAGGAGAACTCGGTTTCGCTCAAACTTGAACCGCCAACTAATGCACCGTCCACCGCCGAGCTCTCGACAATCGATGCGATGTTACCCGCGTTGGTGCTTCCGCCATAGATCACCCGGATTTTCTCGGCGACTTCATCACCGAGAACCTCACCGAGCTCTTCGCGTATCGACGCTGCCATGTACTCGATCTGACCGACGGTTGCTGCATCGCCACTGCCGATCGCCCAGATGGGTTCGTACGCCACGACGATGTTGGCATGGTCAGTCACGTTGGCGATGCCCAATCGAACCTGTCGGCGCACAAATCGTTCGGCGCGGCGTCGCTGACGTTCCACCCGATCCTCGCCGACGCACATTATCGCCGTCATGCCCGATTCGTTGACTGCCTGAACCTTCGCCGCGACGATCTGATCAGTCTCGCCGAAATGTTCGCGTCGTTCCGAGTGTCCGACGATTACATGGGAAACGAGGCCGCTGAGCATCTCGGCGGAAACTTCGCCGGTGTACGCGCCGCTACGGTGTTGATTGACGTTCTGCGCGCCGAGAAACACCGGTGTGTGGTTGACAACGCCGTAGACGGCGACCAACGAGGAGTACGGCGGGCATAGCACGACATCAACCGCATCGGAGTCGCCGATGCTACGGCAAATTGATTGGGAAAGAGCCACGCCCTCTTGCGGCGTGGTGTTCATCTTCCAGTTGCCCGCGATTATCGGCTTGCGGATCGTCAAGACGCGCTCGACATTCTGTATCTTTGGAATAAGCGCGACCGTTTCGCAGTTTCCGCCGCGCAGATTAACCTTATCCGCGCTTCGCGAACGTGTCAACCACTAGTAACCTCGGTTCGCAACGCGGCGATGCCAGGCAACGTCTTGCCTTCCAAGTATTCGAGGGATGCACCGCCACCAGTCGAGACGTGGGTAATGTCATCAGCGACGCCAAACGTGTTAATCGCCTCAACCGTCGAACCGCCGCCAGCCAACTTGAATGCATGACGATTGCCCGCGATCGATTTCGCCAGTATCGCGGTGCCTTGCGCGAACGCAGACCATTCAAAGAGCCCCATTGGGCCGTTCCAGACGATCTTTTTGGCTTGGGAAACGATGTTGGCATAGTGTTGAGCGGTTTTCGGTCCGATATCGAGCAAGAACCCCAGTTTTGCGATGTCATTTACACCAACGATTCGGAAGTCGGACTGTTCGGAAAACTCTTCGGCAAAAATCACGTCTTGCGGCAAAACCAACTTGTTCATCACCGCCGCATCACCGATCAGTCCCTGCGCGGCATCGATTTCGTCATCCCCTGCGGTTCTGGAACTGGCGAATTTGCCCTGTGCCGCCAAGATTGCCGCTACCATGCCGCCGCCGATCAGGATCGAATCTACGCGCGGCGCGAGGTTATCCACAACGCCCAGTTTGTCGGCTACTTTGGCACCGCCGAGGATTGCGATTGCCGGGCGTTCTTCAGACGAGACGGCACGTTCGAGCGCTTCGATCTCGGCTCGCATCAGCAGACCGGCGTACGTAGATTGCAACTCCGCGACGCCCACTATCGACGCATGGGCACGGTGCGACGCGCCGAACGCATCGTTGACGTAGATGTCAGCAAGTGATGCCAAAGCAGCGGAAAAATGAGGGGCGTTCGCTTCCTCACCCGGATCGAATCGCAGGTTTTCGAGCATTGCGACATCGCCCGCGTTCAGTTTTTCGGCGGCGGCTGCAACACCATCACCAGTCGGACCTCCCAAGTACTTGACTTCCGCGCCCAACACCTCGGAAGTCCTTGCCCGCACCGGTTCGATCCGCATTTCAGGCACGACTTGGCCCTTGGGACGGCCCAAATGAGAGCATAGGATCACCGACGCGCCTTTGCGCCTGAGCATCTCGATGGTCGGCATCGACGCGTGAATCCGGCTGTCGTCGGCTACGTTGGTTGTGCCTGGCTCAAAGGTAACGTTAAGGTCGGCGCGCAACAGAACGCGCTTGCCCATCAAATCGGCATCTTCTAGGCGCGGGAGTTTCACTTTGGAATCAGGAATTGTAGGCACCTGCGCCCGTCAATCATTCTCGCCCTAGCACGCGATCAACATCGCCGATGTCACGGACTAGTGCCATCAGTTTGTCAGCATCTGCGGTGGCGATGCCGGTTTTTGACAGCGCAGATTCGGCTTTGTCCAAGTAGCGGTCGATCATCACGAGGTTGAATTCTTTCGCGCCGGCGTCGATCGCCATTTGGGTGAGTTCGGCGATGCGCGACGGGTCGATGACGCGTTGCAAGTACATCTCCCCTGCTATTCGCAAGGTCCCAGGGTCTTTGACCGTCTCGAAGAAGGATGCCATCGCGAGGTTCTTTTTCTTGGAGATGATGCGGCCCTGTTGAACGGGATCGCGGTCTTTGCCGCTGAAAAACGCTTCGTAATCAGCGACGAGTTGCTTCACTACGCCGATGCTGTCTCCGAACGTTCGCAATGCATCGCGACAATCATCGCTGGCTTCATCTTTGAGAATGCTAGCCAACTCAGCGGCGGCACCGTAGAGCGAACCGATCCGTTTTGAAACCATGTCTATGTAGTCGTCTACCGACACCGAGGTGCGTTCTTGGAACGATACGTCTAGATACTCGCCTTCGCATCGTCGCAGAACGGCATCGTCCACGATCTCAAGCGCGGTATTGACGCGGGTCAACGGTTCGCCGATGTCTCCGAGTTGGAACAGCGACATGCGCGCCATCGCGTGCATTCCGTCACCGGTGTTGATCGCCTGCGAAGGACCCCATTTCCACCAGACCGACGCCCGACCTAGTCGTTCGGTGTTGCCGTCTTGCACGTCGGCGTGGATCTGCGCGAAGTTGTGCATCAGCTCTACCGACACCGCGTATTTCAGGCCGAGCGAGTAATCACCATGCAACGCGGCGGCGACGGCGAGGAGCAACGAGCCGTGGAGCCGACGTTCAAGCACCGCTTGGATGTCAGCGCCGCGATCATTCGAGTAGCCGAGTTGCCACTCCATCATGCGATAGATTTCGAGGTCGCGATCAGCGAAGAATCCCCGAATCTCGTCTTCCAGACGCTCCTCCGCGTCTGTCGGCAACAGTGAGCCGATTCCGCTTGGTGTTTCAGTTGTCATGACTCACCCAAAACTGTTTCTATATCCATCGCCGAGATCGGACCTTCGCGTAAAATGCGAACCGAATCGCCGACAACCTGCACAACCGTAGACGCGGACGACGCAGAACCGCATTTACCTGCCACGATGGCGTCAACATCATCGCCGATCGTCTCCTCAATGGTGTTCCAATCTTTAGTTGGCGGTTGTCCCGAAATGTTCGCGCTGGTGCCGGTGATGCCACATCCAGACACGGCGATCAGTCTGCGTGCCAGTTCATGGTCTGGGACGCGCAATCCGACTGTGCCCAAACCGCCCATGAGGACGTCAGGAACATCATCTTTGGCGTCAACGACGATGGTCAATGCGCCGGGCCAGAATCGATCCGCCAACGTCCTCGACGCGTCTCCGAACCCAGTCGTAAACAGTTCCGCTTGATCGGAATCGGCGATCAAAACGGGCATCGGAGTGTCGGCAGGACGACGTTTCACCTCGAACGCCTTACGTATCGCCGCCGCATTCATCGCATCTACACCGAGCGCGTAAAACGTGTCAGTGGGAAACGCGATTACACCGCCGGAAACGACCGCGGCTGCGGCTTTGCTGATGTCGTCGTTGTCCATTGGTTGGAGTGGGTGATGAAACGCGTTTGAGCGCGCACCAATCCATATCGTACAACCCGATTGCACGGAGATTCTTCACTCCGCTTCGCTACGTTCAGAATGACATGGGCGTACGCTCCGTTCAGAATGACTTGAGAGGGGGTTCCGTCCGGAATGACTTGACCGTTCGCTCTGTTCGGATTGACTTGAGCGGGGGTTGGGCGTTCGGAATGACATGAGCCAGCGCGCACCGTTCGGAATGACGAGACGATCTGTTCAGGACGACAAGAGCGGGTGCAACGCGTGGGCAACGGGAATTACGATTAGAATCTTTAGTTGAAATCCCCTTCGAAATGTCTGACATCAACACTGAAACCAGTTCGCACCGCGTCGCTACTTCTGACGACATCGAACTGAACACGTATCTCGAAATCGCTGAGGGCGACCGGTTGAGCGGCGATGCGGCATCGGTGCCAGTCCGCACCGAGTCGATAGTCATTCTCGATTTTGGTTCGCAGTACAGCCGATTGATCGCCCGCAGGGTGCGAGAGGCCAGTGTCTACTGCGAGATCGTACCGTTCGACGCCGGGCCCGATGTCTTGCACCTCCAAGATGTGAAGGGCATCATTCTGAGTGGCGGTCCGAACAGCGTTTACGAAGATGGCGCTCCGCTGATACCGTCTTGGGTCTTTGATGCTGGCGTGCCGGTGTTAGGAATCTGCTACGGGATGCAGGCTCTAGCGCACCAACTGGGTGGCGCAGTCGTTGCCGGTGCTGAAAGAGAGTACGGACACGCGCTGTTGCATCTGAACGGCGCGATCCATCCGCTGTTTAAGGGTCTAGACACCTCAGTGCCCGTCTGGATGAGCCACGGCGACCGGATTTCGGAAATGCCGCCGGGATTCACCTCCATAGCATTTTCCGAGAACTCCCCGTGTGCTGTCATGGGCAACGAATCGATGCTCGCCTATGGCATCCAGTTCCACCCGGAGGTTACGCACACCCCGCAAGGCGATCAGATCATCCGCAACTTTGTGCTCGGCATCTGCGGCGCGTCGGGTTCTTGGACACCTGAAAACTTCGTGCGCGACTCGATCTTTCGCATTCGGCAACAAGTTGGCGATGGCAAAGTCGTCTGTGCGCTGTCTGGCGGCGTCGATTCCTCCGTCGCGGCGGCACTGATCCACCGTGCCATCGGCGACCGCCTGACCTGCATATTTGTCGATAACGGCCTCATGCGATTTGGTGAAGCCGAACGCGTCCGCACCGTGTTCGCTAGCCAACTCGGCGTAAACCTGAGGTTCGTGGACGGCACAGAACGCTTCCTCGCTGCCTTGAAGGATGTCGTCGACCCGGAAGAGAAGCGACGACGCATCGGTGAAGAGTTCATTCGCATCTTTGAGGAAGAGGCACGCGACATCGGTGAAGTTGATTTCCTCGCGCAGGGTACGCTTTATCCCGATGTGATCGAATCAGTATCGCCGGAAAGCACGGCGGCACACAAGATCAAAACGCACCACAACGTCGGCGGATTGCCAGAAAAAATGGATTTGAGCCTCGTCGAGCCGTTGCGGCACATGTTTAAGGACGAGGTGCGCCAAGCCGGCAGCGAACTTGGACTGTCGTCGCAGTCCGTTAACCGCCAACCGTTCCCCGGGCCCGGTCTGGCGATTCGGATCATGGGCGAGGTGACTCACGAGAAGCTTGAAATCCTGCGCGCCGCCGATTGGATCGTGGTCGATGAGATCAAGGACGCTGGTCTCTACGAACAGCTTTGGCAAAGCTTCGCGGTGTTGACCAATACGCAGAGCGTCGGCGTGATGGGTGATGCGCGAACGTATCAGTACGTCGTCGCGGTGCGCGCGGTAGTGAGCACTGATGCCATGACCGCGGATTGGGCGCGTCTGCCCTACGAGACTGTCGCTCGCATCTCCAATCGCATCGTCAACGAGGTGCCGGAAATCAACCGCGTAGTGCTTGACGTTACGAGCAAACCGCCGGGCACTATCGAGTGGGAATGATCCCCGGCTACCCGGCTTTTCGATAGGCGAACGGAACGATGAAACTGCTCTTGGTCGGCTCTGGCGGTAGAGAACACGCCCTCGCTTCGAAACTCGCGCAGTCCGAATCCGTCGGGGAAATCGTTTCCGCGCCCGGCAACCCAGGGATGGCACAACACGGTGAACTGGCGGCGGTAGGCGCGGAGGATGTTGATGGACTCGTCGCATTATCCCAGAACGAAGAAGCAGACCTTGTCGTCGTCGGACCCGAGGCCCCGTTGGTTTTGGGATTGGCGGATCGGCTCCGCGAACTAGGCATCCCGACATTCGGGCCGTCAGCGGACGCGGCGAGGATCGAGGGTTCGAAATCTTGGGCAAACGACTTGATGAACCGCTACGGCGTTCCGTGTCCTAAAAGTTGGACGTTCGACGATGCGTCAAAGGCGATTCAACATGTCGAATCGCAACCGGAAGGCTCTGTCGTGGTCAAAGTAGACGGACTCGCGGCGGGCAAAGGTGTGACGGTGCCCGAAACCCACGCCGACGCGATCGCCGCGGTGACCGAATCGTTGGAACTGCGCGCCTTTGGGTATGCCGGCGAGACTATTGTGATCGAAGAACGGCTTACCGGACCGGAATTGAGCGTCTTCGCGTTCGTTGATGGTGAGACCGTATCGGCACCGGTCGCGGCACGCGATTACAAACGCGCCTACGACGGCGATAAAGGCGCCAACACTGGCGGCATGGGGGCTTACACCTCGCCTGACCTGTGCTCTCCCGATCAGCTAGAACATATCCGCGCCACGATCTTGGAACCTACCGCAAACGCGTTGGTTGCCGAGGGTTGCCCGTATCAAGGCGTCCTCTATGCTGGATTGATGCTCACGGACGCCGGGCCGCAGGTAATCGAGTTCAATTGCCGATTCGGAGACCCGGAGTGCGAACCGTTGATGTTGCGTCTCGACACCGACCTTGCGGAGATTTGCGCTGCCGTCGCGGATGGCACGTTGCACGAGGTCCCAGTCATTTGGAACGACAACTGCGCCGTCGGCGTGGTAGTCGTATCCGGCGGTTATCCGGCCGCTTACGAGACCGGATACGAGATTGAGGGCGATATGCCCTACAAAGACGACGCGATTGTGTTCCATGCTGGCACCGAAGAGGCCGATGACGGCATCTTGCTGACTGCTGGCGGCAGAGTCTTGGTTGCTACGGCGTCATCGCCCGATTCGGTCAACGCGGCGCGCGAATCCGCCTATTCAATCGCGAGAGGAATCAGCTTTACAGACTCGCGTTACCGCTCCGATATCGCACTCGGCGCGGTTTGACACCGTTTTTGCGTTACGATTCAACTTTCCCAACTTGCAGCGATTCCACTCCAACCCCTATCTCACAACGACGTGATACCCCGTTACTCAAGACCCGAAATGAGCCGGATATGGTCGGAAGACCATCAATTCGACTTATGGCTACGCGTTGAGATCGCCGCGTGTGAGGCGTGGTCGAAACTTGGTGTGATCGATGCATCGGATATGGCGAAGATTCGCAACGCGTCTTTCTCGCGCGCCGAGTACGATCGCCAGTTTGAGGACACGCGCCACGATTTGGTATCGTTCACGCGCGCCGTCGCCGTCAGTTTGGGCGATGAGGGGCGATGGATACATCACGGTCTGACCTCCAACGATGTCAAAGACACCGCTTTGGCGATGCAGATGTCGGATGCGGCAGGATTGTTGATCGACGGCATCGACGCACTGTCCGACGTCCTCGCGAGGCGCGCCATCGAGTTCAAGCACACTCTCTGCATGGGCCGGTCGCACGGCATCCACGCCGAACCGATGTCATTCGGTCTCAAACTCGCGTTGTGGTGGTCGGAGATGCGACGCAATCGAGAGCGGGCGGTAGCGATGCGCGAACGCGTATCTGTCGGGATGCTGTCGGGGCCCGTCGGTACCTTTGCGGGTATCCCTATCCAAATCGAAGAGCATGTTTGCGTTGCACTCGGTCTCAAACCCGCCGAGGTGTCGAATCAAGTAATCCAACGCGATCGCCATGCCGAGTATCTGCAAGTCCTCGCCCTGATTGCGGCAACGCTTGACAAGATGGCGACCGAGATACGTTCGCTCCAACGTACCGAGGTCGGCGAGGTTGAAGAGCCGTTCGGGAGGCCGGGATACGTCAGCAAAGGCTCATCTTCGATGCCGCACAAGCGCAACCCGGAGCTATCAGAGCGCATTTGCGGGTTGGCGCGGGTGATTCGCTCGAACTCCATCGTCGGACTCGAAAACGTTGCGCTGTGGCATGAACGCGACATCTCTCACTCGTCAGCTGAGCGCGTCGTGCTTGCCGATTCCTCGCTCGCGCTCGATTACATCCTCGACTTAATGACAGGCATTATCGACAACATGACGGTGAAGCCGGATCGTATGCGTCGCAACATGGACCTGACGCACGGGCTCGTTTTTTCACCCCGGGTCATGCTCGCGCTCGTCGAGTCTGGCGTGGAACGCGGCGCGGCTTACGATGCGGTTCAGAGTGCGGCGATGCAGGCACTCGACGCAGAAACCGATTTCCAAGCGATCATCAGCCAATCGGAGACCGTGCGTAAACATATCGACAGCGCTGCCCTGTCCGAACTCTTCGATTACGACTACTTCATCGATCAGGTCGATGCAATTTACGAGCGACTGGGTATTGCGGAATTGAGCGAGGACGAATCGGCAGCGGTTTTGAGCACGCATTTGCCCGGACTGGTGCATCGCGGAAAGGTGCGTGACACCTACCGTGTTGACGATGGTGTGTTGATGATGATCGCTACCGACCGTATCTCGGCGTTCGATGTAATCATGGATGATCCGGTGCCGCAAAAGGGCGTGTTGCTCGCCCAGATGTCGGCATACTGGTTCCGAAACGTAATCGGCGATATCGTCGACAACCACATGATTGGCATGGCGGACGATTATGCCGTGCGAGAGAAAATCGGCGATGCCGGTGCGCTTGCAGACCTACCTAATGCTTGGCAAGACCGCGCGATGCTGATCCGCGAAGCCGAACGCATCGATATGGAGTGCGTCGTTCGGGGTTACCTCGCCGGTGCTGGATGGGCGGAGTACGAGTCGCATGGCACGTTGAACGGTGAAAAGTTGCCCAAAGGCCTGCGACCTGCTGAGAAACTGCCAGAGCCGATGTTCACGCCATCGACTAAAGCTGAATCGGGACACGACATCCCGCTTACCGAGTCTGAAGCGATCGATCTAGTCGGTGCAGACTTGCACGCACGGCTCAAGGAAGTCAGCATTCAGATCTACGAGCGCGCCCGGCAACACGCCGCGGAACGTGGAATGATCCTAGTCGATACCAAGTTCGAATTCGGTTTCGTCAACGGCAAACTGACGCTGATCGACGAAGTGTTGACACCTGATTCGAGCCGCTTTTGGGACGCCGAAGATTGGGAACCCGGATCATTTCCGCCTGCGTATGACAAACAACACCTCCGCGAATGGCTCATGCAAACCGAGTGGAACCGTGAACCACCGCCACCTCAAGTGCCGCCTGATGTTCTCAACATGACGCGCCAACGCTACATATCCGCCTACGAACGGTTGACCGGAACTTGGTTTGACGCTTGAGATGCCGTCGTCCGAACGGTCTACCCCGCTATCCGCATGAAATAGAATCTTGAGTTTATGGCAGAGTCTAGAAATCGAATCGCAACTACCCGCCCCGAACACCGACGGGGTATGACGCGTTCGCAGGTGCGTGAAGAACGGCGCCGGCTCAGCAACCGTCGCAAACAGCGGAAACGGGCGGTCCTTATCGCTCTCGGTTCCGTCTTTGCGGTGTTCATCATCTTCGCGCTCGTATTCCAGCAGGGATTCGTTTCCCAAGATCAGCAACTCGGCGGTGAGCGCGGTCCTTACAACAGCGGCGGTCCAGTGCCGGAAGACCCTGACGATGGTCGGGCTCACGTGCCGGACGCGATCCAGCCAGAAACGCGCTACAGCGTCTACCCTCCGACGTCGGGCCCGCACTGGAACACTCTCGGTAGCCAAGGGAACGATTTCGAGCGCGCTCCAGCGGGTTGGGGTCCTTACGAGCGAGTTCTGCCCGATCAGGTTCTGATCCACAACCTTGAGCACGGCGGCATCGGATTGCACTACGACACAACGAAGTGCGAACCCGCGCAGTGCACGGAGATCGCTGAAGCGTTCAAGCGCATCGCCACCGAGTGGAACGATGACGAGTCATACACCGGCTTTGTCATCTCGCCCTACCCGTTTATGGACAAGGCGATCACGTTGACGGCGTGGCGACACCACTTGAGGTTGGACGAACTGGATGAGCCTCGTATCCTTGAGTTCATTGATGCCTACTTCGATCGTGGATACGAACCGCAAGTCGCGGGCATGACGCCGGCGAACTGATCGACGCGGGTCACCGATGAGCGGCACGTACCTCGCCCACATCCGCGTTTTCTTCAAACCGGGTGTGCATGATCCCGAATCGGAGACGATCAATCGCGCATTGAGCCGTCTCGGTTTCGATCAGATCGCCTCACTAAACGCCGGCAAGTTCTTCGACATCCGCATCAACGCTCCTGACGCAGAGCAGGCGGAACAGACCGCGCACAAGATGTGCAACGATCTGCTGGCAAATCCGGTTATCGAAACCTATTCGGTAGAGATCGTTGCGTAAGGCGCGGCGTCAAGCGACGTTCATTCAGCCGATTCGGCGCTCTCCGCTGCCGCCTCTCGTTCTCGCTTTTCGCGTAATGCGGTCGCCATGGCTTGGGCTACGATCCCGGCGGGCGCGGCGACTACGCCTAGACCGCACAGGACGACAATTGCGGTCATGATCTTGCCACCGATGGTTACCGGGTATATGTCGCCGTAGCCGACGGTTGTCAGCGTCGCAATCGCCCACCACAGCGCATCGCCCATGTGGCTGAACTGTTCGGGTTGCGTCTCGTGCTCAAAGTGGTACGCGCCGAACGCGGCGAGGAACAACAGGATGCTGGTAAGACCGAGAAACAGGATTATCTCGTCTTTCATCGACGCGAAAGCCTTTCCCAATCCGGTCATGGCTTGGCTGAAACGCAACAGTTTGAGCAGTCTGACCAACTGCAAGAGGCGGAGCAGTCGGAATGACGTGAACTGCGGCAAAGCGACGACGCCGAGTAAGACCGCCATGAGGTCCACGATGCCGAAAAACGAGAATATGTAGGCCCGCTTGTTCGGCGCGAGCCAGATTCTGATGGCGTATTCGATTGCGAAGAAGATGACCGCGACGTACGCTACGTCGTCCAACCAACCTTTCTCAGGCCCCCAACTCGCGTTCAGGAGATTAGGTATGTCGGTCTGAAACGCCGCCGCGGCGACGGACGCGAGGATCACAGCAAGCGCGGTCCACTCAAAGATCGACCTGCGCCGCGACATCTGTTCGTTCATTTCAGTTCTCCGATTGAGACTCTTGCCAAACTGACCCAGTCTGTAAGCGCGCTTATACTCACGCCCCCAATGGGGATGCGGCTAGCCGCTGGCGCCCTTTGTCCTGCGGACAATTCCCCATAAACGGGGGAAACCCTAAACCGGGCGAGATTAGCTTGACAGGGTGCCTTTGGTGCTTGGCACCGCGCCTTGGGACCTTGGATCCTCGGTGGCGGCTTCGCGTAGAGCGCGGGCGAAGGCTTTGAACGCCGACTCGATCATGTGATGCTCGTTCGTGCCGCGTTGCACCGTCAGGTGGAGGTTGAAACGGCCTTCGTAGGCTAGCGTTTCGAAGAAATGCCTTGCCATGTCAGGCGAGAAATCGCCGTAGTTCGATGTCGAACCGATGTCGATGACAGGGTAACCGCGACCGCCGAGATCGACGACGGCGTGGGTCAACGCTTCATCAAGTGGAACGTGCTTGCTGGACATGCGCACGATGCCAGCGCAGTCGCCTAGCGCCTCGGCTATACATCGACCGAGAACGATCGCCGTGTCCTCCGCCGTGTGGTGCGACCCGGTCTCCATGTCGCCCGTCGCGGTGACAGACAGGTCAATCATTGAGTGTTTCGCGAGGGCTTGGAGCATGTGATTCATAAAACCGACCGGCGTGTCGATTTCGGCTCTGCCCTGCCCGTCGATGTTCACGCGAACCCGGATATCGGATTCGCCCGTCTTGCGCGTCAATTCGGCGATTCGATCACTCATTCAAGCACCTCAATCCTCAATTATCGAATCTGCCACCGTAACATTTCCCGCTTTGCTCAACCTTTTAGACATCCCTCGCCCGTCAACCGAGTTCTTGCAAGATGTCGATCACGACGTCGTTCTGCGGCGGAGTTCCGACGCTAACTCGGATGGAGTTTTCAAGCCGCCGTCCGCTGAATTTGCGAGCGAATACACCCCGCTTCGCGAATCGGTCGTACGCATCGTCGCCAGAGTGGTTATCGAACTTGATGAGCAGGTAGTTCGCGTCGGATGGCGAGTAGCTAATGCCGTCGATTGCGTCGATTGCCGCCTCTAACCTCTTGCGTTCGTTGGTCATCGTGTCGATGCGCGCCAAGAGCTTGTCTTTGTTGGCGATGGCCGCCAGTGCCGCCGATTCCGCCGCGATGTTCAGGTTGTAAGGTTGCTTGATCGTCATCAAGTGATCGATTATCAGCTCCGAACCGATGGCGTATCCCACCCTTAATCCGGCGATGCCGGCCCACTTGCTGAATGACCGCAAGACGACGAGATTTTCGTAGTCGTCTAACAGGCCAGCGGTAGTTTCACCGCAGAACTCGTAGTAAGTCTCATCGACGACCAGCACGATACCGGTGTCGAGAATGGCCCGTGCATCATCATTCGGCAGCAGGTTACCCGTCGGATTGTTGGGCGATGCGATGAAGAGGATCTTGGCACCGCTTTGCTCGATCTCCGCGGTCGTCGCTTCAATGTCCAGTTGCCAATCGTCCCGACGCTCTACCGGTATCAATTCGGCTTCCGAGATCCGTGCGCAGAACTCGTACATGCCGAAAGTCGGCGGACAGTCGATCATTGCCTCGCCCGGTGCCACGAAGAGCTTGGTTAGCAACTCGATGATTTCGTCGCCACCAGATCCGGCGATGACCTGTGAGATTGGACGGCCGGTGTACTTGCTCAACGCGGTCCGCATCCGAACTAAGTCTTGATCCGGGTATTCGTGGATCGGTAGACCGACAAGCGCATCGGTGATTTCCGGCAACGGATCGTACGGATTCTCGTTCGCGTTGAGGCGGATCACGTCCGCAGGATCGATGCCGGCGGCGGTTGCTAGATGATCGGAATGTTGCGCGCCTACATACCCCGTCGGGTTGTAGAGGTGGGGTCGCATCATCGTTCGCAGGTCGCGCATTGGAGTTTTGCCTAGATTAGTGAATCGACTCTGCAATGCTACTACCGACGGCGGATGTCGGAGGCTCGGGCGTGTGCTTCGAGCATTTCGAGGCGCGCCAGATCGGAAGCGGCTTCAGATATCGCCGCGAACGTCTCCTCGTCCATATCGAGGAACGGCGTGACGCGTACGAAATCCCGCGCCGAAAGTGCCGACGAAAACCGCGCCGAACCGCCCGTTGGCATTACGTGGCTCGGCCCCGCGACATAGTCGGCCATAACCTCGCCGGACTGCTCGCCAACGAATAGCCCTCCAGCGTTGCGCGCTTTTTCGATGTAATCGCTCGCATTCGCGAAACCCAGACACAGATGCTCCGGCGCGTATTCTTCCGCTACCTGTAATGCCTCTTCGACTGTGTCAACGACGACCGCCGCCCCGCGTCCCGTCAATGCCGACATCGCGATCTGTGCTCTCGGCAACTCTTCCAACTGCGGCGTCAACTCTGCTTCGACAGCATCTAGTGTCGCGTCGGACAATGCCACGATGATCGGCGCCGCCAGGACATCGTGTTCGGCTTGTGCGAGCATATCGGCGGCGGCGATTGCAGGATCGGCGGTGTCGTCGATGATTACCATCGTCTCCGTCGGTCCGTAGATGCCGTCGATACCCACCAAACCGAAAACGCGCCGCTTTGCCGCGGTAACCCAAACGCTGCCCGGCCCGCATATGACATCCACTTTAGGGATAGATTCGGTACCTACTGCCAATGCCGCGACGGCTTGAGCACCACCAACCGCGTAGATGGCATCAACATTTGCGACATCGCATGCCGCCAATACCGCTGGATGCGGCAAGCCGTCTCTGCCGGCGGGCGTTACGACGCACACGAACGGCACTCCGGCGACCCTCGCAGGAACTGCGGTCATTATCACCGTCGAAGCCAGGGGCGCGGTTCCGCCGGGGATACAGCATCCTACCGAACTGACCGGATGCACCACCTCGCCGTATCCCGCCCGTTCGTCGCGCCAAGATTGCGGAATCGTGCGCCGTTGAAACGCTTTGACGCGCTCCGCCGCCAACTCCAGCGCTCTTACTTCGTTCGCATTTAGGCGGTCTCTCGCATCCTTTACGGCAGTTTCAGGCACCAAGAAATCGTCGATTTTTGCGCCGTCTAGGGCTTTGGTTATGCGCCGCAGAAAGTCGTCGCCGTGTTCTAGGACATCGAAAACGACGCGATCGGCGAAATCGTCGGGGGTGAGATCGACACTGTAGATACCGCCACCATCGGTTAACGGATCGTCTACGGCATCCTTCGTGCTGCGGTCTTTGAACGCGGAAACTGCCGCGTCTAACCCGTATATCCGCTTTAGCACGGCTCAACTGCCCCGGCGACATGGTTGAGGTTGTCGACCAGTTTCGAAAAGAGTTCGCACTCGCTTTGGTAGAGGAATCGCAGGTCAGAAACTCCAGTGCCAGTGCCGCCGAGACGCCTTAAGTGGTCAACCACTCTCAAAACATCTTCCTTGCGCGTCACGATCTGAACTGCGAACCATCGATTGCCGTCGCTGGTGTAAACCCGCGAAACCGTCGGTCCGGTCATGCCGGCGAGATCAGGAGAAGCCAAGATCATCTCGGCGATATCCCCTTCCGATTCACCCCTCACGTTTGCCGTCACGCGTCGGAACATCCTCGAACGGAGACGCGCCTCGATGCGTTCGAGCAATAGGCGCGTTGTAGCCAGTTTTTCGTCAGACGCGGCGAGCAACGCGGCATTGCCAATCATGATCGCCTGTGATTCCATCGCTACGCCATCAACCAACGTCCGAAGGTTGTTCTCGCGCAATGTGTTTCCGGTGTCTGAAATGTCGGCAATGATGTCGGAGTATCCGATGCGTGGAGCCGCCTCTAGCGCGCCGTTGATCGCCACCATCGAGAAATAATTGATGCCGCGTCGATTGAAAAACCGCTTAATCAGTCGCGGATACTTCGTCGCGATGCGTAGATCACGCCCGCGTTCGTGGAACTCCAAACTCAAATCCGCCAAGTCGTACATCGAGGTGATGTCTAGCCATGCATCCGGCACCGCAATCACCAGACGGGAGTGTCCGTACTCGAGGTCCGGTGCAACTACGAGCGAGCTTCCGTCCTCTAGCCGCGATTCCAGATACCGATCTAGCCCTACGATGCCGAGGTCTGCATTGCCAGAGTCGACGATGGTGGTGATATCGGATTGCCGTTGGTAGATGACCTCGACGCCCGGAATAGCAGGAATCTTTGCGGTGTATCGACGCGAGTTCACTCGGCTGACCGCGGCGTCGGATTCAGCGAGCAACGCCGCCGCGCCTTTTTCCAACGCGCCAGTAGACGGTATCGCAAGCCTGAGCGTGTCCATCACTCGCTCACCAACTTGTACCCGTCGGGGTTGGAATCGCGCCGTACTCGAATCACTTCTGCTCTACCCAATGACGCGGCAACCGCGCGGGCATCGATTGATTGGTCGAAAAGCGAAATCACGGCTTTGCCTTGACCGCGCAGGTCAGCAGCCGCTTTCAAGACACTCGGGCCGGAGTGCGCGTCTAAAGGCGCAAGCACGACGTATTGACGGCTATATTCAGCCGATTCAATGTCATTAGTGATGTCCAAGATAGTGTCGAGGTTCAATGCGAATCCCAACGCCGGCAACTTTTCGTGCGAACCTAACGAAGCAGCTAGACCGTCGTAACGTCCACCGCCCCCGATGGGTATGGAGCCGTCGTCTGATTCGGCACATACCTCGAAAATCATGCCCGAATAGTAGCCCATCGATGTAGCCAAACCGAGGTCGATCGAGATGTCGGACGTCGGGACGCCGCCGATCTCCGCCGATTGCTCAACCTGCGCGAGGTCATCGAGGCTATCCAAACCATCCAAACCGTAGTCGACCATCAGATCACGGGTGCGAGAAACGATCTCGTTTGCCACAGTGCCGCTCTTCAAACGTGCCACTTTTCGCATCAAGTCCATCGCGACGGTGAAATCTCGGTTGCTCGCTTCGTGTTCAAGCTTGCGGCGCAAGCCTTGCACCACGTCTTCCGCGGTGCGCGATGACTGCTCCGTCTCGCTGGGTAGTTGAACTGAACCGGAGGCGAGACGCGTGAGCAGGTCAGCCGCTGAAGATTGCGTTTCGACGCTTTCCTGTCCCGGCGATTGCATCAATCCGCGGCGTACTGCTTCTGCTTCAACCGCGGCACCATCGTCGTCGCACTTTGCCAATTCGGAGACACGATTGGCGAGAAACAGTTTTGCGCGGTCCGACAGGTTGAAGCGTTCAAGGATTTCCCAGATCAGTCCGACATGCCCGATGCGTACCGCTACGCTTCTGACACCGACTCGTTTCGCCATCTGGTAGGCGGTGGAAATGATTTCGCCATCAGCAGCGGGTTGTGCCGCACCGATGAGCTCGGCTCCAGCCTGAATGAATTGGCGTTTGCTCGGCACAGAGTTCGGCGGTGCATCGAAAGGCCGTTCGGTGTACCTGAATATCGGCGCTGCATACTGGTATCGCAACGGGAACGCGAGATTTTCGTTCTCCAGTGCGTATCGAATGACTGGCGCGGTCAACTCCGGGCGCAGGCTGATTTCGCTACCGTCCGGCGCGGTGAAGTCAAACATCTGACTAGACAGCAAGCCACCAGACCGCCGCAGAAACAACTCGGTTTTCTCTAGCAATGGCGTATCCAGCGGTTCGTAACCCCGCATCGCGAGAACCTCGCGCGCCGTCCGGATCGCGGTATCTAGACGCTCAAAATCGCGTCCGGCACGATCTGCGAAACCGGGCGCACGTCGAATCTTGCCGTTTTGCACCATGAGAGATTTAACGGAACATCAACACGGATGACTTCAGGTTCGGTAACGGGTCTAGAATCTGTGAACCAGTGCGGTTAGAGAAAATCCATCGGTTCGCATAATTGAGATTCTAATCGGCTACGGACAAACGCCTTTTACCCATCCGACATTTCCCTACCGAACAGGGTCAAACTTGGGATTGAGCACAACCGCTCTGCCGCAGTTCGTTGTTTCTTGTCAATTTCTCGAAAATTGCGCCGCAACATTCATTAGTAACGTGCCAAAAACTCGCGACGCGCTAGGACCGCTACCGACATGACCACGATTGATGACCGCTGGGAGAAGACGATCCTTGTCGTCGAGGACGACGAATCGGTTTCGCAGTTGATCCGGCTCTACTTGGCGCACGAGGGCTACCGCGCGGTAGTTGCCAAAGACGGAAAAGCCGGTTTGAAGATGGCGCGGTCCGAAGACCCGTCTTTGATCCTGCTGGACTTGAATCTACCCGGCATCGACGGTAGCGACATCTGCCGCGAGTTGCGCGTCGACTCGGATGTGCCGATCATCATGGTTACTGCGCGCGTCGATGAAGAGGAACGCTTGGAAGGCTTAGATTTAGGCGCCGATGACTATGTGACTAAGCCGTTCAGTCCGCGCGAATTGATGGCGCGGGTTCGGGCAGTCCTACGTCGTTCAGTCCGTGAACAGGAAGTCAAAGACCACCACAAGGGCGAAATCTCGATCGGCGAATACGTCGTTGATCTGGAAACCCGAACGGTGCATGTCAACAGTGTGGAACTTACGCTCACGCCCACAGAGTATCGTCTACTGGTCTACTTCATGAATGCGAATCGCCGCACGGTCAGCAGAGACCAGATCATCGACAACGCGGTGGGTTACGAATTCGACGGTTTCGACCGCACGATCGACACCCACATATCGAATCTGCGTCGGAAACTTGAGAAAGCGACGAACGGCGAACGTCATCTTAAGACGGTTTACGGGATTGGATACCGTTTTGAAGCTGCCTGAGTGGACACACACACTGCAATTCCGGCTGGTGCTGGGATTCGCCGCCTCACTCGCGGTGTGCCTTTTCGCGGTCAGCGTCTGGGCAACCATCAACACGCACGTCGCGATTGAGCGATACGGCGACCGCGTCGAACGATTCCAAGAAGAGCGGGCAAGACGGCTCCTCGAAGAGGTTTATGGGTACGAATACAACCTCGTCGATTTGCAGGTGTCCGTTCAACAGGTAGCGCATCTCTTCTCGCAACGCGTCGCTGTCGTAGATGATGAAGGGTTTGTCGTTGCCGATTCGCACGTCTTCCCTACCGATACCGACGGCAAGTTTCAGAAGGAGTCCGATCGGTTCAAAAAGCCGACTACCTTCAGGACCGTTCCACTACGGCTAGGTGGTGGTGTCGTCGGCAAGGTCATCTTCACCGATTACGACAAGGACAAGAACTCGTCAACGAAGTTTTGGGTTGATTTCGAATTGCCGAAAAGACACGAACGTCGTTCGGGCACGGAAGACGACTTGCTCTCGGTCCGAGAATCGAAGGTCATCATCCTGGACCAACCACCACCGCCAGTTCAGATTTTCGCGGAGCGGGCCGAATTCGATTCCGACGATCCGCTCGGGATATTCGATGATGCGGTAGGCGATCTGTCGGTGGAACCACAGCTCAGCGCGCTCGAACAGGAATTTCAGAGGTCATTGCTGTTTAGCGGCGTCGCAGGCGGCATCGCCGGCATATTGATAATCGCGTTCTTCACGCGTCGCGCCTTTGCGCCGATGCGGGAACTCACCGAAACCGCCGAACGCTTGGGACGCGGCGAGTTGGACCGTCGAGTCAGCACCAAACATCGCGGTGAAATCGGGCAACTGGCAACTTCATTCAACACAATGGCTTCGGAACTCGAGGCGGCGGAGACGCGCCGAAGACGACTCACAGCAGACATCGCCCATGAGTTACGCACGCCGCTTACCAACATCCGCGGCTACCTCGAGGCGGTCAAAGATGGCGTCGTAGAAGCCGACGATCAGACCATCGGCACGCTGCACCGCGAGACGCTGCATCTTTCGACACTTGTCGATGACCTGCGACTATTGGCGGTCGCTGATGCCGGTGCTCTCAAACTCGAAGCATTCCCGGATCGCGTTGAGACCGTCGTCGAGAGCGTGGTGGAAGCTTTCAAGCCAAAGGCGATTGAATCCGATGTCCAACTGCGTTGCGAAATCGCGGAAGGTCTGCCGTTAGTAGATATCGACCGCACGCGCATGACGCAAGTCGTCCAAAACCTAGTCGAAAACGCGATTCACCACTCCCCCGCCGATGCGGAAATCTGCATTGCCGTGGATCAAGCACAAGACGGCGAAACGGTTACGATTAGCGTCAGCAACGACGGTGAGGGAATCCCCGAAGAGGACATCGCACACATCTTCGACCAGTTCTACCGGGTCGACACTTCCCGCACCCGTGCCACAGGGGGTGCTGGACTAGGCTTGACCATCGTCAAACGATTGGTCGAAGCGCACGGCGGTACTGTTACCGTAACTAGCGGCAATGACCAGGGCGCAACGTTCACGGTCCAGTTGCCGATATCTGACACCGTTGCCAACGGCGGGTGATTGGAACGTTCATAATTTGCATTTTTGTTGTGTAGGTGTTATTGTGTATTACAACCGTCGGTTTTTACGGCGTTAAACGCAATCATCTCACGGAATGGGATGCTCGATATGGCAACGCACTCCAACGCGTGGCGCGCGGTTCCCAAGCCGACGACGGGATGCGATAACATTCAATCAGCGGAGTCAGACAATGACCACTGTGGAAAGATCTCAATCCGAACTCGAACCCATCGGTAGCGATGTCGGTAGTCGCCTCGGTCGAATCGAAGGCGTCGTCCCCAATCTTGCGACAAAGGCTGATGTCGAAGGGGTCAAGGGTGTCATCCCTAATCTTGCGACAAAGGCCGATGTCGAAGGGGTCAAGGGTGTCATCCCCAATCTTGCGACTAAAGCCGATGTCGAAGCGGTCAAGGGTGACGTGGCGGTGCTCCAGACCGACGTGAACACACTCAAGGCCGACATGACAGATTTGCGTGCATCTCAGCGGTGGTTGATGGGATTGGTCGTCTCTGTATTGATCGCGGTCCTGGCGATATTCGCGACGAACGTGTTGGATATCGGGATCTAACGTTCGGTGTCGCCGCTACTCTTCGCGCTTGTTGGCGGTCGCTCCGTATTTCGAACCTAAACGCGAACGGTCGTAGCGAAGCACGCTGATTGGGACGCAGAGGTAATGACTTCAACACGAACCGCGGACGCGGTGATCATCGGTGCCGGAGCCGTCGGTTGCGCAGTGGCTCTTCAACTGTCGCGGCGCGGCTTGTTCCCGGTGGTGATTGATCGCGACGGCATTGCCGCGAACGCATCCGCTTTCGCGTGGGGCGGTCTATCGGCACATTTCGGCAGTGGCGTACCGGGTCCGATGACCGACATCTACCGCACCGCGATAGCCAAACACGTCGAACTATATGAAGAGTTGAGCCCGAGTGCCGATGATGACTGGGAGCTGCAACGCGTAACCTCCCTTTCGCTCGCTGATGGCGACGAATCGGCTGAAACCATCGCCAAAGATGTCGCCTGGATGAAATCGGAAGGTTTCGACGCCGAGCTCATCGGTCCTGAAACAATCTACGAACTGGAACCCTCGATACGCAGCGGAATGGTTGCAGCTTCGCTGGTTAACGCGGGTTGGGAACTCGACAGTTTGGCGTACACGAAGGGTATCGCGGCGGATGGCGAACATCTCGGCGCATCGTTTCAAATCGGTGAGGTAACCGCGGTTGCATCGACTAGCGGCAAGGTGCGTCACGTAGAGCTCGCCGACGGAACACGCATCGATACGCCTATCATCATCGCCGCCACGGGCCCATGGACTTCGTCGATTGATGGCATTCCCCCACTGCCGATCAAACCCATCAAAGGCGAGATTCTGCGGCTGCAACGCGACGGATCAGACCTTCACAACCGCGTCGGTTTTGGCGGTTTCAATGTCGGACGCAAACCCGATGGCACGGTTTGGGCCGGCACCTACGAGTGGGATCGAGGTTTCAATCGCGACGTCACCGAGGAAGGCCGCCGACACATCTGGGACGGCGTCACGGGCTACATCCCTTCCCTATCGCAATCAGCCATCATCACCTCCACCGCATGCCTTAGGCCAGTTGCGGAAGACGGTTTTCCGATCGTGGGTTCGTCAACTCGCGCAGATGGCTTGTACTACGCCAATGGTGCAGGCAAGAAGGGTATTCTGCTTTCGCCGCTGATGGCGGAGTGGGTTGCAAATAGCATCGTGGATGGTACCGATCCGCCGGACATCGTTTCGTCCGGGCGCATCGCCGAAGCCTAAACGACCACTGCGGTTCCGGACGTTTCGACACCTCCGCGTCCGACTGGCACGAATCGCGCTTGGTATATTGTTACCAACCCGTCTGTTGGTCTGGAATATCGAAAAAGAGCGTTTCCCATGAAGAAAGACCGCGATCCCAACCGCGCCAGCATCGATAAAGAACGCGCCCGCGGCTACTACACCACGAAATGGGGCGATGCGTTTGAAGATTCGATGACGCGCGGGAAAATCCGCAACTACCGCGCCCCAATCGACGTGACCGATCTGGCTTCGGATGAGCGTCGTGAGTTCTTCCAAGAAGGGGCGTATCCGTACAAGCGCAAAATCAGCCTCGACGCCTACTATGAGCACAAGTTCCCGCTCCAAATCGAACTGGTCAAGATGCAGAACTGGGTCCGAGATTCGGGCGAGAAAGTAGTCATCATCTTCGAAGGACGAGATGCCGCGGGCAAAGGCGGCACGATACGTCGATTCATGGAGCATCTCAACCCGAGGGCCGCGAAGGTCATCGCGCTAGAAAAGCCGACTCCGCTCGAAGAGGGCCAGTGGTATTTCCAACGCTACGTGCGACACCTTCCGACGGCCGGCGAGATCGCGCTCTTTGACAGGTCTTGGTATAACCGCGCCGGCGTCGAAAAGGTGATGGGGTTTTGCACCGAAGAAGAATACCAAGAGTTCCTCAGAGTCACGCCGCAAATCGAAGATATGTGGTCAAATGCCGGCATTCGCATCATCAAACTCTACTTCTCGGTCAGCAGAATCGAACAAGAACGTCGCTTCATGCGTCGCCAACGTGATCCGCTCAAGCAGTGGAAGTTGAGCCCGATCGATCTCGCTTCGTATCATCGCTGGGACGAATACACGGAAGCCAAAGAGGCGATGTTCTTCCATACGCACACCGATTTTGCGCCTTGGTACGTGATCAAATCCGACGACAAGATGCGGGCGCGCATCAACGCGATCCGCCACGTTCTGAACCTCCTGCCCTATCACGGCAAAGATCACAATGTCGTCTACGACGTCGACCCGTGGATCATCGCGAGTTCTGACGAGGTATTCGACGTGAAGAACCAGCCTCGTCACGATGTGCGGGAAAACGGCAAAGTGGTTCACGACGCGCTAGCCGTCGCGGCGAATTAACTGCGCGACCCAGGCGCGATCAAACCGTTCGTGGGTGACCTACTGAGCGGTGAAACCACCGTCGACTACTAGGCAGGCACCGGTTACGAAGGATGCCTCGTCGGACGCTAGAAAAAGCACTGCTCTGGCGATCTCTATCGGCTGCGCGAACCGTCCGATTGGGTGTAGCGCGACGATACGGTCGTAGATTTCCGGGTTTTCACGGGTGCCGCGCGTCATGTCAGTGTGCGTGAATCCGGGACAGACTGCGTTGACCCTGATATTCGATTTGGCGAGTCCGATCGCCATGTCCCGCGTGGCGTTGACGACGCCGCCTTTGGAGTGCGGGTAAGGATTGAAGCCGTCAGTGATGAACGCAGGATAGCCGATCAGTCCTCGGATCGAAGCGATGTTGACGACTGCGCCGCTGCCCTGTTCCTTCATCTGCTCGACTGCGTGGCGCGTCATCAAGACCGTGCCCTTGAGGTTGACGTCAATGACGAATTGCCATCGCTCTTCGTAACTCATGTCCATCGCGCTTCGAGAACCGACACCGGCGCTGTTCACCAACACATCGACCCTGCCGAACTGGTCTAGCGCCGCGTCGACCGTCATCGCGCAACTCTCGTTGTCCGTCACGTCTAGCTGAATCGGAGCTGCGGTACCGCCCGAGTCGTTGATCTCTGCGGCAACACTTTCGGCATTATCCGCGTTCAAGTCAGCGACCGCGATCGTCGCCCCCTCACTGGCAAACAATCGCGCGCTCTCGGCACCGATACCGTTGCCCCCGCCAGTTACCAATGCAATCTTGCCGTCTAATCGTCCCAAACCAGTTGCCTCCATTGCTTCAATCGTCGTAGTGCTACCGATCCACGCTCAACCCGCCGTGTAGCCGCCGTCCACCGGCAACATCGAGGCGGTGGTGAAAGATGACTCGTCGGACGCCAAGTAGAGCGCGGCGTATGCGATCTCAATCGGCTCGCCCAACCGTCCCATCGGATGAAGTGATTCCAGTTGCACGTGCATATCCGCGTCGTCGGTCAGCGATTTCGTCAAATTCGTGTAGGTAAAGCCGGGACATAGCGCATTCACTCGCACGCCCCGCTTTGCGAACGCGACGCCCATATCACGCGTCATCTGCACCACTCCGCCTTTGGAGTGTGGATACGGGTTGAACCCGTCGCTCATGCCGCTTGCATAGCCCACCAAACCGATGATCGAGGCAAGGTTGACGATCGAGCCGTAGCCATTCGCCAACATCACCTCTGATGCCGCGTGCGACATCAGCATCGTGCCCTTGAGATTGACATCGATAACCCAATCCCACTTCTTCTCGAAATCCCACTCAAGCGGTGCTTTACGAGGCGTAACACCGGCGCTGTTGACCAGGACGTCCAATCCGCCGAACCTCTCAACCGTCTTCGCTACCAGTTCATCGCACTGGCTACGGTCGGTGACGTCCACTGCACCGGAGTCTGCCGACCCACCGCGTGCGGAGACGCGTTCGGCAACTGCGCGCGCCGTTTCATCCTCCAGATCGGCGCAGAACACACGCGCACCCTCGGCGCTGAACAATTCGGCACATGCCGCGCCGATACCGGAACCCGCGCCAGTGATCAGCGCCGTCCTGCCATCAAGTCTGCCCATGATCGCTCCAATCCTCAAACATCGATCAGCGAGTGTAAGTTTAACGGTTACCGTCGATCCATGAGGTTCAGGCGTAGGTACCGGCTTGATCAGTCGGTACCCTCAATATCCGCTTTGGTACCATGTAGATTCGTAACCAGTTTTGCGGATTAACTCCATGTCACCAAACGGAAAATACGATCCGGACGCCGCGCCGCTGATGGATGCGAGCGAAATCCGGATGGAGTTCCATAGGCTGATCCACGATGCAAAGGTCAGGGGCGAAGATGTCGTGATCATCAAGGACGGTGAACCAATCGCCCGGTTCTCTCCCGAAAAACCCGACCCTGACGACATTAATGGTCGCGGACCACAAGTTCGACCATTGCCGGGCGGTAAACCTGGGAGCGAGATCATCGACGCCACCCAGTAACGCGCCTGAGGATGGCAAATTGCCGCGACACGTTAGATAAGCACTTCCTGATCAACGCCAAATCGAACACGATGGACGCAAACATGGCAACTGAAAAAACATACGATATGTCGGCCGCCGCAAATTTGGACTACGGCGAAATCGCGGTCAAGTTCTTCGACCTGATGCACGATGCAGAGGTCAACGGCGAGGAATTGATCGTTTTGAAGAACGGCGAGCCAGTCGCTCGTTTCGCGCCAGATCGGGCCAAGCCCGGACTCGAGAGAAACAGGTTTGAGTTCGGCGCGATGCGGCACGAATTCGAGGTGGTAGGCGACATTGACGGCCCGATGCCTGCGAGCTGGTTTGCGGCTACCGAGTGTGGATGTACTGACGGGGAACAGTGTTGATCGTCTTGGATACACAAGTCTTGGTTTGGCACGTACAAGGCGACCCAAGATTGGGTTCGAGCGCGCGGCGATTTTTCGACAACGCGTTGCGAAACGGCGATGCGGCAATCTCCACGATCACCTATTGGGAGATTGCGATGCTAGTTGAAAAGAACCGGATCGCGACCGGTCCGGACTTTGTGTTTCGGCTTCGCCAATACGCAAACGAGGTAGGCATTGCCGAGATTCCGGTTTCAGCGGACATCGCAATCGCCGCCGGGACCCTCCCCAACATGCACGGCGACCCTGCAGATCGCATAATCGTCGCGACGGCAATAGATCAACACCAACTACTGACCGCTGATCGCCACATACTGAACTGGCCGGGCGAGCTAACGCGCATCAGAGCGACCGATTGAGCGATTCAGCAAGCATCGATAGCAGTATCTGTCACGAATCGAAAACCCTAGATGACGACTTCAAGGCGTAAACACCGATCGCGGCCGGCGCGGGACGCGGCACCGTTGCCAGAGTCGACTGACGCTGAACCAGTCGTCGAAACGGCGGATTCTCCCAAAACTCAATCTGTCGAGGCGCTTGATCTTGAATTCGCAGGGCCTTTGAGGCGCATTTACGCGTTCGCAATCGACATTGGTCTGTTGTTGATGCTGAAGTACGTCATCGACACGGCTTCGGGATCGTTCGATCTGAGTTTGGGACGCCAGAACATCTACGAGGTTGCGATTTTCCTGACCTATTTCATCATTCCGACGGGTTTGTTCGGGCGCACGATTGGCAAATGGGTTGCCGGCGTGTCGGTTGTCGATGAAGAGGGAAACAAGCCGGGCGTCGCACTCGCGATCCCCCGGGAGATGGTCGGTCGATTCGTCGCAACGATATCTTTCGGCGTCGGCATCATTTGGGTTATCTTCGATAAAAACCGTCAGGGATGGCATGACAAGATGGCGGGCACGTATGTCGTGGTGCGCCATAACAGCGGCGGACCAGGATTCTTCGCGCGGATGCTCGCGCCACAAGAAGAACCTACCCGTTCAAAGGCCCGACAGACGCGACGCGTAGGTCGTCCTCCGAAACGCCGACGTCGCCGAAACCGTCGACACTGAATTCCGAATTCACACGATACCCTACCGCCGAGAAAGAATCCGTCATGGCAATCTCCAAACTCGCCCGCCAACAGATGCAAGAAAGCTCTTGGATCCGTCGAATGTTCGAGGAAGGGTTGGAACTGAAGCAGGTTCACGGTCCGGAGAACGTGTTCGATCTTTCGCTAGGCAATCCCCTGCTCGAACCGCCGCCGGAGTTCAAGCAAGCCCTCGCGGCGATAGCCAAGGAGCCAGACGCGGGATTGCACCGCTACATGCCTAACCCCGGTTTCATCGAAACGCGCGCCGCGGTCGCTGAGGCGTTGACTGAAGAGTCGGGCACGCATTTTCAGGCGTCTGACATTCTGATGACGGTCGGCGCGGCCGGTGCGATCAACGTCGCTCTCCGTTCGCTCCTCGATCCCGGCGACGAGGTGGTCATCATTGCGCCGTACTTTGCCGAGTACATCTTCTATGTCCAACACGCCAACGGCGTCTACCGCGAGGCGCAGTCACGACCCGATTTCCTGCCCGATCTCGACTCGTTGAAATCGGTTTTGAACGAGCGGACGCGTGCGGTCATCATCAATTCGCCAAATAACCCGTCTGGAGTCATCTACCCAGCATCCGTCATCGCGGACATCGGTCGAACCCTGCAAGAAGCCGAAACCGAGTATGGCACGGAGATTTACATCATCACCGACGAGCCGTATCGCAAACTGATCTACACCGACACCGAGTATCCGTTCGTTTTCGATCATCACCCCCGTACCATCGTCGCGACATCGCACTCGAAAGATTTGGGACTCGCAGGTGAACGCATCGGCTACCTTGCGCTGAACCCTGCCGATCCGGGACGCGTGGATTTGATGGATGCGGCGGTATTTATGCTTCGCACCTTGGGTTTCGTCAACGCGCCCGCGATCATGCAACGCGTCGTCGCAAACTTGCAGCGCGCCACCGTTGATATCTCGGAGTACCGCCGCAAGCGGGACATCATCCACGACGGATTGACCAAGATCGGTTACGAAACCAATCTGCCCGATGGCGGTTTCTATCTGTTCCCGAAATCGCCGATACCAGAAGATACCGAGTTTGTGGACTTGCTGAAGTCGAAGCTCGTGCTTGTCGTTCCCGGCGTCGGGTTCGGCATGGGCGGCTATTTCAGAGCGTCCTACTGCGTCGATGACGACGTGTTGCGAGGTTCGCTCGACGGATTCGCTGAGGCGTTCAAGGAAGTCGGCGCGGGTTAATAGAATCAACTCTCATGTCTGCGAAGAAGTCGAATCTCCACGCCGCCCTCCTCACACTCTTGACACTGACGCTGCTAGCCAATGTGTTCGTGTCAGCGTGCGGCGAAGATGCTGAACCCACAGCCATCGTTTTGCCCAGTGCGACGCCAGGCACATTGTCGGCAACGCCCACACCTACGATTTACCAAGATGAGGACGACGGAGAGGTTCAGATCGGCTTCAATATCGGCGTGCAAGGCTTTGCCCAACAAGGCGCGGGCGTGGTCCGGCAGACCGAGCGCGGCATGAACGTCAAGATCACGGTTCTCCCTGCGCCCGGGACGATCCAACAGATCAGCATTCGTCAGGGCCGGTGCGAAAATCTCGGCGACTTGACGCAGTTCAAGTGGGTAGAGACTTTGGACCCCGCGATTGGCGGCGTTTCTGAAACCGATCTGCCCGACCGACACATCAGCACGGTCCTAGACGGCAACCACGCCATCGCCGTCTCCATACCCGGCGGCACTTTCTCCCAAGTAGCCACTTGCGGCGACCTTCCAGACGCGTCGCATCTGGATATTCCCGACACCATCAGCGGTTAAGCTGACCGCCGTTCACAGCGGTTCTTTCAACCCTGAACCGGTCATCGGAACGACGACTCGCGCGTCGTTGTCGATTTTTCCCAGTTCGACGAGTTTCTCAAGTCCGGCGAACGCGGCGGCGGATGTAACTTCGCAGAAGATTCCGACCTCGCTTGCTAAGCGCCGCTGCCAAGAACGCATCGCCGCGTCTGAAACGACTACCGCGCTTGCACCCGAATCGACCACTGCCCTCGCCGCTTGATACGCGCGCGGCGGTAAGCTGACAGATATCCCGGATGCGATAGTCGGTTTAGCTTCTTTAGCATCCCATTCTTCGCCGTTAATCGCCCGAATCAGGGGTTGCACCGCCTCGGACTGGACGCAGTGTATGCGCGGGCGATTCGCAGGGCTAAATCCAGCGTATGCGCCGATCAACAACGCACCATTGCCAGCTGGCGCGACGATGTCAGTTGCGTCAATCTGGGAATCGGAAATCTCCCACGCCATCGTTTTGACGCCTTCTGCGAACCATGGGCTATAGGCGTGAGAAAGATACGGGATGTCCTGTGATTCGGCAAACTCCACTGCGGCATCGGTCGCTGCTTGTCTAGGTCCGTCGATGAGATGCAGTTCGGCACCGAAAATGCGAATCTGATCGAGTTTCCCGTTGGCAGCGGTCGATGGTGCGAAGATGTGCGCGTGCATTCCCGCTTTGGCAGCGTAGGCGGCCATGGATGCACCGGCGTTGCCTGAAGAGTCTTCGACGAATTCGCTGATGCCCTCCTCTTTGGCAGCGGAAATCAACATCGCGCTTCCGCGATCCTTGAACGATCCAGTGGGCGAGCAAAACTCCAACTTCGCGCACAGTTTCGCAATACCTAGGCGACCGGCGAGATCGTCCAACGCGACCATCGGGGTGTTGCCCTGCCCTAGGTCTACGATCTCGTCTGGTCTCGCCAGCGGTAATTCGCGAATCGAATCACGGTCCTCGTGGTATCGGATTTCGAAGACGCCGCCGCTTTCGCTGTACGGGTTTCGGACCGTCGGCTCTGTCGCGGGTTTTCCAGATTTCGAGCAAACCAACGAAAAAAGGTTGGAGCGCGCGGCGAAAACGTCGGTTATGTTCGACATTGTTCTGATCCTCGCCACCGCTACTCGGTGTCGTCGATGGGATCGAAAACTGCGAGCCCGACGCCCTCGCGCGCCTCGCCACTGCTGACCGCGACTGCGCCGCCGTCGGATCGCCAGCACGAAGCACCAATCAGCGTCGAATCTTCGCCGAACTCGATCATGTTCATGCCTCCCGCAACGTTGCGGACCGGCGTCACATCATGTCCGAGGTTTCGGAGCGATTCAGCGACCTCGTCGGAAAATTCGCGTTCGAGTTCGACCTCTTGCCCTTGCGTGAACATCCTCGGCGCCTCTACCGCTTCCTGCGCCGTCATGCTGTGATCGATCTTGTTCATGATCGCCTGCACGACGGAGGGCCAGATACGGATGCCGCCGGGTAGACCGAGCGCGAACGCGGGCCTCTCCCCTCGATAGACGATCACTGGTGCCATGCTGCTCGCGACGCGTTTGTTTGGCTCGACTGAATTGGCGAGATCGGGATGCGGATCGAAATTCGCCATCGTGTTGTCCAACACCACTCCGGTACCTGGCACCACGACTTTGGAGCCGAAAATGTGGTTGATGGTCTGCGTCGCGGACACGATGTTGCCGGCGCGGTCGGCGGTCGTAATGTGCGACGTGTTGTCGGATTCCGCCATCTTTGGCGACGCTAACTCCGGCATCACCGCGTTCGGCGAAATCTGGCTGATCAACTCCCGCGCATTGAAAACTGACAAGAGCCGGTCAGTTGGTATTTCCCAGAACTCAGGATCGGTCAGGTAGCGATTGCGATCGGCAAAGACGAGTTGCATCGCCTCTGCCATCAAATGGATCGTCGAGCTACGCCCGAATCCCATGCCTCCGATGTCGCGTAGCGCCAAAACGTTCAGCAGTTCGACGAGGTGAAGTCCGCCTGCGGATGGTGGCGGTGGTCCCGTGATCGTGTGTCCCCGGTATTCGCCCGTAATCGGCTCGGAATATCGCACGCGGTATCCCAAAAGGTCTGGGTTCGTTACGATCCCGCCGTGAGACTGTGAGTAATGCACGATTTCATCGCCGAGGGCGCCGCCGTAGAGGTATTCGGAACCTTCAACCGCGATGCTCCGCAACGTGCTAGCAAGGTCTCGTTGCAGCACGAGGTCGCCGGGGTTAGGCGCGTGACCATCGGGCAGGAAAATCGCCGCGCTCGCGCTGTATCGTCGCAACGCGTCAGCGTTCTGCTCAACGAACATGCAGTAGTGTTTCGTCGCACGGAAACCGCTGTCAGCCAAAGAAATCGCCGGCGCGATTACCTCTGGCAATGACAGTTTTCCGTAGTCGCGTTGGACTTCGCACCATGCTTTTAACGCTCCGGGCACCCCAGACGCCAAAACGCCCGTCTGATTGAGGTCGTCGTGGGCGAGCATGTAGTCGGGCCACTCGTCGGAAATCGGAGTGAACATGTCCGATGTCGCCGCGGCGGGTGCTTGCGAGTAGTTGTCGACCGCGATGCGGGTGCCATCGGCTAGGCGGATGTTCATGAAACCCGCGCCGTAGATGCCCATCTTCATCGGCTCTACGACGGACAAAGCGAAGCACGTAGCGACGGCGGCATCGATCGCGTTGCCGCCGGCGGTCAAAATCTGGGCGCCGGCCGCCGATCCTAGCGCGTGAGTAGACGCGACTACCCCGTCGGAGCCGATCACCGGTCGATTCTGGGGCGTGAAAGTCGCCGGCGCGTTCTCGCGCCATCGCTGCGATGTCAATGTTGCCGGCGGCATCTTTAGCTTCACCCTCGAACTCACTTTTCCGGCTCGTTTCAAAGCCGAAATGCGTCTGTTAACCATGTTGATGGTAAAACTCGCAAATCCATCTTCTCGCTTGAATCGGGATAACAGGCGATAATGGATAATACCGACTGTTCATTTTGAGACCGCGCGACAATGCCCCGATGTCGGAAACGGGGGAAACGGAGGAGAATCGACCATGCCGATCATTACCGTCGAAGGCCGAGTTGGTGCCGGCGCGCCCGATCTGGGACGGCTCGTCGCACGCGAACTGGAGATCGACTTTGTCGACCGGCTGATCCTCGCACAGATTGCACGCCGTGTAAACGCTACGATGCGCGCGCTCGTCGATCAGGAGCGACGGGTGCCCTCGCTCGTCAACCGTATGGCGCTCCGCGTCCAACGCGTCCTCGAGCGGTCTGCCGTTGCCGGCATGGGCGGTGATCCCTACTTCGGACCTGGCGTTGAGGACTTGATATCCCGGCAATACAGCGAATACGAGGACGAACCGCACACCACCGCCGAAGAGGTTGATGACGAACGGTTCATCGCGACTACCCGCGAGGTGATCCACGACATCGCCGAGCAAGACAACATCGTGATCCTGAGCCGCGGTGGTGCCGCCATCCTACGCGATAATCCCAAAGTGCTGCGAGTTGGTGTGGTTGCTCGCATGGAAGACCGCGCCAAGCGCGTTTCCGAACGGGAAAACATCAGCATTGAAGAGGCGCGAGAGTTCATCGCCCACTCCGACAACGCGCAGCACCGATATTTCGAGAAAGCTTTCGGTTCGAGCCCGATAGACCCATTCCTCTACCACTTCATGTGGAACACCTCGGACGTGAGCATCGATTACGCCGTGCAGGTAACCGTCGACGCGGCGCAGGAAATGGAGAAACTCGGCGGTCTAGCATAGACGCGTCGCATAGAATCGAACCTAGACTTCAGACACTAACGACGAACCCAGAAGACGAAGCACATGCCATCCCGCAACCGAAACCGACGCCGAGGCGGACGCCGCCCCAACGTTTTTGTGCAGACCGAACGGCCTTCGGGCCGTCGTTCCAGTAATGTCGATGACGCTACACCGGTCGATGCTGAACCGTCACCGATTCTTGCTGCGACTTCTGCCGCCGTTTCTCGCCAGCGTCCAGCCGGCGCGCGCCGCACGCAACGCACCCGGTCCGAAGTCTACGCCCGCACCTTCCCCCGCGAAATCCGCAAAATCGGCATCCTCTCCATCGGCATCGTAATCGCCCTCACCGTCTTCACTGTGGTGCTTTAGGGCGCGCTGACGCGCGTAAGTTACTGCCGAGATTTTTGTTGTCTCGGCCCACTCGGCACTGTTCACGGATTTGATTCGACAGGTTGCCACATGGCTGATTCGAATCTGTGCGAAGGGGATTGATCTCCGAGCGCGATCAACTTTCTAGCCAATTCCATCCCACAGTTCTTGTCGATGTCCTCAGTCCGACGCGGCGGTAGAATGCAATACGGACAACCTAACGTGCAGGGGCAATTGTCCGCGACTGCGACGCCTTCCTGCAACACATCCACCCAACGCTCAAAAATCTTCTTCACGATCCCGATCCCACCAGAGTACGATTCGATGATGTAGATCGAGTGTTCCGTTGGTCTGCTAATCGTGTACGTGTCGTGTTCGTCGGCTGGAATCAAGAAACGTGCGCCCACTCTCACTATGTTTTCCAATCCGCGAAGGGCTGCTGGGTCTCGATTATCGGATCCGACGCTTATCCAACATGCGTGACCTGTGGTATTGAATGAGTTGTCCGACTGAGGAACGTCCCATCGGTCAACGATGTTGTCGCCCCCATCGTATTCGGTTACGTTTTGCAAGACCTCGTGGACATTGACGTCCACCAACATGATCTCAAGGTCGTCTCCCGTCTTTGCCCCGTCAAAGATTTGGTCGACGTACAGGTTTCGAGAGATGTATGGACGAGTGTAGTGGGCGGATTCTTCCACTTCCAATCCGATCGTGCGTTCGGCGCCTCCGCCCGGCGAACGTCCAACGTTATAACCCGTGACCCGGTAAGCGGTACCCCCCTGCAGGATGATAGCCCTCAGGTAACCATCTTTGAACTTATCGTACGCAGACAGTGTCCCTAGTGGCATGTCGCTCAACATCAACTCGTAGGTGTCTCCTGATGAACCACGCAGGTCGATGCTGAAGTGTGGCTTATACCGCCCGGCGCGCGTTGGGATCAATCCGTCTGTCTGCATTCTGACCGCGTTCATGTGAATACCATCGCCGAGGATGTTTGCGCGCTCATCAACCTCACCAGTCTCGTAAAGCACGCACGTAGCGTGGTCCTTAGCCAGTACTTCGTTGTCGGTGTCGACGACGACCTCGTCCAACCGCTTGTCCAAGAATGCATCGAGATTTCGGGCATAAAACTGATCGAATGGATTGTTGCGAGCGAAATAAACGACCAATCCATCGCGTTCCCAACCTCTTCCCGCTCTGCCGATCTGTTGTCGCGCAGACATCATGTTCGCAGGGAATCCAGCCATAACAACCGCATCCAAACCCGTAATGTCGATACCCAACTCCAAGGCGTTCGTCGAAAAAACCAGTTTGGTGTTGCCTGAATTGAGACCATCTAAGATTTCCCGCCTGGTGTCAGGGTTCAAACCACCTTTGAACACCGTCACTTCGTCCTCTTTCAATCGAGTTGAGTCTTTTTCCCGCATGTCACGAATCCGACTCTGAGCGTTTCGAGCGGCTTGCTCTGCAAACTGGCGCGTCGGACAGAAGATGATCGCCGTCATTCCTGCGTTACCGAGAGCGATGGCGGTGTTGACGGATCGGGTCTGAAGTGCTTGCCAGTATGTGAAATCGGCGATGCCGGGATCTAGGGCGACAAACGCGTAGCTTCGCCGAGGGCGGAATTGATCGCTCGCGGAGACCAATTTGCATGATCGCCCGGTCAGGTTCTCTGCGTGCTCTTTTGGATTCGCGCAGGTCGCCGTTGCTAGGACGTACTGTGGATTAACGCCGCGGCTTGCTAAGAAATGCCCTAACCTCCTCAGGACCATCGCAGCAAGCGTCCCGAAATACCCTCGGTATTCGTGGATTTCGTCGATTACGACCCACTTGAGATTCTCGAGGAAATTGGGCCACAGTTCGGCATGCGCTAGGAACGATCTGTGGATAAAGTCGATGTTCGACACGAGCAAGTGTGGCGGGAACTCGCGAATTACCTTGCGGTGCGCCGGTTCCACGTCCCCGTCGTATTGCCAAGATTCGATCGGCCGCTTTGCTTGATCCAAGAGTTGGTTATGTAGCGGCAGTAGTTTCTCACGCTGATCGATCGCGACCGCTTTCATTGGGTATATCAACAACGCGTGGCCGTTACGCGATCGGATCAAACTGTCCAGCACCGGCAACCCGAAAGCGAGTGTCTTTCCACTGGCTGTCGGTGCCTCCAGAACAACATTCTCGCCGGCCATTGCGCTCTCGATTGTTTCTGCTTGGTGGCGATAGAGTGTTTCGATGCCGGACTCCCGCAACCTTTCAGCGAGTCGTTTATCGATTTTCTGCAGGACGTCGTCTGACGCGTACCTTGGTTCACGTCGCTCGACGACGCGTGTCTGGATCAAATCGCGCTCCCGCAACGCATCATGTTCTCGCAAAAGTCCGAGTACGTCGTCGATCGACATTCCGCGGTTCGTAGTCATTTCGCCCTCTATGGTTCAATCCATGCCGACGACCGATCCTCCTGGCTTGATGACTCACAAGGGACAAGAGCCATGACCGGATTGTTCGGTCTGCATCAATTTACGAGTGTATTCACGATTAAGGAGGGTCAGGGTGCCGGTAGCCTACCCCCGAGGCATGGGAGTGTCCCCTGACAGACAACCGCGACGTTTTGCAGTCAAAAGGTTCTTCGTCCCCTACGCCCTGCCCGACACTGCGATTTCGTTAACCCCGTACAATCAATCTATTCCTAACGATGTCCACTGGCAAAGCAACAGACTCCCCTACCCGCGCTGAGTTGTTCGCGGATCGGCTCTCGGCGGTGCCGCGTGAGCCGGGTGTCTACACGATGCGGGGGAAGAATGGGCAGATTCTGTATGTCGGCAAGTCGGTGAGTCTGCGGAACCGGTTGCGTTCGTATTTCTCGAACGGTGCGAAACTGGTCGGCAAGACGAAACGGTTGGTGAATCTGATTCACGATTTCGACTACATCGTCGCCGAGTCGGAACGTGAGGCGCTACTACTCGAAAACTCGCTCATCAAGCAGCACAAACCACGCTTCAACGCGCGTCTCAAGGACGACAAGACATATCCCTACATCAAGGTCGATCTCGACGACGAGTTTCCGCGCGTCTACTTCACGCGTCGCCGTTCGAAGCGGGACGGTGCTCGATACTTCGGGCCTTACGCGTCGGCGTACTCGGTGCGAACCACGCTCGATCTGCTGAAAAAGCTGTTCCCCTATCGCTCCTGCACGATGAAGATCACGGGCGAGGAGGAGCGTCCGTGTCTGGAGTACCACATCAAACGCTGCGTCGCGCCTTGCACGGGTCACGCCGACAAAGCGGAATACGACAAGGTGATTGATCAAGTCATCTCCTTTCTGCAAGGCGACACGAACAAAGTCGTCGTGGACTTACAGGCAGCGATGACCGAGGCGGCAGAGAACCTCGAATTTGAGCGTGCCGCCGCGTTGCGAGACCGATTGAACGCGATGAAGATCGTCTACGAAGACCAGAAGGTCGTCGGCATCGGGCGTGAAGACATGGATGTGATCGCCTGCGAGAAAGGCAGCGACGAGTCTTGGATCGACGTGTTCTTCATCCGTCGTGGCAGCATGGTCGGGCGCGACAACTTCATCATGGCGGGCACGTTTGAGGATTCCGACTCCCACATCATCGCCAAGTTCATCGAGCAGTTCTACATCGTCGGCAATCCTCACATGCCGCGCCGCATCCTGACGCAGACTGATGTCGAAGATGCGGGCGTTCTCGAAGAGTTACTTACCGAACGACGCGGTTCGAGGTTGGAGATCAACATTCCGAAGCGCGGCCCGAAGCGAAAACTGGTCGATATGGCGCGTGAGAACGCCGTACAGGGGCTCGCGCAGCTCAAATTGAAGTGGCAATCCAACTCCGACCTGATGGGGCGTGCTTTGGACGATCTGCAAGAAGCATTGAGCCTGCCGAATCGTCCCGAACGTATCGAGTGTTACGACGTCTCACACATTCAAGGCACCTCGTCGGTTGCGGCGATGTCGGTCTTTGAAAACGGATCGCCGGCAACTTCGCAGTACCGCCGCTTCAAGATCAACACCGTCGAAGGCAACGACGACTTCGCCTCTATGCGAGAGGTGTTGAATCGTCGTTTCAAGCGGTTGAAGACGGCGCGCGAAAAGACCGCCGACCCGACGAAAGCCCCCGATTCTTTCGGCATCACGCCGGATTTGGTGCTGATTGATGGCGGCAAGGGTCAACTCTCCGCCGCGTTGGCAACGATGCTGCATCTGGGCGTCGGTGATATACCGCTCGCATCAATCGCCAAGAAGGAAGAGGAGCTCTTCACGCCGGATAGTTCGGAACCGATCCGGTTGCCGCGCAATGCCCCTTCACTGTTCGTCCTGCAACAGGTACGAGACGAGGCGCACCGCTTCGCGATAACCTACCACCGCAAGACTCGTGGGCGGACGTCGTTGAAGTCGGCATTGGACCTCGTACCAGGCATCGGACCGTCCCGCAAACGCGCTCTGATGCGAAGGTTCGGCAGCGTCAAAGCGATCCGCGAAGCAACCGAGATTGAACTGGCATCGACCCCCGGAATGACGCAGAGGCTCGCCGCGAAGGTCAAGGACTATCTCTAGCGAGATGCGGGCAGGACGTCTACTTCGCCGTTCAATAGTCCTCCATCAGGCGGTTGCGGCGAGATTCCAGAGTACCGATCAGCACGTCTAGGTTTTCGACGGTCTCTCGCATTCGGAGCGCACCGTCATCGTAGCGGAACTCGATCCACCCGGTCGGCAAAGCGTCGGACTCGCCGGTCGCGGTTTGTTGACTGGAAAGTTGGGGGTCAACGTCGTTCCCGATATCGGGGTTTTCGATTACTGCGTTCTGCTGGCTGATGAGGCCGCGAATGCCGCCGAAAATACGGTCGATAGTTGCGACACGTCGCATGACTTCGGGCATCTCGGCACCGGTGATTTCTTGGAGGATTACCGCCAAAACGCTCCGATCTTCGCTGGCATCGCCGATGCGTTCGTGCAACTCGTTGAAGATCGGGATCGAGGTCGCAAGTTCCCGCATGATTTCGTTGGCGCGGAGCGTCTGGGTCGCTCGGGAAATCTGTATCCCTTGGTCCGTCAAGCGGATCATTCCACGCCCAGTTGCGAGCCGCCACATGCGAAGTGCGCTGATTTTAGCGCCGAACGCGCCGCCGGCGGGCGACATGCCCAAGATGATCGCCAACCCGTCTCTCCGCACCTCGCCGCCGAGGTCGTCGTAGATTTTGCGGGCGAGGTCTACGCTCTCTTGGAGCGAAACCTCAGGGAACTCGAATTGTCCTAGTTTTGCCATAATTGCCGTCGTATTCAGTGGTTTTGCCGTCGTAACGGCAGTTTACAGCATGATTTTAAGTTGGATGCCGCGATATTGCCGCCGCAACGGCAAGTTGTCGGCAAAATGACTTTTTGACGAAGTTCAAATCGAATATCTGGGTCAATGTCGGATTTCAGGAGATTTCGAGACGGGAGCGTGCGTGTTGACGTGGTGCGATCGGATTGGATGCTGCGTGAGGAACATCGCGGATCGTTATGGGGCAACGATAACGAGCGGCCCACTGCCCTATGCGGTCCACGTGAAGCCGCGTCTTTCGCACGGAGCGATCTCCATGTATAGCGGCATGGATCGATGGATGACGTCATGCTGACCCGTAGAGCGGATCGATTCGGCGGACGCAACATGGGCGACGACGTTTTTTATGGGTAGGTTTGCCGTATCGGCGGAGATTCGTCGACCTACACCGCCGGTTTCCGCATTAAGGAAACACGATGCGGACCAGAATTTGAGCGTTGAACACACTCGCAGAGAAGATCGAAAATGATCAGTTTTCCGATTGGAGACGCCGAATGCAGGCACAAAGATGGTCAAAAACGCGTGTTTTTTACGTAAAAGTATGGTTCGATTAATCGGATCGAAGGGTAATCGTAGGATTTGCTTTGAGGGTGTCGAACTTAAACGCAAAAATAATCTGGGTTTTCGCCCAAATTCGGCATTCATTAGTTCCCGTTTTGGGTACTCGACCGATCCTGTGGCGCGAAATGTGCCCTTTTGACACGTTGGGCAACCGCGAGGGATCGACGCCACTGAATGAATAGGCAACGTCGGCGGATAACACGCATCCTGAGCTAGCCCCATTTGCGGAGCGTAATGGGTGAGGGATGCGCAGGGTTATGAGACATGGGCGGTTGGTTCGACTGGCGGCGGCCAATCTGCCCGGGCATCCCCCGCTCACATCGCTACGCTCGTTCGCGCCCCCTTACGCTTCGCGAAGGGGGCGTAATGGTGCCCATATTGGCGGCGGTTTGGTTAGTTTTGGCTGTCGGGTTTGCTGGCGGTGCCCATGATGTCGCCGATGCCGGACATTAGTCTGGTCATTTCCATCGGCAGGACGAATTTGGTTGAAGAACCGGCGGCCATCTCTTTGAGGGCGTCCATGTATTGGAGTGTCATGGTGTTTCCGCCGACACCGGTTGCGGTGTCTTGAATGCGCTGCAAGGCGTCTGCAAAGCCAGAAGCGCGCAGGACGGCGGCCTGTTGATCGCCCTCGGCTTTGAGAATTTCGGCTTGCTTCTCCCCTTCCGCTTTGAGGATTTCGGACTGCTTCTCCCCTTCGGCTACGGTGATCGCGGCTTCGCGTTGACCGTCGGCTTCTAGAACCATGGACCGGCGCATCCGTTCGGCGGACATCTGGCGGGTCATCGCCGCTTGAATGTCGGTCGGCGGTTCGATCTCTCGAATCTCGACGTTGGTCACCTTGATCCCCCACCTACCCGTCTCATGATCGAGGCGGGTGCGGATGAGTTCGTTGATGCGTTCGCGTTGGGACAAGACTTCGTCCAAGCTGATGTCACCGACGACGGCACGCAACGTTGTCGTCGCAAGTCCAACGACGGCGGAAGTGTAGTGTTCGACTTCCAAGACGGCTTTCTCGGACTGGTTGATGTCCACGCGCATGTAGACGAGGAAGTCGATGTCGATCGGCGCGTTGTCTTTGGTGATGTTGGTCTGGCGCGGGATTTCGAGGACGGCGGTGCGCGTATCGACTTTCTGGATCTGGTGGACGATCGGGATCGAGAAAACGATGCCGGGTCCCTTCATGCCCTCGAACTTACCAAGCCGGAAGCGCGCTACCCTCTCGTAGTCACGAATAAAGTTGATGATTCCCATGGTTTTCTCCTCGCGACGCGACTGCGCCCGAATTCGTTAAGCATTGTGGATGATGACTTAAACCAGTTTATCCCTGTCAGAGTTAACTCGCGAAGACGTTCGGGATTTCACTCAGATCTCGAACCCGTCGGCGTTGGTGATTCATCAGAAGATTCGGGTTTGACGAGCAGGGTCACGCCATCGATGCCGATGATTTCGACGGACACTCCGGCTTCTACACTGCTACGGTCGTCTGTCCGGGCGGTCCATGTCTCGCCGGCGGCGTAGACTTCGCCAGTCGGTTCCAACGCGCTGGTTACCTCGACGGTGGTCCCGATTAGCTGCCCTGATGAACCGGTTGGGATGTACGACTCGGATTTCGACACGCGTCTGAGCTCGTAAATCATCCAGACGACGAAGGCTAGCACGACCACTCCTACCGCACCGAGCAGCCATCGGCTAACCTGAATCTCGCCACCGGGTAACGCCGGGGCATCGACCGAGGGAAATGGGAACAGGAACAGGCCTCCGAGTACGAGAACGATGGCACCGGCGATGCCGAAGAATCCGATGCCTGGCGAAACCAATATCTCGGCGGCGATGAGCGCGAGCGCGAGGGCGATCAGCACGACACCGGCCCACTGGAACGGCAACTGTCCGACGCCGGCAAAACCGAGAATCAGCAACACGACGCCGATGGTGCCGGGTATGAAGGTGCCGAAGGTCCACAGCTCAACGATCAGCGCGATGCCACCTAGCGATATCAACAAGAATGCGAGGTTGGGGTTTGCGATGGCGCTCAGGAATCGGTCCCAAATGCTGTACTCGCTCTCCTCTATCCTCGAATTCAACAGCCCCTCCAACACAATCTCCCCTGCCGCAGTTTCGACGGTACGGCCTTCTGCCCACTGCAACAATTCATCGAGATCGGCTGCTACGACATCTGCGATTCCCAACTCGACTGCTTCTTCCGCGGAATACGCTTTCGCCTCAAAGACCGTAGCTTCCAACGCTTCGACATTGCGTCCTCGATTTTCCGCAATTCCTCGTAGCAACGCGGCAGCGTCTTCATTCGCTTTGACCTGCATTGTCTCGCCCAATTCCTCGCCTTGCCCACCAACTGCCGCGGCGGCGCCGATCTCGGTAACGGGAGCCATCGCTAGGATGTTCGCAGCAGCACCGATAAACGTGCCGGCACTCGCCGCGTGAGCCCCGGACGGAGAGACATAAACCGCTACTGGCACCCGCGACTCCAAGATCGCATTCACCATTCCGCGCGTGCTGTCCAGCAACCCGCCCGGCGTGTCCAGAACGATCACTACCAATGCGAATTCTCCCTGTGCATCATCCAGACTTCGCACCAGATATCGCTCTGAAACTGGGTCGATTGATCGGTCTAATTGAAGCAGATACACGCCGCTACCGAACCTGAGCTGGGCATCCGCCGCGTCCGATCCGACACCAATCATGCCCCATACCCCGACGAACAGGATCGCGATCCAAACCGCGACACGGGCTTGTCGGATAGACGGTCTCATTCCCTCGATCGAAGAATTCATGACGGCTCTTGTTGCTGCGCGGGGTTACGTGAGACTCGGAGTTCGGCTATGCTTCCGCGTGGTCAATGAATGCTCCCGGTTGCGTCACCTCACGCGTCGCTGAACGAGCGAGTTGGGCGTATACACTGAAAGACAATTGTGGATCAATATCGGCAGGAAGCGCGATGGTCAGGTCAGTACGCGCCACGTACGCAGATGGAGTGCTAAAGCCATCAGAGGAACTAGACCTCGATGATGGCGAGGTAGTGTTGGTTACGATTTCAGGACGGCGCATCACGGAAAAGGACTTGCAGACGATGCGGTCGAGTGCTGGTGCTTGGAACGGCAAAGTCGATGCCGAAGGGCTGATTGATGAGATATACAAGGCTCGGTTGACCGGTTCTCGTAGTGTGGATGAACCTGAAGCGGAATGAGATATCTCGTCGATACCGACTGGGTCATTCACTACCTGAACGGCGAAACCCAATACCGTTCGCGATTGGATGCATTGGCGTATGAGGGTGTGGCTGTGAGCATGATCTCGCTTGCAGAGGTGTACCACGGGATTTACCGATCGCTTGACTCTGAAGGTGAAGAACGTGCCTTCCTTCGATTCTTGGCGGGTTGCGATGTGCTTGGTCTCAATGACCAGATTTGCAGGATCTTCGGGCGGGAACGTGGTCGTCTTCAAGCTTCGGGAACACCTATAGGCGATTTCGACCTGTTGATCGGTTGCACGGCGATCTTTCATGGCTTGACGGTACTGACGGATAATCGGCGTCACTTCGATCGGATCGAGGGTCTCGAGATCATGTCTGTGTGATTGTGGCCCCTTCGCCTAGGAATCCGAGTTCTTCGTCCTTGATTTCAGTACGCGGTGAATGTTCTGTGGGAACAGCGCGCCCTCAATCGCTGCCGCTTGCCCCTACGGTGCCGGCCCAGGCTCCTACTGCCATCATGCCGCCGTCCACGTTGACGTAGGAACCGGTCATGAAGGATGCTTTATCGCTGGCGAGGAACAGCATGACGTTGGCGATGTCCTCGGGTTCGCCGATGCGCCCGATCGGGTGGATCTTCGCAGAGTCGATTAGCCCTTGTTCGAGATCGTCGCCAGTTCCCTCAAGGGCCCTCCACACCATCGGCGTGTTGATCGTGCCGGGGTTGACTGACAACACTCGAATGTTGTCGCGTGCGAAGTCGATTGACATCTGACGGGTGAGCGACAAGTCACCGCCCTTACTAGCGGCGTATGCGGAGACGAACGGCATCGATAGCAACCCTTGCACGCTCGCCACGGAGATGATCACGCCTCCCCCGCGCTCTCGCATCGACGGCACGGAGTATTTCGCCATCAGAAAGCGGCTTCGCAGATTGACGTTGATGATGCGGTCCCAAGACTCTTCCGGCAGGTCGACGGCATCGACATAGGACGACGGAGGTTGAATGCCAACGTTGTTGATGAGGACGTCCACGCCGCCGTATGCATCGATGGCAGCATCAACGGTTGTCCTGCACCCTTCGACGGTCCCTGCGTCGGCGGATACGTATTGAGCGGTTTGCCCTTTTCCGATCAACTCGGCAACCAACGCATCGCCAGCGTCGTCATCGACATCCATGACAGTAACGTTCGCGCCCGCATCCGCGAATCCCCTCGATACGCCGCCGCCGATACCGAGTGCGCCACCGGTCACGATGACTGATTTCCCGTCGTATTCGCCCATCCTGTAGCTCCATTCATTGAGTTAGTCGATCCAAGCGATGAAAGACATTCTACGCTGTGGTTCGATCAAGGATTGGAAAGATGAAAATACGGACCGGAGCGGTACAGCGTTACAGGGCAACAAAAAGAGGACGCTCCCGTTTTGCAACGGGAGCGTCGGGCCCAGCGATACGATCTACTGGGGGGGTTATCGATACATCGTACCTCACGCACTGAAGAATCGTCAACAGTCCAGCGCGTTGGGGTATATCATGCAATGATCTTTGTAATGCCCTACGCGAGTGGATGCGGATGCCGTTCCTCGCCGCGCCATCGCGTTCCCCCACTTGACCACGCCAACTCGAACAGCACACTCTAGATCGGCGCGCGTCAAGCCGTGGTCTTCGTTCAAGCATTACGATTTTTCGGTGCTTTGGGCGGCGCAGGTCACGATGACGATGGCGATGACGCTGCGCCTGTTGTCGACGAGTCAGTGGATCTACGACGAGACTGGTTCAGCAGCTCAGTTGGGCATTCTAGGTGCGGTTCAGCTACTGCAAATGCCGGTCGTCATCTACGGCGGCGCGCTGGCGGATGTGATGAACCGCAAGGTGTTGATGTCGATGACGCAGACGGTGTCGTTCCTCTCGCTGTTGACGCTGACGATCTTGGCATACACGGACGTCTTGGCGCCGTGGCATATCTGGGTGGTGACTGGTCTGACAGGGATGGTGAACATGCTGGGCAGCTCGGCGCGTCCGGCGATGCTGCCGCGCGTAGTTCCACGCACCCATCTCACTAACGCGGTCACAATATCGACTTCGACGATGCAGGTTGCGGCGATCACAGTGCCGTTCCTGTTCGGACCGCTCTACATCAACTTCGGTATCGCTCCTACCCTGCTTGTGACGACGTGCATCGCGGCGATCAGCGTCATCTCGCCGTTGATAATCCGCGCGTCAGGCGCGCCGGAAGGCGGCGGTGGCGGCGTCAAGCTGCAAACCATCATCGAAGGCTTCCACTTCGTGAGGAAGCATCCGATCCTGCCGGGGCTCTACATGCTCGACATCGGGGTGACGATCGTGAGTTTCTACCGGATGCTCTTCCCGTTCTTCTCGGAACAGCTCTACGGCATGGGCGCGCAAGGCACGGCAATGCTGACATCTGCGAACGCATTGGGCGGCGTGTGCGGGAGCATGGTGGTGTTCATTACCGAGCGGTGGCGGCGCAAAGGCATGATCGTGCTCGTTGCGACGCTCATCTACGCCCTGCTACTCTTCGCTTGGGGATTCAACCGAGTCGACCTTGTGGACAATCCGAATCTCACGCTGAATCTGTTCGATCTGTCGTGGACGTTCAACTACATCTTCGCGATCGGCTTGGGTTTGGTCGCGTTGCTGGGAGGCACCGACGCGGTTGGCATGACGATGCGCCAAGCACTCGTGCAGCTGACTGCACCAGACAACATGCTAGGACGTGCCAGTAGCGCGCACTCATTCTCGGCGATGGGGGCGAACCACCTCGGTCAGATGGAGGTTTCGTTTATCGGCGGTATCATCGGCGCCGGGCCGGTGATGATCCTCGGCGGCGCGCTATCAGTCGTCGTTGTCTTCACGATCTGGTGGTTGGCACCCGGCATCCGCAACTACCGCTACCGACCACTTCGACGGCCGGAGGGGTAGATCGCGGGATTGCATCGTCCAGAGGATACCGGCGGGGCATCCCCTGCGTTCTCGCTTCGCTCGCCCGCGTCCCCTTACGCTTCGCGAAGGGGACGGTTGTGGCGTCCGCCTCGACAATATTCCCTGTAGCGGCTTCCTCTAGTGCTGCCGCGCATTGCTTATCGCGGCACCATTTTGAGGATGGGGCCTTTGAAGCGGAGGATGTAGGGTTCGCCGGCGAGGTCGATACCGAACGATGCGATCTGTGGGTTGTCGTACTCGGTGACATCGGGTGCAATCGGTTTGATTGAGACGCTGCCGCCGGTGAGGTCGTCGGTGTCTAGGATGCGAATATCGCCTTTGCAGTAATCGGTGTAGATATAGCTGCCCTGCAACTTCGGGATGGCGTCGCCGCGGTAGACTATGCCGCCGATCACCGAGCAGTTGCCAGATCGGGGCGGGTAGTCTTCAACCGGCATGGTCAACCCTGAACGGTCGCAGTCGCTACGCGGCTTGAAGCAGGCATTGCCCTCCATGCGGCTCCAGCCAAAGTTGGTGCCGCCGTCGGTCTGCGTGTTCACGACGTTGACTTCTTCTCGGTGGCTCTGCCCTACGTCTCCGATCCACAAACTGTCGGTTTCGGGATCGAACGACATCCGCCAAGGGTTACGCAGGCCGTACGCCCAGATTTCATCCGGGACATCGTCATCGTCAATGAAAGGGTTATCGTACGGAATGCGGTACGGCTCTTCAGCGCTAGACTGAGAAACATCGAGCCGGATTATTGTGCCGTAAACGTTGGTGAGGTCTTGTCCATTGCCTTTCGGATCGGCAGCCGAGCCGCCATCGCCGAACCCCAAGTAGAGATAGCCGTCGTTGTCGAACACGATCTTGCCGCCGTTATGGTTCGGATAGGGTTGCGTCAGCTCGTAGACGATGTGCTCACTGCTCCAATCGGCAAGCAACTCTTGGACGGTGAACCATGAGAGTCGCGTCGTTCGGTATCCCTGCTGCACCGAGTAGTACATCCAGACGCGTCCGTTGCTCTCGAAATCGGGGTCGAGGGCGAGTGACAACAGCCCCTCCTCGTTCGATGCTCTGCTAACGCGCTCTTTGATGGAGAAAACGAGAATCGGATCGCGGCGCGCGTCAATGAAAGCGCGATGCACTTGCCCTACCTGCTCGGCAACCAATGCTGATTCGCCGTCAGGTAGAAACGCGATGTCAACTGGGCGGTCCCATTCGTATCCGCCGAACGCCTCGACAAACTCGAAGTCGTAACGGTCAATGGATGTCGCCGACTCGGGCGTGGGTGTCGAAGTCGGCGTGGAACTGGCAACCGGCGTAACGGTCGGTGTAGTCGTAAGTTGAAACGATGCTTTCGGAGCGCTGGCGCAACCAACGACGATCACTGACAGCGTAAGCGCCGTCAGCGATATCACCGCTGCTTTGATGTATGCGGGTAACCGCTTGGGCGGTCCGGTTACCACTGCACGTACATCGGCATTACGACGTGCGTGAATCCGGGATGGCTTGACAATCGGAACACCGCCGGGCTGGATGGAGTGGTGATCGATAGGATCATCTTTTCCGAACCGGGGGGACTGTCTTCCGAATCTGGAGAATCGGAGGGATTTGAGGTGCCGCCAGACGAGTGCCCAACGAGGTCGTTAAGGAATCTGACGTTGAACGCGATCTTGCCCGGTTCGCCTTCAAGGTCGATATCGAGCGTGCCTTCCGTGTTGCCCAAGTCTTCTGCGTTTGCAGATAGCGTGAGCCTGCCCTGACCTTCGTCGTCGTTTGCGACCATGCGGACGATCGCGCTACCCTCGCGGGCGATGACTTGTGTTGAACGCGTCAGCTGGTCAAGACCTTCCAACGAGATGGTCATCGTGGTGTCAGAGTTTGCGGGCACGAGGCTCTTGTAATCAGGGTAGGTACCGGCGATGAGTTGGGTAATCATCTCAATCTCGTCGCCGATCCGGAACATCGCCTCTCCCCCGCTCTCGGAGACCATCAGCTCGATGGTCGATGCTCTGCCGGCCATAAGTCCGGTCAGCTCGTTGAGCGCCCGGGCGGGAATGAGCGCCTCGAACGGCTCTTCGGCGGCATCCATGAGTTGTGCGTTCTCGATAGACAATCGGAAACCGTCGGCTGCCGCAAACGTCGCCAGATCGCCTTCTACCTCCATCTTGACACCGGTCAAGACAGGGCGAGCGTCGTCAGTTGCCGCGGCGAACACGACACGTTCCAACGCGTTGCGCAGGATGCCGGCATCTACTCTGACGCGGTGTTTCGGGGAAATTTCGGGGAATGGCGGGAAATCGTCTTTGGGCGATCCGCGTAGGCTGGTGTCCACCGTCGTTGGGCCATCGCCGCGTTGCGAGGTGGTCTGGATGTTGGCACCGTACGGCTCTTCCGTCGTTTCGATCTCCACCCTACCCGTTCCGAGGCTGCTGACAGTGTCTAACAAGGTGCGTGCCGGCAAGGTGATCGAGCCGAGTGCTTCGACCTGCGCGCTTACCCAAGTGGTGATCGAGAGTTCAAGGTCGGTGGAGGACAGCTTGACGCGTGCGTCTTCGGTCTCGATCAAGATGTTCTGCGTGATCGGCAGCGTCGCCCTAGTCGGTACGGCGCGCCGCACGTCGCGAAGTCCTCGTGCCAAGTTTTCCTGTATGCAAGTGATTTTCATTCCGCTCAATCCCGAATTCTTGTCTTCGTCATGCGCTCGGTCGCTCCAAGACTCGAACATTCTAGAATCGCGTGGAGTCTTGAACCGAAATCGACCGTCGCGGTTCGGTGTTTAATCCGAACAATGATACAGCGTAAACGGGAATCGGCTTGCAACCCGTCAAGTTCAAACCGAGTTTGAACCCGAACGATCTACGATGACGCCAGAATCCGATGGAATTTCCCAATCTACGGCGTCGGTACCGATTCCCAGCGGCAACTTGGGATACGCCACCGTGGACTTGGATCGTGAGCGTAGAACCGGGTTCCCTGAGGTCGTGATGGGTAGTGGCAAGACGCCCGAACAGACGGCAAACATCGCCGCCCGCATCTTCGAGGCGTCAGGCGTCGTTCTGGTTACCCGATCAAACTCGGAAGCTTTTCGTCAGGTTCAGTCAGTCATTCCGTCAGCGGTTTTCGTCGAGTCTTGCGGAGCGATATACGCTGACAACCGCGGTCTTGAACCTCGCCATGATGGTCTGGTGTTGGTATCGGCGGGCACTGCTGACGCGCCGGTGGCGGATGAGGCGGAGATTGTGGCGCGTCTGATGCTGTGCGAGGTGAAAAGAGTCAACGACGTTGGAGTTGCAGGAATTCATCGGCTGTTGGCGCATGAAGACACGCTGCGTTCGGCGCGTGTTGTGATCGTGGTTGCGGGCATGGAAGGTGCCCTGCCAAGCGTCGTCGCGGGTCTGGTTGAAGCGCCGGTGATTGCAGTGCCAACGAGCAACGGTTTCGGCACTGGGTTGGATGGTTACGCAGCGATGCTGACCATGTTGAACTCATGCGCCGCCGGAGTCTCAGTGGTCAACATCGACGGAGGATTCTCAGCTGGCTACCAAGCCGCCCTGATTTGCAAAGCTGCGGTGGGTTAGACGCCCGATAGATAATCCGGCCGATCCAAGCGCAACGCCGTCATTCAACAGGCGACGTCTTCATTCCGTAAGAACGCTGTCATTCCGAACGTAGCAATGTCATTCCGAGCGTAGCGAGGAATCTCGTCACGCCGCAGTGAACAATCGCTTCTTGAGATTCTTCACTGCGCTGCGCTCCGTTCAGAATGACACGGGCGGCGGCGCGGGAGGAAACAGTGCCCTCACCGAACGCGCTTACTCGTTCGCTTTTACGAATGCGACGAGGTCGGCGAGTTCTTGATCGGAGAGGTAGTCGAACGCTGGCATGACGTTGGTGAAGCCTTCGACGATGAAACTCGAGGGTTTGGTGATGGATTGGACGAGGTATTCGTCGGCGTCCATATCGGTGCGGTCGCCGGCGCGGGCGTAGAGGCCTTGCCAACCAGGACCGACGATTACGTCGTCGCCGGTGGAATGACATGCGGCGCAACCGAGAGTGGTGTGAAGTTGCTCTCCGTTGCTCGCATCGCCTTCCGGCAACTCGACGGGTTCAGCCATTGCGATCAGGTCTACCCCTGCACCACCGGCGAGTACCAGCTCTCGAGTGCCCGGCGGCGCGGGCGTGGGATCGAATGCCACCGCGGTAGCGGTAGGTTTGGCGACTTCGGTGCAAGCGGCCAACGGAATCGCCGCAAACATGAGCATAAGGATTGTCAGAATGCCGACTGCGACGCGGCCGCGGCGACGCTTGCCGCGTTGAACTAGATGATCAGCGATTCGCAATGCCGAGTTCTCCCGAGATGTGCCGTTAAGACTCAAACAATTCTACGATAGCGCGTTTCAGGGAAACACGGGGATGTTTGGTGAATTAGGACGCTCGCAGGATCACAGCGATTGGATGGCTGCCATCATGTTGTCGTACGTAGGAGTGTTCTTTTCCCGTTTCTCACGCAGCGTGTCCAACAGACTCAGATCGTCAGCGGAGACTTTGTCTAGTTGGTCTAGATCGATACCACGTGCTTGGACTCGGTTCAAGACAGCGATGGAATTGGGGTCTACAGCGGACATGGCGCCCGGTTTGAGGTCGCGTTTCTTGGCGTCTCGGATCAGTTCCAACCATTCCGGTCCGATGTCGGCGAGTTCTTCGAGGTCGATGCTCTCCTGACGTGCCTGTTTGATGAACTCGATTTCTCGATCGGTTAGAGACGCCAAGTCATCGGCGCTTAAACCCTTTTTCGACAGGTTCGAGAGGGTGGCGAGGTTGCCCGCAACGATGAGGTCGATCTGTTCATTGGTGAGTCCGAGGCCCAAGAAGCGCTTGAGTGCGACGATTTGCGACGGCGACATCTGCGCGATGTCCGACGCTGGAATGCCCTTTGCCTTTAACCCGCGCAGCGTCTCGCCGTCGTCGGGATTGAAGGCGTCCAGCTCTTCTTCCGTAATGCCCGCTTCTAATACTGCGTCGATAAGCGCCGAAGTCTCTTGCGACACAATCTTGACTTCTTCGTCGAAGTAGTGCGCTACTCGTGCATAGTTGATGCTGAGTTTGGCCATCCAGTAGTTGATGGTTGCCTTTTGGACGTCGATCTCCTTGGCGATGCTGCTGACCGTCTCGCCGGGCTCGTTGAGGCGTTCTCGTAGCACTTCACGGAGCGGACCGCCGAGAATCTCTTCGGCGCGTTCAACCTTTTCAGTGGATCTCAAGTAGTTGACGGTAGTCATCTTGCGGTCTCCAGTGCGTGGTCACCTGTCGTTTTCAGTTTGAGACGGCGAGTTTTCCGCATTTGGTTTGAACTAGTTTAGAAGATTTTCAAATCAGATTTCAACGGTTTTCGCGACACCGCCGAGATTCTTTGCCGAATGTTCATTCTGGTTTCGACTTCGTTCGATCTTTCATCATACATAGTTTGATGAAGTTTCAAAACATGGTGTGTTTCCGCTTTGATGGCACGCTTTCAAACGGCAATATGAGTTAGGAACATCTTTTGAACAAGTGCAAATCTTGCGATTGCGGGGAAACTAGCATCTTTCGGCAACAAAATCTGGGCTTTCGGTTGGCGGCGCAGGTCGCTGCGTCGATTTCGTAAACGACCTCTCCCCCGCGCACAGACTCGCACAAAACACGGCGCGTACCAGTTACCCCGAGCACAGCGAGGAATCCCATGACCCCAACACTCGGATTCCGAATAGACAGAAATCGCCCTCAAGCGGTGTCAGGTGTGTTTTTAGTCGAATCGCTTTAGAATCGTTCGGCTATGGCGATTTTGGGTTTAGGCCTCTGCCCTGCCCTTTGTGCATCACTTGACAAGGAATAGAGAGTTGGACTTCATCATCCATCTGATCGAGGCAGTGGAACATTGGCTCCTCGACTTCAGCATTGAGGTATACGAGCTGATGGGCTGGGGCGGCGTCGTTGCGCTGATGGCTCTCGAAAGCACGGCCTTTCCCCTACCGAGCGAAATCGTGATGCCCTTCGCCGGATGGCGGTTGATACTCGACAAAGGATTGGGCGTCGAGTGGGTCTTTGTCGCCGGACTCTGGGGCGCGATCGGCAGCGTGATCGGGTCGTTAGCCGAGTACTACGTAGCCCGCGCCGGCGGACGCCCGCTGATCGAACGCTACGGGAAGTATCTGCTGATTACAAGGAAGGACCTTGAGCGCGCCGATTCGTGGTTCACAGATCGCGGCGAGATAACGATCTTTGTCGGACGTCTCGTCCCTGTGGTGCGTCACTTCATCTCGATCCCAGCAGGCATCGCGAAGATGAACGTGCTCAAGTTCTGCATCTACACCTTCCTTGGCGCGTTACCGTGGTGCGTCTTCTTGGCCTGGACTGGCTATGTCTTTGGCAACAATTACGACACGGTGAGGGAATACACCCGCTCCTTTACCCTGCCGATTGTCATCATCGGTTGCGCCGTCGTCGTCTGGTTCCTGATCCATCGGATACGCGAGATTCGTGCCGAATCGGCGGAAGAATCAGGTGAATGACGTAGCGGATTCGCTTCGCAATTAGACCCCATCAGACCGCAACAATGGCGGAGTCCGTTGATCGCCATCGCTATGGTTGCCTAACGTCTTGCCCATCTCGGTGCATGGTTGTTTAGAATTAGGGCGATTTCCGACATGGACGGTGATAGTTGACAACCGAATCAGTCATATCTCGCACGAACGGCCGCACGCGCTGGCTAGATGTGCGCGTTAACGGCATTGCGGTTAAGTGTGCCGATGGCGATCGGGTTTTGGATGCGGTCGGCGAAGCGGGATTTGAGGTTCCTACTCTCTGTTTCGATGAACGTGTCGGCGCGCAGGGAACCTGCCGGATGTGCCTCGTGGATGTCGATGTGAACGGGCGCAAGGAACAGGTAGCGTCCTGCACCGCGTTCGCTGAGCAAGGAATGGACGTTGCGACGCACACCGACGAGATTCGGAGCTACCGCAAGACGCTCTTGGAGATGCTGCTTTCAGAGATGGCGTCACCAAACGCGAACCCCTACACGAATAAGGTCGGACCAACAGAGTTCGACCGCGCTGTAGAAGAATACGATGCGCGGTGGGACGCGTTCCCCAAGCTGGATGTGCGACCCAAAGCGGAACACGACAAGAATCCGTTTATCCAGCGCGATTACGACTACTGCATCGCCTGTTACCGCTGCACCAACATCTGCAACGACTGGGAACAGGCGGCGGCGATCACCGTCGATGGACGCGGTCAAGATTCGAGCATATTCACGTTCTTCGGCAACGAGTTGATCGACTCGCCTTGCACTTTCTGCGGGCAATGCATCAACACTTGCCCGACTGGCGCACTGACAGACCGCAAGGTGGTGAGTCAGGATATTGAAGCCGACGACGTAGACCGCACGCGTACGATCTGTCCGTATTGCGGCGTGGGTTGCGGCATCGAATTGCTGACCCACGACGGCGATATCATCGGCGCGGAACCCGATTTCTCTGCACCCAGTCGCGGTTCGCTCTGCGTCAAGGGTCAGTTCGCGTCGTGGGAATTCGTGCGGAGCGAGGATCGGTTGCGGCACCCGTTGGTTAAACAGCCAGACGGCACGTTCCGGCAGGCGAGTTGGGACGAGGCTTTGGATCTCGTTGCCACCAAGTTCAAGGGCGCGATCGCAACCGAGGGCCCCGATTCGATAGTCTGCTGGGCTTCGGCGCGGGTGGTGACGGAAGCGAATTACTTGATGCAGAAGTTCGCGCGGACAGCGATCGGCACCAACAACATCGATAACTGTTCTCGTACTTGACACGCCCCGTCGGTCGCCGGTCTGGCGGTCATGGTAGGCAGGGGTGCGATGTCGAACTCGATTGAGGAACTCGCCGGCTCCGATTTCCTGCTCGTCACCGGTTCCAACACCACCGAAGCGCACCCGGTCATTTCGTTGCGCATGAAACGTGCCGTCAAGAACGGCGCCAAACTCGTCGTCGTAGACCCGCGCAAAATCGAGTTGACGAAGTGGGCGACTCGGCACGTTCAGATCAAGGTCGGCACCGATATCCCGTTCTTCAACGCCGTAGCGAACGTCATAATCAACGAAAAACTTCACGATGGCGAGTTCATCAAGTATCGGACTGAGGGATTCGAAGCGTTTGCCCGACACGTTCAGATGTACACGCCAGAGTACTCGGCGAAGATATGCGGCGTCAGTGCGGAAGAGATTATCGAGACGGCACGCGAGTTTGCCGCAGCCGCACCCAAAGCGTCAATCTGCTACACGCTCGGCATCACCGAACACTCTTGCGGTTCGCACAATGTCCAATCGCTCGGCAATCTGGGCCTGCTTTGCGGCACTCTGGGCGTGCCTTACGGCGGCGTGAACCCGCTGCGTGGTCAGAACAACGTTCAAGGCGCGGGCGATGCGGGTTGCATCCCCACCGACCTACCCGGCTATCAGAAGGTAGAGCGTCCGGGCATTCGCGAACAGTTCGAAGCCGCATGGGGCGAACCACTCCCGCAGCGTCGCGGCATCACCAAGATCACCGCCATGGAGCAGATGATCAAAGGCCGCGTCAAGGCGGTTTACGTGATGGGCGAGAACACCATCGTCTCGGATCCGCACGCTAACCACGCCGAACATGCGCTGCGTTCCGTCGATTTCCTAGTTGTGCAAGACATATTCCTCACCGAAACGGCGCAACTCGCAGATGTCGTGTTGCCTGCCGCCGCGTTTGCCGAGTCCGACGGTACGTTTGCGAATAGTGAGCGCCGAGTGCAACGGGTACGCCCTGCAATCGACCCGCCGGGCGAAGCCAAAACGGACGTTGAGATACTGCTGACACTGTTCGATCGCATGGGCAAACCGCAATCGTTACACTCGCCCAAGGACGTGTTCGAGGAGATGCGGAGCGTGACACCCATCTACGGCGGGATTTCATACGAGCGGCTGGATCGCGACGGCGGCATTCAGTGGCCCTGTGGCGATGAGAATGATCCGGGCACCGAATACCTGCACGGCGACGAGTTTGCTTCTGGCTTCCCCGGGTTTTTCGCCCCAGTCGACCACATCCCGCCTGCCGAAGAGCCGGACGAGGATTATCCCTGGCTTTTGACGACCGGCCGGCGTCGCTCGACGTATCACACGGGCACTCAAACTGGAAAAGCGACCGGTTTCCAGCAACTCGTGCCACACGAGATGTTGGAAATCAACCCGATCGACGGCGCGGAGATGGGTCTGACAGACGGAGATTTGTTAGACGTATCATCACGGCGCGGCAAAGTTACGGTAGCCGCCCGGTTGACCGAGAAATCGCCACGCGGACTCGTCTTCATGTCATTCGCGTTCCCGGAAATCACCCGCACCAACGACGTGACGTCCGACGCCTACGATTTCATCACCGAGACGCCCGAGTTCAAAGCTTGCGCCGTCAAGATCGAGAAATCGGCACAGCAAGACGCAGATTTCCGCGACGCCCAACGCCGCATCCGCCTAGCCGGCGAGTTCAAACAACCCACCGAACTCATGCCCGTGAACGGGCACAGGAATGGGTCTCACTGAAAACGGTGAGTCGAGCTATAGCACAGCGTCCAAGCGGTGCCGCTCGTTCTCATCGGCATCGCGCCTTGAAATCAGGTGCGAAATCCTAAACCGGCGTTTGCCTGGGTGCCATGCGGGATGCCCAGAAGGCGGGGTCGCCGGCGGTGGGGAAGGTTACAGTTTCGACGATTGAGCGGGGTTGTCGGTCTGTTGTCCACTGGGTCAGGTTGTCCAGAATCCACGCGGCGATTGGTTCAACATCGCGTGGGAGCGGCTCGTTGGCGGTGTCTTGAGGTATCTCGCGGTAGCTGATTCGTCTGCCCTGTTCGGTGTTTAGATCGTTGATGGCTTGGATGTCGATTGTTCGAGGGTCGGAGAAGTTGATGATCGTGGTGTCGGTGCCTAGCAGAGCCAGTTCGCGGGTGGTCAAGAGCGGATCCGATGTCGGGCCGTGGTGGATTGCGACGAATACGATGTCGCAAGTTGAAAGCAGCATGTCGAGGGATGAGCGTCGGGCACCTATTCGCTGGAATGACCGTTGCCGCGGCGTGCGGATGTCGTTGACCCAGATTTGAGATGCTAGCTCGCTGAGGCGTTTGCCGATTTCGTATCCGAGCGTGCCGAATCCGATGATGCCGGCGATGTCGTGCGCGCTACCCTCCGCTTGGTTCGCGACGGTTTGCACCATTTCGATGGCACGATCAGCGGCTGGGCTTGCCAATATCGACGACGCGTTGGCAACCGTGAGGTCGGCATCGGTGACGTGCGGCGCACCTGAGCTGCAATCGACGAGTTGGAGAAATTTGACGGTGTCAGGCAGCAGGGATAAGTCATCGCTCGCAGTCGCACCGTCGGTGATGACGATTTCCGCTTCGCATACGTCGCTCGTCAACTCGTAACTGGTGCACCCATCGCCGACCGCCGCCGACAACGCGTCAGACAGCGCGGCACGCAACGCGGCGTGCGACGGCAAAGCCAAACGAATCTTGCGGCGTTCGTGTATCACTAGGTTCTAAACTAACTTTTCAGGAGTCGTTTATGCCACCCACCTCAATACCACCCGCGCAGAATTCGCGCCTCGATATGCGGTGTCCGCTGTTCATCCCGGGCAACCGATCCGACATGCTTGGCAAGGCGGCACGATACTCGCCGACGGCGTATATCCCCGATATGGAAGACTCGGTGCCATTGTCGAACAAGGAAGAGGCGCGCAAGGTAACCGCCGACACTCTGCCCTCGTTGGTTGCGATTGGGAAACCGGTGATTCCCCGCGTCAACTCACTTGCGACTGGTTTGACCCGCGACGACCTCGCGGCGGTCGTTGGTCCCCACATTGCGGCAATCAGCATCGGCAAGATCATGAGCGCCGACGACATCGTCGCGGTCGATTCAATGATTTCGGGATTGGAGAGGGACACAGGTCTCGATACCGGATCGGTCGGCATACTTCCTTGGATCGAGACGGCCAGCGCCATCGTGCACGCGTATGACATTTGCTCGGCATCGAGTCGGGTGCGCTGGGTAGCCTTTGGTGCGGAAGATTTCAGCGCCGATATGGGCATCAGCCGGGAAGTCGATGTTTCAGACACGGAAACCGGGCGCATGGAAGAGTATGGCGAGGCATCATTGCTCTACGCCAGGTCGGCGGTCGCGGTGGCGGCGCGGGCGGCCGATGTAGAGGCATTGGACACGCCGTACGTGAAGTTCCGTGATCCCGATGGTCTGAGGCGTGAAGCTGGATTGGCGCGTCGATTGGGATACGTCGGCAAGTTCGCGATCCATCCGGCACAGATCGACACGATTCAGGCGGTTTTCACTCCTTCACATGAGGAGGTCGAGCGCGCCCTAAGAGTTATGCACGCTGCAAGAACCGCCGCGTTGTCGGGGCACGGCAGCGCGTCGTTGGATGGCGAGATGATCGATGCTCCAGTAGTCGCTCGCGCCCGCAACGTTCTCGCGAGAGCGGGTGTCGAAATCGAAGAGTGAGAGTACCATTCGTAATCTGAACTAGGAGACAGGAGACACACCATGACCAGCAACGGCGATCCAACTTTCGGGCGGTTTTTCGAGGATTTCGAGATTGGCGACGTGTATCGCAACTGGCCGGGACGCACGATTTCAGAGGCCGACGACACTTGGTTTTCGCTACTGACGCAGAACCAGAACCCGATCCACATCGACGCCAACTATGCCGAGAATCACACCGAGCATCAGAAGTGCTTGGTGAACGGGATATTGGTGTTCGCCATCGTCATCGGTCAGTGCGTGCCGAGCGTTTCGGGTCGGGCAATCGCGGCTCTGGAATACGAGAAGGTCACACACGAGGGGCCGACTTTTCACGGAGATACGATCTATTCAGAAGCGGTTGTGCTAGACAAATGGGAGACTTCAAAGGGCGATCGCGGCGTCGTACGTTTGGATTGCTTCGGCTACAATCAGCGAAACGAACGGGTTCTGTCGGTTCGGCGCACCGTCCTGATTCCCAAGCGCAATCACCCCACGATGGGCGAACATGCCGAGTTTTATCCGGTCGCGGGTTGATTAGCACCGTTTTCGCCGCCAATGGTGCCGTCCAATATACGGTACGTTTTTTGCAATCTTTGCGTCACAGATGAAATTCATGTGTATTATAATATGCACGTATGTCAGCAACTACAGGCCGAAATCGTGCAACGCGCGAGCGAATCAAAGGCGCGGCTCGTGGACCTGAGGAACGAATGTCTCTTTGGTCAGTACCCGCGAAATGGGGCGGCGCGTTTTTTATCTTGCTCGTCTTGCAAGGCGGGTTGTTGATCGGGTTGCACACTTGGCGATCTTTGGCTCTGTCTCCCGATGAGCATGTAGTTGATACACTACTGAATGAGGTTGCCGCAGGAACCCCGATGTTGGTTTTCGCGGGGATCTTGAGCATGGTCGAATTGGAGGCTGCTTTGACACTCTCGGCTTGGTACATTGACCGCGTAAGGCGCAGGGAAAGGGAAGAGATCGACGCGTTGCTGAAAAAATGGGACGCGATCGAGGCTCGGTCCGCTGCGGAATACGCGCGCGGTTTTGCAGAAGGTCGGCGGACGGAACGTGAGAAGATGAGATTGGAGCACGAGGAAGAGGTTCGTAGGTACCCGTATTGATGCGTTTAGCCGTTTATTCGGCGACCGCTCCTGTCCCTGCCACTTCGCTTCAAAATTGACATTCTCCCCTATCTGCGATTAACATCGAGTCGATACGTTGTTCTGGCGCGCCGATCCCAAGTGGTGCTCGGAACAGTCGGTGAATCAGCGAGCTTAGGATCAACAAGCTGCTGCTGTCACTCCCGGCACGGGTCTAACCTCTCAGGTTCCCATGCGCAGGTGTGTCAGGCATCAGCGCAACATCAAGGAACTTGTGCCCGTGCCTAACGTTAACGGTCTTCGCTGCAAAGAATGCAGTTCCGACTACCCTATCGAGCCGCTCTACGTCTGCGATTTCTGCTTCGGGCCGCTCGAAGTCTCATACGACTATGATGCGGTCAGTCGTTCGATCAGCCGAGAATCGATCGAACGTGGTCCGGCGACGCTGTGGCGCTATGCCGACCTTTTGCCAACCGACGCGACGAACGCGGTGGATATCGGTGCCGGTTTGACGCCGCTAATCAAGGCGGAAAATCTCGGCGAGGTTCTCGGTCTCGACAATCTCTGGATCAAGAACGACACCGCCAATCCGACGCACTCTTTCAAGGACCGTGTCGTATCGGTTGCTGCTACCAAGACTGTGGAGTTCGGTTTCGACACTCTGGCATGTCCTTCGACCGGCAATCTCGCCGGTGCTACCGCCGCTCACGGACGTAAAGCCAAGTTGAACACGATGGTTTTCGTGCCGCATGATCTTGAGCGCGCCAAGATCAACATGGCGGCGATTTTTGGTTCGGTCATCCTCGTGCGTGGCAACTACGACGATGTGAACCGTCTTTGTAGCGAACTCGCTGACGAACGTCGTTGGGCGTTTGTGAACGTCAACATGCGTCCGTACTACTCGGAAGGTAGCAAATCGCTAGGTTTCGAGGTCGCTGAGCAGTTGGGATGGCGCGCACCTCGCCACATCATCGTGCCCGTCGCGTCGGGATCACTGTTGACCAAAGTCTGGAAGGGTTTGCGAGAGTTCACCGATCTCGGTCTGATCGACGATGCGGAGACATCAATGCACGCCGCGCAAGCCGAAGGATGCGCGCCAGTCGCGACCGCGGTCCAAGAAGGCGAGACGCATCCGCGCCCGGTGGTGCCAGACACCATCGCGAAGTCATTGGCTATCGGCAACCCGGCGGACGGCTACTATTCGGCGAAAATCACAACCGAAACTGGCGGCAAAGGCTGCATCGTTCCTGAAGAGGATGTCGCCGCGGGCATTCGACTGCTGGCGGAAACCGAGGGTATATTTGCTGAAACCGCCGGCGGTGTGGTCATCTCGGCGCTCAAGCAACTCGCCGATAGCGGCGCGATTGCTCGCGATGAGGAGACTGTAGCGTTGATTACCGGTAGCGGTTTGAAAACGATGGACGCTGTCGCCGACTCGATCAGTGTATCGACGATCGATGCCACCATCGCCTCGTTCGACGAGATGCTTATGGGCGTCGCGGCTTGATATGCTGAATCGAAGCTACCGACCGGTCAGGGTTTGGGTATTGCCCTATCGGAAGTTGTGGCTGATATCAGGGATGGTGGCGCGTGGGGTGTAACTGGGCGTCAGGGGCCAGGCTTCGTGCACCATGATGTTCATCGTGTCGTTTTTGCGTGACACGGTGCCCTCGGCGATGACTATCGGCATTCGCAGAACGTCGCGGTAGTTGGTCCAGGTGGCGGGTGGTATGGCGAGCGGTATCATGCCGAACTCGTCTTCGAGGGTCATAAACACCATCTTTCCGAGCGGTCGTTGGCGTCTCAACACTTTGCCGGCGACGACAACGCGCTCTTCGTCGGACTTGTCATCTAGCTGGGTGCTGTTCAAGATGCGATGCTCGGACAGCATATCTCGCATCGTCGACATAACGTGCCCATCGGTCCATAGCCCTAAAGTCTCGTATTCGTAGGTCATCTGGTCGCGCTGTAGTGCTGGCTTTAGCGCGGCCATGTCCTGCATGACATCGATTTGCAGGCGTCCCTGCGCTCCGCTGGCTTGATAGCGCAGTCCGATCTCCCAGAGCGCTTGACGGCGATCGGAAGCACCGATCAAGTTGTCGCAGGCACCCGATTTGACGAGATTTTCGAGTGCGGCGCGTTGCGCTCCAGAGCGGGAAACCAAGTCTGAAAGTGAACGATAAGGGCCGTTCCAAGTGCGGTTTCCGATGATGGTTTCTGCCGAATCGGCGTTGAGTCCGCGCACGAAAGTTAAACCGAGTCGGAATGCGTTCTCCCCTTCTGGCACGCACTTGGCTTCGCTGATGTTGACGTCCGGGCTGTGCAACGTGACGCCCATGCGTTCGGCGTCCTGCTTGAGCGTCTCAAGCGGCCAGAAGCCCATGGGCTGCGCGTTGAAGATGGAGGTGTAAAACTCGGTCGGATAGTGGCGTCTGAGCCACGCCATGTGGTACGCGGTAACGCCAAAGGCGAGGGCGTGTCCCTCCGGGAACATGTAGTGTGGGTTGAACTTGAGGAAAATCTTCTCGGCGATCTTCTCCGACACCCCGCGCTGCGCGGCACCATCGCGGAATCGATCCCAGTAGCGCTTCAACAGCGCGTCGTTGTTTCGCCGTTGAAACGCGCGCCGCATCTGGTCGGCTTCGGAAGCGGTCATGCCGCCGACATCCATGCCGAGCGTGACGACTTGGTCTTGGAAGAGGATTATGCCGAGCGATTTCTCCAGCGCGCGCTGCTCTAATGGATGGTCGTAATTCCACTTCTGCCCGTTGCGGCGGCGGATGAACTCAGATACCCCGTCGTTGGCACCAACGCCCGGACGTACCGCCGCCACCTCGAGAGCGAGATCGTATAGATTTCGTGGCTTCAAACGCGTTATCGTCTGCATCTGGGCCGCCGATTCGACCTGGAACACGCCGACGGTGTCGCCACGCCCTAAATCGTCGTACACGGCATCGTCGTAGAAGTCGACACGGCTCAAGTCGATGTGCGATCCGGTGCGCTTCTCGATCAGTTGGAGGCACTCCTGCATCTGCGAAAGCGCGCCCAACGCCAAAAAGTCGATCTTTAGGAATCCAGCACTGTCGGCACCGTGCTTGTCCCACTGGCAGATGTATCGACCACCGATCGCGCTGGGTTGGACGGGTGTGATGTCGATGAGCGGCGTGGAACTGATAATCATTCCGCCCGGATGCTGAGCGAGCCCTTTCGGGAAGCCCTGCAACTGCGCGCCGATCTCGATCAGATCGCGCCATCCGGGAAGATCGACCTTATCTTTGAGTTCGTCGATGCGCTGCATCTCGGATGCGAGGTTTTGGGCTTTGCTCGATTCGGCGCGCTTCGCCAATAGATCGAGTTCGAGCGGCGGCAAACCCAAAGCCTTGCCAGCATCACGCACGACGCCCTTCAGCTTGTAGGTGGGAAGCATCGCGGTCAAAGCGGCGTGGTCCCATCCGAACTCCTCGAAGACGCGCAGTATCAACGCCTCGCGAATGTCGCGGGGGAAGTCCAGATCGATGTCCGGCACGTTCAAGAGTTCGTCTTCGGAGATGAAGCGTTCCAGCGGGAGGTCGTACTTGAGCGGGTCGATGTGCGAGAGTCCGATGAGCGTGCCGACAAGCATCGCGACGGACGATCCGCGTCCCCTTCCGGGCGGTTTCTCCTCGATCGGCACTTCGGAAGATGAGTGCCCAAGCTCTATCGCCACGTCTTGCGCCAGCGATATGACGCGCCGATACAGCAGGAAGAAGCCGGCTAATCGGTGTCGTTTGATGAGTCTGAACTCGCGTTCGAGTCGATTTCGCACCTTCTCGGTGATGCGTCCGTAGCGTCGTTTCGCCGCCTCGTTGCAGACGTGTTCGAGATACTCTTGCTCGTTTGAAAACTCTTCCGGTACCGACTCGCGTGGGAATCGATAGTTGATCTGCTTGGCGTTGAACGATTGGCACCGGTCGGCGATGCGGCGGGAGTTCTCTACGGCGCGCGGCCACTCGCGGAAGAGTTTCGCCATGCGTTCCGGCGATTTCAGTTCGTAGTGCGAGTTGGCTTTGCGCTGACGATGCGATGTCTCGAGTGTGAGGTTGTGTCTTATGGCGGTGAGGACATCGTGCAGTCGGCTACGTTCCCGTTCGTGGTAGCACACACCACCGGTAGCGACCATTTCGATGCCGTTGCGATGCGCGAGGTTGGCTAGCGCGTGGTTTCGCTCCAAGTCGCGATAAACGAAGTGTCGTTGCAGTTCGATGAAGACGTTTTCTCTGCCGAACCACTCGACGAATCGCTCTACAATGCTGTCGGCGAGGGTCATCGCACCATCGGAAGCGGCGACGGCGATTCGGCTGTCGGGCTCTCCGATCAGTGCGATCAGTCCGTCGGTGCGTCCGGGGATGTATCGGGCGTACAAGATGGGGTTGGTGCGATCAGCGGCGATATGTGCGAACGTTATGAGGTTGCACATGTTGGCGTAGCCGCGCCGGTTCTCGGCGATCAGTGTGATCGGTGAAGACGGTTCATCGTCGCCCTCGTCGCTGAGCATGAGCGTCACGCCGGTGATCGGTTTGATGCCCAGTTCTTCGGCGGCTTCGGAGAATTCGAGCGCACCGGTGATGTTGTTGCGGTCCACTAGGGCGAGCGCGTCGTATCCCAACTCGTGCGCGCGTCCGAGCATCTCATCGGTTGATGATGCTCCCTCCATGAACGAGTACCAGCTCATGGCTCGCAGTTCGACGTATCTCGACATGGCTCAGTATTCCTGTCGGAACCATGCACCGGAACTCAGGTCTCTGAACACGGTCAACACGCGCCCGGTTCCCATCAGCAATCGGAAGTACCGGCGCCTAATCGATGTTGCGCGCCACCACTCGTCGTCAAGTTCCCATACGTCGATGATGTTTTCGACGCGCGTCGGCACGGACCGTCCTTTGCGCGTCTCGGCAACGCTGACCGGCTGTCCGTCCGGTGAGCTATCGACCTTCACAGGTATCGGCATGTTCAACGGCTGGTAAGTTCCGCCAACGCTTGGCGTCTTTCGGGGATTCGTGACCATGGCTCTACATCCACTACCGTCTTTATCGGGGACGAGTTCAGTTTTGCGCTCAACTGTCGCAGCGCAGTATCTAGATCGCCCTTTTCGTGTTGGTCCCACATGCCCGACTGTTCAGACCGGGCGGGACCGAGGCGTGAGAGTTCGACGTCGATGTTCTCGACCGGGCTCCTGATCGGTGAGGTATCGCTCTGCACTATCGTTTCGATGCATGTCATCACGACACCATGTGCGAGCATCGCCGAGTCGGTGGGCTCCTTGAAGGTGTGGCTATAGGTCCACCGCTCGGAATCCGACATTTCACACTGCAAATCCATGCGCCCAGCAGATTTGCCGATGCGTTGGACACCGGCAAATGCACGATCTAGAAGGGTGCGAATGCCGAACGACAGCGCGTCCATGCTGGCGACTGGCCAGGGGAACTGGAGCTCTTCGATGATCGTGCGCGACCTCTCGACGGGATTCAATCTGGTGCGGTCGATGCCGTTCACCAGGTCCCATGCACGTCGCCCGTCGGCTCCGAGCTGCGCCTGCAACGCCGAGACGGATTGCACCGCCAAGTCACCCATCGTGTCGAGTGCGAAGTCGTGCATCATATCGATGGCGCGACTCTCCAACGGCAATAGATCGACCGGCATGGGTGCGATGAAGTCTTTGACCGCAGCTCGGTACTTCGGCAGCCGTATCGGTTGCGATGGTTGCGCTCGCACCGCGGCGCAATACGAGTGGAAACGCCCGGGAGCGACTCCGATACGTGCCTCGAACCGGTGCTTGGATGTCGCATCGGATATCAGAGACACGATCTGCTCTTCACCGCCGTAGAGTTCGGACAGGCCGTCAATCGCCACGAACGCGTTGCCTCGTATCGCGTCCTCCACGCGGTCGCTAATGTCCAAAAGGCTCTCGACGACTTCCTGCCAGCGCGCATCGTAGAGCGCTTCATCGGCGCGTATGACCGCGGCCTCGGGATGTATCGACATCGCCCTAACAAGCGGCGTTCCGCTACGAACGCGGGCATTCGGCGACGCATCCAGAACGATGGGACGCGACTCCTCGCCGTGATAGATGATGAGCAGACGCCCCGCGAACTTGGACGACCTCGCCACTTCGCACTGGAACGGCAAGTGTTGGATCTTGACACAAGCGATAGACATGATTCGACCTTGCACTATTATAGCATTACAGTGCTATTTGATAGGGTTGTAACCGCAAAATATCGCGCCATATTTTCGTCATCAGCGATACCAAACACACGGATGTAGACATCGTTGCCATAGAGGACTGGGATACTCCGTAGGGGCACGCCCCTGTGGCTGCCCCGGGGACGTGCGGGGTACGCCAAACGTCGCGCAATCCGTCAAACAACACGCACCCGTAGGGGCACGCCCTTGTGTGGATACCACTGCAAAACCCGCGGACCGGGAACACGTCATTCTGAACATAGCGAAGCGGAGTGAAGAATCTCACGCGACGAAATGGCGCCATGACGAGATTCCTCGCTACGCTCGGAATGACAGCGGTGTTCGCAAGAATCGACATCAAGTGCCACAGTCATATCACGCCGAACATGGTTCGGACTACGGTTAATATGCCTGTAAAATTACCGTGATCCAAGCCTGCATTCACCGCTTGTGGAACTCGTACACAGCACCTTCGTCCTTCTGCTACTCATGCCCTGCGCATCAACGGCGCGATCGTGCTCCATACAGATGCGGTTGCGTCTCTGCGACCATCAGCCTGGAATCCCTTGATGCACCATCAGAGCGCGCTCGATACATCGTCTAGAATCAGGTTTCATCAGAGAACTTGAATCTTGAACGCCGCGCGCTGGTGGTTCATGGCCGTTGTAGATCGACCAAGGCGCACTCACCAACCAACGCCCTAGGAGAGAGCCCAACCATGAAACCCGCATTCCTGACATCATTCGCCGTTATCGGAATCCCGATATCCATCATCGCCACCGTCGCCGCCGTCGCGATGTTCGCAACGCCGGCCGTCGCGGACGGACCGACCGAGTTGGTCCCCGACGAGTGGTCCGGCGATTTCTGGTGCGCGCCCAGAGAGAAAGACACGCCCTGGGTTTACCACGGAATGCCATTCAATTCCGACGACTACCAAGAGTACGTGTTCACGCCGCCGGACAATGGCTTGTACGCGTTGTACATCAGCACACCGTGCGACGTGGAGGACTACGTAAAGTCCATTCCGGGATGGAGCCCCTCGTGGTGGGAAATCGTACTTTCAGAACCCGAGCACAACTGCCAGCATCCGCGCCCCTATAAGAACTACAACCAGTGCATGACCAAAACCGGGAACAGTCCGATCACCCAATTCACCGGCAAGCGGTATTTCGTGGTGTGGGGCAACCCCGACAACTATTCGCTCATCGTCAAGAAACTCAAACGCCGATGATGTACATTCGACTGCATGGACGATTTCTCAGACATCGAGCAGGCAGTCAAGCACCCGCCGGTCTCCTACGCGTCCACGTCGGTGGCCCGCACCGTCCACGCCGTAGACGCCGCGATCCCTGAATGGCGGCGATGGTCTCCCGAAATGCGGGCGATCTTCGCATCCCTGCACATCGCCGACACCTACGAGAACGTCGGCAAGCTGCTCAAGATCGACACCTAGGAGTTGCGACTGTCAAAACAGAATCCCTTGGCACACCATCAGAGTGCGCGCGATACATCGTCTAGAATCAGGTTTCATCACAGAACCTGAATCTTGAACGCCGCGCCGGGCGCTGGCGGTTGACGGAGCAAAAGAGAGAATGGCAGTTTCAGTTAAGATACCGACGCCGTTGCGACGGCTGACAGATCAGCAATCTACGGTCAGTGCCGACGGCGGCGATGTCGCAGCGATTATCGAATCGCTCGATGGGTCGTTCCCCGGCATCAAGGCGCGACTTTGCGACGATTCGGGCGAACTGCGCCACTTCGTCAACATCTACATCAACGGCGAGGACATCCGGTACCTGGACGGCATCGACACTGCCATATCCGACGGCGATGAAGTCAGCATCGTCCCCGCAGTAGCCGGCGGTTCGGTATAACGCAGGCTAATCCGCGCTCGAAATCACGTCGGCGTGCCCCCTCTTCGGACATTTCCCCCGTCAACGGGGGAACCCTTGGGATTGGTATAGCGGGGCGCCGTGCCCTGTTACTCCGCGTCTGTGATTACGTCGGCTAGGGCTGCGCGGACGGTTCTTTGGGAGATGTCGCGGCTGGTTGTGGAGCTGCCGGCTCCGCGCAACAGGACCCATCGGATCTTCCCGCCACGCACCTTTTTGTCGCTGGCGGTGGCGCGGATCAGTGTTTCGGCATCGACACCTTCGAGGGTGACGGGCAGTTGAAAGCGTTCCAGTATGGCGCGTTGGCGATTAACGAGCTCTTCGGATATCAACCCGGCACGCTGCGATATGCCAGCGGCTACCATCATGCCGATGCTGACCGCTTCGCCGTGCAAGTAGGTTCCGTATTCGGTAACCGCTTCGATGGCGTGTCCGATGGTGTGCCCGTAGTTGAGCAAAACGCGGTCATCGCCGGTCTCGAACTCGTCGGCAGAGACGACTTCGGCTTTGATTTCTACAGAGCGTCGAATTACCGGTTCGACCAGATCGCCGGCGAGGATTGCTAGATCGTCCGCGTTCGCCTCGAAGGTGTCCAACAGGTCGTCATCGAGGATCAGAGCGTGCTTGATCGCTTCGGCCCATCCGGCTGCCAACTCTCGGCGCGGAAGCGTATCGAGGAAATCGATGTCGTGAACGACAAGTCGCGGCTGTTTGAACGCTCCTACAAGGTTCTTGCCGATGGGCAGATTTACCGCGGCTTTACCGCCGATTGATGCGTCGACCATGGCGGCAAGCGATGTGGGCACATGCACTACTGGGACGCCGCGTAGCCAGGTACCAGCGACGAAACCGACGAGGTCGGTGGTGACACCCCCGCCCATCGCGACGAGGCAGTCGGTGCGTTCGGCGCGTTGCTCGGAGAGCCACTCGTACACTTTGGTCGCCGTCTCGATGGTTTTGGCGGTTTCACCGAGCTCAAGTATCAATGCGTGAGTCTCGAATCCGCCGCGCTCCAACGCTTCATGCAATCGTCGGACTAGCAACGGAAACATCGAGTAGTCGGCGATCAAGAAAGCGCGGCCTTGCAATCCGGCATGACGCATCTCTGGACCGATGCCTTGCACCGCGCCGCGGGAGACCATTACTCGGTAATCGCCCTGCGAGGTTTTGACAGTTGCCGCAGGTTCCGCGGCGGATGGGATGTAGTTAAGCATCGGAGGTTCGAGAAGATTCTTGAAAATCGTTAAGTTCGCGCCAAGCGTCGCGGATGGCGTCCGCCACCTCGCGATGCGACAACCCTTCAGTGTCGATCGCCCGGTCGGCGCAGGAATACGCTTCACGACGATCAGCGAGCAAATCGGCGACGCGCTGCTCTGGCGCGTTATCGCCCAAGAGCGGTCGTAGAGTTCGGTTTCGGCTCTGTCGCGTCGTCAATCGCTTGTGGATCGTCTTGGGCGATGCGGTCAAAAGAATGATGACTCCGCTCGCGCGCATGATGTCTTGATTGATCTTCACCGTAGGCACTCCCCCACCTGTCGATACGACGCGGCTGGTCTTCGCTGAAACTTCCCGCAGGATGCCGGTTTCGATCTTTCGGAACTCCGTTTCGCCGTCCTCCTCGAAGATCTGCGGTATTGATTTCTTGGTTCGGTACTCGATCAGGTCGTCCATGTCTACGAACGGCAATCGCAGAAGTTCGGCGGCGCGAATTCCGCTGAGCGACTTCCCGGTGCCGGAGAATCCGATGAGGTAGATGTTGCCTTTGGGGGCCAACGTCAGGCGACCGCTCCGACGCCGAACTCTTGGTGCGACGCGATGTAGGCATCGTAGTTGCGACGCGTCTCGGCGATGGAATCGCCGCCGAATTTCTCCAAGAACGCATCGGCTAGGACTAAAGCCATCATCGCTTCACCGATCGGGCAGGCACGGGCGATCTGGCAGATGTCAGAGCGGTTGTACGCCGCTTCGATAACTTCGCCGGTGTTGATATCGATGCTCGGCAAGGGCCGTGTCATCGTGGCGATGGGCTTCACCGCGACGTGGACGACGACGGGGTTGCCATTGGACATTCCGCCCTCGATTCCGCCAGCGTGGTTGGTCAACTGCCTGAAGCGCCGCGTATCAGACGGGTCGGGAACAATCACATCGTGGACGTCGCGTCCCCATCGCGCGGTATTGTCGAAACCGAAACCTACCTCTACGCCCTTCACTGCGTTGATGCTGACCATCGCCTGCGCCAAACGTCCATCAAGCTTGCGGTCCCACATGACGTGGCTCCCGAGCCCGACTGGAACACCGAAGGCAACGATTTCCATCACGCCACCGATGGTTGTGCGTTCTTTCTTCGCGGTGTCGATGGCGGTTCTGAAACGCGCGTCGGCATCGGCATCCCATGCCCGCACCTCCGACGCTTCGACGTCATTCCATTCGATATCGGCAGGATCAATGACGGGTGCTTTCTCAGCGCCGCAACTTATGACGTGCGACTTGATCTCGATGTCGAACTGCTCCAAGATACGGCGCGCGACGGTTGATGCGGCGACCCGCGCCGCGGTTTCGCGTGCCGATGCACGTTCGAGGACGTTGCGGACGTCGTGGTGCAGATATTTGAGCGCGCCGGGGAAGTCAGCGTGTCCGGGCACGATGCGCGTATGCGTCTTTTTGTCGACATCATCGCCAACCGCGCCGACCGACATCGCGTCAGTCCAATTGGCAAAGTCTTTGTTCTCGATCCACATCGCGACTGGCGAACCAAGCGTCTCGCCGTGTCGCACGCCGCCGCGAATGACTGCGCGGTCTTTCTCGATCTTCATCCGGCCACCGGAGCCATAACCCTTCTGCCGCCGCGCCATCTGCTCTTCGACATAGTCCTCGTCGAACGGCAACCCAGACGGCACGCCTTCGACGATGACAGTTAGACCAGGCCCGTGCGACTCGCCGGCGGTGAGGTATCGGAAGTGCGTCATTACGATGTGGCCCGTTTCACTGCCGCGAACATCTCGTCAACTGGTGCCGGTTTTCCGGTCGCCAACTCAAATCCGACCGCGCCTTGGAGCAACAGCATCGTCGATCCGCCGAGCGATTTTGCGCCGGCTTTTTCGACCTCTTTGAGGAACGGTGTCATCGGCGGCGCGTAGACGGCATCGTAAGCCACGGCGTCGGGTGATATCGCGTCCGCGGTTACCGGCGTGGCATCTGGAGCCGGACCGCCGTCCATGCCCATCGAGGAGGTGTTGACCAGCAGATCCGCAGCTCTCGATTTTTCGTCCAAATCGGGCTCATCCAATCCGCTAGTCTCGATAGTCAAGCCATCGTCTGAAAAATCAGCCGCGAGTTCTTGAGCGCGCGACTCCGTGCGATTGGCGATGGTCATTGATGCGACACCGGATGTTTTCAGAGCGTGGACGATGGCTCGCGCCGCGCCGCCAGCACCGAAAACCAAAGCCGATTTGCCGGAAGGATTGAACCCTCCCAACTCAGTGAGGGCACGCAGAAACCCGGGGGAATCGGTGTTGTGCCCGGTCAAATGGCCGTCGTTGTTGATGATCCAGTTGACCGCTCCGACCGCTACTGCGGTGTCGGCGAGTTCATCGATCATCGGAATCACAGCCTGTTTGTGAGGCAACGTGACGCAACTGGCTAGAAAACCGGATGCTCGGAAACTCTCTACCTTCTCAGTGAGATCGTCCGGATGGGTCGGCCAAGCCTCGAACAGCTCGTCAATGCCGTGATGCTGCAAAGCCGCGTTCTGGAACACGGGCGATAGTGTGTGCCCTAGCGGGTAGCCGATGATGCCGAAATTGCTGGTGGACATTGCTCGCAGACTCGTCGATTCGTGGGATTTCGCGTTCTTAAATGCTATACCGAACGCGGTTTCGGATCGGCGTCGATTTGCCCCTAGATGAACGCTCTCGTTCAGCGGTACGCCGTCGAATCAGACGCCGTCCAGATACGACTGCAAGATGATCGCGGCGGCGGCAGAGTCGACGCGTCCTTTGGCGCGGTTTCGACGGCGCGCCGGAGAATCGACGGCATTAAGCGCCCGCTCGGCTTCCACGGTGCTCAATCGCTCGTCGCGCGTCACCACCGGCACATCGATCACGGCGCGCAACTGCGATACGAAGCCGATCGCCTCTTCTGCCATTTCTGACATGCTCCCGTCCATGTTCAACGGCACGCCGACGACGACCTCCGAGACATCTTTTTCGTCAACGACCGACTTGACGCGATGCAGCGCGTCTTCAGTTACGACGGTTTCAAGCGGTGATGCGATGACGCGGGCTGGGTCAGACATCGCCAAACCGACGCGCGCCAAACCGAAATCAATGCCCAGGCATCGACCCGGACGCTTGCGACGATGAATGTCGGCGACCATCAGACCGCATCTCCTTTATTGCTGGTCAAATCTTCGATGACGCGACGGGCATTGTTCAACGCTTCGTTGACGCGTGAAGGGTCTCTAGCGCCGGCTTGAGCGACGTCCGGTCGCCCGCCGCCACCGCCGCCGATAGTTGCGCTGATGCCCTTCGCAATCTGTCCGGCGTGAAGCACGTTTCCGGCGAGGTCTGACGTCGCCATGACGATGATGACTGGACGATCACCGACGACGCTACCAAGCACCACTAATCCGCTGCCGAGACGGTCCCGCATATGGTCGCCAGTGCGACGCATCGCATCAATGTTGGACGCGGGCAGATTGCGGACTTGCACCGGAATCGCCGATCCTTCGATATCGAGGTCGAAATCGAGTTTTTCCGTTGCCGCCTCGCCATCGACCGACTGACGCAGGAGCTGTTCCTCAAGCTGGTCAGCGCGGCGGCGCGCATCTTCCAACTCGGTGAGCAACGACGCGGTTCGGTCAATGACATGACCGTCATCAACGCGCAGGGTCGACGCGACGGTATCGACAATTCCGAAACGCCGTTGCACCTCTTTTTCGGCGCCGACACCGGTCACGGCTTCGATTCTTCGGATCCCAGAACCGATTCCGGACTGCGACACGATGATGAAAATGCCGATGCCGCCAGTCGCGTCCATGTGGGTGCCGCCGCACAGTTCGTAACTCCAAGGCGCATCGATTTTTATGGTCCGGACATCGTGTTCGTATGTGTCGCCGAAGTACGCCAACGCGCCTTCATCTACCGCTTTACCGTATGTCGTCCATTGCACATCAACTGGAAGGTTCGCTCGGATCGCCAAGTTGACTCGATCTTGCACTCTGCGAATCTCGTCGGGGGTCAACGCGTCCATGTGGGTAAAGTCGAAACGCAGATAGTCAGGCGCGACTAGCGAACCGGACTGCCTGACGTGGGTGCCTAACACCTCGCGGAGCGCGGCGTGGACGAGATGCGTCGCGGTGTGGTTGCGCCGAATCTTTTCGCGGCGGTCACCATCGACCTCTACGGTGAGGACATCGCCAACTGCAATGGAGCCGGAATCGACGCAGCATGAATGCACGTTCAGATGTCCGTACGGTGCTTGGCAATCCTCGACCGACACCTTCGAGTCGGCACCACGCATCCAACCGGTGTCTCCGATTTGCCCACCGCGCGCGGCGTAGAACGGTGTTTCAGCGAGGAGAATATCGACTTTTTCGCCCGATGCGGCGCGTTCGGCAGGTTCTCCGTCTTTGACGATACCGATCACCTCGGCGTCCGCGGTCAGCGTGCGATAGCCGAGGAACGGCACCTCTTCAACACCGAACGAGCGGTAAAGCGCATCGGCGTCGGAATCCGAATCGAACATGCTGGCGTCGGAACGTGAACGCGCGCGCAAACGCTCCATCTCGGCGTCCACCGCATCGAGGTCCACGTCCATCCCCTTTTCGGCGGAGACTTCCGCGGTCATCTCGATCGGGAAACCGTACGTGTCGTATAGACGAACCACCGAAGCACTGGGTACCGTCGTCGAACCGGAGGATTTTTCATCCTCGATAACATTGTCAAGGATCCGAGCGCCTTGGTCTAGCGTTGCCTCGAACGACTCCTCTTCGCGTTGGAGAACGTGTTGTGTAAACGAAAGGTTGCTAGCGAGTTCGGGGTAGACATGCGACATCTGAGATGACGTCGCATCGGCGATCTGCGGAAGGATCGGACCGGAAAGCCCCAACTCGCGACCAAACAGCATGCCTCGCCGAATCACGCGCCGCAGGACATATCCCCGTCCCGTGTTACCCGGCACTACCCCATCTGAGATCAGGAATGATGCCGATCGGCCGTGTTCCGCAACGACGCGTATGGCACGATCCGCGGATTCGTCGTCGCCGTAGCGTAAGCCGGCACGACCCGCGACAAGGTCAATCAGCGGCGAAAACACGTCGGTTTCGTAGACATTGGTTTTGCCCTGCAAAATCTGGCAGGTGCGCTCGAAACCCATGCCGGTGTCGATGTTCTTCTTCGGCAACAGCTCGTCGTTGCCATCGCGATCGCGGTAGTACTGGGTGAATACGAGGTTGTAGAACTCCAGAAAATCGTCGGATATGCCCGGTCCCCAGGTGGTGCCACGAACCGCTGCGTCGGGCGATGGGATGTCGTCCATATCGCCAAGGTAGTAATTCAACTCGCTGCAAGGACCACACGCGCCTTCGTCGCCGGCGGGGCCCCACCAGTTGTCTTCATCGCCAAGCCGCGAGATGCGGTCGGCAGGCACGCCGAGGTCGCGCCAGATCTCGTACGCTTCATCGTCGTCGGTGTAGACCGTCGGATAGACGCGCTCAAACTCCATGCCGTAGACGCCGAGGCACAGTTCCAGCGCCCACTTGCAAGACTCGGATTTGAAGTAGTCGCCGAACGAGAAATTGCCGAGCATCTCGAAGAGCGTCAAGTGGGAAACATCCCCGACCTCTTCGATATCGGTGGTGCGGAAGCTTTTCTGCGCCGTCGTGATGCGTGGCGATGGCGGCGTGAGTTCGCCCGAGAAGTAGGCTTTGAAAGGCACCATCCCGGCAGTCGTCAAGAGCAGAGTCGGGTCGCCGGCGGGAATCAACGATGCGGAAGGCAACCGCAGGTGTTCTCGTTCCTCGAAAAACTTGAGGAACTGCTCGCGTACTACGTCGGCGGTAAAGGTTTGGTCTGGCATCTTCGGGGCGTAAATGTCGGTCTAGACTTAACAATTTTAAGTCCCGCGAAGATGTTGCCGATTCTGAGAGAATGCGTATCCTACAGGATACGTTTTGTGATATGATCGAGATTCAGCAGACAGAAAACTACGAACGATGGTTCCGCAGACTGCGAGACCGTCAAGCCAAATCGCGCATCCTCGTCAGGATTCGTCGCATGTCGCTAGGGCTGATCGGCGATGCCAAATCCGTCGGTGGCGGAGTTTCTGAACTCCGAATACCGTACGGGCCGGGATATCGAGTGTATTTCTGCAAACGCGGGAAACAGGTCGTGGTGTTGCTCGCCGGCGGCGATAAAGGATCGCAGTCGCGGGACATCAGGAAAGCACAGAGCTTGGCGAAAGAGATTTGAGGGACGGAACGATGGACAAGATCAAAACGACAACTTGGGATGCCGCCGAGCATCTCAAAAATGACGACGACATCGCCGCCTATCTCGAAGCGGCGCTTGAGGACGGCGACCACCGCGTCGTAGCTGCCACTCTCGGCGATATCGCGCGTGCCAAAGGCATGTCTTGGCTAGCCCGCGAAACCGGTCTGGGGCGCGAGAGCCTGTACAAATCACTCTCGCCGAGCGGCAATCCCGAGTTTGCAACGGTGCTCAAGGTCATCCGTGCGTTGGGAATCCAGTTGCGAGCGACGGTAGTGGGTAGCGTGCAAGACCGCCCTCATCGCGCGGGACGGGCATCGCTGCTTGCCGATGAAGGCGAACCCTACGGTTAGAATCGTCCTTATGCGAGGGCCTGTAGCTCAGTTCGGCAGAGCAGCGGACTTTTAATCCGAAGGTCGTGGGTTCGAATCCCACCGGGCCCACCAATGTACGCCGTCACACCCGGTTTCAAAACGAGACACAGGTCTCGCTCACCGTCTTGAGGACTGATTCCTGCTCGAACTGCGTTTTGTAGTCGTTCGCGATTTGCTCGATGCGGTCCGCGGCGCTTTTGTCCTCGCTCGGTGCAAGGATGGTGAGTTGCTTCGACGCTTCACGCTGGATCTCCCCGCTCGAACCCCTCCACTGGCCTTTGGCGTCGAGGACGGTGAGACCATCCGGGAAACTAGGAGTGACAGTATCGGCTAGGAACGACTCCCACGCTTTGTCATCGACGTTCGTGCCGTCGGGTCCGCTACGCCCCATGAAGAGCTGATACTCGATCCAACGCTCCGATCCCTCCGGGCAATCTTTGTCAGAGACTGCGCCACACGCCACACTGGCGAACGCGGCGGTGGCAATTATGATGATGGCGGATACAAGGCGCATCTGGAATCCTCGCTGATCGAATTCTACGTGCGAGGCTCAGAAACGAGATGACCCGATTTCACGAACTCGATGCACTGCGGGCGTTTGCGATGTTCCTAGGCGTCGTGTTGCACGCGTCGCTGTTTCTGGTGGACAAGAATTGGGCCGTTGCCGCGAAAGAGGTGTCTCCTGCGCTGCCCTACGACGACATCGTTCTCGCCATCCACGGATTCAGAATGCCGATCTTTTTCCTGTTGAGCGGCTTCTTCACGGCGTTGCTGTGGCAACGACGTGGCGTGCAGGCTTTGATCAAGCATCGGATGCAACGCGTCGGTTTCCCGTTGCTGATCGGCGCGTTTACCATCGTCCCGTTGCAGGTCTACTGGTGGCTACTCAAGTACGATCCTGATTTCAACCGCTCCGACTTTATCTGGTTGATCCCATTTTCCTGGCTTGAGAGTGTCCATCACCTGTGGTTCCTTTGGGTTTTGCTGCTACTCGTGGGGATTTTCGCGATTCTGACGAGGGTCGGTGCCAAGTTCACGGACCGCCGAGTCTGGTGGATATTGATCCCTTTGGTTTTGGTGCCGCAGCTCATGATGGTCGAAAAGACTTGGGGGCCGGACACTTCCGCGACGATTTTCGTCAACCCGATCGTAGTTGCCTACTACCTCTGCTTCTTCCTGTTTGGTGCATTCATGTACCAGGCGAAATTGGCGATTGATAACCGATGGGTGATCGCTCTGACGCCCGTCCTGCCCGTTTTCTATATCGGAATAAGTCTCGAATTCGCGAGCGATGCGTCTTGGGCCGAACCCGCTTCGTCGGTGCTCCAAGTCGGTTACGCGTGGGCGATGTGTTTCGGAACGATGGGCTTGTTCAAGATCATCGCGTCCGAGAACCGAGGATGGGTGAGGTACCTGTCCGACGCGTCGTATTGGATCTATCTTTGGCACTTGGTGCTGATCTTCCCTGCGCAGGCTCTCGCGGCGGATTTAGACCTGAACATCCACCTCGAAGTGCTCGCGATCATTGTTGGCGTAACCGCAGTCCTGCTCGTCATCTATCACTTCGGCGTGCGGTACACGATCATTGGCACACTCCTGAACGGTCCGCGAACGCGCAGTTCTGGTTCTGGCGTCGATCAATCCGGACCGCCGAGTTCGGCTGGAACTGATCCGAATCCGCGCGTCGAATCCGCGCCGACGTAGCATCGGCGACGCGCTTCCGTAAGATTCAAAAAACCGACAAGCAACACCTCTCTACACTTTTGGCCGCAGATTCGCGAGGCGCGACGGCGTAACATTGATCGAGACAACCTGACGGACTGAGGGAGACAGCAATGCAGAAACGAACGCTCGGACGAACTGGACACGCAAGCACGATCATCTCATTCGGCACTTACGCGGTGGGTTGGTTGGACCAAGATGATGCCGATAAAGCGATTCAACTCGTGCTAGATCATGGTGTGAACCATTTCGACATCGCCCCGACCTATGGCGAGGCGATGGAGCGCGTCGCGCCCTGGATGCCAGAATTGCGAGACCGCATCTTCGTCGGCGCCAAAACCGCAGTGCGAGACCGTGATGGCGCATGGCGCGACGTCGAGAGCATCATGAAACGCATGAACACCGATCGTTTCGATCTTTTCCAACTCCATTCGGTCGGCGATGCGACACAACTCGATCTTGCGACCGCTCCCGGCGGTTCGCTTGAGACGCTGATCGAGATGCGGGAACAGGGATTGACCAAATGGCTCGGCATTACCGGGCACGGGCCCGAATCGCCCGCCACGATCCTCAATGCTCTGCACAGGTTCGATTTCGACACTGTGATGTTTCCGCTCAACCCTGCGGCATCGCGCGACGCCGATTACCGCAACGATTCTCAAGCGTTGCTGAGTGAGTGCCAACGGCGCGACATCGGCGTACAAACTATCAAGATGATCGCACGCGGCGGTTGGGGCAATCGCGAAAAAGAGACGAATACTTGGTATGACCCGCACCGCGAGCAAGAACAGATCGACCGCTCTCTCTGGTGGGTTCTTTCGCAACCGATGCACACCGCGCCCAGTTGCGGCGACGTGCATCTCCTGCCAAAGGTGTTAGACGCCGCGGAACGGTTCGCGTTGCTCTCCGAGTCTGAACAAGAAGACGTCGAAGCCACCCAAAATCCGCCAGCACCGTTGCCCGCCCTCGCGATACCAGCGGCTTGAAGATTAGTATGCCGCTGTAACCGTTCGCGCGCCGAACGTCCCCGTCGGTATCGAATCCGAGTTCGCGACCGCCGTTAATGTCATAAACTGCGCTTGATGGTGGATAGAGATATCAAGCGCAAGCGATTCCTGATGTTGGCGGCAACATCGGTGTTCGTCGCGGCGATATTGGTGATGTACGTTTTCGGCTCGGTACTGCTGACCGTGATGTTCAGCGGTTTGATCGCCTACATCCTGCTTCCGCTGACGAAAGTGATCTCGAAGGTGATTCCGTGGGGGGAGAGCCGACCGGGACTGAATCGCGGCATATCGGTAGGCTTCATATTCCTTTTCGCAGCCGGCGTGTTCGCGGGGGTGATGGCGCTCGTTGTGCCGCCGACCATCGAACAGAGCCGCGAGTTCATCGAGGATTTCCCTAATTTCTTCAACTCGGCGCGCATCACCGTTGAAGAGTGGGTCGGAGAGTACGCAGACCTGGTGCCGGTCGACGTGCGGGGCGATATTGAACAGAACCTCGCCGGCATGGGCGAAATCGTCGTCAACGCTGCGTGGCAGGTCTTGCCCAGAACCTTTGGACTCGTGTCTGGGACGTTTTCGCTCATCATCGGTCTCGCTACGATGCCGGTTCTGATCTTTTACATGGTGAAAGATTCGAGCGATATCGGTTCGACGCTGCTCAAGCCATTCCCGAAATCGTTGCGACCGTATCTGGTTGACATCGCCAAAATAGTTGATCGGACCATTGGCGGCTATCTGCGGGGGCAGCTGATCCTCGGTCTCATTGTCGGCACAACCGTAACCATTGGATTGATCGCTTTGGACGTCCCATTCGCCGCGGTGCTCGGGCTCGTAGCCGGCATAACCGAAATGATCCCGATTGTCGGACCACTCATCGGCGCGGCGGTGGCGATCCTAGTCACTTTGGCGACGGCGCCCGACAAATTGATCTGGGTCGCGCTGCTCTACCTCGGCGTCCAACTGGTGGAAAATACGATCTTGGTGCCTAGGGTGCAATCCGACACCTTGAATATCCATCCCATCGCAGTCATCTTTGTGATCATCGTTGGTGGGCACTTTTTCGGCATTTGGGGCATCATCTTCGGACCGCCTTTGATTTCGATGGCGAAGGATGTCGTGCACTATCTGGCGGACGAATGGGACCGTGCCCCTACGGACGATTTATCGGAAAACGAAACCGACAATGAACCTCAAGTTGCGGACGGAGCGACTGAAACAGAATGACACCTAGAAAAAGACATTTCACCCTCGCCATCCTGGTGGCACTGGGATTGAGCCTCCTCGCCTGCCAGTTGGTCAACAATCGTGAAGATCGAGTGTTGACGCTCCTTTACTGGCAAGCGCCATCAATTCCGGTCTCGTACCAATCCACTGGTTCCAAGGATGTAGATGCCGGGGCGCTGACCTTGGAACCTTTGGCGAGATACGCACCTGACGGTTTGATAACCCCGATTCTCGCCGAGCAAGTGCCGACGATTGAGAATGGCGGCGTGTCCACTGACCTGATGTCCATAACTTGGCGATTGAAAGACGGCGTCAAGTGGTCGGACGGTTCCGAATTGACCGCCGATGATGTCGTCTTTACGTGGACCTACTGCTCAGACCCGCACACGGGATGCACCGCGGCGAGCGCGTTCGATGACATTGCCAGTGTCGACGCGGTCGATGATCTGACGGTCAAGATCACTTTTGACGCACCAACGCCCTACCCGTACGGCGCTTTCGTTGGCAGCGGCGTGCCGATCATCAGCAAAAGCCAGTTTGCAGATTGCGTCGGTGCCTCCGCACCTGGCTGCAACCAACAAAACTTCGCACCCCTTGGTACCGGCCCTTTCAACATCGTCAGTTTCTCCGCAAACGACAAAGTTACTTACGAACGCAACCCGGAGTATCACGGCGATGAGCCATATTTCGACCGCGTCGAGATCATCGGAGGCGGCGACGCGAACGGAACGGCGCGCGCTGTCTTGGAGACCAGTAACGCCGATTATGCGTGGAATTTGCAAATCGAACCGCATGAATTGATCGCGTTGCAAGAATTGGGAAACGGCAGAGTCGTTACCGCGTTCTCCAGCACCGTCGAGCGGCTGTTTCTGAATCAGACGAATCCGGATCCATCGCTTGGCGAAACGCGATCGGAGTACTTGGGCGGCGAAAACGCGCATCCATTCCTGTCTCTAGCTCCGGTCCGTGAAGCCATGTCGTTGGCGATTGACCGATCCGCGATCTCCGAGCGTCTATACGGTTTCGCGGGCAAACCGGCCTGCAGCACGATCGTCGGACCGCCGAACTACGTGTCGACTGCCAACGACGATTGCGTCGATCAAGACATCGCACGCGCGCAAGAGATTCTGGACGCCAACGGTGTTGTCGACACTGACGGCGATGGCATTCGCGAGCATCAAGGTAGACCGCTTAGCGTCGTGTACCAGACATCGACGAACCAAGTGCGCCAGACGACGCAGGAGATGATCCAAGATTGGTGGTTGGAGATCGGGATCGAAACGGAAATCGTTCACCACGACGCGGCGCTGTTCTTTGGCGGTGATCCGGTTGATGACGCGCCGTATTCGCTACGCCGATTTTTCGCTGACGTTCAGATGTTCACTGGCGGCACCGGCATCGACCCCCAACAGTATCTGTCCGGCCTCACCTGCGACCACATCCCGACACGTGACAACAATTGGTCGCTGAATAACATCACGCGGGGATGCAACCCGGCATACGACGAGCTGTTCTCAGGATTGCCGTCGACGCCGATCGGCGCAAGCCGCGAAGAATTAGTCAAACGCTTAAACGACAACTACATCCAGAGCTACTTCGAGATTCCACTGGTCAATCGCGGTTCGGTCTCTGCGCACCTCAATACCCTCAAAGGCGTTGAAGTGAACGCTTGGGACAGTGAGTTGTGGAACATCGCCGAATGGTATCGAGATTGAGGGACCCAATCGGGAATCGGGTCGATAATCGATGGTTTAACGTTGCGGTAACTGCCGTCACTCGATGACGACCGTATCTAACCGGTACTTCTCAAGTCCGTTCCAGTCGTACTCCACGCCGAGTCCCGGACCCTCTGGCACCGAAACATTGCCATCGGCGTCGATGGAATCTATTTGATCGGCGTAGTCGCAACGATACAGACGCGGGCCCGGCTCGACGATCTTGGGGTGGACCAAACCCATCTCGTTGAAGTTTGAATTCCGCATTGCCGCCATGCAGTGTCGATGCGGCGGGCTTGAGATGTGCAGCTCCAGATCCATGCCGAATCCCTCCGCGGCGTGCGCAATCTTCATCACGCCGGTGATACCGCCGTCGTAGTCCGTGTCGGCGCGCCAAAAGTCGGTCGCCTCAGCGATTGCCATATCGGTGTGTGCTTCGACCATGTGCAGATGCTCGCCTTGCAGCAACGGTGTCTTGATCATTTTCTTGAGTTGCTTGTGCGCGTACAGCGAAACCCCGCCGTCCCGCATCGGGTCCTCGTACCAGAAATAGTCGTACTCATCGCAGGCGCGTCCCACGGCTAGAGTGTCTGCGAAGGTGTCATAAACGCAACATGGATCGTTCATCAAAGCCATCTTGCCACCGACGCGCTCCCCGACCGCACGAACCGTCGCAATCTCGCGTTCGATATCGACCTCACCCCACGAGTGGATCTTGAATCCCGGGTACCCCATCTCCAAACACTGCTCCGCGAAATCTGCGTACGCTTCCGGACTGCTCAAACCATCGGGTTCGCGGTCGGCGTGATACGTGCTCGCGTAACACGGCAACCTTTTACGGTGCCCGCCCAACAGTTGGTAGACCGGCGCGTTGTGATACTTACCAGCCAGGTCCCATAGAGCGACATCGATTGGACCGACACCCATGCGATCATTCTTCCTCAAGATCGACTTCGCTTGGTTGTAAAAAAGCTCGCGTCCAAGCGCGCTTTTGCCAATTAAGAAGTTGACGAACATCAGAATCTGCTCGTACACCGCCGGCGCGCCGCTCATGTACTCGCCAGTGACGCCCTGATCCGTCTGAATCTTGATCCCGACGCGCGACCGAGTCCCTTTCGCGCCGGGCTGGTAGAACTGCCCCATTGCGAAACCGACATCGGTCGCCAAGTCGTAAGTCGGTATCCGGTACCTAGATAGCTCGATTCGTTTGATGATTGGCGCGTTGCTCATAGCGGTTTCTCCGACGAATGATGTTTGACCCATCGCCAAAAGGTTACCGCGCGGGCAAGATCAGTGTGACCGATGGAACGCCTTGAGGATGCGACTTAATGGATGCCGGCGACGCGCAGCATCGATCACGTGACCAATTGTCCATCCCACAATCGCTCCACGAACCGATGCGCGGGCAGCACCAGGATCCCGTCGTCGGTCATCCTCGCTCGCGGCTCGCGGCAAACGATCACGAGTTGCTCTACCTCCGGCAGTTGCCGTTTCAGCGTCCGCAAGCTCTTGAGGTGCCGCGATCCGATGTTCTCGCTCGACTTCGCCTCAATCGCCAACGAAAGGTCGTCGAGAAGAAAGTCAACTTCGACTCCACTCGATAATCGCCAGTACGTCAATCGTTTCGAGACGTTGAGATAGCTGATGTAGCTTGTGAGTTCGTGATGAACCCAGTTCTCGAACGCTTTGCCATACTGCTCTGATCCGGGTAACACTGTTCCCCGACGTGCCAATCGGTTCACGACGCCGACATCAGCGAAGTAGAACTTAGCGCCAACGGTCATCCGGCGATTGGTTCGGGATCGATATGCCGGCAGCCAACTGCTAAGCAACGTGTCCTCGAGAATCTCGAAGTAACCTTTGACAGTTGGTGCTGAAACGCCGCAATCCGCGGCGATGTTTGCGTAGACTACGCTGTCCCCATCGCTGAGTGCCGCCGCGTTCAAGAAATTCGCGAATGCCGGCAGGTTGCGAACCAGACCCTCAGCCGCCACTTCCTGTTGGAGGTAGTCGGCGATATACGCGTCCAGCATTCGCCCCGGATCGTCGCCGTCATACATTCTGGGCAGATATCCGTGGTTCAGCAACCGGTTCAAATCGAAATCGTCGTCCAACTCGCCAGCCACCAGGCCGTTCAATGCGTATCGAAACGCGCGGCCGCCCAACAGGTTCTCACCGCCTCGGCGCACTTTGCGTGCACTAGAACCGCTCAGAGCGAAGTTGATGCCTCGATTGACGATCAACCAATGCGCCTCATTTAGCAGCGCGGGGATTCGTTGGACCTCGTCGATAACGATTTGCCCAGACGAGTCGGGCCCCTCAGCCTCGATCTCCTGTCGTAGCCGCTCTGGTCGAGCCGAGTAGTAGACATACTCGTCACTCTTGAGCAGGTCCAACCAACGACAGTCTGGATAGTGCTCGCGGAGCAGCGTCGTCTTGCCCGTCTGGCGAGGACCCCACAGGAAAAACGACTCTCGCCCGGCGGGCGGAAGTTTCAATTTTCTTCGGTACATGGCTTCACTCCTTTCCGCACGAATCGAAAGGGGCACGTTGCTTTTTCGTGTAATTCTAAAGTATCACTTTCGATTTACATGTAATTCTAAAGTAGAGCTTTCGATTTTCCGTGTAAATCTAAAGTAGCACTTTCGATTTTCACTGTTTTTCTAAAGTAGAGCTTTCGATTTGCACGATTTATCGAAGGCAGACTTTCGATCTGTGCGGTTTGGATCGAGGCGCCGCGTTGGTTCTCAAACTCGCATCGCCACCGCGTCGATGGAGTCACCCCACGCCACGCGTTACCCGAAGAGGTCAGTCTGTCGCTCTACCAGGTGCGGGCCATCGTTCCGCGCTGAACCGACATCTGGATGCGCCTCTCGAACCCGCATGTTTTCCCATTCCCTAGGTCTCAACGCTTCAAGCAACACATCGCGGTCTGCCGCCGGGTCCAACCAGATTTCAGACCAATCGTCACTCAACACCACTGGCATCCGGTTATAAGTTGGAGACATCAACGAGTTCGCCTCAGCGGTAAGGATCGCGCACGATTCGATGACGCCGTCGGGACCGCGCCATACGCTCGATATCCCCGCAAACGTGATGACACGCTCGTCCGCGTCATAGAACCACATCGGCGTTTTCGTACGAGACCCGGTACGCGCCCACTCGTAAAACCCATCGGCAGGAATCAGGCATCGTCGGTTGGCGAACGGACCTCGGAACATCGCGCGTTCGGCGACTGTCTCCGATCGTGCGTTGAAAACCGGTCGCTTGAACGCGGTATCGGCTTTTGCCCAACTTGGTATCAGCCCCCAACGGACGAACGACGCGGTCTTGCTCCCTTCCTCAGCGGTGACTACTAGCACTTGGGATGTTGGAGCGATGTTCCACCTGGGTACGTACAGTTCCGAAGGCATCACAAACTCGATGCTGAGTAGGTCTACCAACTCGGCGAGGTCTGTAAAGAGTCCGAAACGACCGCACACTTCGGATTTCCCCCTTTGGAATGTACGAATCAGGCCCGACGTGTCTGCGATACAGAGTAGCACCCTCGCCACCGACGCGATATCATCTTTGCAGAACTTCAACTCGGCACCCACACTTCACGCCCATGAATGTCTTAATCAACGGATCGCCAACTGCAATCGGTCGGAGCGTCGTTTCGCAGCTCGCCGATTCAGAACATAACCTGCGTCTAACGTCAATGGCGCCCTACGATCAGCAAGATGTCGTCGTTTGCGCTCTTGAACACGACGCCGCGACTGATGAACTGGTCGATGGTATCGACGCCATCATCAACATCGGTTACCAAGACGAGGTCGAGATGCCGGCAACATTCCACCTCGACTACTACACGCGACGCACCTACAACCTTTTATGGGCGGCGTCCAATGCGAACGTGCAACGGGTCATAAACCTCAGCACGTTGCGTTTGATGGACGAATATGAGGAAAACTTGGTCGTTACCGAACAGTGGCGCAGCAAACCCCTCGCCAGCGACATTAACCTGTTGTGCGCCCACCTCGTCGAGATCATCTGCAAAGAGTACGCACGCGATCGAATGTTCGATGTCGTGAACCTGCGTCTCGGTTGGCCACTGGTTGAAGGTGGGCCTGATGCCCTCGCAGGAACGGCATCGACCTCGGCACTATGCTCTGACGATCTCGGTCGCGCCGTCCTCGCCGCGCTCGATATGGATGTCGAACCTTGGCAAGATGTCCACATTCAGTCGTCAGTACCAAACCAGCGATATCTGACCGCGAAGGCGTCCGAACTGCTCGGATTTTGAAGACCTGGTCACCAACTCGGAGGAAACTCAAACGATGAAAGTTCTGATCCTCGGCGGTAGCGGCATGTTGGGACCTTGGGTGGTCAAGGCGCTGAAACATCGCCACGACATCATTTTGACCGACATCAACCCACCCGGCGACGAATTCGACGGCGACTTCAGAGCGATCAGCGCCGACGATATCGACGCGGTGGTCAATGCCGCCGCCGGTTGCGACGCCATCATCAACCTGTCCGTCTTGCGCGAAGACCGCAAACTCGCTTTCGACGTCAGCACGCGCGGCAACTACAACATGATGGTCGCCGCGGTCGAGCATGGCATCGAACGCGTCATCAATACCGGACCGCATTTCCAACTCGTCGGCGAGACGTACGAGAACTGGGACTTCGACTTGAACCCAGACATGCCGCCGCAGTTCGGCACCCGTCTATACGCCCACTCAAAGGGGCTCGGACAGGAGATATGCCGCGTTTTCAGCGAGCAATACGGCATCTACGTCTTGACGATGCTCTTCTACAACATGCGCCACACGTGGAACTGGGGCATGGGACGCGGAGTGCCGGAAGCGACCTACCACGAAGACATGACGCCGTTCACTACGGCTTGGACCGACTGCGGCACCGCCATCCAAGCCGCCCTCGAAGTTCCGCTCGAACGTCTGCCCTCACGATGCGAGACCTTCTTCACATTCCCAGAAGCGCCCCACCATAAATTCAACAGCGAAAAAACCAGCCGCATCCTCGGTTGGAAACCCCGTTACCTGTTGGAAACGCTCTGGAACAAAGAACCGATGACACCGCCTAGCCACCAACACGGCGGGTGGTAGCTTACGCGGTTTTGAGGTGAAGGATATGGATGACGCTGGCGTGATGCAGGTACGCGGTCCGATGCGCCGTTAACCCATCAAATCGCCTTCTTCGCTCATCACCGCCATCAGGTTGTTCGATGGGTCACGGAAAAACGCCATCCATAGCGTATATGTGTCGGTCTGGTGGATGATGTGTGGGTCTGATTCTAGAGTCACACCTTTGGTCTTAAGTTCATCAGCCGCGTTTTGCGCCGAGTCGACCTTGAAGTAGATGACCGAACTGCCGTGATGCGCCTCCGGGCTTTCGTTTTTCACGATGTACAGCCGCGTGCCCTTGCAATCGAAGAACGCCATCGCGGGATTTCCCGGCACTTGGAACAGAAACGGGATTTCCAGCACGTCTCTGTAGAACGCAATAGCGGACTCGAGATCGTCCACCGGAATCGAAATCTGCCCTACGCCGTTTATGTTCATCGATTCGCTCCCGTTCGCTGCCTAGTCACAGTTCCTTCATTTCCGCGATTAAGTCCTCGACTGAAGCCCGCGCATCGCCGAACAGCATCATTGTGTTCTCCATGTGGAACAGCTCGTTCTCCACGCCCGCGAAACCAGAAGCCATGGAGCGTTTCAGCACGATTGCCGACCTTGCTTGGTCTACGTTCAATATCGGCATTCCGTAGATCGGGCTGCTACGATCGGTCCGAGCCGCCGGATTCGTGACGTCGTTCGCACCGACAACAACCGCAACGTCTGCCCGCCTAAAGTCGTCGTTGATCTCGTCCAAATCCTTCAACTCGTCATACGGTACGTCCGCCTCTGCCAACAAAACGTTCATGTGACCGGGCATTCGCCCCGCGACAGGGTGAACGGCGTATCTCACCTGCGCTCCGCGTTCCTTAAGCATGTCGGCGAGGTCGCGAACTTGGTGCTGCGCCTGCGCCACTGCAAGACCATAGCCCGGTACGAATATCACCGAGTCGGCATAACCCAACACGATCGCCGCTTCCGGCGCGTTCACCGACCGCACTGGTCGATCGGCCGCGCTCGCACCCGGCGCGCCGCCGCCTGTCGAGTCCGCAACCCCAAATCCGCCAAACATCACATTGCCCAGGGATCGATTCATCGCGCGGGTCATGATCCGGGTGAGAATCAAGCCGGAGGCACCCACTAACGAACCAGCGATTATCAACATCGGGTTGTCGATCACGAACCCCGTGGCGGCCGCTGCGAGGCCTGAATACGAGTTCAACAACGCGATGACTACTGGCATGTCGGCACCACCGATCGGGATGACGATCAGCACTCCAACGATCAGCGCAATCACCGCCACGGCAACCAACGCCCACTCTAGGCTCGGATCGAAGATCACAACTGCCGCCATCGCGATTGCGCCGATAACCAGAATGACGTTTACCACGTGCCGAATCGGTATCAAGACCGGCTGCGTGGCAACGATGCCCTGCAACTTGCCAAACGCGATCAGGCTGCCGGTGAACGTCAACGCGCCGATGAGAACCGAAAGCACCACGGTTACGCTCACGATGTGATCGACATCGCCGAGGTCATTTTGGCCAAGGAGCTGTGCCGCGGCAACGACCGCTGACGCCGCGCCGCCAAAGCCGTTGAAGATTGCCACCATCTGGGGCATCGCCGTCAATTGGACTCGACGCGCCGCTACTACCCCGATCAATGCACCGACAATGAGTCCTACGATGATCCATTCGTAACTGACGATTTCGCGGTCGATTAGCGTGAAAACAACGGCAATCAGCATCCCGAGCGCGGAAAGTCGGTTTCCGGCGCGTGCCGTTTCAGGCGACCTGAGCCATAGAAGGCCGACGATGAACATTACCGACGCCGTGATGTACGCCGCTAGCGTGAGGTTGTCGATGACTTGCGAAGAGCTGTCCATCTGATCCGTCTAACGGTTTTCGTCGTCGCTGCGATGGAACATCCGCAACATGCGGTCGGTAACCAGATAGCCACCGACGACATTGATCGTCGCTAAAGTTACCGCCACCACACCGAGCACCGTTCCCAACACGCCGCCGACGGAACCGGCGACGATGATCGCGCCGACGATAACGATGCCTGAAATCGCGTTGGAGCCTGACATCAACGGTGTGTGCAACGTCGGAGGTACCCGCGTAATCGTGAGATAGCCGACGAAGATCGCCAGGACGAATACCGCCAGCGCTAGCAGCAACTCTTCAATCGACATACGCAGCCCCTTTCATCTTCATCGGATCGTGTGTTCTCGAATCTCGCCATCGTGCGTCACGCACATCGCATCGATCACCTCGTCTTCGAAGTCTAGCGATAGCGAGAGGTCCTCGCTGACGATCAAGCGCAGCAGTGACTCCAAGTTGCGCGAGTAGGTTACGGAAGCATGGTACGGCATCAGTGATGGAACGTTGATCAGACCTTTGACCGTTACGCCGTTGATTCGAACATCCTCGCCGGCAACGGTGCTTTCGACGTTCCCCCCAGTCTCGGCGGCGAGATCGACCACTACACTCCCCGGCCTCATCGCCGAAACCGTATCTGATTCGACGAGTAAAGGAGCTTGGCGTCCGGGAATTGCAGCCGTCGTGATCAACGCGTCCGCCCTAACGACATGTTCAGCGAGGAACTGGCGTTGACGAGCGTTTTCATCCTCGGTCTGCGCACGCGCGTAACCACCCGCGGCCTCCGCATCCTCTGCTTCTGGCGGCGCAATGAACTTCGCGCCCAGGCTCTCTACCTGTTCGCCAGCCGCGGCGCGAACGTCGAACGCGTAGACGTCGGCACCCAGTCTTTTGGCAGTTGCGATCGCTTGCAATCCGGCGACGCCAGCACCCAGTACCAAAACACGGGCCGGCGGAATCGTTCCGGCCGCGGTCATCATCATCGGAAAAAACCGACTCATCGTGTCGGCGGCGATTAACACCGATTTGTATCCCGCAATCGACGCCTGTGACGAAAGCACGTCCATGCTTTGTGCTCGTGCGATGCGTGGCACGAGTTCCATGGCGAGCGCGGTAACTCCGGCACCAGACAGAGAATCTACGACGGAGGCGTCGCGCCGTGCATCTAAAGTTGCAGCGAGCACGGAGCCCGATCGCATCGCCGATATCTCCTCGGGCGATGGCTTGCCAACATGCAAAAGGACGTCGGAATCGATCGCTACTTCAGCCGTCGCATCCAGAATCGACGCGCCAGATTCCGTGTACGCCTCATCGGGAAACCCGGCGCGTTCGCCCGCGTCGCTCTGAACCAAAACTTTGTGTCCAGCAGACGACAGCTTTGCGATCAACTCGGGCGTCGCCGCGACGCGGTTCTCACCCAGCGCGTTCTCTCGGTTGATTCCTATTCTCAATGTCACGTACGGATACTCGGCGAATTCACATAATATGGTAACCGCGAGAAGTCAGCACCGGTTCAATCTCTACCTCGCACGCGAACGACGACTTAAATCGAAAGGTACGGCAACCGAATGTACATGCTCCGAAGGGTTTACAAAGCGAAACACCGGCAAGGAAGGCTCGTTGCCTCGCTAGTTCGGAAACAGCAGGACCTTTACGAATCTGCCGGGCGCTCCAAAGGCAACGTCTACTTCAATCCCGGAACCGTCCCCGGTGAGACTGACATCGTCGTATTGGAGTGGACCCAAGAGACGCTCGGATCGCCATTCTTATCGCGAGGTGGCATCCCGGGCGAGGCGTTGAAGGTCGGCGCCAAAATCAGAGAAAATATCGAGGCTCAGCACATCGAATTCTGGGAACTAATGACCCCAGAAAAAATGGACGACGTTTAATAGCCGCCTTTCTGTAAAACACCTAACCCGCGGAGAGGCACGCGATGCGTCACAAGTGGGTAAACCTGATCCTGCTAGCGTTGGTTGCCGGCGAGTTAGTCACTGGCGCCATCGGGCTGATGAGCGGTAACGCGCGCAATGAGATCGTTTTGCAGGCCCACGGCGTCCTCGGATACGGCATCATCGTCGTCTTGGCATGGAAAGTCGTACTTGCCCTGAGGTCATTGAAGCGACCGGCTCGGAACCGGCCTCGGGCGGTCGCGATTGTGCTTGTCGGTCTGCTACTGCTCGCTCTATCCATCGGTGTGGTATGGACCATCGGCGGTTTTTGGGCAATTGAAGGCATCACCGGCATGAGTCTGCACATCTACGCAGGTGCAGCGATTCTGCCCTTCATCGCCTGGCACGCTTGGGCGTACACCGCTCGATTTCGGGTGGGTTTCAGCACCGAACGCCGCGAAGTTCTGCGATTCGGCTCGGTGCTATTAGCCGGTGCCGCAGCTTGGATCGTCAGCGAGAACATCATCCGCGCAGTCCCCGCACGTGGCGCGGATCGACGGTTTACTGGATCGCATGAACGAAGATCGTACGAGGGAAATCGCTTTCCGACGACATCTTGGCTAAACGACAATCCGCGTCCAATCGACATCGCCGAGTGGCGCTTGACGATCACAGATGTAGACCGTAACGCGGTATCCCTTTCCATGTCGGACCTTGAAAACGGCGTCGCTAGTGCAAATCTGACGAAGATCGACGCCACATTGGACTGCACCGGCGGTTGGTTTTCACATCAGACTTGGACTGGCATCTCGCTTCGCGACCTCTTTATCGCCGCCGGATTCGATCCATCTGGGCGTACCTGCATCGTGCACTCGACCACTGGATACACGAGACGTTACGCCTCCGACGAGTTCGGCGATGTGATGCTCGCGACCAAAGTCGGCGGCGAACCTCTTTCGCATGGACACGGCGCGCCATTACGCCTCGTCGCACCCGGCAGAAGAGGTTACGACTGGGTCAAATGGGTCGACGAGATACGCCTCACCGACTCCCCGGCGTGGTTGCAACCGCCGCTACCCATCCAATAACGAACCGACATCGGTTGAACGCAGGTCGTAAATCGGGACATCGGTACCCGTCGCTCGTGCCAGACGACCATCCAACGTCAACAACGGCAGTCCGTAAAGTCGAGCTGTTGCCACGTACAGCGCGTCGTAGGCCGACACGTTCTGATAATGCCGCCAGGCGTCAACCACGATAGACAAATGCGGTACTCGGTCGATTCGCCACTTGACCAAGTCGTCGAGAGCACCCAGAGCCCGTTCGGCTACGAGACTGCCGCGCAGGACGTTTCGTCTCAGTACCGACAAAATCTCGGCGTCAAACACTTCGGGAGCTACCAGGCGAGAACGATCAAGCAGTTGTGAGAAAGATTCGCCGACTGACGTTTTCAGCAGATGCTCGACCGCGACCGACGAATCAATTACATATGTTCCATGCATTTAAGCGAATTCTTCGTGGTCGTCGTAAAGCTCACCGCGCGCTTCGCGCACCAACGAGGCGCCATCCATCCCCAAATCGACGGATTCCCTAGTTTCCCAGCGCTTCCGCCATTCCGCGCTCTGAATTACCCGTTCAACGGCGTCAAGCACGGTGGCGTCAACAGTTGTGTGCTGCTCATCCGCCAGCTCTTGAAGCCGCGCGTACACGTCGTCCGGGAAGTTTCTTACTTGCAGTGTGGCCATGTCAGTTACCGCCGTTGCTATGGAACAATCTTTAGGGGTCCCGACGAGCGTCGCGCACCAATTCGGCACCGTCCATGCCCAGGTCTATCGGTTCGCGCGAATCCAAGCGACGGCGCCATTCAATGCGATAGACCTGACGTTCTATCGCTTCCAGCACGGTTACCTCAACTGTAGTACCCCGGTACTTGGCCGCTTCTTGCAACCGCTCGTAGAGCTCGTCTGGGAGGTCTATGATTTGCAACGCAGCCATGATTGGTACATGCTACCACTGGGTTGGAATCACGGAAGCAACGGGACTTGATCGCTGTTGTTCCGTGCGGAGTGTTGCCGTGTTATTTGTGGATCACTATCCTATGGATCACTATCCTAGGCCGTGACCGAATTCGTACAAGGTGTCTCCGTCTTTGTAACCAGGGGCGTCTGAATCTTGGCGGAGGATTGCCTCGGCGCTGTTTGCGAGTGCGAACGGTAGCTTGCCGGCTGGCGAGTGCTTGCCGGTGACGATGTCCATCAACGCCGCATCGCTGGCGCCGAACGTCGCCACTATCGCGCCCGCGTCGCGGAGTCCACTACCCTCGTCCAACACGAACGGTTGGCGGAAACGAATCGACAGGATCGTGCGTTCCGCCCCGATCTCTTCCATGACCCCGTTGATGTCCTGTAATGTCGGCGTGATGGTCCAGGATCGAGACTTTGCCATGTCCCAAAACGCGATGAAATCGAGTTCATCGGGATCCGGCACGGGCAAGAAACCGCCGCCGATTTCGCTGTCATTGCCGACGACAACGCGGATGATCGCGTAATCGGTATTTTCGGGCACTGGCGGACGGCTTGAGCCAGCATCGGCATCATAGTCACCGCTTACGACCTCATAATCGTTCCAATCGATACCGCCAACCAGTTCTGCATCCATGCCCATCGTGTAAATCCGCTTGATGATACGCTCGCCGCGCGGCGTTTCCTCGACTTCGCGTCGCAATCCCAAACGAGCGAACGGGTCAGGTCGTTCCTTGGGCGTCGGCATATCGATGGGTAGTAAACCGTCGCGGTTTTGAAGCACGACGATCGCTTTACGTTGCGCCGCGTCTGCTTTTTGCTGCGAGATGCGACTTCCAACGACGTATGCGGCGCGGTTCGGGTCAACATACGGATTCTCAAAGAGACCCAACTTGAACTGCTCGATCAACAGCTTAGAAACCGCCGCGTCGACGCGCGCCTCGGCGATATCGCCCGAATCGATGAGCGTCATCATCTGGCGGTTGTCGCTGAAACCAGACAGCACATCCACACCGGCATTGATCGCCATTGCGACGCGTTCGCCGACGCTCTTGTCTTCGACACCCCAAGGCATCATCGTGGCGATACCGGTATCGGAGTTGACATTGCCTTGGAAGCCCAACTCGCCGCGCAGCAGATCGGTCACAATGCCGTTTGAAAATGACATGCCGACATCGTTAGGAAGATACCGTTGCCCTACTGGCACCCCGTAGTACGGCATGATCGACGACACGCCGGCCTTGATCGCGGCGATGAACGGTTTGAAGTGGTAATCGAAGTTGTCGGCGGGATATGTTTGGTTTTTGCCAAACTCGAAATGCGGATCGCCGCCGCCTAGTTGAGGTCCGCCACCGGGAAAGTGCTTCATTGTGACCGCGACGCTCTTGTGGTTCAGCGTATCGCCCTGCAAACCCTTCACCAACGCAATTGCGATTTCGCTGTTGAGATCAGCATCTTGAGAGAATGTTTCCGTGATTCGGAACCAGCGCGGCTCGGTCGAGAGGTCAAGGCAGTATCCGTACATCCCGCGAATGCCCAACGCTGTCCACTCAGTCCGAACATTGCCCGCGAATTCGGCGATCAAATCGATGTCCCGCGTCGCTGCCAATCCCGCTTCTTTGGGCCATGCCGAAAACGCGCCGGATGAAGCGTCCAAGCCACCCATGCCACCTTCCTCGAAGTGGTTTCGAGGATTCGACTTGAAGAGTGCTGGAATGCCTAGACGCGACGACTCGCAGAGCTCTTGGATCGCGTTGACGAACTGAGCAGTCTCGTATGGCGTTACCTGCGCGCCGAAGAACATGTTTCCAGCGTCTGGTGATGGTGTCTCGGTTACCGTGTTGCGGAAAATGAAACGGCGCATCTGCTCCTGTTCGATTAAGCGAGAAGCGAGGACCGGAGCGCGTCCGCCGTGGTCCGAGTTCAGCTGGTCAATCATCAGCATCCCGGACTTTTCTTCCATCGTCATCCGCCCAACGAGGTCTTCCACTCGGTCATCAACCGGCAATCGCCAATCCTCGTACCGATCAAGCCTGCCGTTGCCGTTCAAATCCTTGAACGCGAGACCATCGTCGTATAGCAAGTCGACCGCGCGTGCTTCGACATTTGGGCGGTGCGTTTCGGCTTGAACAGTCACAGTTAATCCTTTCGAGTTTCAGTGAATCGTGCTATTTCTAGCCTATTTTGCGCGTGAAATGGACCCAAAGCCGGGACTCCCCCGCGCTCGGAATGACTGTGGTGCGCGCGGAATAACCGCGATGCGTGCGCGACAGTCTCTCGTCCTCAGGCGTCCATCATCTGAATGCAGACTGGACCCGGGATCGAGATCATATGCCCTGTGTGAGTGAGATTGCCGGACTCAGCGTCACGCTTGAAGGTGTGAATCGTTCCCGAATCTTGGTTCTCGGCGAGCACCCACGTTCCCGTTGGATCGATCGCAAAGTTGCGAGGCGTGTTTCCGCGCGTCGACTCGTTTGCAATGTAGTAGAGCCTCCGAACGCCCGCGTCCCAACCGTAAATCGCCAGAGTGTCGTGCCCGCGATTGGAACCGTAAACGTGCTTGCCATCGGGCGAAACGTGGATATCCGCCGTGCTGTTGCCGTCGGCATAGACGACATCGGGCCTAACCGTGCCTACCCAGTGCGTTTCGGTCAACTTGCCACTGCCAGCATCAACATCGTACGCGCTGATCGTGAGACCGATCTCGTTGATTGCGAAAGCGGCAGTACCGTCCGGATGGAACGCGAAGTGGCGCGGCCCCTCGCCCGGCCGCGAATCTGCGGACGCGTCGTCATTCAAAACCAGTTTGCCGCCATCGTGGTCGATGTCGTAGACGAGAACCTTATCCAGACCAAGGTCGCAAACGATCAGCTGGTTGTTGCACGGCGACATGGTTACTGAATGCGCGTGCGGTTCGTTTTGCCGATCCGCAAGCACTCCGCTACCGCCGACGTGCTGATGAAAATCGCACGCCTCGGTCAAGCTGCCGTCGTCATTGACCTCAAACATCGCGACGCTGCCGCCGGCGTAGTTGGCGACAAAGAGATACTTGCCGTTCGCTTCAACGACGAGGTGGCACGGGCCGGTGCCCTTGGTCGACTGCTTGTTGATGAGAGACAGCTTGCCGTTCTCGCCGATCCCGTAGGCGTGCACCCCTCCAGCGTCATCGCCGTCAAAATCGTTGACCTCAGCGACCGAATATAGATACTTTCCGTTGGGATGCAACGTCACGAACGACGGGTTAGGTCCGCTGTCAGTCGCCACTGACAACTCGGTCAGTCGCCCGGTCGCGCCGTCGAGGTGGCAGGTGTAGATGCCTTTGGCACCCAAGTTCGTGTAAGTTCCGACGAAAATCAGCTGGTCTTTGGGCTGTCCCATTCTTGCAGTCCGCCTTTCGGGTTATCCTTGCGTTGCTTTCGATGTTCTGCGCTGAAATGATACGCCACAATCGGCTTCCGTTCGCTACTGATAAATTAGGAATCAACCAAAACATCGAACCGACACTCCCAAAGACTGAATCCGCCGGCCTATGCGACAAGCAACATTCAACTCACTAAACCGCTTCGAATCTCAAGGGCGCGAGTTCGCCTATTACGATCTTGCGGCATTACAAGACGCTGGGCTGTGCGACGTATCCAGATTGCCCTATTCGATCCGCGTCTTGCTAGAAAATGCGCTCCGCAACGCACATAACGGACCCGGAACCGAAGACGATGTCAGACTCGTAGCGTCTTGGACGCCTGACGAGGCACCGCGCAAAGAGTTTCCGTACATGCCCGGACGCGTCACTTTGCAGGACTTCACCGGCGTACCCGTCGTCGTTGACCTCGCGGCGATGCGCGATGCCGTTGCCGAAAAGGGTGGCGACGCGAGCATCATCAATCCGGTTGTGCATTCCGATCTCGTGATCGATCACTCGGTCCAGGTCGATTTTTTCAACTCGGAAGGCGCGTTGGCGCGCAATATCGACCTTGAATTCGAACGCAACGTCGAGCGATACAAGTTGCTCAAGTGGTCGCAGTCAGCTTTTGACAACATGCTGGTCATTCCGCCGGGCACTGGCATCGTCCATCAGGTCAATTTGGAGTTTCTCGCTTCTGCGGTGCTCACAGCTGAACTAGACGGAGAGACTATCGCCTACCCAGACACTTGCGTAGGCACCGACTCGCACACGACGATGATTAACGGTCTCGGTGTGCTCGGTTGGGGCGTAGGCGGCATTGAAGCCGAGGCGGTGATGCTCGGTCAACCCTACTACATGCTCGTGCCTGAAGTCGTCGGCGTGAAACTCACCGGTCAACTCGGTGAGGGTGCGACTGCTACCGATCTTGTACTTGCGATAACCGAGATGTTGCGCGGCGTCGGCGTCGTTGAGCGGTTCGTAGAGTTCTACGGACCCGGTCTCGCTTCGTTGCCGGTTGCCGACCGCGCGACGATCGGCAACATGGCACCGGAATACGGTGCGACTTGCGGTTTCTTCCCGATCGACGATCAGACGCTGGACTATCTGCGTCGCACTGGACGTTCCGACGACACCGTCGCGTTAGTCGATGCATACGCCAAAGCGAATCATTTCACTCCGACGGCGAACGACGATCCGCAATACACCATCGCTTTGGAATTCGACTTGGGATCGGTGGAACCGAGCATGGCGGGACCGAAACGTCCCCAAGACCGCGTGCTACTCAGCGACGTTTCGGCTAACTTCCAAGACGCGTTCCCTGACACTTCGACCAACGGTGCGGACGTCACTGACGGCTCTGTCGTCATCGCTGCGATCACCAGTTGCACCAACACCTCTAACCCTTCCGTCATGGTCGGCGCGGGTTTACTCGCGCGGAATGCGGTGGAACGCGGATTAGAGCGGAAATGGTGGGTAAAGAGTAGTCTCGCGCCCGGTTCTAAAGTCGTGTCCGACTACCTCGACCGCGCGGGATTGACCGAATCACTCGAATCGCTCGGTTTCCAGACCGTTGGCTATGGATGCACGACCTGCATCGGCAACTCCGGCCCGCTGCCTCAAGATGTCGCCGATACCGTTACCGATCACGACCTCGCAGCCGTTGCGGTTCTGAGCGGAAATCGCAACTTTGAAGGGCGCGTGCACCCGCAGGTTAAGGCGAACTATCTTGCTTCACCGATGCTCGTTGTCGCCTACGCGCTTGCCGGACGGATCGATGTCGATTTGACACGCGACGCGCTCGGTGCCGATGAAGACGGAAACGACGTTTTCCTCTCCGACATCTGGCCGAGCCAATCCGAGATCGCGAACACGGTTGAAAGCGCGGTCGGTGTCGATCAGTTCAATGACCGATACGGCGCAGTCTACGAGGGCCCGGAGCAATGGCAGGAACTCGAATCCGCCACCGGCGAGTTGTTCCAGTGGGACCGAGGCAGCACCTATATCCAATCGCCGCCGTATTTCGACGGGTTCGATCTCGAACCGCAAGCACGAGATGAGATCTTAGACGCTCGGGTTTTGGTCAGCGTCGGAGATTCCGTTACAACTGACCACATCTCCCCCGCTGGCAGCATTCCGCCGAGCGCGCCTTCGGGTCAACACCTCATCTCCAACGATGTCCCGCGTCGCGCCTTCAACTCTTACGGTTCGCGGCGTGGTAACCATAACGTGATGATGCGCGGCACGTTCGGGAACATCCGACTTCGCAACAAGTTGACGCCAGACTACGAAGGCGATTTCACCGTCCACTACCCGACGGGCGAGACGATGCGCATCTTCAACGCCGCCGAGCGATACCGTTCGGAGCATGTGCCGCTGATCGTCATCGCCGGCAAAGAGTACGGCACGGGCAGCTCCCGCGACTGGGCCGCCAAAGGGCCGATGCTGCTAGGAGTCCGCGCCGTGATCGCCGAGAGCTTTGAACGCATCCACCGCGCCAACCTCATCGGTATGGGCGTCGTGCCGTTGCAGTTCATCGACGGACAATCAGCGCAAAACCTCGGATTAACCGGCAAAGAACGCTACACCATCAACGGCATCGGCGCGAGCGTAGAACCCGGTTCAACAATCGCCATAACGGCAACCAGCGACGACGGCATATCCCAAACCTTCAACGTCCTCTGCCGCGTAGACACCGCCATCGAAGCCGAGTACTACCAACACGGCGGCCTCCTCCCCTACGTCCTCAGAGAGATGATGTCGTAGCACTCACCCAAGCACCATCGTAGGGACACGCCCTTGTGGCTGCCCCGGGGCGGGGCCGGGTACGCCAAGCCCACCACGATCATCAACATCCCACCGCGACGTCGAACCCGGTCATCGTTCCGCGCGCGACACCCCGTCATTCCGACGAAAGTCGGAATCCACCACGCCAATCCTCGCGCAGTACGCCAAACCCGCAACGTAGGGGCACGCCCTTGTGGCTGCCCCGGGGCGGGGCCGGGTACGCCAAGCCAACCACGACCATCAACATCCCACCACGACGCCGAACCCGGCCGTCATTCCAAACGCAGAACACTGTCATTCCGCGCGCGACCCTGTCATTCCGAGCGGAGCGAGGAATCTCGGCGTGGTGCGCGAGGGCTGGCGGTTAGGTGCGCTTGGCGTACCCCACCCCGCACCGGGGCAGCCACAAGGGCGTGCCCCTACGTTGTTTGGCGTACCGGTTTCCCCCATTCACGGGGTCTTTGCACAACGACGTCGCGTGTGCCGATGGCAAGTGGCGCTAATCGGTGCCGAGTTCGGTTTCTAGGCACTCGGAGAGGTCGGGGTGCGAGAAGGTGAAATTGGCGTCCATGAGTTTTTCGGGGATGACTAGGGCGCTGTTTAGGGCTAGTTCTTGGATGTAGTTGCCGATGACTAGGCGTGCGATCACTGCGGGCATCCAGCCGAAGCTGGGTTTTCGGAGCGCGGTGCCGATGGCGCGAGTCAACTCTCGGTTCCGCACTACTCCGGGTGAAACGACGTTCACGGGGCCGTGCAATGAGTCGTTGTCGGCGATGAATATCAACGCGTTGACCGCGTCGTCGATGTGAATCCAAGGCGTCCACTGCCGTCCATTTCCGAGTCTTCCGCCTAATCCCATTGCGAATGGTTTGACTAACACATCAAGCGGTCCGCCCTCTGCACCGAGAACCATGCCGAACCGCGCCGTCGCGGTTCGCACTCCGTAATGCGCCGCGCTTGCCGTCGCCGCTTCCCACGGTATAGCGATGTCGGCGAGGATTCCGTTGCCCGGCAAACTCGATTCGGTCAGCTGCTCATCGCCACGATCGCCGTAGACCGCGACACCAGATGCCGTTATCAAGACTTTAGGAGGATTCGGCAACCGTCCGCAAATCTCTACGAGGGTATTCGTCGAATCTATGCGGCTACTGGTGATTACTTTCAGGTAATCCGCGTTCCATCGTTTGGCGACCGACGCACCAGACAGGTTGAAGACGGCATCGATCTCGCCCAGACTATTGATATCGACGGAATCGGGATTTGTCGGGTCCCAACGTACCTCGGAAACGTCGGCATCGGGGTTCGGGTCACGGCGTACGAGGTGGACGACATCGTCGCTGCGTTCGCGCAATCGACGGGTCAATGCCTGCCCGACGTAACCGCTCGCTCCTGATATGAGAGTCCTCATACCCGAATCATAAAGCGGCGCCGCCGTCAACGGTGATCATCGAACCCGTTACACCGCTCGCTTCGTCGGACGCTGCGAAAAGAAACGCGTTCGCCAAGTCTTCGGGCATCATCAAGCGCCCCATCGGAGTGCCGGAAAGCCGACCCTGATAGTTGTCAGGGTTGTCGATGCTAGTTGACGCATCGTTCGGGCTATAAGCGTTGTTGCCTCGGATGAATGGCGTATCAACGTGCCCAGGAGAGATGATGACCGCTCGAATGTTGTCTTTCGCGTAACTCGACGCGGCGGCACGGTTAAGTCCGACCATGCCCATCTTCTGCGCCGCGTACGCCGGCGAACCGCCGCCGGGTCTGATCGATGCCAGCGAACCCATGTTCAGGATGGCACCGCCGCCGCCGCGCCGCATCGACGGCACAACCGCTTTGATCCCAAGAAACGCACCGGTCAAACCAGTCTCCATGATGATGTTCCACATATCGAGGGACTGATCGTCGAAACTCACGCGGAAATTCGCGCCTGCATTGTTGCACAAGATGCTCACCGGTCCGAACTCTTCTTCAGTGGCGCGCACACAATCCGCCCATGCGTCCTCGTCGCGCACGTCCAGCTCGTAGGCGAGCGCGTTGCCGCCATCCTCGGCGATTTCCGCACGTACCGCCTCAGCGGCTTCGATCCTGAAATCAGCCACACATACCGCCGCGCCATGCGCCGCAAACAGCCGACTCTGCGCGCCACCCATTGCACCGCCACCACCGGTGACGATGGCGACCTTTCCGGCCAGACGCTGTCCCAAATTCGCGGTCATCATGAATCCTCTTCACTAAGGTTTTCCGTTCCGCATGAAATGTTACACACAAAACGGCGCAGTTACGAAGTCACGGAGTCCATTGCTCAAACCTCGTGAACCGGGGCGTGTCATTCTGAACGGAGTTAAGCGCGCTATGTCATTCTGAATGGAGCGATGCGTGCCATGTCATTCTGAACGGAGCTAAGCGCGCTATGTCATTCTGAATGGAGCGATGCGTGCCATGTCATTCTGAATGGAGCGAAGCGGAGTGAAGAATCTCCGCGGGCGAACAACGACCGCGGAAGAGATTCCTCGCTGCGCTCGGAATGACAGGGGTATGCAAGCCACGCTCAGATGTAAAGCATTACGCGCGTTTCGCTCGGAATGACAGGTGTGCGCGCCACACTCAGATGGCGCACTCGCATCGATAGACCTACACACTCCGCGCTCATAATTACAGCAATGCGCGCGTTTCGCGATCTGGCTACCCGGCTGGCGGCGACTGCACTCCGAACTGCGCGCCCTGCGGGTCTTGCATGTAGCCGATTGTGCCCATCGGGCCCAAGTCTGCCGGTCCCATGTAGACCTGTCCACCGTTAGCGTTTACCGCGTCGCAGGCTGCCTGGGCGTCGTCGACTCTGAAGTACACCTCCCAGTGAGGCGGTACGCCCATATTCAGCAGATCCTGCGGCATATTCATGATGGTTGCAACGGGGGCACCGTCGACCATCAACATGTGGACCGTCCCGCCGTCGGGTGATGGCATCGCGTCTTTCGCGACTTCAATGCCAAGCAGATCGGCGTAGAACGATGCCGATGCGTCTTTGTCGTTAGTCATCGCGAGCGTCCACGTCAAAGCGCCATGTTCGTCGCGAATCTCGGCTCCGATGTGTTGCAACGGTTGCCAGAACATGACAACCGCGCCGACGGCGTCTTGGACAACGATCATGCGTCCAGCTTCAAACACGTCCATCGGAGCCATCAAGACCGCGCCGCCCAGCTCAGGCACACGTTCGGCGATGGCGTCGATATCGTCTACCGTGATGTAAACGTTCCAATGCGGCGGAATGCCCTGTTGCGCTTCCTCCGGCTGCTGGGTAGCAATCGCGCCAGCGGGGGCACCGTCGATAGTTGCCATTGAGTAGTACTGACCTTCACCCACCTCGTTGTCTTCGTATTCCCAACCGAGAATGGTGGTGTAAAAGCTCTTGGCGGCCTCTTGGTCAGAGGTCGAGAGGTCCACCCATGACGGTGTGCCCTGTAGGTATTTTTCGATTCTTGGCATTTGGTTCGGCCTTTCTCGCCTTAATTTCAGCGACGACGCGTCGTCGTTCTACTCCATCGGACGCACGGACATGATGCTAAACGTCGCGCCTAGTGGATCGTTGATAACGGAGAACTTGCCCGGCGGGATTTCAGTTGGCGGCACGCAAACCTGTCCGCCGAGTTCCGCGGCGAGTGCCGACGACGCGTCGCAGTCTTCAACTCGGAAATAGACCATGAAGTGCGACGGCATATCGCCCCAACTCTCGTCCATCTCCATCATGCCGCCACGATCTGGTTCCAAGCCGTCCACTTTGAGCCAGTGGTATTCGTATCCGATCTCGCCCTCTGCGTCCTCGAAATCTGTCGGCGGACGCATCAGATCCACGCGCTGGTATCGGCTACCAAAGACGTGCCCGATGAATTCGTTGATTCCGTCAATGTCCCGCGTGTAGTACTCCGTCCATACAACGCCGCCGATCTCTGCCCAAGCTTCGTTCTCGATGCCTTTGTCTCCGCTCCACACGACGAACGGGGCACCTTCGGGCGTCAACAGCAACGACTTTCTACCGCCACCCGCAGGATCGTCACAAGCCGGCATGATTACCGAACCGCCCTTTTCGACCGCTCGCGGCATCGCGGCATCGGCATCATCGACCCAAAACGTGTTGACCCAAGTCAACGGTCCTTCCGGCAATGGCATCCCTTCTTGGTGCGTGAAAACACCGCCAACGACTTTGTCGCCAAGATGCGCCTGCGAGTACACACCTTGCGGACTAGACATCAAATCGTGCCACTCCCAACCGAGAAGTTTCGTGTAGAAATCCTTCGTCGCTTCTACATCTTTGGACGCGAGGTCCCACCAGACCGGCGTGCCTTGAATGTGTCCTGCTGAATCGCTCAAAGTTGACTCCTCATCGCGACGATTTCACGAAAGCGCGACAACCAAATGTAGACTCCCGCGCCCTACTCGCAAAGATTACCTAACCCGAGCGCGAATTCAAAACCGACATGGCGAACCGTTCTCGCGACCGAGTGAAAGTCGCTTATCCAGCCGGTTGCCAGAGACTGAATCTGACGCCTTGCGGGTCGATTAGCGATGCGAGCGAGCCGGGCGGAACATCGATAACGTCCACTGCCACTTCTGCGCCGAGTGATTGTGCTTTCGCGACCGCGGCGTGAATGTCTTGCACCATGAAATATGTCGCCCAACTCGCCGGCGACGCGGCGTCGGGCAGTTGGGCGAACGCGCATGGCATCTGATCACCGTCGATCGCGAGCATCGTCAGAGTGAACTCGGAACTCGAACCGTCATCAGCGGAAACCTTAATCTCGTCGAAATCAGCGCCAAACACCGCGGAATAGAAATGTTTAGCCGCCGCTAGGTCATGGGAGTGATACTCGACCCAGCAGACCGCGCCCATCTCGGCGAAAATGTCTGCGCCGTAGCCCTTCACACTTTGCCACAATCCGAATACCGCGCCTTCCGGCGTCGCGACGACTGTCGTCACGCCCCATCCGTCAGCATTGTTCGGGCCCGAAATCACGCTGCCGCCATTGGCGACGATGCGTTCTGCAGTTTTTTCAGCGTCGGCGACGTAGATGTGGTTTATCCACACACCCGCTGGCTGACCTGATGGCGCGTCAACCGACATCCCGGCGATGTTGGCGTCACCGCAGATTGCCATGTGGTAGACATTGCCACCCGACATCGGCACATCAGCCCATTCCCAACCGAATAGCCCGCTGTAAAACCGCTTCGCGCCGTCCGGATCAGGCGTGGCAAGGTTAAACCAGATCGGGTTCCCTTCAAGTTGTGGCATTCGGGGATTTGGCATGTCGATTACTCTCTAACGAGATCAACCGTAATGGTCATTGGTCGACGAGCCTGATTTGGTCAACCACTCGAATCACCAACCGCGCGGTTTCCTCGCGACGACACATGACCTACCCATCCAAACCCCGCATCATGCCGCGCAGGTACTCGATTTGACCGAGGTGTTCGGCCTCTTCGCAGAGCAGGTGGCCTAACACCCACGCGTAGGAGATTGGATCGTAACGGGGATGCGGAACCTCTCTCGATAGGTCTTCGACGCGCATCTCGTTCTTGAAGTAGTCGGTTGTCTGTTGACGGACCGCGTCGTAGTACTCCATCACCTTGGGAACGTCGAACGGTGGCATCGCTCGGATTTCTTCCGCGGTCAGCCCGTATCCGTTGCTCGGTTCGTCTACGCCGATATGCGTTGCCCAATCGCCGCGGTCCCAAACAGATTCTGTCTCGCGCAAGCGGACGTTGATCCAGTTGTCCTCTACCCTCGCCATGTGCCACACCATCCACTCGATGGTGTTCGACTCCAGTGACGGTCGCCACCGCAGTTCGTCTTCGGACAGCCCGTCAAGTGCCGTCTTCAACTTGCCGTGAGCTTCGTTGAGGCCGGAATCGATTGCTTGCAGGAAAGGTTCCATGACATTCTCCTTAAGAGGTTTCTCGGCGCAACCATTCGGATTTACTGGTCCAAGCCGCGCATGATGCCACGGATATAGGCAATCTGACCGAGGTGCTGAGCTTCTTCGACGAGGATGTGCCCTAGCACCCAGGCGCCGCTCACCGCAATCTTTCGGCGCGGGTGGTAGAATTCCTTGTCGAGGTCTTCAACCGGCATCGCGTCCAAGTGGGCGAGGGTGATTTTCCGAGCTTCCCGGTAGTATTCCATCATCTCATTGATGTCAGTCTTTGGCATCGCTCGCATCTTCATGGCGTCGTCCTCGCGACCGTAGTCGTCGGGGTCCATGCCAAAGCGTTCGTACCAGCGATCCTTCACCCAGATGTCATCGTCCTGGCGCAAGACCAAATTGACCCATCGATCTTCGACCCTCGCCATGTGCCAGACGAGCCACTCGATGAAGTTGGCATGGAGCGCCGGCTGAAAGCGCAACTCATCCTCGCTCAAACCATCTAGCGCCTTTTCGAGCCCTTCCATGTACTCAATCAGACCGCTACGAACGGCATCCTTGAAGTCGCTCATTGTTTCGCTCCCAGATTTCTAAAAAAGGTCAGCAGACTTAGGCTCACCCTGCCGACTGTTTGGTGACGGCTTCAATCATGGCTTGGATATAGCCGTTAGCGAAGGCGCGTCCACGGTGACCCCACGGCGTATCCTCGAAGGTCTGCGGCACGTGGTCGTCGATGAAGAACGAATCGTATCCGACCTCGTGATAGATCTGCATCGCTTTGAACATGTCTACGTGCCCGGTGTTGATGAACTCCTCGCGGAACTTCGGCACGGTGTCCGAGACGTTGCGGAAATGGACGTAGAGAATCTTTTTGCGCTCGCCGAAGTACCGGATGATGTCGTAGATTCCGCCGTCTGCCGCGTCCTCCATTTCCGAAAAGGTGCCTTGGCAGAACTCGACGCCGTTGTAAGGCGAATCGATGATCTCGATCAGCCGCTTGTACGACTCGAACGATCGGAAAAGCTGTGGAATGCCGCCGAGTTTCTCGACGGGCGGATCGCAGGGATGGATGCCGCATCGGACTCCCGCTTCCTCCGCGACTGGCGTGATGATGCGAATCCAATCCTCTAATCGTTCCCACATCTCTTCTTCGGTATGCTCGCGTCCATGCGTGTTCGGCATCTTGAGAGCCTCGTCATAATCGAACGCGGTTGCGAGCGCGCCACCTCGGATCAGGGCTGGTTTCGTACGCCAGACGTGCGACGGCATCCAGTTGTAACCGAACATCGGAATGCCCGCCGCGCCGATGTTACGCACCGTCTCGACCATGTTCTCGATCTGCCGTTCTCGGTTCGGTCCGCCGAGCATGATTTCGAGGTAGAAATGCGTCGGCACGTTCTCCAACGCCATCAACTTCAAACCCTCGCTCTCAACTTGCAATCGAAGCTTGACCAGGTCGTTGACCGCCCATTTTCCGCCAGCGTCCGGCAACTGCGGCGTGTTAAGGAGCACATCCTTTACGCCGTATTGCGCCGCGAACCGCAGAATATCCCGGCTCGGTGTGCTGAACTGTCCAAATCCTGCGCGCATTTCGTTTGACCCTTTCTAGCGAAGCCGCTCTCAACGAGTAAAGGTTATCTTGTCGATGCCGTAAAGACCGAAAATCGTTCGGGCGTCGGTAGCCGTCAAGACCGAGACTGCGTTTTTGCTAACTTGACGTTCCACCATACGATCAACGGCGTGATGACGAACGTTGGCAAGACCCAAGCGATCCATGCCGGATCGGACTCCCAGTTCGTGACCAGAACGGCGGTGATCGTCGCGATAGTTCCGGCGAGCATGTTGGTCAGGTGTCGTTGGATCCGGCCCGCCGCGCCGGGCGTCCATTGACGGTGAAATTGAGCGTCGGCGATGCTCAAACCGATCGCGACAATGCCGAACACCCCCAAGACTATCCCCATCGAGTCGCCAGAAAAGCCTATGTATGCCCCATAGATCCACATTCCCACGCCAGTAGCCGCCATCACTCCGACTGCCGCGTAATCTACTCGATCCGGTTTTGCGCCGTGACTCGCGGCGAATCTCCAGCCGGCAAAGACGAGGTAGCCGCTGAAAATGGCGATTATCAACAGAAAGATGTCAGGACTGATGATCGCGAGCGGAAATGCTGTAATGACAACGACCGCCATCGCCAAAGCGTAAACGCGACCGGCTTTCTTGTGGATGTTTCCGCCCTTTTTCGTTACCAAAGGCACCATCGCGGAAAGCAACGCGATCGAACCCGCCGTGATGTGGATTACGAGCAAGACTGTTGCGAACATAGGAATTCACCGTCGCGCCTAATGTGCCCTGTCAGCGCGTTTCCCTACTTTACGACAGTTTTCGCGCCTTGCTGTTTGAGTAACCTGATGAACCATGCCACGCATTCTAGTGACATACGCCACGCGGTACGGGTCGACGCGAGACGTCGCCGAATGCATCAGGAATCGCCTGACGGACGCCGGGTTCGATGCCGATCTTTTGCAAGCGAACCACGAAATCGACGTTACGAAATACGATGCGCTCGTCGTCGGGTCTCCGCTCTTCGCTGGTCAGTGGCTCGCGGACCCCGCTTTGCTGCTGATCGTCAATAAGGAACGGCTCAACACGAAACCGGTAGCCCTATTCAGCGTCGGGATGATCGATGTCAAACACCCCGGCAAACTGCGGGAACAGCATGACACATGGATTGAGAAAGTAACGACTCAATCGGAAATCGACCTGGACATCGTAGCAACTGGTACTTTCGACGGCGCGTACTGGCGGCGCGATTTTCCGCTATGGATGCGGATCGTTGATCGAATAATCGGTGTCACGCCCGAAGGTGATTTTCGAAACTGGGCGACAATAGAAGAGTGGGCTGACATCGTGGCGTCGAAGATCACCACCGCCCTCGATGACGCTGAAACTGCGAGTGCCGAGACGACTGAATGCTGATCGACATCCATACTCACATCCAGCAACACGATCCGTCGGAAGTGGATGGCATGTTGGAGCGCGCCGCCGCTGCCGGCGTGGGCAAAATCATAGCTGCTGGCACCACCGTTGAAGACTCTCGCAAAGCGATTGCCCTATCCGAAAAGTACCCCAGCGTCTATGCTGGTGTCGGCATTCATCCCGCAGACCTCGAAACGCCGATCACCGCTGAGGACATTGCCGCGTTGGACGAGATGGCGGGGCATGAACGCGTGACGGTTATGAGCGAGGTTGGCATCGACCACATGCCGAACAGCCCAGACCACTCATGGCAGGAAGAGGCATTCGCCGAACAAATTCGGATCGCCGAACGTCATCGGCTGCCGGTAGTGTTTCATGTCCGCGAACATCTTGACGACTTGACACGATTTGACGCCCGATCCGCCGCGCTGTCGATCCTCGCGGGACTGGATGCTGGACGCTTAGGCGGTGCGGCGCACTACTTCCAAGGCAACTACGATTACGCCCGAAAAGTGCTAGACCTCGGTCTCAAAATCTCGTTCGCAAAACCGCTGATGCGATCAGCCGAACTCCAAGAAGTCGCGACGAAAATCCCGTTGGACAGCATCGTCTTGGAAACTGACGCCTATCCGCAACCATTCAAGAAGAATCGTGCCAAATGGACCGAGCCCAAAGACACGCGCCTCGTCGCCGAGTTTTTGGCAGAACTCCGAGGCATTCCGCTCACGGAGTTTCACGACAGGTCGGTATGACTGCCTCTTTACTGCCTCTTTGCCGCGACGCAACCGGCATGAGCAAGATATTCCGCCGTGCTACCATCGATAATCATCATCGAAAGCGAAGCCCCAACCGGCAGCAGGACGCGATGACGTTAACGCAATCTTTCATCCCATACAAACGGCAATCCGCCTACGACGCGCAAATCGCAGCGTTGGATTGGGACCGGCAGCCGTTACCCGACGCGATGCAGCAAGAACGACCTCTGCAGGACCTCGCCAGCGCGGTTCACCTCTTGGTAACCGACGAAGGACGCAACCCAGATGTTTTCGTCAGTTCCAACACGATCCTGTGTTACGACCCGACGAACCTAAATCGCCGCCTGATGCCCGACCTGTACGTCGCCTTTGGCGTCGACGAAGGCGCGATTAGGAAGCGCGATTCCGCTTACTTCATATGGGAAGTGGGCAAACCGCCCGATTTTGTGCTCGAATTCGCGTCACCGAGCACGGCCCGAAATGACCTGACTCGCAAACGCGACATTTACGCAAATATCGGCATCGCCGAGTACTGGCGGTTCGACGGCACCGGCGGCGATCTTTATGGCGAGCCCTTGGTTGGCGAACGACTCATCAACGGCGTTTATGAGCGGTTACCAATCGCGCCCGATTCCGACGGTAATCTGTCGGGATACAGCCCGGTTCTCGATTTGAATATAGCGTCGGTCGATGGTCTACCTCGCCTCAGTAACGCAACGAACGCCGGTTACTCGCTCACAGTGTTTGAGACCCAGATCGGCTACAAGGCGGCAATCGTTGAAAACGAGGCATTGCGGTCTGAAAACGATGCGCTCCAGGTCGAAAACGACAGGTTGCGCGCGAACAATGACGAGTTGATGGTCGAAAACGCTTCGCAACGACTACAGCTCGTGAATGCCGAGCAGAGGGCGCGGCGGTTGGAAGACGAGTTGCGTAGATTCCGCGCCGACCAAGATGGCGAATGATCTTCGAAGCTCTGACTTGCTCGCCTACCGGCAATCGCCCAACACGCAGTCTCACCTAAGCCAATGTATCGCGACGTGATTGCTACCCGCGCGCTGAACATCGCACTCAAGGAGTGGTCGGTGACTATTGACGCGCTCGCTGCGGGCGATCAGATCATGTTGCTCCGCAAAGGCGGTATCCGCGAAACCAATCGACATTTCGAGGTCGCAGACCGTCGTTTTCTGCTCTACCCTACGCATTTCCACGAAGCGCATCGGATGCTGAAACCTCAGTTTCGGCATGACTCGGAAGTGAGCGAGACGGTCACCGATGACAGCGTGAAAATCACGGCTTGGGCCGAGGTGCACGACGTGTTGGAGGTTGGCGATGCAGAACGTCTCGGCAAATTGGCTGACGCGCACATCTGGACCGATGAATTCGTTGCGAAACGCATTGATTGGAAACCGCGCCATCCAGCGAGTCTGATCCTGCTCAAAACCTATGCCCTTCCAAAACCCGCCCAAGTGCCCATCGAAGCGCACCACAAGGGATGTAAATCTTGGGTCGATATCGAGCCGACAATCGAAATCAGCGGTTCAACACCCGCGTTGACGGACGACGACTGGGCAATTCGCGCCCGCGATATCACGCGAACACTTGCTGAAACTCCTGAAAAGGTCATGGCTGGGCTATGAAGCACCGCAAACTCAAGTCGACAGATTTGGTTCTGTCCGAAGTCGGATTTGGTGTTTGGAGCGTCGCAACGAACTGGTGGGGCTTCACCGATCGCGACTTGGGCATTCGCTTGCTCCGAGAGGCACGCGATCTTGGCATCACATTCTTTGACACCGCGCCTGCCTATGGCGATGGATACGGAGAGACGATCCTGAACGATGCTTTTTCGGCGTCTGATTTGAACGAGCTGGTGATTGGCACGAAATTTGGATACGACCTTGATGCACCACGCACTGGCCACCGCGAACGACCGCACGATTGGTCGCCAGCGGCGGTTGCGGCATCTTGTGAAGCATCGCTGAAGCGATTAAACGTTGATTGCATCGACCTCTACCAGATGCACAACCCGCGCCTAGATGCAATCCGCCGCGACGACACCTTTGAGCAGTTGGAAGCACTCAAGCAAGCAGGCAAGATACGGAGCTACGCCGTTGCCGTCGGTCCCGATCTCGGTTGGCAGGATGAAGGCGTCGCGGCGGTCAGCGAACGCGAGATTCCGGCGCAGATCATCTACTCGATACTGGAGCAAGACCCTGCTCGTGCGATTCTGGGCGCGGCTGAAAATCACGGTGTCGGCGTCTTTACCCGCGTGCCGCATGCCTCCGGGATGCTCGATGGCACGTACACCAAAGACACGGTTTTGGACGAAAAACCGTTCAGCGGTTCCGATCACCGCTCGTATCGCCGACTTATGTGGATGCGATCCACGATTGGCAAGCTACCGACGCTTGATTTTCTGCTCGAAAACTACGACGCGACGATCGGTCAATTAGCGATTCGATTCTGTTTGATACCGGACGTGGTTGCGTCGTGCACGCCGACAATCACGAGTTCAGAGATGCTTGCGGAATACGTTGCAGTCGCCGACATCAAACCTATATCGGCAGATGATGCCGCGGAGTTGGACCGACTCTTCCTCAGCAATTTCGGCGTCGAAGAGGCACCGGCGCGGATGAAATCCAGTGTCTCAAAGACTGGTTTCGTGCTGATGGACGGCGTGACCGAAGCGGAACCGTTGGCGGCGTGATACCGCCTCGACGCCCTGCTTAATCCTCGTCGTCTTCGACCTTCGGAACGCGGTTCAGTTCCTTTTCGATGTAGTCGAAATCGCGCTTCGACAGGATGTGCACCATCCCGTTGAGCGCCAAATCCCACATCTCTGGCGGCCATCGCTTCACGTACTCAAGCGTCGGCCCCACCTGCAAGCCGTTGACCCATCGATCTTCGTCCGCAACGTGGTCCGATCTGATGTGAACGCGGTTGCGAAAGCGTTCGCGTTTGGAGCTGGATTTCCAGACCGCCGAATTATCTTGAAAGCTGCGACTCTTCACCGTCGCAGTCGCGGCGAATCGACGATCCTCACGGACGTAGAAAAGCAAGCGGTCGCCGGGTGCCATCTGCGTCGCCTTGCGCGAGTTCGGGTGGTCGACACCGAGCAGGTCGAAACCGCGTTCGTCGGTGATCGCGAAGTTCTCGCGCGACATGTTGATCAACCAGCAAGTCATCTCAGTTTCAAGATAATACGCTAGAAGTGAGCAATGCCTTGAAAAAATCAGTCTCAAGAGGTGGAATTTGACCGACCAAAGCCGAGAAATTGAAGACCGCGTGACCTCGTTCCTCGACAGCATCGGTGCCGAGTACGAGATCGTCAACATCGATCCGGAGTTTGCCGACACCCTGAATTTCTGCGAAAAATACGGGTTTCCCATCGAAACTTCCGGCAACACGATCATCGTCGCGAGCAAACGCGGTGCGAAAAAGCACTCGGCGTCGGTGGTGCGCGCCGACAAGCGGCTCGATGTAAATCGCAGGGTTTGCGGTCTGATGGGCATCAAGCGCGCATCGTTCGCCAAAGCCGAAGAGACGGTCGAGCTCACCGGCATGATGATCGGCGGCGTAACCTGCCTCGCCCTACCGCCAGACATCCCCATCTACATCGATGCGTCGCTGCTCGACCAGCCCTACGTCATCCTCGGCGGCGGCAGCCGGTCCACCAAGATCAAAGCCAACCCCAACGTCCTCGAGAATATCCCCAACGCCACCATCCTCGACGATTTGACGCTGTAGCGGCGTCCTTCGCGGGAACTCTTGGGTTTCCACAGACAGGGAATACTACGCAAGCCACAAGGAATCATCGACATGACTACGTGCAACGGTAGACCCGCTGGCTACACGGTGCGGATTTTCATGCCGGATGGCGATCCGAACGGTATCCGTCTAGTTGAGAAGTCTCATTGGACTGGTCAGGGCATCGTCTTTACGCGGGAAACCTTCCCGAAACTGTCCGACCGCAAAGACAGCGTGCGAGCAGGCGTGTACGTGCTTTGGGAGCAGACAGATGGCATCAAACTTCCGCGTGTTTACGTCGGTGAAAGCGAAGAACTGTTGGATCGCATAGGACGACACCTAAAGGACAGCAGCAAAGATTTTTGGACGCACGGAATCATTTTCACGAGTAAAGATGACAGCCTGAACAAAGCTCACGCGCGACATATTGAAGCAAAGCTGATTGATCGCGCCAGGGAAGTCAAGCAGTGCGAACCTGATAATCTCAACAAATCGAGACCTGCACCACTGTCCGAACTTGATCGCGCCGACGCGGAGTCGTTTTTGTATGATGTGCTGCTCTGTCTGCCTGTCGCGGGCGTCAGATTCTTTGAGCAATTGACTGTTCCGAGCGATGATTCTGAAGACTTAATTGTCACTTCCAAGGGAATAACCGCTCGGGGGCAGTTCGGCTCCGATGGATTCGTGGTACGAAAGGGTTCCCAAGCCGTGAAGGATGAAACCCGGTCGGCACAGGACTTTGTCGTCGAACTACGCAAGCAGTTAGTGGAACTAGGGGTGCTCAAAGACTTGGACGACAGGTTCGAATTCACAAAGGACCATCTTTTCAAGACCCCTTCCGCCGCTTCCGGTGCTGTGCTAGGACGAAGTAGCAACGGCTTGGCAGATTGGAAAGACGCCGACGGTCGAACGCTCAAAGAGATACGAAGCGCAGGAGACGGCTGATCGCAGAGTTCGACACGTTCGACACGTCCTAACCTGCCGCTGGCGAGATTCCTTTGCGAAGTGCCTGACGATGGGGTCTTGGATCGCACTCCGCTGCGCGGGCCCCCTTTGTCCTTCGGACATTTCCCCCGTGAACGGGGGAAACCCTGCGCTACCGCGTACGCCCTAGTACTCGGCGCGGCGTTGGAACTTCGCGCGGATGTAGATCGCGAGGGCGTTCATGGTGAGTAGCATGACGAGCAGGATGATGATTGCGGCGGCGGCGATGTTGCGGAAATCGTCTTGTGGCTGCGATACCCACGTCACGATCTGGAGCGGCAACACGGTGAAGCGGTCGGTCGGCGAGGTCGGCACGTAGGTGATAAAGACTAATGAGCTGACGACCAAGATCGGGGCGGTCTCGCCGATGGCGCGGGACATGGCGAGGATGATGCCAGACATGATGCTCGGTACCGCTTGCGGCAATACGACCATCTTCACTACTTGCCAACGTGTCGCACCCATGGCATATGCGGCGTCGCGGTAGCTCGACGGCACGGCGCGGAGTGCCTCTTGCGACGCGATTATCACGATGGGCATGACCAGTAGCGACAATGTGAGCGCACCAGCGAGCAGACTTCGTTGCCCGTCAAAGAGGTACTGGACGAATATCGCCAGTCCCAACAGTCCGTAGACCACCGACGGCACGCCCGCCAAGTTGGAGATGTTGAGTTGGATTAGGCGGGTTAAACGGTTGTCTGGTGCGAACTCCTCGAGGTAGACGGCGGTCGCCACCCCTACCGGAACCGTCATCACCGCCGTCAGGATTATGACCCAGAACGTTCCGGCGATCGGTGCCAACACCCCAGCGTCTACCGGGTGGCGTGAGGAGTAACTGGTCAGGAACTGCCAATCCAACCATCCGACGCTGTCGACGATGACTTCGGTCAGCAGCCAAGCAAGCACCAAAATCCCGACGGCGACCGAGCCGAAAAACATCCCTGCGAAGACGTTGTCTCTGAAGAGCCGGTAGGCCCGTCTAGTGTTGCTTTGAGATTGCAGTGCCATATAGTTGCTTTGCCTTTCGATGCCGACGCGATTGCAGTCCGATTGCCGATGCCTCCGGTTATTCGTAGACCTGACGGAAACGTTGCACTACCCATCGTCCCAAAGTGTTCATCAGGAGCGTGATCGCGAAGAGTAAGAGACCGACGACGAAGATCGTGTAGTACTCGATCTCGCCATGCGGCGTGTCGCCTAACGCGACGTTGACGATGAAAGCGGTCATTGCCTGCACAGCCTCGAGCGGGTTCAGCGTCAAATTCGGACGTCCGCCGGCCGCCAGATAGACGATCATCGTCTCGCCCACTGCCCTCGAAACCGCCAGAATGAAGGACGACACGATGCCTGACAGTGCCGCAGGCACCACTACTTTGGTCGCGACCTCAAACCGCGTCGCTCCGAGCGCATATGCCGCGTCTCGCAGTGAGCGCGGCACGGAAATCATCGCGTCCTCACTCAACGTCGTCACCATGGGCATAATCATGATGCCCATGACCAATCCCGCACTCAACGCGCTGAACGTTCCCAAGTGTTCGTCGCCGATTAAGAATCGCAACGCGGGCCCGACCGCCAACAGCGCGAAATATCCGTAAACTACCGTCGGGATGCCGGCGAGAACCTCCAAAATCGGTTTGATGATCCGCCGTACGTTTTCCGGCGCGTATTCTGACAAAAAGATCGCCGCGCCCATCCCGAGTCCAAGTGACACAACCCCGGCGACGGCAGCAACCAAGAACGTGCCAGTCACCAATGGCACCACGCCGAACGACTGTCCAAGATCACGGTAAGGCTTGAATAGTGGCGACCAGTTGGTGCCGGTTAGGAAGTCGAATACACCGACCCTCGACATTTCGCCGTTCACACCGGGTTCGCACGGCTTGATCGGCGCACCTTCGTTGAGGACGCAGACTTCCTCTTGGAAAAATCCGATGCTTTGCGACACCAAGACTGCGACGATGCCGATCGTAGTCAGGATCGATATCATGGCAGCGGCCCGCAATATCCATAGGACCGCGACTTGCTCGATGTGCCGACGCTTGCGGTGTCTGGCTAGATCGCGCTCGTCCTTGCGCAACGAATAAGACGTCCGCGGCGCCGCATCACGCCGCGCTTCGATCCCTTCGGTATCAGGTCTGATCACCATTGTCCGCTGTTCGGTTGCCAAGGTAAACGTTAGCCTTTCGATTCTATGCCGTTCGAGCGTTCACGTCCGCTGGACTTAAGAACAAAAACCACCATGCTGGATGGTGGTTCGACCTGAAAATGCTCGATCATCGGCATGCGTGAACCGGGCGGTACGTGGTTTGATGGCACCGTACCGTCCGGTTCAACGTGCGGATTAGGTTCAGTTGGTTTTCACCGTGGGATTAGCTACCAGAGCCAATCCGTCGTCGTAGAGAGGCTGAGGAAGGCCGACGTAACCCACGCTCGCGGCTAGCTCCGCCGCGTTCTCGAGGTAGTAGTTGACGAAAGCCTTCACTTCAGCGCGCTCCAGAGCGTCGATGCTCACGTAGATGTAGAGCGGACGGCTCAACGGGAAGTAGCTGCCGTCGTTGATCGTCACCTCGCTGGGCTCGATGCATCCGTCGCCGGAATCCACGCCGACGAGCTTCAGCTTGTCGGTGTTCGCGATGTAGTAGGCGTAGCCGAAGTAGCCCAGCGCGCCGCGGTCGCCCGCGATGCCCTGCACCAGGACGTTGTCGTCCACCGCCGGATAGAAGTCGTGGCGGATGATGCCCGTGTCGCCGTTGATCTCTTCGGTGAAGTAGTCGAAGGTGCCAGAGTCGGCGTCAGGTCCGTAAAGAACGATCTCCTGATTCGGGAAGTCGCCTCGGATCTGGTTCCAGTTCGTGATTTCGCTCTCTGGCTTCCAGACCTCGTGCAGCTCGTCCGTGGTCAAGCAGGTCGCCCAGTCGTTGGACGGGTTCACCAGGACCGAGAGTCCGTCGTACGCCACAGTCAGCTCGATGAATTCGACACCGTTTTCCGCCGCAAGCTCGCGCTCCGAATCTTTGATCGGACGCGACGCGTCGGAGATTACCGTCTCGCCTTTAGCGAATTTCTTGAACCCGCCGCCCGTACCGGAGATGCCGACCGGGATCTGCACTTTGGGGTGCTCCTTGCGGAAGTCCTCGGCAGCGGCAACCGTCACCGGGTAGACCGTCGAAGAGCCGTCGATCAGGATCTCGCCCGACAAAGTCCCAGTCGGTCCCTCATCGGATGGCGTTGTCTGGTTAGAGGTTTCGGGTGCCGGGGTTGCCGTCGCGGGTGCCGGCGTAGCTGTCGCGGGTACTCGCGTCGGTGTTGGGTCTTCGCTGCTGCACGCCGCGAGTACCAGCATTGCCAGCAAGCCAAATATCAACAAGCCTTTGGTTTTCTCCAGTCGCCTGGAAAATAGATGTTGCATCGGGTTTGGGGTCTCCTGATTGCTTAGGTCGATTTCGACTCGAGGGAGGATTGTCCTCACCTCAATTACCCACGATGCAACACCATTTTTAAGTTCGATTTACATGCTGGCTATTCGCTGTTTTTCGATCCGGCAATCGGCAACCGCACCGAGAACGTCGATCCTTCTCCGATCATACTCGTCGCTTCGACGGTACCTTCGTGCAATTCGATGATGTTCTTCGCGATTGCGAGACCCAACCCGAAGCCGGATCGGTCGCTAAGGGCACGCTGGGACTTGTAGAACCGCTCAAATATGTGCGGCAACTCTTCCGAGTCGATGCCCAAACCAGTGTCCGCGACTTCGATTACGACATGATCGCCATCTGATCGGCAAGCGATGCTAATTCGACCGTCCTCTGGAGTGAATTTCTGGGCGTTCACCAGCAAGTTGCCCAGGGCGCGCTCGATTTTCGGCGCGTCTACGTGAAACTCCGGCAAGTCGTCATCGATATCGACATCAACGTGGTGGGCTGACGAACCGCTGATAGGCCCATGGCTGTCCAAAACCGCATTGATAAGTTCCTCTGGCGCGGTGGGATTGAGGTTCAAAGCCATGCGGCCGGTTTCGAGCAAGGTCAAATCCATCAGTTCGTTGACTAGTGAAGCCATCCGATGCGCGCCGTCGTCGATGCGGTCCAGAAACTGGTCGGCAATTTCGTTATCCAACTGTTTCCCAAGTTTCAGCGTCTCGACGGATGCTTGGATCGACGCGATAGGAGTTCGCAATTCGTGCGACGCGTTGGCGACGAACTCGCGCATCGAAACACCTTGCCGAATCTCGTCGGTACGATCGTTAACGATGGCGACGGCCCTTGCGATGCCGGACTCTTCGGGCGGGACGCCGCGCGCGATCACCTCGATATGTCGGTGCGTGTCGTAAATCTCGACATCGCGGTGTACCGTTTCGCCAGTCGTCGCGCTCTGCGTTACTGCTTCGTTGATCTCGAAAATCGCAACTTTCGATGCGAGCGGAGTGGGACCGGGGTCGGAAAGCGGAAGATCAAACCCAAGCATCTCCGCGGCGGCAGGGTTGGCGTACTGCATGTTGCCCGCCTCGTCAACGACCATGATTCCCGCCGTCAATTCGTTCAAAATCGTCTCGTGGTACCGCCGGTTACGATCCGATTCCGCCAGCGTACGCTCCACATTGTCGGCGAGGCGATTGACGGCGTTGGCGATGCGACGCTGTTCAGCGGGCCCTTCGTCCGCTAATCGGTGGTGTCGATCGATTGCACGAGTTCGCAGAATGCCGGTGGCGGTCTGGAAAAAGTAGCGACTCTGCCGCCCGGCGAGAATCCAGATCAGCAGCACCGCGACCGCGGCGCTAACTGCGAGCGCCCAGAGCCCGACTAACAGATACAGTCCGAACCCAATCGCCAAAGGAACGGCAGTCGCGGTTGCGAACCGCCATCTCAGCGGGACACGGTCCAAGAATCGAAATGGGTCTTGCATGACTCACGGTACGTAGCGATACCCTACGCCTCGCACTGTAATCACCCGTTTCGGTGTTCCGGGATCATCCTCTATCTTCCGTCTAAGCATCGAAACGTGAACGTCGATCGTGCGCGAATCGTCTGGGGTTTCATCGCCCCAAACACCTTCGATCAGCTGTGAACGCGAGAAAACCCGACCGGGTTGCGAGACGAGACGAACCAACAGATCGAACTCTTTGGTTCGCAGGTCTAGATCAAATCCGTCGAGCATAGCCGACCTACGCACCAAGTCGATCTTCAAATCGCCGACTTCAATGACGTGTTCGGCACCGCCGTCGCGGTCTGACATCGCATCGGCAAACATGTTGGCGCGTCGGAGTTGCGAATCGACCCGTGCCATCAGCTCCGCGATGCTGAACGGTTTGACCACATAGTCATCGGCACCGATCTTTAGACCATCTACACGCTGCTGCTCTTCTTGCCAAGCGGTCAAGATGATGATCGGCACGGTGTCTCCGTCGTCTCGCAAGGCACGGCATACCTGCATACCACCCATCACCGGCAACGAAAGATCGAGGATCACCAGATCAACGTCGTTCGCTCGCCTGACGTCTAGCGCGGTCGCGCCATCCGCCGCGGTCAACGCTCGGTAACCGCGAGAATCAAGGTTGAACTGCAACGTCGCCAATAACGCCGGGTCGTCTTCGACCACCAAAACCGATTTTCGCGTGGTTTCGCCTGTCGTCACTGGCATTACCTGTTGGTTAAACCTTTTCGATGACGCCTGATTTTGCCGATCGGTATCCGGCATCGATCATTTCGATCGCCCTCATACCGGCCCAGCCGGGCGCGAAATTGACGACGTCTTTGCCGGCGACGATGTCAGAGAAATTGTCGGGCGGACCGCCGCCGTAGTATTCGCCCGCTTCTGCACCGACATCAACGATGATGTGGTCGCCGTCGTGGCGTTGGACCTCTAACCGGGCGCGGTCGATGTCGAGGACGAACGCGCCTTCCTCGCCAAAGATTCTGATATCGAGTTGGAAGGTCTGGTCTTGCGGCAACGCGCCAGCACCGGAGAAGGTGCCGATCGCGCCGCCTTCAAAACCGACGGAGAACGCGTTGTAGAGCTCTACCTTGCTCGTCGGCGCCGAGTTCATGGCGTACACCGTCTCTGCTTTTAATCCGGTCAGCCAGTAAGCCATGCCGGCGGAGTGTGTCATCTGGGCGAGTGCGTAACCGCCGCCGGCTACGACAGGATCAGCCCAAGTGTCGGCTGCGGGTTCGAACATGTTGTCCCCTGCGCCACCGCCTGACGCCAAAAATTGCTTGCCTTCCAAAAGACTGCGGACCGGCGATGCCATGTGGCACATCACAAACTCGATTTTGCCAACGGGCTCTTGGTCCATGATCTCTTTGGCGCGCTGAATGTATGGGGCGTAGTGCCAACCGTGCGGGATGAGCAGTTCGACGCCTTGCTTATCGGCCTCAGCGACGAGCGCGCGGGCATCCGCGGCGTTGGTAGCCAACGGTTTTTCGCACATGACGTGCATGCCACGTTTTAGCGCTGACATCGCGTGCTCGAAATGCATAGAGTGCGGGGTTGCGACGACTACGCCGTCCAAACCCTCGATTTCTAGGAGTTCCTCGTAGTTCTCGGTGGCGTGGACGAATCCGAAGGAGTCTTTAACCATCTGGAGTTCGTCAGCACCCAGACGACAGACCGCCGTCATCTCCACATCGTCGCGTTCGGCGAAAACCGGCATGTGGTTGGCGGTAGCCCACCAACCAGCACCGATGAATCCGATCTGTACCGTTCCGTCAGGTTTCATGGCTCCCTACCTCAAGAATGTATCGCCCGCGAGTTAAGAATCGTCAACATTCGCGTGTTGCAGAATAGACCTTTGGCGGCTAATTGTATGTGAAACGTCGCGGACCTAAGCCACGACGGATTTCGGAAAAAACATTGATATGGAACTCTGGTTAGTAAGACATGGCGAAACTATGGTGGGTGAAGACGGGCTCTATCAGCCACACCACGGATTGACCGATCTCGGACGTGAACAGGCGCGTTCGGTGGCTCAAGTACTTGTGAAAACCGACTTTGATGTCTGCTACACGAGCGAACTGCCGAGGGCGATTGAGACAGCTGAGACCTTTGCCGCGCTATCGTCCAACCATGTCGTTCGCATCGGGGCACTGAACGAGATCGACGCCGGGCGGATCGATTTGGCGAGCACGAGCTTCAAAAAGCGTGTAGTCAACCATCAGGTCGCGCTGGACTTTTCCCAATTCGGTGGGGAAAACGAAGAGCAGTTCGCACTTCGCATCGCCGACGGACTCGATCAGCTGCTTGATGATGCCAGAGCGAAGAATGCGCGCCGCGTCTTGGGATTTTTGCACGGCGGCACCATCGGCGCGATCTTGGACCGACTCGCGGGCAGAGATTTCAAGTACCAAAACCGACCGCGAATGCCGAACTGTGCGTACACCGTAGTTCGCGAGGAAGCCGACGGACGGTGGAGCGATTGGCAGGGATGGAACAGCGAGCACCTACCGGCGCTCACCTGAAGCAGCCACTGCTATACCGCGACCGCGACGGGTTGGCGGCTGCATTCCTTCATGCCCAACTCGCCGTTCTCACACTCGCATGACCGGCATCGGATGATCGGGTGATCAAATCCCATCTCGATGGAGATGCTCGGAGTTTGGCAATGCGGACAGCGGGTCACCAACGTCGCGCCGCAGGTCATGCAGGAGAAATAGGTGCTATACGCGTCCGACTGCAACCGCATCATGCCTCTATTGCACTTCATGCACTCAATTTTGGACAGCAGCATTCTACCCACTCCTACGACGGTTTCGTTGATCGATGAGTAATCCAAATCGAATGCTATGGAAACATCGCAACCCGTTTCAACTCGCTGAAACGCGTTCACGCGAACAAAATCGCACCGCCCCCTTCGCGAAGCGTAAGGGGGCGCGAACGAGCGAAGCGATGTTAGCGGGGGATGCCCAGGTAGTCGGTAGGACTGGCAGGTAATTCGACGGACGCTGCTTGTCAAACACCTGCCAGGGCATCCCCCCCTAGCCCCCCTTACGCTTCGCGAAGGGGGGAACTTGCTCGTCGACGCATCGCGCCACAGGAACTCGCAGCACGAAGGGTGATGCGCGCACGCCCCCTTCGCGAAGCGTAAGGGGGCGCGAACGAGCGTAGCGATGTGAGCGGGGGATGCCCCGCATGGAGTCCAATGGCTGGCAGGTGATTTGACGGACGCCGCTTGTGCAACACCGCTGGCATCCCCCCTAGCCCCCCTTACGCTTCGCGAAGGGGGGAACTTGCTCGTTGACGCATCGCGCCACAGGAACTCGCAGCACGAAGGGTGATGCGCGCACGCCCCCTTCGCTTCAGCGTAAGGGGGCGCGAACGAGCGTAGCGATGTGAGCGGGGGATGCCCCGCATGGACTCAGACGGCATCCGGGCAGTTTGACAGTCGCCGCGCTTGTGCAACACCGCAGGCATCCCCCCTAGCCCCCCTTACGCTTCGCGAAGGGGGGAAGATTCCTCACTGTGCTCGGAATGACAGCCGATTGTCACCGTCGCAAGGTCAGGATTGGCAACCGAAGTGCCCCCTAGTCGATCAGACCTTCTTGCGGTTTGGTCCATGGGGCGCGGGCTGACCATGCTTTCGGGCGTGGCAGTCTGCCGAGTTGGACTTCGACGATGCTGGGTGCGTCGGCGTCGATTGCGGAGCGAATCGCGGTTGTAAGCTCTTCGGGGCTCGTCGCCAAGAATCCCTCGCCGCCATACGCTTTCGCCATCGCGACGAAATCGGGGTTCACGAAGTCGGCTTCATAAGAACCGCCAAAGTCTTGGTCTAGGTCACGGGCGACGTTGCCGTACGCACCATCGTTGAAAACGACCGCGACGACGTTGATGCCGTACTTCACCGCGGTTGAGAGTTCCCCAGAAGCGTACATGAACCCGCCATCGCCGACGACGCAGATCACCGGACGGTCCGGAACGCCGACTTTGGCACCGATTGCCGTCGGGTAGGCGTAGCCGAGTGTGCCCATGTAACCAGAGTCGATGTATGACCAAGGCCGTTCGACCTCGAAGTGTTGACGTGAGTAGTATCCGAGCTGGGTCATTCCCCAAATCCCGGTGGCGTCTTCGGGATATGCTTCTTGGATCGCGACTAGCCACGGGTAGGCGGCATCTTCAGAACGGTCGCTTTCCCGTTCCGCCGCGAGCGCAGCTTTGTCGAAGGCGTGCCGATCCGACATCATCTCAGTGTCGCAACCGAGGTCCGACAGCGTCGCGTTCAGCTTTGCCAACGTAGATTTAGCGTCGCCCCGCATCTTGAGCTTGTTCGGGTGGGGACGACTGAGGATTGATTCGTCCGGGTCGATGTGAATGACTTTTGAACCGCTACCAGCGGGGTTTCGAGGCGTGAATCGCGTTCCAATCGCCACAATCACCTCCGCACCGTCGATCATGTCTTTGATCGAGCCGGCGGCACCAACCCACGATCCAATGCTGTTCGGATGCGAGTACGGGATTACGCCCTTACCACCGGCGGAGTTGACCACCGGAAGTCCAGTCATCTCGGCGAGTTCTTTCAGCTCGTCGAACGCGTCGGCGCGTGCGATGCCGCCGCCGGCAAAGATAACCGCCGACTTTGCCGCCAAGATGGCGCGTGCAGCCTCTTCGATCTGATCGTCATCCGCGGCGCCACGATCTCCTGGCGCGCTCTCTAGCAGGTCTACCTCTTCCCTTTCGACCATTCCTTCAGGCGGCATGTCGATAAATGTTGGCCTCGGTCGACCTGATCGCATCTGGCGGAACGCTTCATTGACCGCGCCGGGAGCCTCGTGTGGACGCATGATCGACTGGCGATACTTCGTGATCGGCTTCATCAGGTCGGATTGGTCGACGATCTCATGCAACCCGTCGAGTCCCTTGCCGATTTGGGCGCGTGGCACTTCGCCGGCGAGTAGCAAAACGGGCGAGGATCGAGCGTACGCAGTGGCGATGCCTGAGCCGGCGTTGTACAGACCGACGCCCGGAACCACGACGGCGACGGATGGCTTGCCGGTGGCGCGGGCGTAACCGTCCGCCATGTGGGTCGTTGAGAACTCATGCCGGGCGGTAATCATTCGTAAGCCCGGTTCGTCGCGGATGCCGGTAATCAAGCCGTACATCTGCACGCCGGGTAGCCCGAACACCACGTCGATGCCCTCTCGCACCAGTGACTTTGCTAGTGCTTCACCGCCTGATAGTTTTGCCACGTCTTGCCTCCCTGACTCTCGGTCTCTTGAATGTGTTCCCGCGTCGGTTTGAGATTGTGCGCCGAACGAATCGGCGAACGCGGGTTTAGTGGATTATAAGGTGTCGCGACGCCCTAGCCCCTATGGAACGTCTAAGGAAGCATCGACGGCAACAGATACCTCGGCATCATCGCCGACGGCGTGCCGGCCAGATCGCGGGCGTCTGTCCATCGAGTGATGCCGGTTCCGATCAGCACCGATTCGAATCCGGCTCGGTTCGCGCCCGCGATGTCGGTGTGGAGTTGATCGCCCACAAATGCCATCCGTTCGCATCCATCAAGATACTCCCGGATCGCGTCGAACATCGGCGCATACGGTTTGCCCAGCTTTGTGAACTTCACGGCATCGTCATCGCCGAACCGCTTTGACACCGCAGACTCGATCATCTCGGCGAGACCTCCAGGACCGATGGCGTAGCGGTCTCCGCCATCCGGGTAAAGCACATCGGGGTTCGGCACCACGAGGCGGATCGGGTTACCTGCGTCCATGCGTCGCGTTATCAACGTCAGCATCTCGCTGGTCGCCTCGCCCCAGTCGTAGCCCGTGATACCGGCTAGCGCGAGCGACGCGGAAACCGTGTCATCTGCAGATAGAGCGACGGGATCGCACCCGCCGAGACGCACGAATTCCACTGCATCGCCGTAACCCGTAGCGATGCACTGCTCCCCTACGATTCCCTGCTCCTCGAAATACCGGAGTAGCAATGAGCCAGCGGAAACCACCTGATCGACCTGGATGTCGAAACCCTGATTCCGCATCCGCTCAACACGCGGCCCGGTCAATCGAGAAGCGTCGTTAGTGGCGAGGACCCAAGGCTTTCCGGCGTCGTTGAGACGATGGATCAGCTCGGTCGCCCCCGGCAACGGGTCTACGCCGTCTACTAGAACTCCGTAGGAATCGAACGCGATGGCGTCGAAACTTTCGATCAAGAAGTCGACCGATACGATCGCGGGTGCCGGTGTCATCGCGTCGCCGTCGTCCGCTCGGAGATGAGGTTCAATCGCTCTCACCAACTCGAGGACTGCTCGTTATAGACGTGGTCAGGTAGCGCGTACGAAATTCCCGCCTCGTCAAACGCAGAAACCACCAAGAGGCCGCTGAACTGATCATAAACAGCGCGGTCGATGCGAGACAGGAACGGTAACTTCCGCAAGGTCGGATTGCGCATCATCGCCTCGTATCGTTGCTGGATTCGGAACCAAGCCAAAACCCCGATCGTTGACGTGTGCGGATACTTCAACTGATCGGCCAATTTGTTGCCGATCACCGCCCTAGAAATCCCGTATATGTACCTTGCGAATTTCCGACGAACCTCTGGATCGGTCATCTCGCCAAGAAGCGGCGCGGAGTTGACGAGCGAATTCGCCATCGAGATCGATTCGACTCCCGGTTCGGGTTCGCACATTCTGCCGATTTCAAACAGCCTGTTCGCCTCCGCCTCGTCGCGGAAAAGTATGGTTTCGGGTATGCCCATCAGATGTCCGACATAGCGCCAAACCGCCATGAAGCTTTCGCTCTCCTCCTTTGAGTAGCTCGCGCCCAGACGCTTCATGTGCGACAACAATCGCGCTGAAAAAGCGGTGATCGCAAAGCCGAGATGCCCCGCGCTGATCGGCTCGCCCCACGCGTCAGAATCCCATTCATTAGATTCGATCAACAAGCGTCTGACCTGCGCGTGGATTATCCGAAGTCTTACCGACAGCTTCCAGCCGTCGCCGTCTCGATCCAAACCGCCGGGGATGAACGATTCCACCAAGTGACGATTGTTCTGCTGTAATCGCCTCACGCCTTGATCACGCACCCGTCCTGTTATGAAGAACGACTTCGCGATGTTGGTCATGAAGCCCTCGATCAACACACCCGCTACAAACGACGCAAGGATGACTTTGGAGTTTCGATGAAACATCCGGATGCCCGGGGCGAAATCACTCTCGCTCACCCAATCTGGTGGCACCGATACATCTTCGAAGAACTCTCGCACCACCTCCGGCCCTTTTTCCAATGCTGCCTCGTCGCTGTCGAATCCGGCCTGGAGAAATCCCGTCATCACCGCTCGATCGACATCGTTGAGCTCCGCCATCAGATTGTCGGCCTGCGGATCGACGATTGACAGGTGCGCGACGTAGTTGCGAGCGACTTCAGGGTCGATAATGCGCGCCTTTTCGTATCCGGCAACGTTGTCGGTCGGTATCTTCATGGAGAATGAAACGCCGGTTCGGACGTAGCGGATTACCTCGGCTTTAGTCGTGGACCTCAACCCGCAGGTCCGGTAACCAGCTGAGCCATGATGGCAAGTACCAGTTGCCGCGCCCGAGCATCTCCATGCTGGCGGGCACGAGGACTGACCTCACCAATGTTGCGTCCAAGAATATCGCAACCGCAAGGCCGAAACCAACCTGTTGGTTCACAATCGTTTTGCCCGACGCGAACGCTCCGAATACGGCGACCATGATGAGTGCCGCGCCGGTAATCAGATTCGCGGTTGAACGCAGACCGTATTTGACGGCTTCAGTGTTGTCGCCCGTCTGGTCAAAGCGTTCACGCACCCGGCTCAGCAAGAAAACGTGGTAGTCCATAGACAGCCCGAAAAGGATCGTGAACAGGAACAACGGCACCCACGCGTCGATCACCTCGGCACGTTGGAAACCGAGCAGATCGGTCGCGAACCCCTTCTGGAAGACAAGGACGAGCAGTCCGTACGCAGTGCCGACGGATAGCAGGTTCATGATTACCGCTTTGATCGGAATCACGATGGATCGGAACACCAGCATCAAGACGATGAAACTGAATCCCAGCACGAAGATGAAAACGATCGGCGTGTACTGGTCGACAACCTGATATATCTCCATCGTCGTCGCGCTCAAGCCGCCAACATTGACCTCCGCGTCGACGCCAGAAAACGCCGCGGGAATGTGCTCGTTTCTAAGCACCTCCATCGCTTCCACCGCCGTATCGCCGGTCGGATGCCCTGCCAATGCCAACTTGAGAACCGCGATCCGTTCGGACGATGCCGCGTCCAAAATCGGCGGTATCGGGAAACGCGGATCCTCAATCAGCAGTTGCATCAATCTTTGGATCGCGCCTTGCACTTGCGGATCGGCGATGTTCCCCTCGATCACGATGTCCGAGGGCGTGGCGAGACCGAAAGCGAACTTATCTTCCAACACCAGATAGGCTTCACGCGTGACTGAACCTTTGGGCAACGCTTCCACGCCGTTAAGACCGGTCTCAATCTGGAAGTAGTAGACAATCGCGATCACCATCGGGATCGACACGATCAGGAAACTGAGCCACGGGACGCGCGTCACGATATCGGTGGTTCGTTCCCAGAAACCGTGATGCGTCTCGTCGTCTGACGCCTCGGCGGTGTGTCGCTTTCGGAAAAACGGTATCGGCAACATATCGACTTTGGGTCCCAACAGCGCCAAGATCGCCGGCAACAGCGTCAGAGTCGCCGCCATCTCGACGATGACGACCAAGATCGCCCCAAGACCGAGCGACTGGAAGAATCCCATCGGGATGATGAACATGCCGCACAACGCGATCACGACGGTTAATCCGCTGAACAGGACCGTACGCCCTGCCGTGTCGCCCGCTTTCGCGACGGCGTCTTGGACGCTCGATCCTTTGTCCAACTCTTCTCGGAAGCGTGAAATGATGAAGAGCGAGTAGTCGATGCCGACCGCCAGACCGATCATCGTGATCATCAGCGTCACGAAAAATACGAGGTCGAACACCTGCCCGATCAATGCGACGATTCCGAGCGCGATGATGATCGCGACGATTGCCAACCCGATCGGAATCAATGCCGCCACTACTGCGCCGAAAAGCGCGAGCAGTATCAAGAGCGCGACCGGCACTCCGACACGTTCGCCCTGCTCAAGGTCGTGGGTGGAAAACTCGTTGGTTTCAAATGAGACGCTGGAGGCACCGCTGATCAAGACGCGGAATCCGTCCGTTCCATCCGCTGCCTTCACTACGTCCAGAAGCTCTTCGACATGAACCGATGCATCGTCGAAATCGCCCGCCATCTCGAACGCCATGAGCGTGGTTTTGCGATCCTCTGACACAAGGTTCGCGGCGTTTTCAGGTGAAATCGCGCTGAGGATGTAGTAGTTGACCGCGCCTTCGGCTACAACTTCATCGCCCAAACCGACGATTTCGCCGTAAATCTCGTTAACCTTCGCGGCGAACGCGGGATCGTCGACTGTCAGCGTCTCCGATTGGATTACGACGATTTCGGTGATTGGTGCAGGTCCGCCCGTCAGTTCTTCAAGCGCCGCGGTCGCCTTTGCCGATTCGAACGAACCGCTCAACGTCAGCTCAGTGGTCGTCGCGCTCGCCAACAACCGCGAGACGATCAACAAGGCGATTACCACCAACACGACCCAAAGCCCGATCATCACCAGTGGTCGCTGTGCGCTGATTCTTGCTAGATATTGCGTCATTGGTTATCCGTTTCGTCGTGCAGGTATGAGGTGAGACAAAGCCTTTATCTCAATTTCCGCACTGTTTCGATTATGCCACTTCTAGATATTGATACGCTGTATCAACTGTGGGCGGAGTAGCGAGATCAACCTGCAATCACCTTATCTGGTGTCGAATCCGCTGTGTCGGATGGCTTCGAATCCGCCGATTCACCACTTTGAACATCCTCGATCTCGCCGTCGTTAACTACGACTTGGTCGTTGCCGGTCGATCCTGATTCCTCTGTTGGCGGGACCTCTGTTGAGGGTGTCTGGCGTCGCGGATTGACCGGCCGTTTCGTGACGAGCCACACGCCGAATCCGAACCCAAAGCGCAACACCAACTCGAGACCGATCAGGAACAACAGGTAGTATAGGATCGTCTCACGGTGGTCGTTGGCGGAACGGATCGTGTCCCAAGAGTTGCCGATGTCGAAGAACGAGGCATCGATCAGGAACAGTGCCAGCAGCGCGAACGGCAAAATCTTGGCGAGGTCACGTGAAAGGTCTTCGTTGTAGTACGCCGAAAATCTGATCGCGCTCACGGTAGCCAATGAGATCAACAGCACTTCCGACACTTCGCGGCCCTCGGAGAGAAAACTCAACATGATCGTCAACACTGCGAACCAGAAGAACGCGAACAGCGGGAACACGATCAAGTACTTCAAAACGTATCCGATGACGTGGAAAAAGCTCCGGAAAAACCGGTAGCGCGATCCGTCGTAACGGTAGACATCGAACGCGAACATGTCGCGAGCCGACACGAAGCGGTAGAAGTTGAAGATGAAGACGGCGTAGAGCGCGATGCCGATCACGTAGAAGGCGACCGGCTCCAACAGTTCGCGGACGTCTTCGACGCTCAAACCATTTGGGAACCAGTCGTAGATATCTATCGGCGCCAATCGCTGATCCTCAACTGCAATCGGTCGGTTTGCCCCAGGCAATGACGAGTTTCAACGTTTCATCGCCGACGCATCGGAAACCGTGGTCCACGCCGGGCGGCGCCAAGACGGCGTCACCTGCGGAGACCTCAATCTCTTCTTCGTCCATCCACATCACGCCCTCACCCTCGATGAAGTAGTAAAACTCTTCGAGCGTGTCATCGCCGTCGTGGATGTGACTCCCTTCACTCGCGCCGGGCGGCAACTCCCACACCTCGATTCGAACCGGCAAGTTCGATGATCCGTCGAAAAACCGGCGACGGGTGACCGTACCGTCGCCGTCGTGCAAACCGCGATCGAGGATCACGTCTTCCGATTCGTGCTGTTTCCAATTCATATCTTGCGCGCCCTTCACCATCGAATCTTACCGATTCTCGCACCACCGAATCGGTTGCACCGACGCAATCGCGGTTGGTGGGGGAGGCGGGATTCGAACCCGCACGGCCGCAGCCACATGCTCCTAAGGCATGCGCGTCTACCATTCCGCCACTCCCCCGATAACGTCAATGGTACTTGCCTGAAGATACGCCCTCTACCCTCGCGCCGCCACGGAGACGGCGCTTTGTTGCGCGGTATGCCTACACAACTGGCTCCCTCTCGCCATGTCATTCTGAACGGAGCGCAGCGGAGTGAAGAATCTCAAACGGTGATCGCTTACCTGATGATGAGATTCCTCGCTTCGCTCGGAATGACATCGGGAGTGCCAGCAATGGTGGTGACGAGATTCGTCGTTACCCTCGGAATGACATTCGGACTGCCCGTAATGGCTAATACAACCTGTTCGTTGGTGTGGGTCTACTCGTAAATGTTCTCCATCTGCCACGCGTCTAGGGACCGCAGCGTCGCATCGCTGCCCTGCGCCTTTAGGGATACGCCTACGCTGTCGTCGCGGCCTGGATAGACCCGCGCGGCTACGCACTGCCGACCGTTCGCGAAGACTTCGACGATGCTACGGTCGATGAATACTCGCAGTCGCAGCGGTTCGTCTTGCTCCAACATGATCGGCGCGGTTTCCGGCGGACGCGAGAGCGCGCCCGCGAGCGTCGAGGAGTATGACGTGTCGAGCGTCAACATGCTCTGCATCGTTGGCACTGGTCGCGGTGAGCCGAATTTTGGGACCGCCGGCAGACCGCTGGCGAGCAACGCTCCGTCCTTTGGCAGATCGCGATGAATGCGGAAGCCGCGGTCTTTGTAGAACGCGATCCGCGTGTACTCTTCACGGTTCGGTGACCGCAGGACGTTAAGCTCTACCATCGGCGCGTCTTTAGCGTCGATTTCTAGGTTCAACTCGATCGCATTGCCCGATACAGAGTCCAAAACCACTTCCTGATTCGCCGGTAAAGTCGTTTCTCCTACTTGCTGATGCTCGCGACGCAAAGATTCGATGTCGCCGGCCGGCTCGATGTTCAGTTCGTCTTCGTAGTCTGACAGCGTCAATCTGCGCGGCAACGACATGATCTGATTCCAACCCTCGGTCGGATATCCCGGGTTCATGTTGAAGATGATTACCAATCCGCCCTCGCCGTCGGGCGTCGCGGAAGGCGCGTGCACTCCTGACGGCGTAGACGCGCCGAAATTGAACAATCCATGACCAGTAACTGCGAATTTGTCTCGTTCGGTGTCGTAATCGCCGAGTAGGTACTGCCCGCCGCTCATGTGGCTGAAAAACGGCAATATGTGCCGATCACCGATGGGCCAGAAATACGGACACGCGCCATCATCGCCGATCAGCGTGAAGCGGTCATCTTCGGTGAAGGGATGCAGGTACTCCCACTCTGCGAGGTCTTTGGATCGGAAAAGAAAATCGACGGCGACCCTTTTCCCCGCCGGACCTTCCGGCAACATTCCGGCTGATAGCGAGTAGTAATAATCGCCTTTTCTCCAGATGCAGGGGTCGAAAACGGTGTATTCCTGCGGCGTGCCGTCTTGAGGCGGTGTCGGTATCACCGCGTTGCCAGATACCTTTTCCCAATTCAACAGCAACGGATCGCTGGAAGTCGCGACCATGTTGCCGACCTGCGTGCCGTGATACATCGCGATCACGCGGTCATCCTCTACGAACGTCGTGCCGGAAAAGCAGCTCTCCTCAGGGTCCGGGTAGATCGCGTACGGCAAGTCGCGCCAGTGAACGAGGTCATCGCTGATCGCGTGTCCCCAGTGCACCCTCGGGTCCTCAGGCGGGAATCCTTGATGGAACAGATGCCACCTGCCCTGCCAGAAACAGAGCCCGTTCGGATCGTTGAGATTGCCTTCAGGGTTGACCCAGTGGTAGATCGGACGATGCGGATCGTCGGACTTCGCGCGGCGCGACGCGATCATGCGCTTGAGCAACGGGTTCTCTTTGAGCTGCGCCTCCTGCTCCGCTAACGTATCCGCCCACGTGTAATGCGGCACCTTGGATTTGTAGCTGTTGTCGGTCATGATCGCTCCCCGTTTCGGCGTCGTTCCTCGTTTCAACCGCGCCTGCGCGCAACAACGATAATATCCACAAAGAGCGAAACCGTTGCAGATAGGAGACGATGATGCTGAACATCAAGATCGAGTTGGCAGCCGAAGAGAGAGCACTCGTCGGCGAGGGTCCGGTCTGGGATCCGAAAACCAGTGTCCTCTACTGGACCGACATCCGAACCGGGCGCTACTTCAAGTTCGATCCGCGTCTTTGGGAAAACGAGACGATCCACGAAGGTATCTTTGTCGGCGGCGCAGCCGTCAACAAGAATGGTGGGCTGACCTTCGGCACTTGGGAAGGCGTGATGCTGTGGCGATCCGATGATGATTGGCAATGGCTCCATCACGAGCCCGAGATGCGCGCGCAGATGCAGTTCAACGACGTCACCGCGGGCCCTGATGGGAGTTTCTACGCTGGCAGCTACTTTGAGGACGCGCCGCGCGGCGAGTTGATGCGTTTCAAGCCAGACGGCACGCACGAGATCATCGCCGATGGACTGGGAATCAGCAACGGAATGGGATTCTCGCCCGACCTCACCGTCTTTTACCACACCGACTCGCTCGCCGGCGAGATTTACGCCTACGACTACCACTCCGGCAGTCACGAAATCTCGAACCGTCGCATCTTGGTCAAACTCGACCCGAACGAGGGTATTCCCGATGGGATGACGGTCGATGCCGAAGGAAATATCTGGTCGGCGTGCTGGGGCGGCGCGCAGATTATCCAGTTCGATCCGGAAGGCACTGAAAAGTTCCGCCTACGGTTCCCGGCAGTCCAAACCTCGGCTGTGAACTTTGGGGGCGACGATTTCACCGACATCTACGTCACCAGCGCGACTTTCGGGCGCGAGGATCCGATCACCGACGACATGCCGCCGGCATATCGCTCCTGCCCAAACCGCGGTGGCCAGCTCTACCGCGTGAAACAAGACTTGGTGCAAGGCAAACCCGAATTCGAGACCGACTTCCACTGGTCGTAACGCGCGACGCTGGCAAAACTTACGTCATTTCGCAAAACCTACGTCATTTCGCAAAACCTACGTCATTTCGCAAAGCGTACGTCATTCCGGCGGAAGCCGGAATCCATAGCGGGATTAGCGCGTCGATATCCCCTACCGTCGTCGTTTGATGCGAATATCGTGGCGAATTAGCTGTCCTTCCGAGCGCATCGTGGCGAACAAGCTGTCATTCCGAGCGCAGCGTGGCGAACAAGCTGTCATTCCGAGCGCAGCGAGGAATTTCTTCACGGGGCGTAATTCGCCGCCAGAGATTATACACTCCGATCCGCTCCGTTCAGAATGACATGTTTAGGTTCGCGAGGCTCTGCAATGGCCCCGTCCACTGGCGAATTCTGCGAATGACACCTAGGTTTCCCCTGTTCACGGGGGAAATGTCCGAAGGACAAAGGGGGCCTTCTAGCCGCGAATCGTGTCGTCAAATCCCAGATGGGCACGCGATGCGGTCGGTTCGGTTTGCCCTTGGTAGCGGCTGCGGAGTGCTTCGGAACCGTAAGGGTTTTCCGCCGGCGTCGAGAGGTACTGGAACGAAATCTGACCGATCGGCATCCCTTTGTAGAGCGTTAACGGCAATCGCGAGACGTTGGAAAGCTCCAAGGTCAGATTGCCATCCCATCCGGGATCCACAAACCCAGCCGTGGAGTGGATCAGCAGACCGATTCGTCCGAGCGAGCTTTTGCCTTCCAATCGGGCAACTATGGAGTCGCTCAAGGTGATGCGTTCGAGCGTATTCGCCAGCACGAACTCGCCCGGGTGAAGGATGAAAGGCTCATCATCTTCGATCACCACCATCTCGTTGAGTTGCGGGATGTCGCGGCGCAGGTCGATGAATGGCGCGGTCGAGTTGCGGAATACAAGCACCTTGTCGTCGAGATGCAGATCGATTGATGCCGGTTGAACATCCTCTGCCGTGAACGGATCGATGCCGATTCGTCCGGCGGCGATCTCTTCTCGGATGCTTCTGTCGCTCAAAATCATGTCATCAACCGTTGCACGCCCCACAGCACCAACTGCGGGGCGTGCGAAACCAGATTCTACTAGCCCAACCTGCTGAATCGCCCAAAGGTTGATTGCACGATCGCCACGATGATCGAATTAGGATCGAACCAGTTGGACACCGGATCACCGACCAGTAACGTAGGAACAGCCCGGGTTGACGATTGCGAATTCAGCGTTGATTCTCGCCTCCACCGTCGATTCGCCCGCGTTGATCGGCGTCGAAGATGCCGACTCCACACGTGCGAAACCGATTCTGGCGTCTGCTAGGAGCGGGCTGTAAGGCGATGCCGAGGAGATTTCGCTGAGGTTCAGCAACGCGCCGACCTCGACTCCCAAGGCGTCTGCGTAGAGATTTGCCCGATGCAGCGCATCAGCAACGGCGAGTTCGCGCGCCTCGTCAAGTGCGATCGACGTGTCGTTAGGTTTGAAGTAGATCGAATCGACCCGCGAGCTATCGCCGCCAGCCGTCGCCGCAGTGTCGATCACCGCGCTCAAGAGGTCCGTGTCCACGTCCGAACCATCGCCTGAGTCAGACATATCAACTTCGATGTTGACCCGATTTGACACGCCGTAGCCGATGATGACCGATCGGCCACCCTTCCCGATCAGTTCTCCGCCTCGAACGATGTCTTCCTCGATCCATGTCGTTTCCGGCCAGATGCTGAATTCGGTCGTCGTAATGTCGTCGTCGGTAACGCCCAGCTCTTTGACGGCTTCGATGACCGCAGTCATTGCATCCGCGGCACCTGCGCGCGCGGCACCAACCGTCTCTTCTCTGACCTCTACGCCGAGCGAAATGACGGCAACATCCGCAGGCACCGACACAGCGCCGAGTCCTTGCACCGCAATGCCCTGGCTGCGGGCGTCGCAGTATTGCGCCGACGCTACCGGTTCGGGTTCGGAGGTTGCTGTCGGATTGAGCGCAATCGCTGTGTTTACGGCCTGTTGTGCCGTCAGCGTCGGAGTCGGGTCCTGTGCTCGCAAGTCACGAGCCACAACTACCGACCCGGCAACCGCCACAGCCAGTATCAGTGCCGCGAATCCCATGGTTATCTTTGTCAGCTTCATCGCATTTCCTTTCGTTTAGGTGCGGAATACTCGACGTTTGAGTCCGCTCCGTTGTTCATTAGACGATGCACGGATCGAATTTGTTCCAATCTCTGATGACTAACGATTGATGACCCGATGATGGTTCACTTCGATCAGGGATTGGTTCGACGCGCTGGCAGGCGTTCAGTTGGAGCTTCGCGTCAGTCCGTCGGCATCGATAAAAGTGTAGCCGCACGTTCGACTCACGGGTTTGGCGTCGCGGTCGCCGACGCGTCAGGTGATGCTGTCGGTGTTGGCGTGCAGGTGGGTATCAACGACGGAGTTGCGGTGGCTTGAGGTGTCGCGTCCGGTTTCGGAGATGCGAGGACGGTCGGTGTAGCCGTTGCCGGCGGCGCGCACGGTATCTCGGTTGGGATCGGCGATGCTGTTGCCGCCGCGATTGATTCAGCCGCTTCCGCTGCCAACTCTGGAGCCGGTGTTGGCGCGGGTTCGACTGCGACCTCACGCGTAACCTCAACAACCTTTTCGACTTCCACGACCTTCTCGACTTCGACCGCGACCTCTTTCACGACCTCCACCTCTACCGCCACCTCCTTTTCCACCTCGACGATGACGGTGACCGGCACTCGCTTCTCAACCTCCACCTCTACTTCCTTCTCGATCAAAACCGTGTGTTCGACGATCACCTCTTTCTCCACCTCGACGGTGATGACAACTGCTTCTGCCACCACTTGCACCTCTTTTTCAACGACAACGGTTACGACTACCTCTTTTTCGATGACTCGAATCGCCTCGTCATCGTCCAATAGCACAAAGCCTTCGGCTAGTTTTTCAGCGGATTCACCAGTCGGTCCTGCTGACCCGGGCGCTCCGGGTTCACCGGGCAATCCTTGGTCGACGGATTTGCTCACATCGACTTCTCGTGCGACGACCACCGTCTGCACCACGGCACCTTCAGGACCTGAATCGAAACGGTCAGTCACATAATCAGAGATATCTCCGATCGTCAGGAGTGCTACGCCGATGAGCGCTAGAGCCGCGATTGCCAACGGGACGAAGACCGTTGTGTTGGTGAGTCGGAATCCTGACCAGCGCGATTGCGGGTCCAAGATTTCGTCAATTTGATTATCCGAATAACCCCGCTCCGCCAGAGTTTCGGGCGTTAACGCATAGGATCGCGGCGCTTCTATGGTGTCCAAAGAGCGCAGCAAGTTGGACGTCTCGCGCACCGTTTTCAGTTCATCGACATCGACGCCCGAGTCGCGCAGCCGCGCTTCAAGGCGATCCAACTCAGGCCCGTCCAGCGAATCGAGGTAGGCGGAAACCAGATCCTCAACGGGATCTTCTCTCCAAAACACTCTTCGCAGCCACTCCATCACGTTCCGCGTCTCCTTGCAGGGAGCGCGAACCGTAACTCGGCCACGTTACGTTTTTTCGCGATATCCATAGTGAATCGACGTTCAGAGATGGGATTTAGTTCCGTTGTCCGCGGTTTCACGTCTGCTGCCCTGCCAATCCGGCTGGCAACAGTCCGGGGAATCCCCGCAAACAGTCGCGCACTCTACGTCGTGCCCGATTGAGACGCGACTTGACCGTTCCGACGTTCACACCGCACACTTCCGACGCGGTGTCGTAGCTCGCGCCCTGCACATCGATCAAAACGACTACCTCTCGGTGCTCGTTCGAGAGTGCTCCAACGCAGTGTTCCAGCGCGTCGCGCAGCTCGCTGTTCATCGCGACATCCGCCGGCGATGGGCTGTCACTCGTCAACCGCTCTCGGAACATGGAGTCGTCTTCATCGACTGAAGACTCGCGCCTGCGTTTCTGCCGCCGAAAGTGGTCGTACGCCTTGTTGCGCGCGATAGTCAGTAGCCACGCCCGGAAATTGCTGCCTCGCATACGGGCGACGCTCCGGAAAGCCGAGATGAAAGTTTCCTGAGTGACGTCGTCGGCCGCTGCGGGCTGCTTGGTCAGGCTCAAGCTGAAACCGTAGACGGCGTCTTGGTGTGTCGCAACCAAACGGTTAAAGGCATCGACATCACCGCCCCGCGCCAACGCGAGCAGCACCTGTTCATCTGAGGGCATCTCAAACCGCGATCCGTGGCGTCGGCGATGCGCGCAATACAATTGCAAACGTTGTGGCGAACACGCTCTGGAAACAAGGACGCGACATCTCGCTGATGATAATCATCACGGCATTGATCGTGATTTTCATGCGGAACGTCGCCATCACCTACACTGTAAACGGTCCCAGCATGGAGCCGACGTTCCTTGAAGACCACCGCGTCTTGGTGAACCGGTTTGGCGCCATCAGCTTCTGGGGAATCTCGCTGTACGGTCAGCAGGATTTCCTGTTCGAGGGGCCAGAACGCGGCGACATCATCGTTTTCGATCCGCAAACCGGCGGCACCGAGAAGATCGTCAAGCGCGTCGTCGGCCTTCCGGGCGACCAGGTCAACATCGTAGACGGCATCGTCGTCGTCAACGAGATCGAGACGGGTTACGTCTCCGAACTGACCGACGCGAAGTCGCACTTCAAGTACCCGGTGGTCGTTCCGCCCGATAACTACTACGTGCTCGGCGACAACCGCAGCCAATCGAACGACTCCCGCAACTGGGGCTACGTCCCTACCGAGGATATCGTCGGCAAAGTCTGGATGCTCTACTGGCCCTTGCCGAACATGTCTACGTATTGATGGCACGGATCACCAGGGCAACCTCGCCGTGTACGCCCCCTTCGCTTTAGCGTAAGGGGACGCGAACGAGCGCAGCAATGTGAGCGGGGGATGCGATGGCAGCCAAACCGGCAGACGACGCCCTTACGACGCTGTCTTGTGGCGATACATCAGCGCCTCGGCGAGGTGGTGGTTCTCGATGAGCGGCATCTGCTCAAGGTCTGCGATGGTGCGGGCGACCTTCAAGACGCGGTGGCATGACCTCGCAGACAGTCGCAGGTGCTTCATCGCGCTTTGCAGCAACGACTTTGCGTCGCCAGACATCTTGCAGGAATCCCATACCTCGACGGGACCCATCAGTGCGTTCGCCTTGACGTTGGTACCTTGAAACCGCTCATGCTGCAACTTCACCGCGACCATGATGCGCTCGCGAGCCGACTCCGAACCGTCTTCCGCCGGCGGTTTGATGAGTTTGTCGTACTCGACGCGCGGCACGTCCACGAACATGTCGATGCGGTCAATCAACGGACCAGAAATGCGTCGTTGGTATCGCGCCACGGCTGGATCGCCACAGGTGCAAGGTTGCTGTGGGTCACCGTGATAGCCACACGGACACGGGTTCATCGCGCCGACGAGCATGAAACTCGCCGGATACGTCGCGCTCGTTCTCGCCCGACTGATCGTGACTGACCGATCCTCAAGCGGTTGGCGCAACGTCTCCAGCGTAGAATTGCCGAATTCCGGCAGCTCGTCAAGGAACAGGACGCCGCGATGGCTGAGCGTTACCTCGCCCGGTCGCGGTATCGAACCGCCGCCGATAAGTCCAGCGTTGGATATCGTATAGTGCGGCGCACGGAAGGGACGCTGCGTCACCAGCGGGCTCCCAGCCGGCAACAAGCCAGTTACGGAGTAGATCGTCGTTACCTCTAACGCTTCTTCTGGCGTCATCGGAGGCATGATCGACGGCAGGCAGCGCGCGAGTAGCGTCTTGCCGCACCCGGGCGCACCCATCAACACGATGTTGTGATGCCCAGCGGCGGAAATCTCCAACGCGCGCTTTGCCTGTTCTTGTCCTCGCACGTCTCGAAAGTCGTATCCCGTGCGAACTTCGGTGGCGATGTCCGTATCGGTGATGCCGCCGCCCTTGACCATCGGCATGTCGCGGCCGTCTCGAAGGTGATCGACCAGCTGCTTCAGCGTTTCCGCCGGTCTGATCTCGATCCCGGGCACGAGCGATGCTTCTTTGGCGTTGACTTTCGGTACGAACGCGGTGTCGTAGCCCCTATCTTTACCGGCCCGCAACATCGGCAACATGCCGTGCGTCGAACGCAGTTTGCCGTCAAGCGATAGTTCGCCGAGGAAAAGCGACCGATTTACCGCGTCGGGAATCTGACCGCTACACACGAGGATGCCGACAGCGATGGGCAGATCGTAGGATGGTCCGGTCTTCTTAATGTCGGCGGGTGCGAGCGATACTGTTATTCTTCGCAGTGGGAACTCCGATCCTGAGTTGCGTATCGCGGCGCGAACCCGTTCGCGCGACTCTTGAACCGAAGAATCCGGCAAACCGACGATGTTGAATCTCGGCATACCGGGGGAGATATCTACCTCCACCTCGACTAATTGACCGTCAACACCACTAACGGCGCATGTGTTCGTTTTCGCCAACATTTCGTTATACCTTTCGTTGATCGTTGCGATTTCCCATGTCCTCACGCTCACATGAAGCATCATTATACATGTGTTATATCCAATTGCAAGAACATTTGGCGAATAATTTCGCGATCTTTCGGAAACCTCGTTTCGGAGTTGGCATCACTCCGACCTCCGATCATCAACTGTAGGATCCGTTTACTGTTAGGAATGCGTTCTCAACACAGTCTCATGTTAGGACAAATAACGACGATAAAGTCGTTGATGTAAAGCGAATCGAAAGGGTGCATTACTCATGGGTATCAAATACGAAACAGCAGGGCGTGCCGCAATCATCACGCTGACGAACTCACAGCGCGCCAACGTCATCGATAAGCAACACGCGCTTGAACTCGCAGACGCTTGGCGCACCGCATGGGATGATAGAAACGTTCGTTCAATCGTTGTGACTGGTGAAGGCGATCGACACTTCTGCGGAGGGCACGACCTCAAAATTCGCGATGATGTCTCTGAAGTCGAACATGATTTCTTGGCGTTAGAGCGGATATTCCGTCCGCCGTCCGGCTACGTGAACGGGTTTCAACCCGGCATCGACGGCGGTATGGCTGACCACTTCCCCCGCATTCATAAACCGGTCGTCGGCGCGATCAATGGCTGGGCTGTGGGTGCTGGACTGTATCTGCTGTTGGCATCGACTGACATCCGCATCGCCGCGCGTGGCAACGCTAACTTCCGCTTTGGACTCATCTCGCGTGGCTGGGTCGGTGCCGGGCCAGGTGCTACCCTGCTCTTGAAGCAGTTGCGATACGTAGACGCGATGAAGATGCTGCTGGCGGATGAAACGATCGACGCTGACGAGGCAGTTAGGATCGGTCTGGTAAATGAAACGGTGCCGCCTGGCGAACTGATGAATCGGGCGATGGAAGTTGCGGAACGCATCGCAGAGATGCCGCCGCTTGCCGCAATCAAGATGAAGGAGTTCGTCCACCGATTTTCCGATCTGCCCGTCGAACAGGCTTGGAACGTTCAAGCGATGATGAACTTCATGCTCTTGCATACGACGCAAGACGCGCAAGAGGGCCGGGCATCGTTCATTGAACGCCGCGATCCCACGTTCACTGGAGAGTACGCAGGTCTGGAAGGTTTTTACGAAAACGCTGATGACGAGGAACGTGCCCGTCTCGAGGAGCTCAAGCGTCAAATAGACTGGTAATCGGAAAGCGAGACTGAAGCATGGATCGATGGCGATACGCGCGGGATGACCATCCGGAGTACTGCACCTGCGTCAAGTGCGTCGAAGAGAACAGGTCGGGTAGTAGATCACGTTCTCGCCGATCGATGACCTCGCGCGCGAACTCTCTCGTTGAGCGCGTCACAGAATGGTTTAGGAGAGTTGTCGGCGGCGCGTAACTCCGCAACGCGCTACTTGGAACGGTCAATCATACGCCACCAAGCCCAACCGAACGCGGCACCGATGACCGCGCAAACGGGAACAGTGACGAGCAATGCGAGTGGATTCAATTCGGCATCGAACTGGATTCCAAGCAGGATGTGAAACGCGATCGCGACGAACGCGCCCACAATTGCGCCCCAAAGCGTATTCCGTTTCGCACTCACCATCACGATGTTAATCGAACGCGGCGCGGGTACAATTTCACCGCGCAAAGGCAGGTGAATTCGATGTCCAACTCAAACGGTAAAGTGCTGCGAAGCGAAGCATGGTTCGGCGCCCGCGATCTTGAAGGCTTTCTGCATCGGTCCGGGCTCAAGAATCAGGGCTGGGATGAAGATTCGTTCGCTGGGAAACCAGTCATCGGCATCGCCAACTCTTGGAGCGAGGCGACGCACTGCAATTCGCACCTGCGCCTGATCGCCGAACACGTCAAGCGCGGCGTCATCGCGGCCGGCGGCTTCCCTTTGGAGTTTCCAACAATCTCACTTGGCGAATTCTTCCTCGCACCTACCTCGATGCTCTACCGCAACCTGATGGCGATGGACGTCGAAGAGATGATCCGAGGATTGCCGATCGATGGCGTTGTGATGCTCTCCAACTGCGACAAGACGACGCCGGCAATGCTGATGGGTGCTGCGTCTGCCGACCTGCCCGCGATCATCGTCACTGGGGGACCGCAGCTCAAAGGCAACTGGCGCGGTGAGGAACTCGGTTCGTGCACCGACTGCCGACGCTACTGGGCGGAACTCCGCGCCGGAACGATAACGCAAGCCGAATACGACTCGATGGAAGAGGCGATTTACCGCTCGCCTGGACACTGCATGGTGATGGGCACGGCTAGCACCATGTCGGTGATCTGCGAAGCCTTGGGAATGACGCTTCCGGGAGGTGCCGCGATCCCTGGTGCCGATTCGCGACGCCGCGTCTTTGCCGAACGCGCTGGCGCGACGGCGGTCGATCTCGTCAGCCGCAATACCCGCCCGTCTGAAATCTTGACCAAAGAAGCGTTCGAAAATGCTGCACTATCGTTGCTCGCGTTGGGCGGGTCTACAAATGCGATAATCCATCTGACCGCGATCGCGGGGCGCGCGGGTATCGACTTTCCGCTCAGCGTATGGGACGAGCTCTCTACGCGCGTTCCTGTCATCGCTAACTTGAAACCTTCCGGCAAGTACCTGATGGAAGATTTCTTCTATGCCGGCGGCGCGCCTGCGTTTTTCAAGAAGATACTCCACGCTTTGAACGGCGATTGTGTCAACGTCAATGGCAAGACACTTACGGAGAACGTCGCTGATGCTGAATGTCACAACGACGAAGTGATTTTGGACCCGGAACGACCGCTCTACCCTGACGGTGGTATCTCGATTCTGCGTGGCACCCTTGCGCCCGATGGTGCGGTCATCAAACGCTCCGCGGCGTCGCCCGAACTGATGCAACACACCGGCCGCGCCGTCGTCTTCACAAGTCCTGCCGATTTGAACCGACGCATCGACGATCCGAATCTAGACGTTTCAGAAGATGACATCCTCGTGATGCAGTCGGCGGGACCGATCGGTGGCACCGGAATGCCGGAAGCGGGATTCTTGCCGCTTCCTCGCAAAATCCTCGCCAAAGGCGTGCGCGACATGGTTCGCATCTCCGACGCCCGAATGAGCGGCACCGCGTTCGGCACCGTCGTGCTCCATGTATCGCCAGAGTCGGCAGTCGGCGGACCACTTGCATTAGTGCGCGACGGGGACATGATCAGTTTGGACGCAAACGCCGGACGCCTAGACCTCTTGATTGAAGACGCCGAACTGGAACGTCGCCGCGCCGAACTGAGTTCATCGGAGTCGACCGACACATCACGCCCGGACCGCGGCTACATCAGCATGTACAACCGGCACGTGATGCAAGCCCAACACGGCTGTGACTTCGATTTCGCTGTCGGCAAGACACCCGTCGCGACCCACGTCGAGATGGAGCATCACTGATCGGGTTGCGTAGACTCAGGTCTTTGCGGAATCACCCGTCGCGCGAAGGGTTTATTTTCTGAGGCGTTTGACCAGCGCGGACGAGGTCCCATGCGTCCATGAGGTCCGATTGATGGTTCCGCGCCCATCTTACGATTCGACGTAGCTGGCGGTTGGGCATTCGGCCGTGTCGCACGCGGAGCGTTCGAATGTCGATTTCGACGATGAACTCGGCGTATTCTGCGTGAAAGTGCGGTGGATTGTGGTCAGAATAGAACATTTTGACAACAATTCCATCGAAACGGCAGATTTCAGGCATTGACGAGTTGAGCCTCTGCGTCCTCGAGGACTTTGTCCCATGGTGTTCCCGTTAGCTCCGTGTAGAGCCAAGTTAAACAGAACCCCATGTCCGAATCTTCAGGGTCGTCGCTCCAGCGAATTTCACCGCCGTGTGGTGGTATCCAAACGTTCTCGAACACGCGACGGTCTTGCCATGGCTGAAACCAAGGTTTGTCCGCGTATTCGGTCAAGTCCAACTCACCTTCCGTTCCGTCGTTGAAGCTGATCCAGATGCGGAAGCCGTCGAGAGCAAGAACCTCGATGATCTTGAAATCGAGAGGGTTGCGAACTGATTCGTGGTTGTCGTTCATCAGGTATGTTCTCTGGTCGATGTGCTTGCACATACCAATGTATCACACCGCATAGATTGCCTAAGGAATGACGGTTCAGGCATAGGCCAGGCGCCCCTTGGCATCCGCCACAAACTCTTCCCACGGTTGACCCGTTAACTCAACGTACAACCAGATAATGCAGAATATCAAGTCTGATTCCTCCGGATCCTCCCCCCCCCAAACGATGTTCCGTCCGTCGGGTGATACGCGCACATCTTCGAAAAGGCTTCGATCTTGCCATCGCTGGAACCACGGACTCTCTGCGATACGAGTCAAGTCGAGTGCCCCAGCCACGCCGTTGCTCAGCCTCACCCAAATCCGAAAACCCTCAAGCGGACGAACATCGTCAACGATCAATTCGTCGGGAGAGACGAGAGTGATTGCATCGCTGACCATCGGAACTTCCTTGCGGTAAATCATTCAAATTCGCCCATCGTGTTAGGCATCTGGATCCCAGTATATGTAGACATCGGTGTCATCAGTGCCGACGGATCGCCAGTCCCATACTCCGGGCGTGTCAGCGCCGATCGACAATGCCGCCATACGGATTCGCATCTGAGTAGCCGGGTTGTTGTCTAGGCTGTCGAGCATTGGATGGAGCTCATCTGCCTTGTCGATGAGTCGCACACCGACCCGTGAATCTCCGTTGTAGATGTATTCGTGCGTCATTCTTTACCCCTTGATTCTCCGTATCAGTAGTATACAGGTTCGATAACGAAAACAGAGATTGGATATTCCACATGCGGCGCCGAGGGTGAACGGTCCGTCCCTTGGAAAACGAGAGGACGCGACAGCCCTCACGGCGTCGGCGCGTCGGACGGTATCAGTTGCTCTGATTTCATCTCCGTCCAGACGTCTTGCGGTATCGATTGGCTCACTAAGGCGAAGTTCTGATCCACCTCGTCTACCGACTGTGCGCCGGGTATCGCGGTCCCGACGGCTGGGTGTGCCAACACGAATTGCAATGCGGCGGCTTTGAGATCGACGCCGTGCCGACGGCAGATCGCGTCCAAGCGTTTGGCGCGTTCGACCAAATGCTGGGGTGCCAACTCGTAGTCGAATGTGACGTCCCCGTCCAAATCTCGGGCTAGGATACCGCTGTTGTACGGTCCGCCGATGATGACCTTTACGTCTCGCTCTACGCAGAGCGGCATGAACTCGTCGTATGCGCCGTGGTCAAGCAACGTGTAGCGCCCTGCGAGCAGAACCGCGTCGATGTCGAATTGGCGGATGAAGCGTGCCGGCATTTGCCATTCATTCATGCCGCAACCTATCGCTTTGATGACGCCCTGTTCCCGGAGTTCGATCAGCGTAGGAAACGCCTCGTTTACGGCTTGCTCCTCGCCGAAGGGCTGCGTGTCAGGATCATGCACCAATACGATGTCCAATCGATCCATCTGCAAACGCACCAAGCTATCCTCAATCGACCGCAGAACGTCGTCTCGCTTCCATCCATCGATGCTGTAGTGTTGGGCAAAGTTATCGGGCGATTCTTCCGCTGTCATTCCGCCTTCGACGGGCTCAAGCACGCGCCCGACCTTTGTCGATATGACATAGCTGTCGCGCTCCACACCTGAGAGTGCGGCGCCGTATCGAACCTCACTCTGACCGGTACCGTACAGCGGCGCGGTATCGAAGTAGTTGATGCCGAGATCGAGTGCACGACTGATGATTCTTTTCGCTTCATCGCTCGCGGTGCCGCCGTAAAGACCATCACCCAACACCATCCCAGTGATCGTTGCGCCGCCGAGACCGAGTTGCGTGACCTCGACGCCCTGCTTGCCTATCGCTACCTTCTTTAGCGGGTCCAATTCAATTCCCCCGATCTGATTGATGCTTTAAGAAACCAGAGATGCGATCGCGTCGCCGACTGCGGTAGTTGTAGACGAACCGCCCAGGTCTGGTGTCAACGTCTCGCCTTGATCCAACAATTTCTCGACTGCGGAACGCACATCTGCCGACGCGCCGCCTTGACCGAGATGGTCTAGCATCAGAGCGGAAGTCAGAATCTGCGCCATCGGGTTCGCGATGCCCATGCCGGCGATGTCTGGCGCGCTGCCGTGAGTCGGTTCGAACATCGATGGACTGGTGCGTGTAGGGTCAAGGTTCGCGCTTGAAGCCAAACCCATCGAACCGGTGATGATCGCGCCGATGTCGGTCAGGATGTCTCCGAATAGGTTCGAGGCAACGACAACGTCGAAGTTTTCGGGACGGCGGATGAAGTCCATGCACGCTGCGTCGATCAACAGTGAATCGGTCGTGATGTCGGGATAGTCGCCCTTGACCTCGTCGAATGTGCGGTCCCAAAGCACCATACCGTACCCCTGCGCGTTCGACTTGGTAATTGAGGTGACGTGCATCTTCTTGTTGCGTTCACGCGCCAACTCGAACGCGTAGCGAATCACGCGCTCGCATCCCTTGCGGGTGAAAACTGACGACTGCACCGCGACCTCGCTCGGGAAATCTCGGTACTGGAAACCGCCGACGTTCGCGTACTCCCCTTCCGTGTTTTCGCGCACGACGACGAGGTCAATATCGAACGGCTTTTTGTCTTTGAGTGGAGAATCTACGCCGGGCAGCAACACCGAGGGTCGAACACACGCGAACTGGTCGAACGCGCGCCGTATGGGTAACAGCAGACCGTTCAAGGTGATATGGTCTTGCACCTCTGGATGTCCGACTGCGCCGAGAAATATGGCGTCGTAACCGCGTAGCTGCTCTACGCCATCAGTCGGCATCATCTCCCCGTGCTCAAAGTAGTACTCCGAACTCCAAGGAAACTCCGCGAATTCCCACTCGATGCCGTGCTTGGGCGCGAGTGCGTCCAGAACCTTTAGCGCCTCGTCAACGACATCGACGCCGATGCCGTCGCCCTTGATTACCGCGATGCTGTGTTTAGCCAACGTAAGGCCTCACCTCTAACTCCGATTGGTCGATACGGTCTAATGGACTACGAAGACCGCTCTTCGATTACTTCCAAGACTCCGGCGATGTCGTTTTCGTCCCAACCGTGAACCATCATCTCATGGAACAGCTCGTAGGACTTTGAGGCTAGCTCAAGCGACAGTCCCTCGCTCTCGGCGAAGTCGTTGATGATGCCGAGGTCTTTGTCGAGGTTGCGGACAGGAGCGGCTGAATCGGCGAAGTCGCGGGCGGCGGTGATCGGGTAGCTGCGATTCACCATGACGCTGTTGCCCCATGAAACCTCTAGCAACTCACCAGCGGCGGTGATATCGACGCCCGCGCTGTTCGCCAATGCGAAGGCTTCGGCGGCGGCGGCACAGTTCACTCCCACAAGCAACTGGTTTATTAACTTCATCGCCGTTCCCGCACCGTTCGGACCCATCAACCGCACATTCGCACCCATCAGATCGAGGTATGGCAACGCTTTGTTGAACGCTTCGTCCGAGCCGCCACACATGATCGCCAGAGTTCCGGCTTCGGCACCGGTGGGACCACCACTGATCGGTGCATCGATAAACATCGCGCCTTTAGCTTCAACTGCTTCAGCACACTTACGGGATGTCCCGATGTCAACGGTGCTGTGGTCGACGACGACTTGCCCAGGCTTCAGCGTCGGCACGATCTCGCCAATGATCACATCAAGCGATGTCTGGACACTCGGAAGGCACGCCAGCACCACGTCGACGCGTGACACGAGGTCGGATGTGGAATCAGCACCCGTGGCGCCGCGTTCAATCATCGCCTCGATCTTCGATCGCGTCCGGGTGTAGACGATTGGCTCACCCCCTTTAGCGAGCAGGTTGTCCGCCATCCCCTGACCCATATTGCCAAGCCCGATGAATCCTACCGACATGTTCATTCGCTCCTTGTGCTGATGTTCCGGCGCGTTGCACGCCCATCGTCAACTGTGCTTCGCCGACTGGCGCACGCATTCGCTTACTTTTGACGCTGTGCAAGTATATAAGTGATGCGACGTGTAACCCTATTCCCTACCCGTTGCTGTGCGGAGTTGCGAGGAATCGTACCTCACCACCCAAAGACACCAATCACGGGAATTACCGAACGGCTGCCCGATCCGATCGCTCGGATGGGATGAAGGCGATCAGTCTAGCTGGCGCAGTTTCGGGTCCAGCCGATCACGTAGCCAGTCGCCGAAGAAGTTCATCGACATCACTAGCAGGAAGATTGCGAGACCGGGGAAGAAGGAAGACCACCATACGCCGTTGATGAGGTACTGGTATCCCTCGTCTACCATCTTGCCCCAAGTCGGCGTCGGGTCCGGAATGCCTACGCCGAGGAACGAAAGCACCGATTCCGTCAGGATCAAACCGCCGACGCGCAGTGTGGCGATGACTAGCACCGTGCTTACCGTGCCCGGCAAGATGTGTTTCATCATCAGCCGCAAGTTGCTCGCGCCCATGATCCGCGCCGCGTTGATGTAATCAAGAGATCGGATCGTCAGAACATCGGCGCGCACGTTTCGTACGAACGGTGGCCAGGCGATCATAGCGATGATGATGATGACGGAGGTCTCGGTAGCGCCGATTGTGGCACCGACCATGATGGCGATCAGCAGGAACGGCAACGCGTTCCATATATCGACGAAACGCATCAGCACCTCGTCGAGCCATCCTCCGTAATATCCGCCTAAGATGCCCATCGCCGTGCCGATAATCACGCCGGAAAGCAATGCGTAGCCCGACACTTTCAACGACACGCCGGCACCGTGGATGATGCGGGATAGCACGTCGCGCCCCAGTCCGTCGCTGCCGAGAATGAACTCGTTGCGCTCAAAGCCTTTCTTGGAAGCGATCATGTACCCGATTTGACCCTCGTCGGTCGTGAGGTCAAAATCGGCCTCTTTCGCGGCGCTCTCATTCTCGGGACGCTCCTGACCCCAAGTGGGTGCCATCAGGTTGAAGTTCAACTTCTGAACGATCGGATCGGTCGGTGCGATCCACTCGGCGGTGAATGCCACCACCGTGATCGTCAGCAAAATGAAGATCGGAAGGATCGGCCAGCGGCGAATCACGTACCAGATCTGCGAATGCAAAGGCCTCTTGACGCGTGAGAGTCCCGTAGTCGGCGCGTCGAACCCGGAACGAGCATCGACGTTCGGCATACTGGTTGGAGTGGGATCGACAGCCATTTTCAGCTTCTCGGTAGCGCCTTATCGCTCATCAATCGTAGCGGATTCTCGGATCGACCAACGCGTAAATGATGTCAGTGAGGAATGTTGCGATCACGTACACCAAGATGAACATCAAGACCGCGCCTTGCAAAATCGGGAAGTCGTTCCCGTGCACCGCCTGCACCGCCATCAAGCCGATTCCCGGTCGCGAGAATATCGTTTCCACGACTAGCGCGCCTTCAATGAAGCCAGCGAATGCCAACGTCGATGCCGTGAGAGGTTGGATCAATGCGTTCCTGAAAGCGTGTTTCCACACCACGTAGCGCGTGCCGACACCTTTGGCGCGGGCCAACTTGACGTATTCGGAATCCAAAACCTCAAGCATTGAGGAGCGCGTCAAGCGGAGATAACCTGCCAACCCGCCTAATGACATCGCCAAAACCGGTAAGACGAGGTACTCCAGCTGCCATAAAGAGGGTTCCTGCGTGGAATCCCCCGCTAATCCCGCTGGGAGCCAATCGAGCCACACGGCGAATACGTAGATGAGGATGATCGCGAACCAAAAGACCGGGATTGACTGCCCTATCAACGCGATGAATCGACCTCCGTAATCTGCGAACGTCCCACGCCTCACCGCCGACAGTACGCCTAGGCTCACGCCCACCGTGCCAGAGAAGAACCATGCGAACGTCCCTAGTTGAAGACTATGCGGGATCTTTTCAGTGATGATACGCGTCACTGGGAGTTTGAAAGCCAGATTCTGCCCCAAGTCGCCTCTCAAGACGCGACCGAGCCAGAGCAAGTACTGCATCGGGTATGCACGGTCGAGTGCGAGTTCTTTCTTGATCTCTGCGACCGCCTCGTCTGAAATGCCGTACCCGGAGGTTGCGAACAGCAGCAATGGGTCTCCAACGGCTCTTGAAAGGGAAAATACGATCGCCGTCGCGGCGATCGTGCTGAGGACCATAAAGAGGAATCTTCTGATTAGGAAGCGGCGCATTTCGAGAATAGATGCGGTTGCGACTTACATGCGTCGGTTTATCTTACACCCAACAGCGGCTACCCACACGTTTGCAGATGGTGATTTTCCTGCGTCGCACGGCACGATTAACCGACGGCACCGAGACGCAATGAAAAATATGGACTGCCCCGCCGCCGGGTTGGACGGAACGTGTCCGTCCAACCCGGCAACGAGGGCTTGTTGGCTGGGAACTGCCTTAGTTGGCCAGCTCGATGTCCCAGAGGTTGTTGATACCGCTGGCCGCGGCTCGGTCCTGTGGCCAGGCTGCGATCTTGTTGCGGTTCCAGAACCAGTCTTGCGGGACTGCGACGACGCCAGGCTGCAGGTTCCAGTAGTAGACGTACTGCAGGTAGCGGTTCGCAAAGTCGGTGGCCTCAGCGGTGTCGCTGGCGGAAGCCATGCCCTCGTAGAGTTCGAGGATCTTCGGCGACTCAAAGCCACATCCGAAACCACCGCGCGTGAGCGAGGTTTGGACTAGACCCTTCGGGAAGTGCCACGGGTTCGACTCACGGCCCTTGTCGCAAGAAGTGATCCACGGGTGCACGTTCGCACGGTTGACAACCGTCGGGCGGAACGTGACGTACGTGAACTTCAGCGAGAAGGTCGAAAGTCCGATGTCAGACCAGTAACCAGCGACGGCGTCGGCAACTTCACCAGTAACCGATGCACCACCACCGAGCTCAGGACCGGCGTAGACCGAGACCTCGAACGTGTCGGTGCCGAGAATGTCGGACTGGTTAGACGACTTGATCCACTTGGCGTCCTGCGACTTGATGATCTGCACTGCCTGGACCGGGTCGTAGGCGTACTCACAAGGTCCGGTGCCGGCCGGCGCGTCTTCGGTGTAGACACCACCCGGCTCCTGCGTGCACTGCACACCGGCGTAGTTCGGGTGACCCCAAGCGAAGTACTCGACCTGGACGACGTTACCGAGGCCTGCAAGCAGGGACTCGTTCACGGCTTCGCGGTCAACGGCAATTGCCATGGCGTAGCGGATCTGCCGCGCCTGCTCCATGTCGCCATCACCGTGCGAACCGGTGTAGTTGCCGATCCATGCGTGGTTGTGGACGAACGGGCCCTTGGGCGGGAGCGGCTCACCAGACTTGGCGTCCGTATCTTCCCAGAGGTTGCCTGAGAAGAAGATACCGAGCTGCACCGCACCGCCGGTTCCTGACTGACCCCAGTTGGAGGAGTCGACGATCAGGTTGGCAGCGTCTTTCGGCTCAAGCTGCGCGGTGTCGATCTGACCGGTGCGCAAGAGTGTTGCGCGGTTGGTCGGGTCACCGGCTTGAACCATGATGATGGTGCTGGTCTTCGGGCTGAACTTCCAGTGATTCGGATCAGCAGCCAAAACGATGCGGTCGTCCGCAATCCACGTGTCAACGAGGTACGGGCCGCTGGCGACGATGGTGTCGCGTACGAAGTCTTCGCCTTCGGTGTCAAACGCGTTCTTCGAGAGAACCGGGAAGGCCTGACCGGACTGGTTGACGTAGTCGTCTTTCCAAGTGCCGTCGAATGCCGGAGAACCATCCGCTTTGGTGGCAAAGTTCCACTCAACGGTGTTCTCGTCAACAACTCGCCACTCGCCCCAGAGACCGGCAAAGTCGCCAGCCTGACCGTGGATCGAGGTCTGGTTCGTCGCGTTGTTAGCATCGTTCATGCTCCAAGCAACGTCTTCGGCGGTCAACGCCCCGTAGTCCTTGTCCTTGGTCCGGAAGGTAATACCGTCTTGGATCGTCACGCTACCGGTCGTAAGGTCGTCGCTGATGGTCCAGTCGGTCGCGACCCAGGGTAGGGTTTCGTCGCTGGCACCGCGGCGGAAGAGTGTCTCGGCAACGCCCCAGTTCTTGAGCGCGTCCGATGCTTGGTTGGCGTTCCGGCCGACCTGCTGGCCGATGCCGGCGAAACCGATGACGGCGGCGCCGCCCTCGGTCTTGGGGTCCGGTGCGCCGATTGTGCCGACTAGGCTGGCGGTGGCAGTGGCCTCAGGTTTCTCAACCTCGACCTCTTTGATCACCTCAACCTCTTTGACGACTTCGACTTCCTTCTCTACCACCTTCTCCACTTCTACTTCCTCTTTGACGACCACAGTCTCGACGACCTTGACTTCGACTTCGCGTTCGACGACGACGGTCTCGACAACGGTCTCGCCACAGGCGATCGCCGCAATCGCGATTAGCGCGGCCACACCTGCGAGGAAATATCTGGCTCCATGCTTGATTTTCAATACATGACCTCCATGTATGTTGATTTGGTCTCCGCTTCTATACGACGCGATTTCGCGGCGTGAAGCAACCGTGTCGGCAAACCGACACATCTAGCATGACAAGTCTAAACCAAATTTACGCGATTGCAAAATCCGATCCGCATCGTTTGACGTAAGCGCGCAACTGCGGCGGATGGACGCGCTAGAATCGGTTTATCGTTCCCCAACCCTCTGCCCTACCTAATGCCCTCGCAAGTCAGCATCCTCTACTGGAAAGAGATTCCCGTCCAAGTCAAGGCCGAAGACGGAAACACGTCAACTTCCCTGCCTCTCGACGCCCGTTTCCAAGAAGCGGCCGACGCCGTCGCGATGATGGACGGGTCGTACGGTAGCGACGCTTACCTCGATGCATGGCAGTGGGGCGAAGCGACGAGTTCCGCTCTGGATGCTCAATCGGCGGCAAAAAACTTGGCGGACCGCATCAATGAAGGTATGCCGGATGACTTTGTGGCACGTATCCGGGACCTCCACCAAGCCGGCAATCGCGATGAAAATCCGGGTGCCATCGACGACTGGGTAGAATAGACGCATGACTACGCAAGTCTCTCCCACTCACGAAATCCTGCAGCGCCTCGAAAACGAGGTGTTGATTTTCGACGGCGCGACCGGTACCTACTTACAGCAACACGGTCTCGAATCCGGCGGCTGTCCAGAGCTGATGAATGCCGACGCGCCGGACACCGTCCGCGGCATGGCACGCGTCTATTTCGATGCGGGCGCCGACATCGTGCTGACTAACTCCTTTGGCGGGACCAAGTACCGACTCAAGCACTACGACGCCCAAGATCGGGTGACGGAACTCAACGCACTCGCCGCCGAACTTGCGAAATCCCAGGCCGGCCCTAATCAATACGTTGCCGGATCGGTCGGTCCTACCGGCGAGTTCATCGAGCCGCTGGGTGATGTTTCAGAATCCGATATGTACGACGCGTTCGCGGAGCAAATTACCGCGCTCGAACAAGGCGGCGCTGATGCGGTGATGATCGAAACTCAGATGGTGCTCGACGAAGCGCAGATCGCAATCAAAGCGACTAGAGAAAACACTGATCTTGTCGTCATGGCTACGATGGTGTTCGACAAGGGGCCGCGCGGATTCTTTACGATGTGGGGCACCTCTCCCGAAGACGCCGCTACGGGATTACGCGATGCTGGTGCAGACGTCGTCGGCTCAAATTGCGGCAACGGCATCGACAAGATGATCGAGATCGCCGAGCAGATGCGTAACGTCGTTGACTGTCCGATCGTGATCCAATCGAACGCAGGCATACCGGCCTATAAGGGTGGCGATATCATCTACCCTGAATCCCCAGAGTACATGGCGGAACGATACCGGAGATTGGCAGAAATCCCGGTGCAGATGCTCGGCGGATGCTGCGGCACGACATCCGAACACATCAGCGCGCTGGCGGAAGCGGTAGCCTAACGGTCAGACAGGAGAGATAGCCGTGACTTATTCAACCGGAATAATCCGAGAGAATGTCATCGCCGAGCCGCTCCGACGGCTCGGAAATTGCATCGAACTCGTTGCCGTCGATCCGCATTTCCACGACATCACCGTCGGACTGTACCTGCGCGACCGGTTGCTAACCATCCACACCTTTGCCCAAGTCGAGGGATCGGACGAGCGGATCGCGACTATCCGCGAACGGCTATGCGCGTTAGCGGATGTCGAGCCCGTACCCGGAAGAACCGACCAAGCCGCGTTGGTGTCTCGTGAGTTTTACAACCGACCATTGCGCTTCGCCTTTACCGAGGCAGTCGAGAAAATCAATCCGATACCTACCGGACCCATCACGTCGAACGACACCAAGTCCAGACTCACGTTCACCGTCACGCCAGAACACTCCGACGAAGACGGTTGGACCTACCACGTCACCGCCGAAGGCGAATTTGCGCGTCCGCAAATGCGAATCATGGCGGTGGTCGGTGGTTACATGCGCTACGGCGATTGCGAACGCGTTGGCAAAAACCGCGACCGGTTCCGTTTCAAACACGGTGAACGACTCGACCGCTTTGCGCGCCTGCTTCTGCCCTACGCCCGCAACGTCAGCGCCGTCGACAACATGATCGAACAATCCGAACTCTCAGGACAGATGACAACCCAGACGCTAGGCTTCGCCAGCAACTGACGCATCCCGCCTCACCATCTACAAGACTCGTCAAACAGATACAAAGGAGCGTTTCCATGCCATCCACAAAATTCGCTCAAACGCTAACTTCAAGGGAGCGCACTCTGCGGGCGCTGGCAGGCGAACCTGTTGATCGTCCGCCAGTTACGAACCCGACCAACGTCGCAACGGTCGAGTTGATGGACCTCGTCGATGCCCCGTTTCCTGACGCTAACCGAGACCCGGAGATGAACGCCCGTCTCGCCGCCACCGGTTACACCCAACTGGGCTACGATGCGATCTCGCCGTACTTCTCCATCATCCAAGAATCGTCGGCGCTAGGATGCGAAATGCAATGGGAAGGCAAGGACAACTGGCCGACGGTTCGCATGTCGAAACCGATCTGGGAGGGTGTTGACGACATCAGGATGCCGCAAAACTTCCTGCAACACCCCGACAACGTGACGATCATCGAATCGATCCGTATGCTCAAACAGGAGTTCGGCGATGAAGTAGCGATCGTCGGCAAGACTATGGGACCGTGGACGTTGGCATATCACGTCTTCGGCGTCGAGCCGTTTCTGCTTGCCACCGTCGACGATCCGTCGTTGGTGATGGACATGTTGCACCGGCTCAAGGTGTTCACCATCGAGTTCGGGTTGGCGCAGATCGAAGCCGGCGCAGATGTCCTGACGGTGCCCGACCACGCGACGGGCGATCTCGTCAGCGGCGAGTATTACCGACGGTTCTTGATGGAACTGCACCAAGAGTTAGTCGAAGATCTGCCCGTGCCGTTGATCCTGCACATTTGCGGCGCGACCGTCGACCGAATGCCCTACATCGCGACGACCGGTATGTCAGCCTTCCACTTCGACTCCAAAAACGAACCCGGCGAGTCGATGCATGCCGTAGACGGCGGCATCAACCTCGTGGGCAACATCAACAACCCCGTAACCCTCTACTCCAAAGGCCCCGAAGACGTTCGCGCCGAAGTCTTCCGAAACCTAGACGCTGGAGTCCAGCTAATCGCCCCCGAATGCGCGATCCCTCTCAAGACCAAGCTCGAAAACCTGCTCGAAATCCCCCGCGCCGTCGAAGACTGGGCCGCCGAGCACTGGGACTTCTCTGAGGGTTAGGCGGAAAAAGTGAACTCGGCGGCGGTTTCGGGTGATTGGTGTTCCATCTTGCAAAAAGATGCAAGAGAACATACGTTTTGTCAATAGTTTCATTCGGACCCGCAGTTGACTATGCGTGATTGCGTAGTGGCTTGGTTTTCTTGCCGAATCGCCAACATGTAGAATCGATATCACTATCGCATCTTGACGCGCGGCTATGTCCGCGCCCGTACAACCGCCTGATCCCCCATGCCAATCGTCAACGAAGGACTTATACGCGAGTTCGAGTGGGTCACCAGACCCGGCGAGCAGAAACACATCGGCGAGGCGCTAGATAAAGCTGACGAGTTGATGCAGGAGATCGCGTATCAGCTCATCATCGGCAAGAATCTTGAGGTTGACCGTCTGACGAAGGACTGCCTCGACAACGGTTACACCGCGAACCACATCCTCGACAACGGCCTCTTGAACGGCATGGCAATCGTTGGCGTCAAGTTCCGCGACAACGTGATCTTTGTGCCCGAAGTGCTAGTCGCGGCGAGGGCGATGAAGGCCGGCATGGCACACATCGAACCGATTTTGTCGGCGTCTGGCATCGAGCCGATTGGCACGGTCATCATGGGTACGGTCAAGGGCGACCTCCATGACATCGGTAAGAACCTATGCATCATGATGTTGCGCGGTGCCGGGTGGACGGTTCACGACCTCGGCGTGGACACCTCGCCCGAGGAGTTCGCTGACGCCGTGATGGAGTTCGACGCCCAGATCGTCGGCATGTCCGCCCTGCTCACAACGACAATGCCCAACATGGGACGCACGATATCCTATTTCGAAGATATTGGGCTGCGCGACGAAGTCCGCATGATGGTCGGCGGCGCGCCGGTAACCCGCGAGTTTGCCGATGAAATGGGCGCTGATGGATACGGCGAAAACGCGGTCGAATGCGTCGAAACCGCCAGCGGTCTGTTAGAACTTCAGAAAGCACTCGCCTGACACCGATCTCCGGATTCGATCTCCATGCCAAACGGTCGCACCAACGGCCGCCATTCTGACGGCCCACCGCAAGTCGACGTTGAAGCGGCGCGTAAGAGCATGGCGCGGATGGCGAACATCTTCGCCGAGATCGCGCAACACGCCGAGGTTTCGACCCTCGAACGTTGCCCGTACAAAGACGCCCGTTCGCGATGCACCGCCAAGTTCGCGTGCAGCAACCAGCACTTCACGAAAAACCCCATCGATCCGCCGGCGTGCACTGCCCGCGACGGCGACCTCAACTATCGATCCGCGTGGCAGATCTGAACTGTGCCGTTCAAATTCCGAAGGGGAATTTGCAGGGATGCTTGAGAGGATGATGCGTTGCCCCTGATCCATGCAAACACCGCCCTGCCCTTGGAAACGGGCAAGTCGCTGTTCGACTATGCCGATGATCTGGCGCTCCGAGTGCCGACTTCATGCGGACGCACCGGCGAGTGCCACGAGTGCATCGTGGAAGTCCGCCGCGGCATGGACGCGCTAGAAACGTCAACTGAAGCGGAAAACTTCCTGAGGGAAAACTACCGTCTTGCCTGCCAAGCTATCGTCCGCGATGTCGAAGCTGATATCGAGTTCAACATCCTGCGTCGTCAGCCTCGCATTCTGACCGAATCGATTGAACGGTCCGATATCGAACTTGACCCGACGGCTGTGCGCGAAGGCGACGAAATCGTCTACAAAGGTCCGGGCGGGCCGCGGGTGATCGACCGTTACCGCGGTCGGATGCTTGGGCTTGCCGCCGATATAGGCACCACAACGGTCGCGATGAATCTCGTGGACCTTGAGAACGGCGATGTCCTCTACACCGCTTCGTTCGAGAACCCGCAGCGGTTCGGCGGTTCGGACGTGATGCACCGAATCTCGTACGACACGGGGGTTTTTCAAGGCGAACTGCAAGCCGTCCTGATTTCCAGCATCAACTACGAAATCGGCGAGATGGTACGCGCGCTCAGGATACGTCGTCGCCACATCGTCGATTTCGTCGCCGTCGGAAACACCACGATGCGAGACTTGCTGTTCGGCGTCGACGTTGAACCCATCGGCGTCAAGCCATATAAGTCGCACATCGAGAGCGAACTCTTGGACGGCAAGCGCGACACCACCGCGTTGAGCGCGCCGGCGCATGAACTCGGCATCCGCATCAATCCCAACGCGAACGTCTACGGCGGGCCCCTCATCGCATCGCACATCGGCTCCGACGTCGCGGCGGACTTGCTCACCGTCGCCATCGATGAAACCGACGAGATGGTGATGCTGGTCGATATCGGCACCAACACCGAAATCGTCGCCGGCAACCGCGAATCCCTATTCGCTGCCTCTTGCCCGGCCGGTCCGGCGTTTGAAGGCGGAGCCGTCGCCTACGCAATGCCCGGTTACGACGGCGCGGTCGAACGCGTCAGCATTCAAGACTCGGACGCGGAGGATATCGAACTCACGACGATTGGCGAGATGGAACCGAGCGGCATATGCGGTTCCGGACTGATCGATCTTCTCGCCGAGTTGCGGCGGCACGACATCATGAACGAACTCGGAGCGTTCAACGACGGTTCAGGCGAGTTCACGTTCCACGCCGAGAACGGATTGACGCTGTCCCGCGCCGATATCTCTGCGTTAGCGCAAGCCAAAGCCGCGAACTATTGCGGGCAGAACATCGTCATCGAGACTGTCGGCACCGCGCCGAACGACTACGCCCGTCTGTTTCTCGCCGGCGGATTTGCGAACTACATCAACATTGAAAACGCCATCGACATCGGCTTCATCCCCGACATGCCGATCAGTCGCATCGCGAAAATCGGCAACGCATCGCTGCAAGGCGCGACTATCATGCTCACTAACGCCGCAAAGCGCGCCGCAATCGAAGAGCTGACCAAGTCGATCAATCACATCGAACTGGAGACCAACCCGAACTTCTTCGACCACTTTGTTGAGGGTTGCCAGTTCAAGAAATAGTCACCGGACCCGCACCAATGGAAACCCAGACCATCCTCGACCGCATCGACGCCCTGCCCCGCGTCCAACTCGCGCACCGCAACACGCCGTTCGAGGAGATGCCGAGACTGCGTGCCGCCATCGCCGAGTCGATGGGTGCCGATCTTGGCAAAGTGCCGCAACTATTCATCAAGCGCGACGACGCCACCGGATTCGCGTTCGGCGGCAACAAGGCGCGACACATGGAGTTCATGTTCGCGCACCTAATCGAGCGCGGTATCGACACAGTCGTCAACATCAATCACTACGACTCCAACAACGCACGCCTTGCCGCCGCCGCGAGTGCCAAAACCGGCTTGAAATACCACTGGGTCGCCTACGACATGGTCGACGCCCCAGTCGCCGGCAATATGCTCGTGGCCCACCTCGTCGGAGCCGAGATACATCGCGTTCCAGACTTGGAGACCGCGCGCGACCTCGCCGAACACATACGCGACGAGGAAAACGCTAACGGACGCACCGCTTCGATCCTCTCCGACAACCGCTTCTTCGACATCGCCGGCATGATCGGTTTCCTAGAAACCGGCGCGGAACTTGATTCGCAGATCGCTAACTTCGCCCGATCCAGTGCAACTGGGGGAGGATCGAAGGATTTGCCCTCCCCCGCTAGCGGGGGAGGATTCAGGTGGGGGCCCCAAACCCCCATCCACATGTGGGGTCTCTGCGGTCGTTCCATCGCTGGTATCCGCCTATACGCCCGCAACACCGGCAAGCCGTGGACCGCTACCGCCGTCGCACAGCCCCATTACACGCCAGAAAACTACGAGCCGATGTATCTTGACCGCGCCAACCGCGTCGCAAAGCTCCTGAATCTCGATAGCACCCTCGAACCCGGCGACATCGACACCTTGACCGGCTACACCATCAAATACGGCGTCCCGACCGAAGCGGGCATCGCCGCCATGCACCTCGTAGCCCAAACCGAAGGCATAATCCTCGATCCCAACTACACCGGCAAATCGATGTCCGCCCTCATCGCCGAATTCCGCGCCGGCAACGTCGATCCCGAAACCCCCGTCGTCTTCATCCACTCCGGCGGCCTACCCCAAACCTTCGCCGCCGCCGATGAAATCTGGGGATGGAAGCGCGGATAGGGTCGTGTCCTTCGTACGGCGTAAACTGTTACGATTGCACCATATCCTTACAGTCGAAACCGATCAGTCAAGCGAGATGATCGATGCCTCGTAACTACAAAATGCACGTTTGGGAAGTCCAACGAGCCGCTCAAGCAATCTTGCAGTTCACCGCCGGCAGAACCATTGATGACTACCGAAATGATTGGGTGCTGCGGTCCGCAGTCGAACGGCAAATCAACAAGATCGGCGGCGCGGCGGCAAAACTCGCCGTCAACGATAACCCGATTGCCCGTCGCGTAGGCAGTTCCGCAGGAGCCGTCGGCAACGGCAACAACGATCCTATGCCGGGATTAAAAGAGGACGAAATCTGGAGTTTCATCCAGAACAAACTCGCATCTCTGCACGCAGAAACGACCTCGGTTCTCGAAGAACGAACCGAACCGAAACCGCTTCCGACGAAACACGAACAACGAACCACCATCCCTCTAGTTTCGCAACGCGAGAATGAAATCAGGAATCTCTGCCGGCTACACCACGTCAAACGGCTTGACGTTTTCGGCTCTGCCGTCAACGGCGATTTCCACACCGACGAGAGCGATATCGACTTCCTCGTCGAGTTCGAGGATTCCCAAGAGGGTCAAGATTTCGGTACCCGTTTCCAACTCAGCAAAGAGCTCGAAGCCCTATTCGGAAGGTCGGTAGACCTCGTGGATGACGCGGCAATCGAAAACCCCTACTTCCGACAAGAGGTCGATCAGACCAGACAACCCATCTATGCTTCCTGAAACCAGAAACCATCTTTTGGTTATTCGGGATGCGGGAAGTCTGATAATCGATTCGACGGCTGACGTTTCCTTTCACGATTACCAAGCCGATTGGATGTTGCGCTCCGCCGTCGAACGCCAGTTTGAGATCGTCGGCGAAGCTGTCAATAGAATCTCTCACGCCGAACGCGCCATCGCCGAAAAAATCACCGGCTACCAGACGATCATCGGATTCAGAAACCGCATCGCCCACGAATACGACAACCTCGCCAACCGAACCGTGTGGGACATCATCCAACGAAAACTCCCCGTCCTGCTCAACGAGGTAACAACGATTCTCGAAAGTGATTGAACTGACACTTACCTCAGTTCACAACTGACACGCACGGGCATCCCCTGCGATTTCGCTGCGCTCACTCGCGTCCCCTTACGCTTCGCGAAGGGGACTCTGTCGCCGCCGATCAAATCTGGGGATGGCAATCGTAACCTTCCGCCGCTGTCCGAACCGCGATTTGAGGGATTTGAGATCATCAACTCCTTCATTCCGACGAAAGTCGGAATCCAGAGGTGCTAGGAACAACCAGTAGAATCGAAACTGGAGGTTCGTAACGCATGGCAACCACAACGATCTCACCTAGAGAGCATCGCCAGATCGCACTCGATTTTCTCGTCGCATCGGACGAGGAGTTCGAGCGTGGCGACGACTTGCAGGGCGCAGAAAAGCTATGGGGTGCCGCTGCCCACGCCGTCATGTCTGTCGCAATGGAACGCGGTTGGTCCCATGACAGCCATCGGGCGTTGAAGAACGCCGCAGTGCGACTTGCCGCCGAACGTGAAGATCCTTCCATCGCCCATATGTTCGCGGTCGCAGAAAAGTTCCGCAACTACCTCTACCACCGCGCCATGGAAGATTGGGAACGCGAGTCCGATCGCCCACTAGTGCATGATCTCGTTCGGAGGGTCTTGGACTTGAGATAGGAAGGTATTGAGGTTTCGCTCAAGAACGCTCCGGCGACGATGAACTGCATCGATCTGTTTCGCAGCGTGGTTAAAACCGCACGTAACTCCCTATCAATTGGCGATCACGAAAGCGTCCGTATGAACAAGCCGATCATCAAATTTGCGATCATCATCGTGGCATTAACCGTTTCGTTCGCGACCGCGAGTTGCAACACCCCGTCGACCTCACCGGATCAACAAGCCGAGAGCGAACGAGGTGTTGGTGCCGTCGATTCGACCGACGCCGAAGATGTGGGGGAGGATGTCATTCTCGAAATAGAGGACCCTCTTTGCGCGGAGGTGTCGGCAGTCCGAACATCCGAGAGTAATCACAGCACACTCGCCGCTTGGGTTCAATCTCACACTTCTCCTGACATGCTTGGGGACACCGACGCGCCGCGCTTGGTGATAATCGCATGGGTGTTCACAGATGCTCACCTTGAGATTTTGGCAGAACCGCCCGGCGATGACCTGTTTGACAGCGTTAAAGTGGTAACGCTCCGCAATCTAACGTTTCAGATCATGGAAGTGATGTGCGGTTTTGAAGAGAATCACGGAGAACTTGGTGATGGGTGCGGGATTTGGCACGAACACCGTTCCGGTGGGATGAGTTCATACGAATTTCTCAGGGTATACCTGCAAAAGATCGATGATGAGTCGATGGATGTCTTTTGGCAGGACCACACGGCCGAACTCGGATTGTTGTTTTTCGCCTACCACGACGCTCTCAACACCCAACGAGAATCCGGACTTGTTGATCGCGTCGAAGGTTTGCGAATGGTCATCGATGACATTTGCACGCCGCAGTAGAACCCGACGTTGCGTAGCGCAGGGAACGACGGCACTCCGATCAACCGACCCATGCCTTTTCGCGTAGGATGCGCCATGATCCAACTGATCGAAGACCACTCCGACAAACTCGCTGAAATCTGCCGACGCCATCACGTCAAACGACTTGAGGTTTTCGGCTCTGCCGCCGTCGGCGATTTCAACCACGAAACCAGCGACGTTGACTTTCTCGTCGAGTTCAACGAGCCTGACATCACATCGCTCTACGAAACTCGCAAAGATTTCAACCAAGCGTTGGAGACGCTTTTCGACCGATCCGTAGACCTCGTCATCTTCGCCAACGTTCCCAATCCCTACTTCCGCAAATCAGTGGAGCAATCCCGCGAAACCGTCTTCGAAGCGTGATCCCAATACCTTCGTTTTGGAACATCCATGTAATCGCGCGAAGCATCGAATCGTTGACCCCAGGGGTATCGATTGACGAAAGCAACAAGTATTGAAGCACGTTTCTCAGGGAGCGTCACGCCGAGGTTTCTACTGTCAATTGTTAATATTACCGAGATGTTCGTTCCGGTTGAACCAATCCAGACCGCAAGCCTTCAAACCGCTAAGTGCGAATCTCGAAGAGCCAACGCGCTGGTCACACAGCATCAACGCTAGGGATTCGCGCTCAAGACGAACCTCTGATCGCACACCGCGGCTACGATTGCGGAGGTATCGTGATGCACCCTAAATGGTTTTCGATCGTTGCGGTCGCAGGTGTTCTGTTGACGGTTGCTTGCAGCGGGCTAGTCCAAACCGAAACCTCTGCACCAACACCCAATCCAACGGAGGTGGCGGAGACGCGAGAAAAGGTTTGTGATCTGGTGGAGAAGTACGGATACGAGGCACGAGGATCGGGGCGAATAACGTGGTTTCTCCCAAAAGACGGACGCGATCGACAACCACTTGTGACCGCCATTCAACAGGAATTCAGCGAGGAATTCAGAGACGCGGAACGCAGCCAAATCCTGCTAATGGAAATCGCGGTTCAGTTCACAATTATGTACGACCGAGGCGGTCCTGAACGATCCAATTTGGCTGTACCGGCTGCATTTTGGAGGGTGGGTGACAACTTGTACTCAGTACTTGGTCTCGATTGCGACCTCGCGATTGCCCCTGTAGAATTCGACGAACCTCCTCCAGGATGCTCCTTATGGCGTTCCTACCGGTCAGGAGAGATCGGCCGTGAAGAAACTGTAGAGCGATTCTTGGCTCAACTGCAAGGCGACTTTGACGTTTTGAACAATTATGGACATCGATTGGCGCGCACCATGAACGCGTTCTACGCCGCTTCTTTACTCACGACCGAGTTACCCGACGACGATCAGGTATTTGCCGCATTCGATACGGTTTCTGCGATAGCCGATGACGAGTGCGGCATGTGAAATCGTGGCTGACGCTTCACGAATGAATTCGAGACAATCGATGAACGCTAAGACCGTGGCGCAATACGATCAATCGAATGACCGGGTCCGACGCTCGCCGATTAGAATTGAGTGATCATGCTTTACACAAAAAATGCAACCGTCCGACTAATAAACTACGCAGTTCTCGCATTCTTTGGTGCTCTAGTACTTGGTCAATCGATCGGAACCGCTTCCGATTCGCCGATCATCTTGTGGGGTTTCGAAATACCGCGTCTACCAGAATTCGTTACCGTTGTAGCAATCTTGCTATTATGCCTCACATCGGTTTACCTCGCCGTGGCAAGCGTATTCAAGAAGATGCAAACGATGGCAGTCAGAGCAATCAACACGTTCGCTTATGTGTTTAATGTTTTGTTTTGGCTCCTGTTCACCTACGCGTACTTGGATGCGGCGTCAGCTTTACCCTACGATCACTGGTGGGCTCACGTCTTGTTTGTCATTGGGTACGCCTTCTTCGTTTTTCTCGGTGTTCGTTTCGCGTTACACCGACCGAATACGTGACGTTGGCGCCAACTCGTGCAAGCCGGCATCGCAAACAACCGGATTGCTGAAGGTGGGCGTTATTGTGGGGTCATCGAAGTTCCGGATGCCGCGAGTGTGGTCCGGCTTACTCGGAATTGGCCGACGGTTTGATCGACGGTCAGTGTTTGGCGTCAGGTTACGCGGGTCAAGGTCGATGCAGGCGTCGTTGATGCCGCGCATGATGTCGAGGTTGTCGCCCTCGAAGATGGTGCGGTTCGGGATGTTGCAGACATCCGAGTTTGGCTTGGTTGTTGTCATCGCTTTCAGTGTACGCCCTGAACGCGCTCATTCCCTAGCGTTCGGCAATGTGTCGGCACCGTCCGCCGTCGCGAAACCGGTGCCGAAAACTGCTAACCTTAGCCTTACGATTACCCTAACGTCATCGAGAACTCAATCAGCGACAAGCAAGAACCGCAACCACAACCATGCCCAGCAGAAAAGCACTGATAACCGACTATGTCTGGCCCAACATCGACGTTGAGAGCGAGGTGTTGCGCGCCGCCGGGGTCGAACCGGTGGTTGCGCCGGAGACTTCGGAGGACACGCTAGCGGAGTTGGCGGTCGACGCCGACATCATCATGTTCTGCTTCGCGCAGGTTACGGGCAACGTGCTGCGTGCCGCCGAGAAGTGCGTCGTGGCGTCGCGCTACGGCATCGGCGTGGACAACATCGACATTCCGACGGCGACGGAATTAGGTATCGTCGTCACCAACGTGCCTGACTACTGCATGGACGAGGTGACGGATCACGCGATTGGCATGATCCTCGCGCTGAACCGTCGGTTGGGCGCGCACGACAGCGAGGTGAAAGCCGGCGGATGGCACTCGGTGGTTCTGGATCAGCCGATGCATCGCACCCGCGGCGCGACGCTCGGCATTCTCGGATTCGGGCGCATCGGACGCTCAATCGCCGACAAAGCCGCCGGTTTCGGCATGAATATGGTCGCGTTTGATCCGCTGATTGCGCCGGGTCAGACGATCGGCGATGTCGAGATCGTGAGTTTCAAGGATGTCCTGCGCCGTTCGCACTTCATCACGGTTCACACGCCGTTGACGCCAGAGACTGAGGGAATGGTCGGCGCCGACGAATTGGCAATGATGATGCCCGGCTCGATCATCGTGAACTGTGCGCGCGGCGGGATAATCGAGGAACACGCCCTCGCCGATGCGTTGAAGTCAGGACATCTCGCCGGCGCCGGGCTAGACGTGCTCGAACCGGCACCGCCACCCGACGACCACCCACTCCTGACCGCTCCGAACGTCATCATCACGCCGCACACCGCCTTCTTCTCACAAGCATCAACCATCGAACTAGAACGTCGCACCGCCGAAGAAGCCATCCGAGTAATGAACGGCAACAAACCCGAAAATCTAATCAACCCCAACGTTTTGGGCAACAGCCGCGTAGGCCTCTAACTACGCACCCGCGCCTTGCGTCCGACGCCACCTCCTGCCCCCTTCGCGCAGCGTAAGGGGGCGCGAACGAGCGAAGCGATGTGAGCGGGGGATGCCCTGCCAGCCAAACAGCGAGAAAACAGGAACCACCACCATGAAAATCACCTCCGTCAAAGCCATCCCCGCCTCATCGTCACCCCGCGGCCTAGCCCGCAATTACGTCTTTGTCAAGATCGAGACCGACGAAGGCATTACCGGTTGGGGCGAGGCGACCGCCGGCCCGCTTGCCGTCGCTACGATGGTCGATGAGTTCGGCGAGTTGCTGATCGGCAAAGACCCGCATCGTATCGAGCAACACTGGCAGACGCTGTATCACCACTTCCACGTGCGCGGCGGCGTCGTGCAACTCTCCGCAATCTCCGGCATCGAGATCGCGCTCTGGGACATCAAGGGCCAAGCCCTCGGCGTACCCGTCTACGAACTGCTCGGCGGCAAGATGCGCGAAAAGATCTGGTGCTACGGACGCTGGGACGGCTTGACTGCCGAACTCGCCGTCGAGAACGCGCTGCGACACACTGAACAAGGTTTGACGGCGTTGAAAGGCGATCCGTTCGACCATCGCGGATTGTTTATCCCGATTGAAGCGGAACGAGTGGCGGTCCAGAAGTTAGCCGCGGTCCGAGAAGCCGTTGGAGACGACGTAGAGCTACTGGTCGAAGTGCACGGACGTCTCGCCCCCGCCGACGCCATCCGCATCGGCAACGCGATGGAGCCGTACCGACCGTTCGTCTACGAAGAGCCGGTGCCGCCGCAAAACCTAGACGCATTGGCGCGCGTCGCCGAGCAGGTGAACATCCCACTAGCCACGGGTGAACGACACATCACGAAGTGGGACTACACCGAGCTGCTGGCACGCCAGATCGTCAAGATGATCCAGCCGGACATCGTCCAAGCCGGCGGCATTCTCGAACTCAAGAAGATCGCCGCGATGGCGGAAGCGCATTATGTCGGTTTCCAGCCGCACAATCCGTACGGTCCCTTCTGCACCATCGCGTCTCTGCATGTAGACGCCTGCACGCCCAACTTTATGATCCAAGAAGGCGGCATCCACCCCTGGTTCCAAGACGCCACCATCGGCGATTTCCCGGTTCAGAAAGACGGCTTCCTGCCCTTGCCCACCGAACCCGGATTGGGCGTCGCGATGAACGAAGAATGGCTCAAAGCGAACCCCTGGCGCACCGACGCCGCCCCATGGCGCGCCACAGACGGCACAGTAGCATCGCTACAAGAGACGAACTGGTCGTAACAACGGGTTTCCTCCGCTCGCGGGGGAAATGTCCGAAGGACAAAGGTGGAGCGGCGAGCGAGTCGAAGTTGCCGCGAATGCCAATTCTTCGCGTCAATAAACGCATATAATGATGCGTATATTGATGCGTTGCAGAGAAAGGATTGCCATGAGGACGACAATCAACGTTGACCAAGAACTGATCGAAGAAGCGCGCCAACTCACCGGGATCGACGGTCAATCGGCATTGTTCAAAGAAGGTCTTGTAGCTTTGGTCGAACGCGAGTCTGCACGTCGATTGATAGCGCTCGGAGGTACTATGCCGGACCTCGAAGTGCCCCGTCGACGAAATCCATGGCTCGAAGCCGGTGAGTGATGGTTCTAGTCGACACATCGGTTTGGATCGACCATTTGCGAAGCACAAACCCGGAGTTGGATTCTCTACAGGATCAGCGCCAAATATTCATCCACCCGATGGTGATAGGAGAGTTGGCGTGCGGAAACATAAGAGATAGAGTCAAAGTATTGAGATACCTCTCACGACTGTCTCAAATACCAGTGGCGATCGATAGAGATGTTCTCTTCTTGATCGAACGCCATCAACTCATGGGTACCGGCATCAGATACATCGATGCCCATCTGCTCACCGCGTGCGTGTTGCACGGCTCAACGCAACTGTGGGCACTCGACCGACGATTGATGGCGGCCGCCGATCGTTTGGGTGTGGGATACTCGGCAAATTCGTGACGATGCGCGCTGCGATGTCCTTTATCTGGCAGTGCGTTTTCTTTGCCGTCGGCGGTCATCATCGTGCCGGCGTGTTCCACCTTGGAACCAGCACATGAGATCACAATCTTCGCTTCAAGGTTTCCAATTCGTGACCAACTCGTCCAACTTGTCTAGGAAACCCGGATCGGGCTTCTTATCGACATCTTGCTGATTCCAGAGCCCCGAACCGATCACCTTCGCGTTTGCTTTTCCTTTCGAATCGGTGCATTGATTGCCTAGCCACCGTGCCGAAGGTGGATCGATCGGAGTCTTGCCGTAATCGCTCAATAAACGGATGGCGTTTTGTTCGATGAATTTTCTTAGTTCCACGCCGGCGGTAACGTCGCCGACGACATCAACCTCCAACCAAAGAAATGGCATTCGGCGAATCACCTCGCTGATCTCTGGTTCCGCAGCGCGAGTTGTAGTCTGACCATCGTTATATAGAGCTCTTCCTACTAGTCTTCGAAAAACCGAGCCATCCACGTGTCCTGATCTGTGCTGGCTCAACCTGTTCCAAAGCGATGTTTTCGCTCCGCCCTTTTTGGTTGAATGCGTTCCGACCCTCACGATCCGCGATCCCTTGCCGCTGTCGGATCGTTCCTCGCCGGGCTCCATGAAAAAGTACACACCGCGTCTCGGCCAACCTGAGGCTTTCGAACACTCGGCGAGTATCCTTCGCCCGCCGATTTTGTGTTACAGACGCCCCAGAATGGAGTAGAAGCGTTTGATGTCTTCAAGTCGCGTGTCTTCTGAGGACACTACCATCCCCAAACCCGCGCCGCGGTTTTGCCCATCACCCACTCCAATTCACCATCACCCGTGAACGCCGGGTGCTCCATCACACCTCGTAACGCGTTCGTGTAGCCTTCGCGGCCGGCGGCGGGCGGGAAATCGCTGCCCCACATCATGCGGTCGACACCGAACGCGTCTTTCGCCATCTCGAACACTGGCGGGATGTCGTCGAATCTGAAATCTGGCGTCAATCGCGCCGGACGTTGACAGACCTCGCCCAAACCCGGAACCTTGATCGTCGTGCTCCCCCGCTCTGCGAGACGTAGCGCCTTCGCGTAGTCGTCTTCCCATGGCTCTTTGGCGGCGGCGATGCCTGCGAGATGCTCGATCACGACTTGTGTATCGGGGCAGGCGTCCATGACGCGAGAAAAATCGTCCGACGCGAACCGCGACGGATCGCCCTGGCAGGAGACGACAAGCCCAAGCTCGCCGGCTCGTTTCCACATGTCGAACGGACCGGCGTTAACGAACTTGGCATCGGGCGCCAAACGAACCCCAGCCGCGCCCTGCGCTGCCAAGCGTTCGAGATCTCCTAATGGGTCGTCAGACTCAGGATCGACGAGCACAACGACTTTGAATTTGTCGCCGCGCTTCGCGGCTTCTTCAAAGAGATATGCGTTGTCGAACGTCCCACCGTGTTGGATCAAGACCGCTTTGTCGACGCCGTTACGGTCCATCTGGAACTCAAGCACCTCAATCGGCTCGAACCAGTTGTTACCAGCATGAGTATGCGTGTCGATGATGAGCATGGATTTCCCGTTACGCGTTCGGCGGATAGGTTGGCTAACCTATGTCGCGATCTCCATCTCAGGAGTACCGACGCCAGCACCTTCAGACATCACCAAGTCGTCGATCTCGTTCTTGATCTCGTCCGGCATCTCCCAGTCGCCGCCGATATTGTCGTCGACCTCCGATTCTTTGACCATACCGCAGAGCGCAACCGTCACCGTGAGGTTTGCTAGAACCCAAGCGATGGCGAGCTGGGCAACAGTTTTGCCGTAATCGGCCGCGATGCCCTTCAACTTTTCGACGACGGCGACGTTGCGGGCAAGGTTTTCGGGTCCGAATGACGCGAGACCGAAGTTAGCGCCGTTTGCCCGCCAGTCGTTCTCGCCGAAGCCATGATCCATTGACCACGCACCAGTCAGTAGACCATGCGCCAACGTGCCGTATGCCATTACGCCCATGCCATTCGCCTCGACGAACGGCATGACGCCCGATTCCGGTCGACGATCGAATATGTGGTATCCGATCTGATTGGTGACTATCGGACTGTGCCCACGGCACTGTGCCATCATCTCGGGGCTGAAATTCGAAACGCCGGTGTGGCGGATCTTGCCCGCCGCTTTCGCATCCTCCAAGGCAAGCATCGGCTCCTCGAAGGATCGCGTGTGATCGGGCCAGTGGATCAAGAATAAATCGATGTAATCCGTATTAAGACGCTCTAGGCTCTCATCGATGCTCCGCAGCAAAGTTTCACGATCACTGATCGACACCGTCGCAGCAGTGCGATCCGGATTGTCTCGCACCCACTCGCGCCCGCCTTTGGTCACTAGAACGATGTCATTTCGGAATGGTGCAATCGCCTTGCCCATCAGTTTCTCGCCGTAACCCCAGCCGTAGACGGCGGCGGTGTCGAAAAGACTGATGCCGGCGTCGTATGACCGATGGGCGGCGGCGATGGCTTCGTCATCGTCGAAATCACCGTACTGACCTCGCCCCATCGGCCATCCGCCGAATCCGATGACCGATGACGCCAATCCTGAATCTCCAAAGGTTCTTCTTCGCATAGTTGCTCGTTACCTCGCCTGAATCGCTATTTCGTGTGCGATCAATGATACGCGCTCCGTCGACTCGCGGACGTAGATCAGGAACAATGATCATGTTTCGCCATTTTTGATCGAACGATGAAACAATCGTGTTATCATATTGATCGACTCGAAAGACGTAATGCGTCGATTCCGACAAGATCGAGAGCGATACAGTGACTAACAATCGTACCGAAACCGATGTTACTCGGGAAGCCTTGTGGACTTTCCCGCGGGATTGGCGCGTGGTGTACGTCTCGGTGTTCGTCGTGTTGTGCGTCGGATTCGGCATTCTTGCAAGCGTCGAATACAGCGAACGCGACCATTGGCTTTCGGCACCGTTTTCTTCGTTAACGCGAGTCGTGATCAGCACCGGCACCGCGTCGGGTCTGCTATCGTTATTCATAACTGAAATCGGGAGGGCTATCTTCATGTTCTCAACTTGGCTAGGTCAGAAACTCAACGAGAACCTCGAAAAGAGTCGGGCGAGAAACCGCGAACGTATCCGTGCGGAACTCGAACCCGAGCTGGTAGCAATCGGCCGTGAGGAAGGGCGCGAAGAGGGCATCGACTACGGTGTCACCGTTGGTCTGATGCGCGCCCAGGGCAAAAAGCCGCCGCCGCCACCTTGGCAGACCAACGGCAGTGAACGGTCGAACGGCAAAGTCGATTGACTCGTAGCGACTTGAGCTACTGAACCTCCGACGCCGCGTCAAACCGGGCGGATGCTCGCGGCGACACGATTCAACTCGCAAGTAACGATCTCGGTTTTTTCGCCATTTACTAAAATCGACACAACAATCGTAGTATCATGTTTCGAATGACGCGATACGACAGCAATTGGCGTAGACGGAACAGAGATCGATACAATGACAAACAACCGTGCCGACGATAACTTAAGCCGCGAAGCGTTGTGGACCTTTCCCCGAGAATGGCGTACCACTTACTTCGCCGTCTTCATCATCATGTGCATCGGTTTCGGCACGCTCGCCGCGATCGAGTACGACGATCTCGGACGTTGGGTAGCGACGCCGTTTTCATCGCTGACTCAGGTCGTGATTGGAACCGGCACCGCGTCAGGTCTGCTATCGTTATTCGTAACCGAAATTGGGAGGGCAATCGTGACATTCTCAACTTGGCTAGCCGAAAAGCTCAACGCTAACCTCGAAAGAGGGAAGGCGAAAATCCGGGACGAAGGCATTGAAGTAGGCATTCAAAAAGGGCGAGTCGAGGGGCGCGTTGAAGGGCGCGTCGAGGGACGTGTTGAAGGGCGAGCTGAAGGAGTGGAATACGGTCGAACCTTGGGAATACTTGAAGCCCAAGGTAAAGAACCGCCACCTCCGCCTTGGGAATCCAACGGCAGCGAATCGTCTAACGGCTAAGCTCATTGACTAGGTGCGGCGGCGCCACCGACGCGATAACAGGAACGCCATCGTGACATTCTCAACTTGGCTAGCCGAAAAGCTCAACGCTAATCTTGAAAGAGGGCGGGCGAAAATCCGAGACGAAGGCATCGAAGTAGGCATTCAAAAAGGCCGAGTCGAGGGGCGCGTCGAGGGACGTGTTGAAGGGCGAGCTGAAGGAGTGGAATACGGTCGAACCTTGGTTGCATTCGAAGCCGAGGGCAAAGAGCCGCCACCTCCGCCTTGGGAGACCGGTGGCTAAATGTTGCTCAAGGAACAACTAGGTCCATTTGACAGACCCGTCTCTTGAAACCTGTTTCACGTCCCTCTCGCCAACGAACGCACCGGCCGTAATCTCCGCGGTGATTGTCTCGCCAGCCTGCATCGGCCGCGATGTGCCGTTCTCCATCGAGTGTTTCAAGCCGCGATTGTCCCAACTTGTGCACGGCTCCAATCCGACGTTGTAGCAGCGGCCATACCACGGGTAGCCCCAACCGCCGCCCAGGTTGCGCCAGTACCAAAGGTATCTGAACAGGTCCGGCGGGAACGAGACTGCAAAACCAACCTGCGTCTCTTTGTTGTGAACGGCGTACCAACCTTCAGACATGTCAGTCATGTACGCCATGTCCAAAGATCGGTCTTCCTTCGGCGGAATGACCCGAAAATCAATCTCGCCGCCGTCAACGGACGGCACCATCGGCCAATCCCCTTCCCAACCAAGTGCGAGCTTTTGAGTGTCCACGAACGTTTCCGGGTGCGTCAGAACCTTGCATTCGGGAACATAGAGACGGCATTTATCCGAAAGGAAAGGCGGACCAATAGCGATGTGCTCTAGCCAGACGATGTCCACCGGCTCCTCGCCTTCGTTGATCGCATTTTTTGAAAGTTTTAGTGTGGACGATCCTTCTTCTAGCGTCATCGTCATATCCACCGCGACCGGCATCCGTACACCCTTCGTCTTGAAATTGACCGCAACGCGCTCGGCTGAATCTTCCACTATCGTAGCGTCCCAGGGCAGGTTGTTCAGCTCTGCATGCAAACCGAAATCCGCGCCGTAGACCTCGTCTGGATATCCGCCGTGCGGCAGTGCAGTCTGCCATCCGCCCTCGTAGTAATCGAGCCACATGCCTTGATTCGAACCTGTTGATGGCACGAATTTACGTGGATCGCGCACTCCCCACGGCGATCGCCACATGAATTCCGTATCAGTCGGCTTGTGAACCATCGAGTAAACGTCGGCGCCTTTGTCGGCAAGAATCACCACGCGTAGCTGCGAGTTCTCCATCACGACGGTTTTCAATCCACGATAGGTCCAGGAATCCGAGACGCGGCAACCTTCTGTTCTTTCGTCTTGGTAATGCATTGCTTCGCTCCTCGATTTTCCAACCGCATCCTACGGAATTCAGTTCACGCGTCCGGCGAGACCATTATGCGGAACACGTCTTTTTCGGGTTTCAACATCCGCTCGAAACCATCTTCGATCACCCGATCAAGAGGAATCACCTCGGATACGAGGTCATCAAGGACGACTTTGCCGTCTGCGATAAGTTGAACGCCTTTTTCCATATCCCCGGGTTGCGCCGCGACTGAACCGATGACCGTTTTCTCGGTACCGACAATCTCGTTGAAATCGAACTCCGCTGTACCCGAGTGGATGCCGACTAGAACCGTCGTGCCGCTCGGCCTAGTCCAGTTGATCGCGATACGAGGGGTCACGACCGCGCCTGCGGTCTCGACTACGATGTCTGCGCCGATACCGTCGGTCAATTCCATCAGCTGCTCGAGCGCGTCTTCATCCCCGGTGTTTATTGCGGCGTCCGCGCCCAGTTTCAGCGCGAGTTGAAGCGATTGCGCTCTAAGATCACCAGCAATAACCCGGGCACCAGCAGCGCGTAGAACCTGCATAGTTAACATTCCGACTGTGCCGCACCCGATCACCGCTACGGTATCCCCAGCTTTGACACCGGACCGGCGCGTAGCGTGAACCGCCACCGATGTCGGCTCGATAAGGGGAGCATGTACGTCGGGGATGCTGTAGGGCAGTTTGATGAGATGGCTCTCTGGCCAGGTCATGTAGTCCGCTAAACCGCCATCTAAGGCGAATCCGGCGGTCTTTGCGTCTGCACATCTGGATTGCAGGCCGCGGATGCACCAGAAACACTCCGTACAGGGTCGGATGTTGTTCACCATCACACGGTCACCGACAGACAAACCTCGCACGTCGCGACCAATCGCTTCGACGCATCCCGCCGTTTCGTGTCCTACTGTCTTAGGCTCAGTCTTCCATCTCGCCATCGTCGGACCATGCCACCATCTTTCGACATCGGTCTGGCAAATCGATGCGTAGGCGATTCTCAATCGCGCCTCATCATCAGCTGGCTCCGGTATCGGCACCTCTTCTAGCCGCATATCTCTGCGACCGTAATATCTCAGTGCTTTCATGGTAGGCAACATTGTCGCACAAGATTGGCGCAGTATTCGCGGTACATTGTGGATTTGGATACCATGCAGAGACACATCCCCCACGCACACGGAGGTAACTCGAATGATGGATTACGAATATATCGACATGTCTGCGTGGTGCAATGCAGGGATCGAGTGTCTACCGGGCGAAAATCCGTTGCTCGGGGAGCAGTCGATGCGCGGTCTGCCATTCATCGTCGGTTCGCGTGACGGGGATGCTTCGGAGGATCGCTACATCTCGTTGGCGGAGGGCGAATCTGCAGTCACGGTACCCATAGGGAAGACTGCTCACAACGTCATATTCGCGCACCGACAGCTGGAGACGGAGCAACCCGCCAACGGCCCGATCGGCGTACGAGTTGCTGACTACGAAATTCGGTTTGCAGACTCCGAGACCGTTACCGTGCCGATACGCGAACGCTACGAGATTAGCGCGGTCGGCGATCGGCAAGGTATCTCGCGATATGGTGTCGGTTATCCGTTTCTCGCGGTTACCGATCAAGAAGATACGCTGATGCCCCGTTACGAGGGGCGATACGACGAGACCGGCCGACGGCAAACCGAGGTCGTTCAAGCGCAGCCGGCGTGGTACTGGCTCTGGGCATGGAGAAACCCGACACCTGGACGCACGATTGAATCGATTTCGATTGTGCCTCGTGGTCCGCGCTTCATCGTCGCCGGCATCACGCTCGGTCACGTCGACGAGCACCCATTCTCTCGCGACGCGCGGATTCCAGTTCGGGTGGAACTCAAAGATTCCCTCAAAGCAACCAAACCCTTTGACCTCGACGTAACGATCGACCGTGGGGAACGCACTTACACGCATCCGCTTCCCGAACAATCCTCAGACGACTTTCTATCCGACGATTACAAGGGGTTCGGCGAAATACAGAACCCCAAGTCGAGTCCAGCATACGTCGAACTCTCCGGCGTGCCATCAGCGACGGTACAGGTTTCTCAAAGCGGCACGGAGATTGACCGCGTCAATTGGGGCGAAGTCAAAGATCAAGGCAGCGTCGAAACGGAGAACGTCCGCATCGAGCTCGTCGAACCGGGCAAGAACTGGGTTCGGGTGCGCGTCGTAGATGACGAAACCGGCAATAACGTACCTTGCCGCGTTCATTTCCGGTCGCCCGATGGCGTGCCGTACCAGCCGCACGGGCACCACAATCAGGTGAATTCAAATCTCGACACTTGGCATATCGATGTCGGCGGCGATATGCGTCTCGGTCAGATCAGCTATGCCTACATCGACGGCACCGCGCAAGGTTGGTTGCCGAGAGGCGAAGTGATTGTCGATGTTGCGCGCGGATACGAGTACGAACCGCTCCGAGCCAAAGTCGACATCGCACCCGGACAGCAGGATCTCGAGTTGCGCCTTAAGCGCTGGATCAACATGAACGAGCGCGGTTGGTACTCCGGCGATTCGCATGTTCATTTCTTGTCTACGCAAGGTAGCCACTTCGAGTCGCAAGCGGAAGATTTGAATGTCGTCAATCTGCTTCAGTCGCAATGGGGCAGTCTGTTCACGAATGTCGAAGACTTTACCGGCGTTCCTAGCGTTACCAGAGAAGGCAACAACATCGTCTACACCTCGCAGGAGAACCGACAGCACTTCATGGGGCATATGATCTTGTGGGGATTGAAGCAACCTGTCATGCCGTTCTGCTCTGACGGCCCATCCGAAGCGGAGATCGGCGGCTCGATGGAAACCACGTTGAGCTACTGGGCTGACGAGGCGCACGCGCAGGGCGGTTACGTCATCAATCCACACTTCCCGTTCCCGAACGGTGAACCCGCGGCTTTGATCGCCACCGGAAGACTCGACGCTCTCGAAATGATCCAGCAGGTGGAGTTCATGCACAACGAGTGGTACCGATATCTGAACTGCGGCTATCGCCTCCCTCTGGTTGGTGGAACCGACAAGATGTCCAGCGATGTGCCGGTTGGAATGTACCGCACCTACGTACGCATCCCAGACGACGAGGAGTTCACCTACGAGAGTTGGTGTCGAAACGTCGCCAAGGGCCGAACCGTTTTGAGCGGCGGACCGATTCTCCACCTCACCATTGACGGGCACGAAGTCGGCGACACCGTCGAGTTGTCCAGCGCGGGCACCGTCGAGGTCCACGCTTGGGCCGAGAGTGTCGTGCCGATGTCCAAATTGGAAATCATCCAAGAAGGAAGAGTCGTCGCGTCCGCCGATTCTGAATCTCCAACCCGCAAACTCAGCATCCGCGAAAAGATAAAGATTGACAGCAACTCATGGTTGGCGGCGCGCGCCGGCGGGCCGGGCTACTACCAAGGGCATCAGTACTACGATGTCTGGGAGCGGGGTATCTTTTCTCACACCTCGCCGGTGTACGTCTCAGTCGGTGGACCTTGGAACATGTTCGACGTTGCGACGGCGAAATACATGCTGACGTTGGTGCACGGTTCCCTTGACTACATCGACCATAGTTCACGTCAGCATTCGCATGGCTACGCAACCCACCATCACGGCGAGAACGACCACATCGCCTACCTAAAGCGGCCCTTCACTCAAGCCCAAGAAGCGATCCACCAACGGCTACACGAACATGGATTCAGCCATTAGGCGCTTCTATGATCAGGGATTTGAAGGATTGAAAGACGGTTGCCACTACATCATTCCGAGCGCAGCGCCATGTCATTCCTGCGCACCGCCATGTCATTCCTGCGCACCGCCATGTCATTCCGAGCACAGCGAGGAATCTCCCAAACTCCCTTTACACTCTGCGAAGGGGGAGTTTCGTCGCCGCGCACGGATTGCAGTCGGTGTGGCAGGGACCCGTACGATAGAATGCGACACGATGAACTCCCGAACGAGCGCGAGCGACGACGACGCCCGAACCGTGCCGAATCCTGATTTGGAGGTTTAGACTTGTACCGAATATCCAGATTCACTTCCCGCACTGGACCAGTTTTTCTCACTGTTGCCCTGCTCATTGTCTTCGCTGTGAGTGCCTGCGTACCTGCAGAACCTCAAGTGATCGAAAGAACTGTCGTCGTCGAAGTCATCAGAGAAGTTGAGGTCATCAGGGAGGTGGAGGTCGAGGTGGAGAAGATCGTCGAAGTCGTGGTTACCGCTACCTCCATACCAGACCCCGAGGTACCGCCAACTCCAGCCGCAACTCCAATTCCCAATGTTGATGATTACTTCGTCGTCCTTCATCAAGCCAATCTCAAAAATGATGGCATAGGACGGATAGACTTTTATTCCAACTATCTTTCTGGCGATAGGAACCGTACGGGATTGGTCTTTCATGAGGATCGTTTTTATTTGGAACATTTGAGGAACGAGGGTGTCATTAGTTCCCAACAGTACGATGACTATTTCAACGACGAACCTATTCAGAAGATCTCTATCGTTGCAATATCGACAGCCACATACGAATTGTGGGATAATGATCCTTACGGCGCAGACAGGGTCTTCGTCGGTTTTCCAAGCAGTTTGTTTCATTATGCCGAACAATGCAAGCAAGGCGATTCTTGGTTTTCCAGGAAATCCGACTTACTTTGCCAGGATTAGGCACGTGTTCTCGTTGAGGCGCGTTGCGGGTGCTTTGAATGAACTTCGAGTTTGACCGCGCGAGCGGGGAAGATGTGCGTCCCTTCGAAATGCGAAAGTTTACGCGGCGAACGAAGCAAGACGCAGGGGATGCACAGGGAGGTGACGGGCGGCACCTAGTTTACAGATGGCAGGCATCCCTCAACCCCCTTACTCTCTGCCAAGGGGAGATTCCTCGCTTCGCTCGGAATGACAGCAGAAGGCGCTTCGGAGTGACACAGTATTGCGCTTCCGAAAGACCGGGGAGTTCGTTTCGGAATGATGACGGAGGTCGCTTCGGAGCGTCAGGGGTTGTGCGGGGGTTCTTTTAGGGGTTCGGCGAGATCAAGATACGGAAAACATCCTTGTCGGGCTGGATCATCCGCTCGAAGCCGTCGGGGATGACGCGGTCAAGTGGCACGATTTCGGAGATCAGATCCTTGACTCTGATCTGCCCTTTCGAGACCATTCTGACCGCCTTAGCCATGTCGCCAGGCGAGGTCGCAACGGAACCGATGACCGTTTTTTCGGTACCGACGATCTCGTTAAAGTCGAAAGTCGGTGTTGCAGCGTAGATGCCGACTAATACTGTCGTGCCGCTGGGACGTGTCCAGTTGATCGCCATGCGGGGCGTGTCCGCAGCGCCCGCCGTTTCGACGCAAATGTCTGGGCCTATGCCGCCCGTTAGCTCAAGCAGTTGGTCGTATGCGCCATGATCCGCGGAGTTGATCGTTTCGTCCGCACCCAATGATTTCGCCAACGCAATGCTCGATTCGCGGACATCCACCGCGATCACGCGGGCGCCGGTGGCGACGAATGCTTGAACGGTCAGCAATCCGACGGTTCCGCAACCAATCACGGCTACGTTATCGCCTACCCTGACCCCAGACCGGCGCGCGGCGTGAACCGCCACCGCGGTGGGCTCCAGCAATGGTGCTTCTTGATCCGAGATGTTGTCGGGTAACTTGATGAGGTGACTCGCCGGCCATTTCATGTACTCGGCGAGTCCTCCGTTGCCCATCAGACCGGCGCAACAGAGACTCGGACATGTCGGTTGCTCTCCTCGCTCGCACCAGAAACATGCACCGCAGGTCAAGATATCGTCAACGACGACGCGATCCCCTACCTCCAATCCCTCCGCACCTTCACCAAGTTGATCGACGTAGCCCGCGATCTCGTGTCCGAGGACTATAGGCAGCTGTTCACCGGTAAGCGGATGGGGGCTACCCTCCTGCGCGAACAACGGTCCGTACTGCCACTCTTCGATATCAGTCGCACAGATCGAAGAATAGCTAACCTTGACGCGCGCTTCGCCCGGACCCGGTTCGGGAACTGGGATATCTTCGAATCGGATGTCTCTGTTGCCGTGTAGTCTGAGCGCCTTCATGATGCGGAAATTGTCGCACATGCAATCGCCGCTCGCAATCGTGCCTTGACGCTGAGACGCATAAAATAATCCGAGTATCAGCCCATTGAACCCGAGGACGCTACGAATATGAGACCTGCAGCCAAGATCATCCGAATTGAAGTCACGCAGTTCGAGCATGAGATCGAGAACGTCGGCAAAGACTACAACACCTTCAACATGGTCTACGAGCCGGGCGCGATGCTCAAAGGCGGAGGCGGGATCGTCTCGATCTACACCGATCAAGGTGTCGTTGGCGAGTACCCGGGAGGCGGGGGCAACGCCCTAGCAGACATTCAGACCGTCGCGCCATATCTCATCGGTCGCGACGCCATGCAGCGCGAGGTGCACTACAACGCGATGAAACGCGGTCTGCGCCACACCGCCGCGCTCGGTCTCGGAATCGTTGACATCTGCCTTTGGGATATCGCCGGGAAAATCTACGAAGAGCCGCTGTTCCAACTCCTCGGTGGCGAGCGAAAGCCTCTGCCCGCATACGCCTCTACCCTGCACGGCGACGAAAACGGCGGATTGACGACACCGCAGGACTTCGCTGATTTCGCGGTGCTGTGCAAGGAGATGGGTTACCCGGCATTTAAGATCCACGGCTGGGGGCTCGCCGGCGAGAACATCCAGCGCGAGGTAGAGAACGTTTTGGCGGTGCGTGATGCCGTCGGCCCCGACATGGACCTGATGATCGATCCAGCGAACGAGGTCAAGAACTTCGGCGATGCGCTACGTCTCGGCAAGGCTTGCGATGAAGCCGATTTCTTCTGGTGGGAAGACGTCTTCATGGATGGCGGCGTATCGACATTCGCACACCGCAAACTGCGCCAACTCATCAAGACGCCGTTGCTGCAAACCGAACACATCCGATTGCCGGAGCAGCACATGAACTTCATAATCGCCGACGGCACCGACTACGTCCGCGTCGGCGCGCACGAGGACGGCGGGATCACCGGCGCGTTGAAGATTTTCCACGCCTGCGAGAGCGTCGGATTAGACGTCGAGACGCACGGCCCCGACCCGGCGCACCGACACCTGATGTCCGCTGTTCGCAACACCAACTACTACGAACTCGGACTCGTCCACCCGAACGTCAAAACCACAAAAGCGCCGATCTGGGTCAACTACTCCGACGACCTGAATACCGTAGACGAAAACGGTTGCGTATACGCACCGACAGGACACGGCATCGGAGTCCCCCTAGACTGGGACTGGATCAACGCCCACAAAACCGGCACCCGCGTGTTGGCGGAGGTGTAACACAGCCGATCGACACGTTCGCATTCCCCGCGTCGAGCCCACGGCAACTTGGTGCGACAGCCGATGACCTTGGTAGGAATCATCCTGCTCGCCGCATTCATCTGGACCGTCTACGACTATCGCAGATACTTGAGCCGCTACCGCGTCGAGATGACCTACACGCAGTTCCTCAAGTCCTACTGGAATCGGATCTGGCGGTCGTGAAACGGTGCCGTCCCATCTTGCGGTCGTGAACGGTGCCGCCCCATATGACGGTCGTGAACAGTGCCGCCCCATCTGGCGGTCGTGAACGTTGCAGTCCCATCTGCGGTCGTGAACGGTGCAGTCCCTCGAGTCATTCCGGGACTCTCATGTCATTCCGAACGAAGTGAGGAATCTAATCGCCAGAATCGCGGAACCAGCTCGCCGATAAGTCCTCTCGTCCGGGGTTCGTCGATGCCACGAGAGCAAGCTTTTTCTCACGCCGCCAACTCTTGATCTGTTTTTCCCGAGTTATCGCTGCGTCAACGTCCGAGGTCTCCTCGAAATATGCGAGCCGAGTGAGGTTGTACCTGCTTGCAAATCCGCGCACCAGCTTGTGCTTGTGTTCATACATACGTCTTTCTAAATCGTTCGTAACCCCGACATAGAACGTACCTGACCTGTTGGTCAAGATATACACGTAGTAATGGTGTTCGCGTTTTTTGGGCAACACCGGAGATTCCTCACTTCGTTCGGAATGACATGTTATTTCGTTCGTAACGACATGTTAGTTCGTTCGGAACGACATGTTCCTAAAATGTCATCCTTGATCGGAATGACGATCGCGTTCTGATGGATGCCCATCGTAGGTTTCAACCATATCTATTATCGAAGAGTAACCTCGCCATCCTCTCCAATCCCAGTAACCCCTTCGCTCCCCTCGTAGATCACGGCGCGCACTGTTGAACTCCGCGTTTCGCCGGGTTCGAACATCATGGATGTCGATTCGTTGCTGCCGGGTTCGGGGATGCCGCTGGGGAGGCTGGTGAAGGGTTCTAGTCCGACGTTGTAGGTGCGTTTATACCAGGGGTAGCCGCTGTGTCCGCCGAACACTTGCCAGTACCACAGGTACTTGAAGACTTCGCTGTCCCATCGCAGACCGAAACCGACGCCGCGATCGGGGTTGGTCACGGCGTACCAACCATCGACGAGGTGATTGAACGAAAGGTAATCGACGAGGCGGTCGGATTTCGGCGGAAATACTGTCAAATCGACTTCTGAACCGTCGGGTGCTTCTGCGGCAGGCCACGATCCGGTCCGGTCTGGCATAAGGCGCGATCCGGGTGGTATGTCTCCGTCGGGCGATTCGGGGACGATGAAATCTCCGCCGGCAAAGTCTAGGATGCAGTTGGGCGTCAAGAACGGGTCGCCGAGCGCGACGTGTTGACCCCACTGCGCCGGCGCGGGCTCTTCGGCTTCGTTGACCAGTGTGTCAGTCACGGTTACGACTGGCGAGTTTGATTCGAGCGTGACGACTTTTTCGATCCAGAACGGGGTTCTGACCGCGCGCACGGAGAACTTCGCCGAGACGCGTTCCGCAGAATCTTCGAGGATTTGAACATCCCAAGGCATCATGTTCGTTTCGTTGTGTTGCCCTATCTCCGCGCCCATGTAGTCCTGCTCGAACCCGCCAGTCGGCGCGATCGTGTTCCAACCGCCTATGTATAGATCGTGGAAGACGCCTTCTCCCCACCCTGTAGTCGGCACCCAAAGCGACTGATTCCGGATGCTCCACGGTGTGCGCCACATGAAATCGGTGTCGGTCGGCTTATGCACCATCTCAAAGATGTCCGCTCCTTTGTCAGCGATGATGCTGATGCGAAGCAACTCGTTTTCCATGACTACCGTTTTCAAACCGCGATACGTCCACGCGTCGGAGATGCGGCATCCACTCGTCCGTTCGTCTTGGTAGTGCATATTGAAAATCTCCCGTCAGAATTCGGGTATGGGTATCGACGCGCATTTTAGCCTATCGCGAACCGCGTCACGTTGAGGCGCGTCGGAATCCTACACATTGACACCGTTAGCCATCCTTTTGGTCGTTTCTTCTGCGTTCGCTCACGCGTCGTGGAACTTGATGGTTCGACGCGCGACTCGGCCATCAGTCACCACCGCGTTAATGGCGGTGGTGTCGGCGATCATCGTGCTTCCTTTGGCGGTCTTCATCATGATCGTCGATATGCCGAGCGGTACCGGGTGGTTGTTCATTGCGGCGACGATTGCGTTGCATATCTGGTACTTTGCGACGCTCGGGTACGCGTACAACACAGGGGAACTGTCGATCGTGTACCCGATAGCCCGTGGTCTCGGTTTGGCGATCATCCCGATCCTTGGTGTGTTTGTCGTCGGCGAGACAATGTCGCTGATCGCCGCGGCGGGCGCGGTTGCCATCGTGACCGGCATCGCGTTAATCACGATCTCAGACATCGAGACGGCGACCCTCAAGAGCAGTGGACGAACGATCATCAATCTATTCAGGGCGCGCGGCGACCGACCGAGATTTCATCCGACAATCCGCCCGGCGTGGTTGTTGGCGATCCTGACGGGTATCGTCATCGGCATCTACTCAGTCGTCGACGCGCAAGGCGTGAAACACGTCCAACCCGCGCTGTACATGTTTTTCCTGCAACTCGGCGGAGGTCTGGGCATGATGGTGATTCAGTCAAAGTTCGAGACGCGTGAAGCATTCATCGACGAGGCGCGCCGTCATTGGAAAATCCTCATCTTTGGAGGCATCCTCCAATTCGCCGCCTACACCCTCGTTTTGACGGCATTAACGTTTTCGCCCGTCAGCTACGTCGGACCGTTGCGCGAAATCTCGATCCTGATCGCTGTGGGCTACGGCGCTGTCGTGCTCAAAGAACGCGTCTCGCTGACACGTGGAATAGGCGCGGTATTCATTGCGAGCGGCGGCGCATCAATCGCTCTCGCTCCCTGAGAACTCGACGCGTAACTGCCCCATTAACCCAACGATGACGGTGAGTAGGTCATCAACTGGCGACGCATTTCTCGATAGTCTGGCACGACTCCCTCTACGACTCGCCAGAACCTCGCCGAATGGTTCAGCTCCACAATGTGGGCGAGTTCGTGCACGATCACGTAGTCGATCACGCGATCGTCCAACATGATCAATCGCCAGTTCAGGTTGATGGATCGTTTCTCGCTGCAACTGCCCCAGCGTTTTCGAGCGTTGCTCAGCTTGACATGACGCGGCTTGACGCCCATGACCTTCGCGTACACCGTTACCCGCGTTCGGAAATGGTCTCCGGCCTCTTGTCGATACCAGTTGAGCAACAGCTGGCGAATGAAACGAGATTTGTCATCCGCATCCATCCCCGGCGGGATGTTCACCGAAACCTCGTCGCCGGTCAGCGATTTGACGACCGATGGCGGCGGTCCGTTGTCGGTTTCGCTTGATGCGTTTTCAAGAACCTTCAACGCGACGTCTTGCCCGCGGAACATCACCGTACCGCCGTCGACCCAGCGCGGTTCGGGAGTTATTTGGTCAGGATCAGGCCGATTGTTGGCAATCCATCCGGAATGCTCCAGCAGAAACTCTTCGATATCCCCCACTGACATCGTGTGCGGGACCAGGAGACGGAATCCAGTTTCGGGGCTGGCTTGCAGCTGTACCGTGCGCTTGCGTCGCTTGCTGCGTTGAAGCGTATACGGGATCGATTCGCCATCAATGACTATCGTCCGCTTGGTGGGCTCCAATTGCTGGGTGCGACGCAACGGGAGGTTTATTGAGCTTCTGGCGCGCGCGGAGGTCGGAGTGTCGCCCGCGGCGGGGATGCCGCGGGCGTTGGCTACTGGTGGAGACGGGGGAGGGTCGAACTCCCCGTCCAGAAAGTTTCCCGTCAAAGCTTCTACGTGTGTAGCCGTTGGTTGCATTACCGCTTCCGGGACGATGCCAACGGCTTCCGTCCGTGGTCGCGGTTGTCGGTTTTCTTTGGACACGCTACCGACGTTACGCATCCGCACCTCAGAGTTTCGGCGCCCGGCAAATGCCGCTGAGGACAACTCCTGCCGGACGTCGCGGCTGATTAAGCAGCTGCGAGGGCGACTTCTCGTTCGCCGTTTGTGTTTTTGCCCGTTTTAACGTGGTCAGACTCCACGACACGCAACCTTGCGGTACGCTCCCTGTCGAATCCGCTCGTCCCCGTATGCTTACTTAGTATAGCGGATCGAGTAACACAATCTGGGCAAGGCTGACATGGACGAACGGATCGAGTTGAATCGTCGCAACTGGAACGAGCGAACGCCAATACATGCGACTTCGCAGATGTACGACCTCAAAGCGTTCCGCGCTGGGCGCATCACGTTGACCGACATCGAGATCGAAGAGATGGGCCCGGTTGCGGGTAAATCGCTGCTTCATCTCCAGTGCCATTTCGGACAGGACACGATGTCGTGGGCGCGGCTAGGAGCGAAGGCAACCGGGGTGGACATCTCCGACGCGGCTATCAAACTCGCCAATGAACTGAACCAAGAATTGGACATTGGCGCGCGCTTCATACGGTCCAACATCTACGACTTGCCGAACGTATTGGATGAGCAGTTCGATATCGTCTACACCGCGATCGGCGTGCTGTGCTGGCTCCCTGACTTGCGATGTTGGGGGCAAACCATTGCTCGATACCTCAAACCGGGCGGCACGTTTTACATCCTCGATGAACACCCATCAGCCCGGACGTTTGCGCCCGACGATTTCGAGAGCGACGCCTACGAACTTAAACCGAACTACCCGTACTTTCACGATCCAGGTGGCTTTAGAGAAGAAGGTGAACGGTCCACCTACGCCGGCAAGGGGACGATCACCACGCCCGTATACGAGTGGCAACACAGCATGTCCGAAATCGTCAACTCGCTGATCGGAGCCGGACTCCAAATCGAGTTTCTGAATGAGTACCCGTACACGTTCTTCAAGGCATTGCCCACAATGGTGCGAGGGGAAGACGGCTGGTGGCGATTGGCTGATGGACACGGGAAAGTGCCGCTCATCTTTTCGATACGCGCCACCAAATGATGACCGCGCTAACGTAGATGGATCATCCCGTCCGCAACTTGAATATCTCGTACGCCGCCAGAGTGCCAGAGTCGTACTGCACGCTCGTAGATACCCACCAAGTAATCGCGAGTGCTACAAGAATACCGATCCCGGCCGCGGCAAGCACGCGATTGGTCGATGCGCGCTCGATCCGGGTGCGGACGATCGGCGCGCCGAACATCAGGAAATCATCGGCGATTTCGATTACGCGGCGCGGAGCGACCACAAAAGCCATCGCGGCACCGGCGATCAATCCGCCGACGTGCGCGCCTTGATCCACTCCGCTCCAAAACATGCCGAACGCGATGTTGATCGCGATCACGATTACGAGGTTCAAGATGATTGCGTTGACGACGGAGCCGAACTCCCGGCGGTTACGAATGAGGTACACGCCGTACGCGCCGACGATACCGAACACGGCTCCGCTCGCACCGACGCTCAAGACGGGTGAGACCAAGTAGCTCGCGGCTACGCCACATATCCCAGACACTACGTAAACGGCGAGATACGCGGTGCGCCCGAACTCGCTCTCCAACCTCGGACCGAATACGACCAACGCGAAGGTGTTGGCGGCGAGGTGCAACCAACCGGCGTGAAGAACGACAGGCAAGATCAATCGGAACCAATCCCCTGCTTGAATCGCTGGCCCGAACTTTGCGCCCCATCGGTAGAGGTTGGTCGGACTCTCCGCACCGCCAGTGACCAGCAACAGCAGGAACATCGCGACGTTCAAAGTCACCATCAACGACGTTACGGGATACTTGGTAACCGCGTTCGTGATGAAATTCACGACGCCTGCCCCGCTTTGTTCGCTTCCGAACATCAGTTAACCGAATTCATGATTCAAAAGTAGATGCGCGCATTTTGCAGGTCGCACCGTCATTGAGATTCTATTCCCAAGCAATCGCGAACGCGGTCGATCAAAGAGTTGAATCGGTGAACTCGAATCGATCCTAACGGATAGATGCGGGTAAATCGAGACGACGGATGGCTCACACGTTCGTTTAGCAGAAGGGATTGCAAAAGGGTGTAAGATAGATTGGTGCGTAGCGAGATCGAAGTTGGTTGCCCGCGTTAAATTGCGAGACGATCGCGCCCATCGCCACCAACGTAATCACCCCAGCAAACCAATCGGTTCACGGAGACCAGACGATGCCAATCGAGATAGTTGAAGTTGATCTTAACGAGATGCGACGCACCGCGCTCATCACCCGGGCAAAGAGTCCAGTTGTGCGTAGGGTCTACCAGGCGATGTTTGCCCTTAAGCCGGGTCAAGCGCTAGCTGCCATCGCCGAACCCGGCGAGGAACTATCCCAAATTCGCAACATGATCGCACAGTGCGCGACACGCGCCAATTTCGATCTCCAGATCGTCGTCGACCGGGTCGGCGGGCGCGTCCTGTTCACGCCAAAGCCCGGGCAGTCGTCGGGTGCGTCGCCATCAGCTGGTTCATCGTCAACCCCATCGACGACCCGCACTCCTGAGGAACAGGCAGCGCAGATCGATCGTCGCGAACGAATCCGAGAAGCCGCGCTGGCCCTTGGACGCGAGCGTCCGATGATCAGCGCGCAAGAAGTCGTCGATTACCTGCGTGACAGCGGCAACGAACTCGACCTGCCGCGCCCGACTACTGCTGTCGGTGCCGTGATCCGCAACATGCCGGAGTTCGAGCACGTAGATCGCAGTCGCTTCTCCTACACGGGCTAGGCACTCCGTAATGCAACGCGTAGCGCGGGGTGTTTCGCTCCGTGCTACGTTGCCTGCAGGACATCCAACGGCGGAACTTTATCGAGTATCCCGCGTTCTGCCGCCTTTCCGAATAGCCGCTCCAACGCGGCTTTACCTTCACCACCCATATCGACGGTATCTTCGTTAACGTACATTCTCACGAACCGTCGACCGTCCTCACGTTCGATCCCCCTACCGAAGCCGAGCGCGTAGTCGAGGGCGTCATCCTCGTTGGCGTGCGCTAGCTCGATCGATGCTTTTAGCGCGTCAGCGATCTTTTGGCACATCTCATCGCCTAGAGATCGATTCACTACGTCGAGGCCCAAAGGTATCGGAAGCCCAGTCTCCGAGAACCACTTCTTGCCCAAGTCGAGCAATGCCCGGAATCCTCGCGACTCGAACAGTATCTGCCCCTCGTGCAACAAAATGCCGGCATCGGCGCGACCGGAATGGACCGCATCTTCAACGTCGTCGAAATCCAAGAACAGCGGCGTGAATCGATCCGGTCCGAAAATCTGAAACAGCATCCACGATGTGGTGAACTCGCCGGGAACGGCGATGGTGCATCCTTCCAAGCCTTCTAGCTCCAAATCATCGCGTGCTGTAACCACGACCGGTCCGTAATTTCGTCCGACAGACGCGCCACACGACATGATCCGATACTTATCGGCGATTTTCGGATAGTGCGCGGCGGATATCGCCGTAACTGGCAATTCTCCAGCCTCCGCCAACACGTTCAGAGACTGGATATCCGCCATCTCATGCCCGATGTTGTAGCCCTCAATTGCGACGTGCCCTTTTGCCAGTCCGTAGAACATGAAAGCGTCGTCAGCGTCGGGGCTATGCCCGAAAACGATGGTCTCTCGATCAGACAACTTCGGCACCTCGGTTCTCAAGTGGTTCGAGCGATTTCAGCATGTACTGACACTTCTCGCTCCAAAATTGGGTCTCTCCGTCCGCCATCGTAACCATGCCCGACAGCGTGAATTTCGGTGTCCTTGTCGTCGCAAATCCCATGCGCTGATAGAGACCGATCGCCCGGCGATTGTCGACGCCAACGGACAACGATACCGCCTTGTATCCATGTGCGATCGTCAGCATCGTCATCTCGGCTAGCATTCGGGCACCGATGCCGCGCGAGCGAAGGTCGTTGCGAACCCAGAGGTCCTCGACGTACGGATACGGTTGCCCGATGTGTTGTTTCGGGCTACCAGTCGGACCTTCCCACAGCAACATCGCGTGTCCAACCGGTATGTCATCGATCCAAGCAATCAGATAGACCAACATCCCTTCATCCTGCAACTTGAGACGTGCTTGATGAGTCGCGGCGTTGCGGGCCGGGTTTAGCCCTTTCGCAATAGTTTCGACCTCACGCCGACGCAGCGGCCGGACATCAACCAGGTGCGACAGATCGCCGGTTTCAAAGTTGCCCAGCGCGATCCTGTCCAGTAAACGGGTTATCGCTCGTGTACTAGCTTGGATCATGCCGTAACCGCCGCGGGCACGGATACTTCGCGGTCGAACTCACGCACGATCTCGTAGTTGGTCAAACGCTGCGCCGGACGGAAACCAGCATCCGAGATCAGCTCGCGCACCTCGTCTTCAGTGGTGCGATTGTAGAAACCGGCCGCCAACATGACGTTTTCATCGAACAATGTGCCGCCAAAGTCGTCGGCGCCGAAATGCAACGCCACCTGGCCAGTCTTGCGTCCTTCCGAGAACCAAGAAGCCTGAATGTGTGGCACGTTGTCCAAGTAGATGCGGCTCAAGCCAATGATGCGGAGGTAGCGATTCGCTCCCGCTTCAGATTTCACCTGTTTTCCGAGAGCGGTGTTATCTCGCTTGTAAGACCACGGGATGAACGCCGTAAAGCCGCCATCGTTCGCGGGATTGGCATCCGCCGAATCCTGCACATCACGGATATGTTGCAACGTTTCCACGATCTCTTCGTCAGTCTCGACGTGTCCGTACATCATCGTCGCAGTGGTCTTGAATCCCACCTCGTGAGCGGCTTCGTGCACCTCGGTCCATTGTGCCCACGTATCTTTTGGCGCGAACCTTGACACGATCTCCTTCACCCGGTTGCTGAGAATCTCCGAACCACCGCCCGGCATCGTTCGCTGTCCAACATCCCACAGATCCTGCATCACTTCAAGCGGAGATTTACCCGAAACGTCGCACATCTGCCAGATCTCGGGCGCAGACCAATAGTGCGGCATCACCTGAGGGTATTGGCGCACCGTCTCACGCACCATATCGAGGTAGTAGTCGTAAGGCAGTTTGTCGTTCAGTCCGCCCTGCATCAAGACGGTGGTGACGCCCTTTTCGGCGGCGCGACCGACCTTATCCATGATCTGGTCTACAGAGTAGGTGTAGGCGGAAGGGTCCGATGGATCGGTGCGATAGAAAGCACAGAACGAGCAGTAGGCATCGCAAAGGTTCGTGTAGTTCAGGTTCGTGTCGATGACATAAGTCACGCGATCCGGGACGTTGAAGCGATCCTTGACATGCGTCGCCAACGGTGCGAGTTCAAGCAAATCGGCGTCTCGCAATAGGTACAAGCCTTCGTCGAAACCGATTCGACGGTCGTTCAGCACCTTTTCGCGTATGCTACTGATCATCTCGATGGCTCTCCAACGCGCCTATCTTGCGGGCCTGTACGCCAGCAACTCAGGACGCCATTCCTCGAGCGCAGACAGTCGCGATTCAAACTCGTCAATCGCCGCGATTTCGGCATCACCAAGTTCGTAAGTGAACCCAGAGAGGTAACTCATGACATCGTCGGAAGACATGCCGGGTATCGATGCATGATTCGCGATTTCTTGGAGGTTGGACATGCCAAATGAATGTGAACGGTGCAACGTCTCGGCGAATCGCCCTAGCTCTGCTTTCGACGCGTCGCCGCGTGCGACCCATCGAGCGAACACGAACGGCAAACCCGTCAACTGTTTCCACTCAAATGATAAATCGTAGACGTGCGGCGAACGCTCCGAGCCGTAGACCCGTTCGAGCGCAGCGTCACCGATCACGAGTTGCGCGTCGCAATCCGCGTCCGGTCCATGCAACGCTACGTTTGCAACGCGCCAATGATCGGTGAAAAGTATCCGCAACAACTGCACCGACGTAGAGGTGTGCCCGGTCACCGCCACCGCTCCGCCCGTCAAATCCTCGGCTGGCACATCGCTGAACAGGAACACGCTTCGGGCGCGTCCATTCACCGCGACGCCCAGACTCCCCTCAACGACCGTCCCTCGCATCCGCAACACCTCAGCGATCGGCAACGGTCCGGCGTCCAGCTCGCCGCTCTGCATCGCTGCCGCCATGTTCCTCGGCGGCAACTCAACAAGATCGAACCAATCCCCCTCAAGCCGCGCATAAAACACCGCCGAGTTCAGGTAAGGCATCAACCCGATTCGCCACCGGTCTTCACGATTCTCGGACATCGTCGATTCAGAAACGGTACCGCAATTCAGCCAGTGGAGGGCGGTCCTTGATGAGTGCCTCTCAATACCGATTTCACGTATTCCGCCATTGCCAGACGCGCCCGCGACGCTCCCCGTCTCACATCTTCGTAATCAGGAATTTCGTCTGCACCCCAAAGAACGTCGAGCCGTCGCAGCTGTTTCGTCGCGACGTGCTCGTACGACTCTGGGTATGCCCAATAGCAGGTACGACACACGTCGATTTCGCGCTGTTCCCAATTCGGACAATGTTGGCATGTCCAAGCCTTATCGCGGTTCGCCGGCCTGCAAAGCAGCTGAAACCCGTCAACGGAGTTGACGTCTCGATCACCGGCGATGTGAAACGGGACGCGATGATCAATCTGGAGGTCGTTCTCGGGTACTCCAACGAGATATACGTTACATCGCGCGCCATCGCGTTCGATCAGCTCAGATTTCAGTCGGCGCGTCAACGTAGTCCGACCTCGCAACATCTGATTCTTGATTTCAGAGAAATCGCCAAAGCGGTAGACCGCGATGTTTCTTCCCGCGGAGTCTCGAGTGCGTCCGGTTTCAATCGGAATGCCTTGCTCCCGAACATCCCGAATGGCTCTCGGTGGGTGGCTGTACCCGTACAACGTCGAGATTTCTTCGCTCGTGATGTGGCCATGGGCGATGATGTGTTGGATCATCGTTCTGGCGCGTTTCGCCGTAACGGCGTTAAGGAGGGACAAAACTTCCGGCGAGAAATCGCTGAGGCTCATGACCGCCCCGCGAGTACCAGTGTGCCGACTTCTACGTTGGCGCGTTTCCTTGCTTGAGCCGATAGGTAAAGAGATTCAATCGTTCGGTCTGCACCGCCGAGCAACGTCGATTGCGTTGACCGGCCAGCTTCGATTGAGACCCTAGTCAATCCCAGTTCGGAGGGCAGGAGCGAACCGTGTTGTTTCGCTCCAGTCCAACCGTCGTAGCTGACGATGTATGAAAGGTTTAGGCGATTCATATCGTCCAGCGCTTGGACGAACTCATCGAACGGTAAACCTCGGTGGTACCGCGGATCGCCAGTCTCGGACGTGCCTTGATACGGCGGGTCCATATAAATCAAGTCGTAATCTCCGGCGAACTCAACAACCTCTCGGAAGTCGCTACAGGTTGCGCGGCATCTTCCGGACAACAGGTTCGACGTGTCCGAAATCTGTATAGACATTGTGTCGGGGTTCATCCCTAATCGGCGTCGGTCTGGTGATTGATTGAAGCGCCCGGAACTGCTGTATCTGATGGACCCCTTGACGATACGAGCGAGGAGGTAGAGGAAATAGCCCGGCTGTGGGTCCGCGTTGAACCGGTCTCGCACGTCGTAGAAATACGCATCTGGGTCGTCCAGTTGCTCGTGCCACATCCGACGATACTCCTCCGACAACTGCCTAGGATGCTCCAAGATCATCGACCAAAGCATCATTAAAGCATCATTAGCGTCATTGATCCAGAACCGATTCGCGCGCCACTCCCAGGCTGTGGCAATAGACACCGCGGCGGATCCGCAGAATGGTTCGACCAGGCGGTCCACATCGCGTGGGAAGTAAGCCAAAATCTGGCTCGCGATCCGACGCTTGCTCCCTTGGTATGGGAATGGATGCGGGATTGGCACGGCGCGATGCTCAGTTGTAGACCGTGATCTCGTTGTAGAGGGCGTCGCGTTCGACGGGCGTACGTCCGGCGTCTTTGATTGATGCGACCATGCTGCGACGTGCGACGCCTGCTGGCGAATCGGCTAGCGCCGCGTGGGCGATGCGTTCCTTGCCGATCGTGCCATCGAGATCGTTGGCGCCGAAGTTCAATCCGATGCCAGCGGTAGCCTCGCCCAGCATCACCCAATAGGCTTTGATCGCCATCACGTTGTCAAGGATCAGCCTTGACGCAGCAATCATCTTAAGGTCGTCCATCGGCGGCGTATGGCGAGGTCGGAGTTTGGTATACCCGACTTGATATTCGAGCGGGATCAGCGCCAAGAATCCGTCCGTCTCATCTTGGAGCTCGCGCAAGAGGATGAGGTGGTCGATGCGCTCTCGGAAAGTCTCGACATGACCGTAAAGGATCGTGCAGTTGCTCTTGATGCCCATGCCGTGAGCTATACGGTGTATCTCAAGCCATCGATCCGCTTTCGCCTTGCCCGGAAGCAGCAGCTTGTGAATGCGATCGGAGAAAACCTCTGCGCCTCCGCCCGGCATCGACGACAACCCGGCTTCTTTGAATATGGCGAGTGATTCTTCGGGCGGTACTTTCCAACGACGCCAGAAATAGTCGATCTCTGAAGCCGTGAAAGCCTTTATCTGCACGTCGGGGCGCGCGTTGTGGAGCTCGCGGATCATGTCGACGTAGAACTCGAAGGGCCAAGTCGGATGATGCCCGCCGACGACGTGAAGCTCCTTGATGTCGTCGTCGAGATGGTCGAGCATATCGTCCATCGTCATCTCGTAGGCACCTTCTGCGCCCGGTTTCTTGGCGTAGTCGCAGAACTTGCACGAGAGCACGCAGATGTTCGTGGGGTTGAGGTGACGGTTCAGTACGAAGTAGACCTTTTCGCCCGAGACTTTACGTTTGGCGAAATCGGCCATCATGCCGACCGCGGAGAAGTCATCTGTTTCAAGGATTTTGACCCCTTCCTCGGCGGTCAACCGCTCGCCATGCTTCACCTTTTCCCAGATCGATTCCAAGACTGGGTCGGAAATCAAAATGTCAGGTGCCGCAACCGAATCCATTCGGTGCCCGTTGCCGTTCACGCTGAGTGGCTGTGATGTCTTTGCCTTTTGGGTCGGTGCCGCTGTGGTGGTCATTCGTTTTTCGTCCTGCGTGCAGAGTATGTCCAGAACTGCGCTTAATCTATCTTCAATCATCGCGCAGTTCGGCTCTTCGTGTGGTGCGTCCGATGTGCGTCCGACGGAACAGAGTTGCCGCGTTTCAACCTACGGGTTCACTAGGCGTTATCATCACTTCAACGACACAGAGCGCTCAAAGTGCGAATTGCCTGATATGCACCACACTTAGCGCGGGTAAATGCCGCCACCGCTCGGAACGCAAGAATCCTGTCAGATGCAAGACGCTAGCGCACAAGCCGATCGACGCCTCGACGAAATGGTTCGTTCGCTGGCGGACCTTTCCGCGGCGCAAATCGGGTATCCGGTCAACCAGAACTTCGACTACTCGGCACTGTTTCCGTTCTTTCAGTTCTCGGTCAACAACGTCGGCGATCCGTTTCACGACAGCAATTTTCGGGTCAACACCCACGAGATTGAGCGTGAAGTCATCACGACGTTCGCGAACTTGATGCGGATTTCGCCGGACGAGACGTGGGGATACGTGACTTCCGGCGGCACCGAAGGCAACATGTACGGGCTCTACATGGCGAGGGAAATGTTCCCGCAGGGCGTCGTCTACTTCTCTCAGGACACTCACTACAGCGTGCTCAAGAACCTGCGGGTTCTGAACTACCGAAACATCATGATCCGCAGTCTGGACAACGGCGAGATCGACTACACGGACTTGCGGGAGACGATTCGCATCAATCGGCACCTGCCTGTGGTCGTCATGGCAAACATCGGCACGACAATGAAAGGCGCGGTCGACAATCTCGACGCGATCCGCGAGATTTTCGAGGATCTGGCAATCGTTCACACCTACATCCACGCCGACGCGGCGCTTAGCGGCATGATCCTGCCGTTCGTCGACGAACCGCAGCCGTTCGGTTTCGACTCCGGGATCGACAGCATCGCGATCAGCGGACACAAGCTGATCGGCAGTCCATTGCCCAGCGGCGTCGTTTTGACGAAGAGCGACTACGTGGCGCGAGTTGCGAGGTCGATAGAGTACGTTGGCGCGATGGATACGACGCTGTCAGGTTCTCGAAACGCGATCACGCCATTGATGCTGTGGTACGCGTTCCAACTTCACGGTCTCGAAGGATTCCGTGACATCGTGACCGAGTGTCTGGCGTCGGCGCAGTACGCGGTTGATGCGTTTAGGGACAACGGTATCCCAGCGTGGCGCAACAAGAACTCGATAACTGTCGTGTTTCCGCGTCCGGCCGATCACGTCGTGCGAAAATGGCAAATGGCGCCTTACGAAGACTTCGCGCACCTAATCACCGTTCCTAACGTGACCCGTGACAAGATTGATGCCGCGGTCGCCGATTGCGTCGCCAACCCGTTGCAATAAACAGAGAATTTGGAGCCCGCCCGTAATGCGAAGCATCATCGTCAATGTCGAAAACGAAGTCGGAGTGATCGCCGCCGTTTCAAAGATCCTCGCCGATCAAGAGATCAATATCGTCAACATGAACACCGCCGATATCGACGACACGGGCGTAATCTCGATTTCGACCGAAGACGATGACCACGACAAGGCGTTGTGGTGGCTCGCAGACGCGGGTTACAAGGCGATGACGGAGGAGGCATTGGTCGTCACGATGCCAGACGAGCCGGGAGCATTGGCTAAAGTAGCCGAAAAGCTCGCCGGTGAGAGCATCAACATCGTCAGCATCCACATTGTCAACCGCGCGCACGGGCACACAACGGTTTCATTGAGCACCGACGATCAGGACAAGGCGCGGGCGCTGATGAAAGATGCGCTTGTCACCTAGGGCGCGGCAATCGGCGACCTAGGCGCAGACGCCCAGCGCTTTCATTGCCAGTATTCCTTCCAACGGCGGTCTACTAGCCGCACGATATCGGGGTCCATCTCTAGCGGTTTCTGGTATCCCGGCTTCCAGGTTGCATCGATACCCATCACGCCGCTATAGGTGGGCGTGATGCCGACAAATTTTTGATCGGTGAAGACCACGTCTAGCGCGCAGTCGAAACGCGTGAATATACCCCAGATCAGCTCCACATCGTCGTCTAGATTCACGTCCTCCGATACTAGGACAACGGCTTTGAGGGAGCGTGCCCTCGGATCGGCGACGGCGCGCTCGATCAGGTCGCGGGATCCCGCAAATTCGCGCCGTACTTGCAAAACCAAGATGTTGTCGCATATCAGGCGATGATTCGTGATTGCCGACGATAGGGATTTCGGATCGAAACGCAGTTGCGGGCCATCGATGCGTTGCGGTTCATGCCCGTAGCCAGTCGCGTCCAACACCATCTTGGAGCCGTGTTGGAACGAATCGCCGGTGAAGTCGAGTGTGTCCTGAGCCGTCCGTGCCAGCAATCTAAAGTCTGTTTCGACGCGGAAGTTTCGGGAAATGGCACGCGCCACCGCTTTGGCGTCGGACGGATCGGTACTCGAGTCGACCAAGACCATAACTTTGGTCAGCGACAACTGACCTTCACCCAAAATCCCGAACGCCGTTTTCATTGCTTCCCGCGAATAGCGACTGTACACCGACACGACCAACAGGTTGTGGAAACCCGACTCGTAATATGACCACATGTCGCGGACTTCCTTACGCATCAGTCGGATCAACGGCTTGGTCGCCAACTGCGCCGCATCACCCATGGCACGATCCTCTTGCGGCGGCTTGCCGACAACCGTCGCCGGGTAGACCGGGTTGCGTTTTCGCGTGATGGCATTAATCCGAAAAACTGGAAAATCGGCTGCGCCCGAGTAGTGCCCGAAGTGGTCCCCGAACGGGCCTTCCAACCTGCGTTCGCCCGGTTGCAACTGCCCTTCAATGACAAATTCAGCATGAGCCGGTACCCGGACATCAACAGTCCTCGCGGATGTCATCGGAGTCGGTTTCCCGCGCATGACGCCGGCGAAACCGGATTCGTCAATCCCCTCCGGTAACGGGATGATGGCGGAGAGAATAAGGGCCGGATCGCCGCCTAGTGCAACTGCCATGCTGAGAGGTTCCTCAGCGCGCTCGGCCTCTACGTGGTGAAACGCCCCGCCCTTCTGGATTTGCATGTGCATGCCAGTCGTGCTTTCGTCGTAAATCTGCATCCGGTACATGCCCATGTTGTGGGCGCCGGTCTGGCGATCACGGCTTCGCACCAATGGCAACGTTATGAATCGTCCTCCATCTTCCGGCCAACATTTCAAGATCGGCATCTGCGACAGGTCCGGAGCGGTATCCACGACTTGGTTTACGGGGTTTCGCATCGAACGTCCTGGGCGTACATTGAGCAGATTCAGCGCCGAGCGTTTGTTGCGCCAAATCGACGATAGCGATGGCGGATTGACGTCTTCCAAGAAATTGATCAGGCTTTCGCCGATCTCTTCGGGATGTCGTCCTAACCCAATCTCGATGCGCTCCATCGTGCCGAGCAGGTTGACTACCAAAGGGAACGATGCGCCTTGCACGTTCTCGAAGAGAACCGCCGGGCCGCCGTCGCGAACCAACCGCGTTGCGATCTCGGTGATTTCGAGTTCCGCGTTGACTGGCACCGAAACGCGCTTCAATAGTCCGCGCCTTTCGAGCTCGCGCATGAACGATTGCATGTCGGTGAAAGACACGGCTCCACACGCTACCTTCCGCGCCAAACTTGCAAAAGACCGCTCTCTAGTCCAAGGTGGTAGATGATTCTGCCGGCGATCATATCGACCAGATCGTCGATGGTTTTTGGATCGTTGTAGAACCCGGGTGATGCGGGCAAGACAATCGCCCCCGCTTCGGTGGCTTTCGTCATGTTTCGCAGATGGATCAGACTCAGCGGTGTTTCGCGGGTCACGAGTATTAATCGGCGACGCTCCTTCAGCGTAACGTCAGCGGCACGTTCAAGTAGGTTTTGAGACATACCGTTGGCAATCCTCGCCAAAGTCCCGCCGCTGCAAGGCGCGACGACCATCCCATCGACGTGGCAAGAACCGCTCGCGATATCGGCGGCGACGTTGGCGGAGTGATGCCATGTAAATCCGGGGTGGGCTTTCATATCGACACCGATCCAGCGAGATAGCTCGGCGGTGTCACTGTCTATTTCACCGTTAAACCTAACGTTCTCCTCCACTTCCAACACTTTCAAACCCGACGCGGTTACTACGAGGTCTAATTGGTGCTCACTATCTGCGAGCACTTGGAGCACTCGCCGCACGTACGGTGCGCCGCTCGCTCCTGATATCCCTACGATGAAGCGTGCCATGCGACTAACCGAGAATCAGCTCATCCAGCACGACGAACGCGGCATAGACGACGGCGATGATGCCGTTCATCGTGAAGAATGCCATGTTCAGTTTGGAGAGGTCGTCTTTCTTCACGAGCATGTGCTCATACGCGAGTAGTGCTCCGACTGCTACCACACCCAATGCCGCAAACATCCCTCCACCTGCGACAACGACCGAAACTGCCAAGAAACCGATGGTAACGACGTGCAACGCTCTCGCTATAAACAGTGATTTTCCGACACCGAACCTAGCCGGGATCGAATGTAGGTTGTTGGCGCGGTCGAAGTCGATGTCGGCGATGGCATACAGCACGTCGAAACCCGAAACCCAGAAAAGAGCGGCGAGACCAAGGACTACGAATTCCGCGGGCATGGTACCGGTCATTGCGATCGCCACCGCCGGCGGGACTATCACGTAAACCGCGCCGATTCCGAAGTGTGCAAGCCAAGTGAAGCGTTTGAGATACGGATAGGTGAACGCGACGATGATCGGGATCGGCGAGAGTATGAGTGCCAACGGGTCGAGTTGCCACGCCGCGACGATGAACACCACGGCGGACACGATCATGTAGCCGATCACTTCTGGCTTGCCGATGATGCCGTTGGCGGTCGGTCGATCAGCGGTGCGCGGATTGCGGCGATCAATTTCGGCGTCTAACAGGCGGTTCGCTGCCATCGCGAAAGTTCGGAGCGTGACCATTGCGACGATCACCCATCCGAATGCGATCCAATCGGGCCACCCGTCCGACACGATGAACGCCGCTGCCACCGCGAACGGCAACGCGAACACTGAATGCTCGAACTTGATCGTCTCAAGAAATATCTTGAGACGTCGAAACAGAGACAGCGCGGGTTCAGCTCCGTTATCTCGATTGGTGTTGATGCTCAATTGGTGCTTTGCCAGGCGCGTGGGTGTTGACTGTGCGAGCAGTTTCGTCCTACCTCGCCTTATCGTTGATATACGGATTCGCGTAATCTTCGGATCGACATCGCAATCCGATGTGTTTTGCCGTCGTTTCGGGACCGCTGGAATCGACCACGAAACCGCCTCGTGCCCGGTTGTCATTCCGAGCGCAGCGAGGAATCTATACACGGGCCAGGTTTGCCTCCGTAGATTCTTCACTACGCTTCGCTACGTTCAGAATGACATGGCTCGGTTCACTTGAGTTTGCGATGGTCTCCTTTTTCAGGGTAACGGTTCGCCCAAACGATAACATCGATGCTGGTTATCGACGTGTTCAAGAGATTGAAGATGATCTCCGACTTACTCAAAGATTCGTTAATTGCCAGGCTCAAAACCGCGCCGAATTGTAGCCCTATTTTCGTCCAAATTCGCGCTCCAAAGCTTCACCGCTCAGCAGGAGCATAGTCGGCCGTCCGTGTGGGCAAGACTGAGGGTTTTCGCAACGTTGCAGAAGTTCGACGATCTGTTCGCAGCTCTCGATGCTCAGAGTATCCCCTGCCCTCACCGCGGCGTGGCACGCCATTGTAGCCAGTATTCGTTCAGACCACGGCATCGCGTGCGATTTCTCGATTTGCGATGTCGGCGCAACGTCGTCCAAAACTCTTAAGAACGCCTTTTCAGCACCGTTGGCATCTGCCGCCGCACGTTCCGCCAAAATCTGTGGCACCGCCCGGATCACGACCGCCGAATCGCCGAACGGATCGATGTCCCAACCCGTATCGGCGAACCACCTTGCGCCTTCGCTGTAGACGATCTGGCGATCGGGCGTCAATTCGACGACCTGCGGGGTCAGCAGTAGTTGAGATTCGGTCGCCTGCGCGGATTGTTTAGCTACGATTTCCTCGTACTTGATTCGCTCGTGCGCGGCGTGTTGATCGATCAGAAACACGCCGTTTTCGTCCTCGGCGATGATGTACGTCGATTGCGCCTGCCCTAGGACGCGCAGACCGGGCAACACGTCACGGTGCCGCGACTTAGCACCGTCTGTGGACGCAGTGTCGGGGTGTTGGAGGTCGGAACGCTCCGTCGAGGGCGATGTTGAACCGTCCGGTGGAGTATTCGGCGAAGTGCTAGGTAGCCCATTGCCAGCGTCCGTGTTTGCGCTCAAACCAACAGCGTCGTTTGAGACCGTCTCGCCATCAGTGATTGGTTCGGTGAACGGTTCAGCTGGCGCCAACCCGGAACTCCTCCGCATCGCGAACGCGCCTTCCAGCGAGGACGTGAGTGAAGACGTGATGCGCTCGCCGGAGAATTGCCGCACTGGTGCCCGCGATCCTAGCGTCCGTTTCACAGTGTTCTCGATGACCGAAAAGACCAATCCCTCGCGCCTGAAACGCACCTCGGTTTTCTGGGGATGCACGTTGACATCAACATCCTCGAGGGGCGCATTGACCTTCATCAACGCCATCGGAAATCGTTTATCGGGCAGAAACCCTTGATATCCGCGCTCGACGGCGTAGTTGAGGCGATAGGAACTCACCAGCCGGCCGTTGACCGCCACTGTGATGTGGTTTCGACGCCCGTAATGGAGGTTCGGCATGGCGATCGCGCCGCCAGCACCGAATGCCGCGCTGGTATCGGCGGTGATATTTACAAGATCGCTCGCGTCTTTCACTCGAAAAACGGCGGCGAGAGCTGCCGCGTCGTCGAAATCACCCGGCGTGTTCAGTCGCACCGTGCCATCGATGACGAGCCGGAATCTGACGTCGCTGCGAATCAGCGCCATCTGCCCGACCAATGCTGTCACTCGTGCCGACTCGGCTGACGGACTGCTAAGAAACTTGAGACGCGCCGGGACGTTGCGAAATAGTTGGCGCACCGCGACGGAAGTACCTACCGGAGCACCGGCGGCGAGTATCTGTGGTTCGGAGCCGAACGTCACATTGCACTCCGCGCCACTTTCGTCCTCAACATGGCGAGAAACCGCGGTGACATCGGCGACTGCGGCAATCGAAGGTAGTGCCTCCCCGCGAAAACCGAGCGTCGGAATCGCCACCAAATCGCTCGTTTCGTCCACCTTGCTAGTCGCGAAACGCGCGAACGCGAGCGGCAACTCTTCCGACGGAATCCCATGCCCATCATCCACAACTCGTATCAGAGCGCGCCCGCCATTCTCCAACTCGACATCAATGCGACCCGCGCCAGCATCCAACGAGTTTTCGATCAGCTCTTTGACGACCGACGCCGAACGCTCCACGACTTCGCCAGCCGCGACGCGCGACGCCAAGGCATCGGGCATTACTTTGATAGGCATGGTTCTTAGACGATGACGTGAAGTTCGAGCTAGGGGTCTGATTCAAGATTAAGACGTTGCGAAACCTACTTGATGCCAGAGTCGGAAAAATCTCGGCTATCGCGCCGTTGCTGGATGGAAATCCATAGATCGACCATCACAACCGTCGAATCCTCGGAGCGAATACCCACGTCAACAACACGGTGACGGCGAGGGCGATGCCTGCCACTGCAAAGGATGTCTGGATGCTGGTTCGTTCTGCAAGGATGCCGAGCGGAATCGCACCGAGCGGACGGAGTCCAAAGTTCAGCATGTAAATGCCCATCACACGACCGCGATGATCAGGGTCGGTTTGCTCCAAGATCAGCGCGGAGTTTAATGCTCTACGTCCTGAGTCGCCCAATCCCAAAGCCAGCATCGCAACTATCCCGATAAGAAAAACCGTGACGTAGGTAGAAACGAGGATCGCCGCCGCGGAGAGCGCGCTCGCGACCAAAAGCACTACCCCGCGCTTGACGTTTTCGGTTAACCCCGCGATAAACAGCGACCCGAGCAACGCGCCGACACCGATCGTGCTCATCAATATCCCGAGTTGCAACGGTCCGCCGCCGAAAATCACGTCTACCTGAACCGGCATCAGCCCGCGGAACGATTGCGATGTCATCGTCGTGGCTAACGTGAGCATCAACAATACGAAGATCGTTCGGTTGCCGTACGCGTAGCGTAGACCGTCCCAGATCGAGCTAAACACATTTTCTTCGCGCCGTTTCCTTGACACTGGCGCACCTTCGACCTTGACGGTGCTCATCATCACGAACGCGGCGAACATCAACGCTGACATCACGAAATATGTCGTACCGGGGCCCAGGAACGCGTAAGCCAAACCGCCCAATCCGGGACCGGACAGAGTCATCAATGCCATACCCGAAGCGTTCAGCGCGATCGCGTTCGTCATCTCTCGTTCGCTTACGAGTTGCGGGATGATCGCTTGCCGCGCTGGCATCATGAACGACCAGCACACGCCCTGCGTCAGCGCAGCACCGAAGAGAATCCAGACTGTTACATGACCAGTGACGATGGAGACCGCAACCCCGAACGCGACGATGCTGACCGCGAGCTGCGCGTACTGGATCATGCGGCGTCGATTCCAACGATCTGCGAACGTGCCTCCGATTAGCGAAAACAACAGAATCGGCGGCGCGAAACCGGAACCTACCAACGCGACCATGAATGCGTCGCCGGTCAGATCGTAGGCGAGCTGTCCGCGCGCCATCATCTGCATGTTGATGCCGGCCATCAGCAATATCAAGCTGATCCAGAACCGACGATAGTTTGGGTTGCCGAGCGAGTGGAACGTGCGGCGCGCGTAGTTTCGACCGCTCATCCTCATTTCGCAGATGCAGATTGCACGGTCATAGGCGGCGGATCCGTGGTGTCAACACCCAGGTCAGCAAGACGGACAGAGCGAGCACGATCCCGGCGACCGCGAAAGCGACGCGGATGTCGGTCGCTTCAGCCAAAATCCCTAACGGTATTGCCCCGATGGGCGTCAGTCCGAAGTTAAGCATGTAGATGCCCATCACACGCCCGCGGTGATCCTCATCGGCCTGTTCCATCAGGAGCGACGCGTTAAGCGAACGACGTCCCGCGTCCCCTAGTCCCAACACCATCATCGCGACCATTGCCACGAGGAATATGCTGACGAAAGTCGATACCAGTATCGCCATCGCTGAAAGTCCGGTAGCCATCAGCAGAACGACCCCACGGGGTACGTTTTCGGTTAAACCGGCGATGAACAGCGAACCGAGAAGCGCGCCGAGGCCGATCATGCTCATCAGGATCCCGAGTTGCAGGGATTCTCCGCCGAAAATCAGATCCACTTGTGCCGGCATCAGTGAGCGGAACGACATCGACGTCATCGTCGTCGAAAGCAAAAGAATGAAAAGGATCAAAATCGTGCGATTGCGCGCGGAATATCGCAACCCCTCCCAGACCGCGTTCAACACCTTTTCCTCGCGCCGCTTACGTGGCACCGCCTCGCCGGTGACCTTCACCCCGCTCATCATCAGGAACGCGATGAACATCAGTCCGGTTATCAGGAAGTATGTGTTTGCCGGACCGATCCACGCGTACGCCAATCCACCGAGTCCGGGTCCGGATAGCGTCATCAATGCCATTCCCGACGCGCTCAACGCGATGGCATTGGTAATTTCGTTCTTGCTGACGAGTTGCGGAATTATCGACTGCCGCGCCGGCATCATGAATGACCAGCCCATGCCCTGCGCGAAACCCGCGACCATCAGTATCCAGATCGAGATGCGGTCGGTCAAAATCGTAAATCCGACGAGCCCGGCGATGATGCAGATCGCCAGTTGGCTGTACTGAATCATCTTCTTTCGATCCCAACGGTCGGCGAATGCACCGCCAAATACCGAAAAGATCAGGATCGGCGGCGCGAATGCCGACCCCACTAGGGCGACCATAAAAGTGTCGTTCGTGAGTTCCCATGCCAGTTGCCCGCGCGCCAACATCTGCATGTTGACGCCGGCCATCAGGACGATCAGGCTGACCCAAAACCGTCGGTAAGCCGAATTGCCTAGGGATTGGAACGTCCGACGCGCAACGCTACGGCCGCGGACTCGCATCTGCGTTGAAACTGCGTGGGGTCTGAGATGCCGATTTGCAGGCTTATGCGGTTTTAATGCCATGTAAAACTTCGCCGAACATCAAGCGAAGTTTACACCACCGCCACGAACCGACCCGATGGACATCGAGACCGTTGCTGTGCGCGAACGCGCCGCCTTGTTGAGCATCTGCGCCCGCTATTTCAGGTCGCGAACCGATTTGCTGACTAACACGAACAGCAACCCCGCGCCGAAGAGCGCGATCGACATGCCGATTACCGACGGCACCGCGCCGTAGGTCTCGACTAACCAACCCATCGGATACGCCGCGATCGGGATCAAGCCATAGGTCATCATTGTCAGACTCGTCATTCTGGCGCGGTATCTGGGATTGGCGTGTTCAACTACGAGCGCCTGGCCTAGGGCCCAGCGGATCGACTCGCCGAATCCGACACCGACGAACATGATCATCCCTATCCAGTACCAGGGGAACATGCCGATCATAAACATCGAAATCGAAGAGACGATCGGGGAGGTCAGTATCACCCAACCGCGATGCTGTCCGGGACGCAAACTCGCGACGCCGATTGACGCGGCGATTCCGCCGATGCCTGCCATCGTGGCAATCCAACCCACCTCACTAGGTGCCGAACCGTAAAGGTCCTTGGCGAATACTGGAACCAACATTCGAAACGGCATCGACAGCATCGCGATGATGACTGACTGGATTAGCAACACCCTGACCAGTCGGTTCCGTGCGGCGTAGATCAATCCCCGTTTGATGTTGAGTAACGGCGATTCCTTGTTTTTCGTTTGGTTCTGGTCCGGGTACATCTTTGGCAGCAGCGTCGTGAACGCCATCGCCAAGAACATCATCACGGTTACGACGAAATAGACGCCTTCCGGCTGGATGAGTTCGTACAACACTCCGCCGACCGCTGGCGCGGCGATGCTCATTAGCGTCATTGCCGTGGCATTCAGCGCCATAGCGTTGCCGATCAATTGTTTCGGCACCAGTTGCGACATCGCTGCCGTCCGCGCCGGTATCTGCAACGCGAACACGCATCCCTGCAACGTCGAAACGATCATCATGTGCCACCACTCGATGGTGTTCGTCAGGATCAAGAATCCGACGGTAAGGGCAAACACCGCATTGGCAAACTGCGAAATTTGGATCAACATCCGTCGCTCGACACGATCGCCAAGCACGCCGCCGAACAACGACATGATGAGCAAGCCGGGAGCCCAGCCGATCGAAACTAGCGCAGTCTTCTGGGCGTCCTCGGTGAGGTCGTAGATCAAGATGCCGCGCGCCAGCATCAGCATGTTGAACCCGCCCATGGACAGGAACATGCTGACCCACATCATTCGGTAGTCGCGGTGACCAAGCGACTCGAACGTACGGGCTGCCCAACCACGCTTTACCGGGCTCGCGGTTGGAGTAGCGGTAACTGGTTTGTTGATGGTCTCGGCGTTCGACGTTGCTGGGCTAGTCGTACCGTCGGTGGTATCCGTGGTAGCCAACTGAAATTGCTTTGATTTTGGGTGCCGCGATGACAAACGTCGCCGATGCGATTCAGTATATTTCACCGCGCTTTAGAATCTAACCATTGCATTCTGCGAATCTAACAGGAGAATCGATGTCCCTCAGCCCGTTGCCAGAACCCACAATTGCCGACATCTACGACGCGAAACGCAAGATTGCAGGGCACGTCCATCGCACTCCCCTGCGTCGCGTTCCCGGACTGTGCGATTTGCTCGATGCCGACGTTTGGGTCAAGCACGAGAACATGCAGATGTTGGGCGCGTTCAAGGTGCGGGGCGGTGTCAATCTCGTTTCACGCACCACGCCTGAGGAACGCGAACGCGGCTTCGTAACCGCAAGTACGGGCAATCATGGACAGTCAATCGCGTACGCAGCCCAGCAGTTCGGCGCGAGATGCACGATCGTCGTGCCGGTTGGCGCGAACCCGGTCAAGATGGCGTCGATGCGGAGCCTCGGCGCGATCGTCGTAGAGCACGGGCCGACGTTCGACGAAGCGCGCGTCTACTCCGAGACGTTGGCACGCGAAGAGGGAATGCGATACGTCCACCCGGCGAACGAACCGCTATTGGTCGCCGGCGTCGGCACCTACACCGTAGAGGTTCACGAAGACCTCGACAGCATCGATTACATCATTGTGCCGGTTGGTGCCGGCAGCGGTGCATGCGGCGCGAGTATCGCGTCGAAATACTTGGCACCTGACACCAAAGTTGTCGGCGTGCAATCTGAAGCCGCGCCGTCCGTATACCGCTCATGGTCGAAGATGGAAGGGCCGACGGTTGACGCCAAGATGGAGACCGTGGCGGAAGGTATCGCGACAGGATCATCCTACGATTACCCAGTCGGCATGTTGCGAAAATATCTCCACGACTTCGTCCTCGTGAGCGAGGATGCGATACGCCAAGCGATTGTGACGATGATTGCTACCACCCGTACCCTCGTCGAGCACGCGGGCGCTTCACCTCTCGCGGCGGCGGAATCGATGCGAGACCAGCTTCGCGGCAAACGAGTCGTGCTGATCGCGAGCGGTGCAAACCTCACAATCGAGCAGTTGAAGACGGCTGTCGTAGATTGACCCGTACCGAAGATTACTGCGTTTCGCTGATGGTCGCGATGTCTTCGTCGATCTTCTTCAAGCGAAGGTAGTCTTCTCGGTAGAGGCAGTAGGCGCGTTCGACGTATAGTTGCGCCAACTCGGCGGCGCGCGGTGACACAGAAGTCGCGGCCGCGACGATCTTGGAGACCTCGCGGTTGGCGGGCAGATACCGTCCGATGGCGCGGATTTTCGCTTCCGTCTCTAACGCCGTTGAGCGGTCTCCGCCCTCGACTGAGAATCGCATCCGTCCGAGCTGTTGCGAAAGTTCGGTAAGCAGGTCGGCCTCGTCCATGCCTCCGTACATCAGATCGTAAACTTCCTCGTCGTACTCGCCGACTTCGTCCAAACCGAGTTCGTCTTGGACGCGGGCATCCTCTTCGGGATACGCCTCGGAGTAGATTCGCCCATACTCCGCACTGGCTTCGTTGACTCGTTCCATCATCTCGAACGCGTCGTTGAAAGCGATCTCACCGCCATAAACAAGGTCATCATCGCGCATTCGCGCCAACCGTTGAGCATCTTCGACGCTGCCGATCGGTTCGGGTGCCGGCGGGAATGCGAACGACGATATGACGTTGGCGGTCATCTCCGCGACCTGCCCGGCGAGGAACGGAGGCATGTACTTGCCGATGTCCAACGGCACTGGCAGGATCACGATGTAGGTCAAGCCGATCGCGTCGTGATCGTTAGTGTCGCGGAAGTAGACTAGCGCGTGTCCGCTGGGTTGCTGGGCGTCGCCTCTTTCGAAATCGAGTTGCATCGGCATGGCGCTCTTCGCTCTGGTTTGATCTGCTCCAACTCATACCGCGGACGAACGGTCGTCGCGAGTGGTATGAGAAAATGATAACCGTTAGGCGTCGATGTGTTCGCGACCAGTTGACGCCCCAGTTTCAGCAGAACACGGCTTCAACTTGTACAAACGTTTGCTACGCCCGATACTCTTCTCGATCGACGAAGAGCAAAGCCATGCGCTGTCCGAGTACGCCCTGCGCGTTCCGATGGTATGGAAGGCGATGGGGGCAATGTCGCGATCCGGCGACCCGGCACTGGCAACAACCGTCGCCGGCGTCGATCTGCCCTCACCGATCGGGTTGGCAGCGGGTTTCGACAAGAATTGCAGAGTCCTTCGTTCGTTGCTCGATCTCGGCTTTGGGTTTGTGTCGGGCGGTACCGTCACATTGGCAGAACGCACGGGCAATCCACGCAGACGCATGGTGCGGTTGACTGACTCGGCGGCGTTGCTCAACTCGCTCGGATTCCCCGGCGAGGGTCTAGCTCGCGTCCAGCCGCGACTAGAACGATTGGGAAAGCACCGATCCAGCGTTTTCGTCAGCATCTCAGGTTCCATCGAAGACGAAATCGCCGAGTGTTTTCGTAACATCTCGCCGCTCGCAGCCGGGATCGAATTAAACATCTCAAGTCCCAACACGGTGGGATTGCGCGTGTTTCACGACGCGGCGCGATTGCGAACGCTGGTTGAACTCTTGAGCAGTACACGACGGACGGAGACTCCGCTGTTGGTTAAGTTGCCGCCTTGGTCGAACGAACCGCAAGAACGCAAAACCGCTTTGTCGCTTGCCGAGACTGCAGTCGATGCGGGTGCCGATGGTCTAGTGGTCGCGAACACAATGCTGGTGGAAGACGCTAGGCTCGCGGTCGGAAGAGGCGGTTTGAGCGGCGCGCCGTTGTTGGAAAACACCGAACGCATGACGGCGGAAGTCGCGGCGTTGCTCGGCAAAAACGCGAGCATTCTGTCTTGTGGCGGCATCTCCACACCGGAAGACGTCTGGCGCATGATCGCGGCGGGAGCATCCGGCGTTCAGCTTTACACCGCGATGGTCTACGAGGGTCCGTTCCTGCCGGCGCGCCTCAATCGCGGGCTACTCAAGTTAATGGATCGCGCCGGTATCAACACGATCAGCGATATTTCTCGACCGGTGCCGTACTGACCGTCACTTGGAAGGCTCATACTCCTGCCATCGCGAGAATTTCGTCGCGGTGCGGCATTGCGGATTGAGTGCCCGGCTTCGAGACACACAGCGCACCTGCGGCCATAGCGAGCCGGATGGCGCGTTCAAGATCATACCCTTCGCAAATCGCACGCCCCAACACTCCCGCGAACGCGTCCCCGGCCGCGACGGTTGCTACGGCATCCACTCGGAATGGTGGAAGATGACCAGTCAAGTCGTCCGATGCGACGAAGACCCCTTGTTCCGCCATAGTGGCGATGACACACTCGCAGCCGTGCAAGTCGCGAATCCGATTGGCAGCACGTTCAGCAGAATCGATATCAATCACTCTGATACCTGACAGTGCCTCCGCTTCGATCGAGTTCGGCGTCAAGATGTCCGCAGCGCTGTAGAAGCCGTCTGGCACCTCGTCGTAAGGTATCGCCGGTGCCGGGTCAAGCACCACGGGTACGCCCTGTTTGCGTGCGGCGATCATGGCTTGCAAGCTGCATTCGAGCGGGATCTCCTGTTGCACCAATAGCACGCCGGCAGTCGCGAGATTCTCAATCGCGGCGTTTGATTCAGTTTCGCCACATTTACCGTTGCCACCGTAGATTGCGTGGACGTAGTTCTCGCCGCTAGGATCGATGAAGATGATCGCCATGCCGGTTTCGATATTGGGATCGTCAGCCACGCTCGTCATATCGACGCCTTGATCCGACATGAATCGTCGCAACTCATTCCCAAACGCGTCATCGCCCATCCTGCCGACCATCTTCACGCCGCGTTTAGCGTCTACACCGGCGAAACGCGCGGCAGCGACGGCCTGGTTACCTGCCTTGCCGCCGCCGGAGGTGTAAAGACGGTCGCAGACGAACGTCTCGCCCGCGCGCGCCAGACGCTCGGTCTCGACGATCAAGTCCATGTTGATGGCACCCAAGAGCAATGTCTCGCGGGCGTCGGGCTTGTGTATCCTGTTATCGGTCATGTTCTCAGAAATCGGAATCGGCGATTGGTTGATGGTGCTGGTGCGATACGCGCACGGCGTCGCGGCGATCGCGTGGATCGGCGGAAGCATTTTCCATGCATTGATACTACGCCCATTGACCGTTGCCGAGCCGGACAGAATGGCGCGCGCGATGGAGTTGATCGCCCCGGCCTATCGCGAAGTCATCGACATCGCCGTTGTGACGCTCATCGTCAGCGGGATCATATTGATGTTCTCACGGATCCAGGGCAACGAGGCGACGATCACGTGGGCAATCGTCCTTGGCGTCAAAATTGGACTTGCGTTGTGGATGTTCTACATCGTCTGGCGACGTCGCAGAATGTCGGCGGCGAAAACGGTTGACGAAGGAATGGCGTCGAGACTGCTCGGATACAACGCGGTGCTCGCCCTCGGGTTAGTGATATTCCTCCTCGCCAACGTCCTGTCGGAACTGGTCGAAACATCGATCAAGTGATCTGCCGAGCAATACCTACGGCTTCAATCCAACACCATTTCAGCGACGGCGATGGCGATTCCAGTAGCGGCGGAGATCGCTACGACCATGCCAACGGCCATTCCGAACATCCGCCAAGTTAGTTCGGTCATCATCTCGGATTTCAAGTCAGCCATGGAGGTTTTAATCTCCGCCGACTCCGCTCGGGATTCCGCCTTGAATTCGGCTATATCGGTCTTGATATCGGCCAAATCGGCCTTTGTCGCGACGTGCTCCAGAGTGGCCTTGATGTGGGCCACGTCTTGTTCGACTCTCGTCATTCGCTCTTCCATCATTGGCATCGGAGTTCCGACCTCGCTGACTGTCATCGTGTATCAACTCCCATGTTTATAACACACATGCGTTTCATGTGTCAAGTCGAGGCCGTCATTTTAACGGTTTTTTTCGACAATTCATATAATACGCCCGTGATTGATGGTATGGCGGTATGATCGGTGTTTCTCAGAACCTCAAAGCTTCTGGAACTTCCGAACGCGTTGCCCCATTTCTGGGGTTCCGATCTCCGCGACGTAGATGCTGCCCTCGGAATCGGTCCAGATGCCGTGCGCGGCACCGAGGATCTTGGCTTCATCGTCACCGTGCCAGCGGGTCACCAAGTCGCCGTCCAGCGTCCAGATCGACACTCCTCGGTTGTTGCCCTGCTCGGCTACGTACGCCAGATTGTCGCGGAAATGAATATCGCCCGGCGCCGACATGTCGGTCCATTCGGCGATAAAGTTGCCGTCGCCGTCGAAGACCTGAACGCGGTCGTTTTCGCGGTCGCAACCGTAAACGCGGCCGTTGTCATCGACGCCGACATTATGGACGAGCGCGAACTCACCAGGACCGCCGCCGGGTATGCCCCATGCCGTTTCGTAATCGCCGTCCGCTGAAAAACGATGGATCCGGCGGTTGCCGTAACCGTCGGAGACGAAAATCTTGCCGTCCGGACCGACGGCGATGCCGGTGGGCGAGTTGAACGGCTCGCCGTGCCTGCCGTCCCACGTAACCGTCACGCCGGCCCAGTCGCGGTTGCCAAGTTCCATGATGATCTCGCCGCTCTGCTTGTGCTTGGTCACGATGTGGCGCTGTTTCTCCGAGAGCCAGATGTTGTCCTTGGAATCGATGAAGATGCCGTGTGGCTCACGGAAGAAGAAATCGGGGGCGATGCCGAGGCTCAAACCGTATCCCCAACTTCCGACCAGTTCGCCCTCAGTAGTCCACCACGTAACCGGGTGTTGTTCACGGGCAAACACCCACACGCGGTCTTGCGAATCGACCGCCACGTCGGACGCCATGCCGAACTTCCAACTCTCCGGCATCTTCTTCGGCCACTCCGGTAGTACCTCGAACCTGAAATCTCCGTCGCCTACGATAGTCATGTCACGTCTCCTCGCCCCAAAACTTCCAACGCAATTCGCGGAAGCAGATCACGGGGCGTTGAATCAACTTGCTTTGCCATGCATGATACGGCATTTCGCAGGACGTGAGTGAACCGCAACCGTCACTTCCTGACTCTGATCGGTTTCGATTCGCGGCTAAAGTATCATCGGTTCACGACGCGAAACCCGAACCTGATGCCTTCAGAAGACCCAACGACGACTAAACGGCATGTCATCCTCGCGATTGACGATGCGTGGCGGCGGTTCCGCGCTTCGTTCAACGAACTGCGCAGCGATCAAGTATTGGAGTCGGGAGTGTGTGGCGAATGGTCGGTGAACGAGGTGCTATGGCACATCAGCGCATGGGAGACGCTGCTGATTGAGGCTCTTGAAACACCTGACGATGGTTACGACTACCCAGAGCCCGATGAGGACGAATTCAACGCCGCATCCGTCTCGCAGATGAACGGTGCGTCTCCTCGGCATGTCATCGAACGTCTGGAATCGACGCACCGCAAGCTGCGCGACCGATTAGCGAACACGCCATCGAGCTACTTTGACCTCGATCACCCGCGCCGACGTTTGATCGACGAATGGGCATTCCTGCACTACGAGGAACACGCCGCGCAGATCGGCGAGTGGCGGTCCGACAAGATGTCATGCGCGTCAGAACGTTAAACTGGTGCCCACTTCCGCAAGCTGGCGACTTCGCGAGGCGGGTTGAGTTTGGAGCCGGTGTTGGTATAAGAGACTTCCGCGACGTAGACGGCACCGCTGGAATCGGTGGCGATGCCGTGCGGCGCGATGAATTGATCGTGTCCCTCGCCCGGAAGGTCCCCGCCAAAGCTATCGACCTCGTTGAGGTCGCTGTCAAGCACCACGACGCGGTTTCCGAGATTCCGCACGCCCCTCTGCACTTCGGGAGCGCCAGCTTCAGCGACGTAGATGCAATCATCATCGCCGCGACCGTTCGATGATGCGATGGGACGATGCATGTGCTTCTGTCCGAGATAATCGCCGTCCAGACTGAAGACTTGGATGCGGAAGTTCTCGCGATCCGAGACAACGATCTTGTCGCCACCAAGCAAGCAAATGTTGTGCGGTAGGCTGAACTGTCCGTCCATCCATCCCGGCGCGCCCCAAGACGTGATGTGGTTGCCGTGGGCGTCGAACTTGTGAACGCGAGAGTTGCCGTAACCGTCCGAGATGAAGATATCACCCGATTCGGGATGCACCACGATGTCGGTGGGGCGGTTGAACGGTTCGCCCTCTTGCCATGGCGCTGGTTTGCCGCGCTCGCCCATTCGGAAAATCACCTCGCCCGACGGAGTGCGCTTGTCCACAAAGTGCCCGTCGTCGTCCGCCATGAAAAGATTGTCATCACCGTCGATGAAGATGCCGTGCGGACGGACAAACTCGCCGGCACCCCAAGTCTCGAGGAAGTTGCCGTCGGCGTCAAAGATCATCACCGGCCAGTTGCCGCGATTGAAGACATAAACGCGGTCTTGCGAGTCGACGGCCACCGACGTAGCCTCTTTGAACGACATCGGATGCGGCAATTTCGCCCAGTAAGGAACAGGTTGGTAAGGCATGGCGTGTCCCGATTCTCCAGATCGTGCGGTCTGCTTCAGAAATTCAGGTTACACCCAAAAACCGAGTTTCGGAGGCGAAATCAGCGAGAAAGGTTTCGTGCAAACGGACAGCATTACCGTTTGGCGATTCCTTTTCAGTATTGCTACCGGTTATTCACGCGGAACGATTCGCTTCGATCCACATGATTCCGATTGCAACATACGCGTCAATCGGACTTTTTCTTTGCCGCGGTCTTCCCGCTTGACTCCGGTTTTGGTGGGGCCGGATTGGACTTTAGCCAGTTATGCGGCCGAGCGTCGAGATCTGTAGCGGTTTCGAGTGTTTCAGTCTGCTGGGTATCATATTTCATCCTCGCTCTTCGCTGGGTATGCAACTAAATGTGAATGACGATTTCATCCATGCGCGTCGCGCAGATTACCGCGGCGGAGAGCATGGGATGCTACCCGAGGACGATTTCCATGAGAGACGCAAGTCCAACCGCGGCGGTAATGACGACCGCGCCCGCGCCGATCATCCAACGCTGCATATCGGATTTTTGTTCGGCGATCATCGCCATCAACTCACCGCCAAGAATCGATAGGTCTTCTTTCGTCGAGGTGTTTTCGATCCGCACCTCGACGCGGGTGAGCCGGTCACCGAACTGCGCAAGTTCCTCTTTCGTAGCCAAGGTTTCGAGCCGCGCCTCGAGCCTGGCCAAATCCTCTTTTGAAGCCATCCCGTCGAGCCGCGCCTCGAGCCTGGCCAAATCCTCTTTTGAAGCCATCCCGTCGAGTCGCGCTTCAACGCGCGCCAGGTCTTCTTTCGTCGCGGTGTTGTCCAGCCGAATCTCAACTCGGGCCAGATCCTCTTTTTTAGCTGTGTTATCGAGCCGTATTTCCACGCCGTTCAGGCGAGTTTCCACGCCGTCGAGACGGGTTTCCACACCTTCGAGGCGGTGGTCCACGCCGTCGAGACGGGTTTCCACGCCTTCCAACCGCACTTCGACGCGGTGTTCAGGTTCCATTGTCGCGGTCGTCATATCGAGACCCTATTCCTTGATGACAGTCTAGCAGATCGTCGTTGCGTGACATTTCATTCACACAACCAACACTTGTTATATCACAACTGTTTACAGATGCAACATGTTTTGGCAGATATATTCGATGTTTTCTCACGTCCGAGCAATGATTGTGCCCGAGATGGCGTTCGGGATGACCCCGTGAACGAGAGGTACGCGGGTTACACACCGTAGGGGCAAGCCATTGTGGCTGCCCTGGGGCGGCGGCGGGGTAAGCCAGATGCACCAACATTTCAGATACCACCCCGCGCATCCCCCGGCTCACATCGCTTCGCTCGTTCGCGCCCCCTTACGCTGAAGCGAAGGGGGCGTACTGACATCACGCATCAAGCGTCCGGGAATGGGCGTCGCCGTCAGCGATGTTGGTGGGGCTGGTGAACCCCACCGCCGCCCCTGTGCACCCGCAAGGTGATGCGCCTACGGGTGCGGGCGGCGTCGGGGGTCATTGTGGTTGCCGGTCGCGGCGGCCGATGAGCAGGAACGCTCCCATCGCGATGATGGCGATGCCGAGGAGCATTAGCCATGCAAGGGCGTTGCTGTTCGCGGGGGCCGTGCCGCCGGTGTCGGGCGGTTCTGGGGTCGCGGTGGGCATCGGTGTTGGCGTGAACGCAGGTGGTGCGCCGGAGCTGCCAACGGCTACGGATGCCGGTACGCCGCTCAACGCGCCGCACACCTGCGCGCCAGATCTAGTTATGCGGACTGCACTCGAAAGCAGAGTAAGCGAACCATCGGAGTTCTGCACCACCATCGCAAGATCGGCGATGTTGCGGCCCATTCCGCTGGGCAACGGTACACAAACGTTCGCGGGAGCGTTCAGCATGTAGCTGTTCACCATCTCACCAGACGCGTTCACTGCGAGTATGTCGTACGTTCGACCGCCCAACGTGTAGCGTTGGAAGGTCTGTCCGAGGTTCGACGCGGGGCCGGCATCGACCATCCTCACGCCGAGGAGCTCACCGTTGGGAATGGTGCCCGACGATGCGGAGAACGAGAATCTTTCGCCGCTGAAGGTGCCGCCTTCGACGGGCGTGAAAACCTCGTACTGCGCGCCGGCACTATCGACGATGACGGTCGGTATCTCGCCCGACGGGTTCTGAGCCACCGGCGTCGGATCGGGTTCTGGTGCCGAACGTCGAACCTTGACCTCAATCTCGGCGGAACATTCTAAAGCCTCGGTGTCAGTGTCTTCCGCGCAGAAGTTCGGCGGCGCCGTAACGGTCACCTTGTAGGTGCCCGGTCGGTCTGGCATGGTGTACGAGGAGCGGTATCCGGTACCGTCAAAGCTGCCACCTGCACCAGCGTCGTCCCACGTGAAGATGACCCCATCGCCCAGTTTGTTGTCCAAGACGTTTTGCAGACCGTAGATGTCGATCGCGAGGCGCGCCGTGTCGCCCGCTGAGGTGGTCAAACTGCGGATGTTCGGTTCGATGCGGAGGATCTTCAACTCATCCGTCAAGACTGACACGCCGACCTGTGCACCCGTGCTAGGAGCGATCACTGGTGCCGCCTTTGTTGGGTTATCGTCGCTGTCGGCTATCGAAGCACCAGCTGGGGTCGATACCTGGCTATTGGTGATGGACAGACCGCTTCGCCCTTTATCGCCGTTGACGACCACGTACTGGAAGTGGAGCACGTTGCCGCTCTCGGTGCGGACGTAAGACGCCGAGCGGGCCTCGCCACCGAGCGTGAAGCTCATCGTCGGAGTGCCGGTGACGGTCACTTCTTCGCTGTAACGGACTTGGAAATTAATGGCGTTCCCAGGGACGTAGTTGCCAGACTTCGACGTCGTTTTCACATCGATCAAGCGAGCCGGAGGATCGTACTTCAGCTCGAAGCCGGAGAGACAAGGACGTTTGCCCAAACACCATCGGATATCGTTGCCCGGTCGATGCGGCAGGACGGTGTCGAAACCGACGCTACCGTTGGTCGGCAAGACGAACGCGGTCGCTGACGTTGTCGTAGTCGTCCCAGCGGGAACTTTGACGACACCGGTGGCCGTACCGCCGGAGTCTTTAATGTCGGCGAAGAAGGTGTACGGTGCGCCCTCGCGAACTTTTAGCACCGTTTCGTCGGTGTCTACAGTGTCGGCCGCGGTCGTGATGCCGATGTGGAACGGGACATTTGCGCCCGATGGGTTCGATCTCAGATCCAAAACCGCAAGATCGGTCAATCCGTCGAAGATCTCGGACGGGAGCATCGCCAGATCGTTCTGGTTCAGATAGAGCGTCTCGAGTTTGGTCGAAGCGGACAACAGACCGGCGGGAATCGACGGGATCTTGTTTTCGTGCAGGAACAGGACCTCGAGCGCAGTCAGTCCGTTGAGCGATGCCGCTGCGACATGGCTAATGTCATTGTCCGCCGCCGACAGGTAGATCAGTTTAGACAGACCGCTAAACCCGTTGGCACCAAGCATCGTGATTCCGTTCGATTGGAGGTCAAGGATGCGCAGGTTAGTCAACGACTTCACGCTGTCAGAGACGCTAGTTAATCCGGGGTTGTCCCGGATCAACAATCTCTGCATCGTCGTCGGTAAACCGTTAATGATGGGGTCACCGTCTCCAGTGAGACCGACGTTGTGGAGGTCAAGGAGAGTTAGACCATTTAACGCTTCCCAAGTCGGCGGAGTATGAGTTGTCCGGAGGGTCGAGAAAACGCCGTCAACTGGCAGGTAGGCCGCGGTCAATGACGTCGAGTTCTTGGTGAACCTTGCAAACGTCGAACCAGAGACGTCGCTGGCAAAGCGCGCATCCCGGATCGCCATCGCCTCGATGCCCACCGGTAGTTTGCCGAGGGTCGCGGCATCGATCGTCTGACCGTCCCATCCGAAGTTGAACTCGTACGTGGCGGTGAATCGGTCAAGGGCATCGTTGGAATCCGTGTGCTCAAAGTCTTCAAGCAATAGGTCCCACGCGGTCTTGGGCGATTGACCGGTAACAACAGTGGACAAGTCGACCCCGCTCAAGCCGAGAGCAATCACATCGCTAAGGGCGCCTAGGGCACAATTGGTTGAACCTCGTGGGTCGTAGGTGCCGTAGGCGGTCATGAACTCGTTGAATTTGCCGCTTGAGAGCCAAGACGCTGACAGCGGATTCTCGTCAAGCCACAGTCCGATCAAGCAGTAACCCGTTGCCGGCGGGTTGGCCGCTTGGCTCACGAACGGTGTGACAAAAGCGTCGGGCAACTTACCGAGCCGATTCTTGTTGAGAATCAGGTACGAGATGTTGGTAGCGTTTACAAGGCCGGCACCGTCCAACGATGTCAAATTGTTGTCGTTAAGATCGACGTACCATAGGATGGGTTTCCCGTTGAAAATGTTGGCCGGCAACGCACCCAGTCGATTGCTAGGTAAGGACAACAATTGCAACCCTGCGTTGTGCTGCAAGAATCCGCTGGGCAACGACGAAATCGAGCTGAACCCTGCATAGACGCGCTCCAAACCAGATACGCAGTCGAAGAGCCCACTGGGGAAAGTGGTGAATTTGTTGTGATCGGCGAGAAACCTCTTGAACGTTGTGTTGCGTCCTTCCAGCGGACTCGCCGTACGGTCGCACGCCGTCTTGGTTGCGTTCAGCTTGTCAAACAGATCCTCAGGCACGCTCGTCAATTCGTTGAATTGGAGCGAAACCCGAACAAGCGCCGCGAGTCCGTCGAAAACTCCACTCGGAAGGGATCGAATCTTGTTCCGGCTCAGATAAAGATTCTTCAACCCGACCATGCCGTCGAACGCGCCGGCTTCGATGGTCGTGAGATTGTTGCCCGTAATCTCGATCGTGACAACGTTCGCTTTGTTGTTGAATCCGTCGAACATGCTCGCCGGAACCGTCGTTAGTTCGTTACCGTGAAACTGGAATTGAGTCACGGCATCCAGTCCAGTGAAAACCCCTGCCGGGAAGGATTTCAGCCGGTTGCGATGCATGGACAACGCGGTGATGCCGGTGAGACCTGCGAAATCGCCCGCTTTGAGGTTGGTGATGCCGGCGTGGTCCATAGACAGGGTGCCGGTGAGCCCGTTGAGCTGCGTCGTCGTGACGCCACTGCACGTTAAGTTGCTCTGGTTAATCGCCGTCAAAATCGCTTCTTGAACCTGCGGCGTCCGATCGCAGATTCCGCCCGATTGCGCTTCAACGATCGGAGCGCTCGGCGATGCGGAGTGGATTCCCGCTAGAGCGACTGCGGCGATGACCAGAACTAGGAATGCTCGGGACGTCATTGCGCGCACCAAAAATCGGGGGGGGGGGGGGGGGGGCGAATTTCGGTAATGACATGCAGGTGTCCTTACGGTTTTCGTTGCGCCAGCGTCGGTGTTTCCACACGACCGGCCCGTTTCGCGTTATCGAATCGTTTCCGTAGAAAGATTATCAGTCGATTATACGTGCACGCTAACACGCGTTCCCACCCCCTTCTTCCATTCGTCACACATTTCACCGGACAAAAAATCCACCACGAACCAACATCGTAGGGGCATCCCTTGTGGCTGCCCCGGGGCGGACGCGGGGTACGCCAATCGCATCAATCCGCCAAACATCGCCCACCGCGCCAAACCACCGTAGTAGGGGCACGCCCTCGTGGCTGCCCCGGGGCGGACGCGGGGTACGCCAAGCGCATCAATCCACCAAACATGCAACTGAACTACGGGCAACCATTGGCCGCGAGGTTCTGGCGTCGTGGTGCGTCCGGCGTACCCCGCCCTTCCCCAGGGCAGCCACAAGGTCGTGCCCCTACGGTGTCGGTGTGGCTAAAGTCTAGGTTTTCGCAATGGCTGCCGTGAAGCGAGGAGGGATAGTTCTAGTTCAAACCGGCTGCCATTTGCGGAGGCTGACGATTTCGCCTAGCGGGGGTTCGTCCATGCCGCAGTTTTCGGGGCTGGAGTAGTAGTTGGTGTATGCGACTTCGGCGACGTATATGTTGCCTTGCGAATCGGTGGAGACGCCGTGTGGCGCGGTGAACTGATCGACGCCCATGCCGGGTTGCGGGTTGCCCAATCTTTCGATGAGTTGCCCGTCCTCAGTCAGCACCGCTACCCTTGCGCCGAGGTCCGGAACGCCTCGCTGCACCGCGGGTTGGATCATCTCGCCGATGTAGACCTTGTCATCATCCCCCTTGCCCTGCGTCACCGACATCGGGTGGTGGATGTGCCACTGGTCGAGATACTCGCCATCGAGGGAGAAGATCTGGACGCGGAAGTTCTCTCGATCGGCGACGATAACTTTGTCGTCTCCCAACAGCGAGATGTTGTGCGGAAGGCTGAACTGACCGTCGTAGGTTCCCGGCTCACCCCATGATTGCATGTGCTTGCCATCGGGGTCGAATCGGTGCACGCGCGAGTTGCCGTAGCCGTCGGATACAAAGAGCTCGCCGGTGTCGGGGTGTATCGCGATATCGGTCGGACGGTTGAAGTATCCGCCGCCCTGCCACTCGCAAGGCTCGCCCTGCACGCCAATCGTGAACTGCTCCACGCCTTCCTGATCGAATTTTCGGACATAGTGCCCGTCGTCATCAACGACGTAGATGTTGTCATCCTCGTCGATCTCGATGCCGTGCGGGCGCGTGACCGTGCCGTGGAGCATCGTGCGGATCAGATCGCCTTCAGGACTGAAAACGCTTATCGGGTCTGTGCCCCGGTTGAAGACGTAGACATTGTCCTGCGAGTCGACCGCCACGGAAGTCGCATCGCCGTAGAACGAGACGCCCATCGGCAGGTTCGGCCAGTGCGGCACTGGCTCCCACTTCAAACCGTCAGGGTTGGAGATAGAAGTTGACGATGGCATGTTTCAAGACTCCTTGCTTGCGCGGCAGATATCGGAATGGTAACTAGGATACGCTACGGTTTGGGTTTGGCACACCTTTGGACAGGTTCAGAGAATAGATTGCGCCGCATTCCGCAACGACACATCGAAAGTCATCATTTCATCGATGTTTCTGCGTTGGCACGAGGCTAGGTGGCACAAGTCTCTTGCGCTGAGACTTGGGTGGGTTTCGCGCAGTTGCGCTGCCAGCATCACATCTTCTTTTTCAAGTGGCCAAATCTCGACGCGGGCCTCTTCAACCAAAGACAAGGCAGCAAACAGGTTTTCGGGTTTGCCAATCGCGGAGTAAACGTGGAGCAGTTCCTGCAGAACTTCTGCGGAAGTGGCGAGTTTGACATCGGTTTGCCGAGCACTTACGAAGAAATCGTCCGCGCTCTGGCGATTAGGGTGCGACGCGCCTACGGCGTACATGAAGACGTTGGCATCAACGAATATCAAGGTCGCAATAGGCCCCGAAGTTTCGACTCATTCAGAATCTCCAAGTACTCCTCCCAATCAGGTTCGCGACCTGGTCCGGCGTTGGCGTGGCACTGTTCCAAGAAAGCACGCATATCCGCTGCCGCCTTGGTGTTGTCCGGTACTCCATCACGTTCGCGGCGCCCACCATTTCGCGCGTACCGTTCTATAGCTGCCTCTCTCAACCAAGCGCTCAAGGACATGCCTTCATCCCGCGCCTGATCCTCGAATCGCGCGCGATCGTCCTCAGAGATTTCCATTTCGACCGTTACCATTTTCGATGCCTCACCGATGCGGCGTATGTGTTCGATTATCGCACATCCGCGTGAGTTGGACGAACATCAAACGTCGGGCAGTCCGCGGCTACGCGATTCGTTGATCACCTTCAAATGCTCTTCCCAATCGGGTTCGCGTTCGGGCTCGCCGTCGGAACCATCACGCTCTCGGCATTTTTCAAAGAACGCTTGCATTTCGTCTACCGACTTGAAAAGCCGCCGTTTCCTATCCTGACCGAAGCGTTCACGAGCCCGTTCGATGCGCGCACTAGCCAAAGACTGTAACCAAGTACTTACGGACATGCCGTCTTTTCGCGCTTGGTCTTCATACTGGGCACGATCTTCATCAGTGACCACAAGTTGGATAGTCGCCATTTTTGCCGCCTCGTCGACAATAGAGTATGTGATTGATTATCGCACGCTGATATTTGCGAGGGCCTCCCCAAAGGGTAAGGTGTCACTAACCCTTCGCTGATTGCAGCCAGGCGGACCATTGGCCTGGGAGCCATTGGACCATGTTGATACCGCTTTCTACGTCTTCGGTGAGGAGTTTGCCGGCGGCGTGGGTGGCTTCGCGGACGCGGTCTTCGGCGGCTCGCACTTCTGGATGATCGGGATAGCCGGGAAAGCCCATTGACTGCGCCAAGTCATTGGAGCCGAAGGCGATTAGGTCGATGCCTTCGACCTGCAAAATCTCGTCGATGGTGTTGACCGCGTTGGCGGTCTCGATCTGCGCGGCGATCGTCACTTGCTCGTTGAAGTTCGCCATGTAGTCTGGCGATTCCTCGCCCATCATGCCGTATTCGCGCCCTCGCGAAGTGCCGAAACTGCGCTCACCGATGGGACCGAATCGTGATGCCTTCGCGATCCGTTCCGCTTGCTCAGGGTTGTCGACATGTGGACAGAGGATGCCCATCAGTCCGCGGTCGAATGCGCGCAGGATCGTGTCGGTTTCGGTGTTCGGGATGCGCGCCGTGCAGGTCATGCCGTTTACCTCGCCGGCTCGGCACATATCTTCGACGTCGTTCCAGTCGAACACGCCGTGCTCCATGTCGAGATGCAACACGTCGAAGCCGGCGTATCCCGCCATCTCCGCCATCGCTGGTGTCGGGAATGTGAAGGTGACGCCGTAAACCCGCGTGCCACCGTTGATCGCTGCTCTGATCTTGCTTTTTCGCATCGTGAATCCTCCGATGGTTCGTGCGAGGTCGCCATTCGCCTCGCTGAAACTTCATCTTGCAAGTTGCATGATAGATTGATTGTTCGTTATGCGTCCGTTACGACAGGTTTTCGGAAGGATCGTGTTGCTCGGAACTGGACGACGCGCAGCGTCGGTCGCCGTCGCAGCGGTCTTAATTGCTGTCGCGTTGTTAGCGGGGATTGCGGCTTGCACCAGCGACCCAGAACCTACTGCGACACCGGTCCCGGCAACACCTACACGGACCCCAGTGCCGACGGCGACATCCACGCCATCGCCGACTCCAACCACCACTCCGACTGCAACCGCGACTACAGCACCGACGCCCGTGCCGACGGATACGCCCTCTCCTACCGCGACGCCAACCGCGACATCAACTCCGAGTCCGACGCCCAAACTCGCAGCACCTCCACCTCTCGCCATTGATGTGGACCTCGACTACTACGCGGTTATTCGTCTCGATAAAGAGCCTGAACAATCCATCGTCGTCAAACTCTTCGCAAAGCGCGCCACCGAGACGGTGAACAATTTCGTCGTTCTGGCTCGAAGCGGCTTCTACGACGGACTCGACTTTCATGAAGTGATCGGTGGATTGTTGGTCAAGACCGGCGATCCAACCGGCACGGACGCCGATGGTCCGACCTATACCCTTCCGCACGAGTTCCATCCCGAATTGCGGCATGACGGCGCCGGTATCGTCGCGATGGCAAATGCCGATACCGATCCAACGTCCGCGCACGCTAGCCAGTTCTACATCACGCTCGCACCGGCGCCCCACCTCGACGGCATGAACATCGACGGCACATCGCGGGATTGCGACGCGTCTGAGGTTTCGTGCCACACCGTGTTCGGAAAAACGATCAGGCGCGTCCAATCAATCGACGGGTCGAACTGGGCACAGCACCTCGCTGAAATCAAGATCGGCGACTCGATCCGAGAGATCAACATCATCGTTTTGCCGCCCGGTACGAACGCGGCGGCAAACGAACTCTATGACTGCGCCAGAGGGTCTGCGGTTACGGACGCCGTCAGTCATACGGACTTGGTCAAAGATTGCAACGTGTTGCTCGGCATCAAACACAAACTGGCGGGTGGCGAGGCACTCAATTGGAGCGATGAGCACCCGTTGACACTTTGGGATGGCATCGTGGTTTGGGATAGCGAAATAAGCGATGCCAAACCGAGAGTGCGCAGCGTAAGTCTCATTGGCAAGGGCTTGTCCGGACCGATACCTGCGGAGTTTGCCGAGTTGGACGGACTTTATGTGCTGGACCTCTCAGTCAACAACTTTGAGGGAACAATCCCGTCGGAACTGGGTGAACTTTCCGACTTGGTGATGCTCGACCTGTCGGCAAACAACCTGTCAGGCGAGATTCCGGCGGAACTGGGCAATCTTGCGAACCTCGCCGGTTTGTCACTCGCTCATAACTCTCTGACCGGGGATATTCCGCCAGAACTCGGTCAGATTTACGAATATGTCGAGTTTTTCGTGCTCGACCACAACATGCTGACTGGCGAGGTCCCCGTCGAGTTGGTCGAAGGGCAAATTTTCGATGTCTTCTCAATTGAAGGCAACCAAATCACCGGATGCATCCCAACCGACCTTGACGCGTCCGAGGCGCGGCTCGGCGACCTCCAAATTTGTGGAGGATTAGACGCAGTTGGAGACCTCAAAGACCCGGAGGGATGCACGAACGGGATCGTCGTGCCTGAGCCGGAGTTGAACCCGGGGTTGGTAAACGATTGCCGCGTGCTTTTGGAAATCGAACCTGCGCTTTTGGGAGACAGCGTCGGTCAACTCGATTGGAGCACGCAGTTGGAGATCGGCGAGTGGGTGGGCGTCTCGGTTGAAGAGAATGACATCGACGATGGACCTGCGCGAGTAGTACAGCTTGACCTGGCGGACAAAGGTCTGCGCGGTCAGATACCCGCCGGCATCGGGCAACTAGACGAATTGGAATCGCTCGGGCTCGGAATGAACGAACTGAGCGGCACGATTCCGTTAAATCTGTTCGGCATCCACGGGCTAGAGTGGTTGTCGCTCCGGTTCAACAATCTCGAGGGCGAACTACCGCCGGAAATCGGTAGACTCACGCAGCTGAAAGCGCTGTTTCTGTCTGACAATCAGCTTTCAGGTCATCTACCGTCTGAAATCGGAGACTTGGAAAACCTAATCGCGCTGCACCTCGACGATAACGAGTTCACGGGCGAGTTTCCATTGAGTCTGGCCCATTTGACGAACCTGTCCGGATTGTCGTCGATCGCCCTCAGCGGCAACAACCTAACTGGTTGTGCACCGCGCATATTCGATCGTCCTGAATTCCAATTGGGCGATTTGGAGTTCTGCGGAGACCCGCCAACCGGTCCATTTGCCGCGCAGATCACGCTCTGCTCGAACGGAACCGCAGTGCCATCACCGTGGGTCCACCCCGAATTGGTAAACGACTGCGCGGTTCTACTGGCATCGAAAGATGCTCTGCGCGGTCAGGCTGAGCTCGACTGGAGCGAAGAGAGACCAATTGGCGAATGGGAAGGAATCGGCGTCGCGGGTGATCCGCAACGCGTCACCGTATTGGACCTCGGCTTCAGCTGGTTGGGCGGCATTGTTCCGCCAGAGTTGAGTCAACTCGATGCGCTAGTCGATCTCAATCTCACCGACAACCGATTGACCGGGCAAATCCCACCCGAACTGTCCAACTTGAGCAACTTGAACCGATTGAAACTCAGCGTCAATCTGCTTGACGGATCAATCCCATCGGAGTTAGGAAACCTGACCAAGTTGACGGACCTTGACTTGGGGCAAAACCTGTTGACGGGGCGGATTCCTGAGGAGTTGGGCGACCTGAGCCGACTTTCGAGACTGATCCTAGGCGCGAATCGACTCTCTGGCGAGATGCCCGATTCTTTGAACCGATTGGAGAAACTGTCAGTCGCTCATCTTGACCGCAACTGGTTCGATGGTTGCGTTCCGACACGTATCCGAAACGCGGACTACCGAATCGACGATCTGCTGTTTTGCGATGATCCGAATCTTTGGCGACTACCAGAGATCGTATTCGGCGGTGGGCCCGACTTGACCGTTGCATACGTTGAACGCTTGCCAAGATACCCTCGCTACGATGTTGCCTACGATCCGCAATGCCACCCTGACGTCGCGTTGACATCAGCGGTTTTGCCCTGCGATCCGAAACCTGCAGCAAAACGCGCACCGGCGCCGGGTGACGACGTGCGGTTCGTTGTGCATATCTGGAACGCGGGCGATACCCATTCTGGACGATTCCAATGGCAGGTTGATTTCGGCGGGGGCGCGGAAGCCGGTTCGCACAACGGATTAGAACCCGGAGCCCGAGACACAGTTGTCATCGATGCCGCGTGGCCGGCCGCTGATCAAAACCTCGTTTTCACGGCAACAGTCGACTCACTAGACGACGTCGACGAAATCCATGAGAACAACAACCAAGTCGTCGATTGGGTCAAGGGGCACACCATCGGGGTGTACTTCGACACGGCTTCATACGATGCCATAAATATCGCAGTCGGCGACGGCGAGGTGATCCAATCGCCCGAGTACTGGGTGCATTTCCAAGTAGATCAGTTGAATTCGATGCTCGAAGCGAGCGGTCTTGAAGACCGAGTGCGCGTCGAGCAACTCTACTTGACGGATGAGCGCCACACCCCGTCGGAACTGCGGCGGGATTTTGACGGATGGTGGCCAGTCGTTTCAGACATCGGTGATTACGCCGAGGCGGAACACCAGGACCCGCCGGTGATCGACGCTGACCATATCCGGGAGCTTCTGCGCCTCTTAGGCGTCGTTGACCTTCACGAAATGTTGGTTTACCCCGACCAGGTCTTGATCCCTGACGCGAACTTTCCTTGGCAAGTCGCCGGATGCGGAGTTGAAAACGGCAAGAATCATGGCGAATGCTTCCGTTTCGCGGAGGATGTACATGACATCGTGTCGGGCGGTCCTGGCGTGATCGGCACCTACACCGCGGGCGCGTTGCGCAGCAACCAAGGACATCGCCGCGGATACATCGGTGATTACCTGTACGACACTCCCGAGCAAACCATCTTGAAAATCGTCGACGAACTCGGCAAACCGGTGCAAGAGGTGTTCGTGTCCCTGTATCAACTCGAAGACCTGCCTCAGAACGAATTTGGTTCAGATCCGCCCGTGCAGATCGACGGCACACCCGAGTTCCAGTCCATTAACGACCATAGAGGGATAGTGCCGCTGCCCAACCGAGGCGTCACTGGCAGGACTACGGCGACCGGACATCAACTCCGACCTAACCCGTTCGGAGTTATCGATCCGTCGGGCACGAACGGCCTTTTCCTAATCGAGATGTTGACCAGTGAATGCACCGACTACGCGTGGCTCTCAATCATCGACTTGAACCTCGCCTACTGGAGCGGTCAAACCGATCAAGCAGTCGAAGCCGTGTTCGAGATTACCTTCCAATGCCCAGATGACGAGGTTTTGGAGCGAGTTGACGCCGGCGACCACTGCACCAATGGCGTCGTCGTGCCGCAACCGCGATGGTCGCGCAGCATGGTCAAGGATTGCCAGACCCTCATGGCGTACAAGAATGCACTCGATGATAGCGGCAAGCTCGACTGGGACTACAACAGGCCGATACACCAATGGCATGGCATCGACATCGATATCAATCCAGAACGGATCACGTCGATACGGTTAGGTAACAGTGAAATCGCCGGAAACATCCCGTCGGAGATCGGCGACCTCGACGCTTTGCAGGTCATTGACCTCGGTGGCAACAAACTGACGGGACCGATTCCTGCGGAGTTGCTGCTTCTCACCGATTTGCGAGAACTGGGTCTGGGTTCGAACCAACTGACCGGGAACATTCCCGAAGGACTCGGCGACCTCACGGATTTGTGGCGGTTGGAACTCCATCACAACTCGCTCACCGGCACCATCCCCGCCTCGATAGGCAACTTACACCGTTTGGAGCGGCTCAATCTGAGCGATAACAAACTATCCGGCGTGATTCCAGAAAGAATCGGCAGTCTCGGTCAGTTGCGGAGTCTAAGTTTTTCTAACAACCGCTTGACCGGTCCGATCCCGGCGACGTTGGGCAATCTCACCGCGCTGTCGTATCTGAACTTGGGCACCAATCAACTCACCGGCGACATCCCGTCCGAACTGGGTGATCTCGGCGCGCTTCAACATCTGGAACTCGTTCGCAACCGGTTGACCGGACCAATTCCCGCAGCTTTGGGAAACCTTACCGAGCTCTCGCACCTCGATCTCGGAGACAACAAGCTATCGGGCAACATACCGGAAGACCTGAGCAAACTCACCAATCTGAAACGTCTGATACTTGCTCGCAACCGATTGACAGGACCTATCCCTGCCGTTTTGGGAGACCTGCGGCAACTCATTGACCTGAATCTCGGCTCAAATCAACTTTCAGGAGCGCTACCGGAATCGATTGGCCGACTTACCTCGTTGCAGCGGTTGGAACTAATCGACAATCGCTTCACCGGATCGATCCCGGCGACTCTGGGTAATCTCGCGGAGCTCGAATATCTGAATCTGGTCGGCAACCAGCTGACGGGTTCGATACCAGCAGAGATTGGGCAGCTGTCATCGCTGCAATTCCTAGACCTCGTCGCCAACGATCTGTCCGGGCCGATTCCTGGCAGCTTGGGCAATCTAAAGCAACTCCTGAAGATGACCCTGCAATCGAATCGGCTCTCCGGGAACCTGCCTCCGGAATTGGGCAATCTCGAATCGTTGGAGGTTCTGGACATCTCCGATAACGCGTTGACGGGCGAGATACCCGCAACCTTCGGCAACCTTCGAGAACTCAAGCAGATGGCATTGAGCTACAACGAGCTCACCGGGAACATTCCGCCCGAAATTGGCAAGCTCGATAAATTGAATGGTCTCCGCCTCAGTGGGAATTCGCTGACGGGACCGATCCCGGCGACATTCGGCGGTCTCCGGGGACTAACGCATATGAGGCTGGACGACAACGCGCTGTCTGGAGCGATTCCCGCCGAACTCGGTCAACTCGAATCCCTAGAGGGGCTTTACATCGCATGGAACTCCTTCTCGGGACCGATCCCCTCGGCATTGAGCGAACTCTCCAATATCAGGCACTTGGACCTGGCAGGGAACGCGCTCTCTGGCAGCATTCCGCCAGAGTTAGGGCAACTCATCACCCTCGAGAGACTATCCCTATCCTTCAACTCGTTGACGGGAACCATCCCGCCATCGTTAGGAGACCTTGCCAATCTTGTGGACCTCACGTTAGGTGAAAACCAACTGTCCGGCAATATTCCGCCCGAATTGGGCGAACTTACCTCGTTGGAGTGGTTGGCTCTCTATTCCAATCGCTTGTCTGGTCTGATCCCGCGTGAACTCGGCGACATGACCAACCTGCAATTCCTGATGCTGCCGAACAACCAGCTGTCCGGCAGTATTCCGCCAGAACTGGGTCAACTCTCGGAATTGCGCTCTCTGGACCTGTCGCAAAACCGGCTGTCAGGCCTAATTCCACCCGAACTCGGTAACCTCAAGAACTTGGAGGACCTCGCCCTCTTCGGGAACCGGTTGGTCAATCGGGTACCGGACGAGGTCAGAAATCTACCCAATCTTCAAGGCATCCAGATCGAAAGACGAGGATACATCGACCCGGACACGGGTGAGGTCGTAGTTGTCGTGCCCGTCCAGTAACCTTGACTAGCCATCGCATTCCCTTTCGCCGGGCCGATCTTTGAAATATCTCGCCGTTGCCGCAAAACCCGCACGCGTCGTTGCGCGCATCTACCGCGGCTACGTCGCTGCACTACTCGTCTTCCTATCCACCGGGTTGGCAATCGGCATGACGCAGTACTCGTTCGGCGAGTTTGCCGGGCCTCTGCAAGAACGTTACGGCTGGAATCAAACTGAACTGAACCTGTCGCTGACCTTCGCGTTCATTTCCGGCATCCTCGCGCCGATCATCGGAATTTGGACCGACCGATTCGGCGTGCGTCCGGTGATGTTCGTCTCGATCGTCCTGATAGCCATCGGTTTCGCCCTTCGACCGTTAATCACCGAGCTTTGGCACTGGTACACGCTGTCCGCGTTGGTCTACGCCGGATTCCCGGGTGCTACAGTGCTACCCGCCGGAAAGATCGTCGGGCTCTGGTTCCCAACGTCAATGGGACGCATGACCGGAGTCGTCGTTTCAGGCAACAATTTCGGCGGTATGACGATGCCGCCCCTCGCGGCAACGCTGATCGCCCTCGTCAACTGGCAGTGGGCATACATCACGTTCGGCATCATCATGGTCGGACTTGCGACGGCGGTTATGCTCTACCTGCGCGAGAAACCGCATGAAGTCGAAGCCGAGATGCGTCGAACGCGCCGTCCGCGTCCGTCTGCCAACGCGGCCGCGGCGCGTGCCGGCATGTCCGTCAAGCGTGCCATCCGCACTTGGGCTTTTTGGCTAACGCTCATCGGGCTAGTCGCCGCAACGTTTACCTACCAGGGCGTCTTGACGCAGTTGCGGCAACACTTCGGCGAAAACGGATTCGCACCCGCCGCCGCGACATCTGCCGTGACGTTCATCGCCACTATGGGTATCGCTTCAAAGATTGCATTCGGACGCGCCAGCGAACGGTTCAGTGCGCGCCGCATGACCGTCTTGAGCGTTGCGTTCCAAGCCGTCGGCGTCGTGATGATGATCCTACCGTTCGGTGGCGTGCCGGTCATCGCCGTCGGAATCTTCATTTACAGCCTCGGTTTCGGCGGTCTAGGCGCGCTGATCGTCCTCGTCGTTCAGCAGACTTTCGGACTACGTGAGTACGCATCGCTGATGGGTCTATATCAGTTCGCGCAGATCATATCGATTGCTGGCGGACCGGTCCTCGCCGGACGGGTGCACGACACCACCGGCAGCTTCAACCTCGCCTTCGCGACCATTGTGGGAATCTTCATCTTCGGCATGGTAACCCTCTACCTCGCCAAACAACCAAAGTGGGAATAGTGTCCGTTCCCCTGCCCATCCGCGCGTCCTCAAACATCCAGCTCGCGGCGTGCTTCGTCTACGGTCATGATCCCGGCGTCAACGAGTTTCGACAGACGATCGGCGCGGTCGGACTGCGATTCCTGCACCGCTTCGACGTCCGACAGGTTGAACCGGACGACGTATTCGTTGGGGAAGCGTGCGAAGTGCGGCGCCAGACGGTGGTTGATGCCGTCTTCGAGCATCTTCAGTTCCGGGATGATCGTGTTGCGCCAGAGGAACTGCTCCATCGTGCGCACGTTCGCAAGCGTCGCGTCCTCAAACTCGCTCAAGAACACTTTAGGGACGCCGAAAGCCCGCGAGACCTCTTCGACCGACCATTGCAACGCGGCGATAAACTCCATCTCCGACTGGTTCGATCCCAATCGCTTCATGTCTACGCCGCCGCTCAAGATGATCGGCTTGTGCGCTTGATCCGGATCGATTAGCCGCACCTGCCACGTCTCAAGCAGACGATCGATCTGCTCTTGGTTCGGGTTGCTGTCGGTGGTGATGACCAAGTCCGACGGCATCGCGGAATGGATGTAGAACCGACGATTGAACCGCAACGCTTCCGAACCCATATCGACCGCGGCACGCGCCGGCGCCATCGACGAAAACCCGTCCGTCGATTGAGCCGGGTTGAAGCGTCGGAACCATAGCATCTCCTCCGGAAGATACGCCACTCTGCCGTCCGGTGTCTCGTGGATAAAGCCGCGTATCGTGCGGTCGCTTTCACCGGCGACCACTCGCACCTCAGGCGTCGGCAACGGCCACATCTCCAGCGGGATACCGTCGGCGTCGCGGGCGATTACGACGTAAGCCGATCCCCACAGCGCGAGCCGGCTTTCCACGGCACGCAACATCTGACCGCCGTCCCAAAGATCATTCGGACGCTCCAATAGCAGTTGCAGCGGATGATCGGGAGCCGCCAATTCGAGGTCGCCGCCCGGATTCGGACGTTGCCATACCTCTAGCGGTGGTCGACTCACTGCTTCCGCCAACACTCGCACCGCCGCATGCACCGCCGTCGATCGACCGTAGTACTCGCCGTACCGCGTATTCGACCAGTCGGCACCGTCCGACGTAACCAACGGTATGCCGATACGGTCCACGATCTGGCGCGTCGAAACTGCGCGCTGGCGAATCCCGTCTGCGTCGTCAACGTCGCGTCGGCGTCCGAACGGTCTGGTCGCCGCGCGCCCGATGCGCTTGAAAAACCCCGCTTCGTTCGTTTCTTCACTCTTCAACTGCATCACTTGCCCTCACTGCGCGCCGCAATTTCGTAACGGCACACTTCACCAATCTGTCAAACCCCGGCTACGGAGCCGACCGCGAAACCGACAATCGCCAAGACTTCACCGCCGACTAGCACCATCAGCCATCGGATGTTGATCTCGATGCCCCGCAACCGCTGATCGTGGTCGTCCTCAACCGTCTTCCGCAGATGCTTCAATTGACCCATCAGGTCAGATTGATCGCCCTGCGGATCGTCAGACTTCCGACGACGCCGCTTTGCCGAGCCATCGTCACCAACCAACTCGTCAATGTCGATGCCCAACAGCACCTCTCTAGGATCCAACTCATTCATCACTACACCTCCTATCAAATGGACTCCGCACCGCCCTAGGCTTCCCCCGCTTGCAGGGGGTATACACAACCTAGGGTTTCCCCCACTCGTGGGGGAAATGTCCGATAGGACAAAGGGGGCCCACCCACTACCCTTCAAACCGCCATCCGCCGATACCGCGCCAGCATCCGCTTAACATCCGCCGTCGGATCGCACACGAGCGTCGTCGTGGTGTTCCCGTCGTCAGACACGTCAATCTCGCCGTCGCGCAGGTGCCAACGCCGTACCGCGGTCAGCAACGTCGCCTCGACCACCTCCGCCGGGAACTGCAACACCTTGACCTCGGAAGCATCGAGGTGCTGTGCCGCCGACGTGCCGTTGATGCCGCGCATCACGTTCAGCAATCCACTGCCCACCTGCGTGACGAACATCTGCTCGTTGTCGATCAGGATCGTCTGCCCGGCTGCAAGATCGGTGTCTTTGTCCACGCGGATGGATTTCGAGTACTGCGTTACCGCCGCGCCGGAGTTGCTGATGTATCGTCCGGGCGATACGAAATGGCATCGGTAGCCCCATCGTCCGGTGATCTGCACCGTCGCGCGTCCTTGCGGGAAGCATTTCGCCTTTGATCGGTGCCGCAACCGCATCACAGAGAACGGATAGCCGTGCGCGGACTTCGGATGCGCGCCGAGCGGATAGAGCTCATAATCGCTACGATGCCGCGTCCGCTCGAACACGCCATCGCCGTCCCAATCTTCGACAACCTGCCCGACCTCGATCAGATCATCCAGCATCACGCCGTCGCGGTCGACGACATCGAATCGCTTCGATTCGTTGCTGACGTAGAAACGACGCCCGCAATATCCGTCTACGATCCGACTCGCCACATGCAGCAGGTGCCACAGCGTGGCATCATCGCCGTTCGTCTTCAAGCCGAGACGATCCTTCAATACCGCCGGCGTCGCGTAGAGGTTCATCACCCCGACCGGCGCATTCGCAACTGTCATACCTTGCTTCCTCCTCCATTCGGCAACCGCGAGGCACCCCGATCACTTCGTCGAGATGCCCCGCGCATTGTGCCGACCCAGTGCGCTAAACGGCGATGTTGAAACCGAGCGCCGTGTGTTCCGCCTTCGAGCGCGCACCGCTACGCTCGGCGAATGCCAACCGCATGCTCACCACCATCACGTTTTGACGCTTCTGGATGTCGCGCTGCGTCTCAATCATCAGGTTGCGACGGAAACCGACGCGCCACTGGCTAGTGTTCACCGCCAGCACGCGGCCGCGATCGACCGAGTTCTGACCGTTCGTCACCTTGCCATCGGCATCGGCGAGCCGCATCTGACCGCTGACTACCAACGGATGACCGTAGACCGTCGCGAGCTGACCCGTGAGCAGCGTCGCTTTCGGACCGAGCTTGTCGACCGTCTCTACCGAATCGAGACCCAGACTGTTCACGAACGTCGCGGTGTCCGTCACATAGACGGTGTCGGACGCGCTCACGCCGTACTTGCCCAGCTTCTTCAACAGGTCCAGATACAAACCCGTCGAAATCGAGTCGCTGTGCGCGATCGACTGCGACGCGTTATCGACCAACGGCAGGTGCAGCAACCCGTCGAAACCGATCAGGTATTGCGCCTTGCCCGCCGTCGAAGTCGTAATCGTCGCACCGTCGCTGTTGATGCCGTTCGCCGCCGTCTGGTCAGCGTTCAGCAAAACGTCGTCGATCACCTCAGCCGCGTTCCGCACCAACGTCCGCCGCACTTCCGGCAAAACCGCGAAAACTGCGTCTTCGTCGAGTGTCAACGACCATGGGACTTCGGCGACGAGTTCGTGAGCCGTCAATGTCTGTTTCGCGGTGCCCGGCGTGCTCTCCGTTACCGCCGTGTTCTCGGCACCCGGGTACCAGTTGACATCGCCGAGTTGAAGCGGAATGTCAAACGGGTTCGTCGGCATGTCGATGCGGTTGAACAGACTCGCGATCCGCGTCTCCTGATGCACGTCCTCCCAGAGCCGCGACGCCATGCCGGTCGGTACCAGCTCATCGCCACGCCCTGCCGTCACGCTGTCCATCGCCGCCTTCAAGCGGACATCCCAATCGCGCACCGATTCGGCGCCGAGTTGCGACTCCGCGGCGCGCTGAACGCTCCGCATAATCACCAAGTCCAACTCGTCGCAGCCGGCGTACGGGCCCGACTTCACGACTCGACCATCGCCGAGACCCGATCCGTCGCCGAGCAACGACGCGCGCCGATATTCCCGCTGTTCCGTCGTCAATGCCTCGATCGCCTTGCGAAGCCGAACCCGTTCATCGTGAACCGGCTCCACATGCTCCTTGACGAACGCCGAGACATCCGAAATCTCCTTCTTGATCGTCTCCATCTCTAAAGTTGCTTCAGGCATCCCTGCCTCTCCTTTCACTTTCACTTACACCTAGTTCCCTCATCGAGGGAACCCTTCAGCGCCCACACACCGCAGCCGCCAAATCAACATCGTTTTTCTTTAGGTTTGCCCGCGTTTAGGGTTGCCCCCGCTCGCGCGGGGGAAATGTCCGAAGGACAAAGGGGGCCGCACCGCTCGCACCTGTCATTCTGAACGGAGCGCAGCGGAGTGAAGAATCTCTCGTTGCGTCCCATCGCTTGCGCATGAGATTCCTCGCTACGCTCGGAATGACATAGGTTTTGATCCGCCATGAATCCAAAACGCGCGCCCCCTTTGTCCTGTCGGACATTTCCCCCGCGAGCGGGGGCAACCCGATCGAAGCCATCACTCCACCAACCACTGCGCCGACTCCCACAGGTTCGCGAATTCGTCGCGGAGTTCGTTCAGCTCTGCTTCATCGCTCGATTTGCGGGCGTGAAGCATCGGCATGTCGGAGGCGAGCGCGAGCGTGTGCATCGGCACTGGCACGGCGCTGATCTCCAGCAACTCTTGACGCCGATACAGGTAGCCGCGCCGACCATGCGACGCCTCGCGCATCTCCACTTCCAACGGCAAAAAGCCGACCGACACGCCGCGCATGAAACCACGAACGTACAGGTCGGCTACCTCGCGGGCGAAATCCGTCGGCGCGAACTCGATCACCGCTTGCAACGCATCGTTCTCGACCCACACCCGCTTTGCCTGTCCTATCGGCGGACGCGAACGATCATGCGCCCATAGAAAAACCGGATTGCGACGGTATCCCGAAAGTTCCCAACCCGCAGGATCGATCACATCGCCCTTGCGGTCTTCAGTCCCTACCGCCGCTTTGATCGTCAAGAGGCGAGGTACGTCCACCGCACCCTTCCGCGTCGTCGAACCGTCCTCATCCGCGACTTCCGCCACGCCCTCACCGTCCGACGAACCGACGCCGGCAGTTTCCACCCCAGCGCCCAGCCACTTCACGACGACCTCGCCTCTATCCCCCAGCCAAGACGCACCCTCCGCGCCCATACGCTTCACGTCAACCTCACCGCCCACACCAAGCGTCGCCTCCCGCACCGTGCCTTGACTAGCAAATGTTCCACCCGTCCGCACTTCCTGCTCCTTATCCTTATCCTTCGCTTGCGCCCGCCATCAGCAGGCATCACTAGTTACATTCGTTCTCTTTACAATCATGCACCACAAAAACCCCCACCGCAACCCCAAAACCACATTTCCACCACATTTTTTCTACGCATCCAGATCCCAACCCGATCCCAAAAATCCCTTCCCACTCGCCGAGACCATCGCCTAACCTACGTCATTCCAGCTGAAACCCACGTCATTCCGGCGGAGACCTACGTCATTCCGGCGGAAGCCGGAATCCATCGCGCCGATCATCTCATGCCCCTCGACAGCGGATAATCAGCAAGTAGACTAAAATGGAGTTAGAGGCAAGCGCAGGAGTTGTAGAGGTCGTCCGTGCAGGACGGCAGCCCGCAAGGGTGGGACCCTCGTAACCTGGGGCCTCTACTTGCGAGATTCGAAATCTGTTTTCGCCCCGCCGCGCTTCAGCGCATTTTCGTGCACGTTCAACATATTCTCGTTTTCGCATCGACGCCAACCTCAACGTTTGACCCTCACGCATTCTCCTCGCGACGCCTGCAAGCCGTCCGTTCGAGCCAGACTCGATGTAACTCTTAAGTTCCGATGTTTGCCTACAGTCTCCCGCGGAAGTCGCTCCCGCCAAGCGACCACCCAAACGGGTTGACAGCCCTCGCCAACCAAGATACACTCAACGCATGCGACGTTGAATGCGGAAGGGGGCCGCAATGCTCAAGGATTATTTCGACCTCAACAAACCGTACGACTGTTACGGCAGTCCGCAGCAACTGAAAGACGCCATCACGGATTCAGACGAGTTGAGCGACATTTTATACTCGCCAGACACCCTATCCTTCGTCGGAGGTGACAGCCGCGATTTATTTAAAGGTAAAACATTCACTAATATGAGCTTCTCCAAGACCGTTATTTCTGGCATAACATTCAGAGATTGCGCGTTCGTAGACTGTCTGTTCATCGATACAACATTTGATGATTGTGAATTTCATCAGTGTAGATTTGAGGGATGTAACCCGTTCAAAATCAAAATCAACGACACGTATATCGATCCAAGTGCCTTCGAAGGTATGATTGACAAAAAGTTACATTCGAATGTTGGAATTTATTTGTTTCAAAAACTATACGACAACGCTATGAAAACAAACCAGCCAAAATTCGCTCGTATCGCTGAGTTCAACATGAGAAAGTGGGAGCGTTATGATCTCGATCACAAGTACCGGGGGCGAAATAAACTAAGCTTTGGATATTTGGGACAGTGGACATCCAATGTGCTATCATATTTCTTCATGGGATACGGCATAAGTGCCAAATTCTGGACATTTTGGGCCACTCTCATAATTGTGGGCTCGATTTTATTCAATTTTCATTTTTGGGAGCAACTAGGCATCGTCGGTAATAACGAGACAGTGATCGAAAGCGATTGGATCAACGTAGTGTATTACACGGCAGGGATCTTTGGAGGTTTCGCCGACCACTCTCCTGGATCGCCGTTCGGCAAGATTGTATTCACAGTTGAAGCATTTTTAGGATTAGGCATCGTGTGGTGGTTCCTGTCCTGGATCATAAAGCGAGCGGTGAGGTGATCCCTGCGTCTACATCTGTCGCGCTAGCCGTCTTCGGTTCAGCAGCAAGGGGCGACTTCGACGCCTACAGCGATCGGGATCTGCTGATCGTGACGGACGATCGAAGGGACCTTAACGCGCTCAAATCGCGATACGATTCGTTCGGTTGGTCCTGTAGTGCGTATTCTTGGAACCGGCTACAACACGCTGCGGATCAAGGATCTCTGTTCGTCCAACACCTCAAACAAGAATCCAAAATCGTTTCTGACCCGAGACACCGTCTCCTCCAGGTCTTTAACAACTATTCCACAAAAGGAAGTTACGAACGAGAAGCGACAGGTGCCGCCAACTTGCTTGGCGACCTCATTTCCACCGTCCCTTGGTGTGATTACGGCCCGATGTGGACCGTCGATGTGTTGTCTGTTGGATTCCGTTCGCTCGCAGTGGCGAAACTTGCCGATTACGGGATCTATTCCTTCGCAAATTCAGACATCTTGAACGGACTTTACAAAATCGGGATACTAGATCATGCCGACGCAAACCGATTGTGGCGGCTGCGCCAATACAAATCAATCTACCGTAAGGGGCGGATAGATCGCCAGCTCAACTGGCCAACGATATTCGCCTTCGTCGACTTGATCGATCGGGCGTTCGGCCTTGGCTTAACGATCCAAAGACTGCAAACACGAGACATGTTAGAAGTCGCTTTAGCCAGTCGCGGTTCCCGGCAATGGACATCGGACTGGTATGTGAGGTGTCGACGCGTCGAATCAGCGCTACGAATGCTGAAACCGCAGAATCAAGTGACCGACTCTGATTTCACCACAAAATGGCAAGGATTATTCAAGATCGTCACTTCACCCAACAATTACGCATGGCATTTCACAGGCGGGTACGAAACTATCCAAAGCGATCTCTCGCGATTGGCCGAAGATTGCGTCGTTTGATACATCGTCCAAGGTGGTCACGGTTGTAACCAATCTCGATCAGGACGCGCAATCAATCTCGCATTATTGTACGCCTGGTCCAGAGTCAAGCAAGTCGAGGCTCGGTAAAAATGATCATGGATTTCCACGACCAACGCTAAATCAGTCTTCATAGGCTCATTCAGACACAACGGCAACAACAATTGAATTCTCCCGCGGTAAAACTGCGGTATCGCAGTCTTATAATTTCTACGGACTCGTTCGACAGCGTTGGATATGGCACCATTCAACATCGTCTGCACTGCATGGTTTGGCACAGTAGCATATTCAGACGGAAATCGTTCCCTCGGCGTTTCCTGAATTATATGTTCAATATTCACTCGAACATCTTTGCGTGTATCAAGAACCAACACGGAAGGATCGTCAAAGTAGTTGGCTAATTCGGGCAGGTCGGGGAAGATGTTTAGCTCCCATCGACCGCGACGATACCAGCCCTTGAAAAACCACCGCTGTTTGGCGTCCGACCTCCGGTTGACCTCAAAAGACGCGAAGATGGGTTCTTGGTTCTCCGATACCAGCCCTGTATTAAAACAAGCAAAATCCTCTTCGTAAGATAGATTGATTTTCCCTTCTTCGGCAACACGTTGATATGTGTGCATCAGATAGTTGTAAAGGATCGGTAGATCGTGGTGGTTAGGCGAGTTTTGGTAAGTCCAATCCTCTGGCTCAGCCAAATCTGCAAGAAGATACAATTGTTCGCTCAGATTGGGTATCCATGCAAATCCCAGTAGGTGATCTGTCGGTTGCTGCATTCGAATCCTCGTATCCGTCACGTGTGTTGATCCTAGCCATCTTGGCGTGTTTTAATCCCCTCCCCCTCAATACATGTGCGGCTGCAACGATGCGGCGAGGGTCATCTCGAGGTCGTGGATGGCTTGGGTCATGGCTTGTCCGATGAGGTCTAGGCGCTTGACCTGCTCGATGCGTGGCGTGACCCGATCCAACTCTTGTGACGTGAAGATGCTCTTGAAGATGCCGCAGGCGTCGGAGAGGCAGATGATGACGATGTCGCGCGGATCTGGTATTTCATCGCTGAACAGCACGCCGGTAATCCGCAGCTTCACCTCGCGCTGCGCCTCGCCGTCGATCGTCGGATATCGCCGCGACTTGAAGACCCACATGAACCGGTCGTCCGCACGCTCCAAAATCCCTTGGTTTACGAGCCGCTCCAGCACCAGTTCTCGGATTTCGTCGGATCTAGCCGCCGTGCGTTCGATCCAGTATCGCGCGTCGTTCTCGCCGCCCTCGGCAATCTCGGCTAGCGTAGGGTCGAGCAGGCTGTCCCCCGTCGGCGTCGCGTCGATGAGTATCAGTTTCTCAAGGTCGGTGTCGATGCGGTTTTCGAGCGCGAGGTCCATCAGGACGCCGCCGGCGAGCGCGTACTCCAACGAAACCGACGGCACGCGTGCGAACCGCCCATCGTCGTCGTTCAACATCAGCAGGATCATCTCCTCAGCGAATCTGAGCATCACACATTCCTTTGTATTCGACGCGGTGCCGCCCGCCGTCCCGAGTGCGTCGGTCGAAGCGCCGGATGCGAACGGTTCAACCCCATTATAGACTGCGTGAAGGAACATTCCCGATGCGAACGACGGTGTTGATTTTCACCCCCATCCTGACCTTCCCCTGTCGAGGGGGAAGGAATTAAGGGCTTAACGTGGCTTCGCAATCTGCCAATTCCGGGATTCGATACGAGCCGGACGACACGTGTCCGCCGTGGGTGGCGGTTGGTGCCGCGTTTCAGGGCATCATGCTGGTTCTCGCACCGACGGTGGTGATCGTTGCGATCATCGCCAAGTCCGCTGGGCAACCAGACGACGTCGTAACCTGGGCCGCGTTCGCTACCCTGCTCGTGGTCGCCGTCGTCGTGTTCCTGCAAGCGGTCAAGTTCGGGCGCATGGGCGGCGGGCACATGATGGTGTGCGGCGTAACGCCCAACTACCTCGCGATCTCGATCATCGCAATCGATGCCGGCGGTCCCGCAATGTTGGCGAGTCTGCTGGTCATCTCCGGAATCTTCTACTATGCCGTCGCGCTGTGGTTGCCGTATCTCCGCAAGGTCATCACTCCGTTAGTCTCCGGCACCGTGCTGTTGCTGATCGCCGTGTCGATACTTCCATTCGCCACGCGGCTCGTCCAAGACACCGACGAGGTCGGCCCGTCGTACTCCGGTGCGGTCATCGCCGCTGTCACCGCCGCGCTGTCGGTAATCCTCGCCCTACGCGCGCCCGGCCCGTGGCGACCCTGGGCATTGACGCTCGCCATTCTCGGCGGTTGCATCGTCGCGGTGCCGTTCGGGCTCTACGATCCGGAACAGATCCTGTCCGCGCCTTGGTTTGGGATGCCGAACATGAAGCTGCCGGGTCTGGATTTGACGCCCAGCATCAGTTTCTTCGCGCTGATCCCGTTGTTCCTGATCGTCACATTGATGCAGTCCATCAAAACGATCGGCGACAACATCGCGGTTCAACACGCATCGCAACGCGAGACGCACGCCTCCGACTTTCGGTTGGTTCAAGGGTCGGTGTACGCGAACGGCACTGGCATCCTGTTGTCAGGACTCGCCGGCTCGCCGCCGACTTCCACCTATCCCGCGCTGTCCATGGCACTGATCAACACCTCCGGCATCGCCGCGCGAAGGGTCAGTTTCATAATGGCGGCTATCCTGATCGCGCTCGCGTTCCTGCCTAAAGTGAGCGCGGCACTGCTCTCCTTGCCCCACGCCGTGATGGGCGGCTTTCTGCTCTTCGCCGTCGGACTGCTAGTCATCGGTGCACTGCAATCACTAGTGCGCGCCGGACTCGATATGCAGACTGGCATGATCGCCGGTTTTGCGTTCTCGCTGGGAATCGCGATGCAACATCACAACATCGTCGCCGATTTCACGCCGGAGCCATGGGCGACGGTTCTCGGCAATCCCATCACCGTAGGGGCGATAACCGCGATCGCTTTGCCGATGCTCCTCAATCTCTTCAGCGCACGCAGACGACGACTCGAAACCGTTCTGGACGCGTCTGCGATCTCCAAGGTCGATGATTTCCTCAAATCCATCGCTGAAAACCTATCGTGGAATTCGGAATCGACAGATCGCCTACGATCGGTCGGCGAGGAGTCGCTCCAGGTGCTCTCGAACTTCGATCTCTATGCAACCGATACCAATCCACGCCGCATAATCATCTCGGCACAGCCTGAAGCCGAAAATGTTGAGCTTGAATTCGTCACCGTTTCCGCTGAGGAAAACGTCGAAGACCGACTCGCCTACCTCGAAGACGAGCCCGAAGTGCTAGACGAAGCCGATATCTCCTTGCGCCTCCTCCGCCACTACGCCACCTCCGTCAAACACCAGAAATACCAAGGCGTAGACATCGTAACCGTCCAAGTCAGCGGCACCACATAGGGTTTCCCCCGTTCACGGGGGAAATGTCCGAAGGACAAAGGGGGCCACATACTGAACCCCGCTACCATTCCGAGCGAAGCGAGGAATCTTCCCCCCTTCGCAAAGCGTAAGGGGGGCTAGGGGGGATGCCCTGCTAGCCGTTCCACAATCCCCGCCCGTCAAACTGCCTGCCAGCCGTTCGAGTCCATGCGGGGCATCCCCCGCTCACATCGCTCCGCTCGTTCGCGCCCCCTTACGCTGAAGCGAAGGGGGCGTACCGCTTGCCCCCGTTCACGGGGGAAATGTCCGAAGGACAAAGGGGGCCCGCCTACCCCTCAAATATCGGCTTGACGAACTCCAGCATCGTGGACACGCACTCTTGCGGTTGCTCCAGTTGCAGGAAATGGCTCGCCTCAGGCAGGAAGTCGTAATCCACGTTCACCGTCCCGCTCAACTCCAACGTCGGCAGATAAGCCGATGGCAACAACGGATCGGCGCCGATAACTTTCGTCGGACAGACATAGGTGTCGAAGTCCACTAGCACGGCGTAGATGCTTGCGAATTCGACGATCTGCGCCTCAAAATCGCGCGGGCAACGGAGCTCATATCGGTCACTCTCGCCCTGTTTACGAAGTGTCGTACGCGCGAAGAGGTCTGCCACGCCCGGCATCAACTGTTGGAACTGCGGGATGAACGGCAGAATCTCCGAGAGCTCCGTCGTCTCTCGAAACGTTTCGGAGCGTTGCCGGATCAGTTTCGAGGTGCGGTTCGCCGCCTCTTCAAAATCTGCGTAGTTCCGTCCCGGCTTACACAACGGCGGGTCGAACAGAACGCGGGCTACGTACGGCGACCCGTGCGTCGGCGATAGGAGCGAGACGAGGCCCGAAACGGAGTGAAACACCCCCACTTTCGGCTTCGCTCCGAACGCTTCATCGATCGCCGCCGCGATCGCGTCGTGATCCTTCACGAACGTCGGAATCGTATGACTTTCGATATTGCCGACCGCGTTCCAACCATGATTACGCAAGTCGTAAACGATCAAATCGAACTCGTCCGCCAGCAACGACCAGAAGGGATAGTAGAGATCGATGGCGAGTCCGTTGCCGTGGCTCATCACGAGCCGCTTGCCGTTCGGGTTGCCGTGCCGTCGGAGCTTGATTACCGTGTCCGAATCGACGCGGACGTCTCGCACCTCAAGCGGCGTCGGCAATTCCCATGTGGTCTTTGTTTCAGCCATCGCTCGAATCAATCAAAATCGTACCACTCGGAATTCTAATCTTTCCCATACGCCAAAGCGGCGGCGAATTCGTCATTGCTCAAATCGACGATGCGCCACTTCTCGCTGGGAAACTGCGGAAATTCGAACCCGCTGCTTTTGGCGCCCTTCCGCATCGTCCGCGGAACCTCGAACGTCGATGGATCAAGCGAGAATCCCGCGCCAATAGCCTTTATCAACGACTCCTTGACCGTCCAGAGATGAAAGAACGTCGCGATCTTTCCCTGACCATGCACCGCCGCCAACTCGCGCCGCTCATTCGGACCGAACACGGCTTCCGAAATCAGGTCTATATGTCGATTGTCGACGCGTTCCTCAACGTCAACACCGATCCGACCAGAAGATGCAACCGCGATCAGTCCATGCCTACCGCTGTGGCTAACGTTGAAACTGATGCGTGCCGCCGCACCATCTACCAATGCATACGGCTTACCCCGCTCCGCCTCTTCAAACGTCAGCTGATCGTTGACGCAATCCAACCGCTCGCAGAGGATGCGACGCAATGCGGCACGACACAACGCGAAGCGTCGCTTAGGGCCAGGAAACGCGAATCTTCGCCAACGACTCCGTTCGTCGCCGTCAAGCCAATCATAGGCAAGCGAATCGAACGTTGCGTTCGGCGACAGGTCAACGTGCAGAACGTCGATCTCGTCAACGCGCGTTTTGCGCCGCCACCACACATTCAGGGACAGCGGCAACTCAAATTCTTGGGGTTGGGGGCGAGGACAATCGACCATCACCCCCATCCTATCTATTCCCAGAGAGGGAAAAGCTGGCGGCTTTCGCGCTAGGCGAAACCAGTTCAGCTTTGACTGTCGATGTGGTCTACCAATCCGGCGAGCGTCGAAATGTTAGCGCAGTCTTCGACGGTCAACGAAATGCCGAACTCTTTGACCACGAGTCGACCAAAAGCGACGATGTCGACCGACGACACGCCTGCGTCACTCAGACTGGTGTTGAGGTCGTCAATCGGACCTACGGATTTGCCGTCCACTTCGAGGTTTTCAGCGACCAAGGTCCTGACGCGATCTGCTGTTGATGCCATTTAATTCTCCTTTTCGTCGGTTCAACGTTACAGCGATGGTACTACATGCCGTCGCAAACGCGTTAACAAACCGATCAAACCCAGTGCCGGCGTCGCTGGAAAGGATAGCCGGGCACCGAGATGCGCCGTCGCTTCTCACCCGCGAACAATCCCTTGAAGTTGATCTTCAATCCCGCCTCGTACGCCTCACCGACGCACTCCGCAAATCCGCCGTCAGCGTCCGGCACGCCGATCACCGCCTTGTCAGTCGATTTCGGCGAGATTGCGTGTCCAAGAGACACGATCACATCGATGCTCTGCCCTTCGATCAGACTCAATGCCTGATCCTGACTAAGCGTCGAATTCGGTTCGCGCACCCAATAGCCCGCGTCGCGCATGTCGTCGGCAGTCTTTTTCGCGCCGGTTAACGGGTTCAACAATTCTGATGACGGCTCGTTGATCGCGATCTCCTGCAGTACGGCTTCAACTCCATTTGAGGCTTCCGATGACGCTGTTTGAGACATCGCCCTACCGCGCGCAACAGCCAGCCGCATTCCGTCGTCTAAAGTGAGCGCACCCGCGGCTTGAGCTGCCGTAATCTCGCACGATCCGGTTCCAACCACAAAACGCGGTTCGATGCCTACGCTTGCCCAGAGCGCGGTCAGCGCGCAACCGACTGCGTACAGCGCGGGTTCTGACCTCGCGGGATCGACAGGGAGTCGTTCCGTACCGGTCAGCACCGACAACAACCTTTCGCCCGTTTCTGAACTGATCAATGCATCACAACGTTCCAACACTGCGCGTGCCACCGGTTCGCTCTCGTAAAATGCGCGTGCGGCATCGATCATCGAGTCGATGTCATCGCCAAATACGAATGCCACTCTCGAAGCAACATTCGGATCAACAGCGTCGGCGCTATCGTTACTCTCCGCGACCTCCCCTAATCGTTCTCTCAAAGTCTCAATGTCTTTGAACGCGACTCCAGCGCGATGCGGGAAATGATCACGTCCGACGCTTGCCGTCCAAGCCATGTCTGCGAGCGAGTCCGGATCCTCGACTCCGGCGTCCAACCAGTCGGTGTACCCACTAGCCAAGTCGCGTAAAGCCTTGTCCGTCGTACCAGAGAGCGGTAACAGTCGCCACTCGCGCCCTTTGACGCCGTCTATTTCTGACATCGCGCCGTTTAAGGATTCTGGTAACGCAGCTTCAACGTCTTGCGTAGCACCAACAGGCGCGTCTGCAAGTCCGTTGCTCCGCGCGTCATCGACACCGTTTGAATAACCCGAGATCAAGACATGCGCGTTCGCGCCAGACATGCTGAACGCGTTAACACCCGCGATCCGGGCGCGCCCATTGGTCGCCGGCCACGTCGTTTGTTCGTCCGCAATCGTGAGAGGCAGTTGGTCCCACTCCACATGCGGGTTCGGGTTCTCGAAGTTCAAGTGTTTGGGAATCACGCCGCGATTGATCGCTAACACCGTCTTGATGAAAGCCGCGATCCCGGCCGCCCACTCGGTGTGTCCAATGTTCGACTTGACCGATCCGACCAGCAACGGCCGCTCGCTGTTTCGCCCCTCGCCGTAGACCGATGCCGCAGCGTTAAGTTCTATCGGATCGCCCAGTTGCGAACCCACCGCATGCGCCTCAAGATAATCGACATCCGCCGGCGAGACACCAGATTCGTCGAGGACTGTGTGCATGATCCGTTCCTGAGCGGATCCGTTCGGCACCGTCAAGCCCGCGCTGGCGCCGTTCTGATTGACACCAGAACCGCGTATCACCGCCCATATGCGATCCCCGTCGGCTTCCGCATCCTCCAATCGTTTCAGGATTACCATCCCGCAACCTTCACCCCGCACGTAACCATCGGCGGAGGCATCGAACGGGCTGCTACGCCCCGTAGTCGACAGCATGCCGACATCCATCATGAATCTAGACACTTCAGGCGAGAGCACGACGTTCACGCCACCGGCGATCCCAACATCAACCTCACCGCGTTGCAAACCGACGACCGCCTGATGCACCGACGCCAAAGACGAGGCACACGCCATATCCACCGGCATCGCCGGGCCTTCCAAACCGAGCGCGAACGCAACGCGCCCAGCCGCGATGCTGGCATTAGTGCCGAGGTAGCTGGTCGCCCGATCGGCAGAGTCGATCAAATCTCGGTATTCGCTACGACCCACACCCGCGTAGACGCCGGTTCGGCTTCCGCGCAGAGAGTGGGGTTCGATCCCCGCATCTTCCAACGCCTGCCAAGCCGTCTCAAGCAACATCCGCTGTTGCGGGTCCATCGACTTCGCTTCGATCGGCGATATTCGGAAGAACCGAGAATCGAACATGTCGATCCCATCAAGGTATGCACCCGCTTTCGACGAGTCCTCGCCTGCGAACGGATCGCCCACTACACCTTCCCAAGAACCGTTATCACGCCGTCCGTCCGATATCGCGTAGGTACCGCTCTCCAGCAGGTCCCAATACTCCTCAAGGCTTCCTGCACCCGGGAATCGACACGCCATACCGACAACCGCTATACCGTCGATATCGGTAGGCTCGAGTTTCGCGTCATCGACGATTTCTGAAACTGCGACCGTGGGTATCGAAAAGACCTGCTTTTCTTCCCCGACCTCGCCTAGCTCTTCTGCCAGATGCCGCGCCATCTCCGATACGTTCGGATAGTCGAACACGATCGTATTCGACGCCACGTACTCGCCCGCAAGCGCACGATTCAGTCGATTCCTAAGCTCCACCGACATCAAAGAATCGATCCCCAGGTCGAAGAACCCGACGGTGAGCGACGGCGCGGTCTGCATCCGCATGACCGCGCGCAATTCGTCTTGTAGGAACTCTGCGAAGATGTCTTCGTAATCTGATTTAGATGCCGACCTCAAGCGGGTCATCAAATCTTCTTTCTCTTCACCGGTCTTGGAATCATCGGAGGCCGATTCCAACAGCAACTGCTCCAGCAACTGATGAGACCCCTCGTGACTATCAGCGAACGTGTCCCAATCCACCACCGCCGCCATGCCGTTAGTCGTATCTTGGCGCACCAGAAATTCAAAAGCTGCGAGGCCTTGTTGCGGCGACATCCAACCAGTTCCAACGGCTTCTAGCTGCTCAGCGATGCGTTCCCGCTGTTCTTCCGCTTCACCCAACTCCGACCACGCGCCCCACGCGATAGTCTGACCCGGCAAACCCGAAGCGCGCCGATGACCGGCGAGTTGATCGAGAAAAGCGTTCGCCGACGCATGATTCGCTTGTCCAGAATTTCCCAACACTCCGGCAACGCTGGAAAACAGGACAAAAAGGTCTAAATCGCGATGCATCGTCGCACGATGCAGATGCCATGAGCCCAAAACTTTCGGCCAAAGCACGGTTTCGAAACTATCCCAACTCTGATTGGTCAGCGCGGCATCAGAAAGCACACCTACACTGTGGATCACGCCACCGAGCGGCAACGCGCTTGCGTCAATCTCATCTAGCATCCCTTCAACCGCCGCCGCGTCAGTTACATCCGCGATCGCTACATCGACCGTTACGCCGCGCCGACGCAACGCGTCGATCGCCTCTAAAGCCTCTGGATCGGGGTCTCGGCGTCCATTCAACGCGATCGCGCCGGCGCCGTGGTCTGCCAGCCAGTCAGCGAGTGCAATCCCAATCCCACCGAGACCACCGGTAACCAGATAGGTCCTGTCGGCGCGCAGGTTCCCCGTCAACATCGGCGAATTGGTAAGAACCAGCTTTCCGATATGCCGGGCCGATCGCATGTAGTTGACCGCTGAAACGGCGTCTGACATCGGCCATCTGCTGTGCGCTATCGGACGCAACTCTCCTGCTGATATTTGCTCCATTACGCGGCGTAAAGCGGCACCGGGACGCGCCGGTTCATCCGACTTCAACGCGTCTAGCTGTAGCACCTCGTACTTGACATCAGGGCGCGCTTCCGCCATTTCTTCATCGGTAAAGATGCCCACCGCCGCCAATTCAATCCATCGACCACCTTCAGCCAAGCAAGCCAGATTCGCGTTGAGGTAATCCTCGCCCACGAGAGAGTTCAACAGAACGTCGACGCCTTCGCCATCGGTCGCTTCAAGTATCTCGTCGCCGAACGTAGTCTGCCGGCTATCGAATATGTGCTCGATACCGATAGATCTCAGATAGTCGTGTTTCCCAGTACTTGCCGTCGCAAAGACGTCCGCACCGGCGGCCTGCGCCATCTGGATCGCAGATAGACCGACGCCGCCCGCTCCAGAATGAATCAGCACCTTGTCGCCAGCCTTCAACTGCGCGATCTCGAACGACAACTCAACGGTAGTGAACGTCAATGGAATCGTAGCGAGTTCCGCCGACGAGTAACCGTCGGGCGCAGGAGCCAACAACTCGCCGCGTGTAACGACCTCGGTGGCAAACGACCTGAAACACAATCCGACAACGCGCTCGCCCACCGAAACGTTGACAACGTCGGGTGCTTTTTCAACCACGCGCCCGACGACTTCACCACCCAAAACGTCATCGTCCATCATGCCCATGGCGACCATCACGTCACGGAAGTTGACGCCGACCGCTTCAACCGCCAGACGGACCTCGCCCGATTCCAACGGACGCCTCGACAATTCTTCCGCTCGTAGGTCACCCGCGCCACCTTCCTCGTCGGGTTTCAATACCCAGGCCGAGTCCCCGGGCAACGACAGCATCGCGCTAGATTCGTCTAACCTCTCAAGACGCGATACTTGCCTCAGTCCATGACGGTACGCGATATGGTTCTCCGGGTCCGGGTGGAGCAACTCGTCCACGAGATCAGACATCGGAACTCCTTGGGCCGGATCGATGTCAATCATTCGCGGCAACAAGTGCGGCGCTTCCTGACCGACGACCTTGCCGAATCCCCACAGAATCGCGCCAGCGATCTCGCCGCCGCGCTCTCGTTCTAAGACCTGTGCGCCGCGAGTCAAGAACCAGACACCGTTCGTCGGCGTCACGTCGGCATCGGCGATACCTTGGATCATTGCCAATGCACTGCCGCCGATTCGCTCGGTGTCGTAAGCGAACGACGCAGGGTCGGCATCGGGTCCGCCACCATCGATACCCGCCAAATGAACGATTCCCTTGACCGATGGCTCCGACGGGATTCCCTCAAACAGATCGCGCCAAGATTCGCGGTCGGCATATTCGAGTTCGGTATCAATCAAACCTGACACTTCGCAAGCACTGGAACCCGTCTCACTTGCAGAGTGTTTCACCAGAATCGCGGTCTGATTACGTCTTTCGAGCCCGGACACCAATTCGTGTGCCACCCCATCACCGTCGCCGAACAACACCCAGACACCGGGTGTTTCGACCACCTCAGCCGGTCCCTGCGCGACGATTACACCTCGATCAGCCTTTTCGTCCGTGTCGGTCACGCCAAGGATTTCGAAACCGTCGAAATCGGCAGCACCCAATGCCTTCGTCCATATGTCGGGACTCGAAAGTGCGGCGTGCGGCCGGATTTCGTCGGCGAATCGCCACCAGCCATCCAACGGACCAAACGTGAGGTCCATCCATCCTTGCGAACGCAAGTTCTCAAGTGCCACCAACAGCCCGGACGGCGCGAGGATTTCGATGCAGTTCGCTAACGTCTCATTTAGATACCGCGTAGCGTGCAACACATTGGAAGCGATTAGGATGTCGTAGCTGTGGGCCTCGTAACCTTGTGCCACCGGACTCGTCTCGATGTCGAGAACCCGGTACTCGATCGCCGATTCGGCACCACCAAAACGACCCTCAGCCTCGGCGAAAAACCCCGCCGATATGTCTGTGTAAACGTAGTCGTATCGACCATCTGGCAGTACGGGCAAAACCGACGCCGTCGCTGATCCCGTGCCCGCGCCGATTTCAAGAATCCGCAACCGGCGACCATCCGGAAGATCCGAAACCATCGCGTCTACCGCTTCGCTCAACATGCGGTTAGCCGCAACCGCAGCGGGCGATTTCAGGTACAGGTCTGCCGCGCTCGGCGATCCGCTGCCGAAAAGCAAAGTCAGCGGGTCGGCGTCTCCCCGCAGCGTGTCGATCAACGCTCCAGCACATCGCCTAAACAGTCCGATCTCCGTCTCACCGTGCGGGTATTTACTCAACATTTCGTTAGCAAATTCTTCGACATCCTCGGGCATCGATCCAGGTAGCGCGTCATCCGGACCCACGACAACAAGAAAACCATCACCCCGCGCTTCGACGAATCCGGCCCTCGCTAGCAGCTCGAAAAGTCGACGGAACAATCGCTCGTGCTCCGGCAAAACTCCGAATTGTTGGCGCAGTTCTTTAGGATCAACGGTCTCACCTTTGACACCGCCCCATCCCAGACTCTGCAACGTCTTGAGTGCGGACGTCCAAGACAACCTCTCTAGATCGTCCAACAGTGACGCTCTACTCGCGGCGTCAATCCCGTCGTCCGCCATGTAGCCGGTGAATGGCTGCGTCCCCGCTGCGATGCTGGAGGGTGTCGGCAGGAAGTCCGCGGGAATGGTGCCAGTCTCCAATGGGCGGTCCCGCCACACCACCTCGTAGAGCAGGTCATCGATGTCGTCGCTAGCCGGAATCAGCGATTCGCGTGTAGCCCGTTTGACAGCGTATCCTTCGATACCTCCGATCGACTCGCCGTCCGGTGCGTAGATGCGAATATCACCGGTCAACGCTTCTGGCGCGTCGTTTGGGCCGTCCGCGTCCTCCAGTTCAGGCGCGCTTTCGTTCATTCGGGCATGGCAAATCACCGATCTTGGTAGCGGCTTGTTGAACCACATGCGCTCCCACGCGAACGGCAGATACGTTACGCCATCAGCGAACTCATCCGGGTTGCGCGCCGCGGAGAACACTTGGAAACAGCCATCGATCAAGACCGGATGCAAATCTAGATCAGCGTCGAGCAACGCATCATCGATTGCAACCTCGCCTAATGCCTCGCCATTGCCGGACCAAAGCGCTGAGATTGATTTGAACGTCGGGCCGAATCCGATGCCCGAATCCGCTTTCTGATCGTAGAATTCGGCGAGGTCACGCGAATCCAATCCTGCCATCAACGCCGCAAAATCTAGCGGTTCGGTAGCCGAACGAGATTCGTCGTTCTGCGGCAGATTCCCCTCCGCGTGTAGCGTCCAATCGTCTTCAGATTCGGACTTGCTGTATATCCCGAACTGTCTCGGCGACTCATCATCTGGTTTATCCAGTACCAACTGGATGCGCCGGCCGTCTTCCGCGCTCTGATCTTTGGGATCGTCCTCGGCGAAGACCATCGCGGAATGAAGTTGCAGGTCCTGGACTTCAGCATCTCCAGCGTTCTCGGTTTGCAAAACAGACGCCGCCATCGCGCCGAAAACGGCACCCGGCATCACCACTCTGCCGTAGACGCGGTGGTCATCTAGCCATGCCGGATCGTTTGGGAATATCTCGTTTTCGTAAATGACCTCACCACGCGCCGACTCTTGTTTCGCACCGAGCAAGGGATGATCGGAACTGGTGCGTTTCCGTTTCGGCTCTGCAATCCAATAACGTTCTCGCTGAAAGGCGTAGGAAGGAATCGAGACGCGACGTCGTGATTCACCGTTGAAAAGCCCTTCAAAGTCGATGTTGATACCGCTCTCGTACGCCTTTGCCGCCGCTTTGACAAAGCCGTCATCGTATTCGTCCAACGGAAGTTCGTCGTAATTTCTCAGCAGAGTCGAGAGTACATTCGGTTCATTGGCAATCGAACCATCGGACTTGCGTTCGGGCCAACTCATCGACACGAGCGGGCCGAGTACCGCGTTTGGCCCGACCTCAACAACGAGTTGAGCGTCGAGGTCCGCCATCGTGTCGATACCCGTTTTGAATTGCACCGCGTTGCGCGCGTGGCGTCGCCAGTAGTCGCCGTCGAGCATCTCGTCCTCGCCCAACACGCTACCCGTCAGGTTGCTTATCAACGCCAATTTCGACGGCGCAAAATCGACTTTGCCGTACTCGGATTCCAACTCGTCCAGCACCGGCTCCACGAGTGGACTGTGGAATGCCTGATTCCTCAAACGTCTAACTCTGACCTCTTCCGCCTCGAATCTCTGCGATATGGCGTCAACATCAGCGACCGGTCCACTAACAACCTGATGGACGCCGTTGTCGACGGCGATGCAAAGGCGCGCACTGCCAGACCTGCGATTTTGATCTTCGACCGCTCCGGAAACCTCGTCTGGAGTCGCAAATATCGCCGCCATTGCTCCTAGTTCTGGAACCGACGACAACAACTCACCGCGCCGCGCGACGAATCTCAATCCGTCTTCCAGGCTGAACACCCCGGCGGCGTATGCGGCGGCAAATTCGCCGAGGCTATGTCCGATCACTACATCCGGTTTCACGCCTAACGACTGCCATAGCACGGTCAACGCGCATTGCAAGGCGTAAACCGTCGGTTGCGTCCACGCCGTATCATGCAAATCGCCCTGCGCTCCCGGCCGATTGAACATGATGTCCAGCATCGACACGCCACGCACCTCGCGCATCACCTCTTCGCATCGGTCAAGCACATTCCTGACGATGGGCTCTCGCAGATATATCGACTCGCCCATTCCCAACCATTGACTACCTTGACCCGTGTAGACAAAAGCGATTTTGGGATCGTTGTCGATGGGATCGAAATAGTCGGAATCTCCGACCTTGCCCAACTCTTCGCGCAGGGTATCGATATCGCTGAACGTAGTTCCTGCGCGATATTCGAAATGACTCCGCCCAATACCCGCGGTCCATGCGGCATCAGCGAGGTCAGATTCGCTGAGCGTTTGCCCCTTTGCTGCCGCGTCGTCCAACCATGAGACGTAACGATTTGCCAATCCTCGCAACGATTCGGGAGTCTTTGCCGATAGCGGTAAGACGCGTTCGGTTCGTTCGTTAAGCGCACCATAATCGACACTTGTGGGCCGCTTTGCGTCGATCCCAAGCGTATGGATTTTCCGTGCAATACCTTGATTCGGGTGAAGCTCCAACTCGCCGTTTCTATGCGAGTCTGCTTGCCCGTACCCTTCAACGATGACGTGCGCGTTGGTACCGGACCATCCGAAACCGCTGACCCCTGCCAGCACTGGTTTCCGATCAGATTCCGGCCACTCTTGCGCCTCGGCAGTGACGCTAATAGGTAGGTTTTCCCAGTCGATCTCCGGATTCGGGACACTAAAGTTCAGGTGTTTGGGAATCGTCCGATGCTTGGTCGCCAATACGGTTTTCATCACCCCGGCGACGCCGGCAGCCGATTCCAGATGACCGAAATTGGTCTTAACCGACCCGATGAGAAGCGGTGTTCCTGGGTCTCGCTGTTTGCCGTACGCGGCACCGAGGGCCTCCATCTCGATGGGGTCGCCGACGGGTGTGCCGGTGCCGTGCGTCTCAACGTAGTCGATATCCTGCGGTTCGACTCCGGCTCTAGCCAGCGCGTCCTCGATAACTCGCTGTTGGGCTTCGGCACTCGGTACCGTCAACCCTTGACTGGCACCGTCTTGGTTCAATGCGGAACCGCGGATCAGTGCCCAAATCCGATCATTGTCTCGTTCGGCATCGCTCAAGCGTTTTAGGACGATGATCCCGCAACCTTCACCCCTGACGTAACCATTGGCAGAAGCATCGAAAGTCTTGCATTGCCCGTCCGGCGACAACATCCCGGCGTTGCCTCTGAGTTCGAGCAACCGACCAGACAAAATCGTGTGCACGCCACCGGCCAGCGCCAAATCGGTCTCGCGTTGTTGCAAGCCCGCGACGGCTTGATGGATGGCAACAAGCGATGATGAGCAAGCGGTATCGATCGCGATCGCCGGACCGCCCAGTCCGAGGGCGTAAGAGACACGTCCAATTGCGGTGTTGTACGAGGTTCCGCTGACCGTGTACAGGCTCGCAGCAGGCTCCCCGGAATCGGTTGCCTCGATAATCATCGAGCGGTAGTCGTTGGTGCTGATACCGCCGTAGACGCCGGTCCGGCTACCCTCCAAGCTCGCCGGATCAATCGCGGCGTCTTCCAGTGCCTGCCAACTGGTTTCAAGCATCAACCGCTGCTGCGGATCTAGGTACTGCGCCTCCAAAGGCGAGATGCGGAAAAACGACGCGTCGAAGAGATCGACTTCATCGAGATACGCTCCGAACCGGCACGCTTCCGCCTGTACGTTTGGATCCGGGAACAGCTTGCCGATACGCCCTACACCAGAACCCGGTTCGCCTTTCTTAACAGCGTTCCGACCATCCGCCAATAGCCGCCAAAAGGCGCCCAAATCATCAGCACCAGGGAAGCGGCACGCCATCCCCACAATCGCGATCGGCTCGCCTATCAACCCACCCGTACGCGTTCGACCATTGCTACCGGGCTCGCCGCTTATGACTGGCCTCTCGGCTGAGCGTAAACCCATTGGTCGTCTCCGTGTGATTGATAGTGAGTTGTGTCAACTATTCTACTGATTTAGCCGAACGTCGATTAAATGCATCAACTGGCTATGCTGTCGGAGATGCGAGTTGATATCCCTTAATCCAAACCGCTTTCGTAATTTCTCGAGCGATACATGACACATTGCGCTGTTTGAAATGCATTCCCTTATCGATGCGCGCTATAATCCGCTTCAACGCGCCTGAGAGATCAAGGGATATCGCAATGGCAAAGCCAGTTAGTCACGTCGTCACAAGACCCGGCCGCAAACCCGGCGACCCGGATGCAGACATACCCATCGCCCAAGACTTGGCTACGGTGCCCGGTTCTCCAACCATCGATGGCGACGTCAGCTACTACAGCCGAGAATACCCCGTCGAATCCCAGACCGTCGAAAAATCTGCCGATCGCGAATGGGGATGGTCCGTTTACATCAAAGAGGTTTACGACTACCGCAAGAAGCACGACGAAGTCAGCGAACCGTTGATCGAAGCCGCAGCCGTTTCTGGCGATATCGAACCTGACACCGAACCTGAGCCAGACAACGACGTCACGGAAGACATCCGAGCCAAAGCCAAAGAACTCGGTTTCGGCGAGGTCGGTTTCACCCGTTACGACCGCCGTTACACCTACACCAGCAAGAAGACGTGGGCCAAATACCGGCACGCGATATGCCTCGCCCTCGAACAGGACTATTACCAGACGCAGACGATCCCGAGTCTCGAGGCCGAGTTCGCACACTTCGGCACCTACGAGATCGCCGGTGAATTGGCGCTCGAACTCGCCGAACACATCCGATCACTTGGCTACCACGCCCAAGTCCACAGCCCGAACGACAACAGCGGCGTCTTCATTCCGCTCTTTGTGGATGCCGGTCTCGGTCAACTCGGCGCCAACGGTCAACTGCTATCCCCGCACTTTGGTTCCCGCGCTCGATTGATGCTCATAACGACAGACGCGCCGGTCGCCTACGACGAACCAATCGATTACGGCATCAACAAATTCTGCGAGCAGTGCCAAGTTTGCGTCGTCCGATGCCCCGCCCGCGCGCTCTTGAGGGAGAAAGTCTGGTACCGCGGCGTCCAGAAGAACAAACTCGTCTACGACCGTTGTCGACCGATCATGGTCACCTACGAGGGATGCGGCGTGTGCATGAAGGTCTGCCCGATCCAGCGATACGGAATGAAACCCGTGATGGAGCACTACATCGAGACTGGCGACATCCTCGGCAAAGGCACGCCGAACCTAGAAGGCTACGAGCTGCGCGGCAAAGGCTACTTCGGCCCCGGCGAGTTGCCGCACTTCGATCGCGAAGCCTTTGAGTTCCCGCACGGCACCAAAGAAGAGTGGCTCTTCAAGCAGTTCAAAGAAAAGGTCGAGCAGAACGGCAGCCCCGATGCCGACGAGGCGAAAGAGTTCGCCGAAAACCTCCACGAGATCGTCGAAGCCGGCGTCTCACGAACCGACGAATAGCCAACCCGTCGCTTCCATCGACTCGCCAAACCTACGGTTGACACATGACAGTCTTTGAAAAAGACGCGCTCGACGCCATATTCGCGGAACTCGCAGAAAATCACGCCGATTCCCCCGAATACGACCAGCTCCTCCGCGACGCACACCTCGCCATCGCCCTCTCCGACGCCGGCAAGCCATTCGACAACCAAGTCGACGACCGCATAACGAAACTAATCGCCTCGCACAAATGACAAGCCCCCTTCGCAAAGCGTAAGGGGGCGCGAACGAGCGGAGCGATGTGAGCGGGGGATGCCCCACCGGCCAAACCCACGCGGTACGCCAAACAACAACGCACCCGTAGGGGCACGCCCTTGTGGCTGCCCCGGTGCGGGGTGGGGTACGCCAGACGCGCCTAACCGCCAAACCTCGCGCACCACGCCGAGATTCCTCGCTCCGCTCGGAATGACATGGCGCTGCGTTTCGGAACGACATGGACGCCCTCGGAATGACGGGGTATCGCGCGCGGAATCACGCCGGGTTCGGCGTTGCGGTGGGATGTTGACGATCGTGGTGCGTTTGGCGTACCCGGCCCCGCCCCGGGGCAGCCACAAGGGCGTGCCCCTACGAATGCGCGGCCCACCTTTGTCCTTCGGACATTTCCCCCATGAATGGGAGTAACCGGTTATCGACTACCCTCGACGTGAACGGTTACGATGTCCACGCCGTGGAACTTCTGGTGCCGAATCGCAGAGGCGTGGTGGTGAAGCAACCGCAGGGAGATATCGTCTACCGTCGGCACGTTCGATTCTTCGGTTACGTACGCTAATTGGTCCTCGATGTTTTCTTGACGCGTCGTCGCGACGAACTCTAGATCCACCGTCTCGCTTTGCGGCCGCGCAACGACTAGCAGGCGCGGTCGGGCCGATCCTTCCGTCGCCGTTTCACCTTCCAGCGCAGGTTCGAGTTCAGGGAAAACCATGCTGGATAGCGTTTCTTCGCCCGCCGAGCGCAGGCGCAAGGTCGAGGCTTCATCCCACCCCAGTTTCGATGCTATTTCGACAAGAAACTTATCGATCGCCGGAAGCGACGCCATGTCCAATGTGACCTCAAGCCGTACGCGGCGTGCGCTGATCACTTCGAGCAGCAACGTCATGCTGATCGCTACCACCGCGCCGATCGTGACACCACTGCCAAGCAACGCGCCCAGTTCTTCACCGAAAATGTCCCTAGTTATCGGGTGACCGTTGAGCCCCAAACCCAACGCGCTCGCCAGCGCAACGACTAGCACCCGTTTTGGATCGAGTCCGTCGCGCAGGATCGTCTGCCATCCGCTCACGAAGAGCATACCCATCGCGAGCATCAGATACGCGCCCAACACCGGACCGGGTATCGACAGCAATAGCGCCGAGAACTTCGCGAAGAGTGCCAACACGACGATGACAATCGCCACCCCAATGCCGACGCGGCGGGCAGCGACGCCGGTAAGACTGATCAGCGATTGACTGTAAGATGAATTCGCCATCGGCGGCAACGTGCCAGCGATGCCGGACAACAACATACCGATGCCGTTGACCTTCACCATGCCCTGAATCTGACGAAAGTCGATCGCCCGCGGTCGCCGACGTGATGCCTGCTGAATGACGACACCGTCGCTGATCGTCTTGAGCCCCAGCACTAGCGTAAGGATCGCGAACGACGGCAACAACACCCAGAACTCCTTACCGGGCGTCAGGTCCAATCTCAAATCCGGCACTTCAGGAATGCCAAACCACCCGGCGTTCGCGATCCGTTCCGCGTCAAGCACTCCGAACGCGCCCGCGACGGCGCAACCCGCCACGATGCTGATGAACGGCGCGATCAACCGCCATCGACCATGCACGCTCAACGCCACAACCACCGACGCGATCAACGTAACGCCAGCGATTACCGGACCGGCGGCCGTCGGGCTTCCCGCGGGCAAATCGCCGACGCTGTCGAACGCAATCGGCAAAACGCTGACCGCGATCAGCATCGTCACCGTCCCCGAGACAACCGGCGTGACGATGCGTCGCAACGTCGGCAGCCACCAAGCGAGCGCGACCTGAACCAAACTGCAAACGATCATCAGGCTCGCGAACGTCGCCAACCCAGCTGCGGACACCGTCGCCACCATGATTGCGATAAACATGGCGGCCGGCCATGCCAACACGATATGCCCAGCACCGAACCGACGCAGTTGCAACGCCTGTAAAGCCGTTACCGCCGCGCAGATCAGCATCGCCGCGAAAACGCTCCAAGTCAGATAGTCGTCGCCGAGACCTGAAGAGCGGATCGCAATCGCCACATTCAGAACCATCGGCGCAAGCACCAAAACCGCGCCTTGAAATCCCACCACCAACGCAATCGACGGCGGACAAGCCTCCTCAGGCTCGAATCGGATGCTTTCGTCGGCTTTCATGGAGATTCATCACTAACTTATCACCCGATCAGCACCCTCGAACCCGCTACACAACCACCGTCAGCCCTCGCATCAATATCACTGGCAGAATTGATGGAATGCGGAGCAACGTCAGGCGACGATGGTTGTGAGTCGATCTTCTCGTTTGGCAGCGTCGAAAGTGATACTATGTGTCAATAGATAATCAGCCGCGTCCTTGATGAGCACAGAGTGCGGCAGGAGTTCGGAACATGTCTGATTTGAATGTCAATAGGAGGGGCCTGTATGACCGTCACCGAGAATAGTGAAAATGTTTTTGACGTAGTGGTCGTCGGAGCCGGTGCGGCAGGTATCGGTGTCGCGGTGGCTCTCAGGCACGCTGGCATCGAGAACTTTGTCGTTTGCGAGCGTGACACGGTCGGTGCATCGTTCGCCTCGTGGCCAGCCGAGACGCGCTTCATCACGCCCTCCTACCCGACCAATTCGATTGGCATGCTCGATCTGAACTCGATCGCGATAAAGACTTCACCCGGGTACAGTTTGGAAGTCGAGCATCCGACGGGCGAACAGTACGCGATGTATCTGCGTGTGGTCGCACGTCTCTTTGAGCTACCGATTCGCCAAAATACCGACGTAACGCAGGTGTCAAAGGTCGGCGACGTCTTTCGCATCCATACTGCCGACGAGACCTTGCAAGCCAAACACGTTATTTGGGCGGCAGGAGAGTTCCAATACCCGCGCCTGAACGGGTTTGCCGGTGCCGAATTGTGCCGCCACACCGCGACCATCCCCACCTATGAAGAACTTGAAGGTGACGACTTCATCGTTGTGGGTGGCTACGAAAGTGGCGTTGATGTGGCGTACCACCTAGCGAAGCGCGGGAAACGAGTGAAGGTATTCGACGAAAAACGCCCTTGGATGGACGAGAGCTCTGATCCCAGCGACGCGCTTTCCCCGTTTTCGCTCGAACGGGTACGCGAAAACCTGTTCTTCAAGCATGTGGAACTGTATCCCTTCACACCTATCGAATCGGTCGCGCATACCGACGACATCTACAAAGTCACGGCTCAGAACGGACACCAGTATCAAACCCGCGTGCCACCGCTATTCGCAGGCGGTTTTGAAGGGAGCCAAAAGTTAGTCGCAGATCTGTTTGAACGACGCGAAGACGGCTCTCTCCTGCTGAACGAACACGACGAATCGACCATCGTGCCGGGGATTTTCCTCTGCGGCCCCGCAGTTCGCCACGACAATCACGTTTTCTGTTTTATCTTCAAGTATCGCCAACGATTCGCCGTTGTCGCCAAGGCGATTGCGACCTCTTTGGGGTTGCCGGCGGAAGTTTTGGAAGGATACCGCATGTGGGGCATGTATCTCGATGACCTTTCCCACTGTGGCGAGGAGTGCGTATGTTGACCCGAAACAACGAACGAAATATCGCGTCTGGCAGAGTGCAAAGCCGACTGGCCAGGTTGCGGAGCATCAAGTGGCTCGGACAGACGGCCGCAAGTCTTTTCTGGATTGGTAGCTTGCTGACAACCGGTATCGGGTCCACTGGGGATTGGTTGCAGTTGTGTGCCGCATCGGCGTGGCTAGTCGCAAACATCGCAACTCTTGTGACTGCTGACGCTGATTGATGTGTCGGTAGCACTTCAAGGAGTCGTACCAACGCGCGGGAGGCGCAAGCGCTTCAGCGTGCGGAGCGCGCGCAGCGTGACCCATCGATTCGGTTCTCCGGGAGCACCGGCGATATCTTCGTAGAGGGTGTCCTTGTGCCGCACATCTAGGGGCCAGCGTCCATCGGGAAGCTGGTGGCTTTCAACAGTCTCGATGGCTTCTGCCAGGCGCGGATCGTCCTTGATGCCCGCATTCACCGCGTATTCAAGACCCCGCAGTACATCGTAGTGCCACAACGGAGGAAATGCGAGGCGTCTCCAACCTTCGTCGATGACAGCACCTGTCGAGAGCCGTCGGAGGAGGTGCCGTTCTAGCAGATACTCTGCGCCGCGCTCGCGGGCTTCCGTGATCGCAGATTCGTCCCCGAAGAACTGCTCGTGTGCGAGCAAGCCCTCCAAGACGCAGATCGTCGTATGGAATGAGGAGCGCACGGAGCCGTGGATCGTCTCACAGTTCCAACCTCCATCTTCGAGCTGCTCGCATAGCAGAAGGTCCACCAATCGGACGCTCGGCTTCCCGAAGTAAGCGCCGAGCGCCACGACGCGCCCGTTGATGCAGGGCTCTTCTTCCCCTTCAAAGAACGGCGATTCTCCGTGCCACGGCCCCCAGGTCACGTTCGAGTGCACTAACTCGATTGCGTGTCGCGTGCGATCGCTTTCGGGATCCACACCGAGGTCACGGAGGTAGAGGAGGGTGTACAGATTCGTCCACCAGAACGGGTGCGTCTCCCCATCGCCCCACTGCCCGTCTGGGCGCTGAGCATCGAGCAGTCGTCGGCCCCATCCCTCATCTGCCACGCGGGCACGCTCGGCGGCGACGTAATCGACATCGGCGTCGGTTAGGTCTTGGAGGACTTGCCAGCGGATGGCGGGGTCCGATTCAAGAAGCCAACTCAGCACCGAGGCGGACGGTGGCTCTTCAAGGGATCGGGGCGACACGCGGGTGGACGCTAGTCCCAATTCGGCATTCTCGACATTCAACGGATCGGTAGACGGATTTAATCAGCGCGTTCCAGTACCATACAGTAACCGGAAATCCGCTGATTCAAGAAAGTTCACTTACATGACAGACACGCACCGCGACCTACAGATGACGCCCGATGAGATGCTGGACCTCGCCAACCGGGCGGCACAACTTCTGGTGGATCGCATCGAGAATGAGTCGCAAGGAGACGCCTGGGACGGTGAGTTCCGCGAAGGCTTGGAGTCGATGCTGTTGGAAGACCCTCCCGAAAACGGTAAACCCGCTAATGAAGTGCTGGACCGGGCAGCTCGCGAGGTTATGCCCTACGCGGCACGGCTCGGTCACCCGCGTTTCTTCGGATTCATCCCGTCTTCGCCCACCTGGCCCGGCATCGTCGCCGACTTTGTGGCGGCGGGGTTCAACATCAATGCGATTACTTGGTTTACTGCGAGCGGACCTAGTCAGGTTGAGCTGGTCGTCATTGAATGGTTCCGGCGCTGGCTCGGCTATCCGGAAAGTGCCGGCGGGATACTCACCAGCGGTGGTTCGGTCTCCGGTCTCGATGCGTTTATCGCGGCGCGTGAAGCAGCGGGAAACCCAGAGCGCCCTACGGCGTACATGAGTGACCAGAGCCACATCGCGTTGAACCGAGCCGCGATGACCGTGGGAGTCCGCCCCGAGTGCACCCGCATGATCCCGAGCGACGATAACTTTCGCATCGATATGGAAGCGCTCAAGCGCGCCGTTGCAGATGACCGTGCCGCCGGTTTTAACCCCATAGTCGTGTGTGCAACCGCAGGCACGACCAGCACCGGTTCCATCGATCCGCTTGAAGAAATGGCTGATTTTTGCCAGTCGGAAAACATTTGGCTGCACGTTGACGGCGCGTATGGCGGATTCGCCGTCGCGACTGAGGAAGGCAAGAAACGGTTGCGAGGGATCGAACGCGCCGATTCCGTCCAACTCGACGCCCACAAATGGTTCTTCCAGCCTTACGAAGTGGGTTGCCTGATGGTCAAGGACGCTGAAACGCTTGAGGCACCATTCAGGGTTAGACCCGACGTCCTCCAAGACACCGTTTGGGGCGCGAACCACCCGAATTTCGTCGATCGTGGACTCCAGTTCAGTCGCGGGTTCAGAGCGTTAAAGGTCTGGATGTCCGTCCAGACTTTCGGCATGGCAGCATTCCGACGCGCCATATCCAAGAGCATGGAACTCGCCGACCAGGCCGATGAATACGTCAGAGACAGTCAAATTCTGGAGATCATGAGTCCCACTTCGCTCGGAGTCGTCTGCTTCAGGGTGAACCCCGAAGACATCGACCTCGACGAAGAAACCTTGGAGCAGATCAACCGAACCGTGCTCGCCCGCCTCTTCTGGGAAGATCCGTCGCTCGTGTCGTCTACTGCCCTTAAAGGCACCTTCTCCCTCAGAATCTGCATCCTCAACTCCACCACAACATGGGAAGACGTCCGCGACACCATCCAAGCAGCCGAACGCTTCGGCAAAGACGCCATAGCATCCGAAGCCACCGCCTGAACGGCAACGCCACGCCATTCGCCAACGCCCCAGTGACCAAACGTACGCCCCCTTCGCTTCAGCGTAAGGGGGCGCGAACGAGCGAAGCGATGTGAGCGGGGGATGCCCCGCATGGACTCCAACCGCTGGCAGGCAATTCGACGGACGCCGCTTGTGAAACACCTGCCAGAGCATCCCCCCTAGCCCCCCTTACGCTTTGCGAAGGGGGGAAGATTCCTCGCTTCGCTCGCAATGACAGGGTGCCGCGCTCGCAATGACAGGGTGTTCGCGAATGGAGGCGATCGTACGCCCCCCTTCGCGAAGCGTAAGGGGGCGCGGAACGAGCGAAGCGATGTGAGCGGGGGATGCCCGGGAGGTGTGGTAGCTGCCGGCAACCCACTTACGCGACGCAAAGGATGGAACTTGATGCGCGACGGGGAAATCGATACGCCATTTCTACCCCATGATCGTCAATACCGTAACGATCAGTGTTCCGACGGCAACCATGGCTCCAACGGTCCAAACGATCTGCCGTCGGCCAGCCTCCGCAATCTTCGCGTCCTGCTCCGCGAACCGTCGGTTCATCTCACCAATTAGATCCGCGAAACGCCGGTCCATCTCGCCTTTTTGTTCCGCGAAACGCCGATCCATCTCACCTCTTTGCTCCGCGAAACCCACTTCCATCCGTTTCTCAAGTTCGCCGGATCGAATTGCAACGTCTTCCTTCGTTGCCATCGCGTCGAGTCGTGCGTCAATGCGGGTGATCCGCATGGCTAGATCTTCCGCCATCTCCTCTAGCTGGGGGTCTTGTGTAGATTCTCTCGTCGCCGTCGTCATAACGAGGCCAACTCCTTGATGTCAGATTATCGCATATCGTGCGCTTTTGGCAAATCATGCTAACGCACACCACACATGTTATATCATAGTTACATATCGAAACGGCACGGATTGGCAAAACATCGAACGAATAATCTGATATCGCCGTGGCTGGCGCTCACCACACCCGCACCTCGCCGTGCATCCCCTAGTCCCCTTGCACTTTACGAAAGCGCGATGTTGCGCCAATGAACCCCTATCCCCATCGACGGATGAAGGTCAGGACGGGAGTGACGCAAGACGCATCGATCCGCCGATCATCGCGCGGTACGCCAAACCCAAACGTAGGGGCACGCCCTTGTGGCTGCCCCGGTGCGGGGTGGGGTACGCCAGACGCATCACGATCTTTCGAGTACCGACGCGACGTCGAACCCGGTTGCCATTGCGTTCGCACCCTGTCATTCCGAGCGAAGCGAGGAATCTCCGGCGTGGTGCGCGACGTCCGGCGCGTTGGTGCGCTTGGCGTACCCAGCCCCGCACCGGGGCAGCCACAAGGGCGTGCCCCTACGGGTGCGTTGTTGTTTAGCGTGTTGCGCGCCGGCCGGCTAATAGGAACGTGCCTAGCGCGGCGGCGGCGATGCCTAGGAGGAGGATGAGGGCCAGCGGTGCGCCGTTCGTGGGCGCGGTGCCGCCGGTTTCGGGCGGCTCGGGGGTGCTGGTCGGCTCCGGTGTCGGCGTGAACGCGGCCGGCGCGCCGGCGGTGCCAACGGCTACCGTCGCCGGGATGCTGCTGACGTGTCCGCAGACGTCGGGGCCTGACGCGCCCGCGATGCGGACGGTGCCAGACAGGATCTGCAGCGAACCGTTGGACATCTTGACAACCAGTGCGATGTCGGAGATGTTCGAGCGTGCCGCCGCGGGCAGTGGCAGACAGACCTTCGCCGCGCCGTTCAACGCGTACGAGTTGATCGCCTCGCCCGCGCTTTCAGCGACGGAAATCGTGAACGCGTCACCCACCAATGTGTAGCGGTGCGCGGTCATGCCCGCGTTGGATGCAGAGCCTGCGCCGTCCATCCGTACACCGATGTACTCGCCGCTCGGAACGATGCCGGAGCCGGCGGTTATCGAGTGCGAGTCGCCGTCGAACGTTCCGCCTTCTTCTGGCGTAAACACTTCGTACTGCTTGCCGTCGTTGCCGGAGATGATCTCGGGGATCTCGCCCAACGGGTTCACCGGAACCGCGGTCGGCTCGGCGGCCGGAGCGGAACGTCGGACTTTGATCTCGAACTCGGCTTCGCAGTTCTTGCCGTAGTCGTCGCCGGTGCCGGTGTAGAGGCATTCGTTGCCCATCAGCGTCGCTTTGACGATGTAGGTGCCAGGCGACGACGGCGCGGTGTAGCTGATCTCGTCGTTGCCCTTGCCGCCGGTGTCGGCGATCGCGACGCCGTTGACCGTCCAGTCGAACCCGACTCGCTCGGCGAGCTTCTGCAGGAGATTGTTCTCGAGCGCGTAGACGTTGACCATCAGCCGGACGGTGTCGCCGGCCGATACGGTTACGCCCTTCACGCTCGGCGAAACGCTGCGGATGTCGACCTGATCGGACGAACCCGCGGTGCTGTCGGATCCATATTTGTCCGTCACGTTAACTGTGACTATGCCTTTGTTCGAGATATTATATTTCGGGAGGTCGGTGTAGACAGTCTCGTTTCCGACCTGGGTGATGGTGTGTGCGATCTTTATCCCCTTGTCGTCGGACATGTCGGCGTCGGTCGCTGCGATGACGGTGACCATCCTTGGGATGAACCACCGGTTCCACGGATCGGTTCCGCCGGGGTTGCTCGATCGGAACTCGATCGTCTGCTGATTGCCGGCGGCCGACGTGTCGCCATCGACGAATATGCCGCCCATGTTGTCTTTGATCGCCATGTTGATCTGAACACCGGCGGAGGTGGGGTCGTTAGTCGGCGCGGCATCGAGGTACACGTTGTAGGTCTTGCTCATGCCTTCATCGATGTTAAGCGTCGTCGGTTCAATCGTGACGCCCGGGGCGCGGTCGTCGTCGACGATGGTGAGGTCCACTAGGACTTCGGTCGGGTCGGCGACGGTGCCGTATCCGCCGGCGGATTTTTCGGTGCCGTCGGATGCAGTGATCTTGAGCTGGAGGGGCGAGTCCTCGTGTTTGGTGTCGGTGGCACTGTCATCTGCGGGCGTGAAATCAACAGTGCGCGTTATGCCGAGGTTCGAGGAGAACGTCGCCGAGTTGTTGTCGAAAGCCAACGTGCCTGACGTCAGCTGGGTTGCGTCGCCGTCGGCGATCACCTCGGTAATCGTCACGGTCACTTCCGAGGTGGTCGTGTCCTGCGTCGTCAAGGACACCCTGAAATGATCAGTGGCATGTTGGGATGACTCGCCTTCGAGCACCAGCCCGCCTTCCGTCATGCCGGTGATGGCGATGCCAGGGTCGTTATCTCGGATGGACACCGTCGTTTGCGCCGAGGTCTCGTCAGCGCCGAGGCTGTATCCGCCGCCCGTCGCCGCATGGCTCAGCGTCGCGGTTTCATCGTCCGGCCTGACGTCGTCGTCCCTGCCGACTTTCACATGCACCGGGACGAGCGTGTTCCAGGACCCTTCAGTGGTGCCCACATCGCCCGTGAATGTCAATGTGTTCTGAAAGGCGTCCTTGGCGCGGTCGGTGTCCAGCGTGACGTCAGGGTTGTCAGACGTGATGGTGACGGTGACTATCTTGGCCGTCTCGCCGACGGCAACTTCTGTTGGTTCAGCCGCCAACTTGACGCAGTAAAGGTCCCAGCCGGCTTCCTCGGTGACGATGAACAGGTTATCGGAGTCGATCACGTTTCCCGGAGTGGTGCAGTCGGTGTTCGTCGAATCGCCTTTGAGCTGAGCCGTGATGCCCTGGTCGTCGTCGGCGACTTTGACCGTGAGAGTCTGGTCATCCAAATCGTCGTAATCGTCATCATTGGTTTGGTCGTCGTCAACCCTTACAGTTAACGTTTCTTCCTCGTCGGCACCGTCCGTGTCGGATTGTGGGAGTACAGCCACAGTCTGGGCGGTATCCCAGTTGGTTGTCGTAAACGTCACGTCGGCTTGATCAGTCGAAACCGCAAAAGAATCGCTAGAACTGATCGTGAACCGAACGTCGCCGGCTGGTACGGCATCCAGAACGATGGTGAACGTGGGAAAGTTTGGACTGATATTTTCTGCCGTGCTGATCGACGTTTTCGATATTGTGAACCCTTTGCTCTGCGCCTGAGCGTCGTTTTGCGGTTGCACGGATATCGCGCTGAACGCGACGGCGCATAGTGCGGCTACGATGAGCGCAGTTGCGGCGACGTTTTTGATCCTGATCAATGACGTAACAGTGTTCAACACGTTTCCAATCCTTTGCGGGCGTCGATTTGCGGCGTCGCACGTCGAGCATCTGGCGATCTGCGACACGCAAACGTTTCCGAACCCTTTCTGCAGGTTCTAGTCAATCGTACTAGCAATCCCATCATCAACGCAACGCATTCGCGGTTGTTACACCGCCGATATCCCGCATCCAGAGGCACGGCCGAACGCACATCGTATGGGCACGCCCTCGTGGCTGCCCCTACGTTGTGGGTCACTCGCTTCGTAGGCTTCGCAGTTCGGCTTCGAGAGCGTCGGCGCGGGCTTGTTGACGGTCGGCGCGGTCGCGTTCTGCGATTCGGGATTGCCGTTCGCTTTCGAAGGTTGGGATGTGCTGACCGGTTTCCGGGTCGTGCCATCGGAGGCGGCCGTGTTCCCAGCGGAGGTGCAAGTTGAGGACTTCGCTGTAGCCTTGCAGGACGCCGTCTTCGACTTCGACGATTTCGATGGGTTCGTAGCGTCCGTCGACCAAGCGATCGCCGGCTAGTCTGGCGCCGTGATACTCGCCCGTCTGGTCGAAGCGCCAGTACTCGGGGATGCCGAGCGCAGCGTAGTCTTCGCGTTTGGGGCCCGCGTCGATCTTGCCGGTCGAAGGAGAGGCGATCTCGAGGACGAAATCCGGCGGTTTGCCCTGCTCGGATATGACGTAGGCGTTGCTGCGTTCGAGCGCCTCGGGGTCGGTGTCGAACGCGATCAGGAGGTCGGGGTATCGCAATCCCGTCAAGTCGCCTGTGAAATATGGCGCGATGTAGCGCTCGCTGTCGATGATCGTCGTGGGGGAGTCGCCGAAGTGGTGCCTCAGGAGATATGCGGAACCGTGGTGGTGGAGGCCTTTGTATAACGTCATCTGGTCGAGCTGGTCGTACTCCGGTTCGGGGAAGACGAAGTAGTCCGCGCCGTTCGAAGCCACGGCGACGCCGTTGCCGTCGTAGGTGCGGGTTGTGTCAACGGTGGTCATGGTGAACCTCCACGCATCAGGCGGGGATGGAATGGATTATATGCGATGGCAAGTTCCCCCCTTCGCGGAGCGTAAGGGGGGCTAGGGGGGATGCCCGCGGTGTTTCACAAGCGGCGTGCGTCGGATTGCCTGCCAGCCATTCGACTCCATGCGGGGCATCCCCCGCTCACATCGCTTCGCTCGTTCGCGCCCCCTTACGCTTCGCGAAGGGGGCTTGTTGTTGCGCTCCGTTCGCGCAACTCACTGTCATTGTGTGTGCGCCCCTGTCATTCCGGGCGCGGTGTTTGGCGGTTAGGCGCGCTCGGCGTACCCCGCCCCGCACCGGGGCAGCCACAAGGGCGTGCCCCTACGTGTGGGTCACTCGCTTCGTAGGCTTCGCAGTTCGGCTTCGAGAGCGTCGGCGCGGGCTTGTTGATGGTCGGCGCGGGCTTGTTGACGGTCGGCGCGTTCGCGTTCGCTTTCGAAGGTTGGGATGTGCTGGCCGGTTGCGGGGTCGTGCCATGCGAGGCGGCCGTCTTCCCAGCGGATGAACAGGTTCAGGACTTCGCTGTAGCCCTGAAGGACGCCGCCTTCGACTTCGACGATTTCGATGGGTTCGTAGCGTCCGTCGACCAAGCGATCGCCGGCGAGGCGCGTGCCGTGGAACTCGCCGGTCTCGTCGAAGCGCCAGTACTCGGGGATGCTAAGCGCAGCGTAGTCGTCGCGCTTCGGGCCGGCGTCGATATGTCCCGTCGATTCCGATGCGACCTCGAGGACGAAGTCGGGCGGCTTGCCCTGTTCGGAGATGACGTAGGCGTTTCGCCTCTTGTACGCGCCCGGAAAGACGTCGAACGCGACGAGCATGTCGGGGTAGCGCAGACCTTTCATGTCTCCCGTGACGCCGAGGCTCACGTATCGGTCGCCGGCGACGAGCGTGGAGTCCAGGTTGCCGAGATGCATGGCGACGTGAAGGGCGTTGCCGGTAGCCGTAATATGATCGAAGTTTGTCATCTTGTCGAGCTGGTCGTACTCCGGTTCGGGGAAGACGAAGTAGTCCGCGCCGTTCGAAGCCACGGCGACGCCGTTGCCGTCGTAGGTGCGGGTTGTGTCAACGGTGGTCATTGCGGAACCTCCACGCATCAGGCGGGGATGGGTTGGATTATATGCGATGGCAAATTCCCCCCTTCGCAAAGCGTAAGGGGGGCTAGGGGGGATGCCCGCGGTGTTCCACAAGCGGCGTGCGTCGGATTGCCTGCCAGCGGATTGAGTCCATGCGGGGCATCCCCCGCTCACATCGCTTCGCTCGTTCGCGCCCCCTTACGCTTCGCGAAGGGGGCATGCTGATCGACTCCATTCGCGGTGCCCTATCAGTTCCGTTGGACGAGTTGCAAAAGTCACGTTTACCCGCGCATCGATACGACCGACAAGATTAGTAAAATGCAGAGCAATGAGCACGTGTCAATGAGAGGAAGATATGCGGGATTTTGATACCGTCGCGCCGACGCGATCCTCCAACAAGCATTCGGGTGCCACCCGTCCGAAGGAAGAAATCGCCCGGTTAGGCAAGGAGATATACGAGCGGAACATCCGGCCGGAAGTTGAGACGGATCATCATGGCGAGGTCGTGTCTATCGACGTCGACAGCGGAAGTTGGGCTGTCGGAGAAGACGTGCTGGAAGCGGTAGACCGATTGATGACGGAGCGTGACGACGCTATCAACGTATGGAGTGAGCGCGTCGGATATCGAGCGCTTGTAAGTTTCGGGGCTAGGTCTCTGCGGAGTTCAGATTGATCGAAGGCGTGGTCAACCCGGCTTACGAAGCGATGATTGGGATCTCGCCACCGTCGCTATGGACGGTGGTCGTGCCACTCCCGGATGGGATCGGTTGGAATCGTCGACGCCAATCGAAACTATCTAGTAACCAGTTGAGCGCTCCTAGACGATGCGCGCAGACGGACGATGTTAGTGTGCCACGAAACCAGAGATGGAGATTTATCTTGGTTCCGCCCCTGGCCATATGAGTAAGGTGGTCAAGGCGCGGTTCACAGTTTGCTGTACAACATGACCCTTGCCGCCGTCTGAGAAAGAGGCAAAAGCCACGGAGCTAATCGAGCGTGGTTGGCGATCGTTGGCGCTATCGATTTAGTTTGCCGAGACTCGCGGGCGTGAACAAGCGCGTTCCGAACCTGATGCAGAGCAGGAACGAAAAGTTTATTCCAATTTTCGTCAAATTCCTCGTAAGATGCCACAGTGCTCACAACCGCGGGCAAAACGAATCCCCCATCCAGTTCGACCTCTTCGGAGAATCTGCTGATCGATCCGCTCAAAGCATCCCAAATTTCCCGCGTATTCACACAGTCTTCGATAGCAGCGTTTATTTTGTCGACGTTACCTCTGGTATCTTTGGTAACAGCATCCAACAATTGTTGTGCCACCCTTTCTGGGCGCGACACGGCATCGGGCGCAGCGATAGCTCTCTCGACCTCGCTCCGTATCTTGTTTTGGATGTGATAAAACCCGGCGTACTCGAGTATTTGGTAGTAGTGGATAAATCTCAGGAATACGTCGCCTTGTTCAGCACTTGCCCAGAGGATGAGGAGGTGTTGATCGATGTTTTGCGCAGATATCGTTTCCGGGAAGGATTTGGCGTGCGAACGGTTGACCTCGTTGGGTTTCAAGGGCACGACGTGTTCTTCGTGAACCAAAATCGTAGGCGTACCTCTATCGAAATACGACATATAGAAATTGAGGTTACGGACGAGGTCACCGACGAGTTCGTCATCGTACTCCTCTATCCCGCGGATCCAAAACGAAGTAGGGATCCGTTGCGTAGCGTTGTAGCCGTCCGGGTTTTCGCGCCTCCAGCGTTCAAAGCTGTAAAAGAGCTGGAGATTCCTAAAATCGGAGCGTGAGGGGCTTCCGGAGTGTCGTGCATGACGGGCGATTGTCATTAGAGTTGGGCTTGACGACCCAAAGCCGCAGGAATACGAAGTTCCATTGTAAAGAAAATCGAATGTCCGATCGATTAGAGGATGCTCTCGCCGAAGCACTGTGAAGATAACTTCGAACTCCTTTGTCTCGTCATGCCAAATCGCAGTAAATCGAGGCGGCAACCGCACCGCGTTCAGTGCTTCTATCAGTTCATCTTCGTCGCTACCGATAGGGATTTCAATCGCATCCTCACCCCACAGGCGGCATACCGACAGCTCGCGCCGGCCGGTCCCGACGTCAGATTCGGGATTTCTCGACAGAAACGCCTGCAATTTCGCCCGAAGCAAATTGGCTTCAGCTTCGCTTACGTGATCCGCGGTTGGATCTCGATGGGTCTTTGCGGGTTCGACAGCCGACGTTGGTTCCTGATTGTCCTGTGAATTCGCCATTTGCGATCCGTTTGCCTGGTGGAGCTGACGGGATTCGAACCCGTGACTTCCTGCTTGCAAAGCAGGCGCTCTCCCACTGAGCTACAGCCCCACTGTTTTTCAGTCTATAACTCAGTTCATACGCAATTGCCGTTCTGGATCTCACACGGGAGTGATGGCGTCGCGCTCGGTCGCCCAGTTCGGCTATCATTCACTATGGTTTGAGGATGGAATCGAGTTGATGCGATTGAACAACATAGTGAACTTTGCCCTCGTGTCGATTGCCGCGGTGTCGATGGTGCTGGCACTGACCGCCTGCGGCAACGACGGCAGAGGCGCGGCGGAATCGGGCGATGTCGGTTTCCAACAGGTCATGGATATCGACACCACGTTTGGACCCGATGCCCTATCCGAAATCGGCTTCAAAGAGTCGCGCAGTTACAAACTGGATGGTCTGCCCGGTGCTACAGCCGCGATTTTCGGCTTCTGGCGAGTTGCATCCGGCGACCCTATCGATTTCGAGGTTAGGTTTTACGCCAGTCACGCCGACGCCGTCGAATTGGGTACAGCTCTAGCCGAAGAAGGTTCGGGAGCCGATGCTGTTCTTGACGCCGACGATGCGACATACAAAGAAGGCGTGAAGGACCGCCGCATGATCGTCGGGTCGGGAGTCGGCGGCGGTGCACGCAGCGGCGTCGGTCCGAGATACGGATCGTATGCCATCTACGGCAACATCGTCATGCTGTGCGGCGGTGCCGCGGGCGAACAAGCCCTTGAGCGGTGCGAAGAGTTGGCGGACGCACTCCAAGAAACGGCAGGGAATTGACCGTGCTGCTGCGTATATCTTTCATGGCAGTTTGCTTGATCTCGTTCGCAATGATAGTGATCGGTTGCGGAAGCAGCGATGCTGGCAACGATGGATCAGTTGCCGAAGAAGGCGATTCCAGAGTCTTGGATCGAACTGACATCTTGTCAGGAGACGACCTAGTTACGCTCGGTCTCAAATCGGGCAAAGTCTACGATGTCGAGACCCTTCCCGGCGGCGTCGAGGCAGGACTGCTCTACTGGCGAGTGAACGACATCGCCGTCGAGTACGAAGCACGGTTTTACGAATCGCACGACGATGCAGTAACGCTCGGCACCGCGCCAGCGGAAGAAGGAAGCGGAGAAGATGCCATCATCGACGAGGATGTTGCAGTCTACAAAGAGGGCATTCGAGACCGCCGAAAAGTCTTCAAGTATCCGAATTCCGTCCTGAAACCCAAGTACGGCGCGTACGCGATCTACGGCAACATGGTCGTGTTGTGCGAGGGTAAAGACGATCTTGAGGGGTGGGATCGATGTTCGGCGCTGATCGAGGCACTTGATAACCGATAGAGATCGGAATCACGACGACGGAACATTGATCGGCATTTTCAAACCCCTTGCCTACATCGCTCTGCTACCTGCCGTGTTCGCGATCGGTTGCGGATCCGGCGATGGGAATGGAGCCAGTGTTTCCGACGTTTCTGGTGATGAAGCCGAAACCAGAACCTTCTACCGTGATGTCGCGCTCTCAAGCGATGACCTAGCATCGCTCGGTTTGAAATCTGGCAAGAAGTACGATGTATCGACGCTACCGGGTGGCGTTGAGGCACGCCTCTTCTTCTGGCGCGTCAACAACGTTGCCGTCGAGTACGAAACACGGTTTTACAAATCGCACGCCGACGCCGTTGAGCTTGGCACTGCGCCCGCTGAGGAAGGCAGTGGCGAAGACGCGATCCTCGACTCCGACGATGCTGAATACAAGGAAGGCATCCGCGACCGACGCACAATCTTCGATTTCCGCGCTGCGCCAAAACCCAAATACGGCACATACGCCATCTACGCAAACATGGTCGTTCTCTGCGAAGGGCGCGACGATGCCGAAGCTTGGGATCGATGCACTGCCCTAGTCGATGCCCTCGAATCCAGATGAGACATCTATATCCCGCAATCCTGATCACAACCGCGTTAGCGTTCATCGCGGCGTGTGGCGGTGGATCGATTTCTGATTCCTCCGCGGATACGCAGAACGATGGGCCGGTCACACAGTTAGTAAAACCGTCGGAACGCCAATTGACCGTCGCTGATTTTGAAGATGTCGGTTTGAAGCACTCCAAGGACTACAAGACTGAAGGATTGCCGTCCGCCAATGGTGTCTCGCTCTTCTTCTGGAAGATTGACGGAAACCCGGTCCAGTATGAAGTCCGTTTCTACGACTCACACGAAGACGCTGCTGAGTTCGGCAAGTCGTTCGCGATTGAAGGCGCGGGTCCGGAAGCCATCATCGACCCAGACTTTGCCAGATACACCGAAGGGTTACGCGATCGCCGCACGATTGTCCACACTCGCGGTTCGCCCACACCTCGATACGGCGATTTCTTCATCTATGCCAACGTCATCGCACTCTGCGAGGGACGCGATGCAACGCAAGGCGCCGAACGCTGTGCGCGGCTGTTGCAGTCCATCGAGAGCGATGACTGAAATCCGCATCTGCTTCGCGCAACGTAGCAAGTTGATAAGATTGTTAGACACATTCGGTGATACGGCAACACGCTTGCCGCGACGGTAACGGCAAGCACACAGATTCAGGAGCGAGTAGATATGATCCTGCGAAGATTCTCGCTGCCCGGACTTCGCATGTTCGGGCTCTCGATTTTCGTCGTCGCGTTGGGCTTGGCGATGGCATGCGGCAACGCGGACAGCGGAGATGGAGCGAGCGACGATACAGCCCCAGCCGACACTGCCGCGGATACCGCCGATAGCGGACCGCCCGGCGTAGAGGTCGTAGCGACCGATGTCGTCTACACCGTCGACGACTTGATTAACACCCCGAACTTCAAGAAGAGCAAGAACTACAAAGTCGAAGGTCTCGACGAGGCCACCGATGCGGTTTACGGCTTTTTCGGTCCCGACCCGTATGACCGCCAAGAGTTCGAGGCACGGTTCTACCCGGATCACGACACGGCGATAACCATCGGCGTCGATTTCGCGAACGAAGCCACCGGTCCCGACGCGGTGATCGCCAAAGACATCCAACGTTGGGATGAAGGCTTGGTCCAACGTCGTGCATGTTCCGGCAACACCCGCGGTTCTCACCATTCCGGCAAGTGCGACAACGCCAAATACGGCGATTACGTCGTGGCTGGCAACCTGGTCTTGCTCTGTCAAGGCAAAGACTCCGAGACTTCACTCGCCAACTGCAATGCGCTGATGGATGCGTTGCAGTCGCAGTGATCGGCACCGCCAGACAACATCGACGCAAATCGCTAATCGTACGCCTCGCGATTGGGTCGTTCCTCGTTCTCGGCGTAGTTTCGTCGTTTGCCTGCGGCAACGATTCGCAAGAGAGCACACTCAATCGAGCAGATTTCGAGATCGTTGGACGCGACTCCAACGCGGAAAACACGCCAACTCCTGCTCCGGCACCCGCCAGCGTCGAAGATGCTCCGACAGAAGAGCGCGAGGTGCAAGTGTTGAACGCCGACGGCGATTATTCCGTCGCGCAGTTCGAGCATCTCGCGAATTTCAAATTGAGCAAGACCTACGATGTGGAAGAGTTACCCGGAGCAACGGCTGCGATCTACGGATTTTTCGGACCCGACCCGTATGACCGCAAGGAATACGAGGCGCGCATCTACCCCGATCACGCGACCGCGCTCTCTGATGGTGTGGATTTCGCGATCGAAGCCACAGGGTCAAGCGCAGTCATCGCCAGTTCCAAGCAACGATGGGACGAAGGACTATCGCAACGTCGTACCTGCGCCGCCAACGTGCGCGGGTCGCACCATTCCGGCCGATGCGACCTCGCGAAGTACGGCGATTATGTAGTCGCCGGCAATTTGGTGCTACTATGCCAAGGCAGGGATTCGGCTTCCGCTTTGAAAAACTGCGAAGCCTTGTACACCGCCCTCCAATAGCTACCGACGTCAAGATCAGAACCATGATGCAAAGCAACACCCGTCAACGCTCCACCGGAATCGTCCTAGCCCTACTGCTCGGACTCGCTGCTCTCCTTGCCGTTTCGATCTCGATAGCGTGTGGTTCTGATGATGGCGGCGATGCTGCGGATGGAGCGCCCGCACAGGATGCAGTCGATCCCAGAATCCGCAGCGCCGACGGCACGTACAGCATCGATGACCTCAAAACGGCCGGCGTCAAGGCAAACAAGGACTACGATGTCGAAGCCCTCCCCGGTGCCGATGCTGCATGGCGTGTCATCTACAACCGTCTCGACTACGAAGTCCGTTTCTACCCCGATCACCAGACATTGTTGGACGAAGGCATACCCTATGCCGAACACGTGACCGGTGACGATGCCGTAGTGATCGGCGACGACGTGATTTGGGAGGAAGGCGCCAAAGACCGGCGCCGATGCAGCCGTGACGCCGACACGCCCCACTCTGGTTGCGCGTACTCCCCTCGCTATTGGGACTATATAGTAGTCGGCAACATGATCCTCATGTGCGAAGGGCTAGAAAGCAAACAGTCCATCGAAAACTGCGACAACCTGCTCAAAGAGTTGGAATAGCCGCATCCATCGCGAAACCCTCGACATTCGAGAACCATCGTCATTCCGGCGCACAACCCTCGTCATTCCGGCGCAAATCCCCCGTCATTCCGGCGAAAAACCCTCGTCATTCCGACGCAAACCCCCCGTCATTCGCAAACCCTCGTCATTCCGGCGAAAGCCGGAATCCATAGTGCATATCGCACGCCGATTTCCCGATTCCGTTACCGCGTACCGATCACTCCGCCGCCCGCTGTTCGACCGCCGCGATCAGTTCCAAGCAGTCGTCCGTTGAGATCTCGCACATCATCACGAGGTTTCCAACGACTAGATATCCGCCGTACACGCGTCGGCTCGCAAACCCTGAACCGTCATGCACCACCCGCTCCAAAGCCTCTTGCGCCGACTTTGCGCCTAGTTCCATCGCGTCGTCATGAGACTCGTACCGACGAATCTCAACGTCCTTCCGGTTGTAGAACCCGTAGCGCGCGTCCAGAGCGCCAGGAAGCGTGTCCACCTCGTATATCTGATACTGCTTCCAACCGGCCTCGACGAATTGTTCATAAGTCAACGCGCTGTTCGGGCGCGTCCACGCGCTGATTTCGGGACGGTCACCTATCGGATTGACCGCCGTCTCGTCGATTGTCTCGACAGCAACTTCCGACATATCGGACCCGGCTTCCGTTTCAGCACTGCCACAACTGAATGCAAATGCTGACGCGATCAACACAACCAACGGGATGACTATTGCCTGTTTCAACGTCTTTTCGCTCGCGTAACCCACTCTGACCTCGGCGGTTAAACCGCCTGCATCGTAACACAAAAAAGAGCCGTGCCCGGATGGTCCGGGCACGGCTCTAATCTCTGGTCTGCTAACCGTTTAGGTCATTCGGCCTGAACGGAGAGTAGTTGGTTAGGATTTCTCCAGCTTGTGGATCACCAGCGACCAAGTCAGGTGCCACCATGCCTCGTTGACGTAACCGGTCACGTCGACTGCGCCGACTGAGGCGTCGCCTTGCGGCCAGTTGTCCCATCGCTTTGTGTTCATGACGATGCGGTGGTAGAACTCGAGGATCGGAACGTCCGGCAACTCGGTCAGCCAAATCGTGGCTGCCCTGCGCCAGAGGTCGTACATCTCCGCCGTGTTCTCAGGAGAAGTCTTCGCAACTTCGTCAGTCAGCTCGTCCCACTCTTCGTTTTCCCAGTGGTAGAAGTTCACCTGGTGACCGCCAGGAATGTTCACTGACGACGACTGGTAGAGCTTCATCGTGAAGTACGGGTCACGGACTGAACCGCCGTGTCCGAACATCAGGCACTCGAAGTTACCTTCCGCCATTCGGCTAGAGGCATCGGTCGGTTGACCGTACTTAGCGTTGATGCCGTGGTTCTTCAACTGCTGGGCGACGGCCGGGCCGAGGTCTACCCATGCACCGAAACCGACGATCTCGCAGTTGATCGTGTTTCCACCGTCGTCTTCCCACATGCCATCGTGCTTGTGGAAGCCGGCTGCTTCTAGCAACTCGTCACCGCGATCGGGGTCGTAGTCGAGCGTCGAGCGGCCGATCTCGTCCATCACCTCAGTGGCGATGTCGAAGTACGGCTGCAACGGCGGGTACTGCGGCATGGTCAGCGGGTTGAAGGCTGCTGCGCCGTCGTACGCAAGGTCGCGAAGCTCTTCGCGGTCGAGGTAGAACGAAACCGCCCAGCGAACGTCCGGGTTGTCGTACGGACCAAACTTACCGCTGGTGTTGAACGCGATTGACACGGGCCACCAGTCGACGTAGCCATACGGCTCGTCTCGGCCGGAGTGCGTGATCAGGAAGTCGTTCTGGTCAAGCGTCTCCTTAATCAGTGACGGCGTGGTCATCGCTGCGCCATCGACCTGGTCGTTGATCAAAGCCTGTGCACGCTGCTCTTGCGGCACGCCCGGGATGTAGATGATGCGCTTAACTTCTGGCAGCTTGGCGTAGTCGCCGAGGTCGGAGACGCCTTCGCCCCACCAAGAGTCGCGGCGGTCAAACACCTTCTGCTCGGTGGAGGTCGTAACCTGCCAAGGTCCGGTCGAAAGCGGCCAACCCTTTGATGCGTCATAGTCGCCGAACGTCGTCCAGTCGCGGCCAGCGTAGTGGTGCTCCGGAACGATGTAGACACCGATGTCGAACTTGTAGGTCAGCAGGAAGAAGAAGCGCGGGTCCGGTCGCAACAGGTTCACCTTGGCGGTGTACTGGTCGACCAGTTCGGCGTTGTCCATTGCTGCGTCGATGTCCTTGCCCCAGCGAACCTGCTCTTTGAGTTCTTTGAGCGAGTTCAGGGTGTAAACGACGTCGTCACAGTCGAAGTCTTCGCCGTCGCTCCAAGTAATGCCCTCACGGCAGTTGATGGTCAACTCGGTGAAGTCATCGTTGTAGCTGTAGCTTTCCGCCAGCCACATGATCTCTTCGTCAGCGAATGCCGAGAAGAACGCGAGCGGCTCGAAAATCAGGTTCGGACCCTGCTGGTGGTTCGCACCGATAGCGTAGGGGTTCCACAGTTCGTGGTCGATGAAACGTCCCTCGGAACCGCCGTGGAACAGCGTCAGAGTGTCATCCGCGGCTACGTCACCCGGATCGAAGACCATTCCCATGGCTTCTTCGGGCTCAGGGGTCGGAGTCGGTGGGACCGGAGTCGCGGTTGCTGGAACCGGGGTCGCGGTCGGCGGGACGGGGGTCGCCGTCGGCTCTTCCTCGCCACATGCGATCGCGGTTCCGAGAACCATCACGCCAGCGAGCAACGCCAACAAACCATAACGTCCCATTTTGAACGGTAGATTCATTGTCTTGTCTTCCTCGTTTTCTTTGCCTACGAGCCGAGCGGACCTCTCGCCACGTGCCGCGCGCAAAGGCGCGAAACATCAGCGACCGCTCAACGCTAATCAACGTTACATTGTCTACCCCAACGGATAGGTTTGTCAAACGAATTTTGCAATCGATTTCCAAGCCGCCTCAGTAAACCGACTCCCATCAGCGTCCAATGCCCGACATCCGCGTCGGCCTCTCCCTCGTCCTCTGTAGACTGGATAACTTGCGATTAACCGGTTTGAACGTTAAAATCGCTTGAGTCGATGTAACCCGCGTCGCATCGTCCTTTCCCGAAACCCTGAACCTCAAACCGACATCGCGAACACGAGGATTTTTGACGAATTCAGAAAGTACCCGAGCGCGTCGGCACCGCGCAGCCCTCATGGCGGGTTTGATCCGTCGTGGGTTCCCCGCGCCTGTCGCCAGGTTCTTAATCGCGTTTCGCGAAGCCGTTGTCTTGCCCGTAGCCGCGTTCTTGAGCGCGTTTTTCGGCAACTTCATCGTCCAACGCGTTCTGCTGTTCATGCTCACGATCTGGGTAGCGGCAACCGTCATCTTTGTCCTGCCCCGCTTGACAGGACAGGACCCGGTTAAGGAAAAGCTTCTCCTAGAAGCCCAACGCGGTGGTTCGGTGCAAGCCGGCATGAACGAAATGGCGAAGGAATACTCGGCGCGGCTCGGTCTAGACTTGCCAATCGAGCAGCAGTACATCAACTACATGTACGACCTCCTGCGTCTAGATTTCGGCTACTCGATCGCGTACTTCCCTCGCACCGTCAACGAGATCATCCTCGATTCCATCGTGTGGTCCGTCGGATTGATGACCGTCACACTTTTGCTCGCATTTGTCTTGGGCACGCTCGCGGGCGCGTTGCTCGGATGGTCGAGGTCGCCGGGTTGGTTGAGTTACGCCTTTATGCCTCTCCTTACGCTGTCCGCGATACCGCAGTACATGCTCGGACTCGTGTTGATGTTCATCTTCGCGATCCTGCTCAACCTCCTGCCATTTTTCGGCGCCTACAGCCCGGGCAACCTGCCGGAGTGGAGCCTCAGTTTCGCGCTCGACGTACTGAAACACGCGATCCTGCCGGCACTGGCTATCCTGTTCTCGGCAGTCGGTTTCTGGGCGATCGGAATGCGCGGCATGATGATTAACACGCAAGGCGAGGACTTCATGGTGCAAGCCGACGCGAAAGGGCTCAATGGATCACGCATTTTCGTCCGATACGCAATCCGTAACGCCCTGCTGCCCCAGGTAACCGGTTTGGCGATCTCGTTCGGCACGTTGCTGACCGGCGCCGTGTTGGTCGAGGTTCTATTCCAGTACCCCGGACTCGGCAATACCCTGTTCTACGCCATCCGCGTCTCCGACTTCTTCCAAATCACCGGCATCGTGATGACGATTATCATCTCGCTCGCCTTTATGACCATGCTGGTCGATTTGGTCTACCCGCTGATCGATCCGCGAGTCAAATACACGCAGGGATGAGATAGTGCAAGACGCGGCGACAACAGACTCGGCAGGCGGCCCGCCCGCATCTTCCGGCGCGATGCCCACCGGCACGTTCTACCAAGAACGAATCGAGCCGATATTCCTCTACGGACGCCGCAACCCGTCGCTGATCGTCGGACTCGGTATGCTTGGCGGACTGCTGTTATTCACTATCATCGGTCTTCTCACCTACCCGGACCTCGATGCCTACGTCAGCGGCGGCGCACCAGTCAAGGACAAACGCATTCCGCCGTCTTGGTGCACCTGGTGCGAGGACATCGTCGAACGTGAAGTAGACGAAAGACCGACGTTCTTCCAGTACCCGATGGGCACCGACACGCAGTCGCGCGACTTGTACGCGACCAACCTGCGTGGCATCCCGCTTACGCTCGGTACCGGATTGATCGCCGGTCTCCTGTCAGTAGGCATCGGTACGGTGACCGCGTTTATCGCCGCATACTATCGCGGCTTGCCTGACGTGTTGATCAGGCTGTTAACCGACGTAGGCATATCGATCCCCGGACTCCTCGTCCTCATCATCATTCGTATCCAACTTGGTACCGAACTCGTCTGGTGGCAGTTGGGCGCCGGATTGGCAGCCGTCGGATGGGTGTTCTCTTCGCGCACGATTCGAGCCCAAGTGCTAGTCCTCAGGGAACAGCCATACGTTGAGATCGCACGCCAGTCGGGAATGTCCGGCCTCGCGATCATTTTCCGCGAGATGATGCCGAACTTGATCCCTTACATCACCGCCAGTTTCGTCGCCTCCGTCGCCGGTTCGATCCTCGCTTCAATCGGACTCGAGGCGCTCGGACTCGGCGACTTCTCTTCACCATCTCTCGGAATGACTATTTACTGGGTTATCCAGTTCGGCGCGATAACGCTCGGCATGTGGTGGTGGTGGCTATTCCCATTGATCGCCATCGTCGTCATTTTCGTCAGCCTATTCCTCATATCAGCCGGACTCGACGAATGGTCGAACCCGAGACTCCGACGACAAATCTAATCGATACCAGCGAACGACAAATTGGTCACGGCGCAACAAGAAACGCAAGACGCAGTCACTGACAGCGATTCTTACGCTCTCAGGATTGAAGACCTGCGCGTCTACTACGGCACGCCCCGCGGCACTGTCAAAGCCGTCGATGGCGTCTCTTTCAACTTGAAGCAAGGCGAGCGCTTCGCGCTTGTGGGCGAATCTGGCAGCGGCAAGAGCACCCTCGCGATGGCGATCATGCGTCTGACCCGCGAACCCGGCCACATCGCCGGCGGGCACATCTACCTGAACGGTCGCGATCTCGTCGAGATGAATGACCGCGAAATTCGCTCTATTCGCCTGCGCGAAATGGCATTGGTTCCGCAAGGCGCGATGAACTCATTGAACCCAGTAATGCGTGTCGGCGATCAGATCATCGACGGAATCGCAGACCACGTCCTCCCGGGCGAGTCGCCGCCAAATCGTGGCGAACTGCAAGAACGCGTCTATGACCTTCTGGTTCGTGTCGGACTCGATCCGTCGGTTGCGCGTCTGCACCCGCACGAGTTGAGCGGTGGAATGAAGCAACGCGTCGCAATGGCAATCGCGATCTCGCTGAACCCCAACATCATCGTCGCTGACGAGCCGACAAGCGCGCTCGATGTCGTCGTGCAACGACAGATTATGCAGACCCTCGGCCGCTTGCAAGAGGGCTTGGACGCCGCGGTGCTCCTCGTCGGACACGACATGGGTCTAGTCGCGCAGTTCGCCGACACCATCGGGGTGATGTACGCCGGCAAACTGGTAGAGGTCGGCTCCGTCCCCGACGTCTTCAAAGACCCGAAACATCCTTACACGCAGCTCTTGATCGAGAGTTTGCCTTCGTTCGATATCAGCCGCCAATTCGTCGGCATCCCAGGGATGCAGCCCGCATTGTTGAACTTGCCGCCGGGTTGTTCGTTCAATCCGCGCTGTCCGTCTGTCCACGAACGGTGTTTCGCAGACGTGCCGGATTTCCTCGATATCGGAATCGGGCGCGGCGTGGCATGCCACCTGTACGACGAGGAGGTTGCGTGATGAGCGAGTTCATGCGTCTCGATCACGTCTCGCGAATGTTCGGCGGCGGGGCATTTTCCAGCAAACCTCCGATCGTCGCCGTCGACGATGTCTCGCTGACCATCGACGAAGACGAGCCGAAGATCACAACGATCGCCGGCGAAAGCGGCTCCGGTAAAACGACGCTCGCTCGATTGCTGATGGGTACGATCAATCCAACTCTCGGCACCGTCTACTACCGCGGCAACGATTTCACAAATCTATCCCGCAGACAGTCATGGGACTTCAAGCAGGAAGTCCAATCGATCTACCAAGACCCGTTCGGTTCCTACAATCCGTTCTACAAAGTCGATCACGTCCTCGAGACGCCGATCAATCGCTTCAAACTCGCCACTTCGCGCCAAGCCAAGATGGCAATGATCGAAGAAGCGTTGGCGATGGTAGGATTGCAACCCGGCGACACGCTTGGTCGTTTCCCTCACCAGCTCAGCGGTGGTCAAAGACAGCGAATCATGGTCGCCCGCGCCTTGTTGATAAAACCCCGTCTGATCCTCGCCGACGAGCCGGTATCGATGGTCGACGCGTCGTTGCGCGCGACGATCTTGGACAGCATCCGTCGGCTCAATCGCGAGATCGGTATCTCCGTCATCTACATCACTCACGACCTCACAACCGCGCTCCAGATCAGCGACAACATCCTAGTCATGTATCGCGGCTCGGTAGTCGAATCCGGCGCCGTCGAGCGGGTGATCCTAGAGCCCAAGCATCCATACTCGCAGCTGCTCATCGAGTCGATACCGCAACCAGACCCAGATAACAAATGGGGAGACGAGCCGCCGACGCCGCGGTTTGAAGATTTCGACACCATGTTCGGGTGCAAATTCGCCGATCGCTGCCCGCATGCGATGGAAGTCTGCAACGACGACCAACCGCCGGCGTACCATCTCGAAGCCCACCGTCAAGCCCAGTGCTACCTCTACCAAGACGAAGCCAGCGTGATGGAAAACCCCGACCTGTCCTCCATCTTCCAAGACCGCCGCGCCGACCTAAACGTCTGATCGCCCGACGTCCATTCGCATCGCGCAGCCCCCTTTGTCCTTCGGACATTTCCCCCGTTAACGGGGAAACCCCTAGAATTACGCGTCGCTAACGTCATAGGGGGTATGCCCACGTTGCCCCGCGTACAGGGTTTCCCCCACTCGTCGGGTGTTGTCCGTAACCACCTTTGGGGTTTCCCCCACTCGTTGGGGGAAATGTCCGATAGGACAAAGGGGGCTCGCGCACATCCCGTCCGCTGAATTGCGCTAAACTCTAGGCACATCTCAAACCTAGAGTCACGGAAACGCAACATGAAAATCACCGGATTTGACGTAACGCCCCTTAAGAACGGCAAAGCGATACTACAGGTGCGAACCAGCGCCGGCATCACTGGTGTCGCCGAAGCACCTTGGCGTATCCAAGGCGCGTTCCAAGCCCACCTCGACTCAGTCGTCGCACCGCTGCTCGTCGGACGTGACCCGCGCCAGATCGACCGCCATTGGGAGACCCTTGCCCTCGGCGACGATGAGCGCATAACCAAGTTGCCGCCGCATGTCGTCGGTACCGTCGATATCGCCCTCTGGGACATCTTGGGCAAAGACGCCGGTCTGCCCTGCCACGCGCTGATGGGCGGCGCGGCAAGACTCGAAATCCCGCTCTACTGGAGCGTCGGTCTCGGATGGATCAAATCCCCAGAGAAGATGCTCGAAGACGTCCAAGTCGGATGGAATCAGGGTTACAAAGCGTTCAAGATCCGCATGGACTGGCGAGCCTACCGTCAGGACGCCAACCCGGCAAAAGACCTCGCAATGTTCAAACTCGTCCGCGACTTTTTGCCCGACGACATCTATCTCGGTTTCGACGCCAACAACGGCTACTCCGTCAGCACTGCGATACAGCAAGGGCGCGCTTTCGAGGACCATGGTCGCATTGACCATTTCGAAGAGCCGTTGCCGCAGTACGACCTGCCCGGCTTGCGCCAAGTTTCCGACGCGCTCGATGTTGCCGTGTCCACCGGCGAGCAGGACTGGGACCGGTGGCGATTCCGCGATGTCATCATGCTCGGAAACCCCGACATCTTGCAACCTGACATCCTCGGCGCGTCCGGCCCGTCCGAAATCCTGAAGATCTACACCTTAGCAACGACCCACAACAAGCCGATCATGCCGCACTCGCCGAGCGCCGGCATAAACAGCATCGCTTCCCTGCACTGCTACTCCACAATAAAGAACGCGACCCGGCCGCACGAATTCTCAATCGAGTTCGCACCACCCCTCGAAGACGTTGCCGAACTCTACGGCGACCACGTCGTCCCAACCGACGGCATAATCACGCTGACCGACAAACCCGGACTAGGGATCGACATGAGCGAAGCAACGCTAGCAAAATTCGCCGCCTAGCAACTCCGCCGTCTTTCCGCCTAACAACCGTGCCGTCGCTCCGGTAAGCAACCCCGCCGTCATTCCGGTGAGCAACCCCACCGTTGACCCGATGAGCAACCCCGCCGTCATTCCGGTGAAAACCGGAATCCAGAGGGGTATGTCGGCAAGTCCAACCAGCACGCCAATCAATCCATATGACCGAACCATCAGTCCCGCGCCACTTCACCGCTACCGGGTTCGTGGTGAACGGCGATGCGACGCTGTTGCATTGGCATCACCGAGTCCAAGCTTGGCTGCCACCCGGCGGACACGTCGAACCTGACGAAGACCCGGTTCAAGCGGTGTTGCGAGAAGTCAAGGAAGAGACAGGTTTCGACGTCGAAGTGTTGCCGACGCAACCGATGCCCGAAATCCCGAATCTCGACCAAGTAGCCGCACCGCGCACCATCCTCGTCGAAAACGTCTACGACCAAAAAGTCGGCAAACACCAACATATAGACATGATCTACTTCTGCCGCGTCCCCGGTCCACGCCCGACCGCGCCAGATGGTTGGGTCTGGTTCACTGCCGACGAACTAGCAAATGGTCACGTCGCTACGAATCCAGACGGAATTAGGGAAGCACCGCCTGAGGATGTGGTCAAGCTAGGTTTAGAAGCGATTGGGATTGGCGGAGCTTGATTTGCTTCGCGTCAGATTACCGGCGCAGCCCCCTTTGTCCTACGGACATTTCCCCCGTCAACGGGGGCAACCTGAGGTCGTGATGATCGCCTATTTCACGACGAACCCACCATCGCGCAACGCGAGGCAATCTTCAATCGTCTCTAGGTATGCGGGCATCAGATCGGGCAACGCTCTCAGCTCATCGATGTCGAACCATCGAGCATCATCCGTCTCATCGGTCTGACGCAGCAAGTCTCCGCTCCAATCGTCGACGCGATATGCAACGGTCAAGAGCTGGGCGTCGGGACGGGTCGGCGCGGTGAAGCGCGGCTCGGAGTAGACCGCGAAGGGTACCGAAGACTCGACCGTCAAACCCGTCTCTTCCCACACTTCACGCGCCATGCACTCGGTGACCGACTCGCCCGGCTCCATGCCGCCCGCGGGCAATGCCCACTGATGGTTATCACCGCGTCGGATCAGCAGAATCCGCCTTTGATCGTCGAACAGTACCGCCCGCGCCGCCGGAACGATGTAACTCGGTGCCATTGAGATGTTCCCCTCTCCGATCTACTTACAATGAAACAATCGATTCGACTGTACTTGATCGAGAGAGCGGAACTAATGACGACACAATCAACTCGAAGCGCAGGTAGCAAGCGTAACGGACGCGCGCCCGGCAAATGGCGATCTTGGGAAACCACCGAGGGCGTGATTCGCGCTCCGCATCGATCCATGATGCGTGCCATGGGTATGTCGGACGCCGACATCGACGCACCGTTCGTCGGCGTCGCATCGACCCATAACGAAGTTACGCCCTGCAACGCGGGCATTCGTCCGCTCGTAGACGAAATCAAGATCGGCGTGCGAGCATCCGGCGGTTCGCCGTTCGAGTTCGGAACGATCACCGTGTCCGACGCCATCTCGATGGGCACCGAAGGAATGCGCGGATCGCTAATTAGCCGTGAGATCATCGCCGATTCAATCGAGACCGTATGCTTTGCCGAGCGATACGACGGGCTGGTCGCCGCCGCTGGGTGCGACAAGTCGTTGCCCGGCGCAATGATGGCGATGGCACGTCTAGATATCCCTTCCGTCTTTGTCTACGGCGGCTCTATCTTGCCCGGACACTGGAAGGGTGAGGATATTCAGATTCAAACCGTGTTTGAAGCCGTCGGCAGACGACAAACTGGTCAGATCGACGACGACGAACTCTACGGCATCGAGTCGAACGCTTGCCCCGGCCCGGGAGCCTGCGGCGGGATGTTCACCGCGAACACCATGTCATCTATAGGCGAGGCACTTGGACTTTCGATACCCGGCGCAGCGTCGGAGCCGACCGTAGATCAGCGCAAACGCGCATCGTCCCGTGAAGCCGGTACCGCCGTCATGAATCTCCTACGGCGCGGCATCTACCCGCGCGACATCCTGACCCGCGAAGCCTTTGAGAACGCCGTCGCACTCGTCGTCGCGATGGGCGGTTCGACAAACACCACACTGCACCTGCCCGCCATCGCCCACGAAGCCGGCGTTGACTTGACGCTCGAAGACATCCACGCCATCGCGATGCGAACACCGCTCATCGCCGACATGAAGCCCGGCGGCAAATACGTGATGTTCGACCTCGACCGCGTCGGCGGTGTCCCGCTCGTGATGAAGCGACTTTTGGATGCCGGCTTGCTCCACGCCGACTGCATGACCGTGACCGGCAAAACCATGGGCGAAAACCTCGCCGACGTAGACCTCAACCCTGACGAGGACGACGTTGTCCGATTCCCGTCCGATCCGCTGTCGGAAACCGGCGGTTTGGTCGTGCTTCACGGCAACCTCGCGCCCAACGGCTGCGTCTTGAAAGTCGCCGGACACCAGTTCGGCGCACGATTCTCCGGCCCGGCCCGTGTATTCGATCAAGAAGAGCAAGTGATGACCGCGTTGCAACGTCGAGAAATCAACGCCGGCGACGTCATCATCATCCGCTACGAAGGCCCCAAAGGCGGCCCCGGAATGCGCGAGATGCTCGCCGTCACCGGCGCTTTGGTCGGTCAAGGACTCGGCGAAAAGGTCTACCTCATCACCGACGGAAGATTCTCCGGCGCGTCGCACGGTTCGATGATCGGACACGTCGGACCCGAAGCCGCAGTCGGCGGACCCATCGCCGCCGTCCGAGACGGAGACACCATCGAAATCAACCTCAGCGATTTCGAGCTGAACGTCAAAATCTCCGACGAAGAACTGCAAGACCGCCTCAGCCAATGGCAACCAAAACCCCCGCCCTACACCCGCGGCTCCCTCAGCAAATACATCAAGCTCGTCCAACCAGCAAGCACAGGCGCGGTTACGGGGTAGCACGACCAAACCGCTTCCCTCTGTGCGCGATAAAGAGGCACACGTCAAGCGCAGGTTGTTAAAGAGTTAATAGAAAAGACCTGACCGCGTATCGCATGCTTTCCCAACAGACAGACCTATTCGGAGATCTACCCGACGCGTTGATCGGCGAACTCCTGACGCGTGCCAGCAGCATCGGTTCAACCGCCCTAAACCATGTGGAAGCCCAAGTGCGAACACGCGAACGGTTTCGTGAACGGGCGCGTAGCTTGGGACTGATCGAGAACCTCCCAGACCTATCCCATATGCTAGGAAAGTCCGTAGCCGCCGTTGATGGATCGTTGGTATCAAAGCGACTCGCGTCTTTCGATCTCAATGCTGCCGCCGCTCTGGCCGTCGACGGAATCGGGTTTGATGCGCACAAAGACGCGCCACGACATGACATCGCGGTTCATCCAACGCGGCCGCTGCGATTTGGACGTGAAATCACGTATGCTCTAATGTTCTGTATGGAATACGATGTTGCATACAAGGAATCAAATACTCGTGACCTCGTGATGCTAGACGGCGCGTTTTCAACCGGATTGATCGCTATCTCCAAAGCTTTGATTTCGGCGCAAAATTACTACGACGATCTCTCAAACGAATTCTTCGAACGCTGGACTACAAACACGATGCGACGCGTGATCGCGGTAATGGCGTCAGATCATGTGATAGCTATACCGAAACGCCCGTCGGCGAACGAGTTCGCGACACAATCGCGTCTATTTGAAAGTCGTGAAATAGATACTGACGGGCGATCTACCGCGAGCATGATTCTAGAAGCAGGCGAGTTTTCGGTCCCGTTCAATTTCGATACCCGTACGCCTCAAACATGGCCGACGGACGGATTTACTACGTTTTGGAAGCAAGTACGCGAACTTTTCGAAGAGTTACGAGTCGTCTATTTCAAACCACATCCTTGGTCCCACGCTTACCGCGTCGAAATCCCGCGCGTCATCTGCGACGACGAACAACGTTTGCATTCGGTTTTGGATACCATCAAGCGTCAATGCGCCAGTCCGGCGATGATGGAACCTTATCCCTTGTACGTCGCGGATCGCTTCGCAAAAAGCCTGGCCAAAGGTGCTGACGCGCTTCTCGATGCCGTTCGACAAGAAGTTACGGCGCGATCAGAAGATCCTAGTATAGCCTATGCCATGCTCAACACCTATCGCACTGACCCAATCTTGGAGGAGGTCGAAGAATGACGACTCCTGATGAAAGCGGTTCTCAAGTGGTCGCGGTCGTTAGTAGCCCGTCAACGAACGTCGAGTTGACTCTCGATGTCGTCGATGTCCACAGACGCTCGAATTTGATCGGGGCGCTAGTCGGGTTTCGCTGGGATCAGTCGAACTCACTTGACAGCGATCAGATCATACCTACCCGAGTCCTAGGTCAGATCACATCGATACAGATGCGGAATCGTTGGCACGAAGATCAAGCATTCAAGAACATCATCAAATCTCACAAAAAGCTGCCCGCCATCACCCCGCAACAGGACACTCGGACGGCGGTGATGAAGATCGGCGGATGCTTCGTGGAAACGGAACATCGGGGTCATCATGCGCATGGCGACCTAGGCGGCGTGCCGTCAACCGGAACCGATGTCTTGCTCGTTGATCAGTCTTTTCTCGATGGCGCCCTTCAGTCTTGCAAGGATGATCTGTTCTACCTTGGCAAAGCGTACGGTGGCGGCATCAATTTCCCCATGTGGTTCAAGCACTTCGGAACCGGGAACCATGGTGTGGGCGAGGCGTATCACATCGGCGTCTTTGGCAAAACCGGATCAGGGAAGACGGGTCTCGTGAAAATGCTGCTGACGGCTTACGCCCGGCATCCAGACATGGGAATCCTCGTGATCGATCCTCAAGGCGAGTTCTCGTTGGAGTTCGATGGCAACCGTGTTGGTAGCCAAGGATTAGATATCAGGTCGATTATCGAGGACAAACTCGGCCGCAAACTCGTGCTCGCGCCGATTTCCAAGGTGCAACTCGACGACTGGAATCTACTCGAGGATCTGTTCGATAGCAGTCGGCTTTTCGAAATTGGACTAGGTATTCGTGGGCTCACAGAACGCGAAGCCGCCAAAACTCTGACAATGCAATTCTTGCGAAGATCTGGACCTATGCACCAATTGCACGACCAACAAAGAGCCATCAGACTTCTGAAATATCTGTGGACCATGTCGGAAGGCGACATATACAAGACCAAAGCAAACTGGGAGGCTCTTCGAAATCGGCTGAATCATTTTCAGCATGACGGCTGGGATGAATTCTACAAACGATATTGGCGACCAATAGCAATGCTGTTTAGCGGTGCCGATGACAAGCACCGAATCGAAGACTTGGTTGCGAGTTTAACCCAAAGCGCGTCCGGGAAAAAACCGATAGTCGTGTTGGACTTATCCGCCCAATCTGGCGTTCAGTCTTGGTCAGACACGTTACAGAAGCGGATCATCGCACACATCGCAGAGAAGTTGGTCGAAAACTCGTCCAGCACGCTCGCATCCAACGTCGAATCCGCCAACACGCTTGTGGTTCTCGATGAAGCCCATCGATTCGTCCCTTACGGCGGAGAATCTCTACTCGACGATGAATCGCGGATGCTCCGAACAGAACTCAAGCGCGCGGTGCGAGAAACGCGGAAGTACGGCGTGGGATGGATGTTCATCAGTCAGACGATGCAAGGGCTAGACACCGAGATTCTGATGCAACTGCGTTCGATGTTTTTCGGATACGGTCTGTCATTCGGATTGGAGTTTCAGCGATTGAGGGAACTTGCCGGCGGCGACAACGAGGCGATGAACCTCTATCGCAGTTTCCGTGACCCGCAGTCCGCCATCAATCCGGAATCCAAGCAGTTCCCCTTCATGGCAATCGGTCCCGTCTCTCCAATGCCGTTCGCAGGACAACCGATGTTCTTCACGGCCTTCAACGGAGCCGACTTCGTAGACGCCAACACATGGGAACCGTTTCCCGAAGAATGATTGCCGTTCCTACGCTCCGGCCGGCACCGCCGGCACAACCTCAATCTCGGCATCGGCTAGGGCTTCAAACGTGATCCGGTGCCCACGCAATAATTCCATGCCAATTGTCGGGTCGCCAGGAATCTCATGCACATTGATCGTGCGCCATGACCCACCCCATAGAACTCGCGCTTCGTAGACATCAACCGACTCGCTTGCGAGATTGCCGAACCTGATTCGTCGACTGCCAACAAGCTTCAAACCTAAACGCTGCACCGCATCGGGAGGCAAAGTCAACCACTCGGTGAATCCAGTGTCAATCGTCGCTGCCAGCGGCACCGGACCGATTCCGACCCGCTCAATCTCCAGTTGTGCGGTCGGATAGAGTCTGCCAAAATCCCAAACGGTACCTACGATCATCCCAACGTCTCTTCGATGGTGTTCGGTACGCCGATGCTCTTCAACAGTCCTCGGGGCGGTCGTAGGTGTCCAATGTCGATATAGATGTGCCTTAACAGGAAGATGTCCGCGCCCGGAACTCGTGCGCGCAGAGTTTCGGTCACTTCCTCTTCGTCATCGATCTCCCACTCGCCGGTTTCAACGTCGATCGCCACGAAACGACCGCGATCATCGTCGGTCAGCTGGGGCGCAATGACGTTCTCATAGATCTCCAACCCGCGTGCGCCTGCCGCGTCGGTCTCTAGTTTCGTGCGCAAGGTGCGTCGTCTCCTTGAACTCGTGAGTAACTTGGAATGGATTATACGCCCCTCAAGTAAAGCACCCCGATATGCCTCCAACGTCGGTAAACTCTATCTATCGACACCAACCGCTCGAAAGGAGCACACAGAAATGCAATGGGATGAAGCATATAGGCGCGCCGGCATCGCGGTAGCATCGGGGCTGATCATCTACCTCGGCGGAATCATCGCCATCGCCATCGGCTACTGGATCGGCGACTCCTCCGACAACGTCGTGTTCGCGATCCTTGGAATCTTGGTCGCAAGCGTCGGATTCCTCTTCATACTGCTCGGACTGGTCGCCGTCTGGCTCAAAGTCATCACCGACTCCATGGTCGACTACATCAAAGCCGATCTCAGCGATCAAATCGAAGCCGTCCGGCAAGAAGTAACCGCATCCAACCAACCCGCCGAAGCGGCCGTTGAGATCGAACAACCCGCCGACGAAGATGCCGCAAGCGAAGAGTGAGCGGCAAATCGCCCGTTGTCTGCTATATTCACCATTTAGCGGCGGATGGTGTTATCGCGCCGCATCCCAAAAGAGAGGTCCGCCATGCCCCTGAAGACAGTCGCACCCGAAATCCTTGAAGGCCTTGCCGAGTTCGATTCGGCGACGGTGCAAAACGCCGCGGCGATCGTGTACGGGGGCTACATCTCCGAGCACATCGACTACTCCGGACCCGATCTCAATCCCTACCTCTATGACCTTGACGGTTCGGGCCGCGCCACCGTCGGTTACGCGATGACCTCCACCTGGACGCCTTTGCACGAACCGGTTCCGGAAGTGTCCGGTCGGCACGACTACATGGACTCGATTGCCTACGCCAACGCGCCGACGATCGTGGTGCAGCAAGATATCGATCTGCCATCCCGGCGTGGCGCCATCGTCGGTGATGGCATGGCGTACCAAATGGTCGCGTTAGGCGCCGTCGGAGCCGTCACCGACGGCAACGCACGTGACGTGCCAGGTATCAAGAAAGCCGGGTTGGCACTCTGGGCGACTGGTCGAGTGCCGGGTCATGGTCCTTTCAACATGATCGACCATGGCATCCCGGTTGAAGTTGCCGGACTTCGCATCGTGCCGGGCGACATCTTGGTTTGCGACGGTGACGGCGTAACCCGCGTCCCTGTCGATCTCGCCGAAGACATCTTGAAGCAGTCCCACGAGGTGCGCGAACGCGAGGGCAAGACCTTTGCCTACTTCTCAAAGCCGGGATTCTCTCTGGATGACTGGGAAAACTACAAGGCGAATGGTGTCGGATGAAGACCGTCGCACCGGCAATCCTCGACGGCCTCGCCGAATACGATTCGGCAACGGTCCAGAACGCCGCCGCCATCGTCTACGGCGGTTACGTCTCGGAACACGTCGACTACTCCGGCCCGGACCTGAAATCGTTTCTGTGGAATCAAGACGGCACCGGCAAGGCAGTCGTCGGCTACGCGATGACGTCGACTTGGAAGCCGATACACGGCATTGACGGCCGGTCGCAAGAACCAAGCGGACGTTGGGAATACTACGATGCGATCGCTCACTTAGACGCTCCGACTATTGTCGTGCAGAAGGACATCGACAATCCCCGTCGGCGTGCCGCGATACTCGGCGATGAGATGGCTCACCAGATGTCCGCCCTCGGCGCCGTTGGCGTCGTCGTCGATGGCAACGCCCGCGACATTCCGGGCATCAATCGGGCTGGACTATCGCTCTGGGCAACCGGACGCGTCCCCGGTCACGCCTACTTCGCGATGATCGATCACAACATCCCCGTCGACGTTGCCGGTCTCCGCATCCTCCCCGGCGACATCTTGGTCTGCGACAGCGACGGCGTGACGCGCGTCCCCATTGAAGCCGCCGAAGACATCCTTGCACAATGCGTCGAGGTGCGCGAACGCGAAGCCGCGACCTTCGCCTACTTCTCAAAACCCAACTTCACCATTCAGGACTGGCAAAACTACCGGCCATCCTGGCGACGATGATTCGCTTGCTCACGTCCCCTTACGTGACGCGAAGAGGACGGTTGGTTAACGAGTGATGACCGGCCCACGCATCACCGTTGCGGCATCGCTCGCCATGAATATGGCGATCTTCGCGACATCGTCCGGGTCCGTCAGCCCTGCAACTTCAGCGTCATAGTGCGCTCGGTCGCCCGTTTTCTCGAACTGCTCTCGAAGGTTGTCTAGGACGAGCGGGGTGCGAACGCGACCAGGCAATATGTCTTGCACTCGAATCTTCGACATGTCGATGTGCCGCTGCATGACCATCGTGAAGCCGTGCACCGCGCCCTTGCTCGCTCCATACGCGTATGATGACGAACCGCCAGTCACGCCCGCGCCCGATGCGGTGTTGATAACCACACCGCCGTCCGGTTGGTCATTCATGTACGTCACGCACTCTTTCGCGACGAGGTAGGTGCCGCGCAGGTTGATGTCCAAAACCCGATCCCAAGTCGCCTCGGCAAACGATTCCAGCGTCGTATACGCGCCGTCCATGATGCCGGCGAAGTGCAAGAGCACGTCCACGCCGCCCATCCAATCGACCGCCGCCGCAACACCGCCAACGACACTCGCCCGGTCGGCAACATCAACATGCCAGTAGCGCGCCACGCCCGATCCAGACTCGCCATTGATCGCGTTCACCGTATCCTGCGCCGCCGCGTCGTCAACATCAAACACCGCCACTTTCTCCGCACCACTCCGCGCCGCCAGAATCGCCGTCGACCGCCCGATGCCCGTAGCGGCACCCGTAATGATGATCCGTTTCGATGTCAGCTCGTAAGGCATGGCGTTCAGGCAGATTCAAAGCGTCGTTGCAAGCGATTGTAACGCCGTCGCGGTTTCCGCGGTTAGCAGCGTCCCTCAAGGTTTCCCCCACTCGTGGGGGAAATGTCCGAAGGACAAAGGGGGCCCTGGCGGCTCGGTAGAGATGAGCGCTGGAGACACCTGAGGTTCCCAGCGCTCGTCTGTCGGCTACGCGTTTCGATCGCTCAGTACATCATTCGCACGAGGTTGCCAGAACCTTCCAACGCTGTCATCGTGTCCTGTGCCCGTCGTTCGTCGAACCACCTTTTCATGGTGTGTTGATCTCCTTGCAAGTTGATATACCGCAGGATGAATCGCACCTTACACTCGCAAGCGATGTAAGCGATTTTGACGGAACTCTGCCTCCACGAGAATCCAGTGTCTGGTTCGATTTTCTCGAACTTGACATCCTTATTCCTAATAGAAAAGTTGCGTTGGCAATAGGGGCAGAAGAATGTCTGCCTCTCTTGTGTTCCCTGACGACCGGAACCGACAACCGTGGTCAGTTCGATCAGGTCCGCGAAGTCTGCGTATCGTGTGCTCATAGAAACTCCCCTTTCGAGAATTTTTCGACATAATCCGAACCCCGAGGATTTTCCTCGCGGCGGAGATGTCATTCTTCAATTGAACCGCGGCCGTGCAACGGCGGAGGTTTGGTGCACCGCGCATCGTTTGCACGCGTGGGCAGTGCGTAGGGGAGTTTCTCGCAGGCAGTCCAACGTCAGCGGACAGACAGCGAGAAGCTTACGATTCCGAGTGTAACACGCTTTGACCATCCTTCATCGCGGCGCCTGGCGAATTCTGATCACCGACACGGCAACAAGCGGCAACACGATCGTCCAGAACCAAATAACCATCGGAATTTCGTTCCACACGGAATCCATGTGCCTTCAACGGCCCATCTTTTCGAATCCACGAACTCTGTAGTAGAGTTACGTTATCCACAAGGCAGATCGTAGGCTTGTAGTCTTTCGGTTGCTATCCGGTCCATGCGGGGGACCTTTGCTCCCCGCCGAACATGGATCAGGCGCGTCTCACGTGCCTCCCTTTGTTCGGCGGACCGGGTGATGCCTTGTGGATAAGACGTTGTCTGAAAGCCACGAGGGAGGCTCCGATGCCTGTCCGACTACTAATCCCATCTTTGTTGGTTCTTTGCTTGTTCCTTCTCGGATGCGCGCAACCAGACCCTGAGGTCGTCGAAGTTCCGGTCACCGTCGAGGTAGAGCGCGAGGTTCCCGTCACTGTAGAGGTAGAACGCGTCGTGGAGTTAGAACGCGATGTCCCCGTCACCGTAGAGATCGAAAGAAAGGTGGAAGTGACTAGGGAGGTTCAGGTGCCAGTGACTGTTGAAGTCGAAAAAGAGGTTGTTGTAGATCGTGAAGTTCCCGTGACGATTGAAGTCGAGCGAACGGTGGAAATCACTCGAGAGGTTCCTGTGACTGTGGTGAGGGAGGTCGAGCGAGAGATAGTTCGCGAAATTCCCGTAACTGTCGTCGTCGAAGAAGAGGTGGAGGTAGTCAGGGAGACGGTCGTCACGGTGGAAGTTCCCGTTACAGTTGAAATCGAGAAGATCGTCGAAGTCCAGAGGGAAGTTCCGGTGACCGTCGAAGTTGAGAAGAAAGTTCCGGTTGCCCGCAACGCATTGGGCGAGTTATCGATTGCCAGTTTGAGCGATGCGTTCGACGTTCTCGACGCAGATGGCGACGGCGGGCTGTATTGGTACGAGGCCTGTGCAGGATCGGAGGAGGACCTCATTCTGATGGGCAACATCTGGTTGATTCTGATACGCGACGGTTGGGGGCAGGACGACGAACGAGCGGCTCCAGACGCCCATCTCGAAACGTTTTACTGGACCAACGAGGAGCTCTGCGAGCGATGGGATTGGCAACAATACTGACGCACTTCTTCATGGCGCCACGTAACAGAAGTTGACGTATGCCTTATTGATTCAACCGTCAAGCGAGTGTAAACTGGAAGGGAGGCGGTGAGTTCCGAGATTGCTGGATCACCGCCCGAGCAATTCTGGCAGCGGTCACGATTTTGGAGGGATTAACATCATGCGATTACTCAATAAAGTGATCGTCTTTTTGGTTGCACTGATCGGATCATTGTTAGTCGTGGCATTGACAGAAACGTTGGCACAATTTCTCGGTTGGACTTTGTTTAAGGCTGCCATCGGAAACGATGTCTTCGCGAAACAGTGGATATTGTTTGGATGGACATTTGCGTCGATGATTTTGGCGTTCGTCATCAGAATGATAGTTCTTGTCCGTTCTATGTATTATCACCATTTGCGGTTTCTGGCTTACTTCAAACATGCCGGCACATCTGCGGTACTTGCAGGCGGTCTTGCATACGGCACAGTTAATCTAATTACAGCTGGTTTGAATGCCATTATGGATGATGCCGAAACGATCGACGTTTCGGGCGATGAAGTTTTCTTGAAGTTATTTTGGTTGGCGATGGCACCGATATTCATCACAATGATGGCTGCCACCATCACCGCTCACAACAACATCACCAAAATTCCGCATCCTAATTAATCCACACCGGCAATTGTCGCCGATGTGCGACGCAAAAGGTATAAACCTATCCTCCTCCAGATCAAGTCTGAAACGTGGTCAAGTCATTGCCCATGAAGGGACGAGGCTATTCGATTCCTTCCACCGCAGCGACATATCCGTCTTCCGTTGCCGCACTTTGATAACCAATCTTCGCCGCCCCACCTGCATCGGCGACGTCGGACTCGACTAGGCGCAGGCTGTCCAACTGATCGTCAGTGCCGGAGATTTGCAATCTAGCGAGCGGCTTACCCAATCCAATCTTGGCTTCGTGTTTGGCTTTTCGGACGGCGGCGATGGCTCGGCAGGCGGTTTGGAACGATGCGTCGCTGTCAGGTGTGTCGATTGGTGCGAGTTGGTATTGCTCCGGGATGTCGGCGTCGGCTGACATCTTTGGCCACGGCGCTTGGTGGATCGACTCGTATCCGGTTTCTTCGGCGTATGTCCACGACCAGACTTCGTCAGTGATGGTAGGGACGAATGGCGCGAAAAGTCGGAGCAAGGTGTTCAGTCCGAGACGCAGCGTTGCAACGGCGGAAGCCCTGCCCTGTGCGTCGTCCTCGCTACGGGCACGACGTTTGACGAGTTCGATGTAGTTGTCGGTGAACGCGTCCCAGAAGAACGATTCGGTGATCTGGAGCGCGAGCGCGAATTCGTAACGCTCGAACGCGTCGGTGGCACGTCGCACCGTGTCGCGCAGATCGTTGACAAATGCACGATCAAGTTCGTTGACGATATCGCCGTGTTCGGCATCTTGCATCAAGACGAACTTGCCAGCATTGTAGAGCTTGGTCACGAGCTTGGAACCGATCGTGAATATCGTCTCGTCGAAAGCCATATCCATGCCCGGCCGCCCGTTCGACGCCCAGTAGCGGACGGCATCCGCGCCGTGCTTGTTGACGAGCGGGATCGGCGTGACGACGACGCCCTTCGATTTCGACATCTTCTTGCGGTCCGGATCGACGATGAACCCGGAGATCATCGCCTTGTGCCACGGTATGTCGCCGTCGTGCAGTGCCGACTTCACGATGGTGTAGAACGCCCAAGTTCGGATGATGTCGTGGGCTTGCGGTCGCAGGTCTGCCGGATACAGGTTTGCCATGCGGTCGCCGTTTTCACCCCAACGGGCGAGGATTTGAGGCGTCAGCGAGGAAGTGAACCACGTATCGAACACGTCCTGCTCGCCCAAGAATCCGTTCGGTTCGCCGCGTTGCGATTCTTCGTATCCGGGTGCGGGCGCCAACATCGGGTCTACTGGCAACATGTCGTTGCTCGCCACAATGTAATCGTCGTATTGAACCTCGCCATCCGCGTCGATTGGATACCAGACGGGTATCGGCACGCCGAAGAATCGTTGCCGGCTGATCGCCCAATCGTGCGCGATGCCATCGGTCCAGTTGGCGTATCGCTTTTCCATGAAATCAGGCAACCACTGAACCTTGGCGCCGACCTCTTGGAGCAACGGCTTCTTGTCCATCAGACGAACGAACCACTGTCGGGAAGGAATGTACTCGATCGGAGTGCTGCCCTTCTCGTAGTAGCGGACAACGTGTTCGATTGAGCGCGGTTCGGATTTGAGCGGCGGCTCGGTCTCGACATCGACACCCAGCATCGTCATCGCCGACGTGCCCGGACAGCTTAATAGCTCGACGATCTTTTCGCGCACTTCGTCAAGACGGAGTCCGAGCAACTGGTCGTAGAAGAACTGCGCCCGTCTGGGGTCGAGGCTCCCCCATCCTGCTCCCTCGGAGTTGTAGCCGACGAAAGTCCTCGGCGATGCCTGACCACTTCGAGAGACCATCGGGCGAAGTTCGAGGTCATGGGTTCGCCACCATTCCACGTCGGCATCGTCACCAAAGGTGCACAACATCAGGATGCCGGTGCCCTTTTCAGGGTCCGCTTTCTCGCTTGGGAAGATCGGGACTTTGGCGAAGAACCCGGGCGTGACGGCGTGTTTTCCGAACAACGGCTTGAACCGTTCGTCGTCAGGGTGAGCGGTCACACCGACACATGCCGGAACCAATTCGGGACGCGTCGTCGAGATTGTGAACGACGCGGGGACTCCATCCTCGCCTTGCATCGCCTCGTAGACACCGAACTCGATATCGTGGTACGCGCCCGGCGTGGGGCGATCTTCGACTTCTGCCTGCGCTACCGCGGTCTGAAAATCGACATCCCACATTGTCGGCAACTCGGCGGTGTAGACGTGCCCGCGCTCATCAAGATCGAGGAACGAGCGCTGGGCGATGCTCCGGCACCGATCATCAATCGTCGCGTATTCCTCTTCCCAGTCAATCGAGAATCCGAGCCGATTGAACAGCTCTTTGTAAGTCTTTTCGTCTTCGGCGGTTACCTCGTGACAAAGTTCGATGAAGTTGCCACGCGAGACCACCAGCTGCTCGTCTCGGTCGAGTCCCAGTTCCTTGCGACGTTTTCTGACGTTCAGGTCGGGCTCATAAGGCACGTTCGGTTCGGCGCGGACACCGAAATAGTTCTGCACGCGCCGTTCGGTGGGAAGCCCGTTGTCATCCCATCCCATCGGATAGACGACATTCCAACCGGTCATGCGTCGATAACGGGCGATCACGTCTTGGTGCGTGTACGAGAAGACATGCCCGGGATGCAGCGATCCGCTAGCCGTTGGTGGCGGCGAGTCGATAACAAAGCTCGCGGCGCGCGGCGCGCTCTTGTCGTGTTTCGAGATGCCGAGTGCATCCCATCGCGTCCGCCAATGCGCTTCGCGTTCCTTGACGTCGAAGCGACGCGGCAGGCTGCGCGGATCGATCGATTTCACTCTTGTTGCGGCAGTTTCTGTCGTCACGGACTTTCTCCGGTTTGTTCTTGGTTTTCGGCAAACAAAAAGACCCCGTCCTATCAAAGGACGGGGCTGCGACGCCTCGCGGTACCACCTCTATTGCCGCCGCTTGTGCAGTGCGACGACCACTCGATTTTACGCTTGGTAACGGACGTTTTCCGTCTGCGCCTAGTTGCCGAATTCCTCGACTCGGTTTCAGCGCAGAAGCTCCGGGGCGACTTCGCGGGCGGGCGCTACCGACTCACAGCAACCGTCGGCTCTCTCGCAAACATCCGTCCCCGCTACTACTCCCCTTCAACGCGTTTGGGCTACTCGTTCTGGTTTCATTCTAAACGAGAGGTGTAGTCGTGGTGATCCGGAGATGTGATCGGCCCGAAGGACCGACGATTGCGATCCATCGAGCAAGACGCGGCATCTGGTGATCACAACAACGTGGAGAACTCGTCCCGTGAAATGCCCGCATCGCGTATAAGACTTCTGAGCAGGCCTCGATCAAGCTCTCGATGTCTTGGGACGACCAATGGCGGGCGCTGAGGGTGAGTAAGGAACATGTGGCTACCCTTGCCCCTCCTACGCTGTAGCGTGTATCCGATTTTCGACACCGCCGACACGAATTCGTCGCCGGAAACGACTGGTAACCTCGGCACGTCAGGCTGCTACCGATACTTGAACGAAATGACGGTCTTCGTCAGTTTCGTCGGCGAGGTAATCGACGTAGATTTCAATCGCTTCTTTAATGTTCGCAAGCGCCTCAGCGCGGTCGCGACCCTGGGAGTGGCAACCGGGCAGGCTGGGGCAAGAGGCCACCACGTACCCGTCTTCACCTTTCCGCAGAGTCACCAAGAACGCGGCTTTTCTGATTTCAGGTTCAATGACTTCAGTTGTCATATCGCAATATTCGAAGTGGATTGGTCGGCGAGGCGTAGTATCTAACATACCACTAGCCCACGAAATCTGATTCGGATATGCTTATCGCGACAGCGAATCGGGATCGGCGATGGCGAGTTTCGTGGCGGCGGTGACGTAGTCGGTGAGGGTTTGGCGGTTGGTGTCGTCGACTTTGTACACCTTGATGTGCCGTAGCTTCTTGCCGGTGCCTTCCAACATGCCGTCGGGATCGTGCATCAACGCGCCGTTGAAAAATCCCAACCGAACGTAGTCGGTGTGCGGCGCGATGTAGCAGATGTTGCGGCGCGAAACCTCAGGTAGCCAGTAGCTTGGCGATCCCCACTTGATGCCTTCGCGAAAGTTTTGGCCGGATGCGACGATCGTCGTCCGGATTTCAGAGATCACATCTCGCAGATCTGCAGATTGCTCGGCAAGCCATGCGTCGAAGATATCTGGTTCGAGACGCGACGCAGTCACTACCGCTTCGCCTTGCCGTTGCGTCGATTGACCAACCCGAACTCCAGCAATGCGCCCCCGTTCGTGTCCTTCAACATGCGTGCCCGGCGTTCGTCCGCGTCACCGATGCTTGCCAACATGTCCAGACCGCGCTGCGTCTCCGCTGCAACTTGAGCCGCGTTGGTGTACTCGATCCGACGTTTGAAGAGCCAGTAAGTGAACTCTTCGTCAAGCGCGTTGCTCCGCGTATCGTCTGGCAAATCCTCGAACAACGCGGTTAGACGCGATGCGTTGTTTTCGACAAAGCAATCCCACAAGACATCTTCGGTGTCCTCGTAAAGCCCCATGAATGCCTGATCAGACGCGTCGTCGCTTGGCGGCATCCCAAGCGAGTAGCGTCTCTTGTCAATGCGTGATTGAGACGCGGTGAGCAGGCATCGCTCGATTTGCACCCCGTAAAAATGATTGAGGTGGGCCCGCCACCCATCGACGCCTAGGATGCGTCGAAATTCCTGCTCGTCCAACCCGCCGAATACGTTGGAAGTTTCAATCCATTCGAAAATATCGTCCGCACGCGACGCATCGAATGCTTCGACCCGGACCTGCGTCGCGATACGTTCCGCCAATCGCTTCCAATTAAACGCTTCACCGCCGATGAAGTAGTGAAAAGTCTCGCCGAAAACAGTCTCAGTCTCGACGGGCCAAGCGGCGACGGTACGCACGATTTGATGCCGCCAATCATCACTGTCCGCGTCGATATATGCGATCAGCCCATCCATCAATTCGCGGCGATTCGCGGCGATGGATTCCGATGGTGATTCTGTCTCAACGGTCAGCGCCATACCGTCACCGTGCCGCACCAGACCGTTGCTTCTTCTTGTTCTTGCGCTCGATCGCGCGCCGCTCTCGACGGGATAGTCGCCGGCCATCTTCACCGTGCGTCGGTGCGTTGACCGTTCCCACTGATTGCCCACCGCCTTGACGCGGAGCGTTTGCCGACGACATGATGCTCTGCTGTCCGGCTTGCGCCAGTGCTAGGCGTTGCGCCGCCAACAACGCGTCGGCCTTGAGAGGAGTTGAACCTGCGTTTGAGAGTTCTGATGTGGTTGGCGGGAGGTTCGGCGCAAGATGAAATACCGAGCGAGCCACCTCGTTGCGAATTTCGTCGTTCATCTCGTTAAACATCTGAAACGACATGGTCCGGTACTGCACCAACGGATCGCGCTGCCCAACCGCTTGCAGGCCGATGCTCTGGCGCATGTTCTCCATACGCGTCAGATGCCCTACCCAATGCCGATCGAGCGAACGAATCAACACGCTGTGCTCGATCATCTTCAAGTTTTCGTCACCGAACAACGTTTCACGTTGCGCGTAAACCGCATCGACGTAATCGTGCAACTCGGTCTCGATGTCCGGTTGCGTCTTGCCGACGAAGTCCTCGTCCGTGCTGAGGATTTCTAGGATCGGGAAGTATCGACGGATTTCGCGCTGGAAACCGTCCAAATCCCATTCCGTCGCATCACCATCCAAGAATGTGGTTACCGCGCGGCTCATCGCCGTCTTCATGTAATCCTTGATCTCGTCGCGGAAATCACCCCCGTCAACGATCCGGTCTCGCATCTTGTAAACGACATCGCGTTGCGTGTTGGCGACATCGTCGTAATCGACAAGTTGCTTGCGGATCTCGAAGTTGATGCCTTCTACCTTCTGTTGCGCGTTCTCAACCGATCTCACCAATACGGAGTTCTCGACCGGGACATCCTCTTCCCACTTGAACATCTCCAACGTGCCTTTGATGCGGTCACCGCCAAAACGTCTCACGAGGTCATCCTCGACCGACAGGAAGAACTGCGTCTCGCCCGGGTCGCCCTGCCGCGCGCAACGTCCGCGCAGCTGGTTGTCAATACGCCGCGATTCGTGGCGTTCGGTGCCAAGCACGAAGAGACCGCCCTTGCCAACAACGCCGTCATGCTGCGATTGCCACTGTTCCAGCGGATCAGCATCGGACTTGCCGTCCGTCAGTTGACGGTCTTTGCGCTTACCAGTCAGCTTTTTTGATGCGTCCGCGACTACGCTCTCCGGGTTACCCCCCAAGATGATGTCAGTTCCACGACCAGCCATGTTCGTCGCGACCGTAACACCGCCAGGAATGCCTGCCTCGGCGATGACGTGAGACTCCGATTCGTGCTCCTTCGCGTTAAGCACGCGGTGGGTAATGCCGCGCCGCTTCAAAAGATCGGCGATCCTTTGCGATTTTTCAATCGTCGTAGTGCCGACGAGCACCGGACGCCCCGCCCTGCTCAACTCCGCGATTCGGTCCGCCGCCGCCTTCCACTTCGCATCCTCCGTCATGTAGATCAAATCTTGGTGGTCGACGCGCTTGTCGTTACGGTTCGTCGGAATCTCAACCACATCGAGCTTGTAAATCTTCGAGAACTCCTCAGCCTCGGTGACCGCGGTACCGGTCATGCCGCTGAGCTTGGAGTACATGCGAAAGTAGTTCTGCAGGGTGATGGTGGCGTAGGTTGCTGATTCGGCGCGCACCTGCACCCGCTCTTTAGCTTCGAGCGCCTGATGCAAACCATCAGAGAATCTGCGCCCTTCCATGAGCCGGCCAGTGAACTCGTCGACCAGCACAATCTCATCACCTCTGACTACGTACTCGCGATCGCGTAGGTAGACATGTTCAGCGCGGATCGCATTTTCTACCAAGTGCGGCAGTTCGTTGTCTTCTCCGCTCTCGCTGTACAGTGTTTCGACGCCGAGAATCTTCTCCGCCTTCTCGCTCCCGATCTCAGTCAGCGACACGTTGCGACGCTTGAGGTCAACTTCAAAATCGAGTTCGGGTTTGAGACGCTTGGCAACCGACGCGAAACGCGTATAGTTGCGGCCGGTGTCGATTCCCGGTCCGCTTATCAACAGCGGAGTCCGAGCTTCATCGATCAGGATGTTGTCGACCTCGTCAACGACCGCGTACGCTAACCCGCTCTGAACTCGATCCTCTGGCTTGGAGACCATGTGATCGCGGAGATAGTCGAATCCAAGTTCGTTATTCGTCGCGTAGAGGATGTCGCAAGCGTACGCCTCCACCTTGCTCGAGGGGCGTAAGTGCGACCCCGCCACCGTCGCAAATCGTGCCGACGCATCACCGCGATCCGCTGACTGACCATCCTCACGATAGTTCTCGTCGAAAACGAACGATTGGCTGTTCTGTTGCAGGCAACCTACGGATAGTCCCATGAACTGATAGACGGGGCCCATCCATTCGGCATCGCGCTTCGCGAGGTAGTCGTTAACTGTTACGACGTGGACCGGCTTACCGTCGATCGCGTTGAGATATGCCGCCAGTGTGGCGACTAGCGTTTTGCCCTCTCCAGTCCGCATCTCGGCGATCTTGCCTTGATGCAGGACGACGCCGCCGATCATTTGCACATCGAAGTGCCGCATTCCAAGAACCCTGGACGATGCCTCCCGTACCGCCGCGAATGCTTCCGGCAAGATGTCTTCGAGATTCTCGCCACTGCTGAGGCGCGCCTTGAACTCGTAGGTGAACGCTGCCAAGTCGTCGTCGGTCAAATCACGCATATCGTCTTCATACGCGTTGATCTCGTCAACGAACGGTTGCAGCTGTTTAATCTGCTTCTCGTTTGGATCGCCTACGATCTTGGTTAGCAGTTTTCCGAGCATGGTTTCGCTGTCCGGTGCGTTCGAGGTTTAACGCTAATTGGGGAACAGTGCTCCGACAGACCGGCCTTTGTGGATGCGGGTGATCGCCTCGCCGATCAACGGCGCGATTGATAGCACCTTGATCTTGTCGTGACTCTTCGATGGTGGCATTGGCACGGTATCCGTGATCACGATCTCCGAAATTTCGGGCATCTCGGCGAGTCGTTGCGCGGCGTCGCCGGGGAACACGCCGTGGGCCGCGGCGACAAACACGTCGCGCGCACCGTTCATGCGCAGACCTCGAGCCGCAGCCGCCATCGTCCCGCCAGTCGCGATCTCATCATCGATGAGGATCGCGTTCCGTCCTTCAACCTGACCGATCACGTTATGCGTCTCAACGCTGTCGTCATTTGCGGTTCGCCGTTTCTCCACGATCGCGAGCGGCGCGTCCATGAAGTGAGCAAAGTCGCGGGCGCGTTTGGAACTACCGATATCAGGAGATACGACGACCGGAGCTTCTAGTTCTTTCTCGACGAAGTATTTCGAAAGCATCGGCATCGCGGTCAGCTCATCAACCGGCACCTTGAAAAATCCCTGAACCTGGCCGGCGTGAAGGTCAACCGTCAAGAACCGGTTCGCGCCGGCAGTCTGAAGAAGGTCAGCGATGAGCCGTCCCGTGATCGGCACGCGCGGCTGGTCTTTCTTGTCGGTGCGGGCATATGAGTAATACGGAACCACCGCGGTGATACGCCCGGCTGATGCTCGTAGCGCAGCATCGATCATGATCAGCATCTGCATGATGTGATCGTTGACCGGCTCGGCGGTCGGTTGCACGATGAACACGTCGCGGGCGCGGATGTTCTCCAGAATCTTGACGAAGGTGTTGTCGTTGGAGAACTTGAAGACGTCGGCTTTGCCGATATCGATGCCGAGGTAATCGCAGATCTTCAGGGACAGTCCACGATGGGCCGTCCCCGACAAGACAACCGGGCCTCCGTTGATTGGGTACATAGTGCGAGCGGTGCGCGAGAGTTTTCAGAAACGCGGATATCGATTCTAGCACCCAATCGAAATCGCGATGACGACTACGGTTTCAACGCTGCATACGCCTCGGCGTTGAACCCGACGATCGGAGCGGCGCCGGAGGACACCACGATCGGACGCCGGATGAGTCGCGGCTCCGCCAACATCGCACTAATCAAGTCGTCCTCAGTCAACGAGTCGCGCCGTTGCCGGAACCCCTTCGCGCTTGGACTGCGCCAAGAAAACACGTCATCGATGCCGATCGCGTCGACCAGCCCTGATAACTCATCGCGGGTCAACGCGGTTTCGAAGAAATCTCGCTCTTCGACATCGACGCCGTTGTTGTCCAATGCTTTTTTGGCGTTGCGGCAAGTGGAGCACTTCCGCCATGTGTAGAACGTAATCTGGTTTGCCATTTTCAACCTCCTTCGATCGAGTCGCTTTCGAGGACCCAAAATTAGCCATTGGGACCTTCCATTGTCGGTGAGCCTAGCCGTCCCGTCACCGCGTCGACAGTGATGGTGATTATGTTCGGCATCAACGGACGCGCGAAACTTCATTCTCGCGAGGATCGCGTCGCGAGCGTCGGTGCTATCGAAATCTAGGGTACATTTGAAGAGTGGGATCAGATGCTTCTCTGAGCACCACCCATTCGCCCTGCTCGATCCTTTCGTGACCTCCGCTAGAACTGCCATCGAATCGGCTACTGCCCTTGCCCGCGACTCCAATCCTGTCGCTCGTTTACAGAACGGCTCGCTCAGCCTACTCAATATCAGCGCCTATAGCTTTGGAGTTTCTGGAGTCTGGGTCGGTTTCGGTAGCATCCTCCTCCAGTTCAAGGTAACCGAAATTGTCGCCGACGCCCCGGTTGTCCTGCTCGGTTGGAGTCTGGACAAGACGAGCCTCGCGGCTTTCGTCTCGTTGGTTGGACTCGTCATCGCGGCGATCATCCAGCCGATCGTGGGACTGATCAGCGACCGCAACGTTGGCGGAGTCGCCGTCCAGCGTTACCCGTTCATCATCATCGGGCTGCTCGGACTCGCGATATCGACCGTAATGTTCGGTTTCGTCAACAGCTTCGCGTCGCTGATACTCGTGACGCTCGCGATGCAGATCACGAGCAACGCGGCGCAAGGACCGGCAAACGCGCTCATCATCGACCATGTTGACGATCGCGAACGAGGACGCGCGTCTGGGTTCCTGAATCTGACTCGCTTGGCAGGGTCCGGTTTCGTCGCAATGATCGTCGTCTTTTTGATGTCCAACTACCACGTCGATACCGCACCTCAGTGGATGTGGTACTCAGTCGCCGTCATGGTCGCCGTGCTACTCGGCACGACGACATACACGCTGTTGGCGTTGCGTGTACCGAAATCGGATCGGATTGACGGAGGAGAACGAACTACCGAAACCGAGCCGACCGTGCACGTCGAGGTCGCGTCAGAGAGCGAAGGTCGTACCCGTTTTTACCTCTTCCTCGGGGCGATGTCGTTCGTGATCGCCGCGTTGTCCGCGACGCAGACCAACGCGCTGTTTTACGTCCAAGACGTTATTGGTTTGGACAATCCGGCGCGCGGCGGAAACTACATCCTCGTCACGCTCGTCGGTGCGGCGGCGATCATCGTGTACCCTGCCGGCAAACTCTCCGATCGCATCGGCAGAGGTATGCTCCTGTTGTTATCCGGCATCTTGGGTGGCTTTGGGGTGCTATCAGTCCTCGTCATCAATGCAGACACGATGATCGAGGTAGTGCCCGGCGTTGCCGCGATCGGCCTCGCCGTCGGAATATACCTGTCTGTCGGTTGGGCCGTTGCCAACGATCTGGTGAGAAGATCCACCGCGGCGAGAGATTTGAGCCTCACGAGTATCTCCGGCCTGGTCGGAGCCACCCTTGGTCGTTCAAGCGGGTTCTTCATCGGTACCCTCAACGAGCGCGGATTGGAATACGGCATCGATTTTCTCGGTTACGGGTTGGTACTGGGATCCGCTAGCGTCGCATTCTTCGTTTCCGGCATCATGTTTTGGCTCGTGGTCAGCAAAGATTGACCGGGTGTGGATGTTCGATGTCTTGTAGCATCTGAAATATGGCGACCGAGACAATGCGACCGATAGAAGCCGCTGATGGCAAGACCTTGCTGTTGGCAAGCCCGCGCGGGTTCTGCGCCGGCGTCGACTTGGCTATCGGAATCGTCGAACTCGCGATTAAACGCTACGGGCCGCCGGTCTACGTCAAACATCAGATCGTCCACAATCCTCAAGTCGTCGCCGATGTCGAGGCGATTGGCGCCTTGACCGTCGAGCAGGTTGACGAAGTGCCGGAGGGTTCTGTGGTCGTCTTTTCAGCTCACGGTTCGCCGCCGTCCGATTACGAGACCGCGAAAGATCGAAATCTGACCGTCCTAGACGCAACGTGTCCCCTCGTAACTAAAGTGCACCATGAAGCGAAGAAATACACCCGCGAAGGCAAACGGGTCGTCTTGGTCGGACATCGCGGACACCAAGAAGTGATCGGTACCACCGGTCAGGCCGATATGGCACTCTACGACGAACGCGAGGACGGCGACCTCCCTGAATGGGAAACAGACGCCGATGTCGTCGTGCTTACTCAGACCACATTGTCGGTCGACGACACCGCCGATGCCGTCGATAAGATCAGATCGAAGTTCGACAATACCATCATCCGCAACGACATCTGCTACGCCACTACCAATCGCCAAGCCTCCGCCAAAGAACTCGCCAGTAAATGCGACATCGTCTTGGTGATCGGTGCCGAAAACAGCTCGAACTGCAACCGACTGAAAGAGGTCGTGATAAAGCAAGGCGTCGAGGCTCACCTGATCAACGGCGTTGACGAGTTGAACCGAGATTGGCTGATCGGCAAGAATCGCATCGGCATCACGTCTGGAGCATCCACCCCTGAGAAGACGGTGCGCGCGGTGATTGATGCCATCGAACATCGAGAGTTGATCGACATCGGTTCTGGTGAGGAAGGCATCAGTTTCAAACTTCCCGCCAAGCTCCGCGCCACCGCTGAAGAGGCCGGTTACGTCTTCGACGGCTCGATGTTGGAGTGAAACGCGAATCGACTTCGTCAATCTTTGGATTTCTACTCGCCTCGGCAGCGTTGCTGACATTCGTGGCTTGCCACGCCAATCGCGAATTGGCTCCAACATCGGCATTGTCTGTTCTCCGAACGCCGGTCGAACGCATTGATGAGACTCCCACACCGTTACCCCTACCAGTGACGGCAACCGCAACCTTCGCACCGACGCCATCTCCTGTTCTCTTGAGGTCGCCAACTCCGGCACCCTCGCCAACGCTGACACCAACGCAGACCGTTGCACCGTTAATGCCAACACCTAAGGAACCGGCACCGACACCAACAAGCACCTCAACACCCACTGCCGAGCCAACATCGACTGTGCCCCCGGTCCCTACTTCATCACCGACTAGAACCCCCAGCCCAACTCCGAATCCGCTCGATCTGATCCGTTTCGTTGACAACGACGAGTGTCAGGAAAACATCAATCGCGATCTATTGCCTGCAACTGAGCTGACGATCCATATCGACGAGAGTTCCCATGAATTGGTGGTGGAGATCGCGGACGATGGCGAGGAACGGGCGCAAGGTTTGATGTGCCGCGAGACCGTACCGATCGGGACCGGTATGCTCTTCGTGTTTCAGCAATCCTTCAACCTGAATTTTTGGATGTTCAACACCTATCAACCGTTGGATATCCTCTATCTAGATGAATCTCGCCAAGCAGTTCGAGCCGTGCGCATGGAACCTTGCCCGCGGCCGGAAGGTTACGAACGCGATGCATGGAGCCGCGAATGTTCAGTCGTCGCATCTGCCTACGGTTCGGGCACTCCGGCGCTCTATGCGTTGGAGCTTCCGGCCGGATGGTTAGAAAGCATCGGAGTCCAAATTGACAAAATCGACAACGTCAAGGTGAGTTGGTGAACCGTTTTTCAAACAACGGTCTTCCGGCGGAAAACATGCCGCCGCGTGCACTCCTTGTCGTGACGGATGGACTCGGTTACGATCCGAAAAAAGTCAGAATGATCGCCCGGCGCATCATCGACGCATTGCGTCCTGACACCCGTCGAACCTTGACCGAGTTCGCCAGCCGCTACGCCGACAACGAAAGGGATTTCTTGAGCGTCGTCCGCTTGGCGGTGATGCCGATCGCCGCGGAGGGAATCAGTCCCGCGCTCACTTGGGCGCATGCCGAGCGGATCATCAGTAACGTCCGAGACCTCAAACTTCGACTCCGTGACGAGGGGATGATGGACGAGGTCGGCGAGGTGCGCCGACGGATCGCGCGAGAACAACGGTACGTCCCGTGGATCGCGGAAGACCCGGAATGGTCCGAAATCGTCGATCGGAACCTGACCGTCCCAACCGAAGCGTCCGGCGTGTGGGTCGGATACGAAGACGTCGATCCTCCAGTGCAAGGCAACTCTGAAACCGGTCACCAACAGATCGGCAATCTCGCTCTGGCGCCACAGATACCGCTGCAAATCTCGCGTTCAATCGACGACGGCACGTTTTACGAAAACGCCAAAATGTTGAAAGCTATCGACGGCGCTCTCGCATCGGGGGGCAACGTCAATTTTTGCTTCCTGCTGTCCGGAATTCGAGGTTCTGATGGACGCGTTCACTCCGCATGGAACCACCTCGAAGCGTTTTGCGAACTGCTATTCGCAAAGATCGGTGCGCCGCCATCCAAAGTGCGAATGCAGGCGATCTTGGACGGACGCGACGCTCCGGCTCACGGTTCGCTCGAAATCGACGGAATCGAAGGCGGATATCTCGGCGAATTACAGCGGCTGTTGGCGCGCTACGACGCTACCGAGTCGCTGGCATGGGTCATCGGACGTTCGCTTTCGATGGACCGCGACTACCGCGAGGAAAACGCCCGATGCGATTACATGTTGATGACGCGCGGCGAGGGACAAAACGTTACCAGCATCGAAGATGTCGCGGCAATTATCTTGGACACCCACGCCGCCGGCATGACGGACGCGGATGTTCCAGCTATCGCGCTGAATCACGGCAACCGAGGCGTCGCAACCATCGAACCGGGCGATGCCTTCATCAATCTGAATTTCCGATCCGATAGGCAAAGGTCCAAAACGGCATCCCTAAGCGGTGCCAAAGATTACTTGGAGCGCGAAGCATCGTCACGCGGCCGCACTTGGAAACTCGATTGGTTGCGAGACGACCTGAATCTCGACATCTGCACAATAGCCGAGTACGACGCCGAGTTTGAAGAGCGATACGGCGTCCAAGTCGCGTACCCGATCACGCCGCACGAACTCAATTTCCTCAGCAACTGGGACACGCTCAAATCCAAAAACGACCGCTACATGCTCGTTGCCGAAAGCGTTAAAGCCTCTCACATGGGCTACTTTGTGCGCGGCAGGCGCGAAGCATCACAAGGATCGAGCGCGGAAGACCGCCACATCTTCGCGTCCGATGCCGTTACATCAGACTCAGATTTCTATTTGAATCCCCCGATGCAGACGGAAAAGATCGCCCGAACCGTCTCAGACGCGATGTCCGATGGCAAACACGCCCTCATCATGTGCAACTTGGCAGCACCTGACATGGTGGGGCATCTGCTACCTGCCAGATTCGATGCCGCAATCGAATCGTATCGCCACACCGTCGCAACGTTGGCGAGATTGAGCATTCAAGCAGAACGAAACGGCTACTCAATGGTCGTTACCTCCGATCACGGCAACATCGAGAACGATGCCCCGACGCACACCATCAACCCGGTTCTCACGACCATAGTGCCCGCCGCCGGGCGCGCCACTCCGCGCGACGACACTGCCTACTACTCCGCGACCCTTTTCGACATCTCGCACACCTTGGCGCGACTGATCGGCGTCAATCAACAGGCTATCGATGACCTGATCGCCACCCATCGCGCCAGCTTGAACGACGAGTTCATCGGCAAATCGATAATCGCGTGATCGCACCCGCGTCATTCCGGCGGAAGCCGGAAACCACAGAGCCCTAACCATCACCAAGCCGTCTCGCCGCCATCAATCACCAGCTCGATGCCAGTAACCCAAGACGATTCGTCGGACGCGAGATAGAGGCATCCGTTCGCTATGTCTTCTGGAACGCCCAATCGGCCCATCGGCGTCATGCCCTCGCGGTAGTCTCGAATCTCTTTCACGGAGTGGATGTCGGTCGTCATTGGCGTATCGGTGAAACCGGGATGCACGGAGTTGACGCGGATATTGTCAGGCGCATACTGCACCGCGGCGGCTTTGGAGAATACACGCGCAGCACCTTTCGACGCGTGGTACGGCGCTCCTGCTTTCGATCCGACAATGCCGAATATCGAAGAGACGTTGATGATCGAACCGCCTCCAATCTTCTTCATCGACTTTATGCCGGCGCGAGTGCCGAGCATCACAGCGGTGGAGTTCACTGCGAAAACATCGTTCCAATCGTCGAGAACAACATCTTCGACGACCGTCCTGCCTTTCGCCCCGGACATCCCAGCATTGTTCACTACGATGTCAAGGCGACCCCATTTCGATTCGGCAATCGCGACCGCCTCGTCCCAGGCATCCTCCTGAGTGACGTCGTGGTTGAAAAAGACGGCTTCTGGGGCTAGTTCTGCTTCGAGCGCGACGCCTTTGGATTCATCGATATCGCTGATGATGACCTTCGCGCCCTCACGCACGAAAATCCGAGAACATGCCTCACCGATACCGGACGCACCGCCAGTGACGATCGCTACTTTGTCTTGGAGTCTTGGAGTTGTCATGTCGATTCGGGACCTAACTGGTTGGATTCGTTGAAGATTGAGTAGCACCGATTGTAAACGTCGGCAGATCGAACTCTATCGCCCAGATACCGGCGATTCCGTCGTAAGAGAGCTTCCCGCGACGCAAAATGTCTCGACCGATCAACACCTGGACCGGCTGACCTTGATCGACCAACGGCAACGTCAAGAAGCGTCCATAGACCGTGGTTTCGAAATCGGGAAGGTGAATCAACGCTAGAACCGGGTCAGATCGGAACGGTCCGCTAGCCGCGATGCCGTCGATCGGTGGACCGATTATCGGAAGATTCAGTCTCTCTGCGATCCCGACGTCAATCGAACTCATGCGCGCGCCGGTGTCTATCAATGCGGTGTACTCGCGTTGATGAAATTGAAATGATTGCACCACCCCCTGCGGACCGTTCGCGATGTCGAGTCGCGCGGTCGGTCCATACCGTTCCAAAACGATGGGCAGTTCGTCCCCGTGAGGGTCAATCGGCCGCATGAGTCAGTACGAACTTCATCGAGGGCGCGATTTCGAGCGGAGGCTCCCCAACTCTTTTGATGTGATACGGACCAGCACCGTGATTCGCCACAGCGTGATTCGCAGCCTCTTGGAAATCAGCGAACACTCCGACGAGTTTCTCGTCGTGAATCACCACCCACCGATCCATGTGTTGCGACTCGAGGTCTTCCCGCATCTCAGCGTATGCTGCCACATTGTCTTCAAGAGTCGCCATATTCAGAACCAGTAATTTAACGCCGTGTCGTTGGCGTCACTCCGTATCTTTCGCAGTTTACGGTTCGCGTCACGCGTTGGGCTCAATGTTAACGCGCCTTGCAAACCGAGCTTTTTACCGCGTTCCGCCCGTCAAAAACCTCGCTGACCCGGTATGTTCGAAACTGAATCGACGGACAGGTTCTTGATGGTGTCTGGGTTCGGCGCGAGCCCAAGTCCCGGCCGGTCATCAAAGGGTTTCCACTGTCCATTGACGGGTTGCGGGACTTCGGTGAACAGCACGGGCCATGATCGCATCTCGCCGCCTAGTACCTCTACAACCTTGAGGTTGGGGGTCGCCATCGTGCAGTGGAGATGCAGCAACGAGTAGGCGTGCGGCGCGATCGGAAGGTTGTAGGCATCGGCGAGGTGCGTCACCTTCATCCACTCGGTCACGCCGCCGACCCGCCCGATGTCTGGTTGAACGATGTCGGCGCCGCCCCGGCTGATGAGCTCTTTGAAGCCGTACTTGGTGTATTCATGCTCGCCGGTGGCTACTGGGATGTTGGTGGCTTTAGAGATTTCGGCGAGACCCTGAATGTCATCAGCCAGGACCGGCTCTTCGAACCAACCCACGTCGTAATCCTCGAACTTCCGCGACATCCTGATCGCCTGCTTGGCGTAGTAGCCGTTGTTGGCATCGACGTAGATTTCAATGTCGTCGCCGACCGCCTTGCGAACCGCTTCAAGACGTTCGATGTCGGCGCGCTCGTCGTTCCCGAAGTTCATGCCGACCTTCATCTTGACGCGCGGGAATCCCATCTCGACGTATCCGGTCTGCTCCTCAACGAGTCTGTCGACCGAGTAGTTCGTCCACCCGCCGCTGCCGTAACACGGGACGCTTTCATGCGCCGCGCCGAGCAGCTTGTAAAGCGGCGTGTCGAGAGCTTTGCCCTTAAGGTCCCAGAGCGCGATATCCAACGCTGATATCGCTTGGAACGCGAGGCCCTTCCGACCAAAACCGCGGACACGCCAAAACATCTCCGTCCAGATGCGCTCGGTCTCAAACGGCGTCTTGCCGATCAAGATGTCCTTGAGGTTGTCGTTGATCAGCGACCGGACGGCAGCCGGCGAGTTCAAGTAGCTGAAACCCTGCGTCCCTTCATCCGTGTGGATGTGGATGAAAATCGTGCTCCGCCCCGAAACGCCCGGCTTAGGCGGCGGGATCGTAGCGTCTTGGATGACCTCCCCTCCTGGGTTGAAGATGAACGTCGTGGTTACGTCAGTGATTTTCATGGGATGCAGGGTTTGGGCTGGGTGCCATTAGTCGCGAGATTCCGCAACTCTTAAGTGGCAACGAGTATAGCCCAGGTTGGAGTTTTTACGCTCTCTGGGCCGTTTTCGTGGCGCACACCCGCTCGATCATTCTCGCCAGTTTTTTGCAATGCCGAGGGTCATCCTGCTTTGGGTACGCCACGAAATTACTTGCTTTGGTAATCAAATTACGACCATGAGCAATCACATCTTTACGTTCCATTGGTTCAAGTTGCCACCGTGTCGCGGGATCGTAGAAGATTCGCAACATGACATCATGCGAAATCGGGAAGTCGATCATCGCTTCAGTCGGATGAGTGGGGAATCGGACCAGGAATGGACGATCAGTCAGCAATAAGCAGTTTGGCTTCCTTGCAACGTAAAGAATGTGCCATGAAAGATCGTAAATGTTGCTCGCGATCGTACGGTACTCCTGAGCGTGATCGAGCCACGCCCCGTGCATTTCCCTTTGGAATCCCGCCTCGCCAACATTCTGGTCGACATACGCGTCCACTTCGTGCTGGGTGGTATCGACACCCGCTGCCACTTCCTCACAGTACGTGATTCGCTTGACGCTCTGTAGCATCTCAGGCAGGAGCTCGTCAAACAGCGTCGGGTTGCGTAACAAGCACGCGGCGATGTACCACGCGACATGCCCACGGTCCTCGTCGCTGAGGATGTGACGCTTTGCTAATTTTCTAACACCAGATATCGCGTTGTTGTCGACTTTTTGTAGTTCGTATTCAACTGGGTGCTCGTGGTACTCCTTGATCCGACCCAGAGTTCTTGGACCCCAATTCTCCCATTTGCCGGTTTTGAGATCGTACGTTCGATATAGACGACCGCCGAAGTATTCCCGCAGGTGTGCTTTAGACAAAACAGTGTGTTGTCGTTGTATTTTTTCGGACACGATCGAATTTCCTTTCGCGCGTAAGATGCGAGTTCGTGTCCATCCCCGCCGATTATCTTGACAGATGTAAGTGCACGTGGCGACGAATCGCCCACCACATCTGACATTTAATGATACATTACTATCACAACTAATCTCAAGCCGTCAAATGAAAGAATGGTATGTCTCGCGCATATCTACCCCCGGAATTCGCAGAAAGAACCCACGCTCAACGACTCGACACACCCTGGCCTCAAGAATCGCGTCAATCTCGAATCGATCGAACGCGGCACATGGCGGATAAGATGGAAGAGCGGCGGAGGTTCGCCTTGGAAAAGCGATAAAACGACGGCGCATCACTCTACCAGATCGACAGATGCGCCATCATCCTCCGCCGCGCCTCATGGCATCTCACCTTTTGCTCGGTGTCTGCCACGCCGAAAGTATACCACGTTTTGGGATTGCTAGCGCCGACTGCGCTCTCGGTCAACGTCGAAACCGCAGAGAGCGAGAACCTGCCGTTCAAGACGCCATACCGAGTCCGCAGTGCGACCAGGTTTCTTGACTTCGCGAACCAAATCGAGAAGACCGCGGACGATCTTGCCTCCCTGACGAGTCTCAAGCGCCCGTTCCATCTCGTCGTAGTAGGTCGCAAACAGCGAATCGTAATTGGCATATGAGCTCCCCCATTCCCTGTGGAATCCATAGCAAATCGCTTTAGCGTCTTTATCCAGTTCTTCGCCACAACTCACGAGTGCAAACACCACGATCAATGCGAGATATCCACCTCTCAAACGAGACATTGGCGGCGGGATCGTGGCATCTTGGATGACCTCCCCTCCGGGGTTGAAGATGAAAGTTGTGGTGAAGTCGGTGATTTTCATCGGTGCGATGTTCCTGTGATTCGATTGAACTGTTTACCGAACCGACTTGCCTGGAATCCCGATCAGTAGCAAGGGACAAGGGTTACCGACGCCTCGGCAGACTCGTTATTGGAGTTTAGCCCAATGTGTTGTTGGCGTGGTTCACTCGGTCAAGTGATCGAAGCCTACGCTGACCTTTGAGAAGCGTCAAACGCTGCGTGCACCCTTGATAGCGTGAGTTGTGGTATACATCACGGGATACGGCTTGCGATCCATGGGATGCCGAAATTGACAAACCGCTCGCTCAACACAGTTAAACTCACCGATCCGGATGGCAATGATGTAGCCGCGACTCCGTTGCAGATCGTCGAGACTACCGAACGTTACAGCGAAATCCGATTGGAAGGCGGGGTCGTGTTGCGTGTGAAGCATGTACCAGTCGAGGCATTCCGCGTCGACGACGAGTTGGACGAGTCAGGCGCCCCGACGTATGCGATCAAAGGGACGACGGTCGTCGTAAAGGCGCAAGACTAGGAGCGCGATTCGATGGTCCGCATTGCTTCCCAAATGCGCGGTCAGACGATTTTCGCCGACGCGGCGTAGGGTTTTGACCTTGGAGTTGGCGAATCGACGCTAACCGCGCGCTACACCCGCCGATACCGCCAGACCGCGACTGGCCCTATGATCAATGCCATCGCGAGGGTCCAAAGGAGTGTGGGCCAGGCGTTGGTGAGGATGGGGCCGCCTTGGGATAGTGAGCGCCCGAGATCCACCGCGTAGGTTACCGGATTAACGCTGGTGAACGGTTGGAGCCATCCGGGCATAGTTTCCACGGGAACGAAGGCAGAGCTGAGGAAGGTTAACGGGAAAACGAGGAAGAACATGAGGGAACCGGCACCTTCGGCGTTGCGGACCGACGCCCCGACTAGGGCGGCGGCCCATGAGAACCCGAAGGCAAAACCGGCGACCATGAAAGGCAACGCGAAGCCGGGCCAGAATCCGCCGTGGAACCTCATTCCGATGATGTATCCGACGGCGAGCATCAGGCACGCCACGAATAAGCTCACCATAGTCTCGGCCGCAACGCGACCTCCGAGTACGGCGGATCGGGCCATCGGCAGGGATCGGTAACGGTCGACCATCCCTTTCTGGAGGTCTTCGGCGAGTCCGACACCAGTCTGGGTGGCGCTGAAAAGCGTCGTCTGGACGAGAATGCCGGGCATCAGGAAATCGATGTAGTTGAGGTCGCCGGTGGGAATAGCGCCTCCGAAGACGTAGTTGAAGAGGAATATGAACATCACGGGTGAGACGGTGGAGAACACGAACAGTTCCGGCGAGCGGCGGTAACGGATGAGGTTGCGCCACGTCATGACCGCGGTATCGGCAATCATCCAACGCAATTCGACGGCGATGGCGGACGCGAGTTCGCCTAACGCCGAGCGGTCTTGGATTTGTACGGGTTGATTCATCGTCTATGAGATCCGCCTGTATCGCCAGGTAGCGAGGGTACCGATCCCGACGATCATCACGGCGATCCAGAACGCGGTTACCCACGCGTAGGATTCGAGCGGTCCGCCTTGCGCCATGTTGCGGCAGAGGTTCACGACGTGGGTCACGGGGTTAACTTCGGCAAACGCCTGCAACCAGCCGGGCATCGTTTCTACAGGTACGAAAGTGGAACTCAGGAAGGTGAGCGGGATTGTGACGAAGAACGTGGCTGCGCTGGCGGTCTCGGCGTTTCTGACTGTAACGCCTACGAGTGCCGATACCCACGCAAAGGCGAAGCAAAACGCGGCAACAACCAACGGCATTAGCAATACCGGCAAGAGTTCTCCGTGGAACCTCATCCCAAAGAGCATCGCAATCGCCAGCGTCCAGTAAACGCTGGCGAAACTCACCAAAGTAGTCGCGCATACGCGGCCACCCAGCACAGCTGAGCGTGCCATCGGCAACGATCGATATCTATCGACGAATCCTTTCTGCAGGTCTTGGGCGATGCCGATTCCGGTGTTCATGACAGTGAAGAGGTTGTTTTGGACGAGGACACCCGGGACCAAGTAGTCGATGTAGTTGAAATCCCTGCCAGCACCGATGGCACCGCCGAACACGTAGTTGAAGAGGAAAAGGAACATCACCGGTCCGGCGATCGTCGACAACAACGTTTCCGGGTTCCGGCGATAGTGCATGAGATTGCGCCACGCCATCATCGACGTGTCCGCGACCAGCCAACGGAACTCGTAGATGATCGAGCCGATCGCTTCTCTGAATCGAGAATCGGACCGTTGCAGCATCTGCGTGGTCAAGGGCGCGCCATTCCCCTTTGTCTTTCAGACATTTCCTCCGCCAAAGGTGCGAAACCTTGAGTGACTTGCAGATTCAATTGGCGTCCTGCTCCGATTCGGTGGCGGCTTCTTCCGCGGTGCGGCCGGTCAGGGCCAGGAAAACATCATCTAGAGTCGGTTGGCGCACCGCCATGTTGGCCACCGGGATGTTCTCGGCATCGAGAGATCGGACGATCTGGACCATCAATGGCGCGCCGTCCTCAACCATGATCGATGCCACGCGCGCCTCAGTGTCGATGTCGCACTCATCGTTTTCAGCAAACTTGTCTAGAACCGACGCGGCGCGTTTCGTATCTTCAGCGTCCCGCACTGTAATCTCAATGAACTCAGAACCGGCCTGGTGCTTCAACTCGTCGGCGGTGCCCTGCGCGATCAACTTTCCCTGATCGATCACTGTTATCTCGTCAGCGAGCTGGTCAGCCTCTTCAAGATATTGAGTCGTCAGCAAAACCGTCGTGCCGCCGCTGACGAGATCGCGAATTACGTCCCAAAGTTCCAACCGGCTGCGGGGATCGAGTCCAGTCGTCGGTTCGTCGAGGAAGATCATCGGCGGCTCGGCGACTAGGCTCGCCGCCAAGTCGAGGCGTCGGCGCATACCGCCGGAATATCCCTTGACCGATCGATCAGCGGCGTCCACCAAGTCGAACTGCTCTAACAGGTCTTGAGCACGTTGCTTCACGTGGCGTCTCGGCATGTGGTACAGACGCCCCGCCATGTGGATGTTTTCGCGTCCCGTAAGTAGATCGTCTACCGCCGCGCTCTGTCCTGCGAGACCGATGTAGGATCGGAGGTGCCGCGCGTGGCGGACGACATCATATCCCAAAACCGTCGCGCTACCAGAGGACGGCTTTAGCAGGGTTGTCAGGATGCGAACGAGGGTAGTCTTACCGGCACCATTCGGTCCGAGCAATCCCATCACGGAACCGCGCCGCACATTTAGATCAACGTTCTCAAGCGCGACGACTTTGCCGTACGACTTTGAGATGTTGCGGACTTCTATGGCGTGATCCATGTGGTTGTTCCTGTAACGCAGGCTGGTCTCAGCAAACCCGCACCGCTCCCCTGCCCTACCTACGAGTCTAAATATGGAAAATCGATACCCCTGACATTAAGTAGCGACGGTGTATCGCGGCTTGATGTTTCAGATAATGGGGTAACAGAACCCGAGCGGTACCGTTACTCGCCGACTGGGGCGCGGATGAAGATTCATTGTCGATAATTCAACAGCGGTTGGCGGCGGTCCGAGCTCGTACAACGCGACGAATCTACTTCGGATGGTGGGTGTCCTTGGCGGGCGGATTCAACATGCTGTTGAGTTCGGGTCCAACGTTCCAAGCGTCGAGCGTTCTGTTCAAGGCGATCGAAGACGAATTCGGATGGTCGCGCGCGTTGATCTCAGGCGTGGCATCGTTCGGACGATTCGGTGGCGCGATGATCGGTCCTCTGGAAGGTTTCCTCACGGATCGCTTCGGATCCGGGAAGATGGTCTTCATCGGATTCATACTCGGCGGCGCGGGTCTCATATTTTTCTCGCAGATCCAAGGCGTTTTGCAGTACTACCTCGCCTTTTTCCTGCTATCGCTCGGCTTTAGCATGGGCGGATTCGTGCCGTCGATCACCGCCGTAAACGCGTGGATGGTCAACAACCGGGCGACCGGAATGTCGATCGTGATCGGCGGTAGCAGCCTAGCCGGGTTGCTCGTACCGCCGATTGTCTGGGGAATCAGCGTTTACGGATGGCGTCCTACGGTGTTGATCATCGGCATCATCGTGATCATAGCCGGCCCATTCGTCGCGATGGTCGTCGGCAAACGTCCGACGTCAACGCAACTCGCGGAGCAGACACAGTCGAAATCCGAGCCCGGGCGCGGCACGCGTCAGACGCAACTTCACGACTTCACGCCTAAAGAGGCATTACGAACCCGAGCGTTCTGGTCGATCTCGATGACGCACATGCTGGTGAATCTCTCGACCGGAGCGATATCGGCGCATCTATTCCTGCATCTGACCGACGGAAACGGCGTCAATCTTGACGACGCGGCAGCCTCTGGCGTGATGCCGATTTTGGTCGTGACTGCGTTTATGTTTCAACTCGCAGGTGGCATACTCGGTGACCGCATGAGCAAGCGCATACTGGTACTGTTCATGTTGTTGATCCAAGGCATGTCGCTTGTCATACTGGCGCAGGCCGACTCGTTCGTGGACGCGGCGGTTTTCGCGGTGGTTTGGGGCATCGGCTTTGGTGCGCGCACTCCCCTGCTTCATGCGATGCGTGGGGAGTACTTCGGACGACGGCACTTCGGAACGATTCTGGGGTTGTCTAGTTTCCCGATGTCCATTGGGATGATGCTGGCACCGGTAGTGATGGGATGGATCCACGACATTCAAGGAACCTACGTTTGGGCGCTCTACGTTCTTGCCGGCACCTGCGCGCTGGCGAGCGTGACGATTCTGTTCGGAACTCGGCCGATGTCGCCATCCCTGCGGCGACGTTCGGCAGACCGGGCAACGCCTAGAGAGAGCGGAGAAGCTGAATAGTCGGTTGATCCGCGCCGCCGATTTGGTGGCTACGATAGATTCGCGAATTCGGCTACGGAGCGAAACTGCGAATAGCGGCTACCAACTCTTCCACGATTGGGGTGACGCGCGCCGAACCGCACGCCAGACCAGTTATCGTGACGCCGTATGGCCTTTCGTTGTGCGAGACGATCATGACCTTCTGAATGTAGTCGATGTCACAGAATTGTCTCGATTCATGCCCATAATACTTGATCCAATACGAATCCCCGCCGTCATCTGAAATTGGTTCGAAGGACCGCATTTCGGATTTGTCCCAGCCTCGTGTCCATCGTTCCCACCCGTCGCGCGCCGCTTCAGCCAGTCGCAACAGTTCGGCATCAGGATCTGAACCGATCGGGAGGGATTGATAGAAAACACGAATGTGCTGAGCGTCTCCGGGTCTAAACACCGTCTCGTACTCTCCCTCATCGTCGACGCTCCATCCCGGTGGCAAATCGATACTGTAACCGAAAGTGTCGTGTTCGTATTTGCTTCCGAAAGGCGTCATCCACGGCGTCGGAAACCCGGATTCGGAGACGTATCGGACGTGCCCTTGTTGTTCCGACGCCACCGGGGTCAAAGTACCGTAAAACTCTTCGAGGCGCTCGATAACCTCTGACGGGAAATGGCTGAGATGCCGTTTCGGTATCGAATTGTGAATCGAAAAATACGCCTCTGTGAGTCCGGCGAAAAACTCGTCGACGTTCACCATGAGTCCCCTGCCCCAATCGAGATCCGTCGCGAGCGTCTCACGGTGCAGGAGGTCCCAAACCCGGTGATCGTTGCTGGTGAAACACAGATTCATCATGTGATGACCCAATTCGTGCACTGCCACCCAATAGCCTTGCACCGGATGATCGGGATCGCGAAGCAAACTCTCTTCCGTGGCGGTCGAAACTGGGTTACCTCGCACGCCGCCGAGCCCAAAGATTAGGCCGGGTTCGTCGTACCGCCGATCCCAGATGTCTTTCTTGCCGCTCAGGAATGCGAATTCAGGCAGCTCGGTAACGGCGGCATCTTTTGGAACCACCGCAAACGAGGACCCATAATCGCCGATGCATTCGGCGATGTCTTCTCGACCGTCAAGCATCAGCGGAATGATCTTCGCGACCTCTTGCAATGCCGCCGGATCAACTCGTTCACTGGCTTTGACGGTTATTCCCCGAACATCGACAAACTGAGAATAGTACCCTCTCCCCGTTTCGTTAGTGATTGCGACTGGGGTGAGAGTGGGAACCAGAGTGGCACTGGCCGTCGGTTCGCTAGTGGGCGTGCTAGTCGGTGGTGGCGTTGACGTGATCGTTGGAGCGTGAGTTGCAGTCGGCGTCGCCGTGTCCGTCGGGATTGGTGTCGGCGAATAAACGGGTGAAGAAGTCGCAGTGGGTGATGGGAGCGGTGAGGGAGTCGCAGTCGGTGCAGGTGTCGCCGTTGGCGCAGGTGGCGTGCTGGGGGTCGGTTGCGGTGTCGGTGTAAATCCTGGCGTGGGTGTGGGTGTCGCGGTAACTACCAACTGCTGAACGACGACTTTTTCGACCGGCACCTCTTTCACGACTTCACGTTCAACAACCACCTCTACCAGAACCGTCTCGACAACTTCCTTGACGATCACTTTGTCGACCGGTACCTCTTTCACGACCTCGCGCTCGACCACCACCTCGATGGGAAGCGTTTCCACGATGCGCTGGACGACGATTTTCTCAACCGGAACTTCCCTGACCACATCTCGTTCGACGACCTTTTCGACCGGTACTTCCCGCGTCACTTCAACCTCTACGATCCTTTCGGTCACCCTCGGCTCGACCGCGCAACCGACCGCAATCGCCGCGAGGAATGCAAAAAGAACCGCAGCGACGAGTAATGCGGATTGCTTCATGCGGGAACTACCAACCATTACGCCGAAACCATCCTTCAGTTACCGACGGACAAACTCACGGCGCGGGTTACGCCCGCTTGACCATCGGTCTGGTCGCGAAGGCGGAGTGTGAAAACAAAGATCACATTCGTCTTCAAGAGGAATCAAGGTGATCACTTTGAACAGTCTTCGCCTTGACGGTCGGGTATCTCCCGAATCCACGCTTGGAAACTGTCGCTGAGCGGGGCGCACAGACGGGATTCGAAGAAATATAGCGAATTGAGGTCGGTGATATTGGTCAGAGTCTCTGGCAACGCCCCGTGCAGCCCGACGCTCCGATGAAGCGTCAACAACTCCAAACGAGTCAGGTGGCCCAACGCTGCGGGCACCTCGCCCTCGAAGAGGTTGTTGTCCAAATACAGATACCTAAGCTGGTTCAAATCACCCAACCACTCGGGAATCGCACCGCTCAATTTGCCACCGCCCAGATCAAGCACTTCCAGACCATTAAGTTGGCTCAACTCAGGTGGAATCTCGCCCCGCAAGCCGTTGCCGCCGAGACGTAACGCGACCACGCGACCGCCAATAGTTTCAACGCCAAACCAGGAATCTATAGGTTCATCGGACAGCCAGTTTGTGTTGTACAGCCAACGCGGACCTTCAGTCGAGATGTAAAGGGCTACCAATGCCTCCTCCTCTGGAGTAGTCGCTTCAAACGCAATCGGCGTTGGGGTAGGAGTCGGCGGACGTGTCGATGCTTCGTAAGGTTCCGGTTCGAAATCTTTGTATATTTCTCCCAAAAAATCGAAAACTTCAGGAAAGTCTTCTCTCAATTGCTGGTTAGGTGGCAAACGACCATAAGCTCCATCCCAAACAGATTGATACCACAGTTCGAAGTAACTAACGCTGAACTCGGCGAAGAACTCATTGTCGTTGGTTATGGCGTACGTACCGGGGAGATCACCCGCATCGCGAGTGCTTTCATAAAGGCTTACCCACCCTCGCTGTTCCTCTTCCGTGAAACACAGATCTTGAACTGAATGTGCGAATTCATGCAATACTACTGAATATGCACCTGTCATAATCGCTGTCTCGTCTGCCCCCGCCACCGGTTGCCCTTTGCCAGGACCTAGGCCCGCCGCACGATCCTCTTCCCCGCCTTTTAGGTGGTAGAACTCGGGCAACGTCGTAATCAACTCATCGAACGGCGCTATCGCCATCGCCGCGCCTTGCCTGACCAGACATTGCCTGATGTCGTCCCTGAGACTGGACATCATCACTTTGATGACATCGGCGGAGTTATACATCGCCGCCACATCAACCATCTCGTTCGCTTTGACGATTATGCCATCAACGTCGATGAACTGTTTGTAGTAAGTTGCGGGTTGCGTAATGATCCTAAAATTCTCAAGCGTTTCTCTCCTGATCCGATCTAAGCCTCGTCTTCTCCATTCGTGCGCTTCCCGTTCGCATAATTGGTGCCTGACACGGTAACCCTTTGAGGATTGCGGCAACGATGACCCGACGACGATCAACTCCCACACGTCCAACGCGCAGTATCGATGGCTCTCTTGTACGACGTACTCAACGATGTAATACTCTTTGCCGTCTTTCTTACTCTTGTTGATCGAGTTAATCTCGAATCGCGACGCCGTTAGCCACCAATCCTGTCTCAAGTTATCCGTGACTGCGTCGGCGTAGCTTTCGAGTGTGGAACCGGCGGGGAGGTTGATGCCTGTAATGTACATCTTACCGCCAGGTGAGCTCTCAATGTGTCCGTCCTCTTCAACCCAACCAATCGGCAACTCGATCTCGTACCCATACTCTTCCGTAACAGTCATCAGCGAATATCTAGGTTCTGGTGCGGGTTTTGAATCAGATGCCGAAACTGACACAATCGGAAAACCCGCGTTACGGTGTGTATCGAAGTTTTTGTAGAACTCGTCGACAGACATCCCGAAAACCTTCTCAAAGATGGTCTTCCACGACGTACCAATTTGAACGTTCTCGAAAAATCGAAGCAAAGCATCCGGTCCGGTTCGGGATGCCAACTTCTCTGCCGCCAAGAATGCGTGAGCATGCACACCATCGTCATACCAATATTCGAAATCTCGCTGGGTTTCGAGGTTGTCCAGATGGGTGTGGTTTCTAGTTGCGCTGTTTACGTACCGTCGCCTCAGACTGCGCGCCGATTCATCGGAAACGAGTCCGGCCTCTGACAAAGACATAGATATGTGCAACTCATCGCTGCCGTGCCGCAACCACGTCGGGTCGTTTCCCCACCAAACAGGCGCCACCGTCCGACGCAACATCTCTGCCCCACTCTTCACTAGAGCATACTGGCCAGATCCCGAGTAACGAGACGACTCTAGTAACACGACAAGCCTTGCACCGAGTCGGTGATCGTTTGAATAAATGTAACCTTTGTAGTCCAGTTCAGACATCATCCATCCGGTCGACTCTGAATCGTAATCGGATTCCGGCAACACGTTTTGAAGGAATTCGCGCACATCATTCTGGTTCAGGAAAACGTTTAAGGTGTAAACACGCGTCGGTTCACCCACGCCCTGTCTCATCAAATAGTTGTGCATTGCCAACATTCCGCTGAGAAGAGGTTCCAAGTCTTGGTCTGAAACGTCCGGGCCTGTCTCGAGCTCGATGTAACCGGGCAGGTCCGATGCAGACACAGGTGTGACAGTTGCCGTCGGCGTCGGCGTGGATGTAGGCGTTGCCGACGCGGTAGCTGTAGGCGTGAAAGTGGGAGTCGGCTCAGGTGTGGATGTCAAAGTCGTGGTTGCTGTGGGTTTGGGCGTTGATGTCGGGATTGGGGTCAACGTCGGGGTTGGCGTAGGCGTAAAAACTGGCGTCGGTGTCGCGGTCACTACCACCTCCTGAATCTCGACTCTTTCGACGGGAACTTCCTTGATTACCTCCTGTTCAACGATCACCTCCACCAGTACCGTCTCAACCATTTCCTTCAATACAACTTTTTCGACCGGTATCTCCTTGACTACCTCACGCTCCGTAACCACCTCGACCTGTACCGTCTCTACGATTCGTTGCACAACGACTTTTTCGACGGGAACTTCCTTGACCACCTCTCGTTCGACGATTCTCTCAACGGGAACTTGCCTAGTTACTTCGACCTCTACTATTCGTTCCGTCACCGTCGGTTCGGCGGCACACGCGGCGACAGCCGCGACAAAGGCCGCGGCAAAAATGGTCGCCGCCAACTGAAGCATCACGGATTTGTTCATGCGGGAATCGCCTTTCATGAGCCGAAACGAGTCATCAGTTGCTGATAGTCAGGCTCACGGCACGAGTCACGCCTGCGTGTCCTTCAGTTTGGTCGCGGAGGCGGATCGTGAAGTTGAACGTGCCAGCCTCAGTCGGGGTGCCGGAAAGGGTTCCAGTGAAGGAATCGAGCGAGATTCCCTCTGGCAGCGCGCCCGAATCGACCGTCCAGTAGTATGCCGGAATGCCGCCGACGGCTACAAAACTGTGCGAGATTTCCTCGTTTGCGGTCCCGTCCGGCACCGATACGCCCGAAATGGACAACGGGATGAACGGCGAGGTCTCGCGAAGTTTGTATCCTAGCGATTGCGCGAGGAGGATATGGAGCTTCGTCACTAGCCATCGCCCATTCGGGGTTTCATCTTCGTATTGGGCTCCAAATCCGCCTTGCCCACTTGCAGGGTCGATCGCGTCGGGCGTATGGGGCACATCGTCCAATCGAGGGTAGGATCCGAAGTACGCCCGTACCGCCTCATCCCTTACTTCCATCGCGTCATAGAACTTTTTGAAACTACCACAACCATCCAACCCCAGTGCATGACCAACTTCATGCATTGTAATCGAATAGAGATCGGCCTTAATGTTCTCACCGCTTTCGGCCGCCCACCATGGTTCGTGATCTTCTGACACAACCCAATCGACCGAACTGTAGCTGCCCCTCGGATCGAACTTCATGTGTCCCGAGCGTTTAATCGGCAATTTTTGTCCGCCCGACGAATGATTGGGACCGTCGCACGTCGACCCAGCGCTCGCTCCCTTTTTGGGGTTTATGTACCCGTAGGTCGCTATCCAAACCCCAGAATAGGCGGAACTGTTCCGAAAGTATCGGTCATAGGGGCTCCACAACCGCTCCGCGCCGGTGGGCACTTCGTCGAGATCCATATCCGCAAAGTAGTATGCCCAGTCATCCGCCACTTGTTGAACAGTTGCCCTAGCTGCAGGATCGTTAAACATCCCGGTCGTGTCGTTGCTTGTATCGGCAATGATGTTGAACTCCAACGGACGATCACGGTCCTGGTCGATGACGTGCACATCCACCGTCTGCGTTCTGACCTGTCCTTGCGAATTCAAGTACCGCATCGTCAGCGTGTGGAGCTCGTCAGCGGTGTCCCGGTCCGGAAAGATCGCGATTTGGAACTCGGCAGTCTGCCCCGGGCTGTCGACCTCTAGTCTCTTGTTGGGCCCGTCCGCGCCGATTGCGCTTGGGTGGTCGAAGTACATCCGCGAATCATTCGCACTCATACTCGCCGACGTCAACGGCAACTCCGCGGTGAATTTCATCAACGGATTGTGGATGTGCCCTTCCCAATCTACGAGAACGATCCCCGTATCGTTGACCTTCCTGCCGAAGATATCCCGAATGATTACGTCGTTGCCCGTCGCGCCGTCGCCCGCCGTAATTTGCGGGCAATCTGGACCTGTTCGTTCCGAAATCCTTAACAACCACGTTTGGAAACGATCATCTAACGGCGCGCAGAGTCCAGTGTCCTCAAACGCAAAGTCATCCATATTCGGAATGTTGACGAGCGTATCCGGTAGAACGCCAAGCATGTCCGTGTTGCCGCGAATGTCGAGGCGACGCAAATTGCGGAGTTGACCGATTTCAGGCGGCAAAACCGAGAGGTTGTTGCGGTAGAGTAACAGCGATTCCAATCCCCTGAGTTGACCGATTTCGGCGGGCAGCGAGGCGATTTCGTTGTCGCTGATGTCGAGCCATGACAGTCTGGATAGTTGACCGATTTCAGCGGGCACTGCTTCTAGGCTGTTGCCGTCGAGTTCGAGTGAACGAAGATTGGAAAGCTGACCAAATTCCGACGGTATCGCGCCACTCAACTGGTTGTTGCCAAACCTTAACCGCCACAGTCGACGGAGCTTGCCCAGCTCTGAAGGCAACGTGCCGGTAAACTCGTTTTCACCAAGCACAAGTTCCGTCATCAACGTTAGCCGTCCAAGCACGACCGGAATCTCGCCGGTCAGATTGTTTTCCGAAAGATCCAGCTTGACGACACGTCCATCTGAGTTCGCACTTACGCCGTGCCATTCGGAGATCGGCCGATCGCTAAGCCAGTTCTCGCGGTTTTCCCAGTTATTGCCGCCAGTCGAATTGAACAGCGTGATCAGCGCGTCTCTGTCGGATGCCGCCGAGCCGGACGGTGTCGGGGTTCGGGTTGGCGTAGAGGTCGGCGGAAGGGTTGGCGTGCGCGTTGGCACGGTCGTCGGCGTACCGGTGGGCGCAGGCGTTGGGTTTTGGGTGCTCGTGGGCGAGGGAGTAAACGTTGGAGGCGGAGTCGCTGTTGGTGCAGGGGTAGGACTCGGAACTATTGTCGGCGTCTCCGTTGCCGTCGGCGTGAAAACCGCCGCCGGAGTCGGGGTCGCGGTTATCAACACCTGTTGAACGACCTCGGTTTCGACGGTTATTTCTTGGACGACCTCTCGCTCCACAACTACCTCCACCAGAACCGTCTCGACCACTTCCTTGATGACCAATTCTTCGACCGGGACTTCCTTCACAACCTCCCGTTCGACCACCACTTCTACCGGCAATTTCTCGACTATCTGATGTACGACGATTTCTTCGACCGGGACTTCCTTCACCACCTCTCGTTCGATGACCGTTTCGACTGTTACCACGCGCGTTACTTCGACCTCGACGATGTTTTCAATCGCCTCCGGTTCGCTGGTGCAGGCGATAGCCATCGCCGCCACGAACGCAACGAGAATCGTCGTCGCCACAGAGAGGATTGTGGATTTCTTCATGTCGAGATTACCAATTTTGTTTCCGAAACAGCCCATCACTTGACGATCTCTAACGTCACTGAGCGGGTTACGCCTGCGTGCCCATCGGTCTGGTCGCGAAGACGGATCGTGAAGTTAAACTTGCCAGTTTCAGTAGGGGCACCCCAAAGCGTTCCGGTGAAGGAATCGAAAGACACTCCCTCAGGCATTTCCCCCGAATCTACCGTCCAGTAATACGCGGGAATGCCTCCGACGGCTTCGAACGTATGGGTGTATGCGTCCCAGGCGGTACCTTTGGTGACTGGTTCGGCAGAAATCGACAAATCACGAAACGGGGATGTATCTCGCAGTTTGTATCCCATAGCTTGCGCGATTAGCAGATCGAATTTCGTCACGAGCCAGCGTCCGTTCGGTACTTCCCCTCCGTACTCGTTGCCGAACGCACCTTGCCCGCTGACTGGATCGATCGTTTCAATGAAATGATCTCCGTCATTCATGACGGGATTGGAACCGTAGTACTCCGTTACGTTTGAATCGTCTACTGCAAGAGCGATACGGTATGGTGCAAAGCCGTCATGGCAACTGCTGAATACGAAAGAATGTCCGATTTCGTGGAGCGCGATTGAATAGAAGTCGGCTTTGACATTGTTGCCGCTTTCGGCCTCCCACCAGCCGCTGTCGTCGGGCGACTTAATCCAATCGATGGAACCATAGTTGCCCCTGGGATTCATCAATATACTCCCGGATCGTTTGACGAGATACTCTCGACCATCGGAAGATTGATTGCGTCCTTCACAAGACGGACCTCCGCTCCCGCCGGGTCCGTTTTCGGCGTAGTAATACCCGTACACGTTCATCAGATATCCGGTGTACGCGAAGGTGTTGGTCAAGTGGTCGCCGCGTCCCCAAACCGCCGGACGATCCGGATTCCCAGATTCGTTTATCCACATACGATCTTCACCGCCGATCGGCACCTCGTCAAGATCCATATCCGCGATGAAATAAGCGTAATCATCAGCCGCCTGTTGAGTGGTCGCTCGGACAACAGGATCATCGAAGAATCCAGTCTGGTCGTGCGAGAAATCCGAGATGATATTGAAATCCAAAGGTCGATCAAGGTCTTGGTCAATGACATTTACGTCGATGGTTTTAGAGCGCACCTTGCCATCACCGTCGGCGTACTGGATCGTTAGTGAGTGGGTTTCGTCAATCCTGTCGCGGTCCGGGAAAATCGACAGCCGAAATTCGACCACATCTTCCCCAACTTTTCGGGTCAGAAACTTGCTGGGACCATTCGCCCCTATAGTGCTCGGAAGATCAAAAAAGAGTCTCGGTTCCGTCGACCTCAAGATTGCGGAGGCACCGGGCAATTCGACGAAGTAGCGCAACGCGGGATTCGCGATGTGCCCTTCCCAGTCAACTAAGGTGATGCCCGTTTCGTTCACCACCCTGCCGAATATATCCCGAACGATAACTCCTTGGTCGCCGGCATCAGAGTTGGTCAATTCTGAAGGACATACCTCTCCCGACCAATCTTCGATAGTGCGCAACCAGTTCTGATACATGTCGTCGGAAGGTACACATATGTCCGTACCCTCGAACGTTAACCAACCTAGACGATTGAGACTGGTCAATTCTTCTGGCAGTACGCCGGTCAACGCGGCGTTGTCGTGGAAGGTCAAGAGTTGCAGGTGAATGAGATTGCCCAGCTCGACCGGAATTTCGCCTCGGAACCGGTTTCCGTCCAAATACGCACTGTGAAGGGACGTCAACTCACCCAACCATGCTGGGATGGCACCGCTGATCTCACTCCACCCTAAGTCGAGAACCTGGAGTTCTTCGAGATTTCGCAACGAAGATGGAAGCTCACCCATCAAGTCGTTGTCGTCGCCGAACCACAGCTCCCGGAGATGCACTAAATCTCCAATCTCTTGAGGGATCTGCCCCCTAAGTCCGTTACCTCCGAGACGCAGTTCAGTTACCCGTCCATTTGAGTTCGTTTTTACACCGTGCCACTCGGAAATCGGTCTTTCGCTAAGCCAATTCTCGCTGTTTTCCCAATTCGCGCCGTTGGTGGCGTTGTACAGCGCGACGAGCACCTCTCTATCGGATTCCGCTGATCCGGACCGAGCCGGGGTAGGAGCTGGGGTACGCGTGGGAGTAGGAGAGCCGGCCAGAATCGCGGTCGGTGATCTTGTAGGTGTGGGCACCTGCGTGTTGGAGAGCTCTGGCGTCGAAGACGGCCCAGGAGTGGGACTAACCGTCAGCGACGGCGTCGGAATCGCAGTTACCACAACTTCTTGAACGACTACCTTTTCGACTGGAACCTCCTTGAAGACCTCGCGGTCTACTACCACCTCCACCAGAACCGTCTCCACCACTTCCTTGACCATCACCTTTTCGACCGGTATCTCTTTCACCACCTCGCGGTCTACGACCACCTCAATCGGTACTGTCTCTACGACCCGTTGGACAACGACTTTCTCAACCGGTACCGTCCTCACGACCTCATGCTCGACGATCGTTTCCACCGTAACTTCCCGCGTTACTTCCACCTCGACGATTCTCTCGGTAACCATCGGCTCGGCGGTACAGGCGATGGCAGCGGCGACGAGGAACGCGACTGCGAACGGCGCCACCCAAAGTAATTTTCTTCGTCCCTTCATCTGTTAACCGAACGCGTTTTTCGAGCCTGGGATGAATCAGTCGATGGAAGTAGCTTCGTCATCGCGATTCGCCGATGATATAGGGCTAGGAAGTTGCATCATGGTGAGGTAGTCCCGGCGGGATTGCCATGAAGATTATATTTGCAGGCATGAAGTCATTTTCACCGCGCCGCGTCTACTTCGGTTGGTGGGTAACGTTGGCGGGCGCATTCAACATGGTCTTCAGCGCGGGACCGACGTTCCAAGCGGCCAGCGTGCTGTTCAAGGCTATTGAAGACGAATTCGGTTGGTCGCGGACGCTGATTTCTGGGGTTGCAACCTTTGGCCGTTTGGGCACGACGCTACTCAGTCCAGTCGAAGGTTGGCTAGTGGATGCTTTCGGATCGGGACGTATGGTACTGATCGGATTCACACTGGGCGGAGCGGGACTGATCTTCTTCTCACGGATCAACGGGCCGGTGCAGTGTTACATCGCGTTCCTTTTGCTGTCGCTAGGATTCAGTTCTGGTGGATTTGTGCCATCGCTGACGGCGGCAAATGCATGGATGGTGAGACGGCGCGCGTTGGGAATGTCCATCGTTGAAGGCGGCGTGAGCGTTGGCGGACTGTTAGTCCCATTAATCGTTTGGAGTATTAGCCAGTATGGTTGGCGCACCACCGCGTTGGTGTTAGGAATCGTGGCGATCCTAGTCGGACCATTCATCGCCCGCGTCGTCGGGAAACGGCCAACGTCAGAGCAGTTAGCGACGCAGCTCCCTTCACGAGACGAAAAAGCTCGTCAAAGCCCGAACGATTCCGCGCCGGATTTCACCGTCAAGGAGGCGTTGCGAACCCGCGCGTTTTGGGCAATTTCGATCACGCACATGCTTGTAAACGTCTCGACGGGCGCGATATCAGCCCATCTATTCCTTCATCTGAGCGACGAAAACGGCGTCGGTCTCGACATCACAACGGCGTCAGCGGTGGTGCCGATACTGGTGACGACAGCTTTTGTGTCGCAACTTCTCGGAGGCGTCGCTGGAGATGCGTGGGATAAACGATTATTGGTGCCGTTCTTCGCGCTGTTGCAAGGTGCGTCGTTGGTGGTGCTAGCGATCGCGGAGTCGTTCCTGATGGCGGCCGTTTTCGCGGTGGCTTGGGGAATCGGATTTGGCGCACGGACTCCGGTATTGCTGGCGATGCGAGGAGACTACTTCGGACGCCGACACTTTGCAACGATATTCGCGCTGACGAGCTTCCCGATGTCCATCGGCATGATGCTGTCGCCAGTCATCGTTGGTTGGTCGCACGACGTTTGGCATACGTACGACTGGTCGCTCTATGTGTTGGCGGGCTTCTGCGCGGCGGGGAGCGTTACGGTGCTGTTCGCCACCCGCCCAATGCCGCCAAATATGGGGCCGAGACTAGAAACGCGGCGAGAAACCGAGACTTAATATACCTGCCGGGAGGTACCGTGCCAAAGAACACCCGAGTTTCATCGCGCCACCGGCTCGCGCTGTTCGGCGAGCGCCTTTTTGCCGGCCTCTAACGTCTCGATGATGGCTTCCGGATCGAAAACACATCCGCCCCAGATGCCGCCCGATGCCGATTGAAGCGCGGCCCACAGTCGGGAGTCGTCCGGCAATTGCGGATGGGGCGCCAAATCGTTTGGCGTCGATCGATCCTCAAGCTCCTCCGTCCCCCAATCTGTGCCCAGATACTCGCCGGCTTCACCTACGAGATCGATCGACCCGGTCAAGTTGTCGCGATCGATCACGATCTCGATTAGGTCGCCTTCCTTGACTCGCCCGATGGGTCCACCAGCAAGCGCCTCTGGTCCGACGTGCCCGATGCATGCACCCGTGGAAACTCCAGAAAAACGAGCATCGGTGATCAGCGCGACGTGCTTGCCGTACGACAAGTGCTTTAGCGCGGCGGTGATCTGGTAAAGCTCCTCCATGCCCGTTCCCAGAGGACCGCCACAGTTCACAACCATGATGTCGCCGGCTTTGATTTTGTAGTTCTCGTCGCGCGTCTTGATAGCGCGAATAGCCTCACGTTCGGAAACAAAGACGCGGGCCCTGCCGGTGTTCCGATACACGCCATCATCGTCCACGACCGTCGGATCAATCGCCGTAGATTTGATTACCGATCCCTGCGGCGCGAGATTTCCTCCGGGGAATGTGACGGTACTGGTCAAGCCTTTACTCTTTGCGCGATCGGCGGACATTATCACGTCGTCCGGGTTCACCCCGTCCACATTCCGCAGGTAGTCGCGCATGTCTTGGCGACGCTCGGAATCTTCCCACCAGTCAAGGTTGTCGTCCAGCGACTGGCCCGTCGCAGTCAAAACCGAGGTGTCCAAAAGTCCGAGATCGCGGAGATGGAGCATGACCTCCGGGACACCGCCGGCGGCATAGAGCTGCGCGGTGGGATGCCCGATCGGGCCGTTGGGCAACACATCCACGATGCGAGGCACCTCGTCGTTGACGCGTCGCCAATCATCGACATTCATGCGACGACGCCCGGCCGCATGCGCGATCGCTGGCGTGTGCAGCAACAGGTTCGTCGAACCGCCGCACGCCGCGTGGACAACCATCGCGTTCTCGAATGCGGCATCAGTGAGGATGTCGTTTGATACGATTCCGAGGTTCTCCGCCATGACGACGGCGCGCGCGGAGCGGACGGCAACATCGAACCATGCGGGCGTCCCGCTTGGCGAGAGCGCGGCGTGCGTAATCGCAAGACCTAGCGCCTCCGACACCACCTGTGAGGTGCCCGCGGTGCCGAGGAACTGGCATCCGCCGCCGGGCGACGCACAGGCGCGGCAGCCCATATCCTGCGCGTATTCGAGCGTCACTTCACCTTGCGCGAAACGGGCACCAATCGATTGGATCATGCCAGCATCCTCGCCCGTCTTCGGCGCGAGCGTTACGCCGCCGGGAACAATGACGACTGGTTTATCTCGCAATCCGGCGAGGGCCATCATCATCGCTGGCAATCCCTTGTCGCACGTCGCGATTCCCATCACTCCGCGCGCCGTCGGCAAAGATCGCGCCTGCCTCCGTAAAACCACCGCCGCGTCGTTGCGATATGGCAACGAGTCCATCATGCCGGTCGTGCCCTGTGTCCGTCCATCGCACGGATCGGAACAAAAAGTAGCGAACGGCAAGCCTTTGAGTCGACGCACCTCTTCGGCGGCGACTTTGACCATCGACGACAGTTCGAAATGCCCGGTGTGCAGTCCGAGCGCGACTGGCGTGCCATCCTCTTCCCGCAACCCGCCGGTGGTCGACAAGATGATGAATTGCTTTCGCATCAGTTCCGACGGCACCCAGCCCATGCCGGCGTTCTGGGTCATACCGAAATGGTCGCCACTGGGGCTATTGGTCAGAAAATCGGCCGTGAACGGCAACACGCCAGCCGGACCATCGGCACGCGTGCGAATCTCCCGGAGTTCGGCGCTCTGATCAGTACCGAGGACATCCTGCGGGGTCAATTTCAAGGTTTTATTGGATCCGTTCGTGCTGGCCATGGTTCGTTCCTCGACAGGTGCTGGCTCTTCTTTGGGGCTATTGGCGCGCCTGTATAATCTTGTGGGAAAAGTATAGTAGATGTCTCACAGCGTGTAACCTCAAGTAACCGCTACCGCTTGAAAGCGCAGTTCTGCATTGAATGACCCTATTCTCAAGGTCGAAGACGCCGTTTGCGCGTTCGGCGGGTTGCGCGCGGTCGACAACTGCTCGTTCGATGTCGAAGCCGGTACGATAACCGGCATGATCGGTCCGAACGGAGCCGGAAAGTCGACTATGTTCAACCTGATTACGGACATGGTACCGCTTCAGAGCGGCCGCATCTATTTCGAGGGGCGCCGTTTGGACGGCATACCGCCGCACTCTGTAGCAAGGCGCGGCGTTGCGAGGACGTTTCAGATACCAGCGGAACTGGGGCGCATGACCGTCTTGGAAAATCTCGCCTTGGTCCCCGAGGGACAACTCGGCGAAGCGATGTTCACTTCGCTGTTCGCCCCCACTGTCGTCAAAAGACAAGAGGCGCGCATCCGCGAACAGGCAAGAGAGGTTTTGCGGTTGCTAAAACTCGACCATCTCGAAGACGAACTGGCGGCGAATCTCTCGACTGGTCAGAAGAAGCTGTTGGAGATCGGGCGCGCGTTGATGGCGTCGCCGAAACTGGTCCTGCTGGATGAGCCGGCCGCTGGCGTAAACCCTACGTTGATGCGTGAAATTGCCGATACGATCCGGCAGTTGCGCGACGAACGAGGGATAACCTGGGTCATCGTCGAACACGACGTGCCGCTAATCATGGAGTTAAGCGACCGCGTTATTGTGATGGCGGAAGGCAAAGTCATCGCGGATGGCACGCCCGAAGATGTGCGAAGCGATAAACGCGTTCTCGATGCGTATCTAGGGGGTGTTGACGCGTGAGCACCGCCCAACCAGAAAACGTTGCCGCTCCTGCACTCGAGATCGAGGATCTGGAGGCCGGCTACGGTCCCACGCTGATCGCACGCGGAATCTCGATTACGGTCAATGTGGGCGAGATGGTGACGGTCATCGGTCCAAACGGCTCCGGCAAATCGACGACCATCAAAGCGATTTTCGGACTCGCCGATGTCTCTGGCGGTTCGATCCGGTTGCACGGCGGCGACATCACCGGTGAACGCGCCGATCGCTTGATTGAGTTGGGCATCGGATACGTCCCGCAAGCTGGCAACGTCTTCCCTACTCTTTCGGTACGCGAAAATGTCGAGATGGGCGCGTTCACGATGCGTGGAAGTACGCGCGATAGCACCGAGCGTCTGCTAGAACTTTTTCCGCTTTTGCGCGAACGATGGAATAGCCGCGCCGGGCAGTTATCAGGCGGGCAACGACAAATGCTCGCGTTAGCCCGCGCATTGGTCGCGGAACCGACTGTGTTGCTGCTTGACGAACCCACCGCTGGACTCGCCCCGCAAGTCGTCGATCAAGTCCTGGACCAAATCGGCGAGATCAACCGTTCCGGAGTCTCGATTCTTCTCGTCGAACAGAACGCGATCAAGGCGTTGAGGCACTCCGACCGCGCCTACGTGTTGGCGCGCGGGCGCAATTTCGCTCACGACACCGCAAGAGGATTACTCGACAACCCCGACATTGGCCGCGTCTTTCTTGGTCTGGGCGGTGCTGACGACGACAACGAGGACGCAGCTTGACGATTTGCGATATCACTTAGGGATTCGATGGACATCAATAAGAACATGCTCCGCGACTTTGTCGTCTCGATAGTCGGCGAACGCGGTTTCAAAGTCCTCGAACGGCTCGTCCTTTTCGGAGTGGCGGGTCTCGCGATTTGGGCTTTGGTCTGGCAGTTGGACCTGACCGTTAACGGTTTGCTAGTCGGCTCGGTTTACGCCCTAGGCGCCGTCGGACTGTCTCTCGTCTATGGCAACCTGCATCTGCCGAACATCGCGCATGGCGATTACATGACGCTAGGAGCATTCATCGCGCTTTTCGTCTTCACTTGGATACTGCCGGAAACTTGGAGCGCCAACTCCGTCGGACCGTTCACCTTCCCCTACACGCTATTCATCGCGTTACCAATCGGAGTGGTCGTGGTTGCGATCTTCGCGTTGGCGGTTGACCAAGTCGTGTATCGAACTTTGCGGCGACGCGGAGCACTGCCGGGTGTAATGGCGTTGACATCGCTTGGTGTGGCAATTGCTTTGAGGGGCATCATCCAGTTCATTTGGGGAACTGAGGTTGAACATTTCCCGAGAGTTTCCAAGAAGTTCTTCATATGGACTGTTGACGTCTTCCACCTGCAAGACGTCGTGGTGCGCGTTCCGCCCGATATGATCTTTGTCGCGGTCGCGGCGGTAGTGTTGACGCTGGCGACTTATCTGTTTTTGAACGTTACGCGCTGGGGCAAGGCGATGCGCGCCGCGGCGGACAACGAGGATCTGGCGCGGGTCACTGGCATCAATGTCGAGCGAACCAACATGTTGACGTGGATCATCGGCGGCGGCATGGCAGCGGCGGCGGGCATCCTTTTCGCTGCGGGTCAAGGGCAACTCCTGACGATCTCAGGATGGAAGATTCTCATCCCGCTATTCGCCGCAGTGGTCGCCGGCGGCATCGGTAACCCGTACGGCGCGTTTGCCGGCGCGATCTTTGTCGGCGTCGTCGGAGAGGTATCTACCGCATGGCTCGACCCGTCGTACAAACCGGCGGTCTTCTTCGCCGCTATCATCGTGTTGCTGCTAGTGCGACCCAACGGTCTATTCGGGCAGAGTCGAGCATAGAGGAAGTCGTGGATATCGAAGGACTCACCTTACACCTCGGCAGCCTGCTTGTGATCGCGGGAATATACGCGATCATCAACATCGGTTTGAATGTCCACTACGGACACACCGGCCTGTTCAACATCGGGATCGCCGCATTCTTCGCGTTGGGCGCGTACACGGCGTCGATATTGGTGATGCCGCCGCCTAATCCCGATCTTTACCAGCGTTACGAGTGGGGTGGCAACCTCGCGGTTACGTTGGGGCCGACAAGAGTAGGTTTCGACCTGTGGTTCCCGCTCGTGTTGATTGCCGCGGCGGCAGTCTGCGCCGCAGTCGCGTATCTCATCGGAAGCATAACCATACGCCTCCGCGGAGACTATCTCGCGATAACTACGCTCGGTCTCGGCGAGGCGGTGCGCCTGTTATTCACCAACGAAGGATGGCTTGCGGACGGCACTCGCGGATTGAACGGCATTCCGCGCGTCCTCGACGGCATCGTTGACGCTCACTGGTACGACTTCGTGTTTCTGCCGCTCGTCCTGATCGTGTTGCTCATCGTCTATCTCGTTTCGCAACGGTTAGCCGGATCTCCTTGGGGTCGGGTGATTATGGCGATTCGCGAGAACGAGGACACCGCGGAGATGGTCGGCAAGAACGTCTTCCAGTTCAAGTTGCAGGGATTCGCGTACGGAGCGGCACTTATGGGTATCGGTGGCGCCCTTTACGCGTTCGCTAAGCACACCATCACCCCGCAGGCGTTCGAGCCGTTCTTCGCGACGTTCATAATCTGGGCGATGTTGATCCTAGGCGGCAGTGGCAACCATCGCGGCGCGATACTCGGCGCATTCACTCTGTGGGCGATAATCTCCAGCTCGCAGTTCCTCTCTAGCGTCGATTTCCTGCCCGATTTCGTCGGAGACCCGAACATCCGCCTAGCCGTGATTGGCATCATGATCGTCGTAGTGCTGCTGGTTCGACCCGCTGGCATCCTCCCCGAAACGAGAACGCGCACTTAATCGCCGAGTTGTCCGTCAGCGTGGAGTTGGTGACGGATACGCGGTCGACAGAGGTCGCGTCGTTGGGATTTGCATTAACATTCAGTTGTTCACCGTCCCACGTTGCGCGGCTTTGAGCGAAAAGCGAGAGACCGCGACGCGCGGCGGTCCGGTGATTCCGCGAAACACGGTAATGGTTGATGCGTCGGTTTGGCGCATTCTGCATTAGAAGTGCAGGAGGAACATCTGCATGGTAGCCACTTTCGAAGAGAAAACGGATTATTCGGTTGTCGGAACGCGACCGATTCGGCACGACGGGTTCGACAAGGTAACCGGGCGCGCGGTCTACGGCGGCGATGTCAAGTTGCCGGGACTCATCTGGGGCGACGTGCTCCGCACGGATCAGGTTCACGCTCGAATCGTGAGCATCGACACTTCCGAAGCTGAAACTTTGCCGGGCGTCTTTGCCGTCGCAACGCATAGGGATTTCCCTACCGCCGCCGACATGGAGGTCGAAACCGGTGAAGAGGTTTTGAACCTCAAGCGCACGCAAGACAACGTCATGGCTTCCGACAAAGTCCTTTACCGAGGGCACGTTGTCGCCGCAGTTGCCGCAGTCGACCGAAACACCGCAACCGAAGCAGTTCGACGCATCAAGGTCGAATACGAATCGCTGCCGCCGGTTCGCAATGTTGACGAAGCGATGGCAGACGGCGCGCCGATCCTCTTGGAGGACCTCGTAGGGAGCCACTTCGGCGAGCAGGTGCCAAACACCAACGTCGCGATCGCCGTTCGCCACGAGTTCGGAAACCCCGACGCCGCGTTTGACGACTGCGACTTGGTCGTCGAACGCGAAGTATCGCTGGAGATGGTGCATCAGGGCTACATCGAGCCACACAACGCCACGGCGATCTGGGACGAGAGCGGCAAGATCACCGTCTGGGAAAGCACGCAAGGCATGTTTGCCGTTCGCGAGCAGACCGCAGCTTTGGTGGGACTGCCGGATTCGCAAGTAACTGCTAAATCGGTAGAGATCGGCGGCGGTTTCGGCGGCAAGACCAAGACCTACCTCGCGCCCGTCGCGGCGATCCTCTCGAAGAAATCCAACGGACGCCCGGTCAAGATGGTCATGGACCGTCCGGCCGTCTTCATGGCTAGCGGACCGGCCCCCGGCGGCAAGGTGCGCGTCAAGATGGGCGTCACCAAAGACGGCAAGATTCACGCCTTCGATTCGGCGATCAAGTACGAAGCCGGCGCCTATCCCGGTTCCGCTTTCACGGCGGGTATCAACTGCATTCGCGCCGCTTACGATGTCCCGCACTCCCGCATCGACGCCTACGATGTCGTTGTGAACAAGCCGAAATCTGCCGCGTACCGAGCCCCCGGCTCGCCGCAGGTGTGTTTCGCCATCGAGACCGTCGTTGACGAGATCTGCGACACGATGGGCTGGGACAAGATGCAGTTCAGGCTCGACAACGCCTCCGAGGAGGGCACTCGAAACGGCAATGGCGTGATGTTCAACCGCATCGGACTCATCGAGATGCTTGAGCAGGCTCGCGCCTCCGATCACTGGCAGTCACCGCTCGGCGACCCAATGCCGGGCCGCAAACGCGGGCGCGGTGTCGCGGTCGGTTTCTGGATGAACGGCGGCGGAAAGTCCACCGTCGATCTGATGTTGCAGGACGACGGCACCGTCGCGATGAACGAAGGTTCGCAGGACATCGGCGGATCGCGCGCCTCGATTGCGATGCAGGCCGCAGAGGTTCTCGGACTAGACGCTCACGACGTGCATCCCAGCATCCCAGGCACCGACGAAATCGGCTACACCGGCACTACCGGCGGCAGCCGCGTGACGTACGCGACCGGTTACGCCGCTTGGGAAGCTGCCTCCAAGATGGTCGATGAGATGCGCGAGCGCGCCGCAATCCTTTGGGGTATCGACGTTGACGATGTCGATTTCTCAGACGGTGTGTTCAGCAGCAAGTCGGACCCCGAGTTGAGCCTTGGCTTCAAAGACTTGGCGACTCGACTGGGCGACACTGGCGGTCCGATTTCGACAACATCCTCGGTCAACTTGGCGGCTGCCGGCAACGCTTTCGGACTGCACATCTGCGACCTTGACATCGACACCGACACGGGCAAGACCGACGTAGTGCGCTACAGCGTGTTCCAAGACGCCGGCAAGGCGATCCACCCGGCATACGTTGAGAACCAGATGCAAGGCGGCGCTGCTCAAGGCATCGGTTGGGCGCTCAACGAAGAGTACTTCATGAACGATGACGGTTCGATGGCGAACTTCAGCTTCTTGGACTACCGAATGCCAACTTCGCTGGACTTGCCGATGCTGGAAACGCACATTGTGGAAGTCGCCAACCCGATGCACCCGTTTGGCGTGCGCGGCGTGGGCGAGGTCCCGATCGCGCCTCCGCTCGGTGCCATCCCGAACGCCATCAACGATGCCGTCGGCGTCAGGTTGTACGAACAGCCGATGAAGCCCGGTCGCATCCTCGAGGCACTCGCGACAAAGAACGGCGGTTGATTAGTCTTCTGAGCTGATCCAATCAGCGCAAAATGAAGGGGCAACCATTGCGGTTGCCCCTTAGTTTTTGTTCCGTAAATGCCCGCCAACGCGACGGTGGTATCCTGATTACGCAAGGTCGGACGCGCCGCTAGGCACGGAGCGAGCCGGCCGATGTGCAATTGATTTCGGGGGAGTCGCGAACTATGGCGAAGGTGTTTTTACCGTATGAACTGCGCCGGTTCACCGGCGGTAAGGGTGAGTTAGATGTGGCGGGTGCGACGTTGGGCGAGTTGGTCAAAAACCTCGAAGACATGTGCCCGGGCATCACGGAACATCTCCTCCAAGATGGCCGATTGAAACCCGGACTTGCCGCCGTCGTCGGACACGCTGCGACGCGGCAAGGATTACTGCAACCTCTCGAACCAGATACTGAAGTGCACTTCGTTCCTGCGATTTCGGGTGGATGATTTTGCCTTCGACGTATTGAGTTAACCGCGGCAAGGCTGGAGCGGAAACGATGAGACGCCCGATCTTGGTATCGAACCGATTGCCCGTGACGATCGGCAACGATCCTGATACTGGCGAACAGACGCTGACCCATAGCGTCGGCGGTCTCGTGACCGGATTGAAGCCGTTACACGAAAGCGGCGGCGGTTTGTGGGTTGGCTATCCCGGCGCGGATCCGAGCCCAGACATTCGGCAGCAACTCGATGAAAACAATCTCGTGCCGGTCGACCTCGATCCCGAGGACTACCGCGACTACTACGACGGCTACGCCAACGATGCGCTGTGGCCTCTCTTCCACTACTTCACCGAGTTCGGATCCTACGTCCCAGAGCAGTACGAAGCATACAAACGCGTCAATCAACGTTTCGCCGATGTGGTTGCGGACCTCGCTAAACCGGGAGACGCGGTTTGGGTTCACGACTATCACTTGATGCTGCTGCCGCGGATGCTACGCGATCGCGGATTGGATGTCCGTATCGGGTTCTTCCTCCATATCCCCTTTCCGGCCGACGAGACATTCCGCATCCTGCCGCAGCGCGTGGAAATCCTGCGCGGATTGTTGGGTGCCGACCTCATCGGTATGCACACCTACGACTACGCCTATAACTATCTGCGGAGCGTTCGGAGAATCCTCGGCATCGAGTCGCAAGGCGGCGCGGTCAGGATGCGCGAGCATACCGTGCGCGTCGAAGCCCACCCCCTCGGTATCGATACCAAAGAGTTTCAAGAAAAGGCACACTCGCGACCGGCCGAAAGATTCCTAACCCAGCTGAAGCGCAACGTGGGAGACCGCCAAGTCATCCTCGGCGTCGACCGGCTAGATTACACCAAAGGATTGCTGCTGAAACTCCGCGCGTTCGAGCGTCTACTTGAGAGTTCACCGCGATGGGCCGACCGAGTGTTGTTCATGCAACTCGCGGTGCCGACGCGCGCCGGCGTCGAAACCTATCAGGACCTCAAAGCCGAGGTGGAGCGACGGGTCAGCGAGATCAATGGAGTGCACGGCACCCCGTTGATGAGCCCCATCAACTACCTCTACCAAACCGTTTCCCAAGAGGAACTCTGCGCGCTGTACCGGCTCGCCGATGTCTGTTTCGTGTCCCCGGTGCGCGACGGATTGAACCTCGTTGCCAAAGAGTACGTCGTTTGCCGAGACGATGGCGGCGGGACGCTCGTAATCAGCGAATTCGCCGGCGCCGTCAGCGAATTAGGCGAGGCATTGCGCGTTAACCCTTGGGACATCGAAGGCACCGCGAATCAGCTTGAACGTGCCTTGGAGATGAGTCTCGGAGAGCGTAACGAGCGGATGATGCCCATGCTTAGCCGCATCGTCCAGAACGACGTTCACCGCTGGGTCCAGGACTTCATGTCAGCGTTGGAAGGCACGCAAACTACGCCGACCGGCGTTCCCCCGATGCTCACATCAACCGTCCTCGCCGATTCACTCGCCAACCGATTCCGTTCGGCTGAAAACTCGCTGGTCATGCTCGACTATGACGGTTCATTGCGTGAATTCTCGGAACGATTCGAAGACGCCACACCGACCGCCGAGATCCTTGGTCTTCTCCACCGCTTCGGCAATCGGGGTGACGTCAAGGTATTCATCAACAGCGGACGTGACCATCAGACGCTCGGAACCTGGTTCGCCGATTCACCAATCGATCTGATCGCGGAGCATGGCGCGTGGATGAAACAGGCGGACGACGAAGATTGGCACCTGTTAGGCGCGTTAGACACCAGTTGGAAGGGCGAAGTTAACGGCATTCTCGATGACTTTGTTGACCGCACGCCCGGCTCACGCATCGAAGAGAAGGCAACCGCGCTGGCTTGGCACTACCGGCAGACCGACGAGACGCTCGGCAATTGGCAGGCCCTCGAACTCGTCTCGCTATTGGAAAACACCCTGCGCGGCGAACCGGTTCAAGTTCTGCACGGTGCCAAAGTTATCGAGGTTAGGCAACAGGGATTGACTAAAGCGCGGGCTTACGATCTGGTCATCGAGCGATTCGGACCGTTCGATTTCGAACTCGCCACGGGTGATGACCGCACCGATGAAGACCTTTTCATGCACGTCGGAGCTGACGTGAATACCGTCAAGATCGGCTCCGGAAGTTCAGCAGCTGGAGTCGCACTCGGCTCCCCGCGTTCGCTGCGCGAAATGCTGACGGTCCTATTGCGCGCGAAGAGCGATTAGCCACTCGGTTGATCTCGTCGTTCACTGGCCTCTTCGGCGAGGCGGTCCCCTAAGCGGAGAGCACTTTCGGGCCCTAGTCGGACGGATTGTCGAAATTCCCGAATCTCGGTCTCCGCGCGGGCCTGTAGACGTTCCAAAAGGCGATTTGCACGTTCGATTGCCTCATCAAGTTCTGTCGGAACGGCGTTCCGATGAGGTTCAAGTGGGTCAGGATAATTCGCGGACATCGTCAAACACTTTGAACTAATCAATGGTATCCGTCAAGAATACCGCGTTGTCCAAACGGGAGGGACACGATCAGCCCAACCGATCCTGCGTCAGCTGCATTTCGCCGTCTTGCATGGTGTAGATGCGATCCGCCATGTCGAGTAGCGTGTGGTCGTGCGTCGTCGCGACTACCGACATGCCCTGATCGGTAACCATTTCTCGGAAGAGGCCGAAAATCGATTGCGCGTTGTTCGAGTCTAGCTCTCCGGTAGGCTCATCGGCGAGAACGATGTCGGGGCGCATGGCAACGGCGCGGGCGATGGATACGCGCTGTTGCTCACCGCCGGAAAGTTCGTACGGGCGATGGCGAGCGCGACGCCCTAGCGCTACCATCTCCAGCGCGTCGTTGGTTCGTTCGGAACGTTCGCGAGCCGAAAGTCCGGCGATCCGCATCGGTAGTTCAACGTTTTCGTATGCCGACAGCAAGGGCAGCAGGGCGAAAGATTGGAACACCACGCCGATGCGGTTGCGACGGAGTTCGATAAAGTCGCGTTCGGTGAAGTTCGCCATGTCTCGACCCTCGAACAGCACTTGCCCGGTCGATGGGTGATCGAGTCCTGCGAGCAGGTTCAACAACGTGGTTTTGCCTGAACCAGAACGCCCAACCAAGGCGACGAACTGCCCATGATGCACGTTGAAGGTGAGTTGCTTCACCGCGGTGACGTCCTCACCAGCGAGTTGGAAGGTTCGGGTTACGTCGATCGCCTCGATCGTCGGGCCTTCGTCTTGCACTTCATTCTCCTGATTCAAGCGTCACCTTTCCTTCGTTAACAGCGACTCGCACTCGTCGGTTGATGTCGAGTTCATCAAGAAGGTCCCTAGGGATCTGTACCGCGCCCGTCGAGTCGACGATTAGGAACTCTTCAGTATCAGTAGCATCGCCACCAACTCGACGTTGGAACGAAATCCTGCGAGTCGTCTCGGTACTGGTTTTGCCGTCGCGGATCGTGACTGCACGACCGACGCTGGTCGCCACGGCCGGGTCGTGAGTGACGATGACGATCGTCGTACCAAGTTGCTGGTTCACCTCGTTGAAGAGGTCCAGAATTTCTTGACCGGTGAGGTCATCGAGCTCACCAGTCGGTTCGTCTGCAAGTAGCAACGGGGGTTGATTGGCGAGGCTGACAGCGATGGCGACTCGCTGCTGCTCACCACCAGACAGTTGCTCCGGCTTGTGTTGGGTGCGATGCCCAAGTCCGACGATTTCTAGCAGTTCCACGGCGCGTTCTGTGCGCTCTTCTTGCGGTACTCCGGTCAGTACCATCGGCAATTCCACGTTTTCCGCCGCATTGAGGTACGGGAACAAGTTTCTCGACGTTTCCTGCCAAATGAACCCAACTTCGTGGCGGCGGTAATCAACCACCTCTTTGTTCGTCATGTGGAGCAAGTCGTAATCGCCTACCCGCGCAGTGCCAGCGGACGGCGTGTCGTATCCGGCGAGGATGTTAAGCAGCGTAGATTTACCAGAACCCGACGCGCCGACGATGGCGATGATTTCGCCTTGGAACACGGTTAATTCGAGACCTCGCAGCGCGACGACTTCCAAGCCGGCGGCTTTGTAGATCTTGTAGAGGCCGCTACAAATGATGTATTCGCGGTTTTTCGCGTCCAAATTCTCTCTCCCGGTTTGGTTGGTAACGAACCGATGTGGAATCAGTATCGGCTTTTAGGCTTCACCCATACGCATCACTCGATGGATCGCCATGTTGTAGACGGAAACGAGGCTAATCGCGATCACTATTGCGAACACTGCCGCTAGCAGTCCAAACGTCGTCGCGAACCCCGTCCAGTATATTTCAAGCGTCATCGGCGGAACTACCGTCGCATCCTGACCGGAGCGAGCGAGATAAGGGATTATCGTGTCTCCGAGCCGAGTTCCCATGAAGATCCCGATTGCGACCGCGACACCAACGACGATCAACTGCTCAAGCAGGATAAGCAACAACAGCTGACGCATCGAAAGCCCGATTGTCCGCAACAATCCGAACTCCGCGAGGCGGCGTCGGAAAGCGACTCTGGTGTGCACCACGAATCCAATCGCACTCACGATCAACACCGTGACGAAAGCGACACCGAGCAACGCCCGCCATCCCTCAGATACGAGCGGATCGACGCTGACGCCTGCCAAGAGCGTCAGTCGGTCATTGACCGGACCGGATCGCAGCCTTAGCAGTTCGATGTTGCGTTCGACGGACGACGTCGCGGTGTAACGGAGCCGCGAGCCACCGGCTTCGTCTTTCATCATCTCCAACTGCTCGATGGTCGGAAGTCCGGCCTCGGTCTTGAGCCATGCCTCGTTCGGCAGTCGTTCACCAGTGTGTCGGCGCGCGTTGACCAAGTGGTGCGCGGCGTCGAAATCCATGACGACAAAACTGCTTTCGTCTGGATTCAACGTCGGGAAGTAGCCGATCGTGTCGACGATGTGCAATGTGGTGCTTTCACTGTCGATCGATACGTTGATGGTTTCGCCGACTCGCGCGCCGATCTTCTCCAGCAATGATTCGCTGGCCAATACCGGTATGTTTTCGACCATCTCACCGGACGTTATCCCGCGGAACTCGTTGAGTTGACCTGCAGCCCAGCGTAGCCGCATGATGCCGGGGTTTTCCGCCTCTTCTGCGGGTAGCGGCGACGGGTCGAACGTGTCGGCGAGCGATTCGGAAGTCGGACGCATCAGACTCCAAGGGTGGTTACCCCCCTCGTCGAACATCTCGATGCGGTACATCTTGGTTCCGTCATTGCTGATCGCCGCGATGTCGTCGATATCGAGCGCTCCGCTCCTGATCGCACCGTCGAACGTCGAAACGCCAATCGAGTGAAGTTTCATCGGACCGACTGGCAACAAAACGCGTTCTCTGCCGAACGGTGCCGGATGCAGCGATGTGCCGATGCGACACCAAGTCGGCAACGGAAATTCGTCGTTCTCCGGGTCCGCGTACTCCAGAGGGCATGGGAAACGTTGCCGCGATCTAGATTCGGGTAGCAGATTGCCGAGGTCGATGCTGTAAAAACGGTTGTTCGCATCGCTCATGCGCGCGACGATCCTGACCTCCTGCATCGGGAATAACGGTTTTACCCGTGCCGTCAGGTATCGAACGTCGTCCGGTAAGGGAATCCCTTGATCCGACTCGAACGCGATCGACTCGAAAGTCGTCGCGTAGTCATCGCGCGTGAAGTCTCTCCGACGCCACGCGATGTCGCCGATCTCGTCCGGATCGATCGCAAGCACCGAGAACTGATCGAAGTTGAATCCGGCCGTGATGGAACCGCGCAGACGGTATATCGTAGTGGCGTCTTCAATCCCCTTGATGCTCCTCAGGTCTTCCTCGAGGTCGAAGGATCTTCCGCCCGGTCGATTCGAGATGCCCGGGATGCGTATATCGCCGCCAGTGTCGTAAAGCACCTGATCGTGTGCACTTCGTTCAAGCGTCGCGGCGAAACTTGCGGCAAAAACACCCAAACCAGCAGTCAGGATCAGTAGCAACGACACCCTTGAATAGTGCGCCGGGTTGCGTGCCATCTGCCAAATGCCTAAAACGACGGCCGGCGATATGATCCGCGACGCGAGTCCCGTCGTCAACAACCTACCGAGCAGGTCCATCGCCAGCGGGAAAACCCTGAGCAACACGACACCCGCGGCGACCAAGAAAAGCGCTGGCACCGCCAATATGACCTGATTGACCGTAGTCTCGCCGAAAATGTCGGACGCGACGAACGAACCTTGCCGCGTCAATTGCCAAAACAGGAACAGCACGACTGCGAGGAATCCCAAGTCGAGGTAGTAACGCTGGATGAATGCCAACCTCTGCGGTCGAGCGCGTCCGGCGCGTTCCGCCAGTACGCCCTGCTGCGTGACTCGGAACGCCGGGATCATCAACGCGATCATCGTCATCAGCGCGCCGATCCCCGCCATCACGTATACGCTGCGCGTCAGGTTGACAGGCAACGCGTCGCCGCCGTTGAGCTCGCCGAAAAACGGCAATATCCCCAAGAACGAGACACCCCAAGTCGCGATGAACGGCCCACAAACGATCGCGAACGAGGCGATGATGACCGTCTCCACCGCGAACATCAACATCAACTGCCGCGAAGTCGTGCCACGTCCGCGCAGCAATGCAACATCCGCCGACTGCGCCTCGATAAGCAAACCCGCAAGCGTCGCAGTGTAGTAAACGACGACCAACACGATGAGGATCAAGACGATAAACATCGGCAGTCGATTGAAGAAGAGCTCAACCTCGTAACGCAACAACGTCTTATCAAGCTCGGTGTCTAAAACGAATCCGTCAACCTGCGAACGGAGCTCGTTCTCCGTAATCTCCAACGTCTGCCGGATCAATGGCGTGTCAGTGGCATGGATCGAAGTCGGCTCGACATCGAGGAACCATGCGTATTCAGCGCCCATGTTCGGGAAGTGGACGCCGAGAACCTCCAGCATCGTTTGCTGCGGCAGAACGAACTGAGCGAACTCCAAAGTGGTGCTGCGCGAACCGAATGCCTCGTCAAAGATGCGCCACTCGACGTTTTCAGGTTCGGCACGTTCGTAAATGCCAACCAATCGAATGTTGACGTTCAGATTCAACTCGTCCCAGTGCGGTCGCGCCGGGATCACATCCCCAACTTTGAGATCGAAAAGCTCTGCGGCGTCCTCATCCAGCAACGCTTCGATCGTCAGGTCTGAACCCGGAGACGGTTCCGCTGAAATCTGCGGGAATCGTCCGGCGAGGATTTCGACGCTCGCCGCTTCGTCCGGCACCGTCAGACACTGGATGCGCCGACAGTCGCACTCGATCAATGGTTCATCGTCTTCGGTGAACGCGTCTGGTTCGGCAATCGTGGGACGGCATGGACACTCCCCTAGCGGCACCAGTTCCGGCGGTTCGTCAACGAAGAAAGTCCAACTTCGCATCGCCCGGTCATACGATGTCGTGAATTTGCCGACGCGGGTAAGCATCAGAGATTCCATCGACGATGTCAACTCGGCGTGCGTATCGACATTGACCGGCGTCTGATCGGCTTCGATCAGAATGTCCAAATCGGCGGGATGCTGATCCGCCAACTCTTTCTGCAGAGCGATGTCCCGGAGCGATTCGAAGTAGACGACCGTCGCGGACATGATCGTGCCGGCAAGGATCGAGCCGATGATGACCGCCGACAACAACCGCCAATTGGCGATCGTGCGCTTGAGCATTATCTGTAGCGTGCTACGCATTGCCGTTTAGTTTGCGTCTCGGGTCAACTCGTGAATCGGCAAGGTTCGATACTGCCGCATGATGGCAATCACGGCGATCGCCGTAGCGCCGATGATGACCGCCGCGAGGATACCGACGGGTATCCAATTCGTTTGCATAACGAAGGGTGGGAGCAGTTCGCGACCGGTCTGCGTAAATGTGAGGCTGCTAACGGCGAGTCGGCTCACGTACCATCCGCTGACGATACCAATACCCATGCCCAGCACGGCAACAATCGCGTGTTCGATGAGAACCAGCGTCCCGAATGTCGATGTCTTCATGCCCATGCTTGACAACAGCGCCGATTCCTTGCGGGTCCGTTGGGCGTGCGCGGCAAGATAGGTGAAATAACCGAACGCGGCGGCGACGCCCGCCATGGCGATCGAGACGATGCTGATGCCGCGCCATCCCGCAACGACGAGCGGATCGACCGTCGATTCTTGAAGCAGACTGGCGCGATCGGTGTAGGTACCGAAACCGAGAATCTCGCGCATCTCAAACAACACCGAATCGTGCTTGTCTGGATCAATCGCAACGAACAGCTCATTCGGGCGTTGCATAGTCAACCCGCGCAACTCCAAGAAATCGATCGTCGAGTCGACGTTCGAGACCAGGAACGGCGCATGTCCAGGATCTAGGGTCGGAAAATAGGTGACCGTGTCGACGATTTCGACGGGCAGGTAACCACCGTTGATCTGCACGATGAACTTGGACCCGATCGCGGTGTTGGTCAGGAACATGAACGCATCGCTGGCGATCACGGGCAAGGGTTCCCCAGTGGCGGTGCGGTAGATGCCCCGAACGCCTTGATCATTGCCGCGGTCCATCTCGATGCGCGCCACGGACGGCCCGCGGTCGCCGGGAACATCGAGCACCAGACCGTCAGGTTCGTCACTGATCCCGAAAATCACATCGAGGCCGTTCGACGTCGGCATTCCCGTCCATTCAGACGGGTCATCAAAGTGGACTAGGATGGTGCGTTCCCCGGCACTGTTCTCAGCGTACACATCGTCGACATAAACGACCGTCGGGTCCGCCCCGTCCGGTCCGGCCTGCATAAACGTCTGCACCGAGACCAGCTCTGCAGGGTAAGCGAACTGGCTCGAAAGCTCGTTGACCTGGTGTTGCCATTCCCCTTCGATCTGACCGAGCGTTATCGTCCTGGATCGACCTTTGGCGTCTCGGACCACGAACCACAAGAAGAGATTCTCAACACGCGGCTCCGATCTTGCCCAAGCCCCGAGCTTCACGGTGTCAGACGGTAGATAAATCGGTTCCGGTTTGACATCAACGGCGATCTTTGAGGTCAACTCATCGAATTCAGTCTCCGCAAAGTCATCTCTGAACCACGCTGTTTCGGCGAAGATGTCCGAGTCTACGGCGAGGAGATTAAACGGGAATCCGAGCGACGTGGTACCGAATCGACCAGACGCCCGGAAGGCTTGCGTCGCGTTGACGACGCCATCGATCTCGCGCGCCGCCTGCATCGTTTCATTGCTCGGCGGCGTACTCGGCGTAAAGCGGAAATCGGCGCCTGATTCGTACAGGATCTGCTCTTCGGTGCTCCGCGCCAATGTCGATGCCAGCGTACCAGACACGACTCCCAGTCCCGACACCAAAACCAGTAGCAACACCGGCCATACATACCAGTACGGACTCCGCCTTAGCCTCCAAAGCCCGAGCACCACCTCGACCGACGGGATGCGCGTCGCGATGAACGATATGAACTGCGCCAGTATCGGGAACAACCTCATGAACAGCAACGCGACTACGAGCAGGAATATAGCGGGTGAGAAGAGCAATGTGACGTCGGCGGAACTCTCGCCCTCGCGACTCGATGCGATTACCGAACCGCGGGTGGTCAATTCCCACCAAATCAGCGACCCGATTGCAAGGAAGATGATGTCGAGGTAGTAGCGCTGGAACAACGGCGGATTTTCCGGTCTCGCCTCAGATTGATACTGGTCGATGACGCCGCGCCGAGTACCAAGAATCGCTGGAAGCAGCAAGATGGCGAACACCGCCAGTCCGGCCGCGATCGACCAGATCCACGACTGCCAGACAAATTCGACGCTCAAAAATACGGAATCAGTAACGCTTCGATACGCGGGCAGAAGACCCAAAGCGGCCACTAGCCCGACGGCGATGATCGGCGCGAGGAGTGCCGGAACGCCCGCGATGATGACGCTCTCGACGGCGTAGGATCGGATCACCTGCACTACCGTTATGCCACGGCTACGCAACATCGAAGTCTCTGACGACCGGCGGCGGGCGATGATTCCGGCGACCATGAAGAGGTAGTAACCAATGGAGGTGATCGCCAGTGCGGCGAGGAGCAGCATCGGTATCCGGGCGAACAGCATCCGACGTTGCAACGAGTTCAGGCGGCTATCGAGGACGGTCAGCACGTCGGCGCGGGTTACCTCGATGCCGATGCGGTCTTCAAAATCGCCGAGTTTTTGGATCGATTCGTTTAGCGCCAAATCTTTGAAGTACTCGGTGTCTACGAACAGGTGCCAGCTGAACTCGGCAGGCAAACCGGCGTTCGCCTCCGCAATCGTCGCCAGCATCACCGACCCTTGGACGAGCATGACGATTGGGTTCTCGCGCCCGTCGACAATCGCCAATGGACGCAAGATCGGATCCGAGAGACCTACCCAGTAGTCATCGCTGGGATTCGAGATCGTGAATATCCCGGTGATGTGCGCTTTCACCAAACCGATGCCCCGCACTTCTGGCACCGTTTCGATGACGTCGCCGACGCGAATATCGAATTGCGACGCCCGATCCCAAATCAGAGCCGCCTCAACCGTCGGCACGCCGTCCGAGTAGACGACTCGATTAGATGGTCGGCGACCAACGATGTAAACGATACGCTCGTCGATCCCGGTCGCGGAGAGAAACATCGCCCGTGACGCCTCGTTGTGGCGGCGCAAACCTTCGCCCTCTTTGCCCCAGTTGGCACGGCGAGACTTGATAAGCGATGCCTTTCCGGTGAACGCGCCATCAAGGTACTCTTCCTGCGCGTTCGCTATCGATTCGTTTGCCGCCTCGTACTTGCCGGTCTCAAGCGGCAACCATCGCGTGTTGACTTGGAGGTGGGTGTAGATCCTGCTGACCGAATCGATCGTGTCCTCGACGCCGGCGCGCTCCAAGGTTCGCAGGTAGACGGGAGCCCCAGCCACGACCGTCGCGGTAATCAAAGAACCGATCAACGCGCCAAGCAGCAACGATCCTTCGCCCGAAACCCGGCGCGTTATGAATCTGATGAAACTCAGTTTTTGCGTCCTATGGCGGCGTTTAAGATACGGCGCGGCTTATCTTCGAGTTGTGCGGTGCGGAAAAGGTTTAGGCGAGGAAGTTTCCGATGCAGACCTCGTCGGATTCCAATCCGAAATTGTACTTTGGGTTGACAGATCACAGATCACCGCCGGATACCTGAAATCGGTCTGTTGGTGATACGGGAGCGGTACGTGCGCGGACTTGCGCGCGGTCGATGTATCGATTCGTCTTGATAATTTCCTCGCAATCGACGGGTATCCTGCGGCTCAATGCTCACCGGGGGCTCTGCTTGCGGCGCCCCAACGGCGATGTTGCCTAAAGTCGGAATCTTCGATGGGCGGTATAATCCAACTGAAGCACGTTCATCCACTGGCGCAACCGTTAGGAGGCATGAAGTGAACCTCCAACAGCATCTACGGTCGGGCTTGGCGTTGTTGACGGGCGGATTGCTCATCATCGCCATGTCATTGTCGGCATGCGAATCCGCCACGCCAAGCAATGATTCGTCGCGCGCCGTTCTGATCGCGGTACCAACCAAAGACCATTCCATCCCGAACGCGTGGATACCTGACGTTGTGGACGCCACCACGCCGTCGATCGTCAACGTATCGGTGCGGCGCGCTGATGGCGTGGGTAGCGGAACCGGCATCTTTTTCGACTCGCACGGATCGATCGTCACGAATTGGCACGTTATCGAAGACGCGCATCAGCTCGAAGTCACGACGCATGATGGTCAGAGAATGGACGCCGAGCTGGTTCGAGAAGACAACACACTGGATTTGGCTATTCTCCGTGTCGACGCCCGCGACATCGTGCCCGCCGATTTCGGCGATTCCGATCAGTTGCGAGTAGGTGAGGACGTTGTTTCCATCGGTCATGCCTTCGGGCTCAGCGGCGGACCGAGCGTCAGCCGCGGTGTCATCAGCGCACTGGACCGTACCGTCGCAGACAGATCGGGGAACATATTTGAGGGATTGATTCAGACCGACGCGGCAATAAACCTAGGCAGTAGCGGCGGCGCGCTCGTCAACGCGGAAGGCGAGGTCATCGGCATGAACGTCGGCACCATCAATGTCGGGCAAGGCGCAAGTTTCGCGTTGGCCATCAACACGATTGTCGATGGTGCAAATCGTCTCGTCGCGCTCGGCGAACGCGAAAATCCCGGATATCTCGGAATCGGCGGCGTCGATGTCACGCCCTATATCGCTTTCCAGCAGTCGCTGCCCGTCAGCGAAGGATTCGGCATTCGATACGTCGATCCTGATTCCCCCGCCGCGCAGGACTTCCAGATCGACGACATCATCGTAGGGATCGACGACACGCCGATACGCGGCAAAACCGATTTCACCGAGTTCCTGCGAACTCACCCGCGCGGCACCGACATCGTCGTAACCGCGGTTCGCGGTGCTGGCAATGATGCCGTGATTATGGAGATTCCCGTCACGCTCGGCGCGCCCGGCGCTTAGCACTCCGTACAATTGCTGAACGGCAAATTAACGCGCCGAAGAATCTTCTAGCTTGGGAGGAATGACGATGACAGGTTCAGAGCGTGAATTGAGCGGTAAAGTTGCGGTTATCACCGGCGCCGGACGGTTACGCGGAATCGGACGCGCCACCGCCAATGTGCTGGCACGCATGGGCGCCGACGTGGTTGTTACCGGCACCGGTCGCGATCCTTCGACGTTTCCAACAGACGAACAAGAGGCCGGGTGGCGAGATATCGAATCTACCGCTGACGAGGTGCGCTCTTTCGGCGTCAAGGCATTGCCCGTCGTGATGGACGTGACGAACGCGAACGACGTGCAGAAACTGATTGATGACACCGTCGCCGAGTTGGGTAGCGTCGATATATTCGTCAACAACGCCGCCGCGCCCTACGGCGAGGACCGGGTGCCGGTCGTTGATGTCGAAGAGCATGTTTTCAAAACTGTCTTGGAGGTGAAGGTAGTCGGTACCTATCTCTGCTCGAAGGCAGCAGCGATCCAAATGATCGCTCAAGGCAACGGCGGCAGGATCATCAACATCTCATCCACCGCTGGCAAACGCGGCACCGCAAACATGGCGGCCTACAATGCTTCGAACTTCGCCGTAGACGGTTTCACTCAAGCGTTGGCGAAAGAGCTCGCGGAGCACGAGATAACCGCAAACTGCGTCTGTCCGGGTATGACCGAAACGGCGCGCCTCGACCCGATTGGACGCGGTGACGAGTGGTGGAGCCGCGCCGCACAGGTTCCGTTGGGACGCCCGGCTGAAGACATGGAAGTTGGCGAGCTGATCGGTTTCCTGTCTAGCCCGCGGGCCGCTTACATCACTGGTCAAGCGATCAACATCAACGGCGGATCGGTAACCGAGCGTTAGATAGCGCGGCTACTTCGGACGAAGATTCCCGCCAAGTTGTCAATCCGTGTCGTTTCCGACGCGGGGTCTTCGCTGCCGTTCGATTTAGTCCACGAAACCGCGCAGCTGCCGGCTACGCGTCGGATGGCGCAGCTTGCGGAGGGCTTTGGCTTCGATTTGACGGACACGTTCGCGCGTCACGCCGAAGTATCGACCGACCTCTTCCAAGGTCTTTGAGCGACCATCCTTCAAACCGAAGCGGTGTTCGATGATCTGCTTCTCGCGGACGTCCAAAGTCTCCAAAACTGATCGAACGCTGTCCTTCATCAGGTTCGTCGACGCCACTTCGATCGGACCGTCGGTGTTCGTCTCGGGGATGAAATCTCCGAGCGTCGAATCCTCTTCATCACCGATCGGCGTCTCAAGCGAAACGGGTTGGAGCGAGATTTTCAGGGTGTCACGAACCTTTTCAGGCGTCGTCTCCATGTGCACGGCGATCTCTTCGGGCGTTGGTTCGCGACCGTACTCCTGAACCAGTCGCCGACTGATTCGGAGCAGCTTGTTGATCGTCTCCACCATGTGAACCGGTATGCGGATCGTTCGGGCTTGATCCGCGATGGACCGGGTAATCGCTTGCCGAATCCACCATGTCGCATAGGTCGAGAACTTGTAGCCGCGTCGGTAGTCAAACTTTTCGACCGCGCGGATAAGTCCGATGTTGCCCTCTTGCACGAGGTCCAACAGATTCATCCCGCGCCCCATGTATTTTTTCGCCACCGAAACCACCAAGCGCAGATTCGCTTTCGTGATGTGGATGTCCGACGCGGTCCCGCGGTTGCGGATCGTCGTCAAATGGGCATCGAGCAACGGGCCGTAGTAGAACAGCTTCTGGATCGACTCGTCGTCCAAAGCATCCTCAAGGTCCGTGAGTTGCGGGTTGCACTCAATCGCGTCTGGTGTTTCGTTCGCGATCAGCAACGTCAACAGCGACAGGTTGCGAATCGTGTCTTTCGATTCGTCGGCGTCACAACCCATGTGGTTCGCGAGGTACTCGATCTTCTCTTCCGAGTAGGGTTCGTCGAGGCACTGACGGATCTGTGGATGCATAAGCATATCCACAAAATACGTAGTCACGGTTTCGTCGGCGACCGAGAGCAATCGGTTGGCGAGGTTCTCCGAACACGCGAGGCCGTCACGCACAGCATTTAGGCGCGCCTCTTGCGATGTCTCTTTTAGCGCCTCAAAAATCTTGGAGTCGTCGAACGAAAACGCAGCGTGCCCATAGTTGGGCGCCAACTCGTCGACGATTCGCAACGCTTCAGCGCGACTGCCGCCCAATGCCTTGCGGATCAAGGTAGCAGACGTGATCCGATACGGATCAGCGACGATCTCTAGCAACCGCGGCTGCGTTAAGGCGTCTGGCAGACTAACATCCTCGCTCCGTTCGAGAAGACTTCGAATGATCTCAGCGGTCGTCGAGTTGCATCCGATCGCTTCCGCGATCTCCTCGCTCGTCACCGATTCGGGGAACTTGTCGAACGCTTTTCGCGCGTTCTTCGTGGTGATCGTGCGGAACGTCGTTTCCGGCATCCGCGTCAAATCGCGGATGATCTCGATCGCGTCTTCGTGCGAACTGTTGAATACATCGGAGACGTATCTGACATCTCGAACGCGGTACGGGTTTTTCAGCGCTTCGCGTATCGCGCTGAACACCTCAGACATCTTCGCATCGCAAAACCCGGAATAGATCACCATCGCTTTTGCAGCGCGATCCATATTGGACAATCGGCGCATCGCCTCAATCGTGACCTCCGTCGCCGAAGGTTTTGTCTGGTGTTCCTCAAGGAAATCGGCTTCGATTCCGGCGACGATGCGACGCAGTTCCAGATTGCGTGCCAGTTCGCGTTCCTGTTGCGCGGTCAACAGTTCGACGCGTCCGATCTCGCGCAAGTACATGCGGACCGGGTCATCAGTGAGATCGATATCGGCGGCCGTGTTTTCTAACGCGATGACCTCGGCGCGTTGTTTCGCGCCCGCGGCTGAACCATCCCAGCTGTCTAGGTCGGAGATCGTGCCGGAGGGGGCCGTCGGCGCGAGCAACATACTTGCACTCGGCGAGTCGTCGGCAAGCGCATCAGGGCCAGTTTCATCCTCACCGCCGATGATGCGAAACGTTAACGTCTCTCCTTGCTCGGTTTCCAGATCATCATCCTCATCGTCGTCGACGTCGTCATCCGCGACCTCGTCCTCATCCAGGTCCGATTCGTCAGTCGCGACCGGCCCGTCCGCGGGAGAACCGTTGCTGGCCGGCACCTCCAGAACCGCAGTCACCTCGCCTTCGGTGTCATGTCCAATCGTGTTGTCAACTTCGTCGCTCTCGTCAAACACTTTGAGCGTCTCCTAGCGTGTAGGCGCTACGCGTTGCGTAGCTGCCAGCTCCCTGATCTGGCGGTTGGTCTCAACCGCGCCGACCATATCCTCTTCTCGGAACATGTTGCCGTTTTCTCTGGCCAGCTGCACCTCTTTCTTCTTGTTTCGTTTCAAGTACTCTCTGCGCGTACGAATCGCGCAGTCCTTCGCAATCTGTATCACTGCCGCCTCGTCCTCGATCACAATCTCGGACGGCGAGATCGGCGTATTCATCAACTGATCCACGAGGTTCATCGTTTCCGGCTGCCCAGATATCAGTTCAAGACATTCGTCTAGGCTACTCGCACTTCGTAACGTCCTGAATACGTCGCGGCGTGAATGATCGAGGAAGTGGTCCGGTTCGACTACCGCGGCGTGATCGATGGCGTAATCGTGTTGGACCAGGCAGGCGAGCAACGTGATTTCCCAAGGCGCTTGCACCGCACTTGGGACGACTATCGGCTGCGCTTGCCGTTGGCGTCCGTTTCGAGCCCGTCGGGTTTGGGCATCGGTTGATGCGCTGTTCGACGACTCGCGGAATACGCGTTGGCGCACGAGCAGATTAGTCAGACGATCAGCGTCGATTTCGAGTTGCTGACCGAGCGCGTTGATGATGCGCTGTTCGCGGATGGCGCGCGGCGGCAATCTCTCAAAATATGGTTCGATCTCATTCAGCGCGGCATCTAAACCGACATCGGTCGCCGTGTTGTGTCTGCCGACGGCGGTGCGAATGACGAACTGCATGATGTCGTCGGCGCGGTCGATAGATGCTACCCATTGCGCGCTGTCAGTCCTAATCGCATCGTCAGGGTCTTTCGCGACGCCGTTTTCTGACGTAACCGGCGCGGCGATGCGGAGGTCGATCGGCGAATTACGATTACCGTTTCTGCCGAACTCTGAGATCGCCAATCGCAACCCGCGCAATGCCGCTTCCTGACCCGCTTGGTCGGCGTCTAGACAGAGAACAATCGAAGATGGGTTGTCAGCGTCATCGGGCAGGAACGCGGCTAAAGACTGCAACTGTTGCGGCGTGATGGAGGTTCCCATGCAGGCGACGACGTTCTTGAAGCCGTGTTCTTGCGAGGCGATTACGTCCATGTATCCCTCAACGACGATTGCGCGTCCCGATGCTCGGATCGCGTCTGATGCCCAGTGCATCCCATAGAGGGTCTGCGATTTGTTGAAGATGTCGGTTTCGTGCGTATTGAGGTATTTCGGCTGGGCATCGCCCATCGCGCGGGCACCGAAACCGATGATGTTGCCGCGGGGATCGCGAATCGATACCGTGATGCGGTTTCCGAACATGTCGAACCAACCGCCATCCTGCCCTTTGACGATAAGTCCAGCGTTGACGACGGCCTGGCTGTCAGCGCCTATCGATTTGAGGTACGGGAGCAGAGAGTTGACACCACGCGGTGCGAATCCGATGCCGCGCCGCTTCGCGACTTGGGCATCGATGCCGCGTGATTCGAGGTAGGCGAGCGCGGGTTGACCAGATGCACCGGTCAGTTGACGATAGAAAAACTCCTCGGCGATTTCGTTGACCTGATGCAACGCGGACGATTGCGCGCGGCGGCCCCGTTCGCCATCTTCGCGGCGGTCTTGAATCTCGACGCCAGCTTTCCGAGCGAGTTTTTCGAGTGCCTCTTTGAACTCAATGTCGTCGGCGCGCATGACGAACTCGAACATGTCGCCGCCGACCCCGCAAGCGCCCCAGCATCGCCAAGAGTTGTGGTCAACGGAGAGGCTGAACGACGGCGTGCGTTCCTCGTGGAAGGGGCACAGGGCTTTGGGCGTGCGAGAGCCCGGATTGTCAAGCGTGAGGTAATCCGAGACGACATCAACGATGGTCAGCCTAGACTTGACTTCATCGACTAAAGTCATCTGCTCTCCCTTCCAACGGCAACGCGGGTGCGTCATCCGCCGATCGACCATCGGGTCGTCCTATAACCAGTCGCAAAAGCGTTGCGCCGGGCGGACGTCCGTCGTTGGACATCAGAGTATAAACGAGAATCGCGTGCCGTTCAATGGCGCGGCGGAATCGCGATTCGACCTTGGTAAAGGCCCTGCGAGCTGCCCGGCGATATGCGTTCCAGCGCCATGACGGCAAACGAATCGGTCATGCCGCTCACAAAATCAGCCGCGGCAAACTCCGGCTCCATCGAAATGACTCGCATCCATTCCGGTATCTGATCCACGTTCGCAGTGTAGTAATCGTGCAGCAACGCGACCGCGTCACGTGCCCTGACGCCTTCGGGAGAAGCCGATGTCGGATGATAGACACGCTCAAACATGAAATCACGCAAACGAGTGGTGACATCGCGCATCCCGTCGGACATTCTGATCCAAACCGGCGACTCGGAACCTGACAGTTCGCCGGTACAGTCCCAAGACGCGTCCACCACATCGCACACCATCGCGTTCAAACGGTTCGAGTGGGCATCGCCTAGCGCGTCGCGTATCTCACTCGGAACATCGGAAGCGCGCAACGTACCATCCCTTTCAGCGTCCGCAAGGTCGTGAGCAAGGTAGGCTACAGCATCCGAAATCCTGACGATTTGCGCTTCCAACGTCATCCCCGCCACCGCTTCTGGAGTCATAAACGCGCCCTCCGGTTTGGAGTGCCGTTTCACGGCGTCGATGACCTGATGCGTCAGGTTCAAACCGATGCCATGTTTCTCCAGCAGGGTGAGCGTTCTGACGCCCTGCGCGGCGTGGGTGAAACCGCCGGGCAGTCGTTCGTTCAAGACCTTCTCTCCGATGTGTCCAAACGGAGTGTGTCCGACATCGTGCGCCAAAGCCGCTGCCTCTACCAGATCCTCGTTCAGATTCAGTGCCCGAGCGATGGTGCGGCCGACTTGTGAAACTTGGAGGACGTGCGTCATCCGCGTCGTGAAGTGATCGCCTTGCGGATTAACTAGCACCTGGCTCTTGTGCTTCAACCGCAAGAACGCGTTCGAATGCACGACGCGATCGCGATCGCGTTGGTACGCCGCGCGGACTGGCGATGGCTCTTCGTCAATCTCCCTCGTAGCCGTTGCTGAGCGACTCGCGAATGGCGATAGCGATTCCTCGCGTTGTTCGATTCGCAGTCGAACCGATGCGTGTTTAGTTGATGCTGATACGGTCACGCGACGGTAACCGTTTTCGCCAAGTTTCGCGGGCGGTCCGGGTTGATGCCTCTCGCGAGCGCGGCATGATACGCCAACTGCTGCAAAGGGATGGTCATCAGGAATGGCGTATGTTCATCATCGTCGGCAGATATCGGCAACCAATCATCCGCTAATGCCGCGACTTCAACATCATTCTGGTGGGCAATCGCAATGACCACTCCGCGCCTGCTCTGCACTTCGTGGATACTCGCCAACATTTTCGTGCGAAGCTCGCCGTTGCGGGGTACCAAAGCGATCGTTGGTGTTGCCGGTTCGATCAACGCGTTGATGCCGTGCTTCATCTCGGAAGCTGAACATCCCTCGGCGTGGACGTAGGCAGTCTCCTTCATCTTCAACGCGCCTTCCAGCGCGATCGGGAAAAGATCGCCACGCCCCAGAATCAACATGTTGCCGACGCCTCGCAACCGTCGATCAGCTAGGCTTTCGACTTCACTTTCCTGACCGATCGTACGGTTGATCGCGCGGGGCAACTTCGCTAAGGCTTCGATGTGGCGGGTAATGGTCGCAGGGTCCAAGTGCCCGCGATCCTGTCCGAGCCAAAGCGCCATCATTTGCATTACAAGCACGCTGTTCATAAACGTTTTTGTCGATGGGACCGCAACCTCGACGCCAGAACCGATGTCGATAACCACGTCTGACATCCTCGCCGCTTCCCCGTGTGGATTGGCGGTTACGACGGCGACGCGACCACCTTTTCGCTTTGCCGTCTCGATCGCAACGAGTGTGTCGTAGGTCTCGCCGGATTGCGTTACCGCAACCAAAAGATCCTTGTCGCCGATGACCGGGTCGCGATCGGCGAGTTCACCGGCGTATTCGACCTGGGCGGGTATTCCGGCGAACCTTTCGAGCGACCTTGCTCCGCTGATCGCCGCGAAGTGTGAAGTTCCCATCCCGGCGAATATGACGCGCTCAGGCCGTGGCTTGATCGCGCGCATCTCTGGAATGTCAAGCGCTAGGTTGCTGAAATCGACCCGACCCTTCATCGCGCCCTGCACCGCCGATGCTTGTTCCGAAATCTCCTTGTGCATGAAGTGCGGGTGCTCGCCGATATCGGTCAAACGGTTTTCGGGCATCAACGTGCGCGGTAATTTGTGGATTATCGAGCCGTCAACGTTGATGATCTGGTAGCCATCGCGGTCGATACGCACCGCTTCGCAGTGGTCGATGTGGGTGACCTCGGTAACGTCCGGCGGCATCGCCGCGGCGTTGCTGGCAAGCACGTTCGCATTCCGCGACGAACCGAGGATCAGACTACCCGCGTACCCGATACGGATCCCCGCAACCGCGTCAGGTTCATCAGCGGACATGGCAACGATAACTGAAAGCCCTTTCAACTGCTGCCCGGTGCGGATCGTCGCATTCAGTAGCGAATCGCCGCCTGCCATGTACTGGGCGATAAGGTGGGCGATCGCTTCAGAATCGGTTTCGGAGGCTAGTTCGATCCCATCGCCGATAAGCCCGTTTCGCAACTCGACATGGTTCTCGATAATGCCATTATGGACGATGGCGACGCGGCCGTTGTAGCTGACGTGTGGATGGGCGTTCGTGTCCGTCGGCGGCCCGTGAGTCGCCCATCGTGTGTGTGCAATGCCGACGGTAGCTTGCGCCAATTGACCATCAACGGTCTCTTCCAAGTTCGACACCCGGCCGGCGCGCTTGATTGCAGTGATGCCTTCACCCGTGAACGCGGCGATGCCCGCGCTGTCATATCCGCGATACTCGAGCGCGTTCAACGCTCCCAGCAAGAACGTTTTCGCGTCGCCGTCCCCGGCGTAACCGACAATGCCACACATCAGGACATCACACCGAGTTTCGTTCCGTCGGGGTCGATACGACACCCGGCGAAACCACGTTTGGCGAACTGACAGCCGCGTGGTCCACGTCGTCGCGCGTGAACTCGAACGGCTCGGAGACGCGATCAGCGTAGATTCCGCGCCGCTCTTCCGGCAGTTCTACCGCCAAACGAGACATTATTTCTGAGGTCGCGAGTTGGAGCTCGTTTCTGCTGGAGATTCCATCCCGCACCCGGAACGGCTTCCCTACCGACATCTTGATCTTCGCGATCGGCATCAGCACTTTCAGAACGTTTTGCAAATTGTCCGTACCGTAGAGACCGATCGGCACCAACGTTGCCCCCGTCTTCGCGGCGACCAGCGCGGTTCCGATCTGCCCGCGTTTCAATCCCTCCATATTTCGGCTCCGCGTGCCTTCGGGAAACAGCACGATGGCACGTCCGATGGATAGCACCGCTTCCGCCCATCTCAACGCTTTCAAATCGGCGGAGTGACGGTTGACAGGGTACGCGCCCCAACCTTGGAGCAGGAACGTAAACAACGGATTGTTGAATATCTCCCGCTTCGCGAGGAACAAGGCGCGGCGCGGGAGAAACGACGCGACGATCGGCGGATCGAGGTTTGAAAGGTGGTTGCAGACATAGATAACCGGACCGTCGACGTCCAAGCGTTCACGATTTAGAACGTCAATGTCGGCGAACGCGGCCAACGTTCCCTTGAACGCGGTGTTGCAGACTGGGAAGAACCACTGCCGATGCGGTTTCACCGTACCGCTCCCGCTGCGCCCGATCCTACGCCATCAACCCGTTCGCGCTCGTTAATCAAATCGATAATCTTTTCGACCACCTCGGTTGGCGTCAATTCATCGGTCGCGACGATGATTGCATCGTTGGCGGGACGTAGCGGCGAATCGGCGCGGTTGGAATCGATCTCGTCTCGTCTGGTGATAGACCGCAAGACATCCTCGAACCCCTGACCGTTGGCGTTACCGTAGACATCGCGGGTCCTGCGCGCCGCTCGTGTCGCCGCCGATGCATCGAGATATATCTTGATCGGTGCATCTTTAAGCACCACCGTCCCGATGTCGCGACCGGCCATTACGATTGGACGAGCCGCCGCAATCGCCCGTTGCTGTTTCACCAACGCGCGGCGGACCGCGGAGACCGCTGAAACCGGCGAGACGTGCTTGTTGATGTCGTCTGAATAGAGCGCGTCAGTAACGTCTTTGCCGTCCGCCATCAATCGCCATTCCCCATCATTGCGGCGGTGCGCCGAGAACCGTGTCTTCGTCGCCAATTCACCTAGCGTGTCCACATCGTCGGACGAAATATCGGAACGCCTCGCCAAGAGCGTCACGGCACGGTACATCATCCCGGTGTCCAGAAAATCGCAACCCAATCGATCCGCCAACATCGATCCGATCGTCGACTTGCCGGATGCCGATGGACCGTCTAACGCGATCCGCGTCGGCGCGCGGTTTGCTTGGGATTTCATCAGTGGACGAGAGTGATCAGGATCGCGAGATTTCCCATTCAACGCGCTCGGACAACACGGGGTTTTGAACGGCAGGCGAGGCTATCATTCGATTATAGACAGTTAAGTTCAAACCGTCCGATGCCGTCAGGCTCAAGACCGGTGCACATCCGCGGGTTTCGACGTGACAACGAGCCCGCTCTGGCATCGCAGCCTAGCGTAGCGACGACGGTGCCCAGAAAGAACGGCCCTTGCCCTCCGTAAGCTTCATTCCCAAATGAATGGATTAGACGCTATATTCGTCGCGACGATTGTGCTGTTGGGTTTTTGGGGTTTCCGGACCGGCATTCTCGGCACTGCGATCTGGCTCATCGCGGCGTATGTGTCAATCGTGTTCGGCGCGCAGATCGTGGGGTGGACGATTCCGAGGCTCGGACTTCCAGAGAACTTTGGATCGATCTTCATGTCATTCGGTTACGTGCTCGTGTCCGCGGCGGTCTTCTTCGTAGCGCGCATGATTTCGATGTCGCTAAAATCGGGCATCAACGTCACGCCGCTGAGATGGGTGAATGACCTTGGCGGAGCGTTGCTCGGCATCGCATGTGGAGTCGTCACGGTTTTGGCGTTCATCGCCCTCGCCGCGACGATTACCTACGTGGTCCCCATCGACGCTTTGGACATCGGCGGCCCGTACTACTCGGCATCGTTCTCAGAAATCTACTTGGATAGCGGACCGCGCCAATGGCTCGATGCTCAACTCACCGGATCGCTCATCGTCGAGTTGATCGGAAACATTAGCCCGGTGATCGTGCCGTTCGCGCCGCGCGAACTCGGCATCGCGGTCGAAGTCTTGTTCCTGCGAATCGATTGATCGACGACGACGCAAAGTCAACGTCGTAACGATTGCTATCTCTCGATTACGTTGCAGTCTGTAGAATTATTAGCGTGAGTGATCAAGCGTTAACGCTGATACGTTCTCGTGTACTGGTGCTCAACCAGAACTATCAGCCGCTGAACATCTGCGATGTGCGCCGCGCCGTTTCGCTGCTCGGCAAGGGCAAAGCCGAAACGGTTCAATGCGGTGTCGAATACATCCACACCGTTTCCCGCATGTTCGAACGCCCTGAGGTGATCCGTCTCGTCTACATGGTTCGCAAGCCTTTGCACCGCCGCAAGCTCTCACGCCGCGAGGTTTTCGCGCGCGACGGGCATGTTTGCCAGTACTGCGGCAAGCGCGGTTCTGAAATGACGCTCGACCATGTAATCCCTCGCTGCAAAGGCGGCCAACACACTTGGGAAAACGTCGTTACTGCGTGTCAGCGATGCAATCACCGAAAAGCAGGGTCAACACCGCGCGAAGCGGGTATGAAACTGCGCGTCCAACCGCGCGAACCGCGTCCCAATCCCTACGCTGGATTCAGCGCCGACCGAGTCGACCCGGCCTGGTTGCCATTCATGCCATGGTTGGCGAAGCGCAGCACCGTAACCACTTAGGTTAGGCGCGACCGTATATCGGCCAAACCATTAGCGGACGCTGGGCACTTCGAGCATCAACGCGCCGAACGCGAGCTGTGGCAGCGCGTTGACCATCAACGCGGCGCGGGTCTTCTGCACCGCCGATGACGCGGCTGCGACATCATCCGGCGACATGCTGTTCGCCAATCGAGTAAGTTCGTCCGCGCGGTCTTCAAAGACGATGTGGCTCTCCAACCCGTTTTGGATCATCGCGATGTCGCGCAGGATCTCGAGCCAACGCCCAATTTCATCCATCGCAAGCCCGCGATCGCTTCGGAACTGATTGGTCATCTCAAACGCGTAGTCGAATCGGTCCGGTAAGTCGGCTTCAATAACATCGACGATGCGCGATGCCGACTGCCGCCGCGCATCCAGCATCGAAGGATCGCTCAAAGTCGCAATCGCCCAACCGGGCGCGCCCATCGCCATCTTTGAAAGCGTCCGCGCTTGGTCTTCATCAACTCTGTATCTATGGGTCAGGGCCTCCGCGATTTCGTCCGCGGGTACTGAACGCAACTTCACCAAGTGGCATCTCGACCCGATGGTTTCGGGCAGCAGGTCCGCGGACAACGATGTCAGTATGATGTGGACGCTAGCCGGTGGCTCCTCCAACGTCTTCAAAAGCGCATTGGCAGCGTCTTGCGACATGCGATTCGCCTCATCGATGATGAAAACCTTTACCTTGCCCTCGTACGGTTCGAGAATCGCGTCGGACTGGAGGTCTTTGATGAGGTCGATCCCGATCATTACGCGCCGCTCAGCCGCCTTGGTATCGGCGTCTTTAGATGTCTGGGTCCGCGACGTGATGATCTGCACGTCGGCGTGGTTGGAACGGGCGATCCGGTCACACGCTGAGCATTGCCCGCAAGGCACATCGGGTTGGAGGTCTGGCCAACCAGCCGTGGTGACGTCTTGCACATTGCAATTGAGCGCCCGCGCGAAGTCAACTGCAAGGGTCTTTTTGCCGACACGATCCGGGCCGGTGAACAGATATGCGTGCGCCACCCGTTCTTGCTCAATCGCACCGGTCAGAAGTTTGATCGCGGCGCGATTGCCGATCGTGGTCCACTGCCCGGTTGGTGCAGCGACGGGTGATTCGGTCAACATCACTCGTAAATCGCTGTCGCGAGAAGATCGGCGTAGGTCTCTCGCCGACGTATCAGACGCGCCTCGCCTTGCTCGGTCACCAAAACGATCGCCGGCCGTGTCTGCAAGTTGTAGTTGCTCGCCATCGGAACGCAGTACGCGCCCGATGCCGGCAATGCCAGTAGGTCGTCGGTACTTAACTCAGGTAGTTCGACATCACGCGCCAACACATCGCCCGATTCGCAGAACTTACCCGCGATCGTAACGGTCTGCGACGCTTCGCCCAACGGATCGTCCACGGACATCACTTCGTACTCCGCCTCGTAAAGCGCCGGGCGGATGTTGTCGCCCATGCCGCCATCGACGCTGACGTAGGTTCGAACGCCGGGGATGCGTTTGATCCCGCCGACGGTGTAAACCGCGACGCCGGCGCGTCCGACGATGGACCGTCCCGGTTCGATGATGAGGCGGGGCATATCAAGACCATACTTGGTGCACGCCGATTTGAGGGTTTCGGCAATCGTGCGCGCGTACTCCGCGATGGTGGGTGGCAGTTTGGAACTGAGATAACCGATCGCCATACCGCCACCAGGACTGAATTCCTTCACCTCCAGTCGGTGGACGTACTTCATCCGCGCCGCGAAAGCGCAGACGTACTCGATCGCTTCCTCGTATGGTTCCAGTTCGAACAGCGGTGATCCGAGATGGAAGTGAAGTCCCGTCACGTCTAGATTCGGTTGCGACATTGCAGCGGCAACCGCTTTTTCGGCGTCGCCCGTCTCAATCGAAAAGCCAAACTTCGAGTCGAGGACGCCGGTGCTCGTCAAGCGGTGAGTGTGCGGATCGATGCTAGGCGACAGACGCAGATTAACCTTTTGTGTTTTCCCTAGCTCTCCCGCGACCGCGTTCAACAGCTCGATCTCGTGAAAAGAATCGATCGTTATCTTTCCGATGCCCGCTTCGACCGCTTCTCTCAGTTCATCTCGCACCTTGTTGTTGCCGTGGAAATTGATCTTTTCGGCTGGGAATCCCGCCGCGAGCGCGAAAGCCAGCTCGCCGCCAGTCACGACATCGATGTGAAGCCCCTCCTGCTCGATGATCTTCAACACGGCCGGGTTCGAGAACGCTTTGGTCGAGTACTCGATATCCGTCTCTGGATAGAACCGTCGAAAGTTGCCGACGAATTCACGACACATCTCTCGGATCGTCGCCTCGTCGAAGATGTAGAGTGGGCTACCGTGCTCTTCCACTACCGCCCGAACGTTGAGTCCTTGGATAGCTAGTTTCCCTTCATCGTTGACCGATGACGAGATCGGCAAAACTTCAGCGAGCGGCAGGTCGTTCATGGTTTGGATCCCCAAGTTTGGGATGTCGTACGTTCAGATATCGGTTTTATCCATTGTGAGTTCAGCACTCGGCAACGTCAAGAATGCAGGCGGCGGTACCATTAATGAAACGCGCCTCCGACGCGACCTCACGCTTACGTATCCGGACGAATAGCATCTCGAATGATTGAAGAGACACCACGGCTAACCGAACTCGCCAGTTGCGCGGGTTGAGCGGGCAAGCTGAGCCAAGGCGAACTCGCCCAGGTTTTGGGCGGGCTGATTTCCGATGCTGAATCGCATCCCGACCTGCTGGTCGGTTTTGAACACGGCGATGATGCTGCCGTCTACCGTCTGAATGATCACGTCGCGTTGGTCCTCACCGTCGATTTCTTCGCGCCGATCGTCGACGATCCGTTCACCTACGGCTCGATTGCGGCGACGAACGCGTTGTCCGATGTTTACGCGGTTGGTGGACGACCAATCACCGCGCTAAACATCGTCGCGTTTCCCCGTTCGTTGCCGTCTGAGATTCTCTCCGAGATTTTGCGCGGCGGAGCCGAAAAGGTTCGCGAAGCCGACGCGATTATCGTCGGCGGGCACACCGTTGACGACGACGAACCCAAATACGGACTTTCCGTCGTGGGAACTCTCGAACCAGGCAGGCAAGTTCAGAACTCGACCTCCGAACCGGGTGATGTCCTAGTTTTGACCAAACCCTTGGGCACTGGCGTCGTGACTACTGCGTTGAAAAACGGCAAAGCGGTGCACGATGTTCTGGAAGCCGCGGTGGATTCGATGTTGCGACTCAATCGCGACGCGTCGGAGGCGATGCTCGAAGCGAGAGCCCATGCCGCCACCGACGTAACCGGTTTCGGCTTGGTCGGACACCTGATGGCGATGATGCGCGCCAGCGGCACGACAGGGCACGTCCGAATGAGCGCGCTACCGGTACTGCCGGCCGTCGCGGACCTGCTCGCCGATGGAATCGCTCCGGGCGGCACTCACCGCAATATCGAATCGTGCGAGGGAAACGTTGTTTGGGGAGACGGCATCAATGAGATTGATAGGTTGTTGGCGTGTGACCCACAGACTTCAGGGGGTTTGCTCATCTCGATCCCACCCGAGGCAGTCGATGAATTGGTGCGAGATCTGAAACGCCGTGGCGATTTCGCGGCGGTAGTCGGCGAAGTTACCGAGTTCAACGGGAACGCGGTCGAAGTTATTCGGTAGCCGCGAGGTCCCAAATCCGCTCCCGCTCTTCGACTGTCAGGTCTGCGAGTGCCACACCGTTCGCCAGTTGTTCGGCTCGCAGCACGCGATCACGTAGCGACGTGTTGGTTTTTAGCAGAGCGGTTTCCGGATCAACACCGTGCACCTGAACCTGTCGAACGGCGGCGGCAAGGTACTCACCGGCTCGGCGTTCAACGTCATCTTCAGATTCTTCCGCCCCCAACATCTCGATACTGTCTGTCGCGTCAGATCCGATATCCAAACCGGCGCGTTGAACCCGTCGTTGCAGCACCGCTGATTGAGCCAATGCGGGCAAGGCGCGCGGCACCGACGCCACTATAGACCTCACGCCGCCGGCCTCTTCTCGTTTGATGCGTTCCCATCGATCGACTACATCATCGCCAGAATCCAATCTTTCAGCGTCGCCGAAAACATGCGGATGGCGTCGGATCAACTTTTCGGCGACCTTTCGGCACACCGATGCGGCATCGAATTCATCGCTGCGACGCGCGATGTCGGCGTGAAAGACGATCTGGATCAACAGATCACCCAATTCCTCCTCCAAATCCGCACTCGTGCCGTTCTCGATCGCCTCTAACGTCTCATACGCCTCCTCCAAGAGATGCGGACGGAGACTCCGGTGCGTCTGCTCCGCGTCCCAAGGGCACCCGCCCGGGTCTCTCAGCGTACGGACGGTTTCAACTAGGAAATGGAATGCATCTTGTTCGCTAGAGCTGGCAGACGTATCGTCATTCATGCTTTGAATCCTCAGACTGAGTCGGAGTCGGTTGGTTTTATCCTCTAGATATGAATTCTCGATTGCGATAGTTGCGCGTCCTTGAACGGCAATCTCGTCGCCCATCGCATCCTGCAGCGGGCGGGAAACGGAGATTGCCACAAGGCTAAAGTATCGACCGTTTCAAAGCATGTTCACCAAACTCAAAAATCTCAACGCGTCCGGCTGGGCGATGCTCGCACTTGGGGCGGTTTTCGTCTTGGTGTTTCCCATATTCCTGATCGCGATCAATGTTGGCTACATCACTGACTCGGATTGGCTCTACTCCTACAACTGGTGGCGCAACGGCATACCTGATCGAACGGGATTGCCCGTCGCCGAACTCGATAGTGCAGCCGACCAGATCAAGGCATATTTCCAAAACGACGCGGAACGGCTCGACGTACGAGTCAACACCACAAGCGGCGAGGTCAGTCTCTTCGTCGAACGCGAGGTGCTTCACATGATCGATGTCAAGCATCTCATGCGGCTCGTGGCACAGGTTGCCGTCTGGACCGGTTTGATTCTCGCCATCTGCGCGATGGCCGGACTGGCAATCCGCCGACGCGCGTTCTTTTCGTCAATGGCGTCGTGGCTCCGATGGTGCGCGCTGATTTGGGGCATCATCGTCGCGGCGCTCGTGATCGCGTCCCTGATCGATTTCACTTGGGTTTTCACCCAGTTCCATCTGCTGAGCTTTGCCAACGACCTGTGGCAACTCGATCCCTTCCGCCATTACCTGCTACTGCTATTCCCGGAGCGGTTCTTCCTCGAGGCGACGTTGTTCATCGCGCTCTTCACCGTAGTAGAGTTTGCCGGGCTGTACGTCGGAACGCGGCTGACCGAGCATCGGCTCTCACAGAGTAATCAGTAGACGATATTCGCGATCACCTCGCACGACGCATCGCGATCACTAAGCCGTTTTCGGGCTTCTAGGAAAGCCAACTCGACGAGAAAGATTTGGGCAAGAACTCGGCCACCTAGTTTTTCGACCAGTTCCGCCGCGGCGATTGCAGTGCCGCCGGTTGCGAGTAAGTCATCGACGATCACGACACTCTGCCCAGCAGTGATCGCGTCTGATCGCATTTCGACTGTTGACGCGTCGGCGTACTCTAACGAGTACTCGTTTTGAATAACCGGCGGCGGCAGCTTCCCGCCTTTTCTAACCAGCACCATAGGGATGCCAAGCCGGTCGGCTACTGGCGCGGCGAAGATGAAGCCGCGTGCATCGATCGCCGCGATGACGTCTGGTTCGAACTCGGAGATCGACTCGCTGAACCAATCGATGGCGGCACGGAACGCGGGCGGATGCGCGAGTATCGGCGTCAAGTCTTTGAACTGGATCCCCGGCTTGGGGTGATCCGGGACGTTGCGAACCCAGTCATGCAGATCGATGCTCATTCTCCGTAAATCTCCGTTTCCGGGTAAAAATCGCTCCAAGCGAACCAGAATACATTGACCGAGTGGATCGGCTTCAATCGCCTGCCTTGATGTTCACCGCTCCACGCTTGACCGTTAAGCGGTAGCCACCTCGACCCAGACACATCATCAACCAACCAATTCGTCGAAACACCCTCGGAATCTTCATCGACCTCCAGAGCGAAATTGAGCGTCTGCCCGTTTACTGTCCGTGCGTACGCCAACGCTGGCGTTGTCTGAGGATCGTAGTAAACAACCACCGGTTCGCCGTTGACCTCGGTGTTTACGACCTGTTCTTCGCTCAAAGCGGTGTGCGGGAACGCGATTGGTCCCTCGTCGAATCCAACGCCGAGAACCAGATCCTTGCCATACAGCCGGTCATCGGGATTACTTTCACCGATAACGCCAGCGTCGCCGCGCAGGTAGTAACTGGTGTAGGGATCGTATCCGCGCCCCGATTTGAACAAGGCTTTGGTCTCAGGGAATCTCTTTTTCCACTCGCCCCAAGTCGTCAGCACAAGTGGCACATTGGTCAGCCTGACGCCTTTGAAATCGCCCGAGATGCCTTCCGAGAGGAAATGGCTCCAGAGCGATTCGGTTTCGCGGTCAAACATGATCAACGCGTTCATCGTCAACTTGCCAGACACTCCAAACGTCAGCGTCTGCCCCTCAATCTCTCTGGAATACCCGATCCCAGTGAAGCAAAGCGGTCACCAAGTGACCGCGATCGGTCTGCCTGCGATGACATCATTGACGATTTCGTGACTGCTCAGCAAAGGCACCGAGTACGCCCTAGCATCGCCGTCGATCTCGATGCCCAAGACGTATTCGTTATCGCCGTACACCTCGTCTGCTTCCTGCGGCGTATCGAAGAAAATTGGTTGGTCGATAGAAGGGATCGCGTCCGGTGGCAATAGCGTCACGATGTCGAGATCGCGCTCCGGTGCCATCGCCGCTGTGGGTGTTGAGGTAGGTGACGGAGTCGCGGTGGAAGTCGCTGCTGAAGTCGGTTCCGCAGTTGCCGTTGGCGGTGATTTCGTCGGAGTTTGAGTCGGACTGGGACGTGGCGATGCTGTCGGCTCCGGCGTAACCGTAGCCGTTGATGTTTCAGCTCGCGATGCGTCTGGGGATGCACTTGGCGTCGGGAAGTCTTCTGCGGTTTCGCTGCCGCATGCGAAGGCGAACACTGACGCGGCGGTGATGCAGATTATGGAAAGTACTGAACGCATTTCATTCGGGTCAGGATCAGCGCGGGATACGAGCGCGAAACGTTCGGAATGCATCGCGCATCACAAGGTACGCTTAAACGGTGCGACGCTGTGATTATGATACGCATAGCAGGGGCAACACGAAACGCTACACCTACGAGGATTTAGCCATCCATCTAACCCGATTAAGATTGAGCGGTTTCCGCAACCACATCGAAACGGATATCAACGTCTCGCCTGGGCTCGTCGTTTTCATCGGCGCGAACGGATACGGCAAGAGTGGTTTGCTCGAAGCGGTGCACATGCTGTCGGTTGGGAAATCGTTGCGGGCTAGCCACGACCGTGAAATCGTCAACCACTCAATCGCCCGCGACGGTGGACATGTGCAGGGTCTCGGCGTGTTCAACAGCGGCGCGGAGTCGGTTCGGGCACAGTTCGACTTGCAGATTTCGCCAAGTTCGGCAGAGACCTTTAACCGTCTGAACGTCGCGTCCAAAGAATGGCGCATCAACGGCGTCAAAGTCCCGCCGGTGGAGTTCATCGGGCGCGCCAACGTCGTCATGTTTGAAGCCATGGACCTCGATCTCGCGCTCGGCGCGGCGGCAGTCCGTCGACGCTACCTCGACATCCTCATCGGTCAGTTCGATACCGAGTATGTTCAAGCCCTGCTCCGACTTAACCGAGTTCGTGCGAGCCGCAACGCCCTGCTCCGCGGATCGCTCGAAGTCGAGGATTTCGAAGAAGAGATCACGTTTTGGGATGGTCGATTCTGCGACGAAAGCGCAAAGATCATCCAGACTCGCCGGGAAGTCATGCAACTGCTACAGACGCGAGCGGCACCGATTCATGCTCGGTTGAGCGAGGGCGAGCCGCTTGCACTCGCATACCTCCCGAATCTCGGTTCCAACGCGTTCACGACTAAATCGCAGGAGTTAGAAGGACAGGAGCTGCGTACTCACATCTACGATGCGCTGATGGCGTCGAAGCGGAAAGAACAGTTTGCCGGACATATGGTGATCGGTCCGCACCTCGACGATTTCGGCATCAGCATTGCCGGTGCACCCGCACGTCGATACGCCTCGCGCGGTCAGGCGCGCACCGCCGCGTTGTCGCTCCGACTCGCCGAGGCGTCGTTGGTCAGCGAGTTCGCGCGACGCGATCCGATCATCGCCTTTGACGACGTGCTATCGGAGATGGACAACAACCGCCGCGCCATGATCCTCGAAATGGCATCGCAATACGAACAGACCTTGCTAACCGCGACCGATGATGCATTAGTTGGACGCAATCGCCTGGCACGCGCCCAGACGTTCCGCGTAGTGAAAGGAAACGTCAACGAACGAAGTTGACGCGTGCACATCGGGATGCCTCACGTCGCGGACTCCGCGATGTGTAAACTTCATTCAGCGGATCACGACATCGTAATCGTCAGGTAACTCAGTGCCTAGATCAATCAAATACGTAACCGCGGAACGCGTCTCGAACTCCGAAATGTCGGGATGGGTGCATGATGGCGCCGTCCAAATCGTCGGTAACAAGATCACCGCGGTTCTTTCCATCTCCGAACTACCTGTCGATGTCGAAGAAACGTCGGAGGTCATTAGCCTCGGCGATGTCTCGCTGATACCGGGCTTGGTCGATGCCCACTGCCACATGCATTGCAGCGCCACATCCGACGCCCAAGCGCTCGCACTCGCCGAAAAAGACGATATCCAACGCTTGACCATGCGAGCCGTGACGGCGATGCGGAAAGCGGTTTTGGCCGGCACGACGACGATACGAGACATCGGTTCGCGCAACGAGGTCGCATTTCCGATTAAGCAAGCAATCAAGGACGGCGCGATTCCGGGTCCCCGTCTGCTGGTAACAGGCACCCCGATAACAATCACCGCTGGCCACTGCTGGTTTTTCGGCACCCAAGCCGACACGACAGACGATGTTGCAAAGGCGGTTCGCAATCAAGTTCGTCAAGGTGCCGATGCGATAAAGATCATGTCTACCGGCGGGATGTTCACGCCGACCGCCAATCCGCGCCTGCCGCAGTACTCGGCGGAAACTCTCGCTGTGGCAGTGCGTGAGGCAGCCCGTTCTGGGATTCACATCGCCGCGCATTGCCTGTCGGCTCAAGGCGTCAAGAACTGCGTCGAAGCGAACGTCCACAACTTGATCCATGCCCGTTGGTTGTCGCAGGACCCCAGCGAAGGGATCGATTTCGATCCAGACACCGTCAAACGCATGGCAGATCAGGGCCAATGGGTAGACCCCACGATCGGGCACTCGATACTGGGTTACGAAGCCACCGCACGCGGCGAAGCTCCGCCCCGCGCCATCCATTGGTCGGTCCAGGCATCGGACGTCTCCGACGCTGACCACTATGAGACGCTGAATTTGATGCACGACGCGGGTGTGCGTTTCACGAACGGCCTCGACATGGGTATGCCGCACGGAACGCACGACCGTTCGGCGGCGAACTCTTGGTCAGTAGTCGAAAACCTCGGTTGGGACAATTGGAGCGCGCTGCGGATGGCAACGTGCGACACCGCCGAAGCGTTAGGTCTATCAGACGAGATTGGAAGGATCGCGCCGGGCAAGGTAGCCGACCTTGCCGCGTTCGAAGGTGACCCCGCTGAAAACATCCGCGATCTCGACCGCGCGTCAACCGTAATCCAAGGCGGACGCGTGATCAAACTGCGCGATGTCGCGTTAGTTTGACGGAATGAGAGCCCGTCTAGTTCGCCCTGCTATAGGAAGTGTCGACACCCTAAAGTGAAGACGTTCGCTCGCGATGATCGTAGACGGACTAACCCACATTCTTCCGCGGTACTTCGTCGATAAACGCGACGACGCGCTGAAAGTTGACCGGACTTTCGGCGAACTCATCGCCAGTCCCAAGGCGCGTATCGTCCAGGCTGATACCCTTCTGGCGGAAATGGATCGATCCGGAGTTGATCGATCAGTGATCGCTGGATTCGGCTGGACAGACTTAGAACTAGCCAGACGCTCGAACGACTACAACCTCGAAGCCGCCGCTCGTCACCCGGATCGGTTGATCCCAGTATGCAGCGTAAACCCGAAGTGGTCTGGCGATGCCGCGACGGAAGAAGTTGAACGGTGTCTGCGTGCAGGCGCTTACGGAATTGGGGAACTACATGCCGATACCCAAGGATGGCGAGATCCGCCATACGACGCGTTGCACGATCTGATGGCGACTATTCGCGCAGAGAATGCAGTCGTGATCGTGCACGGTTCGGAACCGATCGGGCACTCATATCAAGGCAAAGGCGAGATGACGCCGGACCGGTTGATCCGACTAACATCCGAGTTCCCAGACAACCGATTTGTTTTCTCCCATTTCGGCGGTGGATTGCCGTACTATGCCCAGATGCCAGAAGTTCGAGAATCTCTCAAGAACGTCTGGTTCGACTCCGCGGCGTCACCGTTTCTATACGATCCAAGCGTCTATCGCGTCGCCGTTGAAACCGTCGGGGCGTCTCGCGTCATTTTCGCTAGCGACTTCCCGCTGCTGAGTCAGCGGCGCGCGTTGCGGCACCTGCGTGAAGCAGCTGCGGGTGAACAGGCTGAGCAAACCATCCTGTCGGCGGCGAGCGAATTGTATGATTTCAATCGGTAAAACGGAACTTTAGACGAGGTAATCGCGATGGCATTGTTGTTGAACCGTTCAGATGTGCAGCAGGTCTTGACGATGGCGAAAGCCATTGATGTAGTTGAAGCCGCTTTCGGCGAACTCGCAAACGCGACGGCCGAGATGCCGCCGCGCACGGTGATGATCGATCCCGACGTCGGCGGTTGGATCGCGTACATGCCGGCGTATCTCAAGACTGGCGGCGCGCTCGGCGCCAAAGCCGTGACCGTCTACAAAGACAACCCCGCCAAATTCGATTTGCCGACAACCATCGGCACGATTCTCGTCCAGAACAATGAGACTGGTGAAGTGGTCGCAGCGATGGATGGCGGGTATCTCACCGCGGTGCGAACCGGCGCGGTGTCAGGCGTGGCGACGCGGCACATGGCACGTCCCGACGCGAAAGTCGGCGGCGTACTAGGGGCAGGTGTCCAGGCGCGGCAACAAGCCATCGCCATCGCCGAAGCCTCGAACATCAAGACCATCTTGACCTTTTCGCTCGACGACGAAACCTCGCGCCGCGATTTCGCAGACTGGGTTGCTGAAAACACCAGTTGCGACGTTCAACTCGCCGAGAGCGGAGAAGCACTGTGCCGTGAGTCTGACATCGTCGCGTTGGCGACAACGGCGGCGAATCCGATCGTGAGTGCCGACTGGTGGAAACCCGGCGCACACATCAACGCCATCGGGTCCCACGCGCCGGGGGTGCGAGAACTCGATACCGCGACCATCCAACGCTCCCGCATCATCTGCGATCAACTTGAAGCCTGTATGGCTGAAGCCGGCGACTTGCAGATACCCGTGGAGGACGGCGACTATGCGTGGTCAGACATCGCCGGCAACCTCGGTGACGTCGTGAACGGCAAGCTTCAAGGTCGTACCTCGGACGATGAAGTAACCCTATTCAAGAGCGTCGGACTGGCGATCCAAGACATCTCTTGCGCCGCCTTGGTCTATCGAGAAGCACAAGCCAACGGTATCGGTCAGCAATTCGACTTCTCGGTTTGATCGCTGTCGCAACGAATCTGTCGCCCCTGCGTACTTTAATCGTCGTCGTCGAATGATCCGTACCAGTCGGTGCGTTGCGCTTCAGGTGCGTCAACATCAATCTTGAACTCTTCAAGCGCGTCGGGGTTCGGTTCGATTCCCAGCCCTGGACGTCCGTTTGGATGGATATGACCGTCTCGAACGTCGAACATCGGCTCGATCAGTTTCTCAAACTCTCCGAACCAGTGATGGACGCACTCTTCACGGTAGAGATTCGGCATCGTCATGCACGTCTGAAAACTCGCGGCGATGGCGATCGGTCCTAATGCGTCGTGCGGACTGATGCGGATGTAACCAACCTCCGCCATCGCCGCGATGCGCCGAATTTCGCTGATGCCACCGCACCACGCGATATCCGGCATGATGTAATCGACCAGCCGGTCGTTTATGATCTGCCAGTAATCCCAGCGCGTGAAATGCCTTTCGCCGACGCAAAGTGGCACGTTAACGTTTTCTCGAACGTGTTTAAGGGCGTTGTGGTTTTCGACGTGGATCGGTTCTTCTAGCCACACCAAGTTAATGTGCTCCAGAGCGCGGCAAGCCTCAATGGCGGACGCGACATCGAAGCGCCCGTGGGCGTCGACCATTAGCTCGTAATCGTCTCCGACGGCTTCGCGCAATCCCTCCATCCATCGGACCGAATCTCGGATTGCCGCCGGATCGAGTCGTTCAACCATGAACGCGCCGCGAAACTTGCCGTACTGGCGCCGAGAGGGAAACGGGTCCGTCTTGATCGCTTGAAAACCCATTTCTTTGGTGCGGCGCGCGTCTTCCATCATGCCGGCAAGATGATCCTCGAACGTGTCGCCCTGCGACGTATCGCTGACGTGCGTGTAGAGGGGCACCGAGGCACGAACCGGACCGCCGAGCAGATCGTAGATTGGCCGATCCAGAACTTTGCCCTTGATATCCCAGAGTGCGATGTCGATCGCGCTGATCAGGTGCGAGACATAACCGCGCCCGTTCAGGTCCGAGTACATGTGGAAAATGCGCTGCCAGATCTCCTCGATGTGGGAGGCGTCGATACCGATGACGAATCGCTTGACAGCGTCGATACCACGCACCAACTCAGGATTAGACAAGTAGTCGGTGCATTCTCCCCAGCCCGTCACGCCTTCATCAGTTTCGACGCTGACGAAGACCCAAGGCATCGCGGACGGCATCTTTACGACATGGGTTTTTACATCGGTGATTTTCATCAGTCTCGGCTCTCGTGGTGTGGGTTGGTGTTGGTATTGGTAGTTTACGCGGTCGGGCACGATCGGGAAACCGCAAGTGGTAGCATGTTCATGCATGTCCAAAGCTACGCGACGGCGCATGATCATCGTTTCGGCCTTTGCCTTAACGGTGTTGGCTGCCGTCTCGGTGATTGTCAGCTGGGCGGCCGGGGTTGGAGTCGTGGAAACGCTCGCAATTGTGCAGGGCGTGGCGACGCTGGTTGCCATCGCAGTCGGATCGGTGTTTGCGTTCTACAAGTTGGAGTGGTTTCGGGAGTTCCAACCGCATCTGACAATCTCCCAAGAAGTCTCTGTGAGAAGAATCAGTGACGAATACGTCCACATCTGGGTACACGTTGACATGTCTAACACCTCGAAAGTCGCGGTCGAAATCCGGGACGCGTCTTTTCGAATTCAACACATCTCTCCGCTGACTGACAGGGAAGTAGCAACCCTCCACCACGATTTTTTGAGAAAAACCAGCAACGTAAAATACTTTCCTTATCCGTCGCTCGATGAATTCGACCGCACTTGGAATCCCGAAGAGTTCGTTATTGAACCAGGTGAGACAGATACCGATCGGTACGAATTCATCGTGGGTAGAAAATCCACATCTGTTGCAGTTGGCTGTTTTTTCGAAGATTCGTCTCAAGACAGCGATGACGAGCCACCCAGAGGATGGGGCACAGTGACTGTCGTTGACTTAGACTAACGGTAACGGTAGTCGAATCAGACTAAGCGGAAGGCATCGTAGCGATGTTTGGAAACAAAAACGCAAAACGGTCAAAAAATGTCAAACTGCGGGGAAGGCGTCGACCGCCCGCGCCTCCTGCCCCCAAAAACACCGATGGCAAACCGCCGAGATGGACATCGTACGAGGCTAGTAAGCAAAAGAGCTGATCAATCTACCGACCGTCGAACTCGACGTCGGGAGATGGTAATCGAAGTTTTCCAGCGTGGACGGGCATCCAACTGAGGATCTCAGTTGATTTGCCGCAACCTCGGATCGAGGTAGTCGCGGAGCCAGTCGCCGATGAAGTTGAAGGCGAAGACGGTGAGGAATATGGCGGCTCCGGGCATCACCGGTACCCACCATGCCGTCGTAATGAACTCGCGACCGTCCGCCACCATGCTCCCCCAAGCCGGCTGCGGCGCCGGGATCCCCACGCCCAAATAGGACAGCACTGATTCGGTTAAGATCAGCGATCCTATCTGAAGCGTCGCAATCACAACCACAGTGTTGACCACCCCTGGCAGGATGTGCCGGAACGCGATCCGCAACTCTGACGCGGATGCGACGCGCGAACTTGCGACATAGTCCATGTTCTTGAGTTGGAGCGTGAGGCCACGCGTCTGCCGCGCGAAAATGGGCCAAGAGAAGATCGTGAGCAAGATCAGCACCAGTTGAAGACTGGCGCCGAACACTACGGCGGCTACCAATGCGATCAGAAGAAATGGTGTGGCGTAAACGAGATCCACTATCCGCATTGCGAATTCGTCCCAGAGTCCGCCGGCCATCCCAGACGCGATGCCAATTCCGCTACCGATCACGCTGCCACAGATGATGACGATGAATGCGACGGACAAGGATATGCGGGATCCGTGGATGATCCGGCTCAGCAGATCGCGTCCGATCTTGTCGGCACCTAAAATGTAGTCCCAAGTTCCCCCCTCCATCCAAACCGGAGGAGCGGCGAGAAAGTCAAGTTCACTCTCGAGCGGATGGTTCGGAGCGATCCATGGAGCGAAAATCGCCGTTATCGCTAACCCAACGGCAATGACTACCGGCAACACGGGGTAACGTCGCATCCAACGATACAGTGTCAATAGAATGGAATCGCCAGAACCCGAGTCCGCGGGTGCCGCATCTGTTTGCGTCGCGTCAAGACTCATAGATGCGAATCCTTGGGTCGATGTAGGCGTATAGCAAATCCGCCAACAGGCTGGAAAGCAGGAACATCGCCGCGAAGATAACGGTGATGCCGGTTACTAACGGGAAGTCATTGTTTTTGGTCGCGTCGACGGCGAGCCGCCCTAATCCGGGCCAAGCGAAAACCGTTTCGACAACCACAGTTCCGGTAAGGAAGCTCGCTAGCAGGATCGCGGCTACCGTCAACGGCGGTATCAGAGCGTTCTTCAACGCATGCTTGATGATCACCTTTGAGCCGCCGACCCCTTTGGCTCTCGCCAGCTTGATGTACTCAGAATCGAGCACCTCGAGCAACGATGACCTAGTGAGTCGGGTCAACGCTGCTGAACCTAGCCACGCCAGAGTCGTCGCTGGCAACACGAAATTCGTCCAATCTCCGCGCCGGGAGGTCGGCAACCAATCCAAGTAAACCGCAAAAACATAGATCATCACCAATGCGAGCCAGAATGGGGGCGCCGCCTGACCAATCAGCGCGAATGACCGAACACCGATATCGATGAAGGTGCCGCGTGTAACCGCAGATATCGTCCCGAGGGTGACTCCCAGCGTCACCGCCAGCAGATACGAGATGCCGGACAGTTGAAGCGTTGCGGGTAGCTTCTCCATGATGATCCGCAACGAATTCCGCTTGTGCCAGAGCGAATCTCCGAAATCGCCTTGGACCGCATTCCCGGCCCAAACGAGGTACTGGACTACCATCGGTTTATCGAGACCAAGTTCCCGTCCTCTTGCATCCCAAGCCTCTTGTGACCAGCGAGTCCCCTGGGTCATGTACAGCAACCGAGGGTCGCCGGTCAGTCTCGAAAGCCCGAAGACGATCATCGAGATTCCGACCATCACGGCGATCATGTAGAAGGAACGACGTATGAGGAATCTAGCCACGGATATCGTCCGATGCGAGGACATTCACAACCGTCTAGCGGCCGCGATTTAAGTTTAAGGCTAACGGCTAGACTTGACCGTCAACCATGTTTCCCCGCCGACGCGCCGCCTGCACTTTTTGTCAGACGGCGCGTCGGCGGAGATTCTGATCCGATTGATGCTCACTCCGAATCGGCGAGCACTATCGATTCGGGCCGGTTGGGCAACACGTCCTGCGAGTTATACGGATCCCACGCCGAAACGGTCCCAGCGACCGCGTACAGGTTCGCGCTGTGCTGGAACATGGGCAAGAACAGCATCTGGTGCGACAGGTAGTCCTGCACTTCGATGTTGTTTGCGATCCGTTGCTCCAGATCGCGCTCGGTGGCGTTGGACAGGCCGACGTCACAAACGGATTGCTCCATCGTGAACCCGACTATGTGCCCTGCCGCCGCGCAGATGTAACGAGCGGAGGTCGCGCCCGGTATCCAGTTGATACCGTGAGTGAACGGCACGTTGATCGTCTTGTCCACCGTCTGTGGCCGGCGTGCGCCGTACTCGGTGCGGTCGATCGTAACGTTGATGCCAAGGTCGCTGCGCCACATCTCGGCCGTAGCCTCGGCGGCTGCGATGGTGCCGGGGGAGAAGGTGCTCGGCACCCAAATCTCCATGTCGAAACCATCAGCGACGCCGGCTTCGGACATGTATTGCTTTGCCCTTGCAACGTCGTACGGGATTACCCACTCAGACTTGTGGCTCGGATCGTCGGGCAGGATGTTCTGCCACGCGTAGATCACGCGGCCCAAACCGTCCAGCACGTTTTCAATGATCGATTCGCGGTTTACCGCCATCGCCATGGCCCAGCGCACCTTGCGCGCGTTTTCCATCGAGGTTGCATCGCCTGGATCGCCGATCCACGGGAATCCATTCTCGATACCTTCCTCCCAACCAGGCCTGGGCATCTGACCGCCCTCACAGTCGGCACAGTTGGTTGACCAGTAGTTACCAGCCATCTGGAATCCCTGCGGGCGTGCGATACCGATCTCTTGCACCCGTCCACCGATATCGTTCACGACTTGGTTGATGACCTGCGGACTCAACTCGCCAATGTCAATCTCGCCAGCGCGTAGTGCCGCTTCACGTGACGCCGCTTCTGGCATGTGCACGATCTTGACGGTCCCGACACTCGGCTCGATGCCCGTCCAATGGTCTCGAACCGATTCCAGAACCACTTGATCGTCCGCGATCCATTCCGAGACCTTGTACTTTCCAGTGCCTACTGCGGTAGTTCCAAATCCTTCTGCACCAAGCTCGTCGAACGCCTTTTTGCTGACGATTACGATGCCGTTGAATCCAGCGTTGCCTTGCAACCATGCCCACGTGGGATCGAACCCGCCCGGTTCGATGTTTTGTCGTACCGTCGTCTCGTCGATCACGTCGAACCCGATCTTCATCTCCGGACCGATCTCCTCGGCACCGTTGTTGACGGAATCGGGAGCGAATGCAGAGTTGAACGACCAAGCCACATCGTCGGCTGTCAGATCGCCCCAGTCACCGCCGTTGTTGTGCCACGGCACGTCGGAGCGGATCGTAAAGGTAATGCTGTTAAAGTCGGAGGCGACTTTCCAAGATTCTGCCAGTCCGAGATCGGCCGGCGAGTACGCGGTGTGGTCCTGCGGTGGCGGCGTCGGAGGCGCGACGTGCGGAGCGCGGACTATCGTCTCATAAATCGAGAGGTCTTTCCCGATGCCGCCGGTCGCTCGGATGTCGCGCCGAGGCTCTTGGATCAATGGCGGCACTTCGCCGACTGCGATCGTTACCGTACCCTCCGCCGCGGGACCCGAATCGTCGGTACAAGCCACCGCGGCGAACGCCGCTATTGGAATCAGCAACGTACTCCCGACTATCAAGATGAGCGTTCGCAGATCCTGACGAAACACGGTTCGCATCACACGTCTCCTTTCGTGACGCATCGGCACCCTAGTAGGACCGACCATCGAATCTTCCCCGGGGTTTCGGTATCGCGTATCGCCGTTAGACCTAGGGTTAACGTTTTCCGCAGTAACGAGCGCCCGAAATGTTGGAAACAGTTTACCGCAAAGTGCAGTTGCGCGCATATCGGGACGATTCTTTTCGCAACCTTGAACGCAACATCAACGAACCCGTCATCGATGGGATACAATACGAACGTTTCACGTGATCTTGTTCCTTGAGCAGATCGAACCGGAAACACCAAGGAGGCGAATCATGGATATCGAACTGGCAATCACCTCGACGCAGTGGATCGGCGTCGCGATCGGTGCCGTGCTCTACATGGTGCTTTCGATGATCTGGTACATGCCGAAAGTGTTCGGCAACCTCTGGATGGAAGGCGAGGGACTGACAGAGCAGGACATCCAGGAAAACGGGTCGCCCGTCATCTACGTGATTACGTTCGTGATGGCTCTCGTATCTAACATCGTGATCGCGGTGCTGCTGGGCAACGTCGGCGGTGGAGTCCTCAATGGTCTCGTTGTCGGGCTTTTTCTCGGCGTCGGCATCGCTGGAATGGCGATCGCACCGCACTACATGTTCGCAAACAAGGGGCGGTTAGTTTGGATCCAAGCCGGGCACGCAGCGGTACTGATCACGATATCCGGTGTGGTTATCGGCGCGTTGACCTGATCGCAAAACCAACGGAACTCGTTACAGAAAGGACTAACCCAGAATGCTCGACTTTCCGGATGGAATCGACGAATACACGGTGGCACACACCACGACGCCTGACAGCGTCTTTGACGACATCGCGGTCGACGTGGAGTCCACCGGCGCTGCAGGAATGATGTCCGGTAGGACAGTCGGCTATTTCCTCAACACGCTCGCGACGATCGGCGGTGCCAAGCGTGTCTTGGAGATCGGGACGTTCGTCGGGTACAGCGCGCTCATGATGGCGTCTGCATTACCTGAAGATGGAGAATTGATCACCTGCGACGTCAGCGAAGAATTCACCGCAATCGCACAGAAACACTGGGCCCGGCATCCGGCAGGTGGCAAGATCGATCTGCGGTTGGCGCCCGCCACCGAGACCTTAGATTCGTTGTCGCCGCCGTTCGACTTGGTGTTCATCGACGCCGACAAAGTGAACTACGCGGTTTACTACGAGAAGGCACTCAAACTGCTCGCGCCGCGAGGTGTGATCGTCGTCGACAACGTCTTGTGGGGTGGGCGCGTCCTCGGACCCGATGATCCGGATGACGAACCAGAAGACGGATCGACCAAATCGATCAAAGCGTTCAACGAGTTAGTCACGAACGACGAGCGCGTAGTCAATGTGATGTTAACGGTTCGCGATGGAATGATGTTGATCCGTAAGTGCGACGCGCATCTTGGGTAGAACGAAATCGCGCCAAAAACTCAGTTGGATGACTGATCCGTATCCTCGGCGTACGGCGGCGGTTCGGAGAAATCTTCTCCATTTTCGGTCGCAGCGTTTCTGCGTTGCTCCCAAGCTCGGATCTCCGCTATCAACTCAGACCTACCTGCGTCGCGCCACTTCTTCTCGCGCCGATCGCGGGACGGTTTGATGTAGGTGTCTTCAAACCACTGTGCAATGACCATAATGTACCGCGTTCCTTCCGTGAGTGTGATCGCGATGGTGGCGGCCGAAACGCCGATCGCCGATATACCGAAGATGATATCAAGCGCGATCGCGGACGCGGATGCGTCCCCTTTTTCGGTGATCGTGTTCCACACCAAAAGTGCCGTGCCGATCGCCGTGACCGATGCGAAGATGATGAAGTAACTCACCCTCATGCCGGGCGTTATCGACCAGATTGATTCTCGTTCCTCGCTATTCATTTGTATCAATGATACATCAGTAATCGTTATTGAAACATCATACGCGCGAAGTTTCAGAAATTCAATTCGTATTGGCGAAATCCCTCACGATTGCATCTCGGAGGGCTGGGACGCCGACGAGAGCGGATGATCTGACGACCACATCGCAGATAGATGAAAGTTTGGTGGGATTCGGATTCATCTCGATCAACGTTGGATCCCGCCGATTGGGCACATCGCCCTGACCGCCCTTTGAGCGGTGCTTGGCGACCCAAAGCAGTCCGCTAGCGGGCCGGACCGTCGCGGAGGTGCCAATCGCGACGACGCAATCGGCGCGATCGATCTCGGTGCGCGCGGCTTGCATCACTTCCGGCACTATCGGCTCACCGAACATCACCGCGTCGAACTTAACCGGTTCTCCACAATCGTTACACGGGTCCGGCACAAACAGCGGCACGAAGTCATCCAAATCTGTCCGCTTGGAACATCCAATGCACCTTAAGCGCGAACGATTGCCGTGAATCTCGATCAATGCATCGCCGATGCCGGCCTTCAAGTCCAATCCGTCAATGTTCTGAGTGATCACCGATTTGATGTAGCCCCTGTTGACGAGTTCCGCGAGCGCGTAGTGTCCTGTGTGCGGTTCAGCGTTTCGTAGCGCCTCTCTCAGCTCCAAGATGTGATCATCGATCTGAGCATTGATCTGTCGGTGCCAATAGGCTTCGGGATCGGCTTTGAACTGCCGATACCCATCCATCGGTGGCGCGCCGTACTTCGTCCAAAGCCCGTTCGTGCCCCGAAACGGCGGGATACCGCTATCGACCGACATCCCAGCCCCAGTCATAGCTACGACGTATTCAGAATTGGCGATTAGGTCAGCGGCGATCTGGATATTTGCGATTGACGATGGCGACACGTCGTGGATTGCATGTTCCATCATATTGAGTCGCAACTAGTGATCCGAATTTGTTACGCGGATGCCTACGCGCGAGGACGAATAAGACGAATCAGTGCTGATCGTTGACTTCGTCGTCATCTGCCAACTTGCCCAAGAACACATCGGTCAAGATGTCGGTCTCTTCGATGGTCCGGGGTGTGCCGTCGTGCGCGATGCGTCCATGGTTAAGGACGTACGCCCGGTCGGCGATGTCCAGCATCCCTTTGATGTTGTGTTCGACGACCATGATCGTGGTTTTCAGTTCCCGACTGATTTCCGCGATCTTCTGGAACAGCTCCTTGACGATAATCGGCGCAAGTCCGAGAGTCGGTTCGTCTAGAAGCAGCACGTCGGGATTCGCCATGAGACCTCGGCCGATGGCGAGCATCTGCTGTTGACCACCTGACATCGCGTCGGCGTAATCCCGCCGTTTCGTCCGCAACACCGGGAACATCTCTAAGGTCGCCTCGAGGCGTTTATCCTGCTCCTCCCGGTCATTCACGTGCAGGCACCCCATTCGGAGGTTCTCTTCAATCGTGAGATGCGTGAACACGCGTCGGCCTTGTGGAACGAATGAGACTCCTTGCTTGACAATCTCATGCGTGGCAACATCCAAAGGTTCACCACGCAGGTATACCGTCCCACCGACAACGGGCGCCAGTCCCATGATCGCTTTGAGAACTGTCGATTTGCCTGCGCCGTTCGGACCCATCACCGCCACCAATTCGCCTCGGTTGATGGCAAGCGATACCTTGTCGAGTCCGATCACCGCGCCGTAGTGCACCGAGATATCGACCAACTCCAAAAGATGACGGCCGTCAACGTCATCACTCGGCATCGCAGCCGTCGAATCTTTGGTTGCTTCAACCATTGCGTTGCAGAACCCGCGCCGTACTCATGCACCCAAGTAAGCCTGGATCACTTCAGGTCGATTGAGAATATCTTCAGCTTCGCCAGCCAACAAGAACTTGCCGCTCTCCAGAACGATCAGGTGATCAGAGAGTTCACGGACGATGTCCATGTTGTGCGAGATGAAGACGACGGTGCGACCGCTCGCCCGCAGGTCGCGCAAGAGGTCCTTCACCCGCTCGATCATCTGCGGAAACAGTCCAGCGAACGGCTCATCGAGGATGTAGACCTGAACATCCAGAGCCATCGCGCGACCGATCTCGATCAGTTTGCGCTGACCGTATGACAGCTCTCCAGCCATCGAGTCGCGATTGTCCCACATCCCCACCTGTCGCAATATCTCTTCCGCCTTGTCGCGGTGCTCAGACTTCGATCGCTCGATCATCGACGGGAAGAGATTGCGGTTGGTCAACACCACCATCATGTTGTCCCATACCGTCATCTGATCGAACAGTCTCACTTCCTGAAAGGTTCGGGTGATGCCGTGCTCCGGCGTCTCGTGGGCCTTGATGATCTTGAAGGCGTTGGTTTCGATCATCACGATGCCTTCGTCATATGGAAGCACGCCGGTCAGCAGGTTGACAAGCGTTGACTTGCCCGAACCATTTGGACCAACGATGCTCGTCACTCCAAAGATCGGGATGGTGAACGTTACATCGTCCAATGCCTTGACACCGTGGAACTGTTTCGTGACCCCGATCGTCTGGATGCCGTAGTACTCGGAGAAATCTATCCGCGACATGCTCATAGCTTGTACCTCCCGGCCAAACCCTGCGGTCTGAACAGCATGAGGAGCACCAGCAACAGACCCAGTATCACCTGCCGAACCTGCCCGACAAACTCCGCCGGCAGGTACGGTATGAAACGCATCCCTTCTTCGAGCAAGACGAAAGCCATCGCGCCCAACAGCGAGCCGCGGATCGAAGCGAGCCCGCCAAGAATCACTATCGACACCAACAACATCGACTCAAGCAGTACGAACGAATTGGGGTCGACGAACGATGTGAAGCTACCGAATAATCCGCCGGCTAATCCCGCCATCATCGCCGATATCACCCAGATCGCCAGCTTGTAATGCGTCGCGCGGTAACCGAATACTTCTGCGACTTGCTCGTCCTCACGGATCGCTTTCAAAACCCTTCCGAATGAAGAAGAGACCAAGAACCACGCGATCAACACCACGATCAAAAGGAACACCGCGCACAGAGCCATGAACTCGAACTCATCGTCGGCTCGCCAACCGCCGAGTTCGGGCCGGGCGACGTCGTGGATACCATACGCTCCGCGCGTCAGTCCGCGCCAACTCAGAAAAACATTGAAAGCGATGATCGCGAATCCGAAAGATACCAGAACGTAGATGTCGTCGCGGAAGCGGTTAAACACTACTCCGATCGCAATCGCGGCGATCCCGGCGATAAGGATGCACACCGGCAGAGCCGCGAAGAACGGCCATCCGAACTGCGGTATCGCATCGGTGCTCAAGGTTTCGTAGGAAGTGTCAGACGTAAGGATCGCCATGCCGTACGCGCCGATGCCGAAAAAGCCGATGTGCCCTACCGAGAGCAATCCGGTGTAGCCGACGACAAGGTTGAGACTTACGGACAGGATCGCCCAGATGCAGAACACCGTGCCAAGCGTCACTGCGAAACCGAAACCCTGCCATACTGCGAATATCGCCGCCCAGGCGATAACGAAAACGTTCGCATAGAGCTCTAGGTCGCCCTTCTCGCGGATAGTCGACACTGCTCGCGTAAACACCGATGCGTTGGTGGCGGCTGGGCTGCTGTTCATCGTCGTGCGTCTACTTCCTCGGCAGGATGCCAGCGGGCCAGAATGAAAGGAAGAGTATCAGCACGACGAAAGAGACCACATCGCGCCACTCGCCCGCCAAATCCCAAATCCCGAACTGCTCAAGCATCCCAAGCATGAAGCCGCCTAGGATGGCGCCTGACAGGTTGCCGATTCCGCCGACAACCGACGCGATCCACCCTTTCAGCAATAGCAGTAACCCCATACGAGGCTGAATCGCCGTGTCGTGTCCGCTCAAAATGCCGCCCATCGCGGCGAAAACCGCACCGATAAAGAACACGATGGTAATGATCGCTGTCGTGTTGATGCCGACGACTTTCGCCACCTGTTCGTCGTCGCCGATGGCTCGGACCATGCGTCCGAACGTGGTCATTTTGAGCAGGACCATGAGTCCGATGAAACCAATGATCGCGACTGCGACGGTGAAGATGTTAATCGGTTTGATCGTCGCGCCGGCGAATTCCTGCGTACCGCCGCCAAACGGCTCCGGCAACGGGCGCGGCGCGGGTTCAAACACCATCACGATCAACGCGCTGAACGCCAACAGTATGCCCAATGTGGCTACCAGCATCACCAGCGGCGACCGTGCCCGTTCGCGCATGTAGACGTATAACCCTCGGTACAGCGCGAGCGAGACCGAACCTGCCAATCCGCACGAGACGATCCAACTGAGGTAGAGCTTTGAACCCGGCGTGCCGAAGAGCCAGAGCGTCAAAACCGCGCCCAGACCGATCCCGACAACGATCGATGCCAAAGTAACCCATCTCAACCCGTCGCGATTTACATAGCGTGCGTAGAGACTCCTCGCAGCCCACACGATCCCCCCTGCCACCACAGCGCCTAACGCGGGACTCAGCGTCAAGTGCAGGTCCGACGGCGTCGAAAGCACCACGCCGGTGTAGACCCCAGCCGCGATGGCGGTCACTCCGCCGAGAATTCGTAGAGTCGTGTCGCTGAAGCGGGATCGTAATCGGTAGTAGAACGAGGTGTGCAATGCCCACGCGACGACACCCGCGACGACGAGCGCGAAGATGCCGTTGACGATGGGATTGTTGACCTCGTAGAGTCCGCCCAAAGTCTCGGACGATCGGAGGTAAAAGACGCCGTACGCGCCGAGGGCCGCCGCCGCACCGTAGTACATATCGAAGAACCAAACCGTGCTATAAACGATGGTGAATCCCATCGCAACCAGCGCGTACACCGCACCCACCGACATGCCGTTGAACGCGAACTGCATAGCTTGGTCAGGCGACTCGACGATTTTCCAGCCGACGTACGCGACCACAAGCGCGATCAACACGACCGCGATCAGGTTGGTTCGGTTTGAGATGTAACTTCGTGCGTCCGTCAACTGTATCAGCTCGAACTTCCTTGGCACGGGCCCGATCTAGGCAACAGATTACTCGATCACTGCTGGACCGATCAGTCTGAATCCTTCGTTGTCTACAGTTCGCTCCTCAACGGGAAGCACTTCAACGATAGCTGGACCTAGACCCGTGACCTCTCCCAGTTCGTCAAATCCGTAGCTCTCGCCAATCGCGCCGCTCCAAGTAATGTCGTACAAGCAATCACGGAATCCGTCCGGGTCCTGATCGTCTTCGGTTTGCTTCAGACATTCGGCGGTGATGTAGATGTCATCGTACGCCGATGCGAGGTAAAACGACAGCGTCACGTATTCGTAACGTTCTCGGAATTTCGCGATGACGTTTTTGGCTTTGGGGTTGTTCGGGTCGAGGAATGAAATAACGGCTTTGACCCCGTTCGCGGCATCGCCCGCGATCTCAAGCGCGGTTGTGCCGACAGACACCACCTCGCCATAGATCGGGCCTTCGTATCCTAGCTCCCGAAGCTGTTTAATCGCGGTGCCTCCCGCAAACTCCGCCTGCGTTGAGATGAAGATAGCATCGGGGTTCTTGTCCATGAGTTTCGTCAATGGCGTCCTGAAATCGGTCGTGTCAGAAGGGAACCGCTCCTCCGCGACGACCTCTCCGCCGCGTTTGCTGAACTGCTCCGCGGCGGTTCGTCGAGCGCCCTCGGCGTAATCGGTCGATTCGGTCAGCGACGCGGCGGTCCTGACCCCTTCGTCGTACATCAGATTCCCGGTACCGAATCCCATCTTCTCGCCATTGATCGAGGTGCGGAAAATGTAATCGCCGGCGTGCGCGATGTCCGGATGCACCGCCACCCCTGAGAACAGGATGTTGCCATCTTTCTCCGCCAACGGCGCAACGCCCAACATTGCACCACTGCACGAGGGGCCCAAGATGATTTTGAGGTTCTCGACGTCTGTCAGCTTGTTGTAAGCCGTGATCGCATCCTGCGCGTTGCACTTGGAGTCTTCGACGACCAGTTCGAGATTCTTGCCGTTGATGCCGCCTGCCTCGTTGATCTCCTCCATCGCCATCTGCTTGGCATGATTGGTAACCGTCCCATAGGTTTCGCCGATTCCAGTGAGAGATTCCATCACGCCGACGCGATAGACTTCTTCCTCTTCACCGCTGTCGCCACCGCATGCGATCGCGGCCACCACCACGATAGTCGAAACCGCTATCCAATACGCACTTCTACGGATCATCGCTAAACGCTGTCTCCTGTCATTCACAAGTCTTGAAGTCGGTGCAAACTCTAACCTATTGATACAACATGCGATATCGGCGCGTCTTGGCATTCGGAATGCGTTCGACACGATCGGACTGCAGCAGTTGGCCAGGAGAGCGTTGGGGCACTGAACCGCCCGCGCCCGGCAAAGGCTACCTTCTGGCGGTCTACTCAGACGGCGCGGGACCCAAGACCTCGTATCCCTGGTTTTCGCTGGTGCGTTCGTCAGTCGGCAGAACCTCAACCACCGCGTTGGTAAGACCAAGCACCTCGCCTCTTTCGTCGAAACTGTAGTTCTCGCCGATGGCACCTGACCACGTGATGTCGTAGAGACAGTCGCGGAAACCGTCGGCATCCTGATCGTCGCCCGTCTGCCTGAGGCACTCAGCGGTGATGTAGACGTCGTCATACGCCGAACCGACGTACCACGCCAACGTGATGTAGTCGTATCTCTCGATGAAGCCGCTGATCACCTCTTGCGCCTTGGCATTGTTCGGATCGAGATCGGCGACGACCGCTTTGACACCCGTCGCGGCATCGCCCGCGATCTCCAGAGCCGTTGTGCCGACCGATACCGTTTCGGTGTAGACCGGACCTTTGTAACCGAGCTCTCGCAACTGCTTCATCGCCGTGCCACCGGAGAACTCCGCCTGCGCGGCAAGATGTATCGCATCCGGGTCGGCGGACAGCAACTTTGAGAGGACGGTGCGGAAGTCCGTGATATCGGACGCGTACCGCTCTTCGGCGATGACATTGCCGCCGCGCTTCTCGAACTGCTCAACCGTCTTGCGACGCACCCCCTCCGCGTAGTCGGTCGATTCGGTGATCGTCGCGATGTTTCGTATCCCTTCCTGCCACATCAAGTTGCCAGTGTCGATGCCGACTTGCGAATCGCTGATCGATGTGCGGAAAATGTAATCGCCCGCGTTCGCGATGTCTGGATTTGAAGCCAGAGCGGAGAAAAGTATCACTCCGTCAGCCTCCGCCAACGGTGCCGCGCCGAGCATCGCCCCGCTGCACGACGTGCCGAGAATGATCTTGATGCCTTCAACATCCGTCAGCTTGTTGTACGCCGTGATCGCATCGTTCGCGTTGCACTTCGAGTCCTCGACCACGAACTCGATCCTCCGACCATCGACACCACCCGCCGCGTTGATCTCCTCAAGCGCCATCTGCTTAGCCTGATTCGACACCGTCCCATACGTCTCCCCCAACCCCGTCAACGACTCCATCACCCCGATCCGATACGGCTCATCACCATCCGTTCCCCCATCGCCACCGCAAGCCACAACAGCGACTAGTACCGCGAGGACCAACACCACGCCTAACACCCTCGCGGACGTGGTGATTCTTAGCATCCAGTAGTTCATCATGTTCTCAAGATTCGGGCAAACCCGCGTTGGTCAAAGTCCGCCGAATCGAAACCATCCAGCACGTGCCATAAAGGTTAGCCGATGCGCCACGGCTATGTCCGCATCGAGGGGAAGGGTTACGCGAGTTGTAGACTTTCAGCAACTCAGCAAGTCAGACAATCGGAAAGCAAGCGTGCCCGACAACGAAGCAACCGCTCGGATCAGGATCAATCGAAGGGCGAATGAGGATGCCGATGCATTGATCTCGGAGGCCACGAGTAAGGTGAATGGGACGATTGAGCACGTTTCGAACCTTTTGCACAGAACTGAGGACGCTGACTCATGAGACTGTTCGACGACATTGTGCGAACCGATTTTGGCCGAATTGGGATTCGAGAAACTGAGTACGATTTCTTGAACAGGTCTGCCAAACCCGAAGCGGAAGAAGCTAGGAGAAGGATTGAGGAATTGCTTTCGCGTTATCCGGAAGCGGGGATGCCTCACCTGTCGTCTCGACTCCGGAGCGACAATCAAAACTTCCATGGTGCCCTGTTCGAGCTTGTGCTAAATCGTCTATTTCTCGCGTTAGGCTGCGAAATCGACATCTGTGATCTTGATCCGTCGCAAACACGCCCCGATTTCATGGTCAAACACGCAGGTAAGAAGTGCTATGTCGAGGCTATCGTCGTGGACCCTGAGAAAGGTTTAACAGGTTTCAGCCACTACGAAGAAGATGCTTTTGAAAAATTAGAATCTTTGAGCGGTCAAGGGTCCAGCGCGAGCATCCATACCGAAGGAATCTTGACCCGATTTCTGCGGAAATCAGCGATAACCAAACCCTTTCAGAACATAATCGGAAAATTCGACCCAAGTGACGGGCCCGAGCTAGATCCCACACACGGTATTGACGTGAAACCTGTCGTTGATGGCAAATGGCGACTAACTGGTCGGTTGTACGCTATTGACAGCAACAGATTCGTTCAGATAGCAACGAATGTAAAGGACGATTCCCGTCCCGAAAAATCGATCGAGGGTCGACTTGCCGACAAAGCAAAGAAATACGGCCACGTCGATGTCCCTTTGGTAGTTGCGCTCAACGCCCGCGAGTTCGGCTTTGACATCCAGAATGGTGCGTTGGACGCGTTGTTCGGCAAGGCGACTTTAACGCTTACGTACGACGAACGAATCACGCCACCTAAAATCGGACAACGCACAGTGCGAAAACCGGGTGGATTATGGCAGGCTAAGTCCGGTAACCCGCGTTACACTAGGTTAATGGCAGTGGTGTTGTTCAAACGTCTAGGTCCATTCAAGCTGGCAGCACCAACAATGGTGTACTTCAATCCTTTCGTTGATACTGACGGGATGCCCGACGTGTTTCGGCGTCTGAGTCACGCGGTCTACCATGATGACAGCGTCGAGTTCGTCGAAGGAGAAACCCTTAAGGAACTTTTGTTCCATTAATGCCGATGAACCAACGTCCTTGAAACCAACCGCCAATCTAGCGCCGAACACCACACGGATGGACTGGAAAATACGGGTGACAGAATAGGCGATCAAGGTACGCCGAATTCCGCACCATCATCGGCGAGGGTTGCAAATTTGGCTAGTTCGGTCTGTGCCCTTCGCAAGATATCTTCGAGATCGCCGCGGATGTCTTTCGGAGGTTCGGATTCGAGGGCTTTGGTAGCCAGATTTTCGGCGAGTTGGTATTCGCCACAGTCGAGTGCGGTGGCGGCGACGCTTCGGTGGATCACGGCGTACGTCTGATCGTGACGTTCGAGTTTCTCAAGCTCGTCAATCGCCTTACGCCCCCAATCGAGGGCTTGCCGGAAGAGTTCTTTGGCGCGTGTTTCATCAACGGGTTCGGTGGGTGAACCCATCGTGGCTTGGGCGACGAAATCCATCGCCCGCGTGTGGTAATCCAACATCTTGCTCATATTTTTACACCGTCGCCATCGGAATTTCTGACTCAACTGCAACGACAATATCAGCAGGATAGGCCGAGGGCTAGATAGAGCCGTCTCGCCCCCGACGCCGTGCAGCACCTAGTCTCGCCCAACATTACGCCCAACGACACGCGGCGGTGGTGCATCTCCGTACGCCGAAGAGGCAGTCGGAACAGATGCAGACGTGTCGGGCTTGCTTTTCTTGACCATTATTGTCGTCGTCGTGGTGGTGCGCGTGGCGTGAAAGGTTTTCGCGGCCTTCGTTGATCAGGAAGGGAATGAGAATCCATGACGCTACCGGGTCGGCCCACCACCAAGCAAGCAGAGCGTTCAAGGCGAGACCTACTAGTAGGGTCAGGTCTTGGATGTCGCAGAACAGCGTCTCCATCGCCTCGGCCCGTAACGACCAAGACTGCATTCGCGTGGCGACCCGCATCTTGCCGACGTAAAGTGCGGTCATCACGACGGCGCTGGCGACCACGATCGCGATGCCGGCGATGCTGGGTTGCGCTTGAGGCAACCATCCTGACAGATTTGCGATGGAATGAAGGGCGATGTAAGCGGCTAATAGGTAGAAGGTCATTCCGAGAAGTCGTTGCGCCTTTCGCTCCATCGCTTCGTCTTCGCGACCGTTTTGTTCGGCTCGCAACCGCCAAACGAGGATGCCGCCCGCGATGAGTTCGACAACGCTGTCGAGTCCGAACGCGAGGAGCGCGACGCTATCAGCATGGATGCCCGACCACAACGCGACCGCGGCTTCTGCCAAGTTCCATACCAGGCCAATGATCACTAGGACCAGTGCGGAACGGCGGAGCTTTTCGAGTTGCTTAGACACAGGCAGTCATTCTTTCTTGAGTTGCGATGCTCGCGTTTAGCGTGAAGTCGCGTAGGCAACATCGTCACCCGCACGCCCTCTATGACCGTCGGATGTTATCCCGTCAACAAGACCGATGCCCTCCATCCTAACCTTTCCCACTCACCTTGCCCCTGCCGGGTATACGATGACTTTGGCGCCGCGGACGGCGGTTACGGTTACGGGGGCGCCGTCGGGGATCTGCATGGCGTAGGTGCGGTTGCGGACGCGGAAGGTGTCGCCGGAGGGTAGGCGGACACTGAAATCGGTGAAGTCGCCGTGAAACTCGCGGGAGGCGATGCGGGCGACGCATCGACAGTCGTCGCCGCAGACCGTGAACGGTTGCGGGATCCAGTCATCCTCTTCCCCGCCGCTGGTGTCGTGGAGGCGCAGTCGCAATTCTGACGCTCGCATCAGCGCCGACACCTCGTCGCCGTCTTTGAATTTGTTGCCATTAGCAGCTAAAGCGGGGAACTCACCCGCTTCGGTAAAGACTCTTCCACCGCGATAGGTTCCGCGAATGAAGGACGACCGGCCGATGGTTCGGGCGACGTGCGGCGATTCGGGCTGGGCGTAGACCTCTTCGGCGGTGCCGATCTGGGCGACGCGGCCGGACCGCATCACGGCTACACGGTCCGAGGTGAGGAACGCGGTCTCGCGGTCGTGAGTGACTAGGATCGCGGTCTTTCCGGCCTCGTGGATGATTTCTTTGACCTGGCGTCGCAACTGCGTGACGAGGCTGGGATCGAGATTGCTGAAGGGTTCGTCAAGCAGCACGGCGACCGATTCGGGTGCGATGGCACGCGCCAATGCGACTCGCTGCTGCTCGCCGCCGGAGAGTTCGTGGACGCCGCCGTCGGCATACTCGCTGATGCCGCACATCTCCAATATCTCCAGCGTCCGCGCCCGTTTCTCACGGTCGGTGGCGTCCTTGATGCCGAACTGGACGTTCTGAGCGACGGTCAGATGCGGGAAAAGAGCGTAAGACTGAAACACCAGCCCGAGATCGCGTTCATGCGGCGGTACATGGATGAACGGCGAACCGACGAGATGTCCGCCGAGCCGAACGTAACCGTTGATGACGCGCTCAAAGCCCGCGATGACGCGCAACGCGGTTGTCTTGCCCACGCCGCTCGGACCTAACAGGCAGACGATCTCGCCTTCCTGCACTTCCAAGTTGAAGCCGTTGAGGATCGGCGGTTCGTCGGGATGGTACCGCGTCTGCACCTGCTCAAGCTGGATCGCGCCGGTGCTGCCGGGCCGGTTGACTCCCGCTCGGATCATGGCGCTTTCATCGGTCTTGGGACGTCGAAATAATCGCATCTACCCCAAATGCTATTACCTCGAAGCAGCATGTTCACGTAGCACCAGCCAAGCGGTGGGGATGCCCGCAGCAGCGACGAGAATGAGGGACGATGCGGCCGTTTTGGTGAAAAATGCCTCCGACGATGCAGACCAGATCGACGTTGCCAAAGTGTCGAAACCTGTCGGGCCGAGTATCAACGTTGCCGGCAACTCTTTCATCGTGAGCAGGAACACCAAAGCGGCGCTGGCAAACACGCTCGGCATCAGGATCGGCAGCGTGACGCGGGTGAATGATCGGAACTGGGTAAAACCGAGTGATTGAGCAGCTTCTTCCAAGTTCGGGTTTATCTGAAGCAATCCTGATCGGAGCGATCCGAGCGCGACGGGCAGGAATAGGACGGCATACGCAAAGACGAGCAACAACATCGATTGGTAGGCGAATCGGGCGAAGTTGATGGCGAAGAAAACGAGCGACAGCGCGACGACCACGCCGGGCAGACCGAATCCGATGAAGACTGCTTTTTCGAGGATGTCGCTGAACCACCCGTTGTGCCGTACGGTTACGATCGCTACTGGAAGTGCCAACGCGACGGTTGCGACGGCGGCAAGTCCTGATGCCTCTAGCGAGTTCAATAGCGGCACTAGGATCGGAGTCCCTTCGAGCCCGCGCGACATCCCTCGAATGAACCACTCCAACAGCACCGCCACCGGCATCAGCAATCCAGTGATGATGGGAAGCATTACGAATGCCAAAGCCGGCACGGTCCATATTCCCAGATGTACCCGTCGGTGAGACCTCCCGACGTTCGCGGATGCGTCGTCATACCTTCGTCGACCGCGGATAATCGCTTCGATCAAGAGCAGCAACATCGCGAAGAGCACCAACAGTATCGACAGAGCAGCGCCGGCGGTGCGATCGATCGACGTCTGGAAGTTGGTCATGATCGAGACGGTCAAGGTGTTGTGCCGCATCAGTGCCACTCCACCGTAGTCGCTCAAGGTGTAGAGCGCGGCGAGTGTCGCCCCGGCGCCGATCGCCGGCAACAACAAAGGCAACGTGATGCGTCGAAATGCACCGAGCATCGTGAAGCCCATGTTTCGGCCCGCTTCGACCAGTTCAGGATTGAGTCCCGCGATCGCGCCGCGAACCGTCAGGTAGACATACGGATAAGTCATCAGAACGAGAACCAGAGTCGCGCCCGGTAGTCCGTAGATCGACGGCAATCGCTCGACTCCAATCGGCTCCAAGAACTCTTGCAAAGTGCCTTTGGGACCTAATGCCTCGATCATCGTGGTCGCCAACACAAAACTCGGCACGACTAATGGCAATGCAAGCGCAACGGCGATGACGCGACGGAACGGCAAATCGGATCGCATCGTCAACCAAGCCGACGGAACCGCTACAATGAGTGAGACCAGCGTCACCAGAGCGATAACGCTGAACGTCCGCCACACGACCTTGACTGAATTAGAGCGGGTAAGGAAGTCCCAGGTGGTTTCGCCACCTTCGATGCCGCGGACGAAGAGATATAAAACGGGTATCAGCGCGGCGGTGACAACGATCACCGCAGCGATTGAGACCGAAACCGGGGCCCCGCCCGCGCCACGGCGCACGGCACGGCGGGGCCTCAGTGCAGGTCCTGCTACTTCCGCTGTAGAGCGGGTCACGGAAGCGCACCAACCTCCTGGAGTAGTTTCTGCGTGCCAGCCAGGTCGTCCAGTAGTCCGAGATCGATATCGAAGCGTTCACCGATATCGCCCAGATCTGGCAGGTATTCCGACTGTTGCACCGCAGGGTTGAACGGATACTCGTGAGTTTTAGTCGCGAAGTACTGCTGAGCGGTTACGCCAAGCAGGAACTTCAGCAGGCGCTCGGCTTCTTCCTGTGCGTCGGTAGACGCGAGGATTCCAGCACCCGCGGCCATCACGAGCGATCCGGCATCGTTGGACGGTGTGTAGTAGTTTCGGGCGGCAAACTCCGGTCCCTCTTCGGCGAGGAAACGGTGGAGGTAGTAGTGATTGACGAATCCGACGTCGACCTCACCCGCACCCGCAGCAGCTACGGTCGGCGTGTTCTTGGCGTAGAAGATCGGCTCGTTCGCCATGACTCCCTCTAGCCACTGCTTGGTCTTCTCCTCGCCCCAATCCAGTCTCATCGCCGTAACCATTACATGGAACGATGCATTAGTCGGAGGGAAACCGATGCGGCCCTTCCACTTCGGGTCGGCGAAGTCCCAGATCGATTCCGGCAACTCGTCTTCGGAGACGTTTTCCGTGCTGTAGACAATCACTCGGGCGCGTCCCGAGATGCCGACCCATTTGCCGTCTGGGTCGCTTGCCCAAGCCGCCGACTGCGATCGGATGTCGTCGGACAGGGTCATGAATAGCGGCTTCACGGCACCCAATCCGCCAGGGTCTTGCGCGAAGAAGACGTCGGCTGGGGATTTGTCACCTTCCTCAAGCAACGTCGCCGCCATCTCGCCAGTGCCGGCGTATCGAACCTCGATAGGGATGCCGGTCAGAAGCTCAAACTCCCGCAGTATCGGGTCCACCAACGACTTGCTCCGTCCGGAGTAGACGGTGAGAGTCTTGGGGTCCGCCAACGGCTTTTCGACTTCGACGATGACCTGTTTTTCAACGACGACTGGTTTCTCAACCTCGACGATCTTTTCAACTTCGACGACCTTTTCGACCTCGATCACGACCGGCGTAGTGGGTTTCTCCACCTCGACGATCTTCTCCACCTCAACCACGACGGGAGTCGCTGCCGGCTGTGATCCGCAGGCGATCAGCGCGATCGCCATGGAAACGAGCGCGAAGCCAAGAATGATCGCGCGCAACTTTGTACTGTTAGGCATGAGAACTGCGTCGCTTGATGCGAAGGAGCGGGATGCCCGACGGCTTGTCATTGTTCCAACCTCTTTCGGTTTTCGCTTGTGTCTACTGGTTGGAATCCCCGCTCGAATCGCCAACAAACAAATTATTACCTATCAAGTCAGTAATTGCAAGTCGATCGCGGGATTTTCCGAGAATCTTCGATTTGGGCGCGCCGTCGAACGTCGAAACCCGTCGCACCTTTCGTATAGCGTTGAAAGTTAGCGACTCGGCGCACGTGGCGACCGATACCCAACCCATCCTCGAACATGGCAGAATCTGGCGATCAAGACCGAACGGAGCTTCAAGCCTCCGGCCAACTCCGCGTTTCGGGATACGGGCCGCGGCTCCGGCAATTCCTCGTCGTAGGCATCGTCCTCGTCGCGATCGTCGCCGCAATCGTCGTCGCTGGGATTTGGGCAAACAGCCGAGAACCTGAAATCGGTTTGCAACCAACACCGCGACCTACGCCCGTTCCCCAGCCGACGGCGACGCTGGTGCCGACGGACACCGCGACGCCAGAACCAACCGCGACATACACGCCGGTCCCGGCAACCAACACACCGGTACCGCCGACTGAAGAATCAACGGCGGAAACCGATCAGACTGCAACGAAAACGCCGACAACTGAACCTACCGCGACGCCAACTTTCACCCCAACGCCCTCGCCGACTGAGGCACCTACACCGACATCAGTGCCCACGCCAGAACCGGCGCCTTCACCGACTCCGACACCGTCGCCCACTCCTACGCAGGTTCCGACGCCTACCATCACCCCCACGCCCACGCCGACACCTACGCCAACCCCGTCAGTGCCGACCAATCTCGAGATTTACGCCCGCGGTCTGCTCATCGATCAAGGCATCGATCAAGAAGGCATCAGCATCCTCAGTGTCGAAGAACGCACCTGGCCGGACCTTACGCTCGGGTGTGGACCGATCGCGGACGACAACCCGGCGAGGCCCGTTAACGGCTGGGTCATGACCTTTGGCAACGACGAAAAGTCCTACGTATTCCACATCGCCGGCAAGGAACAGATCGATGGCGGTGAGTTGAGCAAAGACATCGTGCTGGATTGCACCGACGCCGGCGACACCCAACAGCTGACCGTGAACATCGTCCACGATCTGCGGCTCCACGAAGCGCGACGCGTCGTTCTTTATCGCGGTCGTCAAGATGGCGAACAGTCTGCGATCGCCGACTTTGAAGATGGCGCACTCATCCAAGAGATCATAGACGCGCTCAACGTCACCATCCCAATCGGCAACACCGAGACGTGCGAAACCGCATTCCGGCTCGATTTCTTCCTTCTCAGAGGGGTCGAGACGGTAAACTTCTTCTGCGAAAAAGACTGGTTCCGGATCGGCGGCGATCAGGAAATCTGGGGCGGTACCCAAGGCGCGTTCCCTCAAGAACTGCTAGATGCTGTAGCCAAGTTTTTTGCCAACCAACCTCTACCCTCGATACCAACGATTCCTCCAGACAATTAGGTCGCGTGCAGTCCCTTACGCAAACCTAAAACTGATGATGCCGCACCGTATCAGCAAGTCGCGACTGACGACATGCCAACCCTAAAGAACGGAAAACTACCCGGGCGCTTGCTCCAAAATCTGATCGACGGACTGCCCAACGTCGTTGTTGATAAACGCGTTGTCGTCGGGCCCGGCGTGGGCGAAGATGCCGCACATATTCTCTTCGGCGAAAACACACTGCTTGCGAAATCAGACCCGATCACGTTCACCACTGACCGCATCGGTTGGTACGCGGTCAACGTCAACGCCAACGACATCGCGGTTGCAGGTGGCACCCCTAAATGGTTTCTCGCGACGTTGATGTTGCCGCCGGAAACCGACGAAAGCACCGTTCGCGCCATTTTCTCTGATCTCGGCACCGCCGCCAGCGACATCGGCGTCCAACTCGTTGGCGGGCATACCGAAGTCACTCCCGCCGTCAACCAACCGGTCATCTGCGGTTTCATGCTGGGGGAAGCGCCGACTAGTGCGACGGTCTCGGCTTCGGGCGCAAAACCCGGCGATGTCGTGATTCTCACGAAAGGAATCGCCATTGAAGGCGCATCGATCCTCGCCAACGAGTGTCGTGCGGACCTGGTCGAACGCGGCGTTTCGATAACTGTCATCGAAGATGCCGCCGCGCTGTTAAATGATCCCGGCATCTCCGTGCTCAAGGACGCGCAGACGGTAGTCAGCGCGGGCGGCATCACGGCGATGCACGATCCGACTGAGGGTGGCTTGGCAACCGCGCTTCAGGAATTAGCCCTCGCTTCTAACAACAACATCGTCGTCGATCCTGAACGGGTACCAGTGATACCAAGCTGCCAGACGATTTGCGAAGCACTGGACATCGACCCTTGGGGCTTGATTTCATCCGGTGCCCTCCTCGCCACGGTGGAACCGGATCGCGCCGTCGACTCCTTGGACGCGCTCCGCGAAGCCGGCATCCCCGCAGACGTGATCGGTCGAGTCACTCCAATACCGCAATCTGACACTTCGCCGACGGTTTACGCGGACGACGGGACAGCTTCGATCCCTTTGAATCACTTCGAACGCGACGAGTTAGCGCGGTACTTCGAGCAACCGTAGTATTGAGCGACCGAAGGCACGACGCGATATGATCGAGATAGCAATCCACGAGGAAACGGCGGGACGCGATGATCAGGCTAGTTGATGTAAAGGCTCTAAAAGATCACGTCATCTGGGTGAAATTCGAAGATGGCGTCGAAGGCGAGGTCGACCTGTCAGGGTTTGTCGCGCGTGGCGGATTGTTCAAAGAGTGGGAGAACCGCGCCTTTTTCGATAGCGTCTGGATATCTGACGACGACACCGTGAAATGGGGCGACAGCGACTTTCACGAACTCTGCGGCGATTCGCTCTACATGAAAGTTAAGGGCATCTCGATCGAAGAATACTCTCAACGCGCGGACGCTAGTTTGATCCATGCCTGAGTTGTGTCGGTTTCGTGGGATCGTGATAAGGATGTATCCAGACGACCATGCTCGCCCCCATTTCCATGCGAAATACGCTGATGACGAAGCCTCAGTAGAGATTGGTTCTTGGCGAGTCACCGGTAGTCTACCTCCGTCTCGGATGCGATTGGTAATCGCTTGGGCACGAACGCGACACGACGAGCTAGTGGTCGCTTGGGACCGTATGCAGAGCGGTCTGCTACCTGGAAAAATCGATCCCTAGCCAGATTTCGACGGAATCGGGCGGCGCCTTACCCTCGTCGCCGGACTCGCGTGGATACGGTTTCACCGCCGGCGCAGAAGCTAGCAGTGCCGCGAATAAATCACCGAACGACGAAATCCAGTTTGAAGGCGCGTTTGAAGCGGGTTGCAAAGCGGCGCGGCTCCCACGCTTCGAGTTCTGGGGCGCGGACCTCGAAACGGTTGCCAACGAGATCCATTTCGATATGAGAGTAGCGATCTGGGCCTAGGCGTCGTTCCATCTCGTCGGCAATCCGCAAAATGCTGGCGGCGCGACGCACATCGGCGCGATCCGATTTCTTCAACTCAGGTCGATATCTGGTCATGGGAGCGGAGTGCCTGTCGCCAAGGTGCAATGCCGCCGACATCAGACCGACGTCGCGGTGCGAAAATCCACCCAGTTCGCCCTGTTCGATGATGTTCGATGCCTGCGAATATCGCGCGTAATAGTTGACACTCCTTCCGGTGTCTACAAGGCGCGCGACGTGCGACATCAGGTTCAGCATCTCCTCCGACAGGTGGTCCGAGAGCAGATTCGACATCTCACGGGCGATCGCGGCGCGACGGTCTGCGCGCAACCGGTCCCAAGTATCGAAACGCGCGCCGAGCGCGTACACAGAACGTCGGCGCACCTCTTCGATTGACGGCAACTCGTCGATTACGCCTGACATCGCCAGACCTTCGCGTACGCCCCGCCCGGATACGATGATCGGTCGCTTGTCGAAGAATTTCGCGATCTCCGCCGCCACAATCGCGCCGCCGAGAATGCTGTCGGCGCGCTCGGGGTTAAGCCCTGGCATGTATTCCAAGTTTGCACGGTCCAATCCCCTCAATCCGTTCACAACCTTCTTGAGTGCGCCGTAGCGGAGCACAGTGCCATGCAATCGACCGAACGAATGCGTGCGCGACTCGCGGTGGACTTTGGCGAGGTTACGGATCGTACCGCCGGTGCCGATCAATCCCTCGTTTTCGGCGATGTGTGGCAAACCAGATTGCGCCAACGTCGACCGCGCGTGCCGCCGCAACGACGTCACCATCTCGCGCTCGGTTAGTCCCGAGTTCAGGAATTCATCGCTGACCCGCAACGCGCCGAGGTCCAAGGTGTAGACATCTTGCAGCTTGCGGTTCTGGAAATATGAGAACTCCACGCTGCCGCCGCCGATGTCGAACAGCACGCCATCATGTGCCGGAAGCGTAAAGACAGCACCGAGAAATCCGTACTCGGCCTCTTTGGACCCGGGTATCACCTCAAGGTCGATATCCGTCTCATCCTTGATCCGTGCCACGATCTCATCTCCATTGGTCGCGTCTCGCATCGCCGAGGTGGCAACCGCGCGGATCAGATCGACACCCGAAGCGACGGCGACGGCCTTGAAATCTGCGATTTGCCGCACTAGATCGGTCGCCGCCGATGGCAAGAGTCGACCGTCTTTCGACTTACGACTCGCCAGTCTCAACAGCGACTTGACCTCGGAAATCACCCTGAGGTCATAGTCGGATGTCAGCTGCATCACTTCCATCCGAGTCGAGTTCGAGCCGACGTCGATGACTGCTACTTGGTATGGCGTCGGATCAATGCGTTCGAGATCCGCCGAATGGTTTGAATCGGAGGCGATACTAACGATCCTTGGGCGCGTATCGACCGTCATGCAACCCGCTCACTGGGCACGGGTTCGGGTGCAACGCATAGAATCATGTTTAGGGAGTCTGGCTTCACGCCCCTGTAGCTCAGAGGATAGAGCAACGGTTTCCTAAACCGTGTGCCACAGGTTCGAGTCCTGTCAGGGGCGCCACTGTCGCGCCATGCATCAATCCCCATCCGTCGGCACCTCCGTAACCTTGCTATCTCGCGTTCGGCGCGGACGATTCACCGTCACCACCAGGAACACGATGCCGCCGACAACGACGATGCTGAGCCACGATATCGCGCGATCTAAAACGGTGAGAGTGAACGCGTCGGTATGGCTCAAACCCACTAGCAGCAACACCGTGATGAGTGCCGTTTCGACGAATCCCAATCCGCCGGGCACTGGTATCGTCGTCATGATCGCGTTCGCCAGCGCGGCAAACATCGCTATGCTCATCGCCATGTCCAACCCCATCGCCTGCGCCACGAAGTAGAACCTCAAGACCTCCATCACCCAGCCCATCATTCCCAGCAGTATCTGGATCGGCATCCTTCCGCCGCGAAAACTGTTCAGCGCACCGTCTCGGAAATGGATGAACTGGTCCCGGAAACGGCTGGGTATGAAATTCGCCAACCGCTCACCGACGGCGCGCATGAGGTAGAGGATCAAAAGCAGGATCAGCACCAATCCGCCGGCGACGGCAACGACGATCACCGCAACATCGACGATCGCGCCCGACGCTGCGAAACCGTCCACGATCAATGCCCAGATCGCCGATACGACGACGAGAATCAGCACGACAACCATGTCCTGAACGCGTTCCGCGAACACCGTGCCCAACGCGGTCGGCGTATCGCTCGACGTGCGATCGGCTAGTGCCCAACCGCGGTAAGCATCGCCGATCCGGAAGAACATCACTGAGTTGATGAACCAACCGGTCAGGATCAATGTTGACATCGTGGCGATGCTCGGCGGTGGCGATTCCCTGAGCTTCGGGTCGTCCGAACCCTCGACGACCGATTTGTAGATCAGTTGCCAACGAAATCCTCTAAACCAGAAGCTGACGTAGTAAAGCACCCCGGCCAGCGCGAAGAGCCACCAGTTGATTCCCGTCAGATGGTCAACGAACTCCTGCCACTCGAAATCGAGCACCCGCCATAGCAGGAATCCGATGATCGCGAGTCCGAAAGCGACGCTCAGCAGAGTCGGCGCAGAGAAGACCCGTTGCCGGACGTCGGCGACGCCCAGTTCCTGACCATCGCCGCCGGAATTCGAGTTGTTTCTGAAAAATCGCAACCGTACGCCTATGCGACCGCTCTTTCAGCCGTGATCGGACGCTTCGCGGGTATCCCAGCGCGGCGTGGAAAACGATCGGGAGTCGGCCGGATTTTGAGCCAATAAATGATGTGATCCGTCGGCGCATTGCCCGGATGCGCTACCGCTTGCATGATCGCCGGTGCCGCGCCCATTTCGTCCGCGATCAATGCCGCATCGTCGGACTCCGCACTCACTTTCTCCAATACCGGACCTTTAGGAAACACCGCGACGCCGCCGAGTTTCAAAAACCCAATCGAGTACTCCGCCAGGACCGACAGACTAGCTACCGCCCTTGCCGTTACCATGTCGTAACCTTCGCGATGCGCCGTGTCTCGTGCCGCGTCCTCGGCACGGGAATTGAGTATCGTGACGCCGTCCAAACCAAGCTCGGTGACTACATGCTCCATGAACTCGCACTTTTTGCGATTCGATTCGAGCAGCACCACCTCGGCACCGGGCAAAGCCAGCTTCAAAGGGATGCCCGGAATGCCCGCACCAGATCCGATGTCGATCACGCTCCGACCCTCAAACCATCCGGCCGTCGAAACATTGCCACCAGCAGGAACCGCGACGCGTAACGACTGGATGAATAGCCTTTCGACGATCTCATCGGGATCGGTGACCGCCGTCAGGTTCGCCCGTCGATTCCATTCGGTTATCAGCTCGCGGTAACGAAGGAACTGCTCGACTTGCTGATCGTCGAGCGAGATGCCGATGGAGTCGGCGGCGTCAACCAGAGAGTTCATCTCGGTCCTCTGGCATCGGTCAAGCGACCGACGACGAAAAATCGAGGCTTGATTTCTACACCGATCCCCGTAGGGTCGAGCGCCGCAATGTGAAATACCGATCTCATACGATGTCCACGCAACTTAACATGATAAACAGCGATGTTACTACCCACCCGCGGAGACTCGGATCGCCATGAAACTGCTGATTACCGGCGCCACTGGACTCATCGGAAACGTCCTTCGCACCCGCTTGGGCGAAACTGGACGCTACACAATTTCGGGAGTCGACGCGCGCCCGTTGGGCGATGATTCTCTGGCGAATTTCACGTTGGCGGACTGCTTCGACTTCGACGCCATGGCGCCCGCGTTCGAGGGTCAAGACGCCGTCGTACACCTCGCCGCAAACGCCCCGGTTCAGACACCCTGGCCCGACGTCTTGCGAAACAACATCGCATCCACCCACAACGTCTACGAGGCGGCGCGGCAACACGGCGTCAAACGCGTCGTATTCGCCAGCTCGAACCATGCCGTCGGCAACTTCGAACTTGATGAACCGTATCGGAGCATCGGACTCGGCGACTATTCGTTGATCGACAACGATCCTGCAAATATCAAGCAGATCGATCACACCGTGCCGATTCGCCCGGATAGCGATTACGGCGTGAGCAAGGTGTTCGGCGAGGCGACCGGACGCTACTACAACGAACACTTTGGCTTGGAGGTGGCATCCCTCCGTATCGGCAGCGTCGTCCCGCAGAATCGACCGACGAACATCCGCGCCTACGCCACTTGGCTCTCGCACGGCGACCTTGCCCACCTCGTCGATCGCTGCCTAACCGCAGACTTGAGCTTCGAAATCTTCTACGGCGTATCTAACAACCGCTGGCGGTTCTGGGACATCGAGCACGCCCGCAAAACCATCGGCTACAACCCGCAAGACCGCGCCGAAGACTATCGGTAACGTCAACACCCTCGCCGCTGACCTTTGCGGTAAAACTAGGGTTTCCCCCGTTAACGGGGGAAATGTCCGTAGGACAAAGGGGGCCCGGGCACTGAAATCCCGAGGCGATTCGCGAAGTTCCGCGCCATCACGACGACGCGTCATCACCAACCATCAACTCGCTATCAACAACTCTGGCGCGCAGCTGACCACACCCGGCGTCGATATCAATACCTTTCTCGATTCGAACGGTCGATGGCACGCCGAAACGCCGCAACTCCGCTTGAAAAGACTCGGCGTCCGATCGGTTGGTGCGTTGGTAGGGCCCTTCCGAGGTCGGATTTACGGGAATCAGGTTGACGTGGCACAGCATGCCTTCAAGCAGTCCGCCGAGTCTGCGGGCGTGTCCGATGGTATCGTTCTGACCCTTTAGCAGCACGTACTCGAAGAAGATCCGACGGTCAGTCATTTCGACGTATCGCCGACACGCGTCAATCAGCATCGCGATGGGATAACGCTTGTTGATCGGCATCGTCTGCGAACGCGTCGCATCGTCGGGGGCGTGCAAAGAGACCGCCAAGTTGATCTGCAACTCTTCACCGGCGAGGCGCAGAATTTGCGGCACGAGTCCGACCGTCGATAGCGTGATGTGGCGCGCGCCTACTGCCAGACCATGCGCGTCGTTGATGGCGCGGATCGCCGCCATCGTGTTTTCGTAGTTCGCCAACGGCTCGCCCATGCCCATGAATACAACGTTCGTTACGCCCTGAACACTGCCCTTTTCCCGCTTACCCGAGTCAACTTCCGAGCGGTCCTCATCCATGGCGATGCGTTGCATGAAGACGATCTGCGCGACGATCTCGCCCGTCGTCAACTGCCGACGAAATCCTTGTTGACCAGTGGCACAGAAGGTGCATCCGAGCGCGCATCCCGCCTGCGTCGATACGCAAACCGTCTTGCGTGCCTTGCGGTGACCATCCGCCCGGTAGCGCATCAACACCGTCTCCACCAACTCGCCGTCGCGCAGCCGAAACAGTGCTTTGTCGGTCGAGCCGTCCGCCGAACTCAGATGCATCACCTTCGACAGCGGATCGGCAACGTATCGATCTGACAGCGTGCCCCGCAACGCCTTTGGCAACGTCGTAACCGCCCCGAAATCCGTGATGCACTCCCGATGCAGCGCCTGCCAAATCTGCCGCGCCCGAAACCGAGACTGCCCCAGCACATCCACAACCTCACGCTCCAACTCCGAACGCGAGAAATCCAAAAGAATCGGCTTGTGCGACGTTTCAACCCTCGTATCAACCATCCCTCAAATGCTAACCGCAAACCCGAACGCTGGCGGCGATACACCCCTCCTTAACTGCGAATCTCTGTTCCGACCAAGTGCCAACGTCTACCGTCGGTTACCATTACGTCGGTCAAAGCAAGCAAGGACAAGGTGCCGAAAACTAATGCCAGTGGACTACGAAAAGATCCGCCAAGAGAACATCATTGAGCACGGTAGGGCCATCGGCCGGACTGGCCAGATGTTTTTCGCCGACGCGTACGCGGATCGTACGCATTTCATCCTAGAATTGCTACAAAATGCCGAAGACTCCATCGGAAAGCGCGGAGAATCTTGGGGTGGCGACCGCACCGTTTCATTTCATTTGTCGCAAGAGCTGCTCCGCTTCAGCCACTACGGGCGTCCTTTTGATGCCGATGATGTACGCAGTATCTGCGACATCGGCAAATCGACCAAATCCGATGAATACACAGCGATCGGTCGATTTGGCATCGGATTCAAGTCGGTTTACGCATTTACAACGCGGCCTGAAGTTCATTCCGGCGATGAAGATTTCGCCATCGAAAGTTTCGTGCGGCCCACCGCGGTTGAAGCAATCGAACGCGATCCCGATGAGACGGTGTTCTTGATACCCCTCGATCGTGAAGACCCTGTCAGAGACAACGACCGAATCGCCGACGCGCTGTCTGCCTTAGACCCTCGAGCGTTTTTGTTCTTGAGGCATATCAAAGAGTTGCACTGGGAAGTAGAAGGCTGTGACTACGGGCATTATCTCCGCGAAGTGACAATTGAGGATGACCTCGCTCGTCGAGTCACCGTGAAAGGGAACGCCAGGGACTTGGCGGGTAAGGAGACCCCTGTCCACGAAGAATGGCTCATATTTTCACGGGCGGTTCAACACAACTGCAAAGAAGCAGGACACGTGGAAATCGCTTTTCGCGTCGACGAGGAATCAGGCGCGGTCCGCGGACTCAATGAATCGAAGTTAATTGTCTATTTCCCGACGGTGGTAGAAACACGCTTGGGATTTCTCGTCCAAGGTCCTTATCGGACTACGCCGAATCGGGACAATGTCCCCGAGGAGGACGATTGGAACCGGCATCTCGTTAACGAGACTGGTTCCCTTCTCAAAGACTCCTTGATATGGTTGCGGGATCGCGGTCGGCTGGACGCAGAGGTGTTGGGCTGCTTGCCGTTAGATTTATTTCCAGACAGCATGTTAGAACCGCTATTTCACGTCACGAAGCAGATCCTCTCGACTGAGCGACTACTCCCGAAATACGAAGGCGGGTACGTCTCTGCGAACCGCGCGCTGTTGGGTGACTCGGCAGCGGTTCGTGGTCTTCTGACGGATCGACAGCTATTTTCGCTATATGATGATCCAATGTCGTGGCTCACGGGTGATTTCACCGTCGATTTGAACCAAGAACTTCGCAGGTATCTGATGACTGAGTTGTCCATCCGAGAGGTCACGCCAGCTTCCATCGTCGCCCAACTCAATCACGACTTTCTGTCGTTACAAAGCGATTCTTGGATGGTGCGATTATATGAATTCTTGGGAGAACGTCGAGGCTGGGCACTCCAACGCTTGTACGCGGTAACACCACTGGTCCGGCTTGCCGATGGAAACCATGTCGTTCCAGCGACCGACGAACATCCAAACGCATACCTTCCAACCGTCGATCCCACGGACTTTCCAACGGTCCACCAAGGAGTTTGTGGTTCCAACGAATCTATCGCCTTTCTCGAATCGCTTGGGATCAAGCGCCCAGACATCGTCGACGACGTGATAGTTCACGTTTTGGACAAATATGATAATCCTAATGCTTCAATCGGCGAGGAGCAGTACGAATCTGATGTCAACCGTATCTGCACCGCTTATCGGGGAGCGGACAACGACAACCAACGTTCAAAACTGACGAGTGCCCTTACCGACACTCCATGGGTGATGACGACTGATATCGGTCACGGGACTCGACGACGCTCAAAACCAGGCGACGTTTACTTGCCGACGCGACGATTGCAACTTTTGTTTTCGGCTGTGTCTGGTGTTCGTTTCGTTGACACGACATCCGAAGCATTGAAGAGCGCCTTGGTTCAAGATCTATTGATCGAGTGCGGGGTGTCTAACAACCTTCGTCCAGTCCGTGTCAACGTCAAATCAAGATTCGGGTATACGGAACGCCGAGAAATGAGGATTAATTCACACGGTGACGATAGATCCACCGAGGATCTGTCGATCCATGAATGGGACATAGAAGGTTTGGTCGATATTTTAGACGAAATCACTCACATTAAACTTGATATGAGGTCTCAGATGTCTTCGTTTTTGTGGGAATCTCTCTGCGAAATAGACCGCGATTATTTCGAGGGAATGTATGTTTGGAGATACTATACCAACAAACATTGTTCGTTCGATTGTTCCTTCAGCGATCTCCTTAATGAATACGAGTGGATTGCCACATCGGATGGCGACTTGAAGAGACCTGCCGACATCGAATTCGATGAATTGGATTGGCCCTCGAACGAGTTTTTGATGTCGAAGATTAAGTTCAAATCATCCTCGGTCGATAATTTTGCCAAGGAACGTGGCATCTCAGCGCAATTCTTGAACAATGTCGTCAAGGGAATCGAGAGTGGCGAGGTAACGGAAGAAGACTGGTACGAATATTTAGCCTCTAGAAACGGCGAAATGGAGCCAGAAGACAACGATAGACCCAGTGACATTGCTGATCGAGACGGCGACGGACCGACCCGACCTTTTGCATCCATGTTCTTTTCCGCACAGTCGATGTCAACGACTGTAGCACCCGACTCATTAGTCGTTTTGCCGACCATTGGACCCCTAACGAAACAGTCGGCTATGGAACATACTCGCGCATCTCGTGCCCACGGGCGCGATGGTGCAAAGGTACCACAATTGGTCCGTCGATGGCGGCCCACGGTGGCGTCCAAGAAACTAACCTCCGATTTCCAGCGAATGGTTCGCGGGGATTATGAGGGCAGATGCCAAATATGTGGCGATTCGTTTGCCAAATCTGACGGAGAGCTCCAAGTCAATGTGGTTCACGTCTTGCCGCCTAGAGCCGATACGCGTACGAACCATTTCGGGAACCTTTTGGGATTGTGCGGCGGACACTTTTCGATGGTGCGGTACGGGGACTGGTACTTCTTGGATCCGGAAACCAACCAACGATTTCAACACACCGAACATTCTAGAGATTGGCAGAATTTCAGAGTTTTCGTGGATCAAAGATCACCGTCGTTCGATGAGTTCGAAAATGAGTATTTCGGCATGCCAATCAGGTTTTTGAACGTGTACGAAGGATGGACTCAGAAAGCAAGGGTAGTCGACGAAGTCATTCGCTACAGCTTGCCTCACTGGGAATATTTGTGTGAACTCATGAAGGTTTGAGGGATCCGATGATGACTACCATCACCACGGACACCAAAGTCCGCTACAGATCTGATCCGTCCACCGCTGGTTGGGTTGTCGGCGTGTCCGGCGACACGGCGCGGGTGTTCATCGATGGCGCGATGAAGTTGGTACCCGTCTCGGAGTTAGAGGCCGCCCCGGGGCTGGTGGAGTTGAGTCCGAGTGAGTTCCGCAACGCGCTCACGCTGCAACGGTTGAACCACCCCGCGACCGATCAGTTTCTCTCATTCAAGGCTTCCAAGACCAAACTGCTCTATCACCAGTTTTTGCCGGTCAAGAAGATGTTGGAATCTCCCGATCAACGGTTGCTAATCGCAGACGAGGTTGGAACAGGCAAGACTATCGAGGCAGGACTGATCTGGGCCGAACTGGAGTCGAGGTCAGTCAGCGGTTTGGAGAATGTCTGGATTGTGTGTCCGAAGTCGTTGGTCGGCAAGTGGCAGGACGAGATGTTGCAACGATTCGACTTTAGACTGGAGGCTTTGACCTCGGAAGGTCTGCGCCAAGCTCTGGTGTCGTTGGACCGCGACGGCGTGATCTCTCCGCGCTTCGCAAAATCAGTCGTGAACCTCGAACTTCTGCGAATGGAAGAAAATGCCAAGCGGCTTGAAGAATCAACGCTCAATTGGGACCTCGTGATCTTCGATGAGGCGCATCACCTGCGAAACACCGAGACCTTATCGAATGCGTTAGCGGATCTAATGTGTGACCGTTCAGAAGCGGCGCTGTTCCTGACCGCAACGCCACTTCAGACTCAGTTGCGGGACATCGTGAATTTGATGGGGACTTTAGGCGTCGATGTTGCTGAGGATCCTGGCCTGCTGGAAGAGCAACTGCGATGGGACATGCAACTCAACGACTGGATTCGTCTGCTAAAGAACCGACCGCCGGGTTGGCGTCAAGACGCCGCCAAGATGTTGGCAAACTTGGAGCCTAGCGGCGGCCGCGATCGGCCGGGGTGGCAAGATTTCCGTCGCCTAGTTGCCAACTCTGATTTGGACAATCGAGCTCAACGTTCGATTGCGATCGATTCGGCGAGAGACTTGCAGGTGCTAGATCCATACATGACCCGTACATTGCGCGCCGATGTTGATAAGGACCGGCCGACACGCGAGGCGGTGACCCGCAAAATCGAGTTCAGTCAACAAGAGAGCGCGTTCTATCAGAAGGTCTACGACATTTGTTACCGCCGCGCGCAGGAACGCAATCTTCCTGCAGGATTCTTGACTCAGATGCCGGAACGCCGAACGGCTAGTTCCGTCCCGGCGGTCGCTGCCGAAATATTGGGTTACTTGAGCGAGGATGAAGACGACGACCACAAGGCGCGTTGGGCGCCTCACGAAGCTGAAGAACTGGCACCATTAGCCAAAGATGCGTTAAGCGTTGAGGACGTGAAGCTAGAGGCGTTACGCGAAATGCTTCGCTATGCGTTCAAGGAACTTGGCCTCGATCGCGTGATGATTTTCTCAACGTTCAGAGGCACGTTGCGTTATCTCGAAAAGTCACTTACTGAGAGCGGTTACTCGTTGGCGCTTATGTACGGTCCAACGCCCGCCCGCGACGCTGACTGTCGTCGCGGTGAAAAGAGTCGTGAGCGGATTGCTAGGGAGTTTCGCGCTGGCAAATTCCAGATTCTCCTCGCGAGTGAAGTCGCCGGAGAAGGCCTCGACTTCGAACATTGCAGTTTCGTCATCAACTACGACCTGCCTTGGAATCCGATGCGGATCGAACAGCGGATCGGTCGATGCGACAGGATCGGACAGCAGTCAAATAAGGTGTACGTTGGGAATCTGGCAAGCGAAGAGACGATCGAGGGACGAATCCTATCGCGCCTTTTCGAGAGGTTGGAGATTTTCGAGCGCGCTCTAGGTGATCTGGAGGTAATCCTCGGAGAAGCGATTTCATCGTTCGAACGCGACCTGTTCACTCGCGGTCTGACCGCCCAACAGCAGCATGAGCGATTAGAACGGATTTTAAGTACCGTCGAAAACAATGAGCGCAACCGCGAAAGTGTTACCCAGCTCAGTTTCATCTCTGAGCAAGGTCGCATTCTGATCGAGTCCGAAGAGCAAGACATTCGCGAATCCGAAGCGAAATTCCTATCACCAGAAGAGACCGCCGAGTTTGTTTGCGATTCGATCAATCGTCGCGTTCCTGACGCGTTGCGGACGCGCGGCACTGGTGGTTCGTACTCGTTGCGAAAAAGCACCGAGATCAGCGACGCGCTCCGAGAACTAATGACTGCGTATCCGGCCACGCATTACGCCCGCACCGAGATAACTCGCTTTCGGAACGATGTGAATGAAACCGCAAACACGTTAGTTTCGTTCGGAGAAGATCGAGACAACCACGAATTCGTTCATCCCCGACACCCGTTAGTTTTGTTGGCGCGCAACTTCAATCGCGGAAGGGATTCCGACACGCCGTGGTGCGCCGGCGAAGTACCGGCGGAAATGATCGATGGTAATCCAACGATCTTGGTTTGGGCAATCGGTTCGCTAGACGGTTACGCGCGTAAGGCGGATCTGATCTGCGCGACCATCGATGCGACGACTGGAACCGTCGATCCGATCTCAATCGAGGATGCCCAAGATATTCTTCGCTCAACCACGCCGACGGGCGATGGGCTTTTCGATGCCCCTTTGGATTTGGAACACCAGATGAAACTCGCAGAGCGCGAACTGTTGACTCAGTTCAATGAAACTGCCAGTTCTTTCAGGTCGCGAAACGCAATCCTGATCGAAAAAGCCGAACGATCAGTTCGCTCGCACGCCGAAAGACGTATGAAACGTTACATCGATCGTCTATCCGAACCTGAGTTGTCCGCGAATTTGAGGATTATGTTCACCAGCGCCAAGCAGAACGTCCGCAACCAAATGCAAGCCAAACTAGATCAGATAGAACAACGCGGCGGCGTAAGGTCATCTCTTGAGGTAATCGGGTTGGCAGTCGTTCATCCGGTGTCAAAGTCCTGAGGGACAGTGAACGCCCCCTCACGAAAACTTGGAGATGTTGCGGCCGATGGTGCGGATGGCTTGGCGTTTGAGGGGGCGGTGTTCGGGTCGGTTGAGGTCGAAGTCGGCGGCGAGCAGGTTTTCGGCGGTGGCGCGGGCTCGGCCCAGCAGTTCGAGGTCGTCGAAGCGTGCGAAACGCCAGCCGGACCAGCCGCTCTGCACCTCGGCGAGGTTGCGGCCAGGCCCGCGGATTTCGAGGTCTTTGTTCGCAAGGTCGAATCCGTCGGCATTTTCGACAACCGCCTGCAAACGCGCCGTCGCGATCTCCGAATCGGCATCGGAAACGAGGATGCATGTCCCCGGATGCGTTCCCCGTCCGACACGCCCTCGGATCTGGTGCAGCTGCGCCAGTCCGAAGTGATCGGCGGTCATTATCAACATCACCGTCGCATTCGGGATATCGACGCCCACCTCGATGACCGGCGTCGCGACCAAGACGTCGAGCTGTCGGTCTCGGAACGACTGCATCACATGCTGTTTCTCGGCGAGGCTCATTCGTCCGTGAAGCAGTCCTAGCTGCAAATCGGGAAACACTTCCCGCGCCAGTCGTTCATGCTCCACAACTGCCGACGCGCCGGCGACGTTCTCCGACGGGTCGATCAAGGGACACACGACGAACGCTTGGCGTCCTTTGCTGACCTCGTTGCGGATGGTTGCGTATGCTTCCGACACGTCAAGCGGTTTTTGCGCCCATTTGGTCTCGATCGGATTGCGTCCCCGCGGCATGGCGCGCAACGTCGATAGCTCCATCTCGCCGTACATCGTCATGTGGAGGGTGCGCGGTATCGGCGTCGCCGACATCGCCAGCATGTGCGGGCGCGGCGAGCGGTTCGTCAACACCGCGCGCTGCTCCGTCCCGAAACGCTGCTGCTCGTCAACGACGACGAGCGCGAGGGCTTCAAAATCGACGCCCTCTTGTAGCAACGCATGCGTGCCGACGACGAGATCGACCTCGCCCTCGCTGCACATCGCGTGCATCGTGCGTTTCTCGCGTTGCGTCAGACTGCCGGTCAAGAGCCCGATCCGCAGATTTCGACGACGGCTCTCGATGCGGCATTTGGGCGCTTCATAGACCGGGCCGTAGACGCTCAACGCTGGGTGCGCTTCGAGCTGATCCAAGACGCTGATGAAGTGCTGCTCTGCCAACACCTCGGTGGGTGCCATCAATGCCGACTGCATCCCGTTGACGCCCGACGCCGACAGCATCGCAGCAATCGCGACGACCGTCTTGCCGCTGCCCACTTCACCCTGCAGCAAGCGCGCCATGGGGTAGTCAGAACCCATGTCGGTCAAGATCGTCTTGATGCTCTCGCGTTGATCAGCGGTCAGATCGAAACCGAGCCCGGAAACAAAACTCTCGGACAGCTCACGATCCGGCACTAGTCGCACCGTCGTCACGGTGTCGCGCCATCGCGCCCGCCGACGGATTGCCGCGATCTGGTTGTATAGGAACTCGTCGAAAGCCATGCGACGCACCGCCGACACCCTCTGCGGCACCGACATCGGACGATGCAACGCCTCGATCGCGTCGGCGAGCGGCATCAAGTCATGTTCCCGTCGCAAATCGTCTGACAATGTCTCTTCGACAAGCCGTAAACCGTTGTCGAGGCAATTCATCACGCCGTTGCGCACAGTGCGTTGATTCAGACCTGCGCTCAACGGGTAGACCGGCACCAGTGCGCCGGCGTGGATGAAGCCGCGGGCGTTGTTTCTGCCGCCGCGCGTCACGTCGTCGTACTCCGGGTTCTCCATCGTCGGACGCCCGCGATACTCGCCAACCTTGCCACTCACGACGATCCGATCCCCGCTCTCCCAACGCGTCGCCATGTACGGCATGTTGAACCATGAGATGTCGAGAAATCCGGTACCGTCTCGGATCGTGACTTTTGCCAAACCGCGACGCCCAGCGAACGGGCGGACATCCGAACTGACAACATCGCCCTCGACCGTCGCCTCTTCCTCCACTACAAGGTCAGCGATGCTGGTTCGCTTCGTGTAGTCGATCAACCGCAGCGGAAAGTGCCAAAGGACATCTTGCATCGTCCGCAAACCCAGCGTCTCGAACGCGCGCTTCGTCGCGGGATGCAAGTACGAAAGCGAAGCCACAGGATCGGCAAGGCTCGGCGGACGTTGGGATTGCTGCGCTTTTTCCGTCCGTTTCTGTGGCGGTCGACGCGCCGGACGCGTTCGTTCTCGCGTCGCACGAGTCGCCGTCACCCCCACGCCGAGTTTTCGCATCGCGCTCTCCGTCCACGCGCGCCGCTCCTCTTGGCTCATCAACGCGTAACGTCGCCCGTTCATCGGCGCGAGATTGCGAACCCGACTCGCCACCCGGTCGAGATTCCGCAACAACCCATCAAGACCGCCAACCACCGCGCGGTTCTGGAAACCGTTACTCGCTTCCAGTTTCAGAACGTTGACCAGCGTTCGAGATTGTTTATCGATATCAGTTTCGATCATGCCTTGGCGATGGAGTTGCGCGGATAATCGCACGATCAATAATACGCGGTGGACATATATTCCCCGATCAAGCGGAGTCAATCGGCATGTTCCCTCCTTCGCGCAACACCCTGTCATTCCGAGCGAAGCGAGGAATCTTCCCCTCTTCGCATAGCGTAAGGGGGGCGAGGGGGGATGCACTGCTAGGTGTTCCACAAGCGGCGTCCGACCGTTTGGCTACTAGTGCATCCCCCGCTCGCTTCGCATCGCGCCCCCTTACGCTGGAGCGAAGGGGGCGTACGCCCTTCACGCGACGCGGTGCGCTTGGAGGTACTCTTTGTCGAGTTCGATGCCGATGCCGGGGCGGGCGGGATCGAGGTGAATCTTGTCGCCGCGGATGTCTAGCGGCACGTCCATAAGCACGTCGTAGGCGTGGAGGTCAGCGCGCATCGTCTCGACGCGGTAGCAGTTGGGCACGGTTATCATGACCTGCGCGCCGGAGATAACGTTGATCGGTCCGCTGGCGTCGTGCGGGGATACCGGAATGTAGTAGCTCTCCGCCTGCGTGCAGATCTTCTTGAGCTCGGAGATTCCACCCGTCCAAGTGATATCGGGCATGATGAAATCCGCCAAGCCCTGTTCGAGGATCGGCACGAATTCCCAGCGCGTGTGGATGCGCTCACCGACGCAGATCGGCACGTTGGTAGCGTCGCGAACCTGCTTCAACGCAGTGTTCGACTCGACGCCGACGGGCTCTTCGAACCAGAAGATGTTGTACGGCTCCAACGCGTTGGCGAGGCGGATCGCCGTCGGCACGTCGAAGCGGGCGTGATTGTCGATCAGAATCTCGATGTCCGGACCGACGGCCTCACGCGCCGCCGCGATCTTCTCCACGCCTAGATTTTCGGACTCAGCGGTCAACTTGCCCGACAGGTAGCCATCCGCCTCTTCTGGATGATGCGGATACCAAGGATCGGTCTTCAACGATGTCTGACCAGTTGCGACGATCGCCTTGCATTCCTTTGCCAGCGCTTCTGCCGTGGTGCCGTTTTGCGGATGGCAGTAAACATCGACCGCGTCGCGCACCGGTCCGCCGAGCAGTTCGTAGACCGGCACGCCTAGCACCTTGCCCCGAATATCCCAAAGCGCGATGTCGATACCGGATATCACAGAAGTCGTCGCGCCGCGCGAACCCATGTAGGTGAAGTGGCGGAACACCTTGTGCCAGATCTTCTCGATGTTCTTGGGGTCATCGCCCTCTAGCAGTTCGGAGACGTGCGAAATGAGCGATGCGACGCCGCGGTTCGCCTGATCGCGGGTGCAAGTCACCTCGCCCCAGCCGGTGATGCCCTCGTCCGTGTTGACCTCTACGAAGAGGTACTCTCGGTCGTGTTGCATAGCCCCGTTGTCGTCATCCATCGGCAGGAACGGCGCCGGCGCGCTGATCAGGTATGGCGTGATCTTCGTTATCTTCATGGTTCGATTTCCCTCAATATCGCGTCGAGAATCTGTGACATGTTGTCGAAATCCCGCGCCCCTTGGAACATCAATCGCACCTCCTCGCCGTCCTTGTCGACGTAGGCGAGGAAGATCGTAGGCGTCGATTGTACGCCCAAAGCCGAACCTCTGGCGAAATCGATCTGCCAAGTCGTGTTGTGACGCCCCGATGTCAGGCACTCGTTCATCGCCACGAAATCGACGTCCAACTCGGTTGCGACCTGCGCCAGCATCTCTGGCGAGATGTCCTGCTGGTTGTCATAGACCGCATCGACGAACGTCCAGAAGTGTGTACTGCCCTGCTCGCCCGCGCACTCCGAGTATTCCGCCGCTATCGCCGACTCTCGGGCGAGGATTGGGAAATGGAAATAGATCGACTTCACGAGTCCATCTGCCATGTAGGTTTCCCTGATCTGGGCAACCGTCCCGCGGTGCCAAGTCCCGCAGTGCGGTCAAAGAAAGTCCGAGAAATCGAAGATCGTGATCGGCGCGTCCGCGTCGCCCATCGAGTTGTAGCCCCGATTGGCGATGTTGACCGTCCGTTTACTCGGCGTCGGTTCGACCGCGACTGTCGGCACCGGAGTCGCCGTAGGTTCGGGCGTTGAAGTAGCCGTCGGCACCGCCTGCACCGCCGGAGGCACCGCCAACTCCGCCGTCAAACCACTCTCCCGCACCACACCCCCATCACTAGCCCCACAACCCACTACGGCGAGCGAAGCGAACGAAAGCAGAGAAACAAGAGCAAGCAATCGGAACGACATTCGCTGAATTCTACTTTGCGGGGATCAAAGGTAACCGTCGATGACCTTTGGGATTCCCCCGTTCACGAGAGCGATACAAGCCCCACGTCATTCCGGCGGAAGCCGGAATCCATGAGACGTAAAGCACGCGAAAACCCCTTCCCTAGTTCACATGGGCAATGTCCACAGGACATGTTGGCAACGTTTTCGTCGAAGCCATCACCTCTCTATGAGCCCCGCTTTGGCACGGCGAAGGGTTGCAACGCTGAACGGCAAATACGTATCATCAAACCATCCAACACTTAATTCGACCAGAACGCGAACCCGCTTCCTGCTTGGGACAGCAGATTACATGCCGGTTGACTTTTCAGACATTGAAATCGCGGGTTTCATCGCTGAACCCAAGCAGCTCCCGCCCGATTGGCGGAGCAGGTTGAGAATGCGCCCCAAGCGTGGACACAAAGAACAGCAAATCGAACTCACGGGAGAAGATGGCAACGAGTTTCGAATCATCCTCAGACAGAGTGACGTCAACCCGCTAGATTTCTCGGCAATCTTGGCGGTTAGAATACCTGACTCGAGCCGGCTCTTCAGGTTGCGTCGGTACAACGGCAAGAGCCATCAGCACACCAACCAGATTGAGGGCGACACGTTCTACGACTTTCACATCCATACCGCAACTCAACGGTACCAAGATATCGGAGAGCGCGAGGATACCTATGCGGAGGTCACCGATCGTTATAGTGACCTCAATGGAGCGATCGAGTGTTTACGCGTAGACGCGTCGTTGATCTCTCCAATAGACGATCAATTGGAGCTTGTGTAAGGTGAATCGCAGCATGAATCCGCCATCCATCGAGCAAGAATTCCGAGCGAAGGTCTCCGCGAAGATCCAAGTCGAGCCGGAAGGTACCGATCGATTTCGTGTCTTCACGCCGTTCCGATTCGACGATGGCGACCACCTCGCGATTGTTCTCAAACAACACGCCGACAAGTGGGTACTCTCTGACGAGGCCCACACTTTCATGCACCTCACATACGACATTGATGAACAGGACCTGCACCGCGGCAACCGACAAAAAATCATTTCCGATGCCTTGTCCGTCTTCCACGTCGAGGATCGCGACGGCGAACTCATGATCGACATTCCAGATCAACGCTATGGCGACGCCCTCTACGACTTTGTCCAAGCGCTGCTGAAGATCACCGATGTGTCGTTCCTGACCCGCGAACGCGTCCGCGCCACGTTTCAAGAGGACTTCAAGTCGCTCTTCACCGAGTTGGTGCCCGACGACCGCCGAGACTTCGACTGGTGCGATGCACAACGCGACCCGGAAGGCAAATACCCCGTCAGCTGTCGAATCAACGGCATGCCGCGTCCGATATTCGTTCATGCCCTGTCGAACGACGATCACACTAGGGACGCCACGATCACCCTGCACCAGTTCGAGAAGTGGGACGTCCCGTTCACTTCGCTGGCCATATTCAACGACCAAGAAACCATCAATCGAAAAGTCTTGGCACGCCTCAGCGACGTGTGCGACAAACAGTTCTCAAGCCTCGCCGGCAACCTAGATCGAATCGAACGGTACGTCGAAGACGCCGTATCAGGATGACGATGAAGCCGTCCGTCTACGGCGATTGGGCATCGTCAATATTGCACAGTCAACGACAGTGTTCTGGAAGTCGTGTCGGCGCCTCGCTACGCCCCTCACGCATCCGCCAGAACCGCGGCTTTGCCTTTGCGACCGTCCTTGTCCATGAGTCGGCTGGCGGGGACTCTGGTCGTCGCGGCGTGGCCGTTGGAGGCGGCGCGGTCGCGCTTTTTGTCTACTGAGGTGTATTGACGGGGGAACAGTTCTTTGGCGTCGATGTCGCGGACGGTGGCGATGTCACCCAAGAACTTGGACACGTAGAATCCGCGTTCTTTCGTTTCCTCCGTTGCTTCGACCTTGCGACGAGCTATCGAGATGTACTCGGAGTCGATGTCGATACCTACGCAGTACCGCCCTAGCGCACGCGCCGCAATCGCCGTCGTGCCGGTTCCCAAGAACGGATCGAGAACAACATCGCCCGGATCGGTAGTCATCAGGATCAACCGCTCCATCAGGTGTATCGGCAACTGGCACGGATGCGGATCGCGTCGCTTGTTGTGCCGAATGCGGTGAATGTCGGTCCATACATCGCTCACCAACGCGCCGAACGGGTGGCGTTGATCGCTCTTGCCGCCGTAGTCCTTGTGAAACTCTTTGCATACCCGGCAACGTTTGTGAGGAGCGCGCACCTCGTAGAACTTGAACCCCCGTTGCTGCTTGGTGTAGAACAACACCCCGTAGTGCGCCGGCAGTAGCGTCTTGCCGACTGGATTGCTCATCGCGTCCCAAGCGATCCAGTGCTTGAAGTGAGCATTCCAGCAGAAACTATGGGGTCGACGCGTTGATCACGCTGCTTAGGTCCGTAACCGGATAATTCCTGAGCAAGAATTCAAGTTCGTCACTGAAGGCACCGGTGTACTTATCGTTTCTGAACAATTGGCGCAATGACACCTTCTCCGGCGGATTATCCCCAGTGTATCGCTGCACAACGACTTCGATGCTTCGAGCAGCTGACCCATATGTTTGTTCTATCCATTCGTCCATGTGGTCACTGAGATGACGGATGGTCTTTGGAGCAATTTTCGCGTAATCTGATATCCCTAGCTCTCGCATCAATATGTAACCAATCAACCACACAAGGTGGAATCTCCCATCCCCGGTAAGGCTACTTGACCGGTCTGGATTGTCCCGTTTCCACAACCGTTTGACTTCCAAATGGATCTTATAGGGCAAGAGCAGTTGACTAGCCGTCACATTGGTGAAAAATACATCGTGGTACGTTCCGCCGGCCGACTTATGAGACCTCGGTATGTCTCTGGCTCGGTCAAGGGCACTACCCGGATGCCCAAGAAACGCCCACATAGCCTGCGCGGCGTCTTTAATCGTGATTTTGGGCGCTTTAGAGCGGCTGATGTAAGTTCGTTCTCCTCTTTTCAACTCATAAAACCAAGGCGGATTCAACTGATCGAACTCTCGCTGAATGCGGATTTGGTCATCACGGTTAAAAAGAAAATCCCAGTCCTGCATTGCGTTTTGCGTGTTGCTGCTACTACTGATGTCTGCAATCAACGAATCTGCTTTTTGCGTCTCGACTAACTTGACCGTGACGAACACGTTGTCCAACTCGCCGCCGCGCCGTTTGTGGTCTTGAATTGTCCAAGTGGTTTGACAGCCGTTGACGATTTGCAGGTCGCGGACTCTGACCAACCCGTCATTTGGATCCGTGAAGGACTCGCAAACAGCTGTCAGACCATTGTTCAGAAGATGGAATCGCTCGCGCTCAATCTCAGCGTTCAGCGTTTTCGCGATGTTTTTGTTGACTTTTGCGGCAGCCAGCGGTCCACGCGGGTTGTCTCGAAACATGGCGAACCCATTAGTCTCCCAAACTCTCACAAGTTCGTCAGCAGACACCATACCTCCGATGCTTCGCAGGACGCCTTGATTCCCAGGATCGAAGTAGTAATGCGCGAATTGAAGGTCAACATCCGGCGGCTGTTCGATCCTGTGAGATCGGGTGAGCAATGCGTCCGTGTCGACGATTTCAGCCGAGTGTTCGACATCATTATGCTGTCCAAGGGCCAGTGGATTGAGGTTCCACGAATCGACGACGGCGTTGATTTGCTGGGTTGGCCGCTCAGTCGTCAGGTACACTACCCTGACTTCGTAGCCGCTGTCGACTATTCGCCTGAATCTGACCGCAAAGTCAACGAGCCGTTCATTGTTGACCGATCGCAAGGCGGTACCACTCATCAGCTTGTTCGCCAGCCCTAGAGTGCTTTCAATTTCAGAACGTTTGACCGTATTGGCAGTACCGCGATATTTCGACTGAAATAAGTACACGACCTCGTCGTCCTCGTCCACGTAGTACATATCGAGGCCAAGATCGTCCTTGCCATCAGTGACACATACTTCCAAATCCTCAGCACTAAGATAGTCGCTCGCAGATTGCAGGTACTTATCCGACGACCACAAGAGAAAGCGGTATCCGTCGGATTCATCGATGTCATCGGTTTCTGCTTCGATAATCGCGTTCAGATGGTCAATCTGCCCTTGGTGCTTCTCTTTGATGGTCGGCATACGCTACCCCGTGGTCGGCCCGTGACCCTCGCGGTGCAACCAAGCCCGAACCTGTCAATCGTTGTGGAATCCGTAGACGTGATTATACGTGGCGCCGAATATCGGCGCCACCCGTTGTGATGTTCGACGACGACTGAAGTCGCCCCCTACCTCACCCAAATCACCGGACCCTCGGGCGGAACGGGTGGATCGTAGTCGGTGCAGTTGTGATCCTCGATCGTCGTAATGTCGTCGTTGGTGTAGTGGAGCATCTCGCGGACGCGCTCGGTGGTGAACCATTGAGCGTCGATCGTTTCAGGTGTGCTGGTTTTGAGTTCACATTCCCACTCTCTGATGCGGAATCCGAAGGTAATCATTTGGGCTTCGGGCTTGCCGGGCACTCGAACATATTTTCCTGAATCGACGATGAAGGGCGACGCGTCGAGTGGCACAAGTCCGGTTTGCGCTTTGACGATGCGCTCGATGCTGTCTTGTGCCGACTCTCCGGGCATCATACTTCCGCCCGGCAGTCCCCATCTCGCATCGCTTCGGCGACGGACTAGTAGAAGGCGGAAATCGTAATCCTCGATCACCGCCCTAGTCGAGGGAACGAAGAACTCCGGGGTGTAGTACTGGTACGGATAGTGAACACGGTCTAGCGGATCATGCATTGCGTCTTCGGATAGGGAATTCATGGGAACGTATCTCCTCCGGGTGGATTGCCGAAAATGGAACCAAACACGATACCAGCAAAACTCAGCGGTGCCAAGAGGCAACGAGTGAATTCCGAATGGATTCCACGACGGTTGTAATCCGGCGTTGGCGCGAGGGCGAACCTCAGTAGGAGCATCCCCTTGTGGGCGACCTGGGGCGGCGAGAGGTACGCCAAGATGCCATGACGCCGGGCTCGGGCGCGACGACATCGTGACGCCATTCGCGTCGCCGTCAATGTGCGTCCCGAATACGCGTTTTGCCAGCGCGCATTGATAGTCGGACGGTGATATGGACGCTTGGCGTACCCCACCCATCCCAAGGGCACCCACAAGGGGATGCCCCTACGGGTACTGGACCGGATACGACGCTAGCCTAGGCTACTCTAGAACCACCGCTCTTTGTCGACGATGTTGATGAGTTCTTGGTTGCGGGCGAAGCGGCGGGCGTTTTCGAGGATGATCTGGAAGCGGCGTTCGGGGATGTCGCCAGCGTCTCGGACGGCGATGTGCGGGGTCATCAACACGTTGGGAAGTCGCCAGAGCTTGTGTTTCGGCGGCAACGGCTCGATCTCGTAGACGTCCAAGCCGCATCCGGCGATCTGTCCGCTCTCGATGGCGTCGGCGAGGTCGTCGATTTTGCACGCCTTGCCGCGTCCGACGTTGATGAAGTATGCCGTCGGCTTCATGATGTCGAAGCGTTCGGCGTTGAACATGCCTTCGGTTTCCGGCGTGTGCGGGACGGTGGAGATGACGAAATCGGCTTCGGGCAACCAGCGGTCGATGTCTTCGGGCGGGTGGATCTCGGCGTCTCCGACATCGCGTTCGACGCGCGGTTCGATGCCGATGACGCGCATCCCGAACGCGGCGCATAGTCGTGCCGTCTCTGCGCCGATGCCGCCGACGCCGTTGATGAGTGCCGTCGCATCGCCCAAGCTGATGTATTCCGACTTGCGGGCGTCTTTGACCCATTCGCCGTTGCGCTGGGCATCGACGTACCAAGGCAGACCTCGCGAGAGGGCTAGCACGAACATCATGATGTGGTGGCTGATGTGGTCGAAGTAGATGCCGCGCGGGTTTGAGATAACACAGGGATGCTCGATCAGCGCATCGTAATAGTAGCCGTAGAACGGCCCGGCGTCAGGGTTCTGGAGCCATCGCAGCTTCTTCGCCGTCGGCAGCAACTTCGGCGACACCCAACCGAACGCGGCATCGGCATCGACGATTTCTGAAGCCGCCTCGTCATCGTCTTTCGGCGATACGACATTGTATTCCGGCATCGAATCGGCGAGCCGCATCGCAAACCACCGCTTCAACTCATCTTGCGGCGGCATGAACAGAAACTTGATCGGCGTATCAGGCATGGCAACCCTCCCAAACATACGACTGGCAAGAGTTTACATCCCTTTCGCAATGACGGAAATGGGGTGCTCGACGCGTGGCCCCCTTTGCCCTTCGGGCATTTCCCCCATGAATGGGGGCAACCGTACGCCCCATTCGCAAAGCGTAAGAGGGAGATTCCTCGCTCCGCTCGGAATGACATGGGTGTGCTCAGAATGACATGGGTGCGCTCGGAATGACATGGGTGCGCTCGGAATGACGGTGTGCCCCGCGAATGGAGGCAAACAACAAGCCCCCTTCGCAAAGCGTAAGGGGGCGCGAACGAGCGAAGCGATGTGAGCGGGGGATGCACTGGCAGGCAAGTCGACGCGCGCCGCTTGTCCAACAGCTGCCAGAGCATCCCCCCTAGCCCCCCTTACGCTTCGCGAAGGGGGGAAGATTCCTCGCTTCGCTCGGAATGACAGGGCAACCGCGCTCGGAATGACAGAGCAGCCGCGCTCAGGATTACGGGGTTGTGCGATGGGGAACTTGCCGCGCGACCTGCAAATGGAATGGTGGGCGGTGGAGGATTCGAACCTCCGACTTCTTGCTTGTAAGGCAAGCGCTCTGGGCCTCTGAGCTAACCGCCCGATATATCGGATTCTATCAAGTCGAAAGGCACAACCCACCGATGTCACCCATCGTCATCATCATCCTTGAGTTGTTGGATGCGGCGGCGGGTGGCTTCTAGTTGGCTGCGGTTGAGGCGATAGCCGCGGGCTTTGCGGTCTTCTTGGGAGAACCAGCGCAGGAACAGAGTTGTCAACGTGGCGAGGTAGACGATGTTGCCGGGTATCCACATCAGTAATCCGCCTATGCGCTGATCCTCGGCGGGCGTCAGCGTGAAGTGGTGCGGAGTGTCGATGTAAGGCGTGTAGATGATCGTGTTCGACAACGTGATGATCGCGGCGAGGACAGCGGTCGGGGTAACAACTAGGACGAGATAGATGATGCGCTGCGGATCGGACAGCGGGGTCCGCACCGGCGGCGGACCGATGATCGGCCACCAGAATAGCAGCGCAGTGAAGAACATCGACAGGTGCATCGCGAGATGCACGATGTCGTTGCGCACCGCCAACGAGTAGAGCTCCGGCACGTGCCAACCCCACAATGTCAAGACGAACGCGGGCAATGCGAAGCGCGGGTTCGTCAGCGCGGCATTGATGCGCCGTAACCATCCCTTTTCGGACAGCGTGGGTGCTAGCCCCACCCTGACGCCTTCAGGCATCGCCCACAGGTACGCCGCCATGGGTGTGGCGGCAAGCAGCAGCACCGACGCGACCATAGCGATCAGGATGTGCTGCGTCATGTGCGCGAAGAACATCTCATCGGAAAACGCTTCCGGCGGTCCCGCTACGGCGAAGAAGAGGATGGCGTATCCGGCAATGCCATAGAAGACCTTCCGCAACGGGATCGCCTGCCATCCCGAACGGATCTGAAGGCGCAACATGCCGACGATGTAGACGGCGGCGAGGAACGCGACGATGATGAACTGCGGCCCGGATAGCGACCAAGCCGAAAAGAAATCTCCGATCGAATTGGCGACGTCAGGCGATGGGTTCATCGAACGGGGCTTTTCAATCGGCGCGTTTCGACTTCATCGCGCTATCGCCCCGGCCATCGCAATCGATGCTCTACGCTATTGCCGGACTTGGTTGCCGTATTCCAAGAGAATGAGCAACGCGACGAAGATGCCGATGCCGATAATCATGCACGCGGTGAAGATCCAAGCGTAATACTTGCGGTCAAACTTTAGGTGCATGTAGAAGCCGACGACGAGGACGAACTTGCCTAGCGATAGCACGAGCATCAGCGGGATCAGCATTCCGCCCAACCATAGCCAGTTGAACGCCCAAACCTCTACGATGGTGATGACGCTGAGAATCACGCCGACCACGACATAGAAGCCGGGGGTGCCGTGATGCAGGTTGGCGCCGGTCAGCATCGCCCAAATCTTTTGTATCGGGACAATGCCGTCGCCCAACGGGCCTTCCATCTCCGGGTCGGGTTCCTGCCACTGCGTGCGAGGCAAGTCCCACCAACCGCGACCGTCGTGATAAAGCAGCTTGTTCCAGAGGTTACTCATGTTCACTCAGTCCTGGGACATCCTTCAAATCGGTTCGCATCGTTGGATTTTGGTTCAATGGTGAACCCAAGGTATACCGCCGGGTGGGACGCTGTCGCGCGCCGAAATCAAGTAGATGACCGTGAAGATGACGATCCACACGATATCGACAAAGTGCCAATAGAGCCCGGCGATCTCAAGGTCGATAGCGTTATCAGCCCTCAACGACCCTTTGATGCTCCCGTAGCCGAGGAAGACCAACCACAGCACACCGAGCGAGACGTGAGCACCGTGCAGGCCCGTCAGGATGAAGAATGTCGTCCCGAATAGATTGGTGCGAGGCGTTAAACCCTCTAACGCGAAGGCAGTGAACTCGTAGACCTGGAACAGCAGGAAGATCGCGCCTAACACGACGACGGAGAATATCCAGAACGTTCCCAGTTTCTTGCGCCCCTGCTGAACGTATGAGAGGGCGAGAACCATCGCCAACGAGCTCATCAGCAACACGAAGGTCGAGACTGACGTAATCGGGATATCAAGAATGTCGGCCGGATACGGCCCGACCATGCTCCGATTGCGGTAGACGAGATAGGTCGCGATGAACGACCCAAAGAACATCACGTCGGAGCCGAGGAACGACCACATCAAGAGCTTCTTGTTGCTCAAGCCGGTCGAAGTGTTGATGACCTCGCCGTGCTCGTTCTTGATCTCGTATGTCGCCGATGCGGATGCCAATTCAGATCGCTTTCCGTTAAACCCTGTCCCTAGCGCAGCCTCAGTGCGACGCCGCGTCCGGTTCGGGATCGTTGACCGGCTCGAAAGACCAACCCAGCAGGCCCCACACCATGAGAACTACGCCGACCGCGATAACCGGGATAATCGTCATCAGACCGATTCCGGTGATTAGCAGACCAACCGAAAGAATGAACGGATAGTAGGACATGTCCGGCAAGTGGATACCATGTCCGTGGTCATCGCCATGATCGTCGCTGGCGTGATCGTCTGCATGTTCATTCCCATAATCGTCGTCATCGTCGAACTGGGCACCTGATGGCGCGGTTAGCTCGCCGTGGCTTTCGTCGTGGTAATACTCCGCGATCAGTTCCGGGTGCTTCCGGAACCAGTAGTCATCGCGATGCTCCACAGTCGGGATCTTCTCGAAGTTGTAATGCGGCGGCGGCGATGAGATCGACCACTCAAGCGTCCTGGCATCCCATGGGTCGTCCCCGGCTGGTACTCGCTTGCGGGCACTGTAGAAGACGTTGATGATGAACAGGAGCACGCCGAAAGCCATCAAGAAACCGCCGAGCGAGGCGTACATGTTGGTGTTTTCCCAGCCCATGTTCTCGGCGTAGGTGAAGATTCGTCGCGGCATTCCGTCCAGACCGAGCCAGTGCTGAGGCGCGAACTGGAGGTTGAATCCGAGCAACATAATGAACCAGTTAGCGACGCCGAACCGTTCGCTGAGCATGTAGCCGGTCGCCTTGGGCCACCAGAAGTAGATGCCGCCGAAGATCGCCATGATGGCACCGCCGAACAGCACGTAGTGGAAATGTGCCACCACAAAGTAGGTGTCTTGCTGTTGGGCATCGGACGGCACTGCCGCGTGCATCACGCCAGACAACCCGCCGATCGTGAACATGGCGATGAACGAGATGGCAAACAGCATCGCGGTGCTGAATCGAATCGAGCCGCCCCACATCGTGCCGATCCAGTTGAATATCTTGATGCCCGTCGGTATGGCGATTGCCATCGTCGATATCGCAAACGCCGAGTTGGCGGCCGGACCTAGCCCGACGGTGAACATGTGGTGGCTCCAGACGAACCAACCCATGAAACCGATTGCCACGCCAGCGAACACGAGGAATGTGTAGCCGAACAGCGGTTTGCGTGAAAACACCGGCAGGATTTCCGAGACGATACCCATCGCCGGCAGGATCAGGATGTAGACCTCGGGGTGCCCAAAGAGCCAGAAGACGTGTTGCCACAACACCGGGTCGCCACCGAAAGCGGGATCGTAAAAGTGCGTGCCGTAGAGTCGGTCAACCTGTAGCTGGATCAAAGCGACCGTCAAAATCGGCAGCGCGAGCACGATCAGTACTGAAGTCACGAACGTCATCCAGGTGAATACCGGCATCTTGGTTAGCGTCATGCCGGGTGCGCGCATGTTGAGGATCGTCACGATGAAGTTCAAGCCCGCGGCGATTGATGCGATTCCGAGAATGTTGAGACCGATCACCCAATAAGTCATTCCGTCAGACGGGTTGTAAGCCACATGCGAGTTGGGTGCGTATCCGAACCATCCTCCGTTAGGCGCATCACCGACAACCCAAGAGAAGTTCAGGAACAGGCTACCCAAGAGGAAGATCCAATAGCTCAGCGCGTTCAAGCGCGGGAACGCGACGTCGCGCGCGCCGATTTGCAACGGCACTAACCAGTTGAAAAAGGCGGCGGAGAGCGGCATCACGACGAGGAACACCATCGTAGTGCCATGCATCGTGAAGAGCTGGTTGAAAATCTCCGGGCTGACCAGTGAGTTGTCCGCCTGCGAAAGTTGCAGACGCATCACGAGGGCCTCAACACCGCCGACGAGGAACCATATGAACGAAGTTACGGCGTAGAGCGTGCCGATCCGCTTGTGGTCAACGGTACCGATCCAGCTCCAGATGCCGGATTCGCTCTTCGGCCTGGGAAAGATGCGCGGGAACGTCAATGAGATCGGTTCTCGCTGTACTCCTGGATGTGTCGTTTGCATTGGATCGTCAGGGATGCGGGTTTGGCGATTGACTGATATTGATGTCAGTGTCTCGTATTCAGTTTACCGAATAATCGACGCTTCACTCCAGAGTCGTGATGTAAGCGATCAAGTCATCGACTTGGTTCGCCGGCAATTTCGGTACCACCATCGAGTTGGTGAAACCATCGACGATGAACGCGCTCGGATCGTTGATCGACTGCTTCAAGTACTCGTCAGCCGAGAGACTGGTGCGGGTTCCGGCGCGGTCCGCGATGCCTATTAGGCTCGGTCCGACGATGGTGTCTTCCGATTCGATCGAGTGGCAGGCGTTGCAACCGATTGACACGAACAGCTGCTCGCCGCGTTCTTCCGGCGTGCCACCAGTGATCACCGGAACAGTGATTTCGCCGATGTCGCCCGGCTCGAGTGCAAGCAGATAGTCAGCGATGTTTTCGACCTCTTCTTGCGAAAGGCTGATCTTATTGTCGGCGCGCTCTTGGTAGATCGCGGCGTGATCCTGCATCGAAGTGCCGATCTTGATCAACGACGGGTCTGTAATCCACTTGATCAAGTTTTCGCGCGAGTTCTCTTTGATACCGGCGCCCAAGAAATTGCGGTTGCTGTAGTGCGTCATGTTCGGCGCGGACACGATGCGCGAATTCTCGATATCGTCGAGCCATGTAGCCCAGCGAGAGTCTTGTTGCTGGATCTCAAGCGCGTACGCATCTTTACGCCACGAGTCGTTGGTATGGCAAGACTTGCAGTGGGTAGCGAAAAGCACCTCACCTTGCGCCTCAGCACTTCCCGGTTCGTTCGCCACCGGAGGCGTACGCATCCCGGCGACCCAGTTTTGGAAATCTTCCTCAGTATGCGCGACGACGCGGAAGCGCATGTGAGCATGAGCGATTCCGCAGAACTCAGCACATTGACCGTCGTAGATGCCCGGCTCGTCGGCAATGAACCACAGCAGGTTATCGTTCAACGGCACCATGTCGACCTTACCGGCCAGCTTGGGCACCCAGAAACTGTGGATGACGTCTTGCGACGCCAACGCGACGTTGACCGGGCGACCGATCGGGACATGCATCTCGTTCGCAGTGACGACTTCTTGGTTCGGATATCGGAACTCGAACCACCAACGGTGTCCGATCGCCTCAACTTCAAGCACCTCGCCCATGTCGGTCGGTGCACCGCGCTGCTGCTCCCAAATTCCAATGATCGTCGGGACTGCGATGGCGGCGATGACGATGGAAGGGACGATGGTCCAAGTTATCTCCAACTTGGTGTTGCCGTGAACCTGCTTCGGAATCTTGTCGTCGCGGCGTCGGTAGCGGATCGCGGCGTAAATGATGACGCCTTCGACGACGATGAAAACGCCGACCGCGATCCAGAAGATCAGATTGAAGAGGTCGGCCTGGTCACGCGCTACGGGACCGCCGCCACCAAAGGTGGACTGAGGATGCTCTGGCGAGCAAGCCGCCAGAACAAAGATCGCGGCTACTGCCAGCACTCCGAGTGCGAGCCTAGGGAGTTGGGAGGGAGTCAGCCAGTGTTGCATCTAGATGCGGTCTTGTCCTGTTGGTGTGACGGCCTGTCTGCGACTATTTCGGCTATGTGCGCCAGTGCCGGCGCAACGTCCCTCGGGATGTCTCGACTTCGCTTTCGATCAAGTGATTAGAATATCATTCCGCGCCGCAAGTCGCAAAGTTATCAATTCTTGCCCTGCGCGTCAATCGGTTTCGGTAACTTTGCCAAAGATTTTTCTTAACCAACACACTCCAATGACGCCGAAATGAGTGCCCCTGACCTTCAACGTGTGCTGATCGCGACGCAAAACGCCGGCAAGGTTGTCGAAATGCGTCGGTTGCTTCGCAATATCCCGGCGAAGTTCGTCGGTCTCGCCGAACTCGCTCCAATCGGAGCGCCTGAGGAGAACGGCGCAACGTTTTTGGAAAACGCAACCATCAAGGCTCGGTACTACGCCGAGCATTCCGGCGAGATTGCGCTCGCAGACGATTCGGGATTGGTCGTGGACGCGCTCGACGGCGCGCCGGGGGTTCTTTCCGCTCGGTACGGCGGTCCGGGCCTGACCGACGCTGACCGCACGCGACACCTGCTAGACCAGATGCGAAATGTCGATTATGAACGACGCACCGCTCGATTTCAGTGCGCCGTCGTGGTCTATGACCCTTCAGACGGCGGCGCGTTGTTGCACGCCAAGGGCACTGTCGAAGGTTCTATCGCCTTCGCGCCTAGGGGCTCGAACGGATTCGGTTACGACCCTGTTTTCGTGCCGGAAGGACACTCGCTTACTACCGCAGAGATGTCCGCTGACGCTAAGGACGCGCTGAGCCATCGCGGCCGCGCAGTCCGTGCCATCGCGCCAAAGTTGCGCGCCCAATTAGCGCGCGGCTAAACGAACGGTTTTCATCCGCGAATCTCGGCGCGGTTACAATCGCTAACACGCATGAACATCGTGCGCTTTAGGTATCAAAGGGGCCCCGACGCTTGAGAACCGTCGCGCCAATCAGCACCACCACCGACCGCCTCGGCCGTCCGGTACGAGATTTAAGGATCTCGGTTACGGACCGTTGCAACTTTCGGTGCCCTTACTGTATGCCAGCAGAGATTTTCGGCGAACGCTACGAGTTCCTCAAACGCGAGCAGATTCTCAGCTTCGAGGAGATCGTCCGGCTAACGACGATTTTCACCGATTTCGGCGTCAGTAAGATACGGATCACTGGCGGCGAACCACTTGTACGCGCCGACGTATCCCAGCTCATCGAAAGCTTGGCATCGATATCCGGCGTCGAAGACCTGGCGATGACAACGAACGGCTTCCTGTTGCCGCGTTACGCGGATGATTTGAAACGTGCCGGTCTTGATCGCCTCACGGTTAGCCTCGACGCCTTGGACAAAGACATTTTCAGTCAAATGAGCGGACGCCCATACGGACCCGAAAAGGTGCTTGAAGGCATCGACGCGGCGCGCGATGCCGGTTTTTCACCTTTGAAGATCAACGTGGTAGTCCAACGCGGCGTCAATGAACACACCATCGTCGACACCGCAGAACACTTTCGCGGCACCGGCGACATCGTACGCTTCATCGAGTTCATGGATGTCGGTAACCTGAACAATTGGGAAATGTCCCAAGTGGTGTCTGGTAAGGAAATCATCGAAACGATCAGCGCGTTCCACCCGCTGGAGCCGGTCGATGCGAACTATCAAGGAGAGGTAGCGTCGCGTTATCGATATCTGGATGGTCAAGGCGAAATCGGCGTCATCACCTCAGTAACCCAGCCGTTCTGCGGAGACTGCACCCGCGCCCGATTGACGACCGAAGGCCGGTTAGTGACCTGTCTTTTCGCAACGACCGGAACTGACCTCAAAGGTCCGATGCGGAACCTCGCCACTGATGAAGAGTTGTCGCAGATCATCGAAGGGGTTTGGACGAATCGGCGAGATCGTTACTCGGAACTACGGTCCAACAACACCGATCTGGCCGGTCTGGCTTCCGGGCGCGAAAAGATCGAGATGTTCCGACTCGGCGGTTGATTCATCCCGCGCTAGCCGTCGGGCGGTGATTTACGATAATCCAAACGGGCACTCTCGCGAGACCGGTAGACCTCTAACCTGATCACATGACGCAACAGACGCAGACCAAACCTCAATCAAAACCTACCGTACGCATAAACTGCGGCGTTGACTTCAAACCGCAGCAAGGTATCGGCGGTTACAGCGCGATGGTTACTGTAGGTGACGAAGCACCAGACGTAATCGCTGGTGTCGTTGATGAGAGACCGACTTTCATCCGCTGTTGCCTCATGGCGGCAGTCGAGGGGTTCGAAGCGGTCAATACCGGGGGGCAATCGGTCGAAGTCGTCACTCCTTCAACTTGGATCGCTGAAACGGTAAGCGACACGGCAAAGTTTCAAACTCTGCGTGGTGAAGGATGGGTCGATGCCGACGGCAACGAAGTCGTGCATCAAGATTTACTGGCTCGTTTAGCCGAATGTATCGACCGTCAAGAAAACGTAACTTGGCGCCTGGCCGAAGATGTCGGGCGGCGAAAACCTGCCGATACGGAAGAGAGTCCGGGTGTAACCGGTTCTAACGGCGCGGACGCCGTAGAGTTGCAACCTGACTGCCGCATATCCTACGCCGCTTCGACCGTCGGCAACTCTGGCGTCGGCGCGTACTGCATCGAACTCCAAATCCCAGGACGCGTCGAACGCGTATCCAGCAAGTTCCAGACGACGAACTTTGCCCGAATGCAGTTGATGGCATGCATCGACGCGATGAAAGAGGCGCGTCGACTGTTGCGGAAAGACGGCCTGCGAATAGTCCTCGAAACGCCTGACGAATTCACTGCCAACGCGGTCAATCGTGGTTGGTTGGAAGAGTGGTACGAAAACCGTTGGAAGCGTCGCGAAGGCGATCGGGTGCGGAACGCCGACCTCTGGCAAGAGTTCCGTCGGCACATTCAGCGGCATGACTTCGAAATCCGTCTGACGATGGACTCCGCGAATTCAGACAAGATGCTTCACGAGGCACAGACGCTAGCGCGCCGCGAGATTGACCGGGGCAAAGAGGACACCGAGTTCCAAAAGGAAGAAGAAGCAGCCGTGGCGGCGGGAACTCTGATACGGATCTTCACCGATGGTTCGGCGATCGAAAATCCCGGAGCTGGTGGATGGGGTGCCATCATGGAGGTCAAGGGCAAGAAGGCGAGACAGTCGAAGGGCTATCGGCGCACGACAAACAACCGCATGGAGTTGATGGGCGCAGCCGAATCGCTCGATTTCCTAGTTGAGCTGGCGAAACAGAAGAAAATCAGCACCGACACCAGAGTCATCGTCATCACCGATTCCGAATATCTGGTAAGCGCGATGACTCGTGGTTGGGCGAAGCGGTGGCGCAAGAACCAGTGGGTGAAACAAGACGGTGAAAAGGCAAAGAACACCGACCTTTGGAAACGCATCCTGCACGCTGGCGACCGCTTGAAGAAGGTCGATTACCGATGGGTGCGCGGTCATGCCCGATACCGCCAAGCCTTTGGCGCCGAGAACAATCAGTGCGACCAACTAGCCAAAAAGGCAGCCGCCCAACCCGAAGAAAACCTCGCAATCGACGACGGCTACGAGGATTAAGAACGGGTTGACGGTTTTTATACGAGTCGCAGTTCGTTCCCGAAAAGGCTGGGCAAACTCTGTTCTCGCACCCTGAATGCGGTTCCGTGGTTTCTGGCGCCACCGTGTTCATTAATATGCATCCGAACGTCAATCAGCGCGTCGCCGTTCGCGAACCCGTCTAGAAAGTTCGATGTCCCGGGATCTGTGAGTAAACTTGCTTCAACGTAATGGAACTCTTCTGGTCGCCTGGCGTCCTTCCTCAATTCCGCTTTAACGAAAAGCATTCGCTCGAATTTCGTTACGAATTTCCCAACTACGTAGAATAGGTCCCACTCCGCCAGCACATCCGCTGACTCGCCGTGCACGATCTCTACGGTGTTGCTCGTCCGGTCCACATTGAGTTTCAGGCCTTGTGGGTTGACGCCAGTTGCCGTGACGGTTGCGTACAGCGCCGTCCTACCTTTTGCATCCGTATATCCGTACCGTTCGATCACGTCGGTGTACGACAGCTTCCAAGCCCTACGGTTGAGCGTAAACAGCGTGATGAGATTGTTTGTCGATGCCCTGGTCGCCTTCACCTCAACTCGCCCACCGATATCAGGAATCGGTAGATTGTTTTCAGAAAGTTCCAGGCTTTGTTCGAGCGTGTAACCCACCCCGGTCGGTCCGCGGCGTTGAGCTTCGACGAATCCTTCGTCCTTAAGCTGGATGAGACGCGCTTTGAGTTCGGAAAGTCTCATCGGGCGCGATCATCTTTTTTGGCACACGACGATGAACTCACGGCTCATTGTCTTTCCGCGCTGACCCGCTATATTGCTGGGTGAATTCAGGTGTGGCATTCGCTTGTTCGGGATGTTGCGGCTGAAAGTCGCCACATGATCGAACCCGCTCGCCTCGAACAACGCTGCTGTCGTCTCGGCAGTTGGCACCGTCAAGCCACGGACCGTCCGGTTGCCGACTACATAACAAGCGAAACCGCCTGGTTTGATGACCGATGCCACATTGCCGATTGACCTGCGGTAATCGGCAAAGAATGAGGCCACCTCCGCCCCGCGTTTCGCGTCGCACCGGGAAATCGACGAAATTGTTTCATCCAGAACGTCGATCCCGAATCGCTTCGTGATGTGCCGTTTGGTACCACCCAACAAGACGTTGTCGATACGGCTGGCATCAGCGTAACCGAGCCATTGCGACGAGAGCCGAGAAAATTGACCATACGCAACCGTCGTCTTTGAGTCTCCATATGGGGGTGAGGTCACCACTAGGTCGACCGAATCGGCACGCAACACTCCACGCGATATCCCCTCGACCGTGTCGAACGAACGGATCGTCCGTCGCGGCAAATCGCTCGGCAACGATTCGATCAGACCACGCATCGCGTCTCGGTTGGTGTTTAGGATACCGATCATCGTCGAAAACACGTCTGGCTTTAACCCGTCCATTTGATGCTGTGACAATCGGACGAGTTTGAACTCAGAATTCCGCGTCCATGAACACTTTCTCACAGTCAAACTGAACGCGACCCGGAAAAAGTCCGCTAACTTCGGATCTCGGATGCGTGCAACGTAATCGAGGACCAGAACCAAGTCTCGCTGAACGCTCTGGTCGAACCAGTAGTCGATGTTGGGGAATCGTGGCGTCTCGGGTCGGGCGCCAACGGTGTACGTGGCATCGATTCCGAACGCGATGAAATCTTCTATCTCACGGTCTAGATCGTCGACGTTGATCGGCGTCGTCTTGACACGCGCAATTAACCGGGCTAACGGATTCAAGTCAGTACCAACGGAAACTAGACCCGCGAGCATCGCCTCAAGCAACGCCGTCGCGGTGCCACAGTACGGGTCGAAAAGGAGATTGCCAGGCGTGCCGTACTCGCGGATCAGGCGACGCGCGACCTGGTATATCATCATCGCTGGATAGGGATGGATGCCGTGCGTCAGTTGGTTATTACTTGCCGACCGGTAATCCCAACCCGTGTCGAGCGGCTTCTGGCTCTTAAGCACAACTCTTGCTTCCCTAATCTTTTCAAGTCGTCGATGCACCATCTTACACCCGAAAAGCGTTAACGTTTTGCTAGTTGGCGAAACCACCCGGCAACACCATTAATTCTGCCGGTTTTCATGATTCCATGCTCGACCTCCCGAACCACAATGGAGCGCAGACAACGCGATGACAACTGACCTTTTCGTTTATTCCGATGGTGGTGCCATCGGTAACCCGGGTCCGGGCGGGTTCGGCGTGGTGATCGAAGCCAACGGCAAGAGTTGGAAGTTGTCGCGGGGGTACCGTCGCACGACCAACAATCGGATGGAGTTGATGGGGGCGATTGCAGGACTCGAGAGCACTGCGGAAATGGGACGCGGGCGGAAAACGGAAGTAGTGTCCGATTCGAGTTACGTCGTCAATGGCATGTCCAAAGGATGGGCGGCGCGTTGGCGCGCCAACGGTTGGCGGCGCAACAAACAAGGCGCGAAGGCGCTCAACCCCGATCTGTGGGGGCGCCTACTTGATGCTGTCGAAGACCGAGAGGTCTCGTTCCGATGGGTCAAGGGACACTCCGGGCATCCTCAGAACGAGCAATGCGACGCGATGGTTCGCGAAGCTTCATCGCTTCCCGCGAGCGATCAGTTGGTCGATGGTGGCTATGAGCGTGGTGACGCCGCGGGCAGCGAAAGTAACACATCCTTCGATGACCTCGACATCGGTACCGAAGATCAAACCGTCAACTCCGAACCCGAGACTCAATTGACACACATCAATCCGTCTGGTGAAGCGCGGATGGTGGATGTTGGCGACAAAGCGATCACCGAAAGGGTTGCGACCGCGGGTTGTGAAGTGTTGATGTCCGCGAAAACGCTGTCATTGATCCGAGGCTGCGGCATCGGCAAAGGCGATGTTATTGCGACTGCGAAACTTGCCGGCGTGATGGGTGCCAAGCGCACCGCCGAACTCATCCCGATGTGCCACAACATCCCGATCTCTCAAATCGAAGTGGAAATCGAACCACTTGCCGACGGATCGGGATTGAACATCGCCGCAACCGCCCGCGCCACTTGGCGCACCGGCGTCGAAATGGAGGCGATGACCGCCGCGTCGATCGCCGCGCTCACGGTTTACGACATGTGCAAATCTGCGGAACGCGGCATCCAGATATCGAATCTCCGGCTGCTCCGAAAAAGCGGCGGCAAGAGCGGCAATTACGTCGCCGACTGATCTGCGCGCCGCATCTTTGCCTTCTTGACCGTGCATCTTGGCGGGGATACCATAGTAACTATCGACGCGCGGGCGTCAGTCTGGTCGATTGAACGGGGGCGATGTAGCTCAGCAGGTTAGAGCGAGCGCTTCATAAGCGCTAGGTCACAAGTTCGAGTCTTGTCATCGCCACCAACCCTTCACCCGCAACGTTCCGCATCCGGAACACGTCGATGTTCCGAAGATGGGCGGTTAGCTCAGCTGGTTAGAGCGCATGCTTCACACGCATGAGGTCGGAGGTTCGAGTCCTCCATCGCCCACCATTCCCCATTCTTTGCTTCGCGCACGAACTTAGAGTTTCCGACACGCGGCGGTGGATCGCGTGACGCGGTTAGCAGATGCCAAAGATGGTAATCTCTACCGTATCGCGGAACATTTCAATCGGACTCGGAGAGTAACGCAATGGGAACACATCTGCTGAACAAACTAGAAGCATGGTCATTGATCGCGGGTCCGATACTCGCCCTGCTCTTCTTCATGGTCGAACCGGGTGGCATGTTCATCGACAATGCTGAAGCGGACGATGCCCTCGGCAAGATCAACGCGTACGTCGATAATCGGGCGCTTTCACACATCACCGGACTTGTGATCCCACTCGGTTTGATATTGATGCTCTACGGTATATCGGGCATCAACCGAGTTATCGTCGGTCAAGCGATACGAGACGACAGCACGGCGGCCGCGTTCTCACGGCTCGGCATCCTTTGTCTGACGGTTGGAGCCTTTGGATGGGTCATCATCTCTGGACTCGCCCTCGTGCTCGCGCAGACCGATCTCGATTCCGATCAGGCGGTACAGGTAGCAATCGCAGTCTACCGAGTAGATTCTGGCATCACGATACTGTCGAGCGCAGCCGTTGCGACCGGATTTCTAGCGTTCAATCTCGGATTGGCGGCACTATTCCCGTCAGGATCGGCCCGCATCTGGGCTCTTGTCATCGCCGCCGTTTCACTGATCGCCCTAATCGCGTTAATCATCGGACACACGACAACGACCGAAACCGGTCTCGCGATATCTCGGCTCTGCTACATCCCGTGGGTGATCTGGAGCGTCGCTCTGGGCAGCCGCTTCCTCCGCGGCAAAGGCATCTCGACGGCAGACGACAGCGGCTAGGCGATAACAGACCCTACGTCATTCCGGCGAAAGCCGGAATCCATAGAGCGTGTGACCCGTCCTTACCCGGTCCCCCCTCGACGGGCAAGGATTAGATGGGGTGAATTGCGCGTCTCACGCGCCTCTACTGCACAGGGTTGACCTTGATCTGTTTGTAAGAATCTAGGGTATCGAGCCGAGAGATGAAGTGTGCCTTTAGGTTCTGATCTAGAAACGGATTTCGCTTCGGTTTGACCACTTCGTTGGTGCCAGTCCGATTGACTATGATGAGGCCTAATGGAGTACACATTTCAATGAGGTCGGCAAGCTGGTCAACCGAGGAACCTTCTGGATGCACTAGATATACGAAGTCAAATACGCTTCCGCCGAAGGACTGCGAACCAGGTGGACTAACTGGATTCTTTAGCATCGCGAGCGCTTGGTCCAGCCCTTCATAGTGCGTTGGCGGTTTCATATCACGTCCCGCCTTGCGATATCCCTTTAGTTCGTAACCTACTACGATGCCGTTTGTGCGAACTTCCAGCAAATCGATATCTGGCGAGAAGTAGAAATACCGGTATCCTCCCAAATCCTTGCTCGACCGTACCTTCTGGAAGAGTTGGCTTTGGTTATTGTTGCGAAGAATCTTGTACAGTCCGAGGAAAACCGCGTCTTCTGTTAACGGCCTTCCCTTGCGAAGGATGCGCTCCAAAACCTCGTCCGCATGTTGATCGGCGGGCACGGGGCGACCAAAGGCACCACGCCCTATGTTTGTCCTTCGCCGCTTCATCCTCGTCCGGTCAACGGAAACGTAGGGGAAATGAAGGTTAACCCCTACGTTTCATCCTTCACGACGCAGTTAACTACCGCGCGATCATGTCGAACTGTTCGAAGTTGCCGCCGAGGATGGGGTTGGGATCGATGCCCATCCAGTCGTCTAGCACGGTGGCGTACAGACCTCGAAAGTCGTTGTTGTATGCCATGTCGCCTTCGACTTGGTCGACGGGGTCGAGCGATGGGTACTCGCCGTAGAAGCCACCTTTGACGTTTGAGCCCATGACGAATGCGACGCCGCCTGATCCATGGTCAGTTCCAGATCCGTTGTCGTCGATCCGGCGACCGAACTCGCTGAACACCATCACCACAGCGTCGTCTTCAAGTCCGTGCTCTTCCAAGTCGGAGAAGAAGTCACCAACGGCGTTTGAGAGTTCGTCCCAAAGGGTCGCGTGGTTGAGGAGTTCGCCGGAGTGAGTGTCGTACGAACCGTGCTGCGTGTAGAAGACGCGGGTGCCGACGTCGGCACACATCACCTGCGCGATGTCCTTCATCTGCTGTGCGATCATGTTGTCGCCGTACTCAACGGAGGATCGGTATTGATCCGGCGCCGCACGCAGGATGTCGGCACCGAGATAGGCACTCATTCCGGTGTCACCGATGGCTTCCAAGATGGCGTCTCGGCCTTCGCGGGGTCCGTACATCCTAGTGAAGATGTTTAGCGCTAGGTCGCGGGTGGCCGTATCGTCGATGTCGGGCATCAAGCCGTAAGTGGCAAGATTGCCGACGGATGCTACCGGGACGCCTTTGCAATGGAGAGCGCGCGGCAATCCGCGTCCAAAGTTGACGCCGGCGACGACGTTCTGGTGTTCAGGGTCGATTTCCCGTATGGTTCGCCCGAGCCAGCCGTCAGGTGCGACGTCAACAGATTCGGCGGTGTGCCAGATGTCCATGGATCGGAAGTGCGACCGGTTGGGCTTGGGGTATCCGATACCGTTTACGATGGCAACGTTGTCTTGATCCCACAAGTTCTTGATCGGTCCCATGCTGGGATGCAGACCGAGTTTGCCGTTGAGGTCGATCACCTCATGCTCTTCGAGACGGATGGCGGACCGAGAATCTTGGTAGATACCGTTGGTGTACGGCACTACCGTGTTCATGGCATCGTTGCCGCCGGAAAGCTGTATCACCACGAGGGCGGGATCACGTTGGGATGTCATTTGATTTCCTCCTGAGGATGAGCCGCGTGTCGGCACCATACCGATAGGGTTACTTCGAATCGCCCGTCAACGTTTTCAATGGCAACACGGCAACTCGAACGGTCTTCGATTGAGACTGGATCGTTTTCGCTCCGTCCCTTTCTTAGCTGTTTTCGATGATGTCGAACACCTGCACGCGGTGTCTGACAGTATCAACTACGTAGATATGCCCATCGATCAATTTGACCGCTGACGGGCCCCAGAAATACTTCTCGATGTGAGAAGACTGCTCATTAGCGTCATCTTCGAAGAGGTCCGGGTCCAAATCGAGGTTCGATTTGGATCGTGCGGCGGCTTCCTCGAGGTTCGTGTCGAGAAAGTCCTGCGCCCACTTCGACACCGTCGCTTGCCCCCGCAAGGACTGCACAAATCCGCCGTCAGGGTCGAATACTTGCACTCGATGATTGCCCCAGTCGGCGACGTAGACGTACCCGTCGGGGTCCTCACACGCGCTCGATGGGCGGTGCAGTTCGCCATCCCCGTCCCCCGGACTGCCGAACGATGCGACGAATTCGCCGCCGGGGGTTACCTTCTGGATGCGGTCGTTTCCCCAGTCGGCGACCAAAACATTGCCGTCATCGCAAGTGGACACTCCCCACGGCATGACGAATTGACCATCGCCTTCGCCGGTTTCGCCGAATGCGCCGAGGAAATCTCCATCCGCGTCGTAACGTTGCACGCGGTTGTTCCGGTGGTCGGAAACCAGAATCTCGTCGTCGGAATCGCAATCGACGCCGTTCGGACCATCGAACTGTCCATCGTCGGAGCCAACATCGCCCCATTTTTCGATGAAATCTCCATCGGTGGACATCACGGTGACGCGGTTCAGATAGTCATCCGTGATGAACAACCGCTCATCGCTGCTGATGGCTATCGAGTTCGGCCAGGTAAATTGACCGTCTCCGACGCCCCATGCACCAAAGATGCCGAAGTACTCTTCGTCCAGATTCATCACCGTCACGCGTACACCGCGTTTGTCACCGTCGGAAGAACGGTTTAAGACGTAGAGGCGGTCATTGCTACCGCCGACCATGTCGACCGGATAGTAGAAACCCCTGCCGAACATCGCCGTGACGCCGATAGTGCGGTTGTAAGCTATGCGCTCGGTTTTTGAATGCGTATCAGCCGAAGTCATGTTTCACCCGTACGGGCATCCCTTGCGAATGCCTCTCTTCTGTAGTCCGTCCTGACGATTTCGATGTCTGATCCTTGATGCCCCGATCATGCCCTTTGGAACTCAGGCGCGGCGGCAACGATCTTGAGCGCATTGGCAGCCCGTTCCTCTGGAGTGAGACGGTCGGAACCGCCGATCTCGTCGCTGCGAACCACGAACTCGATGAGCGATTCGCGCGTCGCATCGGTGATTTCCGACAGCGACAACTGCTCCAACGCCTTATCGACCAGCTCCGCCGGATCGGTTTCGCCGTTCTTTTCGGACAAGACGTTGCCGACCATGTTCTGGACGCCCGGACTCTCAAGGTTGCCAAGCCGTTCGGACGCGAAGTTGACGCGTTCGACCAATGCGCCGGAGTCGATCCACTCGGTGCCCCAGTGCCAACCTTCAACTGAAGGCGGGTTCATCAGGTGCTGACCCATGAAGATCGCATGCATATGCGTCGGGATCATCTCCTCTTTCGGGCGCGGGAACTCGCCGGTCAATTTCAATACCCCGACCATCAACTCGACCGGGCTCTTGACGCGCTGGTACATAACGTCCTCGGATTTGAAGAAGTCCGACATCAGCAGGGCGCGGATCATCTCTTTGATGTTGTAGCCGCTGTCGAAATAGACCTGCGCCAGCATCTCGATGGCTTCCGGATCGCGCGGCGGCTTGTAAGGCCACTCCGGCACCGGAGGTTCGTCCGCGACGAAGAAGCTGTACATGTGGCGGGCGATGAAGCGCGCCGTGGCCGGCTGCGCACAGATGATGTCGATGATGTCCTGACCGTCGAAATTGCCTTTCTCGCCCAGAAACTCCTTTTCACCGTTGTCGTGATCGTCCGGATTGAACTCGAAGTGGAAAGAGAGCCGGCCATAGGGCCAGATCGAGTCTCGCATCGACTTGAGCGTCATGTAGTCGGTGTTGCCGATGGTCCAACCGGTGAACGCTCTCGCCGCCTCCTTGATGTCGTCCTCGGAGTAGTGCCCGACGCCCATCGAGAAGAGTTCAAGCAGTTCGCGACCGTAGTTCTCGTTGATCGCGCCGTTATGGTTCTCGCAGTTGTCCAACCAAACAATCATCGCCGGGTCTTTCGACAGCTCGACCAGCAGATTGTCGAACCGACCTAGACCATGCCGGGCGAACATGCGGATCTGGTCATGCAGCACCTTGCCGTTGGCTAGTTTCGAGTAGCCGGTGGCGAAGATGCCGTGCCAGAACAGGGCTGTCTTTTCCCGCAACGGTGCATCGGTGGAAATCATCCGATACATCCAGTGCGACCCGATGTTGTTGCCCATCATCCCCATGTGGTCGGGGTGGTACCTTCGGATCAGATCGAGGTCCATCGAGTTCGGGTCGTCGGTGTCCATCAGACTCTCGACTGTGGCATCGTAACCCTGTTCGACCAGCGCATCGAGTTCCTCCCTCGAAGCACCAAAACCGGCCCGTCGCATCAGATGGGCCATCAATTGCAAATGGTTGTTGCTCATCGCATACCTACCGTTTTTCGTCGCGACAATCTCAAGTTGCACAGGATTATACCAAGATGTCAGTGATTGTGTGGCGCGATCGGGATGAACGATGGCGGCGAAAACCTGAAGTGCCGTAGCCGGCCAATCGAGACCTTCAGGAGCGAATCACGGGGCGCTCAAAGTGCAATTACCGCGTGCCCAAGATGCGTTGGTCGCGTTCTTCGTAGGCGCTGGTTTCGCGGTGGTAGGGGTATCTTGCTAGGGCTTCTTCGTCGATTTCTACGCCCCAGCCGGGCTTGTCGTTGAGGTGGAGGCGTCCGTTTTTGACTTGGAGCGGCTCGGAGATGATCTCGTCGCGCCACGGGACGTCGGGGTCTATGAACTCCATGTTGAGGAAGTTCGGAAGCGTTACGGCGATGTGGGCGTTGATGATCGACGCCAACGGGCTGTTGCAGTTGTGGAGGGTAACGGGCAGGTAATTTGCCTCGGCGATGGCGGCGATCTTCTTGGCTTGCGATACGCCTCCGCACCACTGGACATCGACCATGACGACATCGACGGCGCCGGTGTCGATCACCTCGGCGAACTCCGGCGCGGCGTGAAGCCGTTCACTCATCGCGATGGGTATCGAGGTACCCGCTCGCAACTGCTTGAGCGCTGACAGATTGAATGGATGCACCGGCTCTTCGTACCACAGCAGATCGTAGGGTTCCAATGCTTTGGCGAGTCGAAGCGCAGATACCGCGTTCAGACCGTGTGCATCGAAGGCGATTTCGACATCGTCGCCGACCTGTTCGCGGATGAACTCGACCTTGCGCGCCGTCGCTTGGATGCTGGCACGATCCATGTGCATGTTGGGCCAGAAATCTCCGAGATTGGCGACATTGCCCGGCGTGACGTCGTATCGACCCGCCTGAAACGTCTTGACGCAGTTGAAGCCGCGCGCCGTGAGGTCTTGGGCGCGTCCTCGGATCGCACCGAAATCATCCGCCGCAACCGCGCCGTCCTCGATGCTCATGCGGATGATCTGGCTACCGCCGCCGATATGTGTATACAGCGCGACGCTGTCCCAAACCCTGCCGCCGAGTAGCTCATACACCGGTTTGTCGGTGGCTTTGCCCATGATGTCCCACAGAGCCGACTCGATTGCCGAAATCGCACAGCTGAAAACGGCTCCCCAAGTGTAGTGAGTAGCCTTGAACATCGTCGCGTACAACGCTTCGACATCGAACGGGTTCTTGCCGACGACATGCGGTGCAAGCCATCGAATCGCCTCGGCGATGACCGGACCGGCGTGCCTCGTGCCCTCGCCGTAGCCGATCAATCCCTCGTCCGTCTCGACCTTTGCGAAGACCCAGCTGGCGCAGATATTGCCCTGTCCCAGCAACGGCGTGACTTTGGTGATTTTCATGTCAACGACTCTAGTTGACAGTCCGGTCAAACTGAACCGAGCAGCGCGTGTTCGGTCAATTTGAATCGAGTGCCGCTGTTCTTGTCATTCTGAACGGAGCAACGTGAAGTGAAGAATCTCTTTCACAGCGCCGGCGCGGCGTGGTGAGATTCCTCGCTTCGCTCGGAATGACATCGCCTGTCGGAATGACATTCGTCGGATTGACATTGTTTACAGATCGCCTTCTAGGGACTGGATCACGGCGCCGGCTGGCGGTTTGGGATAGAAATTGGTCGCCTTGGGCGGTAAACGATCGCCGCGCGTGACGATGTCCACGAAATCGGGCATCGGGATCGAACGCATGATGATGCCCAATTGAGCTTCGCCCGAATCGACGCGGGCAACCACATTTTCCGATTCGTACTCGAAATCCACGACTTCGTCTAGTCGAACCTCGTCGAACAGCACCTCAAGAATCTCTCGATGCAGACGCCGATAATCCGATCGCTCAAGCGCGTTCGCGCTCGGCTCGCGTTCGGTCGCTTCGGAACGCATAGCTGCGAGTTGAAATCCGCCGGGTAGTCCGTGCACACCGAAAACGAATTCGCCGTCATCGCGTTTGCCGACGGAGTTTAGCATCGCCCGCGATCGCCGACTCGCATCGCCACCGTCGACATTCGCGATGGTTCGCAATGTGCACGTCTCGCTGATCCGCGCAACCAATCGCTCCATTTCCCGTTCGCTGATGTTGTGGACTACGCGGTGGTAGCCGCGTGTTATCAAACCCGGCTCGTCAATAGACACGATGTGCATCATGCGGTAGTTGACCGCTTCGTTTGACCCGATCTCGCGCGTGGCGCGGATCTTGCTGCGATACCGCATCGCCGCCTCGTAACGATGATGTCCATCAGCGATGAAAACCGGCGAGTCTCGCATCAGCCCGCGCAAGACTTCCTGGGTTCCCGGGTCTTTGAGCTGCCAAAGTCGCAAGGAATAGCCGCCCGCCATCGTCGCCACCTCGAGCGGCGGGCCGCCAGTCACGGCGCGGATGATGCCGCCGACTGAGTGCCGAATGTCGTCCTGAAACACCACCAGCAACGGGCTTAACGCTGAACGTGTCGCGCGCATCATCTCCACTCGATCATCCACCCATGGTCCGCGCGTCTGCTCATGCGGAAAAATGATGCCGCGATCGTACTCTTCCAAACGCACGGCGGCGATGAATCCCCGCCGCGTCTGCGCCTCGCCGCCATATTCGAACGACTCTTCGGTGACGTAAATCGACGGTTCGGAGTCTCGCATCAACACCCCGTCGACTTCCCATCGCGCCTGCGTTTCAGCGACGAACCCGTACCGGTCCACACCCTCACGCGGTGCCAACTCCAACCGCACGATGTTGTGTTGCGACCGCGCCAAAAGCTCCTGTTCGACGGCGGCAGTGATCATGTCGAACGGCGGCGAGAGATAGTCGCCGAGATCGCGCCCCTGCGACGCCGCGGTAAAGCGGATTCCTCGAAACGGCCTAACCTCTGCCATCGCTTCTTCGCGTAACCCTCTGCTCTTCGCGGTTCTACAGCAACGATACGTTGAGAACACAGCAAAGTTCTCGATCATCGACGCATCACGCAAGTATAAACAGGTGGCATTCGAGAACTGCGTGCGACCGCTGTTCGCGATCCGTCGCCTGCGTTCGGTTGTCGCGAACGGGGTTGTTGCTAGAATCTTTTCAGTCGCAAGAACCGAGAACCTCGCTTTGCCCGCGCCCGAAACCGATTTGTCAAACGCCTCTTCTCGCGCCGCCGAGTTGCGCGAGACGCTGAATCGCGCCAATCGCGAGTACTACGTGTTGGACGCGCCGACGCTGTCTGATGCTGAGTACGATCGCCTCTTTCGCGAACTGCAAGGCATCGAAGGGCAGCATCCGGAACTCAAGACTCCCGACTCGCCGACGCTTAAGGTCGGCGCGGCGCCTTCGCAACAGTTCGAGCCGGTAATCCACCCTGTGCCGATGCTCAGCCTCAGCAACGTCACCGACGAAGAGACGTTCAATGTGTGGTATCGGCGCGCGCTCGATTATCTTGAGATCGAATCGGCGGATATCACATTGGAGCTCAAGATTGACGGTCTAGCGGTGGCGGTCACGTACGTCGATGGCGTGCTGACGAAAGCGGCGACGCGCGGCGACGGCACTCAAGGCGAAAACATCACCGACAACATTCGCACGATCCGTTCGGTGCCGCTCGCGCTCAACGGCGACGACGTTCCCGGCACTATCGAATTGCGCGGCGAAGTCTTCTATCCGATCTCGGCTTTCGACCGTCTGAACGAAGAGCGCGACGCCGCTGGATTGCCCCAATACGTCAATCCGCGAAACTCCGCTTCCGGCTCCCTGCGGCAACTCGATTCTTCCGAGACCGCGAAACGCCCGCTGGACATGTTTTTCTACTCAATCGGATACGCCGAGAATGGCGAAATTCCCAACTCGCAATTCGAGTCGCTGGAAGCGATGAAGCGTTGGGGTTGCAAGACGAACGACTGGACGCGCCGCGTTTCGACAGTTGAAGACGCGTTGAGATTGCTGGAACAAGCCGCCGACGCCAGAGCCGATCTAGATTTCGGCATCGACGGCGTCGTCATCAAGATCGACGACATCACTTTGCAAAATCGGTTGGGTTCTGTCGGACGCGATCCACGCTGGGCGACGGCATACAAGTTCCCAGCCGAGCAGGCGGTTACCAAACTTCTGGAGATTCGCACCCACGTCGGCCGCACCGGCGCGATCAATCCTTGGGCGGTCCTCGAACCGATCATGGTCGGCGGCGTCAACGTTTCCCGCGCCACACTCCACAACGAAGAGGACATCAACCGCAAGGACATCCGCGCCGGCGACCGCGTCATCGTCCAACGCGCCGGCGATGTCATCCCGCAAGTCGTTGGTCCGGCACCTGACAATGAACGCGCCAAAGACTCGCAACCCTACCGCATTGACTCTGATTGTCCTGCGTGCAGCGAGCCGGTGGCACGCGATGAAGAGCAAGCCGATGTCCGATGCATCAACTCGGCGTGCCCGGCACAATTCGAGCGTCTCCTCGAACACTTCGCGTCGCGGCCCGCGATGGACATCGAAGGTTTAGGCGAGAAACTCGCCAAAGAATTGGCGCGCCAGAACCTCGTATCTAGCATCGCCGAGATCTACACCTTGCACGAGCGGATGGACGATCTTTTAGCGATGGAGCGGATGGGCGAAAAACGCGCACAAAACCTTGTCGATGCCATTGAGCGGTCAAAATCTCAGCCGTTGCCTAGGTTGATCTTTGGACTCGGCATCTTGGGCGTCGGGACCGAAATCGCGGAGACTTTATCCCGCGAGTTCCGATCACTGCCATACCTCCTAGAAACCGAGGAAGACAAACTCACCGCCGTCGAAGGCATCGGTCCGATCCTCGCCAAATCGATCCGCGACTGGGCGAAGAACGAAGCGAACGTGCAGCTCTCCAATCGATTGCGGGATCTAGGGTTAACCATCGAGGACGACTCCCCAGAACCGACCGCCGACCATCCAATAAAAGGTCTGACGTTCGTCATCACCGGCAAACTGGACGGATTTTCGCGCACCGAGGCTGCCAACGCCGTGAAAGCACTCGGTGCCAAATCCACCGGTAGCGTCTCCAAAAAGACCGATTACCTCGTAGCCGGTGCCGATGCCGGCTCTAAACTCGACCGCGCCATCCGACTCGACGTGCCGGTATTGGACGAGGAGCAGTTCAAAGGCATCCTTGAGGGCAATATCCCCGAAATCTCGAATTCGCAGACCGACGCCGCAACCAAGCTGCTGTAACCCCTTTTCACGCGGTGTCTCGCAATCTAAATCCGCTCGAACGGCTATCTCGCCTATTCGCAGATCCGAAATCCCGGAGTCCGTCGGTTCAAAAAACCCAAAACCCGTGGATCGTTCTCGCCATCGGCAATCCGGGTGACAAATACGTTCGATCAAGGCACAACGTCGGATGGTGGGCCGCCGATATCTTGCGGCGGGCGTCGAATGCACGGCTCCAAGACGAGGGGCCTTCCCGCGTCACCCGAGTCACCATCCACCAGCAATCGGTAGTCGTCGCCTATCCCAAGACCTTTGTCAATCGATCCGGCGCAGCCGCGCGCGCGCTACTTGGAAACTACGAGACCGAAATCTCTCGCCTCATCGTCATCACCGACGATATCAACCTGCCACCAGGCCGCATCCGGGTGCGACGCGGCGGTGGCGCTGGCGGGCATAACGGCTTGAAGTCAATAATCGACACGCTCTCGGACGACGGATTCCCGCGCGTCCGCATCGGCGTCGGTAAACCGTCAGCGGGCGACTCGCAAATCGATCACGTCCTAGGTGAGCCTAGCGATGACGACCGTGCAGCAATCGATGCTGCCGCCAAACACGCCGCGCAAGCCGTCGAGTCGATCATCGCCCGCGGCGTCGAAGCAACCATGAATGAGTTCAACTCGGTGAGGGCTTGAAACCTGAGTTCGCTACCCGATCCGGAAAATACGCTGTGCGCGCGGCGCGTTGACACGCGATAATAGAACTAGCTAACAATTGGCAACGAAGTAACGCAGGGTCTAGAAATGGCAGTCAAAACCCGAAAAACCAGAGCCGGGGAAACGCCGTCAGAGGCATTCGAGCGGGTCATGCAGAAATTGACGCGGCGACGCGAACGTCGTTTGGCGAAACTGCAGAAGGCGGCTCAAGCAGCGAAACGCGCCGGTTAATCGAGTACCTCGCTTACCAAAACAGTGAACTCCGTCAGGTCAGCAAAGTAGTTCGGATACGCTCGGCGCAATGCACCGAGCGAGTTGATCGAAACCATGACCACTTGGATGTACGGGTCATGACGGGTAGACAATTCGGCAAACGCGTAGAAATCCCCAGCCACATCCTTTTCGGTTTCAGAGAAGTAATCCGTCTGGATTCGTTCCTTAACCAAATCGAGCGTCAAGACTACCCAACGGTTTCTGAATCTGCTCGTGTTGGACAGTAGATGCGTTACCAACGCGACCGTTGCCAAACTCTCAACGATTCCGAGAGTCTCATCGAGGTCGCGTATCTCATCGACCAACGCGGCATAGTCAGTAGGCGTGTCCGGAACTGGGGGAGCGTTTTCTTTCAACGCGATCACGGCACTCATCAATGCGAAAAACCGGAGCCAGTCAGAATCGCCGATGCTAGATTTGAGGTCGTTACGGGTAAACGTACCTACCGTTTCAACGGCGGTAGCCCATTGATGTTGAAGTTGTGACCGAATCTGAATCTCGGTCTTTAACCCGTGCCAATCCGGCCTGCGTTCACTGTGATAGCCGTACACCAGATGGAGACCGCGGTATCCGGACGATCTGGGATCGTTGATGTAATCCTTGAATCCGACCCACTCGTGTCGAATCTTGCTGTCAGCGTAGTCGGTCGCCAACCAAAAGGCCTCGTCCGCGGTTGGAAGGATCACTCTGCAACCGCCGACATCCTGCATTCGAGACAGTTTCAACCAAGGCAGTCGCCCTAACTTCGAGATGATCGTCGGCATGCGCTTCAGTCGTTGCGCGACGATACCTCGCCTTCCGACGCGCCGTTGCAGGTTGTTGCGAAACGTCGCCAGCGGGCCGGCGTGAGCCGCGCGCCATCGACCGATGTACCGGAACGCGTCCACCCACTCGCGATCATCTTCGCCTTCTGCGGGCACGTTCGCCAGAATGCGGCCGGCTTGGTCTATTTCTTTCGGTTCAAACTTTGAAGCGGACATGAGGATTTCGTGGTCGGCAACGGCGCGTCGGCTAGAACTGCTCAATCCTGTCGCATCCCATCCGGTTCCAAAGGACTTCTGGTAGGACTATGCTTCCGTCGGCCTGCAAGCCGTTTTCGAGGACGGTGATGAAGGTACGGGGCATTCCGAGCGCGGAGCCGTTGAGGGTGTGCGGGAAGCGAGTTTCGCCGCCAACTTCGGGGCGATAGCGGGTGTTGTTGCGGCGCGCTTGGAAATCGGTGCACGTGGAAAGTGAGCTAATCTCCAGCCACTCCTGTCCACCGGGTGACCAAACCTCGATGTCGTAGGTTTTGGCTGACTGGAACGCGATGTCACCAGCACAAAGTTTCAGCAATCGAGTTGTGAATCCCAGTCGATGGCACAGTTCGAGTGAAATCTCGATCATCTCGTGCAATGCGGCATCCGATTCGTCAGGCTCGACGAAACGGAACATCTCGACCTTCTCGAACTGCTTAACGCGCTTCATTCCGCGCACGTCTCGCCCGGCGGCGGCGTGCTCTTTGCGGAAACAGGGCGAGTGCGAGCAGTATTTGAGAGGCAGATCGGCGCTGATGATGTTGTCCTGATAGATACCGTTGAGTGAAACCTCCGACGTCGGGATCATCCACAATCCCGCTTCCTCGTCTCTGTACAGGTCATCGGCGAATTTGGGCAGGTTGCCGCTTCCGACCAATGTCTCTTCGCGAACGAGGTAAGGCGGATTCAGCTCCTCGTATCCAAACTCGTCAACCAACGTGTCTAGAAGCCAACCGACAATCGCGCGGTGCAACCGCGCGCCTTGTCCGCGCAACATGTAGAAACGGCTACCGGAGATGTTCGCCGCGCCTTCCATGTCGATGATTCCCGTCCGCTCGCCGATATCCCAATGCGGCGTATCCCAATCCCGCGCTGGCGGTGGATCGGCTGCGCGTTCGATCACGTTGAAACTTTCATCCAAGCCGTCGGGCACATCGTCCAACGGCAAGTTGGGTATCACCAACATCAAATCGCGCAGGTTATTCTCCACGTCTCGGGCCTCGTCCTCAAGCCCCGATATGCGGTCACCGGTGGCGCGCATTTCGTGAATCTCGTCGTCGGTTGGCCGTCGTTTCTCCGCACCGATGCGTTTAGACACCTCGTTGCGACGTTGCCGCGCCGCGTCCGTCTCCCGGATCAGTTCACGGCGACGGACGTCAAGCGCGATGATCTCGTCGATCGGCGGATCGACTTCGCCTCGCTTGTCCAGAGCGGCTCGTACCGCGTCGGTTTCATTGACAATCTTTCTTAATTCCAGCATCGATTCGGGTCCTCAAGATCTCAGTTGGGGAAACAGCGTCACTTCGCGTATCGAACTCTCGCCGGTAACCAGCATCGCCAAACGGTCGATGCCGATACCGAGTCCGCCAGTCGGTGGCATGCCGTGTTCTACCGCAAGCAGGAACGACTCGTCCAACCGGTCCGCCTCGACATCGCCGAACTCGACGCGTTGGCGTTCCTGTTCCTCGAAACGTTCGCGTTGGTCAACGGGATCATTGAGTTCGGTAAACGCGTTGGCGAGTTCCCGCCCCAAAACGAACGCCTCGAAGCGCTCCACAATGTCATCGTGTCCCGGCTTTTTCTTGGCTAGAGGAGACATCGCCAACGGGTAATCGACGAGAAACGTCGGCGCGACCAATTTCGGTTCCACAGAGGCGGAGATTATCTTGTCTAGTAGTTGTTGCCAGGTCGAGTCCGGTTCGACGTGCATCCCGCGATCAGACATCGCGGAAGCCAACTCATCCCGCGTCGGGTGCGCGCGGAAGTCGATTCCGGAGGCGTCGATTATCGCCTTTCTGAGGTCGAGCCGCGGCCACGGCGGCGCCAAGTCGATCGTCGCGCCGTCGTCCGCATCGGGCACCGGAACTTCGGTCGTTCCGTTCACCTCCGTCGCAACGTGTGCGACGAGTTGCTCCGTCAGGCGCATCACGTCGTTGTAGTCGGCGTATGCCTCGTAGCTCTCCATCGTCGTGAACTCGGGGTTGTGATCAGCATCGATCCCTTCGTTGCGGAAGATCTTCCCTATTTCAAAGACCCTGTCCATGCCGCCGACAACCAACTGCTTGAGATAAAGCTCGGTGGCGATCCGTAGAAATAAGCCGCGCCCCAAGGCGTTGTGATACGTCTCGAAGGGTTCGGCGAAACCGCCGGCAGCGATTGGCACAAGAATCGGCGTCTCAACCTCGATGTATCCGCGCCGCTCCATGAACTTCCTCACCGATGATGCGACCTTTGATCGCGCTCTCGCGTTCCGCACCGCCCGATCGTTCGACAACAGATCGAGATAGCGTTGGCGTACGCGCGTCTCCGCGTCTTGCAACCCGTGCCACTTTTCAGGCAAAGGTCGCATCGATTTTGAGATGATCGCGAAGCCTTGCGCTTCAATCGATATCTGCCCTCGCCGCGTGCGGATGACCGGGCCCGAAACCGAGACGAAATCGCCGATGTCCAGCATCGAAAGAAGCTCGAAATCGTCAGACAGAACGTCTTTGCGCGCTTGGATCTGGATTTCACCGCTGCCGTCGCGGATATCCAAGAACGACATTCTGCCCATGCCGCGCCGCGCCATAACGCGCCCTGCGACGTGAACGGTTTCGGTCCGAACCGTGCCGGATTCGTCTGCACCGTCAGATTTCGATTCCGCGGCGACGAACAGCTCAATCGCGTCGGCGACGGGATGCGTCCTCTTCACCCTCGCCGGGAACGGATCGACGCCTTGCTCCCTCATCTCGTCAATCTTGCGTAGACGATCGAGTTCCAAGCGCGAATATCGGTTGCTTTCGTCGGACTCGGGAGCGCGATCCGAGTCGTCAAGATTCGGGTTCATTTTCAAACTACAATCCACAGAAATTGGCGCATGCCTATGGAATCAATGTTACAGATGCAACTCTCGGCTTGATCGATCTCAAGAAACGTCGCAAATCGCATCGTGTCTAGTTGAATCGGTTACCCATCGATTCCGCATAATCGAAGAAATCGGATCCACGGCAACACATCGGCACGCCGAGGGTCGGATCAAACACTTGAGAGTTGAAACGCACCGAAAGGAATAGACGTAGAACGAGATACGGGCTCCGTCCCACATCGTCGAGGACGCGTTCCGCGATCATTTCGATGCTTGGTCCTGCGGGTGCGGTTGGCAAGACCGCGCTCGATTTATACGCCGGAACCGGTGCCGTCGGGATCGACTTGCTTGAGCATGGCGCAAAACGAGTGGATTTCGTCGAGATCGATCGTCGGCGTGGCAACGGGATTAACGAAAGTCTCGCGACGCGAGGATTCGCCGACAAAGCGTCAGTCTACCGGATGGACGCGATTAAAGCGCTACCAAGACTCGTCGGAAACCGATACGACATCGTGTTCGCCGATCCACCTTACGATGTTGAACCTTGGGAATTGCTGATCGCCGGATTGCTCGGCAACAACCTTCTCAATCCCGACGCTTGGATCATCGCCGAACACCGATCTGACCTGAACCTGCCCGACGACATCAGCGGCGCAACCGTCATCAACCGAAAAAGATACGGCGACACCAGCCTCACCATCTACGCATTCCCGAACACCGAAGAAACTGCACCCCAACGATGAGCAACGTCTTGGCCCTGTATCCCGGCACCTTCGATCCCGTGACCAACGGACACATCGACGTGATCCGTCGCGCGGCGGCTCTCTTCGATTCGCTCATCGTCGCGGTCTACGACGGTCCGGCAAAGCGCGTGATGTTCGATGTCGGCGAACGTGTCAACATGATCCGCGAGGCGGCGGGCGACGAAACCAACGTTGAGGTGATGCCATACAGCGGCTTGACCGTTGGCTTTGCCCGCAAATCCGGCGCCAAGGCCATCGTCAGAGGCCTTAGAATCACTAGTGACTTCGAGTACGAGAGCGCGATGGCGTTGATGAATCGGCACTTGGACGGCGAAATCGAGACCATCTGCCTTTTCTCCTCGATTGAGAACCAATATGTAAGTTCCTCCCGCGTCAAGGAGATCGCCACCCTCGGCGGCAACATCTCCACACTGGTGCCCTCCCACGTCGTGGCACCGACTATCGCCAGATTAACCACCGAAACCACGTAGCCGTTAACGACCCCAAACTAGCAACCAAAAACCGTGCTGACGATTCAGATGAACCAGCACACAAGGAGAACACCATGGCCCTAGACACCCGTGTCACCTTCAACTCCGACAGTAGTGAATTCGTGTCGGCTCAACCCGTAATCTACGAGCTGATCTCTCGCCTCGCAAACTCAGTCGATGAGAACCGAGTGCGTGCGACCGGCCGTAGCCTTGTCCGAACCGACGAATTTCTCGGGCTGGTCGAGGAACTCAAGCAGGAACTGCCGAAAGTGACCTCGCTCTCGGACCAGATCGTTACGAAACGCGATCAGATGCTGAGCGACGCCGAGGACTTTATGCAGACGGCGCGCAACAATGCCATGCGGGACGCCCATGAGTTGCGACAACGGGCAGAGGAAGAGCGCGACATCATCCTCGCTCAAGCCCGTAAGAAGGCGATGGAGACGATCGATCAGACCTCCGTAGTCAGTGCGTCCAAAGAAGAGGCCAAGCGCATCGTTGCAGAGTCCGAGGAAGAGGCTGAAAAGGTTCTTATCCGCGCCAAACGTGAAGCCAACACCATCGTTCAGAACGCCGAGGAACGCTCACACCGTCAGACTAACGAGACCGACGAGTACTCCCGGCGGATGTTAATGAAACTCGAAGAGCGGCTGTCGCACACGTTGATGCAGGTTCGACAAGGCATCGACATGGTCAACGACAGCATGGAAGAGCGCAAGAAGCAACACGCGCAATCCATCACCGCGCAAGCCGCCAAGTTCAACCCGCACAACAACGTGCCCCGCTGAACCTTCCGGTTAGCAACCCCGCGTTTTCAACCCGATCCCCTCTCCCCGTCGCGGGAGAGGGGATTTTCTGTTTCTCGTTCGTGACCTTTGGGCGCAAGTCGCGTCCAATGAGTCCATTTCGAATCACCATCCCAACAAGGGTGGGAACGCATCGTGGCGGCATCGAAGTACTGGTGGATGCGTAAACCGGATATCGCCAGTGTCAAGCGTGGTTTCTGCTTACCTCATGCCGGCGACGTAACCGATGCCGGGGAAGACGTCGGGCAATGCCAACCGGTCGTCGTTTCGGTCTTGCCATGCGCGGATACGACGGGCGAGTTCGACGGCTTTCTCGCCGTGCTGTTCGGTGTAGAAGAGGTTCGTCGTCTCATTCGGGTCGTCGTTGAGGTTGTAGAGCTCACAGAAATCGCCAACTGCGAGATTGAGTTTCCAGCCGTCGGAGGTGATGATGACCCGATGCGGTATGTCGCGTTGGAGTTCGAGCGGGGACATTGGCAACTTGAGACCATCAAGACCGCGCCCGTGCCACGCGATGATCACGTCGTTGTCTTCCAGAGTCGATTCGCCAGCAACGACATCCGCCTTGCTCTCGCCTTGACACATGTCAGGAACTTCGAACCCCATCAGATCGAGCAAAGTTGGAACGGTGTCGATGTGCGAGTAGCGTCCGGGGATGCGCCTGCCGTCGTGCGATGGCACACGGATGAGCATCGGCACCTTAACAGTGTCCTCGTACATGACCATCTTGTGCAGGATGTAGTGATCACCGAGTTGGTCGCCGTGCTCGCTAGTTAACACGACGATCGTGTTGTCGGATAGGCCCTCCTCTTCGAGTGTGTCGAGTATCTTGCCGATAGCGCGGTCCAAGAGGGTTACGAGTCCGGCATATCGGGCTTGGATCTGCTTGAGGTCCGACCGCTCTTCGCCCGGTTTCGAAATCGGTTCGCCTCGCAGTTCCCTCGCGGCGGTCGGCGCGGCCCAGTCTTCGCCCGTCTTGTAGAGCTTTGCCATCAGCTGATGCATCAGTGACGCATCTTCTGGCGGGTCCTGCATGAAAATCGGCGAATCAGGTATGGATTCTGGGTTGTAGTAATCGTTCAGCGGACCGGTGTATGGGAAGTGAGGTTCGAGGAAGTTCACGTACAGCGCGAACGGGTTGTCGCGGTTGCGCTCTAGGAACTTGCTAACTTCACGCCCCAGATACGACGCTTTTGTGTGCTCTTCGGGCAGGTCGTGCGCGAATGGACGGCTGAACACGCGCAATCCGCCGACCTCGGCATCGGGCTCGTATCCCTGCGAGATCAGGTAGTGGTGATACGGGCTGAATTCGCCTTCGATATCGGGGTTGTCGCTCCAGACGCGGTAAAGGTCTTCAATCGGATGCCACTCATCGAAGCCGCGGCGTTTGCCTATCTCGTCGCCAAGATGCCACTTGCCGAAGTAGGCCTTGTGGTAATCGTCCGGCAGGTGATCGACGATGGTATCGACCTCGTCAGGCAACGGAACATTGTTCTTGTAGGCGCCGTTGGTGTGCGGCCAGGTGCCGGTCATGATCGTCGAACGCGACGGCGTGCAGATCGGCGATGAAACGTAACAGTTCTCGATGACGGAACCAGTTTCCGCCAAACGGTCCATCGCCGGCGTCTCGATCCAGTCGTTGCCATACGCCGCCATCGTGTCGGCGCGCTGCTGATCGGAGAAGATGAAGAGGAGGTTGGGTCGGTCAGGACGTTTGGACATTTTGCGTCCTATCGGCTTAATGTTGGAGCGCCTATTCGCTGGTCGCATCGACGAATACGGAACGCAGATCGGGCGCGTGATGCACTGGCGAGTCGGCGTATCGGTAACAGCGGGTGATGCGGTTTTCGGCGGTGCGATATAGCGGCGGATCCTCGTCGGTGCATTCGTCCATGCGGACTGGGCAACGGTCGTAGAAGTTGCACCCGGTCAGCGCAATCTCGTCCTCATCTCGAACCTCTTGCTCACGGCCCCATTGTGTTTCAGGATCAGGTTGGGGAATGGACGAAACGAGCAGTTGGGTATAAGGATGCGTAGGATCGTTGATCACCGACTCGACGCTACCGGACTCGGCGACGCGTCCCTTGTAGAGGACGATGATGTTGTCAGCGATCTGGTAAGCGGTGGTCAAATCGTGCGTTATGTACAGGATCGAGATGCCCAAGTCGCGTTTCATCGCGCGCAGCGTCTCGAGGATCGTCGCGCGCAACGAGGCATCAACCATTGAGACTGGCTCGTCTGCGACGATGATTTTTGGTTGCAACATCACGGCGCGCGCCACCATCACCCGTTGCCGCTGGCCGCCGCTCAACTGGTGCGGATGCCTGCCAAGAGTCTCCTCTGGACGCAGACCCACGTTTCGTAGCGCGGCTTCAACAATGTCGTCCGATTCCGATCGCGATGATGCCAGGTTGTACCGACGGATCGGTGTCCGCAGCACATGGTCAACCTTGTAGAACGGGTTGTAAGACTCGAACGGGTCTTGGAAGATAACCTGCACTTCGCGTCTGAATTGAGCGCGTTGCGCGCGGTTCATCTCGGCAACATCAACACCGCGGTAGACGACCTCGCCGGATGTCGGCTCGATCAATCCGAGAACCGTGCGCGCCAACGTCGTCTTACCGCTCCCGCTTTCTCCGGCGATCGCGGTGATGGTAGGCGGCGACTCCGGAACGCTGAACGTGACTGTGTCTAATGCCTGCGTGTAGTGCTTTCGGAACGTGCCGGATACGAACGTTTTGCTGACGCTATCGGCGCGCAGAAGTACGTCTTGCGCGGTTTCAGACGCTGGGCTGTCCATGGTCTGAGTAGTCATGCCGCGACCTCTCTGCCGTCCGCATCGCCGTACAAGTGGCATGCCGCGAATCTGCGCTCATCGAGCTCACGGTTAACCGGAATATCTTGCATACACACGTCCATCGCCTCCGGGCATCGGGTGTGGAACACGCATCCGGGTGGCGGGCGCAAGAGCGACGGCGGCAGTCCCGGAATTCCTTCTAGACGACGCTTCCCGCGGGTGTCAGGCAAGCTCGATATCAGGAGGCGCGTGTACGGATGCTTCGGGTTGTTGAAGATGTGGGATACCGGTCCTAATTCGACGATTTTCCCGCCGTACATGATCCCGATGCGCGATGCGAATTGTGCCATCAGCCCCATGTCGTGCCCGATCATGATCGCTGCCGCACCGATCCGTTCCTGCACATCACGCAACGTCTGCACGACCTGCTTCTGCACGACGACATCGAGCGCGCTCGTTGGCTCATCGGCAACGATCACTGAGGGGTTCATCGAAATGGCGATTGCGATCGACACACGTTGCTTCATTCCGCCGCTGAGTTCGTGGGGATAGCGCGAGGCGACATCGGGGTGCAACCCGACGCTTGCAAGCAGTTCGGTTACTCGCCCGTTGAACTCGCCGATGCCCATCCTGACGTTATGGTCTTTCAGTCCATCAATCACCTGATCTCGAATCCGCATGACGGGATTCAGCGAGTTGAGCGCGCCTTGCGGCACCATCGCGATCTCGGAGAGTCTCCGCAGTCTGACCCGTTCTTCGTTGTCGTCAAGCAGGTTTGAGCCGTTAAGCATGATGCTGCCGCCCTCGATGCGCGCGGGCTCTTTGTGCGCCATCATCAGTGCCAACGCGATCGTCGACTTTCCCGAACCGGACTCCCCTACCAGACCTAGCCGCTCTCCTCGATTGAGTTCGAAACTTACGCCGTCAACCGCCTTCACCGGTCCGCGACGCGTGTGGTAGTAGACCTTGAGGTCTTTCACCACCAACGGGGCATCGATTGAGGTCGCGGCGGTCATACCGAAGTCCTGAGCCTAGGGTTGGCGATCTGATCCAACCCCGCCGTAACGATGAACAATCCAACCTGAAAGACGGCAATCAACGCAATCGGCGGGCCGAACCACCACCACAAACCTTGCGGCACCGCCCCACGGTGTATGAACCAATACGCCATCAGACCCAATGAGGGTTCGTTCTGCGGGCCGAGACCGAGTGCCGACAACCCGATCGACAAGAAAATCGCGCCACCGACCGCTCCAACAAACGTGGCGGCGATGAATGGAGCGAGATTTGGAATTAGCTCTGCAATTACGATCTCAAGGTCGCTTTGACCGTTGAACTTCGAGATCTCGACATAGGCGCGGTTTTTCAAGGTCAGCACCTGCGCGCGGACGACACGCGTCGTGCCCATCCAAGAGATAACGCCGATCAGAATGCCTAGCTGCTCGACCGATAACTGATCCATGTACGCGCTCACGGTGATCAACAAAACTAGGCCGGGAATGGTTATCAATGCGTCGCTCAGGATTACGACGATTGCGTCGATCCACCCGGCGAAATATCCGCCAAAAAAGCCGAGCAACGTGCCGATACCGATGCCGATTATTCCTGCGATTAGACCCATCCACAAAGTGCCCATCGTGCCGTACGCCACGTAAGCCAAGATGTCGCGCCCGTCTTGATCGGTGCCAAGCCAAAACTCACTTGACGGTCGGATTTTCGGAGCGTTTGCGTATCCCCAGTTCGTGCGTTCCTCTTCGATCACGGTTGACCCGACGACTGCGAAGAGGACCACGGCAAGGATCAGCATGAGTCCGACAAAAAGGAATTTGTTGCGAGTGAACGCTCCGACGAAGCGTGAAGATCGTGACTCGTCCTCAAAGACGGTTACGTCTGAGCTGCTCTGCAGTTGCGGATCCAGGCGGCTTGGTTCGGTGTTCGCCATTATGCCGATCGGTACCTTATGCGTGGGTCGATCAAGGGATACACCATGTCAACGATGAACAGCGTGAGGCCGAGCGCGAATATGACGTACATCAGAACGCCTTGGATGAGGAAGTAGTCGTTACTGGTGATGGCAGTGAACAGCAGGTTCCCGATCCCTGGGTACGCGAACAAAACCTCCACTAGCACTGAACCCGATACTACGAACCCCAAAGTGATCGCCAGCCCGGTGACTTGAGGCAACAACGCGTTTCGAACTGTGTAACGAAGAAATATCCGCCGTTCTTTGAGCCCTTTGAACTCCGCTAGCTTGATGAAATCTTCACCCATCGTTGTGACCATCATCCCCCGCATTCCCAATCCCCAAAAACCGAGGCTCGAAAATACGATCGTCGCCGCTGGTAGGGTCGCGTGCTTGAGGATGCCGAGGATTGACGACAAATCGAATGTCGGTGCCACCAAAGGGTCATGCGCGCCACCACCCGGCAGCACTGCCCAGAAAACCGTGAACGTCCAAAGAGTCAGGAGACCAAGGAGGTAATACGGTATCGCGGAGACGACCATCAACGGCGGGACGATAAAAGATACCGCCAGCGGTGTCCGCGCCCATCCGAGCCAAGCACCTAACAACGAACCAACGATCGCCGCGATGACAGTCGATACACCAACGAGGCCAATGGTCCAGGGTAGAGACCTCCGAATTTCCTTCGACACGTCTGCGGGAAAGTACGCTATCGACTGGCCGAAATCAAGGCGAGTCAGCGCGACCCAGTAGTTCACGTACTGCAACCACAGCGGATTGTTCAGGCCGAAACGCTCTTCGTATAGCTCGATCATCTGCTCAACGTTGGAGATGTGAGCGCCGCCGGCCTGCTGGAGCAGCTGATTCATGCGCTCCTCGATCGGGTTTGTTGGCCGCGTACGAGGGATCGCGAAGTTCAGCGTGCCGGCGACAAAGATGATCAGCAAGAACATCCCCGCCCTCTTGAGGACGTAATCGATGGTCATGTCACGCCGTACCGCTCATGAATGCGCTCAACATCCGATCCTACCCATCAGATCGGATCACTTGTCAGTCGTCGAATCCCCAAACATCATATACGAAGCGTCTATCGCTTTTCAACGCGTCAACGTCGTCGGTTGATTGAGGTCCGCTCGAACCGTGTGCCGCAAGTTGACTCGACTGCCGAATTGATATAAATTATGCGGAATCGTTGCGGGTGCTACCCGCCGGTACGCGTGCGCCCAGTCCGGCAAGTCAGAGCGACTTGCCACGCCGTGCGCGCAATTGAGTCTGTAAAGAACACTAGGAGCAAGTGGCAATGCAGCACATACGCAAGATGCGTTACGCTTTGTGGACGCTGGTTTTGGGTTCTCTAGTCACCGCCGTGGTTGCTTCCGTGGCGTGTGGCGGAACTGAAACCGTCGTTGAGACCGTCGTCGTCGAGAGAGAAGTCCAGGTTACCGTCGAGGTCGTCAAGGAAGTTGAGAAAGAAGTCGAGGTCGAGGTAGTTAAAGAAGTCGAGAAGGAAGTTGTCAAAGAGGTCGAAGTCGCCGTTACCGCGACTCCGACACCACGCGGCGAGATTACCCGTGAAGACACCTTTGTCATCACCGGCTTTGGTCCCGGCGCAACCGAATGGCGCGACCCTGACAACATGAACCCCTACTCGTTGGGTGGTCTAGGTCGAGTGCGTGGCATCCTCAACAAGACGATCTACGAGTTCCTCTACCTCTACAACCACAACGACGGTCAGGTCATTCCTTGGCTCGCGGAGAGCAGCGAAGTTGACGACGACTTCATGGGCGTCAGCGTCACGCTACGAGAAGGCATTGAGTGGTCCGACGGAACGCCGTTCACTACCGAAGACGTGAAGTTCACCATCGAACTGCTGATGGCGAACCCGGACATGGTCTTCGCCGGCGACATCCAAGAGTGGGTGAAGGACGTCGAGATCATTGACGACCGCAACTTCCGCATCAACTACAACAAGCCGAACGCTCGGTTCTTCTACTTCTACTTCCAGGAGAACTCCGAGATCCATCTGCCAATCCTGCCGAAACACGTCTGGGAAGGGCAAGACCCGCTTGAATTCCCCAACTTCGACGTTGATAAGGGTTGGCCCCTGGGCACCGGACCTTACGTCGCGGTACGCGCCGATGGTCAAGGTCAGATCTTCGATCGCAACGACAACTGGTGGGCCGCCAAAGTCGGCTTCAAAGAGTTGCCGGAGCCGATCCGCGTCGCTTACATCCCGCCTGGGTCTGCTGACACGATGGTCGCTCGCATGATCAACAACGAGTTCGACACCGGATCGATCATGCAACCGGGCGTGTTCGTAACGGCTCACAACCGCAACAAGAACATCATTTCTTGGGACACCGACGGCCCGTCCTACGGCGCCGCCGACGCCTGCATGTACACCCTCGGTGTCAACACGCAGTACGGTCCGATGTCTGATGTGAACGCTCGACGCGCGGTTCAAGCAGCGATTGACCGTGAACAGATCGTTGCGCTCGCTTACGAGAACTCAACGGTTACCCGCGCGGTTCCCTACTCGACATACGGTGGATTGAAGGCATACGAAGACGCGCAGGCCGACATCATCGCCAAGTACGACTGGGAATCACAGGGTCAAGCCGAAGTCGAGCAGTACATGGCAGAAGCTGGCTACACGATGGGCGGCAACGGCTACTGGGAGAAAGATGGTCAGGAATTGGCGATGGACCTCCACGTACCGGGTTGGCTGAAGCCATTGGGTCCCGCTGTTGAACAGCAACTGCAAAACTCTGGCTTTGACGTCTCTTTCGTCCTTCACGACCCTGACACCGCGCCACTTTGGGCAGAAGTCCGAACCGGTCTTGCCGACATGTGGATCCTCGTCCACTGCGGTAGCTCTCGTGAACCGCATGGCACGATGCAGCACTTCCACAGCAAGTTCAGCTCACCGACGCAAGGCGAACAGAACTCTTACATCTGGGCGAACAGCCAGTACAACAACCCAGAGTTCGACGCCATCATCGACGAGATGGACGGCGTGCTGCCTTCGACCGAAGACCCGGTCTACATGGACCTCGCCAACCGCGCGTTGGACATCTTCTTGGACGACGTGGTTGAGATCACGTTGGCAGAAGAGCGCCACGTCGTGACGTTCAACAACACATACTGGCGCGGTTTCGCGACGAACAGCAACCCGTACGTCGCACCGTACAGCCTATGGGCCGGGTTCCTGCTTGAGATCTTGAACGTCTCCAAAGCGCAGTAGCACCAACCTACGCAGCGACGCTTCGCTTCAAGCGTGGCGTTTAACATTCGAGGGCGTTACCTTGGTCAGGTAGCGCCCTCGATTTGCGTTTAGCCTTCAGGAACATCCCCGTGAACGAACAGATACTCGTCGAAACCTCCGGCACGATCGCCAACATCGTCTTCAATCGTCCCGATCAGCGCAACGCGATTTCGTATGAGATGTGGAACGAGTTGGTACGGATCATGGATGACATCGAACGCGACACGTCGATTCGATGCGTGGTGTTCCGCGGAGCCGGCAGACAATCATTTTCGGCGGGTGCCGACATCAAGGACTTCGACGCTCACCGCTACGACTCGTCATCGGCAGCCCGTTACGCCAAAGCATTTGAAGCGGCGTTGGAGAGCGTCGATAACCTGCGTTGCCCCACCATCGCGGCGATCCAAGGTTTTTGCGTCGGCGGTGGACTGGAATTGGCTGCCGCGACGGACATCCGAATCGCCACCAATGGATCGAGATTCGGAGTGCCAGTCAATCGGCTCGGCCTCACCGCCGGATGGGATGAGCTTCGACGAATGATCGCCGTCGCGGGAATGCCGGCGGTAAAGTACCTCGTTCTGTCCGGGCGGATCATCCACATTCACGACGCGATGCGGTTCGGACTGGTCACAGAGGCGGTTGAAGATGATGAATTCGGCGCCACGATCGAAAAACTATCGAACCAGATCGCGAACGGCGCGCCGCTCGTCGCCCGCGACCACAAGATCATGATCCATCGGCTTTCAGTCGACCAAGACACCACCAAGTTGAGCGAAAACGACTACGACTTGCAGTTCCGCGTCTTCGATTCAGAAGATTTTCGCGAAGGCGTCGCAGCCTTCAAAGCCAAGCGGCGACCTGTATTCCGAGGTGAGTGATGGTTTCGCAACGGACGCAGCTCGCTCCACGTGTCGATCAGTCAGAGCAATAAGGCCGGGTTTGGAATATGATGAATGGCATGAAAGACGACTCAACACGCCCGGTCGCAGTCGAACCCCGCGAAGGGTTTTCCATTTGGATACAGTTTCACGATGGCGAACAGGGCGTCATCGATCTAACCCATCTCTCCGGGATCGGCATGTTCAAATCTTGGGAAGATCGCAAATTCTTTGAATCGGTCGAAATCAACTCATTCGGAGAGGTCGCATGGGGCGACGAAATTGACCTTTGCCCAGACTCGCTCTATTTGGAACTTACGGGCAAACCGATTGAAGAGGTGATGACGGGGTTGGTCAAGGCGAAAATCAGTGCCTGATCTGTGTCGTTTCCGCGGAATTGTGATCAGAATGAGAGCGAACGATCACCCGCCGCCACATTTCCATGTCTTTTACGGCGAGCACTCCGCTTCGATGGAGATCGGAACCGGTGCGGTAATGAAGGGATGGTTACCACCTCGGATTCGCCGAATGGTCGAGGCGTGGGCCGCTATGCGTCAAAACGAACTGCGATTCGCGTGGCAACAGTTGAGCGCTGGGCACACTCCTGACAAGATCGCCCCGCCAAACTAATTTGGGGTCGACAATAACGCGGTTACATCCCGTACTCATCCAGCTTCCGCCTGAGAAACGCCGCTGCCAATGGCACGGCGGAGGGCTCGTCTAGCTCGTCTTGTCCCTCGAAAACTACTGACATCCATCCGTTGAAGCCAACGGATTTGATGATCTTCATGATCCGGTCGTAATCCAGCCATGCTTCGGAACCGGACGCGATGCGGTAGATCTTCGCTCTGACATGCACCGCCCTCGGCGCGGATGCTTCGATGGAGCCGTAGAAGTTGTGTTCGACGCCTTCGACCCCGCGTTCGCCCAACGACGCGCCGGGCGAGCCACGGTACTGACCGGTATCCAGAATATGCGTGTAGTACGGGTTATCGACCTCATCAAGGATGCGTATGACCTGTTCTCCGGTTGCCGGCGCGCAGCCGTGGTTGTGATTGTGCAATCCGACCATCACGCCTTTCGACGCACCGTAAGAGGAGACCTCTTTGGTTGCCGAAACGATCCGCGGCCAGACCGTCTGCTCTGTTTCACCTTCTGGAATCCATCCGCCGAATGACCGCACCATCTGGATCCCCATCGTTGCCGCGACGTCAATCCACTTCTTCATGTTTTCGATCTGCGCCTGCTGTTCGTCGCCCGTCATCCCGAAGTTGTTCGACACTCCGATGTAACACATGTGGAGACCGTTCTTGAGGCATGCCATCCGCACATCCTCCAGATAGTCCCGATCGGTCGACGCGAAGTGTTGGAAATGAATGTCGATTCCGTCAAGGCGATACTCTTTCGCCTTGTCGATCATCCCGAACAGGTCGATCTCATCGCTGTTGAATGTGTCTCGGTAGCAGAGCGATTGCAGGCTTAGCTTGATCATGTGAAGTTGACTCCCGTCTGACGGCACCAGTCGCGTTTTTCGACATACGCAAGATTACCACCCGCCCGAACTATGCGGTGCCTGAACGTGTGGGAGTTGCGAATTACGTCGATGCGTTATCATCACCATCAGACACTTGGTCCCGTAAACCGAAATCCAACGGAGCGCGTTCATCATGGCATCAAGCGAAAACGGCAAAGCAGCGGTCGTGCCGTCAGAGGCGCCCGACACCATCAAGCGAATGACCGATGCAGCGGCGGCATTTTTGGCGTCACTCGGTTCCGACGAGTTGGCGAAAGCGACGTTCCCATTCCCCGGTGTTGAACGCTACGATTGGCACTACACTCCAGTCGATAGAAACGGCCTGCTCATCTCCGAGATGACGCCGCGACAGGCCGAATTGGCGTTCCAGATGATGGAAACCGGCTACAGTGCCAGCGGTTACGAAATGGCCCGTCAAATCATTCGTCTCGAACCGATCCTCGGCGAGTATGAAGCGCTAACCAACAACGTCTCTAGTTGGAAACGGTTGGAAGAGCGGTACTGGTTCAGTGTTTTCGGCGAGCCGGGTGGTGATGCGCCTTGGGGTTGGCGCGTCGGCGGACATCACATCGGAATCGTCGCTACCGTCGTTGGCAACAATGAAGTCTCGATTCACCCGCTGTTTTTCGGGTCGAACCCCGCCGAAGTCATGCACGGCGAGCATAAGGGATTGAGGACGCTCGCGGAGGAAGAAGACTGGGCTCGATCTTTGGTATCCGGCATGACCGACGCGCAGAAATCCGCCGCCATCGTCGATCCGGTCGCGCCGGCAGATATTCTCACCACGACCGTCCGCATCGTCGATCCGGGAACGACGCCGCAAGGCATCGCGATCGGCGATCTGTACGACGCACAACGCGAAACAGTAGTCAAACTGATTCGCCACTACGTGTTCCGGGCAGCCGACGAAATGGCGGTCAATTACTGGAACCAGCTCGAAAGTGAAGGTTGGGACAGCATCCACTTCGCTTGGGCCGGTCCTTTGGAGCGTTGGCAGGGGCATTACTACAACATTCGGCACGATCGCTTCGTGATCGAGTACGACAACACGCAAAACGGCGCGAATCACATCCACTCGGTGCTTCGTGACTATACGCACGACTTCGGCGAGGACCTTCTCGCCGCCCACTACCATGCGACGCACTGACGCGACTGCACACAGATTCGGTCTAAATTGCACTCGCACCTTGACGACGGTCGCGGTGCCTTGAAGGTGCGAAGAGAGATATCCGCCGCATGAATGAAGCTTTGGTACAGGTCATCGTGCGTCTGTTGGTCGGCCTCATCTGCGCCGCAATCGGGGCGTTTTTCGGCGCGCTCGTCATCGCGATGATGTTCACCGCCGCCGATGCGGAAAGCTTCGCGGCGAACACCGCCCGCTTCGCGTTCGTAGCCGTAACTGCCGCGGCCGGTTCTCGGATCGGTTGGTACGGAACGTCAGAGTCGGTGCAACAATCCGTCGCTTTGTACGTGTCCGCGGTATTCGCCGGGATGGTTGGAACATGGTTGGCGCTCACCATCGCGAGCCTCGTGTTCGACCATTCTGACGTTTACATCCTCAACCGCGACATATCAGGAGCCGGTTTTTTCGGTACCGTGTTCGCGTGCAACGTGCCATCGCTGATTTACGCCGCCAAACTAGCGATGCGACGCGAAATCTGAACCCTCCGCACTCTCCGCACCGCGTCAGCTGTCATTCCGAGCGTAGCGAGGAATCTCGCAACGACGAACCACATTGCGTCGGCATGGCGGTACGAAGTCAGGTTCGCAATCGTGAATCGCTGAACTGTTGCCGTAGCGCAACATTTCATTGATTTGCTAGCAAACTGCGATTTTTTGCGATATCATTCGTGCATCGTATGCCGTTGGCATCCGCTTCGCGCGCCGCGCGGTTGCGGAGGTCGCTGGCACGAAACATTGTGGGAGGTAACCATGATAGGAACGAAAAAGATTAGGTGGGCGATGGTGCCTATCGTCGCAATCCTGGCGACGGTAGCGCTGTATGCCTGCGCCAGCACCGAGACGGTCATTCAGACGGTCGAGGTCCCGGTCGACCGGGAAGTCCGAGTCGTCGAGACCGTCATCGTCGAGAAAGAGGTCGAAGTGCCGGGACAGACGGTGGTTCAAACTGTCGAAGTCCAGGTCGAGAAGCAGGTTGAGGTGAAGGTCGTCGAGACCGTCGTCATCGAACGCGAACGCGTAGTCGAAGGCAAGACCGTCGTCGAGACCGTCGTCGTCGAACGGGAAGTCGTCAAGGAAGTCGAAAAAGAAGTCCCGGTCGAAGTCGTAAAGGAAGTTGAAGTCGTCAAAGAGGTCGAAGTAGAAGTCGAAGTGGAGAAAGAGGTCGAGGTCGTCAAAGAAGTCGTTAAAGAGGTTGAGGTCGAAAAAGTGGTCGTCGCCACCGCGACGCCTGCACCGGAGACCTTCTACGGCTTGCCGATCCCGGTCGCCGCACCGACGATCAGCGAACCTCCTGCACCACTCACCGACGCTGACACCGTGGTTATCCGCACCGGCCTCGAGATTCGCGGCAGCGGTATCCCTGGAGACCCGTCAGGCGGTATGTTCAATGGTTCTAGCGTTAGCGAGAAGTTCTTCCTCAGCGATGAATCCGGAAACGCCGTCAATCAGATCATTACGGGGTGGGAGTTGGTCGACGACGCCGACGCGATCGGCGGTCAAGCGTTCATCTTCACCCTCAAAGACAACGTACCCTTCCACAACCAGTGGGGCGATTTCGGCAACTTGGGCGCCGATGACGTCGTTTGGGCGTACAACAAGGGCAACCCCGGCTACAACCCCGAATCCGCTACTGACGGCGGATCCAACTGGGTTGTGCTGATCGGAAACCAGCCGCTCACTAAGATCGACGACCAGACGGTCAGAGTCCCGATCAACGAATTCGACGTTCGTTGGGACACGTTCATGTTCGGACAGTCCGGACTCGGCTTGAGTATCACCAGCAAGCGGGCGTTCGACGAGATGGGTGAAGACTGGGTGCGCGACCATGTGGTTGGCACCGGCCCGTACATGGTTGACAAGTACGAGTACGACGCGACCCTCCAGCTCAAGGCTGTTCAGGACCACCACCGGAAGACACCCGAAGTTGGCAAGATCATCTACGAGCCGATCGGTGAGGACGCGGTTGCTGAAGCGGCCCTGCGAACCGGTAGCGTTGACGTCGCCGTAGTTGACTTGCGCAACTACCCGACGCTTACCCAAGAGGGATTCGAGATCGTTGGCGCGGGCGCAGGTTCGTTCCACTCAATCTCGTTCTCCGGCAACTACTGGCAGGACACCTACTACACCGCCATCCCGGACGACGAAGAGAAGCCGATCACGACACGCCACACGTACGTGCACGCGCTGCCTTGGATCGGCGACCCCTTGCGACCAGAGTTCAGCATTACCACCCGTCGCATCGGTAACCCGCCGGAAGGCATCAACAGCATGGAACGGGCGGCAATGGTTCGCAGAGCGTTGTCACACGCCATCGACCGCGAATTGATCGCCGAGGTTCTCTTCTCCAACGCCGCATGGGTCAACTACATCTACGGCCACGACATCAACAACGCCAACTGGCAAGACAAGTGGTCCGTCGAATACGATAAGGAACTTGCTGAGCAGTTGCTCGACGAAGCAGGATACCCGAGGGGTTCGGACGGAATCCGATTCGACATGCCCTTCTTCATCCGCATCGGACGTGGTGACGAGGAAATCGGCACCGCCGTCGTCGGTATGTGGAGAGAGATCGGCATCGACATGCAGGACTGGAAGGCGCAGTACCAGACCTACCGACCCAGCTTGATTGGTCGATCGGCGACTGCACCTTGGATCCACTCCGCCGGTGCCGAAGCACCGCAGCAGCCTTGGGACTGGCCAGTGGTCGGTAACTCCGAGTGCTCAAGCGGACGCTACGGCTTCAACGTCGGAATCGAGATTCGAGAACTCTGCGAATGGGGCACCGCAATGAACCAGGAGCAGGACAAAGCCAAGCGCATCGAGATCCGGAACCAGATGGCAGACTTCCTCCACGAGTGGAACCCGGTCATCGGTACCGTGGCGCGGCCCAACGTCGCACTGGTTAACCCCAAGAAGATCGAATCTTGGGACATGCCGCTGTCCGTACGTGAAGCTGCACTGCACCACCCCGAGTTCATCGTGACGGTGCGGTAGCCGATTAACGGCGCACTCGCTCAATAGCGAGAATCGAACGAGCGATAACGGTGGCGCGGCCCTTGATGGAGGGTCGTGCCGCCGTCGCACGTAATCATCGGGAGCAAACGACGTAGCATCTGACTAGACCTCAGGCGTACGCGCAATCACCAACTGTGATTTGACCTCAGATGATTCGGTTTCTCTTAAGACGCATCGGCACGATGGCGATATCGCTGATCGGTGCGACTATCGTTGTTTTTGGCCTCGCGCACGCCAAAGACGATCCCATCAACGTTTTCATTCGCGCCGAAGGCTATGCCATCGGTCCGGAGCAGATCGCGGCGTTGCGCGCCAAGTGGGGGTTGGACCGCCCCATCGTCCTGCAGTACCTGACCTGGCTCGGCAATATCGCCCGGGCAGATTTGGGACGCAGTGTCGGCAGCAACCGTAAAGTCACCGACATTCTCTGGGAGCGTTGGCCGGCAACCATGCAGCTAGCCGTCGGAGCATGGATCGTCGGCACTTTCGTCGGCATCCCGTTAGGCATCCTATCGGCGATGCGACGTGCATCAATCCTCGACTACTTCCTGCGAGCATTTGCACTGTCCGGGCAGTCCGTGCCCGCCTTCTGGGTCGGCATCGTCGGTATCTGGGTGTTCGCCGTCTATTTGGGTTGGTTACCGGTGCCCACCTTTTATGGAAGAACCGACGCTGATTTCTGGGGACAGTTCCAGTACTACATAATGCCGGTGCTGGTCCTCGCTTGGGGCCCGATCGCGGGATACCTGCGTATCACGCGTTCGGCAATGCTCGAGGTTCTAGATTCCGAGTACATCAAACTCGCCCGTGCCAAAGGCATGGGATACCCCCGCGTCGTTGCCAAACACGCCTTTCGCAATGCATTGATTCAACCACTGACAGTCTCCGCCCTACTGCTCGCCGGTTTCATGGACGGCGCAGTCCTAGTGGAGAACGTATTCGTCTGGCCCGGCGTTGGACAGATCGCCGTCGCCGCCGTCAACGACAATGATTTCACGCTGTTAACCGGAATCGTGTTCCTCTTCACGATCCTCTACTTGGCGATGAGTTTCGCCGCTGATTTGCTCTATGTCGTAATCGACCCCCGCATCAGGCTTGAATGATGGCAACCGCAGACACAGTGCAAGAAAAACCACTCTCACCAGCGATGGTTGTCGTGCGATCTCCGCTCGCGGTGTGGGATTTCATCCGGCGCTGGCCGGTGATCCCTGGATCGGTGATCGTCCTATTCGGTCTCGCCACGATCTTCACTACTCAATTCTCTACCGACGATCCAAACGCCCAGAACCTGCGCGCAAGCTTCGCCGCGCCGGCTTGGAACGACGAGTATTACGAGAACAACGACCGAATCGACCGACGGTATTGGTTCGGCGCCGATCAACATGGACGCGATATCTATTCACGCATGGTGCACGGGACGCGCGTTTCGATCACTGTGGCGTTTTCCGCCGCCGCCATCGGCATGACCGTCGGACTATGGGCCGGCATCGCGTCGGGTTGGTTCGGCGGATGGTTCGACGAAATCATGACCCGATTTGTCGACGTGTGGAACGGTCTGCCATTCCTGTTAATCGCATTAGTCGTGTCGATCACCATCGGAACTGGCTTGATGGTCTTAATCGGGTTACTAGTGATGGCGACATGGGTCGGTTTGGTGCGTAACATACGCGCCGAAGTCTTGTCCTTAAAGACGCGCGACTACGTCTCCGCGGCGCGCGTCGCTGGCGGCGGCGATTTCCGCATCATGTACCGCCACATCCTGCCCGGCGTCATCAACCTGTTGATGGTGCTTGCCAGTCTCCGTATCGGTGGTTTGATCCTCTCCGAAGCCTCATTGAGCTACCTCGGCATCGGTGTGCCCTCAAGATATCCCTCATGGGGCAACATGATTAGCGATGGGCGCGAATTCCTAGACACCGCATGGTGGGTTTCGGTCTTCCCCGGTTTCTGTATTTTCCTCGTCGTGATGTCATTCAACTTCGTCGGCGACTGGGTCCGCGACCGCACCGATCCGAGATTGCGGCAAATCAGATAAAGCTAGCGACTGCGAACGAAAGGGCCTTAAAGCGATGTATGACATTCTCATCAAAGGCGGGCACGTAATCGATCCCAAGAACGGTATCGACGAGAAGCGTGATGTCGGCATTTCAGGATCATCGATCGCGGCGGTGCTTGCAGACATCCCAGAATCTCAGGGAAGCAAAGTCGTTGACGCTTCGGACTGTTACGTGACGCCGGGGCTGATCGACCTTCACGCCCATTGCTACCTCTACGATGGCGCGATGTTCCCGGATGAACTGTGTTTCCCATACGGCGTTACGACGATGGTCGATTGCGGCGGTTCCGGTTGGCGAACCTTCGATCACATGAACGAGACGGTCATCAAGAAGGCCGGTCCGCGAGTGTTCGCTTTTCTGAACATCGTCGGCAACGGCATGTGTGGCGATGGTGAGCAAGACGTCGAAGATATGGATGTCGAAGCGACAGCGGCGAAGATTCGACAACGCTCTGATGTCTTGATTGGCGTCAAGGTGGCACATTTCGGCGGCGTCGGCTGGGAATCGGTGGATCGAGGCGTCGCCGCGGCATCCGAATCGGGCACCTTCTGTCTAGTAGACCAGAACGCCCGCGCATCTCGCCCGTTCGGCGAAATGATGCTGGAGCACATGAACCCGGGCGACGGAGTCACACATTGCTACGGTTACGGCAAGCCGATGATCGGAAACGACGGCAAGGTCAAGCCTCATTACTGGGAAGCACGGGAAAAAGGCATCATCATGGATGTCGGGCATGGCAACAACAGCTTCTCCTTCTCAATGGCGGTTCCAGCCATTGAACAGGGCTTTCCGCCTGACACTATATCGACCGACCTGCACCGCATGAGTCTCCACACCTCCCGCGCCACGCAGACGGAGGTGATGAGCAAGTTCCTCGCCATCGGCATGACGATGTACGACATCGTGGAGAAATCGACGTGGACACCTGCGAAACAGATCGGGCATCCTGAACTCGGCACGCTAACCCCCGGCGCGACCGCCGACGTGACGGTTCTCGAGTACGTCGAACGCCCCTGTGGGTTGAGCGACAGCGGCCCGACGGGTTACCGCATCATGCCCGCACCCGGTCGCCTCATCAACCAGGTGACGATCAAAGGCGGTCAGATCAGGTTCGACTACGACGGCCGCTCAAAAGAAGACTGGGCGGAAACCCCGAAAACGGATTTGAACTTGCCGGGGTAATCAGGCCGTCGTCCTTGACTGCCAAGGAACCACCGCATCCAGACGCTCCGCCATGTCGTCCTCGGCGAGTTCGCGATCGTACTGGGCCTGCAATCCCATCCAAAACTTCGCACTATTGCCGAAGTAACGGGAGAACAGTAAAGCCGTCTCGGCAGTGATTGAACGCGTACCGAGAACGATGGAGTGGATGCGCGTGGCATCGACACCAATTGCCTTCGCATGGGCGTACTTCGTGATGCCCATCGGCTTCAGGAAATCCTCGTTTAGGATCTCGCCGGGATGGGTCGGTGGTAGTTTCGGTGTCTTGTGGTTGGGTTCTGAGAATGACATCGCTTGAATCTCACTACATCGATCAAAACGTCGATTGTGCATATGAATCCATGATATTTTCAGACGCACAACTCGGTTCGTAGCGCGCTATCATTTCCCCATGCGTTACCGCCAACTAGGAAACTCAGGGCTCGAAGTCTCGGAGACGGGGTTGGGCGCGAATAGCTTTGGCGAACCGGGGCGTCGCGATTACGCCGAATCTGAGGCGATCATCTACGCCGCGATCGATCACGGCATCAACTTCATCGACACGTCGAACGTCTACGCTCAAGGTCTCTCCGAGGAGTTCATCGGGCGCGCCCTCAAGGGACGGCGTGGCGAGATGTTGATTGGCACCAAGTTCGGCTCCAAGCGTGAGCACGGCCCGAACCTCTTCGGCGGCGGACGAAAGTTCGTAATGGATGCGGTCGAAGAAAGCCTGAAACGTCTGCGAACCGACTATATCGACCTCTACATGATCCACCGTCCAGACACTAGGGTCCCGCTCGACGAGACGCTGCGTGCGATGGACGATATCGTGCGGCAAGGCAAAGCGCTGTACATCGGGGTTTGCAACTTTGAGGCGTGGCGCATGGTCGATGCGGTTTGGACAAGCAAAGCCGGCGGAATGTCGCCGATCATCTCGTCGCAGTTCGAGTACTCGATGCTCCATCGCAGCAGCGAAGCGGAGATGCTCCCGGCCTGCCGAAAACACGGCGTAGGGGTGATGCCCTACCTACCTCTAGCCGCGGGATTCCTCACTGGCAAGGTCGATGTCAGCGGAAACGCACCGACGGGAACTCGATTGTCGCTCGATGCTGGCCAATCAGAGCGTTGGATAACGGATAGCAACATGCAAGCGATATCGAAGTTGCAAGATTGGGCAATGGAGCAAGGCAAGACGTTAGTAGACCTTGCATTCGCTTGGCTACTCGCCGATCCAATCGTAGGTACTGTGATCGCCGGCGCCAGCTCACCGGAACAGATAGCTCAGAACGCCCGCGCCTCTGATTGGCGACTCTCCGAAGACGAGCGCGACGAGGTCACCGCGATACTGGACGCTCACCCTACCGACAACAACCGCACCTACTACTCAGTCGCCGGCTACTTCAGCGAACAGGTTGAAATCGTCAAAGATTTGACAGACGCCTCGACGCAAAGCTAGCTGCGTCACCATCAAAAATGGAAAAGACCATCGTCCGTGTTGTTGTGTTTAGGCAATCTGCCGGTACGACTTCGATATCCTCTGAGTTTTCTGCCCTCAAGTCGTTGTGCATCCCCTCTCGTCATCCTTCCAGACTCGACCTCCAACCAACCTCCAGGTTCCAATTTACCTGATTTGTAATGTTGGGATGCGCGCCGCCTAGGATTATTGGTACTCCCTATGTAGGTCCGCTTCCCGTTGCGGTCGTACAGCGAATATGCCCGCGTATCTTTGCGTTGCGACCTGCTTCTGCGGTTACGTCTGTACCCTGCCACGTTAGTACCCTGTCATTGAGTCGAGTGATTCTGCTTGCCGACGTTTATTTTGCACCAACGAGATAAATTCGCCAAGGTCGGGAGCCGGATCGAAGCGGTGATCGTCGTACTCTTTGATTCTCGGATATTCCTTCTCACAGTTGCGGATTCCACATCGTGTTTCAGACGGTTGTGAATACCGGCTGCGTCCAAGCACGAGTTCCGCCGGACGATCTGACGGTTGCGCGGACATATCCTTCTTCACCGGTGATCTGATAGCTCGCTTCCAATCCCTCAGTTTCCTGCAAAACCTCGCCGTCTCGGCCCGAAAACGTCGTCACGAATATCGCCGAGCGGTCCGGTTCGATACCCAACTCGATTGTCTCTGGTTCGATCCACAGATCGGTGAGTTTCACACCCGTCGATGAGTAGAACTGACCGATGGCGAGTCCATCAACGATCGCGTCAACGGTCAGTTCGGAAGCCTTCACAACTACCCACCCTCGTCCCGGATTGCTCTTGTCAGGCGTAAAGTCGTGATAGTTGTGAGAATCGTCCGTCGCAGTACCGAATATGACAGTTCCCGCTGACAGCACCTTGTCCCACATCTCCTCAGTGCTCGGTTTACCTGGGGCGCCATAGGTGTTCGTTGCCGGGTGCGCGTTGTGAATCTCCATCAGACTCGCGCCCTCCACCTGCGTGATATGTTCGTGGTTGAATGCCCATTCGTAGTTCGGATGGTTCAACTGCGCGATGCCGCCCGCGTCCAAGATCGAATTCACGTTCGCCTGAATAGTGGCGACGATTTCATCGAGATCGATCGGTTCAACCACCCGTCGGATGCCGATTGCGTTGATATGAATCGGCACCAGTCCGCTCAAGATCCGGGACGTCACCTCCTCGCCCGGGATCATCAGCGGACCATCCTCGATCTCGTGTTCCAAGATCGTCCGATGGTTATGATCGCTCAGCACCAGAAAATCGTAGCCGTGATCGCGGTACCATCGCGTCACCAAATCCGGGTCCGCGTCGCCGTCCGACTTCGTGGTGTGCGTGTGGATGTTGCCTTTGTACCAGTGGTATTCCGACATCTGCGTTCTACCTCATTCGTAAACCGTCTTGCCGACGGTGTGCTTGTTGATGAAGTCCCAGTCGTGGGTCACGCCCATGCCGGGGCCTTCGGGAACTTGAACTTCGCCGTTCTCGTCAATGGCGTCGAGCATGTCGCTGTATCCATCTAGATAGACGGGCGGGTACGACGGTTGCAGTTTGGGATGGACGAGTCCGAGTTCGTAGTAGTTGGAGTTTCGCATCGCCGCCATGGTTTGGCGACGGCTCGGACCGGGGCTGTGCGGCTCCACATCGAGACCAAAACCCTCGGACGCGTGGGCGATCTTCATCACGCCCGTTATGCCGCCGTCGTAGTCGTGGTCGATGCGGACAAAGTCGGTGCCGTCAGCAACGATGAAATCGACATGCTTTTCGAGCCCCCGCACATGTTCGAGCTGCAGCAGCGGCACGCGTATCAACTCGCGTAGCTTTCGATGCGCGAACGCAGATTCGCCGCCGTCCTTGAACACATCCTCCCACCAGTAGTAGTTGTACGCCTCGCACGCCCTGCCGATCTTCAACGCATCTCCGAACGTCATGATGGCGCAGAACGGATCGAGCATCAGGTCCATCTTGTCGCCGACGCGTTCTCCTACCAGTTCGACCAACCTGACGTGTTGCTCAATCGGTGCTTCTTGCCAAGGGTGAATCTTGAACGCTTTGTAACCCATTTCATGGCATTGCTCGGCAAAATCCGCATACGCCTCTGGGCTATTCAACCCGCCGGGGTAGTCATCGCCGATGTACGTCGACGCGTATGCTGGAAACGACTTGCGCTGCTCACCGAGTAGGCGATAAATCGGCTGATCCAGTAGTTTGCCGGCGAGGTCCCAGAGCGCCATATCGACCTGCGACATGCCCATTCTGGCGTGCTGACGCGTCGCCTGTTTCGCATCGTTGTAGATGCGTTCGCGCGCGAACGCGCTCTCACCGATCACCGCGTTTGCGAAGAGACCGATCGCGGAATGCTCCGTTGCGGAACCGCCGACGTACTCGCCCGTCACTCCAGCGTCGGTGTGGATGACGACCATGCGCGCCGTCTGCCGGAGTTTGGTACCGGGCGCGTACGCCGGTAGGACGATGCGGCCGGAGCCTTCCATGTTGTCAACGAAATACTCGAATTCGATGACTTCCATCTTGGTGATCTTGGGATCGGACATGCGATTTCCTCACGTAACGATTCGTCTCTAGGTGCTCAAAATGCCGGTAATCTCGCCCGTCTCGTCGTCGAGATCGATGTCCCACGCGTTCGGGCTGGACGGCAAGCCGGGCAAGGTGATGATGTTGCCGGCGAGCGTTACGATCTGCTTCGCGCCGGCAAGGACGCGGAGTTCTCGGATCGGGATGGTGTGCCCACGCGGCACGTTCAAGAGGCGCGCATTGGCAGAAACGGAGAGATGCGTCTTCGCCATGCAGATCGGGAAATCCCAGCCGTTCGATTCGAATCGGCGCGCCGTCGTCTTTGTCAACGCTCCCCAATCTACACCGTCAGCGTTGAAAAGACGCTCCGATATCCGCTCGACCTTGTCGACGATTGGCATGTCATCTTCGTACAGCAAGTTGACGTCGGCAGCATCAGAATGCGCGGCATCCCATACCGCCTCTGCGAGATCAGTCATGCCATCGCCACCCTCAGCGAACCCCCTCGCCTCGGCGACGCCCACCGCGCCAGCTTCGAGTGCCGCGCTCTTCGCCGCGGCGACCTCATCAGCCGTGTCCGACGGAAACTTGTTGATTGCGACAACCGGCGGCAGCCCGTACATCCTGACGATGCGTATCGCGTTCGCCAAGTTCTGAGCGCCGAGTTTCACGGCATCAACATTGGAGCTCTCCAAAGCATCGCGTTTCACGCCACCATGCCACTTCAAACCGCGGATCGTGGCAACGACAACTGCCGCGGACGGTTCGGGTCCGCCTTGCCGCACCTTGATATCCATGAACTTCTGGAATCCCAAATCGGCACCGAAACCGGCCTCGGTGATAGTGATGTCGGCGGTGTTAATTGCGAGGATGTCGGCAAGGATGGAGCTGCAACCATGCGCGATGTTGCCGAACGGGCCCATGTGCACAATCGCCGGTTGGCCTTCCCGCGTCTGCGCCAGGTTGGGCTTCACCGCGTCGCGCAGCAGAGCCATCATCGAACCGATGCCGCCGATCTCGCGCGCCGTCACCGGTTTACGGTCCGTCGTCCAACCGACGACGATGTTGCCGATGCGTTCGCGCAGGTCGGCATATCCGTTGGTGAGCGCCAAGATCGCCATGATTTCCGACGCTGCGTTGATGTCGAAACCGGCTTCACGCATCGGAGCATTGAGCCGCCCGCCGACGCCCGTAACGACCTGCCGCAGGGAACGGTCCTCGGCGTCGGTAACTCGGCGCCAGGTGATGCCGTCGGCTTGCAAACCGGGAACGGCGCCACGGTAGACCGCGTTGTCGGTCATCGCGGCGAGCAGATTGTGCGCCGACTCCATCGCGTGGAAGTCGCCGGTGAAGTGGAGATTGATCTCGTTCGCCGGTTGGACGGTCGACATTCCGCCGCCGGTGCCGCCGCCTTTGTGTCCGAATACGGGGCCGAGCGATGGCTGACGGATCGTCAACGCGACATTCTTGCCGATGCGCGCCAATCCTTGCGTCAAACCGACCGCCGTCGTTGATTTGCCCTCTCCGGCCGGCGTCGGCGTGATGGCGGTTACGACGACCAACTTTCCCGGCGTTTCGCGTTTCGGGAATGATTGGAGCGGTATCTTGGCTTTGTCAGAACCGTATTGTTCGAGGTCGGAAGGCGAAAATCCGAGGTCTTGTGCGACATCGGTAATCGGGCGCAACTGCATGTCGTTGGTTTCCTATCTTGGCGAGGTTTGGGGAGAGGCGCGATTGCCTGCCACAGGTCAAAAGGTGCTGCGACACGATTCCAGTTTATCGAAACGGAGTCGCCCTCACCACTTATCACATCCTTCGGCGATGCCGCTGCGCCCATCAGCTGGTTCGTTATCGCCCTCTACCTCACCGGTATCGACATCGACGTAGAAGATGAGCTGCCCAGGGCCAAGAAGCCGCTCTGGTTGAAGGTTATAGGTTACTTTCACGCGATCGTCTGGCAGCTGTACGCTGATCGATTTTTCCCAGTCATAATCCATCTCGATCCACTTCTCACAAGTCGCGCCGAAGAAACCCCAAGTCTTGCCCGACATATACGAAAACACGAGTCGGTGAGCCAGAACGGCGATGTCCCCCGATACTTCACCGCCGATTTCTTCTAAACCAGTACCGACATCCGCCTCGTTTTCGGCGGACTCTGTTTGGCAGGCGAGCGTCAACGATGCTACGAGGATCGTAACCGCAAGTGCTGTTGATGTTGCGCGGGAAAACATCACCAACTGGCGCCTATTCGTTCGGGATGGTCAGCGTCTTGAGGAACGCGATCAACGCTTCTTGTTCATCCGTCGGAAGACCCAAGAAGCGGTTCTTCGCGCCCTTCGCGCTTCCGCCGTGGGCCTTGATCGCGTCCGAAATCAGCGTTGCGCGACCGTGATGCAAGAACGGCGGCTCAGAGGCAAAGCCCCAAAGTCGGCGAGTCATCCACTGCTCCGTAGGGACACCCCCCTGCACGATATGCTCGTTATCTAACGGGCCATCTTCGCCCATATCGTGCCGACGAAGATCCGAGAAAACCGGGATGAGATAATGTCCGTTCTCGTCGGTTCGAAACTCACCTGAGTACTCGCTGAGGTCGATCTCCAAAACCGATTCGACGGCTCCAGGTCGCAGGTCTCTGCCGACATTGAACTCGTTAGGTTCGGTGAATACCAGTGATTCAAGCGGCAGTTCCGGGATGTGGCAAAGAGCGCAACCGATCGCCTCGAACTTTTCTCGGCCCAATTCGACGACGGCGCGCAGTTCCGGGTCTTCAGGAACCGTCTGAATAGGTGCCGGTAGGGTGACCAAGAACGCAACTAGAGCGGTCGCGTCGCCGGGTGTCATCTCGTTGACCACCCCGTCGCCGTCGCGGTCGGTGAAAGCACCTGTGCGCTCGTAGTTCTCGATGCCGTGGTGGTGCACCATAGCATCGTTGTTGAACTCGCGCAAACTCCTAAACACGCCCTTTTGGCTGAATGGTCGAACGATCAAGTCGCCATCGACACCCTCAACCTCGCTGGTGTAAACGAAACCGTTCGGGTGGGCGGTGATGGCGCCAAAGTCGATGCCCTTTGCGGAAATCTCCCGGCGCACTGGCCAGCCGGATTTCTTAGCTTCATCGATCGTGGCTTGTTCCTGCGCCAACAACTCGCGCGACATTTCGCGCGCGAGCAACTCGACGAAACCGGAACCGAACATGCCAACGGTGTTGCGCTCGTTGCCGACGTTTTGCAAGGTCAACGGATCTTCGTCTTCCTGCTCGTACTGCAAGCGATCATCCAGATCGGAGCGGAAGTCAAACTCCATCTGGTCGTCGAAATCGACGAACTCGAATCTTTGCCCAAGCACGAACACATTGGCGACGTTGTCTCCGCCACCGCCCGCTACGGGTATGTTGTGGCAACCGCTGCACGCGTTCGAGTCGGGACCCGAGATCCGGTTGAAACTTTCAAACCCTTCGCGCCGTTGCCTGAACTCGTCGTTACCGGTACGCGTCGGACGCCCGGCGCCGTCTAAAGTGTTGAACGATGCAGTGAACAGGGTTTCACCGTGCGCGATCAACTCTTCGATCGTGTACTGGCCGCGTTCGATGCCAGTCTGCGAGAAATGGATTTGCACCGCCGGCGCATCGCCGACCCAATCCTTGCCAATGTATTGGCACTCGAATTGGACGTTTTCGTAAGCCTGGTAACCATCGACGTGCTGCCCCATGTGTTCGTAGGTGTCCAAATAGTTGAGCACCTGCAACGTGGGGTAGTCATAATATCCACCGGCGAGGATGTCATTCAAAGCCAAGATGAAACGTTCGGTCGCGTCAACGAGCTCGCCGCGCACTGGTTCGAGTTCGGTTTCGAGCAACTCAATTTCGTTTTCGATCTCCTCGACCGAGAGCTGCTCCATCAACATGCCTTCGCTGATCTTGCTTACTCGCGCGCAGACTTTTTCCGAATAGTCGGTGTCGTCTACCAGAGCGTGCGACGCGCAGGCGACGACCCATGTCAACGCGAAGACGACCAACGCGACGGCGACAACCATTGCTAGGTCGCGGCGCGATGGTTTGTTAGATACCGGCTTCCCGGTCGATCTCGGATTGGTACGCGGCAACATTACCGTTCATTACGTCGGCAAGCGACACCGGTTGTCCCGAGTTGCCAGATTCCAAAATGCCGTAGGAAACTGCGAGGGCTTTCATTCCGACTTCGGCGTCGACTTCGACATGTCTATCTTTCGATTTTATTGCGGACGCCAACTCCTGCATCTCAATCGCGACCAAGATGCGGTCTATAGCCTCGAAACCAACGTCGTACGACGCCATGCGTTTCTCGCCGCCGAAGAACGTCGCGGTTGCGTCGTCAAGTTTCCAATCTGGAACCAAATTCAACATCTCTTCGCCAGTGAGCGGGTCCGGTGAACCCTCAAGGTGGACTTTCGCCGGGATACCGGTCCGCGTGGGTGGCATCTGCATAGTTCCGGCGCTGCCGTGGATGGTGTTTATGCCGGCGCCGTAACCGATCGACGCGTTGGTGATGGTCAATTGACCAATCGCGCCGGAGGCGAACTTGAGCACCGCGATCGCCGTGTCTTCTTGATCGATTTCGACGGTTTCTTGGTTCGCGAACGCGTCTTCGACTCGGTGCGAGTAGAACTGTGCGATTTGACCCGACATCCCTTCTCGAATCCGCACTGGTGCATACAATCCGGTATGCGCGGATAGAGAATCGATATCCCCCAGGAAGTAGATCAGCAGATCAGCTTCATGGACGCCTTGCTCGATGATGACGCTTCCAGCGCGCGATTTCAGTGCGCGCCATCCCGTGTCGTGCATCAGTCCTGAACCTCCGCCGAGCGATACCTTCATCGCAAACCCCGGCTCGCCGATCGCGCCTGCGTCGAGCAAGGCTTTGGCAATCCGGTTCATCGGGTCTCGGCGATACTGCTCCCCAATCGACAACACCAATCCTTTGGCGTCCGCCGCGTCGCGCATCAATCGGCACGCCTTCATCGTCAGCGCCATCGGCTTTTCTGTCAGAACATGCACACCCGCGTTGAATGCCTGTAAGGCGAAGATGTGATGCATCCGCGTGTCGGTAACGATATCGACTGCGTCGATACCCGAAGCCAGCATCTCTTGGTAGTAGGTGAAGACCCGCGGCCGGTGGCCCGTCGCATCCTTGACCGCGTCGGCTACTCCGTCCGCCGCGGCTTCATGCCGGTCGCAAACCGCCGACAACGTGAATGAATCGAAATGCTTTCGCAATTCGATATAGCCGTGCGCGTGGCGCATACCCATGCCGCCGCATCCGACCAGTCCCAAATTCAGACTCAATTGATCATTCCTCTCGTCATTCTCGCCATTCGCAGGTCCCGCTAGGTCTAACGCAGGGCTACCGATCCGTCATCTCGCAACGCGCCGTCGATCGGCCCGAATGTGTGAGGGTGCTTCGCGATCCCCTCTTCGTCCAGTTCGACGCCGATGCCGGGTACCTCGGGTATCTGCAACCAACCCGATTCCAGCTTGATGATCTCCTTGACCACATCGCTGTACGGCGGGTTTTCTTCATAGAGATGTTCCTGCACCTCATAGTTGGGCACGCACGCGCCGAGTTGAACATGTGCCGCGGTCGCAACCGGTCCTGACGGCACCGCGTGCGGAATGACGCCTTGATGGTGCGATTCGGCGATCGCGCAGATCTTTTTGCAGTGCGTGAATCCGCCAGCGACGCCGATGTCGGGACGCACATGGTGGACACCCGCCGATTCGACGTATTCGCGGAACTCCCAGATCGTCAGGTTTCGCTCTCCCGCAGCCATTGGGATTCGCGTTTTTTCCGACACCTCGCCGAATGAGAGGATCGAATCCGGAGCTACCGGGTCCTCGAAAAAGTACGGTCGAAACTTCTCGAGCTCTTGCGCCAGCACAATCGCCTCACCCGGGATCATGTTGCGGTGGATCTCCACTCCGACATCCATATCCCAACCGACCGCATCTCGAACCGCCGCCATTCGGTCAACGAGGTCCTGAATGCGTTCGCTGTGCCGCATCGGCGCGTGATCGTGTTGATAAAGCAGGCACTTGACCGCGGTAAACCCGTCGGCTTTCGCAGCGGCGGCAGCATTCGCTACGTATTCAAGGGACCCAGTGGGCAAAACTAGCATCGCGCGCACCGCGTCGCGAGCCTTGCCGCCAAGCAACTGCCAGACTGGCGCCTCGAAGTACTTGCCTTTGATGTCCCACAACGCTTGGTCGATCGCGCTGATGCCGCCACCGATCGCACCGCCGCGCATCGACTTGGCACGGTACATAAAGTTCCAGTGATGCTCAGTTCGCAACGGGTCCTGCCCGATCAGGTACGGTTCGAAAGAACGAACAACGTTCTCGGAGGCACCGGGCCAGCCGAAAAACGTCGATTCTCCCACTCCTTGGATGCCGTTGTCGGTTGTGATACGCACCATCATCCAGTTGACGGCGACGAACGTCTCTAACTTTTCGATCTTCATGGTTTCATTCGCTGGTTTTGGTTTCTGCGGCAATTATATGTTTCTGATATACGCTAAATCTTTGTGAAAGTTCAGCGTATCTCGATCCGGAAGAGCCGCAACGAATCGCTTTTCCTGATTATTGCCTTTTTGAGCGCGTTCCTGTCCGTCGCGGTCATCTCCGCGGGCCCGCTCTATTTCGACGCGATCGAGCGTTTGGGTATGCGGCGCACCTTGGAACGCTTCGATCCTGCACAGATGGGATCGTGGTTGCGAGTCGATGACGTGACCTTCAACTCCGCGAGCATCGATGCAACTGCTGACACCGCCGCATCCGTTGGCGACCATTTCGGCAAGGTGCTAAAGGACCGCGCGACATTCGTTCGCTCTGGTGCACTGAGCCTCAGTCGTGTAGGCGATGGGTTCGCCCCTCCCGGTTCGGTTCTCGTGTATCAATCGATCCGCGGTTCCATGCCCGCGATTTCGCTTGTGAACGGCACATTTCCTTCGGATTCGGCAACTGGCGAGATCGAAGTCGCGATCCTTGATAGCGTTGCCACCACGTATGGCATCAACGTCGGCGATGTTCTCAGACTGATTGTGCATCCGACGACGATCGTGCATAGCACGCCGAAAGTCTCGGGGATTTTCCGCATCGACGACCCGAACGACGAATCTTGGCTTGGATTATCTTCGACGATGTTCGATCCTGAGCAGGGGCCGACCGGCGGCCGGCCTGCGATCATCGCTTTGACATCTGGCGCGGGGATGGAACGGATCGCCAATCGCGGCATTTCCGACATCGGGCAGGTCTGGTCCATGTTCTATATCGATGTTGACGAACTGGGCCGGATGAAACCTGGCGAGTTCCTAGAGTTGGTGCGGCGTTTCCATACCGAATCGGGGAAGGCACTTCCCTCATCAACGTCGTTCAACGGCATCGAATCGGGGTTGGTAACGTTGCAGCGGCAGCTCACGTTCACGAACACGACCGCGGTTATCAATGGTGCGCTTTTCGCCGCGTTCGCAGTGTTTGTATTGGCGTTGAACGCTGGGATCGTCGCGCGGCAGTGGCTAACCGAGGAAGTACGTTTGAGAGTGCGTGGCGCCGATCGCGAGCAACTGTTTGGAGCCATCGCGTTTTACCTCGCGATCCTGTTCCTGCTCCCCGCGATCGGCGGCCCGATCCTAGCGTCCGGGTTAGTGCCATTGCTGGGCCTTTTCGGCACGTTTCACGACTTGACGGGCGGCGAGCCGTTCCCCTATCGGATCCTCGCGGAACAATTCATCTGGTCGGGCGTCGTCGCGGCACTGCTACTGGCGCTTTTCGTTTCGCCGATATTGCTGTCAAGGTCTGGAACGTTGGTACGCCATCTTGCTCGTCTCCAACCGTCTCAAGCGCCTTGGTTCTGGCGTGCCAACCTCGATATCGGAATCGTCATCGCCGCCGCGGCCGTCATATTCGAGTTGAATGGACGCGGCTCGTTGTTTGTGCAACGCGCCGATGGAGTCACGAACTTGAGCCTCATGGCGAGCTCTCTGCCGGTCATCGCCGCCGTCGCCGCATCGTTGGTGGCGTTAAGGTTTTTTCGATTAGTCGGGATCGGATTTGAACGGTTAGCGCGCATCAACTTCAATCCGATGATCGTTCTGGCGTTGAAGGTGTTCTCGCGGTCTACCATGCGCCACGCGGTCTTGATGATGCTCGCCGCGGGCATGATGATCGTCCTCGTCAACGCGAGCGGTCTCACCGCCACGTTGGGCAAGAACACGCAGGACCAGATCGATTTTGCGACCGCGTCAGACATGCGGATATCGGGCGTCGAGTCGTTCAAGCGCTCGAACAATCGGGTTGTTGAAGAGATAAACCAGCTGGATTGGGTTACCGGATCGTCGTGGGCAGCCCGTGCAGAAGCGGCGACGGGTAGCACCGATTCGGCATCCAACTTCACGATGCTCTCGGTCCGTCCGAGCGAGTTCGCAGGAATAACGAGGTACCGCTCCGATTTCGCTGACGAGGCGATGCCCGAACTGTTGCAACGGATCGAATCCTATTCACCGACCGGTAGTCTTTCCATCCCTGACGATACCGACGCGCTTCAAGCCGCGGTCAAACTCGAACGCACAGGTGGCGGTAGGATCGACATTTGGGCGCGTTTACGCGACGGTGACGGAATGACGCACACCGTCCGCTTGACTGCGACCGACGGTGACACGCCAGAGTCTGATTGGCGCATTGTCGCGAGTGAGTTGCGCGCCGACCTCCCGCGTCCATTTCGGCTGATCGCCATCGAGATTTACGAACCACCTACTTCGCCGTTCGGCACCGCGGCGACATTGACCATAGATTCGCTCCATGCGGTCAAACGCGACGGTTCGACGCAACTCGTTTCGGATTTCGCCGATTCCGGCGTGTGGCACCCGATGGCCGCATCACTCGCGGACAATGCCGAACTTGCGATCGTGGAGCAAGCCATCGAGGGCAGTGCCGACGGACGCGCGCTCCGCGTGACGATGGGGCGCGGCACAGACGACGGTGTTAGGGGCATCTACTACTCGGAAGGAAGCCCCATCGCCGTGCCGTTGCTAGTGAACCGCGCATTGCTCGCCGGTTCGGGTCTACAGGTGGGAGACGGCTTCAACGGGAGTGCGTATGGGAGAATCGTGCCGTTCGAGATCCGCGGCGCGTTCGACCTCTTCCCGACGATGAACGAGAAAGCGCAACCGTTCGCCGTCGCCAACATCGACGCCCTTCTTTCCTACTTGGAACCCGTAAGCGAACCGTTTTTGGCGAATTCGGCGGAGTTGTACGTCTCGGTCGATGAAGACTCCCACTTTGAGGATCGGATCGCCGCCATCAAAGCGATCGAACCGTCGCTGCGCGTCGCCGACCGCGAAGCTTTGCAGGTCAGGTCCTCAACGCGACTCGGCGATGCGGCCGGTTGGCGAGTAGTTGGTGCGATCATCGCCATTGCCGCCGTTTCCGTAACTGTCGTAACCGCAATCGCCATCGCGATCCACACCCAGCACTTGACACGCCTCGATTCGGTGTTGCTAGAAGCGTTAGGTAGCAGTCGTATCGGTCTGGTTATGGAGTCCGCAACACGCATCGGATTGTCGATTGGTATCGGGTACGCTCTCGGATTGATCGGCGGGATTTACGGCGTCCAATTCGTCGCTGACCGTATGACTCGGACCTCCACCGGCGAAACCGCTCTGCCGCCGATGGTGTTGCAGATCGATTGGTTACCAGTCGCGTTCGCCGCGCTGCTGGTTTTGATCGCGGCACTCGCGCCGATCGTGCTGGCAGGAATCAGACCCAAGTCTTCGGTTGCCGTGAGAATTCGGACATCCTCCCAGCCGTGAATCACGAAGTTTCAGGATCACGCCGCGCGGCGATCGCCGCGGTACCCCGATTGGTGCTGAGGCGCGCTTTTTCGGAGAAGACCTTCATCGGTCTGAGGCTCGTCGGATTGACCATCGCCGTCGCCGTAACTGCCGGCGTCTTCATCTACCTAGACGCCCTGGGGCAATCTGCGTTGTCGCAGGCCCTCGCAGGGCATCAGCAGGATGAACTTGATGTAACGGTAAGATCACGCATCGACTCGATTTCGATGTCCACTCACCAAGAGGTGGTCCAGACGGTCGATGCGACGTTGTCGGACGATTTAGCGGAGGTGCTGCGGCCTCCGGTGATGGCAGCCAAATCTGTAACGCTGCTCTTCGATCCGGATCAAGTCCCGTGGAAAACTACGCGCACCTTCTTCGGACACGTTGACGGGTTGAGCGAAACCGCGTCTTTGATTGAGGGCACCTGGCCATCTGACGCATTTGACACGGACCGAATCGAGGTTGCCGTCTCAGACGAGGATTCGACATATCTGGGTTACGCAACCGGCGACGTGCTACGTCTATCTTCACCAGTCTCCGAAAACATCAGCTTGGAAGTTGAGATCGTCGGCGTCTATCGGAACGGTTCCGAGTCGGACCTGCAATCCCGCGCCATGCAAGTCGGTCTCGGTGCCAATAGCGACGCGTTCCGGTTCGCTCCGTTCGTAGTCAATGAATCGGCATTGATCCGAACCGTTGACCAACGGTTACCAGATACCGAGATCCGCTACTACTGGATATTCGAGACCGATGTCGGCGCGATCGATGTGCGCGACACGGAAAATCTGTTGGCGGACCTGGAAGCTCAACAAGCTGTCCTTAAGCAAGAGTTACGCGGTTTCCAAAGCGTGTCTTCGTTGGACGATGCATTGGCGACCTTTCTGTCAACCTCCGAGATTTCGCGGGGATTGATGCTGTCGGTGGGCGCGGTCATCGCGCTCTCAGCGGTTGCGTTTTCCGCGCTCGTAGCGAGTCAAGCTAGAGAGATTCGTTTCAGCGAAAGTGGGATGGCACGGGCGCGCGGTGCGACTGCGACACAAGAGATCGCGTTGATGACCGGCGAGACGGTGTTCATCGCCGGAATCGCGCTCGTCGCCGGAATCGCCGTCGCGCTGGTCGGAGTCACTCTGTCCGGGCGACTGCCAATTTTGAGCGATCTAACCGGCGGCGAGTTCTTGCCCGCCAGCCTTTCCGTGCAATCTCTAGCCGCGGCTGGCGTTGCCGCTGGAATTGGGCTAGCCGCCCTGCTTTTGCCTTCGATACGACGCAACTCTTCGACTGCGGAAGACCTGACTAGTCGACTCGCACGTCCGCCAGACCGAAACATCGTTCAGCGATACTACCTCGATGTCGTTCTGCTGTGCATCGGCGTCGCCGCTCTTTGGCAACTTTCGCAGGAGGACCTGTACATCTCAAGCAGCGCGCTAGGCGAGAGATTCAGCAACCGTCTGGCACTTGCGATGCCGGCCGCGACGGCGACCGGCGCGGCAATTGTGTTGCTCCGATTCCTGCCGATAACCCTGGGCGGTCTCGCTGAAGTGCTCGCGCGGCTGCCGTCCGCGTTGCGAATCTCGCCCTCGATACCGCTCGCGTTGTGGTCTTTAGCTCGCAATCCGCGCTCCAGTATGGGATTGATGCTGCTGATTATGCTCGCCGCGACGATCGGATTGTTGATGTCGATCCTCTCACCTTCGATCGAGCGATACGCCATCGACGACGCGCGCTTTCGCGTGGGCGCCGACATTCGGTTATCAAATTTGATCGTTCGCAACCGCATCAACCTGCATCGAGTAATCGATCGCATGACGGACCAGCTCGGTTACGAAAGTCTCGCAGCAGTCGCACGCGTCGCGGGCACCGTCTCGGGACCGACTGGCAACGAGCCGGTGACGACGCTAGGCATCGACACAACTCAATTTCCAGATGCGGTTTGGTGGCGTGACGACCTCGCAGAAGCGAACCCGGCCGAATTCGCCGCATTGATCAAGTCGAGAGACACGGACGGTTTCGAAATCCCCGCAGATGCGGAGTGGTTGACCGCACTCATTAAGCCGGACGCGCAGCGATACGACACCGGACTAGTAGCACGTATCCGTGACGAATCAGGACTGTATCACTCGCTGACCATCGGAAACTTACAGCCTCGTTCGTTGACGGTCAACACTCCGTACCCTTGCGCCGAACCGGTGCCTCTGGAAGACGAAGAGGGATTCGAGGATCCGGAATGGTGTCGGATCGGGATACCGATAAAGCCGTTGCGCGAGAATGCGTCGGAGGGCGGTAAGCTTTGGCTCGAATTCATCGGGATAGCGAGGCGTCCTGTCGAGGACGCGCCGCAACCGACCACCGGCTCATTACGGATCAAAGACGTATCGACCACCGCATCAGACGGCGCGCTGACGTTGCTCACCGATTTCAGCGAGACTATCGACCAACGCACCACCGGTGCCGGCTTTGGAGACCTTGGCGCTCGGATCGATCCGTTCTCTGAAACGCCGGGCGATGGCGCGATCCTCACATGGTCCCAACCGAGGTTCGGGCAACTCAAGGGTGTTCGCATCGGTACGTCAGGCGCTGAACTGAAAGTCATCGGTAGCCGATGGTTCAAAGATGAACTCGACTTGGAAGTCGGAGACACGACCCGCCTATTCTTGGGCAACCGGAGCACAGCCGTTGAATTTGTAGCGTTCAGCGATTTCTTCCCGACCTTTCCTACCGCAGCATCGCCATACTTGATCGCCGACTTGCGTGAAATCCAAAGAATCATGTCGATCGACCAGACGCGCGGTGCCGACGCGACGAACGAACTATGGATATCCGCCACCGATTCGGATATATCGGACTTTGAAGCGATCGAAGAGTTGCTGTCGCTCAACAACGTTTCAGTTCGCCTCATGCAACATGCCGACGCGGAGGTTCAACGCTCGCGTAGCGACGCGCTCACCGCGGCGGGATGGAACGGATATCTTACGATCGGGTTCATCGCCGTCGCCACGGTATCCGTACTCGCATTCATCGTGACGGCGTGGACAACGTACCGAATTCGACGCCTTGAGTTGGCGGTGCTCAAATCGATGGGTCTCACGATGCGTCAGATGCTGATAATGATCGGACTTGAGCAGATCATCATCGCTTCTATCTCGTTGATTATCGGAACCGGCATTGGACTCATGCTCAGTGCCGTCCTACTGCCCTACCTCACCGGCAGAGACGCGTCGACGCTGGCGCCACCGATGGCAGTGGAGATCGGTACCAGTACGCTCGCGCTGTTGCTCGGGATAATCACCGGCGCGTTGGTCGCGTCGGTTACGTGGATATTCCTCTGGGTCCGGGCGCAGCACACGATCACTGTGATCCGTGCCGGCGGTGCGGGCGTTTAATCGTCTCAATTCCCGACAACGAACACCGCCAAAATGCGAGATGGTGACGCGCCGGGGACTCGAACCCCGAACCTAGTGATTAAGAGTCACTTGCTCTGCCAATTGAGCTAGCGCGCCACCTGTGATTCTAACTTGCGTCGATGTTGAGTCGAAGGGAAGCTACGTTGCGGTCGAATCTCGAATAAATCGCCCGCGCTATAATCTGCTTCACGCACGCGGCGAACTCCATGTTTCGAGTTGTGCAAAACTCCAAATCATACGAAGAGGATTCGTCAATGATTCGCTCTAAACATGCGCCAACCCAAGATGACCTGCTCCGCTGGCTCCACAAAGACCTCAACAACTGGGGTAGATGGGGCGACGTCGACGAACGCGGCACTCTCAATCACCTCAGCGCGCAGACTACCAAAGATGCGTTGAAACTCGTCGATGAAGGCGCGACGGTTTCATGTGCCCGCGCTGTCGGATTCCAGGCCGCACCTGATGTCCCGCGTCCACCGCAACACTACATGATCGGATCCGGTGACGTTTATCGACCCGGCGAGGGGCCGGACCGCCAAGTCGCAATCGACTACTTCGGGCTCGTATTTCACGGACACACGGTTACCCACGTCGACTCTCTGGCGCACTTCTTCTGGGACGGTAAGGCGTACAACGATCGACCCTCTTCGGTGGTCACAGTCGCCGACGGCGCAACCGAACTCGATGTCACCGCTGCGGTTGGCGGGATCATCACGCGCGGCGTCCTTGTAGATGCTCCGATGCTCCGAGACGTAAGATGCATCGAACGCGGCGATGGTGTCGGACTAGATGACATTACCGCCGCCGAAGACCGATGCGGTTTCAAGGTTCGCGAAGGCGATGTCCTGCTGCTCCGAACCGGTCAGCTCGGAATGCGCGAAGAGCGCGGCCCCGTCGATCCATATGAAGCCGGGTCCTCCGGTCCGTTGCCGGAGATATTGCCGTTCATGCGCGATCGCGGCGTCGCAGTCATGGGTTCGGATACCGGAAACGATGTTCAACCGTCACCATACGAGCGGTTCAGCAACCCTGTGCACCAAGTCGGCATCGTCGGGATGGGTCTCTGGATACTGGACAACGCATGGCTTGACGACCTCGCGGTGGCGTGTCAAGAACGCGGCCGCTGGGAGTTCTTGATCAACATACTCCCGCTGCGATTGCCGACCGTCACCGGCTCACCCGTCAATCCCGTCGCGGTGTTCTGATCTGGCCTCTCTTGAATGCGTCTTCAAAACGGAGCCGGACTGCGTCAGTAGTGAGCATTCGGGATTAGCTCGAACTCCAAAGATTTTCCATCTGGGGCGCGAGTTACGCCGAGTATGTCGATGCGCCAATCGACATCCTTACCGCCGTACTCGGCGGCGATGTAGGAGGTAGCGACGTCCTCCATTCTGCGGAGTTTGCTAGGTGTAATCGACTCGATTGGGGAACCGAAATTCGCGGAGCCGCGCGCCTTGACCTCGACGAACACCAAAGAATCGTCGTGTTCGGCGATGATGTCGATCTCGCCCTGCCGCGTCTTGTAGTTGCGCGCCAAAATCGCATACCTTCGAGTCCGCAAATGTTCGACCGCCGCGTCTTCCGCGTTCTTACCCATACCACTCGGCAGGCGCAATTCCCCACGTCCTGAAATGTTCGATGCCGACGTGTCGCCCAGAGCGTCCCAGCTCTGGTCAGCGATCATCTGAGACACCGGTTTGAAGGATCGACGATGTATCGGGCTAGGTCCGAGATCAGCCAACGCTTCAAGGTGCGATTTGGTGCCGTATCCCTTATGTGCAGCGAAACCGTATCCCGGATGCTTTGATTCCATCACCTTCGCCATGATTCGGTCGCGGTAAACCTTTGCAACTATCGATGCGGCGGCGATGGACAACGATTTGGAATCGCCGCGAATTATCGATTTCGACGGTGTCGCTATCCCGATGTTCGTTACCGCGTCGATTAGCAAGAAATCGATGCGGGTGTCGCAGTCACGGATCGCGTGTCGCATCGCCGATTTCGTCGCCGGTACAATGCCGAGCATATCGACGCGGTCGGCATCCTCGACACCGACACCAGATGCCACCGCGACGCGTCGGATTATGTCGTACGTTGTTTCCCGCCGACGCGCGGTTAGTTTCTTCGAGTCGTCGATCAACTCCGCCGTTTCGACCGGCAATTCTTTAGGCAACACGACAGCGGCGGCAACTACTGGGCCGGCGAGCGCGCCGCGACCTGCCTCGTCAATCCCGGCAATAACGCGGTAGCCAGTGTGCCGACACTCGGATTCGAACTCGAACGTCGGGCGCGGCTTATCTGCTCCCCTCGGACTCATGACGCAATCAGCATACGGGAATCGTCAAAAGATTGCTAGTTCAAAGCCGAGGCGACGCTAAACGGCCCCTAGGGCGTCAGGGAAACAACAAAGTTGAGGTCGCGTTGAGCGAACCTACGCTGCTACCGCGAGTGACGGCGCGTCTGATTCGACCGCGATCGGGTTTTCGAGTTCGATGAAACCGCCACCTAGCACGCGTTCGGCGTCGTAGAACACGATCGCCTGGCCCGGGGTGCAGGCGCGCATCGGCGAATCGAACGAAACTTTCGCGACATCCGGGCCGAGCATTTCGACCGATGCCGGCTCTTCGGGACTGCGGTACCGAATCTTCGCCGTCAAATCAGAACCCGTCGGCGCACGACCGTCGATCCAGTTAACTGCCGACGCGTAAACCTCGTCGCGAAGTAACCCATCTACGGTTCCGACCGTCACGGTACCGGACCTTGAATTGATGGAAGTCACATAGACCGGACGCTTGGAACCGCCAGGGATCGGCAAACCCTTGCGCTGTCCTATGGTGAACTGGTGTATGCCCTCGTGTTCCGCCAAGACCTTACCATCGACGTCGACGACGACTCCCTTCATCGGAGCGTCCAATCTTTCAGCAACGAACTCGCGATATGTCCCGGTGGGAATGAAGCAGATATCTTGCGAATCGGGCTTGTCGGCGACTGGCAAACCTTCGCGTCGCGCGATCTCGCGAATCTCGTCCTTGCTGTAACCACCGACCGGAAACGCCAATCGGCTTAGCTGATCCTGTCGCAGGGTGTAGAGCACGTACGACTGATCCTTAAGCGGGTCCGCGCCGCGCAATAGCGACCGGTGCCCAGTATCATCGGTGGCGATCTGTGCGTAATGCCCAGTCGCAACAATATCGGCGTCCATTAGTTCGGCGCGATCCATCAAGAAGCTGAACTTCAATCGGTCATTGCAAGCCAAACAAGGATGCGGCGTCCGTCCGATTCGATATTCGCCCACGAAATAGTCGATGACGTGCTGTTGAAACTCCTTTTCGAAGTTCATGTAATAGTGCTTTGCCCCGATGATCCGGCAAGTCGCACGCGCGTCTTCGACATCCTCCAACGAGCAACACGACTTAGACAGCCGTCCCGCGCCCTCGAACGGCGCGTCGAACAGCCGCATCGTCACCCCGATGACATCGTAACCCTCGCGCGCCAACAACGCAGCCGCGACTGAAGAGTCGACGCCGCCGCTCATCGCGACAAGCGCGCGCTTTGCCTTGTTGGACGTGTTCATTGGTAATCAAGAAGCGTGGGTCGTGAGCAAGCGCGAGACCATTACGCTCGAACCCTCTGGTTCTCCGCATCTATCTATCGCGCTTCTTTCAAGGATAAAACGCCGCCCATCTCGTCAGTCCCGTGCTCCATAGATGTTTCATGCTCACGCCGAGAATGGATATAATCCGTTTCAGGATGACGATGACCGCCAACGCTGCCGCCGACCAAATTCCAATCGAAGAGCTCGCGCGCGCCGCATTGGAGGAAGCATCCGCCAACTTGGGCTCCGACGTCGTCCTTCTGGACACCCGCAACGTCAGCGATTTCACCGACTACTTTGTGATCGCTAGCGGCGAGACCGAACGGCACCTCGAGATGCTAGCCGAGCGGATCGAGCAGAAGTTGCGCGATTCCGGTACGCGCCGCAATCACCGTGAAGGTTCAGGAGCAGGCGGTTGGTTGTTGATCGACTTCCCGGGGTTCATCGTCCACCTATTCAACCGCGAGACGCGCGAATTCTACGATCTCGAGGGTTTGTGGTCTCAGGCAACCGAAGTCGTCCGATTGCAGTAAGCGATCCGCCTAACCATCGTCCGAGACGATCCAAGGATCGTTGGAGCGTTCGTACGCGATCAGTTCGTCGTCGCCGAAAAACAACCCGACTTCGCGCTGCGCGTCGTCGGCATTCGCCGAACCGTGCACCAAATTTCGGCTGACTTCGATGCCGTAATCTCCGCGGATGGTTCCCGGTGCCGCGTCATTTGGACGTGTCGCGCCCATCAACTTGCGCGTGATCGCGATCGCGTCGGGACCATCAAGACACAGCGCCAAAACCGGGGCTGAAGTGATGTAATCCACCAGACCGTCGTAGAACGGTTTGCCTTCGTGCTCGGCGTAGTGTCGTTCCGCCAACTCTCTGCTGACCTGCATGAATTTCACGCCTACGACCTTCATGCCGGTGGCTTCAAGCCGCCCGACTATCGCGCCGACCAGTCCCCTTTGCACTCCGTCCGGTTTGACCAGCACCAACGTTCGCTCTGATTCCATATGTCTTTGTCCTCGACGTTTTTTCGTCTCGCGTAGATTTTCGTCTCCGAGTCCTAATTGTGCAAAACTCGCGTCGCCGCTCCGATCACCTTTTGCGCGGCGCGGTGATCGTCGGTGGACGCGAATAGATCGGCGCGACCGATTCCGATGCGTCTACATTTCGAGCCATTCTCTGCAAAGCTATCGCGACCACATTTTCTGGCCTACGCGATGCATCGGCGGTGGGTATCCCGTGTTCTGCTTCAATGCTGAGTATTCCCTCGCCGCAGGCGATCGCGCCGGCCCAGTCGATGTTATTGCCAACTTCGGCGACCCCACAGATACCGCCGTCGATTTCTTCTGACGTTCCCGTGATGGGATTCGCGTAGACGCTGTACGAGAGTTGATTGCGCCCGATCGGGATCAGTGACACAACGCGTTTGGCGGACGCGTTGCGGTGTTCGTAACTCTGGATGAGGTGCGTAGGTACTCCGATCAATGGCGCGCCACTCGGTCCTACCAACCCTTGTCCGGTCGCGATCCCTACTCGAACCGCGCTGAATCCGCCCGGACCGAGAGCGACCGCAACCGCGCCGAGGTCCGTCGTTTCGATTTCCGCCGCGTTTAACAGCCTCATTACCGCCGGCATCACCTCGCGGCCGTGGTTGTGCCTAGAGTTCCAAGTCTCCGTCGAAACCCCGCCATCGGTGCTCAAGGCGACACCGGCCAGACTCGTCGAAGTGTCTATTCCGAGGATATTCATGTTTGATCGACGCCCTTCCTCGAACTTGCCACTCTTTCCAACAGGGCGGTCGATCCGACACCGCTCGGCGAAAACGAGATTTCACGGTGATCGGTGGACGCTCCGGGGTTGATCCTGATGTGGAGCGCATCTTGAGGCAATTCACCATCCGCGTTCTCCGGCCATTCGACGACCAATGCGCCACGCTCCAAAGTTTCGTCTAACGCGAGTTCTTGCGCTTCTGACGATCCGGTGATGCGGTACAAGTCGCAGTGAAAAATCCGAACGCGGCCGGGATACTCGGAGAGGATGATGAAAGTGGGGCTGCGCGCGGAGACTTCGCACTCTGCACCCTGGGCGATACCGCGTGTCAAACATGTCTTACCCGCGCCCATCTCGCCCTGTAGTAGTAACGCGTCGCCCGATTGAATGGCCTCACCGATCATCCTTCCGATCGACTCGGTCTCAGATTCCGATGCGCTGATGATTTGATACGTGCCGTTAGTCATTGCCTGCATCCATCATCTCGCGAAGTGGTCCCAACCTTTGGCATCAAACTCGATCTCATAACCCGTTTCGTCCAAAACCCTGACGGTGGATTCGGATCCTCTACGCGGCGTTATCTCTCCAACCACACCGTAGTCGGACGCGCGACGGGTAGGTTGTGCCGCGTTTACCTTGGCGATTGTCGCGGCGTCGGCGATATAGACCAACTCGTAGTCTTCACCGCCGGTCAAAGCCAGTTCCTGCGCCCGGTACGGGAATTCGGATCGCAACGCCGACGCGATTGGCACTTGCCCGGCGTCCAATACCGCGTCCACGCCGCTCGCGCTACAGATCCGCTCCAAATCCAGCAATAGACCGTCGCTAACATCCATCGCGCACTGCACACCCGAGTCAACCATTGCCGGCACCAAATCGACACGCGGACTAGGTCGCCAGTGCGCCGCCAACAGCTCGCGAGCCGCTTCAGAGAGTGCGGCATCAGCGTCTACCGACGGTGAATTTTCGACGACCATGAGTCCGCCAGCAGATCCACCCAGCGATCCGGTCACCGCGATGAGCTGACCCGGACGCGCAGAATCTCTGGTCAACGAATTGCGATTTCGCGCCAGACTACCCGTCATCGCCACGCTGAGGATCACATTGTCCGACGCGACGGTATCGCCGCCAACGAGTTGACCGCCGTAAGCATCCAACGCACCGATCACCCCTGAAAGTACCTCGTGGAGGTCACCTACCCGCGTAGTCTTCGGGATCGCCAACGTCAAAACGGCGTGTTGCGGTACCGCGCCCATCGCGGCGATGTCGCTCTGGTTCGAGACGATGCATTTCCAACCGATATCGTGCCAAGTCATCGATTCCGACAGGAAATGGACGCCATCGACCATTGCATCGGCAGTCAACACGATCTGATCGCCAACGACATCGACGACGGCCGCGTCGTCCCCGACTCCGACTTCCTCAACACCCATCGCGCCGACGTTCACCCGCGCCTTGATGATGTCAACCAAATCCGATTCACTGATCGGCGCCTGCGAACATCGCTCGTCGGATTGCATGTCAACGATTATATTTGGGCGTACCTAGCCACCAATCGTCGACTCGTCAGATGCGCCCCGTTCTATTGCTGTCAGACATCCACGGCAACTTGCCGGCTCTGGATGCCGTGATCGAAGACGCTTCTGCGCGCCAAGATTTCGACGCCGTCTGGGTATTGGGAGACAGTGTCGGATACGGCGCGCAACCCAATCAAGTCATCGACCGCCTCCGCTCGTTGCAAAACATGACAATCGTCAAAGGGAATCACGAGGCGGCGGCAGTCGGCGAGATGTCCGTTGCGACATTCAATCCCATCGCTGGCAGTGCTGCTCTATGGACCGCTCGAACTCTAACTGACGACTATCGAGATTACCTTGCCCGTCTACCTGAAATCGTCGTTGAGGGATCCGTTACCCTCTGCCACGGGACACCACGCGATCCGATCTGGGAGTACATGCTAGATTCGAGCGTTGCCGAAGAGAACTTGCGCTATTTCTCGACCATTGGCTGCGTCTACGGGCATACTCACGTCCCGGCGGTGTTCGGACGGTCCGATCAAGGAAGATGGCAGCAGTGGCGAGGGCGTGATTCTGACATCGTAGGGCTTGGGTTTGAAAGATGGTACGTCAACCCCGGTAGTGTCGGGCAACCGCGCGATCGCGATCCTCGCGCTTCCTACGCGTTCCTGTTTGTCGGGGAAGCGGACGAAACATCACGCGTCGAGTTTCATCGCGTCGAATACGACGTGTCGCACGCGCAAGACCTGATTTTGGCGGCTGGACTGCCGGCCGAGTTGGCTTTCCGATTGTCGCAAGGATATTAACCTAGAAACAGTTTGAGCACCTGATGCCGGTAGCTCAACTTCGAGGAAATTGAACCAACGGGGATAGCCGCAAAATGCCAATCGTCCACATCTACATGTTCGAAGGTCGCACCGATGACCAGAAATCCGAGATGGTCAAAGGAGTAACCAAAGCCATCTCTTCCGCCGCGGGCATACCCGACTCATCGACGACCATCGTCATACACGACACCAAGCGGTCCGACTGGGCCCAGGGCGGCGTCATGGCGTCGGACGCTTGAGCGCGATCCAATCATGAGTTTCCGCCCCGCTGCCGCAAAAATCTACGGCGGCATATACGTCATCGTAGACCCTGAACATTGCGGCGGACGCGACATATTTGAAGTTGCCCAGGCTACCGCGTCCGCCGGTGCCGCCGTCATTCAGCTGAGGCACAAAAACGCACCAAGATCGGTAATTGTCGAAGAGGCGAGGAAAATCGCTGAAATCTGCCGCGAAAACGGCGCGCTCTTCATCGTGAACGATCACCCTGACATCGCCGCCGAGGTAGGTGCCGACGGAGTGCATGTCGGACAAGGCGACCTCTCGATCGCCGAATGCCGCGAAATCCTCGCTTCGAACCAGATCGTCGGCAAGTCCAACGCGCTGCTACAAGAAGCCGCGCAATCGATGCACGAGGGTGCGGACTACATCGCAGTCGGTTCGATCTTCACCACGAACACAAAATCAGATACACGCCCGGCAGGACTATCGACTCTGCGCGCAGTCGCAAAAAAAGGCATCGAGCCGATCGTCGCAATCGGCGGCATAAAAGCCGAGAACATCGCCACCGTCGCCCAATCCGGCGCGCACTGCGCCTGCGTCGCCACCGCCGTCACCCTCGCCCCGGACCCAGCGGAAGCGACGCGGGAGCTATCGCGACTCTTTCGGGCCAGCTCGCCAATCCAGTCTCCCGTTGGTCGCGCAGCGAACGACTGATCTCTAGAAGCACTTCCATCGAGGGCACGACCTGCTCGCCGGCCTCGTAGTTGCCGAGCGTCGAACCAATGCCGTCGAGTGCGACAGACGGCGACTAGTCAACGCGTCGAATAAAATCGAAGTTTGGGTGTCTCGGTCATTGTGGCGGCGGCTTGCCGAGGTGCCGTGAACCAATCCGTCGTGCGGCGTTAGTAAGGACGCGTAGATAAATGACCGAACTGTATCTTTCGATCGGGGCCGGTGTGCTCGCCCTCGTAGTTGCGGCTGTCCTGTTCAGGATGGTCACAAACCGATCATCTGGCGGGGAAGCGGTGCAAGAGATCGGCGCACTCATTCAGGAAGGCGCGATGGCTTTCCTGCGCCGTGAATACACCATACTCGCCGCGTTCGTGGTTGTGATCTTCATCGTTCTCGCCGTTTTGGTCGACTACAACGTCACGAACAACTCGACGATCAAGGACTTAACTGGCGGCGGCAACATATCCGCGACCGGTCCGTGGACGGCGATCGCATACATCGCCGGCGCGATTGGCTCCGCGCTTGCGGGCTACATCGGCATGAATATCGCTGTGCGCGGCAACACTCGCACCGCGACGGCCGCCGAAACCGGGCTCAATCCAGCCCTGCGAGTCGCGTTTAACAGCGGCGCGGTGATGGGCTTGACCGTTGTCGGTATCGGCATTGTCGGCGTTACTGCGCTCTGGCTGATTTTTGGCAACCCGAACGTCATCGCCGGTTTCGGATTCGGTGCATCGTCGATAGCGCTATTCGCACGCGTCGGGGGCGGCATCTACACCAAAGCCGCGGATGTCGGCGCCGACTTGGTCGGTAAGGTCGAAGCCGGATTGCCGGAAGACGACCCACGCAACCCTGCCGTCATCGCAGACAACGTTGGCGATAACGTCGGCGACGTCGCCGGCATGGGTGCCGACTTGTTCGAATCCTACGCCGGATCGATCATCGCCACAATCGCTTTGGCATGGACCGTGATCGGTGTGCAAGACGTAGACAGCGCCGAGATCGTGTTACCGATGATTGTGGCTGGCATCGGCATCGTAGCTTCGATCTTGGGCATGTCGATTGTCCGCACCAAAGACAATGCGACGATGGGCAGTCTGCTTTGGAGTCTGCGTTACGGCATTTTCGGTTCTGGCATCCTCGCCCTCATTGGTGCCGGCGCGTACATTCTGATCAACGATCTGAGCTTCAACTACTTCTGGGTGATCCTCACCGGATTGGTCGTTGGTCAGGTCATCGGCACCGCGACCGAGTATTTCACCTCGTATGAGTTCGCGCCGGTCAAATGGATCGCTCAACAGTCGCAGACCGGGCATCCATCCACGATCATCGCCGGCATCGCAATCGGGCTCTACAGCACCGTTATCCCGACCATCGCGATCGTCGCTGGAATCTGGATCGCCTATGAATTGAGCGACCTTTACGGCATTGGATTAGCCGCGGTGGGCATGCTCTCGACGCTGGGCATCACTCTAGCCACCGACGCTTACGGACCAGTGGCTGACAACGCCGGCGGCATCGCTGAACAGGCCGAGTTGGAACCCCAAGTTCGGGAACGCACCGACGCGTTGGACGCGCTCGGGAACACAACCGCAGCGACGGGTAAGGGATTCGCCATCGGTTCGGCGGTGCTCACGGCTCTCGCCTTGATGACCGCTTACGGACTGTTGATTGAGATCGACACTTTCAATCTGCTCGCCCCCGAAGTCTTGATCGGCGGCCTCATCGGTGCGCTGCTGCCGTTCCTTTTCGCCGGCCTCACCATGCAGGCGGTCGGTATCGCGGCAGGGCACATGATCGAAGAGGTGCGCCGCCAATTCCGCGAAATCCCCGGACTCCGCGAAGGTCGGCCCGGCGTTCGACCTGATGCGGCGCGCGCGGTAGACATCAGCACCCGCGGTTCACTGCGAGCCATGATCCTGCCCGGCCTCATCGCCATATTGGCTCCGATCGTCGTCGGTTTCTTCATCGGTGCACATGCACTCGGCGGAATGCTGGCCGGTTCAATCGTCGCCGGTTTCTTGCTTGCCATCTTTATGGCGAACGCGGGCGGTGCTTGGGACAACGCCAAGAAATACATCGAACTCGGTAACTTTGGCGGCAAAGGTTCCGATCCTCACGCCGCCGCCGTCACCGGCGACACCGTCGGAGATCCATTCAAAGACACGTCAGGACCGGCGATCAACATCCTGCTCAAGCTTATGGCAGTCGTCTCGTTGATCTTCGGCCCGCTATTCATCTAGCGGGAACGCCATGACATGGTCGGTCTTTCCCGTGAGCGCGGGAAAGACCGACCTTCGCCTCGCGTGGTCTGCGACCTACTTGAGTCGCGAGCCAGATGCGAAACATACGTTTGTCATAGATCGATCCCTCGATCCGCGACGACTCTCCTCTCGCATCATCATTGAACGACGGTGAACCCGCGAAATTGCGGGCGGGCCTCGGACGATTACATGACTTCGTCGTCGACGCGCGGGTGCACCTAACTACGGTGATATTCGAGCGCCGCGCCCGGTATCGGCACGGGATTTTAAAGACCGTGATCGAACCGTTTGATGCAATGAAAACGATTCCCCAATCGCACGCTAAACGATCTGGGAAACACGTAGCAGACGCTAATCCGCTGATATATGCGTCACGAGGATTGCTGGTCTACCAGTTCGCTCGTAGTAACCGGCTTTGCGCCGCTCGAAAGCATGGAATCGAGCGCGCGCTGGTCGTCATCAGGGTTCGCATTTACCGCCGAGATCGCGTCCGTGATGACAAAAGCACTGTATCCCTTCTGCAACGCGTCGTAAATGGTGTGCTGTACCGCGTACTCGGTCGACAGTCCGCCGACGAAAATGCGCTTCACGTCTAGCCGTTGCAGGTGGGAGTCTAGGGACGTGCCATCGAACCCGGAATAGGCATCGGACTGTGCGTCCTCTCCCTTGCGGACGATACTGCTACCGACAGGCAACTTGAGTTCGCGGTGGAACCCGGCGCCTTCAGTGCCGCGTACGCAGTGCGCCGGCCAGATGCCGCCGTTCTCGGCAAAGCTCTTGTGCGTTGTTGGGTGCCAGTCTTGAGTCGCAAAAACTCGGGCATCCCGCGCGCTGAAATTCAAAGCCAAATCCGACATTTTGCGGGCGACCGCGTCGCCGTCTTCGACCGCTGCGGTGCCGCCGGGGCAGAAATCGTTCTGCACGTCGACCACTATCAGGGCGTCGTTTGCGCCAATGTTCAATCTAATCTCCGTTGTTCTCGACCTGTTATCGACTTCGCGCCAACGCGTTTTCGGGGGCAAAATCCACATTTGCCTCGCCCACGCGGCGTAATGCTCATCTAAATGATGTTAACTCCAAATACGTTGACGAATCTCGAAATACCAAGGTTCAAGCATCGCCGCGTGAACCCATGGGTGTGCGTCGATGGACTGGCAAAACCGTTTCACCTCGCATTCAAGCATGAGTCGACCAAACGCGCTAACATTCGACTGGGAATCGAATGACAACCGTCGTTGGGAAACTGAATTACGTCCGCGATGCGCGAAGAACCCGTTCCAAATTACAAAACCGCCGTCAATTCGGATCAAACGATTGGGATACGCCAGTTGGCGGCGTGGACTCTTGCGGCTATCGCCGTATTCGTCGCGCTCACCGGCGCATACTTCTGGGGCGCGAGCAATGCTGAGGTCACAAAGGTCGATATTCTGATCCCTACTCCTGCACCAGCCGTTGTGCATGTCTCGGGCGAGGTGCGCGTGCCCGGCGTCTACACGCTTGACGCGACCCATCGCGTAGTCGATGCCATTGACGCGGCCGGCGGCACGACCGCAAACGCAAATCTGGAAAACCTGAACCTTGCATCATTGGTCAAAGATGGGGCTAGGGTCTACGTGCCGCCCAGTGTGCCGAAACAGACGGCACTGAACGGTTCAATCTACGGACCGAGCCCAATCCAAGCAGAGAACGGAGCCTATCTCACAGTCGCGAGTGCCAACGACTCTCTCCCGCTTCCGGGCCCTGAATATCCGATCGACATCAACACTGCGACTTCACAGCAACTGGAGTCGCTACCCGGCATCGGCGAGACGCGTGCCGCGCAGATTATCGCGTTCAGGACTGCGTCAGGCGGAATCTCATCAATCGACCAACTGCTTGAGATACATGGCATCGGCACCAAGACGTTGGAAGCCATACGTCCCATGCTCATCGTTCGGTGAGGATCGCCTGGACATCGTTAGCGCTGTTGGCGGGGGTCGGATCGGCTATCGCTCTTGGTGCCGCACCCGGCGAATGGTTGCCCGTTGCGGCATTTTGGTGCTTTCTGATCGCATTGTTCCTGATCGTCGGATCGCTCGTCGTCGCCCGGCGAAGAGCCGCGATCCCGCTGTTGCTCGTCGTTTTCCTACTCGGATGCTGGCGCGGTGGTGACGTCGCAACTCGGATCGTAGAGCCCGAAAACCGCGCGGAATACGCGTCGGAGGGATCGTTTCATCAAGCTCGGTCTTTCCAGTCGGACAACCTCCATGCGGCGCTAGGCGGAACACAATCAGGTTTGCCAGTCGCGTTGTTGACCGGGAATCGATCTCGACTCGACGACCAAGTCACTCAAGACTTTAGATCGGCGGGTTTGGCACACCTTTTGGCGATCAGCGGATTGCACGTTTCGCTCGTCGGCGGAACGGCGATGGCGTTAATTGTTGTGCTACTCGGCAGAAGACGCCTTCTCTATCTGTTAATCCCGTTGGCGCTCGTTTTTGCGTATGCGGCACTCGCCGGTTTCGCTCCGCCAATCACACGCGCCGCGATAATGTTCAGTGTCTTTGTTCTTGGAAGGTTCATGGGACGTGGGTCGCACACGTTAGCGGCATTGGCACTCGCTGGGATGCTCATGGTGCTCTGGGAACCAGAGATTCTCGCGTCCCTGTCATTCCAACTCAGTTTCGCGGCCATGCTGGGCATTGCGTACGTCGCGCCGGTGCTTGACGGTTTCAGCGAAATCTCTGCCGCGGACAAGGCTGGTACTCTCGCTTCGAAATCGTTGCATCGATTCAAACGCTTTGTGATCGGATCATTGATCGTGTCGCTCGCCGCGACTTTAGGCACGCTCCCTTTGATCGCGATGCACTTCCAATCGGTGCCGATATGGGGTCCAGTTGCGACGCTAGTCGCAGTGCCCGCGATGCCGGTCTTGATTTACTCTTCCTTCGCGTTGTCAGTGGTCGGTACGCTTCCCATTTTGTCCGACGTCGCCGCATTGCCAGTCTCGTTGACGACTCTGTATTTGACTAACGTCGCGTCCTTCTTCGCCGACCTACGACCCCGTCCGATGCGAACCGACTCATGGTCAGTTGGAACCGTTTGCCTCTACTATGTTGGATTAGGTGCGCTAATCGCGGTTTGGCACTACAGGAAATCTCTCTCCGAAAAGTTCCGCGAAACGTTGATCGATTCCAAGTTGCGAGAATCCATCGCGTCGATCGACAACGTCAAACTACGGATCATCGCGACATTTGCGTTGCTACTGGCTGGAGTCGCGATGTGGGGCGCATCAACGACTGGCGCCGGCTCAGAACCGCATCTCCAAGTCACGTTCTTGCAGACGAGTTACGGCGAATCGATCTTGATCCAGACACCGAACGGTAACCGGATGTTGATTGACGGCGGTGGCGAACCCGACGAAGTTGCTGATGCCTTAGATTCTCGGCTGCCGATGTGGGATCGTGAAATCGATGTCGTGATGCTCACCCACCCGGATGGCGATCATGTCGGCGGGTTGCCGGCAGTGTTGGATCGCTTCGACGTCGCGACCGTGTTGCACAACGGCGTCGAATCGTCTACCGATGCATATTCCGCATGGTCAGACGCTATCGAAGACCAAGACGACGTCAGAGTGGTCTGGCCCCGCATGGCAATTAGTCTCGATCGTGATGTTGTGCTAGACATCATCTCCGCAGGCTGTGAAACTACCGCGTCGTCTTGCACGGCGACCAACAACGCTTCGATAGTCGCGAAACTCAAGCACGGCGATGTGTCGTTCTTGCTGACGGGCGACATCGAAGCCGCGGCCGAGTTGCGGCTCGTGAACGAAGTACCAGATTTGCGGGCGACGGTCTTCAAAGCGCCACACCACGGCAGCAACACTTCATCAACATCGGCGTTCGTTTCCGCGGTTAACCCGGCGGCAGTCGTCATCGCTTCCGGCACCGAAAACACCCACGGACACCCTGACGACAGGGTCCTGGCGCGCTTGATCGCAGCCGTCGGGGAAGATCGCGTACTGCGAACCGACGTGCTCGGCACCATCACGCTCACCACCGACGGCGAGCGATTATGGATGGTTCGGTAATCCTACCGACGGTTATCTTCCGCGTACTGCGCGATCACCCGATCGGTGTCTTGAGCGGGAACCGCCTCGTAGTGGTCAATCTCGGAGTTGAACGAGCCTCTCGCTTGGGTCAACGAGCGAAGGTCTGCCGCGTATCGCTGCATCGTCGATGTAGGCGCCTCGGCTTTGACCACCGTGAACCCGTTCCCCAATGGCTCCATACCGCTGATGCGAGCGCGCTTCCGGTTGAGGTCGCCCATCACGTCGCCAGCAGTCTCATCCGGAACCATCACGTCCACCTTGAGTATCGGTTCAAGCAGTTGCGGACGCGCGTCGCGCATCGCCTGTTTGAATCCCATGCTTCCGGCTATCTCAAACGCGACGCCCGAAGAGTCGACTGAGTGCGAACTGCCATCGTAGAGCTCGACGTTGATGCCGACCACCGGGAATCCCGCCAACACGCCTTGCGCCGCCGCGTTGCGAACTCCCTTCTCCACCGAAGGGATGTATTCGCGCGGCACGTTCCCACCGACTACCGAACTGGAGAAAGAAATCCCAGCGTCGGCGCCAGACGGGGCTACGCGCATCAAAACGTGGCCGTACTGTCCGCTGCCACCCGATTGCTTCTTGTGTTTGTAATCGACATCCGCGTTGACCATGATCGTCTCGCGGTATGCGATCTTGGGCAATGATGTCGTCAACGCCACCTCGAATTTCCGAGCGATCCGTTGAATCGCCATCTCGACGTGAATGTCGCCCAGACCGTGCAAAACGAGCTCACCGGTATCGATGTTTCGTTCGAGCATCAGGGTCGGGTCTTCCTCGGTGATGCGGGTCAACGAACTCGCCATCTTGTCCAGGTCGGACTGCGATTGGGGGCTAATCGCCAGCGCGAAGATCGGCGACGGCAATTCAGCGCCCGGCATCTCGATCGTTTGGTCCGGCGAGCAGAGCGTGTCGTACGTCGACGCGTGCTGCAGCTTGGTTACGGCTGCGATATCGCCTCGAACCGCCTCTTCCACTACCGTCAGTTCTTTGCCGGCCGGTGAGTAGACCTGCGCGATGCGTTCACTGTCACCGCCCGATCCGGTTACCAACTGCGAGTTGGGCAACAGCGGCGCGCCGTAGACACGCAGGTATGACACCTTGCCCACGAACGGATCCGCCGATGTCTTGAAAATCAGATTCGCGGGAACTTCGTCCGACACACCTTCTGGCATTTCTTCAGACGGTTCCAGGAACAGGTCGATGATCGCATCCATCAGCTGTTCGACGCCAATCTCCTTGTCGGCGGCGGTCGCGAAGATCGGCACCACCGAACCGTTTCGTATCGCGGCTTTGAGACCTTCGCGCAGGTCTTCTGCCGAAACATCCTCGCCTTCGAGGTACATCATCATCAAGTCATCGTCCGATTCGGCGATCGCTTCGACCATTTCCTCAGGCATGTCAGCAACATCACCTTCGAGCAAGTCGCGTATCGCGGTCAATCCTTCACCGCTACCCTCCGGCGCCTGCACTGGCACGCAGTTGCGGCCCCAGGCGTCTTGAATCGAAGCCACGACTTCGTCAAAGTCGGTTTCGGGACGGTCAAGCTTGTTGACAACGATGACACGCGGCAGACCGGCCTCCTCGGCGGCGTTCCACGCTTGAATTGAACCTACTTCGATCCCCGACGGGGCGGATATCAGCAGAACCGCCGTATCCGCGACATGCATCGCGGACAACATGTCTCCGCGGAAGTCTGGATAACCGGGGGTGTCTAGGACATTGATCTTGTGATCCTTCCACATGCACGGCATAACTGCCATCTGCACACTCGAACCCCGATCTTGTTCCTCGGGTTCGTAGTCCGAAATGCTCGTCTTGTCGTCAACGCGGCCGCGCCGGTTCACCGCGCCCGTCTTGAAGTACATGGCGTCTGCCAGCGTCGTTTTGCCGGCCCCGCTGTGCGCCGCAAATACGATGTTCCTGATCTGAGACGTTGCCAATGCCGCCATGAAACCTGTTCTCCTATCTTTCTGATGGATTTCAGCGATGATTTCTAGTGCCGCGTTTTGCGCCGCGCCAAACCGAAAATCACCACCTGTAAGCCATCTGCACGCCTACGCTAAGTGCCTAGACGCACCAATCCAATTTATGGGCAATCATAAACCAGATGGCAAATCGCGCAACCGGCGGCATGTCCATCGCTAATCGACCCGCGCCTTGCTCTAACCGTCGGTACCAGATTTGAATTTCTGCAACGTCATCACCAATGCCTTACTCGCCGGCATCGGCACACCCGCGTCGTTCGCAAGTCGCACGGCGGCACCGAGGATATCGTCCAACTCCAACTTGCCGCCCCGGTTGAAATCGGATTGCAACGACGACTGAAACTCCTCGGCTTCGGCCATTGCGTCGTCAATCTTGGCATCTACGATGCGGTGCGGAAACACAATCCCTTGTGCCTTGCCGCTTGCTACGATCTCCTCCATCACAGTCCGAATCGTGTCCAACCCGTAATCCATAGCCAACGCTTCGGGCAAAGTTGCCCTCGCCGCAGTGACGATCGTACCCAGCGCGCCGATCGCCACCATTTTCGACCACAGCGATGACTGGATGTCCGAACTGACTTCGACTTGAATGCCGGGAACCATCAACGCGTCTCGCACGCGTTCAACGCGATCAGAAATCGAACCATCGCGCTCGCCGAACTCGATCCTCGCCGCGCTTCCCGTCTGAACAACGTGCCCCTGTGCCGCGATGGACGTCTCGATATAAGTCGCGCCTTCAATCACGTGTTCCCAACCGAATGCCGCTGCTAGCGACTCGCCGCCGGTCACGCCGTTCTGAACTGTCAAGACCACCGTGTCCGCACCGATCATCGGACGCATCGACGGGATCGTTTCCGCGTTGGAGTAAAGTTTCACGCAATGCAAGACCAAGTCGGCGGTTCCAGCCTCTTCAGGCGTCAGCGCGACGCGCGGGTTAACCGTGTAGTCGCCCCAATGCGATTCGACGCGCAGACCGCGTTCTCGCATCGCCGCCCCGTGCGGTCCGCGGGCGATCAACACCACATCGGCTCCGTTCTTTGCAAGTGCGCCGCCGTAGTACGCGCCAACCGCGCCGGCTCCCATTATGGCGATTCGCATCGTTTCCCTCCGTTCTGCAGTGACATCTCGAAATGTCTCGTAGCGATGCCACGATTATGCCAAAATTGAGATGATCGATAATCGATTTGCTGCCAATCACTTTCCGATGTTCCGGCGGAACCAGTTAGAGACCAACTTCACCTATGTCAGCCGCTGAAACCAACTTTGCACGTTTCGACGGGCGCGCTTTCGATGAGTGTCGCCCGATCTCGATTGAAACGGGCTTCATGCCGAACGCCGAAGGTTCGGCGCTCGTGAAACTCGGAGACACCCACGTCATCTGCACAGCGACTGTTTCGAGCGATGTTCCGCGCTGGATGCGAGGACGCGGCACCGGGTGGGTCACCGCGGAATATGGAATGTTGCCGCGATCTACCTCCGATCGAATAGATCGCCGACGCGCAAGCACCAGCGGGCGGAGCCGAGAGATTGAACGACTGATCGGGCGGTCGCTGCGGGCGGTTACCGATATGTCGAAACTCGGCGAACTCGCCGTAACCATCGACTGCGATGTGCTTCGCGCCGATGGCGGAACGCGCACCGCGTCGATCACCGGCGGGTTCGTCGCCCTCGCGCAGGCCATCCAGTCAATCGAAGCAAGTCGCGACGAACAAAATCCCATATTGAGTGACTCGGTGTCCGCGATCTCCGTCGGTATAGTCAATGGACATTGCGTTCTGGATTTGCCATACGAGGAAGATTCGCGCGCCGACGTTGACATGAACATCGTGATGACCGGATCTGGCGAGTATGTTGAGGTGCAAGGCACCGCGGAATCGGCTCCGTTCACTGCCCGTCAGTTGACGGAGATGCTAGAGCTGGGACGCATCGGATGCGATCAAATGACCGTTGCTCAAATCGAAGCAATGAAGTAACCAACACGGTTGCGAGTCGAATCGTGTTTGGCACTCCGAACGCGATCGATGCGACCTCAAATGCACGATCTGGAGAAATATGGCTGATCACCCTACCTACATTTCGGTAATCGGCGGTGATCGCAATCACACGACCGAACGCGGACTGGAGCTTGCCGAGCAAGTGGGGCGGCTCGTCGCCGAGGCGGGGTGCGTCCTCGTCAACGGTGGCATGGGCGGGACGATGGAACGCGCGGCAAAAGGCGCGAAATCGGCCGGCGGAACCACCATCGGCATACTGTCTTCCACCGATCGCAACGATGCAAATCAGTATGTGGACTATGCGATACCGACGCCAATCGGATTCGTCCGGAACGTGTTGGTAGCAAACGCGAGCGATGCGGTGATCGCCCTTCCCGGAAAGTGGGGAACGACGAACGAGTTGAGTTTCGCAAAGATCGCAGGTATCCCGGTCGTCGCCATCGAAGGATGGGAGATCAATCTGCGAAATGACGGCGGGGAATCGCGGTACGACGACGTGGTTTACGTCCGCGACGCCGTTGAAGCCGTCGAGACCGCGATTAGGTTGGCGCGAGAAACCCAGCGGGGTGCGAGGAGTTGATACTTACTCCGACGTATCGGGGACGTTTGGTTCCACGGCTCGCGAACCCAACACTCCGCGATGTCGATCACCTTCATCTGCATACGCGGGTGCAGCGGTTTTGTGATCGCCGCGGTTAGCAGATTCGCGGTGTCCTATTGCACACTTGAAGAACATGAGCAAAATCAAATTCGTACATGGCAAAGAGATCCTCGATTCACGAGGCAACCCTACGGTCTATGCCGAAGTGCTGCTCGAGGACGGAACGCGCAACGGAGCGTCGGTACCGTCTGGTGCGAGTACCGGCGAGAACGAAGCGTGGGAAATGCGCGACGGCGACGCGAACCGTTTCTACGGCAAAGGCGTGTTGAATGCCGTCGCCAACATCAACGGGCCTTTGAACGACGCCGTCGTGGGACTCGATGCTAGCGACCAACGCGCCGTCGATGATTCCATGATCGCCGCCGACGGCACCAGCAACAAGTCTCGTTACGGTGCCAATGCGTTGCTCGCCATCTCTATGGCGGTACTCCGTGCCTCCTGTCGTAGCCAAGGTGAATGGCTTTACGACCTCGTCGCCGAACACATTGGTAACGACGACCGGTATGTGTTGCCAGTCCCGATGCTGAACATCTTCAATGGCGGTGCCCACGCCGCCGGGTCCACCGAGTTCCAAGAATTCATGGTGATGCCCGCCGGCGTCGAATCGCTCTCCGAAGCACTGCGCGCCGGGTCCGAAATCTACCAAGCACTCGGCAAGCTTTTGCAAAGCGAGGGACTCTCGACATCGGTCGGGTTCGAAGGCGGGTTCGCTCCCGTCGGTCTCACGAACCGTCAGGCTCTCGGTTACGTAACCCACGCCATCGAAAGCGCAGGTTACTTGCCGGGCGAAGAGATATTTATCGCGCTCGATCCCGCCGCGAGCGAGTTTTACGTGCCGGAAGTCAAACGCTACAGCATGAAACGCGAAGGGCTACGTCTGACATCAGAGATGATGGCGGAGGAATACAACGCGTTCTGCGCTGAGTACCCGGTTTGCAGCGTCGAGGACGGATTAGCCGAGAACGACTGGGAGGGTTGGCAGATCCTGACCGACAAGATCGGAGACCGCGTCCAACTTGTGGGCGATGACTTGTTCGTCACTCAAACCGCGTTCCTTGAACGTGGCATCTCCGAAAAAGCCGCGAACGCGATCTTGATTAAGCCCAACCAAGTCGGCACCGTAACCGAGACGCTCGATACGATCCGCCGCGCCCGCGAGGCCAACTTTGGCGTCGTTGTGAGCCATCGATCTGGCGAGACTGAAGACACTACGATCGCCGACATCGCCGTCGGATCCGGCTGTGGTCAAATTAAGGCCGGCGCACCAGCGCGCAGTGAACGCGTCGCCAAGTACAACCGACTTTTGCGGATCGAGGATTGGGCCGGCGACAAGGGACGATACGCCGGGATGAGCGTGATCAAATCCTGAACGACGGATTGACCAATCGCGGTGTACCCTCATTCATACGGAATACGTCGATAAGAAGAAATCGTGGCGCGATACGAAACCGTCCCGCGCCGCCAGGACCATTCAGATGAGCAGAACCAGAATCGGCATCAACGGCTTTGGACGAATCGGCAGGCAGGTTTTTAGGACCATCAACCAGAGACACCCCGATAAGTTGAAAGTCGTCGCCGTCAACGACCTCGCCAACCCGCAACAACAAGCACATCTTCTCAGATACGACTCGACTTACGGAAGATTCGACGGTGAAGTAGAAATCGCCGATGGTTCTCTGATCGTCAATGGCGAGGAGATTATCGTTTTCTCAGAACGCGACCCGGCGAACATCCCCTGGGACGACGCTGGAGTCGACATCGTGATCGAATCTACTGGCTTCTTCACCGACGCCGGTCAAGCGTCGGCACACCTTTCCGACGGCGTCAAGAAGGTCATCATCTCGGCACCCGCGACAAACGAGGACATAACCATCGTTCTGGGCGTTAACGAGGACCAGTACGATCCGACTCGGCACAACGTCATCTCCAACGCATCATGCACGACCAATTGCGTCGCGCCGATGGCTAAAGTCCTAAACGACGCTTTCGGCATTGAGCACGCGCTGATGTCTACCATCCACGCCTACACCAACGATCAGGCCATCCTCGATCAAGTGCACAGCGACTTGAGACGCGCCCGCGCCGCTGCCAACAGCATCATTCCGACCACCACCGGCGCAGCCAAGGCCGTTACGCTCGCAATTCCCGAATTGACCGGCAAGATCGACGGCATGGCTTACCGCGTCCCAGTCATCACCGGTTCAGTTACCGATCTCACTGTCCGGCTCTCGAAATCGGTTACCGCTGATGATGTGAACGACGCGTTCCGCGCCGCCGAAACTGACGGACTCGATGGCATCATCAACGTCTCGGATGAGCCGTTGGTATCATCAGATTACATCGGCGATCCGCACTCTTGCACCATCGACGCTCTATCGACTGCCGTGGTTACCGAAGACGATTCGGATGCCGGCACGTTCGTGAAGGTGGTCGGTTGGTACGACAACGAGTGGGGATACTCTAGCCGCACCGCCGATGTCGCGGCGATGATCGCCGAATCCACATGAATCAAATCGACGCCAACGAAATCGCACCGCCGGACGCAAACAACGGCTCACTGAAGGCATCGCCCAAGCCGAATCAGCAGCACGTGGTCGACGACATGGCCGCGTTTTTGAACGTGTTGCCCGACGCTTTCCGCGACGGGCTCGGCGCATCGCACGACGGCGCGAGCCTGCTCGAAGTCATCATTGACCTCGGACGCCTTCCCGAAGCGCGTTTCGTAGACGGCTCAGTTGTTCTCAGCGACCAAGAGGTTTCGCGCGACGACATCCAATCGGTTATCTCGGGACTCGGACGCTTTGGCGACGACAACCGCGCCGGCATTGAACGCACCCTGCATCGTTTCTCCGCGATCCGAGACCGCGAAGGAAATCCAGTCGGGCTGACATGCCGCGTCGGCCGCGCCGTCTTTGGCAGCGTGCGACTGATACAAGACCTGATCGAATCGGGGCGCAGCGTTCTCATTCTCGGCCGACCTGGCGTCGGCAAAACGACGATACTGCGCGAAGTCGCACGCGTCCTCGCCGACGATGCTTCGAGGCGCGTTGTCATCGTCGATACGTCAAACGAGATCGGCGGCGATGGCGCCGTCGCGCACCCGGCAATCGGAAGAGCGCGCAGGATGCAGGTGCCCAATACCGAACTCCAACACCGCACCATGATCGAAGCCGTCGAGAATCACATGCCGGAAGTCGTCGTCATCGACGAGATTGGCACCGAACTCGAAGCCATAGCCTCGCGCACGATTGCCGAACGCGGCGTCCAACTTGTCGCCACCGCGCACGGCAACACTTTGGGAAACGTCATCAGCAACCCCACACTGTCTGATCTGGTCGGAGGCACACAAGCAGTGACTCTCGGCGATATAGAAGCGCGCCGACGCCGCACCCAGAAGACAGTGCTTGAACGCAAACACACGCCGACGTTCGATGTTGTTGTCGAGATGCGAGAACGCAACTATGTCGGCGTCCATATCGATGTCGGTAGAGCCGTCGATAGAATGCTGCGCGGGCTGCAAGTGCCGCTCGAAATGCGACGCCTCAACGATGATGGCACCGTCGATTCGCAGGTGGAAGACGCGATGGCGTCGGAAGACGGATTCGAGACTGCCGCGTTTGACTTGAGCGCGGTGCGGTCTCCGCGTCGATCGCAGGAGCTCGCTAACGAATCGTCTAATGGCAGAGAATCGACCGCCGATCAACACGATCGAAACGGTCAGGACCCAGAGATCCCGCAACATCCTTCAATGCGGGTGCACCCGTTCGGCGTGCCGAGGGAAACATTGCGGTCCGCGATCCGCGCGATGGGCGTGCACGTCAAGCTGTCCGAATCGGCGGCCGATGCTGATGTGTTGGTCACGACCAAGCTTCATTACGGACGCCGTCCTCCGGCGGTGAAACGCGCCGAACGCGACGGCGTGCCGGTCTATGTGCTGCGACGCGGCACTCGAGAGCAGATCGAACAATTCCTCAGCCGCTTTGAAGTCGAGCGTCCCCCGATCAGAAACGGAAGTTCGCGTCAACATCTCGAAGATGAGCTCATCGTTGATGAAGCCTTGGAAGAGGCCGAACGCGCCGTCGAACGCGTCTTGAGCGGCGACCGCAAAGTCAATCTCTCCGCGCAGTCGGCCCACATTCGCCGACTCCAACATGCTTTGGCGGCACGCTATAACGTCGGGTCCGCGAGCACCGGCCACGAACCGAATCGACACGTCATCATCCGACGGCGGCGGCGCTGAATTGATCAGCGACCAAGTGAACACGGTAGCCCGAATCATGCCCCGCAAGTCGGTTCACAAAGCACCCTTCATCTCCTTTGAAGGCGGCGAAGGCGCGGGCAAGACAACACAAGCCGAACTCCTGCGAAACCGCCTTGAATCGATGAACCTCCCTGCGCTGGTTGTTCGCGAACCCGGCACTACCCGCCTCGGCGAGCAGGTGCGGAACATCATCAAATCTCGCAGCGACAACGTACCAGCCGCTGATGCCCTGCTGTTCATGGCGGCCCGCGCCCAGCTGATGCATGATGTAATCGTGCCTAGCCTCAAATCAGGCAAAACCATCATCGGAGACCGCTTTTCCGACTCCACCATCGCCTACCAAGGCTATGGCGGAAACCTGAACCTGGACCGACTCCGACACGCCAACCAACTCGCGACCAATGAGGTGATGCCCGATCTCACCATCCTCTTGGACATCTCGCCCGAAACCGGTCTTCACCGCCGCGACGCCGACGACCACTCCAACGGCGAAACACAGCGCCGATTCGAGGAACTGCCGATCCGGTTTCACCGCGATGTCCGACGCGGATACCGCCGACTCGCCGAACACGAACCCAACCGATGGGTTCGAATCGACGGCTCGCAAAATCCAGATGCCGTCGCCGAAGACGTCTGGCGCCATGTATCCAAGTTCTTCGATTTGAATTAACCTGATACTTCGCACACTGTCATACTCGAAGAAGACACCACGGAGACCTCTCAACCATGCGAACTAACACGATGAAGCGAAAGATGCTTGACGGCGGCGCGACGCTGGGCCCGTTCGTCGGATGGCCAGCACCCGCGCTGGTCGAACTGATGGGTTGGGCCGGCTTCGACTTCGTCGTCATCGACTGCGAACACGGCATCATGGACTACGAGACGGCGGAGAACATGATCCGCGCCGCCGAGCTCTCCGGCACCACGCCCATCGTCCGCATTGGCATGAACGACCAGCAACACATCCAGCGCTACCTCGAAGGCGGCGCGCAAGGCGTGATGATCCCGCTCATCAACGATGGAGAGCAAGGTCGTCGAGTCGTCGATTCCGTCAAGTATCCGCCAGTCGGCAAACGCGGCGGTTTCTCCGGGCGTAGCGCGATGTTCGGCATACAAGACCAGGCCGAATACGTCAAGCAAGCGAACGAAGAGACCTTTGTGTGCCTACAGATCGAGACGCCCGAAAGCGTCGAAAACGCCGACGAGATAATCGCCGTTGAAGGTGCCGACTGCATCTTCATGGGTCCCGGCGACCTGTCGCTCAACATGGGCTATCCCGGGCAGATTTCGCATCCCGAAGTCGTATCTGCAATCGAAACCCTCGTCAAGAAAACGCACGACGCCGGCAAAGTCTCTGGCACCTTGGGCGTCACCGTCGAACAGGCGCAGTTCTGGCACGAACGCGGCGTCCAATGGATCGTCAGCGGCGCATCCCGCTTCCTACTAGCCGAAGCCCGCGCCTATCTGGACGAGACACGCAGCTCGGGGATTGGCTAAGCAATCGGCGTAATGCCCCAACCGGATCACGCCGTTGTAACTGGTGCTTTTAGCTATACCGGCGGTTACATCGCGGAGCGATTGCTTCGTTCGGGGGTCGAAGTTACAACGCTGACTCGCCATCCTGATCTGCAAAACCGATTTCGCGGTGAGGTCGGCGTCGCGGCGCTGGATTTTTCTGATCGCCGACATTTGACCGAATCGATGCGCGGAGCGGATGTTCTGTTCAACACTTACTGGATCCGGTTTGAACGAGGGGAAACCACCTTTGATGGCGCAGTGGAGAACTCCAAGACGCTTTTCGAAGCTGCAATCGACGCCGGAGTTTCCAAGATTGTCCACATGTCGGTCTCGAACCCGTCACCGGATTCTCGACTGCCCTACTTCGCCGGCAAATGGCAAGTAGAAGAAGCGCTGAAAGGCTATGACATTCCGCACGCCATCATCCGCCCTACGCTCGTCTTCGGCAAAGATGACCTCCTCCTCAACAACATTGCTTGGGCCCTCAGACGCTTCCCGTTCTTCCCGATATGCGGCGACGGCAACTACAAAGTGCAACCGATTTTCGCCGAAGACCTCGCTGAACTGGCGGTCCAAGCGGCGACCTCGGTCGAAAACTTCACCGCCGACGCCGCAGGACCGGACGTCCTCTCGTTCAACGCACTGCTCCGCTTAATGGCTTCGAAAATGCGCGCCTCCTGCGGTTTGGTGCACACGCCGCCGAGCATCGGACTCGCATTGACCAGCGTGATCGGACTATTGATGCGCGACGTGGTTCTCACTCGCGACGAAGTCGACGGGCTGATGTCCGACTTGCTCGTATCCGATGCGCCACCCACCGGCACAACTCGTTTCGCCGACTGGCTAACCCAAAACGCAGGCGGTCTCGGTCGCAACTACCAATCCGAACTCGCTCGAAACTTTCGGCTTTAACGTTTTGGGGCCGTCAGCGATCAACCACCGACCTCAATCACAAGTCTGCAATGGTCGCTTGATCCCCACTGGCAGACACAATTGAGTGCGCGCGTGGAAATGCTCTCATGGAAACCCCGAGACGCGAAAACGTGATCCAGTTGCAGTTGTGCAGTGGCGGGCGACATTGCGGTGGACATAAACGTCGGCACGTTTTTTCGTGTCGTCTGGCAGATGTTCCGGCCGTGGGTCCGCCATTCGCCCGTTTGGGTACTGAGGACCCAACCACTCAAACCCCATCACGTCAAACCTATCCCAGACTAGCTGTGCCCTTTTTTCCAGTCCAACTGACTTTGTCTTCTCGCCATCCGTAATCGAGATTGATATCGCCAGCTACCACAACTCGGTGCGTCGACGGATCCTCGCGGCCGACAAAAAGCGATAGATCGGAAATGATGCGATGGACCGCCGTGTCAAGCATTGACGTCCAGTTTTTCTTTCCTGGAGGCGGATGCGATCCCATCCAACGCCCGTACATCGAGACCACAGTGAATGGTTCTATGTCTTCGTCTTTCGGTTTCACGTTGGCAGCGGCAATCGTGCCGATTCCACTGACAGGTAAGGTGCCCTCAGACGGGACGGCAACTGGTGGGACTTGCGTCAACCACTCAACATCGACTCGATCGGACAGCTTGACGACGCGGCACCACCGGTCATAGAGATTCGACCAGTATCGCCGGTGAGAACTCGAATATACCGCGTGTGAATCGTAGTTGTCCCACGGACCATCCTGCACTCCTTTAGCATCAAACCGCGTTAATTGTCTAGGCCTGTTTCGTTTCCCGAGCCAAGCCCCAAACATCTGCCTTGAATCCGAAAACTGTGGTCAACACTCGCCCTCGTGCCGTCTACTCAGTTTCTTGTCCGAGACGATCAAATGCCTACGTTGCAGTGCTATCACCAAATATTCTCCGCATCTCCACCCCTTCACGCCAATCGCTCACGATCCGATCGTCATGCTCAAACGCCAACTTCGGCATCGCATCTAACTCGAAAATCCTCGCTTCCGCGGTCTCATCTCCAGCCACCAACTGACCTGAAACTACATCCGCGTGATACACAACCAGCACCACAGGTTGTTCCACTTCGCTGTAAACACCGATCAGCTGGTTAACGCTCACCACCAGCCCGCACTCCTCCAAAACCTCGCGCTCCAAAGCACGCTCCAGCTTCTCGCCCCTATCCACGTACCCAGACGGGAAACTCCACTCGCCGATTTGCGGTTCTATCGCACGTTTCAGCAACACGATCCCGTCACCCATCGGGATGATCGCCGCAACCGCGACTTTCGGATCCGAGTAGATGATCCGCTCGCACTGCACACACCGATGATGTCCACCGGCAACTGGCATCAACGCGGGCAGTTCCGGGTGATGGCCGGTCGTGTCGTTTCCTTCCATCGTCGATCCAAATGTCTGGATTGCTGAACTTCAACTGCCGATAGCGACACTCACCGATCAACCACCAGTTTTCCGCTGGCGCGCAACCGGTAGATGCGGCTCGGTTCGGAGTTGGTCTGTTCAGCGATTTCCGGCCAGGCCCTGATCATCTTCCAAGCGAGGTCCCAATACGGCATACTACCCCACGCTCGGTGAAGGATCACCCAGGTCAGATTTGGTTGGCTGAGAATGTCCACCTCGCTGCGCATTCTATCGCGGGTGAGGATCGACCACTTTTTGCCACTCTGTGCCAAGTGCATGATCCATCGACGATCGACGTATCCGTCCCACGCGCGGTCCCGCACACTCACCACCTGACTACCAGGATTATCGCGACCGTGCAGAGCATCGATCGCAACTGCCAAACGATGCGGCAAATTCTCGTCCAAAAGGTAGTTCATGCCTCAACATTTGCGCGTCGCCGTTCCTTTTCGCGCTCAAATTCAAGCGCGATTTTCACGGCTTCAAGGGAAACATCGTAGGTTAAAGCTGCCGCCTGCAAGTCTCGACCCTCGGCAATGAAAGAATCTCTCAAGGTTTCGGTCCGAACGTGATGCTGTGTCAAGATTGGTGAACCGAACGCGTACGCCGGGTCCAGACAGACAGACTTAGGATCGATACCCAATCCCCATTCGCCGGCTGGGTACCAACGGATCGGTTCGTCGATATCGTAATCGACCGGTTCAAAAAGTGATGGTACGACTACCTCCTCGAATGCCAATTGGCTCCTATCTGAAATGTCCTCTAGCCCGATTGCCGTTTCGGCGAAAACCTCAGCACCGTCGGTCATGAATCGCCGGTCCGAGAACGGGTACTCGGTGTCGAAGCGCATTCTCGCGTGGCGTGCGGTTTCAGCAAGCACCGAAAGCCGAACTCCGGATTGATGGAACGAGTGGATGTTGCGGATCTCAAGCAGATCTGCGAACGAAACGATGTAGTATCCGCTACGACGCAGATCGCCGTCGGAACCGCTGATTCGCGAACCTATAATCTGATTGATCACCGCATAGACGAAGTGCCTATTCGTGCCGATCATGGCGCAAACTTCGCCGGTACGGTATATCCCTCTTTGCAGACGTTCGATCGACAGGTCTTGTCCTCCGATTTACGTTTGAAACTATCTGAATCCTTGTATTAGAAGATATCAGACGCTGTTAACGTCCCGCTCTAGCACCTAGCCGACGCAGTGAATTGGTGATTGGCTTGTGAAACCATCGGCCGTTAATCGAAGCTCAGATCGCCAGTCGCCTCCAAGTTCGCAACGCGAACGACAAATCGTTTCCCAGATGCTCTCATAGGTGCGAAAAATCTGGAGCGGCGCAAGCCGCGTGAGCGAGAAGCTGTGGCACACGCTGGTTTCGACGACCTGAATCCGTTGTCAATCGGGCTGAGGGATCTAACCGGCCCGAGTCCTGTCTCAAACCATCTCCGCGAATACTGGCTTGAGTTTCGCACGTGCGGCGGCTTCTTTCTCGCCGTCCTGCGACTCGAATATGGGCATTTCTTCGTCCAAATCAGCGTTCAGGTTGTACAACTCGCCGGTTTCGTACAGCTTCCAGTTGTGATCGCGAACCATCCGGATGCGTCCTAGATCGGTACGATTCGCGGTCATCGGGTCGAAGTGGAAGAAGATCCACTCTTTCGGGTCGCCTTTTTCGCCCTTGAGCTGCGGGTAGAACGATCGACCGTCGATCACATAGCTTTCCGGAGGTTCTGCGTCCGCGGCGTCCAACATCGTCGGTAGAAAGTCAGTTACGTCGATCAAGTCGGAGTTCACCACGCCGGCGGGCACCGTCCCCGGCATTTGGGCGATCAAAGGCACGTGCGTCCCGAGGTCGTTCGTCGTGCTCTTGCCGCCGCAAATCTCGTTGTGGCGGCGGATGATCGAGCAGACCTCTTGAGGTGAGCCGTTGTCGCCCGTGTAGATTACGAGCGTGTCCTCGCTCAATCCCTGTTCTGCCAGATAGTCCAGCAACCTCCCGATCACTTTGTCGTGGTACTCGACCATGTCTTTGTAATAGCGAGGATGCGCGTCATCGCCGTCGTCTCGGAGTTCCCCCCAAGTGCGCCCGCCGAGATTCTTATTCGACTGCGGTTCGAACCCGTCCCACTCTGGGCTGTCTGGCGTCGGCTCGAACGGACCGTGCGTCAATGCCATCGGCCAATAGACGAAAAACGGGTTGTCGTCATCCTTTTTGCGCCCGATGAAGTCGATGATGTAGTCACAGAAAAGGTCGTCGCCGTACTCGTCTTTCGTGTCATCGCGGTATGAACCGTTCTCGTAGATGACCGGATCCTTGTAACGCGACCCTTTGTGCTCGGTGTGATGAGCGTGCCAGACACAAAACTCATCAAAACCGGCGTCTTCAATCTTCTGACCCTTGTTCCGCATCTCCGGCATCACGTCGGGCGGATTGTAGGAATACAGCTGCCACTTGCCGGAAATGCAGGTGTTGTACCCGGCCTCGGTGAAGAGGTGCCCGAATCCCACTTCATCGGGTGGAAGCAATCCGAATCCGATGTAGTTGCGGAAGTTGTGCTTGCCCGTCATCAGTGCTACCCGTGTCGGTGTGCACAACGGCAACACGTGCCCTTGGTCGAACCGCATGCCGTTCGCCGCCATCTCGTCCAGACGCGGCGTAGCGTACGAGGTTCCGCCATTGACTCCGATGCACTCGTAACCGAGGTCATCGGACATGATCATGATGATGTTCGGACGTTTCGAGGGCATGTTTTCCACTCCCGTCTCAAACCATCTCCGCGAAGATGGGATTGAGTTTCGCGCGCGCGGCCGCTTCGTTCTCTCCGTCTTGGGATTCGTAGATCGGTATCTCCTCGTCCAAGTCGGCGTTTAGGTCGTAGAGCTCGCCAGTTTCGTACAGCTTCCAGTTGCGGTCCCGGACGAATCTGATACACCGCGCCGTGTTGCGTGCGCTCATCGGCTCGAAGTGGAAGAAGATCCAATCTTTCGGGTCGCCCTGTTCGCCCTGTAACTGCGGGTAGAACGATTCGCCGTCGATGAAATAGCCTTTCGGGGCGTCGACACCGGCCGCGTCTAGCATCGTCGGCAAGAAGTCCGTCACGTCGATCAGATCGTCGTTCACTGACCCTGCCGGAATGGTGCCCGGCATCTGAGCGATCAAAGGCACGTGAGTCCCGCGATCGTTGGTCTTGCCCTTGCCGCCGCAGATCTCGTTGTGCTGGTGCTGCATCGAACACACATCGTGCGGTGAACCGTTGTCGCCGGTATAGATAACGAGCGTGTCTTCGCTCAAACCTTGCGCCTCGAGGTGGTCCAACAGCCGACCGATCACCTTGTCGTGATATTCGACCATGTCCTTGTAGAAGCGCGGATCGTCCGCGAACGCGCCGTCCTCTAGTTCCGCCCAGGTTCTACCGCCACGCGTCCTGTTCGTGGGCGGATCGAAATCGGCGAACTCCGGGCTGTCCGGCGATGGCTCGTGCGGTTTGTGCGTCAACGCCATCGGCCAGTACACGAAGAACGGGTTGTCGTCGTCCTTTTTGCGGTCGATGAAGTCGATGATGTAGTTGCAGAACTCGTCATCGCCGTACTTGCCATCGGTGTCGGCGCGATACTTCCCGTTCTGGTAGATGATCGGATCCTTGTACCTAGAACCCTTTTCCTCGGTCTGGTGTGCGTGCCAGACGCAGAACTCGTCGAAACCCGCGTCCTCGATCTGCTGCCCCTTATTCCGCATCTCCGGCATCTCGTCTGGCGGGTTGTAGGAATAAAGCTGCCACTTGCCAGAGATGCAGGTGTTGTACCCGGCTTCCGAGAAGATGTGCCCGAACGTCACCTCATCGGGCGCGATCAGACCAAATCCGATGTAGTTGCGGAAATTGTGCTTGCCCGTCATCAACGCGACCCGCGTCGGTGTGCAAAGCGGCAACACGTGCCCCTCGTCGAAGCGCATCCCATTCGCAGCCATCTCGTCGAGACGCGGCGTCGCGTAGGATGTACCACCGTTGACGCCGATGCACTCGTAGCCGAGATCATCGGACATGATCATGATGATGTTTGGTCGTTTTTCTGACATAGCGTTTCTCCCCTGTCAAACAATAACACTACCGACGCCAAAGGCGCGATTTGCTCGGCGTGTCTCTATACAATCGCAAACAATGTCCAGACATATCTCGGCGAAGCAGGAAAACCATGACTGACCGAACTCCAGTAATCGATGTCCAAGTCCACGCCTACGAGCGCGATCGACCCGAACGCCCCTGGCACGACGTCCTCGCCGGTCCCGAAGAGGTGACCGGTGATGACATGGTAGCGGCGATGGCAGACGTCGGAGTCGACGGCGCGCTCCTCGTTTCGCCATTCTCGATGTACCAGTACGACGCGAGCTACGCGCTCAAGGTCTACGACAAGCATCCCGGCAGCTTTGGTCTGATCCGGCCTTTCGATCCCGATTCCACGACGATTGAGGCGGAGATGGAGGAATGGACGAGCCGGCTCGGTGTCGTCGGCGCGCGCATCATGCTCGCTCGAATCGAGATCGAGGCGAATAATCCTGGCGTCAATCGCATCCTCGCCGCGGGCGCCAAGGCAGACGTACCGGTTAACGTCATGTGCTCCGGAAAGTTAGGCATCTTTCGCGAGATGGCGCGCAACCACCCGAAAACTCAACTCATCATCGACCACCTTGGACTCGCCCAACCTTACGAACCGCCGGCACCCGCCGACGCATGGTCCGACCTGCCCGACATTCTCGAGTTGGCTGAATTCGACAACGTCGCGATCAAGATTTCGGGTGCGTGCACCCTTTCGAAGGAACCGTTCCCCTACCCCGACATCTGGGAACCGCTAGGGAAGATATTCCGCGCCTACGGTTTCGACCGATGCATGTGGGGAACCGACTGGACGCGAGCCGTCAACCTGCTCACCTACCAACAAGGCGTAGAAGCCTTCCGTGTGACCGACGAACTCAGCGACGCCGAACGTGCGACGCTGATGGGCGGAACCCTCCAAAATATCTACAAATGGTCGCCGGCAACCGCGAGTTAAGTACGCTTCCAAGAGGTCGTTCTCTATTCAGACGGGTCTAGAGATGCCGAAAACCGCGCTGATAATCCGCCACGACGAATTTGAGACGCTCGGCGGCAACTTCACGACGGTATTGGAAGAGCGCGGATTCGAGATGATGGAATTGAACGTTTTCGAATCGGCTCCGTCTTTCGACGATTTTCGTCCTCCGCCAATGAGTGACCTAGACCTCGTCATCGCTCTCGGCGGCGCGCTGTCTGCCAACGATGACTACCCAGCGATCCATGTCGAACGCGACTTTTTCGCTGAGGCGATGGCGTCCGAGGTACCGGTTTTCGGCGTGTGTCTCGGCGCGCAGATCATGTCCCGCGCGCTTGGCGGCAAAGTTCAGCCGACTGGGGGCTACGAATTTGGACTGAGGAAAATCTGGATCACGGAGCAAGGTGCAGCAGATCCGATTTTCGACAAAATCCGCGTCCCGTTGGTGCCGATGCTTCACGGCGATTGTTTCACCGTGCCAAGCGGCGCCATAGAACTCGCATTCGGCTACATGTTGTGTCGCGACGGCACGTTCAGGCGACAGAGCCTCGCGTTCCGATACCGCGACTCGTATGCGTTCCAGTTCGAACCGCAACTCACGCTCGAGGAGTTGCGAGTATGGAATCGTGAACTAGCCGGCGATTACGAACTCATGGGCCCGCAATTCGACGCCGAATCTGAAGCCGCGACGCATCTTCGCGAATTCACCAACTACGCGCCAATCTATGAGGCTCAATCGCGAGAGTTGCTGATCGCATTTCTCGAGAATGCGGGGCTAGTTCAAGACGGGCGCGCCGGCGAGTAGTCTACGCCTCGCTTGACGATTTCGTCCATCGTCGCGGGTTCGATGAGGACGGTGGTCTTGACGGCGGCGGTGCCCGCGGCGGAAATTCGCAAGGATACTGCCCCAGCTGCCACCTCGTCCGGGAGTTCGGCGATGATGTATGCATCGTCACCTCCGAACGCGTAATAGAAGGACTCCAACTCTCCGCCGACACTAGACAACAGCTCTTTGACCGCTTGTTCGCGATGCGATCCGCCTACCTGCAACAGGCCGTTCACGCCTTCGTTGGTGTAGGACACGTCAAACTTGTACTTCGGCATGGTTTCTCCTCTTCAAGCTGCCGACTAACGCGGTCAGCGTTCACGGTGCAGTTTGGCTTCGATGCCAAACTAATTCCATCTGTCAATTCTACTCCGATGCGGTGCCTCGCCGTTGTATTGGGAATCGCCCGTTTGGATGCCGTAACGATCACCGGTTGCGCCAAAGATCGTGGAAGTCAATCCGCAACCCAAGGTATCTTCGTTCAGAGAGCCTCACAAAAACTGCCAGTAAGCCACGCGGGTTGCGCCATCCACTTTCTGCCGCCGTCATTTCGGGCGTTGAGAGTTTTCCCCATCTCTACTCGCGTTTCGTGGTTAAGCGGACGCTCTAGCCAGATGGGTCGGGGCTCAGGGAATAATCGCCCATCATGTCGATCAACTACATCAATAGTCATAGCCACACCGCGCTCCCGGGTATAGTAAAGTTTCTCAGTTGACTTAGAAGAACGGGGCGCGGACAAATCTCCGGTTACATGTAACAAACGGCCGGTTACAGCGCGCCAGTTTGTCGAGCTGACAGCGTCCTGATGTCAGTCAGCGTTGCATTAAACATGAACGCAATCAACAACATCTCTGAAACCACTCGTACAGCCGGAAGTCCAAACCCGACCACCGCGACACCTGTCAGTGTCCTCACCACCGGACCTCCCGCAACTTCGATCCCAAACATTCCGCCACCAGTTGCCAGCGAAATTGCCAGTACAAAAACTCCAAACGTCAAAATCCAGTAAACGGCCTGCAGGAGGATCGGCGTGATCATCAACCTGAACGACAGCAGATCCTTCATCGTCATTTTTGCACGGTCAGTCGTGACGAAGTCGGCACCCGTCTCCTGCGCCATCAAGTTTTTGATGTCCGTCGCCGTTTCGTTGATCCTGAACGCGACTATAAAGACTTCCGCCGCAAACCGGACCCCTAGAAGCAGGCACGCCACATTAACTATTTGACTCAAACGGCTCAACCACGAAGGCCAAGCCGCGTCCCATGCGGCCCCAAGAATGACAATATTCCAGATTTCGTGTTTCAAGAAATCAGCGAACACGATGGTTAACACAGACGCGACAACTATCACGCCAGTCAAAACCCAGTATAATATCTGCAATATGACCGGCAAAATCAAACGCCTGAATTTCAGCAAATCCGAGACGGAGCGCGCCGAGTTACCAGCACTCGCTACACCGCCCGTTTGTTTATCGGCAAGATTTTTGATGTCCGTCAAGGTTCCATTGACTCTGAATACCAATATACTGATCTCCGCGATAACTCTGAAGACGATCAGACCAAGAATCGAAATAAGCAATTTCAGGATAAAATTCAGCCCTGTCGATGAAATAAACAAGACAGCGACCAAACCAATTAACCAAAACAATATTTGGATCGCGACGGGCGAAATCATCCTGCGGAACGTCAGAAAGTCGTTCAACCTAGCCCTAACCGTTGTCGTGACCGTTGATTCATGTGCCCTCAAGTTCCTCACTTCGGACAGCGTGTCGTTAATTCTGAACAAAACTATAAGAAACTCGCAGATGATCCGCCAAATATACACCATCACGAAGAACCCTATTAACCCGAATACCAATATGTAGATGAACGCATCGCGATTAAATGAACCTCCAATTTGATTTGGAACCATAACTGCAGCGTAAATCCAGATAATCAAGTACCCGAGCCCAATCACCGCCGGCGACGCCGTGATCAACATCGGTATGATCATGCGACGAAACGTGAGAAAGTCAACGAGAAAGTTTGAGGTGCTTTTCCATGCTGGGGGGGGGGATAAGGCACCAGTCTGTTTCAAGGCCATATTCCTGATGTCGGTAAGTGTCTCATTGATTCTGAACACAAGTATGATCAGTTCGAAAATTATCCTGAAACCTAACAGACCAATAACGATAATCGGGATGATCGCCGCAGGTTCCGAATTCGCTATCCAAAGTGCTACCAACAACGTTCCCGCTACGGATATCCCCCAAACGAATTGCAACAAAACCGGTGTAATCATTCTGCGATATGTCAGAAGATCTTCGATACCATTGCTACGGCTATTCATGTTTTCTCTCCCGAGAGATTTTGACGGCATGGCACCGTTTGGCGTGTCGATCGGCAACAGTCTATAACAGGCGGTCTGGCGTGTCAAGGTTACGGAAACGCACTTTAGATTTGGTTGATCGCTTGACGAGGTTGTTTTCGACAGAGGCGTCCTGTGTGTGACCACTTCACTCCGGAGAGCGTCGTAATCCAGCAGGTGTGATCATTTATTGCCAAAGCGAATATCCAACTCCGAGCTTCTCTCCCACGTGAACATCAAGGGGTAGAGGTTGGCAAGGGACTCGCTTTCGTCCGAACTACGCAGTTGCGGAGACAGTCCAAGGGATAGCATTTAACAAGCGTTTGAAAATCGCCCCTTGCGGATCATCTTCTTAGGGGAGTGTAGATGAACTTCGTCTGAACCGCGTCATCTAACGACGCGGGCTCCAACTGAACGGTGAGCGTTACCATGATCCCGCCCGTCGCTGATGCCTTGCGAGAAAACGCAACCGCCGCAACATTGTCTGGAAGTATCGCGATGACAACGAGACGGTGCTCCACAGTCGCGCTGTGGCAAGTCGCGAGAGTAACGCCGATGCTCTCCATCAACGCCTCCGGACTGTTGCGGCGCGTTCCTCCATCGTGAATCATCTTCGTACGGCCGATCCTCTCGTTCGGCGTTCTCGTTCGAGCTTGGCCACGCAACCAAATCGATACCAAACGTCAATTTTCGCCCGATGTACCGAGTAGCCGCTGCATGAGGAACCGCTCCACCGGATGCCAGCACGATCACCAGTCGCGACGACGATAGGTGTAACCGTGCCACAGCGCAAGCCTGATTCGCTCTAATGGCGACGTTGCGGAATTGCCAACTTTACGCCTAAATCGCACTCACGGCAAGCTAGGGACCTTGTCACGTCCACCGACTACGCACCATCCCCTCACCGAATCGCTCGAAATGATGGTGGGCCCGGACGGATTCGAACCATCGACCTCTACTTTATCAGAGTAGCGCTCTAACCGACTGAGCTACGGGCCCTCTGCCGTCTGACGCTAGTCAAGCGGCATACCGACAATTCTAACTGATTGAATGAATGCCTTGAACGCGGCCGCCTTGTCGAACCAACACTAGGGCATCGGCATCACGTCGAAGAGCGATCACTCGAACAATCGCGTGGTACCCTAACCCAATGCAAACCACAAAACCGCGTTCATTGCTCTCAACCGCATCCTGGGCGATCTACGACTTCTCGGACACCATCTTTTCGGCGTCGATTCTCACGTTCTACTTCCCGCTTTGGGTGACGGAGGACAAAGGCGGCACCGACACCCACCTCGGACTCGCGCTGTCGGCTTCAATGCTGATCGTCGCGCTGACCGGACCGTTTCTTGGCACGCTATCTGACCGTCTCAATCGGCGCGTACCACTGCTCGCGATGAGCGTCGTGTTCTGCGCCGTTTTCACCGCGCTGATCGGCGCTTTTGGCGGTTTGACCACCGGTTTGCTCTTGTTCATCGCCGCAAACTTCATGTACCAGACCGGCATCATCTTCTACAACTCGCTCATCATCAACGTCAGCTCCGAAGGCGGGCGCGGCATCGTTTCCGGCATTGGAATCGGCGCTGGATACATCGGCTTAATAGCCGCGTTCCTAATCATGCGACCGATCGTCGATGACTATGGCAACCAGGCTGCCTTTCTACCAACCGCCGGTCTTTTCGTTCTGTTCGCTTTACCCTTGCTGTTCATCGTCAAGGAACCCGGAGCGCGCGGACACGTCGACAAATCCCTTTTCCAAAACTCCTACCGCCAGCTCTACGAAACCTTCCATCGAGCTCGCGAGCACGTGAACCTGTTCCGATTCCTCGTTGCTCGCTTTCTGTACATGGAAGCGATCAACACCGTGACTTCGTTCTACGTCTTGTACTTGATCAACGTCGGCGGATTCGACGATACCGAGGCGCAGACCATGATCATCGCTGTCGTGGTCATCGCCATCTTCGCGTCTTGGGCGACCGGCTTCCTAGTTTCCAAATTCGGACCGAAACGCGTTCTGATCACAGCGCTGGTTGGATGGAGCGCACTCGCGGTCGTCGCCGTCGTCGCCGATGCCAAATGGACCTTTTGGACGATCGCCATCATCATGGGCGTCTTCTGGGCCGGACCGCAGATCTCCGATCGCGTGCTGCTCACCTATCTCTCGCCTAACGGGCAAGTCGGCGAGTTCTTTGGACTGTTTCAGATGTCGGGGCGTCTGTCCGCCGTCATCGGACCCGCGCTCTGGGGATTGACGATCTGGGCGCTTTCCGAAACCGGCGAACTCGCCTATCGAGTGGCACTAGCCACCCTCGCAATCTTCCTGATCCTAGGCTTGCTCGTGCTTCGCGGCGTCAAGGTGACCCGCGAGGAATCCGACCTCGACGTGATCGAGCCTGGGGAGGTTGTGGAAATACACGATTCCACTTCCCACCGAGACGACGTTGCTCAATAAATCCCCGGGAACAGCCGGTACTTCACTCGCTGTTTGTACTCGTTCCACTTCTCGGTGCCGTACTTCTCTTCGCACACCTTGTCGTCGTCGAATTGGCGCCAGGTGAACAGTGACACGATAAAGATCATGTACGTCCACGCCCACAAGTTTGCCGGGTAACCGAACACCAAGGCGACGGACAACGCGAGGAACCCTTCGCCCATGTAGTTGAAATGTCGGGCGACGCCCCAGATGCCGCTGTACAGGATCTTGCGGTCGCCGGCGACGATGTATTTTTGCTCGATGATGCCCAAGAACTTGCGATCGGGCCACCGCTTGAACCAGTACTTCTGCAAGTTGCCGGCGCGCGAGATGCTCCATCCGAACAGGAACAGCACGATCATCGCGCCGAGCAGGATATTCGAGACCATCGGCGAGTAATCGGGGGCCGGACGCTCCGCCATCCCCCACAACGGCAGGATGTACAGCCATCCGTAGATGATGAGACCGCCCCAGATCAGCTTGAAGCCGAGATTCTCGTGGATCAGGTCGTAAGTGTAGAGCTGGACGCGCTCAAATATGAAGTAGTCGAAGATGTAGAACGTGAAGAACGCGGCATAGACGTAAACGCCGGGGTTGGCGTCGTCTCCGAACTGATCGTGATGGTACGCCGCGCCGGACAGCGCGTTGAGCACCAGCATCGTGCCGCCAACGACGTAGAGGTACATCTTGAAGTCGACGCGGTTGTTGATGAATGAATGCTCTAATGCCCGGCCATGCCACCACGCCAAAAACCAGTTCTTCTCCTCGCCTTGCGGTTGGCTCCAGAACGCGATTGTCGCAAAGATGGCGCACAGGACCGTTCCGCCGGCAACCGCGTACACCGATGACTTGTAGAACCATTCGCGCTCCATGCCGAACGGCTCGATCGCCCACACGGCGATCGCGATCAAAAATATCACCAAACCGTTGAGGCGGTAGTCCCTAGGTGCGCCAGTTTTCGCGTCGATGACGTAACCGGGCACCCGCCTCGCCGGGATGACCAGTTGCGCCACGAAAAACGCGATAAAGACCACCAACGGGGTGAGGAACCCGGCGATCGCTTCCATGCCGGAAAGCTCGAATAGATGACTGATACCAAGCCATTCAATCACGACGATTTCACCTTTCTCCAGAGACGCAGTCTCCAACGCGCCCATTGGTCAGGCTACAGAATAACCCATCCGCGTCTGCGCGCAGCGTAAGCAGGAGCCGCTCCGTCAACTGACTGATTACCGCATCAGTAAATCCCGGGGATGATGCGGTACTTGACCTTTGCCTGGTACTCAGCCCATTTCTCATCGCCGTACTTCTCCGCGCAGAGCCGATCATCGTCGCGTTGCCGCCAGGTGAAGAGCACGAGAACGTAGATGACGTAGAGCCACGCCCACATGTTGGTGAAGAAGTAGCCGAATGCCAAAGCCATCGCAAGGGCGTAAAACAACTCTCCGAGATAGTTGAGATGCCGGGCAAGTCCCCACATTCCGCTGTGCAGGATCTTCCGATCCCCGGCTTGAATGTACCGCGGCTCGATCAAACCCAAAAACTTACGATCCGGCCAACGTTTGAACGTGTACTTCTGCATGTTGGCACCACGCGAGATGATCCAACCCATCAGATACAGCGCGGGCGTGCCGATCAGCAAGACGTACGTCCACAGGTCCGAGAGGTCTGGGGCCGGATGCGCCGCCATCCCCCACAGCGGGATGATGAACAGCCAACCGTAGACCATCAGTCCGCCCCAGAACATCTTGAAGCCCAGATTCTCGTGAATCACGTCGTACGTGTAGAGCTGCACCCGCTCGAAGATGTAGTAATCCACTACGTACCACGTCCAGAACGCGGCGTACAAGATGACGCCGGGGTTGAAATCATCACCGTACTGTTTGTAGTTGTACGCCGCGCCGGACATCGCGTTCAGCGACAACATCGTCCCTCCCACGACGTAGAACCACATCTTGATATCGACCCGCTCGTTGAAGAACGATATCTCCCGAACTCGACCGTGCCAGAGCGCCAAGAATCGATTCTTCACCTCGCCTTCTGGATATCGGAACACGGCGACCAACGAGAAAATGAAAGTGAACACCGTACCGCCAGCCACCGCGTAAAGCGACGACCGGTAGAACCAGTCGCGCGGCATCCCCGTCCACTCGAACCACCAAACCAAGACGGCGATCGCGAAGACTAGAATCCCGTTCAAGCGGTAGTTTCGTGGCTCGCCCGTCGCCGGATTGATCACGTAACCCGGCACCCGTATCGCCGGCAGGACCGCTTGCGCCACGAAGAAGACCGCGAAGATCGCCAGCGGAGTGAAAAACGCCGCGATGGCTTCCATTGCCGATAGCTCTGTCAGGTGCTCAATGCCGAGCCACTCAATCATGGCGGGTTGCCCCTTGCGTTGAAATCATTGAAACGTCGAACATGGGCAAAGACTAACTCAATCATGAGGCACGCGTTAACTCAGAAGCGGATCTGCACCGTATCGGTGCATTTCGAGAACCGACCTCTCAATCAAATCTCGAGGGACTTCACCCTTGTTGCGAATCTATCCAACCTTGACCACAACGGTATCGAACATCCGGTCATGCCATCCCCTGCCACGATTATCCATCATCATCCAAACATGATTCGCTAGCGTCAAAACTGCCGCAACTCCCCATCCCCAGATCAACCAAAAGACTTGCACCGTGCCAAGCAAGTTCGAATTAAGCATTCCGGCAACAACGAACAAGAACGGCACCGGCAAAAAAATCGCAAACAGCAACGGGCTACCCAAAAACAGCCTCGCCAACGCGCGGCCCCTACCGATCCGGTTTCCATTGGTAGTCACTATTCGCAGCCCAAACAGGCGATGTCCAAACGTGTCCCCTTTCGACGAAACCCTGATCCCCGTGGCTACATGCCCAATAATCATGACGATTACCGCCGCTGGCAACCCGAAGTAAACGAGCCCTGCCGTGAAATTCACTTGAAACGAATACTCACCCCTAACCACCAATGCGGCAATGGTCGCGAATCCCGTTCCCGCCAACACACCCCAACTTAGCGCCATGATCCAATCCACGACGCCCGCCGCCAACCTTCGCCAAACCAATCCAAAATCCCAGACCATCACGCTAGCCAAAAGAATCACGGACTGAACTCACCGACAGTCCTGCCTCCCGGCGTCTTCGAGGTCAACAACGATCTCGACTGGCGCGTTGCGCGCGACTATCAGCACCAGATCATCTTTGTCGGAGGTGTTGACTGGTTGGTGGTTCGAGTCTGGCGGGACATAGATGAAATCGCCAGGGGTGATCGGCTCTTCGATTTCGAGGTCTTTGCCGTGCAGAAACAGTCCCTCGCCGCTTACGATGTAGATCGCCGACTCGCAGTTGACGTGGTAGTGCGCCGTCGAACAACGGCCCGGCGGCACCGTCGCAATCGCCAGATGAATACCCGTCGATCCCGACAACGCCTCCGAGACGCCCGCGAGCCGCGTCATCGCACCGCTCGCAATCTCTACTTCAAGATTGTCGCCCTTGGTGATTACGCAAGGGTTATGCGTGTTGTGCGGATTTGTCACGCCGAATTGAACCCTTACATCACCACGACCGAGCGCAGCACCTCGCCACGTTCCATCTTGTGGAATGCTTCTTCGACATCGCCGATTTCTATCGACTCCGACACGAAGCTGTCCAGGTCGAGACGTCCTTGCATGTAGAGATCGATGTACATCGGAAAGTCGCGCGTTGGCAGACAATCGCCGTACCACGACGACTTCAACGCCCCGCCACGTCCGAACACCTCGATCATCGGCAGCTCGATCTTCATCTCCGGATTAGGCACGCCGACTAACACCACTGTCCCTGCGAGGTCGCGGGCGAAGAATGCTTGCTCATAGGTCTGCGGCAATCCCACCGCTTCGATGCAAACGTCCGCGCCATTGCCGTCAGTTATGCCTTGAATTGCCTCCACCGCGTCGGTTTCGCGCGAGTTGACGGTGTGCGTCGCGCCGAATCGCTGCGCCCACTCCAGCTTTTGGTCATCGATATCGACTGCGATGATCGTGTGCGCGCCGGCCAGCTTTGCGCCGGCAATCGCCGCATCACCGACACCGCCGCATCCGAACACCGCGACGGAATCGCCGCGCGACACGCCGCCGGTGTTGATCGCTGATCCGAGCCCGGCCATGATTCCGCAACCGATCAATCCCGCCGCTTTGGGGTCGGCATCGGGGTTGACTTTAACCGCTTGACCAGCGGCAACTAGCGTCAGCTCAGCGAACGCGCCAATGCCGAGTGCCGGAGATAGCGGCGTGCCGTCTTCCATCGTCATCTGCTGCGACGCGTTCAGGCTGTCGAAGCAGTACCAAGGACGTCCGCGCTGACAAGACCGACAAGTCGTGCACGGTGCGCGCCAAGCGATAATCACAAAGTCGCCGGGTGCCACGTTGTCCACGTCGTCGCCGACCTTTTCAACGATCCCTGCCGCTTCGTGGCCCAGGAAATACGGGAATTCATCGCCGATCGCGCCTTCGCGATAGTGCAGGTCGGTATGGCAGACGCCGCTCGCCTGCACGCGTATCAAAGCCTCACCCGGTCCCGGGTCTGGCACCAAGATCGTTTCGAGTGTAACTGGCGCGCCTTTCGCCTTGGAAGCTACTGCTTGAACCTTGTTCATTTCAAACCCTGATGCCTTTCTTTCCTTTTCGCCTACATATCGCAATCGGGATTATACGGCATACCGAGATTCGATACCCCAAACAAGCAGAATCGCCCCCGCGCATCTCGATTGGTCGCAACGAGAATGGCGGGGGCGGTAATGGTTGAGGGCTAATAGGAGGCTTGGCCCTCAGAAATCCGAGCGAACCGGGCGATTACTCCATCAGAGCCGGGACCGCGGTCAAGCTGATCACACCGGCAATCGCCACTAGGACGTAGACCAGTCGCGTGAAGCCGTTGGTCTCGCCGAACTTCAGATTGCCGCCGATGAACGCCACCAAGTCCCACTTGAACAGACCGACCAGGCCCCAGTTCAACGCACCTACTACCGCGAGAACTATCGCGATCACCTGAATGATTTCCATCTGAAATCCTCCTTTAGACTTGAGATTGGATATAAGATATATATAACATCATGCTTCATTATTGAAGAATATACACAACATCACTCGCTAGCCCAGTTCCGAGACACCACACATGGTCACGAAAGCATCAATCGCCGAGGTCCGAAGTCGGTACGTCAATGCCGCCATCCTCGGCGACGCATCGCTGGCTAGATCGGTCATCCAGCAAGCGACCGACGGTGGCGTAACGCCGTGCGAGGTGTACTTGAGCGTCCTGGCTCCCGCGCAGGTCAAACTTGGCGACCTTTGGCACGCCGGCAAGATCAACATCGCTCAAGAGCACCTCGCAACTTCCATCACGATGCAGCTGATGGACCTGCAACGGCAGGCGATGAAACCGCGCAACCCAATCGGGCTGCGAGCCGTCGTGACGCCGGTCGAGGGTGACATGCACTTCATCGGTGCGAGGATGTTCGCCGACTTGCTCATCATGGACGGCTGGGATGTTGATTTCTTCTGGAACCCGGCACCGGCCGACGACCTCGTCGAATATGTGCAACAGCGACGTGTCCATCTGCTCGCTCTGGCATCAACAGTCCCAGAGCAGTTGCCGAACGTCGTTAGCGTCTGCGATCAACTTCGCTCCCTCGATCCACCGCGCCCAAAGACGCTACTCGGCGGTGCCGCGTTGAACACAACTGGAGTCGATATCCACTCACTAGGGGTCGATGCCATCGCAAACGACCTGGGCGAGGCCGTCAAACAGGCGCGGGAACTCGTCGGATACCGCGAAGAACCGCCGACGCTGGAAGAGCAGCTCATTTTCATCGGCCGCAACGTCCGCGCCGCACGCACGCAGTCCAAATTGACCCAGAAGCAACTTGCCGAAGCCGCTGATCTCGACCGTACCTACATTAGCCTCGTCGAACACGGCAAACAGAACCCGACCATCGCCGCCCTCCTGCGCATCGCCGATGCCGTCCAAACACCCATCAGCGATCTTCTAAGTCACTCTTGAGTGCTCAAATCGCAACAGCCCGTTACCGCGCCTGCGATTCCATTGCCGACTGCCTGACAAATGCCTTATTCCGTACGTCGAGATTCTTAACATTTCGGTTGAGGGAACAAAATCCGTCTCGCGCACGTCTTCTTCTCAAGTCGAGAGGAGAAAAACCAAATGACCAAGCACTTCCAACCTGACCTGAACGCAAACAACACACGCCGCATCCTGCGCCTCGCCGCGCTGATGATGCTGTGCGCCGTTGTTGTTGGCATCGCCGCCTGCGGAGATTCGGGCGATTCCGCCGAATCCGAGGTCCAGGCCGCACCGACCGTCGCGCCCACCGCGACGCCGGAACCTGAACCGGTTCATGAGGATAGCGATGACGACGCAGTCGAAGCACCCGCGGCTGACGACTCGGAACACAGCGATGGAGAATCGACCGAAGAGTCCAAATCCGACGATCACGATTCCGATGCCGACGTCAGCACTGTTAGCAACTCGAATCAAGTCTCCGGATCAGATTCGTTCGGTTGGTCGCAAAACGAAATGTTGCGCGGCACCGAACCGCTGAACATCGTCGATTGGACGCAGACTCCGACGCTCTCGCTCGGCGCCCTCGACGCGCGCGGAGTCCTGAAGGATGGAGCAGTGTTGTTCGATCCTACGGTCGGTGAAGGTGCGGCGTTTGCCATCTACCACGTCAACTACGACGATGAGCCGATGCTCGTTATCCTGCCGAACCTCGGGCCGATGTCGATCTGGGACACCGAACACACCGTCGCCGAGATGGACTACGAGTTCGAGGCAGAATCCTTCACCTTCACCGCCTACTCGCCCTTGTTCTTTGACGCCACACCTTCAGACTTGAAACTCCATGTCTACGGTTTCGACGGCGACGGTAATCCCGCGCTTCTAGCCGTTAGTGACATCGGGTTCGGCGACGGAAGCATGACTGAACCGGCCGAACCGGCGCATGACCATGACCACGACGAAGACTCATCATCAGCGTCCTCCGACGAAGACTCCCACGATCACTCCGAGACCAACGATGACGACGTCGTGGTGAGTAACGAGAACCAAGTCACCGGCGGCTTCGCGTTCGAGTGGACAGAAAACCAGGCCCTTGTTGATGCCGAACCGCTGGACGTCGTAACTTGGACCTCCGGCCCGACGCTCGGACTTGGCGAACTCTACGGCGAAGGCACACTGGACATCGACGCGGTGCTCTTCAGCCCGATGCTTGGTGAAGGTGCCGCGCTCGCCGTCTACCACGTCAACTACGACTCCGATCCGATGATCGTCCTGCTGCCCAGCCTCGGACCGACGATGATTTGGGAGACCGACCACACCGTCGCCGAGATGGACTACGAAGTAGACGGTCGAAACTTCACCTTCCGCGCCTACTCGCCCCTCTTCTTCGACGGCAACGCCGCCGACATCAAACTCCGCGTCTACGGCTTCGACCAAAACCACAACCCATCCCTCCTAGCCATCAGCGACATCAACGCAGAGTAACGGTTTCCCCTTCACGTACCGCAAGTTCCCCCCTTCGCAAAGCGTAAGGGGGCTAGGGGGGATGCCCTGGCAGGTGTTGAACAAGCGGCATCCGTCGACTTGGCTGGCAGGGCATCCCCCGCTCACATCGCTGCGCTCGTTCGCGCCCCCTTACGCTGAAGCGAAGGGGGCGTACTGACTTCACACACACCGTAGGGGCATCCCCTTGTGGGTGCCCTATGGACGCTTCATGCGTAATTCGCGCCGTTTCAGTTATCATCCCGAGCTCACAAATTGTCATTCTGAGCTCATGAATCGTCATTCCGAGCGTAGCGAGGAATCTCTCCGCAACCACCCCTTCGTACCGCAAGTTCCCCCCTTCGCAAAGCGTAAGGGGGGCTAGGGGGGGATGCACTGGTAATCGTTCCACAGGCGGCGTCCGTCGACTTGGCTGGCAGGGCATCCCCCGCTCACATCGCTTCGCTCGTTCGCGCCCCCTTACGCTGAAGCGAAGGGGGCGTACTGACACCCACCAAACCGCCAAGCCGGCGCGCGTCTAACTCTCCCCCACCGCGTCCTTCACCAACGCTCTCAAATCCGCCTCAATCCCTTGCCATTCCTGATTGAGATTCAACGTGTAAACCCAAAACGGATGACCATCATTCTCCGTGCGAAAATCGAGGTCGCCTGTTCGCTCCCTTGGTCACTCTCTTGTCGTCCCGGGCAAAAACATCCGCGCCCGTCAGGCATCCAGTCGAACAGCTTCGAAACGCTCGACTAAATCACGAGCCCGTCGATTAAGCGCTTCCGGGGCGTGCGTTTCAAAGGAATGGAGGAAATGCTCGGTCAACTCATCCTGGAGAAACAGTAGATCATCGATGTCCGTCGCGTTCAAATTATCTAGGCTAATGCAAACTGACCGGCGCTTAACATCCAACCGCCAGCGGCGTTGCATGGGGGCACACGCGGCTTCCGCTAGACGGACCAACTCACCAAGTTGGATTTCTGGGAGGTAATCGTCAGCATTTGGGCTCGAGGCTGCGAACAGCAGCGCAGGTAAGGGTAAGCGCTGGGGATCACACACCACCACGCCTAAATCGTAACATATGCGACGTATAGTTTCACTAGTTGGTTCCGACGATACGAGCAATGACCACCACCTAGAGTTAGCGGTTTGTTCTGGGTATTCAGAGGCGGATGCGCGATAGAGGTCGAAACACTTTAGGTGGAACTCAGCCACATCCGATTTGTTGAGGTTTGTGCGGGCCTTACTCTCAACCCACACCCCGATCTCTTGACCCTGCCCGACCGCGTCGATCTCGTGCCGGGCTCCAGACATTGAGCCTCGACCAAACAACCCCGTGAGTCCGGCGTGCTGTCTTCGCGAGAAACCAGGCCTAATCAATAGTTGCGACACCGCTCGTTCCCAAATCCGGCCACCAACCGACGAGTGATCTGGCTTACAGTGTTGTGCGAGAAGGAATGCATCAACGGTGAAGGATGCAATTGCGCGATCATCTGTGTGCCAAGCAGAGTTAGACATCAAACTTACGCCAGCAGGTCGGTGACATCGCTTGTTGGTTCGTCTTCCACGCTCACGGTCGATGCAGCATCGTACCCGACACCTGCGAAATATTCGCGTGCGAACCTTCCGTCGATGAGACCAACCTGAGCCTCTGCCCCGGCCTGCACGAGTTCGTTTGCTCGGTTTAGCAATATGCCGGGGCGCCCCTCCGAGACCCGGCGCAGGACCGTTAGTGCATCACGCTCGAACGGGACCATCTCACCTTGAGTCGAATTCCCGATGCGGTGGGCATCGAGCCAAACGCGCAGTAGCGCCTCGACTTGGTCGTCGTCACGCAATCCGCGCAACACAATTACCGCGGCTTGGTTGCTCGAAGTATCCTCAAAACTCGGCAGTCGATTCTGCTCCCAAAATGTATCTAGCTGGGCGGCAGCATTGGCATGAAACGTGAACGTCATGTGCAGCATCGACGAGTACGGTTCAGTCTCCATTAGGTCTCGAATTCGCCCGATTTCGCGTCCGCGCCTAGCACGCGAAAGTGATCGGTTTGCGGCGAGGTCCTCCAGCTGGTCGATCATCAAAAACACCTTGCGCACGCCAGATGCCGCCAACACGATCATGGCAAAGTCTAGGTATTGAAGACCGTTGCGAATCTGGCTCGCGTTGGAGACCGTTCCCAAGAAGCCAGGCAATTCGGCGGGGGACTGTGTAAAGATGTCTACAAGGTCACGACGCAGCGCTGGGGAAGTCGGTGCGATGGACAAGCGCGTTTCTGACAACTTGGCGTGTACCTGTTCAGGTGCGTCGTCGCCAATTTCGTCGCAAATAATCTCATGGGCACGGAGCAACGGCGGTTCCCCGTCGGTTGCCATTCCGACCACCGCATTGAACAACACAGGATAAAGGCCGGTGCGGTTCATCGTGTTGAGCTCAGAGAATCCTGCCACTATAGGAACAATTCGTTCGTCGCGCATACCAGTGGAAGCCTGTACGGTTCTCCCAAAGTCTTGGTTTATGTTCCGAACCGACTCACGCATTAGAGCGGTCTTGCCGTATCCGGTGTCGCCCCCGGGACCTTTGCTCCACAGAAATCCGACTTGCCTACCTCCTTGGAGCGCGCCGCGAACCGTTTTCTCCAAAAACTCAGCCTCCTCATCAGGGAACACCTCCGAGCTATACGGGTCCTTCCATCCTCCTGAAATCGCCGCCTGCGGGAAAGGATTCTCTTCCAATCCCCATGCCTCTTCAATATGCTGATACGGTGACGGGCTCATTGGGTATCCCTATGCTTGTTTCTGATCGTTATCTCTAACCGCCGACGGCCATGGTGCCGAAATGCCGGTTCTGAAATCGGTAATCCTGTCGTGCCTATGTGCAAGAGCACCTCCACATCAACTTTAGGGTACTCCCCATCAACCAATCTCGACAAGACTAGGTCACACAGAGTGCGCGTCACTGCGCATTCGTGAGCGACTTGGGCACGCAGCTGGTGAATCGGCAGATAAGGTTCCCCCAACGAGGAATTGGATGTGCGAGCCTGATCGTCGTACGCCTTGGGAAAGGCATGTGCTACGCGGTCCCCGTATTCCGCGATTCCGCGCCGGGAAGGAATTAGCTCGCCGCTATCCCCGTAGCTCAAGTCTGACGCCAGCCAAATGACATTAGCGTCTCTAAATTCGGGGATATAGCGAGATTGATCGTAAAGCAGAAGCTCTGAACCCCAACGCAGCAAGGCCCTGATCGTCAGCGCGTCGAATCGGATGTTTTGGGCCGCGAACGCCGCGACCATTAGAGCGTCATTGGTCGTTTCGACAATAGCCTTGTTGGTTGGGTTGCCTGCCGGTGGATTCCCGAATCGCTTGCCTAGGTGCGCTGTGATCTCTTGTTCTATGGCCGCCGCTGAAGTTTCGCCTTCGATTCGTTCAGACGCCCACTGAGCCCAACCACGGGTACCTAACCGTGAACGCTCGATATCGCCTTCACTGACAGTGGGACACCGAATTGGGTGCTTTTGGAGCGTCAGGAGCAGGCGCCGAAGATATGGGTGCACTGCTATTAGCCGCTGGCTTATTTCATCGACGAAACGCGCATCATCCGATGCCAATTGCGCGAGGTCATCTCCATACTCAGTAAGTTCGTATGATTCCTTTCGATAGCGATCGACAAAGCGTCGCGCCGATGGGAGCGGCTTGTCGACCACCGCACCCCAGCGCATTAGCTCGGAAATGCAGTCGCGCGTCGGCGACCAGTTACGATCTACCTCGCTGATGCCCGCTGGCGGAGAGGTAGAGCGCCCCCGCCCCTCCTGGGCCAGCCGTCGCTGGGTGTTTCCATAGCGAATGCGGCAGTCTTCGAATGTAGTATCACCGTTCGCAATTCCACGTAGTTGGTCGCGAGTGTGAGCGACCACGCGATGCAAGCGAGGGATGGTGTCTCGACTGGTTGCCGTACTCATGATTGGATTGTATCGTGCTATCAGTTCTTGCGCAAGACCTGACGACAAAAAATAAATTCGCACGTCCAATGACCTCGGGTCTACGTTTGTTCCGTGGGGCTCGCCAGCGGTAAACAGACATGCGTTTAGAGCTTGTTCACATGATCAGACTACCCGATGGATTTACCTTGGCACTGCCCTGTGCGATAATCCGTTGCATCATGATCAAGAAATTCGGAGTTCTCTACGCTGGTTGTGTCGATATGGAGGATATCGGCTATGCCGGCACGCCTGCCAATGAGCGATGGTTGCCGGACGAGCAGCTGGCTTCGGTCTTCGACAAGTCGGCCGCGTTCGCCACGACGATGGACGAGCTGGGTTTCGACACGTTCTGGGGTGCTGAACACCACTTCCAGCGCGAGGGCTACGAGTGCATCCCGAACCTGCTGATGCTGTTCGTGCATCTCGCTCACCTGACGAAAGACCTGCGCTTCGGTTGCGGTTTCAACATCAACCCGATGTGGCACCCGCTCCGGCTCGCCGAGGACTATGCGACCGCCGACATTCTGACCGACGGTCGGGTGCGGTTCGGCATCGGCAGGGGCTACCACTCCCGCGAGGTAGAAGTCTTTGGCAATCCGATCATCGATCAGGACGCCAACCGAGAACTCTTCGAGGAACAGGTCGAGGTGATGTACAAGGCGTTCAACGAGCGCGCCTTTTCGCACCACGGCAAGCACTACGACATCCCGCCGCCCGTCCCGTATCGCGGCTACGAACTCGAAGAGATAACGTTGGTGCCGCGTCCGAAATACCCTGTCGAGTGGTGGCAACCCGTCGTGTCGGCATCCGAACGCGGGCTAAACTTCATGGCGAAATACGGCATCAAGGGCATGATCGGCGGTGGCGCGGCACCCGGTGGCGCGTCGGATCAAGTCGTCCACAAGTGGCAAGAGGTCCAAGCCGAACATGGACTCGATCTAGACCTCGGCGGCGACCTCATAATCTCGTTCTCCGTCTACCTCGCCGACAGCACCGAACAGGCCGTCGAAGAGTCGCGGCTATGGGCTGAGGAACGCGTCAAGATGTTCGGTCCGCTGGGTTTCGTGCGCGGTCTGTCGGACGCGCAGATCGCCGCGATCAACTCGAATGACCCCGCGCAACTGCTATCTGCTGACCTGCCCACAATCGACGGCGACGTGAACGGCGGCGGATTCTTCGCCGGACCGGCCGACCTCGTCACGGAGAAGCTCCTCGAAGTGCAAGAGCGCTACCCCGGTCTCGAAGAGGTCAACATCGGCATCACCGGCATGGGCATGCCCGAGTCCGCCACAATCGAACAGATGCACCGCTTCGCGGAAGGGGTCATGCCGCATTTCAACGGTGCTTAATCAGTGCGTGCGTGATATCATCGCAGTCATCAAAGTCTGACGAATTTTCGATTCTTGGAGGTGGCACCATGGCAAGCATCACCGTCCGCGATCTCGATGAAAAAACCGAGCGGCAACTGCGGACCCAAGCCGCCGAAAACGGTCGCTCAATAGAAGAGGAAGCACGCGCAATCCTGTGTGCCGCGGTTACTCGCCCCGAACAAACGTCTGACGACTCGACACGTGAGCAAAACGCCATACCTGCCGTAAACGGCAGCGTCGACCGCGCTGAACCCGAACGCGGGCCGGCAGGTGAGCAGCCTCAGTACAAGAGCGATCTCGTGCGACGCATCCGCGCGATCGTCGATCCCGTCGGTGGAATCGAACTCCAATTGCCGGAACGATCAAGGAATCGACCGATTCCATTCCTCGGTTGGGAAGACGAGGAAGACGAGATCGATGATTCTAGACGCAAACGTAATGTCTGAAGTGGTCGCGCCGTCGCCTCCATCGCAACTCGCAACGTGCGCCACTTTGTAGGGTACGATGTCGAAATCATCAATCCTTGGGAATACGCGCCATGAAGATCACTGACATCCGCAGTCGCAACATTTGCATCCCGCTCTCCACGCTCGGCGAGTACGAGCCGGTTACGATGTGGTACGGTTCGCGTTTCGCCGCGATCAAGACGATCATCTTTATCGATACCGACGAGGGGATCACCGGGCTCGGCGAAACGAGCATCGGCGCCGGCGGCGACCAACGCCTCTTTGAGCAGATCAAGTCCCGACTCGTCGGCCGCGACCCGCATGATATCAACTCCATCGAGCGCGGCATGAACCTGACCGGGCAGGTAACGACCAAGGTCGGACACCTGCTTGACACCAGCGCGTCGTCGGCGCTTAACATCACCGGCTCTATCGACCAGGCCCTATGGGACATCGTCGGCAAAGCCGCCAACCAACCGATCTACAACCTCATCGGCGGCCAGTACCGAGACCGCGTCGAAGCTCGCTACTGGATGGGTGCCAAACCGCCCGACAAGGTCGCCGACGAGGTGAAACGCGCCGTCGCGCTCGGTTTCAAGTCGTTCAAGATCAAGATTGGTTTGAATCCCGAATTCGATATCGAATGCGTCGCTGCCGCCCGTGAAGCCGCCGGGCCGCGCATCGAACTCGGCTACGACTGCAACGGTTCGTATTCCCAACTCGAAGCGATCCGAATGCTCCGAAAGATGGAGCCCTACGATCCCTCGCACGTCGAAGAGCCGGTCGATTCATCGAGTGTCCGCGCCCTCGCCGAGGTCAGTCGGCACACCGACATCCCCATTCTTTGCGACGGTCCGGCGCGCACGACAAAAGAGCAGATCCTCGAACTCATTATTCAACGCGCCTGCGACGCCATCCACCTCGACGTCGTCATCAACGGCGGATTCCTCGAGACGCAACGTTGCGCCGCCATCGCCGAAGCCGGCGGACTCAAGGTGTCGTGCCACTCGTCGCCCGGCGAGACCGGCATCGCCACCGCCGCACAGCTGCACCTCGTGACCGCGACGCCCAACTTCATCTGGCCCGTCGACTCCGCCTACACCAAACTACTACCGCCGTCCGAAGATATCATCACCGAACCCTTCACCTATGACGACGGCGCGCTCACCCCGCCATCTGGACCCGGTCTCGGAGTGGAAATCGACGAGGACGCCATCTCCCGCGCCGAAGAACGCTACGCCACCGAACTCCCCAAATGGCGCCACCGCTTCGCCACCGACCCTACCGTCCCTTCTCGCCAGCAGTACTACTTCTTCGACTACCCTGGCAAGCGCGCCCACGACGATGATGAGTGGCGTAGAATGTTCGAGTAGACTATGCGATCCTTGATAACGTGCGTTGATTTCGTTCGACTCAAGGAACGCGAATTGTACTGAAACGATACGTCCCATCTATCAACAGATGATCTTCTCAATTTAGGTCGTAGCCCAATCGAAACTGGACTCGCACAAACCCGTCGTTCACATTTTGTACAAGCTCAGGTTCCGTACCATTAAATTCGCGCATTTCATCACGCATCACCGGCCATCCCCTACCGCGCTGTTCCATGAAACCCATCGTGAGCATGTAATACGCCATCAATTCGTTACGTGACCGCGGATGGGCACCAGCGCGAACACTATCTACACTCATATGGTTGGGTAGGTTCCCCGGACTTGTCACATCCACTCGCGTCGCAAACACTTCGAGTAGTACTTTGGATCCCGTGATCGCATAGTCGCGGTGGGCGACCGCATTTACCAGCGCCTCGCGAAGCACCACGGTGGGTAGCAAAACACGGTTTTCACGAACTATATCTTTGTAGTTTTCAAATCGGCCCAACCCCAAGAACCAACCCACCGCCCTTTGGACCTGTTCATCCAATCTACCACCGATTTCAGCGACTTGAAGAACTTCGGAAGAACGTTCGTCTCCCTTATAGGCACAACATTGGATTATGAAGTTGCGAGTCTGATGATAATTTTGAGGATACTTGCCAAAAGCCATGACACCATAAAGAGTTGGTTGTAGATCACCATCAAATTCAATAATGACGCCTCGATTACGCAAATCGTCTTCATGAGTTGGTTGGGGCCCAGACGCTGTTTCCAACCCAAGTTTACTGAGGTAGTTTTGAAACTGATGGAAGTCGATATCAGATGACGAAGCAGCACCAATAACTCTTTCCTCAGTAAGGATGTAACCAAACGCGTTGTATAATTCTTGAAGTTCCGTCGGGGACGGTTCGACGCTGCTCCTGGATCGCCGAACGTAAACCCGACCACCATATCTCATGGGTTCGAACCCTCGTTGTCTCGGTATCTCGATCCAGTGTATCCATCCATGCCCTGTTTCGCTAAGACCTAGGCGCGCGGAAACGGGCACGTTGCACGCCGTCTCAAGAAATGAAGTCAACCGTTCCTGCACCTTTTCAGGGTGGTCGTTGACGCCGACCACAACTTGAGAATCGTCCACTCCCAGGATAATAACGCCGCCACTGGTGTTGGCAAAAGCGCAGATGGCCTTGCCGATAGCAGACAGATTGCGAAGACCCCGCTTGAACTCCGTGTTCAAACCCTCGCCTTCCGCAATGCGATCAATAATTTCGTTAACTCTCACAGCTCACCACTCAAAAACCGTATTTGATCTGCCTCAACTTAAAGGCCTCGTCACCGCCGTCGACGGTTCGTATGATTGCGTCCCTGACATCAGGATCCTCGATTGCCCCTGAAATCGCGACTCGACTCCGATCGTCGCTCGCTTCCAACAAGATCACCTGATCGGCGTCTCCGTTGACGACGAAATTCGCGCTATGCGTCGCTAGAATGATTTGCCGACGCCCCTTCAGTCGTTTCAGCGCAGGTAGCACCGTCTCGTAGACGAAACGATTGTCTAATTCATCTTCGGGTTGGTCGATGACTAACGGACGATCAACGGCCACCTCCAAAGCCATCGACAACAGCAAGCTGACACGCTGACCACCGGACAAATCGTCAATCCGTCGCGTATTCCCATCATCCAACTGCATTTCGATCACGTACTTGTCCGGACAACGGAGCGCGAGCAAACGACGACGTAACGTTTTGTTCATGATATCGCCAAAAGTTTTGCCAACCGCGTCAGTCATTCCGATTTTTTGGTGGTCGCCGGAATCAAGAGTTTCGACCATTTGTCGAGGAGAGTAACCCCGAACGTTCCCATGTTCATTCCACCACCGTGTGATGCCTCTTTGCCCAAGTTCCTTAATCCATCGACCAAGTGGTTCACATCTCCCATGATCAATGCGAACCGCCTTGATTCGTTGCTCAAATTGTTGACCTAACGCGGCCATCACGACATCGAATGCCTCCCGTTGGGTCGCCACAGTCCGTTCCCTGTCCTCGAGCATGGTACCGAACGATCGTTCCAACGATTCCAGTCTCGACCGAACCGCCGCAAGATTGCCGTCGTATATTGATAGGAAAGATGCCTGAGAGTTCAAAGACTGCAATTCTTTAATTTTGGTGCCATCATAACCACGCTCGGCTAAAGATCGATGTACATCGACGCGCTTTTCGTTTTGTCTCTTCGTCACGTCTTCGATGATAATTTCGTTCGCGGAGATGGTCTCAACGAAAAGACTCCGTGCCCTTTTCAGACTCGTGGCAATTTCAGACAGCATTCGCCAGAATTTACCACCTTGCTGAACTACGCCTGTTTCAAGGCGATCACCAACTGCCGACTCTTTGATTTCAAAAAGATCTTCCTGAAGCGATACAGCTATCTTGTCCAAATCGTTTGACAATTGTTTCACATTGTCTGCCGTTTCGCGCCACTGATTCAACTCCGCGGTCAAGGCATTCAGTTCTTCAACGCCAGCCTCAGCAAACGCGTTGAGTTGTTGTCGGGCCAAAAAGCTCCGTGCCCGAGATTGTTCGATTTCGCCTAATTCATCCTCAATTTCGGCGATACGATCCGCGAGGCCTGTCAACTCGCGATCGAATTCTCCCATAGTGACTTCGCGTTCCGCTATTCCTTCAATGTCCGCGTTCGCCAAACCTGAGAGAATATTTTCAATCGCGTCAGGCTCTTGCGCCAATCGTTGCAATTCATTCTGGGCGTGAAACTCGGCTGGCCATCGCTCATCGACCGGCGCAGTCGGATCTTGACCTGGCGTTTCAAGTTCAACACGAGGCGAACCAGCGGCGAAACGTTCAGATGCACGTGATTCAACCTGTGTACGTAATCTTTCGTCGTGAGGCAGTTTCGCCCCGACGTGCACCCGCAAACCATCCAGCAACGTGCTCTTACCTGTCATGCTCCCGCCTATTATGCAAGTTAGGTCAGGGCTGAAATCGAACCGAACTGCGGGTTCGTCGCCTTTTTCAGAACGGAAAAAGGACGCACCTTCTGAAATCTGGACCGATTTCAACCAACGGCGATCACTGGCAGTAACGTCTGGAGGCGTCCCGATCCCCGTCAACTCGCCGGATTCTTTTTTTTCGAAACCGATGCGTATCCTCGATTCATTCGCAATGAACGCTTGGCGCAACGCCGCGATACGCGGACTCGCAAGCTTCACCCAAACATGGCGTTTGCCGATGTCTTCGATTGCATAGGCATCACTGCTGTGGTAAAATGCCTGGTGATACTGATCCATTCCTTGCCGAAGCCAATCTCGATTTTTGGTGGTATCCTCAGGAAGTTTTTCGTCACCGAGTTCCAATCCGGCGACTTGACCGTGCTCAAATCTTTCGAGAATTTGAGCCTTTTGCTCCTTAAGCAATCCTTTATCGCCGTCAATGTGAGGGGCTAATGTCAAGTGAGACCATCGCGCAACTTCAGGTTTACTTAAATCGTTTTGGCTCAATTCAAATTCATTGAGAGTTGCAAACGCATCCGAAGCGGACAGGTTGGCGACCTGCAGTGAATTATCCCGCCAAGGATCGACATGTCCCATGATTTGATCAAACAACCGAAAGTACAGTTCACTACCGATTTCTGGATCAAAAAGAAAAATCAAGTGTAAACCACGACTTCCTTGTTTCAATGCCGGCTCGAATCCTGGAAATACAGCGTAAATCTTCTCTCGAAATGGTTTCCCATCATCATCGATGCCCTGGTTCCATTCCTCTACGATCCTCCAAACTGCGCTGACGTCCGGATTTTTCATTAATCTGGGCGAATGGGGTGTGATGCCCAAAATTCGTACGTCGTTGTCCACTGCGCTCTGCAAAAATCTCCGCGCGTACGCGGCCTGTGCATCATCCGACGCGAGATCGGCAGTGATTCCTTTAGGTACCACGGCTCGCTTGCCTTCTAGGTCGTCGATTGTATGGATATGCAGGTCGGCCTTGAACCATCTCGCGCCAGGGACATCTCTGTGCCAACTGCCTGTGTTCTGCCGTACGAAACTCATCTCGATATCTTTCATATTAACAATACTAAGCATCCAAGTCACTTGCCGTACCATGCGTCGTAGAGGTCCGGCAGGACTTCCTTGAGGGGTCGCGCGTCGCGGAACCACTCGGCATCCAGCTCGAACGTGTCGGGGTCCTCGGCGATGGCGGCGCGGATGGCGGCATCTTCCTCAGGGGTTGGCAGCATAACTTTGCGCTTTTTCATCGTCGAGCTACTCCGATTGATTCGCTCTTACGGTACCGATTGTACGTCCTCGTCCACGTCGAAAGAATCACTTCACCCCATACCTCGATACCTACTACCGTCGAAGCTCACCGTTCCCAAAGCTGCCGCCTACGTGTGAGACGTGCCCGTGTGATGCGAAGCACGAGGTCGGCGACGATCAGGGACACGAACGCTGGTCCGCTGATCGCGCCGGAGAGGTCGATGATAGTCGCCAACCAGTTTAGCCAGACGACGATGACCATCGCTTCGGCTACGTGGACCGCCGTCGAAACTCGGTTGACTTTGGGAGCGTCGACGTAATCCAAGCTCTCTGACTTTCGGGAAATCGTAAAGCTGACGAAGATGCCGAAACCCAATGTTGACAACGCGCAGACAGCGCCGATCACGAACAACGGCAACGGGAATTCTGGTCCGATCCAGATCCGGAACGCGGAGACCATTCCCATCACAACCACGAGCGCGAACGGCAACGCGAACACCTGCATATCGGACAAATAACCGCCGCCAGACGCTGCACTGACCTCTGCCGCGTGCCGTCCCGACGATTCGCGGATGTCGCTGACTCGTCGAGTTTCACGGCCCGCACTCGGTCGCACGTAGGGGCGTTGAGGTTGTTGCGAACTCAATGGATGGTGGTCCTTAGATCAAAAGGGGGATTGATACACGGGCAATCGTTGCGCTACTTTGCATGACATCAGCCTATCAGAGTGCTGTTTTGTCGGATAATTGGCAACACGAGCGATTTATGCGAAGGACATCAGCGTGAAAGCAGAGTCGGAAATTCTAAAGCTTGGACTTTTCAGCCCGCGTCGGCAAGGAGTGCAACTGAACCTTGGCCTCTTCGCCGGAACTCTGCTCGCCCTGCTATTCACGTTCCTCGTGTTCTTCGCCTTCCGCGATGTCGGCACTGATAACAGTGGTTTCGCAATGTGGCGCAACATTCTGCTCGTCGTCGGAATCCTCGCCACGGCAGTCGGAGTTCTCACGATCATCAGAGCACTTACGACCGGCGTACGAGCGGTCGCGATGGAGGTTTGGATTCGTCGCATGGGACAAGGCGATTTGGACTACAAAGTGGAGTTGGACGGACAGGACGAGATCACTGCAATCGCTGAATCGCTCGAGGAACTTAGGCAACGGTCAATAAGAGTCGTCCGCTTGAACCTCGTTGAGAAACTCGCTCGGGACCTCGAATCCAAGAACGCCGAACTCGAAGACGTCCTTGATCAACTACGCAACGCCCAAGACCAGATCGTGATGCGTCAGAAACTCTCTGAACTCGGCGAACTCGCTGCCGGCGTCGCCCACGAAATCAAGAATCCGCTCAACTTCGTCCGCAACTTTGCCGAGGCTACCGACGAACTGATCGTCGATATGAGAGATTCGATCCAACACCTCGATCACGGAGAACGCGCTGAAATTGCCGGGATGGTTGACGACATCGCCGAGAATCTAGCGCGCATCAAAACGCATGCTGAGCGTGCCGATCGCATCGTCAACGACATGCTCAACCTCGGCGGACACGGCGGAAACTTCGAACCGACCAATCTGAACAGCCTCGTCAGCGACTCTGCGGCTCTTGCGTATCACGGTTCGAGAACCATGCATCCCGATCTGGAGCTGCTGATCGAAGAAGCCCTGGCACCGGACGTCGGCGAGGTCTCCATCATCGCCGAAGATATCGGCAGGGTCGTTCTGAACATCGTCAACAACTCCTGCTACGCGACGGACCAGAAGCGATCGACGATGGCAGCGACCTATAAGCCGACCGTCTCGCTACGTACCGAACGAAAAATCGAAGCATTCGAAATCCGGGTCCGAGACAACGGCACGGGCATCGAACCAGACATCATCGGCAAAATCTTCAATCCGTTCTTCACCACCAAGCCGTCGGACAAAGGCACCGGGCTGGGCCTTAGCATTGCCAACGACATCGTCAGAGAACACGGCGGATCAATCGTGCCCGAATCTCAACCCGGCGAGTTTACGGAGATGGTCGTGTCGATCCCCATACGAGGTTCTGACGGTACTGGCGCCGGACCAGATAACGACGATGAAGGCGGGCACGATGTCGGATCGGCGTAATCCGCCTAGCTCGACGCCTCATTAACACGGTTCGCCGGCGGTGATCCCCTCGGCGCGCTGCAAGTCGCGAACGTGGCAGATGATGGCGTCGATCTCCTCCGGCGCGACGTTGGGAATCGCCGGCATGTCGCCGAAGTTCCAGTGATGGGCCGGCACGCCGTTGTTCACCGCGCTGTGGAACGAAAAGTTGGGATGATGCCCGATCTCGTAGAGGATATGGACAAGAGGCGGTCCGGTTTGAGTGCCGTTGGCGGTTTCGCCATGACACACCGCGCATCGATTAGCGAACGACTCCTCGCCGTCAAAAACCTTCACCGCGCCTTTGGGTTCGACGTTGGTCTCCGCGACCGAACCGGCATCGTCGTCGTCTGACCCGCAACCGGCGACCAGTGCGATCATCACAGCAATCCATACACACCCAACCAAACGGGCGGTCCTGTTTTTCATGGGGCGGCTAGGATTCATGTCGCGAGCGGTACCATTTTCGAACGTCTGATGACGCGGTCTCGAGTGACCAGAGGAACACCGTAGACGATGCTGGTCGCCGCGATCAACTCGTCGGCAGGGTCGCTCCTGAAATCGAGTTTGACGGACGCTCGAGCTACGTTCATGTCAATTGGCAAAATCGACAGATCACGCAAAAAATTCTGGAATTTCCTACTGTACATCGGGAGTCTGAGTCCACGCTTTTCCACGAGGTACGCCAATTCGCGCAACACCATGGGACAGATCGCCCAGTCTTCATCCTGCATCAATGCGCGCTCGTCAGCGGTCAATTCCCCGTTGAACGCGAATACAACGATATGGGTGTCAAGATTTACCATTGTCTGCCCTTCTCCCACTGATCTCGGACGTCCATAATGTCGCCATTGATCTCAATCTCGTCCTTCAAGCTCCCGATGTACTTGGCGAACTTGCTCGGGTACTTCGACAGCCTAGCGACTGGCTTACCATCGTCCGTGATAACCACTCCCTGATCGTCGAGTTCGTCGATCAACGCGAGTAGATCTTCTTGCGCCTGGTCGGTCGATATCCGTTTCATCGCGGGTTCTCCTATAGTGGACATTGTAGCCGCGCTGGGAACAAACGAAAAAGCGTGAGCCGAGTTGCCCACGCTGTCGAGGTTCTTGCCAACTGAAGAGCGGATCGAACAGGCGTCGTGTGTTCGGTGTTTGGTTCCGGATTGTTTTTGAGGCCTGATCCGGAAAGGCCGTTCGGAACGCGCAACCTTTTCGAGGCATCTTCAACGTCTCCAATGAGCCCCTTGCCACGCCCCCGTTTCGTGTATTCAGGATCGGACCGAAGTCGGATGCTGACGAATCGGGATTGGGAATCTCGCTCGAATCGGATCGGTATCGGATGCGGGTTGTGCGGTTAATTTGGGTAGTACTGTTGCCACTTTCCTGTCGTAATGAAAAGTGGGCTAGCACTCCTTAGAAAGGAGGTGATCCAGCCGCACCTTCCGGTACAGCTACCTTGTTACGACTTAGTCCCAGTCATTGGCTCCACCCTCGGCACCTGCCTCCCAAAGGGTTGGCCCGGCGACTTCAAGTGTCTCCAACTTCCATGACTTGACGGGCAGTGTGTACAATCCCCGGGAACGTATTCACCGCAGTATGCTGACCTGCGGTTACTAGCAACTCCACGTTCATGCAGGCGAGTTTCAGCCTGCAATCCCAACTGAGACCGGTTTTGTCGGATTGGCTCAGCCTTGCGGCGTCGCGACCGTCTGTACCGGCCATTGTAGCGTGTGTGTAGCCCTAGGCGTAAGGGTCATGATGACCTGACGTCGTCCCCACCTTCCTTCCGTTTAAGGACTGTCTCGTCAGAGAGAGTAACAGACGATAGGGGTTGCGCTCGTTGCGGGACTTAACCCAACACCTCACGGCACGAGCTGACGACGGCCATGCAACACCTGTGTAAGGCTCCCCGAAGGGTCCCTCCCCTTTCGGTTCGGTACCACCAAACATGTCAAGCCTAGGTAAGGTTCTTCGCTTACCATCGAATTAAACCACACGCTCCGCTGCTTGTGCGGGGACCCGTCAATTCCTTTGAGTTTTAGCCTTGCGGCCGTAGTCCCCAGGCGAAATGCTTAATGGGTTACCTTCGGCCCACAGGGAATTAACACCCCGAAGACCTAGCATTCATCGTTTAGGGCGTGGACTACCCGGGTATCTAATCCGGTTCGCTCCCCACGCTTTAGTCCCTTAGCGTCAGAACTGCCCCAGCAGGCCGCTTTCGCCACTGGTGTTCCTCCCGATATCTACGTATTTCACCACTACACCGGGAATTCCACCTGCCTCTGACAGTCTCTAGTTCGGCAGTTTCCCCCGACCACTCCAAGTTGAGCCTGGAGCTTTCACAGAAGACTTACCGAACCGCCTACGGACCCTTTACGCCCAGTAATTCCGGACAACGCTTGCCACCTACGTATTACCGCGGCTGCTGGCACGTAGTTAGCCGTGACTTATTCCTCAGGTGACGTCCTCTCTCTTCCCTGAGAAAAGAGGTTTACAACTCGAAAGCCGTCATCCCTCACGCGGCGTCGCGGCATCAGGCTTTCGCCCATTGTGCACGATCCCTTGCTGCTGCCTCCCGGAGGAGTGGGGGCCGTGTCTCAGTCCCCCTCTGTCTGGTCATGCTCTCACACCAGATACCCGTTTTCGGCTTGGTGCGCCGTTACCGCACCAACTACCTGATAGGACGCGGGCCCATCCCCGAGCGATAAATCTTTCTTCCCGCAAGTTGAATCACGGGAATGTATGCGGTATTAGCTGCAATTTCTCGCAGTTATCCCGCTCTCGGGGGCAGGTCACCCACGCGTTACTCAGCCGTCTGCCACTAGGTTGAGCCCCCGAAGGAGCGACCTCGTTCGACTTGCATGCATTAGGCACGCCGCCAGCGTTCATCCTGAGCCAGGATCAAACTCTTATTTGAACTGACGTCTGTTCTTTCCGCTCTTCAGTTGTCAAGATGCTCACCGATTCACGGGACCGCTTCTCGCCGTCGCAACGGCTCGATCCCGTCCATCGGTAACCCGATAGTATACGCCATTTTCAATCGCGGTGCAAGGTTTCGCGTCTGATCCTGCCGAAATCCGTCAACCTCGACGCGAAACCGACCATGTCATTCTTGACGCCTACCCGACGATGTCATTCTGAACGGAGCAAAGCGGAGTGAAGAATCTCCTGCGGCAAACCAGCGCCCGTGATGAGATTTCTCGCTGCGCTCGGAATGGCAGTCTGCGTTCGCAATCACGGCGGTGCGCGCGGCGGTCGCCCCCTCGTCCTGCGGAAATTTCCCTCGTCAACGGGGGAAATGCTGGTTTCTGCAACTGTTAACCACGATTTACGAACTATTCGCGTCCACTGGTGATGGGTTGGGTATAACCTGCAATCAAGAAATGAGCGATTGTGCTCATAATTCGTTGTCTGCCTAGATCAAGTCGGCGCGGCCGAGCGTTGGTTCCATCCCCATGAAACCAACTCAGGACCAAGCGTCCTTGAACGGGCAGGCATTGACAGAGGAGGTTTCGAGATGAAACTCGAACCGAGGATGCTCAAGAATCGAGCGTTTTCCGCAGTGTTGCTTGCGTTCGCGGCAGCAATATCGACGTTCGCGATCGCCTGCGGTGGCGGGGAAACCGTGATCCACACCGTGGTCGTGGAGAAAGAGGTACCCGGCGAGACGGTGATCCAAACCGTCGTCGTGGAAAAGGAGGTGAAGGTCGCTGGCGAAACCGTCGTCCAGACCGTCGTCGTCGAGAAGCAAGTGCAGGTCGCGGGTGAAACCGTCGTCCAGACCGTCGTCGTCGAGAAAGAGGTGCAGGTTGCGGGCGAAACCGTAGTCCAGACCGTCGTCGTGGAAAAGGAAGTGGTCGTCGAGAAGGAAGTGGTCATGGAGGTGGAAAAAGAGGTTGAAGTCGAGAAGATCGTCGTGGCAACGGCGACTCCGATCGCAATGGCGATGATGGAGGCACCCGCTCCCCAGAGTGCGCCAGACACCGCGGAAATGGCGGTTCAGAACCGCGTCGGCCTCACCATGACCGGTTTGAACAGCACCGGCGCGCCGGACGGACCATGGAGCATCGCCGAAGGATTCTTCCAGCCGGGCGGACCCGTCGGTTCAAACATCGTCGATCCCGTTCTCGCGGAGACCTGGAACGTCTCGGAAGACCTCAGCAAAATCACCGTGAAGGTGAAGCAAGGTGTTCAGTTCCACCAGGGTTGGGGCGAGTTGACGGCGGATGATCTGGTCTGGAGCTTTAACGACTTGATCGCGCCCGAGAGCGTGCACAACCAGTCTGGCGACTATGCCGCGGTTTTCGAGCCGATGGTGAAGATCGACGACTACACCGTTGAAGTGCCGATCAAACAGTTCACGGTCGTCTGGAACCAGGCCTACTTCAACACGTTCGCGGGTACCAACGGCACCTTCAGCAAGAAGGCGTTCGATGAAAACGGCCGCGAGTGGGCGAACGAGAACATCATCGGAACCGGCCCCTACATGCTCAAGGAGTTCATTCCTCAGAACATCGTTCGATTGGAATCGTTCCCTGGCCATCACATTCAGCCGGCGTACATGCCGTTCCTGAACGTGAATGAGGTGCCCGAAGAGTCGACGCGCATCGCGATGCTGCGTAACGGTCAGGCGGACATCGCCGACGTTTCCCTTAAGGCGATCCGCCCCTTGCTCGAGGAAGGCTTCAAGATGTCCGACAGCGGCAAGGCCGCACAGGAAGGCATCTTCTTCGCTGGCAACTACTGGGAGCAGTACGACTACAACTGCTCACAGGGCAACAGCTCAGTTTCGTGTCCCGACATTACCGTCGGTGAACCGCAAGATGTCGAGGTGAGCCGCGAGGGCTACCAGCCGACCGAGCAGTTCCCTTGGATCGGTGAATACGGCAACGAAGAGAGCATGGAACGCGCCCGAATCGTCCGGACCGCGATGTCGATCGCGATCGACAAAGAGACCATCAACGACGTGATCGTCGATGGGCTCGGCTGGCTCGTCCACGTCAACGCGTTCTCCATTCGGTCGCCGCATTGGGACGACAAGTGGAACATCGAGTACGACCCCGATGAAGCCGCAAGGATGCTCGACGAGGCCGGCTATCCGGTTGCGTCGCGCGGAATTCGATTCCAGGTGGACATGTACGTAACGCCGCACGTTGGCGGAGCGACCGGCACCGCCGGTGAAATCCAAGCCGCGGTAGGCGCGATGTGGGACTCGTTGGGAATCCGAACCAGCTTGGTCCGACATGGCTACCCGGTTTGGCGTCCGACAGTCGTCGACCGTTCGCAGAACCAGCCGTTCTTGAGTGCCTGTGGTGGCACGGACGCCCGCGACTCAGTGCCGTGGGACTTCCCCAAAGGCGTTGTGTTCACAACGCTGTCGCGAGGCGGCTTCAGCTGCGCGATGGAGATCCCGTACGTCCTCGAGAACTACCTGCGGACCGCGGGCGAGTTGGACAAAGCGAAGCGCATCGCTAACAACACCGAGCTGCTCGAGTACTACCGACACTGGCGTCTGAACTCTGGGATCGCAGCAATTCCGGAACCGCTAGTTTGGAACCCGAACTCGATCTCGTCTTGGGAGATGAGGGCGAATGCCGCCGGCACGCACATCGTCTCGCTCGACCTGATCAAGCCAGCTCAATAAGCACCCCCGACAAGGTCGGATTCAAGGCCCCTGCCCCCACGTTGCGGCGAACGTAACGTGGGGGCGGGTCGTTGCGCGCGTAACCTATGGTCTGGGATGACCTCATTACCCGATGAGAAGGTATCTGATAAGGCGTCTGTTGGCATCAGTGGTGACGGTGATCGGCGCGACGTTCGTTGTCTTCGCCCTTTCGCGAGTCGCCGGCGACCCGTTGCTGCTCTACGCGAATCCAGAGGGTTACGGGCGAACTCCCGAACAGATCAAGGCCCTTGAGAAACATCTCGGATTAGACAAACCCTTCATCGTCCAGTATCTCGTCTGGGTCGGGCACACAATTCAAGGCGACCTTGGGCAATCGCTAGCCGGCGAGCGTCGCGTTTCAAAGGTAATACTCGAAAAGGTCGGCGCGACGACGCAACTCGCCATCGCTGGATGGGTGTTAGCGACGTTCGTAGGTGTGCCTATCGGGATCATCTCCGCGGTCTACCGCGGGACCATATGGGACTACATCGGACGATTCGTCGCGCTGTTCGGACAGGCGATACCGAACTTCTGGTTGGGTATCGTGATGGTTTTGTTGTTTTCCGTCTGGCAGGAATGGTTACCGAGCGGATTGCGAGGTGAAGGATTCGACATCAAGCACTTCATCATGCCGGCGATCGTCGTCGGAACCAGCTCAATGGCTGGGTACTTGAGGATCACGCGATCCTCGATGCTAGAGATTCTGGATTCGGAGTTCATCAGGTTGGCGCGCGGAAAGGGCGCGGGCCCCACAGTCGTGATTTGGAAACACGCCTTGAGGAACTCGTTGATTCAGCCGATCACGCTGTCAACGCTGTTGCTGGCAGGGCTATTGAACGGGACTTTGGTCGCCGAGGCGGTTTTCGCCTGGCCCGGTCTTGGTCGCACAATGTTGGAAGCCGTCAACAACAACGACTTCCCGGTTCTCACCGGCGGTGTCTTGGTGTTCGTCATCATCTACGTCGTGTTCAGTCTCGTAGCGGATCTGCTCTACATCGTCGTGGATCCTCGTATCCGCTACACGTAAGACTCACCCATGTCCGAGGTCTCGACACACTATTACTCTGATGCCCAAGCCACGGGACGCGGTGGAAAATCCGCGTCGCCGTTTAGCCGTTTCTATTCGTTTATGCGTCGATGGCCCGTGTTGCCCGGCATCGTACTGGCGGCGTTAGTGTTGTCGGCGATATTCGCACCGTGGGTCGCACCGCAAGCGCCGAACGTTCAAGCCTTGCGGGACCGGAACGCGCCGCCCATCTGGATGGCGGATGAAGAAGGGAAATGGACACAGAGTTATCTCTTGGGCGCGGATCAGGTGGGACGCGACGTTCTGAGTCGGATAATCTACGGCGCGCGGATATCGCTCGCGGTCGCCGGCGTCGCGTTGCTAAGCGGATTGCTCGTCGGCGTCACGCTCGGCTTGGTCGCGGCGTGGTACGGAGGCGTGATCGACGAGTTGATCGCGCGGGCAGTGGACATTTGGCACGCGCTGCCCTTTTTGCTCGTCGCCATCGTCGTCGTTACATTGTTCGGAGGCAGTCTGACAGTGCTGATGGGCGTATTGGCGATGGTCTCTTGGGCCGGGTTCGTCCGCAACGTCCGAGCCGACGTCTTGACGTTGCGCGAGCGAGAATACGTCTTGATGGCACGAGTTTGCGGCGCATCACCCGCAAGGGTCATCGTGCGGCACATACTGCCCGGCGTGGTGCCGACGATCATGGTAATCGCAACATTGGCGGTCGGCGGGTTGATCCTAACTGAAGCGACATTGAGCTTCTTGGGCGCCGGCATCCCAGCACCTACGCCCTCTTGGGGATTGATGGTCTCCGAAGGACGCGAATACCTCACCACCGCTTGGTGGTCATCCTTCTTCCCCGGATTAGCAATCTTCCTAGTCGTCATGTCCCTAAACTTCATGGGCGACTGGATCAGAGACTTCACCGACCCCAGACTGCGCCAACTAGGCGATTAAAGCGGCGTACCGGTTGCCCCCATTCATGGGGGAAATGTCCGAAGGACAAAGGGGGCCAGCTAGCAGGCGCTACACCAACGTAGGGGCACGCCCTTGTGGCTGCCCCGGGGCGGCGCGGGGTACGCCAGACGCACCACGATCATCAGCATCCCACCACCACGCCGAACCCTGCCATCGTTCCGCGCGCAACACCCCATCATTCCAAACGCCGAACCCAATAATTCCGAAACGCAACACCCCGTCATTCCAAACGCAGAACAATGTGATTCCGAACGCGACCTCTGTCATTCCGAGCGGAGCGAGGAATCTCGGCGTGATGCGCGAGGTCTGGCGGTTAGGTGCTCTTGGCGTACCCCACCCCGCACCGGGGCAGCCACAAGGGCGTGCCCCTACGGGTGCGTTGCAAAACATCGTCATTCCGACGAAAGTCGGAATCCACCGCCAAACATCACGCAGTACGCCAAACCCGCAACGTAGGGGCACGCCCTTGTGGCTGCCCCGGTGCGGGGCCGGGTACGCCAAGCCCACCACGACCATCAACATCCCACCATCACGCCGAACCCGGTCATCGTTCCGCGCGCAACACCCCGTCATTCCAAACGCAGAACAATGTCATTCCGCGCGCGATACCCCGTCCATCCGAGCGCGACCTCTGTCATTCCGAGCATCACCCCCTGTCATTCCGAGCGGAGCGAGGAATTTCGGCGTGGTGCGCGAGGTCTGGCGGTTAGGTGCGCTTGGCGTACCCCACCCCGCACCGGGGCAGCCACAAGGGCGTGCCCCTACGTTGTTGTTTGGCTCATTTCGCGGAACGGCTGAAAATCGTCTGGCGCGGGGTTTCGCAACTGGTGGCTTGAGGGGTTAAACTTTACTGCGTAAGTTTAGGATTGACGAGTGTCATGAACGATAGGAGAGTCTTGAGCCATGACGACTATGGCAAGTACTCGTGAAGATGTAGCCCTGATCGCGCATTTACTGCGCCGTGCCGGGTTCGGCGCGACGCCCGATGAGTTGGATCGTGCAATCGATGCGGGTTACGACGCTACGCTTGAAGCGCTGTTGAATCCCGTCGCAGATGACGAATTGCCGTTAGACCTGATACGGCGCTACTTCGTCGATCAGTCTGACCTGCGGAGCCAGCCGGCCTGCGCGGCGCATTGGATGTATCAGCTGGTCTACACTCAAGCACCGCTACGCGAGAAGATGTGCCTTTTCTGGCACCGCGTATTTGCCACTGGCGCGCACAAACTCATCCAAGGGCGCGTCGTGCTGAACCAGATCGACATGTTCCGGCAATTCGGCATGGGACGTTTCGACGAGTTGCTGCTCCAACTCTCGAAAGACCCAGCGATGCTGATGTGGCTCGACAACCAAGACAACCACGCCACCTCGATCAACGAGAACTACGGCCGGGAAATCCTCGAGCTCTTCGCCATGGGCGTCGGCAACTATACCGAGGACGACATCAAGGAATGCGCCCGCGCCTTCACCGGTTGGCGCGTCGTCAACCCCGATTACATGTCGATAAAGATGCGCAACAACACCGCGCGTCCTTACGGCTACATCTCTTGGCAGTTCGAGTACGACGACGAAGACCACGACCATGACGACAAGACGCTGCTCGGCGTCACCGGCGATCTAAACGGCGAAGATGCGGTTGACATCATCTGCCGCCAAGAAGCGACGCCCCGATTCATCGCCCGACATCTCTATCACTTCTTCGTCGCCGACGAACTGCCGGTTCCGCAGTGGCCGCACATGCCGCCGAAAGAGCCGGAAGCCATCCAGTTGATGGTCGATGCCTACTTCGAATCCGACTACAGCATCACCGAGATGCTCCGCGCGCTGTTCCAGTCCGACTTCTTCAAATCCGAGTCGGCTCGATACGCGCGCATCAAGAGTCCCGCCGAGATGGTCGTCGGAACGTTGAGACTCGCCGGCGGTTTGGAGGTCCCGTCGTCAGACGCGTACACCGCCGCCGCTACCTGCGCCAATATGGGGCAAGCACTGCTAAATCCGCCGAGCGTCGAAGGATGGCAAGGCGGCGAGGAGTGGATCAACACCGGCGCATACGTCCAGCGCGTCAACTTCGCCAGCGCGACGCTCGACGATCCCGACAAACCCGGCATTAGATCGATCATCGATCGCGTCCGCGTTTCGACCGGCGCGTCCGAACTGACCGCCGAAGAGTTGGTTGACCGATGTTTGGAGATCCTGGGTCCGATCGAGACGATGGAATCGACGCGGCAAGGCATCATCAACTACGCCGCCAAGTATGGCAACATCAGCTTTGGCGATGATGCCGCAGTCGAAAACGCCGAAAACGCTATCGTCGCGGTGTTGCAAATCATCGTCGCGACACAGGAATATCAGACGGTCTAGGTTCAATCATGGTGACGAAGACGAAAACCAAGTTCGGTATCAAATACCTCGACACGATCGGTTTCAACGCCGATCAAGGCGGGCGCGGCTTCCACCTGCCCACCGACATGGTGATCCGCGACGACGGCGTAATCTTCGTTGTAAGCCGATCCAACACCGTCGCGCTCAACATCGTCGGCATTCAGATGGTCAAACTCGATCATTCCTTTTTGGGTCAGGTCGGCGGATACGGCCGCGACATCGGCGACATGATCGCCCCAACCGCGCTCGCGTTGGACGCCGACGACAACCTGTACCTCGCGGACGAGGTTCTGCAACGTATCACCGTTTACAACCGAGATGGCGACCCGCGTGCGATGTGGGGAACCGTCGGCGATGGCGATGGCGAGTTCGACGCACCTTCCGGCATCGTTTTCGACGCCGACGACAACTTACTGCTTGTCGATCACAAGAACCACCGCGTGCAGAAACTCACCAAAGACGGCGATTTCATCGACAAGTTCGGGGAGTTCGGGGACGGTGATGGCGAGTTCAATCTGCCCTGGGGCATTGCGCTCGATCCTGACGGCGACGTATTGGTAGCCGATTGGCGCAACGACCGCATCCAGCGATTCACCGCTGACGGCGAGTTTCTTGCGGCGTATGGCTGCGGCGGTGATGGCGATGGCGAGTTCCATCGACCCAGCCGAGTGGCAACCGATTCCGATGGCAACATTTACGTAGCCGACTGGGGCAACCAGCGCGTACAAATCCTCGATCCGGACGGCGAATTCCTCTCCAAACTGCAAGGCGAAGCGACGCTCTCGAAATGGTCAGAGGAGTATCTCGACTCTCAGCAAGACGAGTTCCGGGCGCGGTCGACATTCCAAGAGTATTTCGATGTCGATACCGACGACAAGAGCGAGATCGCAGCGCGCATCGAACCCTATTTCTGGGACCCGGTAACCGTCGCGATAGATAACGCAGACCGATCCTACGTCCTCGAAACCTGCCGCCACCGGTTCCAGGTCTACGAGCGCGTCAGTTGAACGTGGCAAGCCGCGACTTACGTCGTCCATTCATGCGCGCCGCCGCTGCCCTTGTGCTCGCCGCGTCTCTCTGCGCGGCATCGATTCTCATCACGGCTTGCGCGCCACAAGAACCGGTCGTCCACACCGTTCTGGTCGACAACCGAGTCGAAGTGCCGGCAACCGTCGTCGTCAAGGAAGTTGAACTCGTCGAGGTGCCAGTGCCCGAAACGGTGCTAGTGGAGAAACAGGTTGCTTTCGAGGTGGAAGTGCCCGAGACCGTCATCGTCGAGAAAGAGGTGACTGTCGAAGTGCCAGTTACCGTTCTCGTAGATCACGCCGTCGAAGTCGAGGTGCCGGCGACTGTTCTCGTCGAAAAGATGATCGAAATAGAGAAGATTGTCGAAGTTGAAAAACCGGTAACAGTCATTGTCGATAGGGTCATCGAGGTCGAAAAGATCGTTGAAGTCGAAGTGGAAACCACCGTCATCGTCGAAAAAGTAGCCGAACACTATATCGTTCAAACCGTCGTCGTCGAAAAGGAAGTACCAGTCCAAGTCATTGTGGAAATCGAGGTACCGGTAACCCCTACCCCCGAAATCGCGCCCGCGAACGACACGCCGCGCATCGCGTTCAGCTCGAACCGCGATGGCAATATCGAGATCTACGTCATGAATACCGACGGGTCAGAGGTTACGAGAATCACCGACAACAGCGCCGAAGATCAACATCCTGCTTGGTCTCCTGATGGACAACGCATCGCGTTCGCTTCCAACCGCGACGGATTTTTCGACATCCACGTCATGAATGCCGACGGTACCGGCATCACCCAACTCACCGACAACCTTTTTCGCGACTGGTCACCCGCGTGGTCCCCGGACGGACAACGCATCGCCTTCCTTTCCAACCGCGACGGCGGTGAAGAAATCTACGTCATGAACGCAGACGGCACCAACGTTACGCGGCTCACCGACAACAACGCTGATGACGCGGCACCAGCATGGTCACCGGACGGTCAGGGAATCGCGTTCCATTCCAATCGCGATGGGTACTACCGGATTTACACGATGAATCACGACGGATCAGACGTCCTTCAGGTCAGATATCCAGTTCGCTTTGAGTTGGCGTTAATGCCCGCGTGGTCGCCGGACGGCAAACGCATCGCATTCTACGCGAGCGGTGAAGACGATTACGAAATCTTAGTCGCGGACGTTGATGGAGAGAATATCCAGCAACTCACCTCCAACGACGCCACCGATTGGGCGCCGGCATGGTCACCCGACGGTGAACGGATCGCGTTCGTTTCCGACCGCGACGGCGACGAAGAAATCTACGTCATGAACGCCGACGGCACCGGCCTCATCCAACTCACCGACAACGATCACATCGATCGGTCCCCGTCCTGGCGATGACGATCCCGCGCATCAACGTCGCGAACGATTAAACTACAATCCATCTACAGAAAACTTCCGATCCCGCCCGCGTCCCCACGGAGATTCCCATGAGTGCAACCAAAGAGCGCAAACTTGTCGTCGTCCAACTCTCTGGCGGCAACGACTACCTCAACTGCGTCGTCCCGTACGACGATCCGAGATACGTCGATAACCGACCAAACGTGCGGATCACTGAGGATCGAGTCTTGCCGCTCGATGGCACGTACGGCTTGAACCCCGGGATGCAACCGATCAAGGAGCTCTACGACCAAGGCAAGGTCGCGGTGGTCCATGGCGTCGGCTACCCCGATCCGAACCGCTCACACTTCCGCTCGATGGATATCTGGCACACGGCAGAACCTCGACACGTCGCCGACGAGGGATGGCTGGGCAACTCGGTTCGGCAGATGTACCCCGAGGGCGACAACGTCGTCGCGGCGGTGAACTTCGGCGGCGGTCTGCCTCGCGCCCTCGTTGCCAAAGGCGCGCCCGTAGCGTCCGTTACGGACCTCGAAACCTACGGATTGATGGGCCATCTCGGCGCAGACGCTGAGCGGTCAGAAGTGCTCGAACTCTTCAAGTACATCTACTCCATGGGACTCGGAAGCGGCCCGACGATGGACCTGATGAGCCAGACCGGATTGGACGCGCTGCGCGGTTCCGACATGCTCAGTCAGTGCACCTTGACCTACGACTCCGAGATTGAATACGACCCGAACGCGTTTTCCAAAGCGATGAAAAGCGCGGCGCAGGTCTTGCAGGCTGACATCGGCACTCGCATCTGCTACGCCCAGCACGGCAGCTTCGACGCTCACACCAACGGCATCGCGCTGCAAGAAAAGCTGTTGCGCGATGTGTCCGGCGGCATCTACGACTTCTACTCCGACATGAAGGAACATGAGCAGAGCGAAGACATTCTGATCTTGGCGTTCTCCGAGTTCGGCAGGCGCGTCAAAGACAATGGCAACGGTACTGACCATGGCTCTGGCGGTGTCGCATTCCTGATCGGCGATGGCGTCGCCGGCGGACAGTACGGCGAATACCCCTCGATGGATGAAAAAGACCTCGTCGAAGGCGACCTCGCATTCAACCTAGACTTCCGCAGCCTGTACACCGAGATCATGGAAGATTGGCTAGAAGTCGACGCCCGCGAAGTCATGGACCGAGACTACGAGCGCGTGGGTTTCTTGGCGGCGTAACAGGGATTTCGCGCCGTCGGGCGCGGATGGTTACAAACATAAGGGTTTGTCCGAAATCCTGATCCGCGACTCGTTTTGAAAACGATGTCCAAGCTCAAGTCTTCGGCGCTGACGCTGTGCGTCACCCTCTGGTTGGTGCTGTCGGTTTCATGCGTCGATTCTCAGGAGTCCGACGACGTAGATTTCGCCGAACCAACGAGCGAAATCGCCACCGTGCCAGTGACCGCGCATCGCGACGATTCGGCCGAAGGCGACGATCCAGCCACTCCAGAACCGAGTCCGGTGCCCGAATTAGGAGCTGACGGCGAACCATTCTCGATCGAGTGCGGCATGGAACTGCAACCAGGGCCGCCGTTGCTGGAAACTTGGGTTCTTTGGTCCGATGTCATCGTCAGGGCGCGCGTTACATCGTCAGAACCCAGTTACAGGATCAAGGACCGAGTCCCTGGCGATCGCCGGTTGGAAGTGATCGGCGCCGACACGTATCGATACACCGATCCATACCCAGAAGACCCTGATGACCCCAGCAAACTGTACTGGTATTACCCAGTCAGGATCTTTGAGTTCGACGTTCTGGAGTATCTGAAAGGTTCCGGGCCATCAAAGTTGCGAATGGTTGATTTGAGTAGCTACCGACGCGGAGAATTCACCAGCTGCGGCAGGCGGGAAGTTTATTTCGCGACCAAAGAGGAGGCTCTACGCCGTGCACCTAGCGCGCCGCCGCGTAGCAAATACGACGCGATACTCTTCCTCGATCGAGTCACTCCAGTCGAAGAGCACGATAGAACACGGTTTCTTCGTCGAGATCCCGATGAATCGACCGATGGCGCGTCCGATCCCCCTGGGTATAGCGGAGATCAGGAACTTGGCTGGTTCCGGTCGCAACTGAGTCAACGCATTCCCGCCGGGGAGTCGTCCGATGCTCAGGTTTTCGAGATCGACGTCTTTGAAAACTTCCGCGGTGCCGATTCGCCCGGCCGGTTGTACGTCCCCGATCCGAACGGGGAATCCGGTTCACCGGACTCGATCGACATCGTCGGAGAGATGAATGTGGCAGAACTTCGTTGGTGGATTTCCCAGCTGAATCCCATAGAAGCAAAAGCTAGAAATGAAGCGGATCATCCGGATTTGTCCGATTGCCTTTCGCGAACTTGGTACGGTCAGCGGATGAGCAACGCTTACAGCAACACCTACGGAGATAATCCTCAATCTCACGAAGTCGTAATCCTGTCCGGTCTACCCTCCGGAAACCGAGCGTTCGGAAGTCCATTAGACGCTGAGGTGTTGGGGCAATCAGTACTGCGTTCAAACGGTCAGGAATCGGCGTTTTTCGAGGTGGAAGACTCTCCCAACGCACACTCCGAATACGTGGTGCGCATAAACGTCAAGCGTCCAATGCCCGCCGGCGAGTACGAGATTGAGTTGGCTTACCAGCAGCAGTTGTGCGGAATCATCGCGCAACACTACAGCAAGAAGTTTTGGAACGTGGAAGCGGTCGCACCGGCGGACGTATTGCACGAAGCGATTTTCGATCCTGCCAGTTCCCCGAACGGCGATCATGGGTACGACCATGAAGGTGCTGGTGGATACGTCGACGTAGCCCTCGGGACGCTCGATCCGCAAACGTTCGAGCTGCCGACCGACGGTCGCGACTTCTCGTTGGAACGGCTTGTCTGGAACGAGGGAACGATCGAGTTGCAGGTCCGACCACACGCCGACCTCAGCGACTACGATCTCGGCATCATCGGCTTGGATGGAAAAACGGCGCTGACGCTGCCGTTTGGTTCGGCGACGGTGCGTGATGACGGGCGAAATCGCATTTACGTGTGGGAACAATGCGACCAACCATGGCACTCAGGGGACGAGTTGATGATTCGGATTCGCAACACAATCTTTCCGAAGCAATACAGAGGCAGCGCCTATCCCACCCCGTGCCAACAATCGGAAAACCCCGGTTGATTCATTCCCTTCCCAGCGACGAGCACATCGCCACATTCACGTCATTCCAGCGGAACTACGTCATTCCGGCGGAAGCCGGAATCCATAGCGCAATTAGCATCACCGGCGCGTTCTCACCGACGCGTCCCTGAAACGTTAGAATGAACCCAGAAATTTCACTATGGAGAATTGGGTAGGTTTAGGATGCAAGAGCCGCTGAGAGGTCTCGTTTTTGGTTCGGGATTCGCCGGGCAGGGACACGCCGAGGCGATGCGATACTGCGGCATCGAGGTCGTCGGCATGGTCAGCCGCACCGAAGAGGTCGTGAATCGTGTCGCAAACGATATGCAGGTACCGTATGCTTCGACCGATTGGTTCGCGGCTCTTGAAGAATTGCGCCCGGACATCGTGGCTATCGGCACGCCTGGCGGCGCGCACTACGAGCAGACGCTCGCCGCGATTGCGGTCGGTTGCCACGTCTTCTGCGACAAGCCATTGACGACTAGCGCGGAGACTTCGAAGCATCTTCACCAAGCGGCTACCGACAAAGGCGTGAAGACTGCATACGCCGCTTCGTTCCGGTATCAGCCGCACGCGCTCTTGGCTAAAACGTTGATAGCGGAAGGCGCGATCGGGGAGCCGTTCGAAACGGAATGCATCTCGCACTACGAGTTGAACCCGCTGATCCCGTGGGGATGGTCGCATCGGATCGATCTCGGCGGCGGACGCTTGAGCAACAACTTCACGCACAAACTCTCCATCGTCTTGCACTCTCTCGATGCGACGTTGATTGACATCAACGGTGAAGCGAGGAACGACATGCACACCGCGCCTGTCGTTGACGGCGTGCACGACTTCCGCGAACGCGGCGATTTCGCGCCTACCAAAGACCAGTTGGAAGGGATCGAGTGGCGAGACGTCGATTCCGAATGGTCATACTCCGTGATGGCACACGTAAATCCGGCAATCGACACAAGGCAACCCATCACCTCGATTTTCCGACACGGTGGGATGCAACCCAAGTTCGAAAACGACTACATCGCCTTCTACGGAGACGAAGGATCGATCCACATCGGCGGCGCATACGCGCAGGGCCCCTTGCACGTCAAGAACCCCGGCTCAGATTGGGAACCCGTCCAAGTCCCACCAAGCATCACCGACAGCGTGCCCAACATCGAAGACGACACCCAACGCAACTGGACCGTCCTAATGTCCGAGCTAGTCGCCGACATCCGCGGCGAAGGGTACACCGGCTACCAAACCTTCAAAGACGGCTGGCTGTTCCAAGAAGCAGTAGACGCGGTCAGACGAGGCGATGGGTGGTTTGCGTTGCCGGGTCAAGATTGCTGAGGAGCAGATAGACGGGAGTCCTTGTCTTTGGACAACGCCTGCAACTCCAGTTCAGGATCCGAACAAAGGACAGTCGAGGCTATAATCCATGTCATCGCCGAACGCGTGAAAGTGAATACGAATGACTATCGCCAAGACCAGAGACAAGACGGTCGGAAACGGTGCGGTTCCGGTTGCGCTCGACGAGTCATTTTTCAGGTTTCCTGACCCACCGGAACGAACTCCCGACGACATGACGAACTTCAAGCCTCTAATCGCCTCCGGAAATGTCCGTTATCTCATCCGCCACTTTGGCAATCCAGAAACCACCCTCGTCGCCGGCGACCACTACCTCAGTCTCGCGCCGACTCAGAGCATGGCCGGAGTTCGATACCCCGACCTGTTGATCGCGTTCGATGTTGACCCTGCGCTCTACGAGGAGCGGAACGCGTATGTGATCTCGGATCAGGGCAAGCCGCCAGACTTCGTTTTGGAGATCGCGTCCCAGTCCACGGGACGCGCCGATGTAACCGACAAACGAGCCGCCTACGCCGCGCTTGGCATCCCGGAATACTGGCGTTTTGACGAGACCGGCGAGTATCACGGTACCCGTTTAGCGGGAGACCGACTCGTGGAAGGGAGCTACGAGCCGATCCTCGTGACAGCGGTAGAAGACGAAGTCTTGCAAGGTCACAGCGGAGTGCTGAACCTCGACTTGCGCTGGGAACACGGCAGACTCGAATGGCACGACCCCGAAACCAGCCGTCGCATCATAACCATCGAAGACGTCGAAGCCCGCGCCGAACGGGAATGGCAAGCCCGAATGCAAGCACAAGCGCGCGCTGACGAGGCAGAAGCCCGAGCCAAAGCATTGGAAGCCGAAGTGCGGCGACTCAGAGGCGGTTGATGCGGTTAGAGGGGTTGATAGGTGGTTCGCGGTGCCGTTAAAGGCGCGCGTGCACACATTTTCCGTTTAAACGCACCCCATCGTCGTTGGTAGAAATAATCGGTTCTTACGGTTACCGTAAACAACGTTACGATAAGCCGTTGCCTCAAATCTTTTGTAAGCATGATTACGGGATAGCACCTGCCTACGATAAAGATGAGTGGCGAGCAGACACGCTTTTGGAGACCAGAGCGTCTTGGCTATCTAGGCCGGACCTAGCCTCGGCTGTTAACGATACGCCCTCGCCACTCGCGTGAACATTGACCTCATTGGAGGGTTTTGTCCCGTCTTCAGTGTACTGCATCTAGAGGTGGTTGGAGCCGATTCGAACAACAACATAAGTGAGATGTTGCTGAATCCGCACATCGCCTTGCGAACAGTCGCAATAGTGGCGGTTTTGGCCACCATGACGTTGGTCGCGTTGGCGTGTGCTGCATTCAAGATCATATCCACACGGGTCGTCGAGTTGGGAGTTACGCGCGAGGGCGAAGTGCAGAGGGTTATTGAGCTGGGGATTGGGGATTTTAGCTTGTCCGTGGTCCTTGAGGATTACGACGCCACCGACCATAGCAACCAACACAGAACACAAGTCTCGAGATCGGTCTGAAAATTGTTTCTGTCATAGAATTGTTGTTCTTTCTTAACGTCGGAATTCCACCTGCCCCTGCGCTTAATCACCATCCAACAGCGAGCACAGGCGGCGGGTTCTTCCCCTCATAGAAGCCGCAAATCTCAGATTCGGATGTGCCAAAGTCGTTGCCATCGATCTTGTAAAACTTGTCATCGGAATCTAGGAGAGATGTTGAATGGCACTTCTCGGGTGATTTTGACTTGGACGGGGTTTTAGGTGGTGGCGCTGACTGGGAATTCGCGGGTGGTTTCGACTTCGATCATTGTGGAGATTTCCCTGACTACCTCGCACACTGTTTCGACCTCAACGGTTTCGGGGACTTTGCGTATAACGCGGAATGGTCGGTTGACTTCGACGGCTACTGAGACTCCAACATTCTGTGTGGGCAGTGTTCAAGCGACGAGTATGGCGAAGGATAACAGACCGGTTGCAAGAGGTAATGTGGCTGATCGAAGTTTCGCATCGGGTGTCTTCGTCGCATACTGGATGGTGTCAGGGCGTGATGGTGCATACTGCTAAATCCCCTTCCAGGAAGTAACGTGACTTTGTGAGGACGTGAGATGAGGATGGATCTGTCGAATGGGGACATTGAGCCTTGATGTGTTCCAAAATCTACAAACGCGTAGTGTCAAGCGAAATATCCGTCAACGTTTCAAGCATGCTTTGGACGCGGTCTACCAAGTGGCACAACGCCAAAGCGGTGATGACTTGGACGTATGCATTCTGGTATACGTCGTTGTGTGGGTTATTGATCATCAGTTCGCGGTACACGTCTGCTAACTCCCCTAACACCTCGCGATCTTTCTCTGTAACGACGGGCATCTGGCTCCCCTTTCGTTGGATACCGATTTTATGCGGGCGACGCTTAGCCGTCCGGTCCCCAGTTCCGCCTCCAAGTCTCTCAAATTTCACGAGGGGTTTTTGTGACAGACTCGGCATCGCGGAACCACTCAGCGTCGGCAAGAAACGAATCAGGGTCTTCGGCAACCGACGCACAGATGGCTTCACACCCTTCAGGTGTCGGCGATACGTGGTGAGGGTTGAGCTTCGACAAAATAACGTTTCTCTCTGTCATCCATTCCACATCCTATACATACCCCATCCTACATAAAAACACCAGCACCTCGCGTTATTTCAGTCTCGGACGCGTTCACGACTTTGACCATTACTGCTACAATCGTAGGCTTTAGCCAATCGCGGCTAGACGATCTAGGAGTTCCCGCACTTGCTGGGCGAAGGTTCGAATTTCGATTTCTTCTAGCCAGTGTTCGTAGAAGTTGATGTGCAACAGGTTCGCGGCACCGAAGAGTTCGACGAGGTCACGATCGCCGGTCTCATCTACGATGTTTCGTACGATGGCGTAGAAGTGCGCGTGGGAACCGTGCTCCCAGCCACGTTCTTGGGCTATCGCCTTTAGTGCCTGCGCGGTGGCGCCCCAGAACTTCTCGGAAGCCTGAATGAGGTCGCCCGCGTCAAGTTCGGCGTACGCTTGATCCAACAGGGTGTCAGAGACTGCTTGATATCGTTCGGCGGTGGTCATGCTCTAGATACTAGCACCGGGGCAACCGTACGCGCGTCATTCTTAATCTCTCGATGGGTCCCTCGCATGAAGGTAGTCGGCAGCCGCCCCGGCGGTGAGTATCAGCAGGATGCCAGCCCTGTGGTCTGATCGATCCATTCGACGCGCGCCTAGTTTTCGGACGATATCGAGACCGAAAGCGAATGACTTGCCAATTCGGAAAATGTTCGTAAAGCCGTTCGCATCCTCGCCCCGTGCGCGTAAGCCTTGGTAAAAAAAACAAGCGACCAACGGACGACCGCGGCGGGCGGTAATGGCTAGCTCAAAGCCAACACTCGTTGCACGAAGTCATGCACTAGCGGCCGATCCGCATCACGCTCCCAGTCCTCCATCGAGTCGTGATAAAAGTGCCGATGAAACTTTTCCGCGGCCAAAAACAGGTGCGCGATCGATGGGTCATCGGCTTCTACGGCTAAATTGATCGCGGCGTTTTTCAGCGAACGGTGGCTCTCGTGAGGCCATCCTCGTAGCTGGGCCGCCGACATCACCGCGTGAGCGGCCGCACCCCACAGCTTCTCCGCGCCTTGCAGCACGTCGCCGCGATCGAACTCATCGTCAGAAGCCGCGAGAAAATCGAAAGCGACCTGTCGGTGCTCGTTCGGTGACATCGTAGTAGTAGCCATAAAAATCCTCCAACCCCGATTTTACCTATCGTACCCAACCGTATGGCCGCTCCGCGGAGTTGACCCCGCAGCTTTAGCGTTAGGGGCACGAACGCGCGACGCGATGTTGGCTGGGAACACCGAAATTCGGCGGTCAGGTCCGGCGCCAACCACCCTATCGTTGACTCAACGGCCCCCGCTCCCTCTCCAACTCGTCAACTCTGGCTTGGCTCTCTGGCGTGCGGGCGGGATGAGGTCCCCATTCGTCGATTAGGCTCTTGCCGGGTTCGTTGCTGACGCGGATGGTGGCGTCGGAACGTTCGCGGACGCCGGCTTTCAATCGGGTGCCGATGCCGGGGCGCTGCGGCGCGTGCAGATAGCCGTCGCGGATGTCGAGGTTCGGGTCGACGATGTCGTTGTACCAACCTTTGAAGAAAGCCGGGACGTGTTCTTGCAGCATAGCGTTGGGCGAGCTCATGCAGATCTGCGAACAGGCGAATATGTTCACCGGCCCCGTCGCGTCGTGCGGCGCGAACGGCACTTGGTGCGCAGACGCCAATATGGCGACCTTGTGCGTCTCGGAAACTCCGCCAGTCCAGATGAGGTCTGGCATGACGATGCGCGCCGATCCGTTCTCGATGAACTGCCGCAGCTGCCACCGCGACAACAGCCGCTCGGAGATGCAAACCGGAGTCTTTGTAGCGGCTTGCAGTCTTGCCAACGCGTCGGGATTGAGCAACGGCATCAGGTCTTCCTGCCACATCATCTCGTACGGCTCCATCGCCTGCGCGATGCGGATCGCCACCGGCAACGTCCACTTGCCGTGCCCGTCGTTCGCGATCTGCATATCCATGCCTACCGCGTCGCGGATGTCACGGATCGGTTTGAGTGCCATATCGAGTTCTTTCGGCGAGAGAAATTGACCGTCGGACGCCGCCGCCAATCCGATCGTCGGACCGCCCTTCATCGCCGTTATGCCTTCATCAAGGAGTCCCTTAGCCTGATCCCCTGCGCCGTGGAACTGCAACGATGTCGCGTAAACCCTGATCTTAGTACGCACCGCGCCGCCGAGCAGCTCGTAAACCGGCACGCCTAAGGCTTGTCCCTTGATGTCCCAAAGCGCGATGTCTAGCGCGGATATCGCGCGCATCTCCGCGCCGCCGTAGCCGGCATGATCGGATAGTCGGAACATCGCCTCCCAATGCCGCTCGATCGGGAACGGATCGCGATCGATCAGCAACGGTCCGAACCAGTTATGCACCGCCGCTTCGACGACCGGCGCGGCGTAAAACGTCTCGCCGAGCCCGACGATGCCATCGTCGGTATGGATTTGCACCCACAGATTGTGGGGTTGCTCAGCGATGCGGATGGTTTCGATCTGGGTGATTTTCACTGTTTGATGTTCTCCCCTTCATATCCCTCGGTGCGCATGATTTGCGATGCGCGCTGATGTTCTGCGATTTTGGAATCGACTGCTTCTTTGGCACGCGACCAAGTATCGCGGGCTTCGTTGACCCAGCGATACGACTCGCGGTAGTCATCGAGAAGTCCGTTGACTTCAGGGACGACGTAGCGGGCTACCAAGTCCCACGATCGCAGCGTGTCTTCGCGGTTCGCCCAATCGTGAACGAAGCCGATGACGCATCCGAAACCGCCAGTGACGTCCTGCATATCGCGGATCTTCGCAACCAAGTCATCAGGTGTACCGATGACCGCGGTGCCGTCTGCCGAATCGGCTACATCGTCAACCGCATCTTCAGGCGTCTCGTAGATCGTCCCTTCGCCGCCCGCGAGCGTGCCGACGGTGTACAGATTGTTGTGATTGAACAGACCAAGCTTTGCTTGTTCCTTGGCCTCTTGCCGCGTCTCGGCAATATGCCAACTCAGGACGATTCGCCAGTTCTTGCGGTCCACAGTGTTGCCGTGTTCCGCCGCCGATTCCTCGGCGAAACTCCACTGGTTCGGCAACGAACGCATCCCTGCTTTGGTCATCGACCCGATAGACAGGACACCGGCGCGGTGTTTGCCGGCGAGCGTCATTCCTGACGGGCTCACCATCGACGCGACGGCGAATTCCATGTCGTCTTGCAACGGCCGCAGTTGCAGCTTGGCGTCGCGCATCTGAAACCAGTCGGACTCGTAAGTGATCCGCTCTTCTCCCTCAAACAGCCGGCGGATGATGCCCATCGCCTCGTCCTGACGGTCTCGCAACAGCATCGGGTCGAGTCCTAGCGTGTGCGCGTCGGAAGGCAATGCGCCCGGTCCGGAACCAAAAATCACGCGCCCTCGAGACTGGTAATCCAGCTGAACCATGCGCTGCGCAACCATGAAGGGATGGTGGTAAGGGAGCGACACGACGCCAGTGCCGAGTTTGATGCGGTGCGTGCGTTCGGCGACGGCGGCGAGGAAGAGTTCGGGCGATGCGATCATCTCCCATCCAGTCGAGTGATGCTCGCCGCACCAGAACTCGTCGTAACCGAGATGATCCAGTAGTTGAACGAACTCCAAGTTGCTCTGGAACTGGAGCAAAGGATTTTCGCCGATCGGGTGGTGCGGCGCGAGAAAGGCGCCAAAACGCGTCTTGGGCATCGAAAAGTGGCTCAGGTTGGTTCGTGGTTTAGTACGTTGCCTATGGTAACCGTCGAACCATCAGATTCCCGTCGACAATGACCGATTCGCAACTGAAATTCGAGTGATGAAGGTTTTCCGATGCGAGAATCCCGATTTTTCACGAATCGTGTCCGTTCAACGCGCAAAACAGCGGAAACGGTGTAATCTACTTTCACGCTCTGCCGCTCGGCGGCGGTGTTTTGACCGCGAAGCCGCGGCAAAAACCGCGGAGTGACAGGCGACTAACAGGAACTTGAGCACACGGGAGTGTAGCCAATGAAGATTCTGAAAGCGATACCGAAGCGAATGGGTGTAACTTCCGCACTTCTGACAGTGATGGCGGCAGTCGCGATGTTCGCGCTCGCGTGTGGAGGCACCGAAACCGTCGTCCACACCGTTGTGGTCAAAGAGCAAGTGCCTGGCGAGACCGTCATCCAGACCGTCGTCGTTGAGAAGGAAGTGCAGGTCTCAGGCGAAGCCGTCGTTCAGACCGTCGTCGTCGAGAAGGAAGTGCAAGTCGCCGGCGAGACCGTCGTCCAGACCGTCGTCGTCGAGAAAGAGGTCGAGGTCGCCGGCGAAACCGTCGTCCAGACCGTCGTCGTTGAGAAGGAAGTCGTCGTCGAGAAGCAGAAGGTCGTCGAGGTCGAAGTGGAGAAAGTCGTCGAGAAGGAAGTCCAGGTCGTGGTTACAGCGACGCCCGGACAATCCGACGCGATGATGATGCCATCGACGCAGTCCGGCGAATTCGTCGCCGCATTGCAGACCGTCGGCTTGCCGGTCGGCACACCAGAACTGTGCGTACCCACCTGTTCGAACGAACAGTATTACTACAGCGTCTGGGACACCCCGGTTCAATGGTCCGCGGATGGCAGAGTCATCCCGGCCGTCGCCGAGTCTTGGGAGCTTGCTCCAGACAAATCGAGTTTCACGTGGAAGATTCGCCCCGGCATCCAATTCCACAAAGGATGGGGCGAGGTTACAGCCGAAGACTTCGCATGGAGCACCAACACCGTCAACCCAAACGTGAACCCCGAAACGTTGCATGACGTCGGTGGTGACTTGACTTGCTGCTACGGCGAAACGGTGGCGATCGACAAATACACCGCCACGACGGAGATCATCAAGTACGACAGCCGGGCTCCCGGTTGGTTGTTCTCGAACTTGAGAGACGCGTACGGCATAAACAGCAAGACCATCTACGACGAGTACGGCAAGGAAGGGATGCGTAACGTCTTTGTCGGCACCGGACCGTTTGAAATCCGGCAGTGGCGCGACAATGACAAGATCATCCTCGATGCCCTACCCGAGCACTACAACCAGGCCGCGCACATCTCGTCGGCACGGATACTAGAGGTTCCAGAAGAGGCATCTCGGATCGCGATGTTTGAGAGCGGCGAAGCGATGATTACTCACGTTTCGCTCCCGAACACCCGCAGGCTTGAAGAGGCCGGCGGCGTACGACGGCTGCTACAGACCGTGATCCTGCACATCGGAATGAACCCGAACTTCTTGGAGCAGACGAACCCGAAGACGGGTGAGCCGCTCGACAACCCGGGTTACGACGAAGCCAAGAAGAACCCCGAAGCTTTCCCGTGGGTCAGCTTCTACGACCTCCCGGGTTCGGACTGCGACTGGAACGTGCTTCTGGAAGAGGTCCCGTCAGACCCGTCGGCGATCTGTCCGGAGATGGAAAACGCCCGTAAGGTCCGGTTGGCGATGGCCAAGGCGATCGACAAACAGGCATTGGTGGACGGTCTCTTCGAGGGACTCGGTTCGCAGGCTTGCAACTGGGCGATCTCGGTCAACGATGCCACCCACGACGATTCGTGGTGTGTGCCTTACGACCCGGACGGCGCCCAATCGTTGATGTCTGAGGCAGGTGTCGATGGATTCACGATTGGATGGTGGGCCGGCAACGAGCCGAGCGAAGCTCACCAAGCAATCGCTTCGATGTGGAAGGATACGTTGAACATCGATGTTGACTTCCATCTCGGCCCGTTCACGACTTGGCACCCGACGTTCGTGGACCGCTCGTTCATTCACTTGGTGCATGACGGAGAGCAAGGCGGAATGCCCGCGCACTTTGCCAAAGCCCGTGAAGCGCAAGCGTGGTTCGCCGGCGGCATCATGTGGAGCGGCGGAATACCGTTCTACCAGCGCATCTACGGCAACATGCTGGGTGAAGAGGACATCAGCAAGCGCAACGAGATGGCAATCGCTTTCGGAAACCACGAAGCGTTCTGGCACTGGGACCCTGCCACCTACGAAATCCCTGTCTTCACGGTCTACAACGGTGACCTGATAAGTTGGAACCCGCAGAAGACCGCGATGCACACTGCGCCAGTCAACATGATCTACCCGCTTGAGGACATCATCATCAAGTAGCGTAGATCGACGCAAAGCCGCGGAGGAGCCTAGCTTGCGGTTCAGCAGGTTAGGCTCTTTCGTGGCGATTGTCGGCTCCAAAACTACGAAGCCCACACCGAACGATGGGACAATTTGTCGCCAGACGCGTGTTCCTTGGGATCATCGCACTTCTTCTCGCGATGCTGATCGTGTTCTCACTCTCGCGCGTCAAGGGCGACCCGCGATACTTCTTCATCGGAGAAGATTCTGTCGGGCTCGACCCGGCGGTGTGGGAAGAGTGGGGCCGCAGACTTAACCTCGACAAGCCGGTGCCGATACAGTTCGCCCTCTGGATGGGTGACATCTTGACCGGTGACTTTGGCGACAGCGTCACGCTCCAACGCCCGGTGCTGTCCGCCATTAGGGAGAAAGCACCGAACACCATCCAGCTCGGGATCGTAGCTTGGTTGATGGGAACCTTTGTCGGCGTGCCGCTCGGAGTATTCTCCGCCACGAATCGAGGGAACTTCCTCGACTACCTGTTCCGTGGATTTGCCCTGTTCGGACAGTCGGTGCCGATATTCTGGCTCGCCTTGGTGATGATCTTCTTCTTCGCGGTAAACCTCGGATGGTTGCCGAGCGGCACTAAAGGAGAGGGGATCGCGATTAGGAATTTCATCATGCCCGCGGTCGCCCTCGCGTGGTTCCCCGCAGCCTCGTACTTGAGGATCACTCGGACTTCGATGTTGGAAATCCTCGATTCCGAGTTCATAAAGTTCGCACGCGCCAAAGGTGTCGCGCAAGCGCCGGTGCGATGGAAGCACGCATTCCGCAACGCGATCATTCCTCCATTGACGCTCTCTGTGTTCGTGCTGTTCGGACTGCTCAACGGCACGATCATCATCGAAACGGTTTTCGCATGGCCCGGTCTCGGACGGCTAGCCATCGACGCACTGTGGGCGACCGATTATCCGTTGCTGGCGGGTTTGACGATCATCTACGGTTTTGCATTCGTGATCATGATCATCACGCTCGACATCGTCTACGCGTTGTTGGATCCGCGGATCAAATACAACTAGGAGATTTGTCATCGCCACCGCAGTCGAAAATAGCGGAACTGACAGCCAGGTTGCGGATCCGGTGGATGTCGCTCCTCGGCGTCTGTCGGCGTTCGAGTTCGTCCGTCGATATCCAATCATCCCATTGGTCATCGTCGCAACGCTGTTGATAACGGCAGTAATCGGACCGGCGATCGAACCGCATAACCCGGAACGCGCCGACCTATTGGTGCGACACACACCGCCGTTCTGGTTGGAAGGGGGCGAACTAACGTATTTCCTAGGCACCGACGCACTAGGTCGAGACGTGCTCAGCAAGATCATCGCTGGTGCCCGCATCACCGTTCTAGTCGTCTTTGCGGCGGTCAGCACCGGAGTGATTATCGGTACCGCCATTGGGTTAGTAGCCGGATACTTTGGCGGCATCATCGACGACGTCGTCATGCGTATCGTCGACGCGTGGAACATTTTGCCGGGGTTGCTCATCATCCTCGTTGTCGTGCTCGTGCTGGGACAAGGGTTATGGACGCTGATTGGTGTCTTGGCGCTGATCTCTTGGCCGGGCCCGGTGCGGCTCGTAAGGGCGGAAACACTTTCGTTGAAGACCCGTGAATATGTTTCGCTGGCGCGCGTCGCGGGTGCGTCGAATTTACGGATCATGATTCGGCACATTCTGCCCGGTGTTGTGAACATCGTCATCGTCTCGGCGACTCTCGGAACCGGCAACATCATCCTTCTAGAATCGTCACTCAGCTACTTGGGCGCCGGCATTCCGCCGCCCGAACCCTCTTGGGGACGCATGATCAGCGAAGAGCGCCAGTACATCGACGCCGCATGGTGGACTTCCTTCTTCCCGGGAATGGTCATTGCGATGGTCGTGATGTCCGGCAACTTCCTCGGCGACTGGTTCCGCGACCGCGTCGATCCGACCTTGCGGCAGCTGTAGTCGACTGATCGCGTTACACGCCGTTCGAGCTTCTCGCAGCCGGGCGGCACCTTGCAAGACCAAGACTGTTTTCGCGCTCGCGGTTGCCACGCTGCGAATTTCGGGTATTCGACGCATCAAAACCGCTTTTTCACGAAATTCGCAGACTTAGTGCGCGCACATTACGTGATTGGTATAAGGTTATTGCGCGCCTTGTCGTCCACCGCCTGAAAACGCGAGTGCGCTAATCCTCTGGGTCAAGTGGCGACCAATCGGGTACATGAACCCAAATGCACAGGAGTGTAGGTGATGAAAATCCTGACCGATAAGTTCAAACGCACGACTGGAACTGCCTGGCTACTTGCTATCGTCGCCGCCGTCGCAGTGTTCGCTGTTGCGTGTGGCGGTACCGAGACCGTCATCCAGACCGTTGTCGTCGAAAAGGAAGTCGAGGTTGTGAAGGAGGTGGAAGTAGAAAAAGAGGTCCAGGTCGTTGTGACGGCGACTCCCGAGGCGATGATGGAGGAGGTAGTCGAACTCATCGACCTGCCGCAATCCAAGAGTCAACCTGGGCACGTGATCTTTGCCGATGTTGGATCCGCTCTTGGAAGCATCAGCGGCAATGGCGGGAGCCTCCCGGATGCTCCGCTTCAAGCGGACCGCTGGGGAGCCGGCGAACACCTCTTCACTCCGGGTGATGCGGACTGGGATACCCCGATGCTCGCCGAATCTTGGGTGCTGGCAGATGATCTCAGTTCCGTCACCATCACGCTCCGTCAAGGCGTCCAATTCCACGGCGATTGGGGCGAGTTGAAAGCAGAAGACATGGCGTGGGTCATTAATCGCACCAACCCGGCGATCAACGCGGAGTCGATCGCGGCAAGTGCGGCCAACTTCACGGCGCTGTTCGGCGATGTTCCAATCGAAGCGATTGATGACTACACGATCGTGGGCCAGTTCAACAACTTTGACGTGCGTTGGGCCAGTAACTTCCTGAATCAAGAAGCATCAGGCGGATTGACCAGTATGGCGACGTCAAAACGCGCTTTCGATGAGAACGGTCGCGAATGGTTGAAGGACAACTTCGTCGGGACCGGACCGTTCCAAGTGACCGACTTTAAGTCCGGCACCAGCGTGACGCTCGAAAAAGTCGATTACGACCACTGGCGCAAGAACGCCGGAATTGACTCATTCAAGGTCCTCGCGGTTCCTGAGGAGTTCACCCGCGTTGCATTGCTCCAAAACGGTGAATCTGACATCTCGTTCATCGATCCAAAAGATTTGGCTCGTATGAAGCAGTCTGGGTTCTTAGAGGTCGGCGCGGGCGCGGGCATTCAGGAAGGCGTGATGTTCCCCGGCAACCTATGGGAGACCACCAACGCGATAACCGGTGAAGCCATCGACTTCCCGTCCCACGGCGTTTTTGTGCGCCCGATCCAATGGGTCGGGAACCCGCACCAGCCTGAAGACGGCGACAACCCCGCCGGGATCGACGACATGGAGCAGGCCCGCTTGGTGCGCCAAGCTCTCGCCCGATCCGTCGACCGCGACGCAATTGTCGAACACGTTCTCGGCGGTGTCGGCAACCCGGTGCACGTTACCTACTTCAGCACGTTCAATCCGAACTGGGACGCACAATACGAGTACCCGTACGACGTAGCCGCGGCTAACAAGATGCTCGACGACGCCGGCTATGCGGCGAATGATGACGGCGTCCGTTTCGAGATGCCGCTATTCGTAGGTCCAGAACTCGGAGGCGGAGAGGGTCCCGCAGGTGAGATCGGGGACGCCATCGCCGGTTTCTGGGAAGATGTCGGCATCAACGTCAAAGTGTTGAAATACGCTTACGGTGTATTCCGACCCGGGTTGGTCAGCCGTTCGACGGTCGTCCCGATGCTGACTTCCTGCGACGACGGACAAGAAGCCTACCCGTTTGACTGGCCAAAGGGTCTCGTCCAGACGACGCTGACGCGAGGCGGATTCAGCTGCGGGTTCGAGTCTCCTGACATCTTGGCTTGGTACGAGGCTGCGGCTTCAGAACCTGACCGAGAAGAACGCATCCGCATCAACAAGGAATACCTCGAGTACATGCACCATTGGGCATTGTTCCCGGGTTACGTGACGGTGCCGCAGGCGTACTACGCTAACCCGAACTACATCGCCGAATGGCCGATGCACATCGGTAGCAGCTACAACTCCCCTGAGAACATCGTCCTCAGGTAGCGTCTCGCTACGCTCGGGGCTTTGGCGAACGATGGGATTACAGACGCCTAGCCTGCGGGTCGGCCACATGCCGATCCGCAGGCTACCCTTGCATTCAAAGGCGTTGCTGACCTTGTTGCTGACCTTGTTGCTGACCTTGGGGAGATAATGGGTTTAACATGCGTCGCTACCTCATCAGGAAATTGATCTTCGCCGTAATCACGCTGCTTGTGGCGACGATGTTCGTGTTTGGTCTTTCGCGCATGGCAGGTGATCCGTTGCTGTTGTTCGCGAAACCTGGCGGCTACGGGATGTCGCCGGAGCGCGTCGAGCAACTGAGCCGGAAACTCGGACTGGACAAACCGCTGGTCGTGCAGTACCTGGTTTGGCTTGGACGTGTATTGACCGGAGATTTTGGAGATACGATCGTATCGGAAACATCGGTACGTAAATTGATTTGGGAGCGCGCGGCGCCGACTATGCAGTTGGCTATCGCCTCATTCATCCTCGCGATGTTGATGGGAATCCCGTTGGGAGTAGTCTCGGCAGTGAAACGCGGCAGCCTTTCTGACTACGCGAGTCGAACGTTGGCGCTGGTTGGTCAAGCCGCCCCGATATTTTGGGTCAGCATTATGGCGATCCTGCTGTTCGCGGTAACGCTTGATTGGTTGCCGGTCGGCACCGCGGGACCAGATGATGTGTCGTTCTGGACGTGGACAAAGTTCAAGTATCTGATCATGCCTGCTTTCGCGCTCGGTTGGGGCCCGGCGGCCGCGTTGTTGCGGTTAACCAGATCGGCGATGCTCGAGGTCTTGGATTCGGAATACGTTACGCTCGCGAGGGCTAAAGGTACTTCGTACAAGATCGTAGTCTGGAAACACGCGTTTCGCAACGCCATACTCCAGCCCCTAACCACTTCAGCGATCGTTTTGGCCAGCTTTGTTACCGGGGCCGTCGTGGTGGAGAGGATATTCGCGTGGCCAGGCGTCGGGCAGTTGATGACTGATGCTGTTTGGAACAACGATTTCCCGACTTTGACCAGCACCGTAATGGTGTTCACGGCTGTGTTCGTCGGAATGAACTTCTTGGCCGACATCCTTTATGGAATGTTGAATCCAGTCATCAGGTACGACTAGATGAACGCCCGACCAACGACTGGCGAGTCCGTCCAATCCGGACCGGTGTCGCAACAACGCTTGACGTTGTGGTACATCCTACGTCGGTGGCCGATCTTGCCAGTCGTACTGCTCGCGCTGTTGGTGACGATGGGTGTCGGTGCAGACTGGATCGCCCCTAACGATCCCGTCGATCAATCATTGCCCGATCGGAACGCGCGTCCTCTCTTTCAAGATGACAGTCCTTATTTCTTCGGCGGCGACCACGTCGGGCGAGACGTTTTGAGCCGAGTGATTCACGGCGCGAGGGTGTCGTTGTCGGTCATGGCTGTGGCACTGACAGCCGGCATGTTGATCGGAACCGGACTCGGGCTGCTCGCCGGGTACGCGGGCGGCATCGTCGACGAGGTCATCACGCGGATCGTCGACATTTGGATGGGATTCCCGTTCCTGCTGCTCGCGCTGGTGGCGGCTATCATTTTCGGCGCCAGTTACAGCACGATTATGGTTTTGATGATTCTGGTGGCGTGGGTTTCGTTCGTTCGTAACGTCCGCGCCGACGTGTTGGTGATCAAAGAGAGCGGTTACGTTGCTTTGGCGAAGATTTCAGGGGCATCGACCACGCGGATTTTGGCTCGGCACATCTTGCCCGGCACCATCGGCACCATCACCGTCATCGCATCGTTGAGCGTCGGAAATCTGATCCTCTACGAAGCCACCCTCAGTTTCTTGGGCGCTGGAATTCCAGCGCCGACGCCGTCCTGGGGCAACATGGTCGCCGAAGGACGCGACTATCTCCAGACGGCGTGGTGGACTTCCGTGATCCCCGGCACCGCCCTGTTCCTGACAGTCATGTCGCTCAACTTCTTCGGCGACTGGCTCCGCGACCGGCTAGACCCCCGTCTGCGCCAGCTGGGCTGATCGCGTGATCCCAAAACCTACGGCGGTGGCGAATCTTGCAACACCGCGTAGACCGCTTGATTCGGCGGTTGTCAAGGCCCATCACGGCCTCGTTACCGTCATACCTGCTGGCTCCAACCGCGACTCGAAAAAATCTTCGGGGAAATTCCTGACTCCACTGGTAATTATTACCTAGCGGGTATAGAATACCTGAATTGTTGACTAATTTTGTCAGTAATGACCGAGCGTTCCCACCGAGCGTGCGGAACTGCGGGAGGATCAAATGCGAAAGATCTATCTTGTCGGAATGCTGTTGGTTGTCGTGGTGGCGATGACGGCGTTCGGCTGTTACCGTGTCGGTGATGGCGGTGAGGAAGTCGATGTCAAACGTCAAGCCGTCGAAAACTACGCCGATGGCGTTCACGCGCTTTACAGCAAGAGCCTGAGCTCGACGGTCCAGATGGACGGTGCTATCGATGCCTTTCTCGCGGACCCGACGCCAGCATCACTCGAAGCGGCGAAACGCGCATGGCTGTTGGCGCGCGACGACTACGGACCGACCGAAGCGTTCCGTTTCTACGGCGGCCCAATCGACAACGAAGAAGACGGCCCCGAAGGTTTGATCAACGCCTGGCCCCTCGACGAGGCGTATATCGACTACGTCGACGGTGATCCGGATGCCGGTATCGTCAACATGGTCGAGCAGTATCCCGAAATCACCGCGGACCTGATCGTCTCCTTGAACGAGGAAGGCGGCGAGGAAAATGTCTCGACTGGTTGGCACGCCATCGAGTTCCTGCTTTGGGGACAAGACCTGAACGCCAACGGACCTGGCGCGCGCCCGGCGGATGACTACACCACCGCCAAAAACGCGGACCGGCGCGGCATCTATCTTGCCACCGCGTCCGATGTTTTGGTTGGACACATGCAAGGTCTAGTAGACGCATGGGCACCAGGCCGCAGCAACTACCGTGCTGCGTTCCTGGCACTTGACGATGACGAGGCACTGACGCACATTATCACCGGCATCGGTGAGTTGAGCCGTGGCGAGCTCGCCGGCGAACGGATGACCGTCGCGTATCAAGAGCGCTCGCAGGAAGACGAGCATTCCTGCTTCTCCGACAACACCACCGCCGACATCGTGGGCAACGCGCTCGGCATCCAGATGGTGTTGATGGGTGAATACGGTTCGGTTTCTGGTGTCGGCATCTTGGATGTCGTCGCGGAAGAGGACTCAGACCTTGCCGAGACTTTGAAGGCGCAAGTCGCGGCAAGTGTCAACCTCGCGAACAACATCCCAGCTCCGTTCGACAACCACCTGACCGATACGGTGCCGGATAGCGCACCGGGTCGATCGGCAGTCTTGCGGACCATCGAATCGCTCGAAAATCAGACCGACACCATAGTGTCGGCAGCGACAGCGATTGGCATCACCATCAGCGTGAGCTAATACCCATCGCGGCGGCTTTTCGGTGCATCGGATCGAGTGATACCTAACGTGCGCCGAATGTCCAGAGGAGAGTGGCGAGTAACTTGCGCCGTTGTTTCACTCGCTGCTCTCCTCATTTCCGGTATCGGATGCTCTGATTCCGACGACCTAAACGCCGAAGCGTTGTTGGTAGCCAAACTCGGCGGCGAAACCACGGCGTTCACCGAGAACCGCAACGCCTTCAGTATGTCGGCGCGAAACCTCACCAATAGTGAGCGGCGGACGTTTGAGGTCGGCGACAGTTTCTTCGAGCAGAACTGGGTCACCGCACCCGCATCGACCGACGCGAGAGACGGGTTGGGTCCCACATTCAACGCATTGTCTTGCTCGTCTTGCCATGTGCTAGACGGGAGAGGTAAACCACCAGAGAATGCCGACGACCCAGAACGCGGCCTCTTGATCCGGTTGAGCGTTCCCGGAACCACCGCCAAAGGCGCGCCGATCGGAGACCCGAATTACGGAAACCAATTGCAGGATCGAGCGATCAACAATGTTGAACCAGAAGGGAAATTCACCATCACGTACACCGAAATCAACGGTAACTACGCTGACGGTGAGCCCTACACGCTACTGATGCCGACGTATCAATTCATGGAACTCGCGTTCGGCGAAATTTCTGAAAATGTCATGACTTCACCGCGCGTCGCCCCAGTGGTTATCGGGATGGGCCTGCTAGAGGCCATCGATGAAGCGGACATTTTGGCTCAAGCCGATCCGAACGACGAGGACGGCGACGGCATCTCCGGCCGCGCCAACATGGTCTGGGACACCGAACGTGGCATCGCGACTCTAGGTCGATTCGGATGGAAGGCGAACGCTCCCAACATCAAGCAACAGGCTCTAGACGCATTCGCCGGAGACATCGGCATCACGTCAGAACAGCATCTGGATGAGAACTGCCCACCGGTTCAGACGGCGTGCTCAGCAGCCCCGAACGGCGGAGAGCCCGAAATCCCGCCTGCGCGTGCCGAAAGGTTAGCGTTTTACACGCGAACCCTAGCAGTGCCAGCGATGCGAAACGTCGAGGAACGCGAGGTACGCAAAGGCGCAGAGATGTTTCTGAAAGCGGGGTGCGCGGCTTGTCACACGCCGTCTTACACTACCGGCACCCACGACATTGCCGCCTTATCGGAGCAGACAATATTTCCTTACACCGATCTATTGCTCCACGACATGGGCGAAGGGTTGGCGGACGGCAGGCCGGATTTCTTGGCATCCGGAAGCGAGTGGCGCACTCCTCCGCTCTGGGGCATCGGATTGGTCGAACGCGTCAACAACCACACTAGATTCCTGCACGACGGACGAGCTCGCAATCTTGCCGAGGCGATCCTGTGGCACGGAGGCGAGGCTGAGAAGTCTCGCGACGCGTTCCGAAACATGTCCAAAACCGAACGCGCAGCACTCATAGCATTCCTGAAATCGCTCTAAGACAGGTGGCAGTCCCAATGAAACTCACCATCGCATTCACTCTGTTGGCACTGGTATTGGTCGCGTGTTCATCTGGACCTTCGGTCTCGCGCCAAGACGTCTTAGTAAGCCTTGCCGATCATGTGATGGTGCCGGCGTACCAGATCGCGTCCGACGACATGAACACGTTACGAAACAATGTTCGCAACCTGTGCAACGATCCGACGCCGGCAACCCTGAAACAAACTCGGGACAGTTGGCGTAAAGCCAAAAGTTCCTGGATGCGTTCACGCGCGATGGGGTTCGGTCCGACAATGGATCGACGCACCCGCTCGTTTGTCGATTGGTGGCCTGTTGAACCGGAAAGAATCGAGAACACCATCGCGTCGCGCGACGCGATCACGCCAGAATACGTGCGCGAGTTTTTGTCCAGTACTCAGCGCGGCTTGGGGGCCATCGAGTACCTCGCGTTCGACGACAACGCGGTCGCGGCATTATCCGACGACGAGCAGCCGCGATGTGAGTACCTTGTAGCCAGCGCAGAAGTCGCAGCGGACGAAATGATTGGGCTGGTCGATGATTGGGTCGGCGCGGGAGGCGAATCGGACGCATACGTAGGCGAATTCACCGGACGCGCCTCAAGCGCGTTATTGCCGTTGGCAGCGATTTCAGAGACTGTTCGAACCACGATATTCCTTCTGCGTTCAATTACCGATATGCAACTCGGGGCCGCGTTAGGCATGAACGACAGCGAAGCAGACCCTGCGGCGATCAGGAGCGGGCCGGGACTATCAGGCGTTTCCGATCTGCGTGAGCAGGTCCTGGGTATGCAAGACACCTATCTCGGAGCATCGGCGTCAGATCCCGAAGCACTCGGCATCGGATCACTGGTCAGCGGGGTGTCTGAAGATGCCGACGCACGAGTGCGTGCAAGTTTCACCAACGCTCTCGACGCCATCGGCACGCTGGAGGAGCCGTTTCACGAAACGATCTACTCGGACCGCGCCGCGGCAATTGCAGTGTACGAAGCGTTAAAAGTACTGCAGCAGACCCTGAATACCGAGGTGGTTAGCCTACTCGGCATAACCGTCGGATTCGCCGACACCGACGGCGACGGCGGGTAACCTCCGTTGCGTCTGAACGCTCGGCACTGGCAATATCCAACTTTTCGGTTGTAGACCACGTCCGACGCTTGTCAAATCAACGTTCGGGTCGATAATCCTCGCGTTCGCTCGTCCGTTGAACGCCACGAAAGCATCGGCATAGACTCGAACATCGTCATAGCCGCGGTTTCGGAAATCGTGTTCGACGAGCAACGCCGTCTGGTGGATCATGTCGGGGTTTATCGACATGCGCTCCACCTGCAAAGGCGTCAGGTAGTCGCTAGGATCAACCAGCCAAGCGCGCCCATCAGAGTTGTCCACGACGCGATAAGTGACGAACCCGATTTTTTCCGAGAGCATCATTCGCCACGCGAACCGATATCCTTCTTCATTCCATCGGACGTTGCCGGGATACGCCAAGTGCCTAAACGGTAACAGCACTTGAGCTAACACGAAAAACGCTACGGCGATGACGGCCAATCGTCCCAACCACCGTCTTGGTGCGTCAGATTTTTCAGACTGAATCGCCCGAGCGGCGGGAGCGAGATTCAGATTTAACCTCGCGCCGAGCCACTGGGCGACCGTTCGCGGCCAATTCGGAGGGAAGAAGATTAGCATCGATGCCATCATCAACCACGGAAACATCCCAAGCGAAGGGAACAGTTGCCACGTCGTCAGGTGAAATCCGATGAGAACTAAATAGGCGAATGGTCGAGTTCGACGCCACAGCAACCAGCCCACGATCGTCAGGTCATACGCCGCGCCTGCCCAACTCATCGCGTACGCCAACCATGTCTGCTGCAACAAGCGCCCAACGACGGGGAAATCGCCGTGCTGAAATAGCCAAATCTTCATCGGCAACGCTTCGAACAGCCAGTCCGGGTTCAACTTGGCTATCCCGCCAAAGAAGTAGACGGCGCCAAGCTGACCACGCAAAAACCAAATCACCCACGACGGCACCGAATCGCTTCGCAACGAAGGCCGCAACCAAGCGTCGATCGACCACTTACGATGCAGCGGCATGAAAACCATTAAGCCGCTAGTCAAGCTCAGCCAGTAGTAGTGGTTCAGATACGTGATCGCATCCAAGAGCTCGATGTAAAGAAATCCGAAAAGGAACATGGCGATGCTGGCGCGGTAAAGGAACCCGGCGGCGATGAACAATGCCAAAACCCCCAACACGACGAAGTGGATATCCATGCCCCACGCCGGCCATGGTTCGACCCACCCGAAACCCAGATACTTCATGTGGTGCTGCGGCTCAACGTAGAGCGTATCGACCCAACCATTCGTGAAAAACCGCACAACCGCGATGAACGACAACCCACCAAACACCATCCGAAACACCGCAGCCGACGATCCATCCGCCGGCCGAGACGCGGCGGCAGCGATGCGGTCAAGCGTGGATAGAGAAATCATCGCACTGGCGAGGTTAGGAATGTTGCCGATCAATTCACGAGCGACGTTCAAAGCCCTGCATCAAGCCTATTACTCAAACCGACCGTTACAATGGCAACGGCGCGACCGATGGTCAGCTTCCAATTCAACGCCCAAACGAACGAATCACCATGCAGTGCTTCAGATGCCAATTCGTAGTTGCTGATTTCGCCGTTTACTGCAACCGTTGCGGAGTCCAGTTGCGAACGCGGTGTGCAGATTGCGGGCGCATGAACCCCGGCGATAGCCATTTCTGCGATGCTTGCGGGAAGCAATTGAGACCGTCGGCAACGGCATACCAACCACCGTCTCCGGTTGTTTTGCCACCACCGCCTCAAATCTACGCGAATTGCCCGCGATGTTCCGCCATAAACGAACCGAACTCGGTCTACTGCTACTCCTGTGGTTTACCGCTTGATGAAGCCAAACGACAACAACGATCAGGTCATTCGGTAGGCGAACACGGACAGAGTTACGGTATTCGAAAAGTTTCAGTTTTGGATCGGCCGGCAGGATTCTGGGTGAGGTTAGTAGCTTACCTGATAGATATGGCATGTATATATGGATTGCTTTTCGCGTGGGCTTTTTTCTTCCGGGACCAGGTGGATTCTTACTCGGTCAGTTCTGTAGCGACGGCCTGGATGATTCTCGCGTTTATGATTCTCTATTTCCCGGTTTCGGTGGCAGCTTGGTCGACCACTTTAGGAAAACGCCTTTTTGGATTGTATGTTGTGCGCAATGATGGTTCCAGAATTGGTTTGTGCCGAGCGTTTTTTCGTTCTTTGTGCTACAACATATCAGGCATAGTGTTCGGCGTCGGGTTCTTGATGATAGCGTTTTCGGATGACAAACGTGGTTTGCACGACTTGATTTGCGACACCAAAGTTGTGTACCGATAGGACGCGTTCGGCGTGGAATGGCTGATTTTTCCTTCGCTCGCCTTCGCGCCGGGCGCGTTTTGGTTGTGGTTCTTCGCGCGCAAGGACCGATATCGCCCTGAACCCAAGAAACTCATCGCTTTAACTTTCTTCTTGGGTATGGTTTCCACTTTGCCCGTTCTCGGCCTCCAATACGTGTTCATCGACGAATCCGTATTCGATCCAGAAACTCAGATCTCCCAATCCGTTGTCAGACACATTCTCGCAGCCGCCACTATCGAGGAGATCGCGAAATTCCTCGTTGTGTGGTTGGTTGCGTACCGCTCGTTGCATTTTGATGAGCCTAGCGACGGACTGGTTTATGGCGCAGCAGCGAGCCTTGGTTTCGCTTCACTCGAGAATCTCCTGTACGTGCTGTCGTTCGGACCGGAGGTGATGATCGCCAGGGCACCTTTATCGACGGTCGCTCACGTCATCTTTGGTTGTTGCTGGGGATATGCGTTAGGACGGACGAAGCAGTCTGGCGTTTCACCGGCGTCAGGAGCGATCGGGGTTTTCTTCGGTGTGGCGGTCGCATCGCTGATACACACCCTCTTCAACGTTTCACTTTCTTGGCCGCCCACGATCGTCGTGGTGCTCATCATCGTACCCGTCGGCATCTGGTGGCTACTGCGGCGCTTCGACTGGGCTAATTCGGTATCACCGTTTCGACTCCGACGCAACTACCCTCGTATCAGATGCCCCGGCTGCGGCAACTCAATCAGCGTGATCAGTCGTTATTGCCGCTTCTGCGGGCAGAACGTGGCTGTTGCCGGCCACCCATTGGAATGCAGTCGATGTCAAACCGTCAATCGACCTGATGCCGGCTATTGCACCGCCTGCGGTGACAAGTTCTTGATCGAGAATAGCTAGCATCTAGAACCTCGATGGGCGCGACCTTTTCCCGATCTAAAGAACCGCGTTGAGATTCCTCGCCACCCGGGGATTGACAATGATTTTCGCGGGCATGGCGGCGGTTTTGCGTCGAACGCGACGCCGATCAACGCGCTCAGCCGGTGTAAGGCCGTCGCCCAACTGATGTCGGCAACGGCACGGGGTTGTGGTCTTCGGTTTCTGTCGACCAATCGAGTAGCAACTTTTGCATCTCGGCTATCACCGACGCGTTGTTTGGATCCGAAGCAATGTTCGTCAATTCCCAAGGGTCAGCGTTCAGATCGTAGAGTTCATCTAAATCGTCCCCGCCCGGATCGGTGACCAACTTCCAGTCTTGGGTGCGAACCATGCGCCGACGTCCCTCGGCTTCGCGAATCCACAACGTGTTCATCAGCAAGTCGCGACCGATGTGCCCCCTGCCCTTGAGTTCGTCGATAATCTCATCGGTCAAGGGCGGGCCGCCAGTACCGTATTCACTGAATGCGGCGGTGCGCGGTGCTGCCGGTGTCGCGGTGGGCAAGGGCTTGCCTTGGATACGCCTTAAGGATTCGGAGTTGATCATCTCGGAGCCGTTGTTGCAAAGAACCCGCGGTCCTGGACGGGGCAACTCGTCGTCTTCGTCGCCGATCGGCGACGTGTTGAAGTCTGCCACTCCGGACAGTTGCAAGATCGTCGGCTGGAGGTCTATCGTGTTGACCATCGAATCGTCCTCGGCACCGCATACCACGCCGCCGGCGGGCCACGAAACGAGCATCGGAACCCGAACCAACGCGTCGTAAAAGACGCCTCCCTTGCCCAACATGTCGTGTTCGCCGTTGAAGTCGCCGTGATCGGCGGTGAAGACGATGATCGTATTTTCGCGTAGCGCGTTCGCGTCGAGATGATCGAGCACCTCGCCGATGCCGTCGTCGACAAACCGGGTCATCGCGTTGTAGATCGCCATCGCACGCCGGACTTCCTCAGGGTCGTCGTCGCGGACGCCGAGCATATCGTGCAGTTGCCGATTACGAACCGGCGTCGTTCCATCAGTGAACTCATCTTCGCGTTGGGGCGGCATCACGACGCTTTCGGGCGGGTGCATCTCCGCGTAACGGCGCGGCACTTCGAGTGGCGTGTGAGGGTCCGGGTACGAGAGCAGTAAAGCGAAGGGTTTGCGATCCGGGTCAGACGCGGAGCTGCCGAAACGATCGATGAAGGCTTTAGATTGGGTCGTGAGCGCGGCACTCGAATATCCCTCGATCGGATAATCGGTAACCGCGTATCCAAAACTCGGGCTTTGTCGCGGCATGTCGTTACGCGTCGAATGCGCTTCGTTGATCGTCCCTTCTGGAATCACCCACTCCATACCTTTGGTACCCGGCACCTCTCCCTTGTAGTCGCTTTTCGGCAAACCGCCGTGGGACATCTCGCAACGAACATCAAGCAGGTCCAAATCATCGTCTTCGATGAAGCAATGGTTCTTGCCGATCAGTCCAGTCGTGTAACCGAGTTCCTTCCAAATGCGGAACGCGTGGAGTTGACCAGAACGCATCAACGTCTCGTTGCGCCGAGCACCGGTTGAATGGGCGTAGCGTCCCGTCATCATCGAGACCCGCGCCGGAACGCACAGCGGGTGCGGCGTGAAGGCATTGCGATACATGACCCCCTCGCTCGCTAGACGCTCGAGCGATGGCGTCTCGATGCCGATTTCCGAGTACATCCTCAACGTCGTCGCCTTAAGTTCGTCGGCGACGATGAAGATTACGTTTGGGAGCGAGGCGCTCGATTGGGTTGATTGAGTCATGTTTAACCGATCCGTTTCATCTAGGACGTAGGAGCGTGTCTGATACGACTCTAAAGTCGGTCACCTACAGGTTGCGCGGCCTCAAGCGGAACTACTGACAATCGAAAGTCAGCATGTTACCTATTGCCACTAGAATGCACCGACGCCGTTTCGTGAACGACCTACTGTTAAACGTCCTCGACTATTCGACGACGAGATACCGCTTGAACTGATCCATCGTCATGTTGTTGCGGAGGTAGCGATGGGTGTAGAGATCGAGCAGCTTCAACTCGTCGGACGTCAAAGTCTGAGTCTGCGACGGATCATCCGGTCTCACGCTCATCAGGTAATTGCCATGAGGTAAGTGCCCCATGGGTAGTAAGGCGTGCAGTAACTCGTGCTTCAACACTTGGTCGAAGTAAGTTTCGTTGTCGATCACATAGATCGTCGCGAACTGCTTTCCTTCCTCGTCCTCTCCCGCGATACTGCAACCGTATCGCTCCGGGCAACCTGCGGGCGACGACACCCCAAGGTGCAAGAATATGTTCGCTTGCGCCGTCGAAGACGCTTCGTAAACCTTCGTCTTCAACTTTTCCTCGATCCACGGGATGAGGGCTTGGAACTTAGGTTTGAACGAGTCCCCGTCGACGATGGTGTAGTAGACCTGTTTCGGCAACCATTTCACGTGTCTGCCGAGGAACGTGAAGCGACCGCCGCAAGATATGTCGCTGGCTTCACGAATGTCGCGGTGTTCGGTGAAGCAGTCCCAGATCCGCTTTTCTACTCTCATGCGTTGAGCGCGCGGCACGATGTGATACGTGACAACACTCAATCCGCATTCCGTTCCCGCGGTGCTGATTTTTATCTCAATACCGTCGAGGTCCGGCTCTTCAAGTTCCGGGTGCTCGTCCAGCGATTCAAGGCATCCGATCAAAATGTCGTGGACCGGTATGTGGGAATCGTCTTTCGTGACCACGTTTTCGAACGCGGTCAAGCTACGATCCTGCCGTCCTTTGTTGAGTCTTGAGAACGCGGCGTTTATCAATGCCGCAGGATCGGGAATCGGCGTCGCGGTCGCTGGCACCGCTGGCGTCGGCGTTGGCTTGTCCTCCGGTTCCAAGACAACCGTGGCAGTCGGTTGCGGCTCCTGTGTCGCGGTCGGTTCTGGTGTCGCACCGGGTAGAGAATTTACGCCACAGAACGGAACCCCTGCAAACTCAAAGTCGTTGTTCACGACGTACATCAGCGCGTCTGGGATGCATCCCGTGAAACTGTTGCCGGAGATCCACATCACCTCTAGATTCCGCAGATTGCCCAAGGACGCCGGCAAGTCACCCGTCAGATTGTTGTCTTTGAGCATCAGCACAGCAAGCTCGGACAGGTCGCCCAGAGATTCCGGTAATTTGCCGCTCAAACCGTTTTCATAAAGCTCAAGTTGAACGACTCTGCCGTCGGCATTCAACTCGATGCCTTCCCAGCCCGCCAACGGCCCGTCGGTCTGCCAATTCCCTTGCCGCACCCAGTTCCGACCATTCGTCGCGTCGTATAGATCAATAAGTGCCGCCCGGTCGCGCGCGCTTGCAGTCGCGGGCGTCGGCACCGCAGTTATTGGTGTCGGATCCGGCTCAGAAGTCGCCGTCGGTGCTTCAGTAGGGATCGGGTCCGGCGTCACCGTAGGAACTGGAGTTGCGGCTTCAACCGTCGGCTCCGGTGTATTGGTGGGTTCAGGAGGCGGGGTATCCGTCGGAATCGGGGACGGCGTATTTGTGGGTACCGGCGTGAATGTCGCCGTCGGAGTAGGCGTATCTGCGGGTGCCGGCACCGTCGTTGGCGTGGGTTGAGGAACAGGAGTCTCGGTCGGCGTCGGCACGGGCGTGTTGGTCGGCGTCGGCACTGATGTCGGTGTAGGAGACGGGACAGGAGTATCTGTCGGGGCTGCAACCTGCGCGCTCTGCGGAGGTTCGGGTTTCGGAGTCGCAGTAGGAATAGGAGTGTTGGTCGGCGCGGGGACTGGTGTCGGACTCGGTGCCGGAAGCGGCGTTGCGGTTCGTGTCGGCGTTGGTGTCAGGGTTGGTGCCGGGATCGGGGTGTTTGTGGGAGGCGGTGCCGGTGTTTCGGTCGGTGCCGGGACGGCGGTTGGTTGCACATCTTCTTCGCTGTCGCAAGAAACGGATACGGCAGCGGACGCCATCGCCACGGCGGCGACGGTCCACGCGACGAGTGGTTTGGCGGAAATTGCGCGGTTCATGTTTCTGTGTGCAATCGGATCGAAGAGATTTTTCGGCTCGACAATGCGACCGAGATCAGCCGCCTTACTCGCTCGATTTCCGGCGGCGTCAGACTGCTCGCGGCTCACTACGTGCCAATCCTAGTGAAACGGCACCGCGCGACGCCGCGTTTTCGATGCATTCACGAGCAATTGAAGGGCAATCGCTAGCTATGAAACCCGGCTCTAACGAGTTGCGTGCCGCCAACCAGAAACGCGGCGCCAAGTCTCTGCAAATTCGCGCCTAAACGTTCGTAAAGTTGTTGATTCCGACGCGTCGTGTTTCGTAGGCGCGGTTTGACTTTTCGCTTCGATTGATGTACTTTGCAAGATGCACTAGCGCGGGATTCGCGCGCCTCTCCACCTCTAGTGGTTAGGTTTGCGCGATAGGTGCTGGTGCTTTGATGCGAGTCGCCGCTTGCGGGGCACTCGTCATTAACGGCAATAGAAGCACGAAAGGTGTCGAAATGCGAAGCACGAAATATAGCGCGCTGCTCTCTAAGCGGACGCTAGTGGCCTTCATGTTGACCGCCGTGGCCGCTGCACTCACAACCGCTATCGCCTGTGGAGGCGGTGAGACGGTGATCCAGACCGTTGAGGTCGAGAAGATCGTCGAGGTTGAGAAGCAAGTCGTCCAAACGGTCGAGGTCGAGAAGGTCGTCGAGATCGAAAAAGAGGTCGTTCAGACCGTCGAGGTCGAGAAGGTCGTCGAAGTACAAGGCGAGACCATTGTTCAGACCGTCGAGGTCGAGAAGGTCGTCGAGATCGAAAAAGAGGTGGTTGAGGTCGTCGAGGTCGAGAAGATCGTTATCCCGACACCCGAACCGGTCCGAGTTGACTCACCCCACATCACTGGCGACGTGTCGCCGAACGAGTGGCCGACCATCTATGACGACAGCGGCAACCTGTTCGCGCAGCCGTCGTCTTACAAAGAAGCTCCCATGCTCGCGGCTCGTGTAGCCGCCGGCGAGCTACCACCCGTCGAAGAGCGCTTGCCCGAGAACCCGCTGGTACTGCAACCCACACGCGGCATTGGCAAGTACGGCGGAACCTGGTACCGTGGCTTTACCGGCCCGGCAGACGGTCAGAACATGGAGCGCCCGCTCAAGGACCACCTCCTCTTCTACGAGGTTTCCGGTTTGACGGTGCAGCCGAACATCGCCGAGTCTTGGACGCAGAACGAAGACGCGACCGAGTTCACCTTCACGCTCCGCAAGGGCCACAAGTGGTCCGACGGTCAGCCGTTCACGACCGCAGACATCATGTTCTGGGTCGACCACATGCTCCACAACGAAGAGCTGAACCCCAGCAAGCCGGCATGGACGCAAAAAGGCGGCGAGACGCTCAAGTTCGAAGCTATCGACGAGCAGACATTCAAGGTCACATCGCCTGAGCCTTACGCCCCGTTCGTGACGCTAGTCGCTTCAGTCATCGTTGCTGGTCAGCACACGCGCGGTGACGGTGGTGATGGTCTCTACGCCCCGAGGCACTACCTCGAGCAGTTCCACCCCGACTTTGTCGGACTGGACGAGGCCGAGCGCAAGGCAAAGGAAGCCGGTTTCGACAACTGGTACACCTACTTCCTTGACCGCAACCACGCGAACGCTAACCCGGACGCCCCGATGCTTACGGCATGGCGCGTTACTGGCAGCATCAACACCAACGAGTGGTCGTTCGAGCGCAACCCGTACTACTACGCAGTAGACACGGAAGGCAACCAGCTCCCGTACATCGACCGTGTCGTGCTTACCCTCGCGCAGAACCTTGAGGTCTTGAACCTCAGCGCGCTGGCAGGTAACTACACCGTGATGGGCCGCCACATCAACATTGCCAAGCTGCCGCTGTTCCTTGAGAACGCTGAGTCGGTCGGCTACCGCATCCAGTTCTGGCGCCAGCCGCAGTCAGGTATTGCCAACATCTACGTCAACGAGTCGTGGGATGGTAACGCCGAAATCCAGAGCTTCATCCAGAACGTCGAGTTCCGCCGAGCGCTCTCTTTGGGTATCGAACGGGATCAGATCAACGAGGTCTTCTTCCTCGGCATTGGCGCGACTTCAGGCCTTTGCCAGGGTTACGATGATCCGGACAACCCCGGGAAGTACATCGGTGAGGACGACGTCATGTTCGACGCCGACCGCGCCAACGCGATCTTGGACGAGATCGGTCTCGACAAGAAAGACGGCGATGGTTTCCGTCTGATGCCTAGCGGCGAGCGACTGACCATTCAGTTGCCGTCCGTCGTGGCAGCATTCGAAGACTACCCGGCAATTAACGAGATGATCGCCCGACAGTGGGAAGTCAACATTGGCATCCACGCCGAAGTGCAGTCCCTCGAACGTGGTCTCCACGGCGACCGCGGGTTGCTCAACGAGCTGATGACTACCAACTGGGAGTCGTCACCGCGATCGACCACGCTGATCACGCCGCAGCACCTGCTGCCCGTCGGCGGTGGTGGTAACACCGGCCGTCTGTACGGTGACTGGCACCAGTCAGGCGGCGAGACTGGTATAGAGCCGCCGAACCCGTTGCTCAAAGAGCAGATGGACCTCTATGACGAAGCGCAGTCAACCGCTGGACCAGCACGGTACAACGAGATCCTGCAACGCGTCGTCGAGCTCAACTGCTTGAACGTCAACCCGATCACGACGGTCATGAACAAGCCGACCTACGTCGCGATCATCAAGAACAACGTGAAGAACATCCCGAACCCGTTGCCGTTCTCCTACCACAACCAGACCTCAGGAAACGCATTCCCTGAGCAGTGGTGGATCGACGACGAGAACGCGATGGCAGGCGAGTAGTCCGCTACTGCGCCCTTGCCAAACCTGCAAGCCAGGTTTGACGCGACCAAACCATCCGCCCCCGATTAAGTCGGGGGCGGATGTTGACGCATCTAGAGAGTCCCATTCACTGGGACCGAACCATCGGCTGACGAACGACAATGCTCGCCTTCCTAATCCGAAGATTCATCTACGCGATCATCGCCATGTGGGCGGTATCCGTAATTTCGTTCGTGATCATCAACCTTCCCGCCGGTGATTTTGTAACTACATATATCGCTACTCAGTTGGCAACCGGAAACTTGGTGTTGGAGGACGAAGCGGAGAGCCTGCGCGATTTCTATGGGCTGAACGATCCGGTCTACGTCCAATATTCCAAGTGGATCACGCGCATACTTCAAGGCAAACTCGGATTCTCTTTTGAGTTCAATGCGCCGGTCGAAACGGTGCTTGCCATGAACTTACTGAACACGCTTTTGTTGGGGGCAGGTGCGATATTTTTCATATGGATTGTCGCGATCCCCATCGGAATCTACTCAGCGGTCAAGCAGTATTCGCCGGGCGACTACATCGCTACGTTTTTCGGATATTTGGGTCTTGCGATCCCGGATTTCCTGATCGCACTGGTGGTTGCATACCTGATTTTCGATTTGACGGGATTCCTCGCAACCGATCTCTATTCAGCCGAGTATCGGACCGCTCCTTGGTCGTTCGCCAAAGCATGGGATCTCGCGAAACACTTGGTCTTGCCCGTGATCATCTTGGGCACCGCGGGCACTGCCACGCTCATACGTATCACGCGGGCGAATTTGCTCGACGAGTTGAAGAAGCCGTACGTAACGACTGCCCGCGCCAAAGGACTGACAGAGTGGCAGCTGATCATGAAGTACCCGGTGCGGTACGCGTTGAACCCGGTTATCTCGCTGACTGCCTACATTTTGCCGTTCATAATCTCCGGCAGCGTCATTCTGTCCACGGTGCTCGACTTACCCACCATCGGCAGGGACTTTCTGCGGGCACTGACCGCCCAAGACATTTACCTATCCGGTGCAGTCATCCTCTTCTCAGGATGGTTGACTATCATTGGCACCTTTGGCTCCGATCTGCTGCTAGCTTGGGTAGACCCTCGGATCCGGTTGGAAGGTGATTAACGGCATGGTTGCAGGATCACAAGTAGGGACACAAACGGACACACCCGGCGAATTGGCGGACCGCGCCGACGACGAAGGCGAAATCGAGGTCATGTCGCAGCGCCAGTTGATCTGGCGCCGCTTCAAACGACACCGCATCGCCATGGCCGCGACCGTTGTCGTCGGTCTCTTGTATCTAATGGTCATATTCGCCGATTTCCTCGCCACCAACGACCCATACGACAGCAACGCCGACCGGCAATACACACCACCGCAATGGCTACGGTTCTTCGATGGAGCCAAACCGGACCTTCACGTTTGCAAATTGGTCGGCAAGAGAGACGAGTTTCTGCGCAAAGTTTACGAACCGGACTGCGACCAAATTGTTGATGTGACCCTATTCGGCAGAGGCTACGAGTATAAGCTTCTCGGGGTGACGCTCGACCGACACCTATTCGGCGTCGATGATCCGGTGGCGACTGCCGAGGACAGTTTATTCATTTTGGGTACTGACGTACAAGGCCGCGATCAGTACTCGCGTCTCATGTTGGCGGTCCGATTGTCGTTGCTCATCGGATTGGTTGGCATATTCATAGCACTTGTCATGGGCACGATGCTCGGCGCCGTTTCGGGTTTCTACGGCGGGTTCGTCGACAACCTGATCCAACGCAGCATCGAAATCATCCGATCGATCCCGACAGTGCCGCTGTATCTCGGATTGGCTGCGGCGTTCCCAGCAGACTGGTCGGTGGAACGAAGATTTTTCGCAATCACGATCGTGGTATCGCTATTTGCTTGGACCGAATTGGCGCGCGTAGTCCGCGGACGTTACTTGGCGATGCGGCAGGAAGATTTTGTCACCGCCGCAATCACCGCGGGGGCGAGTCAACGTCGAATCATCTTCAGACACATGTTGCCTTCGTTCTACAGCCATATCACAGCTGCCAGTTCGTTGAGCCTGGCATTTATGGTCATCAGCGAAACCACGCTGAGCTTCTTGGGCCTTGGACTATTGCCCCCCGCGATTTCTCTAGGAACGCTACTGTTCTCCGCCCAGAATCTCCAGACGGTAGCACTCGCACCTTGGTTGCTGTTACCCGGGCTGGTCGTCGTCATTTTGGTGCTCGCGCTCAACTTCATGGGAGACGGCATACGCGACGCGGCAGACCCATACGGCAGTTGATACTGATCCCAGGACATGACAACAGCAACTCAAGCACCGACATCCGCCGAATCGCAGTCCAATGATGCACTGCTCTCGGTGCGCGGCCTCGAGACTCACTTCTTCACGGATGAAGGCGTCGTCAGAGCCGTCGATGGTGTTGACTTTGATGTCGCGCCGGGCACCACGATGGGCATCGTAGGCGAGAGCGGATGCGGCAAAAGCATCACCGCCAAATCCATCCTCCAAATCGTTGAAGCACCCGGTCAGATCGTCAACGGAGAGATCCTTTACAACCAGAAGGGCGGAAACAGCGCCCCGACCAATCTATTGCAGTACTCGGCCAACGGCGACGAGATGCGCTCCATACGCGGTGGTGAGATCTCCATGATCTTTCAAGAGCCGATGACTTCGTTCAGCTCGTTGCACACCTTTGGAAACCAGATCGACGAAGCCCTCAGACTTCATACGAATCTCCCCAAAAACGAGCGGTTCGACTTGGCCGTAGATTGGCTCGCACGCGTCGGCATCCCCAACCCTACGCAGCGAATGCATGAATACCCCTTCCGATTCAGCGGAGGACAGTTGCAACGGGCCATGATCGCAATGGCGATGTGCACCAATCCTCGTGTGCTTATCGCCGATGAACCGACAACTGCGCTCGACGTCACGACGCAGGCGCAGATCCTCGACCTCTTGCAGCGCATGCAGGAAGAGAACGACATGGCGATCCTCTTCATCACCCACGATCTAGGCGTCATCGCCGAGATCGCCGATGAAGTCACCGTCATGTACCTCGGCAAGGTCGTCGAATCGGGACCCGTCCACAACTTCTTCGACGATCCGATGCACCCCTACTCGCGCGCGCTGCTCACGTCGATTCCGAGCATGTTCACGTCATCGCGCGAGCGTCTACCCTCGATTTCCGGCTCGATACCGCATCCGCAGAATCGCCCCTCGGGGTGTTCGTTCCATCCGCGCTGCGTTTCGTTCATCGAGGGAACCTGCGATCTCAATGAACCCGAACTTATCAGCGTCAATGATGAGCAGGATGTCAGTTGCTTCCTGTACGAGGATCGTTAGATGGCGGCACAAACCACACAGAACGATAACAGTAACGGCCATAAACCCCTCCTTGACGTCCGTGGCCTAGTCAAGTACTTCCCGATCAAGCGCGGATTTCTCCGACGCACCGTAGGCACGGTCAAAGCCGTCGACGATGTCAGTTTCGAGATTCAACCCGGCGAGACGTTGAGTCTGGTTGGTGAAAGCGGTTGCGGAAAGAGCACCACCGCGAGATGCATCATCCGAGCGCATGACCCGACCGCTGGCGAGGTCGTCTTCAACACCGATGACGGCGAGTCGATCGATTTGGCGAAGCTCTCGATGACCGAGATGCGCCCCCTCCGCCGACAGTTGCAGATGATCTTCCAAGACCCGTTCGCGTCGTTGAACCCGCGCATGAACATCTACGAAATCATCAGCGAACCGCTGCTAGTGCACGGAATTGGCACCAGCGATGAACGTGAAGATCGAGTCGCTGAGCTTCTGCGCGTGGTGCGACTCCGCCCCGAGTACATGCGAAGGTACCCGCACGCGTTCAGCGGCGGACAGCGTCAGCGCATCGGCATCGCCCGTGCGCTCGCGCTCAACCCTCGCCTCATCCTTGCCGACGAGCCAGTGTCGGGTCTCGATGTATCGGTGCAAGCGCAGGTCATCAACCTGATGATGGACCTCCAAGACGAACTCGGATTGACCTACCTCTTCGTCTCGCACGATCTCAGTGTCGTCAAGCAGATATCAAACCGCGTCGTCGTCATGTACGTCGGACGCATCGCGGAGATCGGCACACCGCAAGAGCTGTTCGATTCGCCGAAACACCCCTACACCGCCGCATTGATGAGTTCGGTGCCAAAGCCGCATCCGAGCCAACGCACCAAGCGATACGTCCTTGAAGGCGAAGTTGCCAACCCGGCGAACCCGCCGACCGGATGCTATTTCCACCCGCGATGTCCATTTGCGACCGATCAATGCAAGGTTGAGGTGCCGCCGCTCGTAAAATCGAAGGATGGGCGATATGTCAGCTGCCACCGTGCCGACGAGATCGATCTGGCAACGGTCTGACGCCTACCATAGCCTAGCCCTTTGACTTTAGCCGGACCATCCACGCCATAGGAATCACCGACATCGGTCGTCTTTCGACGCTCGAATCTGTCCAACCAGACCAGGTTCGGCGCCGACGCTTGACGGCAGTAATCTCGTTGCTTGGGATCATGCTGTCGATCGGCGCGTTTCATGTGTCCGTGTTGACGCGTGCCCAGTACTTCGAGGATGCGGTGCGGATGCAAGGATGGAGCGCGTTCTTCTTCTCGATCGCCGCCGCAATCTCCGCGTCCATCGTCGTACCCATCGCCGTGTATCATATTCGAGATATGGCTCAGAACCCGGCACAACCGCTGACGTGGCTATTCATGGGCGCCGGATTCGGCGTTACCACCCCATTGCTCACCGGCGGATTCAGCCGACTCGCCATCGCCTTCGCCGGCATCGCAGAAGGACAAACCAGCTTCGGCAAGTTCCTATCCCAGCTAGTCGACGCCGTCATCGTCTTCCCTTACGACATGGTCGTGCAAGGTGCTACCAACCTATACGCCGGATTCCTGTCAGCCGCATTCTTCGCAATCATCGGCTACCTAATCGACCGCGCCAACGCATCAAAATCCGAAACCACCTCCACATACGGCCCCTGGATCATAGCCATCGGACTAGGACTACCCGTCCTCCTATTCGCCCTCCTCGGCCCCGCCGAATTCCTCCGCGACATCGCGCGGTAAACGCTGGTCACCAAGTCCAGCGGTTCCTCCGTCCGCGCCGTCGTATCCAATCCACCATCATTCCGGCAACACCAACGTCATTCCGGCGAAAGCCGGAATCCATTCTGCGAAACGCACATGTCACTCTGAACGAAGCGAAGCGCAGTGAAGAATCTCACCCCGCTTCACAATGCGAGGCGAGGCGAGGCGGACGCTCGGCCTGTAAACCCGCGTCTCTACCTACGGAGACCAGATCGGCCCAATGTCATCTGAGTCGTTGTCCGTCAGCTGCACGACAACGCTCCCGTCCGCGTTCATAACGTAGATTTCACTGTCGCCGTCGCGGTCGGAGTTTAACGCGATGCGCCGTCCGTCAGGAGACCACCTCGGGGCCGCGTCGTGATGCGAATTGTCCGTAAGCTGCACGACACCGCTCCCGTCCGCGTTCATAACGTAGATGTCCATATCCTCGCGGTTGTAGTCACCGCCGTTCGAGTCGGAAGTGAACGCGATGCGACGACCGTCAGGAGACCAGCCCCCAAAAGAGTCGAAATGCGAGTTGTCGGTCAGCCGCACGACGTCGCTCCCGTCCGCGTTCATCACGTAGATGTCCATATCCTCGCGGTTGTATTCACCTCCATTCCGGTCCGACATGTACGCGATGAGGCGACTGTCCGGAGACCAACCTCCAAATGCGTCCCAATGCGTATTGTCGGTCATGCGCACCGCAGCACTGCCGTCAGCGTTCATCACGTAGATTTCGATATCCGAAGAGCTGTGGTCCATTCCGGAACGATCCGAGCTGAACGCGATTCGGCGGCCGTCCGGGAACCATCTTGGCCCCCCGTCGTAATGTGAATTGTCGGTTAGGCGCACTACGCCGCTGCCATCCGCATTCATCACGTAGATTTCGATATCCTCACGGTTGTATTCTCCTCCGTTGTGGTCCGCCGAATACGCGATGCGGCGGTCGACTGATGACCAACCCCCAATCCAGTCCGGACGTGAATTGTCCGTCAACTGCACGATGCCTCTGCCATCCGCGTCCATCGTATAAATCTCATAATCGCCGTCGCGGTTGGAGTGGAATGCAATGCGCGGCTGTTCCCCGAGCGTTGGAGTCGGTTTTGCTCGTTCAGGTGTCGGCGTTGGAGTCCAAGTCGCCGTCGCCGCGAGTTGCGCCGAATCTGGCTCAGCGGTCGCTTTGGCTATCGGCTCTTGAGCCACCATGACCTCCTTCTCCACAACCACAGTCTCAACAACCTTGACGATGACTTCCTTTTCGACTAACACCGTTTGCAACACCGGAACTTCGACTTCTTTCTCATGCACCACCGTCTGAATTACCGGCACCTCTACGACAACCTCTTTTTCGACTAGCACGGTATGCACTACCGTCACTTCGACTTCGCGGTCCACCAATACCTGCGTTTCGTACTCCACGATGACGGTTTGGACGACCGGTTCGCTGGCGCACGCCATTGCGACGGCGATCAGAAACGCCGCAATCACCATAGCGCATATCGCGACGAAAGATCGAGTGTTGCCGAATCCAAGCCGCTTTTCATTTGGTTCGATCACGTTGCCTGTACCTTCGCTAGGCATCAACTCTCAGGGTTCTATTTCCTAAATCGGTCACCGATATCGGTTTCATAGGGTACGTTCGGAAACGCGTTTCCGCTGTGAATTGCACTCACAATTCCAGTTGGGATTGTGAATTTGAGGGTTTTTTGGACGGAAATTCGTTGAATCACGGAGTGTGTTGGGTGGAGTTGCGACAGTGCGCGATGGTGTGGAGGGGGTGATTGCGAATTCGGGCATGACCGCCATAATGCCCTTCCCCTACTGATGAAACCTGTGCAAACATCCAGGGTTTCCCCCGTTGACGGGGGAAATGTCCGAAGGATAAAGGGGGCGCGTGCACCGAAATCCGAGCCGACACCCCGTCGGTAGCCACTTCGCAAAGAATTCCCCAACGGGGAAGGTCAGGGTGGCGGCACGCCAACAATCCCTTCCCCGCGACGGGAGAAGGCTAGGATGGGGTGATACCGTTGCAAAATCTGTCATTCTGAACGAAGCGAAGCGCAGTGAAGAATCCCATCGCGCTACCCTGCACGAGGCGATGTGGTCCCTCTCTCTGCTAACCCGCGTCGCTTCCTACGGAGACCAGATCGGCGCCCAGTCGTCTGAGTCGTTGTCCGTCAGCTGCACGACACCGCTTCCGTCCGCGTTCATCACGTAAATCTCTTCATCGCCGTCGCGGTCGGGATCGGACACGAACGCGATGCGGCGGCCGTCCGGAGACCAGCTCGGGAAAGCGTCGAAATGCGAATTATCGGTCAGTCGCACGACGCCGCTACCGTCCGCGTTCATCACGTAGATCTCCTGATCGCCGTCGCGGTTGGAGGAGAACGCGATGCGACGTCCGTCCGGAGACCAACTCGGCAGCCGGTCCCATGCGTCGTTATCCGTCAGCTGCATGACGCCGCTGCCGTCAGCGTTCATCACGTAGATGTGGGACACGGAGAATTCGCCGTCGCGGTTGGATGAGAAGGCGATGCGTCGGCCGTCCGGAGACCAGCTCGGACATCCGTCGATTGCGGTGTTGTCAGTTAGTTGCTCGACGCCGGTCCCGTCCGCGTTCATCACGTAGACCTCCTGATCGCCGTCGCGGTCGGAGGAGAACGCGATGCGATTGCCGCCTTGGGACCAGCTGGGTGCCGAGTCTCTTGCGTCGTTGTCCGTCAGCTGCACGACACCGCTCCCGTCCGCGTTCATTACGTAGATGTTGTCATAGCCGTCGGGGTCGGACTCGAACGCGATGCGTCGGCCGTCCGGTGACCAACTCGGATGACTGTCCCATGCATTGTTGTCCGTCAGCTGCACAACCCCAGTCCCGTCCGCGTTCATTACGTAGATTTCATAGTCGCCGTCGCGGTTGGAGAAGAACGCGATGCGCGGCTGATCGCCGACCGTTGGAGTCGGTTTTGCTCGTTCAGGTGTCGGCGTTGGAGTCCAAGTCGCCGTCGCCGCGCGTTGCGCCGAATCTGGCTCAGCGGTCGCTTTGGCTATCGGCGCCTGAACCACTGCGACCTCTTTCTCCACCACCACAGTCTCAACCACCTTGACGATGACTTCCCTTTCAACAATTACGGTTTGCAAGACCGGAACTTCGACTTCTTTCTCATGAACCACCGTGTGAATCACCGGCACCTCTACGATGATTTCTTTTTCGACGAGTACGGTCTGCTCTACAATCACTTCGACTTCGCGGTCCACCATTACCTGCGTTTCGTACTCCACGATGACAGTTTGGAGGACCGGTTCGCTCGCGCATGCCACTGCGGCGGCGATCAGAAACGCCGCGAACACCGTCGCGCATCCCGCGGAGAATGACCGTGTGCTGGCGAATCCCAATCGCGTTTCACTTGGTTCGATCGCGTTGCCTGTACTTTCGCTAGGCATCTACTCTCTCGGTTCTAGTTCCTAAATCGGTTGCCGATATCGGTTACATAGGGTACGTTCGGAAACGCGTTTCCGCTGTGAATCGCACTCACAACTTCAGTTGGGATTGTGAGTTTGGCGGGTTGTTTGGCGGAAGTTGGTTGATTAACGGTGGGTGTTGGGTCGAGTTGCGACGGTGAGCAGAGTTCTTCGGGGTGATTACGTTATCGGGCATGACCGTCATCCCAACCTTGCCCCATCGACGAGACCTGTGCAAACAACAGGGTTTCCCCTGTTGACGGGGAAATGTCCGAAGGACAAAGGGGGCACGTGCATTGAAATCCGAGCCGACACCCCATCGGTAACCACTTCGCAAAGAATTCACCAACGGGGAAAGTCAGGATAGGGGCGAACCACAATCCCTTCCCCCTCGATGGGGGAAGGCTAGGATGGGGGTGACAACGCCGCAAATCCCGTCATTTTGAACGGCGCGTAACGCACATGTCACTCTGAACGCAGCGTACCCCCATGTCATTCTGAACGAAGCGAAGCGCAGTGAAGAATCTCACCCCGTTTCACAATGCGAGGCGAGGCGGACGCTCGGCCTGCTAACCCGCGTCGCCCCCTACGGAGACCAGATCGGCCCCCAGTCGTCTGAGTCGTTGTCCGTAAGCTGCGCGACACCGCTGCCGTCCGCGTTCATCACGTAGATGTCGTAATCGCCGTCGCGGTCGGACACGAGCGCGATGCGGCGGCCGTCCGGAGACCAGCTCGGGAAAGCGTCGAAATGCGAATTATCGGTCAGTCGCACGACGCCGCTACCGTCCGCGTTCATCACGTAGATCTCCTGATCGCCGTCGCGGTCGGAGGAGAACGCGATGCGACGTCCGTCCGGAGACCAACTCGGCAGCCGGTCCCATGCGTCGTTGTCCGTCAGCTGCACGACGCCGCTGCCGTCCGCGTTCATCACGTAGATGTCGGCATCCACGTAGAATTCGCCGTCGCGGTCGGATGAGAACGCGATGCGTCGGCCGTCCGGAGACCAGCTCGGCTCCGAGTCCCATGCACCGTCGTCCGTCAGCTGCACGACTCCGCTGCCGTCCGCGTTCATCACGTATATCTCGAAATCGCCGTCGCGGAGGGATGCGAACGCGATGCGTCGGTCGTCCGGAGACCAGTTCGGGTTCCGGTCGGATGCGTCGTCGTCCGTTAGCTTCACGACGCCGCCGCCGTCCGCGTTCATCACGTATATCTCGAAATCGCCGTCGCGGTTGGAGACGAACGCGATTCGGTTGCCGTCTGGGGACCAACTCGCCAACCAGTCCCATGCGCCGTTGTCCGTCAGCTGCACGACGCCGCCACCGTCCGCGTTCATCACATAAATCTCGCGATCGCCATCGCGGAGAGAGTGGAACGCGATGCGCGGCTGATCGCCGACCGTTGGAGTCGGTTTTGCTCGTTCAGGTGTCGGCGTTGGAGTCCAAGTTGCCGTCGCCGCGCGTTGCGCCGAATCGGGTCTAGCGGTTGCCTCGTCCATCGGCGCCTGAACCACTGCGACCTCTTTCTCCACCACCACAGTCTCAACCACCTTGACGATGACTTCCTTTTCAACTATCACGGTCTGCAAAACTGGAACTTCGACCTCTTTCTGACGAACCACTGTGTGAATCACCGGAACCTCTACGGTGATTTCTTTTTCGACGAGTACGGTCTGCTCTACAATCACTTCGACTTCGCGGTCCACCATTACCTGCGTTTCGTACTCCACGATGACGGTTTCGACGACAGGTTCGTTCGCGCACGCCATTGCGGCCGCGATCAGAAACGCCACGAACACCGTTGCGCATACCGCGGCGAAAGATCGTGTATTGCCGAAGCTCAATCGCGTTTCACTTGGTTCGGTTACGTTGCGTGTACCTTCCGTTGGCATATACTCTCTCGGTTCTCTTTCCTAAATCGGTCACCGATATCGGTTTCATAGGGTACGTTCGGAAACGCGTTCCCGCTGTGAATCGCATTCACAATTCCAGTTGGGATTGTGAGTTTAGCGGGATGTTTGGACGGAAATTCGTTGAATCACGGCGCGAGTCGGGTGGAGTTGCGACGGTTTGCGCTGAGACGGAGGAGTGGCTGTGGTTTTGGCTACCAGTGCATCCCCCGCTCACGTCGCTACGCTCGTTCGCGCCCCCTTACGCTGAAGCGAAGGGGGCGTACGGTTTTCCCATGTGGAGCGCGCCCCCTTTGTCCTTCGGACATTTCCCCCGTGAACGGGGCCGTTGTAAATCTGACGTGGCCCGCGGGAGCCGCTGTCATTCCGAGCGCAGCGAGGAATCTCATATAGGGGTCCGGTTCACCACCAGAGATTCTTCACTCCGCTTCGCTCCGTTCAGAATGACATGGACTGTATCACGAGGGTTTTGCAACAGTCTCGTCAACGGGGGAAACCTTTGGTTTGTCCGCAGGTCTCGTTAATGAGGGAACCATTGTTTGTGCATAGGTCTCTTTATGGAGACCATGTGAGCGCGTAGTCGCTTGCTTCGTTGATTGTCAACTGCACGACGTCGCTGCCGTCTGAGTTCATCACGTAGATTTCATCGTCGCCGTCGCGGTCGGAGAGGAAAGCGATGCGGTTGCCGTCTGGAGACCAGCGCGGGTGTTGGTCGAAATCCGAATTGTCGGTCAGGCGAACCACGCCGTTGCCATCCGCATTCATCACGTAGATCTCCATATCCTCGGGGTTGTATTCCCCGCCGTTGCGGTCCGACGCATAGACGATCCGGCGGCCGTCTGGCGACCAGTCACCAAAGAAGTCCCGGTGCGAATTGTCGGTCAGACGCACGACGGCGTTACCGTCCGCGTTCATCACGTAGATATCGGAATTCCCAGAGTTGAATTCCTCTCCTTCCGGGTCCGACATGTATGCGATGCGGCTACCGTCGGGCGACCAACTCGGGTTCCAATCCGAAGCAGTGTTGTCCGTCAGCTGCATGACCCCGCTACCGTCCGCGTTCATCACGTAGATTTCCAAGTCCTCAGGATTGACTTCCTCACCGTCCCGTTCTGACAAGTAAATGATGCGGTTGCCGACCGGTGACCATCCAATAATCCAGTCGAATATCGTATTTTCTGTCAGCCGCACCACGTCGCTACCGTCCGCGTTCATTACGTAGATCTCGTGATCCTCAAGGTTGAACTCCCCACCGTTCCAGTCCGACTCGTAAACGATGCGGCGACTATCCGGCGACCAGCCCCCAATCGTGTCGTGATGCGAATTGTCCGTCAACTGCACGACGCCGCTACCGTCCGCGTTCATCACGTAAATCTCGAAATCGCCGTCGCGATCTGAGCGGAACGCGATGCGGCTGCCGTCCGGCGACCAAACCGGCCACCCATCGGATACTGCGTTGTCCGTCAGTTGCACCACGCCGCTACCGTCCGCGTTCATCACATAAATCTCGTGATCGCCGTCGCGATCCGACCCGAACGCGATGCGCGGTTGGTCGCTGACCGTCGGTTTCGCGGCTTGTTGCACCGAATCGGGCTCGTGGGTCGATTCGTCAATCGGCTCCGGAACTACCGCGACCGTCTCAATGACTGGTTCTCTGGCAAGCCACACCATCGCAATGGCGATCAGTAAAGCCGCGAACAATGCCGCGCATACCGCGAATAATGGCCTCGATTTCACGAATCCGAATCGCTTGTGTCTTGGCTCTGGCAATGGTTTAGTTGAGGATGATTACGAACTCCAGCGTCACCCCCATCCTAACCTTCCCCCTTCAAGGACGCTTGATGCAAAATTCGCGGCGCGTACATTGTCATTCCGAGCGAAGCGAGGAATCTATCCCTTCATGTAGCGCCAAATGGCAAGTTCCCCGCGCGCGATGCGTCCGTCGGCAAGTTCCCCCCTTCGCATAGCGTAAGGGGGGCTAGGAAGGATGCACTGGTAGGTGTTGCACAAACGGCGTCAGTCGACTGCCTGCCAGATGCGACGGCTGCACGGGCATCCCTCGCTCACATCGCTTCGCTCGTTCGCGCCCCCTTACGCTCCGCGAATGGGGCGTACTTTTCGCGATGCGGAACCTGTTTGGGTTCCAACCGCTTTATTTGAAGACGTCGGAGATGCTTTGGACGTTGCCGAGAGAAGTGTCGCGGTGCAGGTAGCATTGCGCGGCTTGGGTGTTGCCGACGCGGTAGAGCGGCGGCATTTCGGCGGTGCATTCGGGCATCGCGAACGGGCACCTGGGCGCGAAACGGCAACCAACTTGGACGGTGTCGCCGCCGGTCTCCTGCGATGCCATGTCGCGGCCCCATCGCTCACCGGGATCGGGCCTCGGAATCGACTCGACAAGCAGCTGTGTGTACGGGTGCTGCGGGTTCTGAATCACATCCTCGACGCGCCCAGTCTCGACGACCGAGCCTTGGTACATGACGATGATGTTGTCGCTGATCTGGAACGCCGTCGTCAGGTCGTGTGTGATGTAGATCACCGCGATGCCGAGTTCCTTGTTCAAGAGATCGATGCTGCCGAGAATCGTGGCGCGTAGCGACGCGTCGACCATCGACACCGGTTCGTCCGCGACGATGATCCTCGGCTTCAACAACAATGCCCTCGCGACCATGATGCGCTGCCGCTGACCGCCGCTCAACTGGTGCGGAAATCGTCCAAGCGTCTCTTGGTATCGAAGACCGACCGTCTCCAACGACTCGATCACAAGGTCGCGTGCCTCGCTCTTCGATCGCGCCAATCCAAAATTGTTGACCGGCGACATCAGAACGTGGTCTACCTTGTAGAACGGGTTGTATACCTCGAACGGGTCCTGCATGATCGGCTGGACCTCGCGCCTGAATTCTCGGCGGTCCGATCGATTCAGCGTCGCGATGTCGTGCCCATTGAAGTAGATCGCGCCCTCGGTCGGCGGTATGATTCCCAACATCAACCGAGCGAGCGTGGTCTTGCCGCTTCCGCTCTCCCCTGCAACCGCGATGATGCCGGGGTTCTCGCGCGGAATCCCAAGACTGACGTCATCGACCGCTACGGTAACCTTGCGCCGCAACAATCCGCCACCAAAGACTTTGCTGACGTTCTGAAGCTCAAGGACGTTGTCGGTACCCGAACCTTTGGTGGTTGATTCACGGTCTAATGTCTGCGTAGTCAACTCAGTTGCCCCCTTCGTACAGGTGGCATGCCGCCCATCGGCGCGGCTCAATCTCGTTCAACGGTGGGTCAACCGTCGTGCACAACGACGTATCCAGACTGCCTCGGAGTTCCAAGAACTCGCCCCGGAAATCCTCGTCGTCGTTGTAGATCGGGCATCTCGGGTGGAATCGGCAACCGGGCGGAGGCACTACCAACGTCGGAGGCAATCCCTCGATGCCGGTGAACCTGCCCTTGACCTGAATGTCCGGCAAACTGCTGATCAGTTTCTTCGTGTAAGGATGCTTCGGGTTCGCGAAAATCTCATCGATCGGAGCGAACTCTACCAAGTGTCCGGCGTACATTACCCCCAACACGTCGGCGAACTGTGCCATCAAACCCATGTCATGCCCGACAAGCAGCACCGACGCCTGCATCTCTTGCTGCAACTGCTCCAACGTAAGCATGATCTGACGCTGGACAACCACATCTAGAGCAGAAGTCGGCTCATCCGCCAAGATCATTTTCGGACGGAGCGAGGTCGCGATTGCCAACGCGACGCGTTGCTTCATTCCGCCGCTAAGTTCATGCGGATACATTTCAGATACGCTACCGTCCAGCCCCACGCTGTTCAACAGCTCCACGACGCGCTCGTGAACTACCGATTTGTTCGGCATCTCGTCTCTCGGCGTATGGTGTTTGATACCGTCGACGATTTGGTCGCGCACGCGGTAGACCGGGTTCAAAGAGTTCATCGCGCCTTGCGGCACCAAGGCGATGTCTCGCAATCGGGCTTGGCGCATCCCCTCTTCGTTCAAGTCCAAAAGGCTCACGCCATCAAGGCGCACCGTCCCACCGGCGATGATTGCCGGCGGCTTGTGCAAACGCATCAACGCCATCGCCATCGTCGTCTTACCGGAACCCGACTCGCCGACTAGACCCATCCGTTCGCCGCGCTTGAGCGTGAACGTCACGTCGTCAACCGCTTTGACCTGACCGGCGTCAGTGTCGTAGTAGACCTTGAGATTCTCAACCTCAAGCAACGCATCGGTCGATGCGTCGGTGTTTGCGGCATCCGCCAGCGCCGTTGCGGAGGTCATTAGTGTTTGTCCGTTTCAAGCAATTCCGATAGTGAAATTCGACATTTCTATTTCTACACTCGCCGTCGGAGCCGCGGGTTTGCGACCTCGTCCAGCCCAGCCGAAATCATGAAGAGTCCGACGAATAGCAACACGATCACGATCGTGGGTGATAGCAACCACCACCATTGACCCTTGAGCAATGCGCCGAGTTCGATGATCCAGTAAAGCATCGCGCCTAGAGTAGGTGCGTCGATGTCGCCGAGTCCGAGCGTCTCGATGCCGATCGTCGCGAGGATCGCGCCCGTTACCGCGCCGACGTAGCTCGCGAGAATGTAAGGCGCGAGATTGGGCATCATCTCTTTGAATATGATTCCGAGGCTGCCGGTGCCTGACATCCTCGCCATCTGCACGTATCCACGCTCTCGCATCACAAGAACCTGCGAACGGATCACGCGCGCCGGGCCCGGCCAAGACAATACCGCGATCGCAACCGCTAACTGGTCCACAGTTAAACCTGTGCCCGGAGTCAATGATGTCGCGATGATGATTAATATCACCAAACCGGGGATCGGAATCAGACTGTCTACCAACACCCTGATGACGGCGTCTACCCATCCGCCGGCGTAAGCCGCGACGAACGCCAAAACCATGCCGACGCCGATGCCGATCGCCGCCGCGATCAAACCGATTCGGAGCGTCAGCGGCGTGCCTACCGTCAGGTGCGCCAAAATATCCCGGCCCTGTTCGTCAGTTCCTAGCGGAAACTCACCAAATGGATTCCAGTTCGGTTTCACGCGCGCCGGAACCGACAGCGCGGAAGACAGACCGTTAACGCCTTGGATTTCGCCGTAAAGATCCTCTTGACGGTAGAAAAGGTATGACATCAGGACGAGCAATGTCAAACCACCCAAGATGCAGAGACCGAACACCATCAGCGTGTTTCGACGCAGATATCTCAGCGGCGGGATAACGCGCTCGCGGTAAACCGTCGCGGCGCGTTCCGAAAACGTCGTTTCTTCAGTGCCGACCGGAGTGATCGATCGATCGGGATGGGTAGTGTCTTGCATTTTTATGCCGCACCGTAACGGATGCGAGGATCGATGAATGGGTAAATCATGTCGATGATCAGAGTCGCCGACGCGGTCCCGAATGCGAGCACGAAGACCGTTCCTTGGATGATCGCGTGGTCGCTGATACGTATCGCGGACATCAACATGCCGCCGACGCCGGGGTAGGCAAATACCACTTCAACAAGCAGCAGGCCGGACACGATCAGACCTAGTTGCAGCGCCAATCCTGTCAACTGCGGAAGCGTAGAGTTGCGAATCGCATAACGATAGAACTGCACTCGCCCGGGCAAGCCTTTAGCCTCCGCCAAAAGCATGTAGTCTTCGCCCTTTGTCGTCACCATCATGCCGCGCATTCCCATCGCCCAACCTGCTAACGAAACAAGGATGATCGACAATGCCGGCAACGTGCCGTGTTTGAGCACGCTCACGAGGAAATCCCATTCCGCCCAGTTGGGCCAGCCGACGACACCGGTCTGGTAGCCGCCGTAACCGGGCAGGATCGGCCAGGCGAACGAAAAGACCGTCAGTAACACCAGCCCAAATATGAAATAAGGGACCGCGGCCCAAATCATGAACGGGAAGAACGACACCATCAAGAAGGTGTTGTTTCGTTTCCATTCCATCAGCGCGCCCATGATCGTGCCAACGCCGAACGCTATAAACGCGGTCAGCAGCGACAAAGCCAACGTCCACATCACCGTCTCGGCGAGCAGCTGGTTCACAGTCTTGGGCCAGCTGAAGATGGATCGACCCAGATCGAACCGCGTCAGGTTGACCATGAAAGTGAAGTACTGTTGCCAGAGCGGTTTGTCGAAACCGTACTGGGCTTCGAACGCGGCTACGATCTCATCAACATCTTCGAGGTATCCGCCGCGTTGCGCCTCTTGATAGAACTTCTCTTCAAGCGGATTCTGTCCAGTCATTCGAGGCAAAAAGAAGATGATCGTACTAGCCACAAAGATCGTGACGATAAACATCGCCAAGCGGCTGACTATGTACTTTAAGACCATCTCGCCTTCGAATCGGCCCGCGTTTTCAAGTGCTCGGATTGGGGCTCCACGATGCCGCGCCGTTTTCGTTTGCGAGAATCGTGAATCGCAACGATTTTAGACGTTGAAAATCCGTTTGTCAATTTCTCCACCCTGCGCGGAAGCGCGTGTCCTCTCCGCATCGGGACGCCGTTCAACCTGATGAGTCGTTCGCAATGGACGATGAATAGGAGCGTTCATCAGCTACGAATCTCGCTATAGGTCATCGGGTCCTGACCCGCCAGCGCGTTGTGGCGAATCGCCTTGAATTGACTTCAAGAAATGGCGCTATTACAATTTTGCTGTTTGTACGCGTGCGTACATCGCACGTGAAGAATCGGCATAACTCAGGAGGAAGTCAATGCGCAAATACATCGCGACAATGGCAACTTCTCTCGTCCTTGCCGCCGCGCTAGCCGTTGGTGCTATCGCATGCGGAAGCACCGAGACTGTGGTCGAAACCGTCGTCGTGGAGCGTGTCATCACGCAAGCTCCCGAACGCATCGTTGAGACCGTCGAGGTGGAGAAGGTCGTCGAGAAGGAAGTCGTTCAAACCGTTGAGGTCGAACGCGAAGTCGTCGTCGAAGTCGAGAAGGAAGTCGTTCAGACCGTTGAGGTCGAACGCGAAGTCGTCGTCGAAGTCGAGAAGCAAGTAGTCCAGACCGTCGAAGTCGAGAAAGTCGTCGAGGTCGAAAAGGTCGTCGAAGTCGAGAAAGTCGTTGAGGTCGAGGTCGAAGTGACCGCCGCAGCTGACGACACGATGATGATGACCGACGAGATCACCCGCGACCGCCAGCTGATCCTGCTATGGGGCGGCAGCGGTGGTGTTGGTGCCGCCGGACGCTACACTGACCACGACATCTGGAACATCTACAACGGCGGAACTAGCCACCAGAACGGTCCCGGACTGCTGTACGAGCCGCTGGCTTTCTACTCCGCGTTCAACGACACCGTCTATCCTTGGCTCGCCGAGGAATGGGAGTACAACGACGACTTTACGTCGTTGACGATCAAACTGCGAGACGGCATCACTTGGAGCGACGGCGTCGCTTTCGGTGCCCATGATGTCGCCTACACGCTGGACTACCTGGCGAACAACTCCGGCATCCGCCGGAGCGCGCAGGTCCAACGCGACGTTGCGTCCGTCGAACAGGTAGATGATCTGACCGTCACGGTCAACTTCCAAGGTCCGCGTCCGAAGTTCATGTACTTCATGATGTACAAGTTCGACATCGGGCTATACATCGTTCCGAAGCACGTCTTTGAAGGCAACGACTGGCTCGAGTTCACGCACTTCGACATCGACAAGGGTTGGCCCGTGACCACCGGCCCGTGGCACGTCATTCAGACTTCGCCCGAGCAGAAGATCATCAACCGCCGCGACTCGTGGTGGGCCGTTGATCAAGGTATCGTCGACCAACTGCCTGAGGTTCTGCAGATCGTGTACGTCCCGAACCCGGGCGAGACGCAGATGGCACAAGCCGTCATTGCGAACCGCGCCGACGCCACGCTTGACCTTCGCCCGACTACGATGGCGGAAGTCCTTGCACGTAACCCCGCAGTCGTTACCCACTCCGGTTTCGAGAAGCCTTACGGTTACGTTGACTGGTGGCCTATCGGTCTGCTGTTCAACGCCAGCCAGCCGCCGTACGATGACAAGCGAGTCCGCTGGGCCGTTTCGTACTACATCGACCGTCAGCAGCTGATCTCGGTTGCCTATGATGGCGCCGGTACCCCGTCGCAACTCCCGATCCCGTCGTACGCGCCGCTACAGCGCTACTACGACGCCGTCGAGGAGAAGCTGAACACCACGCACAACACGACCGAATACAACCCCGGCAAAGCCGACGGTTTGATGATGGAAGCTGGTTACAGCAAGAACGCCGACGGATACTGGGAGAGGGATGGCACGGTTCTAATCTGCGACATCCTCGGATTCGGTATCTTCAACGACTTCGGTCCGATCCTCGCCCGCCAGCTGGACAACCACGGCATCAAGTCGTCGTACAGCAACCCGCCCGACGCTTGGGCACAGCAGAGCGCTGGTGAAGCCTCCTGCGGTCTCCGAGGGCACGGCGGTTCGGTACGCGACCCGTACTTCACGATGAACCTCTACTACGGCACGGATGCTGAAGAGGCCGGCGAAGGTCACCAGACCAACGCCTACTTCTGGTCCGACCCGCGGTTCAACGAGTTGACCGACGAAGTTTCGGCGACCGGCATTAACGACGTCGCCAAGCTCGAAGAGCTGTGGACCGAGGCGATGGACATCTGGCTCGACGAACTGCCCGACGTGCAGGTCCTCGAGTGGTACCACCGCATCCCGATGAACACGACCTACTGGACAAACTGGCCGACCCACGACAACCCGTACACCAACGGCGCGTTCTGGCACCTCACCTTCCAGTTGATCCTGAACAACCTCAGGGCAACCCAGTAATCGAGTTCCTCGCAGACTCATTCACGGGCTCGACCGGTTCGCCGGCCGAGCCCGTTTCATTTTGTTGCCGCGTCGGTGTCTCGGTGATCGGGGACCATGTCATTCTGAACGTAGCGAAGCGGAGTGAAGAATCTCGCGCGGCAAACTAGGTTCCACGACGAAATTCCTCACCACGCTCGGATTGGCAGCGGATTGCGCCAGAGTGACCTAGGTATTGCAAAGGTTTCAATCTCGTTAGGGTATGCTGAACGCGTCTCTTCGCTCGGTAATGAGCGGGATGTTCAAGCGGCGTACACTAGGGAAACAGGGCGTCGTTCGGTAGTTTTCGTTGGCCAAAACCTTTGGCGCCAACATCTATTTGGGAGGATAAAACCATGTCACAAAAACGTGCATTCATCAGCTTCGATTTCCACAACGATCTTGACTTGAGAGACAACCTAGTCGGACAAGCGGAAAATCCCGACTCGCCGTTCGCAATTGAGGATGAATCGTTGCGTGAGCCCTATACGAGTGTGTGGCGACAGCGAGTCAGGGCAATCATTCGAAGATGCGACATTGTGATCGTGATCTGCGGCCGCCACACCGACACCGCATCAGGCGTAGCCGCCGAGGTATTTTTCGCACGCGAAGAGGGAACCCCTTATTTCCTCTTGAAAGGTCGGCCCGACCATACTTGCACGAAACCCAGACAGGCCCGTCGAGAAGACGAAATTCACGTCTGGTCCTGGGACAATCTCCAGAGATTAATAGCCGAAGCGGGTAGGTCATGAGCAACCAGACGAACCGGTCGCCTTTTAACCACTCAGCAGTGACTTACAACGGCGATTTCCAAGCCCACCTGCTCGAACAGTACAAGCTCTACGTGCAGTCCGCTGAGAACGTCAGCGCACGACGCATCGCATCGAGCCGCTATCTGCTGACGCTCAGCGCCGCCATCGTCGCGTTGTACGGCTTGCAATACACGAATTTCGACTTGGGACTGTCGACACTCATTATCCCCGTTGTAGGGATCGCGGTCGCACTCGTTTGGCGTGCGGTCATCAGGTCTCACGCTGATTTGAACCGAGCCAAGTTCGAGATCATCCACAAGTTGGAGGAACTCTTGCCAGCCGCAGTCTACCGGAATGAGTGGGAATTGTTAGGCAAGGGCGAAAGCGGCGCGTACTGGCAGATCACAAAGATTGAGCGTTGGATACCTTGGATTTTCGGTTTATCTCACGCGGTGTTGTCGGTTGTGATCTTTCTGGAGAACGCCGGGCTCGTGGATTTAATGCGGAAAACGACTTGACCGACAAACAGCGACATTTAGCCTGACCACGGTTGAAAGCACTTCAAGACTCCCTAAGTCGGATAAGAATTTTTCAAATGCTCACACTCGCCGGCGCAACCTCGGGTTTGCGACTTCGTCGAGTCCTGCTGAGATCATGAACAGACCGACGAACAACGTTATCAGTACAACGATCGGCGGTAGTAGCCAGTACCACAGTCCGAGCAGCACTGAGCTGTTAAAGATGTTCCAGTAGATCATGCTGCCGAGCGTCGGCGAATCGAGCGGGCCCAAACCGAGCGACTCCAAGCCGATCGACGCAAGTATCGATCCCGAAACCGCGGCGACGAAACTCGCGAGAGCGTATGGTGCCAAATTCGGCATCATCTCTTTGAAGATGATGCCCATAGCACTCGTGCCAGACATTCGAGCCATCTCTACGTACCCGCGTTCGCGAATCACCAAAACCTGCGACCGTATGACGCGCGCCGGGCCGGGCCACGCCAAAACGGCGATAACGAAGGCCAATTGATCGACAGTGAGCCCCTGTCCCGGATTGAGCGACGTGGCAACCAGTACCAATACCAAAAGTCCCGGTATCGGTATCAAGCTGTCGACGACGGTGCGAATCACGGCATCGACGGCGCCTCCAACATACGCCGCTACGAAAGCGAGCACCATGCCGACGCCGACGCCGATCGCGGCCGCGATCAAACCGATCCGTAACGACAACGGTATTCCGACGACAACCGCGGCGTAGATATCCCTACCTTGCACGTCGGTGCCCAACGGGTATCCGCTCCAAGGATTCCAAGAGGGACGTTGGTTCGCTTGCACCGAAGCCGCTTTGACCAGACCCTCGACGCCCTGTCTTTCCTGCAGCAGGTCTTCTTGCTCGTAAAACAGATAGGAGATGCCGACGAACAGAATCAACCCCGCAAACGCTCCCAAGCCGATCAACATCAGTTGGTTGCGTCTCAAGTAGCGCAGGATCGGAACGACGCGGTCGCGCACGAACTCGGATCGAGTAGTGACAGAATCCCACCAGGTCGATTGACTGGCGTCGGTTTGGGCCTGTTCCGCGTTCATATCTTCAACCACCGCCAATCGACTTGATGCGGGGATCTAACAGCGGATAGGTCAGGTCCAAAACCAACGTCGCGGCGGCAGTGCCAAACGCCAAAACGAACACGATACCCTGAATCGTCGGGTAGTCGCTACGACTTACCGCCTGAACCAGCTGGCCACCTACCCCTGGGTATCCGAAAACAATTTCAACCAGTACCACGCCCGACACGATGAGCCCTAGAGCCAACGTCAGACCGGTCACCTGAGGTAGCAACGAATTCCTGATCGCGTATTTGGTCAACATCGTCCGCTCGGGGAGACCCTTAGCCTCCGCCTGCACCATGTAGTCCTCGCCCTTGGTAGTAACCATCATTCCGCGCATTCCCATCGCCCAGCCGCCGAGCGAAACCATTGTGATCGACAAGGCGGGAAGCAACCCGTGTTTCAAGACGCTGAGGACGAAACCCCAGTCCGACCAGTCTGGCCAACCCAACACCCCTTGTTGGAATCCGTACACGAGCGGATACTCGCGATTGATATTGAAGACGAGGAGTTGAAGTACCAACCCGAAGATGAAGAACGGCACCGCCGAGAGTGCCAGAATCGGCGCCATCGAGACCATCAAACCCAAGTTGTTACGCTTCCATTCCAACATCGCGCCCATCCCCGAACCGACTAGGAAAGCGAGTATCAGCGTCAGCAATCCCAGCGAGAGCGTCCACATTATGCCCTCGGCAAGAATCTCGTTAACCGATTTCGGCCACAAAAATATCGATCTTCCGAGATCGAACTGCACCACGTCGGAAACGAATTTGACGTATTGCCGCCAAAGCGGCTTGTCGAACCCGTACTTCTGCTCAAACACCCTGACGCGCTCCTGCACCGCCGGGTCTTGATAACCGCCTCGTTGCGCGTCTTGATAAATCTTCTCCGCTAACGGATTCTGCCCGGAGACGCGCGGCAGGAAAAACACAATCGTGCTCGCCACCCAAATCGTGATGACGAACATCAAGAGTCGGCCTGCAATGTATCGCCAAGGCATGTGGCGCTACGAACCTTTACTAACTTGCGATTTAGGCATGACTTGAGCCGACATCATTTGGTTGTCGCGAAAACCCCCGTTCGGAGATTCCACGACTTTAACGTTCTAGTTGTCGATAGGGCTCCGCCACATAGTCGTGGCGGAGCCCTATCGGACCGTTGCGGGTTAAAACCGCCCGGCTACTGGACCGGTACCAGCTGGTTAAGGATCAGCTGGAACGTCAGGTGCCAGAACGCGCCGTTTGTGTACGGGTTGTCGTGCGTTGGCCAGTTCGTCCAGTACGTCGTGTTCATCGGGATCCGGTGGTAGAACTCGAGAACCTGAACGTCGGGCAATTCTTCCAACCAGATCTCCATCGCATCCGCCCAAAGCTCTTCGAGCGTCGCGACATCGTCGATCGCGGTCGCAAAGACCTCGTCGGTGATCCGGTTGAAGTCTTCGTTGTACCAGTGATACGGGTTCGGTGGCTGGTTGTCCGGACCTGGCGCCGCGTCGGGGTTGTAGGTCTTCGGGTCGCCGCCGGTGTAGAGCCGCAGCGTGAAGTACGGGTCACGTACGGAACCGCCGTGTCCACGCAAACCACAAGATGCCTCGCCGGCTGACTGCCTAGACCAAGCGTCCGGCGGCGTGCTGTACGACGACTTAATGCCGTGGTTGTCCAGCTGCCGCGCCACGATCGGACCGTAGTGGTTGAAGATGCCGAAACTCAGGATGTCGCAAACGACAACATTGCCGTCACGTTCCCAGTAGCCGTCAGCGTTCTTCGAGTACCCGGCCTCCATCATCAACTCGTCTCCGCGTGCTGGGTTGTATGCCGTTGTGTCGTGCGTTGTCGTCAGCTTGTCTTCAACAACGTCGAAGTAGCGCTGCAACGGTGCGTACGACGGAATCGGCAGGTACGAGAGCGTGCCCGCGCCGCCGAAACCGATCTCGATCAATTGCTCGCGGTTCAGGTAGTTCGAAACCGCCCAGCGCACGCGCTTGTCGTCATACGGCGGCTCGCTGGCGTTGAACAGCAGACCGATGGGCCACCAGTCAACGTAACCATACGGAGGGTTGAATCCAGAGTGCGTGATGATGGCGCTGTTGCGCGCCAACACCTCGCGCATCGTACCCGTCTGCAACGACAACGATGCGTCGGCACGGTTCGCGATCATCTCCTGAGCCATCTGAGTCTCGCCCGGGTTCGGGATGTAGACGATCTGCATAACTTCCGGCATCTTGTCCACGACGCCCTGTTCGTATGCCCACCACGAATCGCGACGGTTCAGAATCTTGGACTGCGTGGATGTCTGGACGACTTCCCAAGGTCCGGTAGTCACGGGCCAACCCTTCGCCTGGTCGTAGTTCGTGAACTCGAACCAGTCTTGGTCCTCGTAGATGTGCTTGGGCACGATGTAGAGACCGATGTCGAACTTGTAGGTCATGAAGTACATGAACTTCGGTCGCGGGCCTTGGAACTTGACCAACACGGTGTTGTCGTCGACCTGTTCAATCGACGCGACATCAGCTTGGACCTGGCCGCTGTGTGGCAAACCCGGCGTGGTGCGAAGATGCTCAAGCGTGTACGCGACATCGTGCGCGCCGAACGGTGTTCCGTCGCTCCAGTTGACGCCCTGACGGGTGTTGATCGTCAACTCCGTGAAGTCGTCGCTGTATTCCCACGACTCGGCGAGCCATGGATATTCGGTGTCGTTGAACGCGGAGTAGAACGCGAGCGGCTCGAATATCAGCTGGGGTCCGTCTTGGTGGCTGACGCCAGAGTAGACGTTCCAAATATCGTGGTTGGTGTACTGGCCTGCCGATCCGACGCCGCCGGAACCGCCCCAGAGCATGATGAATTGACGCTCCCGAGGGATAACGCCATCGTCCATCACTGCGTCGTCAGCCGCCACCGTGACTTCCACTTCAACCTCGACGACTTTTTCGACTTCGACGACCTTCTCAACCTCAACGACCTTTTCGACTTCGACGGTCTGAACAACCTGTTTCTCAACCTCGACTACGACTTCGCGTTCGACCTCGACGGTCTGCACGACCTCTTTTTCGACCTCGACAACGACTTCGCGTTCGACTTCGACGGTCTGCACGACCTCTTTTTCGACGACCTTTTCGACCTCGACAGTCTCGACGATGCGTTCAGGTGCCTGAGTGATGACCTTTTCGACGACAACCGTCTCGACCACGGTCTCAGTGCCTCCACACGCGATGGCGAATGCCGCCAACGCGGAGACAGCCGCTAACACAAGATATTTCTTCTTGGAATACCTCCTAATTTCGTTCGGACACGGGAATCTCTTCACCGGTACCTACATTCGACTGCAAACATTATCACGGTGGCACGTTATCGTCAATCAACAATCAACACCGAACTCGTCAATGCACAATTGAAGGTATGACCAATTCAGATACTCACTCGATCGAGGAGAGTGCCGACAACCTCGCAGCGACGGTTGATCGCCGAACTGAAGCGCTGAATCGACTTCGGCAGGCGGAAAATGAACGCTTGGACGTTGAACGTGTCGTGCAAAGACGTTTAATGTGGCTAGGTATCGTCGTCGGCGCCACTGTCGGGATGCTGGTCGGATATCTCGCGACGCTGATCACCATCGTCGACAGCGGCATCGGCGAGTTCGGGTTTCAATTTTTTCGCCCGAACTTCGTGCAAGGCTTCCTCAGAGTGATCGCCGCATACATTGTCGGTGGCGGTGCCGTCGGCGGCGGGATCATGTATGCCGCATTTACCTCGCGACAAGAGGCGTCAAGCATCTTCAGATGGTTGATCGTAGCCATCGCCTACACCATCGCTACACCGTTGCTAATCGGATTTTTGTTGCCGCTGACGATCTTGATTTTCGGCGACATCGTCGAAGGACTGCGGCCTGGTTTGTGGATATCAGCGTTCGTCGAAACGTTGCTCGGTTCGTTCTTGGACGGCTACATCTTCCTCGTCAAGGTGCTCTACGCCGGGGTCATCGGCTCTCTGACCTTCGTCGCCATCACCGCATCGATCCATTTCGCGACGCAACGGATCGGAGCCCTCGCTTCATTCACCAGAGGTTTTGGTCGCGCGATGCTCTTCTACATCGCCGCCGCTTCCATCCCGTTGGTACCGTTAGCAATCCTCGCGTTAGGCCCGCTGCCTCTCGCAACCGCCGCGGCGTCATTTTTGACCGGAGAAAAGCTGTAAGCGCATAGTTCATCTCGCGTCGATTCCCAGTACCCATCCACCGCATCAAGTACAATCGAACTTGGTTTCAACAGTGAGAAACAGGATACCAATGGCAAGGCAAGTACCAGGCGAACCGTACGCTCGCATCACGTCGCAAGAGGCGTACGAAATGGTCCAAAATGGCGATTCAACCGTCGTTGATGTGCGTAACCCGGACGAATGGGCAGCAGGGCACGTAGATGGAGCGGTCTGGATCCAGGTCGACGACATCATTCCGAGATTCGACGAGTTGCCGACGGAGGGCAATCTGCTCTTCATCTGCGAAGTCGGTGCCCGAAGCGGCCTCGCCGCCGAGTACGCCGCCGCGATGGGTGCCGAAACTTCTCGGCTTTACAACATCGAAGACGGCACGCCGGCCTGGATCGCTGGCGGTCTGCCCCACGCCACCGGCGCGTGACCTGCAACGTGTTGACCGGCGACATGCATAGCTCCGAGGACGCGATCCTGCGTCGCACCCTCGGAGACGAAATCGAACCCTGCATTCCTGACGATTCACACCTAGCCGACGGCGCGAGGAATCTGCGGTGAATCTCTTGGTTGTCGGTTCCGTCGGCTACGACGACGTCGAAACCCCCGCTGGCGTCCGGAAGATGCAGCTCGGAGGTTCCGTTTGCTACTTTTCCGTTGCCGCGAGCTACTTCACTGACGTCGCGATGATCGGAATCGCCGGACGGGATTTTCGTGATGAACATCGCCAACTGCTCGAATCGCGCGGGATTGATCTCAGCGGGTTGGAAGTGATCGACGGTGAGACGTTTCGTTGGTCTGGCAGCTACATCAAAGACATCAACGACGCAGAGACGGTATCAGCCGAGTTGAACGCCATGGCGGAATTCGACCCGGTCGTATCTGCATCGCACGCCGACACGCCCTATCTTTTTCTCGCCAACTGCGACCCGGAGACGCAGCAATCCGTCCTAAATCAGATGTCGGACGACCTCGAGTTAGTCGCGGGCGACACGATGAATCACTGGATCGCCGAGAAACGCGACACGCTTGCAGATTTGATGACGCAACTCGACGTCTCTGTCATCAACGAGGGCGAAGCCAAGATGTTCACCAGCGAGACCAATCTGATCGACATGGCGACGGGTATCGCCGATGCCGGTCCGGGCAACGTCGTCATTAAGCGCGGTGAGTATGGCGCTGCTTTCTTTGCCGATGGACAGTGTCTTTTGGTCCCCGCATATCCGGTCAATGAAGTCATCGACCCTACGGGTGCTGGCGACTCTTTCGCCGGCGGTTTCATGGGATACCTCGGTGCCGTTGGGAAGCACGACAGCGCTACGTTGAGACAGGCGGTTGTTGCCGGCACCGTTATCGCATCCTTTACCGTCGAGGGATTTGGTCTCGACCGTCTCGCGAACTTGACACCTTCCGAAATCGCCGATCGTTTCGACGTTTTCGCCGAAATGACCGCATTCGACCGCACTTCTGCGCTCCCCTTGCGCGCAGCGACGTTTACCAACTGACAATCAACCAATCGGAGCATTGATGAACTACGACATCACGGACCTCAGCCTCGCCGCTGACGGGGCACTGAAATCGGAATGGGCCGACCAGCAGATGCCGGTATTGCAAGGCATTCGGCAACGCTTCGCCGAAGTGCGCCCACTTGAAGGCATTCGCATCGCCGCATGTCTTCACGTCACGTCCGAGACCTCTAACCTCGCCAAGACGCTCGTGGCTGGCGGTGCCGAACTCGCTCTCTGCGCCTCAAATCCACTCTCGACCCAAGACGACATCGCCGCGCACCTCGTAGCCGAGGGAATCTCGGTATTTGCCCGTAACGGTGAAGACTCCGAAACCTACTACCAGCACATATCAGCCGCCGCCGACACCAAACCACATCTCACCATCGATGACGGCGCGGACCTCGTAGCGATACTCCACACCGATAAGCGCGAGTTGCTCGAAACTACCATCGGCGGCATGGAGGAAACCACTACCGGCGTCATTCGTCTCAAGGCACTTCACGCCGAAGGGAAGTTGGCGTATCCCATCGTCGCCGTCAACGACGCGATGACCAAGCACATGTTCGACAACCGGTATGGCACCGGTCAGAGCACTCTCGACGGCATCATCCGGGCGACCAACATGCTTATCACTGGCAAATCAGTCGTCATCATCGGTTACGGCTGGTGCGGACGCGGATTCGCCGATCGCGCCCGCGGCTTAGGAGCCCACACGGTAGTCTGCGAAGTCGATCCCGTTCGCGCACTCGAAGCCGTGATGGACGGACACCGCGTGATGTCTTTGGACGAGGCGTCGAAGATCGGTGATATCTTCCTGACGGTTACCGGCGGCTGGCACGCGGTCGACAAGCAACACTTCGAAAGCATGAAGTCTGGTGCAATCGTCGCAAACTCAGGACATTTCAACGTCGAGATCAACATCGAAGCACTCGAAGAGATGGCAGAGTCGCGTCGTTACCTCCGGCCGTTCGTGGAAGAGTTCACACTTGAAGACGGACGACGCATCAATCTGCTCGCCGAGGGACGACTTATCAACCTCGCCGCTGCCGAGGGGCACCCGCCGAGTGTCATGGACATGAGCTTTGCGAACCAGGCCCTCGCCAGCGAGTACATCGCCGCCAACCACGCTTCCCTTGAGCCGGGCGTACACGTTTTGCCGCCTGAGATCGATGTCGAGATCGCTTCGTTGAAGTTGAACTCGATGGGGATGACCTTCGACGCATTGACCGCAGATCAGGAAAAATACCTCAACTCTTGGGAACTCGGCACCTAGGCAACTTCACGACCTGACCAATCGCGACACAAGCAGGAATCACAAGATGACAGAACGTAGCTCGAACTTCCTTCTCACCTCGGAGTCGGTCTCCGATGGACATCCCGACAAGATTTGCGATCAGGTTTCCGACGCCGTGCTTGACGCCGCGCTCGCCGGCGACCCCAATTCCCGCGTCGCCTGCGAAACTTCCTGCACGACGAACCGCCTATGGATGTTCGGCGAAATCACGACCCTCGCCGATATCGACTTTGAAGCCGTCGCACGCAACACGATCCGGGAAATCGGATACGACGATCCAGCATATGAATTCGACCACGAATCTTGCCGAATCGGGGTGTTTCTGCACGCTCAATCGCCAGATATCAACGCGGCAGTCAGTACCGCGCTCGAAGATCGCGGCGGTGAAGCCGATGAAGGCGTCCAACAAGGCGCAGGCGACCAAGGGATGATGATCGGATACGCCGTCGATGAAACGCCCGAGTTGATGCCGTTGCCGATATCTCTGGCGCATCGGTTGACCAAGAGCATGAGCGACGCCCGGCGCGACGGTTCAATTCCTTACCTGCGCCCCGATGCCAAGAGTCAAGTAACCGTCGAATACAACGATGACCACGAGCCGCAGCGCATCGACACCATCGTATTGTCTACTTGGCACGCCCCGGACGCCGAACAATCTCAGATTGAAGCGGACCTAATCGCGAAAGTCATCGATCCTCTAGTTCCCGCTGAAATGCGCGACGACGCGACGAAATATCTCATCAACCCGTCCGGGCGGTTCGTCACCGGCGGGCCTCACGGCGACGCCGGATTGACTGGTCGGAAGATCATCGTCGACACCTATGGCGGTAGCGCGCGGCATGGCGGCGGCGCGTTTTCCGGCAAAGACCCATCGAAAGTCGACCGATCCGGCGCGTACGCGGCCCGATACGTTGCCAAGAACGTCGTCGCCGCCGGCTTGGCTAAACGCGCCGAAGTGCAGATCGCCTACGCCATAGGCAAAGCCGAACCTGTATCCTTGATGGTCGAAACGCGCGGCACTGGAAAGATCCCGAACACCGAGATCGCCGCGCTCGTCAGCAAACACTTCGATCTGCGACCGAGCGGCATCATCGAATCGTTGAACTTGCGTCGTCCCATCTACCGACCCGTAGCCGCATTCGGACATTTCGGCCGCCAAGACCTTGATCTTCCCTGGGAACGCACCGACAAGGCCAACGCCCTTCGCACCGCCGCGGGCATCTAACGGAAACATCGCGGACACCACAGCTCTCGATTGACATACCAACCCGACATCTCTTTCGGCACCGACGGCTGGCGCGCCATCATCGGTGATGACTACACGTTCGAGAACGTCCGCGCTTGCGCTGCCGCGGTGGCAATGGATGTTATTGCGACGGGGCAATCGACACGCGGCGTCGCGGTGGGATACGACACGCGTTTCCAATCTGACGCGTTCGCTGAATGCGTCGCGGAGGTCATCGCCGCGCGCGGGATACCGGTCTATCTCGCCGACCATTCGACCCCGACGCCAGCGTTGAGTCTGGCGGTGACGACAACCGACGCGGCGTGTGGCGTGATGATTACCGCGAGCCACAACCCGCCCGAATGGAACGGTTTCAAAGTCAAGTCAGACGCTGGCGGCAGCGCGCCGCCTCATCAAGTCGAACGCATCGAGTCCTACCTGCCAGAAGCGATGAGTTCGGTTAACGACAGCGGGGCTAGTCGCGCCGAGATTCGAACCATCGACATGGTTTCTCCGTACCTCGCCCAACTCGCAGGGTTGGTCGATATCGAGCGCATCAAGTCGGCAGGTATCAGCGTTGCGGTCGATTCGATGCACGGTTCCGGCGCTGGCATCATCGCCGCGTTACTCGATGGCGGTTCGACGGAAGTTTCAGAGATCAGGAGCGAGGTCAATCCTGCTTTTCCGGGGATGAAACAACCCGAACCAGTCGGAGACAACCTGTATCCGCTCATCTCAAGCATCAACGAAACCGGTTTCGATGTCGGCGTGGCGACCGATGGCGATGCTGACCGTCTCGGCGTAGTTGCTGAGAACGGTGTGTATCTGACGACGCTGGAAGCGTTCTCGATGCTGTTCCATCACCTGAAAGCGCGCCGGAATCTCCCCGGCGGTGCCGCTTGCACGATCACGATGAGCAGCATGATGGACCGCCTAGCCCAGCATCACGGCGTAGAACTGCACCGCACACCGGTAGGCTTCAAGTTCGTCGGACCGGCGATGCTGGACAATGCCTGCGTCCTCGGTGGTGAAGAGAGCGGCGGTTACGCGTTCGCCGGACACATCCCTGAACGCGACGGACCGCTCAGCGCCCTGTTTTTCCTCGAAAGCATGGCGATATCTGGCAAGTCGCCGACCGAACTGCTCGCCGAGATCCACGAAATCACCGGCCCGCACACCTTCCGACGCATCGACATCCAGTTCACTCCAGACCAACGTGACCCCATCGCATCCGCACTCGCCGACGATTCACCCAAATCGCTTGGCGGCATCGACGTAATTAGCGAAGACCGCCGCGACGGCGTCCGCCTCGACCTGCAAAACGGCGCGTGGGCCGTAGTCCGAATGTCTGGCACCGAACCCCTCCTCCGCATCTACGCCGAAGCTACAAACGAAGAGTCCCGCGACGCCATCCTCGACGATTACCGCACGCATCTCGGCGCGTAAGCCGACACTAACTCGCATCCTGCCCCAGCCACAAACAAGGCTACACGGGCAGCGAGGTCGCCGCTTAGGGCTCTAGCACTTCGATGAATATCGCCGATTCGTCGCCGTCAACGGAGATGCTGCACATCTCGCCTTCGCCGGAGTACACGACGCTACCGGGTGAAGCGTTGACGATATCGTCGTCGAGGTGGAATTTGACGTCGCCGCTCAGGACCACCCACCAAGCCTCGGCATCGCCAGAGACTGAGGCGGTCGGACCGCCGGGCATGATGTGAGACATCTCCACGCGATTCCGTTGGTCGAGAATCACGGTCTCTTGCCAATCGGAATCTAAACCGTGCCGTTCGATCATGTAAGCGAGCGGAGTGAGGATGCGATTGGGCGGCTCCCAGTGGTCTTCAAGCGGGATCGTCCTCGCCGGCTCCAGTCCTCTGAGGTCATGGTTTGAATCGGGTTTCCCGATCACCATCCTCATGCACATCTCGCCCTTCCAAGCCTTCGGATCGTGTCGGTAGCCACAAGGCGCGACGACGATATCTCCGAAATGGGCTTTGAACGGCTCGTACTCGCCGATCTGGTAACGCATCTCACCGCCGAACACGACCCACCACTCGTTGAAATCGTCGTGCAGGTGCGGATCACTCGGCGAACCGCCCGGCGACGAGATAACCGCCATGCGATTACGCGAATCGGTGATCATGATGCGCGATTTCGTGACCGCACCGTAACCTCCGCCAGAAGTTGCGATCTCCTGCAGTACCGGCCCCCCGTGGTCCGGTGCTCCTGGTCTGATCGACTCCACGATCTCACTGTAAGGGACATGACGGATGTTCGTTCCAGGCATCTTCTTTTCCGAGTTTTGGCGTGTTTCCGAGCGACCATTCGGTCGATTTTCGACTTGGTAACAGTGTACAAGCGCGGACGCGCCGATAGCCGTTTTTCCTCAACTGAGGAATTTGCAATGTCGGCGTGAACGGCGCCCATGTCATTCTGAACGGAGCGAAGCGGAGTGAAGAATCTCGCTCGGCAAACTAGGTATCCGTGACGAGATTCCTCGCTGCGCTCGGAATGACAGCGGTGTTCGCGGGCGTGGCACGGTTTCGCTACTGTCGATTGACTACGAGACCGTATGGTCAATCTCGTTCAAGGCGGAATTATCCATTAGGACATGGGACGCGTACCGCGCCGCGTTAACACGTTTCCGGGTCCGCGACTTCGACGAAAATCGCCGAGCTGTGTCCGGTGGCTGTGATCGAACTGTACTCGCCGTCGCTGGAGTAGACGACGCTGCCCTTGCTCGCGTCGAAGATATCGCCCGCGATCTCGAACCGCACGTTGCCCTTCAATACGACCCACCAAGATTCGGTATCGCCGTTCACCGACTCGGCACCAGAGCCGGGGATGACGTTGAACATTTCCACGCGGTTGCGCTGATCATGCAGTACCGACTCCTGCCAATCGGCATCCAGTCCATGCCGTTCGATCATGTACGGCAATGGCGTCAAAACCCGATTCGGCGGTTCCCAATCCGGGTCTAGACGAACATTTCGCGACGGTTCGATGCCTTTGATGTCGTGGTTCGATCCCGGCTTGGTGCAAACGAGACGCATGCACATGTCGCCGTACCACGCTAGGGGTGTATGCCGATAGCCGCAAGGTGCGACCACGATGTCTCCGAACGTAGCCTGAAACGGCGTGTACTCCCCGACGAGGAAACCCATCACGCCGCCAAACGCCATGAACCATTCGTTGAAGTCCGGGTGGATGTGTGGGTCGCCGGGCGATCCGCCGGGCGACGTAAGGACGGTAGCGCGGTTTCGGCTGTCTTTGATTAGGATGCGGCTCGATTTGAACTCCGAGCCGACGTGCCGTGTGAGTTCTTCGTCGGGAGCATCGCCGGCTGCCGTCAAAACCGCTTGTGCCCTCAAGTCTCGGACGATTTCATCGTATGAGACGTGTCGTTGGTTTACATCGGACATTTGAGGACTTCCCGTTTAGATTTTGTCGTTCACAGTTGAGAGCGAGTTTAACAGCAGGGCGGATCGGCGATGCTTAGCGAGAAGATACGACGTTGATCTAACGATTCTGGCTACCGTTCGCATGAGCGTCGGTGCGAATAATATCGTCGGGGTGGATTTCGACACCGAGGATAGGAGTCACTTTTTCGTTGAAAAGGGCGACCATCGACGAATCGTATCCGCCGACGTTTTCTATCCAGCTTGGAACGACACTCTGGATCGATGCGTCTTGGATCGCCGTTAGCAGGTCGTCGTCGAATGGGTTCAGCTCCATGCCCTCGTCAAGATTGATCTGGGCCACATCTTGGTGCCATTGCTCGCGGAGCAACTTCCGGTTGATTGCGCTGTGGCGTGCGCCCTCTTCGAGGATGATGTTTTGCAAATCAACGGGTATCTTCTCCCACTGGGTCTGATTCATCGTGAACCAACCGTGAGTGATGGAAACGATCGGGCCGGCCAGGTAGTCGGTCACTTCGAACCATCCAACGTCGTATCCACATGACCCGCACGAGATAGCGGCATCGAGGGTGCCGTTTTCCAACGCGGCGTGGGTGTCGACGAATGCAATGGAATGCGGTTCCGCACCAAGACCGATGAGCAGATCGTTCAACAACGGGCTGTGGCTTCGAACCTTGAGCCCCGTGAAATCGTCCTTGTCGCGGATCGGAGTCCTAGAGAACAGGAAGTTGTCGGATGAGTAGGTGTAGAAGAGCTGCACGCCAGCGTTTTCCGCCGTCACCTGCCTCATCTCTGACTGAACGGCATCGATGATTTCAAACTGGGCATCCGCGGTTGGGTAGAGTCCCCAAAGTAGGGCGATGTCGAATTCCGGGAATTCGTCGCCGACGTGCCCGGAGTAGATTTCAGCCATCGCCAATGTGCCGTCGGCAGTGAGACGCATGGTATTCTCGCCGACGATGCCCAGCTCCGGGAATGCAGTGACCTCAAACTGCACCTGTCCGTCGGTACGATCTGCGACGCGCGCGACGAAGCCGGGTTCGCCCTCGATTTCACCGCTGAGCAAGGCACATGGACGCAGGATTCGGTGGATGCATACGAGCGGAATCTCGAACTTTTCGCCGACCGACACCAACTCCGTCCGATCATAGTTGAAATCGACACCGTCTGAACCAGTGGGGCTGATCGCTGCTACCCCCGTTCCTGAGGATGAAGAGGAAGTGTCGCCTGCGTTCTGGCCGACGACATAGCAGCCGACCGTTAACGCGGTCAGAAATGCGATCAGACCAGATAGAAATATGCGGGACGCAACGTCCCGAACGACGCATTGCGGTTCGTTCGCCACCATGCCCACCGATGATACAAACAAGAACGATCACCCAGACCGTCAGACGAGTACAAGCGCCACTACTGGCACATCGGTAATCGATTGTGTAAGATTAGATTTAGACTGATGTAAGATGTTTAGCACTGGTAGACGAAGACCGACGCAAGAGATGAAACGCAAATGGGTACGATGAATCGATATGGGGCGGCGCTGATTCTAGCGACGCCAGCCGCGATACTAGGCACCGTCGACTACATCGTCGCGGTCAATTTCCAGTGGGGATGGCGCACAACCGCCGACGCTGCTCCCACGTCGATACCTGTGTATATCGCGTTGTGGACCGTCGTTTCACTGGTTGCAATTGGCGCGGGAACTCGTAAAGGCGGCGCGCTCGTCGCGTTAATCGCTTGGATTATCGCCGCGGCTTGCCTCCCCCTCGCAACGCTGTTCCAAGTCTTGATGAACGATTACCCGGATCCGATCCTACCCCAGTGGGCGATCGTCATCATTACCGCGTTCCTTGGGTTGGGTTTCACGATGGCAGGACTCTCCGTCCACATGAAAGTGCGGTGGGAAATCGATCTCGCAAGGGAACGGTTCCGGAGATCGCGGAGGTATTGAGTTTCCGTGGGTGGTGCCGAGAGTGGGATTCGAACCCACACGCCGTTTAACGGGCCGCGGGGTTTAAGCCCGCTGCGTCTACCGTTCCGCCATCTCGGCCGATTCCGCAATTCACGTCCCTGCCACGCTTAAGATTCTAACTATCGGGGTTCAACACCCGAAAATGGCGAGGCAGATCCATCATCGCGCCTCACCGGAATTAGAGCGAGATTAGGAGCATCGGATTGGCAAACGGCAACGAGACTACGGTAGGCATCATCGGAGGAACTGGTCTCTACGACTTGGAAGGATTCCGCGATGCTCAGTGGGTCAAGGTTGAATCACCCTTCGGCGAACCGTCTGACGAGATTTTGATCGGATCGTTCGAAGGGATTCGCGTCGCGTTTCTGCCGCGGCACGGTCGCGGGCACCGCGTACCGCCGACGCATGTCAACTACCGCGCCAACATCGACACCCTCAAGCGAGTCGGCGTAGACCGCATCTTGGCATTCAGCGCGGTCGGTTCGCTCAAGGAGGAATTGAGCCCGAGCACTTTCGTGTTGGTCGATCAATACGTGGACCGGACTCACGGGCGCGAGACGTCTTTCTTCGGTCCCGGCTTTGTCGCGCACGTAAGCATGGCGGACCCGGTGTGTTCAACGATGAACGATGCCGTCGAAAAAGCCGCACGAGGATTGGATATCGAGTTGGTGCGCGGCGGTACGTATCTCGCGATGAACGGCCCGCAGTTCTCCACCCGCGCCGAATCTAACCTCTACCGCTCTTGGGATTGCGACATCATCGGCATGACCAACATGCCGGAAGCCAAGTTGGCACGCGAAGCCGAGATCGCTTACACAACCGTCGCCATGGTCACCGATTACGACTGTTGGCACGAAGGGCACGAGGACGTTTCGACGGAGCTAATCCTAGAGGTCTTGCATCGCAACGCCGAAAATGCGCGACGGTTGGTAGCCGCCGCGATACCGATCATTGGCGCGCTGCAAGCACCGTTCCCGTCAGGAGTTCACACCGCGTTGGAACATGCCATCGCGACGGCGCCGGAATACCGCGATCCGCAGATGGTTCGCAGACTCGATGCAGTGGCGGGGCGCGTTCTTGAGAACGAAGGCTGGTCAGGATAGATGGCAAACATTGCCGGGCCCTGCCCTCGGAAATGATGCCTACAGGGACCGTCTACAGTTGACGCAACCTGGGGTCAAGGCGGTCGCGGATCCAGTCGCCGAGGAAGTTCATCGCGAAGACGACGGCAAAAATCGCCAATCCGGGGAACAGTGCCATCCAATATGACGTGTCGATGTAGTCGCGCCCCTCGGCGACCATTGATCCCCATGCCGGACGTGGCTTGGGTATGCCGACACCGAGGAAACTAAGCGTCGCTTCGGTCAGGATCAGTTGACCGATGTTCAGGCTCGCAATCACGAGCACTGTGTTGACGACACCCGGCAACACGTGTCGCGAGATGATGCGGTTTGCTGATGCACCTGCAACGATGGCCAACGCGACGTAATCCGACGCCTTGAGTCGCAACGTTTCGGCTCTGACTTGCCGCGCGAATCCGCTCCAACTGAACAGAATCAGCAACGCGATTATCAATCCCATGCTCGAACCGAACACGACCACCGTCGCGAGTGCGACAAGGATAAATGGCACGCCCAAAGTCAGATCGACCATCCGCATCAACACCTCGTCGTAAACGCCGCCAAAATAGCCCGCGATCAGACCCAATATCGTGCCCCCCACCGCACCTGTTATCAAAACGATCGATGCGATCAACATCGAATAACGCGCGCCCCAGATGATCCGGCTCAGCATGTCGCGACCGAGAGGATCGGTGCCGAGCGGGTATTCCCATTTCGGCTCTTTGCCACTGATCGGCGAAGACTCCTGCCAGATCGGCGGACGGTCCTGATCGCGCAACTTGCCGATTAGCGGGTCGTGCTGTGCAAGCCAAGGCGCGAAAACGGCGGCGATCACCAGCAACGCGACGATAAAACCCGGCAAAACCGGATAACGTCGGATAATCCTCCAAATCGCAAGAAGCGGATTGATCTTCTCGCGGACTTCCGCCGGGGGAGCGGCGGCATCAAGTGTGGTTTCGGTCCCGGTCGCCATCTTCAACTCTGCCTGATGCGAGGATCGAGCACGCCGTAGAGAATGTCGACCAGCAAGTTCATCGCCAAGTAACCAGCCGTCGCAAACATCACGATGGCAGAGATCACCGGAAAGTCGGTACCGAAAACCGACTGCACCGCCAATCGCCCCAGGCCGGGCCAACCGAATACCGTCTCGGTAACCACAGCGCCAGTCAGCAACGCGGTTAGGAAGACGCCGGCAAATGTCAGCGGGACGATTATCGCATTTCTGAACGCGTGCTTCAGTATTACCGTCGCCTGCGATGCGCCTTTCGCACGCGCCAACTTGACAAATTCGCTATCGAGAATCTCCAGCATAGCCGAGCGCGTCAACCTCAATAGCGCCGCGGCGGCGTACCAACCTAGGGTTATCGACGGTAGGACGATGCTTCGCAGATCACCCTTTTCGCCGGGCGGAAACCACCCGAGTTTGACGGCGAAAATGAGGATGAGCATGATACCGAGCCAGAACCCGGGCATCGCCTGCCCTAGCAACGCGAATCCACGCGCGACTAGGTCGAGCATGGTGCCGCGCCAGATCGCTGAGAAAATCCCTAACGGAATGCCCAACACCATCGCAAAGACGTACGCTCCGACCGCCAATTGCAACGTATTCGGCACCTTACGCAACACCACCCGCGTCGCCGGTACCTGCTCTTTAACTGAAATGTCGAAATCTAGACGGATCGCACCGGACAGCCATCGGAAGTACTGCTCGTAATACGGTCTATCAAGCCCAAATTCCCGACCCCATGCTTCCCACTGCTCTTTCGTGGTGTATTCGCTGAGGAAGAGATGGCGCGGGTCGCCGCTCATCCGAGAAAGCGCGAAGACGAGGACGCTGGCGAGCAGAAGCACGACCACCGCCGCGAATAGTCTCCTAGCTATGAGCTTTCTCAATTGACGAAACCGACGATCTGCGAGACCGTGCGACGCAACCAAGCGGCGGTTGCACCCGGTGGATCACCGGATACAACCGCCGCCTGTGTGTCAATCACACAGTTTTGGTCGCGGCGAACGACGTCATTCGCCGCTCATGACAACCGTTTCGGGAGCCACGAATTCCGGACCCGTGTTCATGTACGGGCTGTACTCGACGATCTCCGGCCTAAGCACAACCGAAGTCGGCAACGTGCTTACCGACGCCACCAAGTTCCAATTGTTCACGTAGGTCCACCACTCGACCGAGTTCGCAATTCGAGACTCGACCGTCGTCGAAGCCAGGTCCAAGTTGCGTTGGGAGATTGCGGTGATCTCGTTCGGCAACTCGATGCCGTAGTTGAAGCCGGATGTCGGTCGGTAAACCGAGCCGAAGAAGATGTCCGGACGGGCATTTGTGCCAGCCTGGATCATCCACGGAATCTCTTTCTGTCGGTTGACCAATCGCGGACGCGCGGCACCGTAATCCGTCGCGTCTACCGTTACCTCGCATCCGAGTTCACGCCAGAACTGCGCGACTGCGCCGCCAACTTCAGCATCCCATTCCTTACCCGGTGCAACGTGGTACTTGAATGGGAAGCAGTCGGGGTAACCAGCCTCGGCGAGCAACGCTTTGGCCTGGTCCGGGTCGTACTGGACGTCGAACTCGTCTCGCCAGTGCGGGTCGCCTGGGAACGCGTTCATCGCGTTCGTCAACGGCCTACCTACGCCCGATTGAATCTCGTCAACGATGGTTTGTCGGTCAATGCCGAGCCTCAATGCGCGCCGAACCTTGTTCGCGCGGTCCATCGACGCCTCGTCATCGGGATCGCCGATCCATGGGTGTTCGGAGTCGGGTTTGAATCCTTCGCGCTTGCGGTAGATGTCTTCACCTTGCTGGTCCGTCTCGGCCCAGTAGTTGCCAGCGAACATCACCACTTGGTTGATCGGCGGTCCGACAACCTGAGGTCGGGCGCCGTCAATGTTGTTGACAGTGTTCTTGATCAACTTGAGCGGCACACGGGCGACGTGAATCAGTCCGGTTTGCAACGCTGCGATGCGGGCGAGCGGCTCCGGCATCAGGATCACTTCGTACGATGCGACGCTGGGTTGCTGACGGTAGTGCCCGGCAACCGGCTCAGCGCGGATGTTACTGTCCGTAACCCACTCCGTAACTTGGAAAGTCCCGGTACCTACCGGCGTCAGCGTTGCCGCCTCTTCGCCCATCTCGTCGTAAAGCTCTTTCGGAACCATCACCGGCGAGCCTAGCGTCGTGTTTGAGATGATGTGGTACCAGCGCGGGTCGAGCGAGTTGTCTTTGACGTTCATGCGAACGGTCATGTCGTCGATCGCTTCGAAACCAGAGACGAATCTCTGGATACCCTGAGCGCGTTGGTTGATGCTACCTTCGCGCAGAGCATCGCCGTAGCTCCACTCCACGTCGTAGGCGTCAACATCGCCCCAGTCGTTTCCGTTCCAGTCGGTGTGGAACTTCACGCCTTCACGAATCTTGAACGTGACTGAGCTAGTGTCGTCTGCGACTTCCCAAGACTCAGCGATTCCCTCGGTGTAGGTCGGTTCGTCGAGGTTCAATTTCGGCGGTGCCGAATGTTGCGCCCACATCAGCGGCTCGAAGAAGCCCCAGAAGATCAAGAGCTGCGCGTTACCCGTTCCCTGCTTGCTGGGCAAAAACACCGGCGGGTCGATAAGGATTTCACCAAGTCTGAGATTGCCTTGGAACGTCGGCGGAGGCGCAACCACTGCCGGCGCAGGAGTCGCCGTCACGACGACTTGAACTTCCTTCTCAACTTCCTTAATCACCTCTTTCTCGACTTCCTTGACGACTTCGACCTCGACCTCTTTGACGACTTCGACTTCCTTCTCAACCTCCACTTCGACTTCAACCTCTTTAACGACCTCTACTTCTTTCTCGATGACCACAGTTTGGACGACCGTCTGTCCTTGAACTTCAACCTCTTTTTCAATGACCACGGTCTGTACCACCGTCTCGCCTCTGACCTCTTTTTCGACGACCACGGTCTGTATCACGGTCTGGCCTTCAACCTGCACCTCCTTTTCGATCACCACCGTCTGCACGATGGTCTCGCCCGGCACGGCTCTTTCGACCACGACGGTCTGCACAACGGTCTCGGTGCCGCCGCAAGCCATTACAAAGGCCAACGCGGCGACCGCGACCGACAGTCCCAGCGCAATCAACGACTTACGCGCCTTCGAGGCGCCACTAATCGCGTTTCGCATCTCAACTCCTAACGATCCGATTGTGATTCGTCGCAAAACTCGGCATCGATTGCGGATCAAGCAAAGATCGTCGATCCGAACCGCTACCAATCGTTGTGGGCAAAGTTATAACCGCTAATGGATTCTGTCAACCGTCTGAACCGATACTCGAGAGGACAATCCAAGCGACGTACGATAGTAATGAGCGCGGCGTACACGACCAAAACCTCGAAGGAATCGTCATCTATGAAGACTGCCAAACGCTGGACCGCATCAGACATCCCGGATTTGACGGGCAAAACGGCAGTCGTCACGGGCGCCAACAGCGGAACCGGCTTTGAGACGGCACTCGAACTGGCGCGCAACGGCGCGAGCGTAGTTCTCGCATGTCGGTCCGAATCCCGCGGCGAAACCGCGTTGCGACGCATCAAAGATTCCGTTACGTCGGCGAGGGTCGAGGTGATGCTGTTGGACTTAGGCGACCTGTCCTCCATCGCCGATTTTGCCGGACGCTTCTCAAGTGCCAATGAACGACTCGACGTCTTGGTCAACAACGCCGGCATCATGGCGACGCCATACCGCACTACCAAAGACGGTTTCGAATCGCAGTTCGGCACCAACCACCTTGGTCATTTCGCCCTCACCGCGAAGCTGATGACGACGATCAAGGCTGCACAGGATGCCCGGATCGTCAACGTCGCAAGCTTGGCGCATCGCTCCGGTAGCATCGATTTGGAAGCGCCGCAGTATGAAAGGTCAAACTACAAACGATTCGACGCGTATGCTCGGTCGAAGCTCGCCAACCTGTTTTTCACCTACGAGATGCATCGGCGGTTGCAGCTCGCCAAACTCACTCACGTCGCGTCATTGGCCGCCCATCCGGGATTCGCGCGTACCAACCTAGCTCAGGGCTTGGGATTGATCGGGACGCTACTGAAACCGATCGGCGCGCTGATTTCTCAAAACGCTCACATGGGTGCGTTGCCGATACTCCGAGCTGCAACCGATCCCGATGCATTCGGCGGTCAATACTATGGACCCGATCGGCCTAACGAACGAAGAGGATATCCAGTCGTAGTGTCGTCGACGCCCGCGTCGCACGATGAAGAGGTCGGACGACGACTTTGGGAGATATCCGAAGAGTTGACGGGCGTCACGTTCGACATCTGAGGAGACTGGAGGCGACGGGCGGATTCGAACCGCCGAATCGAGGTTTTGCAAACCCCTGCCTTAGGCCGCTTGGCTACGTCGCCCCTGTGTTTACGAGTATATCGCCGAACTAGATCACCCTGACACCGCCCGCGCGTGGCGTCGATGTTGGTGCCGAGAGTGGGACTCGAACCCACACGCCCTTTCGAGCACTACGCCCTCAACGTAGCCTGTCTACCAATTTCAGCATCCCGGCCCGACCAGTTGTCTGGCTTACTCGCTCTTCACCGAGAGGAGTGGTGGCAGGAGCGGCAGGATTCGAACCCGCGACCTTTGGTTTTGGAGACCAACGCTCTAGCCAACTGAGCTACGCTCCTGTGCCATATTCCTGATTTTACACTGTCAACTTGACTCCCGAAATCCATCTACTTTAGGAACTGCGTCATGCCGGAAATCGAACCGTTGACTCTCGATAACCACTCAATCGGTCCGTGGAATGTGTCGACGATTGAACTACCAGGGGCAAAACGAAGCTTCGCTGTTTACGTAGACGGCACGATCATCAATTCCGTTACCGAAAACGCGAAAGCACTTCGTGGCTGGAAAGAGCGTGTTATGGCGGCCACCAAGCAACGACGCGGTACAGCATCGTGGGATCCGAGGAGCAGATTCGCAATCACTCTAACGCTCAAGTTTTGTCCCAAAAAACACGGCGGCCAACGGAAACTGGATGTCGACAATTTCACCAAACCAATAATTGATGGAGTTGCAGCAGGTCTCTTCTGCGGTCCCGAAACTGAACCTTCGCAAATCGATGCATTTGACTACGACGATTCGAACTTCAACACCTTGCTTATACATCGACTACCTGATGCTGAAAATCGGGACCAAGAAGGGGTCGCGATCCACGTTTCGGCAACGTAGATCAATCTGGACTCACCCCAGAATCAAACAGCCGGTGCCACTTGAACGGTGGCACCGGCTGCTTGGGCTCGTCATCCGCTGACGAAACGACGCGTCACATGATCGTCATTTCGCCGGACTCGCCGGTTCGGACTCGGATCGCGTCGGCAACCTCGGTGATGAAGATCTTGCCGTCGCCGATGGCACCTTCGCCGCTGGTTCGAGCAGCATTGATGATGGCTCTGACAACCGCATCTTTCATGCCGTCGTGGACGACCGTGACGATCATCGTCTTGGGCAACGCGGCGCGGTGGGACAGGTGACCGCCCCTCCCGGTGAAGACTTCGACGCCTTCTTGTTGACCCTTACCGGTGATGTTCCAGTAGGAGTAGCCTTTGACTCCCGCCGCGGTCAGGGCTTCGAGCACCGTGGACGTCCGTTCCGGCCGAACCACTGCTTCGATCTTTAGCATTGGTAATTTCCTTTCGTGGTTCTGTGGCGAGGGTGATGCCAACATGCTACACCCTCGCCAAACGTTGATTCGTTTTCCGGTTAGTCAGCACCATCCGCGACGTAACCGCGCTCGCCGTGTTCGGCGATGTCGATGCCGATGTCCTCTTCGCTCTCGGAAACCCGCAGACCAAGGCCCGGAATCTTGTCCAAGATGAACAGGATGATGAACGACACGATACCTGAGTAGAGCAACGTCACAACGACGGCGATCAGGTTCGCGACGAAGTGTCCGGCGTTACCGTTGACCAGACCGCCTGCGGAGTCTGTCAGTACACCCCAAGCGAAGATGCCGGTCGCGAGCGCGCCCCAGATACCGCCAAGTCCGTGAACCGCGAAGACCTCGAGCGAGTCGTCAACTCCGAGTCGGCGGGTGATTTCGTAGTGCACGGCGTAGTGGCAGATTACTCCAGCGCCGACACCAATCGCGAAGGCACCTGCGCCACCTACCCAACCGGCAGCCGGGGTTACCGCAACCAGACCGGCAACGACACCCGTCGCCACACCGACACCGCTAATGCGGCCCGTGTGCACGTAGGAGAGTATCGCCCAGACAACGGCAGCAGCGGCAGCGGCGGTGTTCGTGTTCACGAATGCCACAACAGCGACGCCATCAGCGGCCAGCTGCGAGCCGGCGTTGAAGCCGAACCAGCCGATCCAAAGAATGGCCGCGCCGAGGATCACGAACGGAACGTTGTGAGGTTCTAGACCCGGGTTCCGACGCTTGCCTACCAGGTACGCGGCTGCAACCGCGGCGATACCGGCGTTGATGTGGACAACGGTGCCACCAGCAAAGTCGAGCGCGCCGCCCTCGAGTCCGCCAATCCAACCGCCACCCCATACCCAGTGACAGATCGGGGCGTAAACGAGCGTGACCCACAGGACCAGGAAAATCAGGTAGGTCGTGAACTTGAATCGCTCTACGAACGCGCCTGTGATCAGTGCGGGAGTGATGATCGCGAAAGTCATCTGGAACGCGGCAAACAGCAGATCCGGGATACCATCGCCCTCGGTGAAGCTCACTCCGCTCAAGCCGACGAATTCGAGACCGCCAATCACCCCATTCCCCATATCGTTGAATGCGAGGCTGTAGCCCCAGAGCACCCAGACGATGCTCGCCACTCCCATGGCGATGAAGGAGTACATCAAAGTGCTGACGACGTTTCTGCCGCGCACTAGTCCTCCGTAGAAGAACGCTAAGCCAGGCGTCATGAACAGCACCAACAAGGTCGCTGTCAGCATCCAGGCTATCGAGCCAGTATCCATATTCGTTTCCCTCCGTATGGATGAATCCGCAATGAGTTCCAAACTACGCCGCTTATGTTTCGCGGATGTTAAGCAACTGTTTCGCGGACGTTACGCCGCGAACGACGAAACGCGCCATGGTTCGATTTACATGATGATTTCCAGTCGGTACCATAGGGGCTTCCCGATGCACAGATACAGTCGTAAGGGCTTCCCCTTGTGCGCGCCCTTAGGAGCAATTCCGTCGACATTCCGTATCTTGCCTCCTACCTCGGCGAGGAACATATTGGCTACCGCGCGCAAGGATTGTCGCCGCTCATCCCATACACTCCACTCCCGAGAAGGACGCCCAAACGTGTGACGGCGCCGATGATTGAGTAGAATCCAGACTGCTACTCAACGATTCTGGTCGCTGTTGCAAAGTAGGCCTAGGACACCCGCCGCGAATAGGAATAACCCGCGAATGCCAATCATCGATTCTCACTGCCACGCTTGGAACTACTGGCCCTACCTGCCGGAGGTGCCAGACCCCGACCACCACGGCTCGGTCGAGACGCTGCTGAACCAGATGGACGTCAACGGCGTCGACAGAGCGACCATCGTCTGTGCCCAGATACACCGCAACCCGAACAACAACGACTATGTCGCCGCCGCGGTGCGAAAATATCCGGACCGCCTGAACCAGTTCGCCGATGTCGACTCGTTCTGGTCGGACACCTACCACATGCCCGGCGCCGCCAAGCGTCTGGAACAGGCGGCAGAACGATGGCCGATGAAGGCGTTCACTCAGTACGTCGCAGGCGAGGACGACGGCAGATGGTTCAACACCCAAGAAGGCAAGGATTTCTTCTCCGTCGCGAGGGATGTCGGATTGATCGCATCCATGGCGATCGCGCCGCATCACCAGAACGAGATTCGCAAGGTCGCCGAAGCGTTCCCGGAAGTTCCGTTCCTTTGCCACCACATGTCGGCGCTCAAGTCCTACGGTGATGACGCCAAAGCGATGGTCGAAAACGTCACGGAGTCCGCCAAACTACCGAACGTCCACCTCAAGCTGTCTGGATTCCACTACCTTTGCCGTCCCGAACGCGTTTGGGATTTCCCATACGCCGAAACTCACTGGGTTTACGAAGAGTGTTACGAAGCGTTCGGTCAGCGGCTCTGTTGGGGCTCCGACTTTCCCGTCGTCAAGAAGGCGATGACACATTTGCAGTCGCTCGAAGCGTTCCGGTCGCATTTGACCTTCATCTCTGACAAAGACCGAGAGGCGATCCAAGGGGGAACTTTGGCGAACTTGCTGGCCAACGCGCGCTAGTTTTTGAACTGTGATCCCGTATCGGGGTACGGGACGTGCTTTTGTGATTAGTGTGATGGGCTATGATTGCCCCGCCCGTCTACCCCGAGCATCTCCCGCTCTAGTATCGTACCGCTGGGCTTTGCTTGTTCGCGCCCCCCTTACTCTGACGCAAAGGGGGCGTACGGATTTACCGTTCCCGTCCGTATGTGGAATTTGAAGACGCAGCCCGTTTCGGGTGGCGTAGTCGGAAAGGCTCCAAGCCTTACCAGTTATCGCCTGTACTTCGCCCAGGGACCGTCCACGCCGTTCTTCGCGCGCACGCGGAAATCATACGGCAGGACACTGCACTGCTGGTCGGTGTAGTTGATGCTCGTCGACGTGGTACCGGAAACCACCCGGGTCCACGTGTTGGTGTTCTGCTTCATGCACTCGACGTCGTAGCTGAGGCCCGGCCCGGTGCCCTGCTCTGAGGGCGCGGTCCACCCCACTTCATCGAAAGAGCTGATGTGGTAGATGTTGCTGACCGCGCCGGGCGCGACGTGCGCCGCAGTGAACGCGTAGGTCGCCGGCGCGCTTGAGCAGGCGCTGTCGCCGTGCGCCGTGTAGGTGTAGCGCGTGCCGACCGTCAGTCCCGTAAGCGAAGCACTCGTCCCGCTGACTGGGCCCTGGCAGGTCGTGTGCGGTCCGGTGTCCGCGCTGTACCACCAGTTCCCCGTCCAGTTGGCGATGCTGAGCGTTGCCGATGTGCCCGCCTTCGTGAGACTGAGCGCCACCGGGCTCGAGTCCGCCACCGAGTCGATTTCGTTCAGACAAGCGAGAGTGCCGTCGCTCCGGAGGTAGGCGCTGCGATGGGCGCTGTAGATGTAGTACGAGAACTTGTCTGACAACGGGGGGCGGCTGGCGATGGTGGCGCTCGCGCCGTTAACGGGTCCGGTGCAGGCGCCCTCGACAATGCCGCTGCCGGGGTTGACGGCGAAGACGCGGTAGTACCAGGCGGCGTTGTTCGCGCCCCACGGGTGCAGCGTCAGAACATGCGTCTCTGCCGCGTTGTCCGACCGGTTTCTGCCGATGTAGAGGCTAGTTTCAAGCGGCTTTGCCTTGACCGGGACCGCGCCAAGCGCCCCCGTCGCGCGCGAGTCGTCCGCGTTGGCGTTCGCGTAGTGGTAGTCCGCGTCGCAATCGACGTAGCTGCTGTAAGCCTTGAAGCCCCAAGTGTAGTCGCTCTCGAGGCCGGTGAGGACGGCGGTGTCGCTGCCCTGCGCCGGTCCGCGGCACGCCTTGCCGGTGTACCCGACGTAGTTGCCCGTGGTGAGGCTGTAGATACCGACGGCTCGGTACCACCACTGCCCCGACCAGTGGCTCATGCTGAGCGACGCCGAGAGCGGGCCCGGAGCCACGGTCAATTTAGGCACGGTGAAGGTGATGGACACGTCAGCTATTCGGACAGAACAACCGGGATTGTCGTAGGGTTCGTAGGTGTATGTGCTGCCCGGCGTGAGGTTGTCTAGGGTGGCGCTCTCGGTACCGCTGGACACGTTGACGCAGCTGCCGGGGCTGGGCGCAGACCGCTTGATCCCCCAGTCGCGGTTCCACTTTTGGATTGCAATGACCGCGCTGGTGCCATTGAAGGAGACGGACAGGGTGGGAGTGGCTGTGTTGATGGCGATGGTGCCGAACAAGCCGCTGCTGTTGCAGCCCGAAGCGCTGTACATGCTGACGGTGAATTCATGGTCCGCATTCAGGCCGGTGATTTTGACGGAGCCGGCGACGCCGGCGCCCTGGCAATGTTCCCCCCTGGACGACTTGTACCAATACGGCGTGTTTCCCCATGCGGTGTGGGGCGCGACAGTAACGTCGGTTGCGTTGTTTTCAATCAGCCGTAGAACTGGGCCGGTGGTGGTGAAGGTCTGGCTGGCTAATTCGTAGCCGCTGGAACAGTATTGTCCTGAGTAGGCGGTGAACGTGTATGTCGTGCCGGTGCCGAGGTTGGTGAGGTTCGCCGTGCCTCCGCCGGACACCGAGTTGCTGCTGCATTCGGCGAACGGCGCTTTGTCCGCCTTGTACCGCCAGTTGCCGGAGTAGCCGGATAGGGCGATGGTGGCAGTGGAGAGGCCGGTGCTGGTGAGAGTGAGCGATGTCGATTGCCCGGTTACCAGGTTGCCGGAGGCGATTTCCGCGCCGCCGCACTGGCCGTTGCCGTAGGCGTTGATCGTGTAGTTGGTGTCCGGGTCGAGGCCGGTGATCGTCGCCTCGGAGCCGTTGACGGGCCCGTTGCAGTTGACGCTCTGTCCGCTCGCGATGCCCGCTCCCTCGGCACTGCCCCCTCCGCCGGAGGCGCTCGTGGTGTAGTACCACTGTCCGCTGTAGTTGTCGATCTGGATGGTTGCAGAGTCGTCGGTGACCTCAGTGGGGGTCAGCGTAATCGGCACAGGCGTTGGTGTGGCTGTGGGCGTTGGTGTAGGTGTTGGCGGTGCGTATGGCCCGGCGGACGCGGAGTTTACCCAACTGCTACCCCCGCTTGAGTTGCGCGCGCGAACGCCTACGATGTAAGTTGCGCTGTTGGTGACGTTGAATGTGATGCTCGCTTCGGTGTGGTTGAGAGCCGCGAGACTCCAGCTCTGCCCACCGGTCGAGGTGTAGGTGATGTGGTAGCTATTCGCGCCGTTAACGTCGTTCCAAGATGCGGTAAGCGTACCGTCGGCGCGGGTCACTGTAACCGATGCCACCGGTCCGGGCGGCGACAGTGTGACAGGCGTCGGTGTTGGCGTAGGCGTGGGGGTTGGAGTCGGAGTGGGATCGGGCGTGAAAGGTCCTGCGGGTGAGGAGTTGACCCAATTGCTACCGCCAGACGAGTTGAGCGCGCGGACTCCGACGATGTATGTAGCGCTGTTGGTTGCATCACCGACAGTGATGGAGTTCTCGGTGTGTTCATAACCGGCGAGGCTCCAACTCTGCCCGCCGTTGGAGGTGTAGGTGATGTGGTAGCTGGTGGCGTTGTCGGCATCATCCCACGATGCGGTGAGGGTACCGTCGGCGCGGGTGACCGTGACGGATGCCACCGGACCGGGCGGAGTCGGTGTGTATGGACCGGCGGATGCGGAGTTTACCCATCCGCTCCAGCCCTGATCGTTTCCGGCGCGCACGCCTACGATGTATGTCTTCGAGTTGTCGGCGCCGCTGACGGTGATGCTGTTGGAGGTGTGCGCCGATGCCGCCAGCGACCAGCTCGCGCCGCCGTCGGAACTATACGTGATGTGGTACTTGGTTGCGCCGTTGGGAGAATTCCAAGAAGCAGTGAGGGTACCGTCACTGCGCGTGACGTTTACGGATGTTGGAGAATCGGGGGGGGGGGGGGGGGGGGGGGGGGGGGGGGGGTTGCGCCGTGGCAGGCATGACCCAGATCAACGCTCCAGCCGCAAGCAGTGCCACTGCCAATACGAGCGTCGCCGCAAGTCCGCTTCTCTGTCCGATCTGCTGCAAGGTAGTCATGCCGGTCCTCCAACCGCCGGGTCGCGCTCACTCAACTCGTAAGTCCTGCGTCGCGCTCAGGCGCATTTGGATCGATGAGACTGGTATGTCGTTCTGATACCAAATATACCTTAAATGGCAACTATCATTTTGCCTCGATCTTACGGTAAGCGAGATTGTTTTGGGGAGAGGGATTGTTGGGATTTTGGTTGCCGCAGGGGCATCCCCCGCTCTAGTGTCGTACCTTTGGGCTTCGCTTGTTCGCGCCACCTTATGCTGAAGCGAAGGGGGTTGGGGGGATGTCCGTAAAGGCAGGTTTGAATTCTGCCCTTACTGGGAATGTCCGTTGCGGTTGAACAGGGCGTCTTCGTCCTCTTCGGAGAGTTCGATGCCGCGTTTTTCCATTTCCGCTCTCACGCGCGCCAAAGCCTCACGTTCGCCCTCTTCACGACCCTCTAGGAGGCCGACTGCTCGGCCTTCATGGAGGCCCTCTTCACGCCCCTCTTCAAGACCGAGTTCGCGTCCCTCTTCGCGGCCCTCTTGCAGGCCCTTTTCTCGGCCCTCTTGGCGTTGTCGTTCTTTGAGCGGTTCGAGGTAGTGCTGACGGAACCAGTTTGCCATTACCATCGTGTTCTCCAGTACTTCGGTCAGGGTGAAGGTGCCGATCGCCGACGACAGTCCGACCCAGCCGACACCCTGAATGATACCAATCATCGTGTCCGGCGTGCTGCCCACGGTAATGTACGCGACTTCGTACCATACGACGAACCCGATGCCGGCAAGAACCGACACCGTGAAGAGCGCGAAGTAGAACGGCACCAGCGCCGGACTCACCGACCACATCGATTGCCGCATTTCCTGCTCTGTACGCGTATCCATGTCGTGACCTGTGACCGCCTTTCATCAAACGTCGTAGGTGATTTGTAGCATAATATAACATGAATCAAGCGCGAATCACGACTACATGGCACATTATTAAGATTTTTAATGCGAAGTTTCCGAAATAGAATTCGGCGACATCGAGACGACGCGCGCCACTTCTGCGTCAGTATGAGGGGACGCGATGCGAAGCGAACTGGAGAGCGCGCTAGATTGCACTAAGGAAAACCAGGTCCCGCTCGGCGCCTTGTCAGTTTGCCGACATCGCTTGTCGCGCCGCGTTGGTCCCGGCGATGCGACCAAACACGGCTCCGGCCATCATGCCGCCGCCAGACGGGTAGTTTTCGTGCCACAATCCGCCTACCATCTCGCCGGCGGCGTATAGCCCGGGAATAACCCGACCATTCTCGTGCAACACTTCAGCCGATGGCGTGATTTTCAGGCCGCCATACGTGAACGTCATGCCGCAGATCGTCGGGTAAGCCTCAAAAGGCGGGGTGGCGATGGGCAAGGCCCAATTGCTCTTTGGAGGGTTGATCCCTGAGGTGGATTTTCCATCGAGCCGAAACGGATCGAACTCGCCATTTCGAATGGAGCTGTTGAACTGCGAAACCGTATGTATGAACGCGTTCACATCTCGAATTTCGATTTGCTTAGCAAGCGCGGCTAAAGAATTCGATTTGAAACTGGTCGCGCCTTTGTATCCGCGAATAAGATCCCTGCGGCGCTGCTCAGCGTCAAAGACCTGAAACGCGATGCCTCCCGGTTGCTCCAGAATGGCAAGTCCAGTCTTGGCGTAGGTGAGCCCGCGCCAAGTCTCTCCCTCATCGATAAACCGGCGACCGTGGATATTGACCATGATCCCGAAGGGATAGGAGTAGCGACTCCAGTACACACCGCTGACGCCGGGACCGGGAACGTCGTAATCAGGACGGTTCGAGTCTTGCGGCGACGCGTGGCAAGTGGACCAACTTCCATATGGTTGAGCACCCAACTCCAAAGCCATGTTGAGGCCGTCACCGGTGTTGAACGGCACCCCTCGGAGCTTCACCGTTTCCCAGCCAGCACCGAGATGCCGAGCCCGCATCTCAGGGCTGGACTCAAAGCTGCCGCAAGCCAGAATCACGGTCTGCGCGTTGTAACGAATTTCCTCGTTACCCTGGTGAGCCATGACCCCCGTCACCTGGTCCTCATCATCCCGCAAAAGCTCGAATGCTGTGGTCCCGTAATGCACCGGTATGCCTAAACGCTGCGCCACGCTAAACCATCTTTCCTGCATCGCAAATCCGCCGCCATCAAACGAGACGACGTTAGCCGACGTTGGACTTTCGTGAGATGGAATCCATGCGTGTCCGTATGATCGCATCCAAAGTACCGCTCGGTAGGCTTCCGAAACTAGAATGCCCGCCAGAGTGGGGTCGCTCCGGCCGTCCGTTACAGCCATTATGTCGTCGTGGTAATCCGACTCTGAATAGCCGCTAACCCGCTCTGCCAACGACCGCTTCTCGTCCTCTCCGACATCTGATAGAAGCGGTGCGAGATCCTCCATGCCCCGATACGGGAACCGCATGTGAACGGTCAACGCGCTGTTGCCACCGCGTTGAGATTTTGGTGCCTTTTCCAGCACCACCACATCCGCGCCCTGTTCCCGAGCCGCCACTGCCGCCGCCATTGCCGCGTTTCCGGCGCCTACTACGAGGACCTCAGTTTCGGTTTCTGTCTCCACCGATAAACTTCCTAAACTCGATCGCATTTACGGCAACCGCAGTTCAGGACAACACGGCGACTTTGTTGAATGCGATTAGATCGAAGTCGATCTTCGCGCCTAGTCCGGGCGCCTTGATCGCGTGAACGTGACCATTCTCGTCGTGTTCGATGTCCTCTACCAATCCGTACTTCTGCAAAACCGTCGGCAACAGGACTTCGAACATCTCGGTGTTCTTGATCGCCAGCGCGCAGTGAAGGTTGGCGACGTTGTTGAGCGAGTTGCCGCCATGGTGAATCTCGTAATTCATATGGAACGCCTCCGCGAGGTGCGCCGTTTTCATAACCGCGGTAATCCCGCCCTTGACCGCGACATCTCCGCGCAGGTAGTCGGTAGCTTGATGCACCAACCACGGCGCGTACGCGGTGAATCCGCCCGGCGAATGCTCGGTCGCCATGATCGGGATGTGCAGTTGTTGCTTCAACTTGACGTAGTTAAAGATGTCGTCGCCGGCCAACGGGTCCTCATACCAGTGGTAGCCCAGTTCTTGGATCGCTTTACCTACCGCTAGCGCGCCCGGATAGTCGTATGCCCAGATCGAGTCGAGCATCAACTGATATTCGTCGCCAACCGCTGCGCGTACCGCTTTGCACACCTCGATGTCTTCATGGATGTCCTCGGCGGGCGGATGGATCTTGTACGCCGCCCATCCTGCCGCCTTCATCTCCGCAGCCTCGGCGGCGTAATCTTCAACGGTTGCCAATCGCGGTGAACTGACATACGCCGGGATGCTTTCGCGATACGAACCGAGCATTTGATACAGCGGTAGACCGGCGACCTTGCCGCCGATATCCCACAGCGCAACGTCAACCGCACCTATCGCCCGCATTGTCGTGTTGTTCTGGAGAAAGATCATCGTTTCGTGCAACCGTTCGCGCGCCAAGGGGTCCTGCCCCATGACAACGGGTTTCAGGTACGTCATCAGCGACAACGCATCCAACTCCGCGCTGCGGTTCGACGTGCCCAGGAACGCATGTCCGTCAACACCCTCGTCGGTCGAAATCGTCAACAAACCTATCTGGCTGGTGTTGCCGGGTTGCACAGAGTGCTTCTTGGGCAACGCCGTAGGCAGGTCTTCCCACTTGAAGAGAGTCAGCGTTACGTCGGTGATTTTCATGATGTTCTCCTTAGGATCGCGGTTAAGCCATCCTCTGACCACCGTCAATGTGGATCGACTGGCCGGTTATCGAGCTCGCGTCGTCCGAGACGAGGAATGCGACGAGAATCCCGATCTCCTCGGGCGTCTGCGACCGCGCGAGGGGAATCAGTTCTGCCACGTCGTCATTGAAAACGTCGATGCGGTCCATCTCAGCCAGAGCAGGATCGCTCCGCATTCGTTCCGAGATCGCGACATCGTGGAACGCAGTCCATACGCGGCCCGGACAAATCGCGTTCACGTTGATGTTGTGCGGGCCTAAAGTCGAAGCGCAGTACTGCGTGTAGTTGATGACAGCCGCCTTTGAAGGCCCGTAGGCATTGGCGTAGCCGGGTGCGCCCGACGGTGGTCCCCACCAAATCGGTCCACGTCCAGCGCCAGAAGCGGTGTTGACGATTTTGCCGTATCGCCGCTCGATGAAGTGCCCAACGACCGCCTTTGTGCATCGCATTACGCCTTGCACATTTATGTCGAGTACGGTGCTCCAGTTTTCCTCCCAATCTTCATCCAAACCGCCTCCGGCTTTTCCCTCCACTCGTCCGATGCCGGCATTGTTGATAAGGATGTCGAGGTGTCCGAACCGAGCGATCACGCTCTTCACCGCGGCATCAACCGATGAGTTGTCCGTAACGTCCAGATCCACCGAGAAACTCTCGCGCGCCATCGCTTTGATTTCACCGACGACCTCTGTAGCACCGGTATCGTTGATGTCGGCCACCGCGACATCCGCGCCTTGCTCCGCGAGCCTCAAGGCAATGCCGCGACCAATGCCCTGTCCGCCGCCGGTCACCAAAGCATTGCGACCAGTAAGGTCTGCGATCATCTTTTACGTCTCCTTTTGCAATGGCAGAACGATATGCGAAGGATGCTCCGGGTTGTGCCAGATCGTTTGATGAGCAATCTCATGACGTTGCTCAACACCTAATGGCCCGCCGGTGTTCGGGTTGACATCGAAGCGCGGCCAATTGCTACTGCTAATGTCTAAACGGATGCGATGACCCTTCCGAAACACGTTCGACGTCGGGTAGAGATGGAACGTGAATTCGTACGCAGTCTCTGGCTCCATCAACTCGGGCTCCGTCCAGCTGTTCCGGTAACGTGCGCGAATGATCGAATCGGTGATGTTCATCGCGTAGCCGTCCGGGTAGTCGGCGGATGGCGGATAAACGTCGATCAGCTTCGCGGTGAAGTCCGTATCCACCGCCGAAGACGACGCCCAGAGATTCATCACGATTTCACCGGTGACCTCGGTATCCGCTTCAAGTTCTGGCGTTTGGAAGGTCACCACGTCTTGGCGCGCGTTCAATGGTTGCGTATCTCTGCACCCGAAGAAATCAGGACGTCCGCGCTGGTCGAACGCACCCGGTCGGATGATCGAATCGGCCGCCGAAATGCCACCGCCCATCGTCGGTACCGGATCCTTCGGATCAAAGGTGAAGCCCGTCGATTCGGCGTCGTCCGGTGTCGGCTCATCGATCGACAGACCACCTCCAGCATGCAGATAGTAAGGTGTTTCCGACATACCCTGCAATGGCCAATCCGGTTCCGATCGCCAGTACCCGCCATGGTCTAGCCGACGATCGTAGTCGTGTTTGTTCATTCGCTGGCTGCCGGTACCCATCGTGAAGATACGCACGGGTGACCATTCGGCGAACTCCGTTGTAAGTCCTTTCATGTAATGGTCGAACCACGCCAGACGCAGGTCGTTCATGTTGACATGCGCTTCCGTTCCAAAGTCAACGTCGCCGGAGTTTGTCGCCTCGAAACCGCCGTGAATCCATGGCCCCATCAGAAGAACCTGATTCGACTCCTTTATCGCGCTGAGCTTGGTGTAGCTCATGGGAGTGTTGCGAGCATAAGAATCGTACCAACCTCCGATGTACAAGGAAGGAACGTCGGCGTGTTCACCGAAATATTCGTCCGGTGCGTAGCCGCGCTGTTTCCAGTAGTCATCGAACTCACCGTGCGTCGCAATGTCAATCGCCCATTGCTCGTACGAGGGGATGCGTCGCAACACCGTCGCGCCCCTCTTGATCGGCAAGTTCCTGACGATGTCTGGCATGTCATCGATGAACGCCTTCTTGATTTCCGCCTGCAACCCAGCATCCGCGATCGCTTCCTTGCTCGTCATCGCCATGCGAAACGCGTAGACCATGAAACGTTGCTCAAGCGCGCCGTTCTGCCGCATGGAACCGTGGTAGTAGTTGGCGGCACCGACCGCGACGATCATTGTCGACAAATGCGAAGGGTTAAGCGTCGCTAAAGCGCATTGGTCGCTGCCGGCGTACGATGCGCCCATCGTACCCACCTGCCCATCGCTCCACGGTTGCACGCCGAGCCACTGCACGGTGTCGAACCCGTCGGGAGCCTCTTTCGCGAACGCGTACCATTCACCTTCCGACGCAAACCGCCCGCGCACATCCTGGTAAACCGTCACGTAACCCCGTCGCGCGAAATACTTCCCATTCGTGACGTTGCGCGGCGAGGTCTTGTCGTATGGCGTGCGTTCGAGGATTACGGGAAAACTACCCGCGGCGACCTCATTGCCGACCGCTGGCAAGTAGATATCGGCCGCGAGCTTCACGCCGTCCCGCATCGCGACCATCACGTTCTTTCGGATCGCGACATCGTATTCGATGCGCGAGCCCTCGTATCGAGCGTTCAAAGTGCGAGCCTCCTAGCCAAAGCGGCGTCGATCTGCCGTAGTCGCCGCGAATTTACGATTTCATCGTTGGTTACGCTATAACACGATCCCGATTCCCGCGAATTCGCTTGACCGCCATTTCTCTCGGCAACTGTAGATGCCCGAAACCTTACATCTGATTCTCACGGCATTGGTGCTGTCTGCCGCCGCGTTCATCATCGGCGCGATTGGCTTTGGATTCGGTTTGACAACATCGCCGATCATGCTGCTCATCCACGACCCTCAAACCGTCGTGATTGTCGTCAACGCAGCCGCGATTGTAGCCTTCTCGCTCGTCTTTGTCGAAACTCGCGAGCATCTTGAACGTCGCGACCTCCTGCCAATGGGAATCGCCGCGGTGCTCGGTACGCCGATCGGGGTTTTCGCTTTGAGCACTCTCGACGCATCAATCCTCCGGCTCGCCATCGGAGTGCTGGTCCTGGTGCTGACCGCGATTGTCGTTTTCAATGCCGAGTGGCGAGTACCGTATCCCCGCGTCACTGGCCCGGTGCTCGGTTTCATATCTTCCGCGTTTACAACCGGTCTTGCGATTGGCGGACCGATACTGGTGCTCTTCTTCCTCGGGCGCGGCATGGACCGTCAAGGCGTTCGGGCTTCGATGGCGTATTTCTTCACGGTCATGTACATCACCGCCGCGATCGGTTATGCCACTCAAGGCTTGTTCACCCTCGATCGCGTGATCCTCACCGCAGCCGCCATCCCGGGCGTCGCGATCGGATACTGGCTCGCCAAACGATTAACCGGCCGGATGAACGAACGCGTGTTTCGTGCCGCCGTGATTGCGACAGTGACTATCTCAAGCATCCTCGTTATCGCCCGTGAGGCGGTTGATCTTTGGGCTTTGTGATGTCCGCGCTGACAAAACGCCAACTCGCTTTGTGGGATACGATTGTGTACGCATGATCGGAGGGAAACCGATATGGTTGACACCGCGAAACCTGCAACCGAAGACTTGATGAACGGGAATGAATACGCCCCGCTCTACGAACACCCGCTCAATTTAGAGCCGGACGTGTGGTCGACGACGTTCGAAGAGGTAGAAATCGTTTTGGGATTCGCCCTCCCACCTGCCGCACGAACCGATCTCGTTTGGTGGTTCAACCGCGTCGACACCCACTCCACTAGCCACGCGCTGGCTTGGAGCCTTGCAGGTTGGTTCACGTCCAATATCGACGTGAAAGGCGAAACGATCAAGTTCGAACGGGACGATGATTACCGCATCAAAATTAACGGCAAACCGAGACGCAGCATCACGGAGGAGTGGGTTCCCCACGATTTTGGCCCGTGGCCCGAAGGGTTAGTCATCGACCGCGAATTCATGTACGGTGACGACTGGGATTAGCACGCGTATGTTCGTAGATACCAACGTTTTCGTTTACGCACGCAACCCAGATGCGGCTCAACATTTCAAAGCGAGTTCGCTCTTATACACCGCCGTCAACGGCACAGAACCCGTGCGAATCAGTCGCCAGATCATTCGCGAATACTTGGCGACCGTTACCCGCCACCAAAACTGGTCCCAACCGGTTCCAAGGCATGTAGCGCTGAACCACGCGCGGATGATGTCTAGGGATTACGAGGTCTTGGACGAGAACCGGGCAGTTACAAGAAATCTCATCTAGTTGTGCCGACAGGTCGATGTATCCGGGCGTCAGATCTACGATGCGAACATCGTCGCGACTATGATCTCGCATGGAGAATCCAGACTCTTGACGTTCAATGTCGCGGATTTTCGCCGTTTTGACCATCTCATCGAAATCGTGGACATATAGTCCGATCCTTGTCATTCCGAGCTGGTCGTTCGCGCCTTCATCCTGACGAAAACGAAAACGGCGTCCTTAACCTGACCGTCCGCTCTGCGCGGTCGTACCAGCCCTGCGGGGCATAATCGCTCATGTGCAAATAGCACTTGATGTTCACCGCGTCCGAACCTTCCTCGAAGGTAAGCAGCCGGCTCATCGAGATGTTCTTGTGCCCGTGGTACCGCGACAGCGCGGCTACATTCACAAATGTCACGCCCCACTTTGTCTCGATATGCGATCGATCTCCATAGGCGTCGTCAGGGTGTGTGTGAGTGTGCCCGCCGATCCAGAGGTCGATCGCGCCCGAATTGTCCGATAGGTAGCGTTCGAATGATCCGGCGTCGGGCACTCCTCCGACGAAATATAGGTAGGAAGCCCCGATCGGCGCGCCGTCCTCGAACCGGCCATGATAGCCACCATCAACGCCCTCCCATGGTCCGGACGCCACTGTAGTCTCTTTCAACATGTGGTGGTGAGCTGAGACAATGATCTTGTCCGGATTGGCTTCAACATTTGCCACCCACCATTCATACGTCTCTTGCGTCACCGCGCCCGCCGGGTATCCGCCGTAACTGCCGCGACCAACCGGCGGGCCGCCATCGTTGCGATCGCCCATCACCAGAAACAGGATGTTGCCGACCTCGAATGCGTAGCGTTCCCAAGTGCCGGTGATCGGATATGGCCGATTCGCCGCGTGGACGCCGGAATACTGGCTATTCTCTCCGGTCGGGTCTACCCACTTTTTGAACCACCATTGCGTCGGCTCATCGGCACCACTGGCGTCATGGTTCCCGACCAAGTTGTAAAAATCCTCGCGGGCGTGTCTCGTCGACGCCGCGTATTGCCGGACTACCTCTTCTCCCTCGGCGTCATCTGGAGGCGTTTGAGACCCTGAAAGGTCGCCGATATCGAGCATGATGTCCCAATCGAACGGTGGGCCACCTTCATCGCCGCCCTGTTCAGAATGAACGATCGCGTCAGCGAGACTCCGCCGATTACCGCGTTCCAAATCGGTACCGACATGGGCATCGCCGCCTGCCCAAAGCTTGAAAGTCTTTTTCTCCACTGCTAGCGATCCTGCGAAGCTACGTTCTAGTGCCCTTACCTTAACCGCGACATGAAAACTGCCCGCGTTGAATGGCAGCAACTCGTGCGTTAGAATCAGAGTTTGGGCATCTCGCCCGTTCCGCACCGTTCCCGAGTAGCTCAGCGGTAGAGCAGCTGACTGTTAATCAGCGGGTCACAGGTTCGAATCCTGTCTCGGGAGCCATCCTCAATCTCACATCTCAAGTTTGGTTTGCACGCCTAAATCGCCTTGCCGATGCGGAATCCAACGAATACTGCGGTTAGCGCCGCGGCGTTGCTGATGAGCAGATTCGCGACGAACATCGCCCAGTTGCCGCTGCGGAGGAACATCGCTTCATCGAACGCAAAGGTGGAAAATGTGGTGAATGAACCTAGGAAACCAGTCAGCACCAGCAAGCGCATGTTCTCCGACACCCATTCCCGATCCTCGGCATAAGCCCAAACCAGACCGAACAGCAGCGAACCTATCACGTTGACGGTGAGAATCGCCAACGGAAAGGTTGACGGCGCGAATCGCTGGTAAAGCAGAACTGTTCCGTAACGCGCCAAAGCCCCGGCGGCACCGCCGATCGCAACGCTGAATACCTTTTCCATGTGCTAAACCTTAATGGCATACGCGATTGACGGATACAACGCGAACGAAGATTCGCGCGGAGGCACACAACCATGTCAGGATCAATGATCAAGTTTGCCAGCAATGGTGGCGGGACGAAGGGATATCTTTCGTTGCCACCCTCCGGCTCCGGGCCTGGGCTCCTGGTTGTTCAAGAATGGTGGGGGCTCGTTCAGCACATCAAGAACATGGCGGATCGATACGCGGCGAGAGGATTCGTAACCCTTGCGCCTGACCTTTACCACGGCGAGTCGGCGAGTGAACCGGACCACGCGATGACGTTGATGCACGAGTTGGAGATTCCGCAGGCATCGAAGGACCTCATCGGGGCCGCCGAGTATCTTCGTTCGCACGAAGCAAACTCAAGCGGAAAGGTGGGATGTCTCGGCTACTGCATGGGTGGAGGTATGACCCTATTGCTGGCATCCAAAGGCGCGATCCAAGCCGCCGCACCGTTCTACGGTGTGCTGCCTACCGGACTCCCTGACCCGGATTCGATCCAATGCCCCGTACAAGGACACTTCTCTGAGCACGATGACGCCACCGACGCCGTGCCAGGCTTGCGAGACGGTCTAACCACCGCCGGCATCGAAAACGAGTTCTTCGTTTACGAGGACACCGAACACGCTTTTTGCAACGATGACCGGCCCGAGGTCTACGATGAAAACGCCGCGACGACTTCGATGGACCGCACTGTGGCGTTCATGATGAAGCACCTATCGTGAGCACCAGACCGGCCGACGCCCACGAACAGTTTAATCGCCAAGCGGCGAACTACGCCGTAAGCGTCCCGCACTCGACCGGCCGTAGCCTCGGCATCCTTCGCGAATGGGCAGCATTGGGCAAATACCAGTTAGGTTTGGACATCGCCACCGGACCTGGGTTTACCGCGTTTGCGATTGCTGAGTTCTGCGACTCAGTCATCGCGTCCGACATCGCCGATGGCATGCTCGTGCAGGCGCGGCAGATTGCTGCAGAACGCGGCATCAAGAACGTTCAGTTCGAGGTTGTTGACGCCCAAGAAATCCCGTACCCCGACGAATCATTCGAGATCGTGACGTGTCGGACTGCGCCGCATCACTTCAATGACGTCGGCAGATTTTTGGCTGAAGTCCACCGCGTTCTGAGCCGATCCGGTGTTTTTCTGCTCTGCGACACGACCACTTCGGAGGTTGAACACCTTGCCGCGTGGCATCAACGCGTAGAAGCGGTTCGCGATCCTTCGCACGTCTACGCGCCGCCGCCGTCGGAATGGCGCCAGTTGATCGCCAACGCCGGTTTTCAGATCACCCATGAACAACCCACACAAGTAGACATGACGTTCTGGGATTGGGTGAAACGTTCAGGCACTGCGGACGACGTTGCTCGGCGTTTGCACTCCGATTTCGACCAAGCGACAGGAGCCGTGAAGAAGGAGTACGGAATCGTGGAGCTGGATGGCGACGACGTAAGTTTCCATTGGCCAGTCTTCACGTGCCGAGCCGTCAAAACTTGATGGCGGTTCCGCTCGTCGGTGAACACGTCGTCAAGAAATCTGCTATAAACTAACAGTGGCTCTGAAATATGAGCCAAACCTCCGATGGTTTCGGGATGACGATCAGCGCATCGTCATGCCGGCTAAGAGGGAAAGCGGTGAGAATCCGCTGCGGTGGCGCCACTGTGAATCGGTAAGCGTCCCCGTCGACAGCCACTGGCTCTGTTGAAAACGAACGGGCCGGGAAGGCGACGGGACGCGTCCACGCCCAACGGTGTGGGATGCCGTAAGCCAGGAGACCTGCCTAGGAGGTCCAGAGTAAAGCTTCGCGCCACACGGAGCGGCTCGGGGCAGGTCCCGATGTTCGTTAACCTGCCAGATATGAGGAACAAACCTCGCATCTGGGAATAAACCCGATCATTGACGTGCCCAAGCGGCCCTTCGTTGGCGATGACAACCAGCGGAGGGTTATTTTTTTGAGAATGCGGATACGCCCGCAAATCTCAATTGCGGATCATACCCTAAGCGCGTTGCGCATCTTCCCGCGCACCGATTCTTCCGTCGTACGCAAGGCGGTTTTCGGGGCTTTGTTACTGGGCGCGTTGATTGCGGTCGCGATCGCGATCGCGGTCTCAACTGGCCCGGTCGAGATTCCATTGCCGAACACGGTCCGCGCGATTCTCACGTCAATCAGCGGCGAAGCGGCGGCGGACGTCACCTCGACGCAACAAGCGGTAATCGAGAACGTCCGGCTGCCGAGGGTCGTCATGGCACTCAGCGTTGGTATGGCGTTGGCGGTTGCCGGCACTATCATGCAGGCAATCTTCCGTAATCCGCTCGCCGACCCCGGTATCGTCGGCACATCTGGCGGCGGCGCGCTCGGCGCGGTAATAATGATCGCTCTCGGAATTACCGGGTCAATTTTCTGGATCCCGGCCGCGTCGATTCTTGGTTCAATGATCGCTCTCTTGGCAGTGTTCGCCATCGCGTTTGTCGGCGGCAGAATGTCGGTTGCCGCGCTCCTTCTTGCCGGCGTCGCGATCGGTTCGATGACGGGGGCGGCAGTATCCGCGACGATATTGACGACTGACAACTTCACGTCGCAACGCGAGATGCTCTTTTGGCTTGCCGGCGGATTTGAAGGCACGACATGGACATCGGTTCGCGTCATCGCGCCTTTCGTACTGATCGGCTCGATCGCGGCGATCGTAACTAGCCGCGACATGAATCTTCTGCTGTTAGGCGATGACGAGGCGCGCTCGTTGGGCATCAACGTGGTCCCGTTCCGCATCGGCATGATCCTGCTCGCCGCCGTGCTGACCGGGATCGCAGTCGCGTTTTCAGGAATCATCTCGTTCGTCGGCCTCATCGTGCCCCACGCGATCCGCCTCGTAACTGGCCCTGACCATCGGCACGTCGTGATTTTGAGCGCGCTCGCGGGCGCGCTGTTCATGCTTCTTGCCGACACCGTCGCCCGAACTGTAATCTCCCCTGCCGAACTGAGGGTCGGCATCATAACCGCCATCGTTGGCGGTCCTGCATTCATCGTTTTGCTGCTGACAACCCGCACCAACAGGAGTTCGCTTTGAACGTCTCACAGAACCTGACCACACTGCGAGCGTTGACCTTGCTTTTAGCCATCTGCTCGGTAACTCTGATCGCGATCGCTTGCGCGTCGGATCCTCCCACGCCGACACCTACACCAGTGCCACCGACTGCCACGCCGGTACCTCCGACGCCTACGCCAGTGCCACCAACCGCGACGCCGCAACCTACCTCAACGCCCGAACCAGACTACAGCGCGTATGCCGATGTGCCGGGTATCGTTGACCCGACGAACTTCGGTTGGCCGCGCGAGCTCGAATCTTCTGAAGGTCGAATAACCCTGACCGAACCGCCTGCGGTAGCGCATTTCGCGTCGCTCGGGCACGCCGAGATCGCATTCGGATTGATCGATCCGTCGCGAGTTGCCGCGGCGTACTCATTTTTCGCGGACCCCGAGGGTTCAAACATCGCGGAGCTAGTCGACGATGTGCCGATGATCGGATTCGAGCCTGAGGAAGTTGTAGCCCTCGAACCAGATGTGATCGTGTTGTCCAAGTTCACCAATCCGGACTTGGTGGCGGTATTCGTCGAAGCTGAGATTCCAGTCCTGCGAACCGCTCTTGCAGGTAACAGCGGCGATATTCCGAACATCCTGTTGATGGCGTACCTTCTCGGCGCCGAAGATCGAGGCATCGAACTCGCTTCGGAAGTCGGCGCGCGTCTTGAGGCCGTTCAGGAACGCGTGCATCACGCGACCTCGGAAGAAAGGGCGTTAACTACCGTGCTCGCGCTCTCCGAGTACGGAGACATCTGGGCCGCGGGTGCCGGCAGCAACGTAGACAGCATTATCAAAGATGCTGGAGGGTCGAACGCCGCCGCCGAGATCGACAATTTCCAGCAGATTAGCATCGAAAGCGTCGCCGCAATGAACCCAGACATGATCATCATCACGCAACCGATGGAATCGGGGCTGATGTTCGCCGAAAAATTGAAGGAGTCGCCAGTGCTCCAAGACGTCGGCGCGATCCTGAATGATCAGGTGCACGTTGTCGCGACGCGGCACTTCACAACTCTCTCACACTGGAACGTGCGCGGTGTCGAGACTTTGGCAAAGATGCTCTACCCCGAAGAGTTCGCCGATGTCGAATTCGAAGATTTCAAACCCTTCGATTCTGAATGACGACAGGGGGCAATCACGACGATGGAACGGAACAAGCGAGCGAAAGTCCGTCTGTCGAAACCGTTGACGCTCGGAATAGCAAAGGGTTCGTCGCGCGCAACGTTGGCGTTCAGTTTGGAAACGAACTGATCGTCGACGATGCGTCGTTCTTCGGTTACAAGGGCGAAGTTTTGGGCATTATCGGGCCCAACGGCGCTGGCAAGACCACTGTTCTCAAGGTCCTTGCCGGACTGCTGAAACCGTCCGCCGGGAATGTGACGATTGGCGACACTGCGCTCGACGACATCGCAGCATCATCGCGTCCAAAGCGCATCGCCTACGTGCCTCAGTCGGCAGGAACGCATCCCTTCACGGTCTTGGAGACGGTCCTCATGGGCCGTTATCCGCACCTCCGCCGATTTCAGATCGAATCCAAGGACGACACCGCGATCGCGTTGGCGGCTTTGGATCGCATGGATGTCGCGCAGTTCAAGGATCGACGGATCAGCACTTTGTCCGGCGGCGAACGCCAAAGAGTCTTATTGGCGAGGGCTTTGGCGCAACAAAGCGATGTGCTCTTCGTCGATGAACCGCTGACATCCCTCGACATAAAACATCAACTTCTCTCGTTGCAAGTCTTGCGCGATGAGGCCCGGGAACGCGACGTGACGGTATGCGCGGTGTTGCACGACCTGAATATGGCGGGCAGGTTTTGCGACCGATTGGTTTTGATGTCGAAAGGGCGAGTCGTCGCTGTGGACACGCCCGTCAAGGTCATCACCGAAGAGCACATTCACGATGTGTTCGGAGTGCGTGCTACCGTGCGTTTCGACGCACTGACAAGCTCCCTGAGGGTCGAATTGATCGGCGCATCGTGATGGCGCGGCGTGGTGACTGACCACGCCTTACATCGAGTTAGGTGCCACACAGGTTTATACTTGATTCCCTAAGGCGCAAGGTCGCGGGAAACCGCGAATCTCCCTGTCTCGTATCTCAAGGTATTGACTCACGCCTTTACTACTCGAAACACCGACGCCACGCTAAAATCCTTAGGAGCAATCCCGTTGGAAGCACAACCCATCATCGAAGCCACGGGAGTGACCAAAATCTACCGAACGCGTGAGGTCGAGGTCCGTGCGCTGGATGGCGTGGACGTGAGTGTTGACAAAGGCGAGATGGTCTCGGTGATGGGTCCTAGCGGATCCGGAAAAACCACGCTATTGAACTGCCTTTCGGGCTTGGACACTGTGGAAGATGGGGAAGTTTCCGTTGCCGGCAACGTAATCGCTGAGATGTCGGACAACGACTTGAGCGAATACCGCGCCCGAATGATGGGATTCATCTTCCAGTCGTACAACCTCTTGCCGGTGCTTACCGCGCAAGAAAACGTTGAACTGCCCCTCGTCTTGACCGGAGTCAAGCAAGCGCAAGCCTCCAAAAAAGCGATGGAAAAGCTTGAGCTCGTGGGCTTGGCGGATCGCGCCGATCACACCCCTTCCGAACTTTCGGGCGGACAGCAACAGCGCGTCACGATCGCACGCGCCCTCGCGAACGATCCGGCGTTAGTCTGGGCCGACGAGCCGACGGGAAACCTCGACTCTTCAAACGAAGACGAGATTATGGAACTGCTCAGGCGATTGAATCTTGAGCAAGGCCAAACATTCGTCATCGTCACGCACTCGCCACACGTCGGACTGCTGACCGACCGCACTATTCGCATGTTCGACGGCAAGATCACCGATCACGGTTTAGAAGATGCCATCAGACAATCTGAAATCCGTTCAGAGTCCGCCGATGAGGTCGTGGCGACCGAGTAACCGTGCTAGTTTTTGATGATCGTTAACTTCCAACGATAGAACCGTCATGGAATCGCTGTTCGGCCTCCAGATGCAGTACCTCGCCGCCGGGCTTACGGCGACGTTGCTGATTCTCGTACTCGCCATCGCGTTCATCGCCGTTCGCAATCGATTCCTCATAAAACTCTCGCTCCGCAACATCCCGCGCCGTCGCACCCAGAGCGTTCTCATCATCGTCGGATTGATGCTCTCTTCGACCATCGTCGCCGCATCGTTGGCGATTGGAGACACGATCACGGCAAGTATCAGAAACGCCGTGTTGGACGGCGTCGGCGACACCGACATCACCATCACGAAGCCGGTTTTCGGCGGATTGGGTGACCCGACCCTCACAGCCGACGAGATTGAAGAGATCGCGAACGCGCTCTATTCCGACGAACGCGTGGATGGCATCATGCCCATCCGGACCGAAACCGCGCCGGTTTTGAACCAACGAACCCGTCTGACCGAGGCGCGCGCATTCGTCAGAGGTTTCGACGTCGCCGGAGCCGTAGGTGATTTTCGTCCGCAATCCGAAGGCGGACCCGCACCGGACAGCCGTCTATCGCCGTTCACGCTAAACCCCACTCTCAACGGCGCCGATTTCGACTTTGCATCATTGACGGAAGACGAGGTTTTGGTCAACGAGTTCCTCGCCAGAAACCTCGGCGCGGAACCCGGCGACGTCTTGACCATCGTCACGCCGCTCGGGCGTCACGATTTCACGCTGCGGGAGGTCATGCAGACTGGCGGCATGGCAGCGAACGACTTGCGATTGCTGATGCCGCTGACCTCCCACGATCGCATCTACGGCAACGATCCGGGCACCGCGACGCGCGTCGACATCTCTCTTGACCTTGAAAACTACGACCTTGAGACCGCGTCGGAAGCCATCGTAGACGATCTGACTTTGGCATTCACCGACGCCGATTTGGCGACTCAACTGCACGCCGGAATGCAACCGTACCGCGAGACGATAGTCGATGAGATTCGCAAATACATCGATGAGAATAGCGAGCTTGACGCCGAGATCGAAGCAGACCTTAACGAGTTCATCGGCGAACTCGAACGAGACGAGCCAACCGAGCGATTCCGGATTTTGCTCGCCCGCGACGCCTTTGTGGGACTGTTCTTCAGTATTTTGGGAAGCGTCGAGTCGGAGGAAGTTGGCGAAGCGTTGCCGCAACTCGCCTTTGTAATCGGTCAATTGGAGCGTCTGTCCGCGTCCGATTTCAAAGTCTTCTTGACCGGTATCGCCGAGACGGTCGGAAACCTCTTCTTTACGTTCTTCACGTTCTTCGGTTCGTTCTCGGTAATCGTCGGATTGCTGCTGATCTTCCTGATTTTCGTTCTGTTGGCGTCCGAACGTCAACAGGAGATGGGAATCGCGCGTGCCGTTGGTACTAAACGCGGGCACCTCGTGCAGATGTTCACGTTCGAGGGTTTGGCGTACGCAATCGGTGCCGCCGCGGTCGGAACCGCGATCGGTATCGTCGTCAGCCGCGCGCTCGTCATCGTAATGGCGAACGCGTTCGGCACCGCCGATGACGATAGCTTCTCCATCGACTTCACAGTGACAATCTACTCCGTCCTCGTCGCGTTTTCGACGGGTTTGATACTCACCCTGCTGACCGTAATCTTTTCCGCATACCGCGTTAGCAAACTGAATATCGTCGTCGCGATCCGCAACCTGCCCGAAGAGTTCGTCGCATCGACAACCAAACCGATCCTTAATCGGATTCTGGATTTCGTCTTTTGGATTTTCGGACCGTTCTACGCGATATATGGCCTGGTTCAAGCGGTGCGACGACACGAGGATGTAGGAGTCGCGATCCTGAAGCTGGTCGCGACGTTGCTGATTGTGGGTTGGGTTATCGGATTGTTCGCCGCCTTTTTCCGTATCTTCGCGCCCTATCTCAGACAGGGATGGCCCTACGCCATTGTCGGCATCGGTCTGACGGTGTTGGGATTTGTCAACAGCAGTGCGTGGCAAGCCTACATCGGGGCAAGTCTGGCGATTTACGGTCTAGCGATGTTGGCGCTAGCGATCATGATCCGGGTCGGCACCCGCGAAGCGATCGCGTCGCGCATCGCCTACACCGTCGCTGGGATTCTGATTTTGGTGATGTGGGCGCTACCCCAGCGATTCACAAATGCGGTTACCGAAAATCTGAACGCCAACATTGAGATGTTCATATTTTCCGGCTTTTTGATGGTGGCATCCTCGGTTTGGATCATCATGTACAACTCCGACATCATCGTGCGCGGGTTGCAAGCTACCTTTGGACGTTTCACGGTGGTTCGACCGATCATGAAACCGGCCGTCGCATATGCCGTCGCCAACCGGTTCCGCACCGGATTGACAGTGTCGATGTTCGCGTTGGTGATCTTCGTTCTGATGTCGTTTTCGATCCTGAACCAGAGTTTCAGCGCACTCTTGCAAACGCCGGAAAACGTTACGGGCGGCTTTGATATCCGCGCCGAGATCAGCCCGGAACTGCCGATCGACGACATCGAATCGGCGATTGATGCCGCTCCGGAACTAAACATCGACGACTTCACCTTCATCGCCGGACAGTCCGACATCTCCGCGGCGGCGCGCCAAGTCGACGCTGAAGAGGCGAGGTACTTGGACATGCGGATTCGAGGCACCGAGCCGGGATACTTCCGCGAAACCGAGCTGAAAATCACGTCGGCAGACGCTGATTACTTACCTGAAGGCGTCGATTTTGACGATCAAGACGAGCTCGCACACGCCGTGTGGGACGCGCTCGCACAAGACCCGACGCTTGCCGTGATCTCCAGCAATCACGTCTTTGAAATCCTCGGTCCGGGCCCAGATTCAAGCGACGACGATCTGATGCTCGAAGATGCCACGGGGGCCGACAACCAATTCAACGCCAAAGAGATTGAGATCGTAAGCGGTACCGAATCAGCGACGACGGAAGGTGTTAGGCGCACCGTGATTGGCATGGTGGACGATCTCGCAGAGAGCATCGAAAATGACGAAGGCGGCGGTCCGCCTCTAGGATTCCGAGGAATCTACACGGACCACGCGATTTTTGGAGAGTTGACCGATGAGCCGGTGCCGTTCACCATCTACCGAATGAAGCTCGCCGACGGAGTCGACGCGTCGCGCATCGCGGCCGCGTTGCAGACCGTCTTCCTCGACAACAGCATGTTAGCGGTCGATGCCGATTTAGAACTCAGGACCTCGGTCGCGCAGAACGAGCAGTTCAGTCTCCTGTTCCAAGGATTCATGGGGCTGGGCCTCGTAGTCGGTGTCGCGGCACTAGGCGTGTTGTCCCTGCGAGCGGTCAACGAACGTCGGATGCAGATCGCGATTATGCGGGCGATCGGATATCGAGCGCGGATGATACGCGTTCAGTTCATCATGGAGTCGATCTTCATCACCGTCATCGGTACGGGTCTTGGCATGGGTCTCGGCGCGTTGATTTCGTGGTCATTTCTCGATGACCTCTCAGGAAGCAACCAAGGATTGGCTTTCGACGTGCCATGGCTATCGATCATCGTCGTGGTCGCGATCACCGTCATCGCCGCGTTGATAACCACCTACGTTCCTGCCCGCCAAGCCTCGCAAATCTACCCTGCCGAAGCCCTGCGCTACGAATAGGCGATATATTCCCCGTCACCGTTGAAAGCAATGGGGATTTAGGTTAGACGGCCTCGATCCGAATTTGCCCGCCGTTAGGCGCATTCGCCAGTACCGTCGGATCGCCGTCGATCATGCCGCATACGTTGACTGCACTCGCCGGGCGGATTTCATCACCTCGACTCGCCGGCGTCGGCCCCCAGAACAAGCACAGCGCGTTGCCGGGCGGCCAATACGCCACGGCACCTTTTTCCACGACCTCAGCCGCGGTGTCATCATTCGATGCGGAAACCGGTATCGGGAAGTAGATCTCATCGCCCCAGGTCTGCACGCTGCCAATGATCGGCAACGCGTCCCTGATTTTCTGGGACGTAGGCGAATCGTTGAGCGTCGCGGTGAGCGAAACGTCGCCTGAAGTAATTCTGATCTTGTTCATATTCGCTCCCGAAACCCGTCACTTGCCGCCCTGGCGCGCCTTCCACTCTTGGTAGATGCGCTCGGTGTCCGCGTTGAACGGATAGAAGTGCTTGGGCGAGACGCGCTCGCGTTGCGTGTATTCCAATACTGCCTGCTCCACCTCGTCGTGGTGTTCGCACGTGTCCACGATCTCGGCTGCCAATGCGGACGGCAAGACTACCACGCCATCATCATCGCCGAGGATGATGTCTCCAGGCCATACCAACACGCCGCCACATTGGATCGGTTCGTTCACCTGATACGGCAGGATGTTTGGTTCTCCAACTGTAGGCGTGCTACCGCCGGCGAATACCGGGTATCCGTATCGAACAACCTTGTGACCGTCGCGAACTGCGCCATCGGTCACCAACCCCTCGGCGTCTTGCGTCAAGATGCGTGAGAAGACGACATCGCCGCCGGTGGACGTCTTGGACATCCCCATCGCGTCAGCAACCAACACATCGCCCTTACCTAACGCTTCCAACGCTTGCCAACGCGGCGTCTCGTTGAAACCCGATCCATGTTTGCCGGTCGCGATTATGGACGCAAGATCAGGCCTCGAAGGTAGATATTGCAACGTCACCGCCCTCCCGACCATCCGTCTACCTTTGGCGAGACTCTCCACACCGAGCATGTAAACCTTCTCATAGCCGCGGTTCAGCAGCTGACCCAGCACCGTCGCGTTGGATATCGAACGGTAGCGTTCCAATAGTTCATCGGATACGGATGCGAGGGGTTCTGCCATGTTTTCCTATGCCTTGGCTATCGTACCAACCGCGAATGGTCAGTAACTGCGAAATCGGTATCGAAGTATAAACCAATCCGACGCCATCGCCATGGGTGCATCGAATCCGCCGACCGTATGCCAACAACTAGAATCACGTTATCCCGCGCGTCCGAATCCACACAGCCCACTATGTCCTCCATCACCAACGTGTTCAAGGCACTCATCAACTGGGTCAATCTGCGGCTCATCCGGTTGGAGCCGAAGGTGCGCGCGGCGGTCATTTTCGTTGGTGTGGTTGTAGTCCTGTATCCCTTGGTATTTCAGGTTTACGGCGAGTGGTGGTCAATCGTATGGTCAGCATGGCTAGGCGCGTTCGCGATGTATTTCTTGTTTCGCGCGGGATACTTTGCAAGACGCGTGACTCTGCAACTACCGGGCAACGATGAACCGTACCCGGAGAAGATCCGATCGATCCAAGGCGGTGTCCGATTCAAAAACTGGGATGATGTCGCGTACCTGCACACCGATGAGGGGCACGAACAGTTGGGGCGGGATGACCGAGTAATCGGTTTGGAAATCGACGGCGATACGATCGCGTACCCGCTCTCGGCGATGGGATTGCGGGAAGTGGCGAACGAAGAGTTCGGCGAATTGCCCGTCTCGGTAACTTGGTCGCCGATCACCTACGCCGCGCGGGTCTTTGTGAGCATCGACCCCGACGGAGAACCGTTCACTTTGGCACCAACCGACCGAATGGTTCTCAACAGTCCGTTGCTAGAGGCAGAAAACGGCAGCATGTATTTGCAGTTCACGGGCGAGGCGATCATGGGACCTGACGCCGGACACCACTTGGGGAGGATACCCTGCCTCAATACCACTTGGGGCGCATGGTCTAGGGCGTGGCCGAGTAGCGAGGTGTTGTCGCCCGAGGAAACCCCGGACCTAGACATCTTCGAGGGCTATTACGCGTCGACCCGCGCTGGACTGTTCACTCAAAGCGCGCGAGATAAACGGTTGCCAGATAAAGACGTCGTGATCGGCGTCGGCGAACCCTACCGCCCTGCTTCCATGGCGGCGTTCTCCGCGCACATGATGATGCAAGAACCGTTGATAAACGATCGCATCGGGGACACGCCAGTGTTGGTGCTCAACGAACGATCGTCAGCCACTTACGTCGCGTTTGAACGGGTGATTGACGGCGTCAAACTCGAATTTTCAGGTGAGAGCAAGAACGCGTTCCGGCCGAATCGTGTCATCGAGAAAAACCAGCGCGAAGAACTGGACGACGAGGCATTGCCGCATTCCGAATACGAACCCTGGATCATTCGTGACACGCAGACCAACAGCCTGTGGCACGGCATCAAGGGCGTATGCATCGAAGGCGAATTGGAAGGCGAACGAATGCGGATGCTCGATGGTCAGCTGTCGTTCTGGTTCGCATGGTCGAAGTTCCACGGCGATGTCGAACTCAGACATTGAAAGCGGCGCGCCACCAATCGTTGCCCAGATGAGCAGCGCGGATCGAGATGTTTAATCCAGCATCTTTGACGGGAATTGTCCTAGCCGGCGGTCAATCGAGGCGTTTGGGCACGATCACACCGAAACCATTGATCGGTCTCGGTGGCAAACTGCTCTTGGCACGCGTTGCCGACACGCTGAAATCATTATGCAAAGAACAGATTGTCGTTGTCCGTCCGGGACAGGGAGACGATGTACCGGATCTGGGCATCGCGCTCGGGATGCACGTCGTTACCGACATCGAGGGTTCAGACGGTCCGCTTTCGGCGATATCGGCCGGCCTCGCCACGGCAACCACACCGCTCGCGTTCGTCGTCGGTGCCGACTATCCCTTTTTGTCGCGCTCCTTGATTATTGAAATGATGCGGATTTCGCAGTTTGGCAGTGATACATCCAGCTCTGCTGTGATCGTCAGGCAGGCTAATCGCTTGAACCCGCTTCATGCCATCTACCCGGTCGATGCTTGGAGTGTGCTGGCTAACGACGCCTTGGGTCAAGGGATGCGGTCCCCTACCGCGCTGATACATCAGGTCATGAACGCGGGCATCCATCCGATTCAGGTGATGACCGAAGACGAGGTGGAGAGAATCGACCCTCGTCACTTGAGTTTGTTCGATGTCGATACGTTGGACGATCTGGGCGTCGCGAAACGCATCATCGACATCCGAAATTACCATCGAATAAGACCCGACCTCAAGCGCGGTGGGATCTGAAGTGAAAGTTGGAGCGCAATGAGCAGAATTGTGATGATTCGGCACGGCGAGACGCAATGGAATGCGGAGCGTCGATCGCAGGGCTGGCTAGACCCGCCGTTGAACGATGTCGGTAAACAACAAGCGCAGTTGCTAGGCAAGCATGTCCGAGCCCGCTACGAATTCGCGCGGGTAATCTCCAGCGATTCGGCGCGTTGCACGATGACGGCGGACGCGCTAGATTTGGGATATACGAAAAACCCCTTGCTCCGCGAAATCAACACTGGTGAGTTCGGAGGAATGCTGATTGATGATATTCGGGATCGTTTCCCCGGTGTCGTTGATGCGTGGGGCGAAGGCTACGGACGCGCGCCGGGCGGAGAATCGTGGCTCGACCTAGCAGGGAGAGCCGGCAATTTTCTCGCCGAATCTGGGATCATGGATGCCGACGGTGATGTCTGCCTAGTTTCGCACGGCGGCACCATCCGGGCTTTGCTTTCGGTTCTACTGCAACTGCCCATCAGTTCGACGCGGTGTTTCGCGCAGAGCAACACCGGCATCACCATCGTCTCGGCTGAAACGCATAACGTAGAACCGCGTTTCAATCTGGATCTCCTCAATAGCACTGAGCATTTGCGTGGCTGAGCCACGAGAGGTTTAAGATTATGGCAGGTTGCAGTTAATCGGAGACGGAAAGGAACGGAACGAATGGGTATCAATCGCCGCGCCGATCAACAAATCACTTCGCCGTGCGCCGAGGTTGAGATTCGCACGATGTCGGACGCGTCAACGGGTTCGGACATGATGACAGTGCTCGAAGTAGCCATCCAGCCGGGAGGTTCGACGCCGTATCAGGCGAATCACTCGCACGAAGAGTCTTGGTTCATCTATTCCGGCGACGTGATGTTCACTGAAGGGGATAAACGATATTCGCTGACATCCGGCGACTGCGCGTTGGTCGCCAAAGGCGTCGGTACCGCGATCGAGAACACCGGCCCCGCCCCGGCGCGGATTATCACGATGTCCCCTAATCCGTCAGTTGAACGGGTGGAGATCGAAACGCCGGAAGTATCCGCCGGGAGTCCCGGCGAAAACGTCTTGATTCGAGCGGAATACGAAGCGTTCGAATTCGCGCCCGGTGTGATGCGCGTAGATATGGTGGATGATTCGCGCGGCGCGACGAGTTCATACTTCAGCGAGTTGCAGTTCTCACCCGGCGCGCACACTCCGAACCACTATCACCCGGCGCATGAGGAAACGATGTTCTGCATCGAAGGCAACATGACAGCGGTGTACGGCCCGGAAGAAGGCGTGCCGCTGCCCGCCGGCGATGTTTTTCTCTGCGAACCAACCATCCGCCACGCGACGAACAACCCTTCCGACTCCCCAAGCAAGCTCCTCGCCATTCACCCGGTCCTCAACCCACCTCCGAGAGTGTTGGTCGATTAACCGAGAGATGGGCGATTTAGGTGAATCGTTCTTCAGATATTGAGTCTCTTGCAAAACCCGCGTCATCCTGGCGGAAGCCGGAATCGATTGAGCAAAAAGCGCGCCAACAATCCCTTTTCATTTCGACCATTGATCCGATATTGGTGGCGTGGCGCCGAAACCACCCTTCGCAGAGCGTAAGGGGGTTTCGGGGGACGCACGGGCTTGTAAGGACAGGGCATTGTATTCGGAGGCACACCGCGCAGACATACCGTACGAATTAAGCATCCAGCGTCGGCGAGAATGGATCGTCTTCTACCGTCCGCCACCGTCGTTCAAGAATTTTCGATTTTCTTCGCAACATATTTGACATGAACACATGTATCTATGTTATCATTTCAATCGTCAATGCGAACAGACATTGGAGATTACACTACTAGCATAGGCGATGAAACCATGAGCATCGAGGAAATCACGTTGCAACTCGAGGAGCGCGGTGCCGTTTGGCAGGTGGCGGCATTCACCGCCATCGCCGCCGTCTCGATACCGATATTGTCGATATACTCGGACTCACAATACTGGGTAATCGAATACCACCGCGTCGCCGTGACGCAGATGCAATGGGCGCTCATACCAGCGATCATCTTCGCCGTCGAAGGAGTAAGAAGCATGTTCGAGACGAAAACCACAATCCGCCGCCGCGCCATCCGCAAAGCGATCGCCGAGGGTGAAGCGCGAGGCGAAGCACGCGGTGAGGAGCGCGGGGAAGCTCGTGGCGAACGCAATGCCGCCGAGCGGATCCGCGCCGAACTGCTAGAAAGCGGTGTCGAAATCACCCCCGAAATCGAAAAGCGCGTCTTCGGCAACAACGGCCACCGATCCTAGCGCACCTCCTTTAATCCCTTCCAAGGCGCCGGGGGAAGGCCAGACCGAAGTCCAGTCCCCTGATCATCTTGGCCGTCGAAGGAGTCAGAAGCATGTTCGAAACCAAAACTACAATCCGCCGCCGCGCCATCCGCAAAGCCATCGCTCAAAGCGAAGCACGCGGTGAAGCGCGCGGTGAGGAACGCGGCGAAGCACGTGGCGAACGCAACGCCGCCGAGCGGATTCGCGCCGAACTGCGCGAAAGCGGCGTCGAACTCACCCCGGAAATCGAAGAGCGCGTCTTTGGCAGAAACGGCCACAGATCCTAGCCCACCCCCGGTGATCCCTTCCACATCGATAGGGGAAAGTCAGGAAGGGGGTTACGGCGGTTTTGCGCGGCGACGCCCTCGTATCGGTCCTGCCCGCCCGTTGACTACCATCGCCCTGACCCCGAATAGCGTCAGCCCAGGGCCGAAAATCAACATCAACAGCACCACGGCATTCCGAAATTCAACGTTTCGATCCGATCTGCCTCCCACTTGGTAACGCTCCGGTTGGTAGTCGGATTTCACCACTGCGAAACGGGTATGGTGCCGCGTGTCGATGCGGAAAATAGGCGCGCAGACCGCCGCTGCGCCGTCTAACGTCGTTGGCGTGCTGTCAAACACGTCTGGGTTCTTGCCCCTACGGAACTGCGCGATTGAATAGGTGCCAGAGTTGAAATCGTGCTCGTCGCCCAGCGCGATGCAGATTTTCAGCGGCGCGATAAATTCGTAAATCATCGCTTGATCGTCGAACCGGCGGCGGCGAGAACCGAAATTCGGCTTAATCGCGTATGCAGTCGAAGCCAGTTCTAGATGCGGCCGGTTGCCGAGACGAGCTTCAGCGTCGGATCGTGGCGACTCGCTCACTTCCATGATCACACGATCGCCCCAGAACAGCGATGCCGCGTCGGCGCGGAGTTCAAAACCGGGCAGTTCGTCATGATTGCTCAGCGCGGTTGCGTGACCACTGGCGATCGACCCGTAGAAGGTCTGGCTAGGGCGTCTTCGGACCAAGTTATGCGTCCACTCTGCCCGTCCAAACCCAGACGTACTGTCGTCAATGCGGTTGTATGCCTTCACCCGCGCGACGTAACGCGTGCCTGAGTCCAATCCATAGACGCGCGTAGATTCATCTCTCGGCGACGAGAAAATCGGGAACGGTGGCGAGTTCGGCGTCCAGTAGACCGAGTACGCCAACAGTTCAGTACCGCCATCGTGTTTCGGGTCGTTCCAGAATATCGCCACCCAATCACCCCCTTGCACCATCTCCACATCCCTCGGCGGATCGGGATCAGACAGCCGCGAACGTGAGCGCGAGCGCGACGAAGTCACGGGCGTAGGGACCGCTGTCGGTACCAATACCGTCGGCGGCGTAGCAGTTGGGGTTGGGGTCGGACCTAGGGTAGTCGCGGTGGCGATCGCGGCGGTACCGAAATCAATACCATTCTTGGCGCGAAGCCCGATCTCATACGTAGTGCCCTCGGATAGCTGTTTGACGAGATAGCTGTTTTCATTCGATCCAAGCGTTACGACTTTGGCTTTCATGTTTGCGTCTTTGATTTCCCAACTCAATTCGTACACATTGAATGGCGGATTCCTCCCGCCAGCATCGCCATCGGGCAACTCCCACTCAACGTTGATTTCAGTCGTCGATTGCGGCGAGAGTTTAAGCCCCTGGGGTGGTGCAGGCACATCGAACTTAAACTTCGCAGTACCGTGGGACCTGTTGCCATACGTATCGATTGCTGTAAGCAATACCGAATAGATTTCACCAACATTGAGGTCGGTGATCGTGTACTCCCTCATGTCAGCACCAAGGTTTATAACGCCACGACAATGTTCCTGCACGCACCAATTCAGCTCGAATCCGGTCAGCGAGCTCACCGCGCGTATGCTCCATGTGATGGTTGCGGACTCAGTCGATAAAATTCCCAGACCGATTACGGGTACGTGGGGCGGAGGCGTCGGAGTTGGCGTTGGCGTGTCGGTCGGTGTGGGAGTTGGCGTGTTTGTCGGCGTGAAGGTAGGAGTTGGAGTATCGGTCGGTGTGGGTGTAGGTGACGGGGTTGGAGTGTTCGTCGGTGTTGGCGTCGGTGTCGCAGTTGGCGCTATCGTTTGCATTTCGGCGATCGCCGCAGTGCCATCACCAAAACCGTTTTTTGCGGCAAGGCTCACGTCGTACGTTGTCCCGGGTGACAGGTCGTCGATGGAATACGTGTTGACATCAGGGCCAAGTGTCACGGTTTGTGCTTCCTCGTTTGAATTTTTCACTTTCCATCGCAGTCCGTACTCGTTGACCGGTCGCCGCAACTCGCCAGTTTCGGGATCTGGCAATGACCACGATGCCGTGAGTTCAGTCATCGATTCTGCGGTCAGTTTGAACCCGTCAGGTTTCAAAGGCAAATCAAACTTGAAAGCGGCAGTTGCAACGGATCGGTGGCCGTCGTCGTAGATCGCGGCAAGCGTGATACGAAAACGCACTCTGGGTTCGATACCGGGTATCGTGTACTCGCGTGCATCGGTCCCCAGACTGACGACTGGCTGACACTTCATCGGACGGCACCAACTCAATTCGAATCCGGTTAAAGCACTCACGGAATCTAGGCTCCATGTGATGGTTGCGCCTTGAACTGTCAGTTCGTTGAAGGCGATACCCGGCGGTTCGGGGGTCGGGGTAGGAGTTGGGGTTGAAGTGTGAGTCGGTGTGGGCGGTGGTGTTGGTGTTTCGGTCGGTGTAGGCGTTGGTGTAAAAGTCGGAGTAGCTGTCGGCGTATCGGTTGGGGTGGGAGTGGGTGTGTTGGTGGGCGTGAATGTTGGGGTTGGGGTATTTGTCGGGGTGGGTGTAGGAGTCGGAGTTGGAGTGTCTGTAGGAGTTGGCGTAGGAGTCGGAGTTGGCACCAACGTCTGCGCTTCGTCCATCGCCGCGGTGCCGTCGCCAAGACCGTTTTTTGCGGTTAGGCTCACCTCGTACATCGTTCCGGGCGACAGATCGCCGATGGAATGCGTGCTCACGTCCGATCCAAGCGTTTCTGTTTGCGCTTCCTCATTTGAACTCCTCTCTTTCCATCCCAATTCGTACTCATTGACCGGCCGCCGCAATTCGCCTGTTTCGGGTTGTGGCAACGACCACGACGCGGTGATTTCAGTCATCGACTCGACCTTCAGGACGAAGTCTTTCGGTTGGTCAGGCAGGTCGAACTTGAACGCGGCAGTCGCTATGGATCGGTGGCCGTCGGCGTAGACCGCGGTGAGCGTGATGCGAAACCGCACTTTCGGTTCGATGCCGGGGATCGTATAATCTCGTGCGTCCGTTCCTAGATTGACCGTCGGCTGACATTTCTGCTGACGGCACCAACTCAGATCAAACCCGGACAATGCGGTCACTCTGTCTAGGCTCCATGTGATGGTTGCGCCTTGATCTGTCAGCGATTTGAATGCGACTTCGGGCGGCTCCGGAGTCGGTGTCGGAGTTGGCGTCGCGGTGGGGGTGTCGGTTGGAGTCGGGGTAGGAGTAGGCGTCGGTGTGTTCGTCGGGGTCGGCGTGTTAGTAGGTGTGTCCGTCGGCGTAGGTGTGTTTGTTGGGGTATCTGTTGGTGTTGGTGTATTGGTCGGCGTATCTGTTGGAGTAGGAGTATTGGTTGGCGTATCCGTTGGGGTCGGAGTGTCGGTGGGAGTCGGCGTGTCCGTCGGCGTCGGTGTATGCGTCGGAGTATCGGTAGGAGTAGGCGTGTCCGTCGGTGTCGGTGTATGCGTCGGAGTGTCGGTGGGAGTCGGCGTGTCAGTGGGCGTCGGAGTGGGCGTCGGAGTGTCGGCAGGTGTCGGCGTGTGCGTCGGTGTCGGAGTTGGAGTGGGTGTTGGTTCGGCGAGGTTAACTGACGTCAAAGTGGTGAACGTCGAAGCGGCGTAGTTTAGAGTCGCGGTGATCTGATCGGAACCATCGCCGATAGTGCTAGGTGCGGTGTAGGTCGCGGACGAGTTCGTCGCCGAGGTGAGAGTGCCGCGCGTCGCGGACCAACTGACGCTAGCGCCTGCGGGTAAGGAAACTATCAGGGAATCGGTTCCGTCGTACGCGTTCAAAGTGATCGTCTCGGTCTCGCCGGGCTCGACATCCGTAGACGACGGATCAGTCTCGATCCTCTTGATGCAAGGGTCGATTTTGGGAATGGTTACCGAGAGGCCTGTACTCGGCTTGACCGCCAAAAGCGCGTCATTATCCGCGAACCTGACTTCCCCGATTATCTTGTGACTCTGGCTAGAACACTGCCTACCGATCACCTGCGTCGCGGTGAATTTCGACGGATTCTTCTTGAACTCGGAGATTTTGCAAGTCAAAACGCCCGACGAGACCTGGCAACTTGAGGGCAAACCCGCATACGTGGTTGCCGCGCCGAACGAAAACTTGATGCCCGGATCCGGATGCCACAGCTTACGTTGAACGCTGATCTCCCAAGTCGCGGAGTTGGTACTGGTGCTATAGCTACTGTTCTTGAGTTCGATCTTTGGACATCCGAGTGTAACGTGACTTACCGTCCCGCTCGGAGTAGTAGACGATACCGATTGCCCACCCAGTGTCGCTCCAACCGTCACCGTGACGCGTCCTTCGCAAAGGTTCTTGATCGACGTCGCGAGCTTGATGTCGGTTGTGCTGTTGGCGTCTGCGTCGCAATCCCATCCAGATGTGGTCGCCGTGCAATGCGTTGTACTCTCGGTGATGCTTGTGCCAGTGCTGGAGGCCGCGGTCACCGCCAGCGTCCCATCGGAGCTGCCGCGATTGATTAGCTCGACATCCCAGTACCCGACGAGCGTATCGCTATCGTAGGATGTCCCCGTGACGTTGACCTCGAAATCCGACGGGACCGGGGACGCGGTCAGTGAGACCTCATGGACCGCGATGATCAGGATTGACGCCAACAGAGAAGACGCCGCGATTACAGTGATCTTGGTCGCAGAGTGACGGAAAGACCCCCGCACCGCCCTTCGCAAACCGACGACAAACATCACGGTACGATGCGGAACTGAACGGCAAGCGTTTTCGCTTCATTGGGCTAGGTGGCGACGAAAAACCTGACAAATATTAAGAACCAATTGGCCAGAATCGCATGACGGCCGTAGCGAGTCCAATAATCAACATGGCACCTACCCCAAACCACAATGTAATCAACGCCAACTTGGCGTTCGCGACCTCTTCTTTGGTCGCCATCGATTCCACCTTGCCTTCAAGTCGCGACAACCTGTCGCTGACATTATCCAACCGTTCTACATGGTAGTTGGAAGGTCGAAGGGACCCATTATCGCTGTCAGCCAACAGGCAGCTCCCGAGCCTCTGTCAACCAGTCCCATAGATGACTGTAGTAATAACCCGAGTGTGAGCCGTTGAGCTTGAACACCACCCCTGTAAGCTCCGCGTCGTTGCCAGCCATCCCGAGCGGCTCGCTAATCGTGAGCGGATTATCAGCACTGGAACGTATGAGCAGAACGCGGTTCGATATCTCGTACACGTTTTTGGGGTGCTGGATTTTGACCCGTTCAAGAGTCGCGCTCGACACGTCGTCTTCAAATATTGCCACGAACAGGTTCATCGTTTCACGTGCTACGCGTCTTTAAGTCCAGACTATCTGAAAACATTTTGCCAGATGCGATGCGAAGTTGTCAACCAGCCTACACTCACCGTCTAGGATGCTCCTGACCGAGAATCTTTTCGCAATTGGTTCAGCTGAGGTCGGCGGACAGCAACATGCCCTACACAGAAATCAAGGATTCTTGCGGGGACGTCCTCGGCCTCGCCCGCCGGCGGCTTTGGCGCCGTACCAGGAGGAGTACTCGAAGGAGTTTCGAAACTGTTTTTTGGCGCCGCACTTGCGGCAGGTGCCGGTCGATTCGGGGCCGTTAGGCGATTCGATTCTCCAGTGACAGTTAGAGCCTTCTTTCTGGCACTTTGTCAGCTCGACTACGGGCTCCTCTTCTTCGACTTTGGTTTTGCTGTTTGCGCGGGAGTTGGCGCGTGGGCTCGCCTTCTTGGTTGTCATGGCTGTTGCCCCTGGGAGTGTTGGATTCGGTTGGCTTGGATGGATGTCGCAACCTTCGCGCGTCGCGACGTGGGAAAGACGCGGCTATCGGCGAGGGAAACGGTTACGGACCGCCCGCCGGGTGCGACATGGTTCGCCTCTCGGACGTGGAACGTTGCCGAGAGGCGGAATGATGGCTATTTTACCGCGTTGCCGATTCGGCGCTTGAACGTGCCGGGCGGACTGAGCGGCGATCAGTTGATTTCGACGGATGCGCCAGCGGCTTCAAGCTTCTCTTTGGCTTCGTCGGCCGATTCTTTGCTGATCTCCTCAAGAACGACGACCGGCGCCGATTCTACGAGGTCTTTGGCCTCTTTCAGTCCTAGTGGAGTGACTTCACGGACCGCCTTGATGACGTTGATCTTCTTGGCTCCGACGTCGGTGATTTTCACGTCGAACTCGGTCTGCTCTTCTTCCTCGACGGCTTCTGCAACTGCCACCGCGCCTGGTGCCATAGCGACCGGCATCGGTGCCGCGCTGACGCCGAACTCTTCCTCAATCGCCTTGACGATGTCAGCGAGGTCGAGAACGGACATTGACTTGATCTCGTCGATGAACTGCTCTTTGGTGAGTGTCATTGGGTTTCTCCTTTTCGGCTTTTTGCGATTAGGGCTTGGGTTGTTGGGTAACTTGGTTGCGATTATGCCGATTCAGTGGCTCGACGTTGCTCGGCGACCTGTTCAAGGGTGCTGGCGAGATTCTGAACCGGCGCGTTCAACACTCTCGCGAACGAGACGAGCGGGCCGTTCAGGGCGGACGCCAACATACCGATCAGTTGATCTCTTGACGGCAGATCGGCGATCTGCTCGACGCGGTTAGCGTTAATCAACTCACGATCCATCACTCCGCCGATGATCTCGACCTGGATGCTTTGCTCTTTGATCGACGCGGTCAGTGCCTTCACGGTGCCGGCGATATCGTCTTCGGCGATGACGTACGCTGTCGGGCCGTCGATGATGGATTCGATGTCAGAGATGCCGAGTTGCTCGGCGGCGATCTTCACGAGGTTGTTTTTGGCGATGAGCATTTTGCCGCCGCCGCTAGTGATATCGCGGCGCAGATCGTTCATCTGCGCTGCATTCACGTTTGAGAACCGAGCCGTCACGATCAACGGTTTGTCCCGCATGCGATCGAGCAGGTTGGTCAGGATATCTTCGTTGCGCTGGGATGGCATTTGTTTTTCTCTGGTGGTTAGTAGGAATCAAAAAGCCTCGGGCTGGCTGCATATTTCGGACTGCACAGCACACCACGAGGCGGTTCGGTTTCGTCTACGGCATTGATCGTTGATCGGTATCGCCGTAGTAGAAAGAGCCTCGGCGGGCGACTTTTTCAGTCTTTAGTCTCTCCATCACGTTCAGGTTTGGGAGCTCCCGCTGTCTGCAGCCAGAGGATTTTTCTTGATGGTCGTTTTAGTTGTCGTCGACTCCGTATGAGGATAGATTTGATCGCCTGATTTCGACGTTTCGATCCGGTGCCTATTTCCAATTCTAATCGGAAACGGTGAGACTCTCCAAACTGGGAACGCTGACTTTGAAGCCGGGACCCATCGCAGAGCAGAGAGTCGCGGCTTTTATGAACGGGCCCTTGACACCTTCCGGCTTGGCACGGGTGATGGTGTCAAAGACAGCGGCGAGGTTGTTCATCAGTTGATCGTCGGAGAAGGACCGGCGACCGATGCGAGCGTGGAGATTGGCGTGACGATCCATGCGGATCTCTTGTCGCCCTTGACGTGCGCTGTTAATCGCCGACTCTATCTGGTTGGGTTGCACCACAGTGTTGTTGCGCGGGTTCGGCATCAAACCGCGGGGACCGAGAATACGCCCTAGCCTACCAACTTTGGGCATCTGGTCCGGTGTGGCTAGGGAAACTTCCCAATCGGTCCAACCGCCTTGGATGCGCTCCAAAGTCTCGTCATCAACGATAAAGTCGGCGCCAGCGTCGGAGGCGATGCGTGCCGCTTCCCCTTCGGCGAAGACCAGCACTCGAACGACATCGCCGAGCGAGTGCGGCAGAGATACGACTTCGCGCAGCTGCTGGTCGGCGTGGCGCGGGTCGGCGTGCGTCGCGACGTGCACCTCAATACTCTCATCGAACTTCGCGGTCGCCGACTCGCGGGTTCGCTTCACCGCATCCGTCACTTCAAGCAACTCTTTCGGAACAGTGGAGTGAGCTTGGCGGTACCTTTTGCTGTGTTTCTGCTTTGGCATATCTTGATACTCGGTGACTGGTCGTTGGGAAAGTGTTGAATCAGTCTAGGACGGCGATGCCCATGCTGCGTGCACTGCCCTCGATGACGTTCATCGCGGCTTCGATATCGTTGGCGTTCAACTCCTCGATCTTTGTCTCAGCGATCTGCTTCAACTGCTCTCGGGAAATAGAGCCGGCGATGGCGGTTCCTGGAGTTTGAGAGCCCGATTCGACGCCGGCGGCCTGTTTTATCAACGCAGACGCGGGCGGCGATTTGACGACGAACGTAAACGAGCGATCGGCGAAAACGTCAATCGCGGCGCGCACGATCATGCCTCGTTGGGACGCTGATCGTTCGTTGAACTCTTTGATGAACAGCGGGATGTTGATCCCGTGCTGACCGAGCGCAGGTCCCACCGGCGGGGCCGGCGATGCTTCACCGGCGGCCAGCTGGAGATTCACCTTTGCGATTACTTTGCGTGCCAATTCGCTCTATTTCCAATCTCGTTTCGGTGCCGAAAATCGAATTTCTGCCGACGGTATGAAACTCTGCTCATGCCTTCTCGACGGAGAGGAAGGGCAGTTCGACGGGCGTGTCCTGACCGAAGAACGACACGGTTACACGCAAGGTGCCTCGGTGTCCCATAACCTCGTCGACAGTGCCACTGAACTCGGAGAACGGACCGTCTTTGATCGTCACGATGTCTCCGCGGTCGAAACCGAAGTTGACCTGCGGACTGTCGCCGGATGGACCTTGGATCATCCGCTGGGCTTCGTCTGCCGTCAACGGCGTCGGCTTTGCCCGGCCCTCGTCGCCCTCTTCGACCGAGATGAAGTTGGTCACGCCCGGGGTATTGCGAACGACATACCAGCTGTCGTCGTTCATAACCATGTGCACGAGGAGATACCCCGGGTACATCGTCTTCTCAACGTGCTTGGACTCGCCATCAGTCATCTGGACGACCGTTTGCTTCGGGACGACGGCATCGAAAATCTGGTCCTCAAAGTCCATCGTGATGATGCGTTGTTTGAGGTTCTTGCAGGTGCGGTCTTCGCGGCCAGAGTAGGTGTGGACCACGTACCAATGCGCCGTATTGGGTATGGTTGGTGCGATAGTCAAAGTTTAAGTTCCTGCCAGCAAAGAGAAGATGCGTGCAAATGCCCAGTCAAACGCGCCGAGGATGATACCCATCACCGCCGCAAGCGCGATTACCAACAGCGTCAGTCGCGATGCTTCTTGGCGCGACGGCCAGGTAACTTTTCGGAGTTCGGAGACTACGTCACCGAGGAATCCAAAAATGGAAAATCGCCTAGAGGGTGCTAGGCGGATATCAGGTCTTGCGCGGTTCTGTGCCATGTCGATTCGGGGTGGCTACTGGATCAGCGGCGGCTCTCTCGGAACTCGTTGTGGGTACGGCACACTGGGCAGTACTTGCGGAGCGTGATCCGGTCGGGCGAGTTGCGACGGTTCTTCTCAGTATGATACGTGTACCCACCAGATTCGCAGGTCAGTTGAACCAACGTCCTGACGGCATTTTTTCTCGCCATTTCAACCGCTCCTTTTCTAGGTCGGAGTACTGCGCCTCAAAGTGCGCCGCCTAATGCTCGAATCGCCTGCGGTGCGCGCGACCTTGGTCGGGAGCGCGTATCGCAGGCGATTCGAAACGTGTCCTACTAGCTCACAGACGTGAACACGCCGGAGCCAACGGTGCGTCCACCCTCGCGGATGGCGAAACGCAGGTTCTCTTCGAGCGCCACCGGATAGATGAGTTGAATCTCCATCTCGGTGTTGTCGCCGGGCATGACCATCTCGATCCCGTCGGGCAACTGAATCTCGCCGGTAACGTCGGTGGTTCGGATGTAGAACTGCGGCTTGTAGCCGGAGAAGAACGGCGTTCGACGTCCGCCCTCTTCGGCGGTCAGCACGTAGACCTGTGCCTTGCCTGAAGTGAAAGGCGTGATGGTGCCGGGCTTGGCGAGCACCGCACCGCGCGATACCTCGTCGCGGTCAATTCCGCGAAGCAGACAACCGACAGCATCGCCGGTGATACCCTCGTCGAGCGTCTTCTGGAACATCTCGACGCCAGTCACGACGGTGGATTGAGTCTTGCCGAATCCGACGATCTCAACCGTCTCACCAGTCTCGACCTTGCCACGCTCGATCCGGCCGGTGACGACCGTGCCGCGGCCCTTGATGCCGAAAACGTCTTCGATCGGCATGATGAAGGGCTGGTCGACGGGGCGCTCCGGGATCGGGATGTAGTCGTCGACGGCTTCCATAAGCTCGTAGATCTGCTGCACCCAGCGGTTGCTCGTGTCTTCTGAGTTTTCGAGTGCCTCGAGCGCGCTGACTTGCACGACCGGAATGTCGTCGCCCGGGAAGTCGTAGGAGGAGAGAAGTTCTCGGACCTCGAGTTCGACGAGTTCGAGCAACTCTTCGTCGTCCATCATGTCGCACTTGTTGAGCGCGACGACGAGTGCCGGCACGTTCACCTGGCGGGCGAGCAGGATGTGCTCACGCGTCTGGGGCATAGGACCGTCGGCGGCGGAGACGACCAAGATGGCGCCGTCCATCTGTGCGGCACCGGTGATCATGTTCTTGATGTAGTCCGCGTGGCCGGGACAGTCGACGTGGGCGTAGTGCCGATTCGTCGTCTCGTACTCGGTGTGAGTAGTTGCGATCGTGACACCACGTTCGCGCTCTTCGGGCGCGTTGTCGATGTCTTCGAAATTCTTGGCTTTAACGTCAAGTTCGGGGTTGTTCGCCAGAACTTGCGTGATCGCCGCGGTCAGAGTCGTCTTCCCGTGGTCAACGTGTCCGATAGTGCCGACGTTAACGTGCGGCTTGGTCCTGTCAAAGACTTGCTTCGCCATTTTCCTCTTTGCCTACCCTTTCGTCCGAGGGTCTAAAGATTGTTTTGTATGCCGTTTTCGGGCTGAGCGGGTCGGTCTCGGTCTTGGCACCAGCGTTTGTGGAGCCCACACCGAGACTTGAACTCGGGACCTCATTCTTACCAAGAATGTGCTCTACCACTGAGCTATGTGGGCTCGGCGCTTTCCGGTTCGAAAGTTATCCCTGCTCCTGTCTGGTGCAGGGAGTAGGATTCGAACCTACGAAGCACAAGGCGGCAGATTTACAGTCTGCTGGGTTTGACCGCTCCCCAATCCCTGCACAAACCTTCATATTATCACATTGCGAGTTCGCAATTGGCACCGGTTACGATTTTCGTAACGTCGCCATAGGGCCTAAATCGGCTCGTAACGCGTCAGAGTATGGAGCCCCAGGGGGGATTCGAACCCGCCAACCTGCCAATTACAAATCGGCTGCGCTGCCATTGCGCCACTGGGGCCGGTGTATGCGTCGATGATCGCCGCGCCCTACTTTCGATGTTAATTCGGCCCCCAATGCTCGTTCAATCGAGACCGAGCCCAGGACACCCTGCTAGAGTTTTCGTTAACCGTCAACACTTGGGTTGATTGTCATAGGCACGTTGCGCGGCGTGGGTGATGGTTTGGATCGGCACGTCGTTTTGAGCGGCGAGTCTGGCGCAGTCCTCGTATTCGGGGGCTGCTTGGGTGATGACGTCTGATACTCGCCTGAGCTTCATTCGCACCTCGCCGTATTCGGTTTGGACGAGCCTAATCTCGCGCTCTGCAACGAGACGATCAAGCGGCCTAAATCGGATACCCAGTGTCGATGTGTGCTCGAAGATTGCCGCGGCCACCCGGTCGAAAACCGAACGCTTACAGATTGCCGAGAGCGTGATTGCGGGGCGAGATTTCTTCATCTGGATCGGCGTCGTCCAGACATCTACCGCGCCGACAGCGAACAGCGTTTCGATGGAGTAACCGATTTCCTCGCCCGTCATGTCGTCAAGGTTCGTTTCGATTAGCACAGTATCCGACTGGAGTTGCACGCCTGCGGAATCGGCGGCCTGTGCGAGGCTCGGAATGTGATCATTCGACTCCCCGATCCAAAGACCGACGACGTTCGGCGGATCGTCGGAATCGCGCGTCCCGGCACCGTACCCAACCGATTCGATGCGTATATCCGCGGGCTTGAAAGTCGCTAAGGTTGCGACGATCGCGGCACCGGTGGGGGTGACGCTCTCACCTTTCGGTTGGCTGGATCCACCTACTCGCACCGGCAAGTGAGCATTGCGGATGATCGACATCGTCGCCGGCGCAAACGACGCGCCTTTGCCATGGCTGCTAGACGACATGCCGACGGATGCCGGAAACGGTGAGGCGTACAACGCGTCGACGCCGAGCAATCGCATACCGATCACTGCACCGCTGACATCGATCAAGGTATCCATGCTGCCCAATTCATGCAGGTGGGTCGAACCCGCGTTTTCACCGTGCGCTTGTGCCTCACCTTTCTTCAACTGATCGAAGATCGCCCTGATTTTCCCCAGATCGCCAGTCGGCAACTCACTGTTCTCGATTGCGTCGTCGAAATCCTGCCAACCCACATGTCGGTTCGCATTACCAGTCAACTCGATGTTGGCATGCGTCGCTCGAATCGCACCGCGCGACACATCGCGGGTTTCGATATGAAAACCGGGCGGCACGATCTGGGCGAGTTCGGATGTCAGATCATCACGAGACAGGCCGGCATCAATCATCGCGGCGAGGTACATATCGCCGCTAATGCCGCCAATGATGTCTAGGTATGCGATGCGGGACATCGGGGGTGTGCTGGTGTTGCGTTCACCCCCATCCTAACTTTCCCTATCGCTCCTTCTTTGTCTTTGCAGACATTTCGCCGCGAGGAGCGGCAAGCCTAGCATCCTTGAATCCTTGCGATCCAAACCCTCTGAACCGGGTTCCGACAAAGCTCGATTTTTGTGTGTCGGCTCTTCAGCGTTGACCCGCGAGTGTCGTTATTGCAACCATAGATCGCTCTTGGGGAGATGCAGCGTTGAAGTCGATGATGGCACGCTCGGCGCGGTCGATCAATACGATAACTTGGTTCTGGTAAAAAACCGCGTCGGGGTTGTAATCGGCGTTCTCTCGCCGTTTCTTGACGCTTCCGATTACGTTGGCGAATCGTTGAACTGGCTGGCTGAACAATCTGTTCCAGCCGTGCAGGGGGTTCTCGGCGCGGTAATGTCGGAGAGATCGGTATACCGCTGTCCATTGATTTCGGTTCGTCGGTGACTTGGCACCTGCGATGAGGTCTGCGTTGCTGGTTGCCAGTGCATGGAACATTGCGTAATACGCGGTGCTGATCGCGCGTCGCAAAGCTTCTTGGGACGGGTCGCTGCTCGTTGCCAACAGGCGACTAGAGCGGATGAGTTCTACCCAGTCCATGGGGCACCGAGTTGGTCGATGTCGCTTTGAGAGACGTAGTCGACGCACGGTATGGCGTTTATTCCAGCATCTTTCAGGGCGGTTAAGAGATGGTTGTCATAGGAGTTGAGTATCCCGATATCGAGGTCGCCAGGTTCGCCGTCGTAGACCAAAACGACGTCAATGAAAGGCACACCGTCAAAGTCCTCGTCGGCTTTCGTCAAAACGTCGAGGAACCGGACGCTCTGGCGGTTGTGTACGCCCAATGTTTCGCGGACGATGCCTTTGGCCTGGTCAGCCTGTTGCGCGGTGATCATCGTGGCACATTCCTCGTCGTGTCTATAGCTCGCAAATTACGGGACTGTCTGTTTTTCAACAGCGATTGTGATGATGGCCCGTGATGCCGAGTATATCTTTGCCGCCTTACGCTCCGCGAAAGGGGAGATTCCTCGCACCGCACGGAATGACAGAGTGTCGCGCCTATTTCAGGGTCGCGTTGAGGTTGCCGGAGCGGAGACCTTTGGGGTCTAGCTCTACGTGTCGGTAACCGGCGGATAATATGCCGGATTCGGCGCGTTTACGCGTAACGGGTTCAGTGTACGCAGGGAAGGAATCGATGGGGATTTCGACGCGTGCGGTGTCGCCGTAGTGTCGCACTCGGCACTCGGCGAATCCGAGGTTTCGGAGGTGCTTCTCGGCGGCAGAAATCATGGCGAGGGCTTGGACGCTCACTTGAGTGCCGTACGGGATGCGCGACGACAGACAAGGTTGCGCCGGCTTGTCCCAATTGGGGAGATCGACGTGCAACGCGAGGGCGCGGACGTCTTCCTTGCCGAATCCGAGCTCAAGAAGTGGCGAGCGCACCGAAAAATCCTTCGCGGCTTTCATGCCGGGGCGATAATCGCCTAGGTCGTCGCGGTTCGCGCCGTTGGCGATCACTTTGTAACCCTCGCCGATCGCCAAGCCCGTCAAATGGTCGTACAACTCGGTCTTGCAGAAGAAGCACCGCGCGCCATCGTTACGCAGATAACGCTCGTCTTGCATCTCGTTGGTCGCAATCGTCCTGAAGTTCCATCCTCTTCGGTTCGCGAGTCGTTGCGCGTCGTCAAGTTCATATTCGGCGAGGCTGGGTGAGACTGCGGTGACGATGAGCGAACGATCCGGTCCGAGCGTGTCATGCGCGAATTGACTCACGACCGCGGAGTCGACGCCGCCGGAATACGCGACGATCGCCGATTCGAACGATGCGACGGTTTCCCGCAGACTCGCTTCTTTGCGGTCGATCATTGCTGTCGTCATGGCTCTGGCGTCGCACACATTACGAAAATGGGGGATTCGCGGTGCACGAATCCCCCACATTCCAAAGATCGTGTCGATCCTTATGCTTGTCCTTGTCAGGCCGACAATGCGACGGTTTCTTCGCCGACGGCGGCGGATGCGGACTCTTCGATGATGCGTCGATGGTCAAGGTCGGCCTTGATCAGAATCGACTTCTCACCGTCCTTGGTCTCTTCGATGTCGATCGTCACGATGTCGCCCTCTTGAATGTCCTGAGTCAGGTACATCTCGGAGATGACATCTTCGACTTCGTCTTGTATCTTGCGTCGCAACGGTCGCGCGCCCATCTTGGGGTCGAAACCGACATCGGCGAGATACTCTTTCGCGGCTTTCGTAACCCGCAACTCCATCTCGTGTTCAACGGCGCGGGCATCAACCTCGCTCATCATCAGATCGACGATGTTAAGCACGTCTTGGCGCGTCAACGCGTGGAACACGACGACGCCGTCGATGCGGTTCAAGAACTCCGGCTTGAAACCGTTGCGCGGGTTCTTGAGCTCTTCGAGAACGCGATCCTTCATCCGTAAGTAGTCGTCTTCCGAAGTGCCATCGCCATCGGTGCCGGTTCCGAAACCGAGTTTCTTGCCGGTCGATATCAGGTTTGAGCCAAGGTTCGACGTCATCACGATAATCGTGTTTTTGAAGTCGATCTTGCGCCCCTGCCCGTCCGTCAAGTGCCCGTCCTCGAAGACCTGCAACAGCATGTTGAAGACATCGGGGTGGGCTTTCTCGATTTCGTCAAGGAGGATGACGCTGTAAGGGTGTTTGCGGACTTCCTCGGTAAGTTGCCCACCATCGCCGTAACCGACGTAGCCGGGTGGTGAACCGATGAGTCTCGAAACGGTGTGTTTCTCCATGAACTCTGACATGTCGAGCCGCACCATCAGACGTTCATCGCCAAAGAGGTATTCGGCGAGTTGCTTGACGAGGTGCGTCTTGCCGACACCAGTCGGACCGAGGAACAGGAACGCGCCGATTGGCCTCTTGGGGTCTTTGAACCCGGCACGTGCGCGTCGCACGGCTTTGGAGACGATCTCGATCGGCTCTCGCTGCCCAAGCACTCGCTTCTGCAGCTCTTCTTCCATGCTCCTGAGGCGTTCTACCTCGACAACATCCAAACGCGTTACCGGTATGCTGGTCCACATCGAAACGACTTCGGTCACGTCGTCGGCAGAAACCTCGGTCTTAACGCGTTCCTTGCTTGACTTCGCGTGTCTCTTTTCGATGCGGGCGATCAAGGCTTTCTGGTTGGTTTCGCGCTCGAACAACTCAGATGCGGAGTCGTAGTCTTGGCGCGTAACCGCCTCATTTTTCTCCCGCAAGATGCCGTTCAACTCGCGAATCGCGTCGCGGACTTCAGGCGGCGGCATCGTGTTTTTGACGCGCACCCTCGAGACGGCTTCATCCACGAGGTCAATCGCCTTGTCCGGCATGTGCCGATCGACGATGTAACGGTCAGCTAGTTGTGCCGCGATCTCTATCGCTTCATCAGCGATCGACAGCTGGTGATGGTCTTCGTACTGCTTCTTGACGCCTTGCAGGATCTTGACCGTTTCCTCGACGTCCGGCGGTTCGACCTTTACGGGGCGGAATCGTCGCTCCAAAGCGGCGTCGCGCTCGATGTGCTTGCGGTAATCGTCGTGGGTGGTTGCGCCGACGACCTGCAACTCGCCGCGCACCAATGCGGGTTTTAGCATGTTCGCGGCATCGACCGCACCTTCGGCAGCACCAGCGCCGACGAGCGTGTGAATTTCTTCGATGAAGAGGATGCACTCACGGTTGGTTTTCAGCTCATTGATGATCTTCGTCAACCGCTCTTCAAACTCGCCACGGTATTTGGTGCCGGCGATAAGCGAACCCATGTCAAGAGCGACGACGCGGCGTCCCTTGAGCATTTCAGGGACCGCGCCATCCACGATGGTGGTCGCGAGTTTTTCGACAATGGCAGTTTTGCCCACGCCAGGGTCGCCGACCAAGACGGGATTGTTCTTCGTGCGACGGCTGAGAATCTGTATGACGCGCTCTAGTTCGGTGTCGCGCCCGATCACTGGGTCGAGTTTGCCGTCAGATGCTAGTTCGGTCAGATCCATTCCCATGCTGTCAAGCATCGGGGTACGCTTTTTCCGATCATCGGCACCTTTGCGGCGCGAGCGTTTGGACCCTGTTTCAATTTTCTGCGTCTCGTCGCGAACGCGATCGAGAGTGATTTCATTAGAGTTCAATAGTTCCGCGGCGGCGCCCTCGCCGTCGCGGAGCAATCCGATCAACAGATGCTCAGTCCCGACGCGGTTCAGTTCGCTGAGACGCGCCTCGTCGACCGCGAGTCGGATCGCCTTCTTTGCTCTCGGACCGAGGCTCGGCGGACGATCGGCTGGGGTCGCTTCACGATTGATCGAGAATTCGAGGGAGGTGCGCATCTCGCGCACATCTACCTTGAGATTGGTGAAGACTTGAGCAACAACACCTTCTTTCTCGCTGAGCAGGGCCAGCAAGAGGTGTTCAGCGGTGATGTGTCGCTGATTGAATCGCTTCGCCTCTTCCTGAGCCGTCTCGAAAACCCGGCGTGCGGGTGCCGAGAACATGTTGAACCCACGTTCACTGCTGTCGGGCATTGCTTCAAGCTCCCTTTGGTCAGGTCGCCGCGGCCGCCCTAGGCGCCGCGGACATTAGTCATCGAAAAGTTCCTCGAACCCACCGTCGGCGAAACCTTCCCCTTCTTCACCGCCACCTTCTTGCCCGTCCGGCGCGCTCTGGGTGTCCTCAGCTTGTTTCAGGCTGAGACCCAATCGCCTTCTTTCTGGTTCGATTCGTATCACACGGAAGTTACGAACGTCGCCTTCTTTCACAACTTCCGACGGACTCTTTATGTGTCGGTGCGTCAGCTCGGAGATGTGCACGAGGCCTTCGATACCTTCGCCAACCCGCGCAAACGCCCCGAAATGCGCCAGTTTTGTTACCTTGCCCTCGATTACCTGACCAACACTGAGCTGGTTCTCGATATTTTCCCAAGGCTCCGGCAACAAGCGCTTCATGCTCAATGCGATCTTGAGACTCTCGCGATCGACCTTCAACACCAGAACATCCAAGTCCTGTCCGAGTTTTACCACGTCGTCAGGGCGATTGACGGACGACCAGGACATTTCGGAGATGTGAACCAGTCCGTCAGCACCGCCAAGGTCGATAAATGCGCCGAAACTCGATATCCCAGCGACGCGTCCGCGCCGAATATCGCCCTCTTCCAGCTCTTGCACCAACCGCATCTTCTGCATGTGGTTGATCGCTTCAAGGGCCGCGCGCTCGGAAAAGATCGCTCGGTTTCGACGACGGTTCAACTCCAGAATCTTGCAATCGACTTCCATGCCGATGAAACCGGGCTTTGGAGGCGCGCCATCACCGACGTATAGGTCACGAGCCGGACCCACGAGCTGGGACAACGGCACAAAACCTTGCACACCTTTGACTTGGATTACTGCGCCGCCACGGTTCGAGCCGATGATTCGTCCTCGCACTGTTTCCTCAGCCTCTCGCGCTTTCTCCAGATCGCGCCAACCGTGCTCACCACGGGCGCGGTCGATGGAAAGTAGCGGATAACCCTCCGGACCTTCCGGTCGAGAGACATACAGGATCACCTCGTCTCCGACTTTAGGCAGAGCCCCGTCGCCCTCTTCCTCGGTAAGCAGCCTCGTCTCACGGATCGGTACCCAGCCTTCGGATTTCTGCTGGATATCTACCAAGAATCCTTCGCGTGCGGAGTCGAGGACGATACCGTCAATGATGTCTCCCCTTCGCAGTCCTTCTTTGGGCAGGTACTGGAAAACGAGGTCTAACTCTTCTTCAAGAGCGGTTGGCTCCTCGCCGTTAGTCGCTTCCGGTTGCGGTGCCGCTTCTTCGTCGGCCGCATCTGATTCGCTAGCAGTAGCCGTGGCGATTCCTTCGGTCGCCGGTAGATCCGTGTCTGTGGTGATCAATTAGAGTTCCTTGAGGGTGTTGCGTGACGGCGCCGTTGCGCTGTACGCACTAATTATAAGCATCGCTTCATTCAGGATGTTTCGGAAATGTGAAGCACACCGGAACGACGCCCAACCTTGACTTCCATCCGTCATTTTACCTGTGCCGTACTCCGTCAGGCTATAGATTCTCCGATCACTCGAACTCGGATTCGATAACCGTCAAGTTAGACGATTGCGATATTCTTGATTCTGAGACGAACACAACCGAAACTCCGCGACGCGACGCACTCAAAGGGTGACGCGACGGAGATTGGAGATCGATAGGAATGGATCTAGGAATCAAGGGCAAACGCGCGCTGGTCACCGGCGGTAGCAGAGGGCTCGGACGTCAGTCCGCATTGGCTTTGGCGAATGAGGGAGTGGATGTTGCGATCTGTGCCCGCGGCAAAGAACGGCTTGACGCGACGGTAGAAGAGATTGCGGCGACCGGCGTCAACGCCGTCGGCTACGCACTCGACATGGGCGACCCGGATGCGCCCGCCCAAGCGATCGCGCAGATGCAGAACGATTTGGGCGACGCGGACATCGTCGTGAACAACGTCGGCGGAAGCATGGGCACAAGCGACGTTGTCAACTCATCGCTAGAAGATTTCGGTATGGTTATCGATCTGAACCTGTGGTCAGCTATCCGACTGATCAAGTTGACGCTTCCGGGTATGCAGGAGCGAGGATGGGGCCGCGTCATCAACATCTCTAGCATCTACGGACGCGAGGCCGGTGGCACCGCGCCCTACATGGTCGCCAAAGCGGCGATGATCGCACTTTCGAAACACGCCGCGCTCTCGAGTGCGCCGACTGGCGTCACCGTCAACTCGGTCGCGCCCGGTTCGATTCTGTTCCCGGGCGGCACTTGGGAACGCTTCCAAGAGATCAACACCGAAGAAGCGGTGGCAGAGTTCGTCGCCCGCAACCTGCCCATGGGCAAGTTCGGTTGGCCGGAACCGGTCGGCGCGACCGTAGCATTTTTGGCGTCGAAGCACGCGGACCTGATCACCGGTGCATGCATCAACGTCGACGGTGGGCAATCGCACAACTTGTTCTAGCGCCTCAACCGACATCCTCGACACCATCGAAGAGCATCATGATGAATGACGACCTCGTAATCGCCGGCAAAACCTTCAAGTCTCGTCTCATGACGGGGACTGGAAAGCACCGATCCGCCCAACAACTCTTGGATTCGGTTGAGGCGTCGGGCACCGAAATCATCACCGTTGCCATCGGTCGATTGAACCTCGATGATCCCAACGAAGAGACGTTGCTAGACGTCTTGGATTGGGGCAAGTACCAGATCTTGCCGAACACGGCTGGAGCGCGCACGGCGGAACAAGCGGTAGGCATTGCTCGGTTAGCGCGCGAGGTTACCGGCTCGGACTGGGTAAAGCTAGAGGTGATTCCAGAACCGGCTCATCTGCTTCCAGACCCCGTCGGCTCTTACGAAGCGGCGAAGATGTTGATCTCCGAGGGTTTTACGGTGTTGCCGTACATCCACGCCGATCCAGTGCTGGCGAAGAAACTTGAAGACCTAGGATGTGCGACGGTCATGCCGCTCGGATCGCCGATCGGTTCGGGGCGCGGAGTCCACACCGCCGAGGAAATTGCGATAATCATCGAGCAATCCAGCGTGCCCGTCGTCGTCGACGCCGGTTTGGGTGTTCCGTCAGACGCCTCCCAAGTCATCGAGATGGGTGCCGATGCCGTTCTAGTCAACACGGCAATCGCGCAGGCCGAGAATCCGGCGCTGATGGGTGAGGCATTCAAACTCGGTGTAGAAGCGGGTCGCAAAGCCTACCTCGCCGGGCGAATTCCGGTTTCTGAGGCGTCGCCGAGCAGCCCGCAAGCATCGCTCGCCGTAACTGCGTAAAAGGTCACTAGGCGCGTAGTCTATCTGCCATGCCGCGCCCCCGAATCCCTTTTCCGACGCTTTGCCTCGTCACCGATCTTGCGGTTGTGGAAAACGACGTTACGCGATTGGTGGATGCCGTGTCAGACGCGGTTGGTGGCGGCGTGAACATGGTCCAAATCCGCGCGCCAGAACTCTCCGATTCCGAATTCGACGGGTTGGTCTGCTCAGCGGCGGAAGTGATCGGCGGCAGAGCGACCACGATCATCAATCCTTCCGGCCGCGCCCCGCGCCTTCATCGAGGCATCGATGGCGTCCAACTTTCGGAGAATGCGTCAACGAATATCGCTGACGTCCGAGCGCTTTACGGCAAAGACGCGTTGATCGGGCGATCCGTGCACAGTGTCAGCGCGGCGCGCGACGCAGCACATTCTGATGCCGATTACCTCGTCCTCGGTACGATCTTCGCATCGAAATCGCACCCCGGCGGCGCGTGGCACGGTTCCGAGATCATTCGGCAAGTAACGAGTGAATCAGAATTGCCCATTGTCGGCATCGGCGGTATAACGGTCGAGAACGTCGGCGAGGTGATGCGCGCCGGGGCCCATGGGATTGCGGTAATTCGGGCGATACTAGGAGCCGATGACCCGAAAGCGGCGGCGTTAGAGTTGCGCCAAACGATGGATGCGGCGATCAGAGATTAGCGCGATATTGCCGATTCCACGCGCTCAGTGAGGTCTAAAGGTCTGTCGATCACACCACTCGCGACGGCTTCCAAGTCGATTTCATTCGCGACCACGGCTTTGAGAGTTTCGACGACCAATGGACGCTCGCGCTTGACTCCCCCTTCACGAACCGCACGAAACAGCGGCAGCGTTTCGTCGGATGCTCGACGCAATGCGGTTATGTCTGCTTTGTCGGCATCTGCCCAAAGTACGTCGAAGGATGGGCCTTGGACGCTGAAACTGCACACCGTCGCGACTGGTCCGCGATCCAGTTCGGGCGTGGCGATGTGGATCATCGAACCATGCGTTTCGGCTCGACTCTCGATCACGTCCCAGATCGCATCCTGCCACCTGCCGATGGTTCCGCCGGGCAACGCGGGATGTTGGTTCAGTATCAACATGTTTCGGCTGATCTCGGGCGCGAACAACATGTAACCCGCCATCACCGAGACATCGGGGTTGTAACGACCGATTTTCGCCAAAACCGCGCGGTCGAAGTCGGACCGGAGGTCGGACCATGGCGCGTATCCCCGTTCGCGCCGATACCGACGCGAAGACATAGTTACCAGCGGGATACCTTGCGATTCGACGAGATCGAGAAAACAGTCGGTTGGTGCCGTCTGTCCCCGTTCGCGGTTGACGAAAACGAATTCGATGGATGCGTTGAGTTCACCGGCTTGGATCGCCCCTAAAACCGCTTCGAACATTCCTCGCGAGCCCGGACCGTTGGCGGTGGTGAACCAACCGATGCGAAGCGTCTTGAGTTTCGGATTTGGAGCATCCACGCCCAAGCTCATTCCTCCGAAACCAAGTTCAACTGCTCAGCCAGACCTTGTTGCAACCGCTTGATTTTCAGTTCGGCGTTGTTCAACATCTCGGTGCATGTCTTCGCCAACTGCATGCCCTCTTCAAACAGAGCCGTCGATTGGTCCAACGACATCTGGCCGCTCTCCAATCTGCGGACGACCGATTCCAATCGAGTAAACGCTTCCTCAAAGGATTCGGGATTTTCGGTATGGGGCGTATCGTTTTCGGTCATCAATGGTTCCTTGCGTCATCTCGAGGTGCTAACCGAACGAGTTTCGGTTTCGACTGTTCCATCGGCAAAGGTTAGTTCCAAGTATTGATCGGGTTTAACGTCGCCGGCTCTCGCAGCGACTCGTCCATCTTCGTGGCGCGCGATGACATAACCGCGTTCAAGAATGTTGTAAGGTCCCAGCGCTCTCAACTCTGCCTCCACGCGCTGCATCTCTCCGCGCTTGATCGACAGATACCTTGCCCAAGCGTTACGCGCCCTTTCGTCCAATGATCCCAAGCGTTCGCGGTATAGATCAGTCGCCGGTGCGTTATCGGACAATCGATCCTGCGTCAACTCCAGACGTTGGCGCGCCAGGTCCACTCGACCCGCTAGACTACGACGCAATCTCTGAACTTGATCGGCAGTCTCCAATTTCAGACCTTCAAAATCTGGCGAAACCAACTCCGCGGCGGCTGATGGTGTCGGCGCGCGCAGATCAGCTACATCGTCGGCAATCGTGAAATCGGTTTCGTGTCCTACCGCGCTGATGACTGGAATCTTGGAGGCGAATATCGTGCGCGCCACCATCTCGTCGTTGTACGGCATCAAATCTTCAGGAGAACCGCCGCCGCGACCGACAATCACAGCATCGACGTGTTCCGTCTCGGCGTAAGCGTGCAAATCGGCGAATGCTTCTATGATGCTGACGGGCGCCAGTGCGCCTTGCACCGCCGACGGCACCAGTAGCAGTTCCAACAAGGGATATCGCCGCCGCACGATGTTCACAATGTCATGCCAGACCGCGCCTTGTTCAGAGGTGATTACGGCAATACGTTTCGGAAATTGAGGAATGCTCCTTTTACGCGATGGATCGAACAATCCCTCGGCGCGCAGCTTGCGGCGTAGCTCTTCGAGATGCGCTTGTTGATCTCCTACGCCGGCAGGCTCGGCCGCAGTGACAATGATTTGAAGATCGCCGCGCGGTGCGTATATTCCCGCGCTACCTTCGCAGACAACGAGCGCGCCATCCTCCAAGAACTGGTGCCCGCGCCCGTAACGAAACATGACACACCGCAACGACGCTTCGCGATCGCGCAGCGAGAAGTAGCTGTGCCCCGACGGCGGTTGGGCATGACCGGAAACCTCGCCGATGATCGTCAGATCGGCGAGTTTAGGATCGTTCCTGAGCAACCCTTGGATGAGTTGCGAGACCTCCGAAACCGAGTTCGGTCCGGGTTTCTCGGTCGAGGTTTCTGGATGCGTCGCGTCTGAGTACATCGATACGCACCATTATCAGCGACGCGAGGGAACGGGACGCCGCGTGTTCAATCAGCGCGTCCGATGTATTCCTTGGTCGTCGTGTTGACACTGATGAGGTCACCTTCGTTAACGAACAGCGGCACTTGCAGCGTCAGACCGGTATCGGTCGTTGCCGGCTTGGTGGCACCGCTCTGGGTGTCTCCGCGCAATCCGACTTCGGTGTGGCCAATGGTCAGGTTGACGGCAGAAGGCAACTCGACCAGAATCGGTTTTTCGTCGTGCATCAACAGCACCAACTCGCCACCTTCGGGCAGAAAGTAGATCGCGTCGCCTAGCAGGCTATCGCCGATCAGGTGCTGTTCATACGTCTCCATGTCCATGAAGACGTAGAAATCGCCTTCGCGGTAGAGGTACTGCGCGTTTCGGCGCTCGGTTTGAGCCACCGTGAGTTTGTGGTTGCCGGGCAACTTGCGCTCAAACACATTGCCGGTGCTGAGCTGGCGCACCTTGAGCGTAAGGGTCGGCGGCGCTTTAGGTGCTTGCCGATGTTGCCATTCCATGATCTGGTAGATGTCGCCGTCCAGCATGATGGTCATGTTGCGGCGAATCTCGGAAGATGAAATCGTCATGTTCGATTACCTTGCTGTCTCAATCTCTGACTTGGTTGTATAGGCCGTTAGAACTGCATCTTTGCCGCGTGGCTCAAAACGCGGGCGCGGTCGTTTTCAAGAACAACCACGTCTTCGATTCTGACGCCACCCCAACCCGGCAGGTAGATGCCCGGTTCAATGGTGAAAGGCATGCCATTACCGAGTACGTTGGTGCTGCGCGGACCGACGCCCGGCTCTTCGTGCACCTCCAAACCGAGCCCGTGCCCGAGGCTGTGCCCAAACTTGCCCTTGTATCCCGCATCGTCGATGATCTTGCGCGCGATCGCGTCGGCTTCCTCGCCAGTCATACCGGCGGAAACGCGTTCGATTGCCGTTTGCTGTGCTTCAAGAACGGTGTTGTATACGCGGGCAATTTCGTCATCTGCTTCGCCGAGCACGACAGTCCGTGTCAGGTCAGAGCAATAGCCCTCGTAGGTTGCGCCGCAGTCGAAAACGATCGTCTCGCCTTCACTTAACTCGGTATCACCAGTCTGGTGATGGGGGCGTGCAGCATTCGGGCCCGTCGCGACGATGGTGTCGAAAGACAAGCTCTCCGCGCCACGCTCTCGGATCGCCTTTTCGAACTCCCAAGCCGCCTCTTTCTCCGTCATCCCGGGTACCATCTTGCCCGCTGTCTCCTCAAAAGCGGCGTCACCAATATCAATGGCTTTTTGCAACTGCGCGATTTCAGATTCGTCTTTGAGGGCGCGCAACTTGGCGGTGTCACCGGATTGCGGTTTCATCGCGACTTCGGCGTCGCTCTCGGCGAGTGCGTCTTCAAAAGTCTTCAATGCCGACACGGTGAGATTGTCAGACTCAAATCCGAGTTTTTCGATGCCAAGATCGTTTACCAGCTGGGGGAACCAGGTGTCCAACTTACCCTGCATTTGGGTAATTTGGAAACCCTTCGCCTGCTCACCAGCCTGTTCGGTGTACCGGAAATCCGTCACCAATACGGCATCAGTGGCGGTGATGAACAGGTAACCCGCACTTCCGATGAAGCCTGACAGGTAGCGTCGGTTGTATGGGTCTGTTATCAGAATCCCGTCTACTTCACCTTGATCTCGGATCGCGTCGCGCAGTCCGCCGACGCGTTTGGGGTACCGGAATCCGTTGGTGCTCATTCTTGATTGTCCTCAATGAGCGCGGCGAGACTCTCGAGGGCGTGGACGTAACCTCTCCAGCCAAGACCGGCGATCTGACCGACCGCGTAAGGAGCGATTACCGAGTGCCGTCGAAACTCTTCCCGCGCGTGAATGTTCGAAAGGTGCACCTCTATCGTTGGCAATTGACTATCGAGCATTGCATCGAGGATCGAATAACCGACTTGAGTGAGTGCACCAGCGTTGATGATGATTCCGTCGGCATCGCCGGATTCGTGCTGAATCCAATCGACGACATCACCTTCGTGGTTCGATTGAAAAAACTTGACCGATACGCCCAGCTCTGTGGCGCGTTCAGTTAGTTTGGTCTCGATTTCGGCGAGCGTAATCGAACCGTAGTGTTCGGAGGCGCGCTTGCCCAAATTGTTCAGGTTCGGGCCGTTTATGACGAGAATCCGAGTCAATGTCGCCTTGCCGAAGGAAATCTTTTCGTGGTGGTTTTGGGCGTAGCCCATGTTTAAGGCTATAACGCGTCGGCGCCATCACGCCGCGGATCGTCGCCGGCGGCGAGTGTTGCCGGGGTGCGCGCCGAGGTAAACTTTCCGCGCCTGTTCCGCCGATACATGGGTGTAGATCTGCGTCGTCGATGGTGATTCATGTCCCAACAGGTCTTGCACCACTCGCAGGTCAGCACCGCCGTTCAGCATGTGCGTCGCGAAGCTGTGACGCAGATTGTGAGTGTGAAACTCGGAATCTAGTCCCGCTGCGAGCGCGTGTTTCTTGACGATCATTTGGATGCCGCGCTCGGTGAGTCGACCACCGAGTTTGTTCAGGAACATCGCGGCTTCCGACCTTCGAGCAGCCAGTTTCGGGCGCGAATCGGCGAGATACCGTTGCAACCATCCGACAGCAGTCGATCCGAGCAGCACGACGCGCTGTTTCGATCCCTTACCAAAAACCCTCGCCTCGCGAGTGTTCATCTCGATGTCGGTGATGTCGATTGCCGCGACCTCTGAAACGCGGACACCGGAGGCATATAGCAGTTCGAGGAGGGCGCGATCGCGCAAACCCAAAGGCTCGGTCGTGTCGGGTGCCATCAGCAACCGTTCGATCTCGGCTTCGGAGACGACGTAGGGCAATCTTCGGTCTTGACGTGGCGCTGAGACCATGTCCGTGTCGTTGGACGCCGCCTTGCCGGTTTCTTGCATCCAGCCGAAGAACGCCCGCAAGGCGGTCAGCTTTCGCGCGATCGATGCCTTCTCGTACCCGCGCTTCGCCAACCAAGCCAGATAGCTGCGTAGTTCGCGCCGGTTAGGCGATGCGACCTTTTCGATCCGATCCGTCTTGGCGAGAAAAGTCATGAACGCGGCGAGGTCGTTCATGTAATTGCGTACCGTAGGTTCGGCCAATTGACGAATCGACTTGAGATGCCGTTCGTATTCCGTCAACGGCGATTCCCAACGAGTGCCCGCAGCGACGCTCCACAATCCGGGCACGCTAACGCGCTCGGGATTTCTAGCCTGAGAGGTCACGCTCCACCTCTCGGTGTCTCAATGTGCCTGGAGACCGTTGCGAAAAGCCCGTGATCGCCTGATTGGCGCGAAACATCCCCGGACGAGATTGCAGGATTACGCGGCGCGAGTGCGGCGCGATCGGGTGCCCGATCGTGATCGACGGGAACGCGAACCGCTCTTTTTCGCGGCTTCGGGATGCTCTTTGAAACATCGTTGCATCCGCTGATTGCGTTTCTCGTCCCACTCGGCGAGATCTTCATCACCGGACGGCTTGAGATCGAGCGCGACGCGGCACTTGGGGAACTCTGGACACGCCAGAAACTCGCCGCGGCGTCCGTTACGCACGACGAGCTCGATGCCGCCTTCACAGACGACTCCCGATCCCACCTCGACTCTCTTCTCCAGCTCTTGAACGCCGTCAGGATGGGCGACATGACACTGTGCCATCCGTCGCGTGAACTCTCCTTGCCATTCCTCGATCTTCTCACCGTCGCTCTCACTGGTGGGACGCAGATCCATCGAGAATCTGCACTTGGGAAATTCGGGACAGGCAAGAAACTCGCCGCGTCGTCCGCTTCTGATGACGAGATCTGTACCGCCTTCGCACTTGATGCCGCTGGCGACATCAAACTCTGACCGACTGACGCGTTGGGCATTTTGGAAGGCATGATCGAGTGCACTGTCGAACGGACCGTAAAACTCCTTGAGCATCGCGACGCGTTCCAAGTCGCCGTTCGCGATGTCGTCGAGTTGCGTCTCCATCCCGGCGGTGAATCCGACATCGACGATGTTGGCGAAATACTCTTTGAGCATCGCGCAGACAGCGATACCGCTCTTCGTCGGATGGAATCGGTTCCGTTCGCGGGTAACGTAGTTTCTCTCAACGATTCTGCCAACTATCGTGGCGTAAGTGCTAGGCCTTCCGATACCAAGTTCCTCCAATGTGCGGATCAGGTTGGCCTCGGTGTAACGCGGCGGCGGTTGCGTGAACTTCTGATCGGCGTTCACTTTGAGGACGTTCAGATCCTCGCCTTCGACCAACGGCGGCAAGCGGCGCGCGTCGTCCGATTCGGTGTCCTCGTCCCGCGCTTCGATATACAGAGATCGAAAGCCGTCGAAAATCATCACCGAACCGGTGGCGCGCATCTGGTGCGTCTTGCCGTTGGCTGTCGAAGCGGCGATGTCAGCACGGGTACGCTCATCGATGCCGTCCGACATCTGGCTCGCAACCATGCGCTTCCAAATCAGATCATAGAGCCGCCGCTGATCGTCGTTGAGGAAGCGACCAACGCGCTGGGGCGTGTTTGAGATCGATGTCGGTCGGATCGCTTCGTGCGCTTCTTGAGCGTTGCGAGCGCGCGTCCGATAGAAGCGATAGCCGCCGTGGTAACGATCGCCAAATTCACGCTCGATGAAGGCTTGGGCTTGAGAGAGCGCGGAGGTCGCCAGATTCGTGGAGTCGGTCCTCATATAGGTGATCAAACCGACTGGCTCTCCGTCGCCGAGCACTACGCCCTCGTAAAGGCTCTGCGCTGCCCGCATGGTGCGCTGGGCGTTGAAACGCAAAGACCGCGCCGCTTGTTGCTGCAACGTGCTCGTGATGAATGGCGGGCGAGGTCTTACCTTTACCTCCCGTTTGGTGACGCTGGTTACCGCGTAGTCAGCGCTGTTGAGTTCATCAGCGATAGTTTTCGCTGTCTCCGCGTCCGGTATCAGACCGTTTTCGGGTTTGTTCGGATCTTTTCGCAGTCCGTGGAGCCGATGTAATCGAGCGTTAAAGGGCAGTTCGTGGTTCAGCTTCTTGAGGTCGGAGGAGATTAGCCAGTACTCGGTCGGCTTGAACGCGTTGATCTCTTCCTCGCGGTCAACGACAAGACGTAATGCGACTGATTGAACCCTTCCCGCGGACTGTGCGCCCGCGACCTTGTTCCTGATGAACGGGCTAAGCTTGAACCCGACCAGCCGATCTAGGATGCGACGCGCTTGTTGCGCCTCGACGAGTTGATAATCGATCGGGCGCGGATCGTTGAAAGCCACTTCGACCGCGTCTTTGGTGATCTCGTGAAAAACGACGCGGCGCGCTCGGTCTGTCGGGATGCCGAGGATCTCGCTCAGGTGCCAAGATATCGCCTCGCCCTCGCGGTCCGGGTCGGTAGCGAGATAGACGCCATCGGCACGTTTCGCCGCCGCTTTCAGTTCGTTTACCACTTTGCGGCGGTCGGAGACGATGCTGTATTTCGGCTCGAAGTCGTTCTCAATATCGACACCCATCCGCGATTTCTGCAAGTCGCGAACGTGCCCGACGGATGCCTTGACCTCGAACCCGTTGCCCAAATAGCGTTCGATGGTGCGCGCCTTGGCCGCGGACTCAACGATTACCAAGTTTTCCGACGCGTTTTGTTTTCGCCTTGCCAATTCGAACCCAACTCCAGAGGTAGTTCCGCTCTTGGGAAATAGTAATTACGCAGGATGCCCTTTATCGAGCAATCGCGGCGCGCCTAATTCGGCGCGTGGTTCCGCGAGGTCGTACAGCGCGCCTTCGGTGCACTTCACGACGCCTCTCACTTCCATCATAGTAAGCGTAGACATCACATCGGTTACCGACGCGGGCATTGACCGCGCGACTTCATCAACGTGCATAGGTCCGTCAGATGCGGCGAGTGCCTCTACGATCACGCGTTCCGTCTCGTTCAGCGTTTCGATACTTTGCGGCGCCGGTTTCGGCGCCGTCGAACCGTTCGAGCTCAAAGCAGGCCGGCTGTTAGAGACTTCGGACGCTATGCGCGACGCGGCACGGCGACGATCAACTTGCTGATCACGCTCAAGGTGTCCGAAAAACACGCTCAACTCTTGCAGAACATCATCGGCGCACGTCGTCAACTTGGCGCCTTGCTGGATCAGCCAATTGGTACCCTCGCTCTGGGGCGACGTCGCGTTGCCGGGAACTGCAAAGACTTCCCGATTTTGATCCAACGCCCATTTCACAGTCCAAGTCGCACCGCTCTTCTTCGCGGCTTCGACGACGATCACGCCGCGGCTGAGCCCACTGATGATGCGATTACGACGCGGGAAATGGTCCCGTTTCGAACGTGCCCCGAGCTGGTGCTCTGATATCAATGACCCGTTTTCCAAAATCTCCCTTGCCAAGCCCCGGTTTTGGCGCGGATATATCGAGTCAAGTCCACCGGCTAACACCGCGATCGTCCGGCCGCCGGCTTTGAGCGCGCCCCGATGCGCGGCGGTATCGATCCCGAGGGCCAGACCGCTGATGATCGTGATGCCGTATCGCGCGAGCTCGCCCGCGAGATTCGTAGCCATTTCGATGCCGTACTGCGTCGCTCTGCGAGTACCCACAATGGCAATTCCGTTACTGTCCTGCGGTTCGAAATCCCCGGCGACGTAGATGATCGCCGGCGCGTCGGGAGATTCGGCAAGATGTTCGGGATAATCTTCCGAACGCAAATGAATCGGGCGAATACCCTGCCGCAACAATCGATCCAGTTCAGCATCGGGATCGACACGTTCTCTGACCGCGTCGATGTTCTCGATCAGTGAGGGACCTATGCCGGCATCGCGCAGTTCACCCCGATTGGCGTGCCAAGCGTCTTCGAGATTTCCGAAGTGCCGCTCCATCATGCCAAACCTCTTGGGGCCTAAGCCATCAATGCCGTTAAGCGCAACCCAGTATTTCAGATCGTCGGTGATTTCCACAGCGTGTACATCCGTAACTTTGGTATCAGTTGGTTCGCCACCGCCGGGACGCCATGCGCCGCGACGGACTCACCCGTTCTGATTCAGGTTACAACACACGTTCGCATAGATTCGAATCGAAATGGCGAAAAACTCGGAATTTCGTCTTCGTGTGCCAAACCTCACGAGCAACAACGTCCCATTCATATCGAAGATGCGCCGATCGCTCCGTGGTTGGCAAGCCATCAGATTACAAGATTCGACGTCCGCCTGTACACGCAGCACCAAGAGTTCGCGCTAGCATTAGTCCAACTCTCGGACCGTCTCTAGATACGCGATGGCGGAGAGGACAGGATTCGAACCTGCGGTGGGTGTTGCCCACACACGCTTTCCAGGCGTGCCCGTTAAGCCGCTCCGGCACCTCTCCGCGTCAGAAGTTCGACAATCGTCGACATCCGCGATCCAACAGTCTACGAAATGTGGCGGAGAGGGCGGGATTCGAACCCGCGATCCCGGTTGCCCGAGATACCGGTTTTCGAAACCGGCGCTTTCAACCACTCAGCCACCTCTCCGCGAATTGCCGTCGATTCCTATTTTACCAAGTCGAATTTCTCGGCCGTCCATCATCCTCAGCACCATCAACACCCCGAGACGCCAACCGGGAGGTGGAGAATATCAACATCGCCCCAGTGCTCGCGCAGATATTCGGCGACCAAGCGTCGATGGCAACGCTCAGGTTCGTGCTCGCTGCACAGCAAAACGGCGTCAGCGATGGCGCCACGGTCCAGCCCTTCGATTTCACGCTCCTGCATCAGGGCGCGGAAATCACGTTCATAGGTAGCCCAAGCCGCCGATTTTTGCTCCGCCGCCTTACGCGTCAGCGGCACCGCGCGGTAAGCGTCCAGAATCTCCTTCGTCGGTGCCAGTTCGGGACGATGATCGTATTCCATCGGCGGAAGACCGCGAGTGTTCTGCAAGTAAAACGGCAAGTCGCGAGCGTTTGCGAACCCTGCGAGTTGAGACTTGTTGCTTAACCGCACATCGACCAACCGCCTGGCTCCAACCGACTTCAAAGCCTCAAAGAACTCCGCCGCCGATTTTTGGGTGAACCCGATGGTGTAGATCTTCAATGCTCAGCCACCGCCAAACGTACCTTCGCGTCTCGGCTTAAGTGGGACACGTACACCACCCGCTTCACTGTCGGTGCCATGTGTCCCCTGATGCTCGGAACTCGACCAAAGAAAAAGCCCCTTGGCGACGACCTATTTTCCCACACCTCACAGTGCAGTATCGTAAGCGCTACGACGTTTCACTTCCGTGTTCGGGATGGGAACGGGTGGTTCCATCGCGCTCTAATCACCAAAGGGCTCTTCAAGAGATATTTCCGGTCGGCGTTTTGCTTTCGGGTTGGTAGCGGGGGCAGGATTCGAACCTGCGACCTTCGGGTTATGAGCCCGACGAGCTACCACTGCTCCACCCCGCAACGAGTTGGTCGTGCAAGATTCGCCGATGGAACATGCAATTGAATTCGATTCCGCATTCTCCGGGAAACGGAGCGAGCCGTTTCATGAAGAAGTAAATGGTCAAGCCCTCGACCAATTAGTACCGTTCAGCTGAGCGCATTGCTGCGCTTACACCTACGGCCTATCTACCCGGTAGTCTCCCGGTGGCCTTACTCCAAAAGGATGGGACATCTCATCTCAGGGTGGGCTTCGTGCTTAGATGCTTTCAGCGCTTATCCCTTCCGAACGTGGCTACCCGGCGGTGCGGCTGGCGCCACAACCGGCACACCAGAGGTTCGTCCAACCCGGTCCTCTCGTACTAGGGTCAGCTCCCTTCAAATGTCCTGCGCGCACGGCGGATAGAGACCGAGCTGTCTCACGACGCTCTGAACCCAGCTCGCGTGCCGTTTTAACGGGCGGACAGCCCGACCCTTGGGACCTTCTTCAGCCCCAGGATACGACGAGCCGACATCGAGGTGCCAAAGCTCCCCGTCGATACGATCTCTTGGGGGAGATTAGCCTGTTATCCCCGGGGTAGCTTTTATCCGTTAAGCTACGGCCCTTCCACACGGAACCGTAGGATCACTTTGACCGACTTTCGTCCCTGCTCGACTTGTTGGTCTCGCAGTCAAGCCACCTTATGCCAATACACTCTTAGGCTGATTTCCATCCAGCCTGAGGTGACCTTTGTGCGCCTCCGTTACCTTTTAGGAGGCGACCGCCCCAGTCAAACTGCCTACCAGACACTGTCCCATTCTTGGTTAGATTCAAACGCAGAAAAGGGCGGTCTTTCATTGGTGACTCCACGCAGGCTGGCGCCTGCGCTTCGAAGTCTCCCGCCTATTACTACACATCCCTGAGCTCAAACCAATGTCAAGCTGCAGTAAAGCTCCACGGGGTCTATTTGTCCTGCCGCGCGTAACCCGCATCTTTACGGGTCCTGCAATTTCACCGAGTCCATCGTTGAGACAGTGCCCAAGTCGTTACGCCATTCGTGCGGGTCGGAACTTACCCGACAAGGGACTTCGCTACCTTAGGACCGTTATAGTTACGGCCGCCGTTTACCGGGGCTTCGGTCGGAGGCTTGCACCCCCTTCCTTAACCTACCAGCACTGGGCAGGCGTCAGCCTGTATACATCAGCTTTCGCTTTGGCACAGACCTGTGTTTTTGGTAAACAGTCGCTTGGGCCGGTTCTCTGCGGCCGACCACGCTTTTCGCGGCGAAAAAGCGCGTATACGTGATCGGCACCCCTTATCCCGAAGTTACGGGGTTAATTTGCCGAGTTCCTTAACGATGGTTATCTCGAACGCCTAGGGGCTTTTACCCCTGTCCACCAGTGTCGGTTTGCGGTACGGTCGCCGCAACACCTCGACGTCGGAGATTTTCTTGGCGGCATAGGTTCAGCGATGTTCCTCGAGGCGTACCTTAAGGTCCCACTGCCCCTCAGCTCGTAACGCACCGCGCGTTTTAACTCACGGCGCTGGCCTACGGGCAGCGACACACCATATCCAGTGGTATGCATCGCTTGCCAATCCGCGTCCCTCCTGCGTCTCAATCGGTGCTGGGGCGGGGCTGGAATTTCAACCAGCTATCCATCGGCTTCGCCTTTAGGCTACACCTTAGGGCCGCCTTACCCTACGTCGATCAACGTTGCGTAGGAAACCTTGGACTTTCGGCGTGCCGGATTCTCACCGGCATTGACGCTACTCATGCCAGCATTCTCACTTCCCAGCACTCGACGCACCCTCACGGGTACGCTTCAACGCGGCTGGGAACGCTCCCCTACCGAGGCGCTTGCGCGCCTCTCGCAGCATCGGCGGTGTGCTTGAGCCCCGTTTATTTTCCGTGCGGGAGCCCTCGACCAGTGATCTGTTACGAACTCTTTAAAGGGTGGCTGCTTCTAAGCCAACCTCCTGGCTGTCTGGGCGCCCCCACCTCGTTTAACACTTAGCACACACTTAGGGGCCTTAGCTTGCGATCTGGGCTGTTTCCCTTTCGACAATGGAGCTTATCCTTCACTGTCTCACTGCCGGGGTGCCCTTCGCGGTATTCGAAGTTTGACAGGGTTTGGTAAGTTCTTCACCCCCTAGCCCAATCAGAGCCCTACCTCCGCGAAGTAACTCCCGACGCTGCACCTAAATGCATTTCGGGGAGAACCAGCTATCTCCGTGTTCGTTTGGCATTTTACCCCTACCCACAGCTCATCCCATCACTTTGCAACGTAAACGGGTTCGGCCCTCCACGAAATGTTACTTTCGCTTCAGCCTGGCCATGGGTAGCTCACACGGTTTCGGGTCTACTCAACGCGACTGAACGCCCTGTTCAGACTCGCTTTCGCTTCGGCTGCGGCGCTGAACGCCTTAACCTTGCCACGCAAAGTAACTCGCTGGCTCATTCTTCAATAGGCACGCTGTCATCCGCCCGAAGGCAGACTCCAACGGTTTGTAGGCACACGGTTTCAGTTCTCTTTCACTCCCCTGCTTGGGGTGCTTTTCACCTTTCCCTCACGGTACTGGTTCGCTATCGGTCGCTAGAAGTACTTAGCCTTGGAGGGTGGTCCCCCCAGATTCCGACAGGATTTCACGTGTCCCGCCGTACTCAGGTGCTCGATTAAGGAGGCACGACAATTTCGCTTACGGGGCTATCACCCTCTACGACCAGGCTTTCCAGACCTGCTCAGCTATCGTCGCGCTTGGTAACTCCTCGGGAGCCCACAGGTAGCCCCCATATCAAACCCTTCAACACCCGTGAGACGTAAGCTCCTGGGCCGTTTAGTCTCACCCGGTTTGGGCTGGTCCCTTTTCGCTCGCCGCTACTAAGGGAGTCTCGGTTGATTTACTTTCCTCGGGGTACTTAGATGTTTCAGTTCCCCCGCTTACCCTCTCTTACGAGATGACACCGCGCGCGAACGCGCGGCATCGGGTTTCCCCATTCGGGAATCCACGGCTTAGCCTGCCAGACGGCTAACCGTGGCTTATCGCAGTCTTACTACGCCCTTCATTGGCTTCCAGCGCCAAGGCATCCCCCGTGTGCCCTTAGTAGCTTGATCCATCTTCATGAATCGGCTGCTCCGGTTTCTCGGAGAATGCGGAATCGATCTTCAACTTTTAAGGTGCTCCCACAACAACGAGACGCGCTGAATGCGCGATTCCGTCTGCGGGTAACCCGTAAGTATAGCCCACTTCCCCCAGAGCGTCAACCACTAGCAAGCGCAGTTCCCTCAACAAGGCGACGGCGACAAAGTGCCGGATTCGATCGGTCCCAGTAAACCCGGTTCAAGGCCGCACCGATCATCTGTCCCTCACAAATGCTCTTCTGATCATCAAAGGTGAATGATCCGCGAAGACCTCGGCGCAAGATTGATCTCAGGATCGACGTTCCATCGCGATGCTACCGCTGATTGGGTACGCGGTTAGCGATCCAGATCGTGGCGCTGAGCAGTATGGCGAAGGTGAGGAATCCCACGAACACACCCGCGATCCTGTTCGCATCACACACCTCTATGGATTCACAGCCATCGCATCGCTCGACGTCGTTTTCGTCTGTAACGCAAAAACAGGCCGGTTGGACGACGGTACACGGACCCTCCGACTCCGGGGTCGCCATGCCAACTATTACTGCGCAACGAGCGAAACGATGACCCCGACGATTATCACCGACGCGCGCCGCATGTCATGATGCTTTCGCTAGCCGAGCATCGCCGGTCGCGTATCGAATCTTCATGCTTATCAAAGCACGGTCCCAGTCGCGTACCATCGATCGGCCGCCGCGTTGGATTTTCCTTCCGTGAACCCTTAAGACTCGCGCGTCTCCATCCGTGCCAAGATGTCTCGAATTTCGGTAAGAAGCTCAGTCTGGGCATCAGCGCCGGACTGCGTGGACCCGACGCCGGTAGAAGCGGCAGTCTCGGACATCGCGCCTTGCTTCAAAAGTTCGGTGTTCGCCAACACGGCGTCGCGGAAGTCGTAGGGATCAACGACGCCGATGACGCTAACCGCTCCTTGTTCCTGCGTCTGGCCGGCGCTCTCGACCGTCAGCTTGTAGACATCGAATGTGCGCATCAACGGACCTTGGTGGACCGATACGTCGGTGATCCGGTCTAGAGGCACATTGGTCTGGCTGCGGAATACGACGCCGCGTTTGGATTCGACACCCGTCTCGGTGAGATCTAGAGAGTGGTACTGGCGGTATCGGGGCGCGTACCAGGCCCAGTAGAAAATCGCGATGAACGGCATGAACGGTATGCCGACGACGGTTACCGCGGTAATCCACATCACGGTCCAGAACAGGTACCGGTTGGCTTTCGGATCGATTTCGACGCTGATGACGTTCGGATTCTGCTGAGTGGTCATTGCAGACAGTCCTCGGTGGTCGGCTGGTGCGTTAGTTTGCGTCAAGGGTATCGCACAAGCCCGCGCTTCGTGCCGGAACTCGTCGAATCGCGCTGGAGACGCGCCTTTTACACTCCGCAAACGACGCGGTGTCCGTGCCGCAGCGCGATATAATTCGTTTGTTAAGCACACCAAAAATGCATGTGCCCGATGTCCCGCCACAGCGGCAACAAAGTGTAGGGGCATCTGCGCGAAGGGGAAAACCGAATGCCGACTACCGCCGTCCTCGGTGGTTTATGGGGCGACGAAGGCAAGGGGAAGATCATCGACTTCCTCGCCTCCGACGCCTCCGTAGTCGTAAGATTTTCCGGCGGAAACAACGCTGGTCATACCGTCGTAAACGACTACGGAAAGCTCGTCTTCCACCTGATTCCCTGTGGCGTCTGCCACGAAGGGACGATCAACGTAATCGGCAACGGTGTCGTCGTTGCCCCCGATGCTCTCATCGAAGAGATCGGGATGGTCAACGACAAGGCGCTACCCGGCGAGATCGCGATCTCAGACCGTGCCCACCTGATCATGCCTTATCACGTCGCGCTCGACCAGTTGGAAGAGCAGCGGCGCGGCGCAGCGGCAATCGGCACCACCGGCCGCGGGATCGGCCCGGCATACGTGGACAAGGTCGCCCGAATGGGTATCCGCGTCGGGGAACTGTTAGACCTCGAAGAGCTGACGCTCGCGCTGCCGCCGATCATTGAGTTCAAGAACGAACTAATCACCAAGATCTACGGCGGCGAACCGATCGATCCTGACGAGATATTAGAACGCGCTAAACACTGGGCGAACGAGTTGCGCCCGTACATCAGATCGGCGGACGAAATCGTAACCGACGCCCTCGACGCAGGGCGAAACGTGATCATGGAAGGGGCGCAAGGCGCGCTCTTGGACATCGATCACGGCACTTATCCCTTCGTTACATCATCGAGTCCTACGATCGCGGCGCGTTGACCGGCACTGGCGTCGGCCCGAGCTCATTCTCACGCATCATCGGCGTCTTCAAGGCGTACGCGACGCGCGTCGGTTCCGGCCCCTTCCCGACCGAGATCCACGGCGACGAAGGCGATCGGATACGCGAGATGGCCGGAGAGTTCGGCGCGACTACCGGAAGGGCGCGGCGCGTTGGATGGTTCGATGCCGTCGCCGCCCGCTACACCACCCGTGTAAACGGTTTCGATTCGATGGTGCTGACGCGGCTCGACACTTTGGACAACTGGGAACGGATAAAAATCTGCACCGCGTACTCGCTTGACGGTGAAATCGTCGAAGATTTCCCAATTGAGCGCGGACGATTGAGCCGATGCGAGCCGATCTACGAAGAACTGCCCGGTTGGACGGACTCGACGACTAAGGTCACGGATTGGAACGATCTCGGCGACGGTGCACAGCAATACGTACGAAAACTCGAAGAGCTACTCGGCATCCCAGCATCTGAAATCTCAACCGGACCGCATCGCGACGACACCTTAGTAGTCAACGGCTCCCGCTGAGTAATCTGGTGGCACCGCGTTTGTCAATCGGCGAACGTGTCGACATATTCGATGACCGCTGCTGCGAGTCGGTTGGCGTGGTGGACGCGAGGATTTGAATCGTCCGCGACCGACCGCGCCAACACATTGCCAACTTCTGAATGGATGCCCGAATCAATCTCCACTGATTTTTCGGGCACCCCGGCACCGGGCCGCGGTTGATTTACGATCATCGCGCCAACCTTCTTAACGTCAGATTGGTTGCTGACACGAAGGTAGGCGTTGACCGTCCGAACGTAATCCGATACCGCAAATCCCTCAGTCTCCCTGCTCGCGTTCGCGGTGTTGCATATCTGGAGAATCTGCGCCCCACTTCCGGCGATCGCCTCGTTCACACGTCGGGGCAGAAGATTCGGGATAACGCTCGTGAAGAGGTCGCCCGGTCCTAGCACGATCAGATGCGCCGAATTTAATGCCTTGATCGCGGCACGGTTCGCATCAACTGGCGGATCTAAGTAAACCCTCGCCAACGGTGACCGTGAATGCGACCACGAACCGATCTTCGATTCGCCGCGAATCACATCGCCTTTCTCGGTCTCGGCGCACAACGTTGTCGGTTCGTCGCTCACCGGCACGGCTCTGCCAAGCAACCTGAACGCTTTCGTCACCTCGTCAACAGCGGAACTCAAATCACCAGTTCGTTGACACGCCGCTAGGAGCATCAAGTTGCCAAGCGCGTGATTTTGCAATGAGCCACCTTGCTCGAAGCGATGCTCAAGCATCCAGTCAATCGCGGTGTCTTCGTGCTCTTCCGGCAAGAGTACCGCGATGCAACGGCGCAGATCACCGAGCGCGGGCACACCGTACTCGCGGCGAAGAATGCCTGATGAGCCGCCATCGTCGAACGTGGTCACGATGGCGGTGATGTCGATTCGGTCAACGTAGCGCTTCAAGCCGCGCAACAAGATCGACGAGCCGGTTCCGCCGCCGATCGTGACGACGTTGAGGCGTTTGGAAGAACCGCCGTCCATCAGGTCAAGGTCAGTGCCAGATCTGACGACCGTTTGGGGAAAAGCGTCTCGATAAGGTTTCGATCGGCAACTGATCCTGTATTCGCATCAGAATGTGCCGCGAGCGTTTCCCCAACCGAGCGCATACCGAACATTACGGGCAAGAATGTTTGGGCGGGAAATCGTGCCGTTGCCGTCCATCCACCGGGCGAATTCGACTCTCGGTGCACCGCTGAAGCATGTTCCACGCCTGCGATTTTCCCTCGCTCGAACGCGATGTTGACACGGTCGCGATCCAAGCGGAGTTCGATTTTGCCGGTGAGACCAGCGTGTAACGACCCTGAAATTCGGCGTTCCAATACCGGACTGATGCGCCTCAGGAACGCGGCAACGTCAGGTACGCGCAGGTACCACGCGTACTGTCGGGCGGGCGGCGATCCCAACGCTCCGTTGTCGAAGACGTATGCGGGATGGTCCGGCTGAATATCTTGGCGCACCGTTTTGATCGCTCGCTCGGGATCGGGATTGTCGTTTGTCGCCTTATCTGCGAGCTCGCGAAACTCTTTGAGCAGCGATGGGAGAGCCTCTCGCCAGAAACGAGGTTCCGACATTTCAACCCTCAATATGATTCCGAGATCGATCTCGATGGTCATGGCGTACATGAGGACGCCGATCGGTTGACCCAATCCGTCATCACTCGAACGGCATAGTATCGCCGTCTTGTGGCACACGGCGCTACGCGGCGTGCGATCGAAGGTCATGTATTTGATCTCGTTCTCGCGAAATACCGGTGACACCAACGACTTTTTCGCCGAATCTCGGAGCGTTTCCGTGATGAACGGGACATCCTCTTCGACAGCCTCACGCAATCGGAATTCGCGCTGTTCATCGCCCCACGCGGGTAGCGACTGAATCGGGGTGTGCCGCCCTCCCTCAGCATGTAATGCGTATTCGTAACCGAATTGTCGGTAGTAACTTGGGATGCCAAGAACGACTTGAACCAGATGCCCGCGCTCCGACGCCCACCGATGCATCACGTCGAACTGCTCGCGAATCAACCCGCGGTTGCGGTAGTCCGCTCCGGTGCCGACGAGTTCAGGACGACCGATCTCGAATTCGACACCGTCATAACTCCAAGCCTGGGTGAGGTACGTCGTCGTGGATGCGATGCGATTGTTCGCGACATCCTCAACGACAATCACATCATCGATGTTGAGGGTGGGATGCGGATTGGCGACGAGGTCTCGGATCCAATTCGCGATCCACCAAGCTTCAGTGCCCGATTCTTCGTGGATGAAGGTTTTGGCGCAGAAATCAGCGAGCGCGTCCGCGTCTTCGCGGCGCGCGGATCGCATTATCAACCCGTCGCCAAGGTCCTCGATAACGTTTTGCGGCGACGCGTCCGTCATGTCAGCATCAACCGTTCGGCAGGTCGATATCGTATTGATCCATGATCGGGTCGAACTGCGCTGAGAACGCCGCCATTTCGTCTTCATCCGCCTGCATCGGATGCCGCGCCGGACCGACGTTAAAGCCGGACCGATTCATCGCGTAGCGAACCGGTATCGGATTCGTGATGAAGAACAGCGCGTTGAAGATTGGCAAGAGCCGCAAGTGCTCGCCCGCGGCGCGTTCGATGTCGCCTTCGAGAACCGCGCCGATCAGTCCTTTGACTTGATTGCCGATGATGTTGCTCGCGACGCTAACCACGCCGTATCCGCCAGTGGATACGATCGAGAACGTCTCGTTGTCGTTGCCCGACCAAACGTTGAATCCGTCGGGCGCGCCCTTGATGACATATGCGATCTGATCCGGGTCGCTACTCGCTTCCTTGACCCCGACGATGTTCGGCACCTCGGCTAGTTTCAACGTCGTTCCGGCGGACATGTTCAACGCCGTTCGGCCGGGAACGTTGTAGAGGACGCCGGGTATCGAAACCGCTTCGGCAATGGCGACGAAGTGCTTGATCAATCCGCCTTGCGTCGGTTTGTTGTATGCCGGCACCGTCATCAAAATCGCATCGACACCTGCCGCCTCCGCTTCTTTGGAAAGCTCGATCGATCGATAGGTGTTGTTGTCGGTGGTGCCCGCCACTACCGCGCCGGAATCCCCGATCGCGTCTTTCACTTCAGTAAAGAGTTGCAGACGCTCTTCGTCCGACATCGCGGGTGCCTCGCCGGTGGTGCCGCCGATCACTAGCCCGTCGGAACCGGAAGCGAGAAGCGATTTCGCCAGTTTGCGCGCCTGTGGATAGTCGACATCGCCATCCTCCGTGAACGGCGTGACCATTGCTGTTAGAACTCGTCCGATTTCTGCCATGTCAAACTCCCTTAAGCAACGAATCTTACATCACGCTATTCGGACGCGGTATTTCGGTCGGGCACACTTACGCGGTAGCCGCCAAGCGCGGGCGTACACGATCTCGTGTGACGCATTCATCCATGATCTGCAACGCGTTGAGTGCCGCGCCTTTCCGCAAATTGTCCGCGGCGAGCCAGAACACCACGCCGTTGTCGTGAGCCAGGTCGCGTCGGACGCGTCCGACCATCACCTGGTCCTCGCCGGCGGAGTTCAAAGGCATCGGGTAAACCGATTCGTGTGGTTGGTCAAGCAATGTGATGCCAGCGAACTCGGCTATTGCGGAACGGGCATTTTCAGGCGAGACTTGATCCTCAAATTCGACGGATACCGATTCGCAGTGGGAAACCTCTACAGGCACCCGAACGCAAGTCGAAGCCAAACGCAAACCGGGATCGCCCAGAATCTTGCGCGACTCGTTCAGCATCTTCATCTCTTCCTTCGTGTAGTCGTCGTCAACGAAATCGTCGACCTGAGGAAGTAGATTGAACGCGATGCGATGCGGATACTCACTCGGCGGCGCAAGTTCTTGTTCCGCCAACATGTCTCGCGATTGCGCCATCAATTCCGCACGCGCCGCCGCTCCGGTTCCGGTAACGGACTGGTAAGTAGACACCGTGACGGCAGAAATTTCAGACAGTTCTCGCAACGCGGCGAGAGCCATTACCAACGGCGTTGTCGTGCAGTTGGGTATCGAGATGATGCCGGAGTGCCATTCGACATCCGAGCCGTTGACTTCGGGCACAACCAACGGGACACTCGGCTCCATACGGTACGCGGATCCGTCGTCGATCACCAACACGCCGCGCTTGACGGCTTCTGGAGCGAGAGCGAGGCTGACTTCCGAAGATGCGGATATGAACGCGACATCAACGCCGTCGAAAGATTCCGGCGTCGCCTCTGAAACCGTCAGCGATTCACCGCAATACTCAATCTGCTTGCCGTGAGAACGTTTCGACGCCAACAGCCGGATCTTGTTTACCGGATGGTCGCGTTCCGCTAACAGTTCGAGAGCGACGGCGCCAACCGCGCCCGTCGCACCTACAATCGCGATCTCAAGTTCTGACGAATGCATCTCGCTTCCTTTAATTGCCATTCGCGACGATGTTTTCGGCAACGATTTGGAGTACCTGATCGAATCGATCAGTCTGACAACCCCAAAACCTTGTCGAGACCCACAATCATCGAGTTCTCGTTCATGACGCGTCGCACCGCGAGCACGACTCCGGGCATAAAGCTGTCCCTGCTGATCGAGTCGTGCAAGATCGTCAGGGTTTGTCCCAACGCGCCGAAAACAACCTCGTGCCTCGCGACGCGTCCGGGCATCCGCGCACTGTGCACGTTTATGCCGCCGCTGGAGCCGCCCCGAGTCCCTGCAAGCAGTTCCTTTTCGACGATGTTCTGATCAAAATCGCCGCCTTTGCCTTCGATCATCGCCTGCACGATCGACAGCGCGGTGCCCGACGGGGCATCGACTTTCATCTCGTGGTGGCTTTCGATCACATCGGCATAGTCGAAGTAACTCGATGCGATCCTCGAAAGGTGGATCAGTACCACGCATCCGAGCGCGAAGTTGGAGGCGGAGATTACTCCGACACCGGACGCGGCGGCGGACTCGCCGATAGAAGCGAGTTCGTCGGGCGTAATTCCGGTTGAACCGGAGACGCATCGGACATCGTGCTCAATGCACGTTCGCATCGCCGAACTTCCGCCCTCGGCGTTCGTGAAATCAACCACGACATTCGGTTTTGCAGAACCGAATAGCGATGCCAAGTCGGTCGCCAACGGTAGTTCTGAACCGTTTGGGGTGGAGACCGTCTTCAAGTCACCCGCCATAGCATCGGCGCCGCCTACCGGCACCAATCCCGGCTCTTGTTCCACGGCGCCAAGCACCGTGGAACCCATCTTGCCAAGCACTCCGTTGACCGCAACCGTTATCTCTTTCTCGGACATTGTGCCTTTGCTACCTCCGTCTTTGGGGAACCGAAACTGAAGGCGTCCGATAGAGATTCTAGGCTATCGGTCGCCGCGTCGGTTACGAGTGATCATGCGACGGCGCGGCCGGCGGTCGCCGGGCTGGTCGTCGTAGTCATCTCGCCGCGAGTTTCGCCTCGGTCCGCGATCGTAGCCGTCATCCCGTGGTCCGCGGTCGTACCTGCGGCCGCCACGGTCGCCGGAACCGCCGTTTCGACCTCCGCGTCCACCGCGGTCTGGCCCACGTCCGCCACGGTCAAATCCGCGACCTCCGCGATCCGAACCACGTCCGCCGCGATTGCCAGGCCGGCGTCTCGCGACCGCCTCTTCAAGGGCGCGTTCGTGGTCACCGTCGTAGTTGCGGGCATCGATCATCGCACGTGCCGAGAGGTCAACGCGACCGTTTTGGTCTACGTTGATTACCAACACTTCCAGCTCGTCGCCTTCGTTGGCCACCGATTGGACATCGGGAACTCGGGTGTCGGAAAGTTCGCTGATGTGAACCATGCCGTCTTTACCCGGGATCAGGTTGACGAAACAACCAAAGTCCATGATCTTTACGACCTTGCCGACGTATCGCTCGCCTACTTGGACTTCCTTGGTCATCAACTGGATCGAGTCGATCGCGCCTTGCACCTTGTCTTGTTCGGTGCCGCCGATCGTCACGCTGCCATCGTCTTGAATGTCGACGCTGACGCCGAACTCTTCTTGGATACCGCGGACGTTCGAACCGCCCGGACCGATCACCATGCCGATCTTGTCCGTCGGCACCTTGATCGTGGTCATGCGCGGCGCGCCATCTCTCACCTGGGTGCGCGGCGCTGAAATTGTCTGCTCCATGTTGTCAAGGATCGCGAGCCGCGCAGTGCGCGCCTGTTCAAGCGCCTCTGACATGATCTCGTAAGTGATGCCCTTGACCTTGATGTCCATCTGTAGGGCCGTGACTCCGTCGCGAGTACCCGCTACCTTGAAGTCCATATCGCCAGCGTGGTCTTCCGCACCTTGAATGTCGGTCAAGACCTTCGCGACGCCGTTTTCGCCGGTGATCAACCCCATCGCAATACCGGCGACCGGGGCGGATATCGGTACACCGCCATCCATCAGCGCCAACGTGCCGGCACAGACGCTAGCCATCGAAGTCGAGCCGTTTGACGCCAAGACTTCGGAGACTAAACGGAGTGCATACGGGAAAGAGTCCTCGCCTGGGATCACGGGACGCAGTGCGCGCTCCGCCAACATTCCGTGTCCGACTTCACGCCGTCCGGTGAAACCGAAACGTCCAGCTTCGCCCGTCGAGTACGGCGGGAAGTTGTAGTGGTGCATGAATCGCTTGGTGGTCGTCGGCGAAAGGTTGTCTAACCGTTGCGCCTCAGCCGCCGATGCCAACGTCAACACGCCCAGCACCTGCGTCTCTCCGCGTTGGAAGATGCCAGAGCCGTGCACTCTAGGCAGATAGCCGACCATCGAGTCGAGTGGTCGCAAGTCTTCCAGTGTTCGCCCGTCCGGGCGTCGGTCCTCTTGCAAGATTCCTTCTCGAACCGCTTCTTTCTCCAATGCGTAGAGTTCGGTTTGGACATGCAACGCGTCGTGAGCGTCGTCACCAGAAGTCAGTTCAGACTTGGCTTCCGACATGATCTCGCTGACCGCCGCTTCACGCGCCTCTTTGCCACCGCCGAGTTTCAACGCGTCCTTTAGCGAGTCGCCGATTCGTTCCCGAGTCGCTGACTTTGCCGCGTTCTCGGCGTCAGTCGGCTCTGCCGCCGCCCACTTCGATTTTCCAACTTCAGTTTGGATTTCGCGGATATGGGAAACAATCTCGCCGTTGACTTCTTGGGCGAGTTTCAACGCTTCGAGGATTACCTCTTCGGAGACGAAGTTTGCGCCCGCTTCGACCATCATGATGGCGTCCGCGGTTCCGGCGACCGTCAACTCAAGCGCGCTCTCTTCAAGCTCTTCGTACGTCGGGTTCACGATCAGCTCACCGTCGATGAAGCCAATGTTGCACGCGCCGACCGGGTCGTCGAACGGTATATCCGAGATCGCCAACGCCGCAGACGCACCGACGATGCCCAACGGCGCATGAGGATTGACCTCGTCGGCGGCGAGGATCGTGATAATCAGCTGCGTCTCGTTGTGGAAGCCTTTGGGAAACAGCGGGCGGAGCGGACGGTCACACAATCGCGCCGCCAGAATCGCTTCGGAATTGGGGCGTCCCTCACGTTTGAAGAACCCGCCGGGCATCTTGCCCGCCGCGTATGCCTTCTCGGCGACGTCAACCGTCAACGGCAGGAAATCGACGCCTTGGCGGGGATTCTTGTCTGCCGTCGCCGTTGCCAGCAGCACCAGATCGCCGTATCTAATCGTCACCGCGCCGCCGGCTTGAGCGGCCAGACGTCCGGTTTCGAACGACATCATTTTGCCGCCGACTTCTATATCGAATGTTCGTATCATCGAGTTTTCTTCTCTTTTCTCTACTGCTTCTACCCCGTTTCAAGGGTGAATCATGGGTTTCAGTGGCTAGTTTGTGGGTTGGCTACCCCGAATGGCGCGTTTACGCGCGGTAGCGATATCTCACGAGGTAACGGTGGCCCGTTGGCTGGGTTGATGCGCGCCAAGTCCGATTGGAGTTGCCGCGTAGGTGGGGATTATCAAGGTTTGGTGCCGGGCAGTGGCACGGACGATTTCGGCGCACGACTTAACCAGCGGACAGCGGATCAACCGCGCAGTCCCAATGCTTCGATAAGCGTTCGGTACCTGCGAACGTCTTCTTTCGCGAGGTAGTTGAGCAATCGGCGTCGTTTCCCAACGATCATCTGAAGCCCGCGTCGTCCCGCCGCGTCGTGCCTGTGCTGCTTGAAGTGCTCGGTTAGTTCCCTGATCCGCTCGGTTAGCAGTGCGATCTGGACCTCGGTGGAACCAGTGTCCTTTTCGTGCATGCGAAACTTTTCGATCGTCTGCGTTTTGGCTCGGGCGTCCACTCTGTGTTCTTACTCTTTCGTTCGGGCGCTTCTCGGGCGTGGGGAAACTTGACGATCCGCCGCTCTCCAACCCGCTTGCGCACTCGGTTTTTCTTTCGCTAACTCTTTTAGCTCAACAAATAAGGATACTACTCGCGATGACCAGTTCGCCCGGTGACGCGCGGCATCAAGCCATTGACCGCGCGGTCGCAGACTCGAATCGCCGCTGAGGAATTGGGAAATTCCGCTCCGCTTGCATCCGAACCGATGCGATAGACGTTCCCGATCATGTAACATGCACTTATCGTTGCGACTAACAGTGACCGTCGCTTCCAAAATGCACGTTCGATGCTTGAGCCGTCTTGACATGCCCGCTTAAACGGGCTTAAGATTGTTCAAAGCGCATCGGAAGACGGACTCGGCATGTTGTGCCTAAACTCGTGTTTCGGTGTCGGAACCGTGGACTACGGCGATTGGATGTTCATGACACCGAATGGTCACGGTAATTGTTGCTTGAGACAAGCTAGTAATCTGAAAGCATCAGATTGGAGGACGGGTCCTCATGAATGAATCGCGTAGCCCGATGGATTTCGTGCAAGAGAACCGAGTGTTGACGGTCATCGCCGTCTTGTCGGTCATCGCAGTCATCATCTCGATCGTCGGACTTGCGGGCGCTGGTCCGCAAGGAGTACCAGGCGAGCCGGGCGAGCCGGGAGCACCGGGTGAGCCGGGAGCACCGGGAGCACCGGGCGAACCAGGATCACCGGGCGAGCCGGGAGCACCAGGAGAGCCGGGAGCACCGGGCGAGCCGGGAGAACCGGGATTGCCGGGCGACCCAGGCGCACCGGGAGCACCGGGTGAGCCGGGAGCACCAGGCGAACCGGGAGCACCGGGTGAGCCAGGACTGGGTGGTCCGCAAGGAATCCCAGGCCTCGCCGGCGTGCCAGGCCCACAAGGCAAGATGGGCGTAGCGGGACCGCAAGGCCCCCAAGGACCGCCAGGCGATCCCGGACCTCCGGGCGCACCGGGCCCAGCCGGAGCAGCTGGTGCCGCCGGCGCAGCAGGCGCTGACAACTCCGCCAACATCGAAATCTTGGACGGCATGTACTCCGTCTCCAAGATCATCTGGGATGCCGCCGGAACTCCAGTCCTCGTGACCGGCTCCGGTTTCCAGGCCGGCGAAGCTATCGCATTGACGGTACCGGGTGCTGACGGCGACGACGCCGTCGGTTCCGCAACCGCCAACGACAGCGGCGCATTCGCAGCCGACGTTACCCTCGACTCCGGCAAATACATGATCGGCGATGTCAAGTCGCTGGTCGCCACCGGCGATGCTGGTTCTATGGCAACGACCGCGTTGATCGTCGTCGAGACGAAGTAACCTCTCTGGGCTTTCACGAGCCCTGATGCGTGGAGCGGACCGCTAGTTCGCTCCACGCATCGAACCCACCCCGCAAGCACTTTAGAGGCGGAAATCCTCTGAAGTGCTTTCGCGCGTCTTGGCGCTGACCCATTAACCGCCGTCGATGCCCTTCATGATTCGTCATGCATCCCGCGCCAATCCCATTACCGGCTCGATGTCTTGCCGACCGGGGCCCGCGACCATTTCAATCCCAACGTCATTCCGGCGGAAGCCGGAATCCATCGAGCATAGGCAAAACGATATCCCTTCCCATTCGATCGGGGGCAGGGATTATGGTTCGGCACGCCTTGGCATCCATACTCGCATACGCCGCCTTCACACCAATCCTTTGCCGTCAAAGGAGAGAGGGATTTGCAACGGCCTCGGTCTTCACCGAGATACCGATGATGAACGCGAATACCCGCGCGCCTTTACGCCTCAGCGCCTTCGTTGACTAGACTGCCGTCTTCGAGCAGCTTTGCCATCAGGTTGGCGAACGTGAGAGTACCGGCGACCTTGCCCTCCTCGTCCAACATCACCGCGGTCTCCTGCATCCGGTCCCTGAAGTCGTCGAACAGGGTCGCAACTTGCTGCGTGACGGGAACTGGGAAGATAGCCGCGCTCGCCCAGTCTCGGCAGACCGGAGCGGCACCTTCGCTGTCTCGCAATCCTTGCAATGCCTCTGCTTTGCCGATCGTGCCGACCACTTCGTCGACTGTGTTGTCGTAGACGACCACGGTATCGATACCGAGCTGGTCCATCATGTTTACGACATCATCAAGAGCGGTGTCGGCGTGAACCGCGACGGTGTCTGAGATCGGCACCATGAAATCGTCCGCGCGTAGATCCTTCGACGAAAGGTTGTGAAGGACGTTCAGGACGTTCTCAACCGGCTCGTCGGTGGAGTCGCCGGTATTTTCGACATCCGACATGTAGTTGGCGACGCGGTTCAACTTGAGCCGGGTGCCGATGAATCGCGCAGGCCAGATGATGGGTGCCAACCAGATACGAACGTCTTCGTAGCAACTGCTGGCCATGCGGTTCAGGATCGTACGCATCGTGATTACGCCGACCAGAACCGTCGCCGAAACACCTAGTATCACGACGATCTCGTTTTCCGGAGACGCCAACGAACGTCCAGCTAGAAACGCCGAGATAACGATCGCGATGAACGACGCGCTACGCACCGTAGTCACCACGATGCGCGTCGCGCGGTAGTCGCCCGCGCTCCCGGGGTTCAAGTCGTCAGAAGACTCGGTTGATGCCATGCCGAGCATGGCCGTCAGTCCTTGTGGCTGAAGCACGCTGAGCGTCAGCGTCATCAAACCATAGACAAAGGTGGAAACCGCAAGCGCGGCCCATGCCATCCATGCTTCAACCAACGCACCGACTCCTTGCCGAGATCGGTCTATCTCCCTTATCGCAATCGCCTAAAGGATCGTCCGCATCTTTCATTTCGTTTCCTGTCCGTGATTTTGTTGCCGACGCGTCGCGACGGCAACGATTTTCAGTTCGTCTCAGATCGTTTGACGCTGTCTCGCTTTGACGCGCGCCGGGACGCCCAACACCAGATCGCCCGCCGGAACGTCGCGCGTTACTACCGCGCCCGCGCCAGTTCGAGCATCGACGCCCAACCGTAGAGGCGCGATCAGCACGCATCCCGCACCGATAGAAACATCGTCTTCGATAACCGTTTTCTGGACGCTGTGCCCGTCGAAGTTGGCGGTGACGGTACCGGCCCCGATGTTGACATCACAACCCAATTCGGCATCGCCGATAAACGAGAAGTGTCCGACTTTCGAACCGTTTCCAATCCTGCTGGACTTCACCTCGGCTTGCGTGCCGATATATGCATCGATGCCGATGTATGAACCGGCGCGAACGCGGCAAAACGGACCAACTTTCGCTTTCGCGTCAATCTCCGATTCTTCGACCAAAGCGTTCGGGCCGATCTCACACTCGGCGGCGATGACACTCCCTCGAACCTCGGAGCGTCGTTTTACCAACGCACCGGGCGCGACTTCAGAACCCTCGGTCACCGAGGAAAACGATTGGACCTCGGCACCGCTTCCCACGCGCGAATCCTCGACGATGACGTTTGGACCGATGCGAGATTGGCTTTCGATGCGCGAATTGCCGAGGATGTGACTCCCGGCACCGATCCACGCGCCTTTCTCAAGAACGGCTTGGGGATCAATGTAGACCGCGTAACGATCCTGGAATCTGACACCCGCTTTGACAGCGGAACATACCGAGGCGTCTAGCGCGCGTTGATCGCGACCGCGACAAGCTATGTCGCTTCTACTTTCGCCAGGTTCTTCGCTCTCGCCAGACATACGCGGTTGATTGTGATCATCCGAACTCGCCGAGGGGAAGCTTACGCGCCACCAAAGCGATTGAGGATGTTGCACGCAATCTTATCACTCGAATTGTCAGCATCAAAACGCCACGCCGGCATTCCACGCCGCTCAGCACCTACTCGGCAGCGGCACGAGCTATGTGTCGGAGGACGATTCGGTATCCAATTCATCCGCGCCGCGGAACACGCGCCGCATTCGATCACGTAACGCCGTCCGCCAAGTGCTGAGCTCAGACCGCACCGCGGCCTGGAACTCTGGACCATATTCTCCGACAGCTCGGAATCGGCGACGGCGACGGCGCGCCAGAACGCGTCGATTCCGCTTTCGAAGCCGACCGACCTCATCGATCAATACCTGGCGCAACCCGCGCGCCGCTTCGTCCCAATCGACATTAGCGCCACCTTCAGGCTCCGAGATCATGCGGTCGGCGATCTCCAACCTAATTGCATCGAAGGATGTCAAACGGAGTGAACGCGCCAATTCTGGCGCGCGGGTTCGGTCCCGCAACTCGATCGCCGCGCCATCCTCGGGCGAAATCGTCGTATAGATCGCATTTTCCATCATCAACATTCGATCAGCGATCCCAAACGCCAGCGCCGCTTCTGAGCCACCTTCACCGATGACGACGGCGACCACCGGCGTCTCGATACCGAGCATGACGTTGATCATCTCCGCGATTTCGCTCGCCAGTCCATTCAACTCTTGCTCAATACCGAGCCTCGGCCCGGGCGTATCGATCAGCACGACGAGCGGCAGAGCGAAATCGGCGGCCAACTTGGCTGCGCGACGCGCCTTCCGGAATCCCGCGACCGTGATTCCGCCGCGTGCCAAATCTACGTCTCCGAACTGCTCCGTAAACGAAGCCACTGATCGATCATCAGGCAGAATGTCGGACAAGCTTGATCGATCGCGTTCCTGTGCGATCACCGCTACCGGGTAGATGCCCAGATACCCGATGCCGATCTTCACGCCGTCGTCGTCAGCGCCGAAGCGATCACCGTGCAACTCGACGAAGTTCCGGAATACGCTCGGTAAGTAATCAGAAGCTCGAGGCCGGTTCGACCGACGAACCAACCTCACGGAATCCCAAGCGTCTTGACGGCGCGGCTGGTCTGGGACGGATCGCTCGCGCTGGGATACGTCGTCTTTGACACCGGTACGAAACAGTCCCAATAACGTCGCCAACTGATCGCGTTGTTTGTGCCGACTAAGGATCATATCGAGGTGGCCGCTATCCAACATCACCTCGGCGCTGATGTGCTCATCAACTGCTGGCGAATCTTCGATTTCTCGGAGCGTTCCCAACGACGCGAACGCGATGTGGGCTTTTGGCTCACCGATCCTGATGTCGGACATCGAAGCGAAACTCGAAAGGATCTGCCCAGACGTCGGATTGGCCAACACTGAAATCAGCGGGATGCCACGGGCGCGCAACATCCGCGATGCGACGACCGTTTTCGCCATCTGGTTCAGCGATAGGACGCCTTCTTGGAGCCGAAGACCACCGCTGCTCGCGAAAACAATCACCGGTAACCGCCGCGACGCGGCATCTTCGAACGCTCTCGCGACCTTCTCGCCGACCACAGAACCCATGCTGCCGCCGAGGAAACCGAAATCGATCGCGATTACGGCACACTGAACGCCACCGATGCTCGCGACACCGGTCAACGCCGCCTCGGCAAGCCCAGTGCGTTCTTGATCGTTCAACACGCGGACCTGATAAGAGATACGCGGCGAAAACTCCAACGGGTCTAAAGAAGTGATCCGTTGGCGCGTTTCTCGGAATGAATCAGGATCCGTGATCGCAGCGATCCGCGCGCGTGCCGAGATATTGTAGTGAAATCCGCAATTCGGGCACACACGGAATCGCTGATAAAGGTCCGCTCCCTCAAGCTCGATGCCGCAGACTAGGCAAACCGAGTACTCGCCCTCCAAGTCGACTGGCGGCAGTTCAACGACATCAAATTCGGCGCGGTCGTCCGATGCTTCGCCAAATTCGGGGTATAGAGGCCTGATCGTCACGAAAGAAGAGCCTTGGGTGCCCGACGCGCCGATAGAGATGCGCCGTTAATCAGCATTCTAATGCCCAACGACGCGGATGGACAGATCAGCCGTCAGATGGCAAGTCTTATCCGCCCTGCTCAAGAACCGCGTACACAACTTGGGGTTCCCCGCGAACGGAGAACCCCAAGTGAGTACGTAGTGCGTAATCGCTTGTTAATTCGCGATGACTTGGCGCGGTTTGCCCGGCTCACCGGGTCCGACGATGCCGGCATCTTCCAACTCGTCCATCAGACGCGCGGCACGAGGGTAACCGATTCTCAATCGACGCTGCAGGAGCGAAGTGGAGAGGGTCTTCTGGCTCTTCGCCATTGAAGACGCTTGCATGAACAACGCGTCGCCACCATCGCTCTCGTCCGGTAGACCAGGTATCGAGAAGCTTTCGTCATCGCCATCGCCGTCAAGGTCTAGCTGGGACATCGGAGGTGCGCCGACGTCTTTCCAGAAATCCACAACCGACTCGATCTCGTCTTCGGCGAGGAATGCGCCCTGAACGCGGACGGGCTGGCTGAGATCGATCGGCTTATAGAGCATGTCGCCCTTGCCGAGCAATCGATCCGCACCGGTCGCATCCAAGATCGTGCGGCTATCGACTTGGGAACCGACGGCGAAGCTGATGCGCGACGGGAAGTTGGCTTTGATCAAACCCGTTACTACATCGACCGAGGGACGTTGTGTCGCGACTACAAGGTGTACTCCAGTCGCACGCCCCAACTGCGCCAGCCTTACTAGCAACTGCTCAACTTCGTTGGATGCCGTCAACATTAGGTCTGCCAGCTCATCGACGAGGATCAGCAGGTACGGCATCTTGAAATTGTTCTTGGCGTTGTAGGAGGTGATGTTCTTGACTCCCGCCGCCTCGAGCGTTGAGAAACGATCCATCATCTCCTTCACCAGTGCCTTCAACGCCTTGACAGCGAGCTCCGGCTCAACAATCACTGGCGTGTAGAGATGCGGGATCCCTTGGTACGGCGTGAGTTCGACGCGCTTCGGATCGATCATCACCATCCGCAGCTCGATCGGCGTGCGCGTCAACAGCAACCCGGTAACGATGGTGTTCATGCAAACGCTCTTGCCGGAACCGGTCGCGCCGGCTACGAGCGTGTGCGGCATCTTGGAGAAGTCCGCCATCACGGGATCGCCGCCGCTGCCCATGCCCAGTGGCACTGGCAACGCGGCATCGTCAACGAAATCTACCCATTGCTCCGATTCCATCACGGTCCGCAGATTGACTGGTGTCGGTTTCGCGTTCGGCACCTCAATACCGACGAACGATGATCCGGCGACTACCGATTCGAATCGGATATTGGGCGATGAAAGTGCGAGCGCGATGTCTTTCTCGCGGTTGAGAATCGTGTCTACACGTACGCGCTGCGCGGGCGATTTCGACCGCGGTCCACCACCCTTCCAACCGGGTTTCAAACCGTACATCGTGACCGTCGGGCCAACGCGCACTTGGTCGACGGATACTGATACACCGTGTTCGTCCAACGTCTCTTCAATGAGGTCGCTGGTAGCCTTAATCTCGGTGGTCGAAACGCCGCCTTTGGGCGGTGATGCTAGGTACTCGATCGGTGGCAGATGCCACGGAAACGCGTTGATCGCGGCTTCGACTGTGGCTCCACTAGTAATCTGCTCCAACACCGAATCCGTGTCTTCAATGACGAGTTCGATCGTTTCGGATTGAGAGACTGGCTCGATGATCGGCGCCAAATCGGGGTCGAGCTCCGCGGACTCAGGCGCCGTTGCAACTTGCGACTCCACGACCATCGCAGCTGGGTCGAGTAGCTCATCGCTCGAAGCCGACGATTCTTCTTCGTTCTGCAATGCAACACCGACCTCAACGATGCGATTCTCGTTTTGCTCGGCAGCCGGTGGATCAATGGTCATCGGATTGCCCGCCGCGATTTCGGAGACAGCGGGATCCGGTTGCGGCGCGTCATATACGAAAGCGTCGGATTCAGCTTTCAGCCATTCATCGACTTCCGCCGCGACGTCTTTGTCGTCTTCTTCGACGTATACGGTGTCGCCCATCCCAACCAGATGCTCGCTTGTAAACTCGCCATCGTCGAGATTCGTGTGACTTTGTCGTTGCGGATCGGAAATAGACGCGTCACCTTCAAGGTTCATCGTAGCGTCAGCGTTCGTGGACCCTACCGCCGCGACATTCGCGCCCGTGGCGTTCGCAGTGTTCGCGTTGCGACGCTTGCTGGCGACGCTAGACGCGGCACCGCCGGCCATCATGAACAGGCTGATCATGCCGGTCATGACCATCATGCTGCCGATCCAAAGGACCCTCATCACAGTACGGAACGCGCTCGGGAACTGTGCGGCGAGTCCGGCGATGAGCAGCACTGCGACCCTTGCCCATGCCAATACCTGGTGCCAAAGCACAGCATCGTACCGGTACCATTCGAACGGTTCTCGCGCCAGTATCACGCCCATTACGCCGCCATAGGTATCGCCCGACGCGGCACCGAGTGGCGCGTCAAAAATCCCTAACACCGCTACACCACCGACGACTATCAACAGCGACGAGATTGTCTCGCGCCAACGGCCCGCCAACCACTTGGTGCGGGTAAGCAAGAGATACGCGAATAGAACTGCCCACAATCCGATCGGCAGAGCGCCATATCCGACGTTCAGCATCACTTCTTCGCGGAAGAGGTAACCGGCAACCGCGGCGCCGATCAGGGTGACGAAGAAGACGATATGGCGAGTCAGCGAGAGGTAGGTTATTGAACCGTTGCCAGCGTCGGAGGGTGCGACCCTAGCATCGGCATCTGCCTCGTCGATGTGGTCTTCGCTCTCGGGTTTACGCGATGACCGCGAGGTTCCTTCCTCACGGACTGCGGTTTCATCAGTTAGGGCGTCTAGATTCAAGCTCAATTTCAGTCACCAAGATCAACGGTCTGCGCTTGGTTCTGCGGTGGAAGAACCTGCCCAAACAGGCTCGAACCATGCGTTCCATGTCGTCCCACTCTACGAGATCGGCTAACACCGGTTCAATAGCTTGAGATAACGCTTGCGTCGCATCTTTCAACAATCGAGCTTCATCCGCCGCATCGACGAAACCTGACGTCGCCAATTGCGGCTTTCCGACTAAGAATCCTTCCTCGCGGGCCATCGAAACCGTCACTACTCCGTCGCTCGCCAAAGACCTCCGTTCCTCCATCACCGAGCCATCCACGTCCCACTCTCCTTGACCCTGTATCAGCACGTGCCCAGCGGGCACCCGGTCGACGACCGAAACCCCACGTTCATCAACCTCTAAAACATCGCCGTCCCGAATCAGGTTGACCTTGTCTTCATCCACACCCATATCAGTAGCAATCTCGCAGTGCGCTTTCAGCATCCGAAACTCGCCATGGACCGGGGTGAAATACTCAGGACGTAAGATGCCGATCATCGTCTTCAGCTCGTCGCGCTTCGCGTGCCCAGAAACGTGCACCTGACGGCTGCCGGCGGTGATGACGCGCACATTGCGTCTCGCCAGATTGTTCAACACCTCGTTGACCGCGATCTCATTACCCGGTATCGTCCGCGCCGAGAGGATCAGCGTGTCGTCTTCCACCAAGCGGATTTCGCGATGGTCGCCGCGCGCCATTCTAGATATTCCGGCTTGGAACTCCCCCTGGCTGCCGGTAGTGATGATTACGACTTCATCATCCGGCAAGCTGTTCGCCTCGGCTACCGTTATCGCGATGCCCTCAGGAGTGTGGAGGTGACCGACATCTCCCGCTAGCTTCGCGTTGTCGATCATCGACCGACCTGATATGGCGACGCGACGCCCCAGTTCCTGCGCAGCATCGAACACCATCTGCAAGCGCGCGATCTGAGTCGAAAACGAGGCGATTATCACGCGTCCTTTAGACTCGGCGATCGCCGAGTACAGCGCTTCCGCCGCGACTCGATCCGACCGCGATGACCCTTCATCATTCGCGTTCGTCGAATCCGACATCAATAGCCTGACACCGCGCTGACCAATCTCGCTGAGCGCTTGGTAATCGGTCGGGAAGCCCAGCATCGGTTCGTTGTCGAGCTTGAAATCACCGGTATGGAAGATTCCGCCTTGCGGAGTATCGAGGTAGATGCTGCAAGAATCAGGGATGCTGTGGCACACGCCGATCCACTGCGCCTCGAAATCGCCGAAGCGATAGCTGCGTTCGAGACGGACCGAATTGACCTGCACGCCAGACAGGGCGCGCCCGGACCTCCTTAGTTCGCGGCGGATCATCTCCGCTGCCATACGCGGCGCATAAATCGGCGCGTTAATGATCCGCATCAAGTGCGGCAACCCGCCGATGTGATCCAGATGACCGTGCGTTATCAACACCGCGCGGACGCGGTCCCGATTCTGGCGCACGTATTCCATGTTCGGAATGATGCGCTCAATTCCGGGCGTGTTGTACTCCGGGAACTGTACGCCGCAATCGATCACCAAAAGGTCGTCGTCCGTCTCGACGACCATCATGTTCATTCCGACTTCACCTAGACCGCCGAGAGGGATGACCCGTACCGCGGATTCGTCATAGATGAACTCGTCGACCGACATTTCGATGCCACTTATCTCCGGTTGACCCGCGTCTTTTTCGACTGCTTTTGAGACGATAGAGATATCGGATCAAGCCGACGTCGAGGTTTAGAAGAAAGCGGATTGTCGGTCGTCAACATCGATCTTTTCAGGTTCGTTTGCCGCCGCTTCTTCAGCCTCTTCAATGGCGCGCAATCGTCGCATCTCGTCCTGCACCTCGTCCGCAGTTTGCGGTCGCTCAAGCAGGCCCACGGTACCGTTGCCGTTACCATTGCCCGGCGTGCTACCAGACGGCTCGCGCGTCATTGTTTCGGCGTGCTCAACAGTGGCGGTTGTCATCGGTTCCTCCGACTCGGGTTTGGGAGTCTCGGTCGCGGTTGGTTCGGCTTCGGCCGATCGTCCCGCAACCTCTTGTTTAATTTTGATGCCTTCTAATAGTGCGTCTCGAACGTTGTGAATACTTTCACGCAATCGTTTCGCGTTCTCTGGGTTTCGCAGGCCCGCCGACGGGTGCAGCAACGGCATCAACGCGCGGTCTTCGTAGCGCATGATCTTGCCGTGGTCGGCGGTGATGCGAGGGTTTGAAACGAACCATCCAAGGGCATGCCGACCAAGCGGCACCACGACCAGCGGATCGACCGTCTCGATCTGTTCCCTCAAATAATTGGAACACATCTCTATCTCTTCTCGAGTAGGATCACGATTTTCCGGCGGACGGCATTTCACGACGTTGGCGATAAAGACATCCTCGCGTCGCATCGGCAGCGATTCGATCAACTCGTCAAGAAGCTTGCCAGCGCGTCCCACGAAGGGGCGTCCGGTTCGATCTTCATCCGCGCCTGGACCCTCGCCGACGAACATGATCTCCGCCGTCGGCGATCCCTCACCCGGCACGGTATTGGTGCGTGTCTGCGCCAACGGACATTTCGTACAACCCGCGATCTCGCGTTCTATCGCCGCGAGACGGTGCGAAGCATCGTCGTTCTGTATGCCTGATTGCGGGTCCATACCGATTCCCTAGCGTACCATCGTTTCGGCGGAATCAGCGCAACAAAGCAAAGAGCGGCACGTGGTCTTCGTGCCGCTCAAAGATGCATTGCGGGGTTTCGCGACTTACAGAAAAGGTCGCGTCCGCCGATCAGGTGCCTAAGGGCAGGCCCGGATTAACCGGTTACTCCCTTGCCTTCGAGGTAATCGACGGCGTTCTGCACTGTTTCGATCGTCTCGGCCTCATCGTCCGAAATCTCGACCGGGTTGTCGTCGGTGCTGAACTCTTCTTCGAACGCCATGATCAGCTCAACGACGTCGAGCGAATCGGCGTCGAGATCCTCGGTGAATGACGATTCGGGCGAGATTTCGTCCTCGTCCACGCTCAATTTGTCGGCTGTGATTGTCCGCACTCGATCCAAAATCGTTGACATCGTTGGTTGCTCTCCAGAGCTGATCTGATAGCTTGTTTCTCGGCGCGAATCTCAATGAGGCGCAAATGCAATTATATATGGACGCCCGATTGAACCTAACCGTCTGGTTGCATTAACTAGACGATTCGTCGCGCTCGGCATCCCGCACAATCGCACCTAGCACGCCGTTGACGAACCGCCCGGCGCGCTGCGTGTCGAAAATCTGCGTCAGCTTGACCGCTTCACTCACCACGACCGCTACTTTGGTCTTTGGATACAGGTCCAGTTCCACCATCGCCGCCCGCAGGATGTTCCGAGCCACCGGCGATGCTTCTGCCATTGTCCGATGTTGTGAGTAGCGGTTCAGTCGACGATCAATACGAATACGTTCGCGGTCCGCATGGTCAGCTAAAGAGAAAGCGAATCTCCGCAACTTCTTGCTGAGACCGATTTCGTCGGAAACCCATTCGATACACTGCACCGCTGGACGGTTGGTCAAGTCCGATTCGTAGAGCGCCAAGACGGCCGCCGCTCGGCTACCGGTCTTATCGCGCGGGATAGCACCGAAATCCGGCGCGTCGGCGTCGCGAATTAATGCCTCGCTTGAGTTTGTGACCGCGCGTTCGGTAGTGACTGACGATAGCCACCGATCCGACTCTGTTTCAGCAGTTGCGACCATTTTCAAAACCGAACGGGTCGCCCCGCCGAGACCAGAGATCGAAATTCCCTCAGCGAGACTCGATCAAGCCGCGGCGTACTGCCAGACGGTGTCGTAGTCGGAGAGGTTGACAACCTTCGAACGGCGGTTGATGCGTCGGATCATCCCGCTCAAAATCTTGCCGTTGCCCATCTCGACGAACTCATCGACACCATTGTCGAGCATGTGCTGCACGCCGTTGTTCCACTGGACGCACGACGTGAGCTGACGACGAAGTTCGCTCTTGACATCCTCCGCAGTCTCCAATGGCTGCGCGTCGACGTTTCCGATGATCGGAACCAGAGGATCTTGGAAATCAACCGAATCGATAGCCTCGTCGAGTCCGTTCTGGGCGGGAGACATCAAGGCGGAGTGGAACGCGCCGCCTACGCTCAAGGGAATCGCCTTCTTGGCGCCCCTTGCAGAAGCCATGTCGAGCGCGACCGCGAGACCGCGGTGCTCGCCAGCGATGATGATCTGCTCCGGCGTGTTGACCGTGGACATATCCACGCCCGCTTCTCGGCAAATCTCCGCGACCGTCACTTCATCAATCCCGATCAGTGCCGCCATGCCGCCAGGTCGCTCGTCGCAGGCGTACTGCATCAATCGACCACGTTCGCAGACGAGTTTCACGGCGTCCGAAACGGACAGCACGCCGGCAACCACGAGAGCCGAGTACTCGCCGAGGCTGTGCCCAGCGGTAACGTCAGGAATCGCGACGCTGTCAGACACTTCCTCGAGCGTTCGCCAAGCGGCGATGGAGGTCGTCAGAATCGCCGGCTGCGCGTTCTCGGTCCTGGTCAGATCCTCGGCCTCACCGTTGAACATCGTCTCGCTCAAGGATCGCCCCAGCGCGTCGTCCACCTCGTTAAACACCTCGCGCGCGGCGGACGAGTTCAGGTACAGGTCCTTGCCCATGCCAACGGCTTGAGACCCCTGCCCGGGAAACACGTATGCGATTGATTTCGTCGTCTCTTGTGCTGTGCTCATTGCGGTCACCGTTTCGTTGGTTTTCAGCGGGTCCAGTAAGTCAGTCGTCTTGCGCCCAACCATCAATCAACATCAATTAAATGGCTGCGCGCGGTCGTCCATCTATTCTTCAGTGATTTCGTTCGGGAGCTCTTCCGCGTAGCGCCAGTTGCCCTTCACGATTCGGCCCTTGTAGTAGCCGCAACTCGGACACACACGATGCGGCGGTATGCGATCGGGGCAGCGGGGACAGCGCACCAGCGTCGGCAATCCGATGGCGTGGTGCGCGGCGCGGTTGCCCTTGCGAGCGCGAGTGTGCTTTTTCTTCGGAAGCGGTGGCATGGTCTTGAGAATCTGTTTCTTATGCTTCGTCGGCGGTCAGCTCGTCACGAGATTTCGAGGAGGTTGGACGTGAAGACGCACGCGCATTTTTGGCGGTTGAGATCAGCGGAACAGTCGGCACACATACCTTTGCAGTCTGGGTCGCACAGCGGGTTCATCGGCATCGCCGCGCACAAGGCTTGCCAAAGCGCGATCGATATGTCCAGCACGTTGCCAGAGTCGATGGTCAACGCGTCATCGACAAGATCAGTTCCGAAATCCTCGAACCAATCGCGATGGCTAGCCATCAGGTCTGTGTTTTCCGGTCTAAACTCCTCAGTGAAATCGAGACTCAGCGGCACTACGGTTTCTATCAAGCACCGAGAGCAGTCGGTTTCGCACTCTGCCTTCACCTTCAAATCGGCGAAAACCGTGCGATCGGTTCGCATCAACCGCCCCCGTGCCTCGACGTTTCGGAACTCAATTCCTTCGTTCCCAACCGTCTCGTCAGCGAAGTGAAACCTGATTTCATCGCCCACCGAACCAGTCAACAGACTCGAAACGTTGAACAACATGTCGCCAGTATTCCACAACGCGCGCAAACACGCGGATGATTCACGCAACCCCAACAATGTTAATCCCACCAATCGAACCTTGTCAATCCCCAGCCAAACAGTCCCCTAAAACACCACCAATCAGGTTTCCCCACGCGTGGGGGAAATGTCCGAAGGACAAAGGGGGCCCCAAGCCCACACCACGTCGTGACCACACCACCGTAGGGGCACGCCCTTGTGGCTGCCCCGGTGCGGGGCCGGGTACGCCAGACGCATCAATGACCCAAACCGTACACCATGGATTCAACGCCCGGATGCCGATCGCGGCGTCGTTCCGAAACCACGTGCACCGGGATCGTTCGGCATATCCCGCGTGTTGACCATGCACCCGTAGGGGCACGCCCTTGTGGCTGCCCCGGGGCGGGGTGGGGTACGCCAAGCGCACCATCGCGCCGAGACGTGCGCGATGGATTCCGCCACCATGACGCGCATGTTCCCGGCGTGCCTCGCGACGTCTGGCGGATTGATGCGTCCGGCGTACCCCGCACCGCACCGGGGCAGCCACAAGGGCGTGCCCCTACGTTGCGCGTTTGGCGTACCGCGCGCAACTCGGCGCCGTGGTCCGATTGGCGCGCGCACCCATCACGGATGACCATCGTGCGCTCGGCATTCACCTCCACGCCAAACAACAATGCACCCGTAGGGGCACGCCCTTGTGGCTGCCCCGGTGCGGGGCGGGGTACGCCGAGCGCACCACGACGCCAAGCTCTGCGCGATGGATTCCGATGACGCCGCGACGCGCACGTCCTCGGCTTGCCTCGCGACGTCTGGCGGATCGATGCGTATGGCGTACCCCACGTCCACCCCGGGGCAGCCACAAGGGCGTGCCCATACGTTGTGTGTTTGGCGTACGACGCGCAGCCCCGCGCCATGGTGCAATTGGCGCGCGCACCCATCGCTGATGACCATCGTGCGCTCGGCATTCACCTCCACCACGCCAAACAACAATGCACCCGTAGGGGCACGCCCTTGTGGCTGCCCCGGTGCGGGGTGGGGTACGCCAAGCGCGCCTACGCGCCGAGACGCCCGCGATGGATCCCGATGACGACGCGGTGCGCGTGTTCCCGGCGTTCCGCGCGATGTCTGGCGGATTGGTGCGTCTGGCGTACCCCACCCCGCACCGGGGCAGCCACAAGGGCGTGCCCCTACGTTGCGTTTGCGCGTCTCTTCGGCAACAGCAGCATGGCGGATACGGTGGCGATCGCGGCGCCTAGGAGGATCAGGAGGATTAGGGCGGCGGTGTTGTTGGGGGGTGCGGTGCCGCCGGTGTCGGGGTCGATGATGAGGGGGGTGGGGGATGGCGTGGGCAGGGCGTCGGGCGAGGCGAGGTGCGCGGCGGCGACGCGGGCGGGGACTTCGATCAGCTTGCCGCACAGCTTGGAGCCTTCGTCCGTCAGACTGAGGTTGGTCGTCAGCGCGCCGAAAGAGCCGTCGTCCTTGATGGTGACGACCGACGCCTCCGAGAGGTTCCGCGACAGGTTCGGCGGCAGCGGCACGCACGCCGTGACGGGATCGTCGAGCAGGTAACCGTCCAGACGCTCTCCCGACAGCGTCACCGCGGAGATGTCGAAGTATTCGCCGTCCAGAGTGACGCGGTGATGCACCTTTCCGACGTTGGACGCCGGTCCAGTCGCGTCGGCGCGGACGCCGATGACCTCTCCGTTCGGAACCGCGCCGGGATCGGCATGAACGGTTACCTTCTCATCTGAAAACTCGCCGCCCTCTTCGGGCGTGAAGACCGCGTACTGTTTGCCGTCCTTGCCGATGATGACGCGCGGGATCGCCCCCGCCGGGTTCATCGGTATCTCCGTCGGCTCCGGTGTCGGCGCCTCACGACGCACGATGACTTCGATCTCACTCAGACAGCCGTCACCCTTGCCGTCGTCATCGCCGCACTCGGACGACTCCAACGCGACCTTGACGGTGTATCCGCCCGGTTTCGACGGCGCGATGAAGCGTACGGCGCGCTCGTCGGCGTCATCGTCGGTATCGGCATCCGAGTCCAGCTCTTCGAACGATCCGCCGCTCGGTTCGATGCTCCAATCGAAGGTAACCTCGTCCGCGCCGAGCGTGTTGTCGAGGACGTCTTCCGGTCCCCACAGATCGACGTAGAACCGCACCGTGTCCTCGGCGGAGACGGTGATTGAGCGGACGTTCGGCTTCATCCGCAGGATCGGCGGATTGCCGAGACGTGACGTCGCGACGAACATCGAGAGCGAGCTGGTTTCGCCGCAAGCGAAGTTCTCGGTTCCGTACGTCACGGCGTATTCGCTGGGCAATGCGCTCGTCAAAGGATCAAGCGAGTTCCATTCTTTGGAGCCGTCCTCGAGATGGTAGAGCGTTTTGTCGTTGCCCTCAGGTGCCGCGATACAGACCTGCGCCTTAGGGACAAGGTTTTCGCCGACATCCTCGTCGTCTAGATCCAGTGGTGTTACTTTAAACAGGTTGATCTCGACGTACAGGTCGCCGACCTTGTACAGGCTGCCCAAGGTGGTCAACGCAGGGTCAGGGTCGTCAACGAGTTTGACGTCGATATAGTAATCGCCCGGTTCCAAGGCATCTTTGGGCACTCGCACGAAGACATTTTTATCCAGATCGGTGTCTCCGAGTTTGTCCTCGCGCACCACGTCAACTGTATGTTTGACAATGACCGGCGGCGGTGGCGGCGGGAAGATTATCTCGCTTGCCGCGGCTAGGGTTATCGGCAATTCGTCCACCTCGGCGCAGACGCGACCGCCAAGGTCGGTGAAGCCTTGGTGCCAGTCGTCCGTCGGCAGGTTGTTTTCGCCAACCTCGTACAACCGCCAGTCGACGTACCGCCCTTGATTCACGGCCTTGGGAATGCAGATATCCACGTCACGAAGGGTGGACAATGTCGCGGGGTCACTGGGCGAGCATTCCGGGTCCCCAGTGGTGTCGGTGCCCACATAAGTCACGGTGTAGGCATTGCCGCTGAATGTGCCTTTGAAATCTGCTTCGTCGCGTTTCGTGAATCCGCCGACATTGATGTTTTCGGGGTCGATGCGAATCCCGACGATCTTGTCGTCATCGAGCGCGGCCGGGGGAACAGAGACGTAATAATCCCCGTCCTCGCTTGGGAATCTCCCGCCGGTGATCGGCTTCGTGGTGTTGTAAGTAGTGCCTGAACAGTCGTAGGATGTCGTCGTTACATCGTCGGCCGCGACCGGCACGACGCGCGGCGGTTTCATGTTGTCGAATTCGTTCATTCCGGTGCACTCGATCGAACCGGCCGTCGTGACTGCGCACGTGACGTATCCCGATGTGGCGATGCTCGAGTACCCATTGGAGGCGTTAAAGTAGCTGTCGATAGTGGGAACGTTAAAAAACGTGGTTGACACCCCCCCGAATGCCGGCAGCCAACCTTGGCAGTAGGGAGTGTTGGCGGCTCTGTTGATATAAAACCCTTGAGTACTATAAGCAGTGATCACCGAATAAGCCTCGGAAAGGATGCCGCATGTAGCGAGTCCATGGGTGGTTAGCGTTCCATCCTTGAACTTCGGCTGTTGCGGTGTCGGCGTGATGAAATCATGCGGATATCGCTGGACCGAGTTGGGCTCCCATGTCGGTGTTGGATCGACATTAGTGACGGGTGTCGGGGTGATTGCATATTCCCACTGAGTGAATCTAGGTTCAACGCTCTGCCCCCAGCATGTCGGCACGTCTTCGTTTTGTTTGTCTGCCGTGTTGGGGTCGTCGTCGTCGATGATGCCGCAACTCGTTGACTGTCCGGCGGCGATGGATTTGAACTTGATCGCGCCGCCGCCCGTCGCGGTGGGAACGACGGTCTCACCAGAGTCGGTCGCGCCTGCTTGGTCGCTGTCGCCCCAGCAAACAACATCGCCGTCCTCTTTCAAAGCGCAGGCGTGATCGCGGTAGTTATCATTGCCACGCTCTCTTGGGCACCATTCATTTCTTTCTGTGTTATAGCCGGTGCACCAAAGGTTTCGAAACCTCTGGTACCCGATCTTCACGTCTTTGAAGTCTGTCGTCGTCGGGACGCCGGTGGTCAGGTTTTTGCCCCAGCAGTGCACCGAACCGTCCTTCGTCACGCCGCAGGATGCGGCACCGCCAGCGGCGACCGATACGAATTCGCCTTCGGGAGGCGAAGACTGTTCCCAGCGATCATCGCCCCAGCAGACAACGTTGGTGTTCGGCGGTGACCAGTTATCGTCGTTCGCGGGCCTCTTGCCGTAGAGGCCGTAGTGGCTAAGGCCGCACGCGTGCCCGTAACCCATGCTGATGGTGTCTAGGCGCACGCCGTCCGGGGGATCGGCTTCGCCGTAGAAGTCGCGCCCGAAGCATCGAACGCCGCCAGCGGCGGTCAGGATGCAGGTGGAATTGATCCCCGGGATGACGCTGTCGATGACATCTCTAGCCTCGCTGTCGGTAGGTGCCGGCGTAGGGGTCTGAGTCTCAAATCCGATTTCGGTATCGCCGGTGTAAACCGCTGATACCAATGCCCAGCCGACATTGTTGTGTTCCCACGCCCAGCTGACGGCTGTCAAGTCGCCCCAGCAAAAAATGTTGTCTTCGTCTTGATTGCCAGTGGTCGTAGGATCTGAGGCGATGTCTGGTTTTGAGTCGATAGTGATTGCGCAAGCGAAACTGCCACCGTCATGTCGACGTCCGTTTAGTTCTGTGAATTCGTTCGTCAGCCCGTGGCTGGCGCTGATGGACTTGTACCTTCCGGGCGGCGGGTCGCTCTGTCGGAAGGTGTTGTTGCCCCAGCACCGGACCTCGTCTTCGTTCTCCTCAAGAGCATCGCCCGACATCGTGGTGGATGGATTGGCATCTTTGACGATACCGCAAGAGAAGAAGGCACCGGTGCTGACCTCTTTGAACTTGATGTCTCTAGGTGCTTCTAGTCTCTTGTCATGGCTGAGACCCCAGCAATAAATCTCGTCTTCGTCCTGCAGACCGGCTCTGCTGTGGTTGCTATCTGCGAGGATTCCGCACGTGTGGGCATCGGCGCTGTCGATGGTTTTGAACCTCATGCTCGCCGGGGGTGATTTCGACGCGTAAGACAACGGGTCGCCAAAACACACGACTTGCCCTTCGTTTTCCTGGGCGGCGGTGGTATTGTCGCTGTCGTAAACGAGTCCGCAAGTGTGAAACTCTCCCGTCGTGACGGCTGAGAACTTGTACTTTGTGGCGAAATCACCGGGCACGACCTTCCACGGAGCCGTTACCAAGTAACCCCGGGTATCTTTGCACTTCAGTTTGCGGTCATTAGCGGAGTTGGCGTCGTCGCGGTCGATCCAACAGGTGTGTTCACGTTCCAGGCTGACGTCCCAAAGGCGGGTCGTGTCTGTTTGCCAATTGTCCGGACCGTTGTCTACTGTCCCACGGAAGCTGCCAAAACAGTGGAGGTAAGGCTCGGAATCACGAAGCCCGCAGCTCAATGTGCCGCCGGCGTGCAGCGATTCGTAGTTGCTGTAGTCGCCTACCGCGAGGTCCGAGAGATGAACCAGTCCCCAACACTTGATTTTCTTGTCCGGGAGAGTGACCGCGCAGATCATGTCTTCATAAACATCGACCGCGTCAAAGTGGCTACCGGTTGTGTGCGCCCACGTCACGTGATCTTCGGATGCGGGCAACACGAGCCAAGCCGCCACCGCCGCAACGATTAGAACTAACGCAAAGACCGCGACCCGTAGATATGGTCGAGTGAAGCGAGACGCCTCCCGCCGCTCGTTTCTAGCTCGCCCAGAAAATCGGGGGGGGGGGGGGGTGAAGATTTAAGCCTGAAATCAGACATTACGAGGGCGCGTCGCGTACATGCATCACAGTTCGACGGACGGATTCCGCTTGCGATATTCAAACCTACCATACGCCAATCCAAGTTGCCCAAGTGAGCCGAAACCGTGCATTCAAACCCCCAAAACCCCGCAAAACCGCCAAAAACCACCCATTTCACCCCCCAAACCCACCCCAACGCACCATCCCACCCCGCCCCCGTTTCCCAATTTGCATCGCTCCCGCAAGCCAAATTCTTGGTTTCCCCCGTTGACGGGGGAAATGCCCGAAGGGCGAAGGGGGTGCGCCGAATGGAGCCCGCCCCCTTCGCTTCAGCGTAAGGGGGCGCGAACGAGCGGAGCGAAGTGAGCGGGGGATGCACTGGCAGCCAATCCGACGAACGCCGCTTGTGCAACACCTACCAAGGCATCCCCCGCTCGCTTCGCATCGCGCCCCCTTACGCTGAAGCGAAGGGGGCGTACCCCCATCCCCGATGACCATGCACGACGCCGTCGCGACGCTCGAATGTAAACTGAACCCCTAGAACCTCATCGTCGAAAAAAAGCCATGCTCACTTCTGAACACATCGACACGGCGCGCCAGTTTCTCAACGACGCGGACCGGGAATTTGAGTCTGGAGATAGGTTGCAGGCTTCAGAAAAGCTCTGGGGCGCGGCATCTCACGTCGTGCTCGCCGAGATGCGTCGGCGCGGTATAGCCCCTTCTGGACACAAGGCGACAGTCGACGCGGTGGAAATGCTCGGCGAGGACTGGGAAGATCCGAGTTTACGACCGTTGTTCACGTCGGCAGAGATGTTGCACGCGAACTTCTATCACGGATTCCTCGACGACGAACGATTCTTGGAGCAACGAGCATTGACGCGAGAGTTCGTCGAGAGTATGCTGCGACGAACCCAGGCTTAACCAGCACGAAGCCCGCGTCATTCCTAGACGGACAAGCGGGGTACACCCCATCCTGACCTTCCCCCGTCGAGGGGGAAGGGATATTTGTTCACCCCAATGCCAAACAACAACGCGCCCGTAGGGGCACGCCCTTGTGGCTGCCCCGGTGCGGGGTGGGGTACGCCAGACCCACCACCACGCCAAGACGCGCGCGATGGATTTCATCACCCAGCGACGCGCATGTTCCCGGCGTGGTTCGTGATGTCTGGCGGATTGATGCGCTCGGCGTACCCCACCCCGCACCGGGGCAGCCACAAGGGCGTGCCCCTACGTTGCGCGTTTGGCGTACCGCGTGGGGATTGGCGCCAAGGTGCGTTTGGCGTCACCCAATCACACATCCCCAATCACCGCTCTGCTGATTACTAGGCGCTGGATTTCGGAGGTGCCTTCGTAGATTTCGGTTACTCGTTGGTCGCGGTACATGCGCTCGACGGGGGTGGGTTTGAAGTAGCCGATGCCGCCGTGGATCTGCACTGCTTTGTCGACATTACGACCGGCGACTTCGGATGCGTGGAGTTTTGCCATCGCGGCTTCAGTGCCGTATGGCAATCCTTCGTCGTAGAGCGATGCGGCGCGGTAGACCATCAGCCGGGCGGCGTCTAGTTCGGTTGCCATGTCGGCAAGCATGAACTGGATCGCCTGCTTGGTCGCGATGGGACGTCCGAACGCGTGGCGCTGTTTGGCGTATGAAAGCGATTGGTCTAGTGCCCCTTTCGCCAATCCCAAGCACTGCGCGGCGACGGTGATGCGCGAAGAATCGAGGATTTGCAACGCGATCCGATACCCGTCGCCCAACTCGCCCAAAAGATGCGATTTTGGAACTCGGCAATCATTGAAGACCAACTCCGCCGTACCGCTGCCGCGCATCCCCATCTTGCCGTGCTGTTCGTTGATCTCGAAGCCTTCCGTTTCGCGTTCCACCACGATCGCCGAGACGCCGCGATAGCCAGCCGAGGCGTCGGAGGTGACGAACACAGCGAACACATCCGCGACTGACGCGTTGGTAATGAACAGCTTTGTGCCGTTCAGGATGTACGAGTCGCCGTCGTCCACGATCGTGGTTTGCAATCCGAGCGCGTCGGAGCCGGTCTGCGGTTCGGACAGCGCGAACGCTGCAATGGATTCTCCAGCAGCGAGGTTTGGAAGCCATCGCCCATGTTGCTCGTCGGAACCGAATCGGTTGATCGTCTCGGAACCGAGCGAGGTGTGCGTGATCAAAACGGTGCTAGTGCTGCCGCAGACCGCGCCGATCTCTTCCAAAACCACCATGAAGTCGCGGTAGCCCGTGCCAGCGCCGCCAAACTCCGGTTTGATCAGCAATCCGGTCAAACCCATTTCCGCGAGGGCCGCGAACTGCGTTTTGGGAAACGCTTCCTGCGTGTCAACTTCATCGGCGAGCGGCGCTAGATCGTTGTTCGCGAACTCGCGAACGGTGGCGCTGAGCATCTGCTGTTGCTCGTTGTAAAACGGTTGCATGGCGGTTACCTCGATTGATGCGCGGATTCCCTTGAATCGCCATCCGAAATTATCGCTTACCTCGCGCATCCTCGCATCGATCCGCTTGCGGTTAAAATCTGCTTATCGTGGCTACTCCGCAAATGAACGATGAACGCCGGGTTATGGGGATCGATCCTGCTTTGACGACGACGGGTTACGCCGTAATCTCGACCGACCCGCGCGGCAACATCTCTCTCTTGGAAGGCGGAATGGTCAGGACGAAATCTAGCGACCCGTTCGAGAAACGACTGAGAATCATCAACGAAACGCTCCGCGAGGTCATCGAAGAGTTCGAGCCGGATGAAGTCGCGATTGAGGATCTGCACTCGCGTTACCGCAACCTCAAGACCGCGATCATCATGGGGCATGCGCGCGGCGTGGCGATTCTCGCCGCCGGCAGCGCCGACATACCGGTTCATCACTACCAACCGACGCGCGTGAAGAGCATCGTCGCCGGCAGCGGACGCGCCGACAAAGCGCAGATGAAGCGCGCTGTTTCGATGCGGTTAGGGATGAATCAGGAAATCGAAAAGGACGACGTCGCGGACGCCATCGGCATCGCGATATGCCATGTCCAAGTCTCGCAATCGCCAGAACTAGCGGAAACCGTAGGAAGACGATGATCGCGTTCCTGAAAGGCGAGGTCGTTTCCGTCCAAGACAACCCTTCAAGGGTCGTCGTAATGACCTCTGGCGGCGTCGGCTACTCGGTTCTATTGCCGTCGGTAGTGAACGAATCGTTGAGTCCGACAACCGGCGAAGAGGTCAGTCTGCACATCTACTACTCCGTATCCGAGCGTCAACCGTTGCCATTGCTAGTGGGTTTCGAGAGCGCGAGCGATCGCGAGTTCTTCGAGCAGTTCATTCAGGTCGAAGGCATCGGTCCGATGCGCGCCGCGACGGCGTTGACGATGCCCGTGCCGACATTGGCATACGCCATCGAGACCGAGGACCTCGTAACGTTGACCCTGTTGCCGGGAGTGGGACAGCGGGGCGCGCAGAAAATCATCGCGACGCTCAAAGGGAAGGTCGCTGAGGCCGCAGGGCGATCGGCGGAGATTGCACGCCGCCGAGAACCGGCGCCCGATATGCGTTCGGATGTCGTCGCGGTGCTGGTTAATCTCGGATTCCGAGAGAATGAGGCGGCAACAATGGTTGACCAAACGATCGCGCTAGAGCCCGATCTGGCGGACGACGCGCAGGGCCTGCTCCGCGAGATCTTCCGCCACAGCGGACCTGCGGCGGCGTTTCGTTCCGAGTAGTCCTTGATCGTAGAACGGACGCTGATCGATGCCTGAATCCGCCAGAGAACGCGTAGTCACCGGGGCCGACACCGAGACGTCGGACGTCGAACGCGCATCTGCGGAAGCGCTGCGAGACCGCGCGCTCCGAAATCTCCAAACCGCTGGCGCCAACGACTTGCGCCCTCGCCGATTCGACGACTACATCGGACAGCGCGATGTCGTCAACAGCATCCAGATCGCGGTAGAAGCCGCGACCAAGCGCGGCGATACGCTCGACCATGCATTGTTTCACGGTCCGCCGGGACTCGGCAAGACCACGATTTCGCAGATCATCGCCCGCGAGATGGAAACTACATTGGTGCACACCTCCGGCCCCGCGCTCGAACGGCCGGCCGATGTCGTCGGCATCCTCTCGAACCAGAAACGCGGCGACGTGCTGTTCATCGACGAGATCCATCGCCTCTCAAACGCGGTCGAAGAGTATCTCTACTCGGCGATGGAAGATTTCCGCGTCGATTTCATCACCGGCGCCGGCGCGTTCGCAAAGACGATAAACCTGCCATTGCAGAAGTTCACGCTGATCGGCTCGACAACCCGGCCCGGTATGCTCAGCCCACCGTTGCGGGAGCGATTCGCCCTCACCTACCACCTCGATTTTTACTCCGTCGAGGAGTTGACCGAAGTCGTCAAACGATCAGCATCGATTTTGGAAGTGACGATCGATGCGACGGGCGCGGAGGTCATAGCGTTGCGTTCGCGAGGCACGCCGAGGATCGCCAACAACCTCTTGCGCCGCGTGCGCGATTACGCTCAAGTGCGACGCAACGGCAAGGTCGACGCGGCTACGGCATCGGAAGCACTGCGAGTGGAAGGCGTCGACGAGTTGGGGTTAGATCGATTGGACCGCCTCTACATGCTGACCCTCGCGAAGCACTACAACGGCGGCCCGGCCGGGATTAACGCACTCGCAGCATCTGCAAATGAAGAAGTGCAAACTCTCGAAGATGTCGTTGAACCGTTCCTCTTGAAGATCGGCTTCATCGTTCGAACTCCGCAAGGTCGCCGTGCGACACCGCAGGGCATGATGCACATCGGGGCTTCCGTAGGCGCATCTGACGCCCGTTTTTCCGGGCAACGTCCGATGATCTGAGCGTCGTTATCGTAATCGTCAGCTCGCCGCGGTGCGAGAATACTCTACCGCCTCCGCGATCAAATCGTCCGGAATGTCGTCGAACGACGCGTAGTTCATCGAATACAACCGGGCATACAGTCCGCCCAGCGCGATTAGTTCGTCGTGGTTGCCCGTTTCGATGATCTCGCCGTTCTGCAGCACGATGATCCGATCGGCACCGCGAATCGTGGCGAGTCGGTGGGCGATAACGATGCCGGTTCGACCCTCAAGCAGGCGCGCCAAAGCTTGTTGGATCAGCAACTCGGTGTAGCTGTCGATCGATGCCGTCGCCTCATCTAGGATGAGTATCTTCGTGTCGGCGACGATTGCCCGCGCGAACGAGATCAGCTGGCGTTGACCGAGCGAGAGATTTCCGCCGCGCTGCTCTAGCGGGGTGTCGTAGCCGTTTGGCAACCGCATTATGAACTCGTGAGCACCGACAGCGCGCGCGGCGGCGACCACCTCCTCGCGCGTCGCGTCGGTTTTGTTGTAGCGGATGTTTTCGTAGATCGTGCTGGAGAAGAGATAGGGCTCTTGCAAGACCATCCCGATGTTGTCCCCCAAGCTGCTGAGTTCGATATCGCGGACATCTTTACCGCCGATGAGAATCTCGCCTTCCCATATGTCGTAGAAGCGATGCAGGAGCGAAGTGATGCTGGTTTTCCCAGAACCCGTCGGACCGACGAGCGCGACGGTCTCGCCCGGCTCCACTCGGAAGTTGATGTTCTTCAAAATCGCCTCATGCTCAAGGTATCCAAATGTAACGTCCTTGAACTCCACCGAGCCGTCATTATCGACCAGCGGTTCGGAGTCCTCTTTGTCCTGAATGTCAACCGGGACATCCAACACCTCGAAAATCCGCTCGCCAGACGCCATGGCGCGTTGGAAAACGGCGTAGTGCATCGTGATCGAACGGATCGGATCGAAGAACAGCTGCACGTAGAGGATGAACGCGAGCATCGAGCCAATCTCGAGCGAGTGGTTCATCACCATCGAGCCGCCGACAACGATGATGATCGCCATCGCCGCGCCTGAAAGCGTGTCAACCAACGCGATCATTACCAGGCCGATCCGTGCCGCGCGCTTCGCCGCTCTAAGTTGCTCATCAGTCTTTTCTTGGAACAACTCAAGGTTTACGTGTTCGCGGCTCATGCCTTGCACCACGCGCACACCGTTGATGTTCTCCGCCAACGCTCCGCTGACGATCGAGCTAGTCTGGCGCGAGTACAGGAACGCGCGCCGCGCAATCGGCAACCAGACCGCGCGCACGATCGCCAGAGTGGAAACTACCGCGAATGTGAGCAACGCCAACCGCCAATCCATAATCAGCATCGCAATCACGATTCCAAACAGCAGAACAAAATCGCCCACGCTGACGACGGCGGTTTCGAGGAACTCTTGCAACGCGGCGACATCGCCTTGCAACCGCGACATCATTCGCCCAACCTCGGTCTTGTCCATGAACGACATCGAGACGCGTTGCAGGTGCTCGTACATCGCCCGCCGCAGGTCGATAAGGATGTGTTCAGCGACGCGCCCGACAACCAGGTTCTGCAGATATCCCATCAAAACGTGAAGGATGACCGCGCCGGCAAACGCGCCGACCATCCAGAACATCGCGGTGCGCGACCCGCTCGTGCCGCTTTCATCGCTGGCGAGGATGTCGTTGACGGTAGTTCTGACGATCCATGGCAATGCCAAGGTGGACGCGGCAAAGATCAACACCGCGATCAGTCCGACAATTAGCACGCCTCGGTAGGGTCTGACGAAACCCCAGAAACGGCGCACTACATCACCGCTGAACCCGGCGGCGAATATCTCCTCGTCAAGGTCGCCAGTTGGACGCCGCCCATCAACCCATCGAGGGCGAGACTGATCGTCGGCGGTTTGGTTGCCGCGCTCTGCTTCGGTCTGTGCCATCGCTAAACGCCGCTCCCCATCGGGTCTTGACCGTCCTCTGGTCGAATCTGCAATTCGTAGAGGTCGCGGTATTTGCCGCCCTGTGCCAGCAGTTCGGCGTGTGAACCTCTTTCGAGGATGCGGCCACCTTCGAGGAAGAGTATCTCGTTCGCGTGCATCAGCGAGCTTAGACGATGCGAAATGATGATCGTCGCGCGGTCGGCGGTGACTTCCTGAAGCGCGGCTCTGATCCGCTGTTCAGTCGCGGCGTCGATCGCGGCGGTCGAGTCGTCGAACACGATGATCTGCGGATGCAACATGATGCTGCGCGCGATCGAGAGCCGTTGACGTTGCCCGCCGGATAGCGTAACCCCGCGTTCACCGACCAGCGTGCCGTATCCCCCCGGCAAACGCTCGATGTACTCGTTCATCTGGGCATTTGATGTTGCGCTTTCGATGCTCCGATGCTCCGCCCACGGATCGCCATACGCGACGTTGTTGTCGATCGACGTAGTGAACAAGAACGTGTCCTGTTCAACGACGCCGACGGCACGCCTCAAAGACGCGAGCGTCACTTCGGAGATGTCTTGACCGTCGATAAGAATCCGCCCCGCGGTTGGGTCGTAGAAGCGCGGCACCATGTGCGCGAGCGTCGATTTGCCGGAACCGGGAGGCCCAACGATGCCGATGGTGTGCCCCGGTCGAGCCTCGAAAGTGATGTCCGTCAGAACCTGTTCATCGCCGAATTCGTCCATGTACGCAAAGTTGATGTGCTCAAACCGCAAAATCCCATCGGTGATGACGAGGTCTTTGGCACCCGGCCTGTCGTCGATCTCCGGGACTTCGTCCAAGACCTCGAAAAGTCGTTTCCCAGATGTCGCCCCTTGCGCCCATCCAGCGACGACCATGCCGAGCTGCCGGACCGGGTTTTGCAGGATGCTCATGAACGCCAAGAACTGTGCCAATTGCCCAAGTGAGAACGGATCGTTTTCATCGAGAACCTTGAGACCGCCGAATAACAGCACCAAGGACATCGCACCGAGGAACGCAAGGGTTATCAGCGAAAGATTGGTTGCACGCACGGTGACTAGCCGGTACGCACGCCGGAATGCCTCGTTCGATGATGTGTCATACTTATCCATCTCGTACGGCTCGGCGGAAAAGGACCGGACGACGCGAATGCCCTTGAGGTTTTCGTCCATGATCTTCGTCAAACGCCCCATCTCCTCTTGGTACCTACGCCACCCCTGAGACGTTTGCAGTCTCGCTACGATGGATCGCCATGCCGCGAACGGCACGAAGCTGAGGCTCAACAGGGCAAGTTGCCAGTCCTCGCGCATCATCAAGAAAGTGCCAGTGCCGACGAACACCACGAGGTAGACGACTCTCAATAGTCCCCGGCTTGCGAACGACCTCACGCCTTCGATATCAAGCAGACCCCGCGTCAAAAGGTCGCCGGTGTGGACGCGATCGTGGTATGCGAAGCTCAAGCGCTGCAACTTCTCGTAGTAGAGCATCCGCAGGCGGTATCCGATTTGTTGCGCCACGCTCTCGCTGATGTACATGTGCCCGAACGTGAAGACTCCCCTGAGCACCGCGGACACTAACAATCCCAACGCAATGGTTACGAGTGACCACCGCAACGCGTCCATGTCCGCGTCTTGAGAGGTCAAGACCTCTTCGACCGTGTTGACGCCATCTCCGATGAGCAGCGGAATGAAGAGCTGGAAGATCGACGCGAGGAGGATCATCACCAGCCCAGCGGCGAGCAGCCATGGGTAGCCGAACGCCATGCGAATGATGCGGCTCAAGACGTTCCAGCTGCCCAGCGAGTCAGACGCCGAATCCGTCGCCGGTTTTGCGCCACCAGTCGCCGTCGCGACCGCGGACGGCATCGCGAGCCGCTTGAGCAGGTTTATTAGGAAACCCATAGGTTAAGATTCTACGCGCCATCAAGCCGATCTACACGGTTTACTGCGATAACATCGGCGATGCGCGTATTCATGCCAAAACTGCGCTGCAATCTCGCCTAAGGCGCGTCCCGTCTACACCGTGTTGACGTTGCGCTAGAGTCTTAAGCGTGGCACGGAATGAACATCCGCGCAACGCACAAGCAACACCACTTTTTCAACTGAACTCAGTCATGGCTAGCCATACCGTCACCATCGGAACATCAAGAACGACGATCATCGAGGCTACTGACGATGTCGTCGAGAATCCGTATCGGGCTCGCTACGCGACTTCCCGCGATGCCGGTGCTATGGATTCCGTCGTTCGGGAGGCATTCGGCGAATCCGTGCCGAACTCTGCCACGGCGCGCGATATGCGGCGCAAGCACACCACCTACATCGTCGTCACCAAAACCGATCTCGATGCTGATCTCAATGGCGAAGATCGCACCGAACGGTTCGGCGGATGGAATTTCCGCTTCAAATCGATCTTCAGCTCGTCTTCGCATCATCACGACGCGTCGCCACGATCCCGCGCGGTCGCCGGTCTGGTAGGGATTTGGACGCCCGCCGACCAAGCCCACATCATGGTCATCGCTTCGCGTCCGGGCGAACGACGACAGGGAGTCGGCGAATTGCTGATAATCGCCACGCTCTGCGAGTCGATGAAGAGCCGCGCCGACCACGCGACGCTCGAAGTTCGCCGTTCTAACGAAGCCGCCCAGTCGCTCTACCGCAAATACGGTTTCCGAGACATCGGCATCAGACGACGCTACTATTCAGACAACCACGAGGACGCCGTGATTATGGCGACACCTTCATTTACCAATTTGGACTACCTGCGAACCTTGCAGAGACGGTGCAAAGGATATTTCGCGGTGCGCGGCGATGCGGAACTCCAAGTCGACCCTTGGGATTACCTAGTTTTGCCCGAGTAGGAACACGATGCCGGCGACCAACGCGCCGATCGCGAAGATGATGCTCCACGTCGACCATCGTTGCTGAACCGCCAAGAATTTCTCCGCGCTCTCCCATTGGCGGGCCCGCCAAGCCATCTCGTTGCCCTTCAATCCCAGTATCAGCATCACGCTGATCAGAACAATGATGCCTAGGAATCGAAACAGTGGCGACATGATGGGTATCAACGGCATGAATCCCAAGATCGACCACCAGATTCCATGGACGATGCCCCAGATCGGACCGAGGATGAACGCGGACCAGTTCCAGCGTTGAATCTCCCGCGGCGTGCGTTGCCCTTCACCGTCTTCGCGTTCAGGCCGGCGATCACGTCGAGGGAAACCCCAATCGCTGGGGCGGAACGTGCCGGCACCAATCCTGTAGCTCCCGCTCCGTTCTCGGTCGCGACGATTTGCAGAACCGCCGCGACTGCGGTCCGATCCTTGATCAGATCCCCGATCGTCACGCCCTGAGTCGGCGCCGTTCGGTGAGATTCGGGCGGTCTGATCGATCTCGACGGAACACGTCGCGCAGTACGAGGCGTGCGCTTCGTTCACGGCGGCGCACAATTGGCAGCTGGTGAAACCGAGTGGCGGAATCCGCGACGGGTCTGGCACGTATACGCGTTCACCGCAACGCGTGCAGGCGTAAGCGTAAGCGTCCGCACCGGTACCGCAGTGCATGCAGTAGATCGTCGCGATTTCGGAATCGGGATTCTCGTTTTGCGGATGGTTCGTCATCAATGCGCGATCCGAATCATCGATTTGACTCTCGCCATCAAGAATTGAAGGCCGGTGGATGCAATCCTATCGCCCTTGTGTTTCTATGTTGTATCCCAAAGTCGAGTTACGCGGTTACCGATGTATCCTCCGTCTCGGATCTGATGAAATCGGACATCGCGTTCAAGATGTCGTCCAGCTCCGCTTCGCCGAGACCGTCGATCGCAGGCGTCGGCGGCCTTACGGCGGGAGAATCGATCAATCCTCGCCGTGCCATCAGGTGTTTGCGTATCGACAAGCTGAGCCCGGCGGTGTTTTCGTATCGGATCAGCGGCAACCATCCGTAGAAGGTCTGGCGCGCGCCTTCAACATCACCATCAGAAAACTGTCGGTGTATCTTGACCAATGCTTCCGGATAGGCGAATCCGGTCATCGTCCCTACTGCGCCCCGTTGCAGCTCTTCGAAAAGGAACGCGCCACCAAGACCGCCAAAGATCCCGATGCCATCGTCCGACGCGCGGCGCACCGCGGATATTTTGGGTGGCGTCGGCGGGTCTTCCAGTTTCAGATACTTCGCATTTTCCAGTTCCGAATTCAACTTGGCGATGAAATCCGCCGACATGTGCGCCCCGGTCTGTTCCGGCAAGTCCTGCACCACAATCGGTATGTCTGTCGCTCGGTCAATGTGGTTGTAGTACGCGAATACGGCGGCATCGTTGGGCTTTGCCATCGACGGCGGTGATGCCATTGCTGCCGTTGCGCCGCGTCCTTGCGCCTCCCGCACACGGTACTCCGCTTGTGCACCGCTTTGCGCGCTGACGCCTACCGTCACCGTCAAGCGATCCTTACACGCCGCAACCACCGCTTCGATGATCGGCGCCCGTTCCGTATCGTTCAAACGGTGCGCTTCACCCATGACGCCCAGTGTGACGACACCAGTGCATCCAGATATCGCCGCCTGCTCAACGAGCCGCGGCAATGCACCTATGTCAACCGACCCGTCGGCCGCGAAAGGTGTCGGCATCATGAAGTGGATGCCACCGAAATCCTTGTCACTCGTCAATCTCGCCCTCCAGAACTAGCGAACTCCGATACCTCATTTGTCGAATAGTCTAACCAACCACCTAACGCTGCGTAGGGATGCACCAGATAACCGGTTGTCCGAAGAATGTTTCCCGATTGCGCGCGCGGTGTATGATTACCACTAATCGGCGCACCACGCGCCGCGGCGCAGGCATATCTAAGAGCATTCACAAAGTGACCACGATCGCAACCAAAAAACAGACCGACTGGCAACCCGATGTCGCGGGAGCCCGCGTACTGCATATCGACGGTGAGGAGATCGCCAACTTCGAGCAACAGAAAGAGCGATTCCGAAACGGCAATTTCGAAGAGACCGCGTTCATGCGATTTCGACTCCGTCAAGGGGTTTACGGGCAACGTCAACCCGAACGCCAAATGGTACGGATCAAAGCCCCGTTCGGGGGGTTAACAGCGCGGCAACTAGAGGTGCTAGGGGACGTATCAGAGAAATACGCACCACTCAAGAAGGGACACCTCACCACGCGCGAGAACGTCCAGTTCCATCACGTCCCGCTCGATGAAACACCGGATTTGATGCGCGAAATCGGCGATGTCGGCTTGACCACCCGCGAGGCCTGCGGCAACACGGTCCGCAACGTCGTCGCACATCCCACTGCTGGCGTCTCGAAAGACGAGGTGTTTGACGTCTCGCCGTACGCCGCGGCGTACGCCCGCTACTTCTTGCGGCATCCAACAACGCAAAACATGCCGCGAAAATCGAAGACCGCGTTTTCGGGCTCCGAAAAAGACGAGGCGATGACGCCGTTCCACGACATGGGATTCATCGCCCGCGTCCGCGACGGCAAACGCGGATTCAAGATCGTTACTGGCGGCGGCCTGTCCACGATGCCGCAACTGGCAGAAACCCTTACCGAGTTCGTGCCGGTCGAGGATTTCATTCGCCACGCCGAAGCCGCACTGCGGATCTTCAATCGGCAAGACGAAGAACGCAAGAACTTGATGCGGGCCCGTATCAAGTTCACGATCAAGCGGCTCGGAATTGAGAAGTTCCGCGAACTCGTCGCCGAAGAATTGAAAGGCGATTGGGCAAACAAGGATATTGATCTCGACTCGTTGCTGTTCCTCGAAGACGAATCGCTCGACGCGCCCGGAGTGCCCGACAAGTTCACACCCGAGCCGGTGAACGATGCCGAGTACGACTCTTGGAAGGCATCCTCAGTCGAAGAGCAAAAGCAAGAGGGATTCAACGTCGTTTACGTTCGGGTCGAACGCGGCGACATCTACGCGGATCAGTGGCAGCCGTTGGCGGACATGTCCCGCGAGTTTGCCGGCGGACGCGTCCGCATCGATCAGCAACAAAACATCGTTTACCGTTGGGTTCGCACCGAGTCGCTGTACGACTTCTACCTCGCACTCGACAATATCGGCATGGCGACTTCGGGTCGGGAAACGATCCGCGACATCGTCACGTGCCCTGGAACCGACTCTTGCAAGCTCGGCATCACGTCATCGATGGGATTGAACCAAGCACTCGGTGAAAAGCTGGACACGATGGACGTCTCCGATCCGGGTGTGTCACGCATCCACATCAAGGCGAGCGGGTGCCCGAACTCATGCGGTCAGCACCACGTCGCGAACATCGGATTCCACGGCGCGGTCATGAAAGGCGGCGGCGGGCAGGTTCCGGCGTACGAACTCTTCATCGCAGGATCGTCCACCGACGGACCGGTTCGCGTCGGTAACCGTGTGCGCGCCCGCGTGCCGGCGAAACGCGCTCCCGAAGCCCTCGAGATGATCGTCGATCACTACAAAGCCAACCGAAACGACGGCGAGGAGTTCAACGAATTCGTCGATCGCGTCGGTACTCAGCCGTATGAAGAGATGTTCGGCAAGTGGAAGGCCGAGATCGGACCGCTAGACCGCGAGCACATCCAGACCTACATGGACTGGGGCAAGACCGTCGTCTACAAACTCGAACGCGGCGAAGGCGAGTGCGCGGTCTAATCCGCCCGTCCCAAAACGATTAACCGTCAATCGACGGCATTACCGTATCGGCGCCTTAACGCCTCGCGGCTGCGCAGAATAACGCCCTCGCCGCCAGGCCCTTTACCGACCTCCAGCGTCGCGTACTCAATCTGCATGCCGCCCTCAATCAATGGCGCCATCTCGTCTAGATCGAGGTCACCGATGCCGATCTCTTTGTGCTCCACGCCGTCAATCGCGTCGTTCAGGTGGAGATGCAGTATGCGATCGCCGAGCGCGTCGATCGCTTCCTTCAAACCATCCCCGATAATGGCGTGTCCGACATCAAGCACAACACCGACGTGTTCGCTATCGGCGGCATCAATCACAGATGCCAAATCTTCGTAAGACTGCAAGACGTAACCCGGTTCATGGATCAGGTTTTCAATGCCGATCGTGATCCCTAACTCTTCTGCAATCGGTACCACTCTCTCCAAGAACCGCTTCAAATTGCGGACCGCTTCGCGGCGAATCAGTTCCGATCCGTCTTTCGGAGATTTCAGCGTCGGCACGTCGATCGTTCCCGGATGTAGGACCACGACGCTCCCCCCGATTCGGTGGACCATCTTCATGTTCTTCTCGACACTCGCCAACGTTTCGTGCCAGACGCTGGTACGATGCGAACCCGGCAGCGCGTCGTGGTGATAGTGCAGGTTGAACACAATGCCGTGCGACGCCGCGACGCCCTCCAGATAGCAGAGGTCATCCTCTGACAGCTTCTCGGCGTTGTGGTGCTTGCCGTGCAATTCCACCACCGAGAAACCGTGTTCAATCGCGAAATCCACCATCGCATTCAGCGGGGCACCATCGTGGATCAAGGAAACAACTGCTAACTTTGGCATGGTCAAGATGCTGCCGGTGAATGTGCCGGGCAACCTTTAATTTCGTCAACGTGTCCTTGAGTGTAGTCGTCGCAACGACCGACGAGTCTTTTGCCAACGGATTCGCTGACGCGAGAACGACGCATTCTGCACGTTTTCTATACTTGCAGAGTCAGGAATATCACCCCGAAAACCACATGAACCGCTCTTGACCGAAGCGAGTTCTTCTTCGAAACCCGAACCATGCCAAACATCGAATACGGCGACTACGTCAAGTTCTCATTCTTCAAAGCGCGACCATCGTGGAGATTGCGCGATCCGAGCAGCAAAGCGTTGTCACGCCAAGAGTTCGAGTTGGCGGTCGACGATGCAGAACTCGAAACTGGTGCCCCGATATCCAGTTTCAGCGGAGTCGGAACACGCGCTGATGTCGATCTTCTACTCTTCCAGAGCGCGCCGAGTATCGAAGCGTTTCACACAACCGCCGCGACGCTCAATCGAACCGAGCTAGCGGGTTATCTCGACCAGACCCACTCCTACTTGTCTCTGCGAAGACAGACGCGCTACAAGCACGGCGGCGGGAATCCAGAGGTGGAGCAAAAGGACAAGCGATACTTCATCGTCTACCCGATGACCAAGACTCGGCCTTGGTACGGCTTGTCGATGGAAGAACGCCAGGGGATGATGAACGACCATTTCCGAATCGGGCACGGCTACCCGGGGGTGACGATCAACACGACCTACTCATTCGGAATTGACGACCCGGAGTTCGTGGTCGCGTTTGAGACCGACGATCCGTCAGAGTTCGTGTCGCTGGTGATGGACCTGCGAGAAGTGCCGGGTTCTCAATACACCGCATCTGAGACGCCGATATTCACGACCATTCGCATGTCGTTGCCTGAGGCTTTGCAAGCGATTGGGTGAGCCCGATCTTTCGCACAGCAACGTTATGGGTTGCGTTATAGACCCCAAAACGTAGCGTTTTGGCTCTTGAGAAACGCGCGGACGCCATTAGGACGAGCTAGGTGTTCTTACCCGGCTCGGAGCTGTCGTAATCGTACTCGTAGTTCAGCGTGATGTACTCTTGCTCGTCGTCCGGCACTTGATCTTCTGGGAAGATCGCGTTTTCCGGGCACACCGGTTCGCAAGCCGCGCAGTCGATGCACTCGTCCGGATTGATGTAGAGCATGTTGTCGCCGGGCTTCGAATAGATGCAATCGACCGGACAGACGTCGACGCACGATCCGTCCATCACGTCAACGCAGGCTTTGGAGATTATGTAGGTCACCGTTTACCGCTCTCGTTTCTACTGTGACTGTGGCGGTCGAACCAAGTTGCAACCTCATTCGACCGCGTTTGCAAATCTAAGATGGTTTATCTGCCGCAGCCGCAACCACCGCCGCCGCAGGCGCAACCACCGCCGGAGAAGTTCGGGTTTGAGATCACGAAACCGGATCGTTGGAACCCTTCAACGTAGTCGATGCTGGAGCCGGCGATCAACGGAATGCTGCCCTCATCGACCAACGCCTTGACCAGACCCTCTTCCACCGAAGTGTCATCTTCCGTCGCCTCGTCTTCCAGACCGAAGGCGTATTCGACGCCGCCTTGAGGTGTCGCGGACGCCGAAATCCGCAGGTAGGATTCAGACGCGTCTTGCTCCGCCATCACCTCTGCCAACTTGTCCAACGCTGCCGGCGTGAACGACACTATGGCAGTCGATTGCTCGTTCGTCATCTTTTCCTATCTCTCTTTTGCGTCTTGCGCGGTTACAGTCCGCGCAGACCACGCGCTTCGGATTGCGGCGCGGGACGGGATTTCCTATCCGTTCGCTACGCGATTAAAATTGTAATGCAACGCTTACCTCGTTGCTTACGTCGTTCCCCGCGCTATCCTTCCGAAATCGCCGCTAGAACCGTGCGCGCGGATTTTTCACGAATTCTCTCGATTTTTGCGTTATCACGCTATACAATAGAGATTCTTGCATCGTAATCGTATGTTTCGAAGTCTAGAATTGCGAGTTCTGCAATTCATGGGCGACGTGTTGATCGCGGGATGAATTCCAATCATCCCAGTGGCACAACGGAAACCGAGCGTGCACCACACCGAGACTGGCTGAAAGAGGAGCTACTTCTGCATGGACGCAATAGACCGTCAAATCATCGCGGCATTGAACGAAGATGGGCGCGCACCCAACGCGCAGATCGCAAAAAAGGTGAGGGTCAGTGAAGGTACCGTTCGGCGACGCTTAAAGAAGATGACCAGCGATAAGACGATCGATATCGTTACCGTCCAAGACCCGCAGAAGATGGGTTACCAGTCCGAAGTCCTCATCGGCATGCAGGTCGAGCCGAACATGCTCGAAGAAGTCGCCTCTCGCATGGCCGAGTTCAAGTACACTACTCTCGTCAGCATCACCACCGGCACCTACGATGTTTTCGCCTGGGCTACATTGCCCAACGCAGAGAGCCTCGGCGAGTTCATTCGAGACCATGTCGGCAAAACGCCAGGCGTGCAGAGAACCGAGACTTTCGTGTCTTTAGGCGTTCGCAAACGATCATACAGCTTGCCCATCGAGGATTAACCTCGCTCCGCGCAATCGCTCTCGGGGATAGATAATTGATCCAATGAACACCCCGACCATCGCACAACCCCTCGGCTCTGGACGCACTTGGTCCGAGCGCATCGGCCCCTCGTTATTCGACTGGCTCTTCCCGGAAGCGAGACTCGTCGACCGGATCGCCGCATCGGTCGCGCTGATCGTGCTGATCGTGGTTTGCGCCAAGATCCGCTTCTATCTGCCCGGCAATCCCACACCGCTGACCCTGCAAACCTTCGCGATCTTGACCGCCGCCGGAATCATGGGATTCCGCTGGGGCACCATCACCATTTTCGGGTATCTGGCAATCGGCGCTCTTGGATTTCTGGCGTTCGCTAACCAACCGTGGTGGGGCTTCACTACACCCTTGGAGGGTTGGAATTACGTAACTGGATTGACCGGCGGATACCTGATCGGTTTTATCGTCGCGTCCGCAATCGCCGGCGGCTTGAGCCAGTTCGGATTCGATCGGGCAAACTCGATCTGGGCGAACTCGATTGCGAGCATCGCGTTGTACGTGCCAGCTCTGATCTGGTTGGCGGTTGGCGACTACGGTTGGCCAGCGGATGGGAAATTGATGATGGATGGGATGTACATCTACCTGCCCGGCGACTTTTTGAAACTAGTCGCCGCTTCCGCAGTCGTCACTGGGCTTTGGAAATTCGCCGATAATCGACGGTCTGGCCGGGGATCGTCGTACTCAGACTCTTGACGTTCCTGTCCAGACGAACCCAGCGTTACGCGCGACTGCGTGGGTGCCAATCGCATTCCGGAGTCGTTCATGCGAGGCTCTCTCGCTCCTTCACGAAGCAAACCCACTAAAGGATTTCACATGTACAAAGACACTGATTGCGGAGCGCCGCGCGCATCACATATCGGCAAGCAAGTCACCGTCGCCGGATGGGTCCACCGACGCCGAGACCACGGCAATTTGGTGTTCGTAGACCTGCGCGACCGCACTGGCATATTACAGGTCGTTTTCAACCCGGAGATCGACGCCGATGCTCATCGGTTAGCCGAATCCGTTCGGAGCGAATGGGTCGTGCAGGTCAGCGGCACGATCAACGCGCGTTTGCCCGGTGCCGCGAACCCAAACTTGGCTACCGGCGAAGTCGAACTGATTGTCAACACTGCCCAAGTCTTGAACCGTTCCGCGACGCCGCCTTTTGAGGTCGAGGATGACACCGACGCAGACGAGTCGACGCGGCTTCAGTACCGCTACATCGATATGCGCCGTCCCGAGTTGCTCGGTCGCTTGCAACTCCGACATCGAGTTACCCATCTCATCTGGGATCACCTCACTGACAACGATTTCACTCAGGTCGAAACGCCGATCCTGATCAAGTCGACGCCCGAAGGGGCGCGCGACTATGTCGTGCCTTCCCGCGTGCGTCCGGGATCGTTCTACGCCCTGCCGCAGTCGCCGCAGCAGATGAAGCAGATTCTCATGGTCGCCGGCGTCGAACGCTACTTCCAGATCGCGAAATGCTTCCGTGATGAAGACCTTCGCGCAGATCGACAACCAGAGCATACCCAACTCGACCTTGAGATGAGCTTCGTCCATCAAGACGACGTGATGGCGCTCGTCGAAGGGCTCTACACGCGGATCGTGCGCGAAATCCGGCCCGACGCACGGCTCACGACGCCGTTCGCCAAACTCACGTACGACGAAGCCATCGACAAATACGGATCGGACAAACCGGACACGCGCTACGGTTTGGAGATGTCTACGATCACCGAAATCGCGGCAAAATCTGAGGCGCGCGTATTTCAAGCCGTCGCGGCAGCCGGCGGGACCATACGCGCCTTTGCCGCGCCCGGATGCGCTAGCTACACCCGGCGTCAGACCGATGAGCTTATCGGCGTCGCCCAGGCAGCAGGAGCCCAGGGACTGGTCTTTATCGCAATCGACGAGTCCGCGGGTTCGATTTCGGAGATATCAGACGAACATATCCGATCGCCTCTCAAGAACTACATGTCCGTTGAGATAGTCAAGGAAATCGCGCAATCGGTTGACGCTTCACCGGGCGATCTGGTTTTGATCGTCGCCGGCACCCAAACTGTCGCAAACAACGCGTTGTCAGCATTACGTACCGAGATGGCGCAAAGACTGGGATTGATCGATCCAGATGAGTTCACCTTCGCGTGGGTTTTCGATTTCCCGTTGTTCGAATGGGACGAACAGACCGCGTCATGGGCGCCAGCGCATCACGTCTTCTCCGCGCCGAAAATCGAACACATTCCGTTCATCGAGAGCGATCCCGGTAGCGTCTATGCCGATCTGTTTGACCTGACCTGCAACGGCGTAGAACTCGGTAGCGGAAGCATCCGCATCCACGATCCCGAGTTGCAGATGAAGGTCTTCAACGTGATCGGCTACCCGGATCATGAAATCGAGGAACGGTTTGGGCACCTGTTGAAGGCGTTCCGGTTCGGCGCGCCGCCGCATGGAGGAATGGGACTCGGTTTGGATCGACTTACGGCGATGCTCGCGGGCCAATCCAACATCCGCGAGGTAATCGCATTTCCCAAAACGCAGTCCGCTTGGGACCCGCTCTTCGACGCACCATCCACGATTGCCGACGAGCAACTTGACGAGTTGCACATCTCGCTAAATCTCGAAGACGCTGATTAGTCCGCCCGCCACTAGGTGGCGGTTTGGCACGACTCGGCACCGCGGGTCTTCCGGTCGGAGCGGTCTCGCGTAGGTCCCGAATCGCGATGAATTAGAATCGAAAGCGTTACCTCCGGCGATCCCGTCGCTTAAGCGTCAACCGCTGGTCCTAACGTTGACGAATCGGCGCTTAAGGCAACGAAACGAAAGATCAGGGTTTGAACGTCTCACGCGAAAGTTCCGAAAACGGCGAGATTGTTTTGCGACTCGAGGTTGAAGACGAACTTTTCAACCGTCACATGACCGCCGCTGTGCGCCGTGTCGCGCAACGCGTGAACATCCCCGGATTCCGCAAAGGCAAAGCCCCGCGCGCCATCCTGCAAAACTTCGTCGGCAAAGAGTACCTCGTCGAAGAAACGATGGAATCGTTGGTGCCGGAAGCCGTCGGGAACGCGGTTCGCGACGAAGAAATCATCCCGTTCGCACCGCCGCGCGTCAACATCGAGCAGTCCGAGCCGCCGGTAACGATACTCGCAACGGTACCCCTGATCCCGAGCGTCGAACTCGCTGAATACCGATCGATCCGTTACGACGACGAACCCGAGCCGGTCACCGACGAAGCGGTCGACAATTTACTGATGTACATCAGGCGCAACCAAGCCTACTCAGTCCCTGTAGAGCGCGCGGTACAAGAGAGTGACATCGTAGCTATCGATATCAAGATGGCGGCAGACGATGAAGTCATCTGGGATTTCGAGGATCGAGAGTTTCAGATAAACACGGACGTCAACGACTATGGCGAGATCATCGTTGGGGTGAATCAAGGGATCATCGGGATGTCGGCGGGCGAAGAAAAAGAGTTTTCATTTCCTGTTTCTGAGGATGCTGACACCCCCCAACTCGCTGGCAAGACCGCAAGAGTCAATGTAGCGCTTAAAGGCGTCAGCGAGGAGATGGTGCCCGAACTCGACGACGCTATGGTCATCGAAACGGGTATCCCCGACGTGGAAACGGTAGAACAATTAACCGCGCACGTCCGAGATCAACAGGAACAGATCGCGGAGCGAACCGTTGTCACGTCGGTGGAAGGCAAGTTGTTCGACGAATTGATCGAAGCGAGCGAGTTCGCTATCTCTCCGATCGTCGTCGAGCACGAAGGACGGCGTGCTCTAGAGCAAATCGTGCGCCGACGCCTAGCAATGGAAGGAAAAAGCACGCAGCAAATCACTGCCGATGACGTCTCCGAAGAGGACGTCAACTTCGCCAACGAAAGCGCTGAACGAGAAATCAAGCAGCGCCTAGTGCTTGATCGTCTAGTCGAGGCAGAAGATATCGAGGTTACGGACGACGAAGCGACCGCTGAGATTGAGCAGTGGAACTCGGCGAATACCGCCGAGGACCAAAAGTTGGAAGACAACGATCAGACCCGCGAATCGGTCAAGTCGTTCGTTCGTAGACGACGTACGATTGAAAAAGTAGTGAGGATGGCGCGCGGCATGGACGATGCGCCCGAAGAACAATCAGATTGAAACCAATTGATCGACCAGAAATTGAGCTAGTCGGTGCACCGACACTAACGGAGACTTCAACCAGATGAGCCAGATAGAAACCCCGCAAAGTCTGATCCCGATGGTCATTGAGACCGGAGCACGCGGTGAGCGCGCTTACGACATCTACTCGTTGCTCTTAAAGGAGCGGATAATCTTTCTTGGTTCGCCGATCACTTCCGGCGTGGCAAACACCATCGTCGCCCAACTGCTGTATCTCGCCGCCGACGACCCCGAACGCGACATCAACATGTACATCAACTCGCCGGGCGGATCGGTCTACGACGGAATGGCGATTTACGACACCATGCAACTGGTATCCTGCGAGGTATCTACGATTGCAGTCGGACTCTGCGCCAGTTTTGGCACCGTGTTGCTGACCGCTGGCACCAAAGGCAAAAGGTACGCTCTGCCCAACTCCGCGATCATGATGCACCAACCTTGGAGCGGTATGCAGGGCCAAGCCGCCGACATTGAGATCCATGCCCGCGAGACGTTGCGCATCCAAGACCGGCTACGACAGATCATCGCCGATCATACCGGGCAACCGTACGAGCAAGTCGCCAGAGACAGCGATCGCGATTTCTGGATGACCGCCGAGCAATCGGTAGAGTACGGCTTGGTCGATGAGGTTCACTACGCGACATCGCATCCGAGAGACGCTAGAATTCTTGAGTCGGGAGCGGCATAGGAATCACTAACCATCATCGACAGCGATTTTAGGAACGTCAGCACACCGTAAGCGGATCGATTGCATGAACGGACCTGGCGACAGAAGCTCTATACAACGAGGGCGTACGCAGAAGCGTTGCTCTTTCTGTAAGAAGCAGCAACGAGAGATCGGCATGTTGATTGCCGGTCCGAACAGCATTTTCATCTGTGACCAGTGCGTAGACCGTTGCCGAGGCATCATCCAAAACGCCGGGGTGCCCAAATCCAAGACCGAAAGCAAGACAACGAACGTCTACCCGAACAAGCCGATCGAGATTTACGAGCAACTCCAACAGTTCATCATCGGTCAGGAGCAAGCGAAGAAGGTCCTGAGCGTCGGCGTTTATAACCACTACAAACGCTTGATGGCGAACCAGAACGAGGACGATGAGGACGGAATCGAGCTTCAGAAGAACAACATCATGCTCGTCGGTCCTCCCGGATGTGGAAAGACCTACCTCGCTCAGATTCTCGCCCAGATACTCGAAGTACCGTTTGCCATCGTCGATGCCACGTCGATTACCGAAGCCGGTTACGTCGGTGAAGACGTAGAGAACATTCTTCTGCGCCTTTTGCACGCCGCTGGTGGTGATGTCGCAAGGGCCGAACGCGGCATCATCTACATCGACGAGATCGACAAGATCGCTCGCAAAGACGCCAACCCTTCAATAACCCGCGACGTTTCCGGCGAAGGCGTCCAGCAAGCGCTCTTGAAAATCCTTGAAGGCAGCGTCGTCAACGTGCCGCCAGATGGTGGGCGCAAACATCCGCATCAGCAATTCATCCAAATCGACACGGCAAACATCCTTTTCATCCTCGGCGGCGCGTTCGATGGTATCGATCAAGTGATCCGCAAGCGCGTCCGTACGGCGCGCGAAGGCAACGGGATGGGCTTCCGCACCAATGCGATCGTCGACGCCTACGCCACGATACAACCCGGGACCCGACAAGACGGGCGAGACCTCACCGACGTAGTTCCCGAAGACTTGCGGACTTACGGCTTCATACCGGAGTTCATCGGGCGGGTGCCAGTAGTCGTCGGACTCTCCGACCTGACACTCGATCAGCTGGTAAAGGTGTTGGTAGAACCCAAGAACTCCATCGCGTCGCAGTACGAAAAACTGTTCGGTTTGGATAATGTTGAACTCGAATTCACCGAGGACGCACTCGTAACCATCGCCGAACATGCGCAGTCGAGACGTATGGGCGCTCGAGGTCTGCGGTCCATCGTCGAAGGCGTATTGATGGATGCCATGTACGCCCTGCCCTCGTGTCCTGAAGCCGTCAAGTGCATCGTAACCCGCGAAGCCATCCTCGACCAGGCGCACCCCAATATCGTCGACGCGCAAGGCAACGAGATCGATCCGGAAAACATCGCAATGTCGGCCGCAGCTTGAACCGGGTTCAGTTCCGCAACTGGACCATCAAAGACCCCATTTACGATGGCGATCAGCGTAACCATCAACGGACGCGAAACGCAACTACCCGCGTCAATCAACCTTCTCGATTACATCAACGACAAGGGCCTTGCAGGACGACGTCTAGCGGTCGCTCACAACGGCGACGTCATCCCCCGCGACAACTACCAGTCGGTAGTCATCAACGACGGCGATACCCTAGAGATCGTGCGCCCTGTCGGCGGCGGATAATCTCGCGACCGAGAGAACGTCGCGAAACCGGTGTCGTTTATTCGACGACGCAGACTGCGCCCGTCGCGGTGTCACCCGAGAACTCAGACCGGTAACGGTGGCAACCTACGACTTGGAAGGTGTGAGATCCGCTGCCGACCGTTGGATCAAACGCAGCTTTCCAGAGAGCTGTGGTGTCCCATTGCTCAGCTTCACCATCGAAGCTAGTAGCGCTGGTTGCGCTACTCCGAGGGTTTTCCCAAGTCACTGTGGTCCCAACCTTGACCTTGATGATTTCGGGATCAAAGAACGACGCGTCAGCCATGATCACTGTGGCTTCTCCTTCAAGCGCCGGCCCCTCCGGAACTTCTATCTCGGTCTCTTCGTCCTCTGAACCGGCGACCTGCGCCTGTTCTGAGCCTGCGTCTGTGCCGACCGCTTTGCCTCCGGTCTGGCTGCCCGTTTCTGCGTCGGCTGTCGCCCTCGCTTGTGCCGTCGCTTGAATTTGAGCCGCGATCGTGTTCTCCCCGACCTGAATGCCAGCATCGGGGTCCCCGCCGGCAGCGATGACTGCGGCGGCGGTGGCGGTGGCGTTAATCACCTTCTGCTCTGCCTCAAAAGTCTGAATCGTCTCAAACTGAGAGGTAGTTTCTCCACAGGCAACGGCCGCCGCCGTCAAGGTCGACAACGCCCAGACGCCAATTAAGAGTGCAACTGCCTTGTTTTTCATCTGCACCTCCTTAATCGGATTAGGCAACCTGTCGCAGTCTCGGGTCGAGCCGATCACGCAACCAGTCACCGAAGAAGTTCATCGACAACACGACTAGGAAGATGGCGGTGCCTGGAACCAGCGTGAGGTGTGGCGCCTCCAAGATGTAGTCGCGCCCCTCGTTCGTCATGACGCCCCATGCCGGTGTCGGCGGCTGGATACCCGCACCAACGAAGCTCAACGTCGACTCGGCGAGGATCAGTCCGCTAGTGTTCAGGCTGGCGACCACGATCACTGTGTTCATGATTCCAGGGACCAAGTGACGCCAAATGATCCTGATGTCGGATGCGCCCGCGACGCGCGCCGCCGCAACGTAGTCGAGCTCACGCAACACGAAAACCTGAGCCCGGATGACTCGGACGAATCCGACCCATGCCACAAGCATCAAAACAAACAGCAACATATCGACTTTCCAGATCAGGATCTCGACCTTTGCGCCAAATAGCTGCGTCACGACGATGGCGACCATCAGGAACGGAAGTGCGTTCCAGATATCTACGAATCGTGTTACCAGTTCGTCGAATAACCCGCCGTAGTATCCGCTGAACAATGCCACCGCGGTGCCGAGAATCATGCCGGACGTCAGAGAGAACGTAACCACTGCGATCGATATGCGCGAACCGTGCAATAGCCTGCTGAAGATGTCGCGTCCGGTGTGGTCTGCGCCGAGGAGGTGTAGTTTCCCGCACTGGTCGATGTTCTCCGATTTTGTCCCACCGTTGGGATCGATATAGTCGCAGGGCCGATAGCTCAACTCGGCGATTGTCGTGCCACCCAGCGGGATGTACGCAGCGCGAGACCGTTCCCACAGTCCGAGGTTGCGATCATGCGAAAAGCCTTTGTCACGCGGGAATGGTGCGACGTAAGGCCCGATGATCGCTGCGATCAGCAGCAACGACAGGATGAAAATCGGGATGATCGGGTAACGCCGAAGGTAGTACCAAGCCAAAGTGAAAGGGTTCGAACCCCGATCGGAGTAATCGGCCACCTGAGCGGCTTCTTCGACAGCGACGCCCGTCGTGCTGTCCGTCCTGTCAACTTCTGTTGCCATTCGCAGTTACCCCAAGAATCTAACTTTCGCGTTGAAGCTTAACCTCTACCTAAGCCGGACGCGTGGGTCGATGACGGTGTAGAGGATGTCTGCGAGCGTGGCAAACACCAAGAAATACATCAGGAAGATGATCACCGTTCCAAGCAGCAGCGGGAAGTCGTTGTTCTGCACCGCCTCTTGCAACGCAACCTGACCGATGCCGGGCCACGAGAACACGATCTCTACGACCAACGCGCCGTTCAGGAACCCGGCGAACAGCAACAGCATCGACGTGATCGGTGCGATCAGAGCGTTTCGAAGCGCGTGCTTGAAAATCACCTTCGTGTTTCCGACACCCTTCGCCCTTGCCATTTTCACGAATTCCGAATCGAGGATTTCCAACATCGAGGACCGTGTCAAGCGCATCAATCCCGCAGCCGAACCCCAACCTAGGGCGAGACACGGCAAAACGTACTCTTTCCACCTCAGTTCGTCTGGCGTGCGTCCTCCCGCCGGCATGGCGAAGATTCTCAAGAAGGAGAACGGGCTGTCATCAGATATCGCCGTCAAATTGACGGAGAACAGCCAGATCATCACGATACCAGTGACGAACGCCGGCGCCGCTTGTCCAACCAACGCGATAAATCGGGCGAGGTAGTCAAATATACCGCCGCGCCACACCGCTGCGACCACCCCCGTCGGTATGCCCATCAGCACTGCGATCAACCAACCTCCCACGCCCAGCTGCACGGTGGCGCCCAATCGCCCTTTGATGATGTCCCAGACATCAATCTGCAAGCCCAAGGAAACTCCAAAGTCGAGCCTAAATACGCGCCCGAGCCATTCGACGTATTGAACCGGGGCCGGTTTGTCGAACCCTAGACGGTCGCCGAGACGGTTCCAACTCTCCTGCGTCAGACCGTACCCGCTTTGGGGCACGAAGATCTCACGCGGGTCTTTCGGGTTGACGTGGACAAGAATAAATATCGCGAGAGTGGCACCGAACACGGAGATCAGTGAAGTTAATATGCGACCTGCCAAGAAACGAAACATTGGTGGCTCCTAAGGGCTATGTCCGAGCGATCCCGTGCGTCCTCGTGTGGGCTTACTTTGAAGTTAGGCCATCTTGAGGGCGTGAGCTTCCCTAATCGACGCCTGTTTCGACGCCAAGTTCATGATCGGATCGCGCGGAGTACCGCATGGCCTATCGGCACCATCTTGCGCGGCGATGGCGACCCGCAGGAACGAAACGTCCTGCGAACCGCCATCACCTTTGCGGTCAGGGTGCGGGATCACCCCGAAGGGTACCCGGACACTGATCGCTTTCTAGTCTGGGTTCTATCGGATGACGATGAACTCAGGGTTGCTAGACCAGTTGCTGTAGTGCTGCTGGCGACCGTTCCAAGAAGCGATTCTCGGTCCGGCTACTAGACCCTTCGGCACTTCGACAACACCGGCGTACTGTACCCAGTACATTGACCAGTCCACCCACTCGAGGTGTTTCTGTTCACGCACGGCCTTGTCCTGCTCACCGAGGATCTCGAACAGCCACTTCGCGCCTGGCTGCGACTCGAAGCCTACGCCCCAACCAGGTCGGCTGGATGACGTGTCAACCGTCGGCAACGGCCAGTCGAGCGGGTAGACGTTCGAGTGAACGTCGCCGTTCTTGAAGACTGGCAAGTACTGCACGCGGCGGCGCATTCTCTGCGAGATGACTCCGCCGTAGTCTTCGATCAGCTGCTCGATCTCGATGCCGAGCTGTTCCCATTGCGAGGTGATGTAGTCAGCGATTTCAAGGCTGACCTCACCGATCTCTGCAACGTAGGCCTGGAGCACCATGCTCTCGATGCCCTGGCGCCGGCCGTCAACTAGCGGGTAGCCAGCTGCCTGCAACAGCGCGTCGGCCATCTCTAGGTCGCCGTCAGGCAACTTCCACGGGACACCGTTCTCGAACGGCGTGCCAGCGGCTAGAGGCGAGCACTCGATCCTGTTACCGAGCCAGTCCCAGCAACCAGTGTTGCGGTCGGGGTCCCAGCCTGGGAAGTGCGGGCCCATGTACTCGGAGTAGATGCCAGCGCCTTTGTCGTCGAGGAATACGCTGTTGATCTCGTCACGGTCGATTGCGATCGACTGGGCGAGGCGGACCAGGCGAGCCTGTTCCATGTCGCTGATTCCCGGAGGGTTGTCAACGTCAGCGTACGGTGCGTTGCCGCATCGCTCGTGACCAGGTCCGTCACCGTCCGTGCAAGGAGCGTCTTCAGTTCCCCAAGGGTTGCCGATCCACGGGAAGTCTTCCGTGTACGGACCCTCGTTCGGGCCGTCACCGCAAGCGTTGTCGATCGCGGCGGAGCTTCGGTTCTCACAGTTCCACGGCTCTAGCGGTTCGCCAGTGCGGGCGTGTGAGTGCTCCCAGAGGAGACCCGGGTACATGATGGACTGTCCAACGAAGCCACCGGGCATCGTCTCGAGGAAGCGGTAGCCCTCTTGGACAACGCCAGGTACCAGTTTGAAGTCCAGCAGAGCCAGGTCGGCTTCGCCGTTGCGGAGCATGGCGATGCGAGTGTTGTTCTCAGCAACCTGAATCTGGGTGTACTTGTCGATACCGGGGTCTACGCGCCAGTGGTCGGCTACTGCCTCGGTCGTGCATCTGTCGCCGGGTACGCAGTGACCCTGGCGGAATGCGCCGGTTCCGACGTGGTGCTCACGTGCCCACTCAACACCCATCGAGTCTTGGTGGCTTAGGTAGTAGAGACCGCGTGCTGCGCTCAAGCAACCGAACTGCGAGATCGGAAGGCAGAAGTAGACCGGTGAGACCAGTCCGATTTCGACCGTCCAGTCGTCAATCTTCTTGGCTTCCAAGAAAATCGCCGCAAGGTCACCAGAGTTTCCGTAGGTGGTGTCAGGGTTCGTGGTCGCGTTCGACTCGTTGAAGTAGCGAACAACTTCCTCAGCGTCGACGATTCCAAAGTCCTGGTCCTCAAAACCTACTGGTGGGATGAACGGGATACCTTGTCCGTCAGGACCCTGTTTCATGGTCATGCGAACGCGGGTACCTGCCGGGTCGATGTCCCAAGACTCAACGAGCTCTGGGGTCATCGGGTCACCGTTCTCAAAGACGAAGAAGTACTCTTCCACGCCGCCTCCGTGTGTCGGAGTTCCACGGTATGGACCGACGGTCGGAAGACCAATGACGGCACCAACGCCGCGCGTGGCGAAAACGACCTCGATCTCATCTTCCATAGCCTCAGGGGCCATGGCCGGAGCGGCTGTAGCTGCCGGCGCCGCGGTGGCTGCCGGTGCGGCTTCTGCTGCCTCGGCACCCTTCTGGGCCGGGGCCGCCGTTGCGGCGGGTGCAGCCTTCTCAGCTGCCGCTGCGGCTGCTGCCGGTGCAGCGGTCGCTGCCGGTGCGGCGGTTGCCGCCGGGCGCGCCGTCGCCGCCGGTTTGGCGGTCGCGGGAGCCTCTGAGCTACCGCAGGCAAGCACAAACGCGGTTGCTGCTAAGGCAACCGTCAAGGGCAGGATTCCCCACCGCCTGAGTAGATAGCTTAGTTTCATTCATGAACCTCCTGTATTGTGCCGGTAGAGATGGTTCTTAGACACGGATCCGCCGCGTCCTGCTCCAACCGGTCGTTCACTGTGCCACGATCTCGCCATGGACATCTGCAACTTCGCAGAGTATACAGCATACATCGCGCATCGCGGCTTACAATACGCGGGTAAATCTAGCACCACTAGCGCGGTTTGTCAAATTACGCGCGACTAAATCCAACAAGAGACGCCAACACATGAACTCAGGTATCCAAACCACGAGAACAAACGGCTCCCCACCGATGCTTGACGGAAAAACCATCGTGGTGACCGGCGCCAGTTCCGGCATCGGACGCGCAACCGCCGAAATCGTCGCCCAACACGGCGCCAATGTGGTCATCGCGGCACGACGAGAAGACTTGTGCGCCGAACTCGCCGACAGCATCCGCGACGCTGGCGGTGCCGCCACGCACATCAAGACCGACGTAACCGACGCCGAAGACGTGAATCGCATGGTCAACCACGCAGTCGAAGTCTTCGGCGGCATCGATGGCGCGTTCAACAACGCCGGCGTTTTGCTCGATACCGGACGCATACACGAGATGGACAACGAGATTCTGCGAAAGTCATGGGAGGTCAACGTCGTCGGAGTTTGGCTATGCATGAAAGCGGAGATTGAAGCGATGCTCGAACTCGGCAATAGAGGCGCCATCGTGAACGATTCGTCCCGCAACGGTCTGCGCGCCGACATAAAACGACCGGCGTACACCGCGACGAAACACGCAGTAACTGGTTTGACCAAAGCCGCCGCGCTCGACTACGCGCGCATGGGCGTCCGCATCAACGGCATCTGCCCCGGACCCATCGATACCGAGATGATGCGTTCGGTAGACCGCGGCGACGAGGCTGCGCGACGAAGGATAGAGTCCGCAGTCCCGCTGGCGCGTTACGGCAAACCGGAAGAGGTAGGAGAACTCGTCGCGTGGCTACTTTCAGACAACGCGGCGTACATCACCGGTCAAATGGTCGGAATCGACGGAGGACTACTGGCTTCATGATTTCTTCTAGCGAAAGAGAATTGATAACCGCGATCCATGATGCGCCCGTCAAGGCGTGTCTTGTCATCACCGGGGCAGGGGCAAGCGCCATCGCCGCGCTGTTCTCGCTGGCCGGCGCATCGCGCACCGTCATCGATGCTCAGATCCCTTATGCACGGGCCGCGTTGGATCGATACGTCGGCTCGCGCGCCGAACAACACGTATCGGCGAGTGAGGCGGCGGACATGGCTGTAGTGGCATACAAACTCGCAGTCGAATTGTCAGACGATGACTATCAAGGAGGATTAGTCGGTCTGTCTTGCACGGCGGCGATCGCGACCGATCGAATGCGACGCGGCGAAAACCGCGCCCATATCGCGTGGCACGACGGCGAACGAACAACGACTTACTCAATCGTGATGCGAAAAGGCGAACGCGATCGGAGCGGAGAGGAAGCCGTTTGCCGCGCGATCATCCTCAACGCGCTCGGCGAAGCGTGCAACGTCGCGCCGCGGGTTCCAATTGATCTGTTAGAGGGCGAAAGTGTCGACCGCGACTGCGTTTGAAGGCGTCGTTAATGGCTCATCACCGATTGCCGTGCATCGCAACCCCGGCGGCTGGTCTTCGGATGCGCCACAGAACGCGATCATGCTGTCCGGTTCCTTTCGCCCCGTACACCGCGCCCATCGCGCTCTGCTCCGAATCGCGACGCGCGTTGCGGGCGAAGATCGCGAACCCTGTTTCGAGATTTCGGTTCGCAATGTCGAGAAGCCAGACATCGAAAGTGTCGACTTGCAACAACGCGTTTCACAGTTCAAGGAGCGCGGGGACACGGTCGTCATCACCCGCGCCGCAACCTTTTTGGAAAAAGCACGGTTGATGCCCGGCACGACCTTTGTCATCGGATTCGACACCGCCATCAGACTTTTCGACGATCGTTTCTACAACGATGTCGAATCGCCGCATCCGAGCATCGACGCGATGTCCGAACTCCGAGATTTGGGATCGAGATTCATCGTCGGCGGTCGCCACGACGCCGATGGGGTGTTCAGGACCGTCGGGGACATCGACATTCCATCGGGTTTTGAATCGCTGCTAGTTCCCATCCCTGAAAACCTGTTTTCTGATCCGATATCGTCCACGCAGATTCGGGAATCTCAGAATTCTGGATAATCGGGAAGGCTTACAATCGAATCCCGAACCAAGCATCCGCTTTTCCCAACAAATTGGAGCCATGAATTGACCGAAAACGCTAATCCTAGAGTCGCTTCTGCCGACGTTGATCCACTCTTTATCGACCGTTGGTCTCCGCGATCATTCTCATCAGATCCGCTGTCCGACGCAGAGATCGCGACGATTTTTGAGGGCGCGCGCTGGTCGCCATCATCATTCAACCGTCAACCCTGGCTATTCGTCTACGAAACCGACGGACCAGACCGCGACACTTTCGATTCGATCCCGATGCCCGGCAACCAAGCCTGGGCAACTAAGGCGCCACTTATCGGCTACATCTTCGCCGAGACGAAGACCCAAGACGGTCGACGTCCTCGCACCGCGCAGTTCGATACCGGCGCGGCATGGATGGCACTCGCTCTGCAAGCGCGCTCTTTGGGTCTCTACTCCCACGCGATGGCCGGCATCGATCACGACACCGTTTACGAAAAGCTAGGCGTCTCCGACGAGTTCTACACCGCAATGTGCGGTTTCGTCGTCGGGAGAATCGGACCGCGTGAAGCGTTGCCAGAAGACGTCCAAGAACGCGAATCCCCGAACGACCGGAAACCAGTCAGCGAAATCGCCCACAAAGGCGTGTTGGGTTAAGCCGCGTCTAATCCAGCGCCGCAAATGTGAAGTTGTCATCAGGGTGGTTAAGCGCGTAATGCGCCTGGCGCAATCCGAACTTTTCTTGTAGCTGGATGGTCAGTCCACCGTCGATCATCAGCGTGTGTCCGGTGATGAACGACGCATCGTCGGAGCATAGGAACGCAATGCCGGCCGCGATCTCTTCCGGCTTGCCGGTTCGTCGCAGCGGGTACTGGTTGGCGAAAAACGCGTGCCCCGTAGGGTTAGCCTCCCACATCTCCGCGAGACCCTCACCGACGATATGCCCTGGACCGATCGCGTTGGCGCGGATTCCGTCCGGACCGTATTGCACTGCGAGTTGACGAGTGAGCCCCACTACAGCTGCCTTGCCGGTCTCGTAAACCAACATGCCAGTCTCTTGCAGATATGAGTGCACCGACGCAAGATTGATGATCGAACCGCCCCCGGCTGCCCGCATGTGTGGCACTGCATGTTTGGCGCCGAGGTACAGTGCCTTGACCAAAACATCAATGCCGTAATCCCAATCCTCTTCGGTAACGCTGATCGCGTCGCCGTGGATGCGAGATTCCCCCGATATGACGCTGAACGCGTTCTGAACCAGAATGTCTAGTCGATCAAACGCCTCGACGGTCGCTTCAACCATGCGACGACAATCGGCAGATGAGGACACGTCGATGTGAGACGCGATCGCGTTGCCGCCCGCGGATACGATGCGTTCGACGTTCGCAGACGCCGCGGCATCATCGATATCAGCGATCATCACCTGCGCGCCCTCGGCCGCGAGTCTCCTCGCGGTTGCGCCGCCGATACCTAGCGCGCCACCAGTGATCAAAGCCGCCTTGCCTGCAAATCTAGACATCGATGATGTACCTCCCAATGATTCCTGTGCGTGTGATGATATAGCGAACTACCGAAAATCTCCGCGTATTGGATACGACTGCAACCATCATTAGACGAATGGTTTCAAACCCATCGCAAATCGAGCCGGCGGCGGAATCAGGCGACCCGACGGGCATCGTCGATGAAATGCTCGCATCCGCGGGATTCAAAGGTGCTCGGCTCTTGGGATACGATCCGGTGCCCGGCGGGAATCCGGTAATGTCGCAACTCTTTCGGGTGCGGTTAACAGGCGCGGACGGCATACCACCCTCGGCGATAGTCAAGATTCCGTCGCGTGATCCTTCCGATCGCCGCCGAGAGGCTAACAGCGGGTGTTACGCCCGCGAAATGAACGTCTACTCTCTGCTGAGGGATATGCAAGGTGGATTTCAACCGCGGATCTCGGCATCGACATACGAACCTGATTCCGGTTTGGCGGCACTCTTGATGGAAGACCTCGGACCGCCGCCGCGCCGCTGTTCGTTCGACAATGATCTGATACGACGCACTTTGGAAAATCTGGCGGAGATTCATTCGAGATTCTGGGGCGACGACAGTCTAGGTTCGGAGAGGTGGGCGCGTAGCGGCTATCGCGCCGACATCTTCAAGGAGGACCCTGCACAGTTCGCCCCCAACTGGAACGTTCTCGCATCGTCTCCGATCCTTCACCCACACAATGTCGAATCAGTGAACCTAGTTGCCGAGTATCTGACCGGGAACCTGATCCAAGTACTCGATGCGCTGGAGCGTCGTCCCAAAACGCTGATCCATGGCGACTTGCACGTTGCCAACATGATGCTCCGCGAAACAGGTCACGGGCATGAACCAGTGTTGATCGATTGGCAAGAAGCCACGTACAGCGGCTCAAGCAGCGACGTCGCCAAGTTCCTCGCGACGACGCTAACTCCAGAAGCCGCGACCGAGCATTTCGAAGATTTGGTCGCTGTTTATCACAACGCGCTGAGTGCTGAAATTCGCACTGAGTACCCGTTGAGCACGTTCCGCCACGACATCACCCTCGCGTTGCTGGGCACGTTCGCGAACTACGTGATCTGCGCCACGCTCGAAATACCGGATGGAGAGGGAACTAGGACCGTGAACCGATCGCTGAAAAGTGTCGCGTACACCATCGACAAAGTGCGGCTACTCAACGAGCTTTGAGAGGGGACGCTCTTGGGCAGCGACGAATCTAGCCGTCGCGTTGCGAAGGTGGATGAGTGCCAGCGATGACCGCACCGGTCAGCTTGCAGTCTTGTTCAGGTCTCGGAGCATCACGAGCGTATTCGAGTAACCCATCACCCTCGATGTGTACTCGTCCTCACCGTTTAGACTGAATCCGCCGCGCCGCGATGCGATCTCTCCGTTCGAGAAAAAGCCGGAGATTGGGATGTTCGAGAAGCGATCGGCGATGATCTGCGCATCGTGATCGTCCTGTTCAAACATTCGGTAGCCCCGCGCGACTGAGTTGAAACACAGCATCGCATCAATGTTGTTGCCCCTCTCTTGGACGAGGGATGCGTGTCTGTCGAGATTCTTGGTTAATGTGTTCGCGGCCAGGTCGCCGTCGCGGACATGGAACTGTAACCTTTGACCCTCTTCGACGAGATCGCCGATCATAATTCCGCCCGATTCCTGGTCCATCTCCAAAATGTTGCGCATCACGTAATCCGGATCCATCAAAATCCCATTCGATTCAAGACCAACCACGAGGGTCCGCTTCATCCTCGACTGATTGATCGGATCGGCGTTGAGGAAAATTTCTTCCAAAACCGATATCGGGTTACGGTTATCCAACCGGTTAACCTCGTTCCGGTTCGATTTCGTGATCACCATACTTGGACCGACCGGCTCTTCGCTTCCGGATACGACGGTACCGGCGTCGAAGTTACTCTTCATCAGGAGACCGACGGTGCCGCGTTTTTTCAATTCTTCACCGAGAAACATCCGGTTTTCGCCGTATTCACGTCCACCACTCACGAGCGCTCCGAACTTCTTGACCGTCGGATACGCGGAATCGAGCACCGAAAGTGCGGCCTCAGTAGATACCGTCAACGGGTCGACGAGAACGAGCATCAGCCCGTCCTCGTAGTCGGCAGGGTCGGCACCAATAACATCTGCGAGCGATTCCGGCGTGGCATCTTTGCCGTTCGCTTGCTTGTCGGAAAAGGAGAACGGGTGCATCGCCGACGTGTCGCAGGTGGCGGCTAGAACCGATAACCCTGGTCCTGTCTCGACTTCGCGCCCGGCACCGATGATGCCTGAGCCGGAGCAACCGACTACGACATTGAAGCCGAGTCGACGACGCAGCTCTGGCAAGAGACCGGTTGACTCTGCATATCCCGGCGCGGCGGCGAAAACCAATCCGAGGTCCGGCGTCTCGCCTTCGAGCTGCTGATCGATCTGGTTGCACATCTCGGCCAGCTCGTCCGCCTCGTCGTAATTTTCACAAAACGACGCCGCGAACATGCCAGGTCCCGCTTTGCGGGCGTCCGCGACAGCGGCTCCGCGTGGATTCGCCTGTTGCTGACGAATTGAATCCAACGTCATCTGATGTACTTCTGCCATGTAGCGAGTTTCTCCAAATCAGCGTGTTGGGTCGCACCAACATCCCCGCCAGCACTGAACAATGCTTTTCGTGGTGCGTGATGTTGATTGTGGCAAATCGCGAAGTGTCGAAACAATATGGCACGACGCGACTGACCGCCGATTTGGAGTTTTGAAGTTACATCCGCGCGAGCGCGTTGCCAGCCGCTTTGATCGTCTGGTCGATTTGACCTTCCGTGTGCGCCGATGACATGTGCACGCGCCCATTGGAAGACAGTCGCACACCTTCTAGCATCATCTCGGACGCGAACCGTGCATACCTGTCGTCGTCGCACAGCGTGGCATGGTCGCGATAGTTTCGGATCACTTCCCCGCTCCGGTTGAACGAGATGCCGAATACGCTTCCGAGCCCTTGAACGTGGATATCGGTCTCGGTTTCCATGCCTACTCGGCGCAGACCGTCGATAAGGCGTTCACCTCGACGATTCAATTCGGCGTAGAACGCATCGCCCTCATTCTTCAAATGCTTCAGCGACGCGTACGCCGCGGAGATCGACATGACGTTGGAGTTGAAACTTCCACCGTGGTAGACAACGCCGCTACCGAGGACGTCCATCACCTCGCGTCGGCCCGCCAGCATCGCGATCGGGAATCCAGCGGCGATTGACTTCGCATAGGTCGCCAGATCCGGCGTAATGCCGAGGAATTCCTGCGCGCCTCCATACGCCACCCGGAATCCAGTAATCACTTCGTCGAAAATCAGCAACGCGCCGTTTCGGTGCGCTAACTCTTTCGCTGCTTCGAGGTATCCAGGCTCGGGCATGATGCAGTTGGTATTCGCGTTGATCGGCTCCATTATTGCCGCCGCGATCTCACCTAGATTTCTGTCAAACGCTTCTTCCAACCGCGCGATGTCGTTCCATTGGCAAGGCACGACCTGCAATGCGGCACCGGGGTCCATGCCAGCCGATTCGCCGACCGCGCATGGATCCGAGACATCACCCGCATCATCGAGAGGTGGGTGCACGGAGTGATTCACGCTGTCCAACCAACCGTGGTAATGACCTTCGAACCGAATGAATTTCGTCCGACCGGTGTAGCCGCGCGCCAAGCGTAGAGCGAGTTGGACGATCTCGGTACCGGAACCTGCGAACCGGACGGTGCAATCTTCGATTGGCACGGCATCCGCCGCCAACTCGGCAACTTCGAGTTCCCGCTCAAACTGTGCCGCCAAGACGTAACCAGTCCGCATATCCTCTTCGACTTGCCTCGAGACGAACTCCGGTGCGTGCCCGAACAGATTCGGTCCCATGCCTTGGATGTAGTCGATGTATTCGTTGCCGTCGACATCCCACATCAAAGCGCCATCTGATCGGTCAAAGAAAAGCGGCTCCCCTCCGGGTTCGGACAGTCTGATCTGCGACGAGACACCGCCCGCCACAACGCGACGGGCGCGCTCCATCAGCTGGCGAGATCGGTTTCGGTTCACTTTCGAGTTGGACATATGATTTCCTTATCCATCCGAATTTTGGTGGTTTACGAGACAGAATTCGTTGCCTTCTGGATCTTGCATCACGATCCACCGGGTATCGCCCCACTCCCGTTCGGCTAAGATGCTGGCGCCAAGCGCAGTCAAGCGTTCTGCCGATGATTTTAAGTCGGAAGCGTCGAATTCAATGTGAACTCGATTCTTCGCCGACTTGCCCTCCGGCACTTGTAGGATGATTATCCGCGGTTGAGACTGGGCGTCGTTCTGTATGACGGCAACGTACGGGTAATCCGCTTCGACGACCTGGTATCCGACGGCATCACACCAAAACGACACCAACGACCGCACATCGTTGGCATCCATCGCCAGTCCTCTGAAGCTGAGGTCGCTCATCGCGCTTGTCCACTAACCTTCAATCCATTACCACGAAAATCGCCGTTGTCAAACGGCGATGCCAGCAGATTCTCCGTCGTTCTCGCCAAACGGTACACGAACATCGTCTAAACCTCTTGTCCGAACGGCACCCTGATATCTTCTAGGCCGCCTTGTTGCGCGGAATCGCGTTGAGTTCGTTGTGAGTCTTGGTACATCCCCGGGTTCGGTGGGATATCGAAGTCGTTGCCGCTGAGCAGGTCATTTATGGTACGGATCTGAATTTTCGGATAGTCTCTCTGCCACAATTCAGAATGATGAAACCCGGCGCTCACCGCCTCGGCGGTCATTGCGCGGGTGGGGTTTTCCAACGATACGAATAGTCCCAACGCGGCATTTTCTCGTTCCACAGTTCCGACCAAGTCGCGAACGTGAGCCACCGTCACCCTCCCGCTCTTGACTTGGATGATCGCTCGATGCGTCGAACGTCGCGGCCCGTTGAGGAAATGCAGCACTCCGTCGATACCCCTGTCAGCACCTCGGCGAGAATGGTCCACGGGTCTTGCGCCCAAGAGCGACAACGCCCAAAACTGAAACTGGTACCGGTCTTGTTCAGCGAGCGCGCGGGCACTTTCGACATCCGCGGGTTCGCCCACAACCGCGTAATCATTCCCTTGTGTGATGCCGAAACTAGTCTTTAGGCGGTGTTTCATTAAGGCGACCGCGAGGTGAGTGATGTCGATCCCAATCCATTTGCGTTCAAACCTTTCAGCGACCGCGATAGCGGTACCGCAACCACAGAACGGGTCCAATACCACATCGCCCGGATTGCTACTCGCCTCGATGATCCGCTCCAGCAACGCCTCCGGTTTCTGCGTCGGATAGCCTAACCGCTCTCGCGACAGATTGTGAATGGGTCTTATGTCGGTCCACACATCCTGCAACGTTACGCCCGGCATTTCGTCGGCGTATTGCTTGAGTCTGGGCATCCCTCCCTGCCTTGCCGGCCAGTGAATTCGCCCCTCGGCATCTAAACGTTCAAGCTCATCAAGGGAATATGCCCAGTGCCGGCCGCGGGAAGTTACATCGATCCCGCGCCACGGGGCGCCAGATTGTCCCTGTTGCGTCGCGCCTGCACCAGTCAGATCTGTCCGTTTCCATCTCCTACCGTCCTCGTCTCGCATCTCGAAGAACGTTCGCAGATAGGAATCGTCATACGGTTGATATTGAGGTCTCCAAGTGTGGGCGTCGGATTTGGAGTAGAGGAGGATAACGTCGTGAACCGCACCGGGGCGGCGGGTGCTCGCATGCGCGCTCGTACGCTTCCAGATGATCTCAGACAAAAACCGCTCTTTCCCGAACACCGTGTCCAGCAACAGCTTCAGATAGTGGCTGGCGGTCGGGTCGCAGTGCAGATAGATCGTACCGGTGGGTTTCAAAACGCGATGCAATTCGACGAGCCGTGGCGTCATCATCACCAAATATGCCATCATCGCGTTGCGTCCAACGAAACTCCTAAACCCTGACACCATGTCTTTGACCTCAGGCGCGACGGCCGAGTTCAAGATGATGTCCTGCTCGTATGCGCGCTCCGTTTCTAATGTCCATGCCCACGTATCAGTGAATGCCTTGATCTGCGCCGGCGAACTCTGACCGGTCTGCTCCTTGAATAGGACGTTATAGGTTGCGTTGGAGTTGAACGGCGGATCGAGGTAGATGAGGTCAACTGACTCGTCCGCGACGTGGTTGCGAAGCACCTCGAGGTTGTCGCCGTAGAAAAGAGTGTTACCCATCGTTTCGTTGTTCCGTCATACCCGCTGCGCCGAGCGTGCAACGCGAGATAATCCAAAGCGTACTATCGCGAACCACATCTTCGCGCGGCGATGGCAAACGTCGAACGGTCGCCGTCCGCGCCGGTCACACGCCGTCCATGAACACGGTTCGCAACAGTTCGATCTGTTCCGGCACCATCAGCGTGTAATCTGGCACCCAGAATGGCAATGAGTCTTCCCAGATGACGCCGAGTTCGCGATCGTAGCCAGATTTGTCCGGGTCGAACCATTCAAGCGTGCGCGGGCCGAGGTTAGAGTCTTCTTCCCCTAGGGGTTCGCAGTACGGCGTGTTGGGGTTGAAATAATTGACGCAGTGCCACTTCGGAACCACCATCAGGATCGGATCGCCGTTGTCGTCGTTCTTCACGCCGAAGATCCAGTAATGGTGTGACTGTCCGAGCCAGTAACCAGACTTTGAGTTGGCGACCTCGCGGTGTTTCACGGGCAGACCGAGGAACCCTGCTTTGGCGACGCGCGGCAACCAGTTCAGCCCGGTGATGGGATCACGAATGTCTTCGAGGACGTGGGAGATGATGACGAAATCGAACGGTCCGTCGGCTTCCAATTGCCGCCATATATCTTCGCTGTTGACATCACCGACGTATAGCCGTTTTTCGGTTTCAAACTCGAAGACATCGACGTAAACATCCACCACATCGTCAGCCCACGGATTGTGTCGTCCGCCGATGTCGACGACGGTGTAGCTGGGGTCCGCGGCTTTTCGACGGCGAACCTCTTCCAGCATGACAGCACGGTACTCCTGCGTGTTCCCGTCCGCGTAGTCAACTATCGGCATTCGGTCTCTCCGATCTCTTTTCGAGTCTCCTAGTTCGCGGGTGGGGCCTCAAACCAGATACTTGCGGTTGACTTTGCAGAGGTAGGAGTACGTCGGATTTACGAACTGGGTTACCCGAGCTTCGAGACACTGCGCGAGAAAGATGAATGCCTCGCCTTGCGACATACCGTAGTCGGACTCCAACCAGAGGATCATTTCCGATAGCGCGATGCGGAAAGCGTCCTCGGCCGGTTTCTCGATGCCGGTAGTCATGATGTGGGTTTCATCTTCAATGCGCGGCCAGGAAATCTCTTCAGGCATCGGCGAGAGTTCGACCTTCAACATGGCGGAGCCGCCAGTCTCGATACCGCCTCCGCCGCAAATCTCGCCATCGCCTTGTCGGGCGTGCATATCCCCGACGTGGAGCAACGCGCCCGGGTGGTAGACCGGCAGATGCAGCCTGGCGCCCGTCGTTACTTCTTGGATGTCGAAATTTCCGCCCCACTGCCCGGCCCATCCATTGTGCCTAGACTCTCGTTGCGGCGCGACGCCGACAACTCCGAGCATCGGCTCGACGGGAAACGATAGTTTGTCGTTCCATATGATCTGTCGGTTTTCGATGCGGCAGATGCGGAACTGCGGACCGATGTTTGAGTGTCCTAGATAACCGGGCATCGCGCCGGTAGAGCCGCCGTACCGCGTCCAGCCGACCGGGTGAGTGTTGATTTCACCGATGTGAACCGTCAGCATGTGCCCCGGCTCGGCACCCTCGACGTAGGTCGCCCCGGATGAAGCGTTGCCGCGATCCGTCGGTTGCGAATCGGAGCGGTAAGTGTTGTACAGCTCGCGGATGTCGTCCGGCACCAGCTCCGCGTCCGGTCCTCGGTTCATCTGCGTCTGCACCTCGAACCATTCGCCGGGTTCGACGCGCAGCGTCACGGGGTTGGCTGCGGAATGTTCGTAGTAGAGCGTGTCTCGGGTTGCGATTTTCATGTGATGGTCTCTTGCGAGAAGGTGGCGTTCGTCTGGGTGAAGTGTAACGGTTCGATTGTGGATAATTGGGTTATGACTTCGGCGACACGGCGATTGACAGTCCGTTATTTTCAGGATGCTAAAGCTCGGAGCGAGCTCATCCCGATGGTCACGGCGTACGACTACAACCACGGGCTGCTGGTGGACCGCGCCGGCATTCCGGCGATTTTGGTTGGCGACAGCTTGGGCAATGTGGTGCTGGGCTACGATTCGACGGTCCCGGTGACCGTCGATGACATGGTGCGCGCAACCGCCGCCGTCACGCGCGGCGCGAAACGCGCCTTTGTCGTTGCCGATATGCCGTTCGGCAGCTATCAGTCGGACATTCCGACGGCGGTCCGGAACGCGGCACGATTGATGAAGGAAGGCGGCGCGCAGGCGGTCAAGCTCGAAGGTGGCGTGACGATGGAGAAAACGATCAAGGCATTGGTCGACGCTGGGATGCCGGTGATGGGTCATGTCGGTTTCACGCCGCAATCGATCCACTCGTTCGGCGGGTATCGAGTGCAAGGCCGCGGCGACGATGCGGATCAGGTCATAGCAGACGCCGACGCGGTTCAGCGCGCCGGCGCGTTTTCCGTCGTCTTGGAACTCATGCCAACTGACTTGTCTGGCGAGATCACGAAACGGTTGATGATCCCGACGATTGGGATCGGCGCGGGTCCGCTTTGCGACGGTCAAATCCAAGTCTTGCACGACATGTTGGGACTCGATCCGACATTTCGCCCGCGCCATGCGGGACACTACGGCGATCTGGCTGGCGTCATCACCGACGCGGTCAAACAGTATGTCGACGACGTAGGGGACGGCAAATTCCCCGGCGAGCAAGAGTCCCACTACTCCCGCACCAGCTGAAGCGGCAACGCTGAAATGCCGTTGCACCTCCTCTATCCGCGTTTGTCGCCCGTTTCCCAAACCGCGATACGATACTCATACTGGTTGAAACGAAACCGATCCTACCGCAAGGAGTTGAGACGATGATCTACGAACTGCGTATCTACGAGTGCTTTGCTGGAAAGTTGCCGAACTTGAACGCTAGATTCGCCAACCACACGATGGAGCTGTTCGAGAAACACGGCATCAAGAACGTGGGCTACTGGACGCACGATGTCGGCCCGAACAGCAATCAGTTGGTCTATCTTGTGGCGTTCGAGGACGCGAACCAGCGTACGGAGGCTTGGGCGAGTTTCCGCGCCGATCCTGAGTGGCAGAAGGTCTTCGAGGAATCCCATCGAGACGGAATTCTAGTCAAGAACATCGAGAACCGGATATTGATGCCGACGGATTACTCTCCGATGCAGTAGTTCGCAGGGTCGCGGATTTCGGCAATGTGGTAGTTTGGACGCATCGGTAACGAAATCGGGTCAACTCTGATGACCTTGGCTGAACGTAGAACGTCGCGCGATCGCGATGAGGACGCGCGTCGGTAGGATTACCTGATCGCCGAACTCCACGCAATCGACGAAGAGATTCGCGGCGAAATCGATGACTTCCGCCACGATATTCCGATGAAACCTGACTACGGAGGGTACAGCCGCCGTCGGCGTGCGCGGATCGATAGATTCGTCAATGAAGTCAACCTGTTGGCTGCGAAGTATTTGGGATAAGTCCGGATGAGTCCGTACGGTTGACGGTCTCCGATAGTGGTTCGGGTGAACGTACGCGTGTCGGCATGTGGATTGTTAACCGGCAGTACCGCCAGAGGCACTGTGTCGCCTCGCCCCGTTAATACCCCGCCACTTTGTCGCACTCGTAGATGAAGGGTTCGCCGGCGATGTAGCGGCGGAGGTTCTCTTTGAAGACTTCGCGGCGGCCGGTGTACATCGTTGGCACGAGCGCGGACGCGTGCGGCGAGAAGATGACGTTCGGCGTGTCCCACAGCAGACTGTCCGACTCCGGCGGCTCGGGCTCCATCGCGTCGAGGCCCGCGCCTTGCAACTCGCCATTCCGGATTGCCCGGCACATGGCGTCCTCGTCGACGATGCCGCCGCGAGAGATGACGATGATGTACGCGGACGGTTTCATCAGCGCGATACGTCGTTGGTCGATTGAGTTCATCGTCTCGTTGGTGTACGGGCAGGCAACCACTAACCAGTCCGACATCGCAACCAAGTCGTCAAGTCGGTCCAGTCCCCAAACTTCCTTCGCGTACGCATCGGGGCGGGGGTGCTTGTCCACGGCGTAGACGTTCATGTCGAAGCCTGACGCGCGTTTGGCGACGCGGCGTCCGATGTTTCCGAAGCCGTAGATTCCCAGTGTTGACCCCTCAAGTTCGATCTGCCGCCATCCGTAGTCTTGAGGGCGCCATTCGCGCGCTTTCTGTTGCGTCCACATCGACGGTAGCCGTTGCGCGAGGGACGTAATCAACGCAAAGACGTGCGTCGCCATAGGGCTCACATGCGAATCGCGGGAGTTCGTGACGGGGATGTCCGATGCGATGAGTTCGGGAATCTTCATGATGCCGTCAATGCCGGTTCCGGCGCAGTGAATCCACTTGAGGTTCTTGGCGGCGAGGAAAACCTTGCGCGTCGGCCATCCGCAGTACGCATCGGCATCCGCGATGGCGATGAGTTGGTCTTCTTCCGTCTCGCACCACACAAAGTCGACATCCGGGAAGGTCGCCTCCAAGTCGCGCATCACGACATCATCCGGTTCGCCAGGTCCAACACCACCCGGCATCGGGGTCATAACTACTTTCACGACGGACTCCTCTTCTTTCGCGCCAACTTTAACCGAGTTTGCTTGCGAAATACGTTAGCACCGTCTCACTGTTTTCGTTTAGCCCGTTCCTGCGCGCACATCCATTCGTCGTGCGGCGGCACATCCTCGCCGATCACGTACATGAAGAAGTAGCATCCGGTGTCGCCGAGGAACTTGAACTGTTTCCTGAGGTCTTTCACAGCGGCGTAGAAATCGCCGTGGGATCGGAGGTAGTTGCGGAAATCTCCGTGCTCGGCGTCGAGTTCGATGATGCGGCGCGCGTTGTGGGCGATCGCGGCGAGCTTGCGACGGTTGCGGATGACTCGGCGGTCTTGCGCCAGTTCGTCCAACTCGTCATCAGTGAGCGCGGCGACCTTTCCGATCTCGAAGCCATCGAACGCGTCATTAGTGTCCGGCCACTTGGCGTTGACGACCCGCCACGACATTCCGCTCTGGAAAACGGCTTTGCTCATGACTTTGAGGTAGTCGTTGAGCGATTCGACCTGCACTTGTGGCGGCGCGCCTTTTTCATCGGGCATGTTTGCCTCCTCGCTTGAAACGGGTTAGTTGATTCGGGTTGCACATCGTCGGGCGGTTTAAGTTTACTTTTGGCGCGGCGCGGGTAAAATGCATTGTGCATACACGTCAGATTTTTGAGCCGCGAACGGAGCGAGACTTTCATCATGCCGAACATCAACAGATTGAGAGCACTGTCAGGGCAATCGGCGATCGTCGGAGTTGCCGAATCGGACCAGATCGGCAATGTGCCTGACAAATCACCGTTGGCGCTCCACGCCGAAGCAGCGATCAACGCACTTGACGATGCCGGTCTATCGCTGTCCGATGTGGACGGCTTGATGACCGCCGGATGGTCCACGCTGGACGTTGCCGAGTATCTCGGCATCCATCCGCGCTTCACCGACAGCACATCGGTCGGCGGGTCATCGTTCGTCATCCACATCGCCCACGCCATCGCGGCGATCCAAGCCGGATACTGCGAGGTCGCATTGATCACGCACGGTCAAGCAGGACGCAATGACCGGGCGCGTCTCGCCACCAATCTCGGCACGCCGCAGAACCAGTACGAACGACCATACGGGATCATCGGCCCACCTGCATCCTATGCGATGGCATGCCGACGATACATGCACCAATACGGCGAGGATCGGACGCGCGAAGCGATGGCAAACATCGCCGTCTCTACACGTAAGTGGGCGAACATGAACGAAAAAGCCTACTTCTACGACCGTCCGGCGACGTTCGACGACTATCACGACTCGCGATGGATCGTCTGGCCGTTCCACCTGCTCGACTGCTGTTTGGTGACCGACGCGGGCGCGGCTATCGTCGTGACGACTGCCGAGCGCGCGAAGGACTGCGCCAAAGGTGGCGTTGCGGTTCTAGGTGCCGCCGAGGGGCATGACCACTCGATGATCTCGCAGATGCCAGACCTGACGCGCGCTTTCGGTCGCAACACGGGTCAACAGGCGCTAGACATGGCCGGCGTCACACACTCCGACCTTGACCTGATGATGATCTACGACTCGTTCACATACACCGTCTTGGTCTCACTAGAGAACTTGGGATTCTGCGGACCCGGAGAAGGCCCAGACTTGGTCGCAGACCAACGCACGGCACCCGGTGGCGATTTCCCCGTCAACACTTCCGGCGGCGGACTCTCCTACACGCACCCCGGCATGTACGGCATCTTCACAGTGCTTGAAGCGGTGCGCCAACTGCGCGGCGAGACGGGTGAACGGCAACTCGAAGACTGCAACTTGGCAGTAGCGCACGGCACCGGTGGTTACCTGTCTTCGACGGGGACGGTGATCTTGGGGGTGGATTAGGCTTCTGAAGCTGGTTTTCGTACACCGCGCATTCATTCGAGCCGACAACTATCGGCAAAGCAATCGACGCATTATCGGCGGCCGACAGGAGATACGTCATGACCAAATGGATTAAACCGTCGCTTGTGTTGTCAGCAGTGCTGGCAGTATCCATGTTGCTTGCTTGCTACAGCGGCGGCGACGATACGCCGTCGGATGTCGGCGCACAAGCCGTAGCCGAAATCAAGGGTGTCGACGGTTCCGCGATGGGAACCGTAACGCTCACTCAAGGTCCAAACGGTGTGCTGGTTGCTGCTGATGTCAACGGACTGTCTGAAGGTGGGCATGGTTTCCACATTCACGGCGTAGGCAGTTGTTCTCCAGACTTCAGCGCTGCCGGCGGGCACTACATGCCCGGTGGCGAGGGACATGGCTTCATGCATGAGGACGGTACCCACAGCGGCGACATGCCAAACATCTATGCCGGTGCCGATGGTCATGTGCGCGTTGATGTGTTCACCGACGCTGTATCCTTTGCGAGCGACGCAGATAACACCTTGTTCGACGATGATGGGTCTGCGATCATAATCCACGCCCAACCAGATTCATACGGCGAGAGCCCAGGAGCTGGCGATCGCGTGGGATGTGGCATAATCTCGCGTCGTTGATGGTTGACTAGCTGGTTCACAATTACCGAATTTATCGAAAAACCGAAAATCCAAACACCCAAAGGAAAATCCGATGACGACTAGCGCTCCTGCACGACCAGAACCGGTTTCACAGCCGGAATCCGATCAATACTGGGAAGGCGCGCGCAACGGCGAACTCTGGTTGCAACGCGACAAGACTACCGGTGAGTATCAGTTCTACCCCCGGGCCTTTAGCCTCGCGACGCCCGGCGGCGAACTGGAGTGGGTAAAGGCATCCGGCAACGCGACGCTACACACCTTTGGCATCGTCCACGTTCCGCCACACCCCGCGTTCGCACCCGAACTCCCCTACATCACCGCGATCGTGGAGTTGGAAGAAGGTCCCAAAATGGCAGCGAACATCGTCGGCGTCGAACCAGAGCCCGAAAACCTCAGCATCGGCATGCCCCTCAAAGTAGTCTTCACCAAAATCAGCGACGACTACACCCTGCCCAATTTCACTCCGGCGTAATCAGCCACAGTTCAAACTGGGTTTTCCAACCGACGCCCCCAGACGCGTCGCCATTCAGGCGCGTCTCTGATTCGTAGGGGCATCCCCTTGTGGGTGCCCTGGGTGGATGCGGGGTACGCCAAGCGATCGACTCGCCAAGCGTCCATCCCCGCGGAATTCGCTGCGCCTTTCGTTCTCTGGTTTTCCGGCGCTGCCGCTCAGTGCCGGCTGTATGGCACGCCTTCTAGGAGTCCGGCGTCGTACATCGCATTCCATTCGTTGAGGAAGGTTGTGTTCCACTCGTCGGTGAGTTTGCTCTGGAGCATTTCTTCGAAGATCGGCCAGAACACGATAATGCCGTCGGCGCCATCGCGCAACGCGGCCTCGGCGGTGTCTCGAGATCGCACAAGCGCGGCGGTGATGTACGGTCGCTGAGCCCAGTCGGCAAAGATGTCGCGCAGGTCGCGCACCAATGCCGTCGGATCACCGGAAACGTCGCGGTACGGTTCACAGAACGGCAAGACGTGGTCAACTCCGGCCTGAGCGACCGCGACCGCTTGGTTGACGGTGAATACTGTGGTGCAGAACGTCTCGACGCCCGATTTCTTCAACTCCGCAAACGCGCCGAGCGCATTCACGGTGCACGGGATCTTGAGGATTACTTGGTCTGACATCTTGGTGAAGACCTCGCCAACATCGAGCAACTCTTGAGTTGAATGACCGTCGATTTCGACGGCGACCTTCTGGTCGGTGATGTCGAGATAGCGTTGGATGACATCTGTCATCTGCCCATACTTCTGCACCATCTCGTTCAACACGACGGTGTTGGTTACGATGCCAGCGGCACCGCGGCTCATCCAAGGCTTCAAGTCCTCCGGATCGCCCGCCAACCACACCGCCGGGCTAGACGCCGATGCCCGATTCATCTCCGCGGCTCCGACCGGCATCAACGCCGAGTCTGCCGCGCCGTTCGTCGAAAGTGCTGTCTGTTGCATGTCAAGTCTCCAAGGGTGAATCAGTTCGATGGGCATCAATGCCAGTCCGCTTCATTGAAGTTTAATCGCATTCCCGCCGCACGTTGCAGAGTCGTAAACTCTGACACATTCCAACCTTGACCCATCGAGGGGTGCCATGAGCAACGATCCAACCCACGCCCGAAAACTCTACGACGCGGCGGTCGTCATCGACGCGTTGAATGTCAGCAACTGGGACAGCGACAACACGTTCGAGAGTCTGAACAATGGCAGCGTTGCGGCGATCAATGCGACGCAAGCCACTTGGGAGGGATACGTGCAAACTCTCGACGCCATCGCGCAGTGGTACGTCCGCTTTCGTGAGCGCGCCGAACAGATCATCCTTGTCGAAACTGTCGATGATATTCACCGCGCTAAACGCGAGGGCAAAACCGGCATCATTTTCGGTTGGCAGAACACATCGCCGATCGAGAACGATCTTGATCGATTGGAAGTGTTCCATAAACTAGGTGTCCGCATTATGCAGGTAACTTACCACGAGCGCAACCTGCTCGGCGATGGGTGCATGGAGCGGCAGGACGGCGGACTCACGAATTTCGGCATCGACGCGGTCAAGGAGATGAACCGACTCGGCATTCTCATCGATCTTTCACACGTCGGCGTCGCGACGACACAGGAGAGCATCGAAGTTTCCGACAAACCGGTCGCCATCACCCACGCCAACGCAAAGTCGTACTTCGATCACCCGCGAAACAAGACTGACAAGGCGATCAGAACCATGGCGGAGAAAGGCGGCGTGATCGGCGCGACCTGCATCCGAGGTTTCCTCCGCAACACCCTCGAGGCCCAGCTCGAAGATTATTTGGACGCCATAGACCATCTCGTCGACATGGTCGGCGTGGACCACGTCGCGCTCGGCACCGACCACACCCAAGACCAACCGGAGGAGTTCTGGTGCTACATCGGCGCCCAACAGGGCACTAAGTATCCCTCTACGTTTACACCACCCGGTCACCCGCTCTCATGGGACGACCAATACCCCGATGCCTTGACCACGCCAGACCAGCTACCAATAATGTCCGAAGCGCTACTAGGACGCGGCTACTCCGACGACGACGTACTCAAAATCCTAGGCGGCAACTGGCTGCGCCTGTTCGGCGAAGTTTGGAATTAAACCGGCGATGGACGAGGGACTAATCAGGGAGGACGTAACGGCTACCCCGGCCCTTTCCTCGTAATTCAACTAGCCCGGCTTTCCGCATCTCTCGCATGAAACTCACGGTTTCATTGCGTTCGTACCCGGTGATGTCGCGCACCTTCTCGTTAGTAACCGATCCGCGTTCCGAAATGGTCTGAAGAACCAGTTTTCGAGCAGTATCCGCGTCGAGAGCATCTCCCTTTACAGTAGGTTCCAATCTCTCCCAAGAGTAGAACTGCCGCCCCAGCCGATAAGATGCGGTTTGTCCCCTGCCGCGTACCTCCAAAAAACCGCGCTGATGCAGAGCGGCGAGCGTTCTTGCGGCGCGAACCTTATCTACCTGCAACAGTTCTGCAGCCGTATTGCGGTTCAATTCATCGTTCGTCATCAAGCTTCGCAAGACCATCAGATCGTCGAGATCGAGTTCTTCTCTGTCAAGTTGCCGTTCGGCGACGAATCGAGCAAACCCGACGTGAGTTCTTGTTGGAAGGGTCAATCTCACGTAACCAATACCCGATTCGTAGCGTGGGAAATCCTTGCCTGTCCTGAGCGTCTCGCGGAAAATCCGATCGACGCCCAAGCCGGCGCGGTTCACTAGCCCTATCGATTGGAAAACATCGGCCAAGAGGTGATTTCGTCGGACTGGTCCATGCCGCAACACGTTCTCGGGCGAGACATCACCGACAAAGCCACCAGGACTGGACACCTCTACGCGATCAGGGAGCAGAGATACCTGAATTGAACCATTGATGAAGTAGTCTCGGTGAACCATCGCGTTCAGGACCGACTCGCGTACAGCGATCCAACTCATATCGGGAATCTCGGAATGGTGAAAACCATTGGCTTCGACAGTGGTGATCCGAACGTTGGCTTCGATTATCCGGCGAACTTCGTCAATCGTTTTCAGCAACGGCTCGCGGATGTCGTGTCGAAAGTCGTACTCGATGGATTCCCGAAAACGCGCAATCGTGAGTTCGTGTTGAGGTACGTGCCGGGCAAGTGCCGATTTGTGCCCCAGCAACAGTAACGCGGCGATGGTTACGCGTTGTCCCTGTGCCAAGCCCAAGGCGCCGAGCAACTCGTCGTCTTGAAGACCGGCCAAATCCGGATTGGTACCTTCGGCGCGAATGTAAGTTCGCAGGCGGTCAATCTCGGCAGAGTCGATTGCGTCACGACTCTCTCCCTCGGCGATCTGGGCCGTCAGGTCAGTTCCGCGGCGGGTTGCAAACAGACGCTGCAAATCGGATCCGGTCAACGATCTCGATTCCTTACCGACGCGAATCTTGGCGACGCCATCGGTAGTGGTGTGCACTTGGCCGGTACTGGGTATGCTGATGAGCACTATCTTCCCTTCCGGCTCTGTCAGTTCCTCGATGTCAACTGTGATGTGGGGGTCTGTGCCGTCGTAGATGCTTGCTCGGAGGAGGTTGGGATCGATGTTCGCGGTGTCCTCAATCGCCGCGTCGCGAGTCCTTGACCGGTCCCGGACGCCGATGACTAGGTTCCCGCCCTTGGCGTTTGCGAGTGCGACGACCGATTCACGGATCGACTTATAGTTGGCCGTTGACGACTTGAACTCCAAGACTTCCGACTCGAGGTCATCAGCAGACTCGCCGTCAAGGCGCTGGAGTAGCGCGCGTAGTTTCTCTGATGTCAGCGGCGTCACCTGGTCGGTCTCCGAAAAAATGATTCTTCATTCATTGTTTTGATTCTAAGAGTCATTCTTCGCGATTCAACATGCCTGAGTCAAGTCACCATGCGCGAAACAATGATTCTTCATTCATTGTTTTGATTCTTGGAATCATTCTTCACGATTCAACATGCTCGAGTCAGACCATCGCGCGAAACAATGATTCCTCATTCATTGTTTTGATTCTTGGAATCATTCTTCATGATTCCACATGCCCGAGTCTGACCTTCGTCGCGCGAAACCGCGCCCGCGGTGCCGGGGCGTGAGACCCGTGAGGTCGTTGCACTAACCACCGGGCGACGCCGTCAAGGAGGAATGGACCACGTGTCGACAGTCATGCCGCGTTACATCAGGGGAGATGAGTCCGCAACGTGGTGTGGATCGAGACTGGTGGAGCTGAGGGGATTCGAACCCCTGACCTCATCAATGCCATTGACGCGCTCTCCCAACTGAGCTACAGCCCCACCGCGATGGGATCGGCTTCGCGAATCAGGCGATGGAGATCGGAAGATGTCGCGTTGCCGTGTAGGTATCTATTCTAATCGGCAACAGTTCGCTTTGGAAGATCGGTTACTGGCGAACCACACCGAGGGCGGACGACATGCGGGCACCCCCATCCTGACCTCTCCCCGTCGATGGGGAAGGGATATCGGCGCGCCTCAAACGCTTTGGATTCCGGCTTACGCCGGAATGACGTAGGTTCCGCAACGGTCTCGTCGAAGGGAATGGATATCAGCTGCGGAAATCGGTTTTGGTGCGGCGGAGGGCTTCGTTCCAACCCGCGATGAGATTGCCGCGCGCCGAATCTGTCATGTCGGGTTCGTAGCGTCGTGCGCTGTGCCAAAGTGCTGCGAGTTCGCGATCGCTGCGCCATATTCCGGCGGCGCGTCCAGCGAGAAACGCGGCACCTAACGCGGTCGTTTCGTCGATCGCCGATACCTCGATTGGACGGTCAATCAGATCGGCTTGGAACTGCATCAAGAACGGGTTGCGAGTCTGTCCACCATCGACCTTCAAGACGCGCTCGCGACGGTTTCCGCGTTTGGGAAGCCGCAATTGCGAGTCCATGATGTCGATCACTTCTTTGACTTGATACGCGGTCGATTCGAGCGCGGCTCGGATGATGTGATCTTTGGTCGTGCCTCGGCTGATACCGCTAATGGACGCTCGGGCGTGCGGGTCCCAGTGCGGGGAGCCTAGGCCGGAGAACGCAGGCACGAGATACACACCGTCGTTATCGCCGAGCATCACCGCGATGTCCGAAGATTCGTCAGCGCTTTGGATCACGCCCAGACCGTCTCGGAGCCACTGCATCGTCGATCCGGTGTTGAAGATCGATGCTTCGAGCGCGTAAGTGCGGTTCGCGCCTGATTGCCAACCGAGTGTGAAAAGCAGTCCACCCGCAGCGGCTTGTAATTCATCCGCGTTCAACGCGCCCGCGGATGTCGAATCGGTGAAAAGCGCATGTCCCTCGTTTCCGCTGTTCGCCAATAGGAACGCGCCGGTGCCATAGGTGCATTTCATATCACCCCTTGCGAAACACGTCTGACCATACAGCGCGGCGTGTTGGTCACCCGCGACGCCGGTGATCGGAATCTCGCTTCCGAATATCGACGGGTGCGTATTTGCGAATGTTCCCGCCGACGGCAACGGCGTCGGCAGGGCCGATTCAGGGATGTCGAAGATTTCAAGGAGCGCGGTATCCCATTCGAGATCATGGACATTCAACAGCATCGTCCGCGCCGCGTTCGTCACGTCGGTTAGGTGGGGGATTTGGTCCGGGTTCGATTTCGTCGTTCCACGCGACAGTTGATCGATCAGCCAAGAATCCACGGTTCCAAAACGAACATCGCCGTTTTCCGCGCGGGCGCGGAGATTCGGGATCGGCAAGTGGTCGAGCAACCAGCGCATCTTGGTGGCTGAAAAGTAGGGATCTACGATCAATCCGGTCCGGGTCCAGACCTCGTCCGCCAATCCCGCGTCGCTGATCCCATTGCAATACTCGGCGGTGCGATGGTCCTGCCACACGATCGCATTGGCGAGGGGGCGGCCGCTGATTCGGTCCCAAAGGATCGTGGTTTCGCGTTGGTTTGTGATGCCGACTGCGGAGATATCGCTGGCGGTCAGTCCGGCGGCGTCCAACGCCATGCGTCCGGTGCCGATCGCGGCCTCGGCGATTTCTAAAGGGTCATGCTCAACCCACCCCGGCTGGGGAAAAATCTGGCGCAATTCGCGTTGCGCCGAGCCGAGCGGTTGCGCCGATTCGTCGAAAACGATGGCACGCGTCGAAGTCGTGCCTTGATCAATCGTCAGAATCAAAGAAGCGTCGTCGCCTTAACCTCAACCGAACAGCGGGTTGTTGCCGCCGAACGCGTCGATCGCGGTTCCGGTTATCGCTGATGATTTTTCGGACGCGAGGAACACGGCGACGTTCGCAATCTCTTCGGGCAGCATCAGTTTCGGGATGTCTTCACGCCCGCGATTGTTGAATGCTTCACGGTATCCCTCGGTGTCAGTTCCGCCGGGGCAGATGCAGTTGACGTTGATGCCGTGTTCGTGCAACTCAGCAGCGAGCGTCTGGGTGAGACTTATCAGCGCCGTTTTGGTGACTCGATACGCGCTCCGCCCTCGCCCGCCGGACCGTCCGCCAATACTGGAGATGTTGATGATCGTACCACCGCCTTGTTCGACCATCGCCGGGATCACCGATTTTGTCAGCATCGCCGCGGCATTGAGGTTCACCTCGATCACGTCGTACCAAGTTTCATTTTCGAGGTCCACGAGGTCGATTCGCGGATGAATTATCGCCGCGTTGTTAACCAAAATGTCGATCCGCCCGAACTCGGCCATGACGGCAGACGCCACCCTCGCGACCTGGTCCCTTTCAGTGAAGTCGGTTTCGCAAACCAGCGCTTGCGTACCGATTCGTTGCACCCTTGCCGCGGTGGCTTCTAGTTCGTTCCGCGTTCGTCCCGTGAACGCGACGCTTGCTCCTTGCTCTGCAAAGGCGTACGCACAGGCTCGGCCGATGCCTTTAGACCCACCCGTGACTAGCGCTACTTTTCCGTCGAATTCGCCGCTCATCGTTGAACCCTTCCGCTAACGTTTCCGCTTGCTACGCCCATGACCTCGCTAACCGATACGAGGTTGAAATCACCATGGAAGGTGTGGGCCAACGCTGACGCCGCGGCGGCAAAGTCGAGCGTCTGCGATGCGCTCCAACCATCTTGGAGATTTCCGTAGATCAGCCCGGCGGAGAATGCATCGCCACCGCCGACACGGTCGACGATGCGGACGGCGTATTTCGGCGCCATCAGTATCTCCTCGCCGTCGTAGAAGATCGCTGACCAGTCGTTGTCATCGGCGGATTGGGACTCCCGCAACGTGATGCCGACTTGCTGGAAGTCGAACTCATCGACGAGCCGACTAACGACCGGTTCGTACGCCGTCGCGTCGATCTCCCCGCTGGTCACGTCGACACCTTCAGGCGCGACGCCCAACGACATCTCAGCGTCCTCCTCGTTGCCGATCGCGACATCGACGTACTTCATCATCGGGCGCATCACCGCTTGCGCTTCCGCCGGCGACCATAGATTCTTGCGGTAGTTCATGTCTGCGGATACGGTCAAGCCCATCGACTTTGCGATGGATGCCGCTTCGTCGCACGCTTTCGCCGCCGATTCCGATATCGCTGGCGTGATACCGGTGAAATGGAACCAGTCCTTGCCGTCGAAGATGCGGTCCCAATCGACTTCGCCCGGTTGCAGCTCGGCGATGGAAGACGCGGCCCGGTCGTAGATGACCTTGGACGCACGCATCGCCGCGCCGTTTTCGAGGTAGTAGGTGCCTAGACGTTGACCTTGACGCAGAACCTCCGAGGTATCAACGCCCCACTGGCGGACGTAGTTGATGCAAGCCTGCCCGATGTCGTTGTCGGGTACTGCCGTAACGTAGATCGAGTCGATCCCAAAGTTGGCAAGTGAAACCGCGACGTTGCACTCACCGCCGCCGTAGGTGACCTCGAATTCGCGCGCTTGCGTGAACCGCTCTCGGCGCATCGTGGCGAGACGCAACATGATCTCGCCGAACGTGACTACTGATGGCATCAATCAATCTCCTAGATTTATGGTGACGTGTCGATTATCTGGTTTAGTAGAAGGTTGCGTTCTCCTCGCCGTCGCCGTCAGCAATGGAACCGGCCGCGACGTTGGCTAGTTCAGTGTCGACCGCGCTCTTGAGCAATCGAACATCGGACGCGATGGGGAACCAAGTCATACCTTGCTCGATCCTACGCGCGGCTTCGTTTCCATCGATGCAATGGATGCCTGTCGCGACGCCGTGCTTCTTGCCCGCCGCGACCACCGTCTCCACGGCTTTGACGTGATCCGGGTGCTTATTGTCCAATCCCGTCGGCACGCCGAGTGAACTCGCAAGGTCGTTCGGGCCGACGAAGCAGACATCCAAATCTGGGACTTCCATGATCTTGTCGATGCGATCGACCGCTTTCCAATCTTCAATCATGCAGATGACCATGATGATGTCGTTGGCTTTTTCGTAGTAGTCGCTGCCGTAAACGAGTTGCCCTCTAGTAGAACCGATGCCGCGCAGACCACGCGGACGGTACTTGGCGGCCCGCACGGCGCGTTCAGCCTCGTCCTCATCTTTGACATCAGGTACGACGATACCCGTGAATCCGATGTCGAGAACGCGTTTCACCCAGATCGGATCGTTGCTAGGGATGCGGGCGAACATAGGTTTGCCAGAGCCATTGCCGGCTCGCAAACAGTTCACCGCCGTTGAGACATCTATCGGGTTGTGCTCAAAGTCGAGCGTCACCCAGTCGAAATCTGTAGTGTGAAGCAACGTCTCGACAACCGTAGGGTCGCCACTGGCGGACCAGGTGCCCAGCGAAGGCAGATTCTGGGCGAGTTTCGCCTTGACGGGATTAACATCCATGACTTTAGACCTCTTAAGATTGCACGCGCAATGAGATTATCACACCGCGCGGTTTCGCCATATCTCAAGGTAGGCGATAGACTGGTTGAAATCGGTTAATCAACAGATCTCAGGAGAGAAGGCATGGCGCGGCACTCCAAGCTCGAAGTCTTGAACACGGTGCACGAAATCGGCGTTGTTCCAGTCTTTTACAACGGCGACATCGAAAAAGCGAAAAACATCGCGCGCGCCTGTGTGGCTGGCGGGATCAGAGTGCTTGAGTTCACTAACCGCGGCGACCACGCTTGGGAGGTCTTTTCGAGTTTGGATCGATTCTGCGCGGCAGAGTTGCCAGACGCGGTGTTAGGTGCCGGTTCGGTGATCGACGCGGGAACGGCGTCAATCTACATCAGCAACGGTGCCAGCTTCATCGTCGGACCAGTCACCAATCCCGATGTCGCGAAAGTCTGCAACCGTCGCAATGTGCCCTATGTACCAGGTTGCGGGACGGCGTCGGAAATATCCGCCGCCGAAGAGTTAGGCGCCGATATCGTCAAAATCTTCCCCGGCTCCGCGGTTGGCGGGCCTGGTTTTGTGAAAGACGTCTTGGCACCAATGCCGTGGTCGTCGATCATGCCGACCGGCGGAGTAGACATAACCGAAGCTTCATTGCGCCCATGGTTCGAGGCCGGTGTCTGCGCCGTAGGAATGGGCTCCAAACTCGTATCAAGCGATGTCGTCGCCAACAACGATTGGAGCACGTTGGAGACGCGCAGCCGCGAAGTGGTGGCGCTGATTCAGGAGATTCGGGGAAACTAGCACCGCGAAGCGTACCATTTCGCCCCGACAATTGATCACTTCGCGATCGAAGTGGTTAACCGTTGCGCGCGTGAATCGCGATGTGTGCAAATTGACCCCAAAAAAGCACATATCGCGTCGACGCGTTACGCGTTGATGTAATGAAATCGGTAGTCCGAGATATCGGATTTTGAGGCGAGGATGTCGATCAGACGGCGGTTACGAAAGAGTTGATGACGTCCTGACTTGACGCGTTCCAACATCCCTGCGTCAGCGAGCGCGTCCAAATGTGCCCGCGCGGTGCGCCGGGTTACACCTTCGGCCTCTCGCACCATCTTGGTAGTGGTGTAAGGACGCGTAAACACCAGGTCCATTAGCCGTTCGGATGAGGCGGTGGGAGCATCCACCCGCGCCCGCTCGGCAAACTCCTTGCGTAACTCCCGGATCATTATGAGGTCGTCGCGTCCTTCTTCGGCAACTTCCTTGATCCCGTCAAGCACGAAGCAGATCCAGTTTTCCCACGCGTCGGATTCAGTCACGGCGCGCAACCCCGCGTAGTACTCGCGACGCCATCGCAGAAAGTACCGGCTCAAATATAGAACCGGTTGGTCCAGTAGCTCCGTCAGCATCAGATACAGGATGTTGACGATGCGTCCGGTCCGGCCGTTTCCGTCAGGGAAGGGGTGAATCGCCTCGAATTGGTAGTGCATGATCGCCATCTTGATTAGCGGGTCCAACCCTGAGTTGATATCGTTGGCAAACGCGAGGAGATTCTCCAACAGACTCAGCAACGTAGATTTTCCATATGGCGGTGTATAGGCCACGTATCGGGCCCGGAGGTTCCCGATAATGACTCCCGTTTTGCGTACGTCCACCGGGGTGCCCAAAACCTGGCTGCAAATGTCGATGAACAGCCGGGTATCGAGCTTGGGATCGTTGCGGAGGCGATTGATCGCCGTAGTCATTGCTGGGCGGTAGCGCGCCGCCTCTTTAGTGGCGTCCGACGCGAGTTCGTTGCCGACGGCAAGGAATCGAAAAAGCTCGTCGCTAGTGGTGTAAACGTTTTCAATCTCCGAACTCGCGACCGCTTCGGTGATCGCGAACGCGTCGATCATCAACTGCGGGTTGGGTACGCTCAACGCGGCACCGTTAAGGTTTGCCAAAGCACGACTCGCCGAATTGAGCGACCGCATCACGCCGATCGTCTCGATTTCCGCGTTTGGCGGCAATAGAGGTAGGTCGTTGTAGGGTTGCCGAGGGTCAAACGATGACACTTAAACCTCCAATCAATGATCGATATGTATAAAACCACCCCTTAAATTATACGTGTCGCGATCTTGACGGTCATCCATGACGCGCAACGAATCCGATATGTGCATTTTTATGCACTGAATCGCGCACATCGGTGAGCACGTACCCAATCATTGTGCATGTGTTGGTGATACGCGCAGAATCGTCTTTGTAATTGCACACGTCGCGATGATGTGCCCATTCGTTGGGCACGTCGTTTATTGACTAGCACACGCCGCTTCGAGCGCGCGGTCGAAATCGACGACGAGTGGCCCTTCGGTGTTGATGCGAACTGACGCCTGCATGCCTTCCAGCAATTCGACCTCGCGTTCGCCGTCCAGCGCGATGGTTCCGCGTTTGGCTCGGATGCGAATCTCTTCTCCGGGTCTGATGGTCCGCCAACTTTCGATCGGGACATCTCGCACCATTCCGGGGGCGATTGGTGCGATGGAAGAGTGCGCCCCGGCATGTCCAGTCGGGGGAAACTCTATGTGGAGACCCAAGGGTTCGTCCAAGGCGATGAGCGCGAGTCGTGCACCGATGGAAGCGATGCCGATGCTCGAGGCTTCGGCGCGGGTCAGAAAGACCGATTCGAGTGTTCCGACATCCCACAATGCGCGTGCGCCGACCATCGTCTGACGCGAGACGGCGGCATCTACTAACGCGATGTCGCGCAACTCGCCGTTGACGTAGATGTCGATTTTCTTTGAGCGGCGACAGACGCGTTGCGCGATCGCGCGGTCTTTGGCGACCATCGCCGCGGCGATGCCGGCGAGGGTGCCTTCAATTTCTTTCGGGAAGACGTTGTTGGTGCCAGTAGATATCGGCGCGATCGGCACTTCGCCGCATCCTTTCGCGACGAGTCGATTGGTCCCATCACCGCCGAGCGTTAATATGCAGTCGGCACCGGCGTCACGCATCATCTGCGCGGCGACGGTGGAGTCGCGTTGGTTGCCGGTGGGGGCTTGATCAATGAACTCGGAGTGTAGCGTTTCGCTCGTGTCTGCCATTGCGTTGCGGGCGAGCCCTGCCGCGTCTGGCATGACGATGACCTTAGTTACGCCGTGCGATTGCAGACCGGCAAAGACGCGGCGCAGGATGTTCGATTTCTCTTGGTTGGAGACAACGCGGCCTTGCGCGACGAGTCGCCGGATGTCTTTTCCGGCCGCCGGGTTTGCGATTATTCCAACTGTTGGCATCGCGATACCACGCTCCTTCGCCCTATCGACCGGCCACGGCTGACGCGAGTACTTCAGCCAAGAAAGGCGCCGGCCGGTCCATCTCGTCTTCGATCTGTTGCTTGCACGAAACGCCCGTCACGGCAAAACGGGTGCCTTCGCCGGCTCGGCGCAGGGCCGGGAACAGCCGATCTTCGCCGACTTGCTGCGATACGGCGTAGTGTTCTTTGGCATATCCGAATGATCCGGCCATCCCGCAACAACCGGCGTCAATTAATTCGGCATGGTAGTTTGGCGGTAGATTCAGCGCCGCAATCGCCTGCGAGGTGCCGATCAGTGCCCGCTCATGGCAATGGACATGTAGCAAGATTTCCTCCGCGTTGTCGTTCCATTCGATCTGCTGCCCACCGTCGTCTAATGCATCGATCAGGATTTCTTCGAGCATCACCGACGCGTCGGCGACCGCGCGCGCGGCGTATTCCCCTCCCAGAAGGTCCGGGTATTCATCCTTCAAGGTCAGAACGCAGCTGCTCTCGCAACCCACGATCTTGGCGCCGGCCTCGACGTATGGCGTCAACGCAGCAACGTTTCGCTTGGCGTTTTGGACGGCGCGATCGAGCAGACCAGACGAGACCATCGGTCGCCCGCAACATACGCGTTCTGCCAATCGGACTCGATACCCCAGCGCTTCGAGCAAGGTCACCGCCGCTTCACCGGATTCGGGGTGGTTGAAGTTCATAAATGTGTCGTGAAACAGCACGATATCGCCGCGCGAACCAGTGGTTCTAGGCGTCCTGCGATTGAACCATTGCTCGAAAGTCCGAGATACGATTTTCGGCAACGACCGGCGGCGGTCGATCTTGAGGAACTTATCGGCGGCCCACTTGGCTGGTGGGGACCCGTTAACGACGTTAGCCAAAGGCGCAAGATAGCCGGGTGCCAACGCATTCAACCGGTGGATGTCGGCGACGATTCGAGATCTTAGCGGCACCGAGTGGGTTTGGTAGTAGAGATTCAGAAATTCGTACTTGATCTTCGCCATATCGACGTTGGATGGACATTCCGACTTGCAGGATTTGCATTCGAGGCACAGGTCCAGCACCTCAAGCATGCGATCGGATCGGATCTCATCAACCGACAACGCTCCCGAAATCGCCGATCGGAGCGCGTTCGCGCGGCCGCGGGTGGAGTGTTCTTCCTCCCGTGTCGCCATGTAAGACGGGCACATCGCGCCGGAATTGAACTTGCGGCATGCCCCCACACCGTTGCATCGTTCGATTGCACCTGCGAAACCACCGTCCGAACTCCAATCGAGAACAGTCGGCAAATTGACGGTTGCATAGTCAGTGCCGTAACGGAGGTTTTCCCGCATGTCTGGGGTGTCGAACACCTTGCCCGGGTTCATGATGCCCTGCGGGTCGAACAGGTCCTTGACTTCGCGGAAGTTATTGACCAGTTCCTCGCCGAACATCTTCTCGGCCCATGCGCCGCGCACGATGCCATCCCCGTGTTCGCCACTCAAAGAACCTTCGAAATCCAAAACAAGGTCCGATATCTCGTCGGCGATCTGGTACATCGTGTCGATGCCCGCGGTCTTTTTGAGGTTCACTAGCGGTCGGATATGCAGACAACCCACGCTGGCGTGCCCGTAATATCCGGCCTCGGTGCCATACCGTTTAACGATCTCGTCGAAACGCTCGACATATTCCGGCAACCGGTCGGGCGCGACGGCGGTATCTTCCACGAAAGGCAACGGTTTCGAGTCGCCCTCGACGTTCATCATCAATCCCAACCCGGCCTCACGCATCGCCCAAACCTGCCGCTGATCGGCAGCTTCTAACAGGATTGTCACCGCGAAGGTGCCGGTGCTCCGTTGAATAGCGTCGCGGAAGGTCTCCAGCTTTGACCGCACTTCCGAGACGTTCTCTCCAGTCATCTCCACAACCAAGATGTCGGAAGGTAAACCCTGCAAGAATCCGATGTTTCGGGCGAAACCCAGCGATTTGCGCGCTTGACTGATGATGATCTCGCCGATGTGTTCGACCGCGCTGACATCGTGTTCAAGCGTCGCGACGGTGGCCTCCATCGAATCGCGCAAGGTGTGGAAGTGAAGAACCGCCAAACCTTTGGCTTTGGGTATATCCCAGAGTTTCAATCGCGCGTCGGTAACTGCCGCCAAAGTGCCTTCCGATCCGACCATGACTTGCGTCAGGTCAATGATCGTGCCGTTATCGAGCGGCGATGTCATGTAGTAGCGGTCAATGTTGTATCCGCCGACGCGCCGCAGTATCTTAGGGAAACGCCGTTCAGCTTCTCCCGATGCCCGTTCCGCCACATCCGGCAGACCGCGATAAATCTGCCCCTCCAAACTCGAGAGTGCCATCTTGCCTTCCAACTGTGCCGCGGTGAGCCCTTCGAATCTGGCGCGCGAACCGTCGGACAGAATGACCGAAATCTCTTGCACTTGGTCTACGGTCTTGCCGTAAATGATGGAGTGGGAGCCGCAGGAATTGTTGCCCATGGCGCCGCCGATGTTGGCGCGGGAAGAAGTGCTGGGATCAGGCGTGAAGTACTTGCCCGTGTGCGCAACTTGCCGATTCAGTTCGTCAATGGTGATGCCGGGTTGCGTGTAAACCCATCCCTCGTCGGCATTCACGTCCAAAACGTCGTGCATGTACTTCGAGAAGTCGATGACGACGCCGCGGTTGACGGTCTGACCTGACAGTCCAGTCCCGCCGCCTCTTGGCAGGACGGAAACACCCGCGTTTTGGCAGGTCTCGATTACTGCGCTGACATCGTCCGCGTCTCGCGGGAGGACGACGCCGAGAGGGGTCATTTTGTAGATCGACGCATCGGTCGAATACATCTGCCGGGCGTAACGGTCGAACCGCACCTCGCCGGCGACGGCTCGCGTCAGCTCTTCAGCGAGTTGGGAGCGCTTCGATCCGCGGGCGGTTTTCACGCGTCGGCCTCATCGTGCCTTTCGTGATCGTGCTCCGATGCCGGCAACAATACCGATGCGATTACGCTTCCAACCAGAATCGCGATGACAATTGCGAGCGAGCCGAGCGTGATCGCGATCGAAACTTCGCTATCCGGCACGCCAAGGTCGTGAACCAAGTCGTGGAACTGGTCGTGGAATCCAGTCTCGACGATAATCTTCACACCTATGAAGGCGAGGATCGCCGCCAAACCGTATGACAGGAATCGGAACAGGTTAACCAGACCCTCAAGCAGGAAGAACAGCGGACGCATTCCCAACACCGCCATCGCGTTCGAAGACCAGATGATGAACTGGTTTTTGCTGATGCCGACGACGGTCGGGATCGAGTCGATTGCGAAAACTACGTCAGTGGACGCGAGGACGATGACCACGAGCGCGAACGGTGTCGCCATTCGGATGCCGTTCTTGACGGTGAAAAAGTTGTGCCCGTCGTATTCCTCGGATACCGGAGTGAACCTCCTAAAGACGCGGACGACAATGTTCTTCGAGGGATCGATATCCTCGTCGTGACTGGTCATTAGCTTGTATGCGGTGAAGATCAGGACCGCGGCGAGCAGGTAGAGGATCGGCTCGAAAACCGAGATGATGCCGATCGCGAAGAAGATGAAGACGGCGCGGGCGATCAACGCACCGACGATGCCGAACAGCAAGGCGCGCGACCGGAACAGGTCTGGCAACGCGAAGTAGTTGAATATGACGAGAAATACAAATAGGTTGTCGATACTCAGCGCTCGTTCGGCTACGTAAGCGGTTGTGTACTCGATTCCGAGTTCTCTTCCGCCTTGCACGAAAACCCATACGCCAACACCGGCTGCCAGCAAAGTCCAGAAGATCGTCAGCAACGTCGCTTCACGCATTCCGACGTGATGATCCTTGCCGCTGAGGACGACGAGATCGATGGCCAGCAGGATAACGACAGCGACGCTGAAACCTGCTAATACGACGTAACTATCAAAATACTCTGGCAACGCGGATCGTCTCCTGACTTACGAGTGCGGACTTAATGGCGGTTAATCGCGACGAACTGCGAAAAAGTGCGATACGGCGCTTTGAGATCAGAAGATCGAGTCGATAGTGAACTGCTGCTCGCCGTTGGGTGCTTTGACCGTCACCTCGTCGCCGAGCTTGTTGCCGAGAATCGCACTGCCGAGCGGCGAGATGTCCGAAATCTTGTTGCGAAGCGGGTTCGCCTCGTTCGCAGCCACGACTTGATAGTCAACGGTCATGTCGGTTCCGACTTTAGAAAGGCGCACCCAGGATCCGATCTGGACGTGGTCGCTGGCGCGTCGCTCTGATTCGTCGATGATGGTGGCAACTTTCAAGGTCGATTCCAGCCGGTTGATCTGGGCTTGGACCATGCCTTGATTCTCGCGCGCCGCCTCTAGCGGGGAGTTTTCCCGCACGTCACCACTAGCCGCGGCACGTTCGATCTCATCTGCTAAACGGATCGTCTCCAACCGCAGCTCTTCTACCCGGTTGACCATCTCGTCGTAGCCCTGCTGGGTAATCTGCACCTCGCTGTTACGACGCCGCATCGCACCACCGCGCGCGGCGTTGATCGTAGGTTTGCGAACCCGGATATGGGGCGCTAGGCTGATTTCGATGTAGCCCTTCTTCTTGACGTAGTTGAGGAAATCCTTGACGGCGGCGACGCGCTGCTTGTTGGTCGCCGACGCGCTCGCTCCGAAAGTCTCGGAATACGGGCTGACATCTGATGGTCGGAGTGAAGTGAGGACGTTGGTGGCACCGATCCAGCGAGCAAACTTCGACAGTTCCGGGTGGATCGATCGCTTCTTCGAGTCCGGTATCGTCATGACGTACTCGGTGATCGCGTCTTGGACCGTGTAGCCCTCAGGCGTGCGATCAGCTTCGGTTACGTATTCGGCGGTGTTCGATACCAATGTATTTCCCTCAAGAACAGCGATTTGCCCAGCACAAGCGCGGAACAGGGTTTTGACCCCGCCCCTAGCGATACCGGGCGACACATCTCCTTCTAGTGTACGAGACGGCGCGAAACGATGCAAAAACGATCGCCGTCGCGGCTGATGACTTATCGGCGAATTTCCGCATGCACCTTTAGGGGCATCCTTGCCCCGTCTACGATCCCGCGAAAACCGCCATCACCCCACCGGGTACGGGTCGATGTAGACGGCGGCGGTGCCGTTCATGACTTCGTTGCCGGCTTGGTTGGTACACGTTACGGAGAGTTTGACAATGGGTTTGTCGTCGCGGACGGATGAGACTTCGCAGGTCGCAGTAACTTTGTCGCCGATATGGACCGGTGCGACGAAATTGACTTCGAGCCCCAAGAAGATGATCGTGGAATCCGCGCCTGCCATTTCGACGCCGAGAACCGCGGAAACCATGCCGACGAGCAGCGCGCCATGTGCGATCCGCTGTCCGAATCGAGTGCCGGCGGCGTATCCATCATCGAGGTGCAATGGTTGAGTATCGCCGCTTAACTCCGCGAACTCGCGCACCGTCTCGTCGGTGATGACGCGGCTGACCGATGCAATAGAACCCACCCGGAAGTTGCTCGGAACGTTAGACATTTGGTTGGTCTCCTGAACGTTTAACTCGATTCGGACTGTTTTGACTGCGCGATGTAAGACCCGACAACTACCAGCGCGGCGCCGATCCAGAGTTCGGGGCCGATGTGCTCGCCCAGTATCAACCACGATAGCACCGCGGTAACGACGGGTGAACTGAGCGATATCAGCGTCACGCGGCTCGGCAGGTAGTTGCTGAGCAACCAAGTCTGCGCCAGAAACGCGAACCCGGCGATGATGACGCCTTGGTAGAAGAGCGATGCCGCTAGCACGAAGGTCAACCGCGTTGGATCGGTCTCAAAGATCATCGACCCGATCAGGAACGTCGCGGAGCCGAAAATACCCTGCGCCATCAGCAGTTTCACCAAAGTGATGTTCTGTCCGAGTTGCGAAAGGTAAACTTGGCGCAATCCGAGCAACACGGCGGAACACATGATCAGCAGGTCGCCGAGCCAAGGGTTGATCGCGTCGATGGCGTCTTGTCCGCCGAGCAAGCTCCGCACGAATATTGCGGCGGCACCTAGGTACGCGATGAACGCTCCGAGCACTCTCCGTTTGGACAAGCGGTCATTGGGCACGAGGAAATGCGCGAATACACCGGCCCAAAGCGGGAATGTCGTTATCAACACTCCGGTGTGCCCCGCCGTGGTGTTGTACTGACCCAGATTCATAAAGGCGGTCTGTACGGAGAACAATATTCCGAGAATTAGGAGCGGCATCACTTCGGATCGTGAAACCCGCATGCTCTGCCTAGTCACCGCTGCCCAGATCAGAACGACGACCATGCCCAAGATGAAGCGCATGAAACCCAATCGCAACGGCGGGGCGTCTTCAAGACCGGCCTTGACCGCGATCGGCAGTCCGGCCCACAGGGAGGCGAGCAGAAACGCGAGACCGCCGGCGCGCAGCGTCAACGGTTTACGTTTGTCATCAATCACGGGGGCGATGGTGTCCCTTCTTGTGCCCCGCAATCGCCGGGTGGACGTTCCTAATTCTATGGGGACAGTTTCAAAACCTACGTGAGTCATGCGAGGACCGTTGTCATTCCGAGCTCTGCCGTCGTTCCAAGCGCAACTGTCATTCCAAGCGCACCGATGTCATTCCGAGCGAAGCGAGGAATCTCATCATCGGGCGTCGTTTGCCCCCAGAAAATCTTCACTACGCTTCACTACGCTTCGCTCCGTTCAGAATGACATGGCCCGTTTCGGGAGGTGTCCCCCGTTGACGGGGGAAATATCCGAAGGACAAAAGGGGCGCGAGTGAATGGACTTCGGCACGCCGATCGCTCAATGGATTCCGGCTTGCGCCGGAATGACGTGGGTTTGGCGATGAACGCGCCATCGGCTCGTCTTCACAATTAGAATCTTCGCAGGTCTACTTTCGATTCGAGGATGGTCGCGATGCGCTCGGTGACAGATTGGATTAAGTCCCATAAGCGGATTGTGATCGCGGTTGTCGTGATTCTCGGAATCCCGGCGGTCGCTCTGGCTTGGTGGTTGGGCTCACCGTTGTTCATCGATCGTACCGTCGATGAAGAGTTCCCGGCTCTGATGAATGCGATCGTTCCCGATGAAATGTCGATGGGCGACGCGCAGGCGACGATGGAAGTGGTCATGGACCTCGAAAATGAGGTCGAAGAGGAGATGATGGAATCGTCGGGCGAGATGCTCGCTCCCGAATTGGTCAAGTCCGGTCAGTTCCGCGACGGCGACAGCTTCCACAAAGGCAGCGGCGACGCCACGATCTGGAATCTCGGGGCCGACGGGCACGTTCTGCGCTTCGAAGATTTCAACGTCATCAACGGCCCCGATCTCCGAGTCTTGATTACAACCCACGAAGACCCGATGGGACGGAGCGATGTCCACGCCGATGATGTGACTTACGTGGAACTGGGCAAGCTAAAAGGCAACGTCGGAAACCAGAACTACACGATCCCGGACAGCCTGAACGTCGACGATTTCAACAGCGTAGTCATCTACTGCAAGCCGTTCCAAGTTGTATTCTCAGTGGCGCCGCTTTCGGTTCAGTGAACGAGACGAGAGAAAGCGATCTCATGGGCAATAAATCAGCGGACGTCATCGTCGTCGGTCTCGGCGCGCACGGCAGCGCGGCGGTGTGGCAATTGGCGAAGCGCGGCGTTTCCGTCATCGGTTTCGACGCCTACACCCCCCCGCACACTTTGGGCTCGAGCCACGGCGACACGCGCGTCATCCGCGCCGTTTATGCCGAAGACCCGGCCTACGTGCCGATGATGCTCCGCGGTTACGAGGTTTGGCGTGAGTTGGAACAGTCCTTGTCCGACGATGGTGAAGCGGAGGAACTTTTGCGAATCGTCGGCGGAATCACCGTCGGTCCCTCCGATGGTCAAGGTATCCAAGGGGTGCGTCGCTCAGCGAAAGTGCACAACCTCGAGATTGAGAATCTAGACGCGTCGGAAATCCGCAGGCGCTGGCCCCAGTTCCAACCGCGCGACGAAATGGTCGCGACCTTCGATCCGCGCTCTGGCGTGCTTTTCCCGGAGAAATGCGTCGCGGCACATCTGAAGCAGGCCGGCAAGGAAGGCGCGGATATCCATTACAACGAGCCGGTGCGTCGTTGGCATCCCGATGGCGATAGTGTGCGCGTAATCACGGACGCTGGCGAATACACCGCAGAGCAGATCGTTTTCTCCGCCGGCGCTTGGAACCCGGGTTTTCTATCCAAACTCAAGCTGTCATTGAGGCTGGAGCGTCAAGTGCTGTTCTGGTTCGAACCCGCCGGTAGTCGCGAGCTCTTCCAGCCCGAAAACGGACCTAACCATTCTTGGGAATGGTCGCCGGGCAGGTCGTTCTACTGCCAACCCGATTTCGGAGGCGGTGTAAAGACCGCGTTCCACCATCACGGCGAGATGTTCGACGATCCAATGGACCTTGATCGCACCGTGCGCGAATCCGACGAGCGAGACTTGCGAAACGCGATCCGAGACATAGTGCCGCAACTCAACGGTCGAACCCTTAAATCGGCGGTGTGTCTCTACACCGACACGCCCGATTATCATTTCCTGCTCGATTGGCATCCCGGACACCGCAACGTCATCATCTGTAGCCCATGTTCCGGGCACGGCTTTAAGTTTGCGGCCGTAGTTGGCGAGATTGTCGCGGATATGGCGACCAAAAGTGATGCGGGTTACGACATGTCACTATTTGGCGTCGAACGTTTGCTGAACGACGGCTCGCAGACTCAATGCCCAGACGACTAACTTAGAATCTACTGAGCGTCGGCGCAAAAACAGCGCACCGACAACACTAGGAAATGTCGACGCTCAACACCGAGGATGAGAATGAAAAGCAGATTTGCCCGACGGTTTTTGGCACTAGCAATCATACCCGCCATCTTGGCGATGCCTCTCGTACTGGTGGCGTGTGGTGGCGAGGAAGTGGTCGAAGAGACCAAAGAGACGGTTCAATGGGGTTACAGCGGAGCTGGCGCGCCCGAGAATTGGGCATCGATTTCGCCCGAAAACGAACGATGCGGCAGCGGTACGCAGCAATCCCCTATCGACATCACCGGTTACGAAAAGGGCGACTCGCCGCCGATTTCGCTCTCGTACCGCAAAGAGGCGGAGCAGGTCTCGAACGTCGGAACCTCAGTATCAGCCAAGTATCCCACCGGCAACCGGCTCGGATTCGGCGAACGCACTTATCAACTTGAGAGCGTAATCGCGCACACCCCGAGCGAACATCACATCGACGGCACATCCTATCCGTTGGAGTTGCATCTCGTGCACAGTCAGACGTTCGGAGACGTCGCCATCGTCGGAATGCTATTTGACATCGGCGAGGCGAACCCGATGGTGCAAGAGCTCATTGACAACGCTCCCTCAGAAGTCGGTTCGGCAGACGTCACCGGTATCCTGAACGCGCGCGGCTATATGACCAAAGACCTCGGTTACTACTCGTACAAGGGATCAACGACGACGCCACCGTGCGCCGAGCCGGTCGACTGGTTCGTCATGCTCGAAATCGGCACCGTGTCGCAAGAGCAGGTTGATGCGCTCAAAGCGCTCACCGGCACAAACAATCGTCCGCTGCAACCGCTGAACGGACGCGAAATCGCAACTTCGGGATCCAGAAAAGGATTGTGAACCAAGTTGTGGGCCCGACTTCCTCACAACCGCGTGACGACTCGAATCGGCGAGGGTACGAAGTCGCCATCGTTGGCGGTGGCATCATCGGTTGCGCCACCGCGTACTATTTGACCCGCGCCGGCGTTTCCGATGTCGTCATTATCGAACGGGATAGCATCGCGTCTGGCGCGAGCGGTTACTCCGCCGGCATCCTGACACCGTACTCCGGCTCGAACGATCCCGGACTACTCAACCTGTCTGCCGCGTCTTTGGAACTTCACTCGGAACTGGCGGAGGAACTGCCTGAAATCACTGGGATCGATTACGGGTATGACCTAAAGCCGTATTTGCGGTGCGCGTTCGGCGAGGTGGGATACGACGAAGCGACTCGGTTCATGGAAGACCGACGCGCGGAAGGTCTGGACGCTGAATGGTTGTCAGGTGATGAAGCACGGGAGGTCTGCGACTGGTTACGAGACGAGATCGAAGGCGCGTGCATGACGGAAATCGAACCGACGGTAGATTCTCGCCTCCTCACGCAGTCCCTCTTGATCGTCGCAACTGAGGCCGGGGCGCAAGCCATGAAGAGAACCGTGGATGGAATCACTAATCGCGGCGTGACACTGAGCGATGGATCGCAGATTCACGCCGACGCAGTGGTTTTGGCGATGGGGCCCTGGACCAACATGGTGAGCAATTGGCTCGGATACCACGTCCCCGTTATTCCCCAAAAAGGCGAGTTGTTGTACATGCATCTGCCCGAAGATGAAGCGCAGGGGTCGAAACAAGATCGGCCTCCTGCCACTATGCACAACATGGACGAAGGTGGCGTGATTCTTACCCGGCGTCTCTCGCGTACCGTGCTGGGGGCGACGAAGGAAGACGGTTTGGGATATGACCGCACGCCGTCCGAATATGCTTGGGAGTTCATCCTGCCGAAAGTGCAGCGGCTCACCGACCGCATCTCCCAAAACTCAGTGACACACCACACCGCCTGCCTGCGCCCGATGCCTGCCGATGGGAAACCGTACGTCGGAAAGGCACCCGGTTGGGAAAACGTCTATATCGCGTCTGGACACTGGTCGGAAGGCGTCCATTACGCCCCTCTGACAGGCAAGGCGATCAGCGATCTGATTACGACGGGTGCTTCAACGCATAACATCAGCGCGATCGACGCCGCGCGATTGGCGGATTGATGCGCGGCGATGGTCTTGTCAGAATCAGGCAGGTCGTCCGACCATCAGAGTTGATCCATTGACCGTATTTCATCGCCATCACCAAAAACCGGAGCAAATCTTGAGATGACTCTCAATATCGCACTAGTCGGAGCCGGCGGCATGGGGATGCGCCACGCAACCGGGTACATCGAGCTCCGAAAGTACTTCGACGACTTGCGAATGGTCGCGGTCTGCGATCCGCACTTGGATTCGGCCCGGGCGGTGGCAAAAGCTATCTCCGGCGCCACCCCGGAAAACCCGAAAGCATTCGCCGACCTTCAGGACGCCGTCAATGATCCGAGCATCGCCCTGGACGCGGTCGATATCGTAACGAGCACCCCGTTTCACCACACGTTGGCGATCGCGGCGATGGAAGCTGGCCTCTCCGTCATCGTCGAAAAGCCGATGGGTTTGACCTTGACCGCCTGCCGCATGATGGCTGCGTGCTCCGAACGGACTGGCAAAACCCTCGCCATCGCCGAGAACTTTCGGCGCGATCCGATGAATCGATTGGCGAAGTCGTTGCTTGACGGCGGCGCGATCGGTGATCCGTACTTTGCAATCGACTTTTCAATCGCTAGCGCCCACCGCGGCGTCATGCATAGCACGGTGTGGCGCGCGAAGAAAGACCAAGCCGGCGGAGTCGTGCTCGATGCCGGCGTGCACAACGCGGACCTGCTCCTCTACCTAATGGGGCCGGCGGTGCGCGTCTTTGCCGAGACCGATGTAAACGACGAGCAAAGACTTCTGAGGCCGATGTCGGATCAGGCGCCGGGTTTGGCGAGGATGTACGATCACCGTCGAGAGGCTGGTGGCGAGACGATTGGAGACATCATCGAGCAGGACGCCGTAGACACCGCGTTCGCCACTATCCGCTTCGCGTCAGGCGCGTCAGGCCAGATGATTATCACCGATGCATCGCACGGTTACGCGCTCGGCGATTCGGTTGTCGTTGGCAGCGAAGGCACACTTTACCGCCCACCGAGCCGAAGTGGAATCGGCCCGCGCATCGTTAAGGGCGACGGTGTGACGGTCGAAGCGGACGACCTGTTAAAACTCGTACCGGATATTGAACTCGACGACATAACTTCAACGCTTTGGGATGGCGAGCGTAGTTTGTCGTCCTACGACATGGATTTCCGCAAGATCGACGCGAAGATCATCGCCATCGAGTATCTCGATTTCGCGAGGGCTATCACCACCGGTACCGCTCCAGAAGTCGGACCCAAAGAGGGTATGGCCGCGCTCGCGTTGGCGTACGGCGTAATGGAATCGGGCGAGACTCACGAAGCGGTGAGCATCGAGGACGTGACCTCGGGCAATATCAGGGCGTTTCAGAGCGAAATTGACCTCGCCGCCGGAATCTTCGAGTGCTGAGTCGCACCGGATTCGCCGTTTTCGGCTACCGCGAGTACCGACTCTTCTGGATCGCGGCAGCATTCTCGAACGTCGGGATGTGGACGCTGATCTACGGCCGATTGTGGCTGATGCGGTCGCTTACCGAATCCGAGATACTGCTCGGTTCGCTCACCGCCGCGACGATGGCGCCAGTGATGATCTTCTCCGTATGGGGAGGCGTCGTGGCTGACACCGTGAACCGATTGCGGCTGTTGCGATTCACGAGATTTCTCTTCGCAGTCGTCGGTTTCATCACTGCGGTTTTGATCGCAACGGACTGGATCGAGACATGGCATCTGCTTGCGATCGCCAGCGTGACTGGTGTCATGCTCGCGTTCGACATCCCAACGCGCGGCGCGATGGTAGCATCGCTAGTTCCCAAAGAGCAGCTGCCAAGTGCGATATCACTCTACGCCGTCGTTTTCGGCGGCGCGGCGATTTTGGGGCCGTCGTTGTTTCACCCGCTCGTTTCAGCCGTCGGCATGGAAGGACTGTTTTTCATCGTCTCGGCGTCTTACGTCCTAACCGTCTTGACCCTATTGTTGATGGACCACACGCGCCACTGCCCAGGCGAAAAAGCACCAGAACGCGCTAATAACGCGAACGCGTCGTTGTCGGAGAGCGCCAAAGCCAGGGTCCACGACATGATCGAGGGCGTGCGATACGTCCGTCGGGAGACGGCGATCGCCGCGATCATCGGTTACGGCATTCTCATCGGCATCGTCGCGACGCCGTTCGAGACACTTCTGCCCGTCGTAACCCAAGAGGTCTACCTCGGCGACAGCGCGACTTACGGACGTCTTCTTCTAGCCATTGGCATCGGCGGACTGATCGGCACCTTCACGATCACTTTGATCGGCACCCGTGCGAAACCGCCGCTCTATCTCGCTCTCGGCGGGATCGCAGTCGGAGTTTGCTACATCATCTTTGGCGCGGTCGATGTTTTCACGTACGCTATCGTCATCGCCGGCATGGTCGGGGGATTGTCAGTAGTCAAGGGAACGATGAGCACCACCGTCGTCCAGACGCTCACCAACGACAATTTTCGAGGGCGAGTGATGAGTTTGATGAACTTCACCTGGGGCGCGCAGGCACTGGGAGCGTTGCTGATGGGTTCGATCGCGCAACTCTGGGGCGCGCCATCCGCGTTCGTCGTCGCCGGCGTGATGGCGATACTCGCCACTTTCGGCGTATGGGTTTTGGTTCTGCGGCGGATGGATTGAGTGTTTGGTCGACGCACCGACGCGGTTTAGCGAATTGTTGACAGACTTTGCCGTTCGCGTTTTGCAGTTGCGCTCAATCTCGCATAAACTCTAATGCGAGAAAATCGGCAGGTCTGCGTTTGAGTGTCTCACTCGGCGGAGCAAGCCGATAGGCAAACAGGCTAAAGGAGCGGGCTTTTGCATCCATTTGCATATGAAGCGCCCACGTCGATCGATGGTGCCGTCGCAGTGCTTGACAAGCACGGAGAACGAGCGCGACCGATCGCCGGCGGGACTGACGTACTGGTTCAGGCACGGGCGAACCGGTGGGACCTCGACGCAATCGTCGATGTCAAGAACATCCCCGAATTGACGGACATCGTCCACCACGCGGACGGTAGTGTTTCGATCGGCGCCGCAGTGCCGTGTTACCAAATCTACGAAGACGAGAAGATACGCGCGAGCTTCCCCGGCATCATCGACGCCGTGGAGATGATCGGCGGTATCCAGATCCAATCGCGCGCCAGCTTGGGCGGCAACCTTTGCAATGCCTCGCCGAGTGCGGACGGCATATGCCCGTTGATCGCGTACAACGCCGTCTGCAAAATCGCCGGACCGGGCGGTAAAGACGACCGTCGCAATGTTCCGGTCGAAGACTTTTGCACCGGACCAGGATCGAACGTTCTCGGACGCGGCGAGATTCTAGTGAGCCTCGTTCTTCCCAATCCGGGCGGCAACTTTGGCGCTGCATACGAGCGATTCATCCCGCGCAATGAGATGGACATCGCAGTTGCGGGCGCGGGCGTATCGGTCAAATTGAACGACGCCGGCGACACTATCGAAGCCGCGCGCGTCGCGCTGGCCGCCGTTGCGCCAGTTCCGCTAGTGGTACCAGCAGCAGCTGACGCGTTGGTCGGCAAATCCGTCGGCGACGATGCGATCGAGGCCGCCGCGCAAGCCGCGGGCGATGCCGCGTCACCGATCACCGACATGCGCGGTACCGTCGATCAGCGAAAACACCTCGCCGCCGTTCTGACGCGGCGAATGATCAACAAAGCCGTAGAGCGAGCAAGAGGTTAGTAGCAGATGACAACTCAAATCACTCCCGGACCATCCCGAGTCCACGTTCGGACCACGATCAACGGCAGCCCGCACGAGTTCCTTGTGCCGCCGTACATGAGCCTGCTTGACACCCTCCGAGAGATTGTCGGTCTGACCGGCACCAAAGAGGGATGTTTGGACGGCAATTGCGGCGCATGCACCGTAACTCTCGATGGACGTATCGTCGACTCATGCCTTGTGCTAGGAGCCGAGATCGACGGTAAATCAGTTGAAACCGTTGAGGGTATGGCGACACCAGAAGGTCTGCATCCTTTGCAGCAGGCCTTCCTCGAAGAGGCCGCGCTTCAGTGCGGTATCTGCACGCCGGGCTTCTTGGTTGCCGCCAAAGGCTTGCTCGACAACGAGCCGGCGCCAGACGAACATCGCATCCGGCACTGGTTGGCAGGTAACCTCTGCCGCTGCACCGGATACGACAAGATCGTGCGCGCCGTGCAGAAGGCCTCCGATGAGATGGCATGAGGCTTACCGCCCAACTGAAACACTAGACAAGCGAATCAAGTCGAACATCGACACAAACGAAGGGACCGACTATGGTTGCAACATTTGAACCCAAGAGCGAATACAAAGTCATCGGTACCCGTCCGATCCGCCACGACGGATTGGACAAGGTAACCGGGCGCGCTGTCTACGGCGCGGACATCAAGTTGCCGAGCATGATTTGGGGCGCGGTTTTGCGCAGTCCCCACGCGCACGCTCGCATCTTGTCTGTGGACACCTCCGCCGCCGAAGCGATGGACGGCGTCCACGCGGTCGTGACCAATTCCGACTTGCCAAAGGCGGATAACAAGATGGTCGACCTCGGTGAAGGCGCGACTAACTTGAAGTGGGCCGTGGATAACATCCTCGCCAGCGACAAGGTTCTATACGCTGGACACGCCATCGCCGGCGTCGCGGCGGTTGACCGTTACACCGCAGAGGAAGCTGCACGCGCCATCAAGGTCGAGTACGAGGTGCTGCAGTCGGCGACGAACGTCGAAGACACCATCGCGGATGGCATGCCCCCGATACTCGATGAATTCGTCGACTCGCCGGGCGCGGAAGAGAGTGGGCATCCGAACCACGTCAAAGAGTTCACCCACGAATTCGGCGACCCCGATGCCGCGTTAGCGGAAGCCGACCATGTCGTCGAAGGCGAGTTCTCGCTTCAGATGGTGCACCAGGGCTACATCGAACCGCACAACGCGACCGCGGTTTGGGACGAGGACGGCCGACTGCGAATCTGGACGAGCACGCAAGGCGCGTTCACCGTCAGACAGCAAGTCGCCGCCGTCATGCAGATGGACGAGTCCAAGATCCGCGTTACCCCGCTAGAGATTGGCGGCGGTTTCGGCGGCAAGATCCCGATCTACCTTGAACCGGTAGCCGCAACGCTCTCGCGTAAAGCTGGCAACGTTCCAGTCAAGATGATTATGGAGCGCCGCTCCGTATTCGAGGGCAGCGGACCAGCCGCCGGTGGCAAGATCAACCTGAGACTCGGCGCCACTAAAGACGGCAAGCTGATCGCCGCGGACTCCACTCTGCGGATGGAAGCTGGCGCATATCCCGGATCGCTTGTTGGCGCGTCCGGCATGTGCATCTACGCCTGCTACCACATCCCGAACATGCGCATCGTCGGCTACGACGTGTTGGTGAACAAGCCCAAGGTCGCGGCTTACCGCGCACCCGGCTCACCACAAGTCGCGTTCGCCATCGAGACGTTGGTCGACGACCTTTGCGAGAAGGCCGGTTTCGACAAGTGGCAGTTCCGACGCGACAACGCCGCTAAAGAAGGCACACGCCGCGGCGACGGCCCGATCTTCCCGCGCATCGGAATGGAAGAGGTACTCGACGCCGTCAAGGAGTCGGACCACTACAACTCCGAAGTCGGCGACGCATCCCCTGGGCGCGTCCGCGGACGCGGTTTCGCCAGCGGATACTGGTTCAACGTCGGATTGCAGTCTTCCGTCAACCTTTCGCTGAACAACGACGGCACGGTCGAATTGGTGGAAGGCTCCACCGACATCGGCGGCACCCGCGCATCGATCGCCATGCAAGCCGCGGAGACGCTCGGCATCACCGCCGAAGACGTCAACCCGACGGTTGTCGATACCGATACTGTCGGTTTCACCGCCGTGACGGGCGGAAGTCGCGTAACCTACGCGACTGGCTACGCCGCGTACAACGCCGCGATTGAGATGATCGACAAGCTCAAGGTGCGCGCCTCGATGCTGTGGAGCATCGACGAAGACGACGTACAGTTCGAAGACGGGGTATTCTCGTCGAAGTCTGACCCCGAATTGAGCATCGGCTTCAAAGATCTGGCAGGCAAACTCGGCGACACCGGAGGTCCGGTAACGTCCACTGGCAGCGTCGATCTCGAAGCCGCTGGCGGTGCTTACGGAACGCACATCTGCGACCTCGAAATCGATCCGGAAACCGGCAAGACCGACGTCGTGCGCTACACCATCGTGCAAGACGCCGGGCGGGCAATTCACCCGTCATACGTCGAGGGACAGATGCAAGGCGGTGCAGCACAAGGCATCGGCTGGGCACTGAACGAGGAGTACTACATGTCGGATGACGGCGTGATGTCCAACTCGTCCTACCTAGACTACCGAATGCCCACCTCGCTCGATCTGCCGAACATCGAAACCGTGATCGTCGAAGTGCCCAACCCCGTGCACCCGTACGGCGTGCGCGGCGTCGGCGAAGTCCCGATCGTGCCTCCGGTACCCGCTGTTGGCAACGCGATCAAAGACGCCATCGGCATCCGCTTGCGGGAAACCCCGATGAACGCCGGCCGCATCGTCGATGCGATCGAGTCCAACAACGGCTCGTAAAACCGAACGCACATGCCAACCTGACACCCCCGGTCAACCACCGGGGGTGTTTTTCAATTGGGACCCCGGCGGCGGACAAACCGCGAATCCAAACGTAAACATTCGCGGTTCAAGGATGTCGTCAGACGTTCCGATTCGAGCGTCGAAATCGATCATGCTCCGATGCAAATCGCTACCCTAACTCTTCATCGAGATTGGGTTGACTTTATATCGTAGATCGATATAATTAATGTTGATATATCGACTTACGCTATATACACTCGCAATTTTGAACGAGATCGGGCTGTTACCAGCCTCACTGGAGAACTAGCCATGCAGCGCCAAACCCCTCGCGATCTGCTTCCGCTCCCGGTCTCGCAGTTCCACATTCTGCTCGCCCTCGCAACCGGCGATAAGCACGGCTACGCAATCATGAAAGAGATTGAAGCATTCACGGATGGCGCGGTTGCGATGGGACCCGGCACGCTGTACGGAGCCGTCAAGCAGATGTTGAAAACTGGTTTGATTGAAGCTAGCTCCGAACGTCCTGACCCTGACCTCGACGATGAACGACGTCGCTACTATCGTCTAACCGATTTAGGAACGCGCACTATCGACGCCGAGGTTGCACGAATTGAGCAACTCGCCCGTACAGCGAGGTCTAGACGCAAGGACGCGTTGTCGAGGACGGGAGTCTGAGGTGATCTCCGAGAGGGTATATCGAGCACTCCTCGTCGCATATCCGAGGGAGTTTCGGGGAGAATACGGCGAATTGATGGTCCAGTTCTTCCGGGACAGGATGCGGTGCGACGGCAAAGGGGCGCGTGGACTGATCGTATGGATGCAGTTGATCTCCGATCTGGCGGTTTCAGCGTTCAAAGAACACGCAGGAGGATACGGAATGGGAAACGCAAAACCAATCATCGAAACCGAAGCGCTGTCAAAGATCTACGGCAGCATCGTCGCCGTAGACGAGCTCTCGATGTCCGTTCCCCGGGGCCACGCCTTTGGTTTGCTCGGTCCCAACGGCTCCGGCAAAACAACCACGATGGGAATGTTGCTCGGACTCGTGCAACCGACTTCCGGCAGCTTCAGTTTATTCGGATCAGCCGACGGCCTTCAAGAATCCTTGCGCCGTGTCGGAGCGATCGTTGAGTACCCGTCCTTCTATCCCTACTTAACTGGTCGCGAGAATCTCCGTTACTTCCAAGGCATCTTTCAGCGGGGCGAACCCGAGGACATCGACGGTCTCCTCGAAAAGGTCGGTCTGGCACAGAGCGGAGATCGGCGCTTCAGCACCTATTCCCTCGGCATGAAACAACGACTCGGGCTTGCGTTCGTGCTTTTGGGCGACCCCGAACTTCTCTTGCTCGATGAGCCCACCAATGGCATGGACCCCGCAGGCATGGCTGAAGTTCGTCACCTCATCCGGCAACTCGCCGAAGACGGGAGAACTGTCCTCGTAGCCAGTCACTTGCTGAACGAGGTCGAGCAGATGTGTGACAGCGTCGTCATCATGTCCGACGGAAACCTTATCGCCCAAGGCGCCGTGTCAGACATTCTCCGATCCGACGAACATGTCCGCCTCAAGACGACGGACAACGAGAAAGCGGTGGCGATTCTTTCGGCGCTCGATTGGATCGAAGAGGCGCGGATGGAAGACGGCGAGGTTGTCGTGTCTTCTGCGCGCGACAAACTCCCTGAGTTATCAACGGTCCTCGGAAGATCAGAAGTTTACGTGATCGAGACTCGCACCGGTCCCGGTTCATTGGAGAGATACTTCCTCGAAGTCACCGGCGAAGAGGGAAACGAGTAGCAACGGGACCGAGACCGGCGTCGGTGTGAGACGCCATCCTTCAGCTCAATCAGCGGAGACATTTCTGATGCAACACACACTTCGTTTGACCAAATGGGAATGGTTCAAAGTCCGACGTCTCCGTATTCTCTGGGTTCTTCTCGCAATTGCTCTGCTCGTCTCGCAACTCAGCATTTGGGTCAACTACCTAGCTTTCCACAACGACGATGTCAACATGGTGATGGGCGGTGGATTCATGTCATACAGCGTGTCATGGGAGGAACCCACACCCGGCTCATTGACGATTACCTGTTCTGATTTTGTGAACGATCGGATGCCACCGGGCTTCGATCAACTCCCTGAAGACCGACGCGACGAGTTCCTAAAAGAGATGGACTCATGGCGCACTGACGGGGTTTGTGATGGATTCGCTGACCGAGAACAGCTTCGCAGAAGTTTCACGCTTCCCAACAGCATCACTCAGAGCATCGCCATCATTTCCTCTTTCAGACCCATTGCGATAGGCCCTATTCTCATCATGATTCTCGCAGCCTCAATCGTGGGGTCCGAATATGGTTACGGCACTCTACGAACCGTCCTTGCCGGCGGCGTCGGGCGATGGAAATTCCTATTTGCCAAGATTCTGCTACTCGTTAGGATGTGTTCTGACGCGCTTGTGATCATTGCGCTCGTCGCCGTGGCTTCCAGCCTGGCGATCGCACTAATCTCCACTGACGAAAGCAGCGGCATCGCGGATTCCGGCGAATGGTCCGAGGTAGTCCTGATTTTCCTCAAAACCGTGTACGGGCTGCTACCATTCATCGCTCTCGGCGTCTTCATCACGGTGTTGACCACCTCACGCGGTCTAGGCATAGCCCTATCAGTCGGATATTTCATCGTGGAGTCGATACTCGCGACGCTTCTCCGCCTCAACGACACGCTTACGGATGTTGCGGATTATATGCTCATTCAAGCCTTCCTATCTTGGACGACTACACCGTCGGAACTGAATTCTTCGGAGACTCTCTGGGCATTCGTTGCGATCCTCGGTTACACAGCCGCATTGGTCGCGGCGACGGCTTGGGTTTTCAAGCAACGGGATGTCGGCGGCGCCATTGGTGACTGAATCTTGATCCGACTCGAACTGCCGCGGGCAATCGACAGCACAGGTAGCTTGGGCATCATTCACAGAATGACACCCGCGAGCAGGCCGCAGGATACTTCGACGTCGAATCCCAAGTAAGTTGCCTGCCGATCGGCGCGAGGACGGGCGATTCTGGCGCGGTTCGCATATAATCTCGATATTGACAGATCATTGAAGTCGTTGACGAATCGGAATCGGCTCGCAAAACCCAGCAGTACCTATCGACGTAGTTCCCTAGCAGTGGCGTGAACCAACCTCGTCAGCCGCTCCCGTATATTCCCCAGATGTCCACCTCGCAGCACGCTACGACCTCCGACAATCCGTCGGACGAGTCCTTGATGTACCGTCCGCCAGAGCGCGACGAGGAGCCGGAAGTAACATTTGGCGACATCGTCGACCGCATCAAGCAGGCGTTTACGGGCGTGTCCGGCAGGGGTGGTGACGATTCCGGGTCTTCGTCGGATAATGACGAACGCAAGGGCGGCGGTTCGGGCCGATTAAACGCCATCGTTCTATTCCTGATCCCAGTTGCCGCAGTCGCATGGCTAGCCACCGGTGTTTACACCGTAGGACCAGAAGAGCAAGCGGCACTCCGAACCTTCGGTCGATTCGTCGCGATCGCAGATCAAGGTCTGCACTGGCACTGGCCCGGCCCGGTCGGAACTCGCAACGTAGTAGCGGTCACGAACACCCGGAGACTGGAGCTCGGTTTCCGAAGCGCGGTCAATGGTTCCAGCACTACCCCAGTGCAGAGCGAGTCGGAGATGATCACCGGCGATGAAAACATCGTCGACGTGCAGATGGTTGTGCAGTACCGAATTTCGAACCTCAGAAGTTTCCTCTTTGAGGTGGACGATCCGGGAGATCCGGATCGAGGTGTGTCTGCCGGATTGCCGGACGGAGAAACACTCCGCGACATCGCCGAGACCGCTGTCCGACAGGTTGTTGGCGCGCGCAACATCGACGACGTTCTGACTACCGAGAAAGAACAGGTTCAGGCGAGCATCCTGGACAAGATGCGCGAGCTGACACGCGACTACAACACCGGCATCGACGTGCTCCAGGTGCTTTTGCAAAACGTTAACCCGCCGGCAGAAGTGCAGGACGCCTTTGAGGATGTGGTCAGGGCGCGTGAAGACCGTGAGCGCGACATCAACCTGGCAGAGGCCTACAAGGCGGCACAAATTCCGCAAGCGACTGGTTCGGCAGCCCAGATCGTCGAAGAGGCCGACGGTTTCAAGCGAGGACGAATCGAGCGCGCACGCGGTGAAGCCGATGGTTTCAGGGCGATACTCGTAGGATACGAAGTGTCCCCGGACGTCACGCGAACCCGACTGTATCTCGAAGCCATCGAACGCATCCTCGCCGGTAAATCGAAGATTGTCATCAATTCCGGTTCCAATGCGTTGCCGTTGTTGCCCCTTGACAGCTTGGGCACCCTTACCGGCAATGGACTGACCAACCAGACGGGAGGCCAGTAGACCAATGCCACGCCTGATCGTCTCCATAGTCATCCTCGTAATCGCGGCGTTTATCTTGGTGCCGCAAATCCTCTTCACCATTGATGAGACGCAACTAGCGATCGTCACGCGTTTCGGCGCGTTCCAGCGCGACTACCGAAGTCCTGGGCTCTACGTCAAACAGCCCTTCGTCGAAACCGTCGTCAAGATGGATAGCCGACTGCTCCGCGTTGACGCACAACCCGCTTCGTTGCTGACTTCCGACAAGCGCAACCTCGTGATTGATGCCTACGCCCGATATCGCATCGTCGACCCGCTCAAGTTCTTCCAGCGCCTACGGACCGAAACGGAAGCGGTTTCACGAGTGTCAGACATCGTCAACTCGCAGCTACGTCGGGAAGTCGCGCTCGACACCCAGTCCGAAGTGATTTCTGAAACCCGAGAAGAGGTGATGGGGCGTGTCGCGGAAGCCAGCAACCGGTCCGAAATCACGCGTCAACAGGCACTCGAACTGTTCAACAACAACCTTCGCGACCCTCGTTTGACCGTGATGGTCACAGACGAGGCGGCTGAGGGTGCGATCGCACGTGCCCGTCGGGCGACCATCGAAGAGCTTGACGCGCTGGAACGCGAGACACGTCCTGAGATCATCGGCAATGGCTCGGTGGCGTATTTCCGACCATTGGCGGACGAACTCGGCATCGAGATCGTGGATGTCCGCATCAAGCGAGCCGATTTCCCAACCGAGATCGAGGCATCCGTATTCGCCCGCATGAGAGCCGAGCGTGCCCGAATCGCCGAGGGATTGCGTGCCGAAGGTACCCAGAGAGACCGTGAAATCCGCGCCGAAGTAGACCGTGACGTCCAGATCATCCTCGAGACCGCCAACGGTACCGCCGCTAGACTGCGCGGCGAGGCTGAGGAAGAAGCGATTAAGATCCTCGCCGAGGCGCTCGAGCAGGCGCCAGAGTTCTACGAGTTCCGCCGCTCCCTCGAAACCTACGAAAAGATCGTCGACGGTCAATCACTCATCGTCCTCGAGAGCGACTCCGACCTCTTCAAGTACCTCCAACAATCCACCGCGCCGGAAGCCGGGGATAGCGAGTAGCACGTTCCAATCCCGTTGCCTTGGGAAGGCCTGGCTTCTCGCGAGCGACCCAACCCCGATCTCTACTTGGCAGGGTCGTGGTACGCACCAGAAAGTTAATGCTTGGTGGTCACGTCGGGACGGTGCCCACTGCTACCGACAGGTCAGCATCTGTCCCAGCCTGAAAACCGATCACTTGACCGGTATCAGAACGGCGGCTTGAAACCGTCCTTGCCCTCGCCAAGAGGAATTCCCTCATCAGCGAGACGATCCCGGATGATCTGCTCGGCAGCGTTGTAGCTCCGCATGTAGGCGGACACAAAGTCTCTCACTTCGCAATCCAGCTTGTCTGCCATCAGGCGAGTCGCGTTTTCGCGGGTATTGGCGACGAACTTGCCGCGAGTGAAGTGGAAGGGTTGGATGATGAATCTCCGAACGCCGGTTTCGAGTAATTCACCCGCGAAACGGACCGGATTTTCCACTAGAAGTAACGGCGTCATGGTTATACATGACTGGATGTCTGCGGCTTGAACCTCGGCGATGGCACGGAGCCGGACCGTGTTGTTCGGGCAAGACGGCTCGAAAATGCGTCGGATATCCTCGTCGTCGGTGGTCACCGTCATGTTGACTTGCACTCGGCCGCCGTTGTCTTCGATTTTCCGGAATAGGTCGATGTCGCGCGTCACATCGGGGCTACGAGTCTGAACCACTAGCTTCGGCTTGTGTCGTTCAGACATGACTTCGAGGGCTCCGCGGGTCAACCTGATGTGACGCTCTATCGGTTGATACGGATCAGTCACGCTGCTCATGTAGATGCGTTTGCCATCCAAGGATCCTAGTTTGCGCTTACGCAACAATTCGACGCCGTTTTGCTTCACGTCGACCCACTTGCCCCAGTTGTCCCGCTTCTCCTTGCTGTGGCTGAAGAAGGCGGCATAGCAGTAGGTGCATCCGAATGAACATCCGCTACACGGTTGCAAGGTGAAATCGTACGCATCCATGAAACCAGTAGCTCGGGTCAGGATCTCTTTGACATCGCGGTATGCGACGCAGGTATCACCGACTCTAGTGGGACCACTCACGCACGGGGGAGCGAGGCCTTCGAATGATTTCTGAGTCTGGGTTGTCACATCGAGGTTAGCGGGTTCATACCCTGTAGTATACCCGGACCTCCACCGGGGCCGCTGACGGGTGTCCTGACCAGTTCACTCCTTGCTTTAGATAATTCATTGCCATCTGATAGCCTTCGGTCCGCAGATCCGCCCCATCTGCTACTTTTCGGGTCGAACCAGGCGAGGTGTTACTTTCGGAAACGCCTTTTTGATGGACTACAGTCGCGTTGCGTTGCCCGGTCGACCCTCCTTCGCTAAACGTACCGTCGCGCCGAAGGAGTACGTTTCTAATATATTTGCGCCATTTTCGGCGGAGGGCCGTGATTGGGGCCAATTCGCCACTTAATCTGAGCGGTTGTTGAAGGGCGCCGTATAGTTTTGATTGTGGGTGTAGGTAAGTGTCTAGATGATCCGAAAATACGCAGTCTAGAAGAGGTTTGGAAGATGACTGGCCCATGACCAGGATCAGTTTTGGTTCCAACGATGCAATCAACCCCGCCAACTCGTTTTTGACTTGAACGATGTTTTCTTTATAAAACACGTGCATGACACTCAAGACGGTCGGTAGATTGCCTGATTCCTCGATCGCCTGCAATCTTTCCCGCAAATCGGTTCCGGCAATCAAAGTCTTTGAACCTAGAGTGAGACTGGGTTCCAATGCTTCGATAGTTCGCATCAGTTGCTCACCGATTGACAGCATGTGTTCACTTGAGTCGATCCCAATTCTGTGAATACGTGATCTGTACGACTCCAGAACGGGGTCGACGGCGGTGGCGACATCAAGGGCTATGTGCATCGGAAAACTGCCGCATCCGAAGTCAATCCAACGGATCCCGTCGTTATTGCCAAACGTTTTCTGTATTAGCTTCGTCTTCTCGGTCAACATCGTTAAGGCCAAGTTGATGTGGTGAGGTTGATACCATGTGAGGTAACAGAGTGACGTCCATGGATTGTATTGTGGCATTTGTCCGACGCTTAATCCCTGCAACTCGATTAGCCCATCCGTCAATCGTTCCAGGATGTCGAATTCGTCAAGTCCTGACGCTAGGCATTTAAACTCATCCTCGGCCACAGCGGCCATCGCTTGAGTTAGCACTTCTTGAATGTGGTCATCGTTCAAGTCGCATCTCCGTTAGCGTATCTATGTGGTACCATCATACTACATTCATTTGGTGAAACTTCCTGTTGATCAGTTGTTAACAGCATTGCCAACCTCCCCCATCACCCGTTCCGCTCTGCCGATGCCGCGTTCTTGTTGGTAGCGGAGCATCTCGGACATGAGGCGGGAACTGTTTTGCAGGGTGCTGGCATCGACGCGGAGGGTTGCGACGCGTGCCCATTCTGGCGAACGTGAGATATGCCGAAGCAGTTTGACCGCGTTTAGTGGCGCCGAGGTGACGGGTGCGGTCAGTCCGTCGTCGCGCAGGTCGAACTTGTCGAACGCTACGGGGTCGGGAGTCGAACCATTGCCGTTCAGGTGGTCCGGACGTTTTACGATGCCACCTTCGGATGCCGAGAACCAGTGGTCGCCCGGGGTGATGTCGGCGCCGGTGCGGACACATCGTTGCAGTTGCGGTTGCAGACCGACGGCACGTAGGAGCGTCATCTCATGCCACAGTCGCAGGAGTGGCAACGAAGTTTTGTCGGTGGTTTCGACCGAGAACAGCGAGTCGCGCAACAGGTCGAAGATGCGAGGGTTGCCGGCATCAGGCAGAGAGAAACGTTCGCACATCTCCGCGAAGTGCGACGCGAGAAAAAGACGGTCCAAGTCGTTCCGTATGCCAAGAAATGCGTTGACCGTCTCGACTTGGCTTACGACATGAAGATCGGATCGGCCCTCTGAAATCTGCGCCGTCACATGCCGGAGCAAATCGACATGCCCGCCAGTCTTGGACTTGGTCCGTTGAGCGCCTCTCGCCACGGTCGAAACCAAACCGCGATGCGGAGTCAGCAGAACGACGATTCGATCCGCTTCGCCGAGATCGCGCGCCCGCACAACGATGCCTTCAGAGTTGAAGAATCTGCGTTGTTGTCGCGGCGGCATAGGTTTTCATCATCGGCGGTTGGAGATTGAGCGGTTCAACCGTCGTTTGAGCTAAATCCGACTCAATCTGAACGTTGATCGGACTTGCCGTTCTGCATGAAGGGAGGATCCTCATCGAGATGTTCGCCCTTGCGATTGGCCTCTTCATAACGTCGGAACCACTCGAGTGCCGCCGCGTTGGCCGCGTTTAACCCCTGTCTATGTCCTTCTTCAAGCCCGCGAACGCGTCCTTCTTCAAGACGTCTTTCAATCGTCTCGCGTTGCCGTTCCTTGGCTGGTTCTACGAGTCTGACTCTTATCCATTCGCTCATTAGCATGACGCTGCCCAGTATTTCGATCGCCGCAAACGAGAGGATCGCCGACGCGATCCCTACCTGTCCAGTACGCAGAATGATATCAAAATACGTCTCTTTCCAAGCATCCGGCGTGGACGTGGAAACCCCGTCGTACACCGCGATCCCGAAACCGACAACGACCTGAATCGTGAACAACACCAAGCAGAGCGTTGTCCATCGCGTGCGGATCGCCCAGATCGATTCGCGGTTTTCGGGATCAGACGGCGTAGGTTCGCCGACGTTACGTTCGTCTTCGCTCAAGACTCTCTCGACAAATCATGTGTACTGCAAGCACTTCTGCTTACCATACATCAGACTTGCACGTTAGTAAGAGTCATATGGCGAATAATTTCTCAGTTGTTTCAACGCAGTCCGACGCTGCCGTCTTCGCGGATCGGCGGCGGGATGCGGGCCGGATCGAACGGGTGAAGGTCGGGCGCGGCTTCGTTAAACGTGACGCCAAGCCCCGGCTTTTCGGGGAGCGTGAACCAGCCGTCAACTACCTCCATCGGCGCGTCGACCATGTCTGATCGCGGCGGCTTGTCTTCATCCACAGCTTCCAACACGTCCCACGCGGGGGAAGATATACCGAGTTGCACACAGGCGGCGGTCGCGATCGGACCTTGGAAGTTGTGCGGCGCGATCAGGATGTGATGCGCTTCGGCGATGGCAGATATCTTCTTGACGCCCGTTATTCCACCCGCCACCGCGATGTCTGGTTTGAAGAACGAGCAGTTTGTCATCTGCGCGTACTCGCGAAACTCGTATATCCCAGCGTTCCGCTCACCAACTGCCAACGGCAATCGCATTTTCGTCGCCACTTCCGACATCGCCAGCACACCATCTGGCACGATGGGGTCTTCGATGAAGTAGGGGTTGAACTCCATCACCTTTTCGCAGAAGACGACTGCTTCGGATGGTCGCATGTTGCGATGTATCTCAATGCCGATGTCGAAATCGTTGCCGACGGTCTCGCGCACTGCGGCGACCATATCGACGGCGTTCTCGACGAGCACCGGGTACTTCAAAACCTGAAACTCACGCGGCATCGGCGTGAACTTGAGCGCGGAGTATCCGCGATCGATGGCAATTTTGGCGCGTTCGGCGACTTCATCTGGAGTCTCGCCTCCCACGCCGAGGAAAATACCGCGCACTTTCTGCCGGGCGCGACCGCCGAGCAAGTCCCACACCGGAGCATCAAGTCGCTTACCCTTGATGTCCCACAATGCCATATCAATGCCGCTGATCGCCGCCGCGATGCTGTTGCCGCGGAAACTGCCGTTGTAGCGGTGCATGTAGTTGAAGATGTGCTCGGTGTCGGCCGGGTCCATCCCGACGATTGCCTCGCCCAACGCTTTCACAGTCTCTTCAGCGGCGCGCGGATAAGCCCAGTAGCAACTTTCACCGATGCCTTGCGTTCCGTCGTCCGTCGTCACTCGCACGACCAAGAACCGCTCCACTAGGAACGACTCAATTTGTTCGATTTTCATGGGTTTGTGGTCCTTCCACTAACTACCTGCGTAGTGTGCTTTTTGATCAAGCTAGTTCAGATCGACTTTCGAGGGAGTGAGCCAAAGTAGCATCGTCGGCATATTCGATGTCTGAACCCGACGGCAGTCCGCGTGCGATACGCGTTACCGTGATACCGGCGGGACTGATGGCGCGTTGCAGATACATCGCCGTCGCCTCACCATCCAGATTGGGGTTGGTTGCAACGATAACCTCGTCCACGTCTTCATCTTGCAAGCGCTGGAGCAACTCCTTGATCTTCAGGTCCGACGCCGCGATGCCGCTCGTCGGCGAAATCGCACCGTGCAGAACGTGATACAGGCCGCGGTACGTCTGGGTCCGCTCGATGGCCGTAACGTCTAGCGGTTCTTCGACGACGCAGATCGTGTTGCGGTCGCGGTTGGGATCGGAGCAGATTCCGCATTCGGGGCTTTCCGTGATGTCAGCGCATATTCCGCACAACCGGATCCGCTTCTTGACGCCCGTGATGGCATCCGAGAGCTCTTCCGCTTCCGCGTCTGGCATACGCACGAGGTGATACGCCAATCTCTGCGCGCTCTTGGGACCGATGCCGGGCAAACGGCGGAACGCTTCGATTACGCGTGCCACTGGCGCGGCAACACCGCGCGGAGCGTCGTACACCGGTGCTGCCGGCGTGATCGAACGCGGCGGGTCAGGTCGGAACGCGGCCATCGATTCACTGGCAAACTGCCGGGATCAGAACCCTAGACCGGGGATGTTCAAACCGCCGGTTATCGCCTGCATCTTCTCCGCCGCCGACTTTTGCGCGTTCTCCATCGCTTCGTTGACCGCCGCCGTCACCAAGTCTTCCAACATCTCAACGTCTTCGGGGTCTACAACCTCGGGGTCGATGCTGATGCTCTCGACATGACTACCACCAACAACTACGACCTTTACGACACCACCGCCGACCGATGCTTCTGACTTCGCATCGGCGATCTCCTGCTGCAGATCCTGAATCTTCTTCTGCATCGCCTGAGCTTGTCTCAGCATGTTGCGGTTCATCATCTCGTCAGGCCCTCCGGCAGGGATTGGATCTCATATCGCGCAGCTACGTTGGCTACGGGTTAAATGTTACTAGTCATCGACGCTCTACCTGCGTCTGGCATCATCCACACCGACGACGCGCCCGCCAACATTCGCGAGACGTTGCACCGCCGGGTGTCGTCGGATCTCATCGGGGACGTTGAACGGTTTAGGAGCGTCGGCGATATTGCCCGCCGGCACGCTCGGTTCGGAGTTTGTGACCGACGCTGGCGCGGGACGCGCTGAAGCTGTGGGGGTGGCATTTTGCGGCGTGTTCGATGCGCCTGCTCCAGACCCTTGCAGTTGCACCCGGATTTCCTGACCGTACACCGCTTGGAATGCTGGGCGGAGCTTTGCGCGAGTGGCATCGTTCATCCAAACATCTCGCAACCGTTTCGCAGCGTTGGCGTACTTCGGTTGCAACACCAAAACACCATTGTCTGGACCGATGAAGTTCACTTGCGCGAACACGGTTCGGACTTGCCCGCCGGCGGCTTTGCCGATCTCTTCCAAGATTCGTGAGCCGCCAGGAGATTCGGCAGGTTGTGTCGACGTCGACTCTTGTTGCCGACGCTCTTGTGCCGGTGTAGATGCCGGTGTCGGTGCCGGACGGCGCGCCGGTTGTTGACGCGTCTGAGGCGCCGCGGGTGCGGCTGGCTTCGGCGGTTCCGCTACAGCCTGCAACGTCGCAATCTCCAATGCCAACGGCGACGAAGCATCGCCATATCGCTCGTTGCGACCGAAGATCGTTATGGCGTGCAGCATCTGCTCGGTGGACGCCTCCATCGCTTCCGACTCAAGTTCCGGCGCATCGCCGAGTCGTCCGTATCCGCTGGTTACGCCGTGTTTTGCCAGCAACGCGCCTCGCAGCGCGCTAATCGTGCTGTCTCGCAAACCCTTGAGCTCCGCACCGCGTGACGCTTCCTCTTCGATGATCTGTAATGACCGTTTGGTGTCACGGCGCAGGATCGCGCTCGCCAGATCGCGCGCCGATGAGGTGTCACCGATGCCAAACAACTCGCGGGCCTGATCCTCGGTGATCTCACCAGTGCCATGAGACACCGCGAGCTGTTCCAGCAGATTCTCGGCGTCGCGGAGCGAACCCCAAGCCGAACTCGCAACGAGGTCAAGCACCCCCGGCTCGCACTCGATGCCCTCTTCATCGCAGATCAACACGAGCCGATCGATCACATCGTCCGCGGTGAGTCGCCGGAAATCGAACCGTTGGCAACGCGAGATGATCGTCGCCGGCACTCGATGGATATCCGTAGTCGCGAGGATCATCACCACTTGCGGCGGCGGCTCCTCAAGCGTCTTCAACAACGCGTTGAAAGCCTCCGTGGTCAGCATGTGCACTTCGTCGATGATGTAGACCTTGTAAGCGCCCAACGTCGGACGCAACAATACCCTTTCGCGCAGTTCTCGGATATCGCCGACGCCACGATTCGACGCCGCGTCGATCTCGATCAGGTCCATGTACCGCCCTTCGTCGATCGCGATCGCTGCCTCGGTGTTCGGCAACGGGTCGCCATGCCCATCAAGCTCCGCGTTCAACGCTTTGGCGAGGATGCGCGCCGTCGACGTCTTGCCCACGCCGCGCGGCCCGGTGAACATGTAGGCGTGCGCCACCCGATCCGACATCACCGCACGCCGCAATGTGTCCGTGATGTGCTGCTGCCCGACAACATCGCTGAACCGCGTCGGACGCCACTTCCTGTAAAAAACCGTACTCATGCCTAGCAAGTATCAATCATACGCCCAGAATCCGCGCAGACTGGTGATTCCGTGGATGCCGAAGCGTCGGAAGAGATGTCCAGAGGACGGTAGGCGAATGCTCTTTATGCGAAAGGTGCCAACAACTCTGAGAACCGTCCTATGACGTTGTCTAGCAACTCGGGTTGCAGCTCTTTGAAATGCTCAGGCTGATGGATGGGGCGATCAACGTCGCGATCACCTTCTAGCAAGGTCATGATGTTTAGGTCAACTTCGGGAAAGAACGACATCAACGTGTGGCTGCTCGTGCTGCCAAAAGTCGTTTGCGCTAGCGGCTGAGAATAGTCGCCGCCCAGCATACTCTCCAGCTGCAAAAGGCAACATATCAGATCAGGATGCATCGATTTGAGCAACCGAAAATCGATAAGAATCCGCTTGAGCATTGCGTTCTCGGCGTACGACTTGCACTCGATGCCCAAAACGAACTCGCCGTCGACAAAGACGTGCCGATCAACCCGTGCCGGATAGGTGTGGCTGTCGATCCGAGCGTTGATGTGCCGTCGTACATCTGCTGGCAAGTTGGCGATGTATTCCGGTTGGATCGGTACCCGATACGTCCGCACGTCATCTATCGACAACCGATCAGGATCGCCACCGCACTCGTCCCACGCGAGCCGAACGATGTGGGGTGCCAACTGCTCGACCAGTTTGCCTTTCGCGGCGCGCACCAGACCTCCGTAGGCGCGTTCTTCGTCGTCGAGCGCCTCTTCTTCGATCCCACCGACGAGAAGGTTGTATGCGCGAATCAGATCCCTTCGGGTAACTGGTTCGTCGCGTGAAGTCACAGCAATCCGCTCAGTTGAGTGTCTGACAATCTAGCTTCGGCGGCAGCGCAGTACTCTGCCGCGACGTCCACGCCGAGGTACCGTCTACCGTTCTGGCGCGCCACGACGGAAGTAGTGCCGACGCCGTTAAACGGATCGAGAACGACATCGCCGCGAAAACTGAACAGCAGCATCACTCGTTTCGCCAACTCCTCTGGAAACATCGCGGGATGCCCGAACTCGCGCATCTGACGCTCCGGCGCGATCGACCACTTCGCCAGCACCCACTCCTTGAACTGGTCCGCGTCGATGTCCGCGTTGGCAGACTCGCCGACCTTCTTGAGGTCGCCCTTGCAGAAAACCTCCAAGAACTCCCAGGTGTATTTGAGATACGGACTGGACGGGCTCTTCCAACTGCCCCAAGCGGTGTACTTGCAGTTGTAGTTGTTTTTCTCCCAAAGGATTTCGCCCTTCCAGATCAGCCGTCGCCCCATGAAGTAGTTGGACACGATGTGGTGGCTCGGAATGTAATCCGAGAACAGCGGCTGCACGTTCACGACGATCCGTCCGCCGTACTTCAGCACGCGGATGCATTCGTCGAACACCGCGAACAGCTTGTCGAAGTACGCTTGCCAGTCGGTTGCGTCGTCGCCTTCCTCGTAACCGAGACCGAAGTTGTAGGGCGGCGAGGTGAACACCAAATCGACGCAGTTGTCAGGCAAAGCTTTCAGCACCTCCTGACTGTCGCCGCAGACGATGCTGTCGGTGAATTCGGCGGGGAGCTGGTTGTGCGCCGGCATGAAGTCGTGATCGTTGGCGTAGAAGTGCTTGCCCCGTCGCAGTACCTTCTCTTTGCGCCCGACAACCTTGCGTTCCGCGTTGTAGCCCACGTAAAGACGCTTGTTTCCATTGATCCCGTAGCTGCGGATGTTCTCCACGGCGCGATATACCTCGCGCAACGCATCATGCGCGCCGTGTTCAGAACCTACGCGGTCGACCGCCTCGCCGAGGTCGTTGATGTTGACCTGACGCAGCCAGATCTCCAACCCGCCGTTCTCGCGGACTACGTGAAAGTCATCGGCGTGAAACCGCTGGTTCAGCGCATTGATAGCAACGTCCGTTCCGCCGTTCAACGACGGCGGCAAAGCAACTTCCACGCGTCGGTACTTGCCCGCGACCGTCGAAACCGAGTTGCGGCTAGCCATGATGTCGGTTGGCTGTTGTCCGATCAAGGTCGTGTCCCCCTTGTCACTTGTATCCATCAGTTGCATCTTATCGCATCGTTGGGATACGACGAAACCGCGTCCTGAAACCAGCGCGGATAGACAAGCCATCCGCAAGCCACCTCGCAACGGGCGATCAGTTTTCCTCCTACTGCCGTGCGCGTCCGACGAACCGGCGGCGGAGATGATCGCGTACTACCCTCTCATGTTCGCTGGCGAGCCGAACGAGAATCGGCAGAATCGCGACATGTTGGCGGCGTTGGGAGAGTTCGAATGATAGGGGTAACATCGGTCAGCGAGTAAGATATTTCAAAGCAACTTCGAAAGGCACGCTGAGCGGAGTACGGCTAAAATTACCGTTACGTGCAGACTCAACCCTTCAAACCATGACTTCAAGGAGACAACCAGTCGCGGTGGACCTGTTCTGCGGCGCGGGCGGACTCGCGTTTGGTCTGCAACGTTCCGGAATCGGGATTGCCGCCGGGATCGACATTGATGAGTCGTGTCGCTTCGCGTTTGAGACTAACGTAAAGGCACCGTTCTACCCGCTTGACGTCGGCAATGTGTCTTCAAGTTTCGTCGAAGGTCTGTTTCCTGACGGTTCAGTGAGGATTTTGGCAGGTTGCGCACCCTGCCAACCGTTCTCTTCGTACACGAACGGTCAGGCTCGCCCGCACGAGCAGTGGCAGTTGCTGAGAAAATTCGCTGAACTGGTTGACAGCATCAAACCAGACATCGTCACGATGGAAAACGTGCCGCGTCTCAGGTACCACGAGGTGTTCAAGGAGTTCTTGGGGGTGCTTGAAAATTTGGGTTATCGGTATGAACCGACGCAGATTGTTGTGCATTGCGCCGATTATGGCGTGCCGCAGACTCGAAGACGGCTAGTGATCCTTGCGTCGAGGTTCGGGCCGTTGCAACTGGCACCGCCAACCCACGCCAGAGAGGACCGAGTGACAGTTTGGGAAACAATCCGCAAACTTGAACCGATTAGCGCTGGCGAAGGGTCGCGTGTCGATCGCTTACACAGATCGAGCCGACTCAACGAAACGAATTTGGCGCGCATTCGCAGTTCTAGGCCCGGGGGAACTTGGCGAGACTGGGACGATCACCTCGTTGCCACTTGCCACACCACGGACCGCGGACGATCCTACAAGAGCGTCTACGGCCGTATGAAATGGAACGAACCCGCGCCGACTATCACAACCCAATTCAACGGCTTTGGCAACGGTCGTTTCGGGCATCCAGAGCAAGACCGAGCGATTTCTCTCAGAGAGGGCGCGTTGCTCCAGACATTCCCCGAAGGATACCAGTTCATCCCGGACGACCGAGTAGTCCAGTTCGCGCCAGTCGCGCGTATGATCGGGAACGCGGTTCCGCCCAAACTTGCCGAAGCCATCGGCTGTTCGATCCAAAGACACGTGAATGAATACACATGACCACCGATAACGACCATACCTACAGAATGACGTTGAGTCTCAACGTCTTGAAGCACCTTGGATTCGGTCTCTACAGCAATGTGCCTGCGGTTCTGTCAGAGGCCGTTGCCAACGCTTGGGATGCCGACGCTTCAAGGGTGGATATCAAAATTGATTCTAACTCGGGTGTTATCACAATCAGCGACGACGGACATGGGATGACCGTTGATGACGCAAACGACCGGTACCTTCATGTAGGGTACGAACGACGCAAACATCCAGACACCGCAACTAGCCGATCTGGCCGCATGGTCATGGGAAGAAAAGGCATAGGCAAACTATCCCTATTTTCCATCGCAGATTCAGTAAAGGTAGAAACTGCCTCAGAAACCGGAACTCACGGATTCATAATGGATCGCATTCGTATCGAAGAAACATTGACTGCGGACCCGACCGCAGAATATCATCCACCGCCCCTGCCTACCAAAGACATCACAATTTCGACAGGGACAAAAATAACCCTCACTAATCTCAAACGACGCACTAACACCGCAGCACGGTTTCTTCGACGCCGTATCGCGAGGCGTTTTAGCGTCATCGACAATCACAACAATTTCCGGATTTTCGTCAACGGCACGCTCGTTACACCATCAGACCGAGAATACCAGTCGAAATTACAATACATCTGGACATTCGGAGACATTGGTGATCGGGTAGCAAATTCAGCTACTAATCTAGAGCACCGACAAAAGCGTCCTTGCGATATTGTTATCGATGACTCGACCGTCTCGATAAACGGTTGGATCGGAACCGCACGTACCGCCGGCGATTTAAAAGACACGGAGACAAACGAGAGTATCAACAACATCGTCATTTTAGTGCGCGGCAAACTGGCCCAAGAGGCAATTCTTGAGGAGTTCGGCGAAGGCGGAGTCTATCGAGCCTATGTGTTTGGTGAAATCCACGCCGATTTCTTGGATCGGGATGATCTGGAAGATATTTCAACCACCAGTAGACAACGCATCATAGAAGATGATCCCCGATACCGTGCCCTCAAATCGAAATTACAATCAGAGTTGAAAATCATCCAAAATCAGTGGACCGCGTTGCGTAACCAAGGTGGAACAGCAATTGCGTTGACAAATCCGCATATCAAGCGTTGGTTTCAAACTCTCAAAGGAGATCATCAAACGGCTGCACGAACATTGTTCGGCAGAATAAATCGCCTACCGATCGACGGCGAAGACGAGAAACGTCAGCTATTCATCAGCGGGATAATCGCGTTTGAGAACCTTAAACTCAGAAATTTGTTGGACAGATTCGAGGACATATCTCTAGATAATTTGAACACAATTTCTGAGACTTTCGCGCAACTTGACGATCTTGAGGCCACGGCATATTACCAAATCATTAAAGATCGAATACGTATGATTGGGAAATTGGAGCGATTAGTTGATGATAACGAAAAAGAAAAAGTAATCCAACAGCACCTTTACAAACATCTTTGGCTACTGGATCCGTCATGGGAAAGGGCCACCGATCAAGCTCGGACAGAAAAGACGGTGAAATACGCCATTGACGCCGAAGTAGATACATTGACGGATGAGGAGCAAAGAGCTCGCTTAGACATCTATTACGCGAATTATGCCGGCAAGCATGTGATTATTGAACTGAAACGCTATCTGGCGAATACACGGTTTAATCCAATATATGAACAATGCCGAAAGTATAGGAATGCTACGCGTAAAGCTTTGCGTCAAATGGGTCGCGCGAACGAAAACATCGAATTAATCGTTGTTATCGGAAAAAATTTGACAGATTGGTCCGGTGATCAGGAATCGGAGAACGATGATCGGCAGGCATTACAGACAATTAACGCGACAGTTGTCACGTATGATCAATTGATCGCAAATGCTCAGCGAGCATATCAAGAATTTACTGATCGCAACAAGGAAATCGGTCGAATTTACAACTTAATTGAACAGATTTCGCGTGACGATGTTGACGTTTTGCGCCCCATTGACTGAAATGCGTAAAGACTGATTTGGATTTTTCACGTACCGAAAGGTCACACCGCCTAGTCGTACGCTTCCGCGGGCCGCGCGCCCCTATCCCCCAAGCCTCTCCAGCTCACGCAAGATGGCACTAGTGTCGGGGCGGTCGGCGATGTCTTTGCCGATGTTTTGGTAGGCGATGTTGCCGTTTTTGTCGACGATGAAGACGGCGGGGGCGGCGACGCCGTCGTTGTGAAGGTCGTAGACGTTGTAGTCTCTGGGGATTTTGGCGTTCTTGGTGGTGTAGAGGACGGGGAAGGTGGCGCCGGAGTTGACGATCATGGTGCCGGCGCCGCGGAAGTCGTCCATGCTGATCGCCAATATCTCGGCGTTCTGCTGACGGATGCGTTGATACGAGCTCTGCAACTCCACGAGTTGCCCAAGGCAGATGCCTCAGAAGAATCCGCGATAGAAGACGACCACCACGTTGCGGTCGCCTCGGTAGTCGGAGAGCGTGATGTCGGCACTGCGGTTCACTGCTGGTAGCGTGAAGTCAGGCGCGGCATCGCCACTCTCGCCCGTCGAAGAATCACCGCATGCAAGAACGACGAACGCGAAGAGCAGCGCGATAGCTAACGGGCGGTGAATGAGGGTAGGCATTAGGCAGTCACCCCCCATCCTAACCTTCCTCCATCGAGGAGGAGGGGTCTGTCATTGCAGATCGATTCTGACATTCGCACAACAAGGATGCCGACGACGGACCTACGTCATTCCGGTGAAAACCGGAATCCATCGAGCGAACGAGACGCCGATATCCCTTAACCCATGACGAGATCATTGCCAAATCCTCGTGATACGGGCCATGTCATTCTGAACGGAGCGAAGCGGAGTGAAGAATCTCTCGCGGCAAACCGGATCCCATGATGAGATTCCTCGCTACGCTCGGAATGACATAGGGTGTTGCAAACTTCTCTTGTTGCGGCCATGTCATTCTGAACGGAGCGAAGCGGAGTGAAGAATCTCTCGCGGCAAACCGGATCCCATGATGAGATTCCTCGCTGCGCTCGGAATGACATAGGGTGTTGCAAACTTCTCTTGTTGCGGCCATGTCATTCTGAACGGAGCGAAGCGGAGTGAAGAGTCTCCTGAGGCATACTCGTTTCCTTGATGAGATTCCTCGCTGCGCTCGGAATGACAGGAGGTGTAGCAAACCACTCTCGATGCGGCCATGTCATTCTGAACGGAGCGAAGCGGAGTGAAGAATCTCTCGCGGCAATCCGGATCCCATGATGAGATTCCTCGCTGCGCTCGGAATGACATGGGGCGCTGCAATGACAGGGGGTGCTACAACCGTCATGACGACTAGGGAACGTCATGACGACCAGGGAAACCGCATTGATACTCGTACGTCGCATCCCCTTTGTCCCTCTCTAGCCGCTCAGCGCGGCGAGGGCGTCAAGCACTTCTTCGCCGGATACTTGGTGGGCTGGTGAGTCACCGATGCTCTCCCATGCGATATTGCCGTTGGTGTCGACGACGAACACGGACGCGGAGGCTAGTCCGTCGCCGTGCAGGTCGAACACGTCATAACTTTTTGGCACGTCGTTGTTCTTGCTGGAGTACAACACTGGAAAGTCGGGCCCGGTTTTGGCGATGATCGACTCTGCGCCGCGCAGATCGTCGGTGCTGATCGCCAACACCTCCGCGCCGGCGGCAGTGATCTTTGCATAGTGTTTCTGCAACTCACCTAGCTGCTTGGTGCACCACGATCACCAGTAGGCGCGGTAGAAGACAAGCACGACAGGTTGATCGCCTTGGAACTGTGCGAGGGAGATATCAGTGCCCTTGTTGGCGGCGGGCAACGTGAACTCGGGGGCTTTGGCGCGTGACTCTACCGATTGCACCTGATTGTCGCCGTCATCGGACGTGTCGGTGTTGCCACCACACGCCCAAACTGTTGACATTGCGATCAGAAGCATCGTCAGCGCGAATATTGATCCATTTTTGAGCATTGCTGTCATGGCAGGTTAGCGATCACGGTGCGCGCCGAGACTTGGTGGCGGTAGTTGGAGCCGATGTTTTCGTAGGTAATCTCGCCGTTCGTGTTGACGATGAAGACGGACGCCGAAGCGAGCCCGTCTCCAAACAGGTTAAACGCGTCGTAAGCCTGCGGCACCGAGTTGTCGCCCGAGGTGTAGAGGACCGGGAATTCGATGCCGACTTTCGGCGCAAGTTGTTCCGCGCCGCTAAGATCGTCGGTGCTGATCGCCAGCACCTCGGCTCCGAGTTCCTTGATCTCGTCGTAACGTCCTTGCAACTCAACTAGCTGCGTGCGGCAATAACCTCACCAAAAGGCACGGTAGAAGACGATGACGACCGATTTATCGCCCTTGAACTGCGAAAGCGAGTAAGTGCCGCTCGTGGTGACGGACGGCAATGAGAAATCGGGCGCGCTTGGACCAGCGGCGACGGGCTCAGGAGTGGGCGTCGGAGTCGATGTAGGGGGTGGAACTGGCGTCGGGGTTTCAGTGGGTGTTGGGACTGGCGTATTGGTGGGTTCGGGCGTAGTCGTGTTCGTCGGTGCAGGTGTCGGCGTATCAGTCGGAATCGGCGGCGGTGTCTCAGTAGGTTCGGGCGTAGGCGTATCGGTCGGTGCCGGCTGTGGTGTAGGCGTATCCGCTGGTGTTGGTTTCTCGCTCACCGATGCGTTGACCGGCGCGGAGGTCGCGGTGGCGGTTGGCACCAGTGTAGGTGTTGGGATCGGGGTGTTAGTCGAGGTAGCCGTTGCCGACGGTGCAGTTGGCGTCGCGGTAGGATCGGGTTTCGACGTGGGTTCGGACGTTGGCGAAATCGGTGATGGTGACGCAGTCGGTTTAGGAGTGTCAGTCGGCGACGGCGCGGGCGTGTCCGTAGGCGAAGGTGTACGTGCGGGAACTGGCGTATCCGTCGGTTCCGGTTCGACGACCTTGACCTCAGAAGCGGAAGTCGCAGTTGCCGTCGGTTCCGCGGTAGGTGTATCAGTCGGTGTCGGGACTGGTGTCGGTGGGATCGGCGTCGCGGTGGGCGCAGGCGTCGATGTCGGTGCTTCGGTCTCACACGCCGCCAAGACGAAAACCGCACACAAAACGGCGACCAATACGATCGCGATCGTCGCTTTTCTGTCTGCGCGCATCAGAGTTGCTAGGGTCTACGCTCGCCTTCGCGCGTTGTGACTACGCTTACGCGGTCATCGACTTGAGGGTCGCATCGGCGGCTTCCAGGGCCTCGTCGATGTGTTCCTTTTCGACCCATCCCATGTGACCTATACGGAAGATCTTGCCGGTCAGTTCACCTTGACCACCGCCTAGCACGACGTTATGGTCGTCAAGCACTTTGGCAACGAATGCCTTGCCGTCTAGCCCTTCCGGCAACTTGATCGCGGTCAGAGTGTCGGAGGCGAAGCGTCGTTCGGGCAGGATTTCAAGCCCAAGGTTCTCCGCGCCGTTGCGGGTGTGTTCCGCGATGGCGTGATGACGCCCGAAGACGTTCTCGATGCCCTCTTCGACCATCGACTGTAGTCCAACGTCGAGGGTGAACATCGCCGTCTCGCACGGGGTGAACGGCGGTTGCCCGATCTGCAAGAAATCCTCGTACTGCTGAATGTCGAAGTAATAGCGCGGCGTCGTGCAGGTCTCGTACGCGTTCCACGCTTTCTGGCTGAACGACACCATCGAAATGCCGGGCGGCGACACCCAAGACTTCTGCGACGCGGTGGCTAGCACGTCGATGCCCCAGGCATCAACCGCGATCGGCATCCCTCCCGCGGACGACACGGCATCAACCAGTATCAGCGCGTCCGATTCGTCGTGGACGGTTTTGCAGATTTCTTCGAGCGGATTGGATACGCCACTGGAAGACTCGTTGTGCGTGAGAATGACTGCCTTGTAGCCGGGTTCGGCACGGAGCGCGTCGCGAAGCACGTCGATATCCGCGGCCTCACCGAGCGGGAATTCGAGTTTCGTGACGTCCGCTCCGACAGCCTCGACGATCTCAGCGAATCGGATACCGAAAAAGCCGATGATGATCGCAAGAACCTTGTCGCCCGGCGAGACCGTGTTGAAGACAGCGGTCTCCATCGCTCCGGTGCCCGACGACGTGATGAAGTAGACATCGTTCTTCGTCATCAGCACCGTTCGCAGGTTCGCGCTCATGCGCTCCAGCATGTCGGCATATTCCGGACCGCGATGATTGATCATCTGGCTGGCGGCGACCTGAAGCACCTCTTCAGGAAGCGGCACGGGTCCGGGGATTCGGAGATTCGGTTCGGCGTTTTTCGTCATTTCCTGCTCAATCTGCGGTTGCGATGTCTCAATCTGAACTGGACTCAATTTTAGATTGGGCAACGCAATCGCATAGCCGCGCGCGATACACGCGAAACGCGCATCATTCGAGGTGCTGGAACGACGGCGATATTGCCGTCCATCCGCATCAAACCACGCGGATTAGGCGATGTTCCCGGCGACCGCGGCGGAGGACGATGAGGTTGCCGTGCAGACAGTCTTCCATGGTTATCACGCGGGCTGGATCAGCGACGCGCTCCGAGTTTAGGTACATACCGCCCTGCTGAACGGTGCGGCGAGCATCGCCGAGGGAGCGAGCGAGGGTAGACGTAACCGCGATGTCCTCGAACAACACGTTCCGGGCCTCGATGTCTGATTTCAGCACCTCGTTGGAGCTGGATCCTTGAAACACGTCGGCGAGTTCATCGGCGGAAAGCGTGTCGAACTCGCCTCGGAAGAATGCACGGGTCACGCGTCGCGCTTGTTTGAGCCCCGATTCGCCGTGCACGATCTGAGTAATCTGTTCGGCGAGTGTCTGTTGCGCCTCACGACGCCCGGGTCGATTATCGACGGCGTCTTGGAGTTCGTCTACTTCCTCAGGGCCTAGCCAAGTAAAGAGCTTGATGTACCGAATCACATCAGCATCGTCGGTGTTGAAGAAGAACTGGTAGAGGCGGTACGGTGAGAACTTTTCGGGATCGAGCGCGGGTGCGCCGCCGATGGATTTGCCGAGTTTGTCCCCTTTGGAATCAGTGATCAAGGGGAACACGATGCCATGCGCCAGCGATTGACCGTTGGTCGCCGCGCCGTGTTTGCGACGAATCAGGTCGACACCATCGAGGATGTTGCCCCACTGGTCGGTACCGCCCGACTGGAAAGCGCACCCCTCGCGCTCGTAGAGCATCAGGAAGTCGTAGGCCTGGAGCAACGAGTACGAGAACTCGGTGTAGGAGATGCCACCGCCGCGTTCCATGCGTGAACGTACCGATTCACGTCGGATCATGGTATTAACGGGAAAATGCTTGCCGATGTCGCGCAGAAACTCGATCAGGTTTGCGGGACGGAGCCAATCGGCATTGTTGATGAGTTTCGCCGGGTTGGTCTTGACGTCGAAATCGAGAAACTGCTCAAGTTGGACGCGGATCTTTGCGCCGTTAGCGTCGATCTGTTCAATCGAAAGCAAGCTGCGTTCATCGGCGCGCCCGCTCGGGTCTCCGATCATGCCGGTGCCGCCTCCGAGAATCGCGATCGGGATGTGACCGTAGCGTTGCAGACGCGCGAGGCACATTAACGGCAGCAGGTTGCCGATATGGAGTGAGTCTGATGTGGGGTCGAAGCCGTTGTAGCAGGTGATTTTGTCATCCACGAGCATCTGCTCGGCGCCAGGCGTCGCGTCGGAGAGCGCGCCGCGCCACTTCAGGTCTTCAACCACGTTGGAGAACGGATTTTCAGTCATGATTCGGGTTCTTCAGGTATCGAGTTTGAGGGTTCAGTTATCTTGGGTCAGAGACTCGAATATCTCGTTGATCTGCTGCACATCCAGTTGGATCTGTGCCTCCAACTCTTCGACGGTGTCGAAGGCGTCGTCGGGGCGGATGAACTCGATGAATTCGACGCTGACATGCTGTTGATACAGATCCTCGTCGAAGTCGGCGATATGGACCTCGAACGAGAAGCCTCCGTTCGGAAATGTAGGGTTGTTGCCGATGTAAGTGCCGGAGGGCAAAACGCGACCGTCGGGTAGTTTCGCCCAAGTCGCGTAGATGCCGTTTGCTGGCATCACGAGGTCTGGCGAACTCTCCATGTTGGCGGTTGGCACGCCCATCTCCCTGGCCCTTGCCGCGCCATGCACTACCCTTCCGCCTCGTTCGTATCGCCGCCCGAGCATGTCAGCGGCAAGTTTCACATCGCCGCGCGCCAGCGCGGAGCGAATCGAAGAGCTTGAAACCATTTCGTCGTCACGCACGACGGGTGGCACGAGGTGAAGCTCGAAACCGTTACGACGGGCAATTTCGCCGAGTTGATCGGCGCGAACCAGATCGTGCCCCAACACCGCGCGTTCTCCAATGACGAGGTGCGTCATGCCGAGCGCACTTTGGAGCGTCGTCAGAAACTCCTCGGCGGACATGAAGCGGATATCGTCATCGAAATCGATCAGCTGGACTTGGTCGACTCCGAGTTGGCGAATCAGCATCGCACGCGCCTCGGCGTCGTACAACTGGGGCGTCCTACGCGTCGGATCGATGACCGAGCGCGGCGGATGCCGGAAACTTAATGCAACGCTCCGAGCACCGTTCAGCGACGCAACATCGACGAGGCGCGACAAGAGGCCCTGGTGCCCTTTGTGGACACCGTCGAATGTGCCGATCGTGACGCCGGCATCGCCATCGCTTTGGATCGGTGCGATCTGTTCGTGCAAGCCCATCTGACCACCGTTCTGGGCCACGTCCTGATTTGGTCAGGCTGCCACCGCAGTGCGCTTGCTCAAGGCACGCGCGGCCTCTCGCAGCAAGTCTTCGGTAGTCTGCCAATCGATGCAGGGGTCGGTGATCGAGACGCCGTACTTCAAGGTCGACGCATCGCCGTTCAACGACTGGTTACCTGCGTTCAGGTGGCTCTCCATCATGAGCCCAACGATGCCTCGGTTACCGTCGGTGCGCTGTTGCAACACATCGCGGAACGCGACGGGCTGCTTGGTGTGGTCCTTGTTGCAGTTGGCGTGAGAGCAGTCGACGACTACGTTCGGTAGCATTCCGTTGTCTATCAACGACTTCTGGGCGACGGCGATACTCTCGGCATCGAAGTTCGGTCCGTCCGAACCGCCTCTCAAGACAATGTGGCAGGCATCGTTACCGGAAGTCTCGACAACTGCGGCACCACCAGCGTCATCAATGCCCAAGAAAGCGTGATGAGCCTGAGCCGCTGTAACCCCGTCCACTGCGAGTTGGATCGATCCGCCGGTGCCGTTCTTGAATCCGATCGGCATGGAGAGACCACTGGCGAGTTGCCGGTGAGTCTGGCTCTCTGCGGTGCGCGCACCAATCGCGCCCCAGGCTACGAGGTCTGAAATGTACTGCGGTGTAAATGGGTCGAGAAACTCGGTCGCGGCTGGCATCCCGATCTCGCAAACATCCATAAGGAAGCGGCGGGCACGTCGGAGCCCCTCTGCCATGTTGCAGGTCCCGTCGAGATTCGGATCGTTGATGAGTCCCTTCCAACCAACGGTGGTGCGCGGCTTTTCAAAGTAGACCCGCATCACGATCACTACTTCATCGCTGATTTCATCGGCCAGTTTGACGAGCCGTTCGGCGTACTCGCGCCCCGCCACCTCGTCGTGGATCGAACAGGGGCCGGCGACAACCAAAAGCCGGTCATCTTTGCCCGCCAAGATATCGGTGATGACCTGTCGAGATCTGAAGACTAAGTCCTCAACCTCTTTGGAGGTTGGTATCTCGGCGAGGTATTCGGAAGGCGGGTCCAGCGGTTGGATGGACGAAACGTTTAGGTTTTTGATTCTTGAAGCCATTTTTTCTCCGGATCAAGTCAGGGTTTTCAGTTTTTGGGCGCGGCTAATTGAGGTGGCATCGGGGTTTGCGAATTTTGCCGCTCCGCGCGGGCAGCCGATTCGCGTTGCTGCGGCGTCGCGCGGGCATGTTGCCATTGCTTCTAAGCGCGGCGCCGGCAGGTATAGAACCAGCGATAAAACTCGCCGGTAAAAGAGATGCTTCCGACCGGGTCGGTAGCGGTCGCGCCGAACGAATTGGCAGGTGTGAAACCTGAACCGGGATCGATATTTCCGCGCTTATTGGGCATCTGTGATGTCCGCTCTCAAAGAGACCGCATCTCTCAAGTATATGTGCTTGATGTCCGCCTGCGACTGGTTGGTGTTTAGGAACAGCAGAACTCGGACGCACTTTCGCATCGAACCGGGGCGTTCGATCTCGATTGAGTTGATCAACGGCACGAGTGCCCAATTCAGTCGTTCCCTCGCCGCGACGGCCGGGAACTCGGCATTCAAGTCGGAGGTCAGCGTGAAATAGACAGCGGCAATGTCCTCCGAGTCGATGTCATTCGCAGACACCATCTCGTTCAGGAGCTCTTCGGTGGCGTCCATAATCGCTTCCCGCGAGTTGACTGAGACTGTGGTAGCGCCTCTTACGCCGCGTACTTCTGTCATGATTTCCTTTGCCGACTTTCGGTGTTGGTGTCGCATCGCAGAGATTGTAACGCCACGAAGCGGATTTTTGGAGATGACGTAACTACTGAAGAGACTTGATGAATCGGTAAGCCGAATTCGCCGCGTCGGCATGGTCCCCGTCCTGCATCTGGTTGATGAGCGCGGAGCCAACCACTGCGCCGTCGGCATATTGCCCTACCGATGCAACGTGTTCAGCGGTCGAAATGCCAAAGCCGACTGCGACTGGCAACTCGGTGTGGCGTCGGACCCGTCCGACAAGCGACTCGACTTGCCCTGAGACCTTGGCGCGCGCGCCGGTTACGCCGAGTAGAGAGATGCAGTAAACGAAGCCTGACGCGTTCTCACACGCTTTGGCAATCGTCTCGTCAGTTGATGTCAAAGCGAGAAGCGGGACGAGCGATATGCCAACTTTCTCGCATGCTTCAACCAACGGACCAGCCTCAGCAGCAGGTAGGTCGGCGGCGATAATCCCGTCGACTCCAGCGTCGCGGGTGCGGGAACAGAACTCGCTCAATCCGATTTGATACATCGGGTTGTAATAACCCATGAAGATCAAAGGGGTGCTTATGCCCCTTTTGCGAATCTCCGATGCTTGCTCAAAACAGGATTGCGGCGTGGTGCCGTTCTGGAGCGCCTGAAAACTCGATTTCTGGATCACCGGGCCTTCGGCGAGCGGATCGCTGAATGGCATTCCGAGTTCGATCGCGTCGGCGCCGGCTTCTGCCAACGCTTCGACCACCGACGGAGCGCTGTCTCGCTGCGGATGTCCAACGGTGACGAACGGCACGATCGCCGTGCGGTCGGCAGCGGCGGATCGGCGAAACGCATCTTGGATTACGTCAGTCATCTTACGAGTTCACAATCTAACAATGTTATTCATTATTCATTGCGCCGCGTCATTGGACGAAGTAGACAACGGCGACCCCGAAATTGTTCGTCGTGTGCACAACGACACCCGGCCAGATCGACTTGGTCGCGAAAAACGCGCCGACAATTACGATGCCGATGCAAAACACGAATAGCACTTGGTTCAACGAGAAGTATTGAGGATCAATGTGAAACGCGGCGAAAATCGCCGCGGCGGTGAGCACGGCGACCGTTACACTGCCGGTTTTCAACAACTGATTGGCGATGAGCCCTCTGAAAAACAACTCCTCGGTTATCGGAACCGCCAGCGCGAGATAGGCAATCGTCGCGAGCGCGTTGCCGGAGAACGCGGCGTGGATTTCGGCGACTCGGTTCGGCGCATCTGGATGCGCTACCGGATTGAACGGCGTAAACCGCCACAGGAAAATCAGCGCGCCCCAGCAAATTAGAGGAATTACGAACGCGAGAATCCGCTTGCGTTCGGGCAGGTCAAAACGGAGTTGATCCTTAATTCTTGTGCCGGGCAGTGAAGCAAAGATGAAAGTCACGGTTACCAACGCGGCCGGTATCGCTACCGCGGCGATCATGTTGATCCGAGGATCATACCGCCGGAAGGACGGCGGTCGGTCGGACATCACATTAACGACGACGAACGCACCCACAGCGAGTCCGATATAGATGATCAACCACCGCGCGTTAGACCATCTCTGGAAAACGAGCGCGATCGTGAATGCGGCTACGACAGCGCACCAGGCGACAGTCGCGCGTAGCATCGTTGCTCCTAGCGGTTCAGACGCAAAGGAATACAGGTCGCGGGTAAATACGAGCCAGATCGCGACGCCGCTCAGCGTGGCGATCGCCGCGGCGACGACTAGTATCGCTCGGAGCTTGGGGCGGTCGGCAAAAGGCGCGGATTGTCGTTTGACGTCCGACTCGTCACTGCCAAGTGACATCGCCGAACAATCCGGCTTCTCGCGGCTTTGATGCAAAGACGGCGTATTCCTCAGCCGACGCAGAGATCGTAGTGAAATCGCCGTGCCCGGGCATGACTACCGTCTCCGCCGGCAACGCATGTAGACGCGTGCTGATGCTGTCGATGATGTCATCGAACGCTTCGGCGTCAGGAGTTCGACCGGGGCCGCCGGGGAACAGTGTGTCGCCGCTGAAAAGGTGCGGCGGCGAGCTTGGGCTTTCGCCTGGCAACACGAAGCAGGTCGAACCCGGAGTGTGCCCAGGGGTCTCGATACAGCGGATTTTGATCTCACCGATCTCAAGCTTCTGATCCTGCGACACGTCGATCGGATCGCGGTATCCCGACCGTTCTGCGACCTCGTGCTCGTCTTTGGCACCGATCCCTATCGGCACTTGGAATCGATCGGTAACCGGATCGAACCCCTCGATGTGGTCCCAATGGTTATGAGTGATGAGGATGGCTTGAACGTCGGTTTTTTCCGCCGCCGCCATCATCTCAATCGGTTCGTCTGGCGTGTCGACGATCAAACTCTTGTTCGTCGACTTGCAGGTTACAAGATAGGCGTTGTTGTAGAAACCGGAAACCCATCGTTGAATGGTCCACAGTTCGCCGTCGTATTCGATAGCCAATTTCGCCTGCCCGATTTGCTCGATCGCATCCGAATCATGCGCGCTGGAAACTCTCGACCGCCTCTTCGTAAGAGTCGACGATCAGAACGACTTGGTCGCACGCGGTCAGTCGGAAGAGTTTTAACAGGTTGTTGGCGAGACCGCACAGGACGAGTTTGCCGCTCTGAACCACGAGTGAAGCGGCAATCGCGACCAAAGTTCGTACTCCAGCGGCGTCGATCGCCTCGACTTCCTCGAGGTCGATGATGATGTTGTGGTCGCCGTTGTGGATTCGACTTCGGATTGATCGCTCGAAGTCTTCGATGTCCGGGGCTGCAATGCGCCCCCTTGGAACCAGCACGAGGATAGCCCCGTCACGCCATTGTGTGGCTTCGATAGTCACATCGTGCTCCAGTCGGTAAGCAAATCACGCGGTGTCTTGTCAACAGTTTTGGTCGCGTTCCGCGGCCAATACGACGCAATTATAAGACTCGCGCGGCGAATCCGGAAAAATATCGTTCAGACTGCCGGAGACGGGTCTACCGCCGATGGACCTTTGGTCTGACCGACCGGTTCCAATTCGTCGGTGACGTTGCCGCCGTCGCCAGAATCGGACGGCACGCTGTGGGCGGCGTTGGGATCGCGCCCTTCCATGATCGCCTCGAACTGATCGGCATCGATCGTTTCGTTCTCTAGCAGGAACTCCGAGACGGCTTCCAAAGAGTCTTCATGCTCGGTGAGGATTCGAGTCGCGGTTTCGACGCCTTCGCGCAGGAGCCGATCAATCTCGCGGTCGATGATCGCTTCGGTCTTGAGGCTGTAGTCACGCTCTTCAGAGATTTCGCGGCCGAGGAATATCGCTTCCTGACGCTTGCCGAAGGATCGATAGGTCAGCTCATCGCTCATGCCGTAGCGCATGATCATCTCGCGTGCGATGCGCGTCGCCTGCTCGAAATCGTGGGACGCGCCAGTGGTGATCTTGCCGAGTTTCAATTCTTCGGCTGCGCGACCGCCCATCGCGCCAGCGATGCGAGAAAGTAGATATGGCTTGGTGAGATACGACTTGTCCTCTTGCTCCCAGCGGGTGAATCCGCCGGCATGCCCACGCGCGATGATCGATATCTTGCCGACGCGGTCACCTTCGGGCATGTAATAAGGGACGACGGCGTGTCCGGCCTCGTGGTAAGCGGTCAGCCGACGCTCGATTTCAGTGATCACCTTGCTCTTGCGCGCCGGTCCGATCGAGACGCGGTCGATAGATTCGAGCAGTTCATCGAGTCCGATCGACTTCTTGTTCTTGCGCGCGGCTAGCAGCGCGGCTTCGTTAATCAGATTCGCGAGGTCGGCGCCCGAAAAGCCCGGAGTCTGTTTCGCGACGGATTGCATCTCAACGCCCTTGTCGAACGGCTTGCCTTTGGCGTGAACGTCCAAGATCGCGGTGCGGCCGCGGATATCCGGCGTGTCTAGCGTCACGCGCCGGTCGAATCTACCGGGACGCAGGAGCGCCGGATCCAAGATGTCGGGACGGTTCGTCGCGGCGATCACGATGACCGATGAGTTGGTGTCGAATCCGTCCATTTCGACGAGGATCTGGTTGAGCGTCTGCTCGCGTTCGTCGTGTCCGCCGCCGAGTCCAGCACCGCGATGGCGCCCTACTGCGTCGATCTCATCAACGAAAATGATGCATGGGGCGTGACGTTTGGCCTGTTGGAACAGGTCGCGAACGCGCGAAGCACCAACTCCAACGAACATCTCCACGAATTCGGATCCTGAGATCGAGAAGAACGGTACCCCGGCCTCGCCAGCAACCGCACGCGCGAGGAGAGTCTTGCCAGTGCCGGGCGGACCGACAAGCAACACGCCGCGCGGGATGCGTGCACCGAGAGCCTGGAACCGCTCCGGGAATTTTAGGAATTCGACGATCTCCTCGAGCTCTTCTTTCGCCTCTGGCACGCCGGCGACGTCGAAGAAAGTCACGGTAGCTTTCGCGCCGACGAACATGCGCGCTCGGGTGCGCCCAAAGTTCATCGTCTGGCTGTTGCCGGCCTGCGCCTGCCGCAACATGAAGATCAGCAATCCGGCGAACAGGATCAACGGCAGGAAACCGAGCAATGCTTGCAACAGCGTCGCGAGACCGCTCTGCCCGCGCACATCGAGCCGATAGTTGTTCAGGTCCGTCCCCGAGTCCGACAGCGCTTCAAACACGCTGGTAGACGACTCCTTGCGGGACGAGAAAACCTGCGAACCATTGTCGATCTTTACGGTATCCCCGTTGACCTCAATGTTCAGCGCCGGACCAGTGTTGTCGCGCGCCATTTCAACGACACGGTTGAACGGCACAACCTGCGTATTGTCGCCCTGTCGGAACAGAAGCAGTATCAAAATCACCGCCGCAACGGCGATCAAGACATAGATCAATGAGTTTCGCATTCTCACGGTACGGATTCTAAATCACCCTTAACAATTTTGCCGATCCACTACTTCGAATCGATACGCCATCCCACCACAAGTTGGATTTATTCCCCACGCCGCCGCGCGCAATGCCAGACGCGCATCGTAGGGGCACGCCCTTGTGGCTGCCCCGGTGCGGTGCGGAGTACGCCAAGCGCACCATACCCCCAAACTTCGCGCAACACGCCGGAGATTCCTCGCTTCGCTCGGAATGACAGGGTGCGAACGCAATGGCAACCGGGTTCGACGTCGCGGCGGTACTCCAAAGATCGTGATGCGTCTGGCGTACCCCGCACCGCACCGGGGCAGCCACTAGGGCGTGCCCCTGCGTTGCGCGTTCGGCGCACCGCGCGATGATCGGCGTGTTGCTGCGTATTGCACAATTTAGGTATCGTTGCGCGAGGTTTGATGAGTTGCGCGTGACGTGAGGGCTTTGCTATGAACAGGCACTTTTTGAGGTTTCGCGACTTGCCGGCGGTGGAGCTGAATCCGTTGCTCTACCGGGCGATTGAGTTGAAGGGTGGCGCGGAGAGTCGAGCGTTGGAGGGTAAATCGGTCGCGTTGATCTTTGAGAAGCCGTCGCTACGGACCAAGCTGTCGTTCTGGATTGGCGCGCAGAAACTCGGCGCCAATCCGCTCTACTTCTCGCCGGAGGAAGTCGGACTTGGCAAGCGTGAGCCGGTTGCCGACGTGGCAAAGGTGGTGGCTAGCATGGCGGACATGGCAGTTGTGAGAACCTTCGAGCAGTCGAAGTTGGATGAGTTCGGCGACCACAGCGATGTGCCGGTCATCAACGCGTTGACCGACGAGGAGCATCCTTGCCAAGCGTTGGCGGACGTCATGACGATGTTGGAGATTCGCGGCTATCTCGACGATGTCCGCGTCGCATTCATCGGCGATGGCAACAACGTCGCCGCGAGTCTGGCGTATGCGGTCTCGGGTCTCGGCGGAACGATGGTCATCGCCTCGCCGATGGACTACGAACTGGATTACGGCGTGCGCGCCGACGCGGCGGAATATCTGTCTGGGTTGGAAAAGATGGGCAGCGTCATCCAAATGCGTGACCCGATCGAGGCGACGCGGCACGCCGATTTCGTCTACACCGATGTGTGGACCAGCATGGGGCAAGAGGCCGAGACGGCTCAGCGTTTGAACGATTTCCAAGGTTATCAAGTGAATCCTGAGCTGATGGAGTATGCCAATCCTCAAGCACGGTTCATGCACGACATGCCGGCGCATCCGGGCGAGGAAGTGTCGGAGGACATGCTCTCGCATCCCTCGTCGGTGGTGTATCAGCAAGCGGAGAATCGCATGTGGGCGCAGATGGCGCTCATGGAACACATCGTCTCTGGCTAGCCATGGTCAGTCCCGCCGCGACTCGATGAAAATCAGGTAACCACGAGTTTCAACACCATGCCGCTTCCGGTAATCGCCATCGTCGGCCGACCGAACGTCGGAAAATCGACGCTTTTCAATCGCATCGCGGGCAGTCGGATCGCGATTGTCAGCGACACGCCCGGAACGACTCGCGACCGCGTATCAGTCGATGCCGAATGGTTCGGCAGACGGTTCATGCTCATCGACACCGCGGGCATTGAAGACCAACCGAGTGCCGAGTTGCAGTTGTGGGACGAGGTGAGAATGCAGACGGAACGGGCGATAGAAACCGCGGACGCGGTAATAATGCTCGTCGATTCGGCTGAGGGATTGACCGCGTCAGACTACGACGCCGCCGATCTGTTGCGCCGTTCCGACAAGCCCTACGCGTTGGCAGCAAACAAGACCGACAACGCTACGCGGATGGCGGAACTCTACACTTTCGCCGCGCTCGGCATGGGCGAAGCGATACCGATCAGCGCGTACCACGACTTGGGAATCACCGAGTTGATGGATGGCGTCCTCGAAAAGGTAGAAGAACAGTCCGAAGAAGATCCTTCGTCGGATGTGATCCGAGTGGCAATCGCCGGACGTCCGAACGTCGGCAAATCGGCGATATTCAACGCTCTGACCGGCGAAGACCGGTCGATCGTCAGTCCCATACCGGGAACCACACGCGACACGGTAGATGCGGTTTACTCGTTTCACGGCAGTCAGATGATGTTTCTGGACACTGCCGGATTGCGACGACGGGGCAAGACGGAGCAAGGCATCGAGAAGTTCAGCGCGATACGCACGATCGGCGCGATCGAGCGATCCGACGTCACGATAATCGTGCTTGACGCGACCGAGTTCGTCACCGCGCAGGACACGCACATCGGCGGCTTCGCGCAAGACGCCTATCGCGCTGGAGTCGTCGTAATCAACAAATGGGACCTCTCCAGAGAATCGGGAGCGACGTATGAAGACGCCGTCGAGACGATTCGAGACCGCTTCAAGTTCATCCCTGACGCTCCGATCATTTTCACATCTGCGTTGACGGGTCGCGGCATCCGAGCAGTACCCGAGGCGGTGCGCCGGACCTTTACTCAGTTCGACAAACGCGTCGATGCGTCAGAACTGTCGCGCACTCTATACTCGGCGCTCGGTGATCGTCCCTTGCCCGCGAAAGGTAGAAGACGCCCGCGCATATCCGGGATTGAACAGGTTTCTGTGCGTCCGCCGACGTTCGTGATAACCTGCAAAAATCCCGATTCGGTGCATTTCTCTTACAAGCGATACTTGGAAAACCGGATGCGAGAAGCGTTCGGGTTCAAAGGTTCACCGGTCAAGATGCTCTACCGTAGCAGCAACTGAGATCACATGAACGATTTGTTGGCCTGGGTGTTGATTGCGCCCGTCGCATACCTGATCGGCTCGATACCGGTAGGGATCATCGTTTGCCGAATGTGGAGCGGCGTCGATCCGCGTGAACACGGCAGCGGTTCGATGGGCACGACCAACGTGTTGCGAACTGCCGGCAAAAAGGCCGCCGCACTCGTTCTGGCACTCGATTTCGGCAAAGGCGTTTTGGTCATTGGAGCCTCCCTGCTGCTGGCGCGCGACGCGTATCTCCTTCACGCTTGTTCCGGTCTTCTAGTCATTGTTGGTCACACCTGGCCGGTATTCGCCGGATTCAAAGGCGGCAAGGGAATCGCCACCGGTTGGGGCGCCATCCTCGTGCTCTCGCCGATCGCGGCTTTGCTGACGCTAGTCGGTTTAGCGGTTGCGTTGCTCACACGCTACGTATCGCTCGGTTCGATAATCGGCGCATCGCTCGGCGTAGGCACCCTCGTCGTCGTGGCGATCGTCAATGTCCCTATCGGGTTCGTCGATGCGCCGATCGAGTATCTCGCATTCGCGATTCCCTCGGTGGTTTTGATCCTCTACAGCCATCGAGAAAACATGATGCGCCTGCGCCGCGGCGTCGAAAATCGTCTCGACATCAACGCTGGTGAAGATTCAGCAGGTTCCGGCGGACCGGGGGCCTGATCCGATATCTACGATCGGTGTCATAGGAGCTGGATCATGGGGTACCGCGCTGGCCGTGTTGCTGGCGCGTCAAGGAACCGCGACTCGACTCATCGCGCGGAATGCCGAACGGGCGGCGGAGTTAGAAGCCGACCGCGAAAACAAGCGTTACCTCGCCGGCATGACGTTCCCATCTGGAATGTCAGTGCATCACGACGCCGCTGATGCGCTCGCCGATGTCGGATGCGTCATTATCGCAATCCCGTCGGTCGCGATGCGCGAGGTCATCGAAGACAAGATCGCGGACATCGCGCCGGACACGATACTGGTCAGCGCGACCAAGGGCCTCGAGATTGAGACTGGCAAACGCATGAGCGAGATTATCGCCGAGAACATGGCGCGCCAACATTCGATATCTAAGGACGACGCGATGCGGAAAATCTGCGCCTTGTCGGGACCGAATTTGTCAATCGAGATCGCGATCGGATTGCCGGCTTTGGCAACCGCGGCATCGGTGTCCATCGAAACGGCGGAAAAGGTCCAGATGCTCACAAGTGGAGATCGTTTCCGGGTTTACGCTTCCGACGACATCATCGGCGTAGAGTTGGGCGGTACGCTCAAGAACATCATCGCCATCGGTGCTGGTTTCATCGACGAGTCGGGCATGGGCGCGAACATCAAGGCGGCGTACGTGACGCGCGGATTGCACGAGATTACGCAGTTAGGCCTAGCACTCGGCGCCAAACCATTGACCTTTGCCGGATTGAGCGGCATCGGCGATATGCTGGCGACCTGTTACAGCCAGCTGAGCCGGAACTACCGACTCGGTGCCCGTCTCGCCGCTGGCGACACCGTCGAAGAAGCGCTCGCGCATCTCGGACAGACCGCCGAAGGTGTACCGACAACACGTGCCACGTTGCGGATTGCGAAGCGGTTAGGCGTGGAGATGCCGATCACCGAGATGGCGCACAAAGTCATCTTCGAGGACGTATCTCCGTCCGAGGCGATGATCGAATTGATGCGCCGGGAACTGCAAAGGGAGTGATTTACCTACCGCGGCGACGAGTTGGGTGCTAGGGGACACGCCGAGCAAACGATCAACATCGTGTACCATGCTGAATATGGCTATCGACACCTCACAACCCGTCACTGCAACCCGGACCCGCAAAGTGGACCCGGAGATCATCGCGGCTTGGGAAGAGATCGCGGAAGCATACAAGCGGCTACCAGAGGGCACCCCACCGCCCACCGGTCCGGAAGCTATCGACGCGATGGTTGAGCTCATCACAACCGTTTACGGCGATGCCTTGAGGAAATTGTCTGAAACGTGAACGCGCAACCGGGAATGTTGCGGTCTGACTTCGCGCCCCCTCATCGAGGGGGCTGATTTTTCTGCGTCGGAAGGAATTTCACATGAAAGGTAATTTCGTAGATGACGTTTGGTACCCGGACGTCGAGTACGTCGAAACCGTTACAACTTCGCTGGTTCCGGTTCTTTTCCCGAACTACGACGTTCTGGAACCAGATTTCCAGTACCTCGGCGGCGAACAAGGCCGAGGACTTCTCGTGTCGTCGCTAGCGCGACCGATGCCGTACTTCGGTGAAGATCGTTTCCCATCGCTGTCAGACAAAGCGGCTACCCTGATCTGGTCAATTACCCTGAATCATCCGTTCAACGACGGTAACAAGCGAACTGCGCTCACTACTGGGATATGTTTTCTCGCGAAAAACCGCAGCATCCTGATCGCTCACCAAGATGAGGCGGTAGAACTCTGCTTGAGGGTCGCGGCGAATACGCCCGGCTACACCGAATCGTTCCTATCCCGTTGGATCCGCGATCGCTCGGTTCGTATGGACCAAATCAGTGGGTTTCTGCGCGGCGAATCGATCTCGGCGACCGAAACTACCGATTCGGTACTACAAAGACTTGAAAGTCTGCCGGAAGATTACCACCTGGCGTGGTTGAGGTTCTACCGAATCTTATCCGAATGGTGGTAAACAGAATGGCACGCCATCTCGGCGTTTGATCATCCTCGATCACTGCACCCGCAACTGCCGTAACCTCGGATCGAACCAGTCGCGGAGCCAGTCGCCGAGGAAGTTGAAGCCCATCACGACTAGGAAGATGGCGATGCCGGGCATCGTGCTGATCCACCACGCGCGGGAGAGGTGCTGGCGACCGTCGGACGCCATGATGCCCCATGCGGGGGTGTCGGGCGGAACTCCGACACCGAGGAAGCTGAGCGTCGATTCGGTGAGGATCAATGATCCGACACGTAGGCTGCCAATGACTAGCACCGACCCGACAACGCCGGGCAGGATATGTCGGAACAGGATGCGTGATTGAGACGCGCCTTGGATCCGGGCGTAACTCACGTAGTCGGATTCGCGCAGCGTTAGGGTTTCGGCTCGGACGACGCGGGCAAAGTTATCCCAGCCGAAAAGAATCAACAGAACGATGATGAGTTCGAGGCTCTGTCCGAATACAACCACGACGACGAGCGCGACGAGCAGGAACGGCATCGCGAGGGTGAAATCAACGGCCCGCATCGCGAGTTGGTCGATCCAACCTCCGCGATACCCGGCTACCAACCCGATGATGGTTCCGCCGATACCGCCCGCCAAGATGACCGCGGTCGAGATGATAGTCGAGATACGAGCACCGTAAATCGCGCGGCTCAAGATGTCTCGCCCCTGGTGATCAGTGCCTAGGGGATATTCCCACGTGCCGCCTTCCATGAACACTGGAGGCGTCTGAGACGCTCTCAAGTTGCCGCGCAAAGGATCGTGCGGCGAGAGCTGCTCGGCGAACAAAGCGCAGACGATCATCAGTACGAGAATCAACAGCGGCACCACTGGATAACGACGGAACGCTCCCCACCCGATCCGCAACGCGCGCAAAACCCGGTTATTGGGCAATGTGTCGTCCAATGGCGACGGGACGTATGTTGCTTCGATTGACATCTCGAAGGGTTCTAATCGAGACGAATTCTCGGATCAAGCTGCGCGTACAGCAAGTCCACGATGAGGTTCAGGATGATGTAGAACGACGAAAACAGGATGACGATTGCGCTCAGGACTGGAAAGTCGTTGTTCTTGATCGACTGCACCGCCAAACGTCCGACGCCGGGCCATGCGAACACGGTCTCAACGACGACGGTGCCGGTCAGGAACGCGGCAAAGATCAGAGCGGCGACGGTGAGCGGCGGAATGATCGCGTTGCGAAAGCCGTGCACCCAAACTATCTTGCGGAACGTCACGCCTTTGGCGCGCGCGAGCTTGATGTATTCGCTGTCTAGGACGTTGAGCATCGCACCGCGCGTGATACGCATCAACCCAGCCGCCGGTAACCAACCGAGCGCTATCGCCGGCATGATGTAGTGGTTCCAACCTTCGTTCCGACTCGACGGCAACCATCCGAGTTGCGCGGAGAATATGAGGATCATCATGATGCCGATCCAAAATACCGGCACCGATTGTCCGAGCAATGCAAAACCTCGCACGCCGTAATCGGCTATCGAACCGCGTCTCACCGCGGATATCACGCCCAGCGGCACACCGATGAAGATCGCGACGATGAAAGCGACGCCGCCGAGTCGCAGCGTATTCGGCACCCTCTCGCGGACAAGCCTCAGGCTTGGCACATCGTAGTAAAGAGATTCGCCGAAATCGCCCCGCATGGCGTCCCACAACCAAACGCCGTACTGGACATACAGGGGTTTATCAAGCCCCATCCTCTCTCCCCACGCGTCCCACGCTTCTGGCGTCGCGTATTCGTCAAGATAGATGTTGCGAGGATCGCCGGCGGCGCGCGATAACCCAAAAACAACGACCGTTATCAGCAAAACGATCGCGACACCGAACGCGAGCCTGTTTACGATGATTCGCCACATTTTTTCGGTTCGCCACGGAATTCAGTGTCAGAGTTTTCTACTCAAAGCGTCGCGCGGTAGCCATCCGCATCGAGAACCGTAGTCCCGATTGCGGATGGCCACCACGCATCAACCAGCTTGTCAACTGGTCGACTGATCGCGGGGTTACGGCGCCATTACGATGGTGTCGAGACCGCTCAGACTTCCAAACGTCTCGGTGTACGGCATCCACTCGACAACTTCAGGCGAGACCGCGTAGAGCTGGCTCTGTCGCACCATCGACATCACCAACGAGGTTTCGGCCAGCCAGTCGGTCAACAGGATGTTGTTCTCGATCCGCTTCTGCGCGTCAGTCTCGACTAAGTTCGCCCAGTAAGTCTTCTCGAGGATCTCGTTGGGCAGTTCGATGCCACGGTTGGCACCACCTTTCGCCGCCGTCATCAGACGTCCCTTGGGTTCGTCAAAGTAGCCCAAGTTCATGTGGTGATACAGCGGGATGTCGATGGTTCGACCAATCAGCGTGGGACGGCGACCGCTGTACGCCGTAGCTTCGATCTCAACATTCAGGTTGAGGTTGGCCGCCCACTGGAGGACCGCGGCTTCGGCGATGTCGAAAGGCAGCGAACCAGAGTCTGGTGTCAACCAAACTGGCATCGTGAATCCTTCCTCAACACCGGCCTCCGCCATCAGTTGCTGTGCACCTTCTGGATCAAACGGGACTTCCCATTCTGGCTTCCAGAGCGGGTCGTTGCTGGTGAATCCAGTGAAGGTGTAGTGCGGCGGGTACAACCCTTCTCCGATGAACTCATTGATCGCATCGCGGTCGACCGCCATGCTCAGCGCGCGTCGGAACTTGTTGCCACGCTCCATCGAGGCAGGATCGTTCGGATCGCTGATCCACGGGTGATCGGCGTCCGGCTTCCAGCCTTCGCGCGGGAACTCAGTGCTCGGGTCTACCGGGTCTGACGTTTGCCAGAAGTTTCCGCCCATGTAGATGTGCAGCGTCTGACCTTCGCCTAACGGTTGGATCCTTGATCCCTCAACCGCGTTCGTCGCCTCAAGAACGAATTGCGCCGACATCACGGAGATGTGGACTTCGCCGTTTTGGAAAGCCGCGACGCGCGTCGCCGGTTCCGGAATCGCGACCATGCGGACCGCCTGAATCGACGGGATCTTCCGGTAGTGTTCGGTGACGGCTTGGAACTCGATGAAGTCATCCGGAGCACCATCCATCATCATGAACGGGCCCTGTCCGATCTTTCGTCCACCAGTTTCTTTACCAAGCTCGTCAATTGCGCGTTTGGAAGTCGCGGTGAGGGTGTTCCGCCAGACGTTAGATGTTTCCAACAACCAAACCGGGCTCAGTGTCGCGCCCTCTTTAACGTGCATGATGACCGTGTTGTCGTCCACGGCTTCCCAAGACCCCTGGTACTCGCCAACGAATCCGGATCGGCCGTTGGTGTTTCCTTCTCGGAGCGCGTCGTTGAACGACCAGGCGACGTCTTCAGCTGATAGCTCGCCCCAACCGTGGTGGAACTGCACGCCGTCGCGGATGTTGAACGTGATGGAGCGCGCGTCTTCAGCGACCTTCCATCCGTTGGCGATGCTGATCGCAGGGTTGAATTCGCCGCGTTGCGGGATCGGCGCCGGATCCGCGTAGATCAGCGCGTCCGCAACGCCCATGTTGTCGCTGGTGTAGTCGTCATACGGCGAACTCGTGAACCAACCTGCGCCGATGTCTGGAGAGACAACAACGAGCTTGCCAGTTTGGGTGCTAGGCGCTTCCACGACCGCGGTCGCTGCGGCGACGACTTCCGCGCCGGCACCGGCGCCGTAGGCCTCCGCCGTCGCGGTAACGACAACTTCGACCTCCACTTCGCGGGTTACCTCAACCTGTTTCTCGACGACGACCTCTTTCTCGACGACCTTCTCCACCTCTTTTTCGACAACGACAGTCTGGACAACGGTCTCACCCGCTACCTCGACCTGTTTCTCGACAACCACAGTCTGGACAACCGTTTCACCGGCTATCTGCACTTCTTTCTCGACGACAACCGTCTGGATCACCGTCTCGCCAGCCACCTGCACTTCTTTTTCGACGACGACCGTCTGTAAGACTTCACGTTCGACGACCTTTTCGACCTCGACGGTCTGAACGACGATCGTTTCGCTACCGCACGCGAAGACTACTGCCGATAACACAAGTGCTAACGCCAAAGCCGCGCCCGATGTCGAAAGCCATATCTTTCGCATGGTATTCCCTCCTCAGGGTGTTTCAGCTCATTGCCGTAACTAGCTGATTTTTGGACCGCTACCCAAGCCGGAGACTTTACGAGCGATCATGCCGCGACGCGTCACGGAAAATTTTTCTGCGTACGCCGCCAAACTCTCGCCATAATAGCACGTCGTAAAGATGCTGTTTTATTGGCAGATCCGGATCGTCGCGAGCGAATCCAAACGCTACTCCAGAACCTGCGCGGCAAGAGCCATCGCCGCGATTGAAGCCGTCTCGGTGCGAAGAACCCGCGGACCCAAGCTGGCGTGAATGGCACCGCGTTCCGACGCCATGTTGGATTCTTCTACAGAAAATCCACCGACGGGACCGAGAACCACGATGACCTCTTCTGGTGGCGACGCTTGATCTCGCATCGCATTCAAGAGGTCCGCCAACATCGGTTCATCCGTCCGTTCCCACAGGAAAATCACTTTGATTTGCTCGGCTGAACGCAAGTCGACGACATCGACCAACGGCATCGGTTCGGATATTTCGGGCACTTTGACCCTTCCAGAGAGTTCGGCAGCCTCAACAGTTATCCGACGCCAACGCTTTCGGCGGTTCGCACCGATGACGCGATCAGCCTTTAGAACGCGTTCGCTGATTACCGGTACGAATCTATGGGCGCCTAACTCGGTGCATTTAGCCAGTGCGAGTTCGTATCGCTGCGGACGCGTGAGCGCCATCGCCATCGTGACATGAGTCCGCATCTCAACGTCCGGCGTTCGACATTCGACTAATCGCGCAGACAGCCGCCATTCTCGGTCGGTGCGAGTTCCATCTCGATCCAAAACCGCTGTCCACTCCCTTCCATCACCGTTGAAAAGCACAATCCGATCATCAGCACGGAGTCTGAGGACGTTGCGAATCTGGTGCGAAACGTTTTCTGGCAACCGAATTGAAGCATCGGTCTGCAGAGGCTCACCAGCGGTTGATTCCAGATAAAACCTGTGCATCGCGTCCCGACCTCACCTAGTAGCTGATTTATCGATCCGCAACATCGCCCAATCGCCTTCGATTTGAGTCTCCGATACGGTCGCCACCGATCGGTTTTCGAATGCGTCCCTTACCGCTTCGAGTTGATCCAGCAATATGCCTGACGCGAGGATCGTACCACCCGGCTTGGTCTTGGCAATCAGCTCGTGGGCGATGTCGATCAGTACCCGCGATGTGATGTTCGCAAACACGTAATCGAATTCTAGGTTTGCAAGTTTCGCGTGTGGGAGCGTGCCTTCAAACGCCTTGGCGCGGTTCGACACGCCGGACATCGCCAAGTTTTCGCGCACCGCTCGAATCGCGGTATCGTCGATGTCCAAACACCACGCATCGCGGGCGCCCAGCTTCAACGCGGCAATCGCCAAGACGCCAGAACCACAACCAACGTCAAGGACTCGTTTGCCGGTCAGTAGCGACGAATCGCCGGCCGCTTCGATTTCGTTGAGACAGAGTCGGGTCGTCGGATGATTACCGGTGCCGAACGCCAGTCCGGGCGTCAGGTAGATGTGAATATCATCGTCATCAGGTACTTCGGGCATTCCGTCCTCGGGCATCCACGGCGCGATGACGATGCGTCGACCAACGCGGATGGTGGGGAATGTCTGGTTCGACCAATCGGACGCTCTGACTACGCGTTCGACGTGCGATTCGATCTCGCTGATCTCGGATATCAGGCTCAAGCCGATATCGATCATGCCCTTGCGATTTTCGAGGGTGTCATCCATTCGCAGATAGCAGAAAACCGAGACATTGTCGTCCGGATTTCCGTCCGATTCAGCACCGTCCGCGTCCCAATCGCCGGTCTGCGAGACGAATACGTTCCCATCACCGTATCGGTAGAAGAGATGTGTAACGGGTTCGGCGTACTCGGATGCTAGCGTGACGCTGATCTCTAACCAACGGTCGCCATCGTCGTCTCGCGTTTTCATGGCAACGGAGGTCCGAGATCGATATTAGGTGGCGGATGGACGCTAACCGCTGAACGCGCCTTTTAACCAGCTCCAGATGCCGCTGTCGTTCTCATCGGTACGCGAACCGTAGGATACGTCGTTCTCAACGATCACCGGATCGAGTGCGCGGGCATCGGTGGCTAACATTGTGTCGCCGAGTTGATTGACGAGGATTTTCTGGTCTTGGGTGAGCGATCGCGGGATCACAACGACGACCTGAACGATCTGATCGCCGCGCGGTCCGTCATTTCGCAATCTGGGAACTCCGAGCCCTCGGAGAACGATCTGATGACCGGTCTGAACACCCGGTTCGATATCGACCTGTTGATCTCCATCAAGCGTCGGTACGGTGATTTTCCCGCCGAGCATGGCGGCGACGACGTTTAACTCGGCGCGGATAATCACGTCGTGTCCGCTACGGGTGAAGATACGGTCCGGTTGGACCTGGATGCGAACGTAGAGGTCACCGGCAATGCCGCCGAATTCGCCGACGTCTCCGTGACCGCGCATGACGATGCGCGTTCCGTCGTCGACACCCGGCGGTATATCGATGGAAATCTTGCGTCGATTGTGCGCCACGCCCGTCGCGCTGCAACGCACACATTCGCGTTCTACTCTGGTACCGATCCCGCGACAGGTCGGGCATTCGCTGATCTGCTCAAAGTTGCCAAAGAGCGTTCTCTGTGCGCGTCGAACCTTGCCGCTACCGCGGCACGTCTGGCAGGTGTGGGTCGCGGTGCCCGGCTCGCCACGCGTTCCGTTACATCGTGAACACACCTCGCGGCGCGCCATCTCCGCCTCGCGGCTTGCACCGAAAATCGCTTCGTGGAACGAGACGTTCAACTCCAGTTCAACATCGCGTCCGCGACGTGTGCGCGTCTGCGATGCGCCGCCGAAGAAAGATTCGAAGATGTCGCCGAATCCGCCAAAGTCGTTGAATCCTTCGAACCCGCCGCGTCCAGCGTTGCCGTTCACGCCTTGATGACCAAAGCGGTCGTAGCGGGCCCGGCTCTCAGAATCGCTCAAGACTTGATACGCTTCGTTGATCTCTTTGAACCGCTCGGTTGCGCCGACTTCGCGATTGCGGTCCGGGTGGTACTGCAGGGCTTTGCGTCGAAAAGCCTTCTTGATGTCTTCCTCGTTTGCGGTTCGAGGGACCTCAAGCACATCGTAGTAGTCGCGCTTGTCGCTCATCAGTTGGTCACCGATCTAGATAGGGAATGCGCTAGAGCGCGCGATGTTTCAGGCACTGCCGACGCGGTTTACCATCGCATCCAAGGATTCAGCGGCAAACCCGACGGTTGGGATGGCACGGTCGTACGCGGTCCGCATGGGGGATATCAAACCGACGACGCCCCGAGCGTTAACTTCGCCGCCATAGCCACACATAATCAGGCTGTGCCCGCACAGTTCCGGGCGGTGGTTGTCGGAGCCGATACAAACCAACGGTTCGGGCCCGTAAGTGACGCCGGAGATGAGATCGGCGAACGCGTCGTCGTTTTCGAGCGTCGACAGTGCCAACGCTCCGCGTTGCGGTTCCGCGACCAGCTCAGGATCCGCCATGAAGTGTCTGAAGCCACTCATGTACCGCTCGCCGGGCACCGATTCGGCGTGAACCAATGCCTCGATCGTCGCTTCCCATACTTGCCGTTCGAAATCGTCTTCGATGTCGTCGCGTTCTCGGCCAGCGACCAGCTCCCGCACGCCTTTGCCGGACACTTCGGAAGATACCTTGTTTCGGGTCCGTTCGATCTGCGGTGCCGGCACGGCCTGCTCCAACTCGATCAGGTGCCGATAGACGCGCGCCTCTTGCAGGACGAGAACGAGCATGATCAGCATGTCGTGGAGTTGCAAGAGTTCGATCTGCTTGACGTCCGGCATCTGGGACCGAGGCGCGGTGATGAACGCGAGCGCTCCGATCAGGTCGGCGATCACCGATGCGGCAATCTGGACCCATGCATCGACATCGTCTTGGGCGATCTCGATCTGGCTGTTCAATGCCGAGACTAACCCGTCAGGCGGCGGAGAAGCGAAATCAATGCCGCCAACGAAGTGGCGGTATCCCTTCTCTGACGGAACGGCACCCGCGGAAGGGTGCGGTCGAACCAGATAGCCTTCGTCGATCAAGACGCCCATCTCGTTCCGGATCGTCGCGCTGCTCACGTTGAACCCGCCCGAATTCGCAACCGCGCTGGACGAAACCGGCACCGCGGTCGATATGTAATCGTCCACGATGAAGGTCAGGATGGTGCTTGTGCGTTCCGGCAGGGGCATCTCTAGAAGCTCATGCTCGCGGGGCATCTAAATGGCGAGTTGCTGTGAAACATTATCCACGATATCAGCCGCCAATCTCGCCGCGTCCCTGTTCTCGAATCTAACATCAGCCGATTCGGCGCGCCAATATCGAGACCATTGCAACACTCACGTCGTTCCCACTCGCACCACCGCCAAATCGTGCACCGCCGCCATGCCGAGCGCCACTGTCACGCCGAGCGTCACTGTCATGCCGAGCGTCGTTGTCATTCCGAGCACCCCTGTCATTCCGAGCGCAGCGAGGAATCTCATCGCGAGATTCTTCACTCCGCTTCGCTCCGTTCAGAATGACATGGTCCAGTTCGAAGCGGACTTCGCAACGGACTCAGTGACTTCGTCCCGATCGAAGTGGATTTCGCAACGGTCTCAGTGACTTGGTCCCGATTGAAACGTGGTTCGCAACGGTCTCAATTTCGCGAGGGTCCGGCGGCTTTAAATTCGCTTTGCACGCAATCAGGTATGTTGTTGCGTCAACGCGGCGCGGAGTAGACTCGATACGTGAATGTCAGTCGAAATCGGAATTGGAGCGCAAAGAGGCTATGGAGATATCTCTGAACGGCGAGCACGCATTCCTTGTCAAAACGCTGTCTGGGACCGTGATCTGCGATCCTGCCGACGAGGACGAAGCGACCTTTATACCCACGTCCGCGGCGGATGATACGGTAGTTACCGCGCTCCTGAAAAGCGATCCGGCGAAATCGACTTTTCGGCGAAAAATCGCAGGTACCGACGCGATCTCACACGCCGGCGAGTACGAAATCGGCGATCTTGGTCTGCGGGGGATTTCGCTAGCCACCGGCAGCGGCGCACAGTCGAAAAACACGGTGACATCGTTCCGCATCGACGCCGAAGACCTCGCCGTTTACATGCTCGGACTCGCCGACGCACCACCTGATTCCCGCACCGTGCAGCTGATCGGCGGCGTCGATGTGCTCCTACTCGATGTCGCCCGGTTGGAGATGGACGTCAAGGAAATCTCGTCCTTAATCAGCGCGTTGGACCCTTCGTTGGTCTTGGTAAACGGTCTGCAATCTGGCGCCGACCAACCGGGCCCCAAACTGAAATCGTTGCTCGGCGAAACCGGCGGCGATCAGATGAGCACCGAACCCCAGCCACGCGTCAGCGTCTCAAAAAGCGGACTACCAGCAGACCGCCAGCTAGTCGTCCTCCGCCCCCGCGCCTGAAACCTCGCCAAAAAACCGTAGCGCCATCCGCGACCGAGAACACCGCAAAACCCACGTCATTCCGGCGGAAAGCCCTAAACCATCGGGCACAAGGCGCTCCAATACCCCTTCCCCTGTCAAGAGGACCTTTGCGAACCTCACGTCATTCCGGCGGAAGCCGGAATCCATCGAGCGATTAGCGTTCGCCCTCGTTCCTGGCGACAATGCACCACGTAGGGGCATCCCCTCGTGGGTGCCCTGGGACGGACGCGGGGCACGCCAAACGCATCTACGCGCCAGACATCGCGCAGTACGCCCAACCCACAGCGTAGGGGCATCCCCTTGTGGGTGCCCTGGGGCGGACGCGGGGTACGCCAAGCGCATCACCAACTTTCCCTTCCCCCTCGCCCCTGTCATTCTGAACGGAGCGAAGCGGAGTGAAGAATCTCGCGCCGCACCCCACTACGAGGCGACGCGGTTCTTCGCTCCGTTCACTCACGAAGGAGACTAGCACCATCCTGATACGGGGTCGTCTGTCAGTTCTTTTCCCCATTCATTCCACATCCATCACGTAGATGTCGTCATTACGTTCGAACGCGATGCGACGGCCGTCCGGAGACCAGCTCGGGTATTCGTCGTATACGCGGTAATAGGGTTTGCCCGTCAGCTGCACACGGCCGCCACCGTCCGCGTTCATCACGAAGATATGTAAACCGCCGCAGCAATTGGAGACGTACGCGATGCGTCGGCCGTCCGGAGACCAGCTCGGGTACTTCTCGGTTACTATGTTGTTCGTCAGCCTCACTTTGACGCCGCCGTCAACATCCAACACGTAGATTTCGCGATCATGTCTGAACGCGATGCGTCGGCCGTCAGGAGACCAGCTTGGTTTTGACTGCCAATTGACGTCGTTCGTCAGTTGCACTATGTCGCTGCCGTCCGCATCCATCACGTAGATGGCGTAACCGCCGTCGCGATTGGATACGAACGCGATGCGGCTACCGTCCGGAGACCAGCTCGGGCGGTTGCCGTCTGCGTCGTCGTCCGTCAGCTGCACGACGTCGCTGCCGTCCGCGTTCATCACGTAGATTTCCCAATCGCCGTCGCGTTTGGATGCGAACGCGATGCGGCGGCCGTCCGGAGACCAGCTCGGGTACACGTCGCCTACGTCGTTGTCCGTCAGTTTCACGAGGTCGCTACCGTCCGCCATCATCACGTAAATCTCTATATTACCGTCGCGGTTGGAGTCGAACGCGATGCGGTGGCCGTCCGGAGACCAGCTCGGGTGCGTGTGGCGTACGCGGTATCCGGGGTGGTCCGTCAGCTGCACGACGCCGATACTGTCCGTGACATCGTCAGGATGGGGTTCCGGCTCCGGGCTTGAGCACGCCCAAGTGACGAGCATCGCGACGGTGAGCATTGAAACGGCGACCAAAAGCACGTGGTAGCGCGTCTTTAATCTCGATCGGTTGAGAATCAACGCCATAGGGTCATCTCTCCTCTTTAACATTGCGGCGGCGAAACCGCATCGGCGCGCCCGGTGCGTGTCTTTCTCGCTTGATACCTACGCAGCGACCTCATACCGCAAATCGCCGTTTCTGTCGCTGCTTGCCTAATGATGCAGCGGCAATCGACATCGATTTCAAAGGGTTAGGCTATATTCGGACAAGCCGTTCCGCTGTGAATCTCATTCACAACTTCAGTTGGGGTTGTGAATTTGACGGCAAATCAGGCGGAGATTCGGTGAATCACGAACACTGTAGGACTTAGATGCGACGGTCGCGATGATCGTACGCCCCCTTCGCTTCAGCGTAAGGGGGCGCGAACGAGCGAAGCGATGTGAGCGGGGGATGCCCCGTGTGGAGTCGGACGACTGGCAGGCGTTTCGACGCGCGGCGCTTGTGGAAGACCTGCCAGGGCATCCCCCCTAGCCCCCCTTAAGCTTTGCGAAGGGGGGGAACTTGCGGAACGAAGGGGTGATCGCAGAGGAAGATTCCTCGCTTCGCTCGGAATGACAAAGGCGGAAACGGCTCTGTTTACGATTCGTTCTTCGATTGCTGGGTGTAGCGCATTCCCAAGTAGCCGACGATTGCTACTAGCAGGATCACGAGGATTATCGCCAGCGGTAGCGTCGCGTTGAATCCGCCGCCGGTGTCTTGCGGTACGGGCGTCGCGGTAGGCACCCGCACCTCGACGCCGCCGTCCACATCCATCACGTAAATCTCTTCACCGCCGCCGTCGCGGGTGGACGCGAACGCGATGCGGCGGCCGTCCGGAGACCAGCTCGGGTGACTGTTCGACCCATCTACGTCCGTCAGCCGCACGACACCGCTGCCGTCCGCGTTCATCACGTAGATCTCGCAAATCAAGTCGCGATTGGATACGTACGCGATGCGTCGGCCGTCCGGTGACCAGCTCGGGGACCCGTCGCATATGTAGAGGTCGGTCAGCTGCACGACGCCGCCGCCGTCCACGTTCATCACGTAGATGTTGTCATTACGTTCGAACGCTATGAGTCGGCCGTCCGGTGACCAGCTCGGCCTAAAGCTCGACGCGTCGTCCGTCAGCTGCACGACGCCGCTGCCGTCCGCGTTCATCACGTAGATGTCGTGATCGCCGTCGCGGTTGGAGTTGAACGCGATGCGTCGGCCGTCCGGAGACCAGCTCGGGTACCAGTCCCATGCGTCGTCGTCGGTCAGCTGCACGACGCCGCTGCCGTCCGCGTTCATCACGTAGATGTCGTCGTCGCCGTCGCGGTTGGATGCGAACGCGATGAGTCGGCCGTCCGGTGACCAGCTCGGGGCACCGTTCGACCGATCTTCGTCCGTCAGCTGTACGACGCCGCCGCCGTCCGCGTTCATCACGTAGATTTCCCAACGGCCGGTGCGGTTGGATTCGAACGCGATGCGTCGGCCGTCCGGTGACCAGCTCAGGTGACCGTACCAGTCCCATGCGTCGTCGTCGGTCAGCTGCACGACGCCGATACTGTCCGTGACGTCGTTAGGATGAGGTACCGGCTCTGGAGTTGAGCACGCCGCGGCGACGAGCATCGCGACGGTGAGCATTGAAACGGCGAGCAAAAGCACTTGGTACCGGATCATCGATCTCGATCGGTTGCGAATCAACGCCATAGGGTTATCTCTCCTCTTTAACATTGCGGCGGCGAAACCGCATCGGCGCGCGTCTCTGTCGTTCTCAACAGCTGTTGAGCGGTTTTGTCTTGAAAATCGCCGTTTCTGGCGCGGCATGCCTTCCATTCAGCGGCAATCGATATCGGTTTCAAAGGGTTAGGCTACATTCGGACACGCTGTCCCGCTGTGAATCTCATTCACAACTTCAGTTGGGTTTGTGAGTTCGAAGGCGGATTGGGCGGAGATTCGGTGAATCGCGGGCGCTGTCGGGCCGAGATGCGACGGTCGCGATGATCGTACGCCCCCTTCGCTTCAGCGTAAGGGGGCGCGAACGAGCGGAGCGATGTGAGCGGGGGATGCCCCGTGTGGAGTCGGACTGCTGGCAGGCACTTCGACGCGCGGCGCTTGTGCAACACCTGCCAGGGCATCCCCCCTAGCCCCCCTTACGCTGTGCGAAGGGGGGAAGAGCGGCGTGCTTTCGCGCTGTGGGTTCCGGCTTCCGCCGGAATGACAAGGGACTCCGCTCGGAATGACGTTGGCATTGCTGGAATGTCAGGGCGTTGCGCTCGTCGCGCAGGCCCCCTTTGCCCTTCGGGCATTTCCCCCGTGAACGGGGAAAACCGTACGCCCCCTTCGCTTCAGCGTAAGGGGGCGCGAACGAGCGAAGCGATGTGAGCGGGGGATGCCCCGTGTGGAGTCGGACTGCTGGCAGGCATTTCGACGCACGCCGCTTGTGGAACGATTACTAGGGCATCCCCCCTAGCCCCCCTTACGCTTTGCGAAGGGGGGAACTTGCGGAACGAAGGGGTGATCGCAGAGGGAGATTCCTCGCTTCGCTCGGAATGACAGAGGCGTCAGGGGTTCCGACTACGATTCGTTCTTCGATTGCTGGGTGTAACGCATTCCGAAGTAACCGGCGATTGCTACTAGCAGGATCACTAGGATTATCGCCAGTGGTAGGGTCGCGTTGAATCCGCCGCCGGTGTCTTGCGGTACCGGCGTCGCGGTGGGCACCCGCACCTCGACGCCGCCGTCCACATCCATCACGTAGATGTCGTGGTTGTGACCACGTGAGAACGCGATGCGGCGGCCGTCCGGAGACCAGCTCGGACCCCCGTCCCACGCGGTGTCGTCGTGGGTCAGCTGCACGACGCCGCTACCGTCCGCGTTCATCACGTAGATCTCGCAATGGAAGGCGCGTTCGGCGGCGAACGCGATGCGTCGGCCGTCCGGTGACCAGCTCGGGGACCGGTCGCATAGGTAGTGGTCGGTCAGCTTCACGACGCTGGTGCCGTCTGCATTCATCACGTAGACGCCGCGACTAAGTTCGAACGCGATGCGACGGCCGTCCGGAGACCAGCTCGGGTACCGTTCTGGCGCTTCGTTGTCGGTCAGCTGCACGACGCCGCTGCCATCCGCGTTCATCACGTAGATGTCGTCATCGCCGTCGCGGGTGGAAAAGAACGCGATGCGGCGGCCGTCTGGAGACCAGCTCGGGAATAGGTCGTCTGTGTCGTCGGTCAGCTGCACGACGCCGCTGCCGTCCGCGTTCATCACGTAGATGTTCCAGTAGTGATCACCGTCGCGGTTGGAGATGAACGCGATGCGTCGACCGTCCGGAGACCAGCTCGGGCGACCGTTCGACCCATCTTCGTCCGTCAGCTGTACGACGCCGCTGCCGTCCGCGTTCATCACGTAGATGTCCCAACGGCCGTCGCGGGTTGATTCGAACGCGATACGTCGGCCGTCCGGAGACCAGCTCGGGCTGTAGTCGCGTGCTTTGTCGTCAGTCAGCTGCACGACGCCGATACTGTCCTTGACATCGTCAGGATGAGGTACCGGCTCTGAAGTTGAGCACGCCGCGGCGGCGAGCATTGCGACGGTGAGCATTGAAACGGCGAGCAAAAGCACTTGGTACCGGATCATCGATCTCGATCGGTTGCGAATCAACGCCATAGGTTCATCTCCCCTCGTTAACATTGCGGCGGCGAAACCGCATCGGCGCTCGTCTCTCTCGTTGCTTAGTACCTGTTCAGCGATCTTGTCCTGACAATCGCCGCTTCTGGTGGGGTGTGCCTTCCATACAGTGGCCATTGATATCGGTTTCAAAGGGTTAGGCTACATTCGGAGATGCCGTTCCGCTGTGAATCTCATTCACAACTTCAGTAGGGATTGTGAATTTGAAGGCGAATCAGGCGGAAATTCGGTGAATCACGAGCACTGTAGGGCGAGATGCGACGGGGCGATGATCGTACGCCCCCTTCGCGAAGCGTAAGGGGGCGCGAACGAGCGGAGCGATGTGAGCGGGGGATGCCCGCGTGGAGTCGGACGACTGGCAGGCATTTCGACGCACGTCGATTGTGGAACGACTGCTAGGGCATCCCCCCTAGCCCCCCTTACGCTTTGCGAAGGGGGGATTGCCCATTGATGATTAGCGGCGTGCTTTTTGCGCTGTGGATTCCGGCTTTCGCCGGAATGACAGGATGTTGCGCTCGTCGCGGAGGCCCCCTTTGCCCTTCGGGCATTTCCCCCGTGAACGGGGGAAAACCGTACGCCCCCTTCGCTTCAGCGTAAGGGGGCGCGAACGAGCGGAGCGATGTGAGCGGGGGATGCCCCGCGCGGAGTCGGACGGTTGGCAGGTGTTTCGACGCACGCCGCTTGTGGAACGCCTGCCAGTGCATCCCCCCTAGCCCCCCTTACGCTCTGCGAAGGGGGGGGAACTTGCGGAACGAAGGGGTGATCGCAGAGGAAGGTTCCTCGCTTCGCTCGGAATGACAGAGGCGTCAGGGGTTCCGACTACGATTCGTTCTTCGATTGCTGGGTGTAGCGCATTCCGAAGTAGCCGGCGATTGCTACCAGCAGGATCACGAGGATTATCGCCAGTGGTAGTGTCGCGTTGAATCCGCCGCCGGTGTCTTGCGGGACCGGGGTCGCGGTTGGCGGCGGTACCGGAGTTTCCGTCGGTGGGACCGGCGTGTCGGTTGGGACTGGCGTCGGTGTGTCCGTCGGCACGGGGGTTGGCGTGTCGGTCGGGACCGGTGTCGGCGTGTCAGTCGGCACTGGGGTTGGAGTATCCGTTGGGACTGGTGTCGGCGTGTCCGCCGGAACCGGCGTCGGCGTGTCTGGCGGAACCGGTGTGTCCGTTGGTTCTGGCGTGTTCGTCGGGGTCGGAGGCGAAGGCACTGGCGTGTTTGTCGGGACCGGCGTCGGCGGAGGCGGCACTGGCGTGGGTGTCGGGGGCGGAGGCACCGGAGTTGGAGTAGGCGGTTCTGGAGTAGGTGTCGGCGGCTCTGGCGTCGCGGTCGGCGGTATCGGGGTTGCCGTCGCGGCGAGCGCGGGGAAGAATAGACGGATCGATTCGCCGCTCTCACCGGGCTTGAACGTCTCGGTCACATCGGACAACAGTCGAGCACTCGGGTTCGACTCGTTACCTTTGTCGATGACGTAGAAGCTGACCTTTGCGCCTTCATTCTCCGAACCTTTGGTGGTGACCGTCAGGTTCTCGAACTTTCCATCCGCCACGGTGACGGGCTCAGAGCGCGTCGAACCGACAAGTGCGAAAATCTCGTAACCGTCCGGCACGAGTCCGTCGTCGGTGAAGGCTTGACCGGAGAAGGTGGTCGTAACCTCTTCATCGGTGGTGGCTGGCGGTTCGGTAGCGGCTGGGACTGGAGTGTTGGCTACGGTCGGTTCTGCAGAAACGGGAAGCATCGGGAAATCGAGGATCAACGGGCGCTGTTCCAAGATGTTGATCGGGCAAGTCGCACAGATCGACCCATCAGCACCCTTGCCGGCATAGTAATCGGTGGTTGTGGACAACACAGTGCCACCCAGATAGAAATTGATCTCACTGCCAAGAAGGTCGTCGGCCTGATCGGACGGTGGGCTGACGGTAAGGTCTTTGAAACCATTGGGTTGAGCAGTGCCTTGCCCGATGATAGTGGTACCGACCTCTAGTTCTCCGATCTTGGCGACTAGCTCCAATCCCTGCACCCCTGAGGCATCACCCGCGACGGTGACTAGCCCGTCGTAGACAATCGCGCCAAGGCTCGGTGGGAGTTGAGTTTGGGCGTCGGCACGCTCTTGCGCGCCGTAGATCAGCGTAGAAGCGGCGACGGCGCCGATAAGCACTAGTGCGATTGCCAATACCCAGTTCCGAACGCTTCCAGTGCGGGATCGGTTCTGTGAGCCAAGAGATGATGATTCTCTGGTCGCAGTTGAGTTTCGGCGTGATGCTGGCCCGTTAGCGTCGTGCATTTCGGTTTACCTCAAGTTTTTCGCTTCAATTCGCGGTTTTGATGGTCTAAGTGGTGTTGACGATCAGAGCGATTACGATGCGCGGACAGTCGCCACGCGAAGATGCCGAGCAACAGGGACACTCCAATTGGCAGCGTCGCTTCCATGGACCCATTGCCCGACGTCGGCGCGCTGCAAAAACCGCCGGAAGACGGGGTTTCGGTCGGCGCAACCGTAGGCGTGTTTCTGATAACGAACTGCGTCGGTCGAACGATCGTCGTCGGAGCGGTCGCGGCTTCTTTCGACACCGCCGTCGGGCGCGGAGTGCGCGTCGGTTCCGGTGTTGAAGTCGCTGTTGGCTCCTGCGTCGGCGTCGGTGTCGGCAAAGCCGTCGGCGTGCGCGTCGGCGTCGCGGTTGGTGCTGGCGTCGGTGTCGCAGTGGCGGCAGGGGTTGGTGTTGGTGTCGCGGTAGGTGTCGCAGTAGGCGGTGGTGTTGGAGTCCTCGTCGCTGTAGGAGTCGCGGTGTTCGTAGGTTCTGGCGTTGGCGTCTCAGTCGGCGTCGGGGTTTCCGTCGGTGTCGCGGTGGCGGTCGGAGTTTCCGTCGGTGTCGCGGTAGGAGTCGCGGTAGGCAGCAGATTCGGGAAGACTAGCGAGAAGTTCTCGTACTGTTGCCCGCTGACGAACACACCGGGCGGCGACAAAGCTTGAAGGAATCTTGCCACGCCAGAAGGATCGTTGGGATCGACCAAGTAGAAGACGACCGGTGCTTCCTTGTATTTCTTGTCGATCGGGTTGGCGGTCATGAAGTATTCGCCGCCGAACACTTGGACGTTTGCCGACCGGTAGTCTTCCCCAACGACGACGTAGATCTCTGATCCGTCTGGCAACGGTCCCATTGGAGTCCGTGCCTTGCCGCTGAAGAATGCGGCTCGCAGCACTTCCGGCGATGGGGTGTACGTGGGAGTAATCGTCGGCGTGGCTTCCGGCAGACTCGGGAAATCTAGGTCTAACGGGCGCAAAATCGGGAAAGTCCAGGTGCATCCGCGACAGATTTCGCCGGAGAACTCTGTTATCACGGCGTACCAGTTCGCGGTGGACGCCCGAACTTGCCCGTCGAGCCAGAACTCGATCTCGGAACCGATCAGGTCCAACTCCGGCTCGGGTGCCACGATCAAGTGGGCGTACTGCGCTGGCTTGTCAGGGGAAGACCCGACAATGACGGGTGGAGATTCCCACTTGTCGCCGATGCGTGCCGTGATCCGGAACCCGGAGTAAGCGGGTGTTTCACCGTTTATGGTTACGTTGCCGTTGAACACGATGGCTGGGAAAGATGGCGGTACCAGTTGTTGAGCATGTACGCCATGGTCGTCTCGACCCGCCAGCGCGATAACGCCAACGGCCACTAGGGCCGAAAGCGCAATGACGACGCTCGCCAAGTGGCTGCGTCGCATGATCTCACGCGCGGATAACGGCATACGTAGCTTCCTAACGAGGATTGTGCGATTCCGCATAGCAGAAATCCTAGGATTTCGATGCAAGATTTCGCGAATCCGTCGTGCGGCGTGCATCGATCCGCGGCGCAGCGGATTTACACCAGAGATGAAGTTTCTAGCGCTTGGTGTACTGAGGCGCTTTACGGGCGCGTTTGAGCCCGTACTTCTTCGACTCCCGCATCCGAGGATCGCGGGTGAGCAATTTGTGACTCTTCAATACCGGACGGAGCTGTGGATCGAACTCGATAAGCGCACGTGAGAGCCCGTGCGAGAACGCTACCGCTTGCCCGTGGGTACCGCCGCCGTGCGTCTGCGCGATTACGGTTACCTTGCCGGCGAGTTCGGTCACAACTAGCGGCCTGAGAGCGTCGGCGAGCCAGTGGTCCACTGGAATCGCCTCGTTCAACGGCTTTCCGTTTACCGTGACGCCCCCGGCGCGATTGAATACCCTGACGCGGGCGACAGACCTCTTGCGTCGCCCAGTGCCGTAGTAGTAGTTTTCGTTCTCCGTCGTCAATATGCGCTCCTAACGCGACTTTCTGTCCGATCAGATTGGTTTGCGTCCCAAATCGACGCCACGAATGTTGATACGCAGTTTTGGGGTGTTTGGGTTCAGGCGCATACTCGAATATCAGATCGGAGGCGATGTGAGGGTTCAGGACTCGTTGTCGCGCGTCTCGGCGCGCTCGGATCCGATAACTTGCGCCATGTGCGGATGCTCCGGTCCAGCGTAGACCTTGAGCCGCGACAACATCTTGCGTCCGAGCTTGGTTTTGGGGAGCATGCCACGCACTGCCAACTCGATGACCCGTTCGGGGGTTCGCTCCATCATGCGTGAGTACGGTATCTGCTTCAGGTTGCCGGGATACTGGCTGTGCCGTCGGTAGACCTTCTGCTCGGCCTTCTCGCCGGTCACCTGCACCTTATCGGCATTTACGACGATGACGAAATCGCCGGAAGCCATATGCGGTACGTAGCTGGCGCGGTGCTTGCCCATGAGGACAGTAGCGATCTCGCTGGCGATCCGGCCCAACACCTTGCCGTCGGCGTCGAATACCTGCCAGCGATGCTCTAAGTCCGAGGCGCTCGGGTTGTAGTGCTTGAATTTCGTAGGCATAACAGATTGATTCTAATTTGCGATGCGCCAAGTTGCATCTTCAATGACGCGATCCGTAGCCGGAAGACGCATCAAGAATCATCGCTCGCGCGGGACTGTTCTGTTCCAATCCTCAACGATGAAGGGTCTTCTCCAATCCCAGATCCGGCGCGATAGACGACGCGCATGAGCGTCAGTCCGTGTGGCGGCGCGTTTTGCGTTGCCGAATCACGCTTAGGGCGGGAAAGTAGCCACGCGACTTCATCCAACGCGCAGTTGCCGCGTCCGACGGCGATGAGCACCCCGACCATGCGCCTAATCTGTTGCCGGACAAACGCGTTTGCTCGAATGTCGAAGACGATCCTTTCATCATCTCGACGATGCACGATTGCTGTTTCGACGCGCCGGATAGTCGTAACCGGTTCCTTCGTTGCCGCGGCGAAAGATGCGAAGTCATGGACGCCTTCGAAATGCCGCGCGGCGCGGTCCATAAGGACCGCGTCCAAGCGAGAGCGAACGTGATACTCGTTGCGGCGTCGAATCGGGGACGATGTCGCGCCATCGTTGATGACGTAGCGGTACTCCCTCGCGATCGCGTCTCGCCGAGGGTCGAAAACGTCTGGCACCATCAGGACTTTGTGAACTCGGACATCATCTGGCAGGTTACCGTTGAAGGCATTGCGGAGCTTGTCCGTAGATATTCGAGTGTCGAGATCTATCGCGGCGACTTGCCCTACCGCGTGGACACCGGCGTCGGTGCGGCTTGCTAGTCTAATACGTGGCAAACCATCACCAAAGATGGTGCCGGCGGCGCGTTCAAGTTCGCCTTGAACCGTTCGAGCGTTGGCTTGATACTGCGAACCGCTGAATTCGGTGCCGTCGTATTCGACAACTAATGCGAATCGCATTTTGGTGCGGCGCCGAATCTTGGCGCGTGAGGTGGCAGGATTTACTCGACCAACTCGATAAGTGCCATTTCGGCGGAATCGCCTCGCCGTTTGCCGAGTTTGATGATCCGGGTGTAGCCGCCGTCTCGTTCACGGTATCTCTCGGCGAGTTCATCAAACGTCTTGGACAAAACATCCTTGTCGGTGATGAACGCGGCGGCTCGGCGTCGACTGTGCAGATCGCCGCGCTTGCCGTGCGAGAGCATCTTTTCCGCGAGCGGAGCGACCTCTTTGGACTTCGCGTGCGTAGTTCGGATCACTTCGTGGCGAAGCAGATCGGTGACCATACCTCGGAACATCGCTTTGCGCGGAGCCGAGGCTCTCCCGAATTTTCGTCCTGAACGGCGGTGTCGCATGATTTAGAGATTCCCTGTTAACGGTCGAACGCGCGGCGGTTCCGCAACGCTACGAGCGGTTCGCGCCCGATCTGATCGGTTACTAAGGATTCGGCTCCTCGTCTTCCGGCGTCCAAAGCTCTTTCTCGTACATGAAGTCGCGGAGTTCGCGGAACGAGACTTCTCCGAAGTTTCGGACGTTTTGCTTCAACTTCGCCGGCTTGAACTCCACCAGCTCCCTCAACGTTCGGATCGAGTGACGCGAAAGGGCGTTGATGATGCGTGAGCTGAGCTGGTCGCCCAGATCCTTGATCTCGGTGTCCAGCAACTCGGTTCGAGCATCGGAATCGGCTTGCTCGTCGGCATCCGGCGTAGTCGTGATGATGCCGAGTTTGGATTTGAAAATGTCGGCCGCGATCGTCAATGCCTCGACCGGCTCAACGGTTCGATCGGTCCAGATTTCGATGGTCAGCAAGTCTTTGCCGGAGAGTCGGCCGGACATGCCCTCGACCTCGTAATTTGCCTTGAGCACCGGCGTGAAGATCGCGTCGACCGGCAATATCCCGTGCCCGGGGAACTCTTCATGATCGAAGGCGCGGTATCCCTCGCCCTTTTCGACGGTGAAGGTAACGTCCAAAATGCCGTCTTCGCTGTCGATTGTCGCGAGATGGTGCTCAGGGTTAACGACCTCAAACACGCTGTGCGGCTTGATATCGCCAGCAACAACTTCGCCCTCACCAGTGGCGTAAAGGGACAAAACTTTCTGGGTGGTTTCGGAACGCGCGCGGATGCGAATACCCTTCGCGTTGATCAAGAATTCGCCGATGCCCTCTCGCATGTGCGGTACGGAGCCGTACTCATGCTGTTGGTCTCGGATCCGTGCGGAGGTGATCGCCGTCCCCGGCATCGCGCCGAGCAGAACTCTGCGGAGGCCGTTGCCCAACGTCGTGCCCCAACCACGTTCGAGACCTGCGATTTGGAACTTGCCGTAGGTCTCAGAAGACTCGACAACTTCTAGTTGCGGTACGAAGTCCTCGGTGTCGTCCGTGAATTGGACGGTGGCGGTTGCCGGTCCAAGCGTGCGGATGCCGCTGCCAATCATATTGTTAGCCTATCTCCTTGAGTAGTGTTCGACGATCATGCGAGTATCGATGGATGTGTCGATGTCGTCTTCAGCCGGCATCGCGTCGATCGCGGCGGTCAAGTTGTCAGAGTCAACGGTTATCCAGTTGGTCGCCTGCCGACGTCGGCCGACGTTTTCGTTCGCGGCCTCGTAGAGTCCGGTCTTCTTGGATTTCTCGCGCCAACCGACAACGTCGCCGGGTTTGACGATGAATGACGGGATGTCGACTTTGCGCCCGTTGACCACGATGTGCCCGTGGTTCACGGTTTGGCGCGCCTGCGGCCTGGAAGTCGCGAAACCGGCCCGATAAACAACGTTGTCGAGACGGCGTTCGAGCAGTTTCAGGAGATTTGAACCCGTAACGCCGGATTGGCGAGCGGCTTCGTCGAATACGCCTCGGAACTGGCGCTCGTAGATGCCGTAAATGTGCCGCGCCTTCTGCTTCTGCTGGAGCTGGATGCCGTGATCCGACAAACGGCGTCGGCGTCGCTGGGCGCCGGCAGGACCGCCAGCGGATCGGCGGAACGAGCTGTCGCGTGAACGATCAACGGCGCATTTGGGCGTGTAGCATCGCTCGCCCTTCAAGAAGAGCTTCTCGCCCTGCGATTTGCAGATCTTGCAGACCGGATTTGTGTTTCTTGCCATTACCGTTCCTGTCTATTGTCGAGATCCGACAGTGCTTTGCCAATGTCGGAAACGAACCGATCAAACATCGGCCGCACGTGCTTCGTTAGATTCTAAAATTCGCGTCGGTTTCCTAACTTCGATTTCTGGGTTGAACGTTGATTCGGACGTCGCGTTGGACGCAATCTATGGACGCCCAATGGGAGTTTCTGCCGCCGTATCGATTAGACGCGTCGCCTTTTCGGTGGTCGGCAACCGTTGTGCGGTATCGGTGTCTGGTCGCTGATGGAGTTGACGCGGATACCTGCACCGGCGATGGCACGTATCGCCGACTCGCGTCCGTTGCCGGGTCCCTTGACCATCACATCGACGGTACGCATACCGTGCGAAACCGCGGCACGGGCCGCCGATTCCCCAGCACGTTGCGCGGCGAACGCGGTCTTCTTGCGAGAACCGCGAAAACCCATCGCGCCGGAACTGCTCTGAGACACCACGTTTCCGTTCGGATCGGTAAAGGTGATCAATGTGTTGTTGAAGGTCGCGATGATGTACGCGCGGCCCTGTGGCACGAACTTGCGTTCTCTGCTTCTTCGACGAGTTCTCGGCATAGCCTAATCCTGTAGCTCCTCTTAGTGGGATTGTCGCAATAGGTCTGTGTTGCCTAGTGCGAAGGTGCACGACGCTTGCCGGCAACCGTCTGGCGTCGACCGCGCTTCGTGCGTGCGTTGGTCTTGGTGCGTTGACCGCGGACGGGGAGGCCTCGGCGGTGCCGTTGACCTCGGTAGCTCTGAATATCTACGAGGCGGCGAACGTTCATCTGGTTTTCACGGCGCAGGTCGCCTTCGATTGCGATTCCCGCACGATCAATGCTGTTCCTGATCGTAGCGAGGTCCTCGTCGCTCAGGTCGCGCATCCGAGTGCTCGGATCGATGCCGAGTCCAGTCGTGATGTCGGCGGCGCGCCTCCGTCCGATCCCGTATATCGAGGTCAGACCGATAACGACGCGTAGATTGTCGGGTACATTGACACCAGCGATAATTGCCATTCGATGCCTCCTCAGTACTAGCCTTGTCGTTGCTTGAAGCGCGGGTTCATCTTGTTGATCACGTAGACGCGACCCTTGCGGCGAACGACTCGGCTGCCCGGTTGTTTCGCTTTTACCGAAGCTCTTACTTTCATCTCGATTCCTCAGTTCCGGTCTACCTGAAACGGTAAGTGATCCGGCCGCGCGTCAAATCGTATGGCGAAAGCTCTACCATCACGTTGTCGCCCGGCAAGATGCGGATGTAGTTCTTGCGTATTCGGCCCGAAGCGTGCGCCAAAACGACATGATCGTTGGGCAGACGAACGCGGAAATAGGCGTTCGGATGCGCCTCAGTCACCGTTCCTTGGACTTCTATGGCTTCTTTTTTCGGCATATGTGCACCAGATTGTGTTCGGTATCGGCTACCCGGTCGAAGCGGTCAGTATCTCCGGGCCGTTATCCGTGATCGCCACGGTGTGCTCGAAGTGCGCCGAGAGCGAGCCGTCAGCCGTCGCGACGGTCCAGCCGTCGTCGAGCACTTTGGTTTCCCAAGAACCCGTCATTATCATCGGTTCAATCGCTATCGTCATGCCGTTCATCAGCAACGGACCGGGGGCAGGTCCACTCACATTAGGCACCGGTGGCGCCTCGTGCAGTTCTCGACCCACGCCGTGTCCGACGTATTCGCGCACCAAGTCGTACCCGGCATCGCGCACGTATTCTTCGATCGCGTTCGATATGTCTCCAACTCGGTTGCCAGTAACGCCCTCGGCAATGCCTCGGTGCAATGCTTCACGGCAGGTATCTACCAACCGGAACCGATCATCGTCGGCGCATTCGCCAGCGACCGCGGTTCGTGCGTGGTCGCTGTAGTAGCCATCGACAATCGCGCCGCAGTCTACGCTGACCAGATCTCCGTCTGAGATCACTCGTTCCGAGGGAATACCGTGGACGATTTCAGCGTTGATCGAGATGCAGGCGACCGCCGGAAACCCGTAGAGTCCGAGAAACGCCGGTTTGGCGCCCTCACCTTTGATCACGTTACGCGCGATGTCGTCGAGTTCAAGCGTCGTTATGCCCGGCTCAAGTGCATCAAAGACCGCATCCAACGCGGACGCGACAATTTTGCCGGCCGTCCGCATCGAATCCAGCTCGCTTTTCCTTTTGAGCACGATACGGCGAGACGTATCAGCTGGGCTGGTGACGCTATCGTTCAAAACGCAACTTCAATCTCGATTGTAACCGAATTCGTTTCCCTGACGGATTCCGGACGCTTCCACGCCCGGCGATTCTCACTCGATTACCTCAGTAAGTCGTCCGCGCACGTTTTCGATGCTCCCGAGAGCGTCGATCTGGGTCAACCTTCCGCTGTAGCGGTAGTAATCGACCACTGGAGCCGTCTCACGATCGTAAACATCCATCCGATGCCGTATCGCGTCGGGTTCATCATCGGCGCGCCCCTCGATGTCGCGGCGCTTTTCCAAACGATCGATCAATTCATCGACATCAACGCTGAAGAACACGACGCTATCGAGCTTCACGCCGATCTGGAAGAGCTGGTCATCGAGAGCGGCCGCCTGCGTAACGGTGCGAGGAAATCCATCCAAGATGACATTTTCAGCCTCGGCGACACGGGCCTTGATCATGTCGATGACGGTTTCATCAGGCACCAAATCGCCCTTGTCGTAGAACGTTTTGGCAAACGCGCCAAGTTCGGTGCCGCGGTTCATCTCGTCGCGGATCATGTCCCCGGTGGAGAGGTGCACGTAGTCGCGCTCGCTGGTTAACATCGCGGCTTGTGTGCCTTTGCCGGCACCCGGAGGGCCGAGGAATACAATACGCATCTCACTCGTTGCCCGCGTTTGAGGTATCCGTCAATCGAATCGTCCGAGCCATGGGCGTCATGACCTGACAAAGCCTTCGTAGTTGCGCATCATCAACTGGGCTTCCAGCTGGCGCATCGTGTCGAGCGCGACACCAACCATGATGATCATGCTCGTGCTCTGGATGAGGGTCAACGAGGCTTCCAAGTTCGTGATTAGGTTCGCGATCCACGGCGTGATAGCGATGACGCCCAAGAAGATCGCGCCACCCCAAGTGATTCGCAACACGATCCGCATCAGGTAGTCACGAGTCGGTTGTCCAGGACGGATGCCGGGCACGAAGCCGCCGTTGCGTTGCAGGTTTTCAGCCAGGTTCTGTTGGTTATGAACCACCAACGCGTAGAAGAAGGTGAACGCGACGGTCAGTACGAAGATCAACAACCAGTATGGATCGCTGGTAAAGGTAAGGCTCCGCGTCACCCAAGCCGCGGCTTGAGCGGTGAAACTGCTGCTGCCCGGATCCGAGAAGTAGGTCGCAATCGTCGCTGGCAGGGTGACGATCGAGAATGCGAAGATCAGCGGGATCATGCCAGCGGCGTTGACGCGCAGCGGGATGAAAGATGCCCCAGTCTGGCGATACATCTGCCCGCCACGGAACACGCTTCGACCGTACTGCACTGGAACCCGTCGCTGCGCTTCGTTGAAAATCACAACCACGAAGATGATGATCAACATCATCGCTACCAGCATGAATACTTGGAAAGATTGATCGCGCAGCGCGTAAAGCTGCCCGACGGTCTGCGGTAACGATGCCACGATGCCGGCGAAGATGATCAGCGAGATGCCGTTGCCGATGCCTTTTTCCGTCACGATCTCGCCCATCCACACCAGCAGCATCGTCGTGGCGGTCATGCAGAGGATGATCGTTGCAGTGTTCATCAACTCACCGCCGCCCAATCCGATGCCGGTAATCGCGCCTTGCAACTCGAGCGTGTTGAGCAGGGCCCAGCCTTGCAGAATCGCCAACGGCACGGTGAGGTAATGCGTGTAGCGGTTGAGGGTTCGTCGCCCGGACTCGCCGCCTTCGCGGGACAGTTCTCGCAACTGCGGGATGACGGGCGTTAGCACCTGCAAGATGATGGATGCGGTGATATACGGATACACGCCCATCGCTGCGATGCTCAACTGGCTCAGCGCGCCTCCGCTGAAGAGGTCCAAGACGCCGAACACGGGATTTGCCTCGAACGCGCGCTCCAAGAGCTCGAGATCAACGCCCGGATTCGGAACGTGCGCCAAAAACCGGAAGACGACCAGAATCCCGAGCGTGAAGAGAATTCGGAATCTGAGGTCGGGAACGCGCCACGAATCGATGACCGCACGGAAAAGCGCCGGCAGTGCCGATTGGCGGGTTGTCTGCGTTCCTGTCGTCTGCATCTAGGAATCCAAAACTCCGACGCTCATCCGGCGTCAGATTCGGAGGTTGCTTCCTCGGCGCCAAGAACCGTAACGGTTCCTCCAGCAGCTTCGATCTTGGAGCGGGCACTGGCCGAGCAGGCATGCACCGTCACGTGCAAACTCTTCTCGATCTCGCCATCGCCCAACAGCTTCACATTGGCATCGGAGTGCCGAACGATGCGTGCCGCGACCAACTCGGCAGGACCAATGGTCGCGTCGGCGTCGAAAACTTCCAATCGTCCGACGTTCACCGCGGTGTATTCGGTCCGGAACTTATTGTTAAAGCCGCGCATGAACGGCAGACGCTTGACCAAGCGATTTTGACCACCTTCGAAAAGGAAGGGCACTTTGCCGGTCTGGAGCTGTCCCTTGCTTCCGCGGCCCGAGTAGGAACCGCGGTTGCTACCGTCTCCGCGCCCCACGCGCTTGCGTTTGCGGCGCGAACCAGGTGCGGGTTTCAATTGATGCAATCCGGGCATGTCGGTATCTAGTCCGTTCTTCAGGAAACGATCTCTACGAGGTGCGAAATCTTTCGGATCATCCCTCTCACCTGCACCGTGTCGCGCTTAGTGACGACGTGGTTGATGCGTTTCAAACCGAGGGCTTTCAACGTCGCCCGGTGTTTCGGGATCGAACCGATCTCGCTACGAACCTGTTTGATGCGTATCTCGTTCATCCGCGTCATTCACCTTCGGGCTCTTCCGAATCGGTTTCAACGCTTTCAGCTTGACCGTTCTCGTTTTGGACGGTTTCGGCCTCGGCGGATTGATCGACGCCGTTTTCGGAGGGTTGATCGGCAACCTCGGCGACCTCGGCGACTTCGGGTGTATGCACATTTGCCAACCCGAGCCTTCGGATACGCTCGGTTTGTGGGTCTCGAAGCATCGCCAATGCTTTTAGCGTGGCGCGCACGGTGTTGACCGGGTTGTTGCCACCGAACGTTTTCGAGAGCACGTCCTGAATCCCTGCCGCTTCGATAACGGCACGGACACCACCACCTGCGATCACGCCAGTACCGGGCGCCGCCGGCAACAGCAACACTTTCACGCTGCCGTATTTCGCGAAGACTTCGTGCGGAATGGTGCCGTCCTTGGTAATGATCGGTACCATCGCTTTTTCAGCGTTCTGTCGCCCCTTGCGTACAGCATCGGGAACCGATGCGGCTTTTCCGAGCGCCGCTCCAACCTTTCCGTTGTAATCGCCGACGACCATCATGGCGCTGAACGACAGGTTTCGTCCGCCTTTGACGACTTTTGAGACGCGGCGAATCTTGACCGCGCGCTCAAAGAGCTCCGGTCCCTCCGGCGCTTCTTCGCGTCTGGGGCGGCGACGTCGGCGGCCACGGCGTTCGCCATCGGACCGGCCTTCGCGGGATGTGTTGGTCTGGGTAACCATAGTTAAAAGTCGAGACCCTCCGCACGTGCCGCGTCGGCGAGTGCCTTGACGCGTCCGTGATACTGATAGCCGCCGCGGTCAAATACGACCTTGTTGATGCCCTGATCGAGGGCGCGCTTCGCAACCGTCGTTCCCACACCTTTCGCCGCGTCGATCTTGTTGCTACCGTTGCTCTCCGACTCCTTGGAAGATGCGCTAGCCAATGTGTGCCCCGCGGTATCGTCGATCACCTGAGCGTAGATCTGCTTATTGCTGCGAAACACCGAGAGACGAGGCCGGGATTGTTCTCCGGCGACGCGGCGTCGAACGCGGCGATGCCGAATCCAACGCGGTCGGGTGTCGAACTTGCGATTAGCCATTGCTCGATTAAGCTCCCACACCAGCGACGGTCTTGCCTACTCGCAGACGCAACTGCTCGCCCTCGTAAGTGATACCGAACAATGGAATGCGCCCGGCTTTGCTCTGGAATCGGCTCGGTTTGCGGACGGCTCTGATCGATGCCGCTTGTTGACCGACTTCCTGCTTGCTCGGACCGCTGACAGTGATCGTGGTGTTTCCTTCGACGCCCAAGGTGTTCGCGCCGAGCGGCTCAATCTCGACGGGATGCGAATAACCAGCCAGCAACTCCAACCCTTTACCCTTCTGCGACGCCCGATATCCGGTGCCGTACATGATCAGTCGCTTGGAGTAGCCTTCGCTGACGCCAATGACCATGTTGTTGACAAGGCTTCGCATCAAACCGTGCAAGGCTTTCTGATCGCCGGTTTCGTTGGAACGAGTAACGACGACCTCGCCATTCGCCACTTCGACGCCGATGCCGCGAGGTAGTTTCTGAATCAACTCGCCGAGTCGACCTTTGACCGAAACGACGTTGCCGTCCACTTTGACATCAACACCGCTCGGTACTGTTATTGGGTTTTTGCCTACTCTTGACACTTCTTGTCTATCTCGTTGGGGTGTTCGTCGGTTCAATCACCAGACGTAAAACAGCAACTCGCCGCCGGTACCTGATCGTCTTGCCTGATCGCTGGTCATCACGCCTTTGGATGTTGATAGGAAAGCGACGCCGCGACCGCCGAAGTAGCGCGGAATCTCGTTCTTGCCGACGTAGATTCGCCGTCCCGGTCTGCTGATGCGCTTCAGTCCGGTGATCACCGATTCGTCGGTGTCTTCGTAATAACGGAGCGTAACTTCAAAATCAGTCTTCACGCCCTCGTTGCGCGTCTCGATTTTGCTGATGAATCCTTCATCGCGCATCAACCGCAACAGTGATCGCTTCATCTTCGAATGGGGTATTGCGACCGATTCGTGGTGCGACATGACGGCGTTGCGGATGCGCGTCAACATGTCTGATATGGGGTCGGTAACTGGCATTTCTCTGCTTTGATGTCCTGTACTGAGATGTGGAGCGTTCAGAGGCTAGCTTTGCGAATTCCGGGCAGGTTGCCGAGCAACGCTTGCTCACGGAAGACGATGCGGCACATTCCAAAGAAGCGGATGTATCCGCGCGGTCGACCGGTGGCGAAGCATCGATTGCGTTGCCGGACGTGGCTGGAGTTCTTCGGCAAGAGATGCAAACGCCGTCGCGCCTCCATCTGCTCTTCGAACGGACGCTGAAGGTCGTTGGCAACCCGCTTAAGTTCCGCGCGTTGCTCCGCGTACCTCTCCACGAGCGCCGCGCGTTTCTTCTCACGTTCGATTATCGCTTTGCGAGCCATGTCTTTCGATCTCTTGTTATCGTGCCGAATCTCTCGGCGGTCTATCCTTCGGGGTCAACTCAACGTACGGTCGCAAAAGGCATGCCCAACAATTCGAGCAAACGGCGACCTTCCTCGTCGGTGCGAGCAGTCGTTACGATGACAACCTGCAAACCTCGCAACCGATCTATTTGATTGTAGTCAATCTCTGGGAACACAACTTGCTCGGTGAGCCCCAAGCTGTAGTTGCCATTGCCGTCAAACGAGTTCCGGCTGGTGCCGCGGAAGTCGCGGACTCGAGGCAATGCGACGTTGACCAATCGGTCGTAGAACTGCCACATTCGATGGGAGCGCAACGTTACGGAAGCGCCGACCGGCATCCCCTCGCGCAGCTTGAAATTCGCGATCGATTTTTTAGCCCGATTGACGATCGGCTTCTGCCCGGTGATCGTCGCAAGGTCGCCGGTCGCGGCGTCGATTGCGTTCGAGTTGTCGATCGCCTCGCCGAGACCGATGTTGACGATGATCTTTTCGAGGCTCGGGAGCTGTAGCGAGTTGGTGTATCCAAACTCGCGCGTCATCACTGGCACCACGTCGGAGCGGTACTGGCTCAACAGCCGCGGCATCAACATCGTTGCGCTACCGTTTGTTTCAGCCATTGCGCGCTCCTTTGACCGTACGGACCCGGGTGCCGTCTTCGAGTTCGCGCCATCGGACGCGTCCGACTTCGCCGGTGTCAGGATCGACCAAGACAACGTTAGAAACGTGGATAGAGGCTTCGCCTTCAACGATTCCGGTCTGCATCACTCCGGTGCGGCGGCCCATGTGTCGTTTGACGATGTTGGCGCCTTCGACGAAGACGCGCTGCTTCTTGAGATTGACGGCGATCACCTCGCCGCGCGTTCCCTTGTCCTTGCCGGACACGACGAGGACGGTATCGCCTCTTTTGATTTTCTGGGTCATATCTATTCGTCGTTTACAGAACTTCGGGTGCCAACGAAACGATGCGGTTGAATTCGCGTTCACGCAGCTCGCGGGCGACGGGGCCAAAGATGCGAGTTCCGCGCGGGTTGCCGTCGTCGGCGACAATCACGCAGGCGTTGTCGTCAAACTTGATGTAAGAGCCATCGGGACGCCGGTACTCTTTGACGGTCCGGACGATGACGGCTCGGACTACCTCATGCATTCCGACGGTGCCTCCGGGTTGGGCATCCTTCACCGAGCAGGTGATGATGTCGCCCAGACCCGCATAGCGACGGTTACCGGAGCCAGTCGTGTTGATGCAGAGCACCTCTCGGGCGCCGGAGTTGTCCGCGACTCTTAAACGCGACTCTCGCTGGATCACTGCCCTTCTCCAATCGTTACGTCTTGCTGACTGATCTCGGTCGGGGCATCGTCCGGGGCGACGACGTCGACGCGCTCGATGATTTCACGCAGTCGCCAGCGTTTGGTCTTAGACAACGGGCGATGCTCTTCGATCATGACGCGGTCTCCGATTGAAGCCTCGTTATGCTCGTCGTGCGCCACGAACTTTGTGACGCGGCGCCGGTGTCGCTTGTAAACGCGATGGCGTTGCGACCAGGAATAAGCGACGACGATCGTCTTGTCGTTTTTGTCGCGTATCACCGTGCCGGTGCGCGTTTTGCGTGTTCCTGCCATCTAGTCGGATTCCTCAAATCTGCGATATTGGTAAAGTTTTGCGTGATTACGACGAAGCCTCGGCGAGACTGAACTCTTTCACGATCTGTCGTTCGCGGATCACGGTGTGGATGCGCGCGATGGTGCGTCGCGTGTCGCGCAAGGCATTCGTGTTGGTCAATTGGCGTGTCGTCTTTTGGAAGCGCAGGTTCATCAACGCGCGCTCCTGCTGCTGAAGTTCCCGCCAGAGCTCGGAATCATCGAGCTCTCTGACTTCTGAGATATGCATTTCGAAATCTGCCTGTCGGTTTCTCGGATCGTGTGGTCTAGAGTTCGTCGGCGCGAGAGACGATCTTCACCGGGATCGGCAATTTCGCGCCGGCGCGTCGCAGAGCCTCGCGAGCGTCTGCTTCAGACACATCGGCGATCTCGTACATGATGCGCCCTCGCCTCACTGGTGCGACCCAGTGGTCGATCGCGCCTTTTCCGCCGCCCATGCGCGTCTCCGCTGGTCTTGACGACACCGGTTTATCGGGGAAGATACGTATCCACACCTGTCCGCCACGCTGGACGTAACCAGTGATTGCACGCCGACCAGATTCGATCTGACGCGAAGTGATCCAGCTTGCTTCCAGCGCCTTCAGTCCGAAGTCGCCGAACGCGAGGGTGCTGCCGCGATTGGACACGCCGTTCATCTTGCCGCGTTGCTGCTTGCGGAATTTGGTTCGCCTTGGCTGTAACATTTTTTCGTGAACCTCAGTCGATCGTTCGATTCGGTGCGCTTGAGTGCTCGTTCGCTAGCTTCGGTGTCTCTGGGCGCGGCCGAGTCCGATGGGCGATACGCCACTGGAACTCCGGGCGCGTTGCTGTCGACCTTCCGCCGGCATGTCACCGGTAAACACCCAAACCTTGATGCCAATCACGCCAAAGGTGGTGTGCGCTTCGGAAATCGCGAAATCGATCTTGGCGCGCAACGTGTGGAGAGGGACTCGTCCTTCCATCTGCTTGTCGACGCGGGCGATTTCGGCGCCGCCCAATCGACCGGACACCACGACTTTGATACCTTCAGCACCAGAGTCCATCGTTCGTTGCATCGCCATGCGGACTGCTCGGCGGTACGGGATCCTGCGCTCTAGTTGCTCGGCGAGGCTTGCACCGACTAACTTGGCGTCGAGTTCGGGCACCTTGATCTCGTTCGCGGAGATGCGAACGCGGCGGCGAGTCGTCCGTTCGATCACATTTCGCAAACGGTCGATGCGCTGACCGTTACGACCGATGATGATTCCCGGGCGGCTCGTGAATACGTTGATGCTCATCTCGCCACCGCCACGGTCGATGTCGACGCGGGAGATGGCACCCTCGCCTTGGTACTCATCGGCGACGATCTGTCGGATTTTGTAATCCTCTTGCACGAGGTCGCGGTAGCCCTGTGGTTTACCGGCGAACCAGTTCGAGCGCCATTCGGCAGAAACGCCAAGGCGGAAACCTATCGGATGTGTTTTCTGTCCCATCAGATACCTGATCTTCCGAAGCGGATGTAGACCGCTAAAGTTATCGCGCTATCCCTCGTCCACCTCGATGGTGATGTGCGAAGTTGGACGGTTGAATGCGCCCGCGCGTCCGCGCGCTTTGGGTCGAAATCGTCGCATCGTGATTGATTTGTCAGCGAATATGCGCTTGATCACCAAGTCTTCGCGGTCTTGCAAGTCATTGTTCTCAGCATTTGCGGCGGCGGAGTTGAGCACTTTGTGGATGATTTGCGCGCTCGGCGTCGTCATGTAACGCAAATTAGCGAGGGCGTCGTCCACTCTCATGCCGCGCACCTCATCCATCACAAGGCGCAACTTGTGAACGGAAATGCCTACGTTCTTGGCTCTTGCAATCGCCATCGCGTCTGATCCTCAGCGGTTGCCGGAGTGGGACCGGAACACCCGCGTCGCGGCAAATTCGCCGAGACGGTGACCGACCATGTTTTCAGTTACCAACACCGGCACGAACGTGCGTCCGTTGTGCACGGCGAATGTCAGGCCGACCATGTCGGGCATGATCGTCGATGCGCGCGCCCAAGTGCGAATCGCTCCGCGCGACCGTTCACGACGGGCCCGTGCGACCTTCTTCATCAGCTTCGGGTCGATAAACGGCCCCTTTTTGACGGATCTGCTCATCTTTAGTTAACTCTAACTTTGTCTCGGTGCGATGGACTTGTGAGGATCAGCGCTCGTAGCGGCGACGGCGGATGAACTTGTCGGTGCGCTTGTTGCGGCGGGTCTTGTAACCCAATGTCGGTTTGCCCCAAGGCGTCTTGGGTTTCGAGAACCCGATTCCGGATCGGCCTTCACCACCACCGTGCGGGTGGGCATTCGGTGCCATCGCGGTGCCGCGCACGCTTGGACGCTTGCCTCGGTGCCGGGATCGTCCGGCTTTGCCCAGCTTGATGTTCTTGTGATCGGGATTCGACACCACGCCGATCGTGGCTCGACACTCTTGTCGGACTTGACGCATCTCACCCGAAGGCATTCTCAAAAGTATGAACGAACCTTCGTGCGCCATGACTTGAGCCCCGGTTCCGGCGCCTTTGGCGAGTTGTCCGCCGCTGCCGGGCGTCATTTCGATGTTATGCACCATCGTGCCCTGCGGGATGTTCATCAATGGCTTCGCGTTGCCTGGGCGGTCTGGCGCGTCCGGACCGGACTCGACCTTGCGGCCGACGTTGAGTCCTTGCGGCGCGATGATGTACGATTTCTGCCCGTCCTCGTAACGGATCAGCGCGATCCGTGCGCTGCGGTTGGGGTCGTACTCGATCGCCATCACTTCTGCTTGACCGCTGCGATCACGTTTGAAATCGACCATTCGGTATCGGCGCTTGTGTCCGCCACCGCGCCGCCGTACGGTGATGCGTCCCTTGTTGTTGCGGCCGCCCTTCTTCAACATCGGCGCGAGCAACGACTTTTCCGGCCGTTTCTTCGTGATGTCCGAGAAGTCGTCAACGACGTTGTTACGTCGTCCCGGTGATGTCGGCTTATGCTCTTTCAAAGGCATGTCAGGAGTTCCGTCGGCTATGCGCCTTCAAACAGGACTATGGTATCGCCGGGTGCCAAGGTCACGATCGCAAGCTTCACGTCGGGACGTTTCTTTTCGCGGAATCCCCGACGCTTCATCTTGCCACGGCGACGATAGGTGTTGACCGACACTACCGAAACGTCGAACGCCCACTCAACGGCGCGCGCGATGTCGGCTTTGTTCGCCCTCATATCGACTTCAAAGACGTAACGACGTTGCTCGTTGAGCATCGTCGATTTTTCGGTGATTACCGGTCGTTGCAGAGTACGCGCAATCTTCATATCTGCGCCTCCGCTGTGTCGTCCCAAAGTCGGTCGATGCGTTCCACCGCGGCGCGCGTTGCGACGATATTGCCAGCCGCCGCCGCACTGGTCGCATTCAGACCGTCGGCAAAGATCACATCAACTTTCTCGGCTCCGCGCACCGACAGCACGATGTCGCGGTCGTTCGCTTCAACGACGAGCAACGTCCGGCCCCGAAGTCCGAGGCTGGAGACGAGGTTCACCACGTCTCTCGTCCGTGGCGCGTCGATCTCGAACTCGTCCAACACGGTGAAGCGTTCCTCGCGCACCTTGTCGCTGAGGGCGACTCTCAAAGCCTGACGACGCATCTTCTTGGGGACGCGTTGGCGATAGCTGCGCGCGTGCGGGCCGAAGATTACGCCACCACCGACAATCGTCGGTGATTTGCGGCTGCCCACTCGGGCGCGTCCGCTGTGTTTCTGACCGCGCAACTTGCGGGTTGAGTATGAGACCTGTCCGCGCGTCTTGGTTTCGTGCGTGCCCTGTCGGCGATTTGCCAGTTGGGCGACGACTACCTGCTGCAACAAAGCGCTGTTGGAAGGCGCGGACCACACCCGATCACTGACGCCGACACTACCGACGACGTCACCGGAACGATTCTTGACTTCTAACTCCATCGGTGCAGACCTGGACTATCCGACCTTTTCAATGCGGACTAAACTGTTGCGCGCTCCAGGGACGGAACCGGTAACGAGAATGTAGTTCTGCTCCGCGTCGACTCCGGCTACTGATAGCCCGCGCGTCGTCACTGTTCGTGCGCCCATGTGCCCCGCCATTCGGGTGCCGGGCCAGACGCGTCCTGGGAACGTACCGGCGCCGACTGAGCCTGGCGCTCGGTGTCGGTCAGACTGTCCGTGCGTCTTGGGACCGCCGGCGAAACCGTGCCTCTTCACACCACCTTGGAACCCCTTGCCCTTCGAGGTGCCGGTTACTTTGATCGCATCGCCAGCTGAGAAAATGTCGGCTCGGGCTTCCTGTCCAACCTCGTATCCTCCGAGGTCGGAAACCTTGAACTCTTGGACATGCCGATAGCTGCCGTCGGCGCGTTCGAAATGACCACGCATCGGTTTGTTGACCTTGGAGGCGCGTTGGAAACCGACCTGCACCGCTTGATAGCCGTCGCGCTGATCGGTCTTGACCTGCGTCACGACGCACGGGCCGACCTCGACCATCGTCACGGCGTTGGCGCGTCCCTCATCGTCGTAGATCGTGCTCATGCCAACCTTGCGTCCGAGCAATCCGGGCATCGATTGGGGCACTACATTGGGAACGCCATCTTCCGCGGCTTCTGCCGATCCGTCGTCCACTCTTTCTGTGTCTTGCGTAGTCATGTTTCGCAGCTCAAAGCAAAAAGCCGAGGGTCCCTCATCAGGATCGCATCGGCTTTATTGGATCACTTTTACGCTGACCTCCACCCCGTTCGGTACGTTCAATCGCTGGAGCACGTCCATGGTCTTGGAGCTTGGCTCGACGATGTCTACGAGTCGCTTATGGAGCCAAAGCTCGAAATGTTCGCGGGAATCCTTCGTGATGTGAGGAGACCGGATCACGGTGAACCGACGGCGACGCGTTGGCATCGGCACCGGACCCGAAATCTGGGCGCCAGTGCGGGTTGCCGCGTCAAGTATCTGCTCAGTGGCCTGCTCCAACAGCGGCGCGTCGTAGCCACGTAACATTATTCGCATCTTGCCGGTTGCCATTACTTGCCTCGCCTACTTTTCCAAAGCATCCAGCACGTGCTGTGGCATTACGCCGTAGTGGTCTAGTTCCATGTTAAAATCGCCGAACCCGGAAGTGAGCGAACGCAGGTCGGTCGAGTAGTTGAAAGTCTCCGCGAGCGGCAGGAAAGCCATGACGCTGGCGATGCCCGCTTGACCCGGTTTCGGCTCGGAGGTTTCCATCGACTGAATCTTCGCACGCCGCGAGTTCAAGTCACCGATTACGGTGCCGAGTTGCTCCGCCGGCATCACGACCTCATGCCGCATGATCGGCTCCAAGAGCTGCGGTTCGGCTTTTCGCATCGCCGCCTTGAACGCCAACGAACCGGCGATCTGGAATGCCATTTCAGACGAGTCAGTGTCGTGTTGCGAGCCGTCCACCAGAACGGCTTTGACATCGACGACAGGATAGCCAGCGACGATGCCCGCGGACGCTGCTTCGCGGAATCCCTTCTCGATCGCCGGATACCAATCGGTATTCAGCGTCGCACCGGTGATTTCGCTTTCAAACTCGATTCCGGCGCCTCGCGCCAAAGGCTCGATACGCAGAGTGCATACGCCAAACTGCCCGCGTCCGCCAGTCTGGCGGACGAAACGACCTTCAGCTTCCGATATGGAGGAGACAGTCTCTCGGTAGGCGACTCTTGGGCGACCTCGTTTGCACGCAACGCCAAATTCGCGCTTCATGCGGTCGAGGATGATCTCGAGGTGCAACTCGCCCATTCCAGACAGGAGCAGCTGACCGCTCTCATCATCGGTGGACAGGATCAGCGTCGGGTCCTCGTCGACCAGCTTCATCAAAGTCGATGTCAACTTGTCTTTGTCGTGGCGACTTTCGGGTTCGAGCGCGATTGACAGCACTGGATCCGGGAAGTCGATCGGCGCCATCGCCACGGGAGCGTTGACGGCACAAAGCGTGTGTCCGGTCTTAGTAGATTTAAGTCCGATGGCGGCGACGATTTCGCCTGCTCCAGCCTCGTCAACTGGTTCTCGGTCGTCCGCTCTCATTCGCAGCAGTCGTCCGATTCGCTCGCGGCCGCGGATGGACGGGTTGTACACGGACATCCCGCGCTTCAAAACCCCGGAATAGACGCGCACAAAGATGAGACGCCCTGCGTGCTCATCCGAAATCACCTTGAAAGCCATCGCGCTCAATGGTTCTTCGTTGCGCGGATATCGCTCAATCTTCTCGTCTGGATCTCGCGGCTCAAACCCAACCGCTGGCGGCAGGTCCAAAGGCGACGGGAGATAGTCCAAGACGGCATCTAGCAGTTGATGCGTGCCACGGTGTCGGAGTGCCGCCCCTGCCAAAACTGGGAATATGTCGAGGTTGATCGTCGCTTTGCGGATTGACGCCTTTAGAATCTCGGCCGGCACTTCTTCGCCCATCAGATAAAGCTCGGCAAGATCGTCATCGAACTCGGCTACCTTGGCGATCAGTTCCTCGCGCGCTGCGACAGCCTGATCTGCGTACTCACTCGGGATCTCGGCGCGCCTCGGCTCTAGTCGCCCACTGCGATCCACCTCGGCGGAAGGGTCTCCCCACTCGTAGAAGTAGGCGACCAATTCGACAAGGTCGATAACACCTTGGAAGTCGGCTTCTTGACCTATCGGGATCTGGATCGGGACCGCGTTCGCGTAAAGGCGATTCGTCAGCGTGGACACGGCGTATTCAAAATCGGCGCCGATGCGGTCCATCTTGTTGACGAAAACCAATCGCGGAACGTGGTGTTTGTTGGCTTGGCGCCAAACCGTGATCGACTGCGCTTGGACACCGGCGACGGAGTCGAGAACGAGGGTCACGCTGTCGAGCACTCGCAGGCTCCGCTCGACTTCAGCGGTGAAGTCAACGTGCCCGGGCGTGTCGATGATGTTGATTTGATGATCGTGCCACGAAACGTTCTGCGCGGCGGCGGTGATCGTAATGCCCCGTTCGCGCTCTTGCGGCATGTAGTCGAGCAACGCGGTGCCTTCATCGACGCGACCGATCTTGTAGGTCTCGCCGGTGAAATAGAGGACACTTTCGCTGACCGTCGTTTTGCCGGCGTCGACGTGCGCGATGAAACCGGTGTTACGCAGCTTGCTAAGGTCGCTGGCAATGGCAGGCATCTCGATTTCTCGAACCGTTGGCTTTTTGGATTTAGTCGTCATCGCTGGTTGGTCTTGACATCCATCGCGAATTGGGCACTCGCGGGTTTACAGAATCGATTCTTCTGGGTTCGTCCTCGTTGTGCGAAAGCCGCCCGCAAAATGCGAGACAGCTCAACAATTCCCGTCTACCACCTGAAATGTGCGTACGCGCGGTTCGCTTCCGCCATTCGCTGCAATTCGTCTTTGCGGCGGACCGCGGCGCCAGTGTTGTTTGCGGCGTCGAGAAGCTCCGTGAAGAGTTTCCGAGCGATCGGTTGCCCCCTGCGGGACCGAGCCGCACTAACTAGCCATCGTTGCGCCAACGCCTCACGACGTTCTGGTCGCACTTCGTTCGGCACCTGGTAGGTGGCACCACCCACGCGACGGGGGCGCACTTCCAGCAACGGCGTCGCGTTGGCCATCGCTTGTTGGAACGCGTCGAGGCCGTTCATGTTTAGCCGCTGGGCAAGCAGATCGAGCGCGGCGTAGACATTGCGGCGCGCGGTGTTTTTCTTGCCGCCGATCATGACGCGGTTAATGAAACGGGCGAGTTCTTCGCTCCCGTATCGAGGATCGGGCTGGGTTGCGCGCCTCTCGGCTCTGCGTCGTCGTGCCATTTCGGTTCAGATCGCGGATTGCGTAATGCGTGGTTGGTGTGAAGATAATCGACTGTCTGGTGGCGCGGTTTACGAATTCAGCACAGAAACGGTTCCGACGCGGTGAGCGGATGCTCCAATTTCGAGGGCTTCGCTACTCGATAGCCCTACGGATTTCGACGGATTCGAGGGTCAGTTACGACTGCGCCACGCGATCTGCTACGAATTCAGCAACAAATTATACACCCATCACTCCCGCTATACCCCCCTCGCGGTCCCGTATTTGCTGCGTCCGCGGCGGCGGCCTTCGACACCTTCGGTGTCCTTGGTGCCTCGAATGACGTGATAGCGGACGCCCGGCAGATCCCGCACCCTGCCGCCTCGGATCAAAACCACCGAGTGCTCTTGCAAGTTGTGGCCCTCGCCGGGGATGTATGCCGTGACCTCGACGTTGTTGGAGAGACGAACCCGCGCAACCTTGCGGAGCGCGGAGTTGGGCTTCTTGGGTGTGACAGTTCGCACCTGTAGGCAGACGCCGGCCTTCTGCGGCGCGCCTTTCTGGAGTTCACGAGTACGCCCGGTGAACGCGTTGCGGATCGCCCGCAGAGCCGGTGTCTTCGGCTTCTTGCGGGTCCGCTTGCGCGGTTTTCTGACTAGTTGGTTGAGCGTCGGCAACGCAATCTCCGTTTTCAAGCGTCTTGCAGCATTCAACAAGCGTGTTGAACGAACCGCCGTCTAGCCGCAACTGCTAAACGTCTAATCATATACATCGCCGAATGCATCGTCAACCGAATTCGAATCGGCGAATCGACGAAATACGCCATCGGTTTCGGCTGTAATATCCTGAAACCATCGCCGGGCGGCTGCGCCGTCGGTCGGCGGTGCATCGAATCTACGAATACGCTGACCGCGGGCACAGCCATCAATAATCGCGTCTCAACCGGCATGACCGCCTTGATACTCTACGGATTCACCGATCCGAACGCGCTCGCGCTCGTCGATGAACTCCGCTACCAAGACCGCTCTTTGGAGTTCGTCCACGCCGAATCTGAATCGGAAGACGATTTCAGGGGCGCGAATCGCGACGAGGTCGCGATCGTTTGGTGCCTCGGTGCCACTGTATCGTTCGCCGTCGCAGTTGCGAACGACGTCGCGTCGCGCGGAATACCGGTGGTAGCGGTCACTGACGAAACGGCGGCGGAGATGTTCGATTTCAACTCCGGATTCGTCGAACTCTGTTTCAACTACCCGACCGCGCGCGAGGTTCGGGCGCGTATCCGAGCCGTCAAAGCGCGCGCGACGATCCAGGTCGCGCCCGTGATCGTTCACGGGGACTTGTCGATCGATTTGAACAGCTTTGAGGTTTCTCTCAGCGGTCGCAGCATCGAGTTGACCTACAAGGAATACGAGTTGCTGAAACTCTTCGCGTCGAACCCGGGACGGGTATTTCGCCGCGAAGACATCCTGAATCGGATTTGGGGCGATGACTATTTCGGCGGCACCCGCACCGTGGATGTCCATGTTCGAAGGTTGCGAAGCAAGCTCGATGACGTTAGCCACAGCGTTATCGAGACGATGTGGCGCGTCGGTTATCGTTTCTGCACGCCTGAGATGAACGCGAAGGCAAAGAACAGCGGTGTACCCGAACCGATGTCCGTAGGTTAGCGGAATCTGCTAAAATCGTTCTTTTGGAATCGGCACGAAACAGAGCCGCGCCCAAGGCGCGCGAAGACTCGAACCACCTCGGATAACCTGCTTGATTCGCAAGGTCGCGCCGCTAATCGCGAGACCGTTGCATCCGCATACGGACATGGTGCAAATCACGTCAAATCAACAAGATGCCGCGCCTCTGTCGTCAGACGAGGACGCTAAAGAGTTCGTACTTCGTTCCGCCAACCAGAAGGGTGTTAGATTCATCCGTCTCTGGTTCACCGACATCTTGGGCACTGTCAAAGGATTCGCCGTAACGATCGATGAACTGGAGCACATCCTCAACTCTGGCGCGAGTTTCGACGGCGCAGTGATCGACGGACTCGCGAGAAGCGACGAAGCGGACACCGTGGCGGTGCCAGACCCCACGACGTGGCAGATCTTGCCGTGGCGACCGAGCCAAGATGCCGTCGCCAGCATGTTTTGCGATCTCAGCACCCCGAACCGTGAACCGTTGCGAACCGATGGGCGCCACATTCTGCGGCAGGTCATGCAACGAGCCCGCCGACTCGGATACAACTTTTACGTCGCACCGGAACTTGAATTCTTCTACGTAGACGATATTGCCGAGTATCGCCGCGGCGGCAGTGAAGAGTCAGACAGCACGGGCGGAGGATATGGTGATCGAAGTCTTCCGATCCGCTTCAACCGCGCCAGCCGGTATTTCGACCAGACATCGCCAGATCTTGGCGGCGCGGAATTGCGACGCGATGTTGTTCTCGCTTTGGAAAAGATGGGCATCCCGGTCAAGCACAGTCATCACGAAGTCGGACAGGGTCAGCACGAGATCGACCTGCGGCACACCAACGCGTTGACAATGGCGGATTCCGTCGTTACGTATCGAGTGGTGGTTAAAGAGCTCGCGGCGCGCAAAGACGGGCACGCCACCTTCATGCCGCAACCGTTTTCGGATCGCCCGGGATCGGGGATGCACACGCACATGTCGCTGTTCAGCGGCGACGACAACGCTTTCCACGACGGTGAGGATCGAGAGTGGCACCTCTCGGAGGTCGCCAAGAAGTTTATCGCCGGTCTGGTTAGGCACGCGCCCGAGATCACGGCGATAACGAACCAGTGGGTTAACAGTTACAAGCGTCTAGTGCCCGGTTCGGAAGCGCCGATATTCGCGACTTGGACCGCCGGCAACATGAACGACCTCATTCGCGTGCCGGCGTATCGGGAGGGACAGGAAGCGAGTATGAGAGTCGAATACCGCGCGCCAGACGCCGCCTGCAATCCATATCTGGCGTTCGCCGCAATGCTGGCCGCCGGCTTGGAAGGAATCGAGAAAGACTATCCGGTGTCTTCGCCAATCGTCCAAGAAGCAAATTACGCCGCCGGCGCACTGCCCAGATTGCCGATATCGCTTTACGAAGCGGTCTCGATCGCCGAGAAGAGCGAATTGCTCCGCGAAAACCTCGGCGACAAAGCGGTCGATAGCTTCTGCCGCAACAAGCACCTCGAATGGGAAGAGTTCAACCGCACGGTGACCGATTTCGAGACGAATCGTTATCTCGACATCCTGTAAAGCGCGGCACTTAACGGAAACTTGCGAACGCTCGCGATTTTAAGATTCAAGTTTGCTACCCGAAAGTTTAAGCGTCGATGACGTTGATGAACCCGAAAAGCGAAATACGCAGACTTTCCGCCGAGCGCGACGCTGAATTCCGTCGGCTCGAAAAGGAAGGTCTTTACCTCAAAGAGCACGAACACGACGCTTGCGGTGTCGGAGTCGTCGCAAACATCGACGGACACGGATCGCATCAGATCGTTGAGCAAGGCTTGGAGGTTTTGCGGAATCTCGGACACCGCGGGGCGTGCGGTTGCGACCCGGAGACGGGCGATGGTGCCGGCGTTCTTGTGCAGATGCCGCACCGCTTCATGGTCAAAGTCGCCAACGAAGTCGGCATTGCACTACCCGATGCCTTGCGATACGCCGTCGCGATGTGCTTCTTGCCTCAAGACGAACAGCTCCGAGAGTATTGCAAAGACGCTTTGGAGCGATCCGCCCGCGAGCACGGAGTAATGCCGCTGGGATGGCGCGACGTGCCGGTCAATCCCGATTCGATCGGCGAATGGGCACGCGCCCGAATGCCGCACATCAGCCAGCTGTTCCTCGAGGCACCCGACGGCATCGGCGAGACACTGTTGGAGCGTCGGCTCTACGTGATCCGAAAATCTACCGAAAAGACGATCCGATCGCGCATTGTCGAGGTTGAAGATGTTGCCAGCGATGAATTGAACGATGACCAAGCGCGCGTCGTCAACGCACTTCTGAACGAGTGGTACGTGTCTTCGTTGTCAGCGCGCACCATCGTCTACAAAGGCATGTTGATGGCGGAGCAGGCCGATGCCTTCTATCAAGATCTGAACGATCCCGATTTCGAATCGCATTTCGCGATGGTTCATTCGCGTTTCAGCACCAACACCCTAGGATCATGGAAACTGGCGCACCCTTATCGGATGTTGGCGCACAACGGCGAGATAAACACCGTGCGCGGAAATCGCAACTGGATGTCGGCGCGCGAACTGACGCTCGAATCCGATCTGTTCGGCGATTACATCCGCGACATCCTGCCGATCTGCGAAACCGATGAACCGTCCGACACCGCGTCTCTAGATAACGCGTTCGAGGCCGTTTATATGGGTGGACGTTCAGTGTCTCACACGGCGGCGATGATGATGCCGGCGGCATGGTACGGGCACGAGTCGATGCCGCAAAACGTCAAGGATTTCTACGAGTACCACGGCGGCATTATGGAGCCGTGGGACGGTCCGGCGATGATCACCTTCACCGACGGGCACATGCTAGGCGCCGTTCTAGACCGCAACGGTTTGCGTCCGTTCCGATACTCCGTCACCAAAGACAACGTCCTGGTAATGGCATCGGAGACCGGAGTGCTGGACATTCCGGCAAACGAGATCAGATATCGATCACGGCTACGCCCCGGGCGGATGTTCCTAGTCGATTTCGAGCAGAAGCGGATCATTGAGCCTGAGGAAGTCGCCGACAAACTCGCTTCGGCGCGGCCGTACGGTGAATGGCTCAGCAACCAACGGCTATCCGTGGAAGACCTACCGCCCGCGCCAAACGTCCCCAAGGTTGATGTTGAGACGGCTTCGTTGCGACAGATCATCTTCGGATATTCGCAAGAAGACACGCGGATGTTGATCGGTCCGATGGGCGTCACGGCTCACCAACCTCAGGGATCGATGGGTAACGACGCTCCGTTAGCGGTGCTGTCAGACAAACCCCAGAATCTCTTCGCATACTTCAAGCAAGACTTTGCCCAAGTGTCGAACCCACCGCTCGACGCGATCCGCGAGGAACTCGTCACGCAGATGGCGGTGCCGGCTGGCCGGCGTCCGAATCTTTTCGACGAAACCGAGGACCACGCCCGATTGCTACGCATCGACCATCCGATAATGCGTAACGCCGAATTGGCAAGGGTCAAAGCATCGACGGAACCCGGAATCAAGACCAGAACGATTTCGACTCTTTTCCCGATTGCGAAAGGCGCTAAAGGCCTCGAATCGGCTCTCGAACGCATCCGTTGCGAGGCGTCCGAGGCGATTGCTCACGGCTACACGATTCTCGTGCTCTCCGATCGCGGTGTCGATTCGGAAAACGCGTTTATCCCCTCGTTACTCGCGACCGCGGCGGTTCATCACCACTTGATACGGGAAAAAACCCGCGCGCAAGCGGACATTCTCGTCGAATCCGGCGAGCCGCGTGAAGTGCACCACTTCGCGCTCCTCTACGGATACGGCGCGAGCGCAATCAATCCGTATCTCGCGTTTGAATCACTCGCCGCAATCCGAGAATCGGTCGCCTCCGACGGCACAATGCCGTTGCAGGACCAAGCGGAAGAGAACTACCGAAAAGCCGCCGAAGAAGGCGTACTCAAGACGATGTCCAAGATGGGCATTTCGACGCTGCAAGGCTACCTCGGCGCTCAGATCTTCGAAGCTCTCGGACTATCGCAGGAGCTGATCGATGAGTATTTCACCTGGACGAACTCGCGAATCGGCGGTATCGGACTAGATGAAATCGCCGCCGACGTTATCGCCAACCACGCCCGCGCCTACCCGCATCACGACATCCCATCGAACCTGCGTTTGGACCTGGGCGGTTATTACATGTGGCGCGCCACCGGCGAGCGGCACATGTGGAATCCGCGCACCATCTCGTTGATTCAGACCGCGTCGACGCTTAACAGCACTACGATCTACCAGCAGTTCGAAGATGCCGCCGACGAGGAGCCGGAAGGTTATATCGCGCTTCGGCAGATGCTCGATTTCGACGAAAGCAAGTTCCAGCCGATCCCAATCGACGAGGTGGAGCCGGTGGAAAAGATCCTGCCGAGATTCGCAACGGGCGCGATCTCGCTCGGCTCGATCAGCCGCGAGGCGCACGAAACGCTCGCGATCGCGATGAACCGCATCGGCGCGCGTAGCAACACTGGAGAAGGGGGCGAAGACGATACCCGTTATGTTCCGTTCGACGATCCCGATTCGCGCAACTCTGCCGTCAAGCAAGTGGCATCCGGCCGATTCGGCGTGACCACCGAGTACATGGTAAACGCCAAGGATTTGCAGATCAAGATGGCGCAAGGTGCGAAGCCTGGTGAAGGCGGCGAAATCCCCGGGCACAAGATCAGCGAATACATCGCCTCGATTCGTCGCACCACGCCCGGCGTTGAACTGATCTCGCCCCCGCCGCACCACGACATCTACTCCATCGAGGACATCGCCCAGCTCATCCACGACCTCAAGAACGTAAATCCCGATGCCCGTGTGCATGTGAAACTCGTCGCGCGTTCGGGCGTCGGCATCATCGCCGCCGGTATCTCCAAAGGCAAGGGCGACGTTGTGTTGATTTCGGGCGACAGCGGCGGCACCGGCGCGTCACCGTTATCGTCGATCAAACATGCCGGCATTCCTTGGGAACTAGGCGTCAGCGAAACGCAGCAGATATTGGTCGCCAACGGCCTCCGCGACCGCGTCGTAGTCCAGACCGATGGTCAGATAAAGACGAGCCGCGACGTGGCGATTGCGGCACTGCTGGGAGCGGATGAATGGGGCGTCGCTACAGCGGCCCTCATCACGATGGGTTGCATCATGCTCCGCAAATGCCACCTCAACACCTGCTCCGTCGGCGTCGCCACACAAGACCCGGAGCTCCGAGCATTGTTTGCTGGCACTCCCGAAGCCGTCGTCAACTATTTCACGATGCTCGCCGAGACGCTACGTCAGCGCATGGCGCAGATGGGATTCCGCACCGTCAACGATATGATCGGTCGCGCCGACATGCTCAAGCAACGCGACGACATCGATCACTTCAAGGCGCAATCTCTCGATCTCTCCCGCATTCTGGTCGCGTCGCGCCCGTTGGATGGCGATCACGCCTACCAGTGCACCGAGCAGGACCACGCGTTGGAGTTCGCACTGGACCACAAACTGATCGAACTCGCCGATCAGACGATCCGCGACGGCGGAAAAACCACCACCACTGCGACGCTGGATATCCGCAACCGCAACCGTACGGTCGGCGCCATGATGAGCGGCAAGATTTCCCTGAAGCACGGACGAAAGGGATTACCCGACGGTGCAATAAACATCACCTTCAACGGATCCACGGGTCAGAGTTTCGGCGCTTGGGTGGTCAAAGGCGTTACCTTCAAGGTCTTTGGCGACGCCAACGACTACTTTGGCAAAGGTCTGTCTGGCGGAAGATTGGTAATCGTCCCACCCGAAGACGCTCAATTCACACCCGAAGAGAACATCATCATTGGCAACGTCGCACTCTACGGCTCTACCGGTGGCGAAGCCTACATTCGCGGTCTCGCCGGCGAGCGATTCTGTGTCCGCAACAGTGCCGCGCACGCGGTCGTGGAAGGTATCGGCGATCACGGTTGCGAATACATGACCGGAGGACGCGTGGTGATACTCGGACCGACGGGTAGGAACTTCGCCGCGGGCATGAGCGGCGGTGTCGCCTACGTCTGGGACCCCGATGACACGTTCCACGAGCGATTCAACGACGGCATGGCGGACCTCCAAGCGTTGGCACCCGAATCCGACGATGCCGCCGAGGCGAAATCGCTCATCGAAAACCATCTCAAATGGACCGGCAGCACGGTTGCAGCGTCAGTTTTGGACAATTGGGAATCCACCGTTCACCAATTCAAAAAAGTGATGCCGCGCGATTACGCTCGTGTCTTGCGAGAACAGGCCGAAGCGGTCGAGCAGTCTTCCCAATCGAACGGCGAGAACGGTGAATTCGCTTTAGCCCACGCCGCGTCAGGGGCGCGCGATCTTGCCGGAAGGTCTGTCTGATCCGTCATGGGTAGCACGAGCGGTTTCAAAGAGTTCGGCCGAACGCCGATGCCGAGTCGCGATCAACGCGATCGGTTGGACGACTGGCGCGAGATATATCTCAAGTGGGACGAAAAAGGCGCCCGTGAGCAAGCCGCCCGATGCATGGATTGCGGCGTACCGTTCTGCAACGACGGCTGCCCGCTCGGCAATTTGATACCCGAATGGAACGATCTCGCCTACCTCGGTGATTGGCAAGAGGCGATCGCGAGATTGCACGCCACCAACAACTTCCCAGAATTCACTGGACGAATTTGTCCGGCTCCGTGCGAAGCCGCTTGCACCCTCTCCATCAATATGGAGCCGGTCACGATCGAGATGATCGAAAAGCAGATTTCCGAACGCGCATGGCAAGAAGGATGGATACTGCCTGAGGTGCCAACGCACCGAACGGGCAAGCATGTCGCGGTCGTCGGTTCCGGTCCGGCTGGACTTGCCTGCGCTCAGCAACTCAATCGCGCCGGACACTCTGTCATCGTCTACGAACGAAGCGAGTATCTCGGCGGTCTGCTCGCATTGGGAATACCGGAATTCAAACTGGAGAAATCGGTCGTCGAGCGACGGCTGCAGCAGATGCGGGATGAGGGCGTCGAATTCAAGACCAGCACCGATGTTGGCGTCGACGTTACGGCTCGCGAGCTGGTTGACGGTGCGGACGCGGTGGTGCTAGCCGGCGGCTCGACGGTTCCGCGCGACTTGCCGATAGACGGTCGCGATCTCGATGGCATCCACTACGCGATGGATTATCTCACGCAGCAGAACCGCCGACTGCGCGGTCAAGAGTTCTCGCCAGAGGAAACCCTGACCGCGGAAGGCAAACACGTCGTGATTATCGGCGGTGGCGATACTGGTGCCGACTGTTTGGGAACCGCGCACCGGCAATTTGCGCGCAACATCGTCCAGCTTGAACTCTTGCCGCGACCGCCGGAGCGTCGAGCCCGCGCCAACCCCTGGCCCGACTGGCCGAGGGTGTTCCGCACCTCGTCCGCGCATGAGGAAGGCGGAAAACGCGACTACAACATCATGACCAAACGGTTCGTCGGGCGCGATGGTAATGTCACTCATTTGGAATGCGTCCGCGTCGACTGGGTCTTTGAAGACGGCGGACGTCCGCGGATGGTAGAAATCCCCGGCACCGAGTTCACGATACCGGCTGATATCGTTTTGTTGGCGATGGGTTTTGTCCACCCGCAACACGAGGGATTGCTGGACAATCTGAGAGTCGAATACGACGCATTCGGCAACGTCAAGACTGGGGCATCGTTGCAGAGCAGCATCGACAAGGTCTTCGCCTGTGGCGACATGCAGCGCGGGCAGTCGCTGGTCGTAAACGCAATCGCAAGCGGTCGGCACTGTGCGCGCGAAGTGGACGTTTTCCTCGCCGGCGAATCAGCGTTGCCGACGGTGCGAGGATATGCGCGCCCAGCGATACCCGTGTACGCGTGAACCGCGAACGTTGACGAACAGCGCGGTACCAATTGACGATCCGCAGTTTCACGAGGTGGCATAGCGGAAATGACCTGCTTGAGAGTTGCCGCCGCACAGATCAACACCACCGTCGGTGACATCGACGGCAACTGCGAACTGATCGCCGGCGCGATTGACGAGGCTCGGAATATCGGCGCCGATATCGTCGCGTTCCCCGAACTCGCCATCACCGGATATCCGCCCGAAGACCTGCTGTTATCAGATCATTTCGTACGCGCGAATCGTGCCGCGCTTGACAAACTAGCCGAAAAGTGCCACGACATCGCGGCGGTCATCGGCATCGTCGATTTCGACGAAGACGACCGCGGCGTCATCTGCAATCTCTACAACGCGGCGGCGGTGATCGTCGACCGCGTAATCGTCCACATCTACCACAAGAACGAACTGCCGAATTACGGAGTGTTCGACGAACTACGCTACTTCAAACCGGGTGATTCGTCTGAAGTAATCGACATCAACGGAATCCCAGTTGGCGTCACGATCTGCGAAGACATTTGGGTCGATTCCGGACCGGCCGACGCGCAGTGCGCCGCCGGCGCGAAACTCATCCTCACTCTTAACTCCTCGCCATACGAGATCGGCAAGTTGGAGACGCGTGTCGGGTTGGTTACCAAACTGGCAGCCAGACACAACGCCTATGTCGTCTACACCAATCAAGTCGGTGGTCAGGACGAACTCGTTTTCGACGGTTCAAGCATCTTAGCGGGTCCCGACGGCGAGACGTTAGCTGTTGCGCCAAGGTTCGATGAAGCAGTATCGGCTATCGACATTGAATTTCCGCATTCAGATGTCACAGCGACACTGGACGATTTCGACCAGAACGACTGGATATCCTCGCCGCGATTCACGCCTAAAGATCAACCTTCGATTTCACCGTTACCCAGCGAAGTAGTCGACGACGCCTCGCAGGTATACGCCGCTCTGACGCTCGGAACCCGCGACTACATTCGCAAAACGGGATTCAGCAGCGTTGCGATCGCGCTATCCGGCGGCATCGACTCATCATTGGTCGCCTGCATCGCCGCCGACGCGATCGGAGCGGAAAACATTGTCGGCGTCGCGATGCCATCCCGATATTCGTCCGAAGGCAGCATTTCAGATGCTCAAGACCTCGCCGACCGGTTGGGCATACCGCTTTGGCGCATACCAATCGAAGCTGCACATTCCGCGTTCGAAGAGATGCTATCCGACGCGTTCCGAGATACCGAATCCAACACCGCCGAGGAGAACGTGCAGTCTCGCATCCGCGGAAATGTGATGATGACCATTGCCAACAAGTTCGGATGGCTCGTCCTCACCACCGGCAACAAATCGGAGATGGCTACCGGATACGCCACTCTCTACGGCGACATGGCGGGCGGTTTCGCCGTCATCAAAGACATCCCCAAGCAGATGGTTTACGAACTCTGCGAGTATCGCAACCGCATCGGCAGCGATCAACCGATACCGCAATCCGTGATCGATAAACCGCCGAGTGCGGAACTCAAGCCAGACCAAGTTGACGCTGATTCGCTACCTTCTTACGATCGCTTGGACCCGTTACTCCGGTCGTATGTAGAGGAACGGCGATCCAGCGAAGAGATCTTGGCAAGCATCGACGACATGGATCGCGACACCGCCAAACGGATCATCCAGATGGTGGACCGCAACGAGTACAAGCGCCGTCAGGCACCGCCTGGCGTTAAAATCACCGGACTCGCCTTTGGGCGCGATCGCCGGATGCCGATCGCCTCGCGGTGGAGGCATTAGACGTTCGACATCCGCGAACCCATGCGAGATATTCACTTAAACTTACCCACGCGCGCATAAATCCGCATTCGGCGTGAATATCGTAAACCAATTCAATGTCGCAACTGCGAGTATTCTTGACGCCTGCCGCTTGCGACCTGCAACCCGACGCTTGGTAACTGCGGTGCCGAACAAAAACGACAGACTGAAGCGATGAGAAAAGGATCTATAGGCACCCTGGTGCTCCTCTCCGCGACCGCGATGGCGGCGTTCGGTTTGGCATGTAGCGGCGAAGACGCGGCCGATACGAAAACTACCGCGTCATCTTCCGATTCCACGTTCATCGAGTCCGTTGAAGCGGCGGCAAACGAAGCGGTGGGAATGTCCAGCACCGAATTGGTCGTGGAAGACGATGCCATTGTGGCGGCAGATACGCCGGGCGAGACGCAAAACGCCGCGCCTACTTCAATCGGCTATTCGCAACCCGAAAACATCGACGGGGTGCTGATCAAAGACATCGATATCGTCGCCAAAGAATCCAACGTGGTAGCGACTGAGTCCGCGGAAGATATCGTGACGCGCGAGTTGGTGGCGTGGGAAACCCGCTTGATGAACATCTGGGATTCCTCCATCGGCGGCGTCGTGCTCATACAACTCGAAAACACGGTCTTCCCTACCGATGGGACTGGCGCCGGATGGTTCTGGGACGACAACGGACACATCGTCACCAACTACCACGTCGTCCAACCGATTTCGGCATTCGGCGCGCCGACCGTCGGTCAATCCAATCGCATTTTCGTCGAGACGTATCACGGCGACCGGTTTGAAGCGGAGATCGTAGGCGGCGATCACGTTTCCGACATCGCGGTCATCAAGATCAATGTCGGCTCGAACGCCTACGACACGCTGACCCTCGGTGATAGCGCCGATCTGAAACCTGGCATGGCGACCGTGGCGTTGGGGCACCCGTTCGGCGATGGGCAGTCTTTCTCGATGACACAGGGGATCATCAGCGGATTGGCGAGGACGATCCAATCGCAATCCGGCGTCATTCCGATCCCGGCGGTGATTCAAACCGACGCCGACATGAACCCGGGCAACTCCGGCGGGCCGTTGCTCAACAGTTCTGGTGAAGTCATCGGCGTCAACACGCAGATTCGCAGCGTCTCGAACACCAACAGCGGCGTCGGATTTGCAACTCCGATCAACTTGGTTCGGCGCGTCGTCGACAGCATCATCGAAAACGGCACGCACGAATATTCATTCATCGGCATCTCCTCTTACACGTTGACACCGTCGCTCGTCGAGCGGCTCAGACTAGACGATGACCAGAAAGGGCTCTTAGTCGCGGCGGTCTCGCCCGACGGACCGGCGCATGCCGCCGGGCTCTTGGCAGACTCCGGGCAAGCGCGACCCGTCGGAGACGGCGATATCATCGTCCGAATCGACAACGTAAAGATCGAAGGTCTTTACGACCTGCGAAGCTACATCATGCTGAACACATCGCCTGGCGACGTGATCGTGATCGAGGTGTTGCGAGATGGCAAGGTGGTTCCGCTTAGCCTGACCCTCGGATCATGGGCCGATCGCTTCAACTAGGCGTGGATCGCAGAACGGGACCGAACGGCCGAGGACGCATCGCCTCGAAGATGAACCTCGGCGCCAAGTCCGCGGAGCGCATCTCTGCCGTCGGCATCGCCGATCCGGAGACGCTAGAACGTATCGGCGCCGCCGCTGCTTTCCACCGCGTCAAATCTCGATTTCCCAACGACACCTCGTTGAACCTGTTATGGGCGATTCAAGGTGCTCTGATGGAGATCCACTGGCACGATGTCCCGTCCGAACTCAAACAGCAACTGCTTGACGAAGTAGAAGCACTCTCAAACACCAACGATTGAGACTGGTAAATCGCGCCAGCGCGACGTTTGCGGCGCGAAAAACGAAATTCGACAAAAATATCTCACTTTTGTTTGACACAAACCGATTCGCATGTTACGGTTGTTCCAACGGATCGCGAGGAACCCGTCGCGACACAGAAGGCTTAACATAAAGGACTATCCGAATGACAACCAACAGCGCACCGACTCTAGAGGCATCCATCAACGAGCTTCTCGAAACCGAGTCGACCGAGAACGGCACGAATATGGCGACCACCGCAACGAAGAGTACCCGCGAAAAAGCCCTTGAAGAGGCTATCGCCCAGATCGAAAAGAACTATGGGCAAGGCGCGGTGATGCTCATGAAGGACAACAAGAGCTTCCGCGAGGTCGAGGCGGTTTCGACCGGTTCGCTTTCGCTCGATATCGCATTGGGCATCGGCGGATTACCGCGCGGACGCGTCGTTGAGGTCTACGGCGCCGAATCGGCGGGCAAGTCTACGCTCGCCATGTCAACCGTCGCGCAGGCGCAGAAAGCCGGCGGTATGTGCGCCTACGTAGATGTAGAGCACGCCATGGACCCCGTGTACGCGCAGGCGATCGGCGTCGACATCGACTCGTTGCTGATCTCCCAACCCGACTCGGGCGAAGAGGCGCTCGAGATCGTCGATCACCTCGTGCGGTCCGGCGCCCTCGATCTGGTGGTTTTGGACAGCGTCGCGGCGTTGGTTCCGGGATCAGAAATACGCGGCGAGATGGGCGAGTTCCAAGTCGGCGCGCAGGCCCGGCTCATGTCTCAGGCGCTTCGCAAACTGACCGCCAGCATCAACAAGACCAAGACGGTTTGCATCTTTATCAATCAGCTCCGTGAGAAAGTCGGCGTCGTCTACGGCAGCCCGGAAGTCACCCCCGGCGGCAGAGCGCTCAAGTTCTACTCCAGCGTCCGGCTCGACATGCGACGGAAGGAATCGCTCAAAAAGGGCAAAGACATCACCGGCAACCGCGTCCGCGTCCGCGTCGTCAAAAACAAGGTCGCGCCGCCGTTCCGACAAGCCGAGATCGACATCATCTTCAACGAAGGTCTCAGCATGGAGAGCGATCTGATCGAACTTGCCGTCGAGCACGGAATCGTGCAGAAGCGCGGATCGTTTTACGCCTACGGCGAAATGCGGCTCGGTCAAGGCCGAGAAGCGGCGCGGGTCTTCCTCAAAGAGCATACCGACATCCGCGACGAGATCGACACCCGCATCCGCGACATCGCCCTCCCCAAAACCAACGGCGCCTAGGTCCGAACTGGCGGCCGTCCGTCGCTTCTATAGGGGCATCCACTTGTGGGTGCCCCAACGATTTACTGTGCGGCGAGAATGCGATCTGTACGATCGCGTTTCGCTTAAAGCCGGGATTCGTCGTTTTTATGATTAGCACATGGTCATCAATGCGTTATTGATCTGCGGCGCATTACTCGGAAGCGCGTTTATTTCGGCTGCCGAATCAGCGTTGCTGAGCGCGCGGCCTTCGCACATCGAGCATCTCGCCGACAGTGGTGACCGGCGCGCCTATGCCGTGATGCGCGTCCTCGAACGCCACGAAAACTTCTTCGCGACGATCCTGCTGGTCGGCAATCTCTTCAACGTCCTAGTCGCCACAGCATCTACGAGTTTGATCATCAACTCGATTGGCGGTGGCGAGAACACCGTCCTCACCACAGTCATCTCTACCGCCGTCGCTACGGTGATGGTTTACATCGTCGGTGAACTCACACCCAAGACCCTGGGCGCCCTCGCACCGGAGACTTGGTCGCTGGCAGTCGCGCACATCATCTTGGCGATAATGACGGTCTCAAAACCGATCGTGTGGGTCTTTACGTTGGTGCCGCGTGGCGTGTTGCGGATATTCGGCGTGTCGGCGGTCGACGCGCGTCCCGGCTACACGCAGGGCGAGTTGAGTCTGATCATCGACCAGAGCCAAGAACAGGGATTGTTGGACGACGCTCACGGCGAGATGCTGGACAACCTTATCGACTTCGGAGCGCGGGACTTGCGCGACCATCGGGTGCGCGTGCACACCAGTCAGATCGTCTGGTTGAACGAGCGCGACACGGTTAGGACATTTTTAACAAAGTACCGTGAACATTTGAACGACATCGGAGCGGCAGAAGAGCCGCATCGCTTCCAGCCCGGTTTTGTAGTGCAACGCGGCGAACCGCTCCGCATCGGTTACTGGTACCACATCGATCAATTGGCCGGCGCAGTCTTCGCGAACGACGTGATTCGATTCATCGCCGAGGGCAACGAAGATCGGTTGGACACTGAAATCTCCGAGCTTGTGCGTTCTGACATTCTCATCCTGGCGGATACTACCAAGCTGGACGACTTGTTCAAGGAGATGATCCGCACCGAGCAGCACCTTGCGGTTGCCCACAGCGATGAGAATCGCATCAACGGGCTCGTGACGCTGAACGGGTTGCTAGAGATGATGCGCGGTGATGATGACGACACGTTGCTGATCGAAGACAAGGCGATCCAGCGGCTTGAGGACGACGCCTATGTCTTGCCCGGCGCGTTGTCGGTCGAGAGAACTCGGGACGAGACCGGCATTGAAGTGCCGCAGAACGAGCGGTACGAGACGATCGCCGGGTTCTTCATCGATCGCGCGCAGAAGATGCCCGCGATCGGCGACTCCGCCACCTACGAAGATTCAATCTTCATGGAGGTGCTGGAGATGGATGGCAACCGCATTCAAAAACTGAAGATCAAGAGCATCGCACGGGATGTCGGTTCGGACCAGAACGGGGCATGATCGAATCATCATGATCGGCATATGCCAACGACCTCAGAGAGCGGTGAATTCCTCAGGAAACTCGAATCGGGATTCCGTGCCGCCGACGTTGCGCCTACAGACTCGATAATCTGCGCCGTGTCAGGCGGTCCGGACTCTACCGCCCTGTTTCTGGGGGCGCAGCGACTCCGCCACCTCTACAAAACGCTCGCGGTAACTCATTTCAACCACCGGACGCGCGGCGAAGAGTCCGATGGTGATGAGGATTTCGTCAGGAATCTTTGTACCGAACATGACATCCCGTTGCACCTGGGACACGCGCCGACGGCAGAACGCGACCTTGACGAAGGGACGGCGCGCGATCAGCGTTACGCGTTCTTCGCTCGTGTCGCGGACGATATCTCCGCTGACGCCGTGATTTTAGCGCACACCATCGACGACCAAGCGGAGACGGTTTTGTTGCGATTAACGCGCGGAACCGGAATCCGTGGCGCAAGTGCGATGCGTCCGCACCGGTCAATGCGTATCCCGTCAGGACGGAAAATCAACGTGGCACGGCCCATGCTCTCGATAACCCGAACTGAGGCGGTTGGGTTCCTTGAATCGGTGGGAGTAACTGCGCGTCACGACTCGTCGAACGACGATTGGCGGCGATACGCCCGCAATCGCATCCGGCATCGCGTGTTACCGGAACTCCGGGAAATCAACCCCCATGCCACCCTCGCCATCGCACGTTTCGCGGAGGTCGTTGGTGCGAATGCGGAAATGATCGATGAAATCGCCGACGACGCGCTCAATGAGGCAAAAACCGAGCATCCCGACACCTTCGAACGCGCACGGATCGCGGAGTTACATCCGGTGGTACAGGCGGCGGTGCTCGCGCGAATGCATCGATCACTCACAGGATTCGATTCGCAACTCGATCAAATTCACATTTCCAAAATCTTCGAGCTGATAACCAGCGGTAAGTCGTCCTCGTACGATCTTCCAGACGGTGTCGTCTTCAGCTCTGACCATCAACACATCCGCTTCGTCCGTCGCGGCGACGATGTCGTCGATATCGTGCCATATCCCAAACCGATTGCTGGCACGTTACGTTTTTCGGTTCCCGGGAGCGTCGATCTTGGCGACGGATACCGGATCGATGCTGATCTTGAACCACCGCCGAACGATTTCAACGGAACACGATACAACGAGGCATGGCTCTCGCCGACAGTCGCGCTAGACGCTTCTCTCGTCGTGCGAAACCGTCGATCAACTGACCGATTTCAACCGCTGGGAATGTCGCAAGACGCGAAACTGACCGACTTCCTGATCAACGCGAAGATTCCCGCGGCTTGGCGCGATCGCATACCGTTGGTTATCGCACCATCGGAAGACAGAATCGCGTGGCTACCAAATATCCGTTTGAGCGAGTGGGCGAAACTACGCGCCGAGGACGGCAAAGCGATGCGACTGCGGCTGGTGCGTGACGAACCAAAGGTTTCGACCCGCGACGTAAACCCGCGTTAGGTCAATTCGCGTTGGAGCATGCGGTGGTTGGCAACGCGGCCGGGAGCCATCCCGCGCGGGGCAACCGCTCGGCCGTCGATTTCCTTGATCGCGGCTTGCACCGGTGCCGGATTGGCGGCGGCGATGTACCTGCCAACGACATAAAGCCCAACTTCAGCGCCCGATTCCTCGTATTCCGCGATCAGTTCCGGCGTCAACTCGCCGGCGATGTGTACATCCACCGATCCAAAACCTGCGTCGGCGAGCCGCGCCTTCAACTCTTTCGCCAAGCCGGGTGATCCACCGCCGAGGTTTTCAGGCGCGTTCACTCTTACGCCGCGGAGCGGGTTGGTTGTTCCACCGCTCAGTGCATAGGCGGCATCAAGCGCTTCTTGAATCGTGTCGTTAGTCGTCGGCACCGGCATAATCCGTTGCGCTCCTAAACGACTGTGGCGGTCGTAAACGGTCATCGCACGGTCGGCAGCACCCCAGATCAAAACGAAATCATGCGGCATCGACCCCTGCGGGATCGTTGCTGTGCGCTCCCCGCCCTTCTGGGTCGAAACCGCCGCGCATCCGCCGACATACGCTGAATACTCCATCGAATCGACGACATCAGGATGCAGGTACGGCGCGCCGTTGACCATGACCCTAGTTTCGCCAGCCGCTTCAACGCATTTGCCAGCCGCGGTTGCCCAGCCGATGCTCGATGCGAAGATACCGGTGATAACGTCCCGGTACATCCCGAACGCGGCGTATGGCGCGTCGATCCGCAACAATGTCTCGCCCGGTTGTATCTCGTCGCCGTCAGACAGCGAATAGACCGATGAGCTGGCGATCGGCAATCGGGCGCGCAGAAACGGCAACACTTCGTTGATGCCGGAAAGAATCCCGGCCGCGCCGCTGTAGACCTCGAACACGACGTTCGGATTGCGTTGCTCGGTACGCAGTATCCGCTGCGCGTTGTGATACTCGACAGACACTGTCGCGCCGCGCAGCGTCGACGACGATAGCTCTAGTTCCTCTGATGGCGTGACCAAGACGTTTTTCCACCGTTCGCTTAACCGTACGAAACAGAATACATCAATGAATCGTGCGGTTTTCCAATCAGGATCAACCCTTAACGCGCGTGACTTTGGCAGGATTGAAGCGAACTCGCATCAATCCCTTGAGGTCCTCGATCGCGGTTCCGACAATTCGGACTCTGGTGTCCGGATCGTCGATCCAATGCACCGGTATCTCCTTAATCTCGTAACCCGCGCGCAAACTCAACAGAAGCAGTTCGGTGTCGAAGAACCACCCGGTGTTTTCGACATGCGGCACAACGTTCTCCGCGACCTGCCGCGACACCGCCTTAAAACCGCACTGCGCGTCTCGAAACGTCTTGCGGGGAAACATGAACCGAATCAGCGCGTTGTATGACCTAGAGACCACTTCACGCTTCAGGGTACGCCTTTCGACGCGTGAATCGGGCAACAATCGGGAACCAATCGCGAGACCGTATCCTTCATTCGCAATCGCGTCGACCATCGGCTCCAGAGATTCGAGGCGCGTCGAGAGGTCAACATCCATGAAGCAACGCACATCGGCGTCACTCTCCAACCACGCTTTTTTCAATGCGCGCCCGCGCCCTCGTTGATCCAAGCGGGTCAACCTGACGTTCTCGAATTGTGCCGATAGGTCTCTGCCGACTTGCGGTGTCGAATCTTCGGATCCGTTATCAGCGATCGTGATGTACCAATCCCAATCGCCATTCACGTTGTTGGTCAGGTGATCGGTGAGCGTAGCGATGCAACGCGGCAACGAGTGCTCCTCGTTGAGCACCGGTATCGTGATGTCTACTGATATCTTGGACATTTCGATTCTGTTCCGAACCATCGAATCAATGATAGAAATGACGTTCGCCCGTAAACACCATCGCGATCCCCAGTACGTTGGCGGCGTCAATCACCGCGCCGTCGTTGACCGAACCGCCGGGCTGGACGACTGCCGTAATTCCGGCGGATGCTGCCGCTTCGATACCGTCAGGAAACGGAAAGAACGCGTCGGAAGCCATTACCGCGCCTTCGGCTTTTTCGCCCGCCACCCGTGCCGATAGGTCGACGCTAGTCACCCGATTAGGCTGCCCAGCGCCCATCCCAACTAGCGCTTGATCCTTCGCGAAAACGATGGCGTTCGATTTGATGAACCGACACGACCGCCAAGCGAACTGCAAGTCCGTCAGCTCGCGTTTGGTCGGCATGCGCTCCGTCACATAGTTGAAATACTGGAGTACGTCGTTGGGTACCACATCGGGTTGTTGGACCAGCGCGCCGCCGGAAACGGTGCGTATCTCACGTCTCGGTGCGGGATGTGGCTTCACCTTCAGAACTCGCGTCCGACGTCGTGCACGGAGAATGTCCAAAGCGTCGTCGTCGTAATCAGGAGCAACGATGACGTCCAGCAGTAGACCTCGCATCTTGTCGGCAGTCTCGGCGGATAGACATTCGCTGAACGCAACGATGCCGCCAAACGCGGAGACCGGATCACCCTCTCGCGCCGCTTCCCATGCATCGGATTGATTCTCGCGCACCGCTAAACCGCATGGATTGGCATGTTTCACGACGACAACGGCGTGTGAACCCTTTGCGGCGAAAGACCGCGCGACCGCCCAAGCCGCGTCAGCGTCGAAGTAGTTCAGGTACGACATGTCTATGCCGTGCAGCTGCTCGGCTCTGACGATACCGCCATCGTCTTCGGGTAAACCGTAGATGCCAGCGACTTGGTGCGGGTTTTCGCCGTAGCGGGGGCGTGCAACCAACTCGTAACCGAAAGTCAGCTCCTGCGGCATCGAAACGTCCGCATCGGCGTCCTGAGCATCGTCTCGCAAGTAGCCGGCGATCACCGTATCGTAGGCGGCGACGTGCTGAAACGCTTTGGCAGCTAATCGGCGACGTTCGCGCTGCGGGACATTGCCGTTTCGGATCATCTCGCCGACCCGCGTGTAGTCATTAGGATCAACAAGAATGACGACGTGTGGATGGTTCTTTGCGGCGGCGCGCGTCATTGCGGGGCCGCCGATATCGATGTTCTCCAGAGCATCACGCAACGACACGTCTGGTTGGAGCACCGTCTCGACGAATGGGTATAGGTTGTTGACGACGAGATCAATGCCGCGAATGCCGTGCTGTTGCATCTGATGGCGATGATCGTCATCGTCGCGCAACGCTAGCAACCCGCCGTGGATGCGCGGGTGAAGCGTCTTGACGCGACCATCCATTATTTCCGGCGATCCGGTAAGTTCCGAAACCTCCGTGGCTTCTATGCCGTTGGCACGCAATTCCGCCGCTGTGCCGCCGGTCGAAGCAATCTCGTAGTCGCACTCCACCAGAAGCCGCGCGAAGTCCACCAGTCCGCGACGGTCTGACGCGCTGAGCAATGCGATCTTTTTTCCGGTGTCGGTCAATTCAACCTTGTTCTCGTTTTCGCGACATTTGCCGTTGAGTTAAAGTCGCGCCAACTTGACGCGCTCACCGTCGCCGCTGTACGCGGTGGTTTCGCCGATTACCCAAGCGTCCCCCAACTCGGCGAGCAACAAATCAGCGTCTTCCGGTGCCGCGCATACGATCATGCCGACTCCCATGTTGAAGACGTTGTACATCTCATCGCTGTCGACGCTACCAGTCCGCTGAATATGAGCGAACAACGGCGGTGGCGACCAAGAATCAAGGTCAATCTTGGCGCCCACGCTATCCGGTAACGCTCTCGGCACATTTTTCCCGAAACTCCCGCCAGTGATGTGGGACAGGCTCTTGACCCGGTCCAAGACCGGGCGCACCTGGTTCAGGTACGATTTGTGGGGTGTGAGCAGGGCCTCGCCCAAAGAACGACCATCTCCGGGGACGGCGTCGCGCAACACGCTTGGATCGTCGTCGGTGTTGAAAATCGAGCGTACCAGCGAGTATCCATTGGTGTGAAGACCACTCGATGGCAAAGCCAGCAACGCGTCGCCCGGAAGCACGGATTTAGGATCGAGCAGCGCATCCCGTCTGACCCGTCCGACGATGAAACCGACCAGATCGTAATCGTCATCATGGTAGATACCCGGCAACGACGCGGTTTCGCCGCCGATGAGAGCACAGCCGTTTTCCGCGCATCCAGCAGCCACACCCGAGACGATCTCTGCGATCAAATCAGCGTCGTAGCCATTGATGCCGATGTAGTCCAGAAAGAAGAGCGGTTCAGCACCCGCGGGCAAGATGTCGTTGACGCAGTGGTTCACGATGTCGATGCCGATCGTGTCGTGCTTTTGCATCCCTTGAGCGATGCGTAGTTTCGTGCCGACTGAATCGGTGCTAGATACTGTCAGATACTCGCTCTTGGGATCGACGTCAAAGACGCCGCCGAAACCGCCGGGCGCGGAAATCACCGAGTCGTGATAGGTAGATTTCGCGAGGTCGGCGATGCGAAGTTTGACACCGGCGGCGGCGTTCAGGTCGACCCCTGCCGCGGCGTACGCGTTGGCCGATACGTTGTTCATTCGCATCGTCGGACCATTAATCGGAAACCGGCTCGGCGATCAACCGATCCATACGCAACTTGTCCATCTCGAGTTGAACGTCGATCGGATAGGTGCCGGTGAAGCAGCCCCGGCAATATTCGTCTTTCCCGGCCGACACTGCCTCCTCCAAACCCTCCAAGCTGAGGTAGCAGAGGCTGTCCGCTTCAATGATTTCGCAGATCTCTTCGACCGTGTTGTTTGCGGCGATCAACTGGTCCATCGTCGCCATATCGACTCCAAAGTGACAGGTCGATTTGATCGGCGGTGCGGCGACGCGCACGTGCACCTCGGAGGCGCCGGCATCGCGCAACATCCTCACAACGTGTCGGATCGTCGTGCTCCGGACGATCGTGTCATCAACGACGATGACGCGCTTGCCACCGATGACTTGCTTCATCGCATTGAACTTTTTTTTGACGCCCATGTCGCGCATCTTTTGGTCTGGCTGGATGAAGGTACGCCCTACGTATCGGTTTTTAACCAGACCTTCAGCGTAAGGAATGTTTGCGGCCGATGCGAAACCAGCGGCGTGCGGCGTAGACGAGTCTGGGATACCGATGACGAGGTCCGCGTCGATCGGATTCTCACGGAAGGCGATCTCGCCCATCCGCCTGCGGTTTTCGTACGCCAAACTGCCATTAAGCAGACTGTCCGGACGCGCGAAGTAGATTTGCTCGAAGATGCACATCTTGTGGGCGATCGCAGCGCGTGGCCACACCCAGTTCGCGACACCCTCGCGATTGACGATCATCACCTCGCCCGGCTCCAACTCGCGCTCAAACGTCGCGCCCAAGCTATCAAGTGCCGCCGTCTCCGAAGCGAAGACCCAACCTTCGCCGATCTTGCCGAGACAGAGCGGCCGAACCCCAAGGGGGTCGCGGATCGCGATCAGTTCGTGCTTGGTCATCATGATGAGCGAGTATGCGCCGCTCAACATCGACATCACCTGGTCGGAAACATCGAACCAGTTGTCGCCGGGAGTTTTGGCGAACAGCTCGGCGATGACTTCGCTGTCGGTGCTCCCGGTGAATTCGCTTCCGTACTCGTCGCGGCAAAATTCGCGCAGGACCATGGCGTTAATCACATTGCCGTTGTGCCCGACGGCGAGCGCGCCGCGCGGGCCGTAAGCCATCAACGGTTGCGCGTTTTGAATTCGGTTCGATCCAGTGGTCGAATATCGAGTGTGTGCGATCGCCAAGTGTCCGGGCAAAGTAGTGAGGTCATCCCTCGCAAAGACCTGCGCCACCAGACCCATGTCGGCTTCGACATTCAACTCCGTACCGTTCGAAGCGGCAATACCGGCGCTCTCCTGACCGCGATGCTGCAGCGCGAAGATGCCGTCGCGGGCGAGAAGCGCCGCCTCGTCGCTAGGAGTGTATGCACCGAAAATGCCGCAGGCTTCTCGCGGCTTTTCGTCGCTGAAAGCAACGCTTTCGGTCTCGAGTTTTAGTGATCCACGCAATTCCGGATCGGTCTCGACGTGGCGCAGCATCCCTTGTTTACCCGTCATCTTCCGAGCACGCGCACTTTACATGTTAAAACCGTTTCACCTTCAATGTACGCGCCTGGCGACTCGAACCTATACCGGTGGCACGACCCACTCAGGCGATTCGCCGCGCGCAACGCGGGCTACGTTTGCTATCGCGTACGCGGTAGCGTTGTGTTCCGATTCGAGGGCACGCGTCGCGAGATGCGGAGTCACCACCACGTTCGGCATATTGGGAAGGTCGTTGTCCGGTTCAATGGGTTCGACCTCGGTCACGTCTAATCCGGCGCCGAAAATCTCGCCATCGTTCAACGCGCGCTTGAGCGCCGCCTCATCAACGACTGGTCCGCGGCAGGTGTTGACCAAGATCGCGGTGTCTTTCATCAGCGCGAACTCGCGGTCCGAGATCATGTGTCGCGTCGTTCGCTCCAAGGGGACGTGGAGACTGACGATGTCGGAGGTTTCGAGCAGTTCGTCGAGTTCGACGAAGGTCGCGTTCGCGGCTTCGACGTACTCGTCGTCGTGATCAACGACATCGTAGTAGACGACTTCGCACTCCCAACCTTGCAGCCGCTTCGCGACCCGCGATCCGATCCGGCCAAGTCCTACGATGCCGATCCGTTTGCCGACCAAGGTGTGGAACTCGGTGCGTTCGCCTCCGACGCCGTCCATCCATGTGCCCTTCTTGACAGAATCGATCTGTCGGTCGATCTTGCGTTCGACCGAGAGCATCAGGATGATTGCGTGTTCGGCGACTGCGACGGCATTTGCGCCGCCGTTGTTGGCGACTCTGACGCCATGCTCCGCGAGCGCGGCTTTGTCCATCCAGTCGGTGCCCGCGCTAAAGGTCTGGATCAGTTCAACACTTCCGATCTCCGCGATCATATCCGCGTCGAAAGCCCGCGCACCGGCGGCGATGATCGCGACTGCGTCTTCACAATCGCGCAGCACGTCCTCGCGGGGTTGATTGGAGTTGACGACCTGCAAATCCAGTTCTGGGTACTTCTTCGCCTCTTCGACGACCTCCAATTGCCGGACATTCGCCCGTCCTTCGGACACTGGACCCAACATGACCACTTTCGGCATCGCTCAAACTCTCGACTTTCTTGCTTGGATATCAATTCGCACGGCTCGGTTCTCGTAAATCACGCGCCGCTTCAGGGCTCGTTCCGAGTCGTTACGAATAGCGCATTATACTAAGTTGAAGGCGTGTGACAGCCCTGAATCTCCGAACCGCTAGCGGTACTTAAGCTCAGTTCATTCCAGCCGTCCTGACCGCGGTGCTGCCGTCTGTAACCCAACCAATGTCCGATACGGTACTTGAACGCGCGACGATCCGAGTGCCTGCCACCAGCGCGAACCTCGGTCCGGGTTTCGACTGCTTGGGTATGGCAGTCGATCTTTGGAACGAGACGAGCGTGAGCCGCGGTGAATTCTCGATCGACATTCGCGGCGAGGGATCGGAATCGCTACCCATCGACGAGACCAATCTCGTAATCACGAGCGCGCGGCACGCATTCCGCGTGCTTGGCATCGAAGATGTGAGTCTGACTTTCAGTTGCGAAAACCGCGTACCGCTGACTCGCGGGCTTGGTTCGTCGTCGGCAGCTACGGTGACTGGCATTGCGGCTGCGTTCGCATTTGCCGGCCACGACCTCGACGACGTTGAAACCCAGAACCAGATGTTTGCCATCGCAGCGGACATTGAGGGACATCCAGACAACGCGGCGCCAGCAGTTTTCGGCGGGTGTCAGATCGGCATCAACATCAACGGGTCCCCCAACGATCAATCTTGGGTTACGAGCCGAGTTGACATTGCCGATGAGTTGAAGGCAGTTGTATTCGTGCCCGATTTTTCGATGCAGACGGCGGAAGCACGCGGCATCTTGCCCGACAAACTGCCAAGAACCGACGCCGTGTTTAACATCGGGCGCGCCGCAATGCTAGTGCACGCCCTGTCCTCGGGTCAGTGGGATCTGTTGCGTCATGCCACCGACGATCGGTTGCACCAACCGCAGAGGATCGAGAACCTTTTCCCTAGATTCCATCCGATCGCACGAGGCGCGATGGATGCCGGCGCGCACGGTGTCTTTCTCTCCGGCGCCGGACCGACCGTCATGGCATTAGCCACTGATCGATTCATGACGATCTGTTACGAGATGTCCGAAAACGCCCGAAAAGCGCAGATCGAGGGCAAAGCCATGGTCCTCGATATCTCTAAACGCGGCGTCCACATCGAAACCAACAACGCATAGACAGGTTTAACCCTGATGAGTACCGATTCACCTCTTGTAGTGCAGAAATACGGTGGTAGCTCGCTCGCAACGGAGGGGCTCTTGCGAAGCGTTGCCGAGCGCGTCTGCAAACGGCGCGCTGAAGGCACCGATTTGGTGGTCTGTGTTTCAGCAATGGGCGACACGACTGACGAGTTGCTCGACCTCGCCAACCGTCTATCCGGCGAGCGTTCTCCGAGCCCGCGCGAGACCGACGCGTTGATTTCGACCGGCGAACTCGTGAGCGCGTCTCTGCTCGGTATCGCGATCCGCGGACTCGGACACGAAGCGATCAGCTTGAGCGGTCGGCAGGCTGGCATCCGCACCGACGAGACGTTCGGGTCTGCGCGCATCGCCAACATCGATCCAGCGCGCGTAATTTCGGAACTCGGGCGCGGGCGCATCGTCGTCGTTGCCGGATTCCAAGGTTTGACGCCGTCGGACGATACAACCACGCTAGGACGGGGTGCGTCAGACCTCACCGCCGTCGCGATCGCGGCTTCAATCCGAGCGAACTTATGCGAGATATACACCGACGTTGACGGCATCTACACCGCCGACCCACGCTTGGTGCCGCAAGCCCGAATAATCCCTCACATCGGCTATGAAGAGATGCTGGAGATGGCATCTCTGGGAGCCAAGATGAATCCTCGCTCCATCGAGATGGCAGCCGTTCATCAGGTGCCGATGCTCATATCTTCATCGTTCAACCCCGACGCCAAAGGCACCAGAATCGGTATTCTTGAGGACAGCGAGAGCGACATGGAAATCCGAAAAAGCATAACCAGCATCGCAACCGAGCGATCGGTTGCCAGAGTGACGTTGCACGGGATCGACGATCGGCCGGGCGTTGCCGCCGAGATCATGACGCCGTTGGCGGACGCCGGCATCAGCGTTGATGTGATCGTTCAGAACGTGTCTACCGGAGGATTGACCGACATCTCTTTCACCGTAGGTCAGGAATACCTACAGCGAGTAACCGAGATCACCGAGGGCAACGACCGAGTCGGATACGCCGGTCTAGCGACGCGCGACGGTCTCGCCAAAGTGAGCGCGGTAGGCACCGGGATGACGAACTCGCCCGGGTACGCGGCGCGAATGTTCCGAGCGCTCGCCGATGCTGGCGTGAATATCGAGATGATCACCACCTCTGAAATCCGAATAACCTGCATCGTGGATCAGGATCAGGTCGGCAAAGCGGCGCAGGCGATACACTCTGAATTTGAGCTAGAGGTGGTTTAACGGAGAGCGAGACCTCGGATGACGGATAATGCGACAAGACCGCTCCGCGCGCAGGGCATGTTCGATGGCGACGTCGCGATCGTGACCGTCATCCCGACGTTCAACGAATCGGAAAACATCCGCAACATCGTCGACCAGCTCCTCAACCTCGAATGTCCGAAGCTAGGCGTCCTTTTCGTCGACGATTCATCGCCTGACGGTACCGGCGACATCGCTGATGCTCTTACCGAGGAACGCGCCGGCCGCGTCGTCGTCGTCCATCGCGCCGGGAAGCTGGGTCTCGGAACCGCCTACGTCGATGGTTTCAAAACCGCGCTCGATTCCGCCGCGCCGTACATCGTCCAGATGGATTGCGACCTCTCGCATCCGCCGCAGGAGGTGCCGCGTATGATCGAAGCGCTCCGAGATTCAGACGTCGTGATCGGCACCAGGTACAGCGATGGCGGGGACGTGGACCCGAATTGGAAGATGTCGCGCGTCCTGCTCAGCAAATGGGCGAATTTCGGAATTCGCATGATTCTGGGTCTGAAGGTGCACGACGCGACGGGCGGATTCAAAGCGTATCGACGCCAAGCATTGGAAGCGATCGACCTCGACCAACTCACCATCACCGGTTTTGGTTTCCAAGCCGAGGTCGCGTATCGCACGCAGCGTTCGGGGTTGCGAGTCGGCGAGCATCCGTACACGTTCATGGAGCGAACTGCGGGCAAATCCAAGATGTCGCTTCAGATCGCGATAGAAGCGTTTTGGCGTTTAACTTTGCTTCGCGTCAAAGGGAAATGAACCGCGAATAACTAGCAGTCTGCCCTATCGACCAAGACCGTGGCAAACCTTTCGTCATTCCGGCGGAAGCCGGAATCCATGACGCGTAGAACAGCGCGTCCGTAGCGCCTACCCGTCAAGAGACCGTTGGAAAACACTCGTTGGCTGGATGACGATTCGGTTGCGCCACAAGGTGCCCTTTGTCCTTTGGACATTTCCCCAGCCAACGGGGGAACCTAAGATTTTTGCAACTGTATCGTCGAGGGGGAACGGATCCATGCGTGCATTTCTCCCTTTGGATTCCGGCTTCCGCCGGAATGACGACGGTTCTGCCGTAACCGCTTCGACAGTGCACAGTCAGGGCATGGGTTGCCGGCGCGGATTTGCATGTAACGACGCGGCGTATGAGAATAGATTTGAGCGGGTTGCGTAAGATTCCAGCCCGATGTCAAGCAAGGCTCATCTCAATGTCGGCGTCTGATTTCACGATCATCGGAGAAAACATCCACTGCACGCGAGTGGTTAAACGAGGCGGAATCCGCGGACACGTTTTCGAAGACGGCACAGAGGCGGTCAAATACCGTCTTAACGGCGAGATGAACTACGTCCGCGTGCCTGAATTTTTCGAGGGCACGCAACCGTATCAACAGGGCAACCTCAAGCATTTCATGATCGCGGTTTGGAAAGGTTTGAACGGCGACGCTGATGAGGTGGCGGAGGGTGAGGCGTACATCCGATACGAGGTGGACCGCCAGACCAAAGCCGGTTCGAGTTATCTCGATTTGAACGTCGATGAGCTCTCGCACCGTCTAGAGGAACAGATCGCCGCGATGCGTTGGCTCGTCAACTACGTGCAGTCGGTATCCTCGCTACCGCCGAGTATCGACTCATCGAACTCCGAAATCATCCAAGCCGGGTTGGAAGAGTACGACCGATCTTCGGGCCGCCCGATGGTCAACTCCGTCGCGTTGGAACGCCTCGACACTCTGGATCTGATCACCGAGCACGATGCGAAGTGCATCATTTCCGCCGCGTCTGAGAGCGGAATGCCTGACAACGCGGATGAACGCGTCGAAAACGCGACTCGCGTCGTCGATGCGGCTAGCGACCGCGGGATTGCGTTTGAAGACATGTACATCGACCCGCTGTTCTTCCCGGTGTCGGTCGATAAGGCTTACGGACCACATGCGCTCGAAGCAATTTCCAAGCTGCGTGACCGGTTCGGTGAGGATGTCCACATCACCGGCGGCATGAGCAACGTGTCGTTCGGACTGCCGAAGCGGGCCCTCGTCAACGAGGCCTTTGTGAAGCTGGCGGTTGATGCCGGCGCCGACTCGGGCATCATCGACCCGATCCAAGTGAAGATTGATCGCGCGATGAAACTCGACATGGAATCGCCTCGGGTCCGGTACGCGGTAGACCTGCTGGAAGGCAGGGACGATTTCGCGATGAACTACATCACCGCTTATCGTAGCGGCGACCTTGATTGAACCATCCTCAAATTGATACCCCTGCCGAACCTGACTAGGAACGGCGGATTTTCGGAGCCCTGACCGGTGACGATAGGTCCCAACCAACAACATATCCGCGCTGGATTTGACTGGACGCGCCGGTCGTTCTGGTTTCTCTACCACAACGTCAACGACTTCATGTCGGTCAACGGGCACTACCTCGCCGCGGCGATCGCCTTCTACAGTTTCCTCTCGATCTTTCCGCTCTCGATCGCGTTGATCACGCTTTGGCGATTCGTCATCGGGTTGGAAGGATTCGAAGACCGGCTAATCACCGGAATACTGGAACAGATTCCGGTGCTGGCAGAGACCGAGGGTCCTTCATTCGTGGAGCGATTCATCCACAACGTCAGCAACGACCCGGCGGTCACGTCGAGCTTGACCGGGCTCGGTCTATTCATCGCCGGCATGGGAGTTTTCGGCTCCATCCGCAAGAGCGTCAACGTCATCTGGGGCATCCATCGCCCGCGTGACTTCTTGACCGAACGCGCCATCGATTTCGTCATGATGATGGTCGCGTCGTCGTTCCTGTTCCTATCGCTGTTGCTGTCGGCGGTGTTCTCCTTCATCAAAGAGATCGCGCTTCTACTGGCGTCCGACGCGGCACCGGTCGATCAATGGGTCCTCGTGGTCGCCGGTTACGTAATCCCGTCGGGGATCGTCTTCGTCGTCTTCACGGTCATGTACTGGTGGCTCCCGAACACGAAAGTGCGGTTGTCGGAGATTTTGGGCGTGGCGTTGATCGCCACAATCGCGTTTGAGATCGCGAAGTACGTCTTCATCTTCTTCCTGCGCAACTCGGGCGGACTACTCGCATCGATCTATGGCAGTATCAGCACCGTGATGATGTTTTTCTTCTTCGTGTATATCGAATCGATCATCTTGCTCGCCGGCGCGATGATCTCCGCCAAGTGGTCGAACCACCTGCGGATCAAAGACCAGACGCGGCAGAACGAGATGTTGATCGCGAATCTCCAACGCATCCACCAGTCTGACCGATTGTCTTTCTTGCCGCAAACGTGAACCGCTCGTTCAACCAGTCGATCCTAATGGGCGAGCAGCGTCGAACCGAATCGGACTCACGACGCGCGGCAAACCGAGCCGACGGTATTGACGTTTATGAACCAGGGCGGCGGAATGACTTCCTGCGATTGATCGACTCCTGCCACCGCTTTGCGAAACGATTTCCAACAACGTTGAAATCTTCAGTCCGTTTCTCCCGGCGTATCAGAGGCACGATATAGACATGGCTTCCTACCGCGGTTCACAGGCTGGTTTCAGATACTTGATTGGAATACCCTTCGCGCCATTCAAAGAGTTTTTCGAACTCAAGGGGCATCATCTCGCGGCAGCGATCGCGTTCTACGCGTACCTGTCGCTGTTCCCCATGACGATTGCCTTGATCACACTCTTTCACCTGCTTTTTGGCGATACGGAGTTCAACACCGTTCTGGTCGATAGCCTGACGCAACAGATCCCCGCTTTGTCGGCATCGTCGGGGCCGTCCTTCGTCGAGAATTTCGTCAACGAAGCGGCTTCGAAACCAGCGGTTACGTCCAGCCTCAGCGGTTTGATCTTCTTCTTTTCGGCGATGGGCGTCTTCGGCGCGATCCGCGACAGCCTCAACACGATGTGGCGCGTGAAACGGCAACGCAGCTTCATCAAACAGAAATGCATCGACATCGCGATGATGGTCGTCGCGTCGTCGTTGATGATCACGTCCGTCCTCGTTTCGGCGCTCTACTCGTTCGTCGGCGAGATTAGCTACCTTTTCGGCGAAGATTCGCAGCAGTTCAGCAACATCGCGTTCGGCGTCGCCGGGATCGTCACGCCGGTGCTCATCACGTTCGTCGTTTTCACCTGGCTTTATGCATGGGTGCCGAACGTCAAGGTGCGCGCCAAGCAGATTGCGCCGATCGCGTTGGTCGCCGCCATCGCGTTCGAGTGCGCCAAGATCGGCTTCATCTACTACCTCAGATTCGGCGCCGAACGATTTCTCACCGCCTACGGTAGCGTGGCGACGGTGATGATGTTCTTCATGTTCATGTATGTAAGCGCCATGATCCTGCTGATCGGCGCCCTGCTGTCCGCCAAATGGATCGGCTTCATTCGGTCATCTACCGCGCGCTGACGAACGGCGAGGTCCTCTCGGATCCCGTTTGCGGCTCTAACGCGACAGCTCTTGCGCGAACGTGAACAGACCGGGCAGGCCGCCGGTGTGCAGGAAGATCAGTGTCTCGTCGGAAGACGCGTTGCCAGCGCGGATATCATCCAGCATCGCCGCCATTACCGTGCCCGTGTAGTTCGGATCTAGGATGATCGCATCGGTTTGCGCCGCCATGCGGATCGCGTCCGCCACCTCGGCGGTCATGATGCCGTATCCCTCGCCGACGAACTGATCGAGTACCCGCATATCGCTTTCCGCAAACGTTACCGGAAGGTCAAGAAGGTCGCGGATGTCGTCGGAGTGCTGGAAGATGTAGGGATCCAAAGGCATGTCGTAGTTGACGGTTACGCCCGTGAAACGCCAATCTAGTCCGAGGCTTTTCGCGGTCAAGATCAGGCCACAAAGCGAACGTCCGGCGACACCGTAGATGTGCACATTTTCGAGTCCGGATGCTTCGATCTGATCTAGCAACTCAAGGCCGCATCGCACGAATCCAACCATACCCACGATGCGGGGGAAGAGATGTTCTTGCAGGAAATAGACTTTGGCACCCTCAGATTCGAGTTTCGCCTTCAGGTCCTCGGCGTATTGCTCCGCAGTCTCCGATTGGAACTGATCTAAGAGGTGCAACTCCGAACCGAGCAATTTGGAGACGAGAAGGTTGCCTTGCACTTTTCGGTGTGCCGCGTTCTTGAGGATCAGCACGTATCGCAACCCGGCTTTGTTCGCCGCCGCGGCGGTCATGCGCGCGTTGTTCGAGTGATAGTCCATGATGTTGATCAACGTGTCGTATCCGGCATCGACGACATGCGGCATCTCGAACTCGTAGTGGCGCGCCTTGTTACCGCCGTACGCAAGCCCGGTCAAGTCTTCCCGCTTGACAAAGATGCGCGGCACCGAAACGTCGCTGTTCTCTTCGGTGATCCGTTCGCGCAATCGAGTCATCTCGTCGAGCGGTGTCGGCGTGTGGGCGATGTCGATGCGCGGCAAAGCCTCGATCTTCGCGGCAAGCTGTTCGCGGTTTAGCAGTTCTGACATGACAGGTGGTTCTCTTGCGTTGGACCGATGGACTCGATCCAGTCGGATTGTGGCGTATTCAAGCGGAATAAAATGGTAACAGGAGAGAGATTTCACATGACCGACCGAGTCTTCATCTACTGGGACAACTCCAACATGTTCATCGGTGCCCGCGCGGTTGCTTCGGAATTCGAGGGCGAGGACGCGTACTACCGTGTGCGCCTTCAATTCGAGAACCTACTTCGCTTGGCGCACGCCGGCAGACCTGTCGCTCGCGCCTACGCGGTGGGCTCTGTCCCGCCCGAACTGCGCGCCGTATGGAATCAGCTAGAAGGAACTGGCGTCGAAGTTGATCTGTTTGAGAGAGGCGAGTCTTCCGGCCGAGAACAGGCGGTTGACCACGCGCTGCAAACGCGAATGTTGCGCGACGCCATCGACAACAACGGTAATCCCGGGGTCGTGGTTCTCCTAACTGGGGACGGCGCCGGTTTCTACGACGGAGTGGGATTCCACGCGGACATTCAACGGATGCATGATCGCGGCTGGCGAGTGGAAGTCTTGTCTTGGGAAAAAAGCTGCAACCGCAGAATGCGTAGCTGGGTCGAGGAAAACGGACGATTCGTAAGCTTGGATGATCACTACCTGAGCGTGACGTTTCTCACGGACACTGCGCCGGGAGGTCGCTTGGTGATGCCGCGATACGCAACTCCAGTCGATTTAACCGACCGCTTGAATTAACAGCGAAGTGCAGATTCATCGCACACCGTCGATGAACGCTGATTACTGCTAGTTCGCTCCGTAATAGCCTTGTTGCCGCGCCCAGCGGTCTGAGACTTGGGCGGCGACTACCTCGCCGGTGCAAGTCACGTCGCCGTTGTCGCTCACTAGCTGAGCCTCAAGCGTAGTTCTCCGACGGTCCACCGCCGTCACGCGTGCGGTTACGGTGAAAGGGATCGAAAGCGGCGTCGGTTTCAGGTAGTTGACTTGCAACGATGCGGTGGCGTACCAGAGTAACGGGCGTTTGCCATCGCCGGCGTAGCGATCAGCTCGCCGGTACGCGTCGGCGATCGCCGTGCAGACGCAGTGGCAATCAATGACCGCTGCGATGATGCCACCGTTGACGATGTCGTGGGGCATCGCGGCGTGGTGGCTTTGCGGAGTGAAACGACATACCGAGATATCGCCGTCCCAACTCGATTTGAGGTTCAGCCCGTGCTCGTTCCACGCTCCGCAACCGAAACACGAATTGCCGAAAAGCCCGTCTTGGACGTACTCGGGCGCTGACGGCAGAACGATCTTCTCTTCGTCAGCGCGGTTCAACTGGCGCGGCTCGCGGCTCTGCGACGACGGCGGCGGCGTCTAGAACCAGATTTCGTCGTCTTGGCGGGTGCCTCGTTAATCCCGTGCTCAGCCAGGATGTCTGCGATCTTGATCTCACCAACGCCATTTTGTGTGCCGCGCGTGACGGACGCCTTGCCGTTGGTCTCGAATGAACCTTTACCCTCGGCTTTGGGATCCGGCATGATCCCGGAAAACTCTCGCAGGTAGTTTCCGGTGAATGAATCCTCAACGGAGGCCATGAATTCTGGCGTACCTACAGCCACGAGTTCGCCCCCATCGTCGCCGGCATGAGGGCCAAGGTCGATAATCCAATCGGCATTCTTGATCAGGTCGAGATGGTGTTCGATCAGTAACACGGTGTTGCCGTTGTCGACTAGCCGATGCAAAACGGAAAGCAGTTTGCTCGCGTCCTCGAACGATAGCCCGGTGGTCGGTTCATCGAGGATGTACAGAGTTTGTCCGGTGCTGCGTTTCGATAGTTCTGAAGCGAGTTTTATCCGTTGCGCCTCGCCGCCTGAAAGTGTCGTCGCGGGTTGTCCCAACCGGATGTAACCGAGACCGACATCGATCAAGGTTTGCAGTTTGGAGGAGATCTTTGGAATGTTCTCGAAGATCGCGTTCGCCTCAGTCACGGTCATGTTCAGGACGTCCGAAATAGACGCGTCCTTGAACAGGATTTCGAGCGCTTCCCGGTTGTAGCGTGCACCTTCGCACACGTCGCACGGAACGGTAACATCGGGCAGGAACTGCATCTCGATTTGGGTGTAGCCCGCGCCGGAACATGCTTCGCATCGACCGCCGCGAACATTGAACGAGAACCGTCCCGGGGTGTAGCCACGCGCACGCGCCTCTGGCACCGTGGCGTACAACTCTCGGATCGGAGTGAATACTCCGGTGTAGGTCGCAGGATTGGAGCGCGGCGTGCGTCCGATAGGCGACTGGTCGATGTTGATGACCTTGTCGATCTTCTCTAATCCGATGATGTCGTCGTGTGGTCCAGGGCGGTCTTTGGCGCGATAGAAATGTTGCGCCAATCGTTTGAGGATGATCTCGTTAACCAACGTGCTTTTTCCCGACCCGGAGACGCCAGTTACGCAAACGAACACGCCCAAAGGAATGTTCACGTCGATGTTTTTGAGGTTGTTGGCACGCGCGCCAGCGATGGATATCGATTGCTCGCCGATGTCGCGTCGTTCCTTGGGCGTCGCGATCTCTTTCCTTCCGCCCAAGTAGTCGCCGGTGATCGATCCCTCCGCCGATACGATCGCGTCGATATCGCCCTGTGCCACGATGTGCCCGCCGTGCTCTCCAGCACCGGGGCCCAAATCCACGATGTGATCCGCGGCGCGCATCACCGCTTCATCGTGTTCGACGATCAACACGGTGTTGCCGACATCGCGCAGGCTCTTGAGCGTCTCAATCAATCGGTCTCCGTCATGAGGGTGCAATCCGACAGACGGCTCATCGCAGACGTAAAGCACACCCATGAGCCCCGAACCGATCTGGGTCGCCAACCGTATCCGCTGACCTTCCCCGCCGGACAACGTGCCTGCCGACCGATCGAGTGTCAGGTAGTCTAGTCCAACGCGGGATAGGAAACCGAGCCGCGATTCGATCTCTTTCAAAATCTGTTCGGCAATTGCCAATTCGCGCGTGGTCAACGGCTCTTTTGCTTCGCCGTCTTGGTTCGGCCACTTGCCGTAACGGCAGGCGTCAACCCATTCGAGCGCAGTCTCGACGGATTGGCGAGTTACTTGCATGATGTTCATGCCGAGCAAAGTCACCGCCAGAGCGTCCGGTTTCAAACGGTCGCCGGTGCAGGAGTTGCATGTCCGCTGTGACATGTAGCGTTCGATTTCGTTGCGAACGTTTTCGGATTCGGTGTTCTGATGTCGTCGTTGAAGATTCGGAATGACGCCCTCAAGCCGTCCGGTCCAGGTGTAAACCGCGCCAGATGAGGTTTCGTGCCGGAGGGGCACCTTACGCCTGCCGGCCCCGTAAAGCACTAGCTTCAGGTGTTGCGCGGAGAGCTCCGCGAGCGGGACATCGAGCGGGACATCGAAATGCTCTGCCAAGGCACGCAACGGGCCCCATGCCCATTGGGTATTGCCGCCATCGCGACTCCAAGGCGCCACTGCGCCCTGCGACAACGTCAGTGATTTGTTGGGCAACACCAAGTCCGGGTCGATCTCCAATCGGAATCCGATCCCTGAGCAGTCGGTACACGCCCCGAACGGCGTATTGAACGAGAAATTGCGCGGCTCCAGTTCCGACATCGAGATATCGCAATCTGGACACGAAAACTGTTCCGAGTACGAGAGGTCTTGGGGATCGCTGCCATCTTTGGATCGTTGGCGTTGTTTGTTGATCGTGCCCGCGGCTACGGTGCTGCGGGAACCGGAAGTCAGCTCTTCAACTAGACGCTCGGAAGGATTCAGAACGCATACTGTCAGCGTGCCATCTGACGCTTTGAGCGCGGTCTCTACCGACTGGGTCAATCGCTCCCGCTCTGTGTCTTTCCGAATGATGACCCGATCAACGACGATCTCGATGTTGTGCCACTGGTTCTTGTTGAGATTGATGTCCTGCGAGAGTTCAACCACTTCACCGTCGACACGGACTCTCACAAAACCAGCGCGGCGAGCGTCTTCGAAAATGGCGGTGTGTTCGCCCTTTTTGTGTTTGACGACGGGAGCCAAGATCAGCAACCGGGAACGATCATCCAAGCGCAGAATCGAATCTACGATCTGTTGAACGGTTTGCCGTTGCACCGGCTTGCCGCAATTGCGGCAGTGCGGACGACCGGCCCGTGCGAAGAGCAGGCGAAGGTAGTCGTAGATTTCGGTTACCGTACCGACGGTTGAGCGGGGGTTACGCGAGACGCCTTTCTGGTCAATGGATATCGAAGGGCTCAATCCCTCGATATGATCGACCTCTGGCTTTTCCATCCGTCCGAGGAACTGACGGGCGTAAGCCGAGAGACTCTCCACGTATCGCCTTTGTCCCTCAGCGTAGATGGTGTCGAAAGCCAAGCTGCTCTTGCCCGAACCAGATACCCCTGTGACGACGACCAACTGGTCTCGGGGGATGCTGACATCGACGTCTTTGAGGTTGTGCTCACGCGCACCTCGGACGATGATTTCGTTTGCAGACATTCTTGCAGCGGCTTTACGGCGTGACTAACTAGCTTGCGTACACAAGCGCAGACGATCCGAATTCGGACCGGCGCTTGAATTGATTCTAGAGTAAGTTTGCCCGCAACTGGTGAACGAGACGATCGCGATTGTCTTGTCCGCGGGCTAGTTGCGACTCAGTAGTGGATCGCGTTACCGACACCACCGCCGGCGGCGATCGCGTCGCCGTTGATGGCGACTGCTTTGGGCGATGCGACGAATGCGGCGACGTAGGCGATTTCGCGGGCGTCGATCAATTTGCGGACCGAATTTGCACTCGCCATCTCATCCAAAATCTCATCCACCGATACGCCGCTCGCTTCAGCACGGGTAGCGGCGACGCGTGGCGTGGCTTCAGTTCGTGTCGCACCGGGATGGATCACAACGGCATTAATGCCGAACGGACCCAATTCGTCGGCGAGGTTCTTGGTCAATGCTGAAACCGATACGTTGCGGATTGAGCCGACCGCGGAACCGCTGGAACGCGACGCTAGTCCGCTGATGTTGATGATTCGTCCCCATCCGCGCTCTTTCATGATCGGTGCCACCGCCCGCGCGCATCGCAGGTAACCCAAGACCTTGGTGTTTATGTCTTCGTTGAAGGCATCGTCGGTCACGCCTTCAATCCCGGGTACCGGCGCTTGCCCCAGCGGACGCGCGGCATTGTTGACGAGAATGTCGATACCGCCGAGTTGGAAGTTCGCACGCGCCACCATGCTGTTGACGGACTCCGTGTCGGTCGTGTCGCATTCGATGGCGTAGATATCGCGCCCGGTGTCGGCAGCGATCTCGTTCGCAGTCTGTTCGAGCGCGTCTACGTCTCGAGCGCAAACCGCGACATCGCAGCCTTCACGCGCTAGCTCCCAAGCGATTGATTTGCCGATGCCACGGCTGCCACCAGTGATTACTGCCTTTTTGCCTCTGAGTTCCAAGTCCATGACGATGCTCTTTCAGGTGTGGGGTCGTTTCAGTCACTATTTGGCGATGCTCGGCCGCTCGCGCCAGTATTCAGTTGCCTGCTCGAATGCGTGCGCCAGCTGCAAAACCGAGAAATCGGAGCGTTGGCGACCGACGATCTGCAATCCAGTCGGCAGACCCATATCGTCGAATCCGCCGGGCACCGATATTGCGGGCAACCCTGTTACGGTGATCGACGAGCATGGAGCCATCCATTCGAGATAGTTGGACAGCGGCTTTCCGTCGATTTCTTCTGGGTACTCCTGGTCAGCGTCAAACGGGGGCACCGACGTTACTGGCAATACCAAGTAATCGTAACGGCTCATGAACTCCGCCATCCGAACATATAGCGCGGTTCTGCGATCTTCCGCTTTTTTCACTGCCAGCGCGGACAGCTCAAAGCCCTGCTCGGCATTCCATATGATCGTCTCTTTGACCAAATCTCGATGGTCTCGAATGTTCGCTTCATGCTGGTGCGCGAAGATCGCGGCGCGTAGAACGTGGAATATATCCCCTGCATCACCGAGCGGTGGTTCCGCCTCCTCGACGATGCAACCGAGATCCTCGAAAAAGGGAATCTGGGCGTCCAAGGTTTCGTTGATAACGGGATCGATGGGTGCACCGCCGACGTTACGGCTCCACGCGATGCGGACACCGGAGAAATCGCGTTCGAGACTTTGCGCGAAGACCGACGCGTCTTGCATCAGCGAGCTAGGCACTCGAGGATCCGGTCCGGCTATCGCGGCGAGTTGCAGAGCCACATCCGCGACGGTTCGTCCCATGCCGCCGGTTACCGACTCTGATGTGTAGCCTAGCGGCGCGGGATGAACCGGGACGGTACCGATGCTGTTTCGCATTCCGACAACATTCGACCACGCGGCCGGATTTCGTAACGATCCGCCAAAGTCGGATCCTTGAGCAATCGGCATCATTCCGCACGCCAACGCGACCGACGCGCCGCCACTACTGCCGCCACACGTCTTTGTCAGATCGTATGCATTGAACGTGGTGCCGAACACTTCGTTGAAGGTCTGCGACCCGGCTCCAAATTCAGGGGTGTTGGTCTTGCCGATGACGATCGCGCCGGCCTCTTTGTATCGCTGAACCGTCAGGGAATCTTCAGTCGGCACAAAGTCTTTGAAAATCGGCGAACCGTAAGTGGTGCGGATTCCAGCGGTCGGTTGCAGGTCTTTGATGCCGACAGGCAAGCCATGGAGCGGTCCGACACCATCGGCACCGCTCTTCGCCAATGTGTCGTCCGATTGCGATGCGAGAGCCATCAACTCGTCGCCATCGAGCAACGTCACGATTGCGTTGACCGTCGAATTGACGCGTTCGATCTGCTCAAGATGCGCTGCCATGACCTCGCGGGCAGATAATTCGCCGTTGCGTATCCAACTCGCGACATCAGTCGCCGGCGCGAAACATAGCTCTTTTGCCGATGTGGGGAGTTCTTTCACCACCATGTCTGTCCCTCGACTTCGTTTTGGATGTCGCTCCAATCGCGGGTATAGATCCCGGTCGAAAGGTATTTCCAACCGCCGTCAGCGAAGAGCATGACGATAGTGCCGCTCTCCAATCGTTCCGCCGCACGGATGGAGCTCGCCAGCACTGCGCCTGAGGAAACCCCCACGAAGATACCAGCATCAGTCAGGAGCTTCTTGGTCCAATAAAACGATTCTTCGGCTTCGACCATGATGCGGCCGTTGAGACGGTCCAGATCAAGGACGGGCGGGATGAATCCATGCTCGATCGATCGCAGCCCTTGCACCTTGTCGTCGGGGTGCGGCGCGGCGGCAACGATTTTGATCGCGGAGTTGTACTCGCGCAGCGCGCGTCCGACGCCCATCAGCGTGCCGCCAGTGCCAAGACCGGCGACGAACATATCGACATCCGGGGCGTCGCGCGCGATTTCGGGTCCTGTCGTCTCGTAGTGAGCGTTTGGATTGGCGCGGTTCCCGTACTGGTATGGCATGAACCATGACGGGTTTTCGGCGGCGAGTTCTTTCGCCACGTTGATCGATTCGTTGGTGCCTTTTTCGGCAGCGGAAAATATCACTTCAGCGCCGAATCCTTGCAGTAGTTGCACCCGTTCGGCGCTTACACTCTCCGGCATCACGACCTTGACTTGATAGCCGCGCAGCCGTCCGATCAACGCTAACCCAATGCCGGTGTTGCCGCTCGTGGGCTCTAAGATCACTCCCCCGCTTCCGCGCTCCAAAGAACCGTCTTTCTCGGCCTGGTTGATGAGCGAAAGCGCGACGCGGTCTTTAACGCTGCCGGTCGGGTTCTCCGATTCGAGCTTGGCGAACAGGCGAACTTCGGGCTTTGGGCTGAACTTGGAGATATCGACGATCGGCGTGTTGCCGATGCCGTCAATCACCTCGTTCGCTACGTTACCCATTCCCGCGGCGCGCATTGCTTTTCGGAATTACCTATCGAGTTCAATCGCCCAACGCGGCAAAACGGCGGTCGATCCAAGACACAGTCCGACTTGAATGCCCCTGATGTCGCGAATGCTTCCTCGTTACGCGACGGCCTGCGGCGGTGCGATGCCGCAGAAAATCTCGTAGTCGATCAACTCGGTAACCTCGGGTTCGTCTCCGCAGAGCTTGCAGTTGGGATTACGGCGAACCTTGATCTCGCGAAACTCCATAGTCAACGCGTCGATGATCAACATGCGTCCGGAAAGAGTTTCGCCGATGTCCATCGCGATTTTTATCGTCTCAAGCGCTTGGATCGAACCGACGAGTCCGGGCAACGCGCCGATAACTCCTGCTTCGGCGCAGTTCGGGACTTCACCGGGAGGCGGCGGGTCTGGGAACAAGCATCGGTAGCAACCCTGTTCGGGCAGATACGTGGTCGCCTGACCGTCGAAGACCAATATCGCGCCGTCGACGAGCGGCTTGCCAGCCAGATATGCGGCATCGTTCACTAGGTAGCGAGTCGCGAAGTTGTCGGCGCCATTCACCACGATGTCATAGTCCGGGATGATGTCCATCGCGTTGTCAGCGTTGATCGGCTCTTCATGGATGATCACGTTGACTTCCGGGTTGTGTGCCTCCAGAGTCTCTTTCGCCGAGACCACTTTACGTCTTCCGACGTCAGCGTCAGTGTGAAGAATCTGGCGCTGCAAGTTGCTGACATCGACGGTGTCGAAATCGACGATGCCGATCGTGCCTACGCCAGCAAGGGCGAGGTAGAGCGATACTGGCGAACCGAGACCGCCGGCACCGACGACCAAAACCTTCGTCGCGACGAGTTTCCGCTGCCCTGCAGAACCCACGTTTGGCATGATGAGATGTCGGCTGTAACGCTGAACCTGCGCGGGTGAAAGCGGCGGCGCGGCGATCATGCTTCCGTTGACTGAACCGTTAGTGCTCTGCATGTTTCGACCTCGATGAGCGGTTTGATGGGCGTCCGACGTTGACGTACCTGTTGGTCTGGAAAGATTCGTTCCCTCGTGTATCCGTGATTCTATCCCATCGATTCACTTGTAACCGAACTAGACGCCGGGAGCGGCGCGACAACGGACGCCGCGTAGAAGCGTGCGGGCGGCGCGCAGACCCTCAATTGACCTGCGCGACTGTGAAAGCGAGTTCTTGGGCGCCTTCCAAGCTTCGTTGTTTTTCAACCAGCGCGTCGATCCGTATCTCGAAAAGATAGTCCAGAAGCATCTGCTCGACATCGCCCCACAACTCGCGCTGAGAACAGGCACCAGAGATGAGGCAAGCGTCCGGTTGACTCAAGCAGTCGACCGCGGCGAAGGTGTGGTCGACGCAGGCGATCACCTTGCCGACCGTGATTTCGTTGGGCGGGACAGCTAACCTGACACCACCGCCGGGACCCCGCTTCGATTCAATCAATCCTGATCGCACAAGGTCCGCCGATATCCGCAACAGGAACGGCTCCGGGATGTGCTGGCGCGCGGCGATCACTGACGTGGACACGTAGGAATCTTCTGGCTGCATTGCCAGAAACACGAGGGCACGGACCGCATAGTCCACTTTCATCGGTATCAACATGACGATGAGATCAAGCGATGCGGGTGGAACGATAATTTCGGTCTTTTCCTGACTGAACGGAGAATCGTTTTGTCAGTGCCGCTTGATCGGATGCTCACAGTATACCAGTGCGACGCTGGTTTATTGCAATATGTTCCTACAGGCCGTCAAGTCGGAATTCAGACTCGCGCCTGTGCCACCTTCAACTGAGCGGACTCGACGTTAGAATCAAGGATTGGCATAAGTCCGAAATCACCATCCGACTTGCGCCGTTGCGAATCCAGATCGCTACGACATCCAGCCGATCACCGCCGAAACGGGAGCGTTTTAGACATGGACGAATTGGTGCTAGAAGCCGACGCGCGCACCGCGTTGGGCAAGAAGAACCGCGCCCTAAGGGCAAAAGGCATCATCCCGATTCACGTCTACGGGTTGGATGACGCGCCTGCAATCCTGCAAGCCGACCTCAGACGCCTGGTCAGTGTCGTGCGCGCCGCCGGACGCACTTCACCAGTCGTCGTCAAGTCGGCAGAGGGCGAATCTGATGTGACCCTGGTCCGAGAAGTAGCAACGCATCCGGTTTCGGGAGACGTTCTACATGTCGATTTTCTCCGAGTAGACCCGGATCAAGCCGTCGAAGCACCGGTACCGGTGGTTTTGATCAACCAAGAATCCGCTCCCGGAACCCGCGGCGGCGTCGGTTTCGTCACACAAGGCACGTACGAAATCGTCTTGTCCGCCCGCCCAGGCAACATCCCGCAGAGCCTTACTGCCGATTGCATCGTTTTGGAATCGTTCGACGACGCGATCTTGGCGTCTCACCTTGATTTACCCGAAGACGTCGCGTTGGCTAGCGACCCGGACGAGCGCATCGCTTGGATCCAGCCGCCTAGAGTGACTGCAGAAGACCTCGCTGAAGAAGAGGATGAAGAGTTGGTCGAAGGCGAGGAAGAGAGCGAAACCGAAAGCGAGGAAGAGGAGTAACCCGCGTTACTACCCCTCGCCATCGAGAGATCTATGCGAAAAACGCTTCGATCGGGACTTTGTCATTCCGATCGGAGCGAAGCAAAGTGAAGAATCTCGCCCGGTTTTTATGTCACGCGATAGAGATTCCTCACTGCGTTCAGAATGACAATGGCATTCGCGGGAACGGCGCGGATTTTGAAACGCGCTCTCATTCGCGGCGATGGCTAACGTTTAGCGTGCTCGTGTCTTGCGTTGGACTGCTTGTTTTGCGTAAGATTTAACCAGACGGAACAATGTGGACCGCGTTGGGTCAACGGAATTGACTTCAACGTTTCGCTCGGTTCTGGTTGGGTATCGAGGCGCAAGCACGATGCGATCAGTAACCAGAACGCAGTAATTCAGTAGTGGCATCGTCGGAGCGAACCTGACTAGACGCGTCCCATACGCAGGTAACTGCGGCTACAACAAGGAGTCATCGATGAATCCTGCCTTAGTAGCCGGCCTCGCAAGCCTGTCTGCGTTGGTGTTTTTGATTGTGGGGATGGCACTGGGATACTGGGGCAACTCGCGCCTCAACTCCCGAGCCATCAAGGCGACTGAAGACGCACTTACGCAGCAGATTGAACAGGCGCGGACTCGAAGCAACGAAATCCTCAAGGAATCCCAATCCAGAGCGGAAGAGTATCGAAGAGAGATCGAATCGGAAAGAACCAAATCGGCGCGCCAAACCCGGCGCGACCGGCGCGACTTGCAGCGCATTCAGCGTCGTATCGACAAGTCAGCCGAGGAAGTCAACTCTCAACAGGCGGAACTCAAAACCCGCGAAGACGCGCTTGCGAAGGCTGAAGCGGAGCTCAAAGATCGCTCGACCACCGAACTTGAGCGCGTATCTGGAATGAGCAAAGACGCAGCGGTAGACATCCTCTTCAAACGCGCTGAAGACGAAAACGCTTACGAGTTCAAGCGCCGGTTCCGCGAAGCCGAAATCCGCCATCAAGACGAAGCCGATGCTCGGGCGAGAGAAATTCTCGCCGCGTCATTGCAACGCTTCGCTTCCGAAGTCGTCGGTGAAGCGTCGGTGACGAGCATCCCGATACCTTCAGAAGACGTCAAGGGGCGACTGATCGGTCGTGAAGGACGGAACATTCGGGCGATCGAAGCCAACACCGGCGTCGATCTTCTGGTGGACGACACCCCCGACACAGTCGCGGTGTCCTGCTTCGATCCGATCCGCCGCGAGGTCGCGCGCGTCGCGGTCGTACGGCTCATCAAGGACGGGCGCATACAACCCGCTCGCATCGAAGACGCGGTCCGGAAATCTCGCCGCGAAGTTGACAACGCGGTCCGCAAAGCCGGCGAAGACGCCGTCTTGGATGTCGGTATCCGCGGCCTGCACCCTGAGCTAACGAAGTACATGGGGCGTCTCAAATACCGCTATTCGTACGGTGAGAACGTCTTGCAACACTGCGTCGAAGTCGGGCATGTCGCTGGGATGTTGGCTTCTCAGATTGGTGCTAACGCCCAAATCGCGAAAACGGCCGGTTTCCTGCATGACATCGGCAAGGCTCTGACCCATGAAGTCGAGGGCCCGCATGCCGAGATCGGCGCCGACCTCGTCGCACAGTACGGGATGCGGGAAAACGTGGTGATTCCGATCCGCGAACATCACGACCGCGAAATGACGACTCCGGTGTCGTTCCTCGTCGCCGCCGCCGACGCCATCAGCGCCGCACGACCCGGCGCCCGGAGCGACACCCGCGAAAACTACCTGCAACGGCTCAACGAGCTCGAAGACGTGGCGCGCGGTTTCGACGGCGTACGTCGCGTTTTCGCCATCCAAGCGGGTCGCGAGGTGCGAGTGCTGGTAGACCCGGAGCGGGTCTCCGATGCCGAAGCCAGCGTGCTATCGAACGATGTCGCGAAAGCGATTGAGCAACGATTGCAGTACCCCGGACTCATCAAGGTGATCGTCATTCGCGAATCCCGCGCCGAAGCGATCGCGAGTTGATTTTGTCCGGTGTTGATCGTCTCGCAAACCCGGGTATCGTTCCGGTCTCGGTGAACCAAACCGATGTCGGCCTCTGATTCAGGCGGACGGCATGACCCGCGTTCGTCGCTGCGCGTAAAACCCTCGTGGGAGGTACGGGAAGACCTCCACCTGCACACCACGGCTTCGGACGGCACCATGACGCCCACCGAGGTTGTGGAACTCGTCAGTACGACATCGTTGCGTCTTTTTTCGATCACCGACCACGATACGACGATGGGTTTGGACGAGGCGGAAGCCGCGAGCCAGGCTCACCCGAACATCACGTTCATACCGGGCATCGAACTTAGTTCTGCGGTAGACGATTCTGAGATTCATCTGACTTGCCACTTCATCGACCGCAAGAATGCCGCATTGCAGCGGGAACTTGCGGCGCTCTTTGAGGATCGCGCCACAAAGGCGGAGCAGATCGTCGACCGTTTGAACGAGATCGGAGTGCGGATTTCTTGGGACGACATCGCGGAGAACGCGCAAGGAGCGATCGGCCGGCCCCACATCGCCCGCGCCATGATCGCCGCCGGCTATGTCGAAAACGTGCCAGAGGCTTTTGACCGGTACCTGTCGCCCGGTCGTCCCGGTTACATTTCACGGCGTAAACTTGACGGCGTGCATGCTTTGGAACTAGTCGCCGACGCTGGCGGCGTCGCCACCGTCGCTCACCCGCGAACGGTATCGGGAATCGGGCATGTCCTTTCGGTTCTCGCTCCACACGGGCTTGCTGGAATCGAGGTCTATGCAGAAAAGTACGGTTACGACCTGATCGATCGGTATTCCGCTTTTGCCGATCGTTTCGGGTTAGTGAAATCAGGCGGCACTGACTATCACGCGAACCATACTCGCAACGAGATCATCCCCGGTATGAATGGACCGCCTCCCGGAACCGTACGCGAGTTGTACCGCCGCGCCAAAGACGCGCACGGTGACCGCGTTGGATACGTTTTGGACGAATCGAAACTGTGATGCTCGGATCGATGCCAGAGGAATTGACCGCAGTCGGTCTGATCGTCGCCGCCTACCTGATCGGTTCGATACCGAGCGCGTACCTCGTCGGGCGTTTCGTCGCCGGCGTTGACATCCGCGAATACGGAAGCGGCAACGTCGGCGCATCGAACGCGTCGGTGCATGTCGGCAAAAAGTGGAGCGTCCCAATCGCTCTTTTCGACGTATTTGTCAAAGGTTTCTTTCCAGTCTTTGCAGGCGGTCCATTGCTGCTTGATTTGCATCCAGCGGCGATCGCGATCGCAGCCCTTGCCGCGATGTGCGGGCACAACTGGCCGATCTTCCTAAAGTTCTCTGGCGGCAGAGGCATATCGGTCGGTCTCGGCTCAATCGCGGCTTTCGGATTTCCGCTCTTCGTCCTGTGGGCGACGATCCCCTCCGTGCTGTTCACGCTCACCCCTTGGCGAGATTCGGCGGTCTCGTGGCTGTTGGCGTCAGCGACGTTGCCGATTTGGGCACTGTGGGCGGGATATGATGCTTGGGTCGCCGTCTACGCGGTAGGATTCGCCGCGATCACTGTTGTCCGGCGCATATCGTCCGGCGGCTTCACGATTCCGCTCCAGACGTATAGCGAGTTAACGCGTCTGCGTTTAATCTGGAATCGAGCGGTGTTCGACCGCGACATCGCTTCGCGCGAGGTCTGGGTTCACACCCGTCCGGAAGAGCGAGCGCAAAGTACCGAAGCGTCCGATGAGTAACAACGCCACAGATTTCGACCTCCACATGACGGCGTGCCCTCGCCATTCGGATGTTGAGACTAATCTCCGATGCGCGCGTTGCGAGGACCCTATTTGCCCCAAATGCATGGTCTACGCTCCGGTCGGTTCAAAGTGCCCGGACTGTGCCTCGATCGGCGGTCCGCAGATCTTCAAAGTTACCCAAAGCGATCTGATTCGGATCGGATTAGTGGCCGGTCTCGCCGCGATCGCATTGGGCGCCGTCGCCGCCTTTCTCCTCACTTCCCTTTGGACACTCGACACATTTGCGGGCATTAATCCGTCAATCAAACAAATCGTTTTCGGTGTTGCACAGTTCGCCGCAGCTATCGGTGTCTCGCAAGTTATGATCCTTGTCGGCGGACGGAAATACTCGACCAGTCTGCGCATCCTTGCGGCGGCACTCTCGCTCCTCTTCTACGTCGCCGAGGTAATGTTCATCGGGATTTTCGGTCAGATATTTCCGACGCTGCTCGTCCAAACCGGGATCGCGACGCAACTGCCGGTTCTCATCGGCTTCGCGTTCGGGACCTACTACGCGATGCAGCGCTTCAAAGGGTTGTAGGGATGATCGGCCCGCCGCCGGTTCGACGATGCTCCAACGCTTCGTCGATTATCTGGCTAAGGGTGATCGGCGGATCGTATCCGAAATCACGGCGCGCTGCGGAGAGGTCGTACTCGTAAAACGTCGGTGTGACCGGCAAGTTGACTCGAGTGTACGGCGCGCCGATCTGCGCGGCGAGGTACGGGATCATTTCGTCCCATCGGAAAGGTTCTTGCGAAGCCAGTTGGTACGTATTGCCAAAGGTTGATGCGTTGCCGAGAGCGGCTTCGTATGCGTGGACGATGTCTCTCACCTCAACCAAGTGCTTTTTCCAAGCCCGACCGTTGCGATCGGCGGCGATTATCAGATGGGGCTCACCTTCGTAAGCTTCTGACATCGTAGCGAACGCGGTTCGAGACTCGGCATCGTCAGAATCCCGCAACTGGTCCATGAACGTCCGCATATAGAATTGTGGGAAGTCCAACGCTTCGCCGGCACCCCAAGTGGCGGCGAAACGGAACACCGTCGCGGGCATTGACGTTTCTCTCACGTACCGGTCTACCAGATGCTCGGTCAAGATTTTCGAGTAGCCATACCAGCTGGTCGTCACCAACGGGAGCGAATCTTCGCCGATCGGCTCTTCAATGCCTTCTGGCGGATACTTGAACATCGTGGCGTCCGTGCTGGTCACAATGACGTGTTCCAGCCGATCCAACCCCGATGCCGCCTCTAGCACGTTGAACGTGCCTTTGACGTTCGTGTCGAAGTACTGCTCTGGTGTGAAGGGTCCACCCGCTTGGAAAGCCGCCCCCAAGTGGAAAATCGCCTGGGTGCCACGCGCGGCGCGTGCGACATCGACTGAAGACGCAAGGTCGCCTTCGATGATCTCCGCGCCGATCTGAGCGATCTTTTCAGATTGGCGGTCGCCGGGCCAGACGAACCCGACCACCTCATCGCCGTTGTCGACGAAACGCTTGGCGACATTCGCGCCGATCCTGCCCGTAATGCCGGTTATGAATATCCGCAACTTGCGCTCCTTATCCTTGGTTTGTGCATAGGTCCAGAGATCGCCCAATCTCAAGGGTAGACTCTGCCATTTCCGCTTTCTTCCGTGCAAGAATAGACGATGCAACGCCGTTATTCCGATAAACTGCAAACGCTGGGCGGCGTTCGGCATTCGCACAGACCCAACCGCCGATGTCTCCTTGAGCAAAACACACGGAGGACACAATCTAACCGATGACCAAGATCGAAAAAGTCGAAACCTTTCTATGGAGTCGGTGGCTCCTCATCAAGATTCATTCCGAAGACGGCTACGTGGGCGTTGGCGAGGGTGGCGTACATGGATGGCAACGACCGACGAAGACGATGATCGAGGTGATGAGCGATTACCTCGTCGGCAAAGACCCGAACCTCATCGAGCATCACTTCCAATGGCTGTACCGTTCTTCGCACTTCATGGGATCGGTCGTGCAGGGCGCGCTCAGCGCGATCGATATTGCCTTATGGGATATGAAGGGCAAGCGGTTGGGCGTTCCGATATACGACCTGATGGGTGGCAAGACGCGGGACCGCGTGCGATGCTACATCCATGTCGGCGGAGACACTGGTGAAGAACTCGCCGAAGACGCACTCCGAGCCAAGCAGGAAGGATTCACCGCCGTACGTTTCACGCCATTCCCCAACGACTACTACTTGCACAAGTCGTACACCGAGTGGGCGGACGAGGCGGTAGAGCGCGTCGGCATGGTTAAAGACGCCGTGGGCGGCGACGTCGATATCTGCGTCGAGATTCATCGCCAGATGAACCCCGCCGAGTCAATCTGGCTCGGACGTCGGTTAGAGCAGTTCAACCCGTTCTTCTACGAAGACCCGATGCTGCCCGACAGCCCGGCGCGCATGGCGGAAGTACAGGCGCAATGCAATATTCCGATTGCAACCGGCGAGCGTTTCACGACGATATTCGAATACCAGCAACTTCTGGAGAATGGCGGCTGCGCGTACGTACGCCCTGACCTGTGCCTATGCGGCGGGTTGAGCGGCAGCAAGAAAGTCGCGGCGATGGCTGAGGCGCAACACGTCAAGGTGATACCGCACAACCCGTTGTCCCCCGTTTCGACCGCCGCATGTGTCCAACTCGACGCCTGCATTCCGAACTTCGCGTTGCAGGAATACACCGGCGAATCCGAACCGCCCAAATCTGAGCTTCTGGTCGAGCCGCTCGAACTGATTGACGGCTACCTGACGGTGCCCGAGGGGCCCGGACTAGGCATCGAACTGAACGAAGACGCGTTGACGAGCATCGCCGAAGAACCCAAAGTGTTGGACACGCCGATAGGATTCGACGGGTCGGTTCAGGATCGTTAGCGAGGTAAGTGAGAATTGGAGCGGGAGACGGGATTCGAACCCGCGACCTTCTGCTTGGGAAGCAGATACTCTACCACTGAGTTACTCCCGCTCGTAGGGACGTGATGACATTATAGCGGCTCGGCAAAGGGCGTCAAAAAAAGGCATTTGAGCGCATGCGCCCATAGGGACAAATCCTTGTGGTTGCCCTTGAGGTGATGCGGGGTAGGCTAAGTGGTCACGCCGCGTCGCCGCAATAGAGTTCAAAATCCGGGACCGGGATGATGGCGGGTTGCCGGGTGTCGGGTGCTGTGTCGGTCGTGGTCAAGTTTCTTGGAAACGCAATGTGGGCAGTCTCAACCCATTTTACGGTTGAATCCCGTCAAACTGGCCATTCCTCGAGGTCCCATGCCATTTGCCAGAATTGTCGTTCGTAACGGGTGCAGGTGATGTACGCCTCCCGCATTGCCGCGAGTTCGTGGCTTCCGGCGCCCTCAGCGACGCGGTCGCAGATCTCACGCGCCTCTAGCGCTACGGTCTGCGATTCATGACCGGCGTACATCTCGATCCATTCGGTGTATTGGGGAGCGTTATGTAGAACGCCCTCAATGGCGAGCATCTCGCCCACTTGCCAGTATCCCCAGATGCACGGAACGAGAGCAGCGATGAGTTCCCCAAAGCTACCGATCTGTGCAACGCGCAATAGATAGCTCGTGTACGAGTATGTGGTGGGGGCCGCTTTCGTCGCCGCCAACTCCTTGGCAGTGATTCCGATGCCCGCGCAATATGATCGGTGGAGCTCCATCTCGGTGTTCAGGATATGGTCGACGGCGCCGGCGAACCAACTCATCGTCTCAAGGTCTGGCGCCTTTACGCTGCCCATCGCCAAGCAGCGAGCGTAGTCAATCAGGTAGACGTAGTCCTGAGTCATGAAATGCCGAAACCGCTCCTCCGAGAGGGTACCGTCTCCGATGCCGAGCACGAAGGGGTGACGCATCATCGCCTCCCGTTGCGGTCTGGAAACGGTTTCGATGTCATCACAGAACGTCACGTTCAACTCCTGTTTGGCGCTTCGCTGGTTTACTGGCATTCGACTTCTACTCAGATTTTCGCACAATTCCGATCAACGTTACGCGTTGACACGACCGCGTGATCGTCGCTGATATCCTCGAATCTCATGGCTTCAAAAAACGAGCGCGAAGGCCGCATGGTTTGGCTCGACCTTGAGATGACGGGGTTGGAGGAGCAACACGTCATCATCGAGATCGCTTCTGTCGTAACCGACTCGAATCTTGAGATCCTCGCGGAAGGACCGGACATCGCGATCAATCGGTCGGTCCAGGACCTCAACTTGATCGACGGTTGGTCGGCGAAACAGCACACCGAATCGGGCTTGATGGACAAAGTGAGAGCATCGAAGATCGGCATCACCGAAGCCGAGAATATGACACTCAATTTCGTCAAGGGTTGGGTCGGAAAATGGGAAGCGCCGTTGTGCGGCAACTCGATTTGGGTTGACCGGCTGTTTCTGAAGCGCGAGATGCCGAAGCTCGAATCGTACCTGCATTACCGCATCATCGACGTAAGCTCGATCAAGGAGCTGGTGTCGCGGTGGCATCCGAACGCCGAAAAGCCGCCGGAGAAGGTCAAGACTCACCGCGCTTTGGATGACGTGTTGGAGAGCATCAACGAGTTGCGGTGGTACCGGCGCCAGTTCTTCGAAACCGTCAGCACCAGCATGTGATCCCGTGTTCGCGCCGGGCTATCTCAGCAACTGGTCAACGCGGCGTTCCGCTTCGGTCAGCTGTTGGTCCGTCTTCCGTCGTTTGGCGTAACGTTTCAACGCCGCCAGGACCGTCGTGTGAGATCGTCCGTCGAACAATGCCGCCGTCTGCGAACTAGTTAAACCGCTCCATTCGCGTAGCTTGTACATCGCCAAGTCGCGTGCCGCGGTTAGCGACTGGTTTCCACGCCCGCGCCGTTTAATCACCTCTGGATCGAATCCACAAACCTTTGCCACCGCCGCGACCACTTTTGCCGCGGGCAAGAGTCCAGGATCCGGCGCGCTGACGCGGTCGCTCCACGCGTCGACAAACGCTTCGCGCGTGATCTCTGCCGTCGCCACTGATTCAGCCGCGTATCCCAGTTCGGCGTGCGCGCCGACGCGGGCGATCCCGCCAAGCAACTCGCGCACACTGTTGACCGTTACGTCTCGTAGATGCTCGAACGCGCCCTCGGCAAGCGGCGGCAACTGTCGTTCCGCGGCGTACTGTTGAATCACGGCACGGGCCAAGTCGTAGTCCGGCTCGTCGATTCGGACCTCCAAGCCGCCAGCCAGTCGGGAAGTGATTTCATCAGAGATGCCGGTTATCTGATACGCGGTGTTGAAAGTCACCACTACCTGCTTCTGGTTCGACAAAAGGTGATCGACGATTGCGAGGAAGAAAGATTGCGTTGACTGCCTTTTGATGAGCCGCTCTATGCCGTCAATCAGCAATGCGTCGGCACCTCGGTAGATGTCGCGCAGCTCCGAAACGCTACCGCTCTGGGTCGATTTGACATAACGGTCAACGAACTCCTCGCCCTTCAGACACACAACGTTGAGATTAAGGCTTCGCAGCTCGTTGCCGATGGCGTTCAGCAGATGCGTCTTGCCCTGCCCGGTCTCCGCGGCGATCGTCAACGGGTTGAACTCCTCACCCGGAGTCTCTGCGACGCGTTTCGCCGCGTTCAGCGCGAGCGCGTTGCTCTTCGACGTTTCGAACCGCTCGAAGTTGGATTTGGGATCGATCGGGAAACGACTCGCGTTGTCGCGAGCCACCGCGTCGCGTTGCCGTTTCATCTGGACGTTGCGCCACTCCCAGTGGTCGCCCGCGAGACCTTCACGCAGCAACACATCGCTCGGCATGTAGCGCGTCGTGAGAATCTCCACCTTGATTTCGTCGCCGAATACCTGCGCGCTGAAGCGACGAATCGTGCGCATGGCGCGTTGACGGATCCAGGTTTCGACGAACCCGTTGCGAACCTCGATCGACAGCACCCCATCGTCGAGTCCGATGGCAGTAGAGTCGGCTAGATATGCGTTGAAATCCGCTTGGTTATCGATCTGTACTTCGACCATTCCGAGCACGTCCCGCCAGCGCTTCTGCAACTCGTCTTTGCTGCTGTCCGAATGAACATGAGGCACAGAGAATCCTTTCGTGATATGAGGGATTTTCACGCACGCGAAAGCCTCGGCAACGGCCTCGAGTGCGGGGATCGGTCTTGTGGCTCTCGGGCCGCCTCCTCGGAGCCCGAAAACTTTCGTTAACTAGATTTAAGTTACCCGCGTTTACGGTTATCTGCAACGGAAATCAGCATCGATTCAACGATTTTTCGCTCGAATTTCGGGACTGTCTGTAGGTATCATCTAGCGGCAAGGTACCGGTTCGGTCAACCCCGAATGAAGCGGAAAATCGCTTGAAACCTACCGTTGGCGCGCTAACTGCGGATTACGATGGCAAGTCAACTGACGGTACCATGCAACTCGCCTTTGAACTGAGCGAATCGAACGCCATGAAGACCGTTTTTTTCGGCACCCCAAACTACGCGACAGGTTCGATTCGCGCCCTTTTGAGTTCAGGGATCGAAGTCTCGTTGATATGCACTCGCCCGCCGCGCCGCGCCGGGCGCGGGCGACGATCGACTCCGACGCCGGTCGCCGAACTCGGACACCAACTCGAGATTCCCGTCATCACCCCGGAGCGTCTGGACGCGGACGTTATAGACAGAATCCAGAGTGTCGGTGCGGATGCGTTCGTGGTCGTCGCATACGGACGATTCATCCCTAACGCGCTCTTGGAACATCCCCCACTCGGCGTGCTGAACATTCATCCCTCACTGCTACCTAAGCACCGCGGACCGAGCCCGGTCGCGACCGCGATACTCAACGGTGACTCGCATTCCGGCGCGACCGTGATGCTCTTGGACGAAGGGATGGATAGCGGCCCGATCCTGATGCAATCTGCACCTGTCCAGATCACGCCCGATGATCGCTGCGACGCGTTGACCGAACGGCTTTTCGCGTTGGGTTCGGAGGTGCTTCCTGACGCTCTAACGCGTCTCGCGTCTGGAGAAATCAAAGCCCGGGATCAGAATCACGCCGAAGCGACCGTAACCAAGCTGATACGAAAAGAGGACGGTCAGATTAACTGGCGAGATTCTGCGGATCGCATCACCCGCATGAATCGGGCCTTTCACCCTTGGCCAGGGACCGCCTCGACTTGGCGCGGTCTACCATTCAAAGTCGTAGACGCCGCGCCTACCAACGTTTTGCCAGCGACGACGCGCGCCACTCTGGGTACCGTGATCAAAGGCGATGATGGCGAGGTTTATGTCGTCGCGGGTCACGATTCGTCGTTGAAATTGGTGACGGTTCAGCAAGCGGGACGCAGAGCGATGGCGGTTAGTGATTTCGTCGTCGGTCAACCTGAGTTCGTGGGATCGAAACTTGGTGCAGAATCGACCTGAACATGTTTCATGTAGCCAAAGGAACGCCGCGATGATTGTCGATTGCCATGTTCATGTTTGGGAACTGCCGCCGATCGCGCCGATCGGCCCGACCGCGCCCACTTGGACCGCAGTAACTGAGGAAGCCGGTCCCACCGAGTTGCTTGTCGAAGACATGGACGCCAACCGCGTTGATGCGGCGGTTCTGGTGCAATCGAGTGGTTCGACGTGGGACAACACCTACGTCGCCGTTTCCGCGAATCAGCACCGAGAGCGCTTTCGATCAATCGGCCTGATCGATCCTATGGACCCGGATAACGCGGCGGTCGCGGAGCGATGGATGGACGAATTCGATATGTCCGGCTTTCGGCTGCATCCTGATTACTACCCCGATGACGAGGTTTTGGACCCGCAACGCAACGGTGATTTGTTCCGAGTCATCGAACAGCGCGAGGCGATCGTCAAGGTGCACAACCGCGTCGGCAACGCGCACCAGATGGCGAATGTCGTGCCGTTGTTCCCCGGCATCACCTGGATCATCGACCACATGATGTACCCGGAGCCCGATATGGCGAACGACGATTGGGCCGCTTATCAGCCAGTTCTCGAACTCGCCAAACACCCGAACGTGATCATGACGATTTCGGATGTCCACAACCGGTCTGTTCAAGGTTTTCCGTATCGCGACATGCACGATGCCGTGAAGGCCGCCATCGACGCGTTCGGGATCGAGCGATGCATCTGGGGCACCGGTTACCCCGGCTATCTGCGCGAGAAGAACGGCTGGATTTCCCTCGCCGACGAACTTCGGCTAGTGCGCCAAGGTTTCGACTGGTTGACCGAAACCGAACGCGCCTTCCTCCTCGGCGGCAACGCGCAGCGAATCTACGGCTTTTGACCTGCGCCGGAGACTGTTGCGCGGCCCTCGTCATTCTGGCGCAAGCCGGAATCCATAGATTTGGGTAAGCACATTTTCCTTCCCCCTCGACGAGACCGTTGCATCCTCCTGTATTCGCCGCGTGCGCCGCTGTCATTCCGAGTGCAGCGAGGAATCTCATCACCGCCCCTAGTTTGCCGCCAGCGATTCTTCACTCCGCTTCGCTCCGTTCAGAATGACATGGACTAGTCCACGAGGGTTTTGCAAAGGACTCAACATAGGCGAAGCGTTTTCGGCGTACTCAGTGGATTCTCGCTATAGAATCCAGTTTGAAATGACCGATTTCGTCAACCGGCTCTACTTCGGGGATAACCTGCCGATCCTGCGCGAGGACATCGCGGATGAGAGTGTGGACCTCATCTACCTTGATCCACCTTTCAACTCGAACGCGACCTACAACGTGCTGTTCCGCGAACGTAGCGGCGAGGATTCGGCGGCCCAGATAACCGCGTTCGAGGACACCTGGCGGTGGAGCATCGAATCTGAGATCGCGTTCCGCGATGTGGTGACGACAGGTCCGCAGAAACTCGGCGACCTGCTTCAAGCGATGCGTGCGTTCCTCGGTCAGAACGACATGATGGCGTATATCACGATGATGGCGCAGCGCATGGCGGAGCTGCACCGCGTATTGAAGCCGACGGGCAGCATCTACCTCCACTGCGATCCGACGGCGAGCCACTATCTGAAGCTGATGATGGACGCGGTGTTCGACAATCGCAACTTCCGCAACGAGATCATATGGCGTCGCACTAACGCGCATAACAGCGCCAGATCGTACGGCAGGATTCACGACACGATCCTCTTCTACTCAAAGACCAACCGCTACTTCTTCGAACCACAGATCCGTCCATATTCAGCTGGGTACGTAAAAAGCGCGTTCATTCATGAAGACGATCGAGGCGTGTATCGCCACGCCGATCCGACTGCCGCGGAGACCAGAACCGGAGATTCCGGGCAGCCTTGGAAAGGTTACGATCCTACCGCCGCCGGCCGGCACTGGGCGATACCGGCATATCTGCGGGAAGAACTGGAGGACCTCGGCGCTAATCTCGAAGGGCTAGTCACGCAAGAATTGTTGGACCTGGCATTGAGCCACGGTTTAATCCACCTGCCGCGACGGAAGGGTGGGCAACCAAGCATCAAACGTTATCTGTCTCGCAGAAGCGGAACTCGCCTCCAAGATTTGTGGGCGTATCAACCCTACACGGAAGGGTTGCTCTGGGAGAACAGCGAGGCCGTTGACGGAGACGTGATGTGGGTGCAGCGAAACGAAAACCTCGGCTATCCGACACAGAAACCGGAAGGGCTATTGAGCCGCATCATCCGCACGTCCTGCCCAAGCGATGGGGTCGTACTCGATCCATTCTGCGGGTGCGGCACCGCGGTCGCTGTCGCGGAACGGCTCGGTCGCCGCTGGATCGGCATCGACATCACCCACCTCGCCATCTCGCTGATGAAGAGCCGGTTGCGAGACTCGTTCGGCTCCGATCTCTCCGATTACGAAGTGGTAGGTGTGCCGCAAGATGTCGCAAGTGCCAAAGCTCTCGCTTTGGAGAGCGAACACGACGGCAGATACCAGTTCGAGTACTGGGCGTTGGGCTTAGTCGACGCGCGTCCCTCGAACAAGAACGGCAAGGGCGCGGACGCTGGCATCGACGGCTACATCAACTTTTTCGACGACAACAGCGGCAAAGCGAAAAAGATCATCGTGCAGGTCAAGAGCGGCAACGTTCAGCGCGACATGATCGCCACGCTCAAAGGCGACATGACACGCGAAAACGCCGACATTGGCATCTTCATCACGCTAAACCAGCCGACGCGGCCCATGATCCAAGAAGCCCTTTCCGCCGGCATCTACACCCCGAAACACTACCCCGATCACCACTACCCCCGTGTCCAAATCCTCACCATCGAAGAACTCCTCTCCGGCACCCAAGCCGAATACCCTCGGTTTGCGCCCGACGCAACCCTGCCCCGCGCGCCGCGCAGCAGAGGCGGCGGTGTGGCATCGCGGTTTTTGTTGTAGGGGTTGATGGGTCTTTCTTCCGACTTTCAATCGCCACAACTGGCATCCGAGTCAAGCACCGTGTTCGCGCTGTGAAAAAGATTCTGCCAAACAGTCGAAAGCAACCGTTCCGCGCGTCTATAATACATCGATGGCGTAACTACTCGCTAACATCAGAACGACGAAAGGTGACCAACTGGTTCAAGTAGCGTCTTTACTAGGCCACGGCAACAAATATGTTGGTTTCTACCTACGAACCAATTTTGAACCACAGGTTGGCGGATCTACTCAGTTCCGTCGGACTGGACGCGACCGCAGAGCCACTTGGTTCTGGTTCTCGACGAGTCGACGTCCGTATCAGAGTGAATGGAATGGTCATCGCTTTAGAGGGTGAAAAAGGCTCCCGCAGAGGCGCGTTAGCTGACGCGCAACGACGATTGGACCAAGCGGGTAAGGGCGTCGTCCTAGTTGACCGTGTGGTTGCGATTAACTATCCGTCCAACCTAAATGTCGATGTTTTCGACTTAGAAACCATTTTCGAGTGGGCCGCGCTGCCGAACGACGAGTTTGTGTCTGGCAACGTTGCGGTCTTGAGAGACGCGCTTCGCGCCATGCGCCAAGATCACGGTGATGCAGCTCTTTTGGTCAACGACATCGATCAAGCACTGGGTCGCGCTGTCGAGGTTTTGCATCCTGAGCAGATTCGGGATTTAGCGAGCGCCATGAATCTACCTTTGAAACACAAAGGCAAAGATCGGTCCAAAGCCGCAGCGAAACGCGCTTTGCTCGTACTTCTGGCGGCATCGATGTTCCACGCGCGTTTGGATAACCATCTCCGCGAGATGCGTCCGGAAAAAGACGCTAGGACAGACGAACCGTTCACCGATGAATGGCCTCCAACTCGGATTCGTGAATGTTTGCGTGAAACCGACATTGTGGGAGCACTCGAAGACGCGTGGGATTCCATCTTGGCGCTCGATTACGCCCCGATATTCGAGTCCGCGATTACGGTGTTGGGAGCACCTGTCCAAGTTGACACCTGGACCAAAGCGGTCGCTAGCGTGGTCAACACTGCTCTACGGACCTCACGCGATCCGGCCGGATCGAGCCAAGACTTGCTAGGTCGCATTTTTCACCGATTGCTCGACTCAGCTCGGTACGACGGCAGTTATTACACCTCAACCCCCGCCGCAATGATTCTTGCGTGGCTCGCGATCAGAGAATCTGATCTACCGCATAAGTTGTCGAAATATAAGTTGATTGATCCCGCATGCGGAACCGGCACACTGCTGATGTCCGCTGCCGAGCGGATCCGCACTTTACGCGGCGGTTCCGAAACGGACGCTAAGAAACTCATCGAAGATGTCGTTTGGGGTATCGACATCAATATAACAGCGTGTCACATGGCGGCGACTGCGCTGGGGCTAGTGTCGCCGTCCACTTCTTTCCGAGACATGCACATCCACATGATGCCGCTCGCAGTGGAATGCGAAGATGGCGAGACCTACGCCAGCGTTGGCTCTCTCGAACTTCTCGATCCGGGTGCTTCGCATCGTCCAGTCGATTGGACGCATGGCGGACAACGAAGGATGGCTGTTGAGTGGAATCGAGGCGAGCATATCGACACCGGAAGCGGTTCGGTTGACGCTCATCCCAACACCTACGATTTAGTGATTATGAATCCGCCGTTCACACGAAATGACCTGCGGTACGACCAGTTCTCTCGCGAAGATGAAAAAGCGATCAGCAAAAGAGAAGGAGAGCTGTTAAAGGGCCGAGGTGCACATCGCGCATCGGGCGGTACGTCATTCGTTGTCCTAGCCGAGCACTTGAGCAAACTATCGAACGGTTCTACGGTGGCACTGATCTTACCGCTAGTCGGTTCATCGAACGTATCGGGATCTGAGGTCAGACGGTTGCTAGCGCAGCAGTTTCACATAGAAACCGTCGTAGCCTCTCACGATCCAACTCGGTTCTGTTTTTCGGAAAACACAGATATCTCTGAGATGCTCGTGATCGCTCGGCGACACGAGATCGACGAACCGACGGACCGTCCGAGTACCAGATTCGTTTTGCTGACGCATAACCCTTCATCAGCCCACGAAGCTGTTGCGATCGCGCCGCGGATAGCGGGTGTCGATCAGACCGACAACGATTCGATTGGTGTCGTGGACGAAGTGAGTGCAGAAAATATGGTCAAAGGTAAGTGGCGTCCGATGGCCGTCTTGTCCCCCCACCTAGTTGATGTCAGCAGACGAGTATCGTCGGGTTTACTGTTCCCGATTACGGAGATCGGTCAACTCGCAGACCTCCCTTCAAGTAGGGACACTCGGGGATACTTTTCGCCCTCTAATGTAGCTGATCGAACAGGCCGTAGGGGTTTATGGTGCAATAACACAATTCGTTATTCTTCGTTGAGACTGGGCAACGCCGTGGTTTCCAACGTCGGACCGAAAATCTCCTTGGAGTCTGACCCAGATGTATACGTACATGCGAAACCTAACCAAACGTCGAACGCCGAAGTGTTATGGGAACGCCGGTCCAATTTGTTTATTTGCAACAGCATCGACACCAACAACGTTAGGGTGATCGCGACTCGCACCCCTACTCCGACGGTCACTTCGACTTGGCAGGCTTTTTCATTGACAGACCCCGAGTTACCGTTGGCGCAGTGGGAAAAGAGCATGTGCGTGTGGTTCAACTCCACCCTCGGGATCGTAACGTCATTGACTAACACCGATCCCTTCAAGTTGCCTCGACCGCAGTTCAGTGTGGACCGATTCCGTTCGCTACCCATCCCAATCTTAGGATCGTCCGACTTAAAGCGACTTGGTCAAGTGTTCGACAAGTTTGCTCGGGTACCTCTTATGCCCCTTGCACAGATCGAAGGTGATCCTGTCAGATTAGCGATCGATGACGCAATCCAGTACATCCTCGGGATCAACCCTGACCTGATCGCGACTGCCCGACGCGAACTGGCACGCGAACCCGCTGTGACGAATCGCCGTTACGGCGAAACCGCAAACCAAACCAACTGACAGCCGCCCCTCAAGCCTCAGTGCCATCAACGTGTCGCAGGATGCCAAACAATATGTAGACCATCAGTTACCGAATTTTCTGCGTGCGATCTGTCACGTCCCTGATCCAGCGGCGTTCTTTTGTCGAGTAGAACTTATTCGGTCGTTACAAGAAGGACAGATCACTTTCATCCCACCGGGACAGCACGCAGTTCCTTCGCACGCTTCCCCGTTAATGATTCGTAAACTGCACCGACTTGGCATCCGCGTCGTCGGTGATTTCGAGCCGGATGCCACCAATTCACATTCAGACATCAAACTGACATTACATCAGAAGCATCCGGTCGCCATTACCCACAAATATGTAGCTCCATGGTTTGTCAATATTTACAGTCAATTGCCTAATCTGAATCGATCAGTTAAGCGGAACCTCATCGCCCTAAACAAAATCTGCGAAAGCAGGGAGCAGTATCGCATTTTCAGAGGAGAGTCAGCGTTGTACCCTGCGGTCACTTCTACGTTGGCAAGGCACTGGGCCACGGACAGCTCACAAGCCTTAGATTTGATTACAAAAGGAAATCTGAGCAGAGCGAAACAATATATTTCGAACGAAGACGATTATTCTGATTTAGAAATCTCTTCACTAATTCAACACATGGGAGGCAAAACGAATATAGTAGATTTTTCAAGCGATATATGGGTGGCCTTGTTTTTCGCGTGTTTGGACGATAGGACACCACCCAAGCAGACGGAAATCGGAAGGATTTATGCCTTAGATCCGACGATTAAATACGATGACATGTCGATTCACGAATTGCGGGGTTTGAAAAGCCCGGTCTTCCAAAATAGATGGGATCGACAATCCGGTGTAGCAGTGATACCAGCGATAGGGACGGTTCCGGCGAAATACTTGACAGAGGTCGTTCGAATCACCACTGACGACAAATCGGGCTTGAACACATTTTTGGACCATATCGGCATGTCTACCGCGCATCTTTTCAACGATCTTGAAGGCTATATGCGATATGAACAGGATTATATACCTGTTGAAGCAGCTTGCCGTGTGATAATACGGTTGTTGGAGACCGAACAAACCATCCGTGCTTTTGGTTGGGCAGATTCGCTCACCAAAAGTGAGAGTCAAATCAATCGTGAGGTTGGATTGTATTTTCGAGGTTTAAGTCTCGCAATCGAAGGGAAACTCAAAGAATCTTCGAGAGATTTTGATGAATTCGTACGACTACGAAAGAATATACCGAAATATGTTGAAGATAATCGAGTTCTGGTCAAAGGGGCGTTGAAACGAAACAAAAATCGAGATTACGGACGGAAGCAAAGAACACGGTTGCTGAAGTTGAGGCAGCGTATGAACTTAAGTATTGATAAAAATCTGTGGTCAATCACTTTGGAAGGAATCACTTATGTTGAATTGTGATTGTGGTTGCACGATCGCGCCGATGCCAAATGAACGGTAAGCGGAAGGGCCCACATCGTTTTCATATGCTATCGGTGAGATGCCAGCGGGATCGAAATGTTACGTAACCCCGCTTCACCCCCATCCAAGCCATCCCCCGTCGAGGGGAAGGGATACCGGCAGCACGTGTACGATCAATGCCGTAGAGCGGGAGTCCAGTTGAATTTACGTGACAACAATCCCACCAACCAACCACCCCACCTCAATGCAACCGTCGCAGCTCGGATTTTCGGTCGCGTTTGTCGACTTTTCGGCGACGGTTGGTGGCTGATTCGAGGTCTTTGTCTGTCCAGCGGATTGGGTGGGTGATGTTCTTGCGCGAGAGGTTTTGGCGGGCGCGGTTGCTTGCCGACGCGGGGGTGAGGTCTTGGCTGTCGGCGGGCATGGCGGGTAGTTGATGGGCTTATGTTACACGGGTTCGATGTGCGGCGAGAATCGCGCTATTCGTCTTCGGAATCGTCGTCGTTGGGCTCCCAACCGGGTACCAACTGGAAACGTCTGAAGCCTTCGGCGAACGGGGCGTCAATGTTCTTGCCGTTTTCGGATCGCCAGCGTCGCATCCAACCTTCTACCTCGTCAGGACGATCGAGCTGGCTCACGTGGGCCTTGATAGCGCCGATCGCTTTCACCACATCTTCCTCTTCAAGCGCGTACCAGTGGTTTCCCTTTTCGCCGAACATCATCACCCATACCTCATGCACCTTCCATGGTTCGAGGCCGGCCTCGAACATACCGGTATCCCACAGATGGTCGCGGGCAGAAGGGAATACTGCGGACAACGCGGCCTCGCCGGCGGCGTAGTGGTCAGGGTGCCCGATGTAATCGCTCGACAGCAAATCCCGTTTGGGGTTGGTCGTAATCAAGATGTGCGGTCGATGTTTGCGAATGACGCGGACGATTTGACGACGCAGGTCGATGGTCGGTTCGAGATATCCGTCTGGGAAGTCAAGGAACTCAATGCTCTTTAGCCCAAGCACCCGTCCGGCGTCGACCTGCTCCTGCTTGCGGATGCGGCTCAGCTCTTCCGCCGTGATGGATCGATCCTCGGTGCCCTTGGAACCGTCGGTGCACATGACGTACACGACCTCCCATCCGAGTCTCGCCCACTTCGCGACGGTGCCGGAACATCCCCAATCGGCGTCGTCAGGGTGAGCGAAGACTACCATCGCTCGGGAATGCTCTTCTCGTTCGGGTGGGACAGCGTCAGAATCAGTGGTCATAGTTTCAGCAGGTTGATCGTTGAAGAATTTTGGATTGCACGAGACTCAATCTTAATTTCGGCGCTGCGACGACTCGTACGCGTCGCGCGGTCCCCTTTGTCCTTCGGACATTTCCCCCGTCAACAGGGGAAACCCGAATTTATCGCCAAGGTCTCGTTAACGGGATAAGCCCTAGATTTTGCCGACGTCTCCTACAGGCGGATGCGCGCGGTCATGCGTTCTGGTGCGTTAGGATTCTGTGCATGGATGCAAACGGAAACGCACCTTTGGTGTCAGTGATTATGGGCAGTCGGTCTGATCTGCCAACGATGCGCCATGCCGCCGACGTGTTGCGAGAGTTAGGGTTGCCGCACGAGGTCCGGATCGTATCGGCGCATCGGACTCCAGATTTGATGACCGAGTTCGCGAAAGCGGCGAAGGATCGAGGCGTCAAGGTGATAATCGCTGGCGCAGGCGGCGCGGCGCATCTACCCGGAATGGTAGCCGCGAACACGATACTGCCCGTCATCGGCGTGCCGGTAGAAAGTGCCGCATTGAACGGTCTGGATTCGCTGCTCTCGATCGTGCAGATGCCGCGCGGAGTACCCGTCGCAACGGTCGCGATTGGACGTTCGGGCGCGGTTAACGCGGGTCTCTTGGCAGCGCAGATCATTGGCGCGTTCGATCCTGAGGTGCAATCCCGGCTGGAGGAGCGACGTGAAGACGCGACGATTGAGGTTTTGGCCGGCACCTACGTCGATGATGCCGACCTGGCCGACTGAACTTTGGACCTGATGCCGATGAACAATACGTCCTATCGTGCATTGCCTCCCGGCTCAACGATCGGGATTTTCGGAGGCGGACAACTTGGTCGAATGCTCGCCATGGCAGCGCGGGCGATGGACTACCGCACCGTTTCACTAGACCCAAGCGCTGATTGCCCAGCGTCGCACGTGACCGACGCCCATATCGCCGCGAGTTACGACGATCTCGCCGCCGCCAAAGAGTTGGCGGACCGCTCCGATGTCGTGACCTACGAATTCGAGAACGTTGACGCGACCGCAATTGAGTTCATCGCCGCATCTCGTCCGACATACCCATCACCATCAGTCTTGATAGTGTGTCAGGACCGCGAAATCGAAAAGACGACTCTCCGAGGATTAGGTATCCCAGTACCTGATTTTCGGATCGCTCGTTCGGCGGCGGAAGCGACCGATGCGATGCGTGAAATCGGTTTGCCAGTGGTGATGAAGACGACGCGTTGGGGATACGACGGCAAGGGACAACGCGTCGTCCAAAACGCCGAAGACGCGTCCTCCGCGTTCCAAAAACTGGGTGGATCGCCCGATTTACCCGTAATCGTAGAGAGTCTCGTCGACTTTGAGCGGGAAGTGTCCGTTGTCTGCGCACGCGATCACTCTGGCGGCATGACCGCGTTTCCGGTTTCAGAGAATGTGCACGTCAACGGGATCCTGGATACCTCGATCGTGCCGGCAAGGTGTTCAGACGAGGTCGCCGACGAAGCGATTCGCGTCGCGAAACGCATCGCCGACGGACTGGACGTGATCGGCTTAATCGCCGTGGAGATGTTTGTCACCTCTGACGGATCGGTGTCGGTTAATGAGTTGGCGCCGCGCCCGCATAACTCCGGGCACTACACCATCGAGGGTTGCGAGACATCACAGTTCGAGATGTTGGCGCGGATTCTGGCTGGTATGCCGATGGGCGATGTCGGATTGCGGTCGCCGACGGTGATGGTCAACCTTTTGGGCGAAGTTTGGGAAGCGGCGGACGGCTCGCCGAACTGGGATGCGGTATTGGAGATTCCGCGCGCGCATCTGCATCTATACGGCAAGACGGAATACCGCATCGGGCGTAAGATGGGGCATATCACGGCGACCGCGGAGAGTGTGGAAAAAGCGTTGACGGCAGCCAACGCGGCACGCGAAGCCGCGGCTCATCGAGTCCATCCAACAACAGACTAGAAACCGATTGACCACACCGACACAATTCTTGATCCCTGCTTTTGACACTCCTGAAAGTCATGAGGTCAAGCAGCAGTTGGGATTTCGGCGGTGCAGTTTAGTTTAGCGAGATGAGGTGATGTTTCGATGCCCGCGTTGGTAGTTACAGGAGCTTCTGAATCGCGTCGCATGGTCCGTCGGCGTCGCTGGAATCTGTTTCGCGGGATCATGGCGCTATTGACCGTGTTCGCGATTGGCGCCTTGGGCTTCAAGATCATCGAGGGCGAGGGTTGGACGTGGCTCGACGCGGCGTACATGGCGGTGATTACGATGTCTACCGTCGGATTCGAAGAGGTCAGGCCGCTGAGCGACATCGGTCGAGTGTTTTCGATGGCGATTATCGTTACCGGCGTCGGCGCGTTCGCCTACACCTTCGCGACGTTGGGTGAGCAGCTGATATCGGGTCAGTTGGTGTCGAACCTCAGGCAGCGCGGCACCGAAGCGATGATGCGACGTATGTCAGGACACCATATCGTCGTCGGTTACGGAGACACCGGGACGCTGGTGGCGGCGGACCTCAATGCGTTGAAAAACTCGCGGGTAGTCGTGATCGACACGGACGCCGAGAAGATTCGCAACGCCTCTGAAGACGGATTTGTCGGAATCCAAGGCGACGGTGGGCAGGACGAAGTGTTGTTGAAGGCCGGAATCAAGCGAGCCAAGAGCTTGATCTGCACCGTCGCGCCCGATTCGGCGGCATTGATGACGGTGTTGACAGCGCACGTGATCGCCCCACATCTGGAAATCGTAGCGAAAGCCACGTTACCGGAGTCGGAGCCGAAACTGGTTCGTGCCGGGGCATCAAAAGTGATTTCGATGCATCACATCGCCGCGGGTCGAATCGTCGACGAGATTATCGGCGTGACCGACGCAGACCGAGAAGGTTTGAGCCGCATCGAGGTTGAAGGTGGAATCGTTCCGCTTGAGACCGGCGAAGTGCTCGTGGCGGGCGAAGGACCCTACTGTGACCGACCAATTGGCGCTTCGTCGCTAGTCTCTGACAGCAAAGCGGATATCGTGGCGATCAAACGGGGCGATACCGGCGAGTTGGTCGATGCGGAAGACGACACGATACCGCGCGCCGGCGACCGTCTGATTCTGATCGGCACGCCCGACCACGTCGAAGAAGCGGTCCAGACCTTGATGAAGGCGCAGGAGTAAATGAACCTAATTCAAGATTTCCAACCACGCACGGTTACGCTCAATACCGACGCTTCCCAATCGGTGCCGTCGGATCGCGGCCGCATCGGCGCACGGGACAAAATCTCGATGTTCGTGAAACCTGATCGCTCCATCCGGCCGAGATATCTCGACAACAAATCGGCCCCGCCGACGCAAGACACCCACTCCTCGGCGGATGACGTGACTTCGTCAGGCAACTCCTCACTCACCACCATGTCGGACACCACGAATCGCCCTCCGGGTTTGAGTATCCGGTAGATTTCATCGAACACTCGGTCCTTGTCCGGCGATAAGGCGATTACACAGTTCGAGATTACGAGGTCTACCGACGCATCTTGTTGCGGTATAGCCTCGATCTTGCCGAGTTTGAACACGACGTTATCGGCGCCGAGTTTTTGAGCGTTCTGCCGCGCAAGGTCGATCATCGCGTGTGTCATATCGATGCCGACTACCTGACCATTCGCGCCGACGCGATCTGCGGCAAGAAAGCAGTCAATACCGCCACCGCTTCCGAGGTCTAGCACCGTCTCACCCGGATTGGCGTCGGAGAGACCGATTGGGTTCCCGCACCCGGCGGAGGCGGCCATAGCCTCTGGCGTCAAGATTTCCAAATCGTCAGAGTCGTATAGTGCGTTCGCGACCGTCGCCATGGCTGCTCCGCCATCGTCATCGGAGCAACTGCTTCCGGCCTCGTCTTGGCAACAACCCGAACCGGCCGCGCCGCGCTCGGCGACTTGGGTATATCGATCGCGCACCGCCTGCTCAACCGAACCGGCGTCGAACTCGTCCTGACTGAACACTTCCGGAAGCTTTAGCAATTTCAGTTCCCTTCGGGTTTCCTACCTACTTGATCATGTTAATCGCGGTTCAGATGTGGATTTACGCGGCGCGAGGGATGCGCGGCGATCCTGCGCGAAAACTTCACCAGATCGCCTAGCGTGCTGTAGCATTCACTCACACGCCGACATCGGCGCAGAAAACATGCTTAAGGAGAACTACCTCATGGGTAACGACACCCCACTGAAAGAACGCATCCGCCGCGGCGATATCGTCATCGGCGTCGGCGCGCCGATAACCGCGACGAAATCGGAGCTCGAAGACATACTCGGGAAAGACGACTACGGATTCATCACCTCCGACAGTCAGCACAGCCCATTCTCAGAGCATCAACTCGTTGATTTCTGCAACACCGCCGACGAGGTCGGCATTCCGGTGCATTTCCGCATCAAGCACACCAAGTTCGCGTTTCTCGTCGGCAACATCGCCGACCTCGGACCAGCGATCATCGAAATCCCGTTGGTGGAAGACGTTGACACCGTCCGGGAAGCCCTAGAGTGGTTCTATTTCCCGCCGCAGGGACGTCGCAGTTGGGTAGGCGGACACCGTTGGGGGGCGGAACTCGGGCACGACCGGCTGGGATACGCCGAGTGGTGGAACAACAACGGCATCCTCGATTTGCAGATCGAGACACTCCACGCCATCGAAAACGTCAACGCCCTCGCGTTGCCCGGCGTCGATATGTTCTCTTGGGGCCCCGCCGACCTTGAGTTTGACCGCGAAATGCACCCGCATCATCCCTTCCAAACCGACGACGACTGCATCAAGCACGTGATGAAGCAACTCGAATCCCAAGAGGCGCGCATGTGCTACCGATCCTACGAACCCGACCTCCGCAACAAGTACCTAGACATGGGCGTAACCGTCCTCATGGAACGCGCCAAATAGAGACCCTTGCAAATTTCAGGGTTTCCCCTGTTGACGGAGGAAGGTCCGAAGGACAATGGGCCCGGGCATTGCAATCCGAGCGGAATCCGTAAGGCGCAAAGCACGGCAAGCATCACCTACCTCGTTGGCTAAACGTCAGGTTTAGCCAACGATCCTTCCGCCGCTACTTAATAGGTCAGGGCTGCGGTGCCGAGTGCCGATTTGGCGACTTCGACCGTCCTTTTCCCGTCGCGTGAGAAGGGAGTTAGCTCTCTCTGTTTAGGTCGTGCAGGGTTGCGTCGATGCCCGGAACCGGCTACGCGGCGGATTCGGTTGGCTCAGGATAAAACTGGGCGCAATAGGCTCGGAACGGCATGATCTCGCCATCGGAACGGCAAAGACGAGGGCGCGGCTCGTACCGTTTCCGGCTCCAGATGATTACATCCTGATCGACGTCATCGCGCTGCTGCGAGGCCATGAACCTGTTGATTAGCGGGGCTCGCATCCGAGTCGGCAAGAATCCCAGCCCGATTATCAGACGCTTGGGTTTACGGATTTCGCGCACCTGCGAAACCAGCGTTACGTCGATCATTTTTCCATCAACTGGAGTCGCCAGGACCCAAAGTCGCATGTTCATTCCGATGGTGTGCTCACGCACCTCGACGAACGAGTACCCCAAGCCATAGATGCTCGTGTCAGCGGACACTTCAAAGGTAAGATTCGCGACGCCCGCGACGCTTCGCTTGCGTTTGAAGTCGAAACGGCTCGTCAATCGGTGTCCGTCAACCATCAGAGGATCGGCTCGGGTAACGTTGTCGTAACCATGAACGTAGTTGAGGTGGCCCAAGTCTACCGAGTTCTCGGTCGTCTCTTGCGGGTGTCCGAGGAATCGATTCGTGCTGATCACGATGTCGCACCAACCTTCTTGGTCAGGGTTTTCGACAGGTAGGTGCCACTTCGGCGGTCGACCGTCAATTCCCCACCAAGCGAAAATCAGGCCGACGATCTCCCGCGTCTCGAACACCTCGAGCTTCGCGGTACGGGGTGGGTCGGCGTTCGGTGTTTGGACACATTGTCCCGTCGCGTCGAACTCGAAGCCGTGAAAGGGACACACGAGGCGGCCGTTACTGATGCATCCGCCAGCGGTCGGTCCAAGGTCCGCGCCCAAGTGAGGACAGAACGCTCCAGCGACGCAGATGCTACCCGCATCGTCAACCCAGGCGACGATGCTCTCACCCATCCACGTCTTTTCGATGAGTTTGGATTTCTCCAATTCCCGGCGGCTGGTTACAAAGAACCATCCCTCGGGAAACGGTGTCGGATCACGGTATATCGTTGGCGCGCGACTCTGGGTCGACATCACTCCTCCCTCTATTCAATACGTCACTGACTGCTAGCATATCGGTCTGGTCACGAACCGCATGGGGCGCGTCGTGCTGTAATCATCAGGGTAACCAAAGAGACAAAGGGATTCAAAGCAGCGCCGGCTCGACTGTTTTTCGCCGAGTGGCGGTCTGCTACGAGAGGTCGCCGAACCTCACCACATACGAACATATGATTACGGATTATGGGAAGCGATATAAACGGCACCAAGCGGCGGCGGATAGCCATCGTCGGCGGGGGCATTTCGGGTTTAGGCGCGGCATGGACGTTGAATCACCACCCAGACCGGTTTGATTTTCGGCTCTACGAGGCTCAAGACCAGATCGGCGGAAACGCAATCACCGCCGACATGCCGCAGGCCGACGGCTCTTCGATCCCGTTCGACATTTCGGTAACCGCGCTGATACCGTCGGTGTACCAGCACATACTCCTGCTGATGGAACAGTTCGGAATCGATCTCGTTGACACCCGATTCAGCTACAGCGTCAAGTACCACGGTCAGGTCTATGCCCATGACTTTGACTCCGCGCTCAGACGGGAATTGCAACCTGAAATCGATAGGTTTCAACGTCTCTTGAAGCGGTTGCACAAGTTCGGACGCCTAACGCGATCCCGGTCCAAACTCGTCAACTTCATCAATCCCTACAACTACATCAGCATGGGCACGGTTCTAAATCTCGGCGGTTTTTCCGGCGAATTCAAATACAAGATTCTGAAGCCGATGTTCGTCAATTTCTTGATGGCGACTAACGTGTTCGACATGCCCGCGTCTCTCTTCGCGCGGTATCTCGAGTTTTTCGATATCGAGACGGCGACGCCCATGCAGACGTGGGATCAGGGAACGCGGCGCATCTACGAAAACCTTTCCGCCGATTTCGCGGACAAAATCCACCTCAATCGCCCGGTACGGAAAGTGTATCGCCACCCGGACCGTGTCATCATCGAGGACCACAGAGGAGTGCAAGATCAATTCGACGCCGTGATTTTCGCTTGCAACGCGAACCAGACGCTGATGATGATCGACAAACCCACCTTCATGGAGCGCTACATCCTCTCGTCGATCCGCTACGAGAGCGAGCTTCACAACCACACCGTCGTGCATTTAGACTCTTCAGTGCTCCCAGATAACGAGGTCCAACCCCTGACAACTCGGAGCAACCACATCGAACAGTACGGAGCGCGTCCAGACAACTACGAAATCACCTACATCATGCACAACCAGCAGCCGTGGGTGAATCACTCCGACAAACCCTGTCTGGTGACCTACAACCCGAATCAGGAAATCGACGAATCAAAGATCATCAAGAAGTGGTGGTTCCAACACATCGTGCACGACGTGCGCCATGTCGCGTTGCTCGTTCCAATGTTCCGCTTCATCCAGGGCAAGCGTCGGACTTGGCATTGTGGCGCACACACGCTGATCAATAGCCAGGAGACTTGCTTCGTCACCGGCCTCGCCGCCGCGAGGCAACTCGGTGCGGATTACCCGTTCGACGATGCCGAAGCGCGCCGCATCTTCAACTACTACGGCAGCCTGATGTACGGCTGGCGATTCAGAAAAGCCAAAGGGTGATCGTTCCGCACGCAACATCCCTTACACCTCGACGGAGCGAGACAAGATCGGCGAGCGCCCGGTTTGCCCCGGCACTTCATCGGTTCGTCGCGGTGGTTGTCGGCGGTGATGCTCTAAAATAGTTTGAAACGCATCTGACTGCATCAAGCGATTGGGTGAGGGTTTCCAACTCTGCAATTGCCCCTACCCGTCGCCAATCAGGTATTCACCAAGATCGGAAACATAGTTCATGTCCAAGGATTCTGAAGTCAAGCTCCATCGGGGGCTTAGGGATATCTACTTCGACCGCACCGAAACGACCTTCATCGACGGTAGCGAAGGCGTGCTCGAGTACCGGGGCTACAGCATCCACGACCTCGCGGAAAAATCGACGTTCGAAGAGACTTCGTACCTTTTGCTCTACGGCGATCTGCCGACGCAGGAGCAGTTGGACGCGTTCAACCAAGAGTTGCAGAGTCAGCGCGAGCTGCCGGAAGAGATTTACCCGATCATCGAAACGGTGAAAGATTCGCACCCGATGGACGTGCTGAGGACGGCGGTGTCGGCACTTTCGGCTTTTGATCCTGACAAAGACGCGGTGTGGGACGATGTCGATGCCACGTTCCGCAAGGGTATGCGGATGACTTCCCAAGTGCCGACTATCGTTGCGGCGCATTACAACATTCGGCGCGGTAAAGACCCGGTGTCGCCGAGCACCGATCTGAATCACGCGGCGAACTTCCTGTATATGCTCGATGGCGAAGTTCCGTCCGACGATGCGGCGCAGTTGATGGACAAGGACTTGGTTTTGCACGCCGACCACGGCTCCAACGCGAGCTCATTCACCGCCCGCGTCGTCGCTGGCACCAAAGCCGACGCGTACAGCGCCGTCGCCGCCGCGATTGGCGCGCTCTCCGGTCCCTCGCACGGCGGCGCTGCCGAGAACGTGATGCAGATGGCTCGTGAAATCGGCAAACCTGAGAACGCGCAGAGCTACGTTCGCAATCTCTTGAGAAACCGCAATCCGGTGATGGGTTTCGGACATCGCGTTTACAAGTCCGCGGACCCGAGGGCAAAACACTTGCGTGAAGGCGTGCGACGCTTGAGCGAGGAGAAGGGTCAACCGGAGTGGTACGAGATTCTGATCGCGGTCCAAGAAGCGATGTCGCCTTACGCGCGGCGCGGTGTACACGCAAACGTCGATTTCTTCGCCGGCGTGATCTACTACCTCATCGGCATCCCACAGGACTTGTTCGTGCCGATTTTCGCCGTCGGAAGAGTGCCCGGTTGGGTCATTCAAGTCGTCGAGCAGTACCGACGCAACATTTTGATTCGTCCGCTGCTCAGGTACACTGGCGGACGCGAACTCGAGTACGTCCCGATCGCCGACCGCGGCTGATCGTTTCGTTCGATGCCGGAAGCATCTACACCGGCACTTGAAACCGTCCGAGCGGAGATTCGCGCCGTCGGCCCGTTGACCTTCGCGCGCTTCATGCAGATCGCACTCTACGGCGAACACGGCTACTATGCGAACCGACCGAAACCGGGCGCAGACTACGCGACATCGCCGCAAACGCACCCGGCATTCGGATCGTTGATCGCCGGCTACCTGTATCGGGCGTGGATCGCGCTCGATGAACCAAGACGCTTCGACGTTGTCGAACTCGGCGCGGGTGATGGCGGATTGTCGAGGGACATTGTCGACGCGGTCACGGCGTCTAGAGCGAAAGGATCGATCGCGAGATTTCGGGACGCGATCAGCTACCATGCATACGATCTTTGCCCGCGCGGCTCGGCAAAACCGATCGATGAACTGTCTGACCTGACGCCAATCGTCGGATGCGTCGTTAGCAATGAGCTATTGGACGCGTTTCCCGTGCATCGATTCACCACTCGTGATGGAGTGTTGTGGGAGCTATACGTCGATATCGGCGAAGATGACGAGTTGACGATGATCGAAGGTGTGGTTTCAACCGTTGACATCGCGAATCGCTTGAGTGATCTAGTCGGTACTCTCCCAGAGGGCTATCGCGGCGAAGTGAATCTCGGTATCGACGCTTGGGCGAATCGCGTGTCGAAGACGTTGCGTCGCGGATACGTGTTGACCATCGACTACGGATTCGAACGGCAACTGCTCTATCACGCGGCACGATCTGAAGGTTCGTTACGCTGTTACCGCGACCACGTTTTGGGTCAGGACCCATTGCGTTATGTTGGCGAACAAGACATCACCGCGCATGTCGATTTCACATCGGTCCAGTGCGCTTTAACACGGCAAGGCTTCCATTCCACCACACCGCCGAGCACGCAACGCGATTTTCTCTTTGACCTTGGCTATGGCGAGTACAACCGGCAACATCGCGAAAAATCGGCGAGTGAATTCGATGAAACGAAATCTAGGCAGTTGCGATCGGAGTTGAAGAGTTTGAACGCGTTGGTAGACCCGCGCGGGCTCGGCGGCTTCACGGTTGCACAACACGCAATCGATGCACCGCCGGTCGATCTGTCGGGTTTGGATGCAAACCCCGTTTTTGCTCTTCCGACGCGGCAATCTCACCATCTGCCGTACGATTATTGTTAGTCAGCTACCGCAATCGAGGGCATCAAGGATGAACAACCGAACACCGCTGTATGAAACCCACGTCGCCAGTGGTGCGCGGATGGTGCCATTTGGCGGATGGGACATGCCGGTGCAGTACACGAACGGCATCATCCATGAGGTTCGGCATGCCCGGAGCGATGTCGGCATTTTCGACGTTTCGCACATGGCTCGGATGGAGTTCAGCGGACGCGATGCGGGGAGGTTCTTGGACACAGTTTTGAGCGTCCGCGCGTCGCGATTGGAACACGGCCAGGCGCGTTATCACGTCATCTGCGATGAAAACGGCGGCATCATCGACGATGCCATCGTTTACGACCTCGAAACCGACCGTTATCTGCTCATCGTGAACGCGGGCAACGCAGATACAGTTCGGGCTTGGTTGTCGAGCCAGATGAACCGCTTTTGTGAATCTGGTGACGTCGATATCGATCGCAAAGACACTACAGACGACATCGCGATGATCGCGGTTCAAGGCCCTAGCGCGGTGGCAATGGTCGATTCGCTGACTGATGGCGAGGCGTCCAAGATCGACAGATTTCACGCCGGCGAGGTAACGATCGACGGTGAACGGATTCTTGCCAGCCGCACCGGATACACCGGCGAGGACGGTTTCGAGATCATGTTTGATAGTTCTCACTCGGCAGAAATCTGGCGACTGCTCGTTGATTCGGGTGCGACGGAATGCGGACTCGGTGCGCGCGACGTTTTGCGGTTGGAAGCGGGATTGATGCTCCACGGTTCCGATATGACCGTCGAAAACAATCCCTACGAAGCTGGACTGCGCTGGACCGTCAGACCAAACCGACCTGAATACATCGCTGGTGAAGCGCTAAGGAATATCCGAGACACGGGCACTCCGAGACGCATCGCCGGTTTAGCGATGCTGTCGCGCGGCATCGCCAGACACGGGCATACGATCCTTTCTGACGATCAGGAAGTCGGCGTCGTTACCTCGGGCACTTTTTCGCCGATGTTGAACCAAGCGATCGCGATGGGATACATCGATATCGCCCACGCCGACATTGGCAACGCGGTGCAAGTCAACGTCCGCGGGCGCATGGTCGACGCGGAGGTCGTGAAGCTGCCTTTTTACCGCCGCGAAGATTAAATCCATCACGTCAACGATGTGCGCGCCGTGATTTGTTAAAGTTATAGCGGTTATCGGCAAAGGCAGCGACGGAGGGCGATCTGCGTTGTACCCAGATGATTTGAGATACTCGTCCGAACACGAGTGGGCACGTCTAGAAGATGTCGGCTCAGTTGAAGTCGGCATTACGCACTACGCACAGGACACGCTAGGCGATGTCGTGTTCGTAGAGCTTCCGGAGGTTGGTTCGGAAGTCGGGCAATTCGACAAGTTTGGCGAGATCGAGTCGGTGAAAGCCGTGAGCGATCTCTATTCGCCAGTCAGCGGAACCGTCACCGAGGTCAACGACAAGTTGGAGCAATCTCCTGAGTTGGTCAACGCGGACCCGTACGGTGAGGGTTGGATGATGAAGGTCGCGCTCGACGACCCTTCCGAACTCGAGTCTTTGATGGATTCCGAGACTTACACGGGTACTTTGGAATAGACCGTTGTCTGCCGACGAAAATTCAACGCATCCCTTCATTCCGAACACATCGTCCGAACGCGCCGAGATGATGTCGACGATCGGCGTCGACGTTTTCGATTCGCTGATCACCGACATCCCGGATCAGCATCGCAACCCGCCATTGCGTTTGCCGGATGCCGCATCGGAGCTCGAAGTCGCGACGCGAATGCAGGCACTCGCCGCGCTGAACCATGACGCCGGTTCACGTCCGTCGTTCCTCGGAGCCGGGGCGTATCGACACTTCATACCCTCTACGGTCGGCGCGATATTGCAACGCGGAGAGTTCGTCACTTCCTACACTCCGTATCAGCCGGAAGCCGCCCAAGGCGTTTTGCAATCCGGGTTCGAGTTCCAATCCGCGGTGGCGCAGATTTTCGACATGGAAGTCGCTAATGCGGGCATGTACGACGGCCCGACCGCGTTTGCGGAGGCCGGATTGATGGCGGCGCGCGTCAGTCGTCGTAATCGGATCCTGATTCTCGACACCGTAGACCAACGACTGCTTGAGGTCGCCGACGCATACACTCGCCACCAACAGGTAGAAATCGAGGTCGTAAGTCAACAACGCGCGTTGAGCGGCGATATCCCAGACGACGCGGCGTGTATCGCCTTTCAATCTCCGAACTTCATGGGGCAAATCGAAGATGTCCAAGCCTTGACCGATACTGCCCACGCGGCCGGCGCGCTCTCGGTCATGCACACATACCCGATCGCGCTCGGAATGTTCAAACCGCCGGGGGCGTACGGCGTAGACATCGCTACCGCGGAGGGACAGCCGCTAGGAGTGCCGCTGACATTCGGCGGCGCGTACGTCGGCCTGTTCACTTCCAAGCAACGATTCATTCGCCAGCTTCCCGGACGCATCATAGGGCGCACCACCGACACCAAGGGACGCACCGGTTACACGCTGACCTTGCAGACGCGAGAGCAACACATCAGGCGTGAACGCGCGACGTCTAACATCTGCACGAGCACGCAGCTGATCGGCTTGATGGTTTCCGTTTACTGCGCCACGATGGGACCGAGAGGTCTGCGTGAAGTAGCGGAGCTCTCGTATCACAAGGCGCACTATCTCGCCGACGCCATCGATACGTTGCCGAATTGGCGTGTCGCGAATGACGGGTCCTCGGCGGTCTTTTTCAATGAGTTCCCAGTAGTTTGCCCGATACCGTCAAACGAGGTGAACCGCCGACTCGCCGAAGTCGGAATCATCGGAGGACTGCCGGTTGTGCTTCCGTCGGACGCAGGGGGCAATGGCGGCGGACCGCCTAACGGAATGCTCTTCTGCGTTACCGAGATGAATAGTCGCCAAGACATCGATCGATTAGTCGGCGCGCTTGCGGACGTCGGATCGGAGGTTTCGGCATGAACGCATCAGTCGCCCCGAACACCAGCGTCGCCGACATGCCTGACCGTAGCCTGCTCATGGATCGGTCGATCAGCGGTCGTAGAGCGGTCGCGCTACCCGCGTCTGACGTACCGCTAGCCGAGATGCCCGATGCCGCGGTTTTGCGCGAAGATGGCGATCTGCAACTGCCCGAAGTCTCGCAACTTGATGTGATCCGATACTTCACGTTGCTAAGTCGGTTGAACTTCTCGATTGACACCAACTTCTATCCGCTTGGGTCTTGCACGATGAAGTACAACCCCAAGCTGAATGATCAGATGGCATCGCTCGGAGGATTCGCCAACATTCACCCGCTGCAGGATGATGACAGCGTGCAAGGCGCGCTGGAGTTGATGTACGAACTGCAACGGTGGCTCGGCGAGGCGACCGGCTTGCCCGGCGTCGGACTCGCTCCCCTCGCTGGAGCACAAGGCGAGTACGCAGGACTATTGATCGCCCGCGCGGCACTCGACGCGCGCGGTGAAGGCGACCGAAAGGTTGCGTTGATACCCGATTCCGCACACGGTACGAATCCGGCATCCGCGGCGATGGCGGGTCTCGATGTCGTAGTCGTCAAAACTGACGAACACGGAAATGTTGACGTTGAAGACCTGCGCCAGAAAGCGGACGAAAACACCTGCGTCTTCATGCTCACCATTCCGAGCACACTCGGACTCTTCGAACCCAACATCGTCGAAATCAACCAGATCGTCCACGATGCCGGCGGTGTCGTTTACGCCGATGGCGCGAATCTGAACGCGTTGCTCGGACTCGTCAAGCTCGGCGATGTCGGTGTCGATATTTGCCATTCAAACCTGCACAAGACGTTCTCCACGCCTCACGGTGGTGGCGGTCCGGGCGCGGGTCCAGTGATGGTCACTGAGGAGCTCGCCTCGTTCTTGCCAGAGCCAATCGTTGCGAAGAACGAAAACGGTTACCGCTTGAGCCGTCCCGACGACAGCATCGGCAAGATTAACGGATTCCACGGTTCTTTTTCGATCCTGGTACGCGCTTATACCTACATGCAAGCCCTCGGCGGCGATGGTCTGCGCGCGGTGTCGGAGAACGCCGTCATCAATGCCAACTACATCCAAGCCCTGTTGCGCGATCGCTATGACCTTGCGGTTGACCGCATCTGTATGCACGAGACGGTTTTGAGCGGCAAACGTCAAGCCGATCGTGGCGTGCCCGCGTTGAACATCGCCAAACGACTGCTCGACTACGGTATCCATGCGCCGACGATGTACTTCCCGCTCATTGTGCCTGAAGCCCTCATGGTCGAACCCACCGAAACCGAGTCGAAAGAGACGCTAGACCGCTTCGTTGCTGTCATGCGTGCTATTGACGACGAGATCGACGACGATCCCGAAACCGTCCTCCACGCGCCGCACACGCTGCCCAACACTCGCTTGGACGAGGCGACCGCGGCGCGGCGGCCCGTGTTGCGATGGCAATCGTCGTCCTGACGTTTGATTCTGTGGTGACGGACGCCCGCAATGGGCGCCCACAACGGAACAACCTCTCCGCATGGTGTATATTTGCACGTCAAAGCGAAGTTTAGCGACGCAATTCGTCGTCTGAAGGGAGTAGAGAATGTACGTAGGAACGCAAGTCGGAAACCGAGACGACGAAGACCTAAGGCAATGGGCGCAGCTCGGAGTCGTCAACGTCTGCAACGACCCTCGCGACGGCAACGCACACACCTGGTCGCGAGACGACCTCGCGCGCTGGCGCGAACACGTCAACTCATTCGGCATCGAATTGGACATGATCCAACTGCCGCTGTCGTCGACTCCCATCGAGGTTGCAGAAGCGCCGAGCATCATGCTCGGCATCGATCCAGACCGCGACCGCGAGATCGAGGTCGTCAACACATTGATCGAAAACTGCGCCGCGGTGGGTATTCCGTCCGTCAAGTACAACATGAACCTCATCGGCATCCCGCGCTCAGAGCGCGAGGCTGGACGGGGCGGTTCAAGCAACTCGACGTTCCGATACGAGAAGGTGAAGCACGAGGACGCTCCGGGCATCGCCGGCGAGGTGTCCGAAGACGAGTTCTGGGAGCGGATCGATTACTTCTTGGAACGCGTCGTTCCCGTAGCAGAAGAGAATAAGGTTCGTTTGGCGTGCCATCCGCACGATCCGCACACGCCGCCCGGATTTCGCGGCGTCACCCGCGTATTAGGCACTCCGGATGGTTTGAAAAAATTCGTCCACATGCACGAGAGCCCGTACCACGGTCTTAACTTTTGCCAAGGTACGGTGTGTGAGATGCTGGACGACCCTGCCGAGGAGATTTGCGACATCATCCGATACTTCGGGTCGCGCGACAAGATCTTCAACGTCCACTTCCGAAACATCCGAGGGCACAGACTCGACTTCATGGAGGTGTTCCCCGATGAGGGCAGCGTCAACATGTTCGAGTGCATCAAGGTCTACCAAGAGGTCGGTTACAAATACATGGTGATGCCGGATCACGTGCCGCAGATTGCCGGACGCGACCCGCAAGGCACCGCCTTCGCGTTCGCCTACGGATACATAACCGCCCTCCTGCAAGCCATCGGCGAGCCCCGCAAACAGCCGTGGGTGACCAAAGGACCGTGAACTAGCCTAGAGTCCCTTCCCCCTTGACAAGACCTGTCCAAAACCACGTCGTTCGGGCGAAACCACGTCATTTCGGCGCAATCACGTCATTCCGGCGGAAGCCGGAATCCACAGAACATAAGCACGCCGCCGCACCCTGCGAACCGAGTAATTCCATCCGAAAGGCAGATTCGACAGGTTGCTATCTTCGAACAGCGAATATCTGATCGCGACCATCATCGCGGTCGTCACGCTCGTGCTGGCGGGCGTGTTGCAGATCGTATTGAAGGTCTACAAGCGTCGGATTCGTCCTCAAACCGACGACGAGGTGCCGACGGCGCGGTTTTTGGTGGTGGACGCGGTCGACGGACCGGCGGTCTTGATGGTTCTTTTGGGTGGCGGTACCGTCGCCGGTTCGATGGCGATGGCGCACTGGCAGATCGGACAAGACATCCAAGCCGATTTAACGCAGGCAGTTCAACGCATCGGCACGGTGTCCGTTCTCGCCGTTGCCGCGTACCTGGCGACACGCATTTCGTCCCTGCTGCTGGATTGGTACGCGAGGTACATCGCACCCACCACTTCGACACAGCTCGACGATCAACTGGTGCCGTCGTTCAAGCGGATCGCGCCGATCTTCATGTATTCCCTCGCCGTGCTGTGGTCGCTGACGATCTTCGACGTCGCGATTACGCCGCTTTTGGCGACGCTCGGCGTGGGCGGCATCGCCGTCGCGCTGGCGGCTCAGCCGACGCTGTCCAACTATTTCGCCGGCACCTACGTCATCTCCGAGGGCGAGATCGAACCCGGCGACTTCATCGAGATCGAAGGCGGGCCGTCGGGTTTCGTCGAGGATATCTCTTGGCGCAGCACTAAATTGCGATCGCGCTTCAACAACCTCATCATCATCCCGAACTCCATGATGTCGGAGAACATGATCACGAACTACTCCCGGCCGCAACTCGCGATGAACGTGATCGTCACTGGCGGCGTCAGCTACGACTCCGATCTCGAACGTGTCGAAGAAATCCTGATGGAAGTCGCCAACATGATCGTCGTCGATTCTGAGGATGCCGTAACCGAAACCGAGCCCCGCGCCGGTTTCAGCACCTTCGGCGATTCCAACATCGACTTCTGGGTCTTCATCCAAGCCACCGACCGCGGCGGCTCCTTCCAACTCAAGAGCCAACTCATCAAACAGATCCACTCCCGCTTCAATGAAGAAGGCATCGTCATCAACTACCCCATCCGCCACCTAGTAGTAGACGACATCCCCGAAGACAACACCGACATCCCATCCGCCCTGATGCGGGAAGGGTAGGACGGTCAAGCCCCCTTCGCTTCAGCGTAAGGGGGCGCGAACGAGCTGGGCGATGTGAGCGGGGGATGCATGAGAGTTGAATGTCCGGCGTCAACTCTAACCTGACGTTCCCGTTTTATGAAGTTAAACCATTTATTCGCCACAAATATCTTGCGACACACGTTCGTATGTTATGATGTATTTTCGTCGACACAATTTGCGTCGGCAACGATGTTCTATGATGTCGATGGAAGGATGCAGGCATGAACCTCGAAGAAATCACCTTGAAGCTTGAGGAGCGCGGCGTCGTCTGGCACGGCGTAGCGTTCGCGTTGGTCGGCGTCGTCACGACAATGGTGTTGGCGATATACTCGGAGTCAGATTTCCTGGCGATCATCGCGCTTCGCCTCATCGCCACCCAGCTCCATTGGGCCTTCATCCCGATCATCGTAATAATCGTCGAAAGGATCCGAAAAATGTTCGAAACCAGAACCCAAATCCGCCGCGAAGCCACCCTGAAAGCCCTAGCCGAACGCGAAGAACGCGGCATCCGCATCGGTGAGGAGCGCGGCGAAAAACGCGGCGAACGCAAAACCCTCGAGCGCGTCCGCGCCGAACTTCTTGAGGGCGGCGTCGAACTCTCGCCCGAGATCGAGGAGCGCGTCTTCGGCTCCAACGGCCACAAATCCTGACGTTCTCGCAAGCGGGAACGCAGAATCGTACCACCAGTTCCGGGCCGATTGAAATGTTCGAGACCAGAACCCAAATCCGCCGCGAAGCCACCCTGAAAGCCCTAGCCGAAAGCAGGCAGGAGGGCAGGGAGGACGGAATCCGCATCGGCGAGGAGCGCGGGGAAGTACGCGGCGAAAAGCGCGGGGAACGCAGAACCCTCGAGCGCGTCCGCGCCGAACTTCTTGAGGGCGGCGTCGAACTCTCGCCCGAAATCGAGAAGCGCATCTTCGGTTCCAACGGTCACAAATCCTGACGTTCTCAAATCTTCAGGATCACTGATCACCCTCCCGCTGTACGCCGGACGCACCGCGTAGGGGCACGCCCTTGTGGCTGCCCTGGGGTGGGGCGGGGTACGCCGAGCGTGCATCTTGGTCACGGTGGCATGCGATTCGGATCGGTTGCGCGGGGAATGTCCCGGCGAACAACGACGAAACGATGCCGTCCGTCGAGTCCAACACGAACGATCGGTGTTCCCCGCGTGGAGACCGTATACCGTAGGGGCACGCCCTTGTGGCTGCCCTGGGGCGGGGCGGGGTACGCCAGGCCCATCAACACCATTGATGTGCGCCATGGATCCAAAACACCCGCGCCACGTCCGAAAACATCATCACCATCGCGCGCCGTGGCGGGAACGTTCGCGTCAATCGCATGTCCGCGTACGCACGAAATCGCGCGCCGCGTCCCTGGTCGCAATATCCATTGCGGCATCTCGGCGCCGTGACGGGCCTGGCGTACCCCACCCCGCACCGGGGCAGCCACAAGGGCGTGCCCCTACGGGTGCGTTGTTGAACGGCGTGTTGCGCAGGGATGCCGGGTGGGTGGGAGCAACAACGCAATCGCCCCCGTCATCCGGGGATGGCGGGGGCGATGTTTGTCGTTGTCGCGGTTTGGTTTTAGCGGCTGGTTTGGCGTCCGCGGCGCCGGCCGGTTAGGAGGAACGTACCTATGGCGGCGGTGGCGATGCCTAGGAGGAGGATGAGGGCCAGCGGGGCGCCGTTGGATGGCGCTGTGCCGCCGGTTTCGGGGGGCTCGGGGGTGCTGGTCGGCTCTGGTGTCGGCGTGAAGGCGGCTGGGGCGCCGGCGGTGCCTACGGCGACTGTCGCGGGGATGCTGCTAACGTGGCCGCAGACGTCCGGGCCAGCCGCGCCCGCGATGCGGACGGTGCCAGACAGGACCTGCAACGAACCGTCGGACATCTTCACCACTAGCGCGATGTCGGAGATGTTCGAACGCGCCGCGGCGGGCAGTGGCAGGCAGACCTTCGCCGCGCCATTCAGAGCGTAAGAGTTTATCGCCTCGCCCGCGCTGTCCGCGACGGACACCGTGAACGCGTCACCAACCAGCGTGTAGCGGTGCGCGGTCATGCCCGCGTTGGATGCGGAGCCTGCGCCGTCCATCCGAACGCCGATGTACTCGCCGCTCGGAACGATGCCGGAGCCGGCGGTTATCGAGTGCGAATCGCCGTCAAAGGTTCCGCCCTCTTCTGGCGTGAAGACTTCATACTGCTTGCCGTCGTTGCCGGAGATGATGTCGGGAATTTCGCCCAGCGGGTTCACGGGAACCGCGGTCGGCTCGGCGGCCGGCGCGGAACGTCGAACCTTGACTTCGAATTCGGCTTCGCAGTTCTTGCCGTAGTCGTCGCCGGTGCCGGTGTAGAGACACTCGTTGCCAGCCAGCTTCGCCTTGACGATGTAGGTGCCGGGCGAGGATGGCGCGGTGTAGCTGATCTCGGCGTTGTGCGGATCGTTGGCACCCTTCGCGGTGCCTGGGATCGCGACGCCGTTGGCGGTCCAGTCGAATTCGACGGCGTCGGCGAGCTTCTGCAGCAGGTTGTTATCGAGCGCGTAGACGTTCACCATCAGCCGGACGGTGTCGCCCGCCGAGACGGTGACGCTCTTCACGCTCGGCGTGATCTTGCGGATGTTGATTTGTCCCGACGGGTCTGCGGGCACCAGGTCTTTAGGTGTGGTGTCCGTCACGTTGACGGTGACGTCTACTAGGCCCTTGGTGACGCCGGTGTACAGTGCCTCGTTTCCGACCTGGGTGATGGTGTGTCCAATAATGATCCCCAGGTCGTCGGAAGCGTCGGCGTCGGTCGCCGCGATGACGGTGACCGTCCTGGGCATGAACCAGCGGTTCCACGGATCGGTTACGCCAGGATTGCCCGATCGGAACTCGATGGTCTGCTGGTTGCCGGCGGTCGACGCGTCGGCGTCGATGAAGATGCCGCCCTTGTTGTCCTTGATCGCCATGTTGATCTGAACACCGGCGGTGCTGGGGTCGTTGGTCGGCGCCGCGTCGAGGACCACGGTGTAGGCCTTGGTCTTGCCTTCATCGATGTTTAGCGTCGTCGGGTTGATCGTCACGCCCGGTTTGCGGTCGTCGTCGACGATCGTCATGTCCACGAAAACGGTAGTCGGGTCCGAGGCGAGTCCGTATCCGCCGGCTGTTTTCGCGATGTCGTCCGAGGCGGTGATTTTGAGCTTAAGAGGCGAGTATGCTTCACCGGCAACGTCGTCATCGGCGGTCGTGAAGCTCACAGTGCGCGTTATGCCGATATTCGAGGTGAACGTCGTCAGGCTGTTGTCGAAAACCAACGTGCCTGACGACAGTTGGGATGTGGCACCGTCGGCGATGACCTCAGAAATCGTCACCGTGACATTCGAGGTGTCCGTGTCCTGCGTCGTCAAAGAGACCCTGAAAACATCGGGCGCTTGCTCATCTTCAAGCACGAAACCGCCCTCCGTCATCTCGGTTATGGCGATGCCGGGATCGTTGTCTCGGACGGTGACGGTGATTTGCGAGTCTGTCTCGTCAGCGCCGAGGCTGTATCCGCCGCCGGTCGCGGCGTGGCTAAGCGTTGCAGTTTCAGTATCCGGAGTCACGTCCTTATCATCCTTGGCGGATACAACGACCGACTGCGCCACTCTCCAAGTCCCTGAAGTATCGCCCGCAGTCGTGAGGTCGCCGGTGAAGTTGAGCGTTGCAGGGCTGACCGTGATGTCGGTGTTGTCGGACGAGATGTTGACCGTAACTGGATTGGCGGCCTGTGCGGCAGCATCAGCCCACTGTTTCGGCTCTCCATTTTGTTGGTTGCTCGGGTGCGTGCCCAATCTAACACAGTAGTTGTTTTCGTCCTCTTCGTTGACGATAAGGAGATTGGAAGCGTCGATCGCGCTCCCTAGAGTGGAACATGCCGCCGCGTCATCGGCGCTGCTGTCAAGATTGAAAGTAATAATCTGGTCGTCGTCGTTGACAGGTGCGGAGACGGTGAACTTCTCCAAGGCGCGGTAGTCCGGGTCTACCGTTTCGAGTGGGTCGCTTTCTGGTTCCACTTCCAAGGTCACCGATTCGTTGGCACCGTCGGTGTCGGACTGAGCTACTAGGTACACCGTCTGCGGAGTGCTGTAGTTGTTCGCGTTAAAGTCAAGCGACACCGTCGTTTGACCTGTCGTCGCATTTGGGTCGTTCGCATTCAGCTGAAGCGCACCCGTATCCGTGCTTTTGATATCAACGTCTACTTCCCCGGACGGCTCGGCGGAGAGTTTGACGGTCAACGAACCGTTAGTGCCACCTTCGGTTGCCGCCGTCGGCGTGGAAACGATGATCCTTTTCGCGTTTTGGGCTTGAGCGTCGTTTTCGGGTTGCAAGGAAACTGCGCTGAACGCGACGGTGCACAGGGCGGCTACGACGAGCGCAGCACCGGCGGCGTTCTTGATCCTGATGAAAGACGTAACGGCGTTCAACACGTTTCCGATCCTTTGCGGAGCATCGATTTGCAGCGTCGCGTGTCCAGTAACTGGCGATTTGCGACGCAAAAGCGAGTACCAAACCTTTTGCAGGTTCAACCCAATCGTACCAGTGTACACGCTCCCAAGGCAACGATTTCGCGGTTGTTGTTTGGCGTGCTGTGCGTTGGTGGTTGTCGGTGCTAGACTTTGTATCGCATTGAAATTGATCGCGAGGCTTAACAGCACCAGAAGGCGAGTAGAAACATGAAGATCACCGATGTCAAGAATTACCCGGTTTGGATCGGACAGCGCAACCAGATGCTCGTGAAGGTCGAGACCGACGAGGGCATCTACGGTTGGGGAGAGTCGGGTTTTTCAAGCCGTGAACTCGCCGTCAGCGGGATGGTCGACCATTTCCGCGAATTTCTAGTCGGGCAAAACCCGATGCAGCGCGGGCGCATCTGGCAGGAGATGTATCGCGGTCAGTATTTCGAGGGTGGGCGAACGATCACCGGCGCCATCTCCGCGATCGACATCGCTTTGCACGACATCGTCGGCAAGAAACTCGGCGTGCCAGTGTACGAACTGCTCGGCGGCAAGCAGCGAGACTGGGTGCCGACTTTCGCCAGCGGTGGCGGCTCTACCGCCGACGAAGTCGCCGAGATGGGAAAGGCGATCTGGGACCAAGGCTTCAAAGCCATGCGTCTGAACCTCCAAACCATCGGCGAACAGAATGACCCGGACCTTTTCGAACCGCGCGAATCGATTGCCCCGACCGCGGAAGCACTAATCAAGGCGCGCGAACTCATCGGACTCGAACCTGTCATCGGTATCGACTACCATCACCGACTGTCCGTTGCCGAATCCGCTTCCTTCTGTCAGATGATGCCGACGCACACCCTGGACTTCATCGAAGAGCCGATTCGAGACGAGTGTCCCGAGGCGTACGAAGAGCTCCGCAAACTCACCGTCGTCCCGTTCGCCATCGGTGAAGAGTTCGCGTCCAAGTGGCAGTTCCTGCCCTACATCGAGAAGGGCCTCACCAACTACGCCCGCCTCGACATCTGCAACGTCGGCGGATTCACAGAAGCCATGAAAGTTGCCGGTTGGGCAGAAGCGCACTACATCGACCTGATGCCGCACAACCCGCTAGGTCCGATCTGCGTCGCCGCAACATCCCACATGGCAACGGCGATACCCAACTTCTCGTGGCTCGAGATTCGACACTCCGTCGGCGAACCAGACAATAACTTCTACGAAGACGACGTCTTCCCCGTGCAACCTGAAATCGTGCCCGGCAAAGTCATCCTCTCCGACGCCCCCGGCCTCGGCATTGAAGTCGATGAAGCCAGCCTGACCGAACCCTTCAAGTACTGGGAATCGCCTCACCTCCACCGCCGCGACGGCTCACACACGAACTGGTGAGTTTGGAATAGCCAGAATCGCGGTGAAAGCGCTACGCACGGGCGTACCCAAAGCATTCACTCGTAGGGGCACGCCCTTGTGGCTGCCCCGGGGACGGGTGGGGTACGCCGGGCCCGCCAATGCGCCGAATCGTGCCATTGACGCAAAACCACCGCTGTCAACCACCGCGAATTCGTCACTTGGAACATCCGCCGTTCGTATGTCAATCGACGCGCTGATGATGTTGGTGCGCCCGGCGTACCCCACCCCGCCCGGGGCAGCCACAAGGGCGTGCCCCTACGGGTGCGTGACCACCATTCAGCGGGATCATGTACCGACCACCGGCAACACGATGTGTGATGGATGATCTTTGTCGAGGTGGAGGGTGTTGCGCGCGGGTTGTGTTCGGGTGTGCTGTCCCATCGCTTCGCCGGTGTTGGGGTTGATGTCGAAACGCGGGAAGTTGCTGCTCGAAATATCCACTCTGATGCGATGACCGGCCTTGAAAAGGTTGCTAGTCGGAGTCAGGGTGATTGTGATCGGATAGATCTCGCCGGGCGTCATCATTTCCGGGTCGGTCCAAGAGTTTCGATAGCGGCAACGCAGAATCGAGTCGCACAGGTTCAGGTGGTAGCCGTCGGCGTAGTCCTCGTTCGGCGGATACACATCGAGAAGTTTGGCGGTGAAGTCTGTGTCGACGGCATCGGACGAAACCCACAGACGAACTTCGATGGGTCCGGTCACCTCGATATCGTTCTCCAAAGGTTCGGTCTGGAATACAATCACATCCGGCCGGTCTGAAAGCAAACCGTAAGGCTCGGAGCATGCCATCAATCCCGGTTGCTCGCGCTGGTGCATCGGGCCGGGCGTGACCAAGGAGTAGGAGTATTGAAGGATCTCGTCGGCCTGTTTTCCCGGAGCCGGCATGTCGCCGAAAGTTGGGCCGCCTTCTTCCGGATTGTCGATCACGCTGAAACCAGCGACGTTTCCGCCAAGCGTCGGCACTGGATTGTCAGGATCGAATAGGTAGGTTATCGATGCAGTATCTGCCGACGGCGACTCTGCGGAGAGATTGCCGTCGGCGTGCAAATAGAAATTGGTCGTCTGGGTACGCGCCAGCGGCCATTCTTGCTCTGCCCGCCAAGTTCCGCCATGATTTAGACTACCGTCCGCGTTCTTTCTGCCATCGCCGCCACCCATGACGAAGATGAGGACTGGAGCATCATCTTCGACACCGTTCTGCTCGCCTTTGAGCCAGCGGTCGAACCACCTGCGGCGTATCGGATTGAACTTCGACATGCCCCACTGCGCGTCGGGCCCGAAATCGACATCGCCCTCGTGCGTCGCGTCGGTGCGTTGCGTGCCGTGCGCCCACGGACCGAAAACCATGTGCGTTGGACCATTGTTTCGACGCGTCAAATCGACGAAAAGATCGGCGGTGCCGCCAGCGAAAGGATCCCACCATCCGCCCGTGAGGATGACCGGCACATCGGCGTGGCGATCCAGATACGGCGTCTGATCGAGGTTTTCGTTCGCCCACCACTCGTCATAATCCCCGCGGGTGTAGTAGTTGAAGAGCGTCTCTTCGAGACTCGGTGCCGCCGCCAGAGCCGTTTCGCCGTGACGCCAAGGCGTGTTCGATAGAAACTCGCGCATGTTTTGGAACGTGTCCGCCACCGCGCGGACGCCCTGCGGGTTGTCGCGTAGCTCATGCGAATCGAGAGCATGGTTATGAATCGCCGCCGCCATATGGAAACACATCGCGCCGCCCTCGCGCGCCTCATGTGCGTAGATGTTCGTCGGCGCCTGTTCCACCCATTGCGCCGTGAGATGCGGCGGACGGTGCAACGCCATCACCGTCTGCACGATGCCGCGATGCGAACTCCCGATCGTTCCGATTTTGCCGTTGCACCAATCCTGTTTGGCGATCCACTCCACGGTGTCGAAACCGTCCTCGCCTTCCCATGGATTGCAAGTGTGGTAGTAGCGTCCATCGCCCTCAGAGCGGAATCGGCTTCGCAAGTCTTGGTTCACGAATATGTAACCGTGGCGAGGGTAATAGTCCCGCACCGTGTCCCATTCCGATTTCGATTTGTCATACGAAGTCCGCACCAGCAACACCGGCATCGGTTCCGCGACCCTTTCCCCTTCAGACGAAACCGCGAAGTGAACATCCGCCGCCAGCCGAACTCCATCCCGCATCGGGATCATCACTTCCTCGTAATGCTCATACGGATTGAAATCGCGTTGCGTCATCTGATGATGTTACCAAACCTCCCAGGGTCTGCGCGACCTTGGCGGTACGATACCGCCGTTATCCGTCATCGCCGCGTGATTTTCGGGCCGATGTACACCACGTACAGCGGTTCGTTCGCTCGCACCGGCCAAGTAAAATGTATCCTGATCGGCGGCGTACCTCTGACCTTACCATGCCAGGTACAAAACATAGTTTGACACTCATCGGTCGGGTGCGCAAAAGTAAGTCGCGACCGGAACTCTGCTTTCTCGCCATCTGAAGAGTCCGAGAAATACGCCCCATCCCCCGAAAAATACTGATTGATAATTTCAAACCCGCGAGCAGTTCGTCGACCATCAGCATCAAAACAAGTTTTCAGATCGTCCAATAGTTTTAATCTAGTCAAAATTCGATCTCTCGTCGCCGGATTAAAAGGCAGACCACTCAAATGCGAAAAAGCGGTTTGCACGAATTCTAGATGGACGAATCTCATGCGGGTAATTTGTTCTAAAGATTCCCATGTCGTGATATTACTCGGCAAAGCAGATAGACGATCAGTCAACCGCTCAGGCGTCCAGTGATTTTCGACTTCAATTAATTCAGACGTGTCATCATCCCGGTGCATCACAACAGGTATGGGTGAATATTCCCAAGATGACGGAACCAAACTCACAAGTCCTCGATCCGCCCCGGTCAGACAACAGTAGGCGGCTTCACCAATCGCAGAGTCTGTAACGATCTTGTCATTATGTTCAAGATAATCGTCCTCGCAGTGAGTTCGTTCGTCTTCCCAGAACGGTCCGTGTTTCGTAAACCACAGCATCAACGCCCGCCTCTTAGGTTCGGGAAATGCCTGGATCGCCCTAGGCATGACAAATCCGGGCACTACCTCTTTGCTCAGAAGATTTCGGTGGCAGTAAATGGATCTATCGAAGGAGATGGCGATCTCACGCAATTCCATTATTCGCGAGATTGCGTCGTCGAACTCGCTTAATTCATGAAACTGAGCTTCGAATGATAAGTCGTTGACGATGAAGTCCATCGAACTATGCCCAACCTGCGAAATAGTTCATGTCTCTGTCGTATTGATCAAAAAACCCGTCGGGCCAGTGGTCAATGTTCCCGTCTTGCTCTATCGTGGGTGTGACCACCTGAGCCGTACCTGCTTGCCTCGGCGTGAAGAAATGAATCGCTACGTCGTCTGCGTTCAAAACATTGTCCCTCACTGCTCTGCGTACACCGTTCAAAACATGATCACTGTGAGTTTCTGCTATGACTTGCACGCCTGCGGCGGCTACCTCGGCAACGAACCCCCCAATTTGTGCTTGCCCTGATGGATGAAGGTGGACTTCCGGATTCTCGACTAGGATGAGATCATCCTGGGTGGCCGCGAGAGATGCGACAATGATGGGCAAAACTTGTGTTAGCCCAAAGCCGACGTTTACAGGTCTGTGAAAATCGGTGTCGACCGAGTTGCGTAAACCAAGCGTCACAGCGTTCGCTTGCTGAATCGGCTGAACATCAAGGCCACAATTGGGGAAAAAACTTCGCATACGAGATTGCGTCTGCCGAAGTAGGGTTGGAGGCGCACCTTGCATCAACAATTCGTCCATGACAGACTCATCGGCGTTCAGGTACAACGACCCGACAGCGTGTTCACCGACGGGACCGACGTTGGACACGAATTGCGGATCTTCCAAACGATATATCTCTTGCGGAGGCAATCGTTCGGCGGAGATATATGTGAGGCCCCGAAGCCGGTCGCCAAAACCAGACATCGGCATCGAGTCCGGCAACAACAGTCTTAGGCGTTCATCTACGTATGCTTCGTCATTCACGACTACGTCGCCGACCAACATGGACATGTCGGTCGGATCGCCCGTAAAACGCCACCGACACGTGAAAGTTGCATCGGACAATCCGATTTGGAATTCTCGTTGGCCATACACCCGATCAACCACGTCGATCAGCCGACCCAATCGGACCAAGTCGCCGTTCAACTTGAGATGGGAAGACCATTCGTCATCTGCCATCGTCTGGCACAAGAGAGCGAGGCATTGCAAAATCGACGATTTCCCGGATGCGTTCGTTCCCGATAACAAGGTGAGCGGACGCAGAGGAAGACGAAGATTCTCGAAGCACTTGAAAGTTTGAAGGTCAAGTTGTTCAATCATTAAAGACCTCCCCCAACATCAGGTTAACCGCATGAAACCTAGCCTCCACTTTCCGGAGGCTATTGGTGCCCAACGTGATATTGTCACGGAAATCGTAATCGTTCAATAAGTTGATGGTGCGCTCAAAGAGTAGATCGCGCTTTTCAACAACGTTAGCGAATTCGTATCGAGATAGACCTGTAGACATGACGTCCCATATTGCCGCATTGAGCACGCTTCGACGATCCGTGTTACCGTCGTGTTTTCTGAACGCGTGGCGACCAAAAATCTCAAGATTATTTTTCATGCTCAATCTAAATTCTCGCGAGAGCGTATCCAATTCCCATTGTCCGATCTTATTCATATGCTTGAGCGCGTTCGCCAAAAACTCGTCCATGTCTCCGTTGTAGCGTATAATTTGTAGTAATTTGAATGCACAGAAACGATTAACGAACTCACGATCTCGCATAGTGCTTTTTTTCAAACTGCCTCCAGTTGCACTTCGGAATATGCCGGTGTCCGCTTCAATTTTCAAAAATTTGGTGCCTGGTCCCATGAACAGCGAGTTCCGCATTTGCTGACGGGTCAACGGGATGCCACTGTTGACGCGTTCGAAAATGTCGAGACGAGCTCGTTCGGGCACCTTCGAATCAATTGTGTATAACGTGAGATTAAAATCTTCGATTCGGTTTTGGTATTTGAATGGTAGTTGCCGGAATGTTTTGCCATGAAGTTCTTCTCTTTCGGGCAGATGCAACACGGATTCGCCGTCGACGAATTTCTTGAAAGTTGTCAGGCGTTGTAGACCGTCAACGACGACGACGCGGCCATCGTCGTTTTCGGCAAAGTAAAAAACTGGCAAGGGTATGCGCATCAGGACTGATTCGATCAATTTGCTCTGTTTTTCGACGGGCCAAATGAAATCGCGTTGAAAATCTGGATCCAAGATGTACCGGTGTTCGTTGATGCGCCTGATGACCTCATAAATGCTCCGATTTTCGGTGTTAATGTGGAGAGTGTCGATTGGATAATCGTCCCACGGAGATTTGTCTGATGCGGAGTCTAGCCCTTCAATGTCGTCTTCAGTCAGGTTGACCGTGTCGTCCGCTACGGCCTCGGCGGTGGCAGTGACGGGATCTGATTGTTGGTCGGCGGTCATTGGTCGTTTTGGCAACGCTTCGGGGTTCGGCACGGCATCCAGCGTTGAAAATAGTGCTTTTTTTCTTGCGGTCATTGTTCCTAGGTTGGTAGGAAAGCGCGATGGCTATATTTTGGACGAAGCGTCGCTTTGTGTCAAGCCCATCGACGTGGTCGGTCAAACGCGTTCTAGGCCTCACCAGCCGGAAACGATGCGGGCCTGGGACCACCAAAATGCGGCTGGTTGGGTCGTCATCTCGTTCGACGTATCGCTACCGCTGTACTCACGCATCATGTCCTCAGCGTTTTCGCTGGTGGATAAACGGTCCGGCCAGGGGGAGGCATATGGGAAACCGGAATACCTTGGTCGGAAATCTGTGGCCAGCGCGTAGCCAAACCATGCTGAGAGTGCGGCTGGCCCGAGTTGCAACTAAAGTCAGTCGCAGGAGTTTTCATACGCGGGTACTCCGCGGAGAAAATCCGGAGACTGCGAGATACCGTGCAGAGACCCCGAGGGAAATCCGATGGTGGAACTTGGGGACGTGTAACCTACAGAGAGCGATATTTCGGACTCGATTCTAGTCAGCCGAACCAACGACCAACGCGACAGGTAATGCCATGCTAAACATCGGATTCATTGGTGCGGGGAAGATTGCTGATCTGCACGCGCCGGCTTACTTCGGGAACTCTGATGCGCGCATCTACGCGGTAGCTGACAACGGACCGGGCGTCGCTGAGGCACGCGCCGCGGAGTGGGGTGCGGATATGTCGTATTCCGATTACCGCGCGATGCTCGATGACCCGGCGGTTGACGCGGTGGAAATCTTGACTCCGCACTCGATGCACGCGCAGATGGTCATCGACGCGCTCGATGCCGGTAAGCATGTCAGTCTGCAAAAGCCGATGGCGGTGACGCTTGCCGAGTGCGATGCTATCGTGGAAGCGGGTCGAAAATCGGACAAACTCCTGCGCGTCTTCGAGAACTTCGCGTACTACGAACCGATTGCCTGCGCCAAGAGGATGTTGGACGACGGCGTGATCGGGGATCCGGTGTCGATGCGGATGAAGACGATTAACGGACATCGCAGATACGGCTGGGACATCCCGGACGAATCTATCGCTTGGCGCTTCGACAACGCGATTGGTGGCGGTGGCAAGGCGATCCTAGACTACGGTTATCACATCTTCGCGATGGGTCGGTGGTTCCTCGGCGAACCTGAGCAGGTCTTCGCATGGATCCGCACGACGTACACCGCTCAAGGTTTCGAGAACGACTCGCCGTTGCTGGTGTCGTGGTCCTACAAAGGCGGACTGCGGCACGGGTCATGGGAACAGCACGGCAGCGACGACATGATTGTCAGATCCGACTACTATCCGGGCGATGAGTGGTTCGAGCTGAGCGGCACGCGTGGCATCATCTGGGTCAATCGGTGCACCGCCAAGATGCTGTACGACACGCCGCCACTGGTCGTGTACGCCGACGGCGAGATGCGACGTTTCGACAAACACGACTTAAATGACGACTGGGGCGAATCGTTCAAGCAATGCGCCTACGAGTTCATCGATTGCATTCAGAACGGCGGTCAACCTAACATGTCCGCCGAAGATTCCCGCGAGACCTACAAATTCGCCCGCGCCAGCCAGCTAGCGGCACGCGAAAACCGTCCGGTCACATTGTCCGAAGTGCGGGATTAGTCGTCCGTCATGCACTCGTAGGGGCATCCCCTTGTGGGTGCCCTTGGGATGGGGCTGGGGTACGCCGCCCCGTCCACATTGCCAGCGTCGCGCCGTATGATCCTATTCGCATTGAAAAAGTTGAAGCCGCCAGTGGAGGCTACCGGCGGCTTCGGGGTAGGAGGTTGGTATGGCTTGTTGGGTGTGCCTTGCATTCATTTGTATGGCTCAATTGTGAACCTCGCTTTGAGAAATCTTGAATTTCGTGTCATGGTAGGGGCGCGGGTGCACGACCCAACCCCTCGCTAAAGGTCTCTGCCGCCAATCCCGCGCGGGTTAATCGCCGATTGCGTGTACTCTAGAAATCTGAACTTGACAGCAAAACCGTCCGCGTTGCGCGGGCGTCGATACGCAAGAGGTAACTGATGGCGGTTGCAATCGACCTTTCCGGCAAGCGGGGCGTGGTGTTCGGTGTGGCAAATCAACGGAGCATCGCATGGGCGATTTCCGAGCGACTCATCGATGCCGGCGCCGAACTCGCTTTCACCTACTTGAACGAACGATTGCTCGGCCCGGTACAGAAAACCGTCTCCGCCCTCGAAGACCCGCTGCTCATCGAATGTGATGCTACCGACGACGGCGATGTGCAGTCCGTCTACGATCAGGTCGGCGAGAAGTGGGGAAGCATCGATTTCGTGGTGCACTCGGTCGCTTATGCCGAGCGCGACGATCTCGGCGGCGACTTCTCGACTACCGGGCGTCAGGGATTCCGAACCGCGCTTGAGACCAGCGCGTACACGCTCATGCCCGTCGTATCCCGCGCCGTTCCGCTGATGACCAACGGTGGCGCCGCGCTGACGATGACATTCGACGCGTCGCAACGCGTCTACCCGGGTTACAACATCATGGGCACTGCCAAAGCGGCGCTCGAGAACGAAGTCCGGCAACTCGCCGCGGAATTCGGCGAACGCAATGTCCGCGTCAACGCGATATCGGCTGGTCCGTTGCCGACGCTCGCCGCCAGGAGCATCCCCGGCTTTCGAGACATGACCCGCGCGCACCGCGACCGCTCGCCGCTCAAGCGCAACATCAACCATCGCGAAGTCGGCGATACCGCGCTGTTCCTGCTGAGTGAAATGTCCAGCGGCATCACCGGCGCCATCATCCCCGTAGACGCCGGCTACGGCATCATCGCGCTTTGAAACGACTTCTCAACGTTGCAAACCGCCAAGCATCACGTCAAAAGCAGTACCGCGGCGCATGTCAGGCAGATCATCACGAACAGCATCCACTTGATGACTTTCTGATCGACGTTCAGCGCGAACTTTACGCTGATCAGCGCTCCGATGGTCATCCCAACCGCGAGAATGATGCCAGACATCCACTCGACGCGGCCCGTGGCGATGAAGACAGACAACGCTGCGACGCTAAAGATCGCGGTACACACCACTTTGAGAGCGTTGGTTCGCACGAGGTCGTATCTGAGTCCGGCTGCTAAAGCGACGATCAGAATGAATCCGACACCGGCTTGGACGAATCCGCCGTAGAGCCCCGCGCCGAACAGCATCAAGAACCCTGACGGGCGCTCACGAAGGCTATAGGTCTGCGTGCCCTCCGGGGGTGCGACGACGTCCGGCACTATGAGCATGACCAGCGCGATCGCGACCATTGCACCCAACAGAACGGGTTTGAGGATGTCAGGATCGAGCCAGGTCGTAGACCACGCACCCAATATCGCGCCGCCTATGGTGGGTACCAGCATCGGCAGGATCGCGCTTTTCTGCAATTTGCCTGATTGGTTGAATCCTCGGATACCCGTGATCGACTGTTGCAAGATGCCGACGCGGTTCGTCGCGTTCGCGTAGTCCGCCGGCATACCCAGCAACATTAACGCCGGGACGGTGACCATCGAACCACCGCCGGCGATCGTGTTGATGAAACCGCCCAGAATTCCAGCACCCACCAGCACCGCCGCGTTCCACCAAGTGATGTTGACGTGATTGGAATTCGCCGCAGTTAGAAATTCGATGATCGATTCCATGCACGAATAGTACCAGCATGGCTCGCGTTACAGAGGGATCCCTATGCGCGAATGGCAATCAATCGAGTGCTAGGGTGTTCGCGGTTCGACCGGTCGAAGTGAAGCGGAAAAATGGTGGAGCTGGGGGGATTCGAACCCCCGACCTCATCATTGCGAACGATGCGCTCTCCCAACTGAGCTACAGCCCCGAAACACCTGCTTCTAATCCTATAACGGAGATCACTGCATTAACCCCTACCTCTTTTTGGAGAAGGTTGGGGCGAGGGTGACGAGGCGGACGTGGGGTGTCGTGTCTCGCGGTCTATGGATTCCGGCTTCCGCGGGAATGACGACGGCTTACTCCGCTTCCTCGTCCTCGGTTTGAGGTGCCGCCTCGGCGGTGGCGGTGGCTTCTTCGGCTATCGCGGTGAAGGTGGCTACGACCTCTTCGGACACCGCGGTGATCGTCGCCGCGGCGGCTTCGTTGACCGCGGTCGCGGTGGCCCTCGCTTGCTCCCCAGTTATTCCGCCGAGCAGTTTGACATCGAAGTAGAGCGTCGCGTTTGCCGGTATGCGCGGCGGAGAACCGGCCTCTCCGTATCCCTGCTCTGCGGGAATTTTTACCCTGCGCCGTTCACCGATTTTCATGTCCATCAGCGACTGACGCCAACCCGGTATCACGTACGCGAGGAAGAAGCGCGCTTCGCGATTGTTGCTGTAGGTGGTGCCGAACACGCATCCATCTTCGAGCCAACCGGTGTAGTGAACTGCCACTTGCCAATCGACCGTCGGGGTTTCCCCATCGCCCTGTTCCAACACGACGTAGTCGACGCCGTTGGAGCCCGGGCGGAAATCGCCCTCCGATACCTCTTCAAAAGCCGGCGCGGTCGGTGGGTAGATCTCGTTCAAGCAGGTTCGTGACGACAAGGTGGGTTCGACGAACGGGATGATGAGATCGGCGTCGCCGGGGTTCGCGCCGCCGCCGCGGCAGCCGATCGCCGCGAAAGCCGCGATCAAACCCGACACGACGATCACGAAGGTCAGGCTAAACGTTCTGGTTCGGAGACGCGAAAAACTGTAAGCGCGCATAGTCTAACGCTAAATTAACTGCCCGCGTTACGTAGCCGCGCGCCGTTCACTTCGAGTGCCCGTTGACGATGCTCATGAAGCTCGCCGCGCCCTCGTTGATCCATTCCGGCGTGTTCGTGAATAGCAGTTTCACGCCGAGATCAAGGAATCGCTCCGCGTTGGCTTTGCCGCAGATCGCACCGGCCGTCCTGCCCGATGCGACGATGCGACGATAGGCATCGTTCATCGTTTCGACGACATCCGGATGGTTGATGTTGCCCTTGTGTCCCATCGACGCGGCGAAATCGCCCGGTGCGACGAAGAACACATCGATGTGGTCGACAGCGAGGATTTCATCAAGGACTTCGTAGGCGATGATGTCTTCGATGAGGATTATCAACAGCGAGTTGTCGTCAGCAACATCCATGAAGTTCGATACGCCGAGCCCTTGCCGGCTGGTGTAGCTTCCGCGCTTGCCGATCGGTGGGAACTTGCCGCCATCAACCACGTTCTGCGCCTCGGCGGCGTTGTTGACGTGCGGCACCACGATGCCTTGCGCGCCGCGGTCCAACGTGCGGTAAATCAATCCCTGGTTGTTATCGTTCACTCGGCACACCGAGGTGAGTCCCCAGAGGTCACAGGCGCGGGTCAGGTTTCCGAGCTCCGACGCGTCGACCCAACCGTGTTCGCCTTCCAACCAGATGCCGTCGAAGCCGTGATTGACGGCGATCGGTCCGAACGCGTCGATGTCGTCCGGGTGGGTCATGCCCCCGACGATCGTCGCGACCTCGCCGGCGGCGAGTTTATCTTTGATTCGATTGGGTCTAATCTCCATTTTTGGCGGAGCCTTTCTTATCTGCTTGTCTCAATGACTGTTGACAGTGTTCATGAAGCTGGCGGCGCCGGCGCTCAACCATGGACCGGTGCTAGTCAGGAGGAACTTGGCACCCAAGCCTAGGTATCGCCCAACGTCCGCTTCGCCGCAAGTCGCACCAGAGTTGCGGCCCGCAGCCTCGATGCGTCGGAACGCATCGTTCATCGTCTCTACGACATCAGGATGTCCGATATCGCCGGTATGCCCCATCGAAGCGGCGAAGTCGCTCGGCGCGACGAAGAAGACATCGATTTCGTCCACTTCAAGTATTTCGTCGAGGTTCTGGTAGGCGATGATGTCCTCGATGAGGACTACAAGCAGCGAGTAATCGTCGGCAATCTGCATGTAGTTCGACACGCCGTGTCCCTGCCGACTGGTGTACGCGCCGCGCTTGCCGATGGGCGGGAACTTGCCGCCGTCCACGACGTTTCGCGCTTCGGCGGCGTTGTTGACGTGCGGCACGACGATGCCTTGCGCGCCGCAATCGAGGGTGCGATAGATCAACCCTTGCGAGTTCTCGTTGATGCGGACTACCGGCGAAATACCCCACAGATCGCAGGCGCGGGTCAGGTTGCCCAGAGTGGACGCGTCTACGCCGCCGTGTTCGCCCTCCAACCAGACGCCGGCGATGCCGTTCGCGTTCGCGGTTGGACCGAAGGCGTCAATGTCGTCAGGGCTTGAAAATCCACCGACGACGATAGCCACCTCTCCGGCTGCTAGCTTCTCTTTCGCAAGATTGGGTCGTAAGGTCATATCTGGTTACTGCCTTTCTGCAATACATAGTGCCACATGGACGATTGGAAATCGTGCCGCGCTCGCCCTAACCCTATCCCGTCGAAGAGGATGATGTGTAGGGTTTGACGATGTTCATGAAACTCGCCGCGCCTTCGTCCAACCACTCTTGGGTAGTCGTCAGGAAGAACTTTGCGCCGAGGTCCAAGTAGCGTTCGAGCCCGGCCTTCCCACAGGTCGCGCCGGCGACCCGGCCCGCGGCTTGGATGCGCTTGAATGTGTCGTCCATCGTCGCTTGCACTTCGGGATGGTTCGCCACTTGATCCCAGATGCCGGCATAGCCCATCGAAGCGGCGAAATCACCCGGCGCAACGAAGAAGATGTCGATGTTGTCGATTTCCAGAATCGCGTCCAAGTTCTGGTAGGCGATGATGTCTTCGATGAAGACGATGAGGAGCGAGTGGTCGTCGGCTACCTGCATGTAGTTGGCGACACCGTGCCCTTGCCGGCTGGTGTAGTTGCCGCGCTTGCCGATTGGTGGGAACTTGCCGCCGTCAACGACGTTCCGCGCTTCGGCGGCGGTGTTGACGTGTGGGACGGCGATGCCTTGCGCGCCACAGTCTAAAGTGCGGTAGATCAGACTTTGCGAGTTGGCGTTTAAGCGAACTATCGGCGTCAATCCCCACAAATCGCAGGCGCGGGTAAGGTTACCGAGATTGGCAGGATCGACTCCGGCGTGCTCGCCCTCGAGCCAAACCGCGTCGATGCCGTTCGCGTTCGCAATCGGTCCGAACACGTCGATGTCGTCAGGATGGGTGAAGCCGACCACCGATACTGCCACTCCTCCAGCGGCGATCTTTTCTTTGACGCGGTTAGGTCTGAGTTGCATATCCCGTATCGCCTTTCTGTGTTGCGTAGCGGCTCACGGTGCGGCGTCTGATGGATTTTCACGCCGCGACTATGCGATTTTACCGCCAATTGGCAGTTTGCGCGCAGCAACGCGGCGATCGGGCATTAGTGAAGGGAAGGGTTCGGCGTTGCGGGTAAAATCGCAATATGCCTATCACTACATCTCCCGATATCTGGTGGTGTCCCACTGCGCTTGAGTTTCAAGAGATTCATGTGCGGGGGAACACTGACTGGGCGACGATCAATCTGTCCGATGCTGATGGAGTCGCGGGTCAGGGCGAGATCACGTCTACCCAGCTCTCTGGCAGCGTTGCGGCGATCACGGCGCGCCTCGCGAATCGGCTCCGCGGTCAGCGAATCGCTTCCGACGATCATGTCATGCAGCTTCTCGGTGTGGATCCGGCGGAACTGGAAGAGGATCAGAAGATCGCGACTGCTGTGAGCGCGCTCCGATGCGCCGCTGCCGATGCTCTATCGCAACGTGCATCAATGCCACTAGCCGAATTCCTGCGCCATACCCACGATCACGACGGCGATGGCAATTTGCCAGACCGCGTTGAGCTATACGGCAACATCAATCGCTCGATGCTTCCTGATGACCACGGGCCGGTGGATCGCGGTCCGGACGATTTCGCTGAGATGGCGACGGAAGCAGTAAACAACGGCTTCAAGACGATCAAGTGCGCGCCGTTCGACGAGTGTCAAGCACCGTTCGACTCGACGGGGTTGCCGCCGTGCGCCGAAGCCGGCCTCGAACGCGTCCAGACGATACGCGAAGCGGTCGGTCCGGATATCACCATCTTTGTCGATTGCCATTCGCGCTTTGACCTCGACTCTGCGCTCGCGTTGGAGCCGGAGCTCCGCGCCGCGGGCGGTCAATGGTTCGAAGAGCCGGTTGACCCAGTCGAAAACTCCGACGACCTCCGCACGATCCACGAACACGCGACGCTACCCATCGCCGGCGGTGAACACGCTTACGGAGTGAAACTCTTCGAGCGCCTGGTGCGCGAGGACGTTCTCGATATCGTGATGCCGGATGTGAAGTTCTGCGGTGGGCCCGTCGAAGCGTACCGCATCGGTGTCGAGCTCGAAGCGGCGTTCCCAGGTTCAGTCTCGATGCACTGCCCGTCGGGCCCGCTATCGTTGCTGGCGAGTGCGCATGCGACGATCGCATTCGCCAACGTCCTGCCCCTTGAGCACGCCGTGTACGAAGCCGATTGGCGGCACACCGTCCTCGAACCGTTCGAGCGTGTCGAAAACGGACACCTCATCATCCCGCAAGGCATCGGACTCGGCGCCCGCGTCGATCCGGCGACGGTGGCGTTCAAAGGCAAGACCTGGACCGAGTAGACCGTCGTCTTGCGCCATGCTCGCCTCTGACATCCTTCCGCCGCGCACGACATCGGCGCGTGGCACGATGGCGATGCTCAAACGGCTGGAGGACGACTCCGTCGGACGCTATCGCTTCCAACTTCTACCGCAGTCATCGGTGAAGGATTACCTCGCACGCGGTGGACAAAACCAAGAATCTAGAGTTTCCCTCGTCAGCGGACGGCAATACCAAGAATCTAGGGTTTCCCCCGTTGACGGGGGAAATGCCAACGGCAAAGGGGGCCCCAACCCCTCCGACTGGTCCTGGCTACCCGATTCGGCGCGCAAATCTCCGACTGGTCTCGCTCTGCTTTACACAAAGCAATCAGACGCGGAATTCTCGCCGCGTCTAGCGATCGCGCCGCCGTTCCCCATCGAATCGGAGATGGAGACGACGGACCGGGAATACCTGCGCCACTTCATCGATCCTCCGCTACATGTCGGCATCATACTAATCCGCTATGGCTACGTCGCTATCGCCGTCGCGCACGACGAGTCGCTCGTTTTGACGAAGACCGAGACGCGTTGGGTGCCGAATCGCCACCGCGCCGGCGGACAGTCGGCGAACCGCTTCAAACGATCCCGCGAAAAGTGGGCGCGGGAATTCTTCGACAAATCGGCGAGGCTAGCCGCTGACCGTTTCGGCAAATGCAAGCACCGCATCGACTACCTGATTTTCGGCGGCGACCGACACGTCATCAGCCAGTTCCTGCAACGCGCGAAACTGCCCGACAAGCTGACCGAGCGCGTCCTCACCCGTCGTCTCAACACCCATCGCCCCAATCGCGAAGCCCTCAAAACTGCCGTCCGCGAAGCCTGGTCCAGCACCATCTACGAACTCGCGGCGTGAGTTTCGCAGACGTGTAAAATCAACATCGCGGCACCACGCGGTTGCCGCATCCGAAACCGAACCTAGCGATGATTACCAACTATCTGGTCACCACCGAACGCGACGAAGACGGCTATTTCGTCGCTTCATGCCCGAGCCTGCCCGGTTGCCATACGCAAGGCGACACGCTCGAAGAAGCGCTCGAGAACATCAAAGACGCCATCGCGATCTACGTCGAATACGCCAATCGGTAATCTCCCCAAAAACCGCCTCAACTGCAAGAACCCGCCATGAAAATCACTGCTGTCAAATCTCATATCGGATATGGGCCTCGGTACCCTTGGGTCTTTCTCACTATCGAGACGGACGAGGGGTTGACGGGTCTCGGTCAGGCGCAGGGTGGTGTGGTAGCGCACATGATCCACGCGTCGATACCGAAGCTGGAAGCGTTTCTCGTCGGCGAGGACTCGTCTCGCGTCGACTACATCTGGACGCGCCTCTTCTCGGAGTTGAACAGCACGGGCAATCGCGGCTTCGGCTCGGCGCTGATTTCCGCCGTCGATATCGCGCTCTGGGACATCAAGGGCAAGCGGCTCGGTCTGCCGATCTACGAGCTGCTCGGCGGCAAGTTCCGAGACGATCTGCGCCTCTATTCCAACGGCTGGATGCCCGCCGAGCAGACGCCGGAAGCATACGCCCGCGCCGCGTTCGAGACCATCGCCGAGGGGCACACCGCGCTCAAGATGGACCCGTTCTTCGACTTCGACGACGTGTCGCCGCTCCAGCACGGGCACAACATCTCGCCGACCGGACTCCGCAAGGGCGTCGAGATCACCCGCGCCGTCCGAAACGCCATCGGCGACGACGTTGAACTGCTGATCGACCTGCATGGACGCTACGACGTCGCCGCGGCGGTGCGCGTCGGCAAAGCACTTGGCGAGTTCGACATCGGGTGGCTTGAAGAGCCGGTGCCGCCGGAAAACCACGACGCGCTCAAGATCGTCAAAGAGCAGGTCCCCATGCCGATCTGCGTCGGCGAACGGCTCGTCACCCGCTACGACTTCCGCCCGATCCTCGACAAGCAGCTCGCCAACTACATCATGCCCGACATCGTGCGTTGCGGCGGCATCTCCGAGATGCGAAAGATTGCCACCATGGCGGAAGCCTACTACATCCCCGTCTCGCCGCACGACGCCACCGGCCCCATCACCATGGCCGCCGGCGCACAAGTCATGATGTCCACCCCCAACTTCTACCGCCTAGAAATCGCCTACTCCGAACTCCCCTACTACAACGCCGCCCTAACCCCAGCCCTAGACGTCCGCAACGGCTTCTACCACGTCTCCGACCGCCCCGGACTAGGACATGAACTCAGACCCGAGTACATCGCGGCAGGACCCAACAAATCCACCATCGACTAAACATCCAACGTCATTCCGGCAGTCAACGTCGTGTAGACAGCCAACGTCATTCCGGCAACATTCGTCATTCAGAAAGCATTCGTCATTCCGGCGGAAGCCGGAATCCATAAGAGAGACTGCGAGATCGCGCTTCCAACCCACGTAGAGCAAACACGCGTACGCCCCCTTCGCAAAGCGTAAGGGGGCGCGAACGAGCGAAGCGATGTGAGCGGGGGATGCCCCGCATGGACTCCAAACGCTGGCAGGCAATTCGACGGACGCCGCTTGCCCAACACCTACCAGGGCATCCCCCCTAGCCCCCCTTACGCTCCGCGAAGGGGGGAAGATTCCTCGCTCCGCTCGGAATGACAGGGTGCCGCGCTCGGAATGACAGGGGGTTGATCGATTAAGGTTTCCCCCACTCGTGGGGGAAATGTCCGAAGGACAAAGGGGGCGCGAACGAGCGGAGCGATGTGAGCGGGGGATGCGCAGCATGGACTCAACCGGCTGGCAGGCAATTCGACGGACGCCGCTTGCCCAGCACCTACCAGGGCATCCCCCCTAGCCACCCTTACGCTTCGCGAAGGGGGGGGGGGGAAGATTCCTCGCTCCGCTCGGAATGACAGGGTGCAGCGCTCGGAATGACAGGGGCTTGAGCGAATGGTGGCAATCAGTACGCCCCCTTCGCAAAGCGTAAGGGGGCGCGAACGAGCGTAGCGATGTGAGCGGGGGATGCCCGAGTCGCGACTCAGCGCGCCGTCCAATCGAATCCGTTAACATGAAACAACCCTCACTTCACACATCCACGCCATGACCAGCAACGTTTCAGACGAAAACCTAAACGGAATCCCCCCTACCTCTCCGTATTACGACGAGGAAGGAAACCTACACATCACGGTCATCACCGGCGGCGAAAATCCGACGACCTCGGTTCGCATCCTGCCGAAGTCCGACGACGCTCCGCGCCAACCAGGGCTCGGCAAGGGCGAAGCCAAGATCAAAGACTCCTTCTTCGACCCGCTACCCGAAGCAGTTCTAGACTACTTCGATCCGAACGCGACTTAAATCCCTTCAACGTCAGGTCAAGAGATCCAGTTGAAGTTCTTGCTAGACACCGTCGCCTTTATCTGGTTCGTCCTAACGCAACATCGAACCGCGTCAGTCCCCGAACCAACCGTCTTCGGCCGCCACTCGGCCCACAGGGGAAATTCGGGATGCGTTGAGTTCGCGGCAACGAGCCTCCGCAAGGTTAACAAGCCTCACCGGAAACTCCATCGGATTCTCAGCTATTTCCTTCGCGACTGCCTTTGGCAGTTTGACTCTTCTCCTTGCAAGATGCTCGAAGAATCCTCTGCCGACAGGAACGCCCGCGTCGTAATTCGACCTCAATCCCTCAATCGCCTGAGACCACTTTCCTTCGTTCCGGCAGGCTTGGATGATTTGCATATCGGTACGTACCGACAAGACCACTGGGTCGTCGCCATGGTAGTCCGAAAGGTACCGATCGTACAAGTCGCTTGCAACTGCCGAATTTCTACATCTAACTGTCATCAATGCGGCTGTACGGTGGCTGAGCGAAGGTGGCAGCGCGTCGACACGAATCTTGGCCGAATTGACCCAAGAGCGCAATGAATTGGCATCGACGGCTTTGCGGAGCGATGAAAAAAGGTAGTTCCAGTCAGCGCGCCCCAAATTTTCAACGATATTGTCCAATTCCTCCGACATTCCTTCGATCGTCCTACCGCTTGCCCAAGTAAATAGAATTAGCAAAGCCATCCACGCTTCGTCGGCGTTCGTGGCAGACTGTAACTGATTGGACCACCACTTTCGAGTTCCCGCACGTAAACGCGCGTATCTAGCGCGCCGCACCAATGGTCGGCTTAGATCAAAAAGGTCGGGACTGTCCTCGCACTGTTCTTCTTTCGATCTGATGCCAGCTGCGACGTTGGCTAGCTCGACCCACCTTCTGTGTTGACCGAACTCACTGATTCCAGTTTCCACGATCTGTCCCCACGGCTCAGTGGTCGTATCCCACACCGAAAGTGGACTTGCGGCTGCGCCAATGAACGCTTCAATCACTCGCGCACAGCGTTCCGCATTCGCGAAGCTCGGCGAAACATTATCAGTGCCAAGGTTTTTGAAACCTGTGTATCGATCCAGATACTCGAGTAACGACATTCGTCCAGGCCCAACGTGCCGATGATGGTGGTTAACGAATGTCGTTGGATCGATGGACCATTCCATTCTTTCGAGTAAAGACTCACCGCGCAACCAGCCGACCAATTCGCCAGCTAGTACGGCTTCCAAAGCCGCATCGAACAATCCTTCGTCGCCTTCGATGATGTCCATGCGACCAGAGCGCAGGAGTCCGTTCACGACACTCCAAGACGGAACTTCGTTTCCGTCCATCAACGCCGCTACGTCGTCGACGCCTATCATGGACCAACACTGCAGTTGATCGCCTAACAAATTCCAGTGCTTGCAGTCAGATTCGTCCGCCGATTGCATCTCTTCCAACCACCACTTGAGGAGACTATGTGGGTCAGAATTCGGCAGGAGTACTCGACGCGCGACCATCATTACCTGATCAAAATGTTCGGTAGGCTTCACGAGCTCCTTACAAGCCGCAATGAGTCGGTCTCTGCCGTTCAGATCGCTCACAACGACATCATCAAATGAATCTCGCGCCGATCCGCCTCCGGCCAAAAGCATGCGCAACCCGCGGGACTCGAGGATTAGATCGACAGCGTCCATTACTGTTTGAGGTTTTTGAGAGAATACCCAATCACCGAGCAATATGGCGGTAAGCATTTGGGGATGACTGGTCAATCGAAAGGCATCGTCGTCGCGCAAACCCCGAAGCTCATAAATCAACGACGCAAGTTCGCCTTCACTGTAACACCCTGCGTAGAAGCGCGCAACATTAAGCCAATAATAGTTGCGGGAAAGTGCGCGCCAACGATCAGATTTGGTTCCGGATCGCTCATCGCCTGTAGGTGAATAAGGTGCAGTCTCGTAAAGATGGCGCGCTACGAAATATTCCCGCAGGGTCTGGACATCAAATTCGTAAATGCCCTGGACCCTTGATACAATCACGACGACTCGTTCCACCATACCACTAAAAAGTGTGTCAACTAGGGAGGGATCACTTTTTTCCCTTTCAAGGAATTCTTTGACCTCCGCGCGAAGTTCTTCTTCCGTGATCGTTCCAGAAAACGATTTAAAGGAAGTCCGGGATCCAGTCGTGGTCTCCGCGCCCGACTGTAGAACCCACGCCAAATGCCTATGAATCCGAACAAGAAGGTCCCGGTTGTTTTTGACTATTAGAGATTTTTCCGACTCACGATCGAAAAATAAGGAGACATAATTGTCATAAAGCGCGGTCCGTTTTTCGGGCAATGAAACACCTTGACGATGAATCAAACTAAGCAAAATGGCAAGCTGCATGGGATTACGTGCCAAGTCACGTAAATGCGGTTCATTCAATTGGTTGTGGAGTATGCGACGCACGTCCGTAGCTTCAGATTCGTCGATCGCCCGCGATTGCAACCATCGATCAGCGTACTCATCGATCAGCGGCCTCGTCAACGACTCGAGCGAATATGTAGCAAACCTTCGGGTGGGTAGGACAGCAGAGTTGATGAATGCGGTTGGGCGACTTGTGACGACGACTTGCATTGACAATGCAAGAGCGTTGAGGCGCGAGACCGCAGAAGTTATCTCTTCCACAACTCGTTCTCGCTGCCTGATTTCCGCTACCTCGTCAAGGCCGTCAAGAACAACGAGTACGGGCGAACGGCGAATCATGTAGTGCAAATCGGCCACGCTGAATTCCGTCCCGCCAGACGCGGATTGGATCAAAACGGACAAGAAGTTCTCCAACGTCTTCGCGGACGGAGCGCTCCTGTCGACACCACTCAGATTGCCAAAGGGATTGCCACCGTTCAACCAACTCGCGAAATCGCGGATCTCCACTTTAAAAGGAAGCCGAAATGCGGCGTTCGCTCCGATCGGATTCGGTGCATTCACCGCGTCGTCGCCTAAAACGCGCATACGGTGTATCTGACAAATGTATTGCGCGATCGTCGATTTGCCCTGCCCCGGGGCGCCCTGCAGAATTACAAACGGTTCTGATTGTTGAAATGCATCATCAAGGAGCAGAGTTGCGGCGTTCATCCATGTTTCATCCCGCCGGAAGTGATTGGAAGGGTTATTCGCAATCCCGGTCGCGTTCTCCAACCACTGAACAATCACGAATGGCCTTATATCGCCTGAAACAGAGCTCGCGGACCTGTAAAACGCGCTCGCGAGTTGGTCTGTTGGTGTATCTCTTTCTTCGGGCGGTAGACGCGGTATTATTGGAACATCGGTGAAAAGGTCGAATATGTCGCTTTCGAGCTCAATCTGTTTAAATTTCACTTCTCGGTCAGCTTCGAACTGATGCGTTAGAAACGCGGTTACGGCGTTCTGACGACGTTCACTATTCTCATCTTGACCTGCTTCAACAATGAGACTGAGTAAATCGTCCCCTGCGATAATCGATGGATACTTGAACTTAAGGTCCATAGAATTATCCATCCGAGTGTCAAGGTCGCAGCGCCACAACGCTTGGGCATCGATCGGGATGTACTCATCGAGCAATGCCTGGAGTTTGTCCATAGATCCGGTTTTGTGATGTGCTGTTCCTTCAACATTTGTCACTAACACGAATTTCTTTGCGCCATTCGCGACCTGCTTATGTATTTTGGGTAGTTCATTTTTTAAAGTTCGAAGGAGCCATTTTCGTGCGTCCAGAGGACTGAGCTCGCGCCTCGCGAATTTCACCTGAAAAAGAATAAACTCATTGCTATCCGGCTCAGTTGGGGAAAAAGGAGAAGTGGCGTCGCGCCCACCATCGGGTTGTCCTACGGGATAACACTGCAAGCCCGGATATTCTTTGACAAGCAAGCTTTGGCACAACTGCTGAAAGCTCTCGGGGTTTAGATTTTCGTACTGATAGGTAGACATACTTGACGATGCACCTCATTAACCTACGCACATCAAACGTGCGATTCTCGGGGAGCGCTTCGACGCTACCGAAACTTGGGATTTGCTTCGCTCAAACCTCACCTCACCACCCCGCATCCTCGTGCTCCAACACCTTGTCTACGAACGCGGCGTGTTCACAGGCGATGGTGAAGGTCAGGTCGTCAGGTGAGTCGTCGATGACGAAGACGGGCCAGAGCGCGACGTACCGCCAGTTCTCGATTCCGTGGAAGTAGATGAGCGGCGTGCTGTTTTCCATCGCTGTCCGCATCGCGACGTTGACCCACATTTCAGGATCGGTACCGGCGTACTGGTACCGTAATCGGTGATCGGTGCCAAGTTTGTTGTCGTACTGACTTCGCGGCGAGGTCCGAATCGAGAGTGGGAGGTCCATTCCGCGAGGTATGTGTATCCCGCCCTTGACGTTAAGCAACGGGAGCTGTTGTCCTTGATGTCGAATGCCTTGGCTGACGACGTCGTGCTCGACTACACCGTCCTCCGAAACCTGCCGTCGCAACCAGTCGAACGCGGCTCGCCGGGCTCGAAAATCGATCTTGCTGTCGTCGTTCAAGACTTAACCTCCGCTTGCGATTATACCGATGCCCGCAAACACTCGCGCATCACACGCCCGCCGGACGCGCTCGATACTCGGCGTACCTGTCCCCGTGCATGAACTCGTCGATGTTGACCTGTTCGCCGCCGAGGGTGTTTGAGGTGTTTGCGGCGAGGACGGCGGCTAGGGAGTTGAGGGATGAGCGGTAGGTGTTGCGGGTCTTGGTGGCGTCGTCGTCGATGATCGATTCGAGGAAGGTCTTGGCGAGTTCGTAGGTGTTGGGTATCGCCATGCCGTCGTATCCGGGGTCTTCGCAGATGACGCGGCGGGTGTCGTCGATGCCGGGACGTAGCGCGGGCGACCAATCGTCGCCGGCGTAGTGGTAATCGACGATGCGGTTGCCCTCGAACTTGATCGTGCCATGCTCCCAGATGACGCAGTCGAAGCGTCCGTTGTAGTAGGAGCGCGCCGGCTTGGTGAATACGAGCGTGCCGATGGCGCCCTTCTTGAAGCCGTATGTAACGTTGTAGTAGATCGGGTTGTCGCCCTCGCTCGCCCACAGCTCTTGCGGACGGTCGACGTAAGAGGCACGCACCCACTCGACATCGTCGTCGGACCAGTAGCGCATGATGTCGGTCTGGTGAATGCCGGCTTCGACCATGGAGGTGCCGGACCAGGCGCGGTTGGCGGTCCATATGCGGTTTGCGGGTCCGCCGCGCTCTTCGGTGTGGGTGTGCTTCACGCCGTGTCCTTCGACGGCGCCCTCGGCGACCATCATCATCGCCGCCGTCCACTTGTCGGAGAGGTGATCGCGGATCGCCTTGTACGCCGGATGGAATCGCATCTGGAAACCGACGGTGTTCGGGATGCCCGCCGCGTCGATGGCTTCGGCTTGGGACAATGCCTCATCGAAGAACAGCGTCTGCGGTTTTTCGGCAAAGACCGCGATGCCCGCTTGTGCGGCGCGCTCGATCTCGCCTCGGTGCTGGTTCGGCGGCATTGCGAACCAGATGACATCGACCGCGCCCGACGCGATCATCTCGTCCGCGCTGGAGAACAGTGCCATGCCGCGCTCGTCGTAGTTCGGCTCCCACTGCTTGATCTTGTCCGGGCTCAGGTTCTCGGCGAACGGGTCCGCCAACGCGGCGAAAGTACCGATCTCTTCCGACTGCAACCGGACCAGTTGCTGTAGATGGTTGAGTCCTCGCTGACCGACGCCGACGAGTCCGACGCGTAGCTGATTAGTCATGTGGGTAGACCTTTCGTTGTGTGATTCCAGTCCGAGTGTGCGGGTTTGACTAGAAATGTATCGCCTCACCGGTTACGGCGGCGGCGGCCTCTTTGACGACTTCCGACATCGTGGGGTGCGAGTGGGTCACGCGGTGCAGCTCTTCGCTCGTGCCTTCTAGGTAGCGCAACATTCCGACTTCGGCGATCAGTTCGGTCGCTTCGCTGCCGATGATGTGTGCACCGACGACCTCGCCCGTCTCGTCGTCAACGATGATCTTCGCGAATCCGCTAGGGTCGCCGACGGCTACCGACTTGCCGGCGACTTGGAAGGGCACTTTGCCGACGCTGTAGTTGAGTCCCTGCTCTTTGGCTTCGGCTTCGGTGATGCCGACGGACGCGATCTGCGGGTGGCAATAGGTGCAGCGCGGCATGGCGAGATAGTCTTCGATCGGCTCCGGATTGTGTCCGGCGACCGTCTCCGCGGCGACGATGCCCTGATCGAACGCGACATGCGCGAGCGGCAGTTTGCCGGTAACATCGCCTACGGCGTAGACGCCCGTGACGTTCGTTCGCATGTTGCCATCGACTTCGATGAAGCCGGGGCCGTAGGTCTCGATGCCGACGTTAGACAGTCCGATGTCGTCAGAGTTGGGTTGCACGCCGACGCCGAGCAACACCTTGTCGCAGGTGAATTGCTGCGCTTCGCCGTCTGTGCCCTCGGTGTAGGTGAGCGTCAAAGTTCCGTCGTCGTTAGTTTCGACGCCGCTGACCATCGAACCGGCGCTGATCTTGATGCCTTGCCGCCTGAATTGTCGTTCGAGCTCCGCCGATACTTCCTCGTCCTCTTTCGGTACGATGCGCGGAAGCAGTTCGAAGAGCCTGACCTCGACGCCGTACGCGTTGAAGTAGTAAGCGAACTCGCAACCGATCGCCGATGCGCCGACGATGGCGATGGCGCTGGGTTGTTCGCGCAGCTCAAGGGCTTCACGGGAAGTGATGATCGACTCGCCGTCGATCTCAAGTCCAGGCAAGGAACGGGCGCGTGCGCCGGTGGCGAAGATTATGTTCTGCGCCGTCACCCACTGGTCGCCGTCAACCTGTACGCGTGACGACGACATCAATCGTCCGGTGCCCTCGATGACGGTGATGTTGTTTTTCCGCATCAGGTAGCCAATGCCGCGCGTCAGAGTGTTGGAGACGCGGCGCGAGCGGTCAACCGCTTTCGACATGTCGAACCGCACATTGTCGAACTCGATGCCCCAGTCGCTGGCATGCTTCATCTCGTTGACGAGTTCGGCGTTCTTCAGCAACGACTTTGAGGGAATGCATCCCCAGTTCAGGCACACACCGCCGAGTCCGCCGATGCCGGTGCCGTCGTCCTTCTCGATGATGGCAACGTTCAGACCGAGTTGCGCGGCACGGATCGCGGCGTGGTAGCCGCCGGGACCGGCACCGATCACAACTACATCAAAGACGGATTCCGAGTTGGACATGCGGGGATTTCCTCAACACAGACGACGTTTGAAAGACACAAGATTCGAGTCTATATCGTGGCAATCCCATTGACGAGACCCGTTAGAAACCGACGTGTCCCGGCGCGCACCGCTGTCATTCCGAGCGCAGCGAGGAATCTCGTCAAGGGTCCGCGTTCGCTGCAAGAGATTCTTCACTACGCTTCGCTCCGTTCAGAATGACATGGTCCGGTTTACGAAGGGTTTGCCGTCGCCTCGTCAAGACAAATGGGGCCGCCACCGTCGGTGCTACGAATCATCGACTTTGGTGAACTGGTAGAACCAGTGCAGGATGGCGGCAAGGATGAGTCCAGACAGCGTGAAGACCGAAACACCGATGGCGAAGATCATGAGGTACGGCAACCAGTGCCCGGGGCAGTCGAGGAGTCCGCTGCACACCCACCACGACGCTAGCACGTATCCCAGAAACACGATCAAACCCGAAGCCGCGCCACCAATGCCGCCGATCTTTATGCATCGTCTCATACACCGAGATTCTAGATGCTCAAACGACTCTGTTTTGCCGATGTAGTTTGGGCGATGGGATAGAGTGAATGTAAGTTCGCAACTTTCACCGCTTAAAGGCTGTCGCCATGCAATCTGCAACCGTGTCTAAAAGCCCTTCCGAACTCCGCCGCGCGGCGCTGGACCATATCTTCATAGGGATGAACAACCACGCGTTGCTCGGTGAAGAGGGCGGGCCGTTGATCGTCGAACGCGGCGAAGGCATCTACATCTACGATGTTGACGGCGATCGCTACATCGACGGCATCTCCGGCATGTACTTCCGGCAGGTAGGGCACGGACGCGAAGAGATCGCGCGCGCGATTTACGGGCAGATATCGGACCTCAGCGCGAACGTGTACGCCAGCGTCACGCCGGCGGCAGTCGAATTGGCGACCGAGATCGCGAATCTGACACCGGGCGACCTTTCTCGAACCTTCTTCTGTCAAGGCGGTTCAGAAGCGAACGAGTCTTCGCTCAAACTCGCCCAGGCTTATCACGTGCGGATGGGAGACCGCGGACGGCACAAGGTGATCTCGCGCCGCGGCTCGTATCACGGTGCGACGTACGGCACGATGTGGCTTGGCGAGCATCCCGGTTTTCCGCGCACCGATTACCAGCCAAAACCGTCAAACGTCGTTCATGTGCCAGCGCCGCACTTCTACCGATGCGAGTTCAACTCGGAATCGCCCGAACAGTGCGGCGAACTGGCGGCATCGGCGATCGAGAAGGCGATCATCAGCGAAGGGCCTGAGTCCGTGTCTGCGGTGATAGGTGAACCGATTACGCAACCCTTAGGCGGCGTCGTCCCGCCTGACAACTACTGGCCGATGGTGCGAGAGATCTGCGACCGTTACGGCGTGCTCTTGATCTTTGACGAGGTGATAACCGGTTTCGGACGTCTCGGCGAGTGGTTCGGTGCTGAAGTTGTGAACACGATGCCGGACATCATGTCTTTCGCGAAAGGCATAACCAGCGGATATTTCCCGCTCGGCGGCTGCATCGCGGACAGTCGGATCGCCAACGCCTTTGCTGGCGGGCCGGAAAAGACGTGGAGCCACATGTACACCTACTCGGCGCATCCCGGCGGTGTGGCGGCAGGTCTCAAGAATCTAGAGATTATCAAGCGCGAGAACCTCGTGCAGAACGCCCGCGAACGCGGAGTGCAACTAGCCGATCGTTTGGCGGAGATGAAAGACCGCTACGAAATTATCGGCGACGCGCGCGGTGTCGGTCTGGTGCAAGGACTCGAGCTCGTAGCGGATCGTGCGACCAAGCAATCCTTCGCGCCTGAAGTTGGCATCGGCGGACGCTTCACCGACGCGCTCAAAAAGCGCGGTGTCTGGATCCGGGTCGGCGCATACATCCTGCCAGTATCGCCACCCCTCTCAATTACCGCCGACGAAATGGACGAACTCTGCGACGCCGTCGAAGAATCACTAGCAGAAGTCTCCGAAAGCCTAGGTATGTGAGGGCTATCCCTCCCACGCCCAGAGCTGGTCGGCAAAGGCGAAGGTTTGGGGCAAACCGCCTGAGTGAACGAAGACGACGGGTATCTCGGGATCGAGGTTACCTTTGCGAATCTCGCCGATAAGTGCTGACATAGATTTGCCCGTGTAGTTGGGGTCGAGGATTACGCCCTCGGTCTTGGCGACCATATGGATCGCCTCCAGCACACCGTCGTGCGGAATGCCGTAGTCATCGCCTTGGTATCCGACAATCGTATCGAGGTCGCCAGGTTCGAGCGCGGTGGAAAGACCGAGCAGGTCCGCCACTCGGCTCGAACGGTCCATATAGACCGCTTGGTAGCTGTCCGGCTGGGTGGGCGAATAAGCAGTTGCCGACGCGCTCCAATTCTTGCCGGTGTTCCGTGCGTAGAGGCGCAAACCGGCGATTGAACGTCCGACTAGCCCCCACATGCGAACTGGGGCATCGGCAATCTCGAAGCGATCCAACTGAGCATCAATTTCAATCCCGGTTTCGAGAAAGCCGATCATTCCTGCGATGTCCGAAAAGTCGTTGTCGGAGAGGATCGTCGCATTGCGACCCTGTTCGTTCTCTTCTTTCACGAGCCGCTCGGCTACGGCGCGCGAATACTCGGAAGGGACGCGATGAATCTCGGCGCCGGTGAGGTGCCCAATAAGCAGATTGCCCATCACGGGCGCGTCAACCATGTCAACGGCGACCATGTGGCACTTCAACCCGTTTTTGGCGGAAGAAGCGGCGACGAATCGGGCCTGGTTAGAGTGATAGTGATTGATGTTGACGATGGTGTCGAAACCGCGCCCGATGAGGTGCGCGAAGAGAAACTCCATGTGCCGTGCTTTGTTGCCGCCAAACGCGAAACCGGTTGCATCATCGCGCTTGATGAAGATGCGCGGCACCGCATCGACACCCTCGTCCATCGACTCCGCAATCGCGGATCGCAACCGAGGTGCTTCCTCCAACGGGGTGCATAGCCGAGCGAGTTTGATACGCGGCAACTCTCCGATACGGTCTAGGATCGTGTTTTTGTCCATATTGGGGCTCATTTCGTCTTGGTTTCGTGCCTAGCGCTCGTTGGGCAACCATCCGTTAGGTCTCGGACCGTAATCGATCGGCATCACACGACCGGCACGGATACAAGATACAGGTTCTAACGCGTGAGTGCCGAGATTTATGTTACCGGCAGCGTCGATGAACTCCCACTCGCCAGCGTGGACGCGCAACAGCGTCAGATCAGCGGCAGTACCGGGCGCCATGCACCCAAGCTCGCGCTCGATATCGGGTCCCAGCACCGCCGCGGGTTTGCGGGTCGACATCAACAGCGCCTCTTCAAGCGAGAAACCCAACGACATCACCTTGCCGATGCAATCGACCTGCGAGAACGTCGGGCCGGCGAAACGGCTGGTGAGAGTCACGTCGGAACTGATCGTATCGGGGACCAGACCTCCGTCTAGGACGCGTTTAGCAGCGTCGAACGAGAAATTCGCGCCACCAACGCCGATGTCGAATTTGACACCGCGCTCGCGGGCTGCCAACGCCTCAGGCAAGAGACTGCCATCTGAACCGATCAATCCGCCGCGCGCGCCGCTGAAGCTGTGCGTTACGATGTCATCTTCGGTCAGCACATCCGACAAAATCTCTGGTGCGGCATCCGCGGCTTGATCCGAGTTGGCGACGGTATCTCCCATGTGCACCATGAGCCGCACCCCTGCTTCGTCGGCGATCGCCTTTCCCGCCCGCGGGAGTTCCATTCCGAGTTCGCTGATCCCCGGTGAAACCATGCGCGCCTTGACGCCGATGATGACATCGGGCCGGTCTGTAATCACCGCGACCGCGGCATCGCGATCGATGTCGATTTCTGAAGTAACCTCTGGGATTCGGTTCACGCCCATGGAGCCGACATTTAGAAGCGCGAAGATGCGCGTCGCGGAGTCGGGTATGACATGGTTGACGAGACCACCAATGTTTGCGATCCCACATGACCCGGCATCCAAAAGTGTGGTGACGCCAGAATGCACCCCAGCGGTGTCGGCGTCCTGCATCATGTCCTCGCTGTATGGCGATGCACGACGCAATCCGCCCGCGACGTGCGTATGCAGATCGATCAACCCCGGAGTGACGATCAAACCAGTAGCTTCAATCGTCCGATCCGCGACGTAAGAGTCCGGCACGTCCTCGATCGCGACGATTCGACCGCCCTTTATCGCAACATCGCCGCGACTCAGTTCGGCGGTATCCGTATTTAGCAGCTCCCCGCCGTTGATCCTTAAATCACATGCGACCGTTTCGGTCATCATCACCCCCAATGGTTCGCGATCGTCGCAAACAGTTTAACCGCAGAGAGCGGATACCGTCGTACCCTTCGGAAAGACCACTGCAAAACCCACGTCTCATCGCGACGGAGAGGAAAATGGCATCATCTCAGCGGCAAATGCCTGCCGATGTAGCCGATCTCGACCTCTTTCGTACGCGCATCGAAGCGGAGGTGAATACGATTGTCACCGAAGTCCGCATGCCACTCGAACATCTCGCGCCCGCCGCCGTGCGACCGGAAGCGTCGCGCTCGTATCAAGGATGGATTGTTTCGCACCGTGTCTGATTCTGGTCGAACCTTGCAACTCCACTCTGGCATTGCCGTATCCGTTGATCGCCAATTCGCAGCGTCGCTATCTAACGTCGAAAGTTTCTTGACGACGGCCGAAGACGCAGTGTTATTCACGTGACCAAGTTGGTCTTCAACATCAGGTCCGAACAGCAGATTAGGAAAAATCTCGGCGCGACGTTCCCACATATCAGCGAAGCTGGAGACTCCGCGCATGGTGGCGAGGTGGCGCTCAGCGATTGCGTCGGCGTGTTCCAGACGCGTTAGGTTGTCAATCGTCTCTGAGGTTTCCTCGAACTTTTCACCGTCTGCCGATAGTTCATCGAAGTAGACCTTGATCGAGTCTTGCTCCCACGCCGGCGCTGACGGAAACCCAACGGCGATGCCATCGGCGACTGCGCAGTAGAGCAACGGATCACCGTCGTCTGGCGTCATACGCTTGTCCTCAACACTGGTCGCTTCGCAACGCGTAAACCGGTCTTTGACACTATCACCGACGGAATCCAGAAGTGGAGCCTTGGAACTCAATCGATATAGATACTGCGCCTCTTCGCGCGCGCCGATCTTTCTGAGTGCCAACCACACGTCGTACAACGTGGCACGGTCCGTGCATTTGATTTCATGCAGATGTCGCGCCATTCTTAACTCGGTCTTGCCGATTCCGAGTTGATTCAGTGACACCAAGCCTAGTGCTAGTTGCTTCAACCATAGCGTCGCAGTCTCAAGATCACTCGCCGCGACGCTAGCATGATTTAACACGAGTTCACGCACCGCGTGGGCCCAACAGCTTAACCGCGTTCATCTCGTGCTGATCGAAGAATCCTGCCGGCCATTCCGAAAGCCGTCCGTCCGAATCGATAACAGGCGACTTGACGACCGACTCGTTCCCATCACGCTCGAAATAGTGAATGGCAACGTCTTCTGGCGTCAAGATCCCTTCGCGCACAGCGATACGTATGCCGTCGATGAAGTGGTCGCTGTGTGTCTCGACCATCACCTGCATCCCAGCCTTGGCGGCACGCGCCGCCAACTCCGCCATCTTCGTTTGACCGCTCGGGTGAAGATGTGCTTCGGGATTTTCGATCAGGCATAAAGTACCTTTTGTCATCAGCAGTGCGACGATGATCGGAAGCGTGTAGGACAGGCCGAAACCTACATTCATGGCTCGGTACGTGCGTGAGGGCGTGTCACCATCTTGATTGAATGAAAAACTGGCAAGCAATTGATTAGCTTCGGGAAGGTTGTCCATGTGGATGATGGCACCTGGGCTGATTGTCTGCAACCACTGGTTTACGACATCAATCAGCCGTTCCGGGACGAAGCCATCGAATCGCGGGTCGTCATCGTCAATCAGTGACCATTGATGATCATGCAAATGACTCCAAGCCAACTCAGTATTTTGTCCCAATCCGGTTCGCTGGCGCTGAGACTTCGCTAGCGGATAAGTGGTTCTTGGACCTGGGCGGTCGGCATTCACATAGATGAAATCACCGGTCAATGGTGGGAATGAGTTTGCTTCGTCATCAACAAACCATTCAAGATAGTTGTCGAAAGAGCTAGCATCGGGACAAAGGAGTTGACCCGTTGATCGATCAATACAGAAATTTTGGTCCAAAAATCTGAAGTATTTATCGGCGAACCGAGCAGTTATTGCCGACTCTACTTCGGGAGTGAAACTCGCACGTTCAAGGAGCGATCGAAGCTCTGAAGGATCGCGTAAGTGGAAATCCAACGAGAAACGAATACATGATGCGTCTTTGTGAAGGATTTCGTTTGATGAACCAAGGTCGACGTGAGAACCTTTGATGTACAACATTCTGTCACCAAAGTTGCGCTCCAATACAGTTTGGTGCATCAACGCCAACGCCTGAAACACGCTACTCTTGCCGGTGCCGTTGATGCCAGTGAGTAGCGTGAGAGGCGCGCATTTCAGGTTAAGCTCCCTGAAGCACTTGAAGTTTTCTAGCTGTATTGCGGCAAGCATCAACCGATTCCTACAAGGCCCTCCCCAGCCCAATCTCCACTTCGACGCCATCAAGGTTGTGGCGGTCGCGGGCTACTTCGTTGGTGAGTTTGCCGTTGATGCCTTCTGCTAGGGTCTCGTTGGCGATGTAGTCGGTGTTGTTGGCGATGGCAGTTGCAAGGTCGCTGCCGTCGGGCGCGGTGATGGACAGGTGGATGCGGTCCGAGATTTCGAGTCCGGCGTTTTTCCGCATGTTCTGGACGATGTGGGCGATGTCGCGGACGTATCCCTCGGCACGGAGTTCGGGCGTGACATCGGTAGAGATGCCGACGGTGTAGGTGCCGTCCGATTCGACAGCGAATCCCTCGGCGGCGATGTTATCGACGAGAATCTCGTCGGGCGTCAGCTCGAAATCGCCGAGTTGGACGTTTTCGCCAGACCGCACGGATGCGGCGACGGCAGATGCATCGGCGTCGTTCAGCAGATTGCGGATGTCGTTGACTTGGCGGCCGTATTTGGGACCGAGCACAGGTAGGTTCGGGCGAAGCTGGTACGCCATCAGGCTGTCGGATTCAGAGGTGTCTCGCACGTCTCGCACGTTCAACTCGTCTTTGAGCTGGGCGGCGATCAGCTCCAACGCTTGACGTTCGTTCGGCGAGTTGAGTTCGACGATCAGCGCGTTCAGCGGTTGCCGAACCTTGATGCCGGCGGCGGACCGTGCAGACCTGCCGAGCGATGCCAGACGCATGGCGAGGTTGGTGCGCGTACCGAGTGCTTCGTCGATAACAGATTCGTCGGCGACGGGCCAATCGGCGAGGTGCACCGAGTCCGGTTGATCCGCTGATCTTCGACCAACGAGGTTGGTGTAGATTTCTTCAGATATGAACGGCATGATGGGCGCGACGAGACGGCTCAACGTCGTCAAGCAGGTGTAGAGCGTGTTGTACGCGTCCTGTTTGTCATTGTCGTCTTCCGATTTCCAGAAGCGGCGTCGCGAGCGTCGGACGTACCAGTTCGACAACCTATCGACATATACCTCGATCGCTTCTGATGCGCGTTCGATGCGCCAGTTTTCGAGGTCGTCGGTGACTGACTTGACGAGCGCGTTGAGTTCGGAGATCGCCCAGCGGTCAAGGTCGCCGAGGTTTTCAACCTCTCGCGCCTCACCGTTTTCCTCTGGTTGCCAATCATCAAGGCGCGCATAGGTGGCGAAGAAGTAGTAGATGTTCCATAGCGGAAGAACGAAACGACGGCGAGCAGCGTCGCCAACGCCGTAGCCGAAGTTGAGGTTGTTCTGCGGGATATGCCGCGCGAAGACCCATCGCATCACGTCGGCACCCATCTTGTCCGCCGCTTCCTCGAACGGGATCGAGTTACCTTTGGACTTGTGCATCTCCTCGCCTTGTTCGTCGCGCATGAGACCATACGAGAACACGGCGCGGGTTGGTGCGACGCCTTCGAGTGCCGCCGCCATGCAGATCAACGAGTAGAACCAGTTGCGGAACTGTCCGGGAAACGACTCCGAGATCCAATCGGCGGGGAACCAGTCGCGCCAGTAGTCGGGGTTTTCGTTATAGCCGATCGTAGAAAAGCTGACGATGCCCGCGTCGAGCCATGCATTGCCAACGTCTTTGATACGGTCCTTTACGGAGGGGCAGGCCGTGCATTGGATCTTGATCGAATCGATCCAAGGCCGATGCGGCGAATGACCTTCGTACTCGTCCCAACCCGCGATGGCGCGCTCACGCAGTTCGTCGCGCGATCCAATGACATCGACGTCATCGCAATCCGCACATTCGTAGATCGGCAGGGCGAGACCGTAGTAACGCTTCTTGGAGATCATCCAATCTTGCATGTTGCGGAGCCAGTCGAGCTCCCGCGCCTCGCCGAACGCCGGCACCCAATTGATCGTCCGCGTCGCATCCATCATCGTGTGCCGCAACTCGTCCATCGAGATGAACCACTCATCAACCAACCGGAAAACGAGTTCTGAGTTGCAACGCCAACACACCGGGTAGCGGTGCGAGTAGTCTTCCACTTTGTAGTAGACGCCGCTCTCGCGGAGCGTATCGAAGATGATCGGGTTAACCTCGTCGACGGACTTGCCGGACAAGATTCCGAAACCGTCTACATAGACCCCGCTGTCGTCAAGCGGCGCGATGACCGGCAATCCGTGTTCATTACCGAGTCGGAAGTCTTCCGAACCAGCGCCCGGTGCGATGTGCACGATACCGGTTCCCTCGTCTTCGCCCACTTCATCCCATTCGACGACGCGGTGCTGATCGCGCGCCTCCGATTGCGCTTCCAAATCGTCAAACGGCCCTCGGTACCGCCATCCGAGCAGTTCTGTCCCCTTGACGCGTTCAAGGACTTCGTGCTCGCCGTCCAAAACATGCAGACGTTCGGCGCTCAGCCAAAGGACATGCTCACCATCTTCACACCCGCAGGCGGCGGGCGGAAGGGCGTAATTCCGCACCTTTACATAGTCGTTTTCTGGATTGACGGCAGCGGCAACGTTGGCGGCGAGCGTCCATGGCGTCGTAGTCCATACCAACAGAGACTCGCGTTCGCGATCCAGTAGAGGCAGACGAAGGAAGAAACCGGGGTGGACGATCTCGGCGTAGCCTTCGGTCGCGATCTCGTGTTGCGACATTCCGGTGCCGCAACGCGGGCACCACGGCATCACGTCTTTGCCCTTGTAGAGCCAACCGTTTTCGTGGCATCGCTTCAGGAAAGCCCAGATCGTGTAATTGTTCTCGTCCGACTTCGTGTGATACGAGTCGTCCCAGTCCATGAAGTAACCGAGACGCTTGGATTGCCGGGTGATGATGTCGGAGAAGTGGTCTACCCGTGACTTGCACTCTTCGACGAACTTGCCGACGCCGTAGGTCTCGATCTCGTGTTTCGACTTGAAACCCTTTTCTTTCTCAACCTCGACCTCGATCCAAAGACCCTGCCCGTCGTAACCGTTCTGGAATCGTTGGCGGTATCCCTGCATGTTGCGGAATCGCAGGAACAGGTCCTTGTAGGTGCGTCCCCAAGCATGGTGCACGCCCATCGGGTTATTCGCCGTAATCGGACCGTCGATGAACGAGTAGTTTTCCGTCGCGTCGTCGTTGCGGGAAAGGTAACGTTCAATCAGCGTGCGACCATCAGCGTCGGGAGTGTTCCAACGCTTAAGCCACTGCTTTTCGGTCTCCACAAAGTCGACTTCGGCTTCGGGGAGAACGGCGTCGAAGGTGCTTGAATCTTGGGACATCTGCAAGTGCCATTCTTCGTGAGTTCGATGAACTAAAGTTTAAGTTAAGTCTGATCGCTACTGAAACGGTCTACAATCGCGTCATGACAACCGCCGAAGAATACCGAACTGCTTCATCCACCCTTTTCGACCAAGCCATGGTCAAGTTGGACGCCGGCGACCTGCGCCAAGCATCCGAAAAGCTATGGGGCGCCGCCGCCCAAGCCTTGAAATCCCTCGCCGAACGGCGCGGTTGGAGACATGGGTCGCACCGAGAGTTTTATCGGATCATGAGAAGACTGAGGAACGAATTCGAAGATCCGGTTTTGACAAGATATCGTTTCGACGCCGCTGCTCAGTTGCATATCAACTTCTACGAGAATTGGTACGATGAGGATGAGATCCGCGAAAGGGCGGCGGATGTCCGGTACCTTGTCGACACTCTAGCGGAACTATGAGATGACGACTGCCAGAGAATACCGAACCTCTTCTTCCACCCTATTCGATCAAGCCATGGTCGAGTTGGATGCAGACGAACTTCTAAAGGCGTCGGAGAGTCTCTGGGAAGCCGCAATCCGAGCCTTGAAATCCCTTGACGAGCGCCGTGGGTGGCGACACGATTCGCCGCACGGAGAGTTTTACAAGACGCTCAAACGACTTGAAGAAGAGATGGATGTCGCCGAACTCTCGATGCAATTCGCTTTTGCGCTTGATGTTCGCCTTAATTCCTACGAAAACTGGTTGGATATTGAAGAAATCCGATACCGGGCGGCGTACATCCAGAGGTTCATAAGCACTGTATCCGGCCTTTGAGATGAACGTTGCCGAAGAGTACCGGGCCGCTGCGTCCACGCTTTATGACCAAGCCATGGTCGAGTTGGACGCTGGCGACCTGCGTCAAGCATCCGAGAAATTCTGGGGCGCCGCAGCGCAATCCCTCAAGTCACTCGCCGAACGCCGGGGATTGCGGCACGGTTCGCACGGCGAGTTCTACAGAATTCTCAACCGTCTTGGCGATGAGATAGATCTAGAAGACCTTTTGCAACAGTTCGCATCGGCCAGCGAATTGCACGTTAACTTCTACGAGAACTGGCTAGAAGAAGGACAGATACGCGCTAGGGCGACACACGTCCAAGCTTTGGTCAGCACTTTGGGACGCCTTTGATATGACCATCATCTCAATCTCCGGCGATGCTTGGCTGATCGATGGTCGCCCGACCTACGCGGGCCGTTCTTACGGCGGTTGGGACGTCGAAGGTCTCTTGATGAACAGCCGCATGACCAACGCGGTGTTCGACGACGAAAATCCGGTCACTCGCCATATCTGGGCGTATCCCGATACTGGCGAGTGGGACCCGGACCGCAACACCGACGAGTTCATCGCGCAGTTGCCGGCATACCGCGCGCACGGTCTGTTGGCAGTTACGGTCAACCTGCAAGGTGGCAGTCCGACCGGATACTACCGACAACACCTATTCCGCGCGGTGCAAGACATCCTCGGCATCGACGCGTCCGACGACGAGATCTGGGCCGGTCTGCCGAGTGCAGATTCGCAACCGTGGCACAACTCCGCGTTCAAGTCCGACGGTAACCTCAAGACCGACTTCATGGACCGCGCCGAGCGGATCATTGCCGCTTGTGATCGTCTGGGAATGGTGGTGGTCCTCGGTTACTTTTATTTCGGACAGGACGAGCGATTGGACGACGAAACGGCAGTTTGCAACGCGGTCGACAACGCGACTCGTTGGGTCCTGGAATCGGGCTACCGAAACGTCTTGATCGAGATCAACAATGAGACGAACGTCCCGCGCTACGAGCACGAGATTCTCCAACCACACCGCGTCAGCGAGTTGATCGAGCGCGCCAAATCGCACCACTTGGGCGGACGGCGTCTGCTCATCGGCACTTCCTACGGCGGCGGACGCGTGCCTGACGACTATGTGGTGGCAGCGTCGGACTACATCATGCTTCACGGCAACGGCGTAACAGATCCGTCGCGCATCGCCGAGATGGTTACCGAGACGCGTGCCTTGCCCAGATACAGCCCGAAACCGATCCTATTCACCGAAGACGATCATTTCGACTTCGACGAGACTGACAACAACTTTCTCTCCGCGCTCTCGGCATACGCATCATGGGGTTACTTCGACCCCGGCGACGCGGCCGGCGGCACGTCCGTTTTCGGCGACTACCGCGACGGCTACCAAAACATCCCCATCAACTGGACCATCAACACTCCCCGCAAGCGCGCCTTCTTCGATCTCCTAAACCAAATCACCACCAACCCGTAGGGGCACCCGCAAGGGGATGCCCGTGCGTTGAACCTTAGCCCTTCTACCACACGGAGTAGCCGCCGTCTACGGCGATGGCGGTGCCGGTTACAAAGTCGGAGGCGGATGAGGCGAGGAACACGGCGGTACCGGCTAGGTCGGCCGGGATGCCCCAGCGGTCGGCAGGGGTGCGGGACTGAACCAGTTGGTAGCGTTCGGGGAAGAGTTCCTTGAACTGATTGGTCATCTCAGTGATGATCCAACCGGGCAGGATGGCGTTGGCTTGGACATTGTGCCGCGCCCACGCGACGGCGCATGACTTGGTGTACTGGACGACGCCACCTTTCGATGCGGCGTACGCCGAGGCATAGGCTGTGCCAAAGATCGACATCATCGATCCGATGTTGATGTACTTGCCGGCGCCCTTGTCTCGCATGTGATCGAAGCTCAGAGACGAGACGTTGTGCATCGATGTGAGATTGGTGTCGATGACGTACCGCCAATCCTCGTCGGAGAGGTTTTGCGGCTCGTCCGAACGTCGGTTCGTGCCGGCATTGTTGACGATGATGTCCCAGCCACCAAGTTTGCCCATCGTCTCATCAAGCGCGGCTTGGACCGATGCGCGGTCGGTAACATCGCACTCGAGGGCAAGCACGCGGGATGAGTCGCCGCCCGCCGCCGCGGTGATCGTTTCGACGGCATTCGTGAGCTTATCGGCATTGCGCGCGGCGATCGCGACCGACGCGCCATGCTGCACGAAACCCTCGGCAATGCCGAGACCGATGCCGCCATTGCCGCCAGTGACAAATCCAACCTTGCCGGTCAGATCAAAAAGAGAGTCGTGGAGAGAGTGGTGAGACATGGGAACGTTCCGTTCTGTTGCAGATCGCGTGCGTGTTTACGAAAGGATACACGCCACCGCGTCCGGTAGCGGCATCCCCTTGTGGGCATCCGCTCGGCGCGATAATCCCTAGCGAACCGTGACCATCTCACCGACGCGGAAGTGGTCCAAGGCATCTTCGTTAACTTCGATGCCCAACCCCGGATCATTGGGGATGGTGACGTAGCCGTCGGTTTGGGTGAAGAAGGGGGCGGTGAGAGCGCTGCGGACGGGGTGGATGGTCTGGTCCAACTCGGTTACGGGTTCGTTGACGAACGGCTCTTTGGGATGCGCTGGTGGTGCTTGCGAGATTGTGGCTAGCACGTGCAGTATCCCGGCGAGGCTGATGTGCGTGTTAAAGAAGTGCGGTATGAACTGCACGTTGAAGGCTTCTGCCATCTGGGCGCAGAGTTTGAGCTCGGATATGCCTCCGACGTTCACGATCTCAGGTTGGATCATGTCGAACGTGCGCCGACGCAAGAGTCGTGCCACGTCGCGCCGAGTGCTGGCCGACTCGCCACCAGCGGTAGGCACTGGCGATTTCATCGTTATCAACAGGTTGTCATCCAACGCGCGCGATGATGTCGGCTCTTCGAACCAAGTCACATTGGCATCGGCGATGCGGCGCGACACGGTAATCGACGTCGCCGGATCGTACGCTTCGTTGGCATCGACCATGATGCGGATGTCGTCGCCTACTTGACGGCGCAAGACATGGACGCGATCAACATCCTCATCGACGGTCAATCCGCCGATCTTCATCTTCATCGCCCTGAATCCCGCGTCGGCGTGTTCTTGCGCTTCGTTCAAGAGGTCGGGCCAAGTCGGATCGCTGACATCGTGTTCGGTGTAAAAGAGACCGGTGGCGTAGGCACATACCCTGTCGCGGACTTTTCCGCCGAGGAGTTCGTAGACCGGCAGACCACGCGCTTTGCCGACCAGATCGTGCAACGCGATGTCCACAGCGCTCGCGACGTTGGAGGCGACGCCGGCATATCCGCCGCCTTGGTACCGCGTGTTGACGATCGACTGCCAAATGCTGCCGAAATGCTCGGGATTCATCCCGATGATGCTTTGCGCCGCCTCCGCGAATCCGTTGGCGTCGGTACCCGTCTCGCCCCAGCCATAGGTACCGTCGTCAGCGATCACGCGGACGGCGAGGGTGTTCCGCGTCGTCTTCCACGTCATCGAAGATTTGTAAGGCGCGTCGATCTTGCCGACAAGTTGATGGAGTTCGATCCGTTCGATTTTCATGGCTTGTTCGGGAACCTATTTCACGACGATTGCGTCGCCTTGGCGGAAGTGAGCGAGGGCGTTTTCGTCAATTTCAACGCCGAGACCGGGGCCGTCAGGGACGGCTACGTGGCTGTCGGTCTGCTTGAAGATGGGATCGGTGAGCGATTCACGGATCGGATGCGGCGTCTGGTCGAACTCGGTAACTGGTTCGTTGACATACGGCTCTTTAGGGTGCGCTTGCGGCGATTGCGCGACGGTCGCGAGGGTGTGCAGTATCGCCGAGAAGCTGATGGCAGTGTTCCAGAAGTGCGGCACGAATCGGACATTGCACGCTTCCGCCATCGAAGCCGATAGCTTGAGCTCAGAGATGCCTCCGACATTGACGATCTCAGGTTGAATGATGTCGAATACGCGATCCCGTAGCAGTCGCGCCACTTCGCGCCGGGTGCTCGCCGACTCGCCGCCGGATGTCGGCACTGGAGAACGGTTCGTTACGAGCAGGTTGTCCTCATCGGCGCGCGACGAACAAGGCTCTTCAAGCCACGTGACGTCGGCGTCGGCGATGCACCGCGCAACTTGCAACGCGGTCATCGGATCGTACGCCTCGTTGGCATCTACCATGATCCGTATGTTGTCTCCAACTTGACGCCTCAAAGCGTGGACGCGATCGATATCCTCGCGCAGCTGCAACCCGCCGATTTTCATCTTCATCCCCGAAAATCCGGCATCTACATAGCCCTGCGCCTCTTCGAGAAAGTCCGACCAGGTCTTGTCCTCCAGATCAGACGGCACGTAGTAGAGACCGGTGGCGTAGGTGCAGATTCGGTCCCGCACCTTTCCGCCGAGCAGTTCGTAAACCGGTTTGCCGCGGGCTCTCCCGACGAGGTCATGTAGCGCCATGTCGATGGCACTGGCGATATTCGACGGCGGGCCTGCGTATCCGCCGCTCTGGTAGCGTGGATTTATGATCGATTGCCAAATGGCGCCGATGCGTTCCGGGTTTTCGCCTATAAGATTCGCCGCCGCTCCCGCCAACGCGCCAGGACTGACTCCAGTCTCGCCCCAACCGTACGCCCCGTTGTCGGCGAAGATCCGCACCACCTGAGTGGCGCGTTCGCTTGTCCAACGTTGCGACCAACCGAACGGCTGGTCTAGCTTGCCGACCAGCGGGTGGATCTCGATACGTTCGATCTTCATTGAGTCGCTTCCTCGGGCGATTACGTCAACTGCCGCCAGTCATCGTCTAACTCAGCAAAGCGGTCATGCATCGCACCGACGAACGCTGAATCGATGTTTAGCGCGTCGCCGAGCGTCCCGATGTTTGACGCCATATGACGCGGGTTTTTGGTGCCGATGATCGCAACGTGGACCTCGGGATGGGCGAGGGTGAACCCCATAGCGGCGACGATCGGGTCTTCAGGATCGCCAGGGACATCGCCCTGCGACTGCACTTTGATGGACCGCTCCAGATAAGTGTTGTCGTAGCCGCGCCTAGAACTAGACAACCCGGATTTCGCCATGCCCCAAGTTGCGCCGGCGATGGGGCGTTTGACGATGACGCCGATGCCGGAGTTGCCGCATTTCTCCAACAATCCAGTGGTGTAGGCGCGCTGTTCGACGAGGTTGAAACTCGTCTGCAAAGTATCGAAGAGGCCGGAATCGACCGCCCAGTGCGCTGCTTCATTGTCGCCCGAGTAACCGATCATTCGTGTCTTGCCGGCGTCGCGGGCGTCTTGGAGCGCACGAATGATGTCACCCTTTTCAAGATCAGGGATACCGCAAGAGTGCAACTGCACCAGATCGACATAGTCGGTGTTGAGTCGGCGCAGGCTGCGGTCGATCGAGTCGCGCACCGTGTCGTAGGTCCAATCGCTACCGTTCAAACCGTCGCCGCGGGCGTGTCCCGCTTTGGTGACCAGAACATATTCATCTCTTCGACTGGCGACGGTGCGCCCGATCAACTCTTCCGATATTTCGTAGCAGGCCGCAGTATCGAGGAAGTTGATTCCCATGTCGAGCGCATTGTTAAGGACGTTTCCGGCTTGTTCGACTTCGTCGAAACTCAATTCCATGCCGATCTCCGCCAATCCTGCGCCGAGGCGAGACACCTTGTAACCAGTGTTTCCGAAGTCAACCATCTGCATTTTGGGGAACCTCCTAGATTCTGGGATCGTCTACTTTTGTCGATGAGTGTCGGGCCAGATGACCTTCGCGGTCCATGCGCCGTCGAATTTCGTATCTTCGCTCAGCGTGGCCTCTCTCAGTATGCACCGGTACATGTTGGTATTGCTCAGATCGGCATCGCGCAAGTCCGCACCAGCAAGGCTAGTACGATACAGGGACGCCTTGCTGAGGTCGGCACTGCAGAAGTTCGTTCGACGCGCCCACACCTCCGAAAGGTCGGCGCCGTTGAGACAGGCGCCGCTGAGGTCTGCATTGTCCAAGATCGCGCGGGACAGATTCCATCCGGTGAAGTTTCTGCCCGCCAAGTCCGCTCCGGCGAGATCGAGGCGTTCGCTCGGATTCTCAGCTCGCCAATCATCGACCGCTGTCGCGCCCATCTTGACCGCTTCTAGGTGTTGGGGATTCATCGCGAGGTTGAGGGTCCAAGTGAGTCGTCGGCGTTTCAGCGCGCGTACTTGCGAAATGTTACCCGACGCGCCACGCCGCCACGCCCACGGTGCGCGAAATACGCGGTGAAACAACTACGTAACAAAAATTTGATAACGTAGGTTGGAATGGCGCCCCGTTTGCGCCCATCGGACTCGACCAAGTTCAGGAGACAAACAACATGGCAACAGCCGCTGATGTGATCAAGATGATGGAGGAGTCGGGGGCGTCCTGGTTGGACCTGCGCTTCACCGACGTTCCGGGCACTTGGCAACACGTATCGTTCCCCAAGCACGAGGTCACGGACGATCTTTTCGACGAAGGAACTGGATTCGACGGTTCTAGCATCCGCGGATTCCAGACCATCGACGAATCGGACATGCTACTGTTCCCCGATCCTGACACCGCGACCCTTGATCCTTTCATCCCGGGCACCGTCTCGATCATCGCCGACGTCCGCGACCCGATTACCGGTGCGAACTACGACCGAAGCCCGCGGCACGTCGCCGCCAAAGCCGAGGCGTATCTCAAGTCAACCGGCATCGGAGACTCCTCGTTCTGGGGACCCGAAGCCGAGTTCTTCATCTTCGACAGTGTTTCGTACGGCGGCGCGTCGAACTCCGCCCACTACGAGGTCGACTCCGAAGAGGCGATCTGGAACACCGGCAACGCCACCGATTTGAACGGCGACGGCCCTAACCTCGGACATAAGCTTCGCCACAAAGGCGGGTACTTCCCGGCGCCACCGTCCGACACACAGACGTTGATCCGGCACGAGGCGTGCGACGCGATGGCACAGTTCGGCATTGAGATCGAGAAGCACCACCACGAAGTCGCGACCGCTGGACAAGGCGAGATCAACTGGCGGTCCGCCCCGCTCAAGGATGCCGCTGACAAGGTGATGGCGTACAAGTACTGCCTGAAGAACACCGCTGCAAAACACGGCAAGACTGCAACCTTCATGCCCAAGCCGCTGTTCGAGGACAACGGCACCGGTATGCACACGCACCAGTCGATTTGGAAAGATGGCCAGCCGATGTTCGCTGGCGATGGATACGCCGGGATGAGCGAGTTGGCATTGGCGTACATCGGCGGATTGCTCAAGCACGGTGACGCGTTGATGGCGTTGGTCGCACCGAGCAGCAACTCTTACAAAAGGTTGGTGCCCGGTTTCGAGGCTCCGACGATCCTCGCGCTGTCCGCTCGAAACCGCTCCGCGGCGGCCCGCATCCCGATGTACTCGCAGTCGCCGAAAGCCAAGCGCGTCGAGTTCCGACCTCCGGACCCGACCTGCAACCCGTACCTCGCATTCTCGGCGATGTTGATGGCCGGCCTTGACGGCATTGACACCGGCGCGAGCCCGGGCGAGCCGATCGAAGAAGACCTCTACGAGATGGACCCCGCGACGCTGAACCAAGTTCCCGGCAGCCTTGCCGAGGCTCTGGATGCATTGGAGGCCGACCACGACTTCTTGCTCAAAGGCGGCGTGTTCACGCCCGACCTGCTCGAAGCCTACATCGACTTCAAACGCGAGAACGAGGTCGACGCAGTTCGCCTGCGCCCGCACCCGTACGAGTTCTTCCTCAGCTACGACGCCTAGTCGTTAGCGACGAACCCGCATCGGAGACGCCCCGGACGGAAAGGTCCGGGGCGTTTTTCGTTGTTGAAGATGATCATGTATCCGATCTCGCACCCACTCGCCGCGCCCTCCCCTGTCACCTTATGAGACCATTGCAATCCCTCTTCAACCGGAATCTGCCATGTCATTCTGAACGGAGCAATGCAGAGTGAAGAATCTCTGGAGGCACACTAGGCCCCGTGATGAGGTTCCTCGCTTCGCTCGGAATGACAGCGGTGTCCGCGATGACAGCCGTGCTCGCGGCGGCTGCGGGAATTTCGCAACGGTCAGGAAGAAAGGGGTTTGCCATAGTTTCGTGGGGCTATGTCGTGCGTAGACGCGATCGCTCGGTAGGGATCATTGGTGTAGACTTGATGCGCGCCGGTTGATACTGGAGGGTTAACGAGAAATGAAGATTACGGATGTCAAGGCATGGGTAGTTGAGCCGCAGGGAACGTTCCCGGGGAGCACGATGGAACGGCAGTGGACGTTTGTCCGGATCGATACGGACGAAGGAATATCGGGCTGGGGAGAGGCGACTAGCAGTCCGCGGCGGGGAAGTTTCCTCACGGCGCAGGCGATCTTGGCGATGAAAGAGGCTCTGGTCGGCGAGGACCCGGTGAACATCGAGCCGCTGTGGCATCGGCTCTATCGTCGGTACACCTACATGGGCTCGCGCGGCTTGCCGACAACCGCCATCAGCGGTATCGACATCGCCCTCTGGGACATTCGCGGCAAGGCATTAGGCAAACCGATCTACGATCTTCTAGGCGGCAAGTTCCGCGACGAGGTTCGGCTATACGCCAATGGTTGGTTCGCCGGTGCGTCTACGCCTGAGGACTATTACGAGGCGGCCAAAAAGGTCGCCGCGTCGGGACACGAGGCTCTGAAACTCGATCCGTTCTTGGAGATGCGTCCTTATCACACGGCGTATGAGATGGGTCAGATTTCGCAGGACGGCGAGCAGCTTGGCTACGACATTGTGCGCGCGACGCGCGACGGCGTCGGTCCGCAGTTCGAGATCCTGATCGACGCGCACGGGCACTACAACGTTCCGGTTGCGATCCGCATCGCCAACAACCTCTACGAGCAGAGTCGGATCGAGTGGTTCGAAGAGCCGCTGCCGCCTGAGGGTTTCGACGGATTGGAGACGATCCGCCGACATACCCAGCCGAACATTTGCGTCGGCGAACGACTGTTCACGCGTTGGGACTTCCTGCCGGTGTTCCATCGCAACCTTGCCGACTACATCATGCCGGACATCGTATGGACCGGGGGGATCAGCGAGATTCGCAAGATCGCAACGATGGCGGAAGCATATTACATCCCGATCAGTCCGCACAACGCGATGGGCTCGTTGCAGATCGTCGCCGGCGCGCACGTCGCGATGTCTACCGTCAACTTCTATCGGCTAGAGCACTCGCTAGCGTCGAAACCTGCGTACAACGCGATGCTTGAAGAGCCGATTGATTTCCACGGTCAATACGTCAAAGTCTCCGGCAAACCCGGCTTAGGCGTCGAAGTCAGCATGGATGCCATCGCCAAGCACCTCCACCCCGACTCACCTCCGCTGTAAGTCTAAGTGCTGATGCAGCAGAAGCTGGCACTCCGCAGCCCTCTCTACTACGGATGGTTGGTGCTGGCCGCGGCGGGCAGTGCGAACTTCGCGCGCAACGCGGCGGCTAGTCTGACGATCTCGGTATTCATCTATCCGCTCTCGGAAGAGTTGGGATGGAGTCGGACGTTGATCGCCGGCGCGGCGGCGGCAGGTGGACTCGCGGCAACATTCACCTCGCCGATCATCGGTCGAATGATCGATCGCTTCGGCGCCCGCGCGGTGCTGACCGCGAGCATTGTCGTCCTATGCATATCGACATTTGCGCTCGCGTGGTCTGACGTGAGCCTGACGGTGATGGGCGCGACGATTCCTTGGGTCTTTTACATCGCATACGCCACCGGTCGGGTAATCTTCGCGAGTCCGGTTCAGATCGGCACCTCGGTCGTCGTGTCGCGATGGTTCATCCGGATGCGTGGACGCACGAACGGGATTTTAGGTCTGACGCACTCCGCCGGGATGGTGCTTTTCCCGCTGATCGCCTCGATCGTCATCGCGCACAGCGGATGGCGCGACGCATGGTACGTCTTGAGCGTCGTCGTTTTCGTCGTCGCTCTGTTACCCGTCGCGCTTCTGATATCGGAACGTCCAGAGGACCTAGGACTGCGTCCGGATGGCGACGTCGACGATCGATCGGAGGCCGCCGAAAGCGTCAACGGCGACGCGGCAAAGTCGGAGTCGTCTGAAGAGCCAAACTGGACGTCGCGCGACGCGATGCGAACACCGACGTTATGGTTGCTCGCGGTATCAACGGGGATGCTTTTCTTCATGCACGCCGGCACGAACACGCACTCGGCGGCGTTTTTCCAAGATCAGGGTCTCGATGTCGTCGCGGCCGGGTTCGGAATCAGCTTGAACGCGATATTTCTCGGCATCAGCAGCGTGTTCTGGGGCCGGATCGTCGAGCGATTTCCAGTGCGATTGGTTTTGGCTGCAGTGGCTCTCAACATGGCGGCCGGCGCGTTCCTCTTCACCATAGTTGACAGCACATTCGAGGCTTTAGCGGTGTCGGCATTCTTCGGATTCGGACTCGGCGGCATGTTGGTGGTGCCGCCAGTGGCGTACGCCGACTACTACGGACGCGCGTCGCTCGGCACGATTCGGGGCGTGACCGAACCGTTCACCACGCTCGGTCAGGCGGTCGGCGTGATGATCCCTGGACTCATCTTCGACTTCATAGCCGGTGCGAGCTACCTGCCGTTCTTCCTCGGCGCCGGAGTTGTCGGAATCCTAGCGACACTAGCGGCGCTGCTCGCACACAAACCCAAGCCCCGCGACTGAACCGTCAGGCCGGCTCAAGATTTCTTGCCATTGCGGCGGTTAAAGACCCGATCGGCATCCTCGGGTGAAAGCACCACGCCGATCTCTTCGAGTGTTGCACGCAGTTTGTCCTCTACCCTCTGCGCCCCGATCTTGATACCTTCCTTAACACCTTCCTTGATACCCTCGGCCCGCACATGCTGTCTAGCGGCTTCGCGAATCTCTGCGTTGGTTCTAAACACTTTCCTTACCCTCGGAAAAGCGGGGACGGCTCAAGATTCCTCGCCGTTGCGGTGGTTAAAGACGCGATCGGCATCCTCGGGTGAAAGCACCACGCCGATCTCTTCGAGTGATGCTCGGAGCTTGTCTTCCGCCCTCTGCTCCCCGATCTTGATCCCTTCCTCGATTCCCTCTTCCCGCACATGCTGTCTGGCGGCTTTGCGGATTTCTGCGTTGGTTCTGAACACTTCTCTTATCCTTTCGACTGTGTAGGCGATGGATGGAGCGATGGCCCAATTGAGGCGCGTGACGGCAATCTCCAGCAGGCGGTACGCAAGGGCGTCCGATCCTGAGTATAGTGCAATCACCACGGTTGCGGCGACGCCGATGACCAGGAAGACCGCCACGTGCCAGAAGATGCCGCGCTCGTCCAACTGAAACGGCATGCGAATCCGCTTTGATTTGTTCTCGTTTTCCATCGCTAACCAGTTCTGTTTTCGCAACCACAAGAGTTGCAACTACGCATTCAAAGGTGACTATATCGGAAAGGTCGCGGTTCATTAAAACAAAATGGCGAAAAAAGTCACGCATACGCGAAACGTGTCCTGCGAGGTCGCGAACCGGCAAGTTCCTGCCCCGGTCGATAGCGAAGGTTTCCCCCGTTGACGGGGGAAATGTCCGAAGGACAAAGGGGGCCGTGCAGTGGCCTCCGTCGAAGGGCAAGGCATCGTCGGCCAATCCCTCCCACAGTCGCGGTGATTAACCTCGGATCCAACTCGCCCCGTACTGGGTATGATTTATGCAGGAGTTTTGCTATGAAGATCAGCGATATCAAGGTGTTTGTGGTTACGCCGCCCGGGCATGGATACGGCGGACCCAATGAACGGCAGTGGACGTTCGTGAGGATCGACACGGACGAGGGCATCCACGGCTGGGGCGAGTGCACGAACTACCCGGGCGGCGGCAGCTTTCTAACGGCGCGCGCCGTCTTGGCGATGAAAGAGGTGCTGATCGGCGAGGACCCGACGAACATCGAACCGCTTTGGCATCGGCTTTTCCGTCGATACACCTACATGAGCTCGCGCGGCTTTGCGTCAACCGCGATCAGCGGCATCGACATCGCGCTGTGGGACATCAAGGGCAAGGCGCTCGGCGTGCCGGTCTACGAGCTGCTCGGCGGAAAGTTCCGCGACGAGGTGCGACTCTACGCCAACGGATGGTTCCCGAACTGCACCACGCCCGAAGACTATTTCGAAGCCGCGAAAAAGGTCGTCGCGGACGGACACGAGGCGATGAAGCTCGACCCGTTCAACGAGATGATCCCGGTGCATACGCGTTTCACTGACGGCGTGATTTCGCACGACGGCGAGCAGCTGGGCTACGACATCGTGCGCGCCGTGCGCGAAGCGATCGGCCCGAACCGCGAGATTCTGATCGACGCGCACGGAAACTTCAACGTGCCGACGGCGATACGCCTCGCCAACACCCTGCACGAGCAGTCAAACATCGAGTGGTTCGAAGAGCCGTTGCCGCAGGAGAGCTTCGACGCCCTAGAGACCGTGCGCCGCAACACCGTCCCCAACATCTGCGTCGGAGAACGGCTATACACCCGCTGGGACTTCCTGCCCGTGTTCCGCCGCAATCTGGCGAACTACATCATGCCCGACATCGTCTGGACCGGCGGCATCAGCGAAGTCAAGAAGATCGCGTCGATGGCAGAAGCGTACTACGTGCCCATCAGCCCGCACAACGCCATGGGCTCCATCCAGATCGTCGCCGGCGCCCACGTCTGCATGTCCACCGTCAACTTCTACCGCCTCGAACACGCCATCGCCTTCATCCCCATGTACCAAGCGATGCTAGAAGAACCGATCGATTTCCACGGACAGCACGTCAAGGTCAGCGGCAAACCCGGATTGGGCGTAGAGGTGAGTCTCGAGGCGATGGAGCAGTATCGGGCTGAGGGGTGGGAGGGGTAGCCATCTGGGCATTTCGCTTCGGGGAATGATCAGCCAAGCTGGATCGAAACGCCCTTGTGCACCGCATTGCCCTTGCCAGATGCCATTCATTGTCTTGCCAATTCGTTGGCAGTTGCAATGACCTCCTAGTGTCAAGGACGTTGACGCGAGAATTCTCGGAACCGGCATCACGTCGTTTTTTTTTTTGAGTTTTTCTTCATCAATTCTCTGATTAGGGCTTTTTTCAAAACTATTTCGTGATATCATGAAATCGTTCTGACAGATGCAATTTCGGGGTTTCGCGAAAGTGCGAACTAGATTTTGGTAGCTTTCCAAGAGAATTATAGAACAAATGAAGTGAAGAGTGAAATGTCAGCCATTGAGGCTTTCGGAAAGGATTCGTCAAATATGATACATAATTGGCATGAATTGATCGGTTTTCGGTGTAGATCCTGTGGTCGCAGCCATGTGATGCATCATCGAGTGACTGGATTGCCATCGACTCCGCCTGATCATCTATGCGACGCGTGTCGAGACCATGGCAAATACGCGATGAACCAGAGAGCTGAAGCCGAATCTATCGGGTTGGGTTGTTACGCAATGGAGTGCTGGGGATGCTCGCGGTTATACGTGTTGATGGATTGGGAGGCCGCTCGTTGGTATTCTGCGGGTGGTCGATCAAGTTTAGCGGCTCCCGTGCAGTCGCTGTCGACTTGCCCGTTATGCGGGTGGCCCGCGTGTTTGTTCAAATTGAGAAACCGGGGCTGTTGAACTGAGCCGCAACGTAATGCCACCCAGCTGACAATCTCACGACAGAAAGGAATCACACATGGAAACAACCCTAGAGTCTTTCACGGTGAAGGCACTCGTCGAACTTCGCAAGAACGATATGGCGAGGGCGAATCCAGAGTATCAGCGCGGTGAGGTTTGGAACCGCCATCAACGCAAGAAGCTGATCGATTCGGTGATGCGAGATTATCAGTTGCCAGTGATCTACTTGCACTACAACGAGACGTCCGTTGCCGGTATGATGCGCCAATCATACGACATCATCGACGGGCAGCAGCGCATCGAAGCCCTATACGATTTTGTGGAAGGTGCATTCCCTCTGTTCCAAGTCGACGATAAAGAAGCCCGGTTCCCAATTTTCTTGCACGATGATCCTTGCCCTTGGGGGGGCAAAGATTTTCACGCGCTTTCGAGGGAGCTACAAGACAAACTGCTGAGCGCAAAGATCCCAGTATCGGTCATCAAAACCGAAAATAGCAACGAAGTTCGAGACTTGTTCGTCCGATTGCAGTCCGGTTTACCGTTGAATGCTCAGGAAAAAAGAGATTCGTACCCAGGCGCTTTCACCGAGTTCATCTTATCTCTCGGCGGCAAACCCGCATTGCGGAGATATCCCGGCCATCCGTTTTTCCAAAAGATTCTGAAGATGAAACCAGGTAGCGATCGCGGGAAGACTCGACAACTCGCCGCGCAGATTGCCACCCTCTTTTTGGAGCGTCGCAACGGCAATCCCAACCGCTTTGTCGACATCAATGCGCGAGCAATCGACGAGTATTATTACGCGCACCTAGATTTCGATTCAGATTCTGAGGACTGCAGGAGATTGCGAGCGATCCTCGAAAAGCTCACGGATCTGTTCGTGACGTGGAAGGGGCCTAAACTCAGGGCACACGATGCTATCCACCTAGTGCTGCTATTGGACACGCTTTGGGACGACTACACCAGATCATGGGAGGCTACACTGGAGTCGGCGCAGCAAAGATTTTCGGCGATGTTGGTTGGGGCCGCGGCAGCCGTGAGACGAGGCGAACACGACGAAACTTGGGATAAGTACGGCGTGTGGACGAGGTCAAACTCAGATCGTGGCGAGAACATCCGTAGACGACACCGCTATTATTCGCGACGCATGCACGAGTTGATGGGCAATCTAGTTCTCAAGGATGATCGCCGCGCATTCTGGCCTTTGGAAAGGGAGATCGTTTTTTGGAGGGATCGTCTGTGCCGAGTTTGCGGTTCTGCGGTGCTTTGGGATGAAGCGGAGATTCACCACGTTGTACCTCATTCGGAAGGTGGCACAACGAAATTGGAAAATGCCGTGCTCGTGCACAAGCATTGCCATCCCAAAACCGACCACGAGGTCGAAAGTCTGCGTAGAAAGATCGCGGATACGGTCGGGAATGCCTAAGAATCTACGCGCCCCCAGCTAAACTTCAACCCACCGGAAAATCGGCGTATGTTACGATGCCGTGTCCGAGGTCGGCGTAGTCGCGGTCCCAGCGTTCTTGGATGCCGGCGCGCCAGTCTAGGGCGGCGGTTTCCAACTCGGTAGCAAGTTCGGGCATTTGATCCGCCAAGTTGTTGCTCTCAGAAACGTCGGTTTCTAGGTTGGCTAGGTGAATGTGGGTTTGGGGTGCGTTTCGTTCTCTTAAGACTCCGTCGATGACTAGCTTGTAGTTGCCTCGGCGGATGGCGGTTTGACCGTCTAGCTCCCAGTAGAGGTCGCGTTCGGGGAGGTCGGTGCCGTTAGATAGCAGGTCTAAGATGCTGGTGCCGTCGAACTCGCCGGTGTCGTCGGTCGGCGCGTTGCCATCAACGGCGTGCAGGACGGTCGGGACGATGTCCATCGACGCACATGGGGTAGAGACAACCTGCCCGGCGGGAACGCGTGCCGGGTAGTGTGCGATGGCCGGCATTCGGATACCGCCGTCGAAGAGGCTGAACTTGTGTCCCTTGAGACCGCCGGACGTGCCGCCGTAGTACGGATCAAGCGTGCCGTCGAGCCAGTTGCGAGTCTCGCGGGACGGGCCGTTGTCTGAGACGAAGAAGGTCAAGGTGTCGTCGGCTTCACCGAGACGCGTGAGTTCGTTCATGATAGCGCCAATCGCATCGTCGATTGCTGAGATCATCGCCGCCATGATGCGACGGTCCCAAGGCAGGTGCGCGAAGCGTTCGGTGTACTTTTTCGGCGCGTGCATCGGGTAGTGCGGCGCGTTGAACGGAGCGTAGAGCAGGAACGGCTTGCCGGAAGCACGCTTCTCGGCGACCATCGAGCGGAGCCGTTCGATAGCTTTCTCGGCGATCAACTCGGTAAAGTACTCGCTGTCGTGCCAGACCTCTTCGTTGTTCTCCCAAAGATCGTGCGTCGGGTTGATGCCCGGTCCGGGACGGTTCGCCCCCCAGTAGTAGATATGCGAGTAGAAGTCGATGCATCCGGCGAGGAAGCCGAACCAGTAGTCGAAACCGTGCGAGTGTGGACGGCACTCGTCGGTAAGCCCGAGGTGCCACTTCCCGACCATCGAAGTCTGGTACCCGCGATCTTTGAGCAGCGAGGATATCGTAGGCGTAGAGTTTGGCAACCCCGACGCGGTGCGATGCCCTTGCAGGATGGCGCGTACGCCAGCATTGCCCGGATATCGCCCCGTCAGCAACGCGGCGCGCGACGGGCTGCAAACCGGACTGTTCGAGTACCAGTCGGTGAATCTCACCCCTTCCGCCGCCATACGATCGAGGTTCGGCGTGCGGAAATCAGTCGCGCCCATGCACGACAGATCGCCATAGCCCTGATCGTCCGTCATAAAGACGATGATGTTCGGAGATTGAGAATCGTTTGGCATGTCAGTGTTTTTGGATTTGATGATAATTCACGCGGGGCGTTAGGGGAATACGGCGTTCGCGGTGGCAATCAATACGCCCCCTTCGCGAAGCGTAAGGGGGCGCGAACGAGCGAAGCGATGTGAGCGGGGGATGCCCCGCATGGAATCAACTCGCTGGCAGGCATTTTGACAGACGCCGCTTGTCCAACACCTACTAGGGCATCCCCCCTAGCCCCCCTTACGCTTCGCGAAGGGGGGAAGATTCCTCGCTACGCTCGGAATGACATGGTGCTGTGCGAATGGTGGCACTCAGCACGCCCCCTTCGCGAAGCGTAAGGGGGCGCGAACGAGCGAAGCGATGTGAGCGGGGGATGCCCCGCATGGACTCGACCCACTGGCAGGCAATTCGACGGACACCGCATGTCCAACACCTACTAGGGCATCCCCCCTAGCCCCCCTTACGCTTCGCGAAGGGGGGAATCGTACGCCCCCTTCGCTTCAGCGTAAGGGGGCGCGAACGAGCGAAGCGATGTGAGCGGGGGATGCCCCGCATGGACTCCAACCGCTGGCAGGCAATTCGACGGACGCCACTTGTCCAACACCTACCGGGGCATCCCCCCTAGCCCCCCTTACGCTTCGCGAAGGGGGGAAGATTCCTCGCTACGCTCGGAATGACATGATGCTGTGCGAATGGTGGCACTCAGCACGCCCCCTTCGCGAAGCGTAAGGGGGCGCGAACGAGCGAAGCGATGTGAGCGGGGGATGCCCCGCATGGAATCAACTCGCTGGCAGGCAATTCGACGGACGCCGTTTGTCCAACACCTACCGGGGCATCCCCCCTAGCCCCCCTTACGCTTCGCGAAGGGGGGAATAAGTCGCGCCTTCTACTCGTCGTCGAAGGAGATGACGGTGTCGTTGTCGGTGCCGATGTCGCCGAAGAATGCGCTGGCGAGGTTGGAGAAGTCCGGCTCGCCTTCCGGTCCCTCGGCGCCGTCGTCCTCGCCAGAGAAGCCGATGGACACGCTGGCCGCATCGTTCTCGGCATCGAACGCGGCGATTGACGCCGGCATGTCGTCGCCGGCGATGGCCGCCAATGCCTGCTCCCAGTCTTGCGTCATCGGCTGGACCGGCATTTCCTCGGGGTCCGGCAATCCGAGCAGCTCGCGACCCTCTGGCGACCGGTCTAGCCGCGCCGGGATCATCCGCCCGATAATGACGTTCTCCTTGAGACCAGTGAGTTTGTCGACGCTGCCTTGCAGCGCAGCATCGGTCAAGACACGTTCGGTTTCTTGGAACGATGCTTTAGCGAGGAAGCTCTGCGACATCAGCGATACTCGGCTGATGCCGAGCAGCACTGGCGACGCGGTCGCCGGCTCACCGCCGCTTTCGCGGACTTCTTGGTTGGCTTGCAGGTACTGTGAACGGTCGACCACTTCGTCGATCAACAGCGTCGAATCGCCAGTGTTGTCGATCTTGACTTTCTGCAGCATCTGCCGAACGACGACCTCGAAGTGCTTGTCGTGCACTTTCACACCTTGCGACCGGTAGACGCGCTGCGCTTCCTCGACGAGGTAGCGTTGCACGGCTTCAATGCCGCTGATGCGGAGGATGTCATGCGGGTTGCGGGTGCCGTCGGTCAACTGCTCACCCGGTTCGATCGTCTGATCTTCCGACACGAGGATGTCAGCGTTGCTCTGCGGCATGTATTCGCGTTCGTCGATCTCTTCCCAAACGATGCGGACCATACCTTCGTCGATGCTATCGACCTCGCCGGAGACCTGCGAAACCAAGTCTTCGGGGAGCGCCAATGAACCGTCATCTGCCATCGCGTCGCGTCGTCCGGCGGCGCTGAGCGACATCAGCGTAGAACCGGCATCGATCCAATCGCCGACTTCTACCGCGGGGCGGTAGCCGGAAGGAATCTCGACGTCTTCGTGGAAAGTCTCGACGTTCTCGACGGCAATGACGAGCGTGCCTTGCGCCTCACGGAAGCGCACGGTACCCGGGATCTCAGAGAGGATCGCGGGAGATTTCGGGTTCCGAGCCTCGAACAGCTCTTGGACACGCGGCAGACCAGTTGTGATGTCGCGGTCGCTGGCGATACCTCCAGTGTGGAAGTTCCGCATCGTGAGCTGCGTGCCGGGTTCACCGATGGACTGCGCCGCGACGATGCCGACGGCCTCGCCGATGATGGAGGGGCGGTTGTCCGCGAGCATGCTACCGTAGCATTTTGCACAGATTCCGCGCTCCGTCATGCAGGACACCGGAGACAGCACTTCTAGCTCTTCCAGCCCTGAATCAGCGATGCGCTTTGCCAGTTCGTTGTCGATGAGGTCGTCCGAAGTTGCCAGAACTTCGCCCGTCGTGGGGTCGACGACGTCGCGTACGGGATATCGGCTGAAGATACGCTCTTCGAACGGCAGGTTCAAGGCGCGTGAAGCCTTGGCTGATATCGTCATCCCGATGGGGGTGCAGCAGTCGCGCTCGTTGATGATGACGTTCTGCGCGGCGTCCGCCATTCGACGTGTCAAGTAACCCGCTTCTGCTGTCTTTAGCGCAGTGTCTGCCAAAGCTTTCCGCGAGCCGTGAGTCGATGCGAAGAATTCGTGCACCGAAAGGCCCTCGGAGAAGCTCGACTCGATCGGGACATCGATGATGCGCCCGCGCGGGTTCGACATCAAGCCACGCATACCAGCCATCTGCTTGATCTGGGCAAGGTTACCCTTGGCGCCAGAGTCGGACATGGCGAAAACGCCATTGAACTCTGACAAGTGCTCCTTCACCGCGTCGGTGACTTGGTCCGATGTCTCGTTCCAAGTCTCGATGGTGGCGGTGTACTTCTCTTCGTCGGTGATGAAGCCCTCTTCATACATCCGCTGAAGTTCCGCGACCTGAGCGCGTCCCTTTTCGAGCAGTTCTTCCTTTTCCGGCGGCGGCACGGCATCTTTGATCGCGATCGTGGTGCCGGAGCGAGTGGCGTACTCGAAACCGAGCCGCTTCATCTCGTCGAGCACGATCGCGGTGCCGGCGTTGCCGAGTTCGCTGTAGCATCGGTGCACCACAGCGTCGATCTCGTCTTCACGCATCACGTAGTTGTGGAAACCGAGCGAAACGGGGAGCATCTCGTTGAATATGATGCGTCCCACGGTGGTTTCAATCCAGTCGTTGGGTTCGCCGATCGTCACGGGCTCGCTGTCGGCGGAATCGACCCAAACGCGGGTGCCGCCGGGCACGCGAACGCGCACGCGGTCTCGCAACCCGACCTCGCCAGTCTCTTCGGCGTATCGCGCCTCTTGCAGACTGCCGAAATAGCGAACACCAGCGTGTCCATTGCTGCCTGCGGAGCCGTTACCAGTCGCAAAATCGGCGGCTAGGACGTCGGCAGGAACCGGGACTGCGGCATCTATGACCGGTCCCGTCATGTAGTAGAGGCCAAGCAACATGTCCAAAGTCGGCGATACGATGGGCGAGCCGGAACGCGGCGCCAGCATGTTGCTGGTGCTCAACATCAGCTTCTTGGCTTCGTTGATGGCACCCGGCGACAGCGGCACGTGGACCGCCATCTGGTCGCCGTCAAAGTCGGCGTTGAACGCGGTGCAGACGAGCGGGTGAAGCTGTATCGCCTTGCCCTCAACCAGTTTCGGGTAGAAGGCTTGAATACCGAGCCGGTGAAGCGTCGGCGCACGGTTCAACAGCACCGGGTGTCCCTCTACAACCTGTTCGAGAGTGTCCCACACTTCGGCGTCGGCCTGTTCGGCGCGCCGCTTGGCGGTCTTGATGTTGTGCGCGTGCCCCTCGGTGATCAAACGGTTCATCACGAACGGCTTGAAAAGCTCAAGAGCCATCTCTTTGGGGAGTCCGCACTCGTCGAGCTTCATCTGCGGGCCGGAGATGATGACGGCGCGGCCGCTGTAGTCAACACGCTTGCCGAGCAGGTTCTGTCGGAAGCGACCCTGCTTGCCGCGCAACAAGTCGGTCAATGACTTTAGCTTGTGGTTGTGTCGGCCCATGATGGCACGACCACGGCGACCGTTATCGATCAATGCGTCGACGGCCTCTTGCAACATGCGCCGCTCGTTGCGGACGATGATGTCGGGCGCGGAGAGTTTAAGCAGGTGGCTCAACCGGTTGTTGCGGTTGATGACGCGGCGGTAGAGGTCGTTCAAGTCGCTAGTCGCGAATCGTCCGCCGTCGAGTTGCACCATCGGGTGAAGTTCGGGCGGCAGAACCGGCAACACGGTGAGGATCATCCACTCTGGCTTGTTCCCGCTGGTTCGGAACGATTCGACGACGCTCAATCGCTTGACGGCTTTCGCTCGGCGCTGCCCCGACGTGTTGCGAATGACATCGGTCAACTCTTCGTGAGCGGATTCAAGGTCCAGATTTCGCAACAGTTCGAGAATTGCGTCGGCGCCCATTCCGGCCTCGAAGACGTTGCCGAAGCGGTCTTTCAACTCGCGGTACTCCGACTCGGTGAGTTCGGTCTTGACCCGCAAACTCTGCGCCTGGTCGACCTTCAGGCTGACGTTCTGCTCGAACAGTATCTTGTGATACGCGAGCTTGACCTCGATTTCGTCGTCGATGGATGCGCCTTCTGGTGCGCTCGGCATCTCCTCTTCTTCCAAGCCGAGTTCGGCTTGCAAGGCGACGATCCGCTCGATGGTCAGCGCGAGGTACTCTTCGCTCTGCTCGCTGATGTTGTACTGCAAGCGTTCCTCATCGAGCCGCTCAAGCTCCTGCTCGCGGTACTCGACGAGTTCATTGACGGCTCGCTCGCGTGCCTCTTCATCAACGCTGGTGATGATGTAGCAAGAGAAGTAGAGGACTCGCTCGAGGTTGCGCGGCGTGATGTCTAGGATGATGCTCATCCGCGACGGCGTGCCTTTGGCGAACCATATGTGAGCGACCGGCGCGGCGAGGTTGATGTGTCCCATCCGCTCACGGCGTACCGATGCGCGGGTCACTTCGACTTTGCACTGATCGCAGGTGAAGCCTTCGCGTCGCATCCGCATGTCGCGTTGACGCTTGTACTTCCCGCAGTAGCACTCGAAATCACGCGTCGGACCGAAAATCCGCTCGCAAAATAGACCGTCGCGCTCTGGCCGCAGGGTGCGGTAGTTGATCGTCTCGGCCTTTTTGACCTCTCCCCAAGACCATTTCCTGATGATCTGCGGCGATGCGATCGAAATCTTTATCGCGCGGAAATCGTTGTCTGGATTGGCTATCGCTTGCTGTGTGGGTGTGAATGCCATTGGGTTTCACCTCGTATCGTCGCGGTGACGACTCGTAGTTGCGAAAAGTTGCACGCGGGGCCGCCGGGGTAATCCGTCCCGCACGCTCGTTATTCGTCAGAGGTCCCGTTGCCGAACGGAGTCGGTTCGTCGTCGTCGTTGGAATCATCCGGCTCGATTTCAGGGGAATCGACCTCGAAATCTAGCACCGGTGGCGGCAGTTCGGTGCCGATGTCCAGCACGTCGCTACCTAGCGGCTCGAAACTAGCGGTGATGTCCTCGGTCGCCGCGGGTTGATCGTCGTCGGACTCCAACTCGAGGGTCTGGTCGCCGATCATCGAGATGTCGAGACCCAAACCTTGCAGTTCGTGAATGAGAACGTTGAACGATTCGGGCACGTCAGCTGAGACGACGGACTGCCCCTTGACAATCGCTTCGTAGGCAAGCACCCGTCCCTTGACGTCGTCCGACTTGATGGTCAGCACCTCTTGCAGCGTGTGCGGCGCGGAGTAGGCCTCAAGTGCCCATACCTCCATCTCGCCGAACCTCTGACCGCCGAACTGTGCCTTGCCACCCAACGGTTGCTGAGTAATCAACGAGTACGGTCCGGTTGATCGGGCGTGCATCTTGTCTTCCGCCAAGTGGATCAGCTTCATCATGTAGATGCTGCCAACGGTTACCGGCTGATCGAACCCCTCGCCAGTACGTCCGTCGACGAGAGTCTGTTTGCCGAGTACTGGTGCGGCATTTCCGATGTCGCGGTCGAGTTTGCGGGACAATTCCAGCAGGTCAGCGCGATCGAGACCGTCAGTTTCCTGTCCGGCGACTTGCGAAAGCCAAATCCTCATGCAGGTTTCGCTCGCCTTGCCGAGGTCTTCTGGTGCGTGACTGTGGAGCGCTTCGTATTCGTAACCCTGGTCCGCGAGCCAAGCCTTGACCGATTCGCGGTCAATCTCTTGGTCCGTAATTTCGCGATGGTCGCGGGCGCGGGCCGCGCTCACGAACCATGCACGGGCGAGTTCATCCTCGATCGCAACCTCGCTGGCAGAGTCGAAAACCGGCGTAATCGCCGAGAAACCGAGCTCGCGCGCGGCCCAACCTAGGTGGGTCTCCAAAAGCTGCCCAAGGTTCATACGCGACGGAACGCCGATCGGGTTCAATACGATGTCCAACGGTGTGCCATCTTCAAGGTGAGGCATGTCCTCACGCGGCAGGATCATTGCGACGACGCCTTTGTTGCCATGTCGTCCGGCCATCTTGTCGCCCTGCATGATCTTGCGAGTGTGCGCCACCCAAACACGGACCATCATCGACACCCCTGGGGGTAGCTCGTCGCCGTCTTCTTTCTTGCTGACGCGAACCTTGATGACCTTGCCTTTTTCACCGTGCGGCACTCGGAGGCTGGTGTCCTTCGTGTCGCGGGCTTTTTCGCCGAAGATCGCACGTAGCAGTTTCTCTTCAGCGGTCAATTCGGTCTCGCCCTTGGGGGTAACCTTGCCAACGAGAATGTCGCCGGGACCGACCCAAGTGCCAGGGATGACGATGCCGTACTCGTCAAGGTTAGCCAAATTGTTCTCGCCCACGTTGGCGATGTCGCGAGTTATCTCCTCCGGACCGAGCTGCGTCTCGCGCGCCTCGATCTGGTGTTTCTGGATGTGCGTCGAAGTGAAACGGTCGTCTTTGACGAGGTCTTCGCTGAGGATGATGGCGTCTTCGTAGTTGCCTCCGCCCCAGCTCATAAAACCGACAAGCACGTTTTGACCGAGCGCCAGCCGGCCGCCGTCGGTCGATGAACTGTCCGCGATCGCCTGCGAAGCGCGTACCCGTTGCCCTTTGCGGACGATCGGGTGCTGGTTTATGCAGGTGCTCTGGTTGGACCGTTCATATCGGATCAGCGGATAGATGTGGGTTTTGCCCTCATCATCGGCAACCGTGATCTGGTCGCTAGTCACCGAGGTGACGATGCCATCAATGCGGGATCGAACGACTTGCCCGCTGTCCAAAGCGGCGCGGCTTTCGATGCCGGTGCCGACAATAGGCGCTTGAGGCATGATGAGCGGGACGCCTTGCCGCTGCATGTTCGAGCCCATCAAAGCGCGGGTCGCGTCGTCGTGCTCAAGGAACGGAATCAATCCGGCAGAGACGCTGACGATCTGCGCTGGCGATACGTCGATGAAATCGACTTCCTCCGGGCGCGCTTGGACGTACTGCTCGCCGCCGGTTCGGCATTTGACGGTGCCTTCGAGTTGTCCCAGCGAGTCAATCGTAGTGGTGGGTTCTCCGATCAACGCCTCTTCTTCTTGATCTGCCGAGAGATATTCGACATCCTCGACGTCGAGCGAGATGTACGGCCGCACTTCAAGGTCTTGAGGGCCGAGCCGTCGCAATCGTCGGGCAAGTGTTTCGTCGATAACCGAATTCGCGGTGCCCACAATACGCTTTCGGCTTTTCTCTCGAACGTCCCGCAATAGGGTGCGTCCGACCAGACTGTCCGCCTTGTTCGAGATGGTGCGTCGCACCTTGCGGTACGGCGTCTCGACGAAACCGAACTCGTTGACTTTGGCATACGTCGCGAGCGAACCGAGCAGACCGATGTTCGGTCCCTCTGGAGTTTCGATCGGGCAGATGCGGCCGTAGTGGGAGTGGTGGACGTCACGGACATCGAATCCGGCGCGGTCTCGAGTGAGTCCACCGGGACCGAGCGCGGAGAGTCGGCGCTTGTGCGTGAGTTCCGACAACGGGTTGGTTTGGTCCATGAACTGAGACAGCTGTGATCCGCCAAAGAACTCTTTGACCGCTGCGCCGACAGGTCGAATGTTGATGAGCGCCGCCGGCGTCGTCTCGCCGGGGTGAGTCGTCATGCGTTCACGGACGACGCGCTCCATGCGGACCAGACCGACGCGGATCTGGTTCTGGATCAATTCGCCAACAGTGCGAACACGTCGGTTGCCGAGATGGTCGATGTCGTCTGGTGAAGCATCGCCATCGTTGACTTGGATCATGCGCTTGATGATGTTGACAAAGTCGCGTTTCGTGAGGGTGCGACGGGATAGATCGACGTCGATGCCGATCCGTCGGTTCAACTTGTAGCGTCCGACATCGCCCAGATCGTATCGCCGCGAATCGAAGAACATCTGCGAGACGAGGCGTCGCGCGCCGTCTACGGTCGCCGGTTCACCCGGTCGCATTCGCTTGTGGAACTCTTTGAGTGCTTCGTCTTCTTCGCGCGCGTCGTGGTCCGAGTTCCAAGTGGCTCGGATGTAATCTCGGATATCGGATTCTTCGTCTCCGTCCGTCGGATCGCCAAAGGCCTCGAGCATCGCTTCCAGGGAGTCAAGCTTGAGAGGGTTTTCGTGGTCCTCTTCGGTGCCATCTTCTACCGCGGCGATTGCGCGCAACAACGTCGTCACCGGCAACTTGCGTTTGCGGTCTACTTTCGCGAACAGGATGTCGCGGTTCGTCGTTTCGAGTTCGACCCAGGCGCCGCGGTACGGAATGAGCTTGACGCTGCATAGCCGATTGCCGGTCGCCGCGTCCTCGTCTAACGAGTAGTACGCGCCGGGCGATCGGACGAGCTGAGAAATGACGACGCGCTCGGCACCGTTGATGATGAACGTGCCGTTGCCGGTCATCTTGGGCATGTCGCCGAAGAAGATCGTCTGCTCCTTGATCTCCTCGGTCTCGTTGATCTTCAACTCGATCGTGACGTGGAGCGGAACACTGTAAGTCGTCTCGCGCTCGCGGCACTCTTCCTCAGAGAACTCGGGTTCGAGGATCTCGTGCTCGGTGAGACTCATCTCGTATTTCGGATTGTCCGACGTGTAGTCGGTAATCGGCGAAATCTCCTCGAAGAGCTGTTTGAGGCCATCACCGAGCAGCCATTCGAACGAGTCCTTCTGAACCTGCACCAGATCCGGCATGTCGGTCGGGACATTCGCCTCTCCGAACACGCGGTAGTCTCGGCCTGCGCCGCTTTTGATCAGTGCCTGTGAAATCGCCATTCAGATCTCCTTGAACGGTTGGAATCGAACCAACAAAGCGTCGGTTACGCTAGGTTTGGGGGATTCTGAGCCGCTGAGCAATCGCGGCCGGAATCGGTACACGCAGAAGCGCGCCAACCCGAACTGGGAACTTTGCCCAGTCGCGTAAGCGCTATGGATTGCCCGAACGGGCGGTGGCCGCGGATAACGTGCACTACCTAAATGTTACCAGTCAGCCGCTGTCTTGTGTCGCGGTGCTCGTGCAGTTTCGCGCCGAATTTCCCAATTCCCTAGATGCGCCTCACGCCTCCTGTGGATTGTCGTCGGCCGGTTTGCCTCGCTGCCCGATGGTCGTTCGCAACGGTCGGTCAACGAGGAACAGAACGACGACGACCGCGCCCAACATGATGAAGAAATTGATCAGGAAAACGCTCGAAACCGAATTCGCCATCGCTTCGCGCAACCCAGTCAGTAGCGTTTCCACGAGTCCGGTGTCCGATCCGAATTGCGCGGTCAGAGCGTTCAGGGCGTCAGGATCGACGGTTGCCGCGGGGTTTTCAGCAAACGTTGCTATCTGCTCCTCACCGATGGTTTCGCGGACCTCTCTCGGTAGCCGTTCATTGAGCTGCGACTTGAAGGTGCTCGTCATGTAAGCGCCCATGATCGCCAACCCTAACGCGCCGCCGATTGAGCGGTAGAACGTGAGAGTCGAAGTCGCGACCCCTAAGAAGCGATGTTCAACCGCGTTCTGAGCCGCGATCGTGAATGATGGAAAGGTGAACCCCAGACCAAACCCGAGCGCCACGATGTAGGCGATGGCTACGGCGTACTCCGTTGACACTGTCATCGTCGAGAGCGCGAATAATGCGGCTGTCATGATCACGATGCCAACGGTGGCGGGGATGCGGTAACTGCCCATGCGAGACACTAGCTGGCCCGATATCGAGGCACCGACGACGATGCCCAGCATCATCGGGGTGAGGAAACTGCCGCTGCTAGTCGCCGACGCGCCCAGCACCCCTTGGAAGAATAGCGGCACGAAGAGGATCGCCGCGAACATCCCGAAACCAGAGATGAATGTCGCCAGTATCGCTACGCCGAGGACCCGATCCTTGTAGATATGGAGCGGCATAATCGGGTTCGGGCTCCGCCACTCGATATAGACAAAAGTGCAACACGCGATCGCGGAAACCGCCAACAAGCCGATGATCGTCGGCGATGACCATGCGTATTCCGAGCCGGCCAGCGAGAGCGCGAGCATCAACGGCATCACGGTCACAACCAACATGAGGATGCCCCAGAAATCGATCGTCCGGTCCATCGCGTCGGGTTCGATACGAGGAAAGAATCGGGCCATCAGCAACACCAGAGGAACGCCGATCGGGATATTCACGTAGAAGATCCAGTTCCAAGTCAGCGTGTCAGTCAGGAATCCGCCGAGCGTCGGGCCGATGACCGATGCAAGACCGAAAACGGCGGCGACAACGCCTTGTATCTTGCCGCGTTCAGCGGGTGGGTAGAGATCGCCGACGACGACGAACGCCAACGACATCAACACGCCACCACCCATACCTTGCAAAGCGCGGAAAGCGATAAGTTGGTCCATCGATGTCGCCGCCCCGGCGGCTAAAGAACCGGCCAGGAACAGGACGATGCCGACCATGTAGAAACGCTTGCGTCCGTAGATGTCGGAGAGCCGTCCGACGACTGGTACCGTGATGGTCGACGCGACGATGTACGCAGTGGCGACCCAAGTGTAGCGGTCAAATCCTCCGAGGTCGGCGATGATACGCGGCATCGCAGTGCCAACCACGGTCTGGTCGAGCGCCGCGAGGAAAAGACCCGCCATGACGCAAGCCATGATGATGATGACTTGGCGGCGCGGCAGGCCGGGCGCTTCAGATTCGTGATTCATACAAAAATTGATCCAGAGGTTTAGCAGGTTAACCTTAAACCATTAAGCAATTCGGAACGTTGAAGTTTATTGTCCTGTAGAGAGTTCATGTCATGGTTTCAAAGACCATCCACGTCCGCGGAATGACATGCGCCGCGTGCGTTTCGCACGTTACCGACGCGATCGCGTCGGTACCCGGAGTCGAATCCGCCGATGTGTCTCTCGCCACCAACTCGGCTAACGTCAATTTCGAGGCGTCCGATGCCGCAGACTCGGCGCGCGAGGGGGAGATGTGGGCCGCGATCGGTGCTGCAGTCAGCGATGTCGGCTATGCGATTGACTTAGCGACGATTGGCACCAGTGAAGCAGGGGCGGCTGTTGAGACGCCGGCAGAAGCTCGAGCGAGGAGTCAGGATTCAGAGCTAAAGGCGAATCGCAACCGCGCCATCGCCGGCATCGCGTCCGCGGCTTTCATCATGGCGGTGATGTTCGCGCGCTCCAGCTTGGTACCTGACGTTCCTTCATACGCGTTGAATCTCGTGTTCCTCGCCATCGCGACTCCGATCCAGGTCCGGGTCGCATCGCCCTTCTACCGTTCGGCGTGGGCTGCGGCGAAGCACAAGACATCGAACATGAACACGTTGGTCGTCGTTGGCACCTCCGTCGCGTTCGGGTACAGCGTATTGGTGACGCTAACGCAGATCGTGCAAGGCGATTCGACGTTATGGTCCGATGCAGCGAGTTTCGTTGCTCCCGGACATCACACGGGAACCTATTTCGAAGTCCCTGCGGCGATCCTCGGACTCGTTTCGCTCGGACGTTGGTTGGAGGGTCGAACCCGTCAGCGTGCATCGGAAGCGGTTCGGAAATTGTTGGAACTTCAACCACGCACCGCGATGGTTGAGCGAGATGGCGAGTTCATTGAGATCGACATAGAAGACATTGAAGTCGGCGAGACCGTCTTGGTCAGGTCGGGCGAACGAGTGCCGGTAGATGCGGCGATTATGGAAGGTTCGGCAGAGATTGACGAATCGATGCTCACGGGCGAGAGCATGCCGGTCGTCAAAAATCGCGGCGATGCCGTTTTCGCCGGGACGTTGAACATCGCTTCACCGTGTCGGATCAAGGTACAAACCACTGGTGAACGGACGATGCTGGCGCAGATCATTAGGCAAGTCGAGCGCGCGCAAGCCACCCGCGCACCGATCGAACGTTTTGTCGACCGCGTGACGGCGAAGTTCGTGCCGGCGGTGCTGATCGCAGGTGTCGCATCGTTCTTGTTTTGGTTGTTCGTCGCGCCAGAGCCGTCATTCCCAAACGCGCTATTGATTTCGGTTACCGTTTTCGTGATCGCATGCCCCTGCGCGCTTGGACTGGCAACTCCGACGGCGGTGGTGGCGGGTATCGGACGCGCCGCCGAACACGGCATATTGATTAAAGACGCTACGACCCTCGAACGGACAGCTAACGTCGATGCAGTGGCTTTCGACAAAACTGGCACGTTGACCGCGGGAGAACCGAGGGTGGTCTCGATTCACGTCGCCGACGATTCCGGGCTATCAGAATCCGAAGTCTTGGCTATCGCGGCAGCCGTCGAGGTCTCTTCCGAGCATCCGGTCGCAAAGGCAATCACTAGCGAAGCGAACCAACGCGGTCTCGACGTTCCGCGAGCTGACGATTTCCAATCCATCACCGGCAAGGGCGTTTACGCGCGTATCGATGGATCGGTCATCGCGGTGATGAATCCTTCGTCTGTCATGTTAGAGCCCGATTCTCCTGTATCCAACGCCGTCGAAAGGATCGAAACCGACGCGCAGACACCCGTCACCGTCTCCAAGAACGGCGAGGTGATAGCCGCAATCGGATTGCAGGATACCGTTCGATCCGATTCCAAAACCGCGGTTTCAGCGTTGCGCGACATGGGTGTCGAAAGCCATCTCATCACTGGCGATCGGGTTGAATCCGCCAACGCGGTCGCGAATGAGATCGGGATCGAAAATGTGCGGGCCCAAGTTTCACCCAGCGAAAAAGCATCGCGCGTCAGCGAGTTGACTAGTGAAGGGCGCCACGTGGCGATGATCGGCGACGGAATTAACGATGGGCCGGCGCTCGCGACTGCGGAGGTCGGCATCGCGATGGCTAGCGGCACCGACATCGCGATCGAAGCCGCCGACGTGACGCTCGTGAACAACGAACCGACCGCCGTCGCGCGCTTGGTGACCATCAGTCGCGCGACAGTACGCGTTATCCGACAAAACCTGTTCTGGGCATTCGTCTACAACGTATTGCTGATTCCGATCGCGGCTGGGGTACTGCATCCGCTGATCGGAGACGCGGGCGTCCCCGACGCATTGCGCGTCATCGTGAGCGAAAACGGTTTTTTGAGCCCCGTCGCCGCGGCGGCTGCGATGGCGTTCTCTTCGCTTTCTGTTTCGCTCAACGCGTTGAGGTTGCGCAACAGCTGAACGCGTCGGACCGGCTCGTGCTTTATGGGTTCCGGCCTTCGCCAGAATGATGTGGTTTCGCAACTGCCACGACCGCAACGCATATAATCCTTTCCATGCCAACGAAAGAACCAACTCGCGAACGCGCCGTCGTATACACGCACCCCACCTGCGGATACTGCGACCTGCTCAAATCGGACCTACAGCAAAAGGGAGTAGGTTACGACGAAATCGATGTGTCCAAGCAACCGGAGTTGTGGGCGGAAGTCGAACGATTGACGGGTGGAGACCGGATCACGCCGGTGATGGTCAGCACCGACGGCGAAGTCGAGGTCGGCTACAAAGGCATCGGTTGCAACTACGGTTAACGCGCTTCTGGTGCTGCGGTCTTTTTCAGGTGCTGCTGGCATTCCAGCGACCACCGTATTTCCGGGGACCGCTGTCATTCCAAGGAACGTGGGCATTCCAGGGACCGTCGTCATTCCAGCGGCAATTGTCATTCCTAGGGCAATTGTCATTCCGAGCGTAGCGAGGAATCTAGTCACGACGCCCTGTTTGCCGCGTTGCACCGCATCCCGATCCGCGCTGTCAACGCGTGCAACCCCCACCGCGTAGACTTACGCCATGTCAATCGTGTTGGGTATAGACCTTGGTTCGACTTCGATCGCCGCGATCGCGGTCAAAGTCGATGACGACCAAGCGATCCCGATCGCGTCTTCTTCCGCGCCGAACGACGCGGAGGTGACGACTGCGTCACATCGTCTGATGGGCAGGTCCGAATGGGACCTCGAAAGGATGGCGGTACGCGCCGCGGAAACAGCAAGCGAGCTCGTTTCGAAGATCGACGCGCGCGAAATCGCCGGCATCGGAATCACGGGTCAACAGCAGGGATGCCAACTCCTCGATGATGCCGGAGACGCGCTCGGACCGTTCATCGCTTGGCAAGATCAGCGATGCAAAGACCCGTTGCCAGACGCTGATGGCACTTTTCTCGATGCGATGGCAGAACGCGGCGGTGCGATCCGTCGCGGTGCCGGTTTGCCAAGATTCCAGAACGCGGGATGTCCAATCGTAACCGGATACACCGCGCCGACTTTGTTCTGGTTGAACTACATGAACGCGGTACCTGCCGATGCTGTAGCCGCGATCACCGGACCGGAGTTTTTGGCGCATAAGTTAGTTGGTTCGCGTCGACCAATAACCGACGCGACGGATGCTGCCGGATGGGGCGTGCTTGACGTACCGAACCGACGATGGAACGTCGATTTGGTGCGGTCCATGGGCATTGATGCGAGTTTGTTGGCAGAGATACGCGACTCCTGCACCATCGCGGGTGGCTTGGCAAGTCGATTCAGCGACATCATCGGGTTGCCCAAAGGCATCCCGGTGTCGGTCCCGTCGGGCGATCATCAATGCGCCTTTGTCGGCGCAGTAGCGGACGCCAACGACACCGTCGCCGTAAACATCGGAACTGGCGGACAAGCCAGTGTTTATCTCGAAGACTTGGACGGTTTGCGGTGCGATCCCATTAGCGGAAATGTCGATCACGGCTGGCTAGAGTTGCGTCCGCACATCGCCTCCGGGTATCTCTTGGCGGGTGTGGGAGTCGTCGGTGGTCGAACGTTCCGCGCCCTCAAAGATTTCTTTGTCCGCACCGCGCATACCGTGTTCAACCTTGAAGATGTAGACGAGGACGCAGTCTACGAACGTCTGGCGAGTTTGGCTGAGACCGAGCTGACTTCTCATGCAAGCGATGCGATGGTTGCCGAGGCTCTGTTCACCGGAACGCGCGAAAACCCGAGTGCGCGCGGCGAGTTTCGGAACATCACCCCTGGCAACTTTACGCCCGGCGAGATGGCTCTTGCAGTCTTCCGCTCGATGACCAGAGAACTGTCAAATTCATATCGCAGCGCGGTCGATCTCGGTGCCGGGCACCGCGATCGCGTCGTCGGTTCCGGCAACGGACTGCGACTTAATCCGACACTGCGAAAATGCATCGAGGACGCTTTCGAGTCCAAGATTTCAATCGGCGAAATCCGCGAAGAAGCGGCAGTAGGCGCGGCACTCACCGCCGCCGTCGCCATCGGCGTCTACCCAGACATCGCGACGGCGAGCAAAGCACTCGTCAGATGACGATGAGAAACGTCGCCGCTACCGTCTCATTACTGGCGGTCCTAGCTGTGGTGGTTTCAGCGTTCTTGGGCGCGATGCATTACCTCGCCGATCGCACGTCGGTTGGGTTGGTGGAAACGCAGGTCAGGTCTACACCCATCTTGAGCGACGCGTCTCGCTTGATGACCGTCAGCGGACAGACTGCGACCAAAACCGCGGAGGTCAGACCGACGCGGACCCCGGTGCCGTACGACTCGAACACCGCGATGTACTTGGTATTCGCGGGAATCGAGCTTTCGCCCGGTTTCGGGCCGCTGAATGATCGGACTGTAAACGCGTTGGCGGCGATCCGAGCGAATAACGACAAATCACAGGTACGCGTGATCATCGAATCACTGCGATATCTTTACGCCAACGACATCATCGATGACGCGGTTGCGACTCTGGAGCATCTGACCGGTCAAACGTCGATCGGCAAAGATTGGAAGCGATGGTCAGAATGGGTCCACCGAAACCGCGACGCGTATCCGTTGCCATCCGAATACGCGGAGTGGAAGCTCAACTATCTGCGGCAACTCGATGGTCGATTCGGCGCTTTTTTATCACCGGCACTGGCTGGGGAATCTGACGTTGATTTAGCGGAGATCGAATGGGGCGGTGTCATTCCCGACGGCATCCCGGACTTGCAGAACCCGGACCATGTCAACGCCGACGATCCGGCCGCTGAGTATCTCGAAGATGACGAACGAGTCATCGGCGTCACGATCAACGGTGAGCATCGAGCCTACCCGTTGCGGATCGTCAACGCGCACGAGCTGGTCAACGACGAACTCGGCGGCCAGCCATTATCGCTGACGTGGTGAACCCTCTGCAACAGCGCGATCGGGTATCGCGCCGTAATCAACGGTGAGGCGACCACTTTCGGCACATCCGGCCTGCTTTTTCGCAGCAACAAAGTGATGTACGACCGTCTGACGCGGACTTTGTGGCACCAGTTCACTGGCACGCCGATTGTCGGTGAACTCGTTGGCAGCGGGATTATGTTGGACTACTTTCCAACGGCGCGCACGACTTGGGGCGATTGGCGAGCGGAGCATCCAGACACGACGGTTTTGAGCCGCGACGGCGCGCGGTACCCGGCGTGGACATACACAAACGAAAGCAGCGAAGATTCGATCTACTGGGATTACCGCGCGGACCCGGATACGATGTTCCCCATCGCTTTCCGTGATGATGTCCTCGCGCCGAAAGCCGAGATTCTAGGTGTTGCAATTCAAGCGACACACAAGGCGTACCCAATCGAGCTATTGCGGCAAGAACGGATCGTTCACGACCGCGTCGGAGACACCGAAATCGTCGTCCTGGCATCCGCAACATCGTCGGACGCGCACATTTACAAGAATCCCGATCGATTGAGATTCAGACTGCCGGAAGGTCAGATTGATGCGGCTTTTCCGTCGGTTATCGTCGATGACAACGGCAATGATTGGCAAGTCAGACGCGACCGGCTGATCCGAATCGACGACCCATCCATAGAGTTGTCCACAGTGCCTTCCAACGTCGCCTTCTGGTTCGGTTGGTACGCGTTCCATCGGGATACCGAGTTGTACGGTAGGTAACGTTTTCCGTTTTAGCATCGGAAGTAGATCGAGATAAGCCGCCCACGATGGCACCGCCATGCTGACTGTGAACGACATAGGAATTTGCCGCGAACTCCTCGCCGACGCTGACCGCGAATACGAAGCGGGCGACATGTTGCAGGCTTCGGAGAAGCTTTGGGGTGCAGCGTCGCATGTCGTTATTGCCGAGATGAAGCGGCGCGGGATGCCCACGAAATCGCACCGCGCATTGGTCCAAGCCGTTGAACAGTTCTCAGAAGAGATCGGCGACCGTTCCTTGCGAGACATGTTCGCGATCGCGAGGATGTTTCACCACAACTTCCACAACGGAACGATGGAGGACTACGAGTTCATCGCCGATCGCCCAGCGGTGCATCGATTCGTGGATCGGATGATGGCATTCTCGCAAGCGTCGGAGAACTAGCCATTCGGTTTGATCACGAATTTGATACCCAGACCTTCGGCGGATGCGGTGATCGCTTCCGGTAGATCGGCTAGGGCGTAGCGTCCAGATATCACGTTCTGGAGATTCAGTTTCGAGAGTTCGCTCGGGACGCGGTGGGTGACATCGCCTTGCCGGCCTAACGTCCGGCTTCAATATCGGCGGGGCGACATCGTATCAATTGTCCTCGCACGCACCATCATGCCACTTGTCACCGTCGTTACAGTAAGCGTGTTCAATCCAATGATCCCGCGACCGGAGCATGGTGACGACCTCATCGGCTTCGGTGATGTGCTTGACGATGAGTTCGCTGGCTCGATCTAGTTCGCCATTGAGGGCCGCTTGGAATATCTTATAGTGGTCCTCTTCATGCGCAAGGAGTCGTTCATTCTCAGGATTCCAGCAAAGCGCGTAGAACGGTCGCTCGAAAGATTCTCGATCCCATTCGTCCCAAGTACTCCAACATTCCATACTAGACGCGAACTCTACGATCACGTCCACTAAGTGGCGCCGCCATAGGTAGGTCGCGATCCCAACTTCTCCGTAAGCGAACTTGCTGGGCGAATACGCCTTTTTTCGTCGGTTACATTTCGGGCACGTCGATTGCAGATTGTCGATGTCGGGTGACCCGCCATCAACCAGCGGGATCCTGTGATCGATGTGAGCCGTCACGGTTTTGAGGTCGGTATGGCAGTACACGCAGCGGTAGTTGTCACGCTCCAGAACCCGAGTACGATATTTCCGGGTTGTGTATCTTTCACGGGCCTTGGCATTTCGACGAAGACGATTCTGCTCTTTCCACTCTTCCTCACGCTTGCGCGCGGCATCACGCAGATCGCCCGGCGGGTAGCATTCGGGACGGCGATACGACCTGTCATTGATGATGTTGTCGATTGTGGTTGTCGAGCATCCATACTCCGCGGCTAGGGCTGTCAGGATAGCTGGTTCCAAGACATCAAAGCCAGAATCGACAAACCGTTGGCGAATTTCGATGCAAGCCTGATCGCTCAATAACGGCATTCTGTCATCTTCCGGTGGTGTTCAAGGCTGATGTCACAGTCGATGTTTCGGTTTGACGGAATCCGTAGAACCTACTTGGTTTGAGGCGTTCAAAGTTGTATCAACAAGCGAATCATTTTAGGTTAGCCGTTAGGCTTGATCACGAACTTGATGCCCAGTCCTTCGGCGGATGCGGTGATCGCTTCCGGGAGATCGGTTAGGGCGTAGCGTCCAGAGATCACGTTCTGGAGATTCAGGTTCGAGAGTTCGTCAGGGACGCGGTGAGTGACATCACCTTGCCTGAACGCCGCGACGAGTTTTATCTCTCTGTAGTGCATGTCGTAGAGGTCGACGGGTAGCGGCGATCCTTCCGGACTGACGCCGATCATCAGAGTCTGACCGCGCGGTTTTGTGGAGTTGATGCAGGTCGCTACGAGCTCCGGTTTGCCGACAGCTTCAGCGGCCACGTCGAAACCGCGCCCGTCGTCGGTGACATCCGCGATCACTTCCGACAGCGGGACGTCTCTGGGATCGTGGAGGATGTCGGCCCCGAACTGCTTCGCCATGTCGCGGCGGACCTTTACAGGTTCGGAGACGACCAGTGTCTCGACGCCGTGAGACTTCAAAAAGGCGGCGGTGAATAGCCCCATGATCCCTGCACCGATGACCAAGCCGGTGGCTCGGTACGGTATGTCGAGCATTTCAACGCCCGATAGGCAACACGCGGCGGGTTCGGTCAGTGCGGCGGTCTCCAAATCCAACGTCTCGGGTATCTCGACCGCCGAACGCGACGCGACGGCGGTGTATTCGGCGAAGTAGCCGTTGGATATCGCCGGCTGGTTTTCGCAGCGGCACACGCTCCACTTGCGACAGTACCAGCACTCGTAGCAATTCGCCGGGTGATTGATGCAAACCCGCTGACCGATACGGTCTGCGGAGACGCCATCGCCGACATCCACAATGATGCCGGAGCTTTCGTGCCCCAAAATCTGCGGCGGGTCTTTCGGGAACAATCCTTGCGTGACGTGAACGTCGGTGCCGCAGATGCCCGTAGTATCGACCTTTACGACGACGTAACCCGGAGCCGGTTCGGGGTCAGGGATGTCGTCGTGGGTGAATCTTGCCCCGCCGTGCCATGTCATTGCCTTCATGTTGGAGGTCCCTGATTTTCGAGAGTTAACCGTTCGGTTTGATGGCGAACTTAACGCCGAGACCTTCGGCAGAAGCGGTGATGCCATCGGGCAGATCGGCGAGGGAGTAGTTACCGGAGATGACGTTTTCGAGATCCAGTTTGTCGAGCTCGGCGGGAACTCGATGGAAGACATTACCGCGCCCGAACGCACCAACGAGCTTTATCTCGCGGAAGTGCATGTCGTAGAGGTCGACCGGGAGCGGAGAACCTTCCGGACAGACACCGATCATGAGGGTCTGTCCACGCGGCTTTGTCGCGTCTATGCAGGCCGCTACGAGCTCAGGTTTGCCAACCGCTTCGGCGGTGACATCGAAACCGCGGCCATGATCGGTCACGTCAGCGATGACCTCTGATAGCGGCACGTCTCTGGGATCGTGAAGAATATCGGCACCGAACTGTTTAGCCATTTCGCGACGGACCTTTACGGGCTCGGACACGACGAGCGTCTCGACGCCATGCGTCTTCAAGAATGCGGCGGTAAAGAGTCCCATGATGCCGGCACCGATGACCAGACCAGTTGCGCGGTAAGGAATGTCAAGCATTTCGACGCCGGACAGACAGCACGCTGCCGGTTCAGTCATGGCGCCAGTCTCGATGTCGAGCGTTTCGGGCAGTTCGATCGCGGCGCTGGACTCGAGCGCGACGTATTCGGCAAAGAAGCCGTTAGACGAGATGGGTTTGACCGTGCATCTAGAGACGTTCCAATTGCGGCAGTTCCAACACTCGAAACAGTGCGCGGTGTGGTTCATGACCACTCGCTGTCCGATGCGTTCGGGCGAAACGCCGTCGCCCACCGCGACGATGGTTCCCGAACCTTCATGGCCCAAGATTTTCGGCGGTTCCTGCGGGAACAGCCCTTGCGTGATGTGCACGTCGGTGCCGCAGATCCCAACCGTGTCGATCTCAACGACAACGAATCCGGGCTTGTTTTCCGGATCGGGGACATCGTCGAGCGTGAAGCGTGCGCCGCCATGCCATGTCATCGCCTTCATCAATCTGCTCCTTGATGAATCGTTGCGTATCTGTGCATGTTACCGAGAAACGCGCCAACGCGCCTGATGCGCCCTCTAGACCGCCACCGTCGAAGACGCCGCGTGACGTTGTGGACGTCCACGTCCGCCAAGTACTCAACGGATATTTGTCGCTCATTTCCGCGCGAATCTGATCGTCAAAACTTTTTGTCGCTCACGCGTGCGCGTCAAATCCGGTTGTCGCTCATTTCCACGCGAATCTGATCGTCAAATCTTTTTGCCGCTCACGAGTGCGCGTCAAGCACGGTGCGCCCTTCTGCTATGTCTAAGATGTCTTGGAAGACCATGATCGCGGAGCGTTGACCTCGGCTGGGCGATACAACGCTGAGAATGTCGTGTTCCACGAGCGCGTTCAGAACACGCCGCGCGGTCGGTGGTGGTATCTCGGCACCTGTCGAAAAGCCATAGCTGGAGAACAGCGGATTTTGGAATATCCAATCCAACGCGTGGATGGCGTAACGTGAGTTGGTCGCATCAGAGACCCGTAGCTTCATCGTTTCGTATAGGTCTAGGATTCCTCTTGCCTTCAACAGGTTGTCCTCAGCCTGGGCACGCACCGCTGTCAAGAAGTAGCGGCACCAGCCAGTCCAATCATTGTCTCGCGACACGCCGAGCAGTCCATCGTAGTATTGATCGCGATTCGCTTCGAAGTAGGCGCTGATGTAGAACATCGGACGCCCGATCAGTCCGCGTTGCCACAGAAACAACGGCACGATCATACGCCCAAGACGCCCGTTGCCATCCAAAAACGGGTGGATTGCCTCAAATTCGGCGTGTAGCAATGCAGCCTGAAGCAACAGGTCAGGAGTGTCGGCGTGAATGTACCGCTCCCAATTGCCCATCGCGTGTCCTAGGTTTTCGGCGCCTATCGGTACGAATCTCGCCTTTTCAATCGGAGAGCCGGATGGTCCTATCCAGTTGGGGATGCGTCGGTATTCACCGGGCGATTTATCGCGACCGCGAACACCTGAAAGCAGTATTTTGTGTGCTTCGCGAATAACCCTCAAAGATAGGGGGAGTTCGTTCAGCATCTGCTCGGCGTGATGCATCGCACGCCGATAGTTCAATATCTCGTCGATGTCGTTGCGTTTATCAGGCGATGCATCGAGTTGCCCAGCTTCATATCCGTAAACTTCGCCAATGGTCGCCTGCGTACCCTCGATACGTGCTGACAGTACGGCTTCTTGGGTCGCCAAAGGCGCGAGCAATACGTCTGGGTTGGGCACGGCTGCAAGGATGCCATCGTAGCGGGCGAGCGCGGCGACGGCTGGCCCGATTAGTGGCACCAAGGCAACCAAATCGAGGCTCTGGGGCGGGAATTTCCCCTCGTGATAGTAGACCGGCGGCGTCATAGCGACAACGTGCCTCCTGATTCCGTGATTCGACGACCATTTAGTGCGACGATAGCTCTGCTCGTTTTGCGGATGCTAACGTTCGACCATCGAATAGTTTTGACGATCATTTTACCGCAAAAATGATCGTCAAGCGTTTTTGTCGCTCACGCGTGCGCGTCAACGTGCTTTGCCGCTCATATTCACGCGAAAGTGATCGACAAAATGTTTTGGCGCTCACGCGTGAGCGTCAACGCTGCTCGGCGAGATGCACCGCCGCCATCTTGAATGCCAACGGATCGATGATGTCAGCTCGTCCCTCAATGCGCGAGACTTCGTTAACCCGCCTCCCGCCTTCGCGCTACCTCCTCGTGCACGTATCATTAACTCTCACTAAGGAGTGAATATGAGCGCCAACGACAATGTAACGATCCGAGATATCCGCACGATCATGACGGAGCCGGAAAACATCCGGCTGGTCATCGTGAAGATCGAGACCTCCGAGCCGGGCCTCTACGGCGTGGGCTGTGCGACATTCACGCAGCGACCATCGACCGTAAAAGCTGCGGTGGACGACTACTTGCGTCCGTTCCTGCTCGGAAAGAACGTCGCCGATATCGAGGACATCTGGCAGTCTTCCTACGTTTCGTCCTACTGGCGCAACGGCCCGGTTCTGAACAACGCGCTCTCAGGCGTGGATCAGGCGCTTTGGGACATCAAGGGCAAGATGGCTGGGATGCCGGTTTACGACTTGCTCGGTGGGCGCGCCCGTGAAGCGGCGCCGGTTTATGTCCACGCCAGCGGTGCGAGCAAAGAAGAGACGGCGGACAAGATGCAGGCACTGATGGAGCAGGGATTCCATCACATCCGCGTGCAAGTTGCGACGCGCGGTTATTCGTCATACGGTTCTCACGGCGCATCGGGCGATGGATCGGTCAATGCGCGGGACGTTTCGCAGGGCCCAATCGCGGCGACTACTTGGCTTCGGGAATACGATCCTAACCAGCTGTACGCGCATCCGGGTGGTGTCTTCGAACCGAAACCGTACATTCGAGGGGCGCTAGAGCTGTTCGAGCATATTCGAGACCGTTTCGGGTACGGCATCGAAATCCTTCACGATGTGCACGAACGCATACCTCCGATTCTGGGTGTGTGGTTCGCAAAGGAAGTTGAGCAGTATCAACTCTTCTTCTTGGAAGACCTTTTCAGTCCTGAGGACAACGAGTACTTCCGCATGGTTCGTCAGCAGTGCGCGACGCCGATCGCGATGGGCGAGTTGTGGAACAGTCCGCATGAGATTATCCCGATGATCAAAGACCGCTTGGTCGATTTCCTGCGAATGCACATGTCTCAGATCGGCGGTATCACACCGGGCAAGAAATTCGCCGCGATGGGCGAACTCTTCAGCGTCCGCACCGCGTGGCACGGTCCCGGCGACACTTCACCAGTCGGTCACGCCGCGAACCTGATGCTCGACGTCAACTGCCACAACTTCGGCATTCAGGAATACGCAATTCCGGGCGAACGCACGCGTGAGATGTTCCCCGGATTCCCGGAGGTGCACGACGGCATGATGTGGCCGAACGGGAAACCCGGTCTCGGCATCGACATTGACGAAGAGATGGCTGCCAAGTTCCCGTTCAAGGAACGCGCTTTCGGCGGTGCTTGGGATACCGTTCGCCGCGCCGACGGTGGGATGGTCAAGCCGTAATCGAGGGTTCAAGACCATTGGATTCGGATAACGAAACATCATCGCCCCGCGGGGTACGCGTCTGGATTCAAGACTCGCTCCCAGCGTTCATGGCGACGCTTGTCGGCGGTATCGTCGCGATGGGGGTTAACGCGCCGCTAAAATCTCCTGACGACCTTATCGGCAACGCCGGCAGCGTCGCGGTGGCGTCTGTCATCGCCGCGTTGGTCGCCGGTTCAGTTTGGGCGCAAATCAAGGGCGACATACAGCGGCGAGCCAAGATTCTCAACATCGTTTTGACCGCTCTGTTGGTCGTCGTGGTTGTCGCCGCGGCGCTTATCGAGAACTTTGGCGAGATCTCCAACACCATCAGGTACGTGATTCCGTTGGCCGCCATCGTGACGATTTTCGCAAGTTTATTCACGCCCATTATCGAACGCTGGAGGCGTCGGAACGCGTTGCTGTGGATCGCGGTAGTTTTGCCGATTGTGATGCTCGCTACCGGATTCTGGTTGACTTCCAACGAGTTCGGTTTCACCGAAGCGCCGAGTCTTTCGCTTCCACCTGCACCCAAATAGGTTTGCACGTGCTGTGGTTCAGTCCCTATCGGAATCTAGAATCGAAGACAGCGCGAACAACTGACAAAGGGTGTCGGAAATAGATGACTAGGCTCTTGATTAGGGCATTGCCCGCCAGATCTGCACGTGTAGCTATCGCTTCAACAGTGTTGGGAATGATGCTGTTGGCGTCGCTGTCCTGCGGATTATTCGGAGGTGACGACGAAACGGTGAAGGTTGGAAGTGTGATGCCAGTGAGCGGCGACCTTTCGACGCTGGGGCCGGCGGCGCAGAGTTCGATGAGTCTCGCGTTCGACTTAATCAACGAAGCGGGTGGCGTGAACGGTTCGCAGATCGAGGTGTTTCACCGCGACAGCGGAACCAACGCGACACTCGGCGCTGATGCCGCGAGCGGGTTGGTGAACGTCAACCACGCCAACTTCATCATGGCGGCGCACGCGTCACCGGTCACGATCGCGATCGCCGAGACAGTCACAATCCCCAACGGGATTTTGCAGATCTCGCCGGGTTCATCTTCAAAAGCGATTTCGGTTTTAGACGACAACGACATGGTGTTCCGGACCCGAGTCAACGACGGCATCAAGGCACAGGCCCTCGCGAAGCTGGCACAAGCCATTGGATACCAACGCGTATCGACTACCTACGTCAACAACGCTTACGGCGAGAGTTTGAATGAGTCGTTCGTCGAGAACTTTGAGGCGCTAGGAGGCACCATATCGGCGGTGGTCGCGCACGAGTTGGGTCAAGCGAGTTACATCTCGGAACTCACCGACGCGTCGCATGGCGACCCGGAGGCGCTCATCACCATCGCCTACCCCGATTCCGGAACGACTCTGTTGCGCGAGGCAGCTGAAGGAGGCTACTTCAGCGAGTTCATATTCGTCGATCAGACGAAATCTCAATCGATGTTCGACGCCATCGGCGCGGAACAGTTTGAGGGTTCGTTCGGTCTTGCCCCGGGCAGTCCCGAGACGCCAGCAGTGAAGGCTTTCCGTGAGCTATACGCCGAACGCACCGGCAACGACCCCAACGCCCAGATTATCTCGGAAGCGTTTGACGCGGCGATCGTGCTCGCGTTGGCGATTGAACAAGCCGACACCGATGATCCGATAGCCGTGCGCGATCAACTGCGATCCGTCGCCAACCCGCCAGGCGAGGTCGTCGGACCCGGAGACATTCCAGAAGCGTTGGAGTTGATTCGGGATGGTAAAGACATCAACTATGAAGGGGCCGCTGGTTCCATCGACTTCGATGAAAACGGCGATGTGCTGAGCTCGATGCGGGTTTGGCAGATGGTAAACGGAAAGATCAAAGACACCGACATCTTCGCGTTGCCCGGAGACGATATCGACCTGTCATCAGTTAGATAACTGGAACCAATCAACAAAGGAAACCACAATGTCCAAGTTCACGTTCGGTCGGTCGATGACCGTCGCGTTGATAGCAGTCGCAACTCTGACGTCAATCGCCGCGTATGCGTGCTTCACAGCCGACGATGCCGACGGTGGAGAAACCACGGTAGGCACCGTACTGCCGGTCAGCGGCGACCTCTCGACGCTCGGTCCGGGGATGCAGAAGTCGATTGACCTCGCGTTCGACCTCGTGAACGAAGCCGGCGGTGTCAATGGCGGCGAGATTTCGGCACTGCACCGCGACAGCGGAACTAGCGCACAGGTCGGCACCGACGCCGCCAGCGGTCTCGTAAACGTTGATGGCGTGAAACTGCTGCTCGGCGCGGTATCGTCCGGCGTGACGATCGCCATCGCCGAATCGGTCACGATTCCGGGAGGCGTGCTTCACATCTCGCCTGCCTCTTCTTCTAACGCGATCACTTCGCTCGCGGACAACGACATGGTTTTCCGCACCCGAGTCAATGATGCTGTCAAAAGCCAAGTCCTAGCGGAACTTGCCGTCGCCGCCGGTTACGAACGCGTATCAACCACCTACGTCAACAATGCTTACGGCGCGAGCCTGAACGAATCGTTCATCGAAGCTTTCGAATCGCTCGGCGGCACTGTTACTGGCGCGGTCGCGCATGAACTCGGTCAAGCGAGTTATCTATCCGAGATTCGAGACGCCACCGACGGTTCTCCCGACGTTTTGCTAACCATCGCCTACCCCGATTCAGGGCAGATTCTGCTCCGTGAAGCCGCCGAAGGTGAGTACTTCGACGACTTTATGTTCGTAGACGTGACGCGCAGCCAGACGATGTTCGACGCCATCGGCGGTACCCATTTTGAAGGCGATTTCGGGGTTTCACCCGGCGCGCCCGATTCGCCAGCGGTTCAGGCATTCCGAAATCTCTATTCAGAGCGCACAGATGGCGATGAGTCGGCTTCTTTAATCACTGAAGCGTTCGACGCCGCGGCGGTCTTGGCTTTGGCTGTCGAGAAAGCGGATAGCGATGACCCGGTGGCCGTACGCGACGCGTTGCGCGACGTGGCAAACCCGCCGGGCGTCAGCGTCGGTCCAGGTGAGATTGCGCGCGCGCTGGATCTGGTACGAGACGGTCAGGACATCAATTACACCGGCGCATCGGGCGATGTCAATTTCGACGAGCATGGCAACGTTGTGAGTTCGATGCGGGTGTGGCGAGTCAAAGACAACCAGATCGAAGATACCGACATCTACGCGTTGCCGGGTGATGAAATCGATCTGACGAGTTTGATGTCAGACATCCCCGACGACCCCGCGCCAGATACGGCGAGTGGCGAAACGTTGAAGATCGGCTCGGTATTGCCGCAGACTGGCGACCTATCGTTTCTCGGAAAAGAACGACAACTGGCGATTTCATTCGCGTTCGACGTGATCAATGAAGCCGGCGGCGTCAACGGCAAGCAGATCGAGGCACTGCACCGCGACAGCGGCACCGATCCAGAAGTCGGCAAATCCGCGGCGAGCGAGCTGATCGACGATCACGGTGTGCCGGTGATAATCGGCGCGGCATCTTCGGGCGTGACGATGGCGATCGCCGAGTCGGTGACGATTCCGAACGGCGTCGTGCAGATATCCCCCGCATCGTCCTCAAGGCTCATCACGGGCCTAGATGACACCGACTTGGTATTCCGAACCACGTTCTCGGACGAGATCACCGGCAAAGTGGCGGCGGAACTGGCGCGTGAAATCGGATGGGATCGCGTCGCGACCACGCACGTCAGCAACGCCTATGGATCAAGCATGACGAGCAGCTTCTCGGAACACTTCGAGGCATTGGGCGGCACCGTAACGACGCAAGTCAGCCACGACAAGGGTCAGGAATCATATGCTTCCGAACTGCAACAAGCCGCGGAAGGCGATTCGGAAGCCCTGATCGCGATTGCCTACACCGACACGTCTCACACTTTACTACGTGAAGCGGTCGACAATGGCTACTTTAAGGATTTCCTGCTCTTCACGCCTCAGTACAACCAAGAGCTGTTCGACGCTGTCGGCGCCAACAAATTCGAGGGATCGTTCGGAACCAAAGCGGGCGCGGAGCTGACCGATGAACGGCAGTGGTTTTTCGAGAACTTCAAGTCCCGAAAGAACGGCAACACCGAGATTCCGCTCGTCAGCGAATCGTTCGATGCTGGCATCATGGTCGCATTGGCGGCAGAATTAGCCGACTCCGATGACCCGGTTGAGATCCGAGACGCGCTGCGCGAAATCGCGAACCCGCCGGGGATTCAGGTCGGGCCGCAGGATATTGCCGAAGCGTTGGAACTGGTGCGGAGCGGTCAAGACATCAACTACATTGGCGCTTCGGGTCAACTCGATTTCGACGCGAACGGCGATGTAAGCGGCACCGTCGAGATATGGCAGATCAAAGACGGCAAGATCGGTTCCACCGGGCTTTACGTGTCACCCGGCGATCACATCGAGTTGCCGGAAACCCATGCCGACGACCACGCACACGACGACGATGAACACGCGCATGCCGAGTTGGAAGGTGTCGTAAGCATCGGTACGCTGATTCCTTCCACAGGTGATTTGGCGTTTGCCGGTCCGCACGGTGAATTGACGATCTCGCTCGTGCTCGATCTGATCAACGAATCCGGCGGCGTGAATGGCAAGCGTTTGGAAGCGATTCATCGCGATAGTGGCACGAGCGTGCAACTCGGCACTGATGCCGCGAGTGCACTCGTGAACGTCGATCGCGTGCCGGTAATCATCGGTGCCGTCGCGTCTGGCGTCACGTTAGCGGTCGCCGAATCTGTGACGATACCGCAGGGCGTGTTGCTGGTTTCGCCCGCTTCCTCTTCAAACGCGTTCACAACGCTCGATGACGATGATTTGGTCTTCAGGACGAGTGTGTCCGACGCCGTCAAAGGTGTAGTCGCGGCTAGGTTGGCACGGGAAATTGGCTACGAAACCGTGGCGACGACGTATATAAACAACGCCTACGGTGTCAGCGTGTCGGAAGTGTTCGCCGAGCACTTTGAGATGCTGGGCGGTGAGGTTACGGATCAGATCAGTCACGAAATCGGACAGCCGACATACACCTCTGAACTTCGCAAGGCGGCGAATGGTTCACCTGACGCGCTGGTCCCGATTGGCTACACCGAGACTTTGCAAATCATGCTTCGCGAGGCGGTCGAAGGTGGCTACTCCGAAGAATTCCTTTTCTTCTCGCCCGCGTACTTCCAGAGCCTATTCGATGCTGTCGGCGTCGAATACTTTGAAGACTCCTACGGCATCACGCCCGGCGCACCGTTGACGCCAGCCCGGCAGTGGTTCTTTGATACCTACGTCGAACGCAAGAGCGGGAACATCAACATCCCTTTGATGAGCGAGGTATTCGACGCGACGATGCTGGTGGCTTTGGCGATCGAAAAAGCGGACTCTGAGGACCCGAAGGCGATCCGCGACGCTTTGCGCGATGTTTCGCGCCCGCCCGGTGAAAAGGTCGGTCCGCAAGACATCGCGAGAGCGTTAGAACTGATCCGAAACGGAGAAGACATCGACTACGTCGGCGCGGCCGGCGATTTGAACTTCGACGAGAACGGCGATGTCCAAGGCACGATCGAGATTTGGAAAATCACCGACGGCGTGCTCGGATCGACAGGCATCTTCGCGTTCCCCGGTGAGCCGATCAATCTTAAAGGCGGTCAGTAACGTATCCTGCTAAACTGTTACTAACTTGATATGGCGTATCAGTCATGCGTCTTCGACGCCTCTGACTCGCCATCATCTGAATCGGCAAAGATCCCGAACAAGAAGCGAGAAATGCAGACTGGATCCGGTCTGCGAATCGATGAGAGGAACGATCATGTTGTCGTCAAAAGTAACCCGAACCGGTACTGTGTTGTCGAAGCTATCGCTGGTCGCCGCGCTGGTTGCGGCGTTCGCGATGGTCGCGATCGCGTGTAGTGCGGAGGAACCAACCGCTACGCCTGTACCGCCCACCGCGACGTCGGTCCCTCCGACGCCCGTGCCCGAACCAACTGAAGCTCCCGAAACCCCCGCCGACCCGATCAAGATCGGTACTTTGATCGACGCTACCGGCGATTTGGCGGCGTTCGGTCCGCCGATCGTCCTCGCCACCGATCTCGCCGCGTTGCTCATCAACGAAGCCGGCGGGATCGATGGTCGCATGATCGAAATGGTGCACCGCGACAGCGGCACCAGCCCACAGATCGCGACTGATGCCGCGAGCGCGTTGGTAAACGTCGATGGTGTAGAAGCCATCGTCGGTTCCCTATCCTCCGGTGTCACTTTGGCAGTCGCTGAATCGGTAACGATCCCCGGCGGCGCGGTGCTTGTCTCGCCGGCATCGACTTCTCCTGCCATCTCTAATCTCGACGACGGTGACACGGTTTACCGCACCACCGTTTCCGACGCGTTGCAGGGCATCATTGCCGCACAGCTCGCGTCCCAACTCGGTTACGACAACGTCGCCACGATCTACATCAACAACGCCTATGGTGAAGGGCTGTCGAACATCTTCCAAGAGAACTTTGAGAGTCTGGGCGGAACGGTGTCGGCTACCGTACCAATCGAAGGCGGACAGGCAAGTTACACCTCCGAACTTCGCCAGGCTTCCCAAGACGGCGCAACGGTTCTAATGGCGATTTCCTACGCCGAAACCGCCGGCGTCTACCTCCGCGAAGCCGTCGAGGGCCAGTTCTTCGATGACTTCATTTTTGTGGACGGAACCAAGAGCCAAGACATGTTCGACACGCTAGGCGCGGAGAGCTTTGAAGGCAACTACGGCACCGCCCCTGGAGCACCGGGCACGCCCACTCAGGAAGAGTTCAAGGACCTGTACGCGTCGAAACTTGACGGCGATCCGTCCGACATCTTCATCTCGGAAGCGTTCGACGCAGCGGCAATTCTGGCACTTGCGATAGCCGAAGCCGGATCAGAAGACGGAGACGATATCAAAGCCGCGATGCGAAAAGTGGCGAACGCGCCGGGCGAAAAGGTCGGACCCGGCGACCTGGCACGCGCCATCCAGCTCATCAGCGAAGGCAAAGACATCGACTACGTCGGCGCGGCTGGCGATCAGGACTTCGACGACAAAGGCGACGTCCAGAACACCATCGAGGTTTGGAAGATTGAGGACGGTCAGGTTACATCCACTGGCATCTTCGCGAGCCCTGGTGAATCGATTGACCTTGCCGCCGGACCGACGACGATGGAGCCGTCAGGTGAACCGATCAGGATCGGCACCTTGATTGACGCCACCGGCGATTTGGCCGCGTTCGGTCCGCCGATAGTTCTCGCCACTGACCTCGCCGCGTTGCTCATCAACGAGGCCGGCGGCATCGATGGTCGCATGATCGAGATGGTGCACCGCGACAGCGGCACCAGCCCCCAGATCGCGACGGACGCGGCAAGCGCATTGGTGAATGTGGACGGCGTCGAAGCCATTGTCGGATCGTTATCCTCAGGCGTCACCTTGGCAGTCGCAGAATCGGTGACGATACCCAACGGCGCGGTGCTAGTCTCGCCCGCGTCAACTTCACCCGCGATCTCAAATCTCGATGACAGCGATACCGTTTACCGCACAACGGTTTCCGATGCCTTGCAAGGGATCATCGCCGCTCAGCTCGCGTCACAACTCGGATACGACAACGTAGCCACGGTCTACATCAACAACGCTTATGGCGAAGGACTGTCGAACATCTTCCAAGAGAACTTTGAAAGTCTTGGAGGCACTGTTTCCGCGACCGTACCGATCGAGGGCGGGCAAACAAGTTACATCTCGGAGCTCCGTCAAGCGTCGCAGAACGGCGCCACGGTTCTCATGGCGATGTCCTACGCCGAAACCGCCGGCGTCTACCTCCGCGAAGCCGTCGAAGGCCAGTTCTTCGAAGACTTCATCTTCGTGGATGGCACCAAGAGCCAAGACATGTTCGACACGCTCGGCGCAGACAACTTTGAAGGCAACTACGGTACCGCACCCGGAGCGCCGGGCACGCCCACGCAGGAGAAGTTCAAGGAACTCTACGCCTCAAAACTCGATGGCGACCCGTCCGACATCTTCATCTCGGAAGCGTTTGACGCCGCCGCGATACTGGCACTCGCAATTGCCGAAGCCGGATCGGAAGATGGCGCAGACATCAAAGCCGCGATGCGTAAAGTAGCCAACGCGCCGGGCGAGAAGGTCGGACCCGGCGATCTGGCTCACGCACTTGAGCTGATTAGCGAAGGCAAAGACGTCGACTACGTCGGTGCGGCTGGCGATCAGGACTTCGACGACAAGGGCGACGTCCAGAACACCATCGAGGTTTGGAAGATCGACGGTGGTCAGATTACTTCAACCGGCATCTTCGCGAGCCCGGGCGAGTCCATCGACTTGGACGCCGGGTCCATGATGCAGCATGGTGAAGGCTCCGACTCCATCGGCAAGTTCGACATCAGCGATGGTTCCGAAGGTCTCTTCAAAGTGGATGAGACACTCCGCGGCGCCGATGTCGTCGTCGCGCTTACGACGGAAGATTTGAGCGGCACGGTCGATTTCGATACCAACAGCGCGGCAATCGAAATCGACCTTTCGACGCTGACTAGCGATCAGGCGCGCCGCGACCGATACGTGCGCGAGCGGATGTTCCCTAACCAACCCGTCGCTACCGTCCATTTTCACGACCTCGGTGCCATTCCGTCGGAGTTTTTCGGCGGCGGAGTAGTGCACGAGTCGAAACTGATGGGCACCGTCAACGTCAATGGCACCGACGCCGATCTGGAGTTTGACATCCAAGCGCGTTACGACAAAGGCACGGGTTTGGCGATCTACGGCGCGGCGCAATTCGTGTGGGCCGATTTCGGCATGGTTGCACCGGTGAGCAGTTTCTTCAGTGTTGAAGACTTGGTGTCGGTGGAGATCGTGTTGCAAGCAACCTACGCGAGCTGACCTCGCCCCCTCAGCATCACGCGCCAACGCTCGCACTTCCCGTGAATAGACCACGCGCCGCCCTCTTCGACCTCGACGACACGTTACTCGGACGAGAGGGCGCGTTCGAAGCGACATTTCGTGTCTTCTACGATTCCCAGTCGGCGATCAACTCGACGACCGATTGGGACGCGGCGATAGCATTCTTCTGGTCTTTATCGCCACATGGAACTATCGATGCACAGGATGCCGCAGTTCGGATCATGGAGCGATGGCCAGCGATCGAGTTGGACCCCGTGGAATTCGAGGCATGGTTCTTCAACACCTTGGCGAGCGAAGCACAGTTGCTAGACGGCGTCCTTGAGTTTTTGAACGATTTGAACGATGCCGGATACCCTTGGGCGGTCGTCACTAACGGCAAAAAGTTTCAGGTGACCAAGTTGGAGTGTAGCGGATTGGTCGAAGTCGTACCGTTCGCCATCGTGTCGCGATTATTCGGCGCTGACAAGCCAGACGCCCGCATCTACCACGAAGCCGTACGCCGACTCAAGCTGACGTTCGACGGCATCGACGACATCCAGCCATCCGAAATCCTATTCGTCGGCGATAACCCCTACACCGACATCACCGGTGCCGCCAACGTCGGCATGAAGACCGCGTGGATCCGAGTTGCCGAACAATATCCCGATGATGCGCCGAAGCCCGACATGGAGATCGGGAGCGTGGTCGAGCTGCGCGGCTTGTTGGGAATCTCGTAGCGCGACGCCTTCGATATTTGTGCCGGTTTTCCTTGCGCCATCGCGCAATGCATCGTTGTTCGACTCGTGCGTAATGTTGCTAAAGGAACTCGTCATACAAGGTGATCGGAGGGACAGCATGAATCAGATAGTGTTGAGCGGTTTCGGCGACGACCTCGCGGCGACGATTCGGGATCACGCGGAACGGGAACAAATTTCGACGGAGCTGGCGGCATTGTCTCTACTCCGTCAAGGCGCCGGATTGGATCGGACCGAAAACGGCTCCGGCAAGATCGGTAGCTCGTTGGATGATTTCATCGGTACCTGGACAGAGGAAGAGGCGGCGGAGGTGCAATCAGCATTGCGCGAAATGCGTGCGATCGATGAAGCATGATGATCCTCTTGGACTCGGATGCCTACACTCGATTACGACGCGGCGATAAAACGGTAGTGAGCGCCATCCGAAACGCTGACCATGTGGTCATGTCTGCGGTTGTAGAGGGCGAATTACTCGCAGGTTTTCGCAACGGGACAAGATTCAAGAAAAACTACGACGAACTTTTGCAATTTCTTGCGAACCCGCGCGTACGTTTCGCTGCAGTTGGACCTGAGACGGCGGAATACTACGGGATCATCGCGTCATCGTTAAGAGCGAAAGGACGTCCAATCCCGATGAACGACATTTGGATTGCCGCTCATGCTTTTGAGATGGACGCAGAATTGCTGTCGACGGATAGGCATTATGAGGCCGTAGACGGCATCTCGTGGCATCGGCTAAGTGCGACTTGATGGGCGTGGGTCAGCGTTGCTGTAAGCCTTGAGCGCCTCACCCCTCCAGCAGTATCCCGCCACCAACCGACCTTCAGCTCTCATCACTGCGCTCTGTCCTGTTAGAGTCTAGTCCTATCTCGCAGAACTGGTTGGAAGGCAGGACCACGCACAATGTCCCTAGGAGTTGCGGTGCTCGGCACCGGCAGGATCGGTGGCAACTACATCGATGTCGTCAAAAACACGCCCGGCGCTGACATCAAGGTAGTCGCCGAGCCTAGAGAGGATGCCACCGCCACATGGCAAGACCGGCACCCGGATGTCGATTTCGTCGCCGACTACCGCGACGCGCTTGAACGAGACGACGTGGACGTGATTATCGGCACATTGCCGCACTGGTTGCACCACCAAGCCGCGCTCGATGCCGCGGCGGCCGGCAAACACATCTACATGGAGAAACCTACGGCGGTCTGGGCATCGCAAGCCGAAGAGATGCTGGCGGCGGCGCACGAGAACGGCGTCAAACTGATGACCGCGCACACCCAGCGTTACTATCCCGCGGTGCGCGCGATGAAAGATGTAGTCGACAGCGGCGACCTCGGCTCCGTCATCATGGCATACGACGTATGGCACAAGCCGTACGGGCCTTACAACCGTCCCGAGTGGATGCTTGACCGCGCTCGCGGCGGCGGTATGGGACAGATGGATGGAACGCATCAGATCGACCGTCTGCTCTGGATCATCGGCTACGACGTCGAAACCGTATCGGCGCAGCAAGGTCAGATTACGCATCCGAAGTCGGAACACCCCTCCATCGACTGCGACGACACTGGTATGTACTTCATCCGATGGAAGAGTGGGATTGTAGCAACCATCAGCCGGATCGCTTGGGCTCGCGGCGGCACCGAGTACGGTGGGGACTGGTTCTTCACCAACGGCATGGCGCGGTTCCGGCTGCCCTACGGCGGCGGTGAACTGCCCGCGCTGTTCATTGCCGACACCGGCGACGGTTCATGGCGCCGCGAGGACGTACCGCAACGCGACAGCCTGCTCGACGAGTTCACCGAATTCATCGAATCGCTTGAACGCGGCGATGACGACACCCCGATACCGCAAGTTCACGGTCTCAACGTGCTTAAGGTGTTGGAAGCGACTGAAGAATCTGCGCGCACTGGGCGCGAGGTAGTTCTAGACCTGGAGTAGAAAAAATGGAACCGGGACAACTCAAAGCCACGCTAAAGGCGGGTAAACCCGTATTCGGATTCATGATCGCCGCGATCGAAGGCTTGCGGTGGTCGAGAGTCTACGCCGGGTCGACGCTCGACTACATCATCATCGACTGGGAGCACACCTCGCGTAGCCGCGCGCGGATCGCCGAGATCGTGACGAGCATCAAGAGCGCAGGCGTCACCTGCATCATCCGAACACCGAACACCGACGACTCCTACGTGGCGATTGCCCTCGACGCCGGCGCGGACGGTGTGCTCGTGCCATATTGCGAGACCGTCGAAGAGGTTCGTGCCTGCGCCAACAAGGTGCGTTTCCATCCGCTGAAAGGTGAGTACTTCGAGCGCGTCGGTTTGACTGGAGAGTTGCCTAGCGAAAAGACCCGAGAGTATCTCCACAACCGCCACAAGGACCACCTCTTCATTATGGGCGTGGAGTCCGAGCCGGCGGTCAACCGGCTCGACGAGTTGCTGGAGTGCGCCGAAATCGATGGGATTTTCGTTGGTCCGAACGACCTTACGACATCCCTCGGCATTCCCGACGAGGTCGATAATCCGCAGTATCTGGAAGTCTTGCAACACGTCATTGAGACCGGCGAGAAACATGGCGTGCCGACGATGGTGCATCAGCAGAGCATCGAGACCTCGGCAAAGGCGATAGAACTCGGATCTCGTTTCGTGCTCCACTCCAGCGATGTCGGCATCTTGCTTAAGGGCATCCAAAACGACTTTGCCGAGCTTCGCGACATCGCCTCTGAAAAGTTCGGCGCCGTCGAAGCCCGCGAAGCCGAGGACACCCTCGAGACGATCTGATCGAGGTTACTGTCACCGCTCCGTCGCACCGCGAGACGGTGCCACAGTTCTGCTCGAACGCGACGGCAGAAACCGGATGTTGAACTCAATACTCTAGGTTGCCGATGCAGCTCGAATTGAGCATCTTCGAAGCGTTCATGATGGTGACCATCGTCGTCGGTGGCGGATTCACGCTCTACAAACTCGGCGTGTTCCGAGACCTCAAACCGCATCTGACGATTGAACAGACGGTTAATCATCGATCCGTTGGGGATGACTACGTACATATCTCGGTCCAAGTTACGTTAACCAATAGCTCGAAGGTAGCCGTCGAAATCAACGAAGTGAGCTACTCCTTGCAGTTGATATCTCCTTTACCTAAGGAGTTCGCCGAAACCCTGTACACCGAGTACTTCGAAAATCAGGACGTTCCTGATATCCAGTGGCCTCATCTAGACGAAATCGCGGAACAACTGATGCCCAGCGAGCAGGTCATCGAACCCAACGGTCGCCACTTGGACACCTATGAATTTTTGGTCTGGAATAACGTCGAGGCGGTTTTGTTGTCGGCATACTACGCGAATTCGCGATACAAACCCGGAGACCGAGCTTCGAAAGGATGGGAAGTTGCCACCGTGTATGATGTGGAGACGACACCTGGAAGGAATCCGCAGTGACCGAGAAATCCAAGCCAGTCTTCGCATTCAACGACCGCGGCACAGCGCGTCGCACGATGCCACCACGACCGCCGGCAACCGGAAGGCCACCGCGCCCTGAAGAAGCGATCGATGCGGCCCGGCGCCACAGAGCAGCACGCGAAAGTGCAGCTAAGGCGTAATCAGGGTAACAAAGCTTTCCGACCCATTCCGCCGTCAATGATCGACGTATTGCGCTGAAAGAGACTCCGCCGCCGCGAGCTTGGACCATCGATCCACAGGCACCTCAGACCTTTGTGAATCCGTTTAACGAATAGACCTGATCGTGCGGTTTTTGATCCGTTCTCTAGGACTGGCTTTTGCCTCATGCTGCATCTTCGCATTCGTCCAGTGCGGCGGCGTTGAACCCACCGTCAGTCCGATCCCAACGCGCACGGCAACAATCGCATCCGAATCGCCATCCGCGACCGCGACGACGAGTCCGACGCAGGTTGCCGAACGATCAATCCCTGCGACACCGACACCTTCGGCAAGCGGTAAGTTTTCGGTTCTCCCGACGCCAACACGGACCCCGATGGAGACGTTGGAACATACCGCCACGCCAACTGCCACAGCGACACGACCGCCAACCGATCAACCGACGCTAACTCCGACAAGGACTCCGCTACCTTCCCCAGAGAACCCTGCTACTCCAACGACCGTGCCGACGCAGAGTCCTACGCCCACGCCGACCGAAACGCTCGCGCACTCCCCAACTCCGACACTCACCCCATCTTTGACGCTGTCCGACCGGGAAATCCTTGAGATTTTCTACGATGCAACGGGCGGTCCCAACTGGATAGACAACACGAACTGGCTCGCTGACACGCCCATCGGCGAATGGTTTGGCGTGACTGTCGACGAAGAAGGACGCGTTCTTGAGCTGATTCTTGGTTTGCGGCTTCACGAATCTGCCACCACGACCAGAACGTTCCCGCCGAACGGGTTGACTGGTCAACTTCCACCCGAGTTGGGGTTGCTGACGCGTCTGGAGCGGTTGCATCTAGCGGGTAACAAGCTGACAGGCGCGATCCCTTCTAGTTTCGGGAATCTGGCTAGCCTACGAGAGCTATCGCTGGGAGAAAATCGTCTCAGCGGCCCGATCCCTAAAGAACTCGGTGATCTGGTTAACCTTGAACAGCTCTCACTCGGATATAACCGTCTCACCGGAAGCATCCCGCAAGAGTTCAGCAACCTCGACTCCCTTGAATACCTGATGTTGGAGGACAACAAACTGACCGGGGCGGTCCCATCGGAACTCGGCCGGTTATCAAATCTGCAGGCGTTGGACCTCTCGAACAATGATCTGTCCGGCCCCGTGCCATCTGAGTTAGGTAACCTGACAAACCTACTGGGATTGAACCTTTATCAAAACCAGTTGAGCGGCGAAATACCGCCCGAACTCGCCAAGATGCCGAATCTCGAATCGTTGAATATGGCGCGCAACGAGTTGACCGGCTCGTTGCCCCCTGAGCTTGCCAGACTCGGGAATTTGAGAGTCCTGATCTTGTACGACAACCAGTTGAGCGGTCGAATCCCACCTGAGATCGGGGAATTGGCGAATTTGGAACATCTAGACCTGACGAGCAACAGTCTCACCGGTCCGATACCCCGAGAAGTGGCCGGTATGTTGAATCTGTTCGGGTTAGGCATCTCATTTAATCAGCTGAATGGCGAGTTGCCTCCGGAACTCGGAGACCTCATCAATCTGATGGAACTGGACCTTTCGGGCAATCAGCTGAGCGGTGAAATCCCGCCCGAATTCGGCGACCTCGCGAATTTGGAAGTGCTGGAGCTATCAATCAACCAGCTGAGCGGCGAGTTGCCGGCAGAACTTGCGAACCTCGAGGAGCTTCTATCCTTGGATTTGAGCGCTAATCAGCTGACTGGTTCGATACCGCCGGAATATGCACAACTCGCCAATCTGCGGTGGCTCAAGCTCGGAGATAACCAGCTGAGCGGTTGCATACCAGCTGCATTCAGAGATCTCGAGAACGACCTGTCTGACGTTCTGAGGCTCCCGTTCTGCGCCGAGACCGGTGATGATGAACTTGGTGCAGTATCGACATCTACCCCCACTCCAGCGGCGATCGGGCTTGCTTCGCCCGACCGTGATGTCCTCATATCCCTATTTCGCGCGACGACTGGGGCGACTTGGAATGTCAACACGAACTGGCTCAGCGACCGCCCCCTGCGCGATTGGCACGGCGTCATAGTTGACGACGACGGGCGAGTCGCGCGGCTAAGCCTAGGTGGGAATAACCTCGTCGGGGTTATACCGCCCGAATTGGGCACATTGGAGCGACTAACCCATCTTGACCTTCCGACTAATCGGTTGAGCGGCGAGATTCCACCCGAACTCGGGGATCTCTCGATGCTCGAAGACCTCGGTCTCAACGACAACCAGTTGCAAGGCGAGATTCCACCTGAGCTGGGGGACCTCTCGCTGCTCGACACGCTTTTTCTCAACAACAACCAGCTGATCGGAGAAATACCGGTCGAACTCGCTCAACTTCGGTTCTTGGAATCGCTCCGCCTATCCGGAAATCAGCTCAGCGGCGAAATACCGCCCCAACTGGGCGAACTCACCCTGCTTTATGAGCTGTTTCTCAACAACAACCAACTCACAGGAGAGATACCACCTAGTCTCGGCGATCTTGTCCTGCTCGAGTGGTTCTATCTAGCCCACAATCAGCTGCACGGGGCCATACCACCCGAGCTTGGCGCGCTTACCTACCTCAAGCGGATACATTTCAGCGGCAACATATTGAGTGGTCCGATACCGCCGGAGATCGGCAACCTCGAAAATCTGGAGTGGTTGGAACTCTCATGGAATGCCTTGACCGGCGAGATTCCGCCGCAACTCGGCAACATGGACAGTCTCGAAATCCTCAATCTCAGGGGCAACCAGTTCACCGGCGAGATACCGCCAGAACTCGCCGACATTCCGGACCTCGAATGGCTTGGCCTCATGGACAATCAACTGACCGGATGCATACCTGTCGCATTGCGAGATGTGGAGACCAACGACTTCGACTGGATCGACCTTCCGCTCTGCAACGACTGAATCGAGGGCGACGCGCGCGAGTGGGGCGGCGTAATCGTTGTTAGATTCAGATATTGGGGCGCGTGATGAACGCTCCCATAAAACCCTGATAAACCCTGAAACTCGATACTCAAATGTCCGAAACCAAAACTGCAAACCCAGAAATCGACCCCTATCGCCTGCCCGGCTCGGTTGTGCCTAGCCATTACGATATGCACCTCCGGCCGGACTTGGAATCAGAGACGTTCACCGGCAACGTGGAGATTTCGCTCGACATCAGCAAGCCAGTCTCTGGGATCCTGCTCAATTACAAAGAGATCGAACTGAAAACTGCGAAGCTCATCGGCGATGGCGGCACGGTAGCGGCGATCGACTTCACCTATGACGAGGAGTTGGAGCGCGTCACGATCCATCTTGAAGACGAGGCGCAAGCCGGTTCGTATCGCCTAGACATCGACTTCGACGGCATTCTGAATCGCAAACTCGCCGGTTTCTACATCTCCACGTTCACCGACGAATCCGGCGTCGAACGCAAGATCGCCACGACACAGTTCGAGAGCACCGACGCGCGGCGCGCATTCCCGTGTTTCGACGAGCCGGCGATGAAGGCATCTTTCGACGTTACGCTAACCGTCCCCGCCGACCGATTCGCCGCCTCCAACGGGCCCATCGTCTCCGAAACCACATCGGCAGACGGCACCGAGCGCACCGTCAAGTTCGGCAAAACGATCAAGATGTCGACCTACCTAGTCGCTTTCATCGTCGGGCCGTTTGAAGCGACCGATCCCGTCGATGTCGATGGCGTGCCGTTGCGCATCATCCACCCGATCGGCAAAGGACACCTTACGCCTTTCGCTCTCGAATCGGGCGCGTTCTCGCTGAAATACTTCAACGACTATTACGGTATCCCGTATCCTGGCGACAAGCTTGACCTGGTCGCGGTGCCCGATTTCGCGTTCGGCGCGATGGAGAACCTCGGATGCGTGACTTTCCGCGAGGTTATCCTGCTCGTCGATACCGAAAAGGCAACGCAACCAGAACTGTTGAGGATCGCCGATGTCATTGCCCACGAACTTGCCCACATGTGGTTCGGCGACCTCGTGACAATGGAGTGGTGGAACGGTATCTGGCTAAACGAAGCGTTCGCGACGTTCATGGCGGCGATGTGCACCGACGCTTTCAATCCCGAATGGCGACGCTGGGACCAGTTCAGCCTCGAACGCTCCGCCGCGTTCGATGTCGACTCGCTCCAGAAGACCCGTCCAATCGAGTACGAAGTGAAATCACCCGCCGACGCCGATGGGATGTTCGATCTGCTCACCTACGAGAAGGGCGGTTCAGTCTTGAGGATGTTGGAGCAGCACCTCGGTGCCGATCGCTTCCGAGACGGCATTCGGCACTACCTGAAGAAGCACGAGTACGGAAACACCGAGACGTCTGACCTGTGGGACGCGCTCGAAGAGGTTACGGGCGAGCCGGTGCGTAGCACCATGGACGCTTGGATCTATCAACGCGGCTACCCGATCGTCAACGTCAAACAGTGCGACGGTTGCACCAAGACGATAATCGCACAAAATCGTTTCTTCTACAAGAGCCCAGACGAGACCGACGAGACTGTCTGGCCAATCCCGATGGGCATCAAGTACGCCGATGCCGACGGCAATGTCAACACGCTGAAGATGCTGATGACGGAAGACGATAAAGAGGTCGCTGAGTTGGCATCGGCGCGCTGGGTCAACGCCAACGCGGGCAGCAACGGCTTTTACCGCGTCAACTACTCGTCAGAATTGATGGCATCGCTCCGAGACGCGATCGGCGAGATGGAGGCGATAGAGCGATACAGCCTCGCCGACGATCAGTGGTCCGCGCTGCTTGCTGGCGGCGCGACGGCAATCGACTATCTGAGCCTCGCCGAAGGGTTTGCCGACGAAGACGATCTCGATGTCTGGACTCTGCTGACCGGCAACTTGGCGAGCCTCGAACGCGTCATCGTAGACGACACAGCACGCACCAAGATGCGTTCACGCCTTGCCGCGCTATACAACTCCGGGCTCGCCCGCCTGGGATGGGACCCGCAAAGCGAAGATTCACCGCGCGACTTGGAATTGCGCGGAGTGCTCGCCCGATCTCTCGCCGTTTCGGCACGCGACAAAGACGCACTCGCCAGACTGCGCGCCTTGCACGACCAGCACTTGGCCGGCAATGCAGTCGAACCAAACCTCGCATCGGCATCGGCATCCGCCGTCGCAGTGGTCGGATCATCCGGCGACTACGAGACGTTCGTGAGTCGCTTCAAGGATGCACCGACGCCGCAGGAAGAACGTCGATACATGGGCGCGCTGGCATCGTTCCCCGGCGCTGGCGAGATGCAGAACACCCTCGACATGTGCATCAACGGCGATGTACGCTCCCAAGACGCCCCCTATCTGGTCAACGCCTGCATGGTCAATAGGCATCACGGATTCACCGCTTGGGAATTCGTCAAGTCGCACTGGGACGAGATGCTCGAAGCGTATCCCGACAACAGTATCGTCCGCATGGTCGGCGGCATCCGATCCCTTTCGAAACCCGACCAAGTAGCCGACATCAAGCAGTTCTTCCAATCCCACAGCGTCCCCACCGGCGAACTCACCCTAGAACAATACTTCGAGCGCCTAGACGTAAACGCCGCCCTCCGAGAACGCGAAACCGGCGCGCTGACGGAATGGTTGACGTAAGCGATTTTCCCGATCCTTGAAGGGGATTTCGCATAACCTAGGGTTTCCCCCACTCGTGGGGGAAATGTCCGTAGGACTAAGGGGGCCGAGCATTGAAGTCCGAGCCGGAAACCAGAGAGCGAAAGGCACCCCAACAATCCCTTCCCCCTCAACGTGGGAAGGTTAGGATGGGGGTGACCGCGCGAACAGCGGAGATACGCAAATGGCAATCGAAAGAACCAGCAACAACAGGAATCAAACGTCGCGGGCAAGGCGCAGGCAAAGGGCGCCCAGACACAAGATATTCGTCAGTTTCCATGACGCCAACATGGAGGAAAAAGACCGGTTTCTGAATCTCATCGACGGGCACGCTGTGGATAAATCTGTCCACGACGACGATATCGACGACACCAACTCGAGGGTGGCACGCGTCAGGCAGAGAATCCGAGACGATTTCATCGCCGACGCAACCGTTACGGTTGTGCTGATCGGAACGAATACTTGGCAACGCAAACACGTTGACTGGGAGATCGGGGCCAGTGTCTCCAAAACCGAAAATAACGACCGATGCGGTCTATTGGGCATCCTACTGCCCAGCCATCCCAATCACAACGCCAGATCGATCAGATCAAGTCTCTTGCCGCCTCGATTGGTAGACAATTTGCAGGGCGAGGACCCTTACGCAAAACTATACAAGTTGCCAGATAACCCATCCGCATTGCAACTGCGTCAGTGGATCCATGATGCGTACTTGAGACGTCGCGGTCATCCACCAAACAACAGTCGCTTGCCTTTCGGGAACAATCGTTCAGGAGGTTGGGCCACAGGTTGGCAACCTTCTAACAGGATTCCCGAAAGGATTTACTTCGCCGAGACAGGTTAATTCTGGGGACAGTACCAGGTCAGCCGCGAAGGTAATCGCCAACACGATGTGAAACGGCATTGGTCAGTGCAAGCAGAATCGAACCACCCGTCGCCCGCCTGACCGACTAGCCATCTAACGGACGACTGCGGATCTCGTCTTCAACCTCTGGCGGCAGATCGACGCCACGTTTCTTGAGCAGGCTCAGGACTGCGTCTCTCTCATCAGTTCGCGCCTTTCGGCTTTCCTCGCGTACGACCTCAGATCTGATCTGTGCTCTGGTCTCAAACAATTTCCTGCTCCTGTCGATCACGAATACCATCGGAAGCACGAACGCCCAGTAGAACCGCGTGACGGCGTTCTCAAAAATACGATACGTCAAAGCGTCTGAATCCGAGTAAATCTGTAGCAACGCTACGGATATGACGCCGACGATCCCGAAAACGACGGCTTGCAACGCGATCCCACGGTCGCCCAAACCGCCAGCTCTTTCAGAGTTATATTCGGTCATGCCAATATCTACCGTTCAACTTGCCCTCGGCGCCATCGCAAGTCGCGAAGCGCACAATAGACACAGATTAGCACAAAGACTCCGAAACTCGCAACCGTCGTGTCGAAAATATCGGAGGTCGAATTCCTACCGCAACAGCAACCAGAGCACGACGATCAACGCTGTCATAGCCAAGTAGAACGGCAAAATCACGAACGATTTCTGGCTTTTCAGAAGATTTTTCATCATCGGACCGCTCTTTTCGATCTTGAAAACCAAGGATTTCACTGGTTTGCCGGCTTGTAGGTTCGATACGAAACTCTTGTAGCTGTCTCGGAAGCTTTGCTCAAGGGCAAGGTAGTAAGAATCCAGCACCCAGAACATGAGCGCAGGAACAAGGGCTAACAGTGCTGCGTTCTTGTCGAACGCCGATTCATCATCCGAACCGCCGAACCTCGCCACCACAACCAGTATCGCCGCGACCAGCGTAACCGCCCACGTCTTGCACGCCCGGCTGTTGTCCGCCATGCGCGTGATCACCGACTGCATCATCTGCAGATGCGCCCGGATGTCCTCGCGGTCTGCCTTGCATTCGCTCATGGCAACAACCTTAAACTAGGACTTCGATTGTCGTGCCGTTCACTGTCATTCCGAGCGGAGCGAGGAATCTCCCTCTGCAATCACCCCTTCGTTCCGCAAGCCCCCCCCTCCGCAAAGCGTAAGGGGGGCTAGGGGGGGATGCCCTGCTAGGCGTTCCACAAGCGGCGCACGTCAAACTGCCAGCCATCCGACTCCATGCGGGGCATCCCCCGCTCACATCGCTTCGCTCGTTCGCGCCCCCTTACGCTGAAGCGAAGGGGGCGTGCCATCATCGCCCCGTCGCGCAAAGCCCTGTCATTCCGAGCGGAGCGAGGAATCTCCCTCTGCAATCACCCCTTCGTTCCGCAAGTTCCCCCCTCCGCAAAGCGTAAGGGGGGCTAGGGGGGATGCCCTGGCAGGTGTTCCACAAGCGGCGCTCGTCAAACTGCCTGCCAGCCGTTCGACTCCATGCGGGGCATCCCCCGCTCACATCGCTTCGCTCGTTCGCGCCCCCTTACGCTCCGCGAAGGGGGCGTACCACCTCCACCAGTCGCGCAAAGCCCTGTCATTCTGAGCAACGCTCCCTGTCATTCCGAGCGCAGCACCATGTCATTCCGAGCGAAGCGAGGAATCTCCGCCGTCGCGCAACAAGCCCAATCGGTCGCGCAATGCCAAACGGCAAGTTCCCCCCTTCGCATAGCGTAAGGGGGGCTAGGGGGATGCCCTAGTAGGTGTTCCACAAGCGGCGCCCGTCTAACTGCCGGCCGGCCGTTCGACTCCATGCGGGGCATCCCCCGCTAACATCGCTTCGCTCGTTCGCGCCCCCTTACGCTGAAGCGAAGGGGGCGTGCCACCTCCACCAGTCGCGCAAAGCCCTGTCATTCTGAGCAACGCTCCCTGTCATTCCGAGCATGGCGCCCTGTCATTGCGAGGACATCTTCTGTCATTCCGAGCGCAGCACCATGTCATTCCGAGCGGAGCGAGGAATCTCCGCCGTCGCGCAGCAAGTCCAATCAGCCGCGCAACGCCAAAGGGCAAGTTCCCCCCTTCGCAAAGCGTAAGGGGGGCTAGGGGGGATGCCCTAGTAGGCGTTCCACAAACAGCGTCCGTCGGATTGCCTGCCAGCCGTCCGTGTCCAAGCGGGGCATCCCCCGCTCACATCGCTTCGCTCGTTCGCGCCCCCTTAAGCTGAAGCGAAGGGGGCGTACCACCTCCACCATTCGCTCAAACCGCGCCCAACTGGCGCATCTTGACCAACACCCACCGTGATTCAACGAATTTCCGCTCGATCCGCCGTCAAATTCACAATCCCAACTGAAGTTGTGAATCGGATTCACAGCGGAACGGCGTCTCGGAATGTAGCCTAACCATTTGAAACTGATATCGATTGCCGCTGTATGATTAGGCGCGCGGCGCGAGAAGCGGCGAGACAGCCGAACATGTAATGAGGAACGAGAGAGAATCCAAGTGATCGAAACTAGCAATACGCGACTCACACTCCCCAACGTAAAGTCTGTCGCTGCGATGTGCGCGGCGGTGTTCGTGTCGCTTCTGATCGCCGCCGCGATGGCGTGCGCGACTGAGACGGTCGTCGAAACTGTGGTCGTCGAAAGAGAGGTCATGGTAGAGGTGGAACGAGAGGTGCCTGTGGTGCAGACCGTCGTGGTTGAAAAGGAAGTCGTTGTCGAGGTGGAACGTGAGGTGCCTGTGGTGCACACTGTTGTGGTCGAGAAGGAGGTTGTTGTCGAGGTGGAGAAAGAGGTAGTGGTCGTTGAGACTGTCGCGGTTGACCGCGTGGTCGAAGTGCCAGTGTTGCAGACCGTCGTCGTCGAAAAAGAGGTGATCGTCGAGAAGGAAGTTGTGGTCGAACGGGAAGTTACGGTGGTGGTTGAGAAAGAGGTTGTGGTGGTCCAGGAACAGATCGTCGAGGCAACCGCAGTTTCCGGTTCGGAGCAACCCGCTGAGACTGCCGTCGCGACGCCGACGCAGATGGTGCCAACGGCGACGCCAACAATTCCCCCGACACCGACGCCGATGCCACCAACGGCGACGCCAACAATTCCCCCGACACCGACGCCGATGCCACCAACGGCGACACCGACGGTTCGCAGTGAGCCGCGCATCGCGTTCCAATCCAACCGCGACGGCGATTGGGATATCTACGTGATGAACGCGGATGGCAGCGGTGTCGTGCAGCTGACGCGCAACACCAGCTCGGACCAGTACCCGAGCTGGTCTCCGGACGGCCGCCGCATCGCGTTCCAATCCAGCCGCGACGGCGATTCGGAGATCTACGTGATGAACGCGGATGGCAGCGGTGTCGAGCGGCTGACATATAACGTTGCCAGAGATCAAACGCCGAGTTGGTCTCCGGATGGCCGACGAATCGCGTTCCACTCCAACCGCGACGGCGATGATGACATCTTCGTGATGAACGCGGACGGCAGCGGCATCGTGCGGCTCACGAGCGACACTAGACATGATCGCAGACCTAGCTGGTCTCCGGACGGCCGACGCATCGCGTTCAATTCCTATCGCGACGGAGATTGGGAGATCTACGTGATGAACGCGGACGGCGGCGGCCTCAAGAAGCTGACGCGTAACGCCATCCAGGACGCCTTCCCGCACTGGTCACCGGACGGCCGCCGCATCGCGTTTCACTCCCGACGCGACGGCGATGATGACATCTTCGTGATGAACGCGGACGGCAGGGACCGCGTGCGGTTAACGAAACACGACGCAGACGACGAGGTCCCGAGCTGGTCTCCGGACGGCCGCCGCATCGCGTTCGAATCCGACCGCGACGGCGATGACGACATCTACGTGATGAACGCGGACGGTAGCGGCGTAGTGCGGCTCACGGACAACGACTACGATGATGAGAACTCGAGCTGGTCACCGTAAGGGGCGAGGCGAGTGAGCGGTGCGGGGTTTTGCATCGCCTCGTCTGGGACATGGAGAGAGATTCTTCACTCCGCTCCGCTCCGTTCAGAATGACAAGGGCGAGGGGGAAGGGATTGATCGTGGTGCTCTTGGCGTACCCCACCCTGCCCCAGGGCACCCACAAGGGGATGCCCCTACGTGGTGCATGGTTGTCAGGCATGGAGGTACGCCGGGCGCATCATTCCGCCGGACGTCACCCATCACGCCAGTCGCACATCGTAGGGGCACGCCCTTGTGGCTGCCCTGGGGACGGGCGGGGTACGCCGGGCGCGTCATTTCGCCATTCCTCGCGCTCTCCCTGTCATTCTGAACGGAGCGAAGCGGAGTGAAGAATCTCAACCTGCTCGCTGGAGATTCCTCGCTTCGCTCGGAATGACAGAGTGTAGTACTCGGAATGATGGAGTGTTGCGATCCGAATGACTGCGGGGTTCGGCGTTGTGGTGGAATGTCAATGATCGTGGTGCGCTTGGCCTACCCTGCCCGTCCCCAGGGCAGCCACAAGGGCGTGCCCCTACGGCAGTGGGCTCGGCGTCGCAGCGGGATGTCAATGATCGTCGTGCGCTTGGCGTACCCCGCCCGTCCCGAGGGCAGCCACAAGGGCGTGCCCCTACGGCGCCGCGTTCGGCGTCGTGGTGGAATGTCCATGGTCGTGGTGCGCTTGGCGTACCCCGCCCGTCCCGAGGGCAGCCACAAGGGCGTGCCCCTACGTGGTGCATGGACGCCCAATCGGTTATCGCGACGAAATTCGTCAGTCGCACCTATCCGCGCGGCTTGCGCCACCTGACCAATAGGTGGTGGCCGCCGCGGCGGCGGAGGGCGTTGTTGATGACGGAGATCAGTTGGCGGTCGGTTATGATGCCTGATTTCTGGAGCAGGCGCGCTTCGGCTTCTTTGGAGTGCAGGAAGGTTTGGGCGAGCTCGGTGATGTCGCGTCGGAACTCGATTTCTAGACCGTGTTCTTGGGCGAGTTCGTCGGGAGATGGTGCGTCTAGTCGGAACAGTGCGCTCAGCAGGAATCGACCGCCGGGTTTGAGGACGCGTTTCACTTCGTCAATGTCGTAGATGTCGGTAGAGACTACAAGGTCGCAGGATTCGGGTTCGAGTCCGGTGTTTTCGACGGGTGCGACGATGAAGTTGCATTTGTCGTCGATGCCCTCGATGCGTGCCAGATCCGCCGCCGTTTCGATGACGTTGCTGTCGATGTCGTTGCCGTAGACAGTGCAGTTGTAGAGCGACGCCATCCATCGTGCGTTGCCGCCGACGGCGCATGCCATGTCTAGCACGACAGAACGGTCGTCCGGTTCGACGCCTTGCAGACCGGCGGTGAGGATCGTCTGATTTGCGCCGAGGTGCATAAACTCGCCGAAAAGCAGGTTTTCGGCGGTCGCGGTGTCGTCGTACCAGCGTTGCAGGCGTTGCGTTTTGTTCATGGTTGTTCCGAGATGCGAGTTAAACGTTTCGGGATTGTCATTCTATTTCAACAGGGAATTGAGCTCTTCTAATGAGGATATCCGCGGATGGTTGGTGAAATCGTCATGTTGACGGTTGCGGTCTAGCAGAACCGGGTGGATGCCGGAGCCGAGCGCGCCGTTGATGTCGGAATCGATCTGATCGCCGATCATCACTGCATCGCTGGGCGGTACGCCACCGGCGCGGCTTAAGGCTTCTTGGAACATGCTCGGATGCGGCTTTTCATGTCCGACCTCGCTACTCGTAACGGCAAAATCAATGTGTCCCGTCAATCCGAGTTGATCGGCGAGGTCCTTCCCGCTGCTCGGCACGTTCGACACGACGCCGACGACATAGCCATCGGCGCGCAACGCGTCCAAATTCGGCAACACGTCGTCGTACAGCACCAGTTCGTATTCCTGCTTTGCGACCTCCTGCCAAATCTTGTCGGCGAGGTCAAGGTCAACATCGATCCCGCAACCTTTCAGCACGATCTGCTCGAACCGCGCGAAGAACTGGTCGCGCTCTTCCTGCGTCATCAGACGCACCGGCGCTTCGATGTTCTGACGGGTCATAAACGCTTCGGCTTCGAGATATCCCGCGTCGATGCCCTCTTTGGTGACTGAAATGTCGAACTTGGACGCGGCGCGCGAGTGCAAGATGTATCGATCCGGGTACCACGTCGCCAAGGTACCGTAGACATCGAAGAGAATCGCCTTCATTTTTTCCATCACGTAGAACTGTATCGCGAGCGCGTCGGCGACGATTGGTATTCGACTTCTGCTGACTCGCCATCACCCTCTTTCGCGAAAACCAAGCCTGAGACTCGTCGCGCTCCGGCTCGTTTGAGCGCGACGGCGCAGTTCATCAACGTGTTTCCGGATGTGCTGACATCATCGACCAAGAGAACGTGCGCGTCTTCAAAATCGTAGTTGGCGACGAATGCGTTGGTCAGCGACAGCGACCGCTCATGCCATGTCAGTTCGACTTGCGACGCGGTGGCGCGCGTCTTTGTCAATGCGTCCGAGATGTACTGAAGCTCGATGTTATCCGCCACCGAGCGTGCCAAAAGCGCGGCCTGGTTGTAGCCGCGTTCACGCAACCGATCTTTGTGCACCGGAACCGGGACTACGCAGTCCAGTTTCGCGCGGCGGAAAAATTTGTGCTCCGCCATGAGTTCACCCATAACCGTCGCAATCGCGGTCATGTGCCGATACTTGAGCGCGTGGACCGCGCTTCGCACCGCGCCGCCATAGCGATACGCCGGCACCAGACGATCCAGCGGCGGCGGCAACGCAATGCAGTCGCCACAGAAATTCAGGTACTCAGCAGTCGGCGCGGCGCAGGTGCGGCACACGTTGTCGGGCACTTTATTGGCGTCTTCAATGCAGTCTGTACACAGCAACGATGATTCAGTGCCGCAGTGAACACAGACTAGCGGCATGATGAAATCGACCGCGGCCTGCACCGCGTCAGTAGCCGTCTTGACCAATGAAGAACGCATCGTTGCCGCGTTTACGTTTCCATCAACCTCGATACTCGTAAATCGTCACCGGTCCCGACTCGAAAACCGGGTGCAAATTCAACTCCGGCTCTGTCGCGAACTTTGCTATGCCGCTTTCGGGATAGGCGCCACGCTCAAGCTCGCCAACGTAGACGTATCTTACGTCGTACTCTTCGAGGAAATCGCGCGCCGCGTCAACGTCGCGGGTGGTGTAGAAGTCGTTGATCGCCGCGCGTCGTCGTTGCACCTCCCAGCGATAGTCGTGGCGTTGCTGAGTCTGGTGCCAATCCCAACCCAGTATCGTCGGCAAACCAGTGTAGATCGATATGCGGTTCGCCCAAGTGTAGAGGTCCCATTGCGCTTCCACTACGACCGGCGCGCCGTTCACGTTGTCTCGTAGCCATTCGATACCGGGGCGGTCGGTAGCGAACTCCAGCGTGATGCCTCTGGTGTGGTAGACCGCTTCATCCATATATGCCTCGCCGTCGATGCCGAGACCGATGAATTTGAAGCGGTCGTCTAGCCTGACATCGGTGCCCATGATCGGGTAGACGAACACACCGATGACCAAGACCGCGAAGGTGGTCATCCATACCGCCTTCAATGCCGACGCGTACCGTGTGACGAACGCGCCCAGATCCCAAAGCCGCCAGATCGCGTAGGTAGCGGCAATCGCCAACAACCACCACGCTTGGATGTAGAACTTAAAGATCGTGTTTTGACGTCCGATATCGTTCTTCACCGTGACGATATCGACACCGGCGGCGATCATCAACGCCATCAGCACGAGCGCGGCGGTGATGATGATGTAACGCTGCCCCGGATGGCGTCTCAGATAAGCCACCCACGCCGTAAACGCGACGAGCGCGGAGCCCAACAACACGACGATCACGGTTATGAACTGCGGATACACGTAGACGAAAGCCGCTATCATCACCGCGAACGCGGCTAAGATCACCGCAGGCGTCCAACGCGGGTAATCCGTTAACCAATCCCCTGCGCCTTGTGCCGAAATCGTCTCCTTCAGGTATTGCCATCGGAACGTGCCTCGCCGCCACTCGACGACCAGCCAAGACGTGATCGCGAACAGGAAAACGGCATGAATTAAACCGTATCGCCACAATGCCGTTGTGAACTTGCTAATCTCAAGCCCGTTGTTGAACAGCTCGAAGTTCTGATGGAACGGTAGAAAGACGACGTATCCGAACGCGGCGACGACTACTACCTTGACGAATGCGTGCGCGATACCCTTCAATTTGCCACTGTGCCCGTAGAGAAACTCGCCGGCGAAGATGAATCCGGCGGCGAAAAGCAGTTGAACCGGGTAATCCCATGAGTTGATGAGGCGCAACGACCCTACGACGAGTCCGAGTGCCGCGAGCGCGGCGAGAGTCTCGAAGCGCGCCAGTCGCACCATCCCGGCCCGCAGAAACGCGCTGACGGACAGCGCGAGCGCGGTCACGGCGAACGGCATCGCGATCATGTGGGCGTGGAGGTCAGCGTAAAGGAACGTGAAGAACGGGAACTCGGTAATTTCGTTGCCGCCGACATCATGGGAGAAGAGACGCGTGCTGCGCCAATAGTCGAAACTGGGGAACTCCTGCCCGCGAATGGTCGATTCGTAGATTCCGGCGAGCAGCTGCACCAGACCGTCGATGTTGGCGGCGACCAACGCAAGCATCGCGGCGATCACACCGAAGACGATAGGCGCCACCCGCAAATCACTCTTGCCCGAGGTGTACCGTGAACGAATCGCCAGCGCGATCAGGTTGTAAGCGAGTGCGTAGATCGTCGTAAACGTTAGAGAGAATACCAGCGGGACGGCTAGGTTGTACGCCACGGCGGGTTGGAGTCCCGTAATGCGGATCAGCGTTGCGATGAGGTATTGACCGTAGTAGTAGTAGTTGAGGTAGCCGCCCGCGAACCAAGGATCATACGGCGGCATGATGGTGGAGCGCGTGATGGCGTTCAGGTATGCGAAATCCATCGGTTTCTCGCCGCCGCGCCAAGCGTGCCAGAGATCCGGGTTGGCGAGACGAATCGCCAGAAACGCCAAGAACGCGAGCAGGAATATCAGCTCAGCAATCGCGATCGTCCGCCAGTGCGCTCTGGTGAAGATCAGGATTTCATCGCCCAACTTCCAGAAGATGATGAAGGACACAATCGCCAACGCGATGATGCCGACACCGACGCTGAACGCGCTGAATCCGATGATCCCGTAACTGGCGAGTAGCCACGCGATCGTCGCAACGATCAAGATGCCGATAGGTTTAGCGAAGAGATAGCCGCGGTCGTGCAGCGGTCGGAATATGACGTAGGTCAAGGGCCATGCCGCCAACGAGATCAGTTGCACCGCGAGCAACCACACCAACCACGCGTATTCGTTCGGCAAGTCGCGCAGGAAATAGATCGCGTTCCAACTCTCGCCGTTCCGCTGCGTCAGTTTCTGTTCCTCGGTGTAGACCAATCCCATCTCGCCACCGACTAATCGATCCAGCGCCTCGTCAGGAATGCCCGCGTAGATGCGGTCCATAAGCTCTTCGTGGGAGAGCTTTTCGACGTTTTTGAAGACGATGGAATGCGGATGCTCGTAGACCGTGAAGCTCTCATCGGCCCAACCGAACCAATCCCAGCTGTAGAAGATGCCGCGCGGTTGTAGGTAACCCTTGGGAACATCGAACGGGACTCGTGCATAAGGATCGTCCCAATAGACCACGCCGGCGAACGCAGGGACGCGCACCGATGAGTATGCGACCTCGTAACCCAGTTCGTCATTGAACAGCTTCTCGTAGAAGCGCGACGAGACCGGGTATCGGTCAGGCAACCGCGGAAGCGTCGCCGCCAATCGGTTGCTGTACAGAACAAAGTAGTCGGCGTTTTGCATCAGTCTGGCGACGTTGGAGAACTTCGCCCGATTGTCGGCTTCGTACATCGGCAGTTTTTCGTGCATCCGGAAGCCGGGGATGTTCGGGATACCCTCTTCCCAGTGCTCTTGGATGACGACGGTGCCGGGCTGGGCATTCTCTCGCAGCCAACGCGATACCTCTTGCGCCGGGTGCGGGCCCGTGAAAACGTTCACATAAGCGATGGCGTAGTGGACCAGGAACAGCAGACCGATTGCGGCAACCGCGTATGCCGCGAATCTGGCGATCCGACCAATTCGCGGCAAGAGCGCGCCATAAGCCCACCAGATGGCACATCCAGTCAAAGCAATCAGCAAAGGTGTCGCCGGCAGCATGTAGCGCAGGAACTTAACCTCGAACTGACCGTTCACGAATAGGTACGGCAAGAGGAACGACAGCACCACGACCAACCCGAGGTTGCGGGTAGACAGAGTCCGAACGATCCCCCACAAGAGCCCGAACCAAACGGCGATTCCGAGCGAGATTCCTAATCCCCAAGTAGAGAGCTGTCGTGCTTGGTAGAGAAAGGACGGGGTGTCGATGTATTGACGCGTGAACGGAAAATCGACCACGCGGCGAACCATCTCGGACTGTCGGTAGACGTTTCCGACGTAGGTATCCCAATCGATAATCATGTACGGCTGGGTAACCAACAGCGCGATGACTGCGGAAGCACCCGCCAAGACGGCGTACCGCAATGCGAGCAATATGTCCGGTCCAGGTGCGGCACGCTCGTCGCGATCACTCGAATCCGAAGGCGCGTTTCCGCGCAGTCCAGCAACCAGTCCTACCCCGATCCCGCGAATTTGCGACTCGCCAATCGCCAGTATCAGGTGCGCCGTCAAGACCGCGAGGGCGACCGGTGCGGCGGATACTTTCGTCGCGATTGCCAGACCGAGCATCACACCCGACAAGATCGCGTCCGACGGTTTCCGATCTTGTACCAAGCGGACGGAGAAATAGACCGTGGCGACGATGAACATCGTCATCGGCGCGTCTACGGCGGTGTAGTGTGCGTTCTGTATCTGGATCACCGCCAAAGCCGACAGTAAAGCGGCGATCAGTCCGGCCCGCCGGTCGCCGATCAGACGGGTCGCGAGCAGATACACCAACAAGACGGTGATGGTGTCTGACACCGCCGCCATGTTGCGGCCGGGGAAGCGTAGATCGAACAGGTTCCAAGGATCGTCCGTCAGCGTCGTCGCGACGGTACGGAATCCGGCGAGTGCGTAGAGCGGCAAACTGCCGTAGTTGAACCACTTCGGGTTCAGGCGAGATTCGACGGTGAATAGTCCCGGTTCGCCGATCTGCGAGAAATCAAGTCGTTCGGCGCGCCCCAGAAAGTCGCGTTCGTCAGGGTGGTAGAGCCCGCCTTGATCCCAATCAGTCCCGACGACGCGCAGAAACAGCGCGACGACGAGGATCACCGCGAGGGCGAGGTTGATGGCGTCGAAGCGCCACCGCGAGGATTGGGACGGGGCCGGGCTAGCTTCCATCAAACTTAGATGTTTCAGTAAACGCTACGTGCCCGTCAGTGCCAGTTAGCCGCGCGGGCTATAACATAACTCTAGACTATCGATTCAGCGCAGAGGTTTTGCGATATGCCGTCAACTGACCGAAAAGAACGCGTGGCTTATTTCAACGGTGAGATCGTGCCGGAGAGTCAAGCCGTCGTGCCGTTCCGCGATCGCGGCTTCAAGTACGGCGACGCTGTCTTCGACATGACGCGAACCTTCGGTCATCGCATCTTCAAACTGGATGAGCATCTGGATCGCTTTTACAACTCGCTCGATTACGTCCGCATCGATCCCGGCATCACTAAGGAAGAGATGCGCGACGCAACGATGCGTGTCGTAGAAGAAAACTTGAAGCTGATCGGCGATGACGAGGACTATTGGGTTGGTCAACGCGTCTCGCGCGGCATCGATCTCGTGGGTGGCGATATGTGGGCTACCGACGGCGGGCCGACGGTCATCATCGAGTGCTCGCCGTTGCCCTTGACGCCGCGCGCCAGACTGTACCGCGACGGAATCGACGTGTGGATACCGTCTACGCGACGAATCGGCCCGGAAGCGCTGAGCCCACGCGCAAAGTCGCACAACTACTTGAACCTGATAATGGCGGACATGGAGGCGAAGGAGTACGACCCGGAGGCGTGGGCGATTCTGCTTGACAGTCGCGGTTTCTTGACCGAAGGTATCGGCTCCAACATTTTCGTCGTCAAAGACGGCGTCGCCTACACGCCCAAAGCGCAGTTCGTACTTGGAGGGATTTCGCGCGAAACAGCAATCGAACTCGCTGACGATATCGAGTTGGAGGTGGTAGAAGCGGATCTTGACATGTTCGATGCCACGACCTCCGACGAGGTTTTCTTGACCTCGACATCCCTTTGCATCTGCCCCGTCCGCAAAGTGCAAGGATCGACCGTAGGCAACGGCGATGTGCCGGGCCCGGTGACAAAAGCGTTGATGGATGCGTACGTAGACCTCGTCGATTTCGACTGGGTCGGCCAATACCTGAAACGGCTAGACACCCCCGTACCGACAAACCACTGAGAGCGCGAAAACGCTGAATGCGCGAAAAACGCTGTCATTCCGAGCACAGCAGCCAGTCGTTCCGTGCGCAGTACCCTGTCATTCCGAGCGTAGCACCCGGTCATCCTGAGGACGGGCACCCTGCCATTCCAAGCGCAGCACCCTGTCATCCTGAGGGAGGCACCCTGTCATTCCGAGCGAAGCGAGGAATCTCGTTGAGAACGTAGTTTGCCGCTAGAGATTCTTCACTCCACTTTGCTCCGTTCAGAATGACATGGCCTCATCACGACGGTTTTCGCATCAGTCTCCTCGAATCGGATAGACCTAGCGATTACCCAAGTCACCACCGGAATCATCGGGTTTCGCAGATGGTTCGCGGTTAAACTTGCATCATTGTTCCCGCATCCGGGACGGCGCGACGCCTATGGCATCTCTATCGAAGTTCAATCCTTTTTCTCGGCGAGTAGATGGGGAGAAGCGTTTCTACGGTTGGAACGTTGTCGGCGTGATGTTCTTTGGGATGTTCTTGGTGCTCGGCACGAGGAACAGTTTCGGCGTCTTTGTCGACAACTGGGAGCGGGAGTGGGGCGTCAGCACCGGCGAGATATCGGTCGCCGCGGCGATAGGTTGGATCATCAACGGATTTTCGCAACCGATCCTCGGCAAGATCGTCGACCGCTACGGCGGCAAGGTGATGGTCGTCGTCAGCATGATCGTGATGGGTGTCTCGTACATTCTTCTCGCGTTCATCGACAGCGTGTTGATGTTGGCGGTGCTATTTGGTGGTGTCATATCTTTCTTCGCGGGCGGCGTCTCGCCCGGCACCTCGGGCGCCGTCATCACGCGTTGGTTCCAACGCAAACGCGGCATCGCAATGAGCGTCGTCGCAGCTGGCGGGTCGCTCGGAGGTCTCGTCTTGGTGCCTTTCCTGACACAGCTGATGTTGGCGACCTCTTGGCAAACAACCTGGATCATCTCAGGCATCATCGTTCTCGTGCTTGGCGTGCCGACCTCGGCATTGATCCTGCGGAACAGCCCGGATGACATGGGTTTGCTCCCGGATGGCGAAAAACGCGCGACTGGCAGCCGGGCCTCGGCGGAACAACAAAACCGTGCCCAGGCTCTGATGCGCGGAGGTCCACTGGGCTCAGACAGTTGGACCGAAGCGTTCAAATCGTGGCCGATGTGGCAGCTCTCAATCGGCTATTTCGTCTGCGGTATCACGACGGCGAGCATCTCGACCCACTTCGTGCGATGGGCGATCAGCGAGGACATTTCACAGGCGAACGCGGCCTGGGCATTCGGCATCCTGATGGGTATCAACGCTGGCGGAGTGGTCTTGATCGGTTTGATGTCCGACTACTTCCAGAGGCACTACCTGTTGGCGCTGGTCTACCTGATTCGGGGCGTCGCGTTCGTATCTTTGATCGTGTTGCCTGGTGCGATGGCGATGTGGGCGTTCGCGCTCATCGGCGGCGCGTCGTGGCTCGCCACAGTGCCATTAACTACGGGACTAACTGCGGATGTTTACGGCGTGAGAAACGTCGGGATGCTCGGCGGATTGATCAACTTCTCGCACCAGATGGGCGGCGGCGCGGCGGTTTTGCTGTTCGGGTTGTCGTTCGACCGATTGGGCACTTACGATCCGGCATTCGCGTTCGGTGCCGCATGTCTGTTGATCGCCGGACTCGTCATCCTCACGATCAAAGAGCGCAAGTACTCGATTCGGTACGCGCAACCGCAACAAGCCGCGGTGTGACGTGAACGATGCGTCTACCGACGAAAATACCGGACGATTCGGTTTCGGTGCAGATGCATCATACAGAGTCGGTCGATCCAACACTGGCGGCGTGGATCAATGACCTGCTTAAGGACTTGCTGGGTTGGGGGCCGTGGACATTTGTCGTGGTGCTAGGAATCGCGATAGTTGTGATCCCGATTTGGCTGATAATCTCCGCGATGCGACACCCCGATCTAGGTGAAGAAGCGGAAAACGACGCTGACTGACGGTTGGTACCCCGTACGGGATTCGAACCCGTGATCTCCGGCTTGAAAGGCCGACGTGCTAGGCCGCTGCACCAACGGGGCGGGGAACTCGCACACCACAACATCACCCACAACCATTTAAGGATAACATCCTGAATTCCTACCCTTGCCACATTGCGACCGGTGCGCGCGCCAAACGAGCAGCGTAGGGGCATCCCCTTGTGGGTGCCCTTGGGCGGAGGCGGGGTACGCCAAGCGCATCAACGCGCCAAACGTCACACTGTACGTCGTAAACCATCGTCGCCGGTCTTGGCGTCGCGATGGGCTCGGCGTACCCCACCCGTCACCAGGGCACCCACAAGGGGATGCCCCTACGAGGATGCATTAAGGCAATGACGTTGGTTGTGCGGTGCCCCCGCCGAGGGGGAATCGTCAAAGACGTTTTCTACGGCGACCAGCGTGGGTACCGAGTTCTGTCGTAGTTTGTGGTAAGTTGCTCGACGCCGGTGCCGTTAGCGTCCATCGTGTAGATCTCCCACTCGCTGTCGCCTTCGGAGGAGATGTAAACGATGCGGCGGCCATCAGGCGACCAATGGGGGTCCGATTCGTTGAGGGTGTTGTCAGTGATCTGCTTGACGTCAGTGCCATCATCGTCCATCACGTAGATCTCTAAATCGCCGCCGCGGTTGGATGAGAAAGCGATACGGCTGCCATCTGGAGACCAACTCGGGAACCAGTCGACCCCGTCGTTGTCGGTCATCTGCACCAAGCCGCTCCCATCGGCGTTCATCACATATATCTCACGGTCGCCGTCGCGGTCGGAGTGGTACGCGATGCGGTTGCCGTCCGGCGACCAGCTCGGGCTGGAGTTGTTCGCCGAGTCGATTGTCAACCTTCTGACGTCGGTGCCATCCGAGCGCATCGAGTAGATATTACGGTTACCATCGCGATTTGAGGTGAACGCGATGCGCCGGCCGTCCGGCGACCAAGTTGGATACTGGTCAACGGCATTGTCGCCCGACAGCCGTACGATGTTGCTACCGTCCGAGTTCATCATGTAGATCCCGGCGTTTGCTCCACCGCTGTATGAATGGAACGCGATGCGCCGGCCGTCCGGCGACCAGCTCGGGTACTGGTCGTCGGCTCTGTTGTCCGTGAGTTTTTCGATCCCCGTACCGTTCGCTTTCATCGTGTAGATCTCGTAATCGCCGTCGCGGTTTGACGCAAAGACGATCCGTAACTCTTCGCCTACTTCAATCCGGCCATCGGAGTTTAGACGTTTGCCGCCGGTGTAGATCGAGTTGTCGAAAGTCACCCTAATTGTCAGGCGTTTCTCGATGATCCTCGAGTACGTAAGCTTGAAGAGCAGCCCGGAGTTACCGAACTCGATCGGCGTGTCGGACGATGCTTCGAAGAATCCCGACAGGTCGGGGCCGGTCAGCTCCCATCCTTCGAGGAGTCCGCCGTCGTCCGCGGGGACGATTTCCACCGATACCGGTTTATTGCCGCCAGAGAAGAAGCGGATACGGTCGATGTTGCGTGGGATGTGCGAAGCACGCATATAGACGCTCATGGTACCCGTCGCGGAGTCTACCTCCGACGGCGGGTCATACGTGATCACGCCCTGGTTGTCAGCGCCGAAGAACGTCCCGACGTCGAACGGTCCGACGGTGGTTTCTGCCGACACCCCTCGGAGTCTCAACTGCACCCGGGTTTGGTACTTGCCAGATCGTCGGAGGGTGATGTAACTCAGGCGGTACTGTCCGCGCAGATCATCAGCGAGTTCCCTGAGCTGCTGCCGCAAAGCCGACACGTCCTGCGCGGCGTAGTATGCACCGCCGGTTCGACGCGCGAGAGTTCGCAACGCGCTCGATTGAAAGACATCGCCTACTCCGATGGGATACATCTGCACCTGCCTCCGGCGAGCATCCGCCTCGACTGCGTCTCTCGTAGTCACGCTGCTGGTGTCGCGCCCGTCGGAGAGGAAAACCATCGCCCGCACCGCCCGCGGTTTCGCGCTCACACTCGTAAAGAGAGTCAAGCCCTTCGAGACAGCGTCCCAGACGACTGATGAACCATGATCGAAGCCGCTGTGCGCGAACTTGTCGACGCTCGCTCGTATCCTATCGTGTTCCGTCGTCAGCTTTGACAGGACGCTAGGTTTGACGTTGCGGTCGTGGAACTCGACGACGCCGACGCGGTGCGCGTCCGGCAAAACATCCAGTGCGGCGTAGAACGAGTCAAGCATCGCGTCAATGCCCGTGCGACCACCCGGCAAGCGCGCCTCGTACATGCTGTTCGTGAAGTCGAGGACGAAAACCACCTCCATGTCGATGTTCTCCGCCGTGTGCACGAAGAAACTCGTCTCTGAGTAGTCGATCTCTTCCCAATTGTTGTTGGTTCCGGGTCCCTGTTCAAAAACACGGATGCCGCTCTTCACCTGTTCGGCATCACGAACGACGGCACGGTCATCCTGATCGCGCAGCGCGAACACCATCTGAATCTGGCTCGGTAGGTTGGTCGAGGTGGTGATGCCCGCGAAGTTGATCTCGCTGAATGGCCTTGGCGTCGGCGTCGGCGGTACGCCTGGCACAGGCGTCGGTGTCGGTGTCGGAGGTGTCCGCGTCGCAGTCGGTCGTGCCGGCGTAGCGGTTGCCTGCGATTGTGATTGGGCCGGCGTCGGTGTCGCCGTTGGTTGCGCCGAACTGGGCGTGGCGGTCGACTCAACCGTCGGCGTCTGAGCCACAACACCCTCTGTCTCCACGAGCACCGTCACTTCCCGTTCGACTATCACTTCCTTCTCCACAACCACCTCGACCGGCACTTCTTTCTCGACTACCCGTTCAACCATCACTTCCTTCTCTACAACGACTTCGACCGGTACCTCTTTTTCAACGATGACTTCGCGTTCGACCAATACCGTCTGCACCACTGCCACCTCGACCTCACGCTCCACTAAAACCTCTTTCTCAACTTCCACCAAGACAGTTTCGACCACCGGCACTTCCTTTTCCACCTCAACCAACACGGTCTCGACCACCGGCACTTCCTTTTCCACCTCGATAATCGTTTCATGTTCGACGATTACCGTCTCGATGACCGGTTCGGTAGCACACGCCATCGCCACTGCAATCAGAAAAGCCAACAAAACCGTCGCGCAAAACGCTGCGAACGACCTCGCGGCGGCAAATCCTAATCCCAATCCCAATCGCATTCCTCTAATTTCGATCACGTTGCGAACCCCTTCGCTTTACATCTCATTTGACGGTCATCTACACAATCATCGCGCCCCAAGCGCGGCGCGCTCAATCATATATCGGTTTTGAGTGGTGTTGAGTGTGAGTGCAGACATCATTCAGAAGCCATGTCATTCTGATCCGATAGCGGCGCGTCTGTCATTCGGAAACGCGGTGCAAATGTCATTCTGAACGGCCGAGGCGTGTCTGTCATCCTGAAACGCGGTGCGACTGTCATTCTGGAACGAGACTCGACTGTCATTCTGAACGGAGTGAAGAATCTCGCCCCGCTAGCCTGCACGCGTTGAAGAGCGTCATCGGTCCACTCACTCGCCTCGCTTCCTAGGGAGACCAACTCGGTCCGAAGTCATGCGAGTCGTTGTCTGTGAGTTGCAAAACGCCACTTCCGTCCGCATTCATCACGTATATTTCGTAATCTCCGTCGCGGTTAGAGTAGAACGCGATGTGCCGACCGTCCGGAGACCAGTCCGGATAATAGTCATCGACAGAGTTGTCCGTGAGTTGCAAAACTCCGCTACCGTCCGCATTCATCACGTATATTTCGTAATCTCCGTCGCGGTTAGAGTAGAACGCGATGCGCCGACCGTCCGGAGACCAGCTTGGGCGAAGGTCTCTTGCGTCGTTGTACGTCAGCTGCGATACTTCGCTGCCATCTGCGTTCATCACGAAGATTTCTATATCGGCATCGCGATTGGAAACGAACGCGATGCGACCGCCGTCCGGAGACCAGCTCGGGTGTCCATCCCAAGCGATATTGCCCGTTAGCCCCACGCCACCACTTCCGTCCGCGTTCACAACGTAGATACCGGCGCTAGGGGCATCGAACGCGATGCGCCGTCCGTCCGGAGACCAGCTCGGCGACTGATCCCATCCATCATTGTCCGTCAGCTGCACGACGCTGGTTCCGTCCGCATTCATCACGTATATTTCGTAATCTCCGTCGCGGTCCGACATGTACGCGATACGACGGCCGTCTGGAGACCAGCTCGGAACGGTGTCGTTAGCGACGTTGTACGTCAGCCGCACGATATCGGTGCCGTCCGCGTTCATGACGTATATCTCACCATCACCGTCGCGATCGGAAGCGAACGCGATGCGAGACTGCTTGACAACTGCCGGCGTCGGTGTCGGAGGAATTGGCGTCGCAGTCGGAGGCATCGGCGTAGGTGTCGCGACGACTGGCGTTGGGGTTGGCAATTCAGGCGTCGGCGTAGTTACTACCGCTGTCGCGGTGGGTTGCGGCGGATCGGGCAAGGCAGTTGCCTCGAGCATCGGCTCTTGGACTACCACAACCTCTTTCTCAACCAAAACCGTAACCTCACGTTCGACCAGAACTTCCTTCTCGACAACCACTTCCTTTTCGACCACGACGGTCTGCAACACGGGAACTTCCACCTCGACCGTCTGCAAAACCGGAACTTCCACAACCCGATCCACGACGACGGTCTCGACCACCGGCACCTCTTTTTCAACCTCGATGATGGTTTCCTGTTCGACGATAACCGTTTGAATGACCGGTTCGCTCGCACACGCCATCGCCGCGGCGATCAAAAACGACGCAAAAAGCGTCACGGCTAGCAAGGCGACGGTTTTCTCGGAGACTTCTAATGGGCAACTGGGCAATCTTCCATTCAAGACTTATGTCCTTTCGATTGAATCCGTCATTGGTGGCTAATCCGACTCTGAAGTGCGCGGTCAGGCGAGAGCATCAAAGACACTGCACCGTCACGGCGCGTTAAACTTCACTGTGATCGAGTAAGGGAAGTTGTTGTACTCCGACGGACTGTACACCTTGAGGGTGTACCTGCCCCGCGGGACGTTATCCCAGACGTTTCGCGTGCCGTCGTAGAAGTCGGTGCATCCGCGCGTCCAGCTCGGGCAGACGTACAGACGGTTGGCGGACGCGCCCGCAGGAGCCAGCGGTATGTCCGCGGTCGACACCTCGACCGGTCCCGTGCTGTTCTGGACGATGCTGTAGTAGTCGACGTCGCCGTCCGGAAGGATCGAATCCGAGTAGCTCTGACCAGATTCCAGCTGGTGCGCAACGCCCGACACCTCCGCGAAGTCGTCCTTGTCGGTGATCAGCCTGATCGAATACGGGAAGTGCTTGTACTCCGACGGACTGTACACCTTGACGGTGTAGCTGCCCCGCGGGACTTGACGCCAAACCACCCGCGTGCCGTCGTAGAAGTCGGTGCACCCGCGCGTCCAGCTCGGGCAGACGTACAGACGGTTGGCGGACGCGCCCGCAGGAGCCAGCGGTATGTCCGCGGTCGACACCTCGACCGGTCCCGTGCTGTTCTGGACGATGCTGTAGTAGTCGACGTCGCCGTCCGGAAGGATCGAATCCGAGTAGCTCTGACCAGATTCCAGCTGGTGCGCAACGCCCGACACCTCCGCGAAGTCGTCCTTGTCGGTGATCAGCCTGATCGAATACGGGAAGTGCTTGTACTCCGACGGACTGTACACCTTGACGGTGTAGCTGCCCCGCGGGACTTGACGCCAAACCACCCGCGTGCCGTCGTAGAAGTCGGTGCATCCGCGCGTCCAGCTCGGGCAGACGTACAGACGGTTGGCGGACGCGCCCGCAGGAGCCAGCGGTATGTCCGCGGTCGACACCTCGACCGGTCCCGTGCTGTTCTGGACGATGCTGTAGTAGTCGACGTCGCCGTCCGGAAGGATCGAATCCGAGTAGCTCTGACCAGATTCCAGCTGGTGCGCAACGCCCGACACCTCCGCGAAGTCGTCCTTGTCGGTGATCAGCCTGATCGAATACGGGAAGTGCTTGTACTCCGACGGACTGTACACCTTGACGGTGTAGCTGCCCCGCGGGACTTGACGCCAAACCACCCGCGTGCCGTCGTAGAAGTCGGTGCATCCGCGCGTCCAGCTCGGGCAGACGTACAGACGGTTGGCGGACGCGCCCGCAGGAGCCAGCGGTATGTCCGCGGTCGACACCTCGACCGGTCCCGTGCTGTTCTGGACGATGCTGTAGTAGTCGACGTCGCCGTCCGGAAGGATCGAATCCGAGTAGCTCTGACCAGATTCCAGCTGGTGCGCAACGCCCGACACCTCCGCAAAATCATCTTTCGTGGTGACGAGCTGGATGGAGTAAGGAAACGTATTGTCTCCAGACACATTTTTGACACGAATGATATATGTTCCCTGATTGATCTGACGCCATACCACTCGAGTGCCGTCATAGAATTGCGTGCACCCGCGTGTCCAGCTCGGGCAGACGTACAGACGGTTGGCGGACGCGCCCGCAGGAGCCAGCGGTATGTCCGCGGTCGACACCTCGACCGGTCCCGTGCCGTTTTGGACGATGGAATATTCGTCCACGTCGTCTTTCCCGTCGATCGACCCGCTGAACGTTTCGCTTCTCGATGTTACGGTGCTTTTGGGCACGGTTATTGTTGTGACGGTCGGCTTTGCAGTAGGTTCCACAACCGTGCGTGTTGCAGACGGTGTCGCAACCGTGCGCGTCGCAGTCGGCGCCGCCAACGTGGCTGTTGCAGTCGGTTGCTCCGACCCTGGACTTGCGGTCGCCTCAGCTTTTTGCTCCTGAACGACAACGACCTCTTTCTCCACCAACACTGTCACTTCCCGTTCCACGAGCACTTCCTTTTCGACGATTACTTCAACCGGAACTTGCACTTCCTTCTCAACGACGATTTCTCTTTCGACCACCACCGTTTGCGGAACCAGAACTTCAACTTCGATCTCGCGAATCACCGTCTGCACCACCGGCACTTCAACCTCGCGGACCACGGTAACCTCTCTTTCCACCTCCACCAAGACATCCCTTTCGACTATGACCGTTTCGACCACCGGCACCGGTCTTGCGATCTCCACCATCACATCTCTTTCAACCACGACGGTCTCGACAACGGTTTCGCTGGCGCAGGCGAGCGCGGCGGCGATTAGCAATGCCGTTAGCAGCGTGGCGGACAATGCGGCGATTGTCCTCGTTGCGGCGGATCTGAATGGTGTTTGTCGAGGTTCGGTCACTTGAGAGTTCCTTCGCTAGGCAACTATCCGCATCACAGATTAAATTCGGACGCGCCGTTCCGCTGTGAATTGCATTCACAACTTCAGTTGGGTTTGTGAATTTGAGGGGAAATGGGGCGCAATTTCGGAGAATCCCTCGTCGTTTTGGTCAAGATGCGACGGTTGGTGATGGGATTCGCGAGGGGGTAAAGTGTTCTTGCGTCACCCGCATCCTGACGTGCCCGCCCAGCCGCCCAGCGCATCCCCCGCTCACATCGCTACGCTCGTTCGCGCCCCCTTACGCTGAAGCGAAGGGGGCATACGATTTACCCACGCGCGGATCGGCCCGAGGGCACCCACAAGGGGATGCCCCTACGCGTGTGCGCCGTCGCTTTGGAGCGCGGTGTGGGGGTAGCAGAGAAGGGCACCGTCGATGGGAGAGATGCTGATGTGGGCTTTGACGTTGAAGACTGAAGCTAGCACTTCATCACGAATGACCGCCGGGGGAGGGCCTTCCTCGACAATGCGACCTTCATGCAGGACCACCAGTCGTTCTGCGTACTGGGATGCTTGGTTCAGGTCGTGGAGCGCCATGATGACGGTCAGGTCACGCTCACGGTTTAACGCTTGGATGAGCTTTAGCACCTGAATCTGATGGTTGATGTCCAAGAAGGTAGTGGGCTCGTCCAAGAGGAGGATGCGCGGCTCTTGCGCGAGGGCAAGCGCTATCCAGACTCGCTGGCGCTCGCCACCAGAGAGACTGTCCAAGAGTCGGTGCCGGAAACGACTCGATGACGTGAGTTCCATCGCCCGTTCAACCGCGGCGTGATCCCGGTCTGAAAGCATCCGGAGCGGTCCGGTATGAGGATACCTGCCCTGTTCGACCAGTTCTTGCACCGTCATGCCCTGAACGGCGCCCGCCGACTGCGGCAACGTCGCAATCTGCCGCGCCACCTGACCGGGAGACATCTTGGCGATGCTCTCGCCATCTAGCAACACGGATCCGGTCTCGGGACGCAGGAGGCGCGCCAATGCACGCAACAAGGTGGACTTACCGGAACCGTTCGGCCCGATGATCGCCGTCACGGTGCCTCTCGGGATCGAGAGCGTAACGTCGTCCAGTACCAAATTCTTTGCAAGTCGCACGGAGATCGACTGAGCGTCCAATACGACGGTGTCGCGTGTCATCGCGCCGCTCCCCGAAGAAGGATGTAGAGGAAAAACGGTGCTCCGATGAATGCCATCACTGCTCCAACTGGTAGCCCCGGACGATGTTGCGGCGCCGGGAAAGGTGGACGTATGGTTACCCCCTGAGAAATGATGTCCGCACCTATGAGCAGAGCCGCGCCAGCCACCGCGGCTACCGGCAGCAGACGCCGGGCATCCTCTCCGGTCATCCACCGCGCGATGTGCGGGGCGACGAGACCGAGGAATCCGACCGCTCCCACCACCGAGACCGCGGCGGCGGTCAGCAAGGCGGCGAGGCAGAAGAGCGCGGCGCGCGTCAGATTGACCCGCATCCCTTTTGACGCCGCCACGCTATCCCCAAGTTGAAGGAGGTTAAGCGGTCGGGCGGACAGCAACACCAACGGCAGCGTCATCACCGCCCAGGGCCAAAGCTGTTCCCAGTGGACCCAGACACGGCCATTCAACGTACCGATGATCCAAGGCAGGACACCTCCCACTCCGGCTTGGGCGCGAAGCATGATGAACGAGGTAACGGAAGCCAGGATTGCGCTGACCAACACGCCGCTGAGCACCATCCGCAACGGATGGATTCCGTCGCGCCAACTCAGGGCGAAGACTATCGCGCCCGAACTCAAGCAACCGAGCAACACGACGAGGGGCATTAAACTGCCGGGGTGCGGAAGCCCGGCGAAACCCACAGTCCAAAGGACGGCGACGAGAATTCCCCCAGCGGTAACGCCAGTGATGCCCGGCTCCGCTAGGTTGTTTCGCATGACGATCTGGAGAACTGCCCCAGCCGTTCCCAACAGCGCGCCGGCGACAATGGCGATCAGCGACCTAGGAAGTCGCAATTCCCAGACCACAGTCCGATGCAGCCCCTCGGTATGCCGTCCCAGAAGCGCCGCCAGTGCCTCGTCCGGACCCAAGCGTACGGTGCCGGTGCAAAGATGCACAACGAACAGCGCACCGATAAGTGCTAGCCCAGCAGCGATCAACAAGGCGAACCGTCTCGCTCCCCAAGCGCGTCCGTCCGTTACGCCCGTGAACTCATCAGCCGCGTTCATGGTCGCCCCTGAGGGTCCTATTCCTGAGTAGCAGCAGCAGGACCGGTCCGCCTAGCACTGCTGTCCAAAGTCCCACGGGCGTCTCCGCGGGGGCGATGGCAAGTTTCGCGCCGACATCCGCAATCGTGAGGAGTGTCGCGCCTACGAGCGCGGAGAAGGCAAGCACTTTGCGCGGGTCCTCACTGCGTAGGACTCGCCGGGATAGATGCGGGGCAAGGAGTCCTATCCACCCGATAGGGCCGGTTACGGCGACAACCGCAGCCACAAGCCCGGCGCCGAGCAGAAGAACCAGCGTCCGCACGCGTCCGACTCTCATCCCCAACGATTGCGCCGCATGGTCGCCAAGACGGAGCGTGTTCAACGGTCGCGCCAACAACAAACCTAAAGGAAGGCAGACTGCCACCCAAGGCGCGGCTATCCAGACATGTTCCCATGTCCGGTTCGCAAGGCTACCCAGCAGGAAGTAGAAAAGGACGAGAACCGACCCGCTGGTCCCCGCCAGACTGATGAGGGCGATGATGCACGCATTGATGAAGGCAGTGACGGCGACGCCGATAAGCACGACCTGAAGAGGGCTCCGCGCTCCTTTCGCCGCGAAGATCACAACTGCCCCCGCGACAAGACCGCCTATAAGCGCCGCCCAGGGATAAAACACGAGTAGCAGCGGAACTTGAAACATGGTGACGACCGCTACGACTAGAGACGCGCCGGATGCCACGCCCAGCAACTCCGGGCCCGCCAGCGGATTCCTCAGGCCGTCCTGCATCATCGCTCCTGCCAAGCCGAGTGCCGCTCCGCCAAGGATGGCGAGTGCCACCCTGGGTGCGCGCAGCTCGCGGACGGACAGCCGCGCTAGGCGTTCAGCCTCATCTCCCAAAAGGATGCCCCAAGCCTCAACCATCGAGAGCTTGGGTATGCCGTTGGCAAGGGAGACCGACGCCGCCACTCCGATGCACACAAGCAGGCCCGCGGCAATCAGAAGAAGCTTGGCGAGCTTCCACCGCGCGCTCACGGGCCTGTCTGTCATTCTGTTTGGCACTACTCGATTGGGCCTAGACGATGCGCCCTACTCGCCGAACACGTCCGGGTAGAGCAAGAGCATCGCCTCGTCAAGTACAAACCCTAGTGAACGGGTGCCTCGACCGGTGCTCCAAAGACTGAAGCTGACCTCGTGCACCTCGCCGTTCTGCACCGCCTTCAGCTCGCTCCACAGCGGGTTTTCCTTCAGCTGTTCCGACAGCGGCGGCGGCTGGAATCCGGGGAAAGCGAGAGTCTGAACGAAGATCACATCAGGATCGACGCTCAAAACACCTTCAAGCGAGTACTGGGTGCTGCCCGGACCGTGACCGCCCTGCTCCGACGGCTGCACCGGCCAGGGGTAGTCCGTAACTTCAGCCAGCATGCCGCCGGTCAGCGCGCCTTCGGTGTCGATGCCGAAGTTGACGTCCGAACCGAACATCACCAGCGCCGAGCGATCCTTCGGCGAGCGCGACTTGTAATCCTCAAGCTTCGCGAGGAACCGTTCGACCGCCTCCTCGGCTTCATCGGCACGTCCCATCAACGCACCCACGTCTCGCAGGTACCCGATCGAGTCTTCGTAGCTCGCAGGATTGACGATGTAGAGCGGAGCAATTGGGCGGAGCGCGTCTCGCAGACCGTCGTGCACTCCGCCGAGACCGAACACCAGATCAGGCTCTGACGCGGCGATGTCCTCGAGGTTCGGCTCGAAGAACGATCCGCCGATCAGCTGGAATTCCTCCGCTTTGCTTCCGAAGAAACGCGGGTCGGACGACAGCGGGTCGTTCACCGCCACAGGCTCCAGACCGATCTCCGCCATGATGTCGGCGCAGATCTCGGTCAGGCACGCCGCGCGCTCGGGGCGCGTCTCGAAGGTCAGAACCTCGCCCGTGGCGTCCGTCAGCGACAAGGCGGAAGATGCAGGATCTCCGAACACGTCCGGGTAGAGCAAAAGCATCGCCTCGTCAAGCACAAACCCTAGCGATCGGGTGCCGCGACCGGTGCTCCAGAGACTGAAGCTGACCTCGTGCACCTCGCCGTTCTGCACCGCTTTCAGCTCGCTCCACAATGGGTTGTCTGCCAGCTGTTCCGACAGCGGCGGAGGCTGGAAGCCGGGGAAGGCGAGAGTCTGAACGAAGATCACGTCCGGGTCAACGCTCAGTACACCCTCCAGGGAGTACTGGGTGCTGCCCGGACCGTGACCGCCCTGCTCTGCCGGCTGCACCGGCCAGGGGTAGTCGGTGACTTCAGCCAGCATGCCGCCGGTCAGCGCGCCTTCGGTGTCGATGCCGAAGTTTACGTCAGAACCGAACATCACCAGCGCCGAACGGTCCTTCGGCGAGCGCGCCTTGTAATCCTCAAGCTTCGCGAGGAACCGTTCGACCGCCTCTTCGGCTTCCGCAGAACGTCCCATCAACGCGCCCACATCTCTCAAGTACCCGATTGAGTCTTCGTAGCTCGCAGGATTCACGATGTAGAGCGGAGCGATCGGACGCAGCGCGTCTCGCAGACCGTCATGGACGCCGCCGAGACCGAACACCAGATCCGGCTCCGACGCGGCGATGTCCTCGAGGTTGGGCTCGAAGAACGATCCGCCGATCAACTGGAATTCCTCCGCTTTGCTTCCGAAGAAACGCGGGTCGGACGACAGCGGGTCGTTGACCGCCACAGGCTCCAGACCGATCTCCGCCATGATGTCGGCGCAGATCTCGGTCAGGCACGCCGCGCGCTCGGGTCGCGTCTCAAAAGTCAGCACCTCGCCCGTGGCGTCCGTCAGCGTGAAAGCCGCCGTCGCCTCTGTGGGCTCCGGTTCCATGGTCGGCGTCGCCGTGGGCGGCACCGATGTCGCGGTGGGCTCCTGTGTAGGCTCCGGCTCTGGTTCCGGCTCCATGGTCGGCGTCGCCGTGGGCGGCAGCGATGTCGCGGTGGGCGCCGGCTGCGGTGTCGCCGTCGGTGTTGATTCGGCGCACCCCACTGCCAACATCAGCAGCAGAACCGCACCTAAGATTGCATACCTCATTACTCGTTGTTCTCCTATGTTTTTTGTTGGTTTGGTCAATCGCCGGTCCGGACCATTTGCGTTCCGATCCCGTAACGTGGTCAAATTTCAGTCACTCATGGTCACAATGGGATTGCCTTCCGTTGGAAGTCGACCAGGTCCGCGTAAACACCGCCAGCAGCGAGAAGGGAGTCATGTGGTCCGTCCTCAACTGTCCGCCCGTTCTTTAGGACAATGATCCGGTCGGCACTGCGGATGGTGGACAGGCGATGCGCGATGATGAGCGAGGTACGGCCAGCGCGGACGCGGGACATCGCTTCCCTGAGGAGCCGCTCGTTCTCGACATCCAAATTGGAGACGGCCTCGTCCATAACTAGGATGGGGGCATCTTTAAGCACCGCCCGTGCAATGGCGATACGCTGCCGTTGTCCCCCGGACATCTGGACGCCCCTCTCACCGGCGTTGGTCTCGTAACCCTTGGGCATTCGCGTGATGAATTCATGGGCGAGAGCGACCTTTGCTGCCTCTTCAATCTCAGATTCCGATGCTTCGGGACGCGCCAAGCGGATGTTTTCGCGGATGGTCATGTTGAACAGGTAGATGTCCTGCGGCACCCATGCGATGAGATCGCGCAACGCGTTCTGGGGGAACGCCCGGACGTCATGCCCGCCGATCGTTACGGAGCCGTCCGAAACATCCCAAAACCGCATTAGCAGATGGATGCATGTGGACTTCCCGGCACCGGAATGTCCGACGAGTGCCACGCTCTCGCCCGGCTCTACTGTGAACTTCGCCGAGTCGAGTGCCAGAGGCAGCTCCGGAGCGTAGTGGAAGTTCACATCCTTGAATTCGATGCGGGGTTCCACCGGGCTTGGAGGCGGCACCTCCGCAATGTCTTGGACAGGAGCAGGTGTCTTCAGCACGTCGAACACCCGGTCAGCCGCTGCGAAGACGACGCCGAGACTCTCCGCGATGCTGGTGATGTTGGTGACTGGTCCGAAGATGAATATGGCGAGGATGATGGCAACCGGGTAGAGTGCGGGTGAGAGGGCACCGATGGACACTAGGTAGGCGGCGGCGATGACGATGCTCACCATCCCCAGCGTGATGAGAGCACCAGTGACCGCATGTTCTCCGCCCGCTCTACGACCGTGGGCAACCTGTGCGCCCACCAGACTCCTGCTGCTCCCTAGCAAACCTTCCAAAAAGCGTTTTCCATGCCCGAAGGCTACGACCTCGCGGAGTCCTTGAACACCGTCCACCACCTCCGCGTTCAGCGAACCCATGTTCTCTCGCAGTGTCCGTCCCTGGGCTGTCGCCCGCTTGCGCAACCAGAAGGGCACGGTCGCCACTGCCAGGGTCGCGGGGAGCAACGCGAGAGGGAGTAGCCAATGCATCGCCGCGAGGGTGATTAATGCCCCCAGGGGCACCACGACTGCCACGATGAACGTCCCCACAGTGTGCGCGTAGAACCATTCGAACGTCTCCACGTCGGCCATTGCCGCCGTGGAGAGGTCGCCAGAGCGTCGCTCAAGTAGATAACCCGGCGCCAACCGGTCCAGTGCCTGGTAAAGCCAGTTGCGGAACTCCGCCAATATGCGATAGGCGAGGTCGTGCGCCAGCCACATCTCCGCCCAAGCCGCCACCGCCCTGCCGGCAACGACGATGCCGAGAACAATGGCACTGAAATAGAGGTCTTCAACCTCCGCACCAGTCGCTACGCGTCCCACCATGAACGCGCCGATCCCGGCAGCGGCGATCAGGAAACCTTGGTTAAGAATGCCTGTGAGCACGGTGATGCCCATGAGCCAGTAGTGCGGGCGCAGTATGGGTAGCAGCTGCCAGAAACCAGAAGACCATCTGCCGCTGCGTGGCGCGAACTCCCATTCGCGGGGACGATTGCTAGCTACGGTGCTCATATCGCCTCTTGCTGCGCCAGTACGAGGCCGGCATACGCGCCGCGCTGTTCCATCAGTTCTTGGTGGCGGCCAGTCTCAATCACCCGGCCCTCGTCCAAAACCACGATGCGGTCGGCATGAACTACTGAGGAGAACCGGTGCGCGACGGTGATGGTCGTCCGTCCCTCTGTCAGCCGGTTCAGCGCGTCTCGGATTGCGCTTTCGTTCACGCCGTCCAGACTTGAGGTCGCTTCGTCCAAAATCAGGATCGGGGAATCCTTCAGCAAAGCCCGCGCGATGGCGATGCGCTGGCGCTCGCCACCTGATAGCTTCGCTCCCCGTTCACCGACCACAGTCTGGTATCCCTCGGGGAATGCGGCGATGAATTCGTGAGCGTTCGCCGCCCGCGCCGCCGCTTCCAACTCCTCTGAAGTAGCGCCTGGCTTACCGATCCGGAGGTTGTCCTCTACCGTCCCGTGAAAGAGGTAGGTGTCTTGGGACACCACGGCGATGAGACCGCGCAACGATTCGAGGGGGTATTCGCGGACGTCCACCCCACCAATCTCGACACGCCCCTGCTGAGGGTCGAAGAACCGCATCAACAGCGCCGCCACAGTGCTTTTGCCCGCACCCGAATGACCAACGAGGCCAAGGTTCTGACCCGCGTCCACGCCGAACGACAGATCTTTGAGAGCAGGCGCGTTATCCGGGTGGTAGGCAAAGGTAACGTTGACGAAATCGATGGACTTCGGTGTACTCGAAGGCTCCGATTGCGCCAGTGCGTCTTGACGGTCTGTTACCTCTGGCTTTGCTTCCAAAAGCGCGAAGATGCCTGTGGAGGCGGACACGCCCATGTAGCCCTTATGCCAGTAGGTGTCCAACTCCACTAACGGACGGAAACATTCCGCCGTGAGGAACAGCACCACAAGGAGCCCTGCCAGATCGAGGTTTCCATTCGCCACTTGGAACGCGGCAACGGCGACGGCTATCGCCATTCCAGCGCTCATCGCCAAACCCACTACGCCGTTGCGGATCATCGAGATAGAGAGCTGCGCCATCGTCGCGCGATAAAGCGCGTGCGCGGCGTCTTGTAGTACGCGCCCCCGGCGCTCGCTGGCATTGAGCGCCTTAAGCGTGACCATGCCCTGCATGCTGTCCACGAACTGGGCATTTAGGTCGGTATACGCCCGCCAATGCCGCTGACCGTACTCGCCTAGCAGACCATCCCACAAGCGCGGCACCAGAGGAACTGCCATCACGCACACCAATACGAAAATGCCCACCAGAGGGCTAAGGACGCAGATATACGCCACCACCGCCAGAGGCACGACCACGGCAACGATCGACTGCGGCAGGTAGTAGCCCATGTAGGCTTCTAGTGCTTCCACGCCGTCGACGAGAGTAGATTGCACCGTTCCCGTCCGCGTCCGTTCCATGTACCCAGGGCCGAGGGCAAGAAGCGCGAGGTAAAGCCGTTGGCGCAGCTTCAACTTCACCTCCGCTGCGGTGAGCATGGAGCTCATCTCCCGCCACCGGAACATCATTGCGCGAAGCACTGCCAACAAAGCGACGACGCCCACTAGAACGAGAGCGCCCGTCCAAGGTTCGCCAGCCAGAATACGGCTGACGATGCGGGCGACGACAACTCCCTGCGCCACGTACGTACCGGAGATCGCTAAACCCAGCGCCACGGTGAGGGCGATTCGAAGACGCGCACCTGCCGTCAGCGTCAGCATCTTCCGATGGACCATCATCGCCAGCGTCGTCTTTCCGAGACTTTCCTATGGCTCATCTAGCGGCCCCTCGATAGTCTCCGTGAATGCTTAAGCCACGAGAAACCGGTGGCGCAACCAACGCTTGATGTCATCATCTGAACCACATGATACGCAGTATCATTTACGAACTCTGATGATACCTTATCTCAATAAGTTTGGGACAGCGCGAACCAATATCCGGGAAAAATGGGTGAACGAGCCTACGTCGCCAAATGCTCGGTTGCGTTACGGTTGCGGCATCAGCCGACGACAAGCGAAGACACTGTCACAATGACCCACGCCTAATGCGACCCTGTGATCGAGCGCAGAGTTGAGTCAAAGGGCCGGCTGGCAGCCGTCGACGCGTCGTCTTGATGAGGGTTGCCGCGAAGGATTCTCGCCGAGATTCAAGCGATTTCGATGCCAATGGGGCAATGGTCGGAGCCCATCACGTCAGCCAAAATAAAGGCGTCGGTCAGATTGGATGCGAAGTCGGTGTCGGTGAAGAAGTAGTCGATGCGCCAGCCCACGTTTCGATCCCGGGCGCGGGTCATCTGGTTCCACCAGGTGTAGTTTTCTGGCTCTTGGTTGAACTGTCGGAAGGTGTCCACATAACCGTGCTCGAAGAAAGTGTCCATCCATGCACGTTCCTCCGGGAGGAATCCGGAGATTTTCGCATTCTCCTTGGGACGCGCCAAGTCAATTTCCTTGTGGGCGGTGTTGACATCGCCGCAGACCACCACGTTGCGGCCTTGCTCACGCAGGTTGTCGACGTAGTCCAGAAAGGCGTCGTAGAACTCCATCTTGTACCGGAGACGCTCGGCGGAGCGCTTGCCGTTGGGGAAATAGATGCCGAGGAACACAAAATCGTCGAAGTCAGCGACGATGGTGCGCCCCTCACTGTCGAAGCGTTCGACGCCAAGCCCAAAGGTAACGCTGCGAGGGGCGTTTCCTTCACGGGTGTATAGACCGACGCCGCTGTAGCCCTTGCGTTCCGGAGTGGTGAACCAAGAGGAGTATCCCTCTACCTGTTTAAGCGCTTTGGGAAGCTGGACCTCGTGGGCCTTGGTTTCCTGAACGCAGAGCACGTCGGGCCGTTCAGACTCGAACCACTTGAGGAAACCCTTCCTATGAGCTGCCCTGATGCCGTTGACGTTCCATGAAATAAGACGCATCTGTTACTAACCCTGCTAGTGCAATTAAGTCCGACGCGATTGTAACAGCAACCGATGGTAGCCGGATCGCTGATCATCTCTAAACGACTGTAGCCCGATTCAACGGCCGAACGCCGCTCCTAGTCTCCCATCACAGTCCCGACGGGAACTCCGCTTGCCAATCGATTTATGTACCGCTTAACGAGCGTGTCAACCCCGATAGATTCGCTCTGCTGCTCCCAACTGGTATTCCGCAACGCGCCTTGACGACAGGACGCGCGCGAGTTGCAATGGGTGCTTTTGTAGAATTGGGCAATTGCGCGTTCATGGCTTGGCGCTGTTCGAACCTGAGCGCCATGACCGGAACTCGAATTCGTAGCGGTACCTCATTGTCAAACATCGAATCACCGCGCATCACGTCGTCGCGTTTCCGGCGATGGGTAGGTCTGTCGCAATGGGTCAACGCCCTCTGGATCGGCACGGCATTACTAGCTGTCTTGATCGCCGTTTCGGCGTGTTCTGGAGATGGCGACGCCGAATCTACGCCCGTCGCAGTACCCACCGCGACCAATCCGCCGGTTTCCTTGCCGACACCCGAACCGACGCCCCCTACTGATGCGGCATCTTTGGCGGCGACTGCGACTAGCGAATCGGGTTCGAACGGCCAGGCGACGAGAAACGAGGTGCTTGCTACAGCGTTCGAGGATTGGGGTTCGACTTGCCTCAACCAAGCCTATCCGCCTAACGCACCGCAGCTGGACGAGGTCGGTGAGAGCGATTTTTCGACCGATCCGAACGGATTGAAGTTCGCCACGATCAAAGAGGGTGACGGAGCGCAGCCGCTTCTCGATTGGGAAGTGGACGTCCTTTACACCGGGTGGCTTGACGACGGATGCATTTTCGATAGCTCATACACCCGGTCCGGCCCGACTGTGTTCCCAGTGAACGCGGTTATCCCCGGCTGGCAGATGTCTTTGACGCAAATGAAGGTGGGAGAACGTCGGCGAGTGGTGATTCCGCCCGATCTAGCGTATGGCGATGCCGGCTCGCCGCCAGTAATCCCTGAAAAAGCGACTCTGACGTTCGACATCATCTTGGTAAGTGCAACGGATCCGGCGGCCGCGAACGCGTCGGCAACTCAAGAGGCGGACGATCTGCTGGTACAGGCGACGGCCCTGGGCGAGGTATACGATGCGGAGTCGGCGCCATTCGAACCGATCATGATCGACTATGTGTCGGATGTGCAAGGATTCTTGGGTTCGTTGCCGCCGGGCGAGGTAACCTGCATGATCGCTTACGCCGGCGATCCGCAGACGATGTCCCAGTTCTTCGTCGGAGGCGGGCCGCCACCGATCACACTGCTCGAGCAGTTTGACGAGTGCTTGAGCGATTCGACAACCCGCAACATCGCCGCGGGACGGATCGCGATCCTAGGATCGGATCTGTCGTCTGAGACGTTGTCATGTGTCGGTGAAACGATGGTGAACCCGACGATCAAGCCGTTGTTCGGCGTGTTCGACAGCGCCGAGGTGTCGCAAGAGTGGATCACAGCGCATTTCTGTCTGACGCCGGAAGAGCGGATCAAATTCGAGGAAGCATTGTTCGCCGAGCAACCGAGCGGACCGGAGATCGGTTCGGGCATGACGTTTATCGACGTTCAGGAGTGCATGGTGGACGAGCTCGGTACCGAAGCGTATTTCGAGCCGGTGCAGCAACCCGACATCACGGACCGTCCGGCGATGGAGGAATTCTTCACCAATTTCACGCCGTTTTTGATCGCCGATATCAAGTGTCGTCAAGGCGATGTCGGGTATGTCATGCCAGACGGCGCGATCATGTCGGAAGACGCCGCAAGATGCGTCGCCGACGCTCTGGGTCCAGTACAGTTCGGCGCGGTCTTTCTCGATCGCATCTGGGTACCGAGCAATCAGGAATACTATGAAATCGCGGACACTTTTAACGGCTGTGGAGTTGCGACCGACTTCCTGGACCTGCCGGCGAGCGTCGGCAACATCGAAAGCACCGAGCTATCGTGTCTGCTAGACGAACTCGATAACGCTGCGGAGGGATCGCAGACTTCGGCGCGCGCCTTTACCGAGATTGGCATCCGCAACCAGATCAAAGCCGGCGACTTGGTGGCTTTGCTGTTCGGAACTCAAACCTGCGACATCGAAGTTTCCGGGATGCCTGACGGTTCCGATTTAAGCGATACCGCCGCGATGTGCATCGTAGAAAAGGTGGATGCGACGCTCTACGAATCGGGTGCCGGTGTTGTGTTGCCCGCATTCGACCAGGCCGTCGCGACCTCCGGCGATTGCTTTACCGGGCAATGAACGTCGATAACCACTCTCGATGACCTTGCTACACTGTAGCAATGTCAAAATCGAACGATGTCTTGAATGTCGGCGATATCGCCATCACATCCCTCAGCGATGGACGATTAGTCTTTGACCAAACCATCACGTTCCCAGACACGCCGCTTGAGCACTGGGAGCAGTACTACGACATCTTCCCGGAGTACTTCGCCAAGCCCTATTTCCTGCTAAATCTCGGCGTCTTTCTCTTGCACTCGAAGGGCAAGACACTGGTCGCCGATACCGGGTTCGGTCCGCACGGGAAGATGTTGGGCTCCGACACCCCTGCTGATCTGCTGAACGATTTTGAGCGTAAGGGAATCGGCACCGACGAGGTGGATACGGTGTTTCTGACGCATCTTCACGGCGATCACGTCGGTTGGAACACACGACCGGAAGAGCTGTCTAAACCGACCTTTGAGAATGCGCGCTACACCGTTCATCGCGACGATTGGGAGCACTTCACGACACCGGAGATATTGGCAGACGCGATGCGCGGCGATGCGGTCAAGCGCAGTGTCATCCCGTTGGAGGAAGCGGGTGTCCTAGACCTGATGGAGGGTGAGACCGAACTAGCCCCAGGAATAACCGCTATCCACACACCAGGCCATACGCCGGGACACATGAGCCTATTGATATCGTCCGGGCGAGAACGCGCGCTGCTCATCGGCGACGTGTTGGGTTCGCCGATGCACGCCACCGATACCGAACTCACCTATTGGCCCGACACGGACAAACAGCAGGGCATCGAAACCCGACATCACCTGCTCGACTTGGCTGAACGCGAGAAAATGATCGTACTGGGCAGCCACCTGAGTCCGCCCGGCTGGGGCACGATGGTCAGGTGGCAAGGCAAGAGATACTGGCGAGGTCTGTAAACGATGTCGAATTCAGTTCTTAACGTCGGCGATATACGCGTCACGTCGCTCAGCGATGGGACCGTCGTCTTCGATCCGAGATTGATGTTCCCGGAAACGCCGCTGGATCATTGGTCGCACTACTACGACGTGTTCCCAGAGTGCTTTCAGGGACAACATTTCTTGATGAATCTCGGTGTCTTTGTTATGGCATCCGGCGGAAAGAAACTTATCGCGGATACAGGTTTCGGTCCGCACGGCAAGATGCTCGGTTCGGAAACCTCGGCGGAATTGATGGATGACTTTGTCCGCAAAGGCGTCGAAACCGACGAAATCGACACCGTTTTCATGTCGCATCTCCATGCCGACCATGTCGGGTGGAACATCGACCCAGAAACGACCGACGTGCCGATCTTCCCGAACGCGCGCTACACCGTTCACCGCGCGGATTGGGACCACTTCACGGTGCCGGACGAGGACAGCGAGTTCGGCATGGAGCCGATCGAGCGGAGCGTCATACCCTTGGAACAGATCGGCGTTTTGGACTTGATGGACGGCGAGACGGAGTTGGCACCCGGCATTACGGCGATACCGACACCCGGACACACCCCCGGGCATATGGCACTGCTGCTTTCCTCAGGGCGTGAACGTGCCCTGTTCGTCGGCGACATCCTCATCAACCCGATGCATGCCACAGACACCGAGTTGCCGTTCGCGCTGGACACCGACGCTGCGGAAGCAATGAAGGTTCGTCACCAGGTGCTAGACCAAGCCGAAAACGAAGGCATCACGGTGATCGGCAGCCACCTTAGCCCGCCCGGCTGGGGCACCATGGTCAGGTGGCAAGGCCGCCGCTACTGGCGCGGAATGGGCTAGAAACGCGGGCGTCGTTCGACGGCGTGTTAGAGTAAATGACCATAGTCATGACTATGGTCATGTGAGGATTTCCGGCAGTGACCTTGCCGACTGAATATTGATGATCGGCATCGGACGGAGTGCCAAGAATGCGGACCTATACGGCGTCAGAGTTCAAGGCGAAATGCCTGAAAATCATGGACGAGGTCGCCGAGTCCGGTGAACGCGTCGTGATAACCAAGCGCGGCAAACCAGTCGCGGAGTTGCAGCAGGCACGCGAGTTGCGGAAGTCGATCTTCGACGCAGACAAAGGAAAGATCAAGATCCTAGGAGACATCGTTTCGCCGATGCCGCCCGAGTGGTACTCAAGCCCTGACCGTGCCAACGAGGATCTGTTCTGATACTGCTCGACACACATACGCTCGTCTGGTACCGCACTGGCGACCGCATATCGAGGCGAGACGCGCATCGCTCGACATACGGCGGGTTGGAGCAAAAGACCATAACCCTGACTATCGTCACATAAAGGTAATCCTTTTCGACATACGGAACTGAAATCGATGATCTTTATCGAACGTGGAGCCAAGAATGCGAACAATTACGGCATCAGAGTTCAAGGCGAAATGCCTGAAAATCATGGATGAGGTCGCCGAGTCTGGTGAAGGAGTCGTGATAACCAAGCGCGGCAAACCAGTCGCGGAGTTGCAGCAGGCACGCGAGTTGCGAAAGCCGATCTTCGGTGCCCTGCGCGGCTCGGTTCTTTATGAAGGGGACATTATCTCGCCGATCGACGTTGAGTGGGACGCGATGAAGTGAGAAGCGTCATCCTCGATACAAATGCGTTGATCTGGTTGATGGATGGTTCCGATCGCTTGGGCGTCGAGGCCAAAGAACTGGCGGAATCGGCGAGGGCGGCAAACTCCCTTTATGTGTCCGCGATGTCGTTTTGGGAAGTCGGCCTCTTGATCACGAAAAATCGGTTGATTTTGGATCGGCCGGCCGCGGCATGGCGAGAAATCGCGTTGGGACAAGGGATCGAAGAGGTTCCGTTGTCCGGAGACCTCGCCATCGAATCTACGGCTCTATCCGGATTCCCTAATGATCCTGCAAACAGGTTTATCGCCGCAACTGCCATGTCCATCAGCGGAGTGTTGCTGACGGCGGACGGCATGATTTTGCGCTGGGACGGCGCGTTGGATCGGCACGACGCGCGGATCTGACCAAAACTACGCGTACGGCACCGGTTGCAGACTATGGACTGACCTGCAACCCGACCTATCTCCGCATCATTAGCGAATCGGGCGCTACTCCCCGCCGTCTTCTTCTGGCGCCCGGTCTCCTAATCTGGCGTCGATCACTATGAGCCCGGTTCCGTCGCCTCCGACGATCCGCAGGTGGTCGACGATCTCTTCGACCATCTTCTCTTCTTCCACCTGCTCCTCAATGAACCATTGGAGCAGGACTTGAGATGCGCGGTCGTTTTCTTGAACCGCCGCCTCGTACAGGTCGTGGATTGCAGCGGTGACTTTGCGTTCGTGTTGGAGGGCTTGTTGCATCGCGTCGATCGGCGATGCCCAGTCGGCAGGCGGCTTGCTGATGCCGTGCAAGGACACTCGGTTGCCGCGGTCGTGAACGAAGTCGAAAAACTTCATCGCATGGGATATCTCTTCCTGGAACTGGATTTTTGACCAGTTGACAAAACCGGGAAGGTTCAGGTCTTCGAAGTACGCCGCAATCGAAAGATACGCGTGAGCGGAGTAAAACTCCAGTTCGATCTGATCGTCGAATAGTCCGAGAAGTCGTTCGTTGAGCACGTTGGCTCCTTTCCTTGAAAGGCAGTTTCACCATGCGCCGCTGCGAGAATTGTACTCGCAACGGTGCGACAGCCTGAGGAGTTTCAAGAGTGGTGCGTAGCGGCGGCTCCTAATCAAAGAAATCCTTGTCCTCGTCTGAGAGGTACTTCTTGGCTTCTTTGACGTTGAATTCGACGCCGAGACCGGGCGTGTCCCAGACATCGATGTAGCTGTCCTTTACGATCGGGGCGGGCAGTCCGTCGATGAGGTCGTACCACCACTCCGGCTTCCCGGCCGGGTATTCGAGAGCGATGTAGTTGCGCGGCAAAGTCGCGGCTAGGTGCACATGCGCGGCGATGCCGATCAGACCATCGGCGACGCCGTGCGGTGCGATTTGGACGCCGTGCATGTCAGCGAATTCCGCGATCCATTTCATCTCCGCGATGCCGCCAACGTCGAGCGGATCAGGGCCGATCACGCGTACCGCCTTTTGCTCGATCAAGTCCTTGAAGTTATGGCGCAGGTAGATCTGTTCTCCGGTGTGGATCGGCGTCGAGGTCTGCATCTGGACCTCGCGGAACAGTTCGGGCAAGACGTAGGGCGTGTAATCGCCGGTGATCGTGTCCTCTAGCCACATGACGTTGAGCGGTTCAAGAGCCTTTGCCAACCTCAACGTGTCGACGACGGTCATGCCCGGTCCGCAATCGAGCGCCAAACCGATCTCATCGCCCAGAACATCTTTCATCGCCTCCACACACTTGATCGTGTGCTTCAAGCCCTGTTCAGTGAGCGGACCGCCGACCGGCGGTCTGACGCCGCCGCGCGCCGGACCGCTGTATTTCGGCAACTCTCCGTAGAAGTAGTTTGGGACTTCGGCGGCCATCTGCGAGTGGAACGAGATGCCCTGTTTGATGATCGAGAATCCTTCTTTGAACTCCTTCATCGCCGCCATGTTCTCGGCGTAGTGCTCCGGCTCATTGCCCTTCATCGGGATTCGGATACCGCCGTTGTAGACGCGCACCTTGTCGCGCACCTTGCCGCCGAGCAGCTTGTAGACCGGCACACCGGCTGCTTTGCCGGCGATATCCCACAACGCGACCTCGATCGCGCTGACCGCCGCGCCCCAAGGCTTGAAGCTCCCTAGCCTGCGGATGCGACTCACAACCCGTTCAACATCCGTCGGGTCCTGATCCAAGATCGCTTCCTTGTAATACAGAACGAACGGCTTCAGGTACGGTTTCGTCCACTCCGCTTGCCCCCAGCCGTCGATGCCTTCATCAGTCGTGATGCGGACAATCGGGTTGTCGCCAATGATGGCGCACTTGAGATCGGTGATCTTCATAGCGATACTCCTTACATTCCTGAAGGAATGATACGGGAAATGGGATCAGGAAACACCGCAAACCAGTACGTCGCACCGCGAACGGGTGACGACCACCGATCTGGGTAAGGATAGAAGTGGCGACCCCGAGCAGATTCGAACTGCCGATCTCCTCCTTGACAGGGAGGCGTGTTAGGCCACTACACCACGGGGCCGCATCAGGAACGGCGGCGCTGTCGCGATTGCGGCAACACCTTAACTTCTAGATTAACGGAAAACGCGTTTCGCGTCAACGTTAAGCCGCGCGTGACGGTCAAGATCGACGCGCGGCCATCCGACGTACTCGTGCATGAGCGGCTTGCCTTACCTTCGCCGCGACGCGGGACCGAGATTCAAGCGTCATCGTCATTGGCAGCGCGAGTAACATGATCGCCGCCATGATCGCGTACGCAGGGCGATAGGAGCCGGTGGCGTCAAACATCGCACCGACGAAGAAGGGTCCGATGATGCCGAAAACTGCGCTGACCGAGCTCGCGATGCCCACGATTGATCCGTAGCTGCGGCGTCCGAAGTAGTCGGCGAGGATTGAGAGGCGAAGCGGGATCGATGCGCCGAATCCGAGACCGAATCCGAGCACAAAAACCGGCAACGGTATCAAACCCCAAGAGATACCCATGAAATCGGCATTGATCATGGCGAGCGCGCCCACACCGAGCATCTGGACAACAAACGACAAGGTGAGTAGTATCTTCTTGTCGAATTGATCGCCGATGAAACCGATACCGACACGCCCGAGGATGTCGCCCAGCGCGACAGCACCCGCGGCACTCGATGCTAGCCAGATGCTGAGGTCATACTGGATCAGCGCTGGATAGTGGAACAGGTTTGTGGAACTAACCAGTTGCCCCAAGCTCACGGCGATTGAGAGTTGCCAAAAAGCGCGCAGACGCAACACCTCGCGGACGCCGATCGAGACCTCGCGCGGCTCACCCCGCCGCGCACCGGAGCCGTCCGCGCTTTGGAACTGTGAATGGCCGTCCGGCAGCATACCGTAGTCCTCCGGACGACGTCGCATCGCGAGTGCCACCGGAATGCCGACGATCCAGAATCCGACCCCGACTCCGAACAGAACCGGTCGCCAGCCGTACGCGCCGATCAACCAGACCAGCAACGGCAAAGCGATCGCTCCGACCGCCGAAAATGTCATCAGCATCGAGAACGCCCGCGCCCGTTGTCGGACGAACCAGTTGCCCACAGTGGCGACGAAAACAATGTACGTGCCGAACGACATCCCGAGCGAGAGCAGCAGCACCGACGCGTAGAAGTGCCACAGCGTCTGCATCATGCTCATCACGATGAAGCCGAGCCCCGTGACGACGATGCCGAATATCATCACTCGCTTCGGACCGTACCGGTCGAGCGCGGTACCGACGAATGGCGAGATCAGTCCGCTTTCACCGCGCTGAATGGAGACTGCGGCGGCGAACGCTTTCGCGCTCCATCCGGTGCTGGCAAGGATCGGATCCACGAACGCTTGGAACCCGCGCCAAAACACGGCGGACGCGTAGAACTGCGTAAGGCCGCCGCCGAGCACGATCCACCATCCGTAGAAGATGTTGGTGGGGCGTTTAATTCGCGACGTAATGCCTCCCGGTGTTCTCAGACGATATGGCTAAATCGGATCGTTGGACGGCTTTACGCTAGCAGCCGCAAGGCAACCACGCCGCACAGAAATTTGCTTTGATCGGTGCGCGTCCTAAACAGTACCACACGACGCGCCGCACAGTGATGCCACTTGATGTTCAAGCAGGATATCGCGAACCCACCGCACGAAACCTGAAATACCAACACGAGATAGCGGGAAATCCTTCCTACTCGATAGTCGGCATATGCCAAACTGAAATCGCCTCTGCATACGCACCCAGAGGGTATTCCAATTCGGTTGCTGAGGAGCGGTCTGATCAAGTCGGACCGGTCGGCCCGTTGAATCGGCGCGTTGGAGTATTGCTGAACCCGCCCCAACATGATGGGCCGACGGTCCACATTGTGTTACCACCTAATTCGTCAAACGGTTTAACGCGATGCCGTCGGAGTGGCGGCAGTCTCAGCGAACAGATGACATGAGACGACGCGGTTGGTGGCGGTTTGGTAGAGCGGGGGCGATTGGTTGCAGATTTCCATGGCATGAGGGCAACGATCGGCGAACTGGCAGCCGGCGTAGTCCTCGCTCATGCTGTCAGCAGTGCCATCGGTGGACGGAGCGACTACCTCTAGACCCTGCTGCCACTTCTGGTCGGGGTCCGGCATTGGGATGGAGCCGATCAGCAACTGCGTATAAGGGTGTTCCGGCTCCTGCACTACAGGAACAACGTCGCCCTCTTCCGCGACGACGCCGCGATAAAGGACAACGATACGTTCGCTGATTTCGTATGCGGTGGTGAGATCGTGAGTGATGTAAATGATCGATATGCCGAACTCGGTGTTTAGCTGGCGCAGGTTTTCGAGGATGGTGGCGCGAAGCGAAGCGTCGACCATGGAAACTGGTTCATCGGCGACGATCAGCTTGGGGCTCAGTAGAAGCGCACGTGCGACCATGACGCGTTGACGCTGTCCTCCGCTGAGTTGGTGCGGATATCGTCCGAGCGTGTCGCGCGGGTTCAGCCCTACTTGGCGGAGCGTATTTTCGATGATCTCGACCGCTTCGTCGCGCGACGCTGCGATGCCCGCTTTCCGGACCGGCAAGTGCAAGGCGTGATCGACCTTGTAGAAAGGGTTGTACACCTCGAAAGGGTCTTGGAATATGACTTGCACATCGCGCCGGAACTGCTGTCGTTCGGCGCGCGAAAGTTCGCTGACGGACTTTTCGCGATAGAGAACATCGCCCGATGTCGGAGGAATGATTCCCAGTATCAATCGAGCTATCGTAGTCTTTCCGCTGCCGCTCTCGCCCACCAGCGCCGTGATCGTCGGTTGATCTTCGTGCACGACCATCGAAAAGTCGCGCAATGCAACGGTCTTGCGGCTGAACCATCCAGTGCCGAAGGTTTTGGACGTTTTCTTGAGCTCGATTAGCGCGGACATTGCGTATCAATAGAGAAGGCAGGCGGCTCTTTGATCATGTTGTTCAACCGAGTCGGATGTTTCGAGGTTTTTGAGGATCGGCTCGTCTATCGAGCAAACATCCATCGCTTGAGGACATCTTGGATGGAAAGAACAGCCGGGCGGAAGCGCGTAGAGAGACGGTGCGGTGCCGGGTATTCCACGCAGGTCACCGCGTCTGCGGTCCTCGCGTTCGAGTGAAGGCAGACTATCGATCAGCATTTGCGTGTAGGGATGCTTCGGTGTGCGGAGCAGTTGTCGGAGCGTTCCGGTCTCGACCAAGCGACCTGCGTACATCACTCCAATCGTGTCGACGAACTGCGCCATCAGTCCGATGTCGTGTCCGATAAGCAGGATCGCCGCGCCGAGTTCCTCTTGCAACTCGGCGAGCGTCTCCATGATCTGGCGTTGCACGACAACATCGAGCGCGCTTGTCGGTTCGTCGGCGATGATCACTTTCGGACCCATCGAGATCGCGATGGCGATGGTCACGCGTTGCTTCATTCCGCCGCTGAGTTCATGGGGATACATATCGCCGACTTGCGGGCTGAGGCCCACCTTTGTCAGCAGCTCAGTCACGAGTTCGCGGTACTGCGATGACGACATTTGAGAGTCATGGTCTCGAATCCCGTCGATGATCTGGTTCTTCACCTTTGCGACGGGATTCAACGAGTTCATCGCTCCCTGCGGTACGAGAGAAATCTGCGAGAGTTTGGCGTTACGCATCTCTTCGTCGTTGAGGGCCAGTAGGTCGGTACCGTCGATGACCGCGGTGCCTTTGGTTATGCGTCCGGGTGGTTTGATTAGACGCATCAACGCTAACGCGGTTGTGGTCTTTCCGGATCCCGATTCGCCGACAAGCCCCATCCGCTTGCCGGCCATGATGGAGAAGCTGACGCCGTCCGCGGCTTTTACCTCGCCGCGCGAGGTGTAGTACGAGACGCCGAGGTCGTCAACGTCCAAAGCCGGTGTCAGAGCGCCGTTTGTCGAGTTAGACGCGTTCACACCTGCCTCCGCAAGCGCGGATTGGCGAGCGGATCGAGCCCGGCGGTGATCAGATACAGGCTCCCAAACACCAGAGCCAGTGCCAAGACCGGTGGCGCCCACCACCACCAGATACCGCGGAACGGCGCGGAGTAGAAAAGTGCCCAGTAAATGGTGTTGCCTAGGGTGGGTTGGTTCTGCGGGCCGAGCCCGAGGGCGTCCATGCCGATCGTGGTCAACATCGCCGTGGCGACGGCGGTGGCGAGGCTCGCGGCGAGAAACGGTAGCAGGTTCGGCAACATTTCCAAGAAAATCACTTCTAGAGTGTTCGCACCGGATATCTGCGCCACCGAGACGTAGGCGCGTTCTCGCATGGTCAAGACTTGAGACCGGATAGTCCGCAACGGCCACATCCAAACAAACGCGGAGATTATCAGTGCCTGTTGTGTTACATCGATCGATGATTTTAGGGTGACGGCAACGACGACGAGGATCATCAGTACCGGGACCGTTATCAACATGTCGGCAAAGCTCTTGAAGACGTTGTCGACGATGCCGCCGTAGAAGCCTCCTATGAAACCGAGCACCGTACCGATGGACATCCCGATGAGTGCGGCCAAGAAGCCGACATAGATCGTCAGCGGCGTGCCGAGCAGCGTAACCGCCCATACGTCCCGACCTTGGCTGTCGGTGCCGAGCACGGAGAAAGCGCTGCGTTGCTCGCCCTTGACGCGATACTCGACCGTCTGCCAAGGCTCCAAGTCGATCTCCACCGTGCCGGCGCGGGCCAATTCGGGATCGACGAAACGGGAACCGACAACTCCGAACAGGATCATGAAGGCGAGCAGGAACAACCCTGCCCACAACGTCGGATATGCACGAACCCAGCGTATGGGGGCAGTCAGTCTACGGAGAAACACGTTGCCATGCGACCCTTCAAGGGTCGTGTCGAGCATCGGTCCCGGCGTGTCTGGCTGCGCGGTTGTCATTGTCGAATCATGTTCTCGGTGCGTAGGTGATGCGCGGGTCTAGGCGGGGATAGACGAGGTCTAGGACCAGCGTAGCGAGCGCGATGGACAGGATTACCAGATACACGATGCCGTACAGCAACGTGTAGTCGAAGTTGCGGATCGATTGGAGCAACATCGTGCCGATGCCCGGGTATCCGAAGACGACCTCGACCAGTATCACGCCCGAGACGACGTGACCGAGGGTGAGCGCGAAGGACGTTATCTGCGGCAACATCGCGTTGCGAACCCCGTACCAAGCGAAGAGTCGCCAACTCTTTGCGCCTTTCGCTTCCGCCAACAGCATGTAATCTTCGCCCTGCGTCGTCACCATCATGCCGCGCATCCCGATCGCGGAGAATCCGATGCTCACCAACCGGCTTCGTAGCCGAAATGGACCAAAGCCCCGGCACGGGCGAAGCGTTCGGACGCGGTGAGCGCGACTACCAGTTCGGCTGTAAAGGCCCGTCTGGCGTGCTGGGCGCGGACCCGTACTACATGCTCTCGCTCTATTCGTCGGCGACGTTCCGCGACATCGGTGAGCCGCCGGTGAACCCGTGGGCGACAGCGCGTTGGCAAAACGCGGAGTTCGACGAGATCGTGACTGAGATGTCGAAGATCCCAGCAACGGATCCGCATACGATGGAACTGTTTGAAGACGCGATGGAAATCTGGTACGAAGAGCTACCCGACATCTACGTGTCTCAGCTGATCATCCGGCACCTCGGCAACGAGAACTACTGGACCGGCTGGCCGTCATTCGACGACAACTACGGCGTGCTCCACCCGTGGCAGCAAGAGTTCCTCAAGATCGTTACCAACCTCAAGGCGAACTAACGGTCGACGCAACCCGTCGAAACAAAGGAGGGGCGGTCCGAAGACCGCCCCTCTTTGATGATTCAGCGCAAGATACTCGTTGGCGGTCACCGGTCAAGAGCCGATGGGATGTACCTTCACCACACCGTCTACCTGCAAGTCAATGCGTATCGAATATCCCTTCAACAAACGGGTGCCGACGAGCGGAACAATCGGCACATCAGAAGTGGGCAATCCGAGGTCCGTTACCACTACTCGCTGTCGCCGGCCGTCAAACCGAATCATCGTCATACAACGCGGCAACTTCCTTACCGACCCTTCGGCGAGAACCGTGTTTGCGGACTTTAGACGTATCGACTTTAACTGGTTAAATTGCGGGTTAGGCAGGGCTAGTTCGCCGTCGAAACCAGTGTCTAGAAGGGCACTGATCTTTTGGCTGAGGCCGCCCTTCATTTCAACGTCAACATCGATCATTGGCCTGCCGTTGACGATTCTTCCGTTCACCAAAGGTCAGGAACCTCAACCAGCCGTTGTGGTCGGCATTGCGTACGCGAACGTGTCATCCGCGATGTAATCCATCAACACCGCTGCATCCGGACTAGATTCGAGAAGTCTTGCCTCCGCCGCGTACCTTGGTTCACTTCTGCCCTGAATGACGTACTGTCCAGACTTGCAGTCAATCAAGATCGCATCCCCTCGGTAGTCCTCAATTAGCTTGGGTAGCAACTCATCGTAGCGCTCCCACCCACGTCGAATCAGGTCTTGGTCTATTTCGTCCCACATGTTGATCGTTCCTGCGTGTGCGTCTGGTTTTTCGCGCCGCGTAGACACTTACCAACGCGTCCCGCTACTACCGCGCTGACTGGCGACCAGCCCGAACTAACCTAGCTCCGTTTCTCTAGGCTACCACCTTGCGCTCGTCCCTCCATCGCTAGCAATTTCGATTTGAGGGGCAGTCCGACGGATCCGCCGAATCCGTGAAGATTGCCATCGGAACCGATGACGCGGTGGCATGGGATGATGATCGGTACGGGGTTAGTTGCCATCGCTCTTCCGGCGGCCCGTGCGGACGCTTTGGAACCCGACGCCTGTTCGGCTAGCCATCCATAGGTGCGCGTCTCGCCGCGCGGAATCGAACGACACGCTTCACGGGCGCGCCGCGTGAAATCGGTCCACGCGCTATCGTCGATGGCGATTTCATCTAGTGAGACTGCTTCACCTTTGCAGTACCGGATCAGGAGCCGTTTAATCTCTTCGGAAATGCCGTTCGATCCATTGGATGCGGTCTGTGCAATCGCCGCGACGGCGGATTCTCGGTCCGGCTCTGGTAGCGATGTGCGAAAGATACCGCGTTCTGTGGCGGCAACGGCGATCCAACCGAGTGCTGACTCGAAAACCTCAGTTTTGATTTCGTCGTTCGTCATATCAAGGATTATTGCTGAACCTGTTCATTTTCGATACGGTAGGCGGCAGACATTCCGACGAGACTCAGGATGCGTTGCTTCAGCATGGCTCGCGCCAAGCTCCGCCACGCCGGGCCGAGTTGAGGTCCGCGTTCGGCGTTAGTCGCGTCGTTAAAGCCATCATCGTCGCCGTGTGCCTCCGAATCATCCTCAGAAATGTCGCTAGCATCAACGTCGATAACCGTCGCAAGATTCCGCCCGCGCCCGTAGACGCATTCCTCGTACGAGTCGATTATCTGATTCGCCTCCACGCGTCGCAATGTCATATGGGCGATCTGATCGGTGAACTCACGCGCCGAGATGTGCGATGGGCGTCGGTAACCCAACAGAGTAGCGATCCGAACGAATTGGGAATAGGCACGGACTGGTTGCGGCTGACCGCGTAGATTCCAACGCCAGCCGACGATCGCGATCAACAGGATCAGCACCACCGCTGAGACGCCGATCGTAGGATACAGCGGCACATCGATCGGTATGCCGCTTCGATCTTCTTCGTCGGGGAATGTCCGTCCGCTGCGCAAGAACTCCTGCGCCATCATCGCCAATTCGTCCAAGTCCTCGAGGTATTCTAGATAGTCCGGGTCAAACTCGGCAGAACCGATCAGGCCTGCGGGGACCTGTGAGGTTGGCGAGGTCGGCACCAAGATGTTGCGAGGCGCGGCGGCTCGGCCGGGGGTGACCTCGATGTCGATCCAACCGTAGGGTGGAGCGAAGATCTGCGTCCAACCGTGTCGGTTTCGATCTCGGATCAGGAACTGCCCTTGGTCTGGCACGTATTCGCCGGCGCTCCAACCCGCGATCATGCGCGCCGGGACACCGACCGAACGCAATAGCACGGTAGCCGTCGAACCGAAATATTGGCTGTAACCCTTGCGTTTAGAGGTGTCGCATTCAGGTTGATCGGTGGGACAAGGTTCGTTAATGGTTTCAAACAGGAAGTAATCGACCCCGTCTTCAAACGGGCCGGGACCTTCGATCTCCAAAGAGTAGACCTGATCCTGCAGGAATCGCTTGATCGCCATGGTCTTCTCCCAAGGCGTCCGTGCGTCTGCGTCGAGGATGATGTCCCTCGCCAACACCCGAATTCGTCTCGGTAATGATTCTGGCAACTGCAAGTACCGATCGGCTACCCATGCCGGATAGTCATCAGTCGTATCTTCCAAATCTGCGATTTCGGCAGTCGAAGCGTACGTCGTCACAACGTATTTTTGGTTCTCTTCCAAAATCTCGTCGAATGTCACGGTGTTCTGTTCCGTGGGACCGCGTCGGGCGAGTCTCATCATGTTCGCGTTCGTGCCGTCGGGTTCGGTGAATACTCTGAAACTGAATGTGTCCCAAGGAATGCCGCTACGAGACAGATCCATCTCTTCGAGGTCTTTGTCGGTGATCTTGAACCGCGTGGTTTCGCGCCGATTCGGTGAGCCGAGCGGGTCCAAATCGGGTTGCGTCAACTTTGCCAAGTCGTCCGTCGCAAGTACGAACGCGAGCCTCCGAGGCCCCTGTACCTCGTGCTTGTCGGCATGTTCCCTTAGCGTCAGAGACGAGACTCGGATTCCGACCGTTTCTGGCGTATTGTCCGAGGCTTTCATCAATTCGTCGAGTGCCGAGTCGGTGACGGTGAAGGTCATGGACTCGAACTCCCCATCGTCGTCGAATGCCATATCCTCCATCGAGCTAGAAGTGATTGAAAAAGTGATCTGCTCATCCAGATTGGTAACTCGCAACGACCCGGATTGAAGTTGCCGGATCACGGACACGACTTCGTCCCCGGTCATCGCGGGTTGCGTGTTCAAGGTGAATGGCAGCCGGTTGTTTTCGATGCTGTCCCGTGCGTATTCTGGTGATTGCTCCGCCATCAGCATCAGACGCTCGCGCAGCATGAATGCGAATTCGCGAAGGTCATCGGGCAAATCGGCTAGCGCGGCAGGGCTGCCGGCGAGCGGGACGTCCCACGTTAACGGCTCCAGCACCTCGACTTTGGCGCGTTGGTCCACCGCGAATACCGCCGCCGCTGGCACTACGCGGTCCGTCTTGCCGAGCAGTTCCACCGAGATGTCTAGACGGGCGCGTTCCTCGATGTCATTCTCTGACGGGTTGACCATCAACTTGGTGCCGGAATCAGCAGGCAGCGTTACGCTCGGCGCGGTAATCCAACCTTGCGATGTGTATTCCTGATAAACGCGGGCCGGATGGAGCTTGGCGTAACGGGTGCGGATCCACATCACCGGGTCGTCGGTCAGTTGGATACCCCCTTTGAACGGCAGCACCGCATTCGGCGAATAGATCATGTCGTCATCGCCGCTCGGCACTCCCGCGAGCAATCTTTCCGCCGTGTCTCGGAACTGCGTGATCGGGTCCAGGAACAACGAGTTCCATCGGTCGCTCAAAGTTGCTGACCGTGGTAAGGCCATCGGCATCAATGCGGCGAAGATCATCACGCAGACCGCCAATATGATGCCGTCGCGCGCCGCGATCCACCGTACCTCTCTCGGTGCTGAAAGTCCTGATCGCCGCCAACGGTTGATTCGACCGATAGCGACGAGGTGCGAGAACTGTGCGACGGCGCCGAGCATGAAGAGGTAGAAGGTCTGCTCGTGCATCCCGATGCGGTGACTCAGATTCGTCAATAGAGCGAGACCCAGAATCAACGCTGGTACCCAAGGGTTGTGAAACCTGAATGTCAGCGTGCTTACGGCGTACGATATGACCCACGTCGTAGCCATGAAAATCATGGCGAATGGCACTTGATCCGCGCTGATACCGCCATTGATCGCGATGTCTATCCACAGCCCGAAGCGATCCCAAGCATCAAGCGATCGCGCGATCGGTCCATCGCCATCCTCTCCAGCGTTAAGTGCGCCTTGCCAGAACACGACGATCGCGCCACCGATCAGGAAGACGGCGAACTTCGCGATGAAGTTCCACACGGTTCGTTGCGCGGCGAATGGCAGCCTGACCTTCTGCATCACGAAGGCCAGCGTCGCGGCGATCAACGCTGTCGGCACGATGCTCGGAAGATCGCCCCACTCGGCGAGTTGCACCGACCAGCCGAGTGTGATCAGCATCCACGCGAGCAGTCCGAGCGAAATCCAATCGCTGATCGGAAAACCGGTAACGAACACGCGGCGCGTCACCCGGCGACGCCACAATCGACGCGTGCGTTCAGACCGCGGAGAGCGGCCGATAAAGGTGCCTAGTCCTGCTGTTGCCGTCGTCACGATAGTCGTTCATGCAACCAAAATACGGTTGCCTTTACGTTCCTTCAGGTTTGGATGTCGATTCGGGCGTCGCTCCGACAACCTCAAGCTCGGCGTCGGTTTCAGGTTGTGATGCAAGATTGCCCGCGTCGCCGGAGTAAAGGGCGGAAATCCTAGCCGCGGTCGCGTCGGCATCGGCGGTTGAACTGAGCGCATCGGCGATGTCGTCGCCTCGATATACCCGGTACGTCGCCACGCCGGCCATCGACAAGCGCGGGATTACGCTCTGGTTCGCTTCGCCGCCGAACGACGCGCGATCCAAGACAATGCAGATGACTTGGACACCGCGTCTCTGCAAAGTGCCAAGCGCATCGATCCACGCGCCATCGTTCGCCGCGGTTATAACAACCAGCGTTGAACTCACGAACAAATCTCGGTCTAAAGCGGCGAGGGCTTGGATGATGTCAACGTTGCCAGTCGGACGGCTCGAAGCGATGTGTCGCATGATGTTCTCACGATGCGACGCGGTGTGCTCCGGCGTCGCGATCATGGAAGCGCTTCCGTAGGCGACATAGCCAACTTCGGTAAAGGTGCGGGTGTACTTGTCGATGACCGATGCGGCGATGGTCGCGCCATACTCGTCTGTAGACTCTTTGCCCGAACCCGCTTGGGCGTCGGCGTGTTGGTCGAACAGAACCCACATCTCACCAGCCGATCCTTGGTCGAACTGCTTCACCATCAGCTCACCAGTCCGCGCCGTCGTCAACCAGTGGATTCGACCGATCGGGTCGCCATCGGCGTATTGCCGAACCGACGCTACATCGGTAGATAAAACGTTCATGCGTTGCCGCCGCGAATGTCCATCGGACAGCAGGATGCGCGACGATGCCAAATCAGGTAACGGCAAAACCTGCGGGTAAACCAAAACCTTGTCGATACCCTCGAACTCAATGTCTCGAGGGAAGAGGTTGAATGGATCGGATGCCCGGATCACGAGCGGGCCGAGGTCGTACTCGCCGCGTTGCGTTAACCTCGCTTCCATATCTACTCGCTTGAAAGTGACCATCAATCCGAAGCTGGTCACTTCTTGGAATGCGACATCAGGCAGCGTGGTGTTGTCCTCTACTTCTACCCAAGATTTCGGCGCGCCTTTGGGGTTTTGGATGACGATGCGCTCGCTCAGCGTATCGCCAACCGAAAACGGCCCGGTAGGACGATTCACGCTCGCTCTCATGTTGATCGAACCGACCCTAGACCAAACCCACGAAATGACGATGAGGATCACCAGCAGATAGGCGAGCCGCATCGCAAGATCGAACCCGGTCGAAACGCTGTTCAGCAGCATGACGCCGATCAATACGATGATCCCGAACAGCACGCGGTGCCTGGCGACCGTCTGCAAGAATCGCCGCGACCGACCGTTGCGATCGCCGCGCGAGACGATGCCGCGCCCTAGTTTTGGAATTGATCCCTGCATGTCAGTAACTGTTGAACGGTTCAATACCGTTCAGGTATGCCCCATTCGCGGCATCTGTGTCGGAATGACAAAGAGGCACTAGCGGTCGGTCATCCCATTTCGTTCGACCGGTATCTTCAACCGGCGGCAACGGATATTCGTCCGCCGCTGGCACCGGGCACGTTAGATTGCTCCATCGCTTCGTTGACGATGTCGCTCTGGTTGACGCCCCTCATGCGCGCCGAAGGGGAGAGCAACACCCGATGGGACATCACCGGAACGGCAATCGCTTTCACGTCGTCTGGAATAACGTAATCGCGGCCCTGCAACATCGCGTACGCCTTTGCTCCCTTCATCAGATTGATGCTGGCGCGCGGCGACACGCCGAGCGTCGAATCAGGGTGGCTACGCGTCGCGTTGGCGATCTCTACGATGTACTGCTTAATCAACTCGTCGATGTAGATCGAGTCGGTGTACTGCTGAAGTTCGATGATGTCGGCAGCCGTACATGCAGCGGTCAGCACGTCGATCGGATCGACCGATTCGCGACCGTCCATAATTGAGACCTCTTCGCGCGGGTCTGGATACCCGAGCGAAATCCGCATGAAGAATCGGTCTAACTGCGCCTCTGGCAAAGGGAACGTCCCTTCATACTCGATCGGGTTCTGGGTGGCGACGACCATGAACGGGCTCGGCAAGTCGTGGGTGACGCCTTCGACGGTTACTTGCTGTTCACCCATCGCCTCTAGCAACGCGGACTGCGTCTTTGGAGTCGCGCGGTTGATTTCGTCAGCCAACACAACCTGCGCGATGACCGGCCCGGGGCGGTACTCGAATTCGCCTGTCTGCTGGTTGTAGACCGATGCGCCCGTCACGTCGCTGGGCAGTAGATCGGGCGTGAATTGGACGCGCTTGAACTCGCAACCGGTGGTGATCGCGATGGCACGCGCCAGCATCGTCTTGCCGACGCCTGGTACGTCCTCGACGAGGACGTGTCCGCGGCTCAACAATGCAACGACGGCGAGACGCACGGCGGAGTCTTTGCCGATGATGACCTGTCCGACGTTGGAGGCGATCCGGTCCAGAGTCTCGGCATGTGCTAGGTTGACGGTGGACTCGGCGGTTTCGTTGGGGTTAACGGTCAAGCTTGGTGTCCTTTCGGGACGGGAATCGGAGGTTCAAACACCCTGCGGTTTCGGTTCGCTCACATGCAAAATCGTTGCATTAATCAATCGTTGACTGCGCCAAATATAGCATCAATCACGGTCTAGCAACTTGATTTCGACCTGCGAGCGGCGCGCTAGCTCACTCGCGTATGGAAAAAGTGCGTGATAATCGACACGATGCATTACGTCAGCGAGAATGGTTCGGATTTAGTGGAGTTCGAAGCGTCGACTCGCATCGCCCGGCTTCATCTCGGCGACAACCTCGCCGCCATGCGCGAGATGCAAGCCGAATCGGTTGATCTTGTCTACCTCGATCCGCCCTTCAGCTCGCAACGACGCTACAAGATCGTGTTTCGTGGACCGGCGGCGCTCAAACCCCGGGCCCACTTGCCCGCGTTCGAAGATGTTTGGACTTGGGATGATGCGACTAATGCCCTTTACGACGAACTGGCGCGTGGCGATCACGGCGAACGCGTCGGCAACGCAATCTCGGCTTTGATCGGATTGGCGCCTGGAGACCACCTCACCGCCTACCTTGTCAACTTGGCGCCGCGCATCGTAGAGATCAAGCGCGTGATGCGACGCACCGGCACGGCGTATCTACACTGCGATCCGACCGCGAGCCACTACCTCAAGGTGTTGATGGACGCCGTCTTTGGACGCGAGAACTTCCGCAACGAAATCGTGTGGTGCTACCGCGGCGGCGGCGTTCCTCGTCAAGACTTCGCACGCAAGCACGACGTGATCCTCCGCTACACGATGAGCGATCGATACACCTTCAATCCGCAGTTCACCGAGTATTCAGAGGCGTCAACAGAGCTAGTCGCATCGCGGGGTGGCGTAAGCATCGATGATCGGGTCCGTGACCTCGAACGCGGCGCCCACATGCCCGATTGGTGGTCAGACATAAACTCGCTTCAGACCTGGTCGCAAGAACGAACCGGGTATCCAACGCAAAAACCGTTGAACCTGCTCGAACGCATCATCCGCGCATCGAGCAACGAAGGTGATGTCGTGTTGGACCCGTTCTGCGGTTGCGGCACGACGTTGATCGCGGCGGAGCGGCTAAAACGGTCATGGATCGGCATCGATATCGAGCCGATGGCGCTCAAAGTGCTTCACTCACGCTTCAATCGAGCCGATTTCGACACCCAAATTGAAGTGTTGGGATTGCCGTCAACGAATCCGTTCGACGACGACGCATGGAAAGCGTTAGCAGAGTCCGATCCCTACAAATTCGAGCGCGCGGTAATCAGTCAGATCGACAACTGCATTCCGTGGCGCGATCGTCAAGCAGACGACAAGGGCATCGAAGGCGTGATGAGATTCCCAGTCGGAGGTGGAGAAACCCGACACACAATCCTCAATGTCAAAGGAGGGCGATCCATAACCCCCGCCATCATTCGCGACCTGACCAAAACCATCGAACGAGAAGCACATAACGGCGTCCTCGCTGGCGTCTTGGTGTGTGCCTACGAACCCACGCCAATGATGGTAGAAGCGGCCCGCCTAGCCGGAGAGTTTCAAGCCCTCGGTCAAACCTACCCTCGAATCAGCATCATCACCACCCAGCAACTGTTCTCATTCCAAATCAACCATCAAACTGCGCCCAGTTTGCCACTACTAACTACCGCCCCACCTGGCAACAGCATTTAGACCGCTACCCTCAGGATGATCCGGAATCCTTCCACCCTCGATGTGACCATTGCGAAACCCACGTCATTCCGGCGGAAGCCGGAATTCACCGTATTGCGGAAGCAGCAAAACACCCGCGTCACGCTGAACCGAACGCGGCGCCCCTGTCATTCTGAACGAAGCGGAGCGGAGTGAAGAATCTCACACCTCTTCGTTACTAGCTCGCCTCGTTGCTTACGGAGACCATCTCGGCCACGAGTCAGTGTCGTCGTTGTCCGTGAGCTGCACGACGCCGCTACCATCTGCGTTCATAACGTAGATTTCCCAATCTCCGTCACGTTTGGAGCGGAACGCGATACGGACTCCGTCTGGAGACCAGCTCGGTGACCAGTCTTGGTCGTCGTTGTCCGTGAGCCGCACGACGCCGCTACCATCCGCGTCCATAACGTAGATCTCGCCGTCGCCGTCGCCGTCGGATGAGAACGCGATACGGCGGCCGTCTGGAGACCAGCTCGGTAACCAGTCTTTGTCGTCGTTGTTCGTGAGCCGCACGACCCCACTGCCATCCGGGCTCATGACAAAGATTTCGAAATCGCCGTCGCGGTCAGATGTAAACGCGATGCGGCTGGCATCCGGTGACCAGCTCGGTCCGTAATTGTCTCCAAAGTTGTCCGTCAGCTGCACAATGCCGCTACCATCCGCTTTCATCACGTAGATCTCGGCGTCGCCGTCGCGGTCAGATGTAAACGCGATACGTTTGCCGTCTGGAGACCAGCTCGGTGATCCGTCATCGTCGTCGTTGTTCGTGAGTCGCACGACGCCACTGCCATCCGGGTTCATGACGTAGATCTCGGTGTCGCCGTCGCGGTCAGATGTAAACGCGATACGTTTACCGTCTGGAGACCAGTTCGGTAACGTGTCATGGTCGTCGTTGTTCGTGAGCTGCACGACGCCACTGCCATCCGGGTTCATGACAAAGATTTCGAAATCGCCGTCGCGGTAGGAGTAGAACGCGATGCGCGGTTGAGTGTCAACCGTTGGCTTCGGTGTCGGAGGTATTGGCGTCGAAGTCGGCCGCTCTGGTATCGGCGTCAGCGTCGCGACTGGCGTCTCGGTAGGTTGCGCCGCAACAGGCCCGACGGTTACCTCTACGATCCGCTCTTGGACGACAACAACCTCTTTCTCGACCACCACAGTCACTTCCCGTTCGATCAAAACTTCCTTCTCTACAACTACTTCAACCGGCACTTCTTTCTCGACGATGACCTTTCTTTCGACCATCACCGTCTGTACCACCGGAACTTCGACCACGCGGTCAACGATGACGGTCTCAACGACCGGCACCACTTTTTCGACCTCTCTTTCAACCTCCACAACGACTTCCTTCTCGACGACCACTGTCTGCACCACGGGCACCTCGACCTCGCGCTCGATTACAACCTCTTTCTCCACTTCCACGACCACGGTCTCAACGACCGGCACCTCTTTTTCGACCTCGATGATCGTCTCCATTTCGACCACGACGGTCTGTACGACCGGTTCGCTGGCGCAAGCCATCGCGGCGGCGGTCAGAAGCGACATTAACAACACCGCGCATGTCGCGGTGAATGACTGCAACTTAGCGTATCCGAGTCTTGTTTCGTTGGGATCGATCACGTTGCGAGTTCCTTCGCTAGACATTTACTCTCTTGGTTCTTTTCCCCGAATCAGTCGCTGATATCGGATTCATAGGGTACGTTCGGAATCGCGTTACCGCTGTGAATCCCGCTCACAACTTCAGTTGGGTTTGTGAATTCAGCGGCAAATCAAGCGTATTTTCGCCCGAACGCGCGCCCTCTACGCCAAGATGCACCGGTGAGCGATGCCGCTCTTAAGAGCGACGCGGTCATCCGCCGTCGAGGGAGAAGGGATTGTTGTTGCGTCCGACGTGTCGCGCAGAGTCAACGATGGTGGTGGGTCCGGCGTGCCCCACGCCCACCCAAGGGCACCCACAAGGGGATGCCCTGGTGCGGACGCGGGGTACGCCAGACGCATCAATCCGCCACACGTCGCAAGCTCTCGCTTGGGTAACTCGTTTTGTTGCCTACGGCGACCAGCTCTGACCGGCGTCGTTCGCGTCGTTGTTCGTTAGCTGCACGACGTCGCTGCCGTCCGAATTCATGGAATAGATCTCGAAATCGCCGTCGCGGTTGGAGGAGAAGGCGATGCGGTTGCCGTCGGGAGACCATTGAGGGTCGCCGTTAAAGAAGGAAGAGTTGTGCGTCAACTGAACGAGATCGGTGCCGTCCGCTTTCATCGTGTAGATCTCAAACTGGCCGCCGTCGCGGTTGGAGATAAACGCGATGCGCTTGCCGTCCGGTGACCAGTTCAGAGAAACGTCGAATGCATCATCGTTCGTCAGCTGCACGATGTCACTGCCGTCCGGGTTCATCAGGTAGATGTCCTGGTAGCCGTCGCGATCGGAGGAGAACGCGATGCGGGTGCCGTCCGGCGACCAGCTCGGTCCCCATTCGTCACCCGTGTCGTCCGTAAGCTTGACGACGCCAGTGCCATCGGCATTCATCACAAAGATATCGTCGTCGCCGGCGCGGTCAGATTGGAACGCGATGCGACTGCCGTCCGGCGACCAGCTCGTGTACCCGTCGAATGCGGGATCGTTGGTCAGTTGCACAACGCCGCTGCCGTCCGCGTTCATCATGTAGATATCGTCGTATTCGTCGGCGCGGTCAGATTGAAAGGCGATGCGGTTGCCATCCGGAGACCAGCTCGGCCAACTGTCGTATCCGGGGTCGTCCGTGAGCTGCACGACATTGGTGCCGTCCGCGTTCATCACGTAAATCTCGTAATCGCCATCGAGGTCAGACATGAACGCGATCCGCGGCAGACCGCCAACTACCAGCATCGCCGTTTCGGCGGTAACTTCGACAATCACCGTCACTTCCCGCTCGACCAGAACCTCCTTCTCGACCACCACTTCGACCGGCACTTCCTTTTCCACGAACACAACCCTGTCGACTACAACAGTCTGCACAACTGGAACTTCGACTACCCGTTCCACGACGACGGTCTCAACGACCGTTTCGCTGGTGCACGATAGCGCGGCGGCAATCAGAATCGCCGAAAACACCGCAACGCATATCGCGGAGAATGACCGCGCGTTTGCGGGTCTCCGTCGCGTTTCCGTTGTGAATCTCATTAGCAGATTGAGTTCGGTTTGGTGTTCAACGGCGGACGCAGTGAGGTTTTGTAGATCCGCGCATTTCGATAGCCATGGTGTGATGGTAAAGGATGCCATTTCGAGACCGAGCGTAAATCTAGCATCACCCCCATCCAAACCTTCACCCACCGAGGAAGCTTGATGCACATATCGTGGCGTGTTGGTCGTCACCCCGAGCACAGCGCATATTCAATCCGAACGCAGCGAACATCCCCGCTTACATCGCTCCACTGGAGCGAAGGGGCGTGCGCTAACAGTATCCCCAATTCCAGTGTCGGATGAATTTTCTGAATAATGTGCCATGTAAGCGTGATTCGCGCTTGATTCATGTTATATTATGCTACATATCAACTACAACGTTTGATGAAAGACAGTCACGGGTCACGACATGGATACGCGTACAGAGCAGGAGATTCGGCAATCGATGTGGTCGGTGAGTCCGGCGCTGGTGCCGTTCTACTTCGCGCTCTTCACGGTGGCGGTTCTTGCCGGCATCGGGTTCGTCGTATGGTACGAAGTCGCGTACATTACCGTGGACAGCACGCCCGACACGATGATTGGTATCATTCAGGGTGTCGGCTGGGTCGGACTGTCGGCGGCGATCGGCACCTTCACTCTGACCGAAGTACTGGAGAACGCGATGGTAATGGCAAACTGGTTCCGTCAGCACTACCTCGAACCGCTGAAGGAACGGCAACGTCAAGAGGGTCGTGAAGAGGGCGAACGCGAGGCATTGGCGCGCGTCAGGTCTGAGATGAAAAAGCGCGGTATCGAACTCTCAGAAGAGGACGAAGACGCCCTTTTCAACCGCAACGGACATTCCGGGTAAAGGCGAGGTGCAAACCGGCCCGCTCCGAGCTCCTTACGCTTGCGACGGAGTTTTGGTCCGCAATCCACTGCACGCCCCCTTTGTCCTTCGGACATTTCCCCCGTCAACGGGGGAAACCCTGGATATTTTCTGACGGGTTAGCGGGGGGCGTCGGAATCGCCTAGCAGATCGGTCAGAAGCGCCATGTGTTCGTCGGGGAGGGATGGGTCTTCGAGGGCGGCGATGTTGTCTTTGAGGTGATGAATGTTGGAGGTGCCGGTGATGACCGTGGAGATTGCGGGGTGCGATGCTGCGAATTTGTAGCCGGCGGCGATGATTGATGGTGCTTGTTCGGTGATCAGCCAATCCAAACCGTCGCGGAGCTTCGGATGGTCTACGTCGATTTCGCTTTCGGTACGCCAAGTTTCGAGCTGTTGAAGGTATTCGTCTGGTCTGGTCAGCGTGTAGCGGACGGGTGCCATGTTTAGGATCCCGACGCCGTGATGTTCGGCAAGGGGCAGCACATGTTTGGCGGCGTATTGGTTCAGGATGCCGTACTTGAGCATGATGGTGTCCCAGACATCGGGGTTATGCTCAAGCGCGAGGCGCGGTGTTTCGTGTTTAGGGTCAATTGTCATCATCTCCGAGAAACCGATGAGTCGCGTTTTGCCTTGCTCTTTGAGCTTCAACAGGGTTGGAGCGTAGCGATCCGTGATCTGATGGTAGATATCGATGCTGATGCCGTGTATCTGCATCACGTCGATGGCATCGATGTTTAGGCGCTTCAGACTTCGCTCAACCGACGCAACCAAACGGTCCGGGTCCGGCAATCCGTCTCCGCCACCCTCTTTCCAGCTCCACTTGGTGGCGATGAGGTACGAGTCACGAGGAATGCCTTTAAGCGCATTGCCGAGCCACGCCTCGCTATCGCCGTAATTCGCGGACGTGTCGATCAGATTGATCCCGAGTGCAAGGGCACGGGCGATGAGATCGCGGCGTTGGCTCGCAGTCAGACCGGCCGACTTGCCAAATTGGCTGGGCCCGCCACCGCCAAACGACGCGAGCGACACCGGGATGCCTGATTTTCCTAGTGTTCGATAGAGCATTGTGGGGCTGGGCGCGTGACGCCAACGGGTGTCATGGTTTCAGCCACGCGGCGTGAACACGACTCGTCCGAGGCAATCGGTTCGTTGGTGAAGGCAGTTCGTCGCGCTTCTGGACGGTTCGCTAGTCGTAAACCATGATCGCGCGGCCGAGAATCTCGCCGTTTTGTAGGTCGTTGCACGCTTCGTTGATATCGTCGAGTCCGTAGCGGCGCGTCACGAGCTTATCGAGCGGGAATTTGCCCTCTTGGTGCCAGCGCAGAAACTGTTCGAAGTCCTTTTCGGGGTACGTCGCGCCGAGTGAGCCGCGGTACTGCTTCTGGTGGTACATGAACTGCCCGGGATCAACCGTCATCTGCGGTGCGGGCATGCCGATCAGAACTGCCATCCCGCCGTGGTTGTCGGCACCTGGCCCCCCACCGCGAACCGAAGGCAGAATCTGTTCGCTTGTGATCTGCAGACCGATCGCGTCGAACGCATAATCGGCGCCGCCCCCGGTGATATCGTGGATCGCTTCGATCGGGTCGGTGCTCGCCGCGTTGACCGTATGCGTCGCGCCCATCGACTTCGCGTAGTCCAGCTTTGAGTCTTCGATGTCGATCGCGATGATCGGGTATGCCTCTAGCATCGCCGCCATGATTAGCGCGGAAGTTCCGACGCCGCCGATGCCGTAGATCGCGACCGAGTCGCCCGGACGAACGCGCGCCGTGTTGAGCACCGCGCCAGCGCCGGTCAATACCGCGCACCCGACGATCGAAGAGATGTCGGTCGGGTGTTCCTCACTTATCGGGATGACATAACCACCCCATACGAGCGCGTCTTCGGTCCAAGTGTAGGTCGCGCCGTTCAACGGCTCTTCGCGATACGTCGCGCCGCCCGGATCAGGTGTCCATCGTCCTCGGATCGGGTCCTTGGGCACCCAAGTCACGATTGCAAGGTCGCCTTCCTTGACGTGCGTAACATCGCTCCCAACGGCAACGACGCGACCCGTTCCCTCATGCCCCAACAGCGACGGTGTAGGCGTATCCGGATTGTGCATCTGGTGGAGCTGGGAATGACACACGCCGCTGGAATACATTTTGACGTGGACCTGATCGGCTCGCGGGTCCGGGATCTCGATTTCGTCGACGGTCAACGGCTTACCATGTTCGAGGTGGATCGCTGCCTTGCTTCTCATTACTCTGCACTCCTAGCGCGGAATCGGGACCAATCATTTGGTCGCGCGCGGTTACGTTGCCCCAAATGATACGCGTTCAGACGCGGTACCGTGTTTCGATGCTTATGTCGCGCGGTAGCCGCGCGCGCTACCGCCCGGCTGAGAGGTCGATCACCACATCGCACGCTTGCAGAGAGCCGAGCAGGGGCGCCAACGCCATCAGGTTGAATGTCTGCGCTTGTTGTTCTTCGGTCACGGTGAAGAATCCGAGCAGCATGTCTACGCCGGCGTGCTCGATCACGCAGGCGGCATCCTCGCGGGAGATTTGGTCGACTATCGGGGCGATGCTTGCTGGCAACAACTCGCAGTGCGCCAGAGATTCGGCGGCGTCGAACAGGTCAAGGATGTGTTCCGGTTGCAACTCGGTTTCACCGCTTATCGCTGCCAACGCTACGTATACCAATGGCAAAACCGCATCGTCGGCATGTTCCGCGAGGCAACCCGCGTTTTGTTCAGACACCCCGAGCGAACTGGTTGCGTCAACCTTAGATTGCGGCTGTTCCTCTGGTTCGGGCTCTGCGGTTGGCGGGACCGGGGTGGAAGTTGGCGGCACGGGCGTCGATGTCGGCGTTGGGGTAGGTGTCGGAGTGGGCGTGGGAGTCGGGGTTGGTGTTGGCGTAGGTGTTGGCGTCGGCGTATGCGTAGGGGTAGGTGTCGGTGTTGGCGGCACCGGCGTCGGCGTTGGTTCCGGCGCGGAGCATGCCGTCACGAGAATCGCTACCACGGTGGCCATCGCCGCAACAATGAGTACGGCTCCGAATTTCTTCTGTGCGAATGCCATCTATCTTCCCAATGGTTGTTGGTGATTAAGATTTGCTGGTTTTGATGAGGTGTTGCCGCAACGTGCCAAAGGCGTACATCGCCGCGCGCCGACGGTCTGGCGCGCCACTTCCGGCCGAGCGGACATGGCGCAGTTCGGCGGATTCGACGTCGGAAATCACGATGTAGGTGTCACCTTTGCCGAGATTGACCGCGCTGCTCGTCGATTCTGGGGATTCCGTGACGCCATGCACCGCAATGCCGATCGTAGCGCCGGATTGGACGCGGATAGCGTTCGCCAATGCCTTTGCGCGCTCTTCGCCGGTCAAGTCATCTCGATCAGCATCGCCAATCAGACGATCGCGAGGCAGATCGGAGTTTGCGACTATCGCCTCTAGAAAGTTGCCCGCCGCCGCGGTGCGCATGGAATCGGATACCGCGCCTGCGCTGAGGTCTTCGTACACCGCTACCGTCGCGTTGCGCTCTCGCAACATCTCGCCGATAACACTCTCGATCGTCTCGTCATCCGAGCCGAAAATGTGGTTGCCCAGCAAACCTCTGACTTCCTCTTCAACCGGCTTTATCAACTCTTTCGCGGATTCCACGTCGGGAGCCCGAGCGGCGATTCGGACATCAACTTGACCGGGACGCGCGAGCACACCGACGGTGGGGTTCGATGATTCTGCGATCAAGTGCCCGATCTCGTGATCGACCGCACTCTCGCCCAAATCGGCGACCTTCAGCACCCGGTAGTGGATGGTTTCGCCAAGATCGTACTTATCGCGCAGATAAGGGATCACCTCGTTGGTGATGAGCCACTTCATTTCGAATGGCACGCCGGGCAGGCTGATCACTGTTCCCTTGTCAGATTCGACCATGAATGCAGGCGCGGTGCCGTTGGGGTTTCGGATAACCGTCGCACCAGCGGGAATCTGCGCTTGACGTTCGTTGTTTTTCGTCAAGATGAAGCCGCGGTTCTGGAAACGCTCTCGGAGTTCTGTGAGCGAATCCGGGTCCGTAACGACATCGACTCCGAACACCTCGGCAACTGCTTCCCGCGTCAGATCGTCTTGCGTGGGACCGATTCCGCCGCCGGTGATGACCACGTCCGCACGGTCGAGGGCGATGCGGAGCACTTCCGTCATTCGCTGCAAGTTATCGCCGACACACGACTTGTAGTAGACGTTCGCGCCGTTTTCAGCGAGACGCTGCGAGATCCACGCCGAGTTCGTGTCAACAATCTGTCCGAGCAACAACTCGGATCCTATGGAGACAATCTCTACGTTTACGGACATTCGCCTCGGCTCGTGGCTTCGTTCGGTTTAGTTGCAGATGTTCATTATGCATGAAACGAGACGTTGTGCCTCTGATTCGACGCTGGACATTTCCAGAGATTCTTTGAAAAAGCAGTTGACACAGATATTCATAGATGTTATGTTCGATTTAGAACGTAGTTTCGGTGATTAAAAGAAGGATGGTTAGCATGACAACTCAGCTACTTGAAAAACCGACAAAGCAGCGCGATCTCGGACGTGGTGCGACGATGCGACGCGATGACGAAGATACAGCCGCGGGGCCGTCCTTGAACGTCTTGCCGGCCGATTTTGATCTCGACGCCGAACTTTCGATGTTGGGTTCGCCGACCGAGATCATAACCGACCGCGATGAACTCGGTCAGAGGATCATGCAGTCTGCAATGTCGCCCGAACGCGATTCATTCGCGATTCGTTGCCGTTCAGTGCACGATGCCACTCGGTTCGCGACGCCGATGCGTAGCACGTTGCTAACCATGTCGTCCGGTTTCGGCGGCATCAGCGCGACGATTTCGCCATCACTGACGCTCAACACCTGGCCGGCGATGGATGCTCTGGTGGCATCTCTGGAACAGTCGGGCGCCGGCGAGATATGGCAACCGATCGGCGAGCGGAGCGTCAGCGTCGGCGCTGCCCGGCACATCTTCGTCAGCGTTGACAACCCGATCCGCGACGATGCGACTACGGTGATCCCAAACGTCGTAGTAGAGGTCGTCGGCGCACATATCATCGATCCCGAATGGTTCGACCGCGTGGTTGCGCCAAGGTGCCAAGATAAGGCACTGACATTTGTGTTTTATGGTCAATCCGGGTTTGCAGGGTCGCTGTTCGAGCGCGCGGAGGATGAAAGCCGGTTTCGCGGGAGCATCTGAACGATGGCGACCTTCCATGTCGAGTCTGCCCAACCACGAAAGTCGCGCCGACGCAAACGGGAACTCGGCTTGCCTGAAAACGCGAAGTGGCAAGATACCGGGTGTGAACTTGCGCCGTCCTGCCTGGAATGTCCCCTCGCGCTCTGCAAGTACGACGATCCATCTCGGGGCCAACGCAATCGAAAGATCATGCGCGACAAAGAGATCGTGAAGCTACGCGGCAAAGGGTTACGAGTTTCCAACATCGCCAAGATCACGAACACTAGCGACCGCACCGTTTACCGCATCATCCGGCGCGACTGTCCCGAACTCAGCGATATATACAAGCCCAAGTTGCCGCGCAAGCGGTCACGAATCTATAGACCAAGCACCAGATCGAACGATTCTCGCCAGACGCGACTGCGTCCGGCCGTGCAAGTGACCGCGGCATGATGTGTTTACGATCATCTTGACCCGGTACCGTAACCGCGTCGAAAACGCTTAAACTTCACGGGAACGAATCTTCGATGCTGATCAAGGATTGTTTCTGTGAAGTACGACGTGATCATCGTGGGCGCCGGGTCTGCCGGGTGTGTCCTAGCCGCGCGGCTTAGCGAGGACCGTAACCGCTCCGTGTTGCTGCTCGAAGCCGGGCCGGACTACCCGAACCTCGAAACCCTGCCTGACCATATCAAGTACGGCGTACGGGCTTGGTACGAGTCTTACAAGGAAGACGAACACACCTGGGGATACAAGGCACTCGCGACTCCATTGCAGCAACCTTTCGATTTGCCGCGCGGCAAAGTGGTTGGCGGATCGGGCGCGATCAACGGGCAGGTGTGGTTCCGCGGTGTCCCTGAGGATTACGACGAGTGGGAGTCGATGGGCAACGAGGGTTGGGGCTACATCGACGTCTTGCCTTACTTCCGGATGATCGAGACTGATCTCGATTTCCCCGGCGACGATTTTCACGGTTCCGATGGCCCGATACCGGTTCGTCGATATCAGCAGGACGAACTGTTGGCGAATCCGAGGGCATTTCTCGAGGCGAGCCAAGCGGCCGGTTATCCGTTCACGCACGACCACAACCATCCCGACTCGACGGGCGTCGGCTATCTGGTCATGAATCGCGTCGACGAGATTCGGATGAGTACCGCAGTCACCTACTTGCAAATGGCGCGGGATCGAATGAATCTCACGGTACGGTCTGGCGTTTTGGTCAATCGCGTGCTGATCGAAGACGGCAAGGCGATCGGTGTGGAGGTCGATTCTGGCGGCGAGACGTACCGGGTCGAAGCCGACTTGACCGTATTGAGCGGGGGAGCGATCAACTCGCCGCAAATTCTGATGCTGTCAGGCGTCGGCCCCGCTGAACATCTTGCGGAGCATGGCATCCCAGTCATCGCCGACGTTCCGGGTGTCGGTCAAAACCTAAGAGACCACATCGCCGTGTTCATGAGTTACGCATCCGATCTTTCCGAGCCGATCCCGGACCGTCCGCCGCCGCTCCAGATCGGGATGAGGTACACGACACCCGGCTCGCCGTTCCGCAACGACATGCACATGCGGCCGATACAGATTCGCACTGAGCATGTTCCAATCGATTTCGACCCGGCGCAACGCTCTACCCCGACTGGTTTCAGCATCGCGTTGCAAAAGGCCGTCGGCTCTGGCGAACTCCGACTCGCCAGCGCAAACCCGCACGATCAACCGATCCTCGATTATCGGTACTTCAGCGAGCCGTTTGATCTTGAGCGGATGCGCGGCGCGGTTCGGCTCTGTGCCGAAATCTCCGCAATGCCAGAATATGAGCCGGCAAAGATGAAGCGTTTGGAGCCGACTGACGATGTTCTTGCCGACGACGATGCATTGAACCGCTGGTTGCTCAGCAACGCTCGCACTCAGCATCACTCATCCGGCACCTGCAAGATGGGACCGTCCACGGACCCTACGGCGGTTGTGTCGCCACGATGCGAAATGCATGCCATCGACAGATTGATGGTCGTTGATGCCTCAATCATGCCGGACGTGATCCGCGCTAACACAAACGCCACGACGATCATGATCGCCGAAAAGATCGCCGCGGGGATGTGAGAGCCACCGTGCGTATCGGCACGGTCTCAGGATGAGAGCAGTGCATAAGGCGCGACAACGCGTCAAAGCACTTTACCGGCAACCGCTGCGATTACACTGAAAGACAACCCGATGTGAGGAAGTTTGCGACTCCGTCCGAAGTTTGCGACTCCGTCCGTCGGGAATCAAGACATATCGCTCGCCCGTCAAGATGCGGTGCGAGTTTTAGCGCGTGTACGCCCTGCTCATGCCGAGACCGCCGCAACCTTTCCTCGCAACCCTGACCGATCGCCTCATCGGAACGGCGGAGTTCGACGCGATTGGGCAACTGCTCTCCCGATCCCGCGCCAACGTGCCGACGATATGCCCGGAACCGGCGAACGCGATGCTGATCGCCGCGGTGTGGCGCGCGATGCAGGTGCCGGTCGTCGTCTTGACGCCGAACCCAGATGCCGCCGTGCGCGTCGTAGACCAGTTGCCGACATGGATGGGCACGCCAGACGCCGATGAGCCCGGTTCACCGATTCGCCACTTCGTCGAGTCAGCCGGCATACCGTTTGAGCGTTACGAACCAGACCGCGGCACCGCTCATCAACGCATCACCACTCTAGACACCCTCAGAAATCACAGCACCGAAGATGCTAACCCCCCGCTGATCGTGGCGTCGGTACATGCCGCCGCGGAACGCACCATCGAGATTGCGAACTACGACCACATCGTGCGCAAAATACGGGTCGATGATCGAATCGACCTCTCTGAAACGATGCGCCACCTGACGCGCGCCGGGTACGATGTGCAACCGACCGTCGAACTGCCCGGCACAGTCTCGCGGCGCGGCGGAATCATCGACATTTTCGCCGTCGGCGCGGACGATCCGGTCCGCATCGAACTCTTCGACGACGAGGTCGAGAGTATGCGCGTCTTTGACATCGAAACGCAACGATCGGTGGAGGATGTCGAAAGCATCACGATAGTCCCGGCGCGTGAGGAGCTCCCGGCTTTCGTTGACCCGCAAGCGATACGCGACACAATTGGCGACCTCAACACCGACAACATCGATTTCACCCGATTGTCGGGGCGACGCGTAGCTGATGAGTTGAACCTTGTCGCGGAGGGCGATATCGAAAACGAACTCGCTTTCTATGCTGGTTTCTTCAACCGTGGATCGCTGTTCGACTACCTGCCAGACAACGCGCTGATGATCGCATTGAGACCGCGTATGATTTCCGACGCGGCAACGAGCATCGATCGTCGTTTGGGAGAGATCCAGCGCGTGAAGGAACGGCGCGGTGAAGTGCCGTTCAATTTTCCGACGACCCACATGCCGTGGCCCGAGGTCGCTCATGGCATCGAATCCGTTGGACGCCGATTAGAGATCGACCCTTTCGGCGTCGACAGTAGCGATCTTGGCAACCGACTACCGCTGCCGATCCAAATCCGCATCCCGGACGCCAGCACCTTTTTGAATGCCGATGCCGACCTAAACGATGAAGCGAATTCGGTGATTCTTGATGATCCGACCCGTACTTTGACGGGCGCAATTGATGACGGTGCGGATGAAGTAGTCGCGATCTCCAGCCACGCGGTCAGGCTCTACGAACTGGCGCAAGAAGCCGGTATCAGTACCCGTTACGAGCGTCAAGAAGCGGGGCACGTCTCCAAAACCGACCAAAACGCACCGGTCGTCATCGCTGAGGGATACGCAACGTCCGGGTTCACCCTTGAGCTTGGTCAGGGTGAGGAGGTTCGAGTATTATCCGACTCGGAGGTTTTCGGCATCCGTCGCCAACGACGACGCCGCCAACGACGCGCGGTCAGACGCGGCCCGCAATTGGAGCAGCTCCAGCCCGGCGTGTATGTAGTGCATGTCGATCACGGCATCGCGCGATTCCTCGGCACCGAGACCAAAGAGCCCGATGGACGTGAGCATTTAATCCTGCAGTACGCCAAGAATGATCGGGTTTATGTTCCCACCGAACATATAGACCGCATCCAGATTTATCAGGGCGGCGGCGAGGCGGCACCCCGCTTGTCGCGTCTCGGAACTCAAGAGTGGCGCTCGGCAAGACGCCGCGCCAAGCGCGCCACCGAAATCGTCGCCACCGAATTGCTCAGCGTCTACGCCGCGCGAATGCTGGCTAAAGGCATCCAAACCGAACCTGATACTCCTTGGCAACAGGTTCTGGAAGCCAGTTTCCCGTTCGAAGAGACGCCAGATCAGGTCGCCGCGCTCCAAGCCGTCAAGATCGACATGGAGAGCGACAACTCGATGGATCGCGTGATCTGCGGCGATGTCGGGTTCGGCAAAACCGAGATCGCTTTGAGGTCCGCGTTCAAAGCGGTGCAGAACGGCAAGCAGGCGGCAGTACTGGTGCCGACGACGCTGCTCGCTCAACAGCACTACGAAACGTTTAGTCAACGCCTCGCGCCGTTCCCGGTGAACGTCGAAGCGATCTCGCGGTTCAAAAACAAGATCGAACAACGGCAGATCCTCGAAGATTTATCGGACGGCAAGATCGACATCATCATCGGCACTCATCGCCTGATCCAACGCGATGTTTCGTTCAACGACCTCGGTCTGGTGGTGATCGATGAAGAGCAGAAGTTCGGCGTCAAGCACAAGGAGCACATGAAGCGGTTGCGCGCCGCCGTTGATGTCTTGACACTGTCAGCGACGCCGATTCCTAGAACGCTTTACATGTCGATAGCCGGCATCCGCGACATGAGCAACATGGAGACTGCGCCCGAAGAACGATTGCCGGTGCGGACTTTCGTCTCGGAGTCGAGCGATGACTTGATCCGTGAAGCGATCCTGCGCGAACTCGATCGCGGCGGTCAAGTTTTCTTCCTCCATAACCGCGTCAACGACATCGAACGCGTCAGTCGACGACTACGCAAGCTCGTCCCTGAGGCGAATTTCACCATCGGTCACGGTCAGATGGCGGAAGGTCAGCTTGAAGAAGTGGTTACCGCATTCGAGCGCGGCGAGTACGACGTTCTGGTATGCACCACCATCATCGAAGCGGGTATCGATATGCCTAACGTCAACACCCTGATCGTTGACGATGCCGACCGTTTCGGCTTGGCGCAGCTACACCACATCCGAGGGCGTGTCGGACGCGGCGCGAAGCAGGGTTTCGCGTATCTGATGGTTCAACCGAACAAACCTTTGACCGAAGAGGCCGACGCGCGCCTCAACACCATTCTCGCGGCGACCGATCTCGGTTCCGGGTTCAAGATCGCGATGCGCGACCTCGAGATTAGGGGCATGGGCAACGTCATCGGTGCCGAACAGAGCGGACACGTCGCCGCGATCGGCCTCCATCTCTACACCCAGCTCCTGTCGCAGAGCGTCGAGGATTTGAAGCGCAGGATGGAGCAGGAATCAGACGGCGAAGCCCAAATCCCAATCCCCGAATCATCCAACGGCGCATCGGGCTTCGCGGCGACGACTAGGAATCTGAACAACACCGCGAAACTTTCGCCGATGCCCAACGGTGGTGGCGCTAAGACCAACGGACAATCTCGCAACCCTAAACGCGACGCGGACGCCGTATGGAATCCACCGAGCATGGTCCGCCCAGAGATCACGCTTGGCATCGACGACAACATCCCTCCGAAATACATCGAAGACCTCGCGCAACGGCTCTCGTTACATCAACGCCTATCCTGGTCCAGTTCCGTTGACGAGGTTACCGACCTGCAGAACGAACTGCGCGATCGTTACGGTCCGATCCCGGACAGCGTCGAAAGCATGCTGGCAAAGGCACGCCTCCGGCTACTCGCTGAAGATGCCGATGTTGTGACGGTGCGCGCCAACAAGGAACGCGTCCGATTGCTTCTGAACACCCCAGTAGGCGGCGCCAAAGCACAGCTTCAGAGACTGCTCGGCCCAGACGCCCGCGTCGGCAACACCCAGATCGTCGTCCAACTCGACAAAAACCTCGAATCGACCGAATACATCGACGAAATCGCCGCCATCCTCGAAACCATCCACAACTTCAAACAGCGATTGATGGCGTTGGTGAATGGACGATAGATTCGTTCGGGCGCAGGATCGATTTCGGCAACGCGATGGTGCAGACGCGTTCCTATCCTAACAGGACAGTTGACGGTGCGCTTCACTGGTTGGAACGCGCGACCCGATCAATCCATCAAGATTTCGCAGAGCCTCGGCGAGCGGCGCGTTTCCGACACGTCAACGACGCGGGGTTAGAATTGAAGTTGAAACGGTTTACATGAAAGAACATCCGAACACTCGCCAAAAGGACACACGATGCCTACCTTCAAACGTCGCGCAGTCGAAATCAAGCAAGGCAGATTGACTCTTTATCTCACGTACGTCACGCCTGATGATCTGTTCAACAACGGTTTCTACAACGTCGAAAAGCTGGAACCGACGACCCGCGACGGATACCAACGGATCCTGAATGCTCAACGGGCAAACCGGTTGGCCCGCCACATGAAGGAATCGTTTCCGCATGGATACGCAAACATTCCGACCACGATATTCTTGGCCACCGACAAACCCGTCGATTACGATCCAAACGCTGGCTCAATTAGTTTCGAATCCGACGAAGTCTGCCCATTCAGCGTAGTTGATGGACAGCACAGGATTGAAGGATTGAAGAGAGCCCTCGGTGACGACGAAGACTCAGAACTGTGGAACTTTGAGTTGCCTGCAACAATCGCCGTTGATCTCGATCATACACATCAAATGTATCATTTTTACATCGTCAACACGACACAAAGGCCGGTTGAAAAGGACTTATCCCAGCAGATCACTAGGCGTTTCACCGACATGCAAGGGATCGAGCAGTTACCTTACCTTCCGTTCTGGTTGGCGCGTGAGGTCCAACGCGGCACAGACGCCAAGTCTCTGCGGTTAGCCGAATTCCTGAATCAAGAAATCGTGTCTCCACTTAAAGGCCGTATAAAGATGGCGAACGACACCAGCAGACTCAGGAATCGAATCAATCAGGGATCTTTGGTGACGTTGTTTAAGGAAAACATCTTTACAGGGACGAACCCGATAACGCACGAAGACGACATGGAACGCCAACTTCGTATCGTCCTCAACTATTTTCGTGCCGTCAACGAAGTGTTCGTAGGTAGCATCAAACCTGACGACACTCTTGTATGGCGTAACAATGGAATGTTCTTTTTCTGCTTGATCTCCAAGTGGGTTTTCACGGAGATTTACGCTTCGACCAGAGATTTCACCGTGGAATCGATTTCGAGCGTCTTCCGAGATGCTCTGGATCAACTCGACGACGACTATCAGGACATTGCGTACCCTGAATGGTGGCAAAGAGGCAGAAGTGGCGGCGCCAGCGGGTTGAACCGCGCATCGGCTCGCGCATACGGTAACGTTTTTCTTGTTGCCCTCAACAGATCAAAGTCTGTGGAGATCAAGATTTGAAGATCAGCGACTTGGTTTTGGGTTTCCCTAACCGCGCTAGGTTTGAATTACGCAGTTGCGATAAGGTGCCATCTGCATCGGGATGTTACGTGTTGGCTAACGTCGTCGATGATGTCCTGTACATCGGACAGACCAGTGATCTGAGTAGACGCATTGAACAACATCTCAATGACTCACGGATGACGGCGCAGACGAGGTATGGGCTGGCGCATTGGTTCTATTTTGTCCATGTGCCTGCGGCTGAATTGCGGCTTACAGAGGACCGATTGTTGTCAAGATTCAAGTTCGAAGAAACTCGGCTACCGCCATTGAACCGAGCTGGTCCATGAACAATGATGCGTCCACCGCCCCGGACCAGCAGAACGACATCATAACCGCCAACAAAGGCGCGCGGCTAGAGTTGGGGATTTGAGTGCATCAATCACTTCCGTTGGTGACTCGGTCCGCGTTTACTAGAATCTCTAAACAATGTCAACAGAACCCGCCCAACCAGAATCTTCCCTCCCGTCGGCACTCGCCGATTCATGGGTCGATCATCTTGCCGGTATCGACGCGATCGGCGATGCGATCATGCGGAGCGGTTGGAAGCCGACGGCGATTCTCGGCATCGCCCGTGGCGGTCTCATTCCAGCCGCCATACTTGCCTACAAGCTCGATGTTCGCCTCATACTATCCGTCCGCGTGCAGCATTACGCCGGCCAAGAATTGCGGCTGGAATCCGGGGCGCAATTCATCGATGAGTCGCGCCCGTTCGAGGGGTTAAACACCGAACGTCTTTTGATCGTGGACGACATCATCGACACTGGCGAAACGATCAAACTCGTTCGCCGCGCTGTCCGCGAATACGCCAAAGAGGTCAAAGTCGCAGCACTTTACATCCGATCGGCCCAGAAAAACTTCGTCGATTGGTACTGGAAGGTCGAAGACGAATGGGTGACCTTCCCGTGGGCGCCAAAAGGTTGATTGGCCGTGAGTGGATTCGGGCCGTCTAGCGCGCCGTCTCCGCTAGTGGCTTTCGCACCGATCGCGTCAACCTCACAGCGGGTTGCGCCACTTCAGCCCCGGAAACCGCTCGAAATCACGATCGTTGGTGTGTAACTCGGCTTGGAATTCCATCGCGATTGCGGCGATGTGCGCGTCCGGCACCAAGTTGCCACCAAATCCGGCAATCTCTAGGTTGCGCCTCATCAGCTCCATGTGTCGCGAGCCCGGATTTATTGTGAAGATGTGTGGATACTCGAACCAAGTGTTCACGGTATCAATCGCCACGGTTGGTGAAACGGGTGACACGACCGATCTGGGGTTAGTCACGATCCTCACAAAACCGGTCACCACCGCCCATGGAATACCCACTTGCTCGGTGCCATCCACGAGGGATTCCCACCATCGCTTGGCATCGTCGTGGAATTCGGCGTCCTCTAGATAGGCGTAGAGAAACAGATTCGTGTCCGGTACGATCATCGTCTCGACGCTTTCAGGTAGTGTTCGACATCCATCTGGTCGAGAATGTCCTTCGGATTCATTGGATCGACACCGGGAGCGAAACCGCTGGAAAACGGCTTGACCTTGTAAGGTTTCCGTGGTTTCGAGTTCACATAGGGCGTCATGCCGCGCCGCAGTGTCTCGTTGACCACCTGCTTGAACGATTTTTCGTGGAGCCGGCTCTGCTCTTTGAGAAAATCGGCGATGTCTCCATCGATTGTCAGCGTAGTTCTCATGGTAGACATCATAGTGCGGATATTTCTTGATGTCAAGATGTGTTGAACCGAACCCGGTCACATCGCAAGGCATAATTGAAACCTATTCGCCACAACCGAGGACTCGAAATGAAGATCACTGACATCCGCTTACGACATCTCACCGGTCATATGGAGGTCGACGGGCCGTTCTTTGAGGACCGTCTTCTCCAGCCTACCGACATCTACGAAGAGTTCCGCAACGACCGCGATCAGATTGGAAACCGCGGCAACCAAGTCGACGGGAGCACGTTCCAAGTCGAGCAGACATTCGTCCAGATCGACACTGATGAGGGCGTGAGCGGCATCTGCGGCGGCATGTTTGCCGGTGTGCCGTGGCATATCTGGCAGATGAAAGACCTGCTCATCGGGCGCGATCCGTTGGCCACCGAGTTTTTGTGGGACATCATGCACCGCACCGCCGTGCATGGACGGCAAGGCGAACCGATGATGGCAATCTCGTTGCTAGACAATGCGCTGTGGGACCTCAAGGGCAAGTGGCTAGGCAAACCGGTCTACATGCTCATCGGCGGACCGTGCCGCAAGTCGATGCCCGCCTACGCCTCGATGTTGGGGCACAACGTGACCGACATGGGTTTAGTGCGCGAACGCGCGACGATGGCGAAAGAGCGCGGATTCACCGCGCAGAAATGGTTCTTCCGACACGGACCGATGTCGGGACATGACGGTTTGGTAAAGAACATTGAGATGGTGAAGACATTGCGAGAAACCGTCGGTGAAGGCATCGACATAATGCTCGACTGCTGGCAGTCGATGGACGTCAACTATGTCATCAAACTCGCTTCCGCGATTGAGGAATACCAGCCGCGTTGGATCGAGGAAGTCGCCATGCCAGACCGCATCGACTCGTATCGCAAGATCCGCGAGAAAGTCAACATCCCAGTTTCTGGTGCCGAACACGAGTACACCCGATGGGGTTTCAAACGCTTCATGGATGCCGAAGCTCTGGATATCATCCAACCAGACCTAAACTGGGCTGGCGGACTCTCGGAAGTGCTGAAAATCTCGGCGATGGCGACCGCGTATGACCTCATCACCATCGCACACCAAGGCGTGACACCAGTCGGCATGGCATGGTCCGCGGCCCAATCTCCTATCCATACACCGTACGTCGAGATGCTGCTCAAGCACGCTGCGCTCGGCTATTTCTTCGACAAGAACAACGGCCCAATCCTCAACGATGGAATGCTCACCGTTTCCGACGAACCCGGCTTCGGCTACGAGATCGATGATGCGAAGGTCGATTCGGAGAGCGAGATCATGTTTTGACGGCAGTTCAAAAGCTTTTTGCGCCTTGGGTACCTGCCAGCGATTCCCTACGAAACGTCTACGTGGAGTTCGCTAACGCCTCGCAACACCAAAACGTCGTTGTAAGTCGGATCGGCAACGAGTCGCATAGTTGGAAATCGGTCCAGCAGGGCTAGAATAGCCATTTTGCCTTCGAGGATCGCTAACGGCGCGCCCAGACAGTAATGGATGCCGCGTCCGAACGACAGATGACTCTTCTTGGGACGGGTAATGTCCAAAACATCCGGGTTTTCAAACGCTTCCGGGTCTCTATTGGCAGCGCCGATGAAGGAAATGACCCGATCATTCGCGCGCAAGCGTTTGCCACCGATTTCAACGTCTTCGGTGACCAACCGACCGTCGAGTTGTACCGGAGGGTCGTATCGCAGCAACTCGTGAACCGCGTCATCGATCATTTCGGGCGAGTCCCTCAGCAGTTGCAGCTGATCCGGGTTCTTCAGAAGCGCGTACATTCCATTGCCGATGAGATTGCGCGTCGTCTCGTTGCCCGCGACGAGCAACAGCACCAGAGTGCCTAGCAACTCGTCGTGGCTCAATCTGTCCCCTTCGTCCCGCGCCGCGATGAGAGCGCTCAATAAATCGTCCTGCGGTGATTTCTCCCGATCCGCGATTATCCCTTCGAAATACTCGAACAGTTCCGTCGTGGATTTTTCCAACCGCGCCGCTAGGTGATCCGGGATGATGGGTTCGACGGTTATCGCGATGTCGGTCGACCAATCCTTGAATTGCGCGCGATCTTCGGGCGGCACGCCGAGCATTTCAGCAATGACGATAACGGGTAGCGGAAACGCGTAATCCTCCATCAGATCAAACCGTCTGCGCTCTCCAATGTCATCCAGCAACTCTTCAATGATCTCGTCGATACGCGGCGTCAACTTCGTGACCGAGCGCGGGGTGAAGGCTTTTGACACCAGAGATCGCAACCGTGTGTGATCCGGAGGGTCCAAGTCCAGCAACGTCTCGGGGCCCAGACCAGTGAAACTGCGCCCGCCGTTTGAGAAACGCCGATGATCGCGCAGCACCTTGTCCACATCCTCGTATCGCGTCAAACCCCACCCGTCGATTACTCGCATCCGATGAACCGGATCCTTTAGTCGCACGTCACGGTACACGTCGTACGGATACTGCCGGTCACGTCGAGAAAGCGGATCAACTGCGATACCCGATTCCAGACGTTCCCAAGTCAGCAGCAGCTTGACGGCGACCCTCTGGGCGAGTTTTTTGATCGGCGATTTCAATCTGGTGTTTGTCGGAGTCTTCCGAAGCGAGTCGGTGTTCGCTCAACATCAAGCCTACACCGCCATCGAATCCGCCACACAATGAACGTGAGGGCACTGATGCCGCGCAACCTTTCAGCAATTGCTGTACACGATGGTCGGACTATTGGGGAAACGAAGCCCCAACGACCTTTGTAGCCCTCGATTCCAAGATGCATCGGGCAGTCCAACTGCAACGGCACAATATACTTGCATTCAGACCATCGTCGGCAGCAATCAACACCCCTCTACCATGACCCTCTCCCCTCCGATCGAACGTGATGTTCCCGATGCTCTAGGCCGTTTCGGCAGGTATGGCGGTCAGTTCGTGCCGGAAACGCTGATGGCAGCGTTGGGCGAGCTTGAGGATGCATACCGAGAAGCAAGAGCAGATGCCACGTTCTGGGAGGAGCTGTCGAACCTCCTGACAGACTATGTGGGGCGTCCGACACCGCTGTATCACGCCGCAAATCTTAGCCTCAAACTCGGCGGCGCACAGGTTTGGCTCAAGCGAGAAGACCTCGCACACACCGGCGCCCACAAGATCAACAACGCCATGGGTCAGATACTCTTGGCGAAGCGTCTCGGCAAAAACCGCATCATCGCCGAGACCGGTGCCGGGCAGCATGGAGTCGCGACGGCGACCGCATGCGCCATGATGGGCCTCGAATGCATCGTTTACATGGGCGAAGAAGACATCCATCGCCAAGCTCCAAACGTCTACCGCATGAAGTTACTTGGAGCGTCCGTCGAGCCGGTCTACTCCGGTAGCCGCACCCTCAAAGATGCCATCAACGAGGCGATCCGAGATTGGGTAACCAACGTCGAGACGACGCACTATCTGATCGGCAGCGCGGTGGGTCCGCATCCATATCCGATGCTGGTGCGAGATTTTCAGAACGTCATCGGCAAAGAGGCGCGTGCCCAGTGCCTCGAACAGATCGGCAGGCTGCCAGACTACGCCGTGGCGTGCGTCGGCGGCGGCTCTAACGCGATCGGTCTTTTCAGCGGATTTGTCGACGACGAATCGGTGGGCTTGATTGGCGTGGAAGCTGGCGGCGATGGTGTCGATACCGACCGCAACTCGGCGACAATAACCAAAGGGCGTCCGGGCATCCTACACGGCTCAATGTCCTACCTGCTCCAAGACGAGTGGGGGCAGGTATCCGAAGCCCATTCCGTCTCAGCCGGGCTCGACTACCCAGGCGTCGGTCCGGAACACTCCTATTTCCACGACATCGAACGCGCGAAGTACGTCGCGATTGACGACACGTCGGCACTCGACGGTTTCGACCTGCTGTGTCTGACCGAAGGCATCATCCCCGCGCTCGAGCCGTCCCACGCCATCGCCTACATCAAAGATTGGGCGCCAAGCCTAGACCCTTCGACCGTCATATTGCTGCTGCTGAGCGGCCGCGGCGACAAAGACTTGGAGACCGTCGCCACCCGGCGCGGGATCGCGATCTAACGGCGAACAACCCGGATCCTACTTCATTTCAAGGACTGCGAAAGTCGGTAACTCATCCGACCGGTACTGATATCGGGGTGCCGGATGAGCACCAGGTTCGAGGACATTGTCCGATCCCAAAGCTTAAACATCACATCCTCATTGTCGCCGATCTCCCACTCCCGAGTCTCGGCGTCAATCACGATGTACCGCCCGTCATCATCAGGGGTCAAAGTGGGTTTGATGCCACACTCGTAAAAGCTCAACGCTTTCTTCCACTTCTCGCTAGATTCGACTTCGTTGGAGAGCATATCGTCTCCCCAGTTCCAACATTCAACGCCTACCATGATTCTATGTTCATCCCTTCTCCGGCGCGCGCGTCAACAGAATCAGGACCGCGGCTGCGCTCATCAGTCCAACACCCACCCACCACGCCGGATCGTATGAGCCGGTCAAGTCGCGGACGTAGCCCGCAGCCGGAGCACCTATCCCTCCGATCACTAGATTGATCGGGTTTGCAAGTCCGCGTATGCCGCCGACGTTTTGACGTCCGAAGTAGTCGGCCCAGATGAAATTGTTCAAGAACATCATGCCGCCGATGCCAATGCCGAAAATCGACATCGACACGAACATTACCGGCAGGTTCGTCGCATAGATCGTCAAGACGCTAGCCGTCGCCAACATGGCAAAACCCAATCCGCCGAGAAACCGGCCTGGGACGTAGCGAACTAGCATCCCGAACATAAACGTTGACGCGCCTGCGCAGACCGCGTCGAACGCGGTGGCAAACGATATCAGAGTGGGATCCATGCCGCGATCCATGAACGCGGCGATGCGGTGCAAGGATACAGTCCCTGTCGCAAGCTGCACCATCGAGAAGACGATCACCAATCGCCACAACGTCGTCGTCCTAACCGCTTCTCTCACCGTCCACGAAACCTCTAGCAGAGTAGATCGTGCAGACGCGTCGTCCCCTGAACCCGGTTGAACGGGCGCGCCGCCATCGGGCTCCAAGCCGATGTCTTCGGGTTGCCGTCTGACGAATATCGCCGCTAGTGGAACAATGACGCAGACACCGATGATCGCTAGTACGATCCACGCCCCGCGCCAACCAATCTCGTTGATCAGAACCTGCGTCAACGGGATGAAGAGCAGCGCGCCGACCGGTATCCCAAGACCAACATAAGCGACCGCTTTACCCCGATTGCGAACGAACCATTTGAGCACCGGCACCGTCGTGACCAGCGCGCCGGGCCCGCTCATGCCGACCAGTCCCATAACGATGAACAGGACTACGAGGTGCCATGCTGAAGTCATGTACGCGATGCCGATCATCGCAGCACCGCCAGCGAGCGCGGCGACGGGTAGCATCACCCGAGACCCGTATCGATCCAAGAGCCATCCGACCAACGGGCTGGTAGCGGAGCTGGCGCCTTGCCGCGCCGTTTGAGCCCAACCGAATGCCGCGCGCCCGATCCCAAGTTCATCGCCCATCGGCTTGATGAACAGTCCGAAGTTGAGCGAACCCATCCCCATGCTCACCGCGCCCGTCGCTGCCATCACCGCAACGATGATCCAGCCGTAGAAGACGCGCGGCTGGTTGGATCGGGGCGGGGGATTCAATTCGGTCAGTTAGAGTGCGTAGATTGTTGGCGATCCGCCGTTACAACGGTGTCTCGCCAATAATAACGCGCCTCCGCGCCGATCCTTGCGAACGATGCCGAGCGGATCAGCGCGTTGTCGATCCTTTGTGGTTGCTCTAGAAAGGGCGCGACCCGAGACGCTGCTTCAGGTCACCTTGGCGACGAAGGTGTTGGTGATCTTGTCGTGCAATGTTTGGTTGTTTTCATCCATTACGATCCAGATGAACAGGGCCAGAATGACGATCAGACTGGCAAGCCCTGACGACTCCGGACCCAATGCTCGATCCATCAACACGCCTAGAACGCCTGAGATCACACCGATGATGATGAGCTTGCCAATTAACTCTCGCACCAACGTGCCTCCCCATCCCCACGCGCTACCGTCGGTGGTGATGATGCGAATCTTAAGGACCTTTTTGCCCGGACTCTGACCATTCTGGGCGATCATCGCCAAGACGAACACCCAATATCCCAAGTTAATCAGCAGCGGAGGCAGGATGATGAGAAGAAATGCAAATCCGAAGAAGTTGTCGCCGGTCATCGCCTCGAGCTCGTCACTGCCGCCTATAACCAACGCGAGCACTACCCCGACTATCAAACCCAATATGCCGATTCCGATGAAGATCAGTACGTCAACGATGAACGCCAGCAACCGGTCACCAGGGGTGGCGAGCGTCACGGTTTCTTCTTCGGGCGCGCCCTCGACCTCATACGCGTATTCGTTGAAATCTTGAAAATCTTGGGTCATCGTCCGCCTCCGTCAGGTGACACTTCATCGGTTCCGCGAATCTTATCACCTAGTCGTTCTGACCGAAACCAACTGTTTGTCGGCGTGCTAACATTCGCTTCAGCCTGTCGCACACTACTCAACAGCGAGAAGACATGAAGATAGAAAAAGTCGAATCCATGCTCATCGGCGGTTCTGATGGATCGCCCGGTGGACACCACATCGTCCGCATCTGGACCGACGACGGCACCTATGGCGTCGGACAGTCCTCGTGTTGGGCGTACACGGAAGCCGCGGACGCCATCGCCAAGAAATGCGGCGACTATCTCGTCGGCAAAGACCCGTCCCGCATCGAGCATCACTGGCAGTACATGTACCGCATGGGACCCTTCCGAGGCTCCGCGCTGTCCGGCGCGATCAGCGCGATCGACATCGCGCTCTGGGACATCAAGGGCAAACGTATGCAAGCGCCGGTGTGGGACCTGCTCGGCGGGCGAACCCGCGACAAGATCAGACTGCATCTGCTGATGGGTCCCAAGATGCGCTCCGAGTTGCCGTTCCCTCATGACCGCGGTCAACAGGCACAGGGTCTCTACGAAGCGGCGAAAGAGTCGGCGGAAGAAGGATGGACGGCGATCAAGACCGACCCGTTGCCGAACGGCTTTGAGAGCATGACGCTGGAGCGTCTCATCACCGACACCGTCGAAAACGTCGCTGCGATGCGTGAGGGTGCCGGAACGGATGTTGACTTGATCCTCGAGATCCACCGCAAACTCACGCCGATGAACGCCATCGCCCTTGCCCAAGAGTTGAATCAGTTCCGTCCGATGTTCTACGAGGACCCGATACAGATCGACAGCATGATCCTGCAGGGCGGCATCGCGCAACGAACCACGATACCCGTCGCAAACGGCGAGCGGATTCACAACATCTGGGAGTTCCGCGACCTTTTGCAGGACGGCGGACCGCAATACGTCCGCCCGGACATGGGCCTCGGCGGCGGCATCACCCACGTCAAGAAGATCGCCGCGCTTGCCGAGTCGTATCACTCCGCGCTCGCAACGCACAACTTCCTCGGTCCGATAACCACATCGGCGGCGATCCAAGTCGACGCTTCGATCCCGAACTTTGTCACGCAGGAATACTCGCTCCGCGACGAACACCCCGCCAACGCCGTGTTCGTGAACGCGCACAAACGCGAAGGCGGCTACATGCTCCTGCCTGACGCCCCCGGCATCGGCATCGAGATCGACGAAGACCTGCTAGCGGTAGCCAAGACAACATACGAAACCCGCGACCTAAACATGATCCCCATGCGCACCGACGGCTCCGTAGGCTACTCCGTCTAAACCGAACACCCCAACCTAACAAGACGCTGGAAAAACCAAATCTCTATGCCGGCAATCCCTTCCCCCACAACCGGGGGAAGGCTAGGATGGATCACGACGCCTGACGTGACGCACCCTCGTAGGGGCACGCCCTTGTGGCTGCCCTGGGGTGGGGCAGGGTACGCCAAACGCGCCACCTCGCCGAACCTGCGCGATGCATTTAACCGTCAACATCAACATTGATGCCGTGACGAATCCATCCGCCCTGATCGCAAATCGAATTGCGACGGGGATCAACCCGTACCCTCGGCGGATTGATGCGGGTGACGTACCTCATGACCGCGCCAGGGCACACACTAGGGATGCCCCTACACGGGTAGACGCATACTAATCTCTTCCTTCGATCCACTCGCCTTCAAAACCGAGTGCGTCACCAACGTAGTCCATAAGGATTTTGTGCGGGATTTCGAATTCTCTCAGCCACTCCGCCTGCCGCTCATGTTCCCTCGACCGCTCGTCCTCGTCTAGTTCTTCGCTCCGTTCATTTGGGTACCTATCGTCCCATTCATCGACCATCGCCGAAGCTAACGCCGCTAGGAATCTTATGTATCTTTCCGGATCCCTTGCGTAGGCGTTAACCATCATGTTTTTGTCGTCGACATTATTTATGTACCAAATCAATGACAATCCGGGATTCTGAAATTGGCCTTGATCGGTTAACTGTGATGCAATCCCGTTTAGCTTGATGGCAACGCAACTCTTTCTGATTTGAAGATCAGTGGCGCGTCGGAGTTCATCAACGACGTGGCTCAGGTTTGCTTGCATCGGTCTCCACCCTTTCTTTAGTCGAAAAACGTTCCATCTGTTGTTGGTGCGCTGAAACTCGAGAATCCGACTGGTCGAAAATGCCGCCAGTCGCGTACGCGTCCACCGACACGAGAACTTGATTCTACTACAGGATGACTTGTGGAGTTTACGGCATGCTGGTCTGCATAAATTGAGAACCGCGTTCCATTGCAGTATCAATGTAGGTACAACGAAAGCGAAGACGACAACTGCGACGATAAGCTCGGAGTGCGAGTGGAACCACACCCAATTCTCTGGGATCGCGGCCTTGACAGATTCCCAATATCCCACTGCTGACCGTCCGATCGGTGGAGCTAGCTCCTGACGCGAGTTCGCTAAATTTGCTGGGTGGCTTTATGCGGAATAGCGTTCCAAAAGCCCCATCAACTTCGCGCTCCGCCCGTTCACGTTAGGTTCGCTCGCAAAGAGCATTCGGTAGCGATGCAACATCTCGGAAACTGCTGGTTCTTGTGGATCTAGACCTAGCATCCCCGCTACAACATCGTCGATCTGATGGCGATTCTCGTCGCGAAAGCAGTAAACGAACGGCTCGAGATTTAGCTTTGTCAATCTATCAAAATTCGATGCAGCGATTGAGCGGGCCGATGCGGCAGCCGCAGTGTCGATGTGGAATGCCGGGCAGGGGATACCGGGGATCGAACCCACTTGCACCGCTGCGCGTGGGCCGCGTTGCCCTTTTTGCCCATAAGCGCGACGGACAATCGCGCCAAAAATGCTGTTGCTGAATAGCGTCGCGCACATCGCGTTCTCTTCGGTGATCTCCTGTAACGCGTTCCATGTTCTGCCGCCATGCACCAATGCCCGGGTTCTCGCCATAGCCAGCGCTTGTGATGTCCAAGCCAAGTTTCGGTTGACAAACCACCTGCTACGTTGCGCGGTCACTTGCCTCGCCAGTCGGCGGTTCGTCGACGAACCACCGTGGGTTGGGCGGACGATCAGCCGAGTTTGATTCTTGCCGTCAGCCGCCCACATAGATTTGTGGGTTGGGGGTTTTGGCAACTCACTTAAAGGAGTCCACTCGAACGCGCCTCTGCCGTCACCTCCAGTGGGATGACCAATTAAGTCGTGCGTCGGTCCGGTTTCAGATAGTTCACCAAGTGAGGTCATTGGCAAGGACATCGGGGTCTCTGTGAAATCGTTGGGGTCGTATAACTTGCCGTCAAGCAACCCCTCGGCTACCGCAACAAGGTCAATGTCGCTGTTTCCAACCGCGCCCCATGGGTCTCCCGGTCCGCGCTGTTTGACGCGTGCCCAGTTACCCCAAGGCCTGACCCCGGATCTTTGAGTTTCAGGAACTTCGGCAATCGCCCGTGCAAGGGCATATCCTGCTGCCAAGGTCAAAGGTGCGTTGCTCAAATTGACGCAACAGAGCTCAGTCGGTCTCCAACGATCAGGACGCTTTTTCCGCTTGGTCGCGACAATCAACATTTCACTCATTTGTGTATCAGCACTCATGCTCTGAAGTTCCGATGAACTTGCGTTGGCAATCACGGTCACATCCTCAAAATGTTTCTCGATGCCTTTACGCCATTGGGTCCAACTGCCTCCATGGGCCGCAGTCTGAGGGAGTACGTGGGCGAAGACACCACCTGGCTTCAAACGAATGTCGCTCATATTGCCAAAGTCAGGGCCTAGTCCTGCCGGTCCGTGCGACATTTTCCAACCGTACTTCGATGCAATGGCACGCAACGGGGTCAATCCAGTCGTAGCCTGCCTTCGACCTTTCCTGGCCCGAGAATACGGCGGATTCATCAGGGCCCAATCAACACTCCCAACCGGGATGCGCACAGTTCCATTGTTCGTGTCTTGATCAGGGCTCATTCCCCTACCGCCGCTGCCGAGCATGTCGGTGATTCCTGTACTTTCGGGGTTCAACAGACACAATGAACCTGCTTCGTGAGACACGACTGCGATGCGACTTTCGTGGTAGTCCTGTTCGATTTCCAGATCGGTCAACCTTTTCGCTGTCAACGTGCCTGCTATTCCGTCGACGTCCAAGGCGATTATGTGATTCTCCATTCGTTTGCGATGTAGGTTCGGGTCGTTGCCGCCTTTCATCAGGTAAAGCCGTCTCAAAGCGCGTTCGCCAGCACCAATCAGGGTCCCGGTGCCGCTTGCGGCATCCATCAAATTCAGCGCGCCAACTTCTTGGGTCGATTTATCGTCGAATCGCTGCACTGCAAGAGTAGCCAACAATTCCGCGACTTCAGGCTTGGTATAATGCGCCGCGCGTTCTTCACGGCTAGTTACGAGCCGTTGCCACAATTCACCAGCAAAGTTGTAAACGTGCTTGGCTTGGAGCGCGTTTAGGTTCGAACTCAGTTCTTCGAGACTTCTGATTAAGTCGGAAACCGCGGCGCGATCGCCAACCGCCGCGAGGCTGGATTTTGCTAGTTCAACCACCGGGACGTAGTTGACGCCTTCGATTATTTCCCAGGCGTCGATCAAATGTTGCTGACGTAGTGTTCCGAGTCCTGAACGAAGCCTAATCGCTTGAGTCGTCTCAAGACCCTTGGATCGCAAAGTGGCGCTGTAAGTCGCGAGGTCGTTGTGAAGGTCGATCATCGTCAACCAAATAGCACATACGATGCGCGCCGCGTCGTGTTTTGAGGAAGCCCCGACGATTTCGATCAAAGCCGCAAGCACATCCTCACGAATCGCGGTCATTGACTCAATGTTGTCTAGCAGATTTTCGCCCAGGGACTCAATATTCTCAGCGACCCTTGCGCTCTGACGATCGATTTCTAGCTGTGGCACTTGGGCATATTCACAGTAAGCGACTAGATCAACCGGGCGCGAAACCAACGGTTCATCGGGCCATACCCCGGACGTGGAAACCAACTGGACGGTCAGGAGCGGCGCGTTTTCACCAAGCTCGTTCAGTAACTCCGCGCGCGTGAATCGCTTGGCGTTCTCATCGATTCCTACAGCGATCACTTCGGTCAGTGCATTAGTCTCCCCACGGAGTGTTTTCTGCAACCTTTGAGTTGCGTCACCGACCGCCGGACGCCCGTATTCGGTTTCTACGACGACAGACCTGCGTCCAGATTCGCGAACGACGATATCGGGTCTACCGTTATCGTCAACTAAGGTTTGCGACCTTTCCGCGTTGACCGTCCATCGACGTCCAATCGAATTCAAATAATCGGCGATCGCGCTATTCGCTTCAGGTTCAGTGAGGTTCCCTATCGTCATTCGTGAAGTCACGTCAACCAACTCGTAGTCATCGCAATAGACTCGTCCTAGTAGCACCACGAAAATTTCACATTTGCGGTACATGGGTAGAGTATAGCACTTATCCCGTTGAAACCATCACGCTTACAACCGCAACACCGGCAAGACAACAGTGTTGCCCCAAAACATCGCCACGAGGAATGCGATGCGCCTGAACCTGCGGCGGACAGCATTCTTCAAGCGTCGGCCAGGCTTTGCAACTTAGCGCGGAGGGCTTGGACGCCGGCGTTGATGCCGTCTTGGTGGGAGAAGATGCTGGAGCCGGCGATGAAGGCGGTTGCGCCAGCAGCAGCGGCGAGGTCGATGGTGCCGGATTTTATGCCGCCGTCGACGGCGACTTCGATTTCGTTGTCGGGATGGATGGTCTTCATCATCGAAAGTGATTCGCTGATCTTGGGGATAGTCGTGGGCATGAATTGTTGTCCACCGAAACCCGGTTCGACTGTCATGACCAAGACGCGCCGGACGCGGTCGGCGACGGACCAAAGGGCGGATACTGGAGTGCGCGGACGGATGGCGATTGCGGCCTCTGCGCCGGCTTCTAGGATGATGTCGATGGTCTCGTCAATGTCGGCGACGCTTTCGATGTGGACGGTGATGATGTCGCCGCCGGCGGCGGTCAAAGCGGGGATCAGGTGCTCTGGAGAACGCTCCATGACGTGAACGTCAATCGGCTTTGTGGCATAACGCCGGACCGCTTCGAGAACCGGCGGGCCGAAGGTGAGGTTCGGGACGAAGTGCCCGTCCATCACGTCGAAATGAAACTCATCGACACCTGCCGCCTCCGCGCTGTGAATCGAATCAGCGAGGTACCCGAAATCGGCGGAGAGTAGCGATGCGGAGATTTTCATCGTGGGCCGATCGATGCGAGTGATACAGATTGAGCTCAATCCGTGTTTGACGCGCGGAAGAATTCGTCCGACTCGAAGTAATCCTCGAGGTCCTCGCCGATGTCTTCGGGAGTTTCGGCAACTTCCACCTCTTGACCGGTGGGCGTGATGTTGGCCCAACCTTCCTCGGTCGGCGCATCGTAACGCGAAAGGTCGCGCGCCGGTTTTCGGTCACCGAGTGGCATACCGAACAGGCCTTGTGCGACCATGTTCGGCGAGACCGCGTACATCAGGTCATCCTCGGCTTTCAGCATGTCGAGCGCGGCTTGTGCGATCCGCTGCACCGCCGGTTCGCTACTCGAAACGGCAAGCGAAAGCATCTCTCGCGCCTGCGGTGTTGCGATGTTCGCGAGTGCTTGAACCGTTGCCATCTGAACCTCAAGCACGTGATCGTCGAACGGTTCGGAGAGGCTCTCAACATCATCGTCATTGGCGAGGTTGCCGAATGCGATGACGGCGGCAATGCGGATCTGAGCGTCGCTGCTGAAAAAGGCATCTTCGATGGACGGCAACCAGGATCGGTCGCCCGATTCGCCCATCGCAAGAACGACATCGGACATCAGAGCGAGGTCGTCGATCGCCTCATCGAACATTGCGTCAATCATGTCGGGCGCGTCTTCGTCGCGCATCGCCGCAAGCGATCTCAAGGCTTTACCACGAACGGCTCCGGTATCGTTAGCAGCGGCATGCTTCAAGGCAGACGCGATCCGCGTCCGCGCGGCTCCTGCAATGTTTCGGGATTGCGTAGGATCGGCAAACGCGTGGAGCGATTCGGCCGCGGCCGCACGGACAGTTTCGGAAGCGTCTCGCTCAAGGGTGTCCACAAGAGCATTAGCAATATTAAAGCCGCCACCGTTCGACAGTGCGAGCGCGCATTCGAGTCGAACCTTCTCCGAGGGAAAAGTCATTGCTGCTCGGAACAGCGCGTCGAATTCTACCGATCGGTCGCTTTCCGCGACGGTCCGCAACTCTACGATGGTGTCCACAACGTCGGCGAGTTCCCAGTCGTGCCACGCGCGAACGATCTCGCGCGCCCTGCCATCGTCAACTCCAGACAGCTCGCGGAGCATATCCGAAACCGCCGTGTCGGCTGCGTTCGCGTCTGACGAAGTGTTGGTTCCATCTAGAGTCACAGTGGTTTCCGTAACGTTTCGCGATGTTTCAGGATGATGTTGCAACTTCCACACCGCGCGTCCGAATCCACGGAACCACGCGGGTGCCGTAGACCGATTCGGTCTCGGTGCTGATCGCTTCGACTTGATTGAGTGCTTCGTAAACGTTGCCAGAGATCATCGTGTCCTTGACGCGTCCGACGACTTCGCCGTTCTCGATCAAGAATCCAAGCGAAAGGTTGGCTCTGAAATCGCCGCCCAATTCGTTGCCTTGACCTGCGCCGAGCAGCTGTTCGACCAACACGCCGTTCTTCACACCGTCGAAAATCTGAGACGCGGGGTCGTCGCCACCCGCCATCGTGAGGTAAGACGTGCTCGGCGTTGGTGTCGTGGCAACACCTCGCAAACCGCAACCGGTCGATCCCTCGCCGATTTCGCCCGCCGTTTGGAGATCAAGGAACGGCTCGCCAATTTTCCCATCGCGTACAAAATCGATGCGTCGTGAAGGCACGCCCTCGTCGTCCATCGGGTGGGTTTGTGGCGTCATCGGGTGCAACGGGTCATCGCAAATCGATATGCGCGAGTCGAGCATCTTTTCACCCCATCGATCAATGAGGGGGGACGATCCGGTGGCGACGTTCTTGCCGTTGAATCCAGAGAGCAGCGGCGGGATGAACGTGCCAACGAAACCGCCGGGGGAGAACACCACCGGCAAGTCTTTGCCGCTCGGCGCGTCGACGATATTCTGCGAATCGCGCAGACGACGGAGAATCTTGCCGACAACGCGATCGGCATCAACCTGATCGATGGGGCCGGCTGAGACCGTTCCATCCCAAATGCTGAGCATGTCAGTGCCGCGTATGAGTTCGGCAGAAAGGAAAAAGCCGCAGTTGGAACTTCGATATCCCGCTTCCGCGCCGGCCGAATTGAGCAGCCGCTGTTCGTGCGTCCGTTTGTTGACGCTGACCGAACACAACGCGTCCGGGAACTCTTCCAGCACCGCCGCTACTGCGCTTTGTCCGAGTTCGAGCATCTGCTGATCGGTAACATCTTGCGCGCGATCGTCAAAACTGGCGATATCGGCGTATTGCGCGGCGCCGGGAAATTCGAATTTCGCTTCCGCGCCATAGTTGGACAGCGCGCCTACGCGATCCACTAACTCGTCGATCTTGCCTTCATCGCTGGTTGATGAGAAACCGATGCGCCCATCACGGTTGATAACGCGCAGCGCGACGCCAGAAGATTGGTTTTGACCGATGTTTTTTGGCCGGTTTGCCTCAAACTCGACATGGCGTTCCTCGGAAGTCACGCCAAAGACCTCGGCGCGTCCGAACGCGGCTGTCGCGCGATCCAAAAGTCGCATGTAATCGCTGGTCAATTGATTAAGCTCCTGAAATCAAGCAGTTTTGAATCCTGATGTGGGGGCTACCGTTTGCCACGGGTAGCGGCATCTGCCCGCCTTTGCCACAACCGCCGCCTTGGTTTACCGCGCGGTCGTTGGCGATAGCATCGACGTTTTCAAGCGTCTCAAATAAGTTGCCCGAAAGCATCACAGGTCTGACGGCTTCCTGCACCTCGCCATTTCGGATCATGTACGCCTCGCCTGACGAGAAGGTAAACATCTCGTGTTGCGTCATGCCGCCGTACCAGTTCTTGACGTAAACCCCGTCTTCGACCCCTTCAATCAGGTCCTCGAAAGTGGCCTCGCCGTTTTCGATGAACGTGTTGGTCATTCGCACGATCGGCGGGAATCGGTAGCTGATGGCGCGGGCATTTCCAGTGGGAGATTCGCCAGTCTTGGCTGCGGTTTCGCGTGAATGCAGTCTGCCGACCAACACACCATCACGCACGAGCGGCGTGACGGTAGCGGGCGTGCCCTCGTCGTCATATTTGTAGCTGCCCCGCATGCCGGGGAGCGCCGCCCCGTCGGTGAAATTGAGATGCTCACCTCCGAATTTTCGGCCCATGTACATCAGCTCTTTGAGCTTATCGTTCTCGTAGACGTTGTCGGCTTCGGAGAGGTGCCCAAACGCTTCGTGAACGAAGACGCCAGCGAGAATCGGGTCGAGGATCACGGTGCGCTGTCCACCGGTCAACGGCTTGGCATCCAATAGGCCTACGGCGCGTTTCGCGGCTTCTGCGACATCGTCGTCTAGGTCTTCGAATAGTCCGTAATCGCCGAGCGCGCCGATGCTGAAGCCGGCCTGTTGCACATCGCCGCCATCGCGCGCCTGCGCCGAGATTCGACACAGCGCGTGCACGACTTCCTGTTCGACGTAGGTTCCATCGGAGTTGGCGTACGCGACTTTGCGCGAGTTGTCGGCATAGATGATGTCGGAACTGACGATGCCGGGTTCACTCCAGACGATGTCGTTGTAATGGTCAGCGAGTTTCGTCTTCTCCGCCAATGGAACATCGCGGGGGTCTTTGACGATGTACGGTTCGACGATGTCAACATGAGGATCTACGTCTGCGATCTGTGTGGTTTCGCCTTTGTTTCCACACGACAGGCTCCGTGCCTGATCGACCGCATCACCAACGCGTGTTTTCAGGTCTGTCAAATTGTTGAAGCTCGCGAATCCCCACGAACCGCGCACGCAGACTCTCACCGCGCCGCCTTTCCCGCTGGTCATGTTGATGTCATCCAGTGCCCGTCCTCGGTACGTCAGTCGGGTTGAGTCCGACTCTTCAACGCGTATCTCGCAGTAGTCGGCACCATGTCCGTGCAAGGCATCTTCAATCTGGTTACGATAGCTCATACTTGGGGCCCGGGTTTTCTTTAGGTCGGGACCGCGGTGGGTCTGTTCTCAATCGTATCAATCGATTCCGACGACGAAAACGATACTCTTACGACATGGTTTCGGGCGTACAAGACCGCTACAGAGAGGCTGTCGACAGGCTGTTGACGCTAGCCGATTTCGAGCGCAAGTCGCGCGCCAACCAGCCGCCGGATTGGCACCTGCGCCGTGTCGAGCGGCTGATGGAGATGCTGGGCAAGCCGCACTTAGCGACGCCGGTGGTGCACGTCGCCGGGTCGAAGGGCAAAGGCAGCACTTGCGCCATGATCGCGAGCGGGTTGGAAGCCGCCGGATTCCGCGTCGGACTGTACACATCGCCACACCTCCACACCTTTACCGAAAGGATCAAGGTAAACGGCGAAAACATCCCTCAATCAGATTTCGCCGACCTCGTGGGCGCGTTGTGGCCAATCGTCGAGACCATCAAAACGGCCGGCGATCTGGGAGTCGTCAGCGTCTTTGAGATGCTCACCGCTATGGCGTTTGTTCATTTCCGCGACCATACCGACATCGCAGTTATCGAAACCGGACTTGGTGGACGGCTCGACGCCACGAACGTCGTCGATCCCGAAGTCTCGGTTATCACACCGATTAGCCTCGACCACGTCCGCATCCTCGGCAACAGGATCTCGCTGATCGCGAAGGAAAAAGCGGGGATTATCAAACCGGGAAAACCGGTGGTGGTAGCAAGAAACCACGCCGCGGCGTGGGGCGTGATACGTGAACGAGCTTCGGGCGTCGGCGCGGAGCCGGTAAGTGCTTGCGCTACGACCCGAGTCTCCGATGTCAAAACGCTAGTTGCGGATGGATTTCAACAAGAATTCGTTATCGAGCGTTGGCGACAGCCACGCACCCTTGACGATTCGCACCAAGCGAATCTCACCGCGTCGGCATTGCAACCGCCGCCGGATCCCGGTCTCGTCGATGTCAGGATTCAGACCAAGCTATTGGGCATACACCAGATCGACAACGCTCGCACCGCGGCAACCACTTTCAACGTTTTGTATCGCGATGGTCTCGCGTTCGACGTCAACGCGGCCATCAAAGGCATATCCGATACGGTCTGGCCATGTCGTACCGAAATCGTCGACCAACCCGATCGACCACTAGTGGTCCTTGACGGCGCCCACAACGACGCGTCGCTGAAGGCTCTACGCGAAACAATTCAGAGCTGGAATTTGTCGCGACGCACGAACGAGAACGGCAAGCGACAAAGTGCGAGTGAAAGATCTCGATACGGCCTGATAATCGGTGCGACCGAAGGACATGACCACCAAAAAACGTCGTTGGACCTCGCTGAATCTGCCGTATTCACAATCGCTACCCAATCTAGGCATCCAAAATCGGTTCACGCCTCAAACGTCGCGCTGTCCTTGTCCCGAAGTGGTTTGGAGGTACACCAATGCATGAACCTCGACGCTGCGTTGCGTGAGGCCTTCAGATTGTCGGCGATTAACTCAGACATCGGACTGATCATCGTCACCGGATCTCTTTTCGTCGCTGCTGAGGCGCGCGAGCATCTGCTCGGCATCGAGCCGGAGCTATACGACGACCTCGCGCAACCTTACATCTCGGCGTACGAAGACACGGTTTCGACTAGGGATAAAATCGCTTAAAGGGCATTCTGCCCTGACGGTATCGATCCTTGAAGACAGCAACATCCAACCAATGAGCAGATATCCCGACGAACGGCGCGCGGTAATAACCGGCATGGGTGCGATGACCTGTTTGGGTAAATCGCCAGACGAATTTTGGAACAACCTCAAGGAGGGCGTATCAGGCGCGCGTCGGATGGCAATCATCGATCCGACGCCGTTTCCGTGCAAGGTTTCAGGCGAAGTCCAAGATTTCGATCCATCAGAAGGTGGATTGATCCATCGCCGCGAGGCGCGCCGGATGGGACGATTCTCGCAGTTCGCGGTCCACGCCTCAGATCAGGCGATCAAAGACGCTGGGCTAGACCTCGATGCGGAGAACCGAGAACGCGTCGGCGTGTTAATCGGTTGCGGTGCAGGTGGTTTGCCCGAGACCGACCAGCAATCGGTGGTGATGAATCGGCGCGGCGCGTTGCGAATCAGCCCGTTTTACATCCCGGTGATGCTGGTCAACATGTGCTCCGCGAACGTCAGTCGCGTTTTCGGACTGCTCGGTTACACGAATACCTGCGTAACCGCTTGCGCGGCGAGCACGCAAGCAATCGGCGAGGCGGCGGAGGTTATACGACGCGGTGCCGCGGATGTCATTCTCACCGGGGGTGCTGAAGCTGGCATCTGCGAACTCGGGATGGGCGGGTTCTCAACCATCCATGCGTTGTCAACTCGTGACTGTCCTCCTGAGGAAGCGTCGCGGCCGTTCGACGCCGACCGCGACGGATTCGTGCCGTCCGAAGGGGCGGCGATGTTCGTACTCGAAAGCTTGGCGCACGCCAAATCGCGCGGTGCAGAGATTATCGCTGAGGTGACGGGATGGGGCGTATCGTCGGACGCATTCCACCTGGTTCAACCGCATGACGAGGGCAAGGGTGCCGCATTGGCGGTGGAGCTGGCTCTCGCCGATGCTGAACGAAACGTTACCGAAGTCGATTACATCAACGCGCACGGCACCTCGACGCCGCTAAACGATAAGTCGGAGACACTAGCGATTAAACGCGCGTTTGGCGATCATGCCTACAACGTGCCGATCAGCAGCACCAAATCGATGATCGGGCACTCTCTCGGTGCGTCCGGATCTATGGAGGCTCTGGCATGCATCGGGAGCATCCGAGATCAAGTCCTGCATCCCACGATCAACCTTGACACTCCAGATCCTGATTGCGACCTCGACTACATCCCCAACGTCGCACGAGATGCGAAAGTCGACGTCACGTTGTCAAACAGCTTCGGATTCGGCGGGCAAAACGCCTGCATTGTGATCGAGAAATTCAGCGGGTGAAGCGCAGGCACGTTCGGGATCGCTAACTGAGTATTCGCGCTTGACGCGATCCAATTGATTTAGTGCGGAGTTTATGTCGCGCGGATTAGCGTCGGTGCTGAAGCGGTATGTGAAGGGTCGATTTTTGTTGCCCCACCCAGAAACGCGATGTTCCGGATGGGGCATCGGATCTTTACCCTACTTGCCTTTCGGCGCGTTGCCCCTGCCACCGCCTGAAGGGTTGCCGGTCGTGCTCGGGTAGTTCGGGCCTGATCCGCCCTTGCGACTTCCGCCGCCTTTTCCACCTTTAGCCATCATCGTCTCCTTTCGGATTTAGTTTGTGCCACACCATATTTTCGTGGCATAAGACGATTCTAGCGGTACCTTGATGGAAGCCAGTTCTTTCCGCGGCACTATCAGGATGTCCGCAATCGGTAACTGGTTCGAGACCGTCCCAGCCGATCTACCAACTCGCCTCTTCTTCGCGCTCGATCTTGTCGTCGTCCAGATCCATGCCGACGCCCGGCGCGGTGGGAATTGCGATCATGCCATCAACGGGGTTGATCGGATCAGCTAGGAAGTGCTGATGGATGCGATTCCACTTGATCAAGAACTCTTGATAGGGGGTGTGGATCGGCGATTGCGTGACCGATACGTGGATACCGGCCGGCGAGGAATGTCCATGCGGAATAGTGATGAGGTCTGCCGCCGTCGCTAGAGCCATGATCTTGAGCGTCTCCGAGATTCCGCCAGCCCAGTAGATGTCGGGTTGCAGGATGTCCAACGCCTCGGCATCGATGAAGCGTTTGAAACCCCAACGCGTGTACTCGTGCTCAGCGCCAGAGATCGGGATGTTGGTTTTCTCGCGAATCTTGCGGTACGAGTCGATGCGGTCCGGCATGGCGACTTCTTCCAACCACCGCGGCGCGCAGTCCTCAATCGCCGACGCAAGCTTGACGACGTAATTCACGTCCATCGCTTGCCAGCAGTCCAGCATGATGTCATAGCCTTCGCCGAGTTCGTCTCGTAGCGTCTCGACCATGGCGATATTGGCTTTCAATCCGTCATGCCCAGACATAGGGCCGTGCCGGAAGAACCACTTCTGAGCATTGAAACCGAGCGATTTCGCCCACGCGGCGCGTTCTCTGACCAATCCCATATCGGTGACGTTGAAACCGAGCATCGACGCGTAGGCCGGGACCTTTTCCCGCGTCGGACCGCCGAGAAGCGTGTAGACCGGCACCCCGAGCATGCGCCCCTTGAGGTCCCACAGCGCGCAATCGACGACCGAAATCGCCATCATCGCTTGTCCGTGACGTCCGTGAACTTGGGAGCGATGCATGATGTCCCAAAGAAACTCTGTCGCCGTGGGGTCCCGATCGAGCAGGTATGGCGTCAGATGTTTATCGACCAGATAAGCGACAGTCTCCTCGACGGGTCCACCGATGCCGATTGCGCCGTCGTCAGTTTCGATCTGGATGAAGTAGGCATCGAGTCCCATGTGGTTCGTGCCTGATTGATCGGTGACGACGCCAGTCCGCTGCTTCGAATCGCTAAACTCCTCGTAGACATCGAGCGGCATGACGAGACGCTCTTCCCAGAATTCGCCATCCGTCTCGAGAGTCCCAAAAACGTGTCGAATCCTGACGTTGGAAATGTGAGTCATCGGCTCCCTCGATTTGAAGGTTGTTTACTCGGCGCGGCTTTTCATCCGCTCAAGCTCGATTTTCGCACGTTTAGATTTTCGTATGAGATACCACGTCACTCCGACGAATGCCACTGAGACGAAAATCCATAGGAAGGTGCCGAACAAGAGATTTGAACCGCCACGCGCGCGCTCAAAAACCTCAGCCACCAGCGTCAAGGTCGCCTCGCCATGATCGGGATGCTCTACGACAACATCGATCGCCCACACGCCGGGCTCTTCGATCTCTAGACGTCCGACGTAGTACTCACGATCGGCGGGCGAATTCAACGCTGGGGCGACCTGTCGTGCCCCGTGTTCCGACGGCGTCGCATAAACCTTGACCTTGGCATCTGGCACCGAAGAATCGTCATCGCGAGTGTGGACCTGAACCGCGTATGTGAGCGTGCCGACGATTACCCGTTCTGGCGATTGGTGAAGAATGACGCGGTAGTTGCCCACGTTCTCATCCGCGACGATGACAAATGGACCCGAGGTCAGCGTCAGCGGTTGGGCAACGACCGAAACGCCGGCGATGGAGGCGAGAGCAACACCGACTAACAAGATAGCAAGACGCAACAAGACGGCGCGCAACGGAGTGTAACCAGTCAAGAGCATCTAACTACAACGATACTGCATGCAGGCATATTTGATGCTGATGAATGCCACCGGCCAAAAAGATAACCGAACTTGATCAGTCCTCGAAGCGCATGTCGCGCTTAAAATAACCGCATCGACTCGATCAGGACGGGAGATTGGAAATCTTATGTCACATCACAAACCACTCGCTGGACGCGCGGGCATCGTAACTGGCGGAGCACTCGGCATCGGCGGCGGAACCGCTCGGCGACTCGCGGAAGACGGCGCGAGCATATTGATCGTGGACATCGTCGAAGATGCCGCGCAACGGAACGCGCAGCGCATCGTAGACGCTGGAGGAACGGCGTCTTACATGACGGGCGATGTGGCGCAGGAAGAGGTCGCGAAAGCGATGGTCGAACGGTGCGTTGATGAATATGGGCGGCTGGATATCCTGATCCAAAACGCGTACGGTGGCGGTGTCGGACGTGACGGTTCCGCGGTTGACGTCGAACCCGACGCATGGCGGTCAGGTATGGATCTGTTGGTTGGTGCACAATTCTTGGGCGCCAAGTACGGTGTCCCCGCGATGGAGGCGTCAGGACACCCAGACACATTCGAGGTTCCGGAATGGAAAGGCGCAGGGCGCAGACACGGCAGCCCGCCCAATATGGAGGTTGGCAGAATCGTCAACATCTCGTCCGTTCACGGACTGTTACAAGCACCGAGGGCATTGATCTACGAGGCGGGCAAAGCCGCGGTCGTCGGATTGACACGCCAAATGGCGGTCGATTTTGGTCCCCTCGGCATCACCGTCAACGCGATCGCGCCCGGGCACATCGTGACCGAGCGCGGCGAGGCGATGTGGGCGGAGTTAGGCAACGACGCGGGATTCGGATTGTTTGAGCGCCATTACCCGGTTCGGCGCACCGGCGTGCCGGCAGACATCGCTAACGCAATCGCGTTTCTATGTTCTCCCGACGCCTCGTTCATAACCGGCGTCGTGCTACCCGTAGACGGCGGCATGTCGATCCAGTTGCAAGAGAACATCGTCATGCACACCAAGGATTACATCGTTGCGAACCCCGACCTGCGAACGCACTTCGACCACGGCCGGTTAGGTTAGCGACAGCGTCAATCTACCCGCACTTCGTCACCGATTGCAACGGTGCCGGAGTGCTTGGCGACGATCGAGACCGCGAATTGCGGTTCAGATTGACCGATGACGCGAGTCAGCGTTCCCATTATGTCGAGGTCGCGCTCGCCGGTAGACGGTTCAACGTGCGTCGCGAGACACCGAGTAACGGATTTGCGGACTTGGAAAGTCACATCGCCGATGCTGATATCCCGACCGATCCAAGACATCTCGTCCCACGGCTTGCATCCATCGATCACGACATTTGATCGAAAGCGGAGTTCCGAGATGTCGGACATCTCAACCGCTTTTGCGAGGTCGTGCAGACTTTCGCGGGAGTGTAGCGTCGCCAAACCTGCCGACGTATCGTGAAAACGACCAGCGGTACCATCGCCCACGAGCCGCAACGGCAGTTTGCGTCGACCCAACGCCGCCGGGGTTTCGCTTAACGACTCGTACCAAGCATTGAAACCATGCTCGATTCGCAGTCGGTCCCCAGGCTCATCGATGCAACCATCGAGTACATCACCATTTTCCGGCAGCGATATCCACAGACGCCGAGCCTCGGCATCGTAGCCGCATCGCAGTTTCGCAAGGTCCGGCGAGTGTTGGAGCGATGCGAACCACGTCTTGCGCCGCCATTGCACATCTTCCCGCGGCCCGGCATCATCGAACCGGAATCCAAGAACCCGATCGCCGACAACGCGCCCGTCCTCCGCGATCTGCAACGAATCGCAATGTTCCGCCGGAAATGACTTAACCGGGTGGCGGTATAGCGCAACGACTTTCATCGGGTTCGGAAGATGACCGACATCAATTCACATAAGCATATCTTCGAGCATTTGCGCCCATACCCCATCGCGACTACCAGACCGAGACCACCATAGTGGTGAACAATACCGTTCACGTAGCGCCAGGGTTATTCTTCGCGGATTGCTGTGGTTTGGGAGTCTGCATGTTTCTTGCGGGAATCGCGTTGTGCGATTGTTGCACTCTTTAAGCAATCGGGTATTTGGAGTCTGGTGAAATCCCGGCCCTGCAAACATGAATCGCTTGATGAACCGTTGACTCAGCCGCCAAGTCGAAGGCTCGGCGCGCGGCGTTTCAGACCGTTGCGGCGTGGCAGTTTAACCCTCAAACGCACTCTCCAACACGGTTTCGCGCGCCTCGTCACGTCTGAAGCGGTGGTTGACGTCGGACTTCTAGCGCGTGTCGCGGCGCAGTCTTGGGTGGCTTACGATCTGACTAGTTCAAGCTTCTGGGTCGGAGCAGTAGCCGCGTTCCGCGCCGTACCGTCGTTTGTTAGCCCCGCATTCGCCGCGCATATCGTCAACCGATTCAATCATCGGCTGTTGATCTCGGCGATGAGGGCTTTCATCGGCATCCTCGCAATAATTCAAGCGGTCCTTATCGGTACCGGCAGGATGCAGCCTTGGCATCAAGCAGTATTGACCCTCTTTACCGGTCTCGCAATCGCCATCGCCGCGCCTGCGTTCGTCGTTTTCCTGCGCGATGAACTCCAGCCTCGGCTGGTCTCCAAGGCGAGTTCAGTGCTCGGATTTGCTCACAACTCGGGCGAGTTCATTGGCCCGTTACTTGTTGGTGTCATCATCGCCTACTCCGGCGCCGAATGGTCGTTTGTGTTCATCGCGTTGCTCTACTTCGCCGGAGCGTTCTTCATCCTGGTCGTGCCGTTGCCGCCTAGAGATACGGATATCGATTCCGCCCACGTCCCGTATCTCACGCTGTTGAGAATCGGTGCTCGTCACACTCGTCGCAACCAACCGTTGCCGTGGTTATTTGCAATCCTCGGCGTGAGCAATCTGTTCAGCGTTGCAGTATTTCCGCTGATTCCTGAGTACGCCATCGATGTCCATGACAGCGGCGGACTCGGGTTCGGGCTGATGGCGGGTTCTGTGGGTGCGGGTTTCGCAGTCGGCAGTGCATCCATCGGGATATTTGGTCTGCCACGTCGGAAATCTATCGCCCTCATCACCTGCAGCACGATTTGGGCCGTCGGTTCCGCAGCGTTCGCCTTTTCGCCTAACCTGCCGACGACACTCGGCATCTTACTCACGATGGGTGTCGCGGCGATCGTGTGGAGCACGGTCATCTACGAGCTTTTCAGGTCCCACGCGCCGAGTGCCCACCGCGCCCGCGTCATGAGCCTTCACACCGTCGCCATGGGTCTGATCCCGATCGGCTGGGCAATCGGGGGAGCGATCGCCGCCTTCACCGACCGTGAAACCGCGCTCATCGCCGCCGCGATATCTAGCATCGCAATAACCATCACCGCGTACATCGCATCGCCCGAACTGCGGAGGGCCTAGAATCGACCCACGACGCGGCTTTTCAGTCCCGTTGCGCCTGCCATGACCGAGTTTCAGATGTTTAACTGGTCAACATGCTGATGACAATCGTCATCACGGTAATGACGAGACCAGCCTGCAGGAACAACCCAATCAACAATCTCCAAGTGAGCTTGCTTTCCAAACGTGCCAAATCTTCTTTCGTGGCCAGATGCTCGTACGCACCTTCGAGGCGCGAAACCCGTTGATCCGTCGTTGCCATCGTTTCCCTCCATTCCTATTTTCTGGTCGACAAAATATATTAAACACGTTTCACATAAGTGGTGCATAGAGAATTTCACATCATCCATTCGAACCAGACGATCTGCTGTGAACTGCATTCATCGGTTGTCCTGTAGATTACGGTGATTTTGATGCCATCTACACAATCTGAAAAAGGCGCATTGTCAGGACGTTTCAGGCGTCGACCTGAAATCCTAAACATTCTCGCGATCCCCGGGTTCGCGCGTCTGCTCGCGTCTCAAGCGATGTTCGACATTGGCGCGGTCGCCCGTACGGCGGCGCAGTCATGGGTGATGTACGACTTGACCGGATCGAACCTATGGGTCGGTTTGGTCTCAGGCATCCGCGCGGTGCCCGTTTTGCTCTTGCCGATATTCACGGGTGCCATCGCCGACCGGTTCGACAAGCGCCGACTGCTCGGATTCGTCCGCGTCGCGCTAGCGATCGTTTCAATCGTTCAAGCCATTCTGATCGCTTCTGGGATTCTCGAACCTTGGCACATGCTCGCCCTCGCGTTGGCGGCCGGCACCGTCGTATCATTCGCTATGCCGGCGTTCTGGGCATATATCGCAGACGTCGTCGATCCCCGCGCGCTGCCGCGCGCAACTGCGTTGATCATGATGGGCGAAAACGCTGGTGAGATGGTCGGTCCAGTGATGGTCGGATGGGTCATCGCCACCGCTGGCGCAGACTGGGCGTATGGAATCATCGCCGGCATATACCTGCTCGGCGCGGTCTTCATCCTCAACTCGCCGCGCGGGGAATTCGCCACCGATCGCTCCAACACCGAGTCCAAACCTAGCTACTATCAGAGCGTGCGAGAGGGCATCGGATTCGCGATGAAATCGCCGACGTTGCCTTGGTTGTTCGTGATGAATGCTTCGGTTAACGTAACCGGGGTCGCGATATTCCCGCTCATGCCTGAGTACGCGACCAAGATTTTCGATGTCGGAAGCGTCGGATTCGGAGTGATGACCGGCGTGTTGGGGATCGGTTTAGCGGTGGGTAGCGGAATCATCGCGTTTACCGGGATGCCGCAACGAGTGATGCCAATCATCATCGTAGCCAGCTTCGTATGGGACTTCGGCATGATCGGTTTTGGCTTCTCTCGCATCTACCCGTTGAGCCTCGTCCTGCTCTTCATCATGGGCGTCGCCGGAATGTTCTGGGTCAACGCCATCATCAACCTTTTCCAACGCGCCGCCGTCGGCGATATGCGAGGTCGAGTGATGAGCCTCTATACCATCGGGATGGGGCTTTTTCCGCTCGGTTGGGCCTTTGGCGGCGCGCTCTCCGCCGTCATCGGCAACGAAATGACGCTTATCGTGAGCGCGATCGGTGGCACGCCTCTAGTTTTGCTCGCGATGTTGCTGACACCCGGTCTGCGAAAGTCTTGATACGATTTCGCGCAGTACCATTGCACTCTGTGAAAAGCGAAAACGCCAATGACGAGGACTGCGACGATGAAAATCACTAAAGTTACGCCGCTGATGCTTGACCGCTACCTGTTGGTCAAGATCGATACCGATGCCGGCATTTCCGGACTCGGCGAATCGGGTGCTTGGGGATTTCTAGAAGCGTCGCAAGCCGCGATCGAGAAGTTCGGACGATACCTTGTCGGCGAGGACCCGCTCCGCATCGAACACCACTGGCAATACATGTACCGCTTCTCGCATTTCCGAGGTTCGGCGGTCATGGGTGCGTTGAGCGCGATCGATATCGCGCTCTGGGACATCATGGGTAAGCATTTCGACGCCCCGGTTCATCAGTTGCTCGGCGGAAAAGTCCGAGACCGCGCACGCGTCTACTACCACGTATTCGGCGACACTACCGAAAAGCTGGTCGCCGGCATCGCCGAAGCTAAAGATTTGGGCTTCACCGCCGTCGGACATCTGACGCCGTTCCTTGACGAGGATCGCGATGTTCCGTACTTCAAAACCCACGCTGAAAAGATCAGAGATGCTATCGAAACAGTTAGAAGGTATCGAGAAACCGTCGGTGATTCCGTCGACCTCTGCATCGAGATCCATCGCCGCTTGACGCCAACTGAAGCGGTGCAACTCGGACTCGGCATTGAAGAGTTTCACCCGTATTTCTACGAAGACCCGATTACACCGGACAACTTTGACGAAATGGCGTATGTCGCCGACAAAGTGAACATCCCCATCGCGACGGGCGAACGTTACACCTCACTGTGGGAGTTCGAGATGGCGCTGTCCCGTTGCGCGGTCCAGTACGTCCGCCCGGACGTGTGTCTAGTCGGCGGTATCTCAGGAGCGCGCAAGATCGCCGCCCTCGCTGAAGCGCGCCATGCCGGCGTGGTGCCGCACAACCCGTTATCGCCCGTCAGCACCGCGGCCTGTTTGCAGATCGCAGCGACAGCGCCGAACTTCGCGTTGCAGGAATACCCGATCGGCGAAGATATGCCGCCGAAGTCCGACATGGTGGATGGTACGCCCGAACATGACGGAAATGGGTATCTCATCATCTCCGACAAACCCGGTATCGGGTTGGAACTGAAACCTGACGCCGTCGCGAAGTGTCCGCCGACACCCCGCGAAGTAGAGACCCGACTCCATGCCGACGGCTCGGTGATCGACCAATGAAGCGCCTCCGTCTCTGCACGTTCGCCAACTAAATGTTGCAGGGCGTCGGATTTTGTTATATTTGCATCACGGGATTAGCCGAGTTGGCGAATCGACCGTTAGAACTGCAATCCAAGAGAGGAAATCGACATCGCAAGGAACTATCGCATCAACCATCGAATCCGTGCACCCGAAGTGCTTCTGGTGCAACGCTCGACCACTGGTGCAGCTTCATCGACCGTGATGAAGCGCAACGAGGCCATGCGCCTCGCGCAGAATATGGGTCTTGACCTAGTTGAGGTCGGCCCGGATCAAAACCCACCCGTGGTCCGATTGATGGACTACGGCAAGTACAAATTCGACCAGTCGAAACGGGCGAAAGAGGCTCGGAAGGCATCGCGCGCCACCAGTCAGCTCAAGAAGGTGCGACTCACCGCGAAGATTGCCGATAACGACGTGGCGCAAAAGACGAAACGCGTTATGGAGTTTCTCCAAGACGGTGCGAAGGTGCAGGTCTTCGTCCGATTCCGAGGACGCGAACGGGCCCATCCTGAGCTCGCCATGGACGTCTTGCGACGCGTCGCTAAAGGCGTTGCCGAGTACGCCCGACTCGAGCAGAAACCAGTGATGGAAGGGCGGACGCTAAGCATGTTGCTCGCGCCGCGGTCGGGCAAGCAGGCACCGAAGCCGGTTGCCGAAGCCGCGCAGCGAAGGTCTCGGAACCGCCGCGAAAACGGCCGCGCAGCGAACCAAGAGTCCGAATCCAGAGAGCCGGCGACCCAATCAGTCTAAATCGCCGACTGATCGCCGCGTTGCGACCTTGCGGTCCGATTAACTCCACCCCGTCGTCAGGGTAAGTTCAGTGCGCGGGTTTATTTTCCTCGCGTAATGCATAATTGAACCATGCCTAAGTTGAAAACTCACAAGGGCGCGAAGAAGCGCTTTCACATCTCCGCGAAGGGGAAGGTACTGCGTACCAAGGGGCCCAAGAGCCACTTCCGCAGACGTAAAGCTAAGCGCATGAAGCGGTTGCTCGGCGGCAAGGTCGGCGTCGACTCCCAAGCCATGGCCAAAGGCATCAAACAAGCGCTTGTAGGCTCATCCCGATAGAGTTCAGAGGTCCATCGTGCCCAGAGTCAAAGCCGGAACCACTCGTAGACAACGTCACAAGGCGATTCTCAAGACCGCCAAGGGGCATCGCGCCGCACGTAGCAGGCGATACCGTGTCGCAAAGGAGTCGATGCTCCACGCGCTCGACTACGCGACCCGACATCGCAAGCTGAAGAAGCGCCAGAACCGTGCTTTGGCGATAACCCGCATCAACGCCGCCGTCCGCGTGCACGGCGTCTCCTACTCCGCATTCATCAACGCTCTCGGCAAAGCCAACATCACCCTCGACCGCAAATCGCTCGCCGAACTCGCCATCCGAGAGCCCTCAGCGTTCGCCAAAGTAGTAGAGACCGCCAAGGCCTACATCTGATCCGAGCCCGCCATCTCCGTCATACTCGACGGGCGATCTGTAGGGTTTCCCCCGTTCACGGGGGAAATGTCCGAAGGACAAAGGGGGCCGGGCATTGAACTCCTAGCCGAAGGTCCGGCGCTTCGTGTCCCCTTGAGCGTGAAGGTATACCGACGTGCCGTTTGCGCTTGTGGATTCCGGCTTCCGCCGGAATTACGTGGTACTGCCCAATGACGTGGTACTGCCGAATGACGCGTTTTTTCCAAAGTTCTCGTTAGGTCTCGTTCGCGCGTAACCTGTTATCAACGGCGATTTAGAATTTTGTGGGAGGAGTTCACGATGGGCGATGGTAGGAACGGACTGTTGGAGGTTGGGACGGTTGAAGATGTGCGCGCGCAAGGCTGCAAGGTGTTGACGGGTGCTGGGCAGACGATAGCAGTTTTTGCCAAGGACGATGGGTTTGCGGCGGTTGATAATCGGTGTCCGCACATGGGTTTTCCGCTTGACCGCGGCACCGTGAAGAACGGGATATTGACCTGCCATTGGCACCATGCACGCTTCGATCTCGCAAGCGGCGGAACTTTCGACCCTTTCGCCGACGATGTGCGATCATTTCCGGTTTCTGTCATCGGGGGCGTCGTATGGGTAGACCCGCAACCGCCGGAACGGGACCCAGTTGAACGCTGGTCCAAACGACTCGAAGAAGGTCTAGAAGACAATATCCGTCTGGTGATCGCCAAATCGGTCCTCGGTCTCAACTCTTCGAGTGCCGACTACCGCACGCCGTTGACCATCGGCGCGATCTTTGGCTCAACCTATTCGGACGATGGCTGGGGACCGGCTTTGAGCATGATGACGTGCACGGCGAATTTCCTGCACCGTCTCGCGCCAGAGGATAGACCTCTCGCGCTCTACCAGGGACTTCGGCAAGTATCCGCCGAGTGCGCTGGACGGCCGCCGAGGTTCTTGGTCGAACCGTTGCCGACTGGCGAGACGCGCCCGGAGGTTTTCAAGGAATGGTTCCGCGATTTCATCGAGGTGCGCGACGCGGACGGTGCAGAGCGGACATTACGCACCGCGATCGAGCTTGGCTTGTCGCAGCGCGCTGTTGCCGACATGATCTTTGCCGGCGCTACCGACCGCCTCTACATCGATGACGGACATATCGTCGATTTCTGCAACAAGGCGTTCGAGTTGCTGGACCATATCGGTTGGCAACATGCCGGACAGGTTCTGACGGGATTGGTGAGCGGCATGGCGTCCGCGCGTCGTAGCGAAGAGCTGAATTCGTGGCGTAACCCGATCGATCTCGCATCGCTCGTTCAGGAAGCCCGCGCAAATCTGCCGCAGATTTGGAGCGAGGCGCAAGACGTGCGCGGAGATTGGGATGACGAAGACACGTTGGTGGACGTGATCTTGGATGATGATCCGTATGCGACGATCGACGCGTTGAACGATGCGATCAGGCGCGGCGCGACGGCTGAAAAGCTAGGGAGCGCGGTAGCCTACGCCGCATTCTTGCGGATGGCGCGATTCCACACCTCGAACGAATTTGGCGATTGGGACACGGTGCACAACACGCTTAGCGCCGCGAACGCGTTGCATCAAGCATTGAAACGCGCGCCATCAGTCGAACTTCTGCGTGCAACGTTCGACACCGCTATGAGCATCTATCTGGACCGCTTTCTGAACATGCCGCCGCAACGAATTCCCAGACCATCGCAGAACGGTCAAATCGAGATCGAACCCCTGCGGTTACTGGACGCGATGAACTCGCAGCAGCAGGTCGAGGAATCGGCAAGGATCGTTACCGACTACGTTGCGAATGCGCCGGACCCGGACGGCGTGATCCCCGTCTTGGCACACGCGATGCTGCGCGAAGACGCATCGTTCCACCACTTCCAGATCGTAGACGCGGCGATTCAGCAGTACGCCGAGCGCAGAGGCACCGAATCGGGTCGGCATTGCCTAGTCGCGATGGCCAGATTCCTAGCCGCACACTACCCTACTCCGAGATCGATAAACCAGACCTACACCATCGCTGTCAGATTGCAACGCGGCGACGAGATTTTCAGCGAGTAGCCACAGGATTAAAGACGCGGTCGAAAATCATCAAGGATTGCTCGCCGTCGCGTAGATGTTGAATCTACGCGCCGCGCGCCCTTGCTATTCGGCGGTTGACACTCGGATGGCTGTGCAAGACCGTCTCGATGATGGGGTGCGGTTCGGCGTTGGAAAGGTTAAGCTTCGCCAGTTTTTCCATCGCGCTGATGAACTCGGCGCGCATGTCGGTGGTTTCGATCGCGAAATCGTCGGCCGCAGTTTCGCGGCGGCGAGAATAGGTGTTCGCCAGCGGTAACGCGATGAGCCCAACGACGGTGCTGACGAGGGCCAGCAAAGGGAGATTGGCGTAGTCGTGGATCGTACCGTCGAGTCCGAAAACGTCCGACCATTGCACAAGTGCAAGATTGATGACCCACATTGAGACGAAGATAATGGCGACCTGCACGCCGATACCGCGCCAGATATCGCCGTTGACGTGGTGCCCGAGTTCGTGCGCGATGATCACCTCGATCTCGTCGGCGTTATGGCTCTCGATCAACGTGTCCGAGATGATGATGCGGCGCGTCTTGCCCCAACCGGCTAACGCGGCATTCGCTTTGACCGTGCGGTCGCCGAGTCTCCAGACGTACGCGCCTTTAACGTAGGTGTTTAGACGGGCCGACAGTTGCTCTAGACGATCTTTCAATTCACCTTCCGGCAGCGGTTCGAACTTGAAGAAAATCGGCATCAGCACGATCGGCGCGATCGCCGCCATGAAGATGGAGATAGCCGAAAACAGCAACGACGCCCAAACCCACCAATACGACGGTGCCATCATCAACAACGCATAGAGGCAAGCCACAAATAACCCGATCAGAACCGTCTGCAACACCAATCCTTTCAGCCAGTCTCTCGCCCATCCGAATATCGACTGTCGCGTCAACCCGTATCGCCGTTCGATTAAATGACCAGAAACGTAACCGAGCGGTAGAGTCGCCAACTCCAGCACGACCGAAGCGGCGACGATGTACGCAACTGCGCCCAGCACAACGAAACCAGCGGTGCTATCGGAAATCACGTCGCGGATCGACGCGGAAGCACCGGTCACCAGCACAACCACCGGCACGATGATGTAAACCGCCAGATTCGCCAACCCGAAAAGCAGCTTCACGCGCTCGTATCGTTTCGGATCTCGGACCGCTTTTCCAGAGTCAGCCATCGCAATAGCGATATTGTAGCCCCGCGCCAGCGTTCCCCAGTCGCCGTCACCATGCACCCGTAGTGGCACGCCCTTGTGGCTGCCCCGGTGTGGGGTGGGGTACGCCGGGCGCATCATCTCCATCGACGCACACCATGGATTCAGCCGCCGCGCGCCAACCGCGTCGACATTTCGGAACCACACGCCGCGACGTTGGGAGTGAAATCCATGGCGGATGGCAATGGTTTTGGTGGGCTTGGCGTACCCCGCACCGCACCGGGGCAGCCACAAGGGCGTGCCCCTACGGGTGCATGGTGACCACGAGGGAGAAGATTCCTCGCTGCGCTCGGAATGACAGCGAACGCCGCCTAACCCCTAAGCGCTCACTTCTCCGCAAGGCTTGCGAGGAACTTGGATATTCCGTCGTCGAATTCGTTCGCGCCGCCGTGCGACGGGTGTCGGATGCCGAAATAATCGACTTGAATCAACCGCATCGCGTACTCGGCGCTTCTGCCGACCGCGATCACCTTCGCGTTGGGATGCATTTCTACCATGCGCCGCAACCATTCACTGCCCGCCCGCACCTCGCTGATCGACGGGTTTCGGTTTACGTCCGCGTTGCGTTGGCGTGGCCAGAACGGGAATGCGTTCCACGTCATTGGTCGCGGATGACTCTTGAAATGCTTCATCACATGGCGCCAGAACAGCGTCGCCGCCGCTTCCTTTTGCGATACGTCCTCACCATCCGGGACCTCGTATCCGGCATCGGGCCCGAACGCGTGCCAAGGATCGATCAGAGACGTGATCGTATACGGCGAAGTGAAAGGTACACCGGTGATGCGCGCTCCGAAACTGCCCGGTGCCTCGCCCACAAACATCGCCGTGGGAGACTCCGCATCAAAGGTGGAGAGCCAGTTAACGAGGTTTTTGCGCTTAATGGGATCGTGATAAATATTGACACTGAGGTCGTCCGGCGGTTCGGCCGCGGACAAATCTTCAACGAATTGAACAATATCGCTTTCTCGGCTCATTCAACTACCTCTACGGTTCGTTTGGCAAACTGATCCCAGTCCCACTGCGCGCCCCAACCGGGCGCGTCTGGCGGACTTAACTTTCCACCTATCGGTGCCACCGGGTTCAACAACCCGATCTGTTCCCCGTCGGAATCGTGCCGACCGCCGGGGAAGTATTCGTAATATGACGTGTTCTGTACGCAACAGAGAAGGTGAGCGTGAACCAGACCGTACAACCCGCCGGGACCGTTCAACTCTACGTTCGTCCCGTGCATCTCCGCGAGATGCGCGAGCTTCACCAGATTCGTCGTGCCATGCCGCGCGTTCTGCCGAATCAGATCCGTCGCTCCCGATATCAAGTACTGTGCACACAAATCGGTATCGTACATGAAAGTCTCGGTTGCCATGATTGGTATCTCCAAAGTTGACGCCAATCGGACCAGCAGGTTGTGGCTACGCTCAGGCAAAGGCTCTTCAAGCCACCGGTACTCCAACTCCTCGAGCGCGCGACCGACCTTAACCGCTTCTTCATAGGTATAGATCGCGACCGGGTCGTGCATACAGTCGATGTCGTCGCCGACCGCCTCCCGTATCGCCGTCAACCAGCGGATATTCTCGTCCACCGGGTGATAGAAATGGTCTTTCACCGCGACGAAACCGAGATCGACGGCCCGTTGCGCATCTTCGACCGCTTCTTCAACGGTAGCCCCGCGGGTGTTGTAGTATGCGTGGATCTCGTCTCGGACTTTGCCGAGAAGCGCGTAGACCGGCAGACCTGCCACCTTGCCTGCGATATCCCAGAGGCAATTGTCGAATCCACCGAACCAGCTCGGCGAACGGTACACCCAGCGCGTGCCTTGGTGCAATTTCTGGTAGAGATATTCGCGCTTCAGCGGGTCCTCGCCGACGACTAATGCTTGCAATTGCGGCACGTCCGCAGGGTGCAACCCGGTGTGCCCATCGCCCGGCGTCGTGCAGATCCCCGCCACGCCCGCGTCCGTCTCTACGTGAAGCACATACTCGTAGCGTTTCTTTTCGCGCGCCGGAACGGTGTGGTGGAGCCAACGCTCCCGATGCTGACCTTGCAGCTTGATCAGATCGTAGTACTGATCCGTGCCATCCATCTCGAGGATGGTCATCTTGACATTCGTGATTTTCAACGCAGAATGGCGGATTTCGAGGTTTTCGCGATGCGACATTATAGAAAAACCAACGCAAACGTGCACGCGAATACCCATTTCGTGCGTAAGAGAAGCGTACGCCCCCTTCGCTTCAGCGTAAGGGGGCGCGAACGAGCAAAGCGATGTGAGCGGGGGATGCCCTAGTAGCCGATCCCGCGCAGTACGCCAAACAACAACGCACCCGTAGGGGCACGCCCTTGTGGCTGCCCCGGTGCGGGGTGGGGTACGCCGGGCGCATCAAAACCATTGACGCGCATCATGGTTCAACCGCCGCGTGCCGATCGCGGCGACATCCCGAAACCACACACCGCGACGTTGGGCGCAAAATCCATGGCGGATGTCGATGATCGTGGCGGGTTTGGCGTACCCCGCCCATCCCCAGGGCAGCCACAAGGGCGTGCCCCTACGAGTGCATGGCGACCGCAGGAGGGAAGATTCCTCGCGCCACTCACCATTCCCTCCGATGCGATATCATCGCATGAAACCGAGCCCTCGCTTTTCTTAGGAGTCGATGTCGATGTACCTGCTAGAAGTCCTGAATCCCGTCGCCCAACAGCGCGGGCTTATGAACTCGTTGAAGATCAACGAGCGTCCTGAAACACTCGATGACCGCACTGTCGGGCTCATCTGGAGCGGCACGCACGGCGGCGACGTCGCGTTGAAGCGCGCCGGCGAGATGATCCAAGAACGCTTCAACAACGTCCAAGTCAACTTCTACACAGGCGGCAACTATCCCGCACCGCCGCCCATCGTCAGGCAAGCCGGAGAGGAGTGTGACGTCGTCATCGGCGCCACCGCGGACTGAGGGACCTGCGCGTCGTGGATGGTCCACGACATGATTGAGATCGAGAAGATGGGGAAACCCGCGATCCCCATAGTCTCCGGTCGATTTGAGGAAGATGCCATCGCGAGCTCGCGCGCGTTCGGAATGCCCGACTTGCAGTTCGTGATCGTACCCCGCATCTATCGAAACCTCGCCATCGAAGAGTGCGTTTCGCAGACCGAAGCCGCGATCGACGACATTATCGACGTGCTGACGGTCGATCTGCAACACGGCCGACGCGAGCGCGACGAGACGGCTGAAATCCAGCGCTTCGAGGGCGAAGACCGCTGGGACGCCATCCTCAAGATGAACGAGCAGTGGTTGATGCGAGATTGGGGAGATTCCTTTGTCCTGCACCCGCCAACCACGCAAGCCGTCGATGAACTGATCGCTGGCACCGGATTGGATGCCGACGAACTCGTTTGCGACATGCCGCCCGGCTTCGGTCTGGCAACCGTCGAGAAAATCGCCGTGAATGCCGCGATGGCGGGTGCCAAACCGGAACACATGCCGGTCATCGTTGCCGGTGTCAAGGCACTGTCGCAGATGGGCGCGCACGGCGGCAAGTCGCTGCTGATGTCCACCAGTCCGCAGGCGCCGTTGCTCATCGTCAACGGCCCGATCGCGAAAGAGATCGGCATCAACGCACGATCCGCGCTCGGACCCGGTCGCGACAACGAGGTCAACATCACCATCGGGCGCGCATTCTCGCTGTGTCTGCGGAACATCGGTTACTGGTACCCCGGTCAGATGGACATGGACACGATCGGCACTACCCGCAAGTTCGTCCACTGCATCGCCGAGAACGAGGACATGAGCCCATGGCAACCGTTCCACGTCGATAACGGGTTCAGAGCCAGCGAAAGCGCCATCAGCGTCTTCATCACCAACGGCGAGTTGGACGTCCAAGACCAGGGCAACACCTCGGCAGAAGGACTGCTCAAGACGCTTGCTTATGGATCGATCTTCGGCACCCGCGGTCTCGGAATGCACGGCGGCGGGGCCCGGCTGATCCTGATGCCGCCCGACGTCGCCGGACCCGTCGGACAGCAAGGCTTCAGCAAGGACGATGCGCGCACCTTCATCCATCACCACGCCAAGAACAGCCTGGGCAAGATGATCCAGTACACGCCCATCAAAGGCGAAGCCCGGATCAGCGCCGCGTGGCGGTGGCTTGAAAACCTGACCGAACAGGAGATCCTCGACATCGAAGTCTCCGTGTTGGACAGCCCCGAAGACTGGAGCATCGTCGTAGTCGGTGCCGACCGCGCCAAGACCGCCGTCATGCCCACCACCGACAACATCGCCACCGTAGGCATCGACCAATACCGCGCCTAACAGCGTGGGAAACCTTGGGTTTGCCAAACCCACCTCGTAGGGGCACGCCCTTGTGGCTGCCCCGGTGCGGGGTGGGGTACGCCAAGCGCATCAAAACGCCAAAACCCCCACGTTGGATTCATCCGCCGCGCCTCTGTCATTCCGAGCACATCTTCTGTCATTCCGAGCGAAGCGAGGAATCTCCGCAGTCGCGCAACAAGCCCAATCGGTCGCGCAAAGCCAAAGGGCAAGTTCCCCCCTTCGCAAAGCGTAAGGGGGGCTAGGGGGGATGCCCTGGTAGGTGTTCCATAAACGACGCAAATCAAATCACTAGCCAGCCATTCGACTCCATCCGTGCATCCCCCGCTCACATCGCTTCGCTCGTTCGCGCCCCCTTACGCTTCGCGAAGGGGGCGTGCTGGTTTCTTCCACCATCGCAGCGAATTACTCGGTTCTGTCGTTTGACGGTGGTTTCACTAGAATGTAGGTCAGGTTGTTGTCGGTTGGACTTGATGCGTTCTCGAAATCGGAAAGAAAGTCTGGATCCTAGGAAGTCCTTTGGGGCTTTGCCGTTGTTTGATCGGATCGGATCGGCGGCGGTTGCGGTGGGTGTCGTTCTGGTTGCGATCGACATGATCCTTCAGAGCCAGCTGGAGGGTTTTCCGACGGTTTTTCGGATCATCGGAGGGGCCTCGTTTCTGATCGGAATCGGGATGTTGCTGTTTGGGAATGCGCGTCGTCGACAGGCGATATTGTCGCAGTTCCGATCCGTGACTGCGCGCTACATGGCGAGGAGCGCAGGATGGGGATGGACCTTTAGGTACGGCGTCGCCGCCACCGTGATCGGGCTGATCTTGATATTGCCAGCGCTGTTCCTCCAGTTCATTTTTGGGACGACGTTCGGCGTGATGATCCTCGCCATCCTCGTATTCTGTTCTGGCATCGCGCTCATCGCCTACGGCGTGTACCTGCGTCGCAAAGCGGCTCAAAAACGCGCTCAGTCAAAGCCGCGCCAAAACCGATCTTCGCGACGATGAGGGGTGCCTAATGCTCTGTGGATTCCGGCTTTCGCCGGAATGACGGAAGTTTCAGCTGTCCTCGCTCTCGCGTACGAAGCAGTGGATCGCGAAGCCGAGAATTAGCAGGACGATTCCGGAACCGGCTAGGATCATCGCCAATTCCATTGAGTCCTGCAACTCGTTATCCATTATTGCCGCACCGATTCCTAACCAGATCAGACCAGCTCCTAGCAGGTTGATCCAGCCGACGCCGAGCGCACCCCATCCTATCGCTCCCGCCCAACCGGTGAAGAACCGCCTGCGACGCCGGCCGGCGAGTGCCATTGCAGTGATCGAGGCAAACAGGATTGTCCTGCCCGCGCTTATGACTATCGACGCGATCTGTTCTTGGTTGGCACTCACCACGGCGGCTTCATTGGCAAACCATTCAAGCACGAGCCCGGCGCCTAACACCACCACTCCGAGCGCGAAGGTACCAACCGCCCACATGTCGGCGTTTCCAAGCCGGCCGGATATCGCATCACGCGTCAAATTGATGACCGCCGTCGCGATCGCCACCAAGATGCCGGTGCCGGCTATGCCAGACGCGAAGTTAAACACGTCCCCAACGCCAGTTGAAATGTAAACCTGTTCATCGATAATGCCGCTCGTCTTCAGTGATGTCACCACTTGCCCGTAGAAGAAACTCCATAACGGGCTTGTAATCGCGACAAACAACGCAATCGCGATTAGAGCGACCGATGCTTTGAAACCGAACGGGACGGCGGCGCACGAAGTCACCTTCATATGCGAAGACGGCGATCTGATCTGTCGTCGTATCGTTCTGAACCTTGCCGACGCGGGAGCGGAGGGCGGAAAAGATTGCTGAGCTGCGGGCGGCGCGGTGGGATATGTCGGCAATGTTGGGACGTTGCCGACGGTGGGCGGTATCGAGGATGCCGGTAGACGGACAACGGGATTCGGGGGTGGAGGCGACAGCGAAGATTGCTGAGCCTGCGCGACTTGAAGCTGGCTGGCCGACGGCGCAGCCGAGGGCGTCGCGGTGCTTTGAGTCGGTGTATGCTGCGGCGGTGGCGGTGCGCTCGACGACGGTGCCGGCGCGGTTACTCGAATACCTTGCAATGCCGTCTCCAAATCTGGCACGTCGGCGACGGCAAGGTCGCAACACTCGATCAGCTTTTCAGTCAATTCGACGACGGAAGAGTCGGAAGACGATTTCAACCGCCTGAACACTTCCGATTTCTTGGGATCAGCGTAGTCGGTGCGCGCCAAAATCAAGTTGTCTTCATTGTTGAACTCCCATAACTGGGGTTCGGCGGCGATTGCCAAAAGGCTCAGATAGATCACCATCGCCGGGAAGTTGTCAACGTAGTCCGCGTAATCGTCGGAAGTGCGCTCCGGGTGTTGATAGTTCTTGTGCCCCAGCTCCGGGCTCTTCTCGCCGGCGAATTGCGGCAGGAACATCCCGTCATAATCGACAAGCCGAATGTTACCGTCATTCTGCACCATCACATTGCCGTGCTGCAGGTCGTTGTGGGCGATACGGAGTCCGCGCAAACTGGAGGTCGTGCCGCCGCGCCATTGCGCCGCGATGCGGCGAAGCGTGTCTGGATCGTTCAAATGCGCTTCGACGTACGAACTCAATAGCTCGCCCTCTACCCACTCCATCTTCACCAAGGGATAGCTGGTCCCTCGCACGCTGATCCCGTCTTCGACGTACTCGAAATGCACGAACGCGGGCGGCAAGACGTTCAGCAGATAATCGCTGAGCGCGTTGTATCGGTCCTTTTGGTCGCTGACCTCGCGGGTGAAACAGCGCACCGCGTAGGTGCGTCCACCGATCGAGACAGGGTAGACGCAAGCGAACGCGCCCGAATAGACCAACGGCATGCCGCGCGGATTCGTCGCCACCAAACCGTTCTCGAGGTCCGTCCCGGCGAAACATAGCGGCGGGTTCTGTACCGCCTCGCTGAAATCCGTTATCCCCGGCCAAGGCATGGCTTCACGTCACCTCGCGGTTCGTGCTATCCGATCTCGATGATCAGCAACGTCGTATCGTCGTTTCGCATCAAACCGGCGTTTCGCTGTTCATCGACCCAATCGGGCCACGTCGATTCCTCCATCTCCATCAACACTCCCAACGGCTCTCCACCGGCCTCGATTCGGGCTAGAAACCAGCACGCGATCGCGTCGGACACCAGAATCAACACGTCACCCGATTCACTCTCGCCGCTTATCGATTGCACGTCTTCCCAGATACCATCTGACGCCGCGCGGTTGCTCGATACCAGCGGCGGGTAGTTGTCAAACTCCCCGGACGTATCCAACGGGAACGAGCGGTGCAACTGACCGTCGCGAATCATGAAAAGGCAACTGTCGCCAATCGCGATCGCATTCCATGACAAACGCTCGTTATCGTCGTCAATCGCACTGATCGTAAGGCCTACTAGCGTCGCGAACGCGCCGGCGCGAGCTTTCGCCTCGCCGTGCCACGGAATCCGATCCCAAGGCACAACCCCATGCCATTCGTCCTGCGAGACTTCGAGCCATTCGGATAACGACTCTTCATCGACATTCGCGAGGTCTAGCGGACGGTCCACAAAGGCATCAGTCAACACATTCGCCCACTCGCGCGCGAACGCCGATTCGCTCGCACCGTCAGATACCGCCGCGCGCGCGATCAAACCATCGGACGCGTCTTCGCGGTCCGGGTATACCACCCGGCAAGCGTCTTCGTATTCGTCCGAGCGGTTACCCGCTTTGGGCAACCAGAACTCGCGGGCAGGTTGCAGGAGCGCCATTCATGCTCCCGTCATTGCAAGTCCGATGCCGCACGGGTACCGATGTCGAGGAACTGCACGAGCGACACCATGTCGGCATTGAAGACGTAGCCGCGCGAACCCTCTCGCGCCGGCAAACCCATGCTCTCAGCGAGTTTCCACACTGGCTCTGGGAACGGCGACGACATCCTAAACATGCTCTTCGCGTAGTCGTCAGGCGGCAATTCGCTTTCGTCCGTCGGGAATTGAACCGGCGACACCGACATCTCGGAAAGGTGCGCGTTGTAAAGAAGCACGTTACCGTCGCTCGTCTGCATGTCCATGATGCGCCAGGCGATCGGTTCCGGGTCGCCGTCACTGGCCTCGCCGTCCGAGATGTTTATGACCATCGGAGGATACGAATTTGGGTGATCTTCGATCCATTCCTCAAGTGCCGTACAGGCCGCTTCGAGCGCGGCGCACATCGGCGTGCCGAAAATGGAAGCCGGATCGAGCCAGACCGGGAATTTGCGGTTCACTTCCACGATCCCGCCAGCACCGTCGGACTCTCGGACCGTTTTGTCTTCCACTCGGGCGACTTCAGCGATCTCGCTGATCTTCAAGAAAGGTTGATCCGGCGTCGTCCCCGGAAAGACCGATCCCAAGTCTGTTTCACCCGTAGAGTAAGTCGTGTAGGTGATGATCCCAGCGTCGAAATAGTCCCGCACCTCCATGCCTTGCGAGCAACGCTGCGACACGGCGTCCAAGATGCGATTCAACGCATCCGCCGCGCCATTACTTTTTCGCAGACCCGGCTGACCGCCCAAAGCTCCTGACATCGATGCCGACTGGTCGACCAAGAAGAGGAAACAGCTCGGATTGTTTCGGCTGATATCGGCTGCGTATGGCATATCTGATACACCTCCTCACACCTAAGCGGATTTCAGTATCGCCATGCTACACCACAATCGCCAATCCCGCGCAGAGTAATGGTGAGGGAGAGTTCCGCCGCCGCTCTGCGTCAAGTAACGCGTTGTCTCGTCGCGGAGCGTCGAAAAGCGAGTCCCCCTCATGTCATTCCGAGCGAAGCACCCTGTCATTCCGAGCGAAGAACCCTGTCATTCCGAGCATAGCGAGGAATCTTCCCCCCTTCGCATAGCGTAAGGGGGGCTAGGGGGGTTGCCCTGGCAGGTGTCGCACAATCAGCGCCGTTCATTGCCCCCTTTGTCCTTCGGACATTTCCCCCGTGAACGGGGGAAACCCTCCGCGCAACGTAGGGGCACGCCCTTGTGGCTGCCCCGGTGCGGGGTGGGGTACGCCGGACGCATCAATCCGCCAGACATCACCCCTATGCCATTCGTCCCGCGGTACGCCGAACGCACATCGTAGGGGCACGCCCTTGTGGCTGCCCCGGGCGGGGTGGGGTACGCCAGACGCATCAATCCGCCAGACATCACCTACGACGCCGGAAACATGCGCGGCATCGTCATCGATATCCATCGCGCCCGTCTCGGCGCGTAGGTGCGTCTGGCGTACCCCACCCCGCACCGGGGCAACCACTACGGGTGCGTTGTTGTTTGGCATGTTCCGCGGGGTTTGGCGATGCGCGCGGAGCGATGCTAATTGGGAAACAGGGATGAGGTGGGATGGTGCGTTGGGGTGGGTTTGGGGGGCGATGGTGGCGGTTTTTGGCGGATTTGCGGGGTTTTTGGGGTTAAGTTGCACGGTTTCGGGTAATTTGGCGTAGGAGGGTTGGCGTATGGTACCGTTGAGTCTCGCAAACGGGCTTCGTCCGTTGACCAGTGATGCATGTACGCGAAGCACTCTTGTAATGTCTGATTTCAGGCTTAAATCTTCGCCCCCCCCCCCCCCCCCCCATTTTCTCGGCACATCGATGCTACGACGGGGCGGGGTGCATCTCACTCGGCGCGGCCCTACTGGCGAGTAGCACTATTCGCGTTGGTATTGCTCTTCGCGGCGGTGGCGGCTTGGCTCGTGTTGCCCGCTTCCGAAAACAGCGACACCTGGGCCGATCACAACTTCAATACATACGCGCACGTCGGGGTGTCTCACGATACGATCTGTGCCATCACGACCGACCAGGGCGCCGACCGGATCAAGAAGCTGTCCTGCTGGGGTAACGTTTCGCAAGGTGGAGACCTGGAGGGAATGGGGGGTCATGGGCAATACGATTCGTTGCGTGTCGGCCCCAACTACTCCTGCGCTTTCCGCGACGAACAGCATTCGACCTGGGGTCAACAGGGTTCGATTGTACCGAACGCGACGATGCAATGTTGGGGCGAGAGTTGGGTTACCGAACCTCGGTGTTGGAGAGTCGATTCCGGGCACGAAACTCGTGATTATTGCGCGGACGCGAACATTACAACTCCATTGAACTATTGGGATGCCAGCCCGAACATCCGCCACACTTGCTGGATCGAACGACACGACAAAGCCCCGGAAAAAGACCGCAGGATCGGGTGCACTACCTATGCGGGTGTCAATTCTTCCGTACCCACGCCACCGGACCCCGGTCCGATCGTTCCGGAGAAGGTGAAAGACTACGACTTTGCTTCCGTGAAGTTCGAGTCCGTGATCACCGGCAACAGCACCGGTGTCACTAGTCCGGGGCAAAACGGTACGTTCCTCGGCACGAACCACACTTGCGCCATGATTCTCGACGGCGACCGCGATACGCCGGGCAATCAACTTGAGGGCGTGGTGACGTGTTGGGGTGGCGGCAAGGCTGCCGAATCGCCACGTGACACCATGGCGTTCAAGGCGATCGAAGGCGGTTGGGAACACAACTGCGGCATCATCAAAGATGCCAACACAAACACCACCAGCTTGAATGAGGACGAGGACACCGTTCATTGCTGGGGAACCCGCACTGACAACAAACTGGACGTTCCCGAAAACATGACCTTCAAGGAGGTCAGTGCTGGCAGGACATTCTCCTGCGGAATCGTCAAGGACAGCGACACGACGAACAGCACTGCTGACGACGATGTGGACACGATCAAGTGTTGGGGCAACAACGACTTCGGACAGTTAGACCCCGCGATCGGGCGGTACAAATCGGTCAGTGCGAGCGGCGCGCTTTTCCCCGGCGAGATGCCAGTTCAGAGGCTTCACCCATATATGCCGACTGATGCGGACCCAACCGGCAGAGAGTACATCGGACGCAGTTTCGCCTGCGCGATAACGATCGATTCGGATCCGGAAACTGACGAGAACCAGAACGAAGGCCATCTATCCTGCTGGGGCGATCTCACAAATGTCGAGTACACTCACTACCAGATTGATCCGGACGACCCGACGAAAAACAAGAAACCGCTACGCGAGTTTGCTTTTGATAGTGCCCTCGGATTTCCCAACCTGCCTACGCCAACACCGACGCCTAACCACCGCTACGTGGTCGACGGCATCAGCGTAGGTCGCTATTCCAACTGTGTGCTCCTAACTTCGGGTGAGGTGTCGTGTTTCGGTCGTAACCTCTATGGCGAGGGCGCGCCGCCAGACGGTGTTCGAACAGAGTCCATCAGCGTCGGGTTCGGACACACATGCGGAATCAGCCACTACGGCATTTACGGCAAGCGACCCATCAATGATGAACATTGGCACCCGACGAACACCAACGTCGTATGCTGGGGCGACGATCTCTACGGACAGTCGACGCCGCCCGATGGAGAGTTCAAAACCGTCGCCGCCGGCGGCGCGTCTTCTTGCGGTGTCAGAGCCGACGGATCGGTCGTTTGCTGGGGCGCCATCGGGTCGACAAGCCAACCATTGATTACTGGTGCGCCGACAACTAAGGATTTCGAAGAAGTCAGGATCGGCTACAACAGCCGAGGGGAAGAGTTCATCGACCGGGAACACGCCTGCGCGCTGAAGACCGACGGTGATGTGGTCTGTTGGGGAGACAGCGACGCCAAAGACGCGACTGATTCCGGTGAAACCGTACCGCCTGCGGGAATTAAGTTCCACTCGATTACTGCAGGGTACGGTACGAGTTGCGGCATCGTCCTTTCAGACTCCGCAGAGTCGAACTCATTGGAGGAGAACGAGGGGATATGTTGGGGCAAGTCCCAACAAAATCCCACCCCAACGCCGACCTTGACGCCGACGCCGACGCCACTTACGGGTCAACCATTCAATCCCACTAACACGCCGACTCCGACGCCGGCGGTTGAGCACAAATCAGTCAAAGATTTTGCCCATGCATTCATAACTAAGGTCGATGGCGAACCGAAGTTCGTCGGACCGTTAACGACCCACGGCTTTGTGACATGCGGAATCCTGAAAAACCAGTACCATGTTTTCGCGCCGAATTATTCGACAATTCTTATGTCCATCAAGCGAGCCGCGAACACGCCGTATTGCCAAGGTTGGCTAGAGGCATACGGCGCCGAAGAAAACACCGACGAAACTGGAGCATTTGTCTTCGCCAGAATCAGAAGTGCCCAATACTTCCCCAAAGGCACCAAAGATTCGTTTACCGAAATCGATACTTCGGGTTACGCCACCTGCGCCCGCCGCGCCAACGGTGAGGTTGAATGTGTGGGAGATGTCGTAGCGATCAATCAAGGCCCACCGCCATTGACGCCGGTCAAGGCCGATACTGTGACGACAGAATCTTACGACTGTTCAGGCACTACTTACAACACAACAAAGCCAATCGGCGGCGGTAGATACGCCGTTACAGATGCCGGTGGGAAGGTCATCTACTACGTCTCGGTAGCGCCGGCCGCGCTCGCGGACGACAAGATCGTCGGTATCAACATGAGCCAAGGTAGCAGCACGATCAACCTCAACCAATTCTCGAAACGTTCGACTGGACACGCATTCAGCGGTGACGCGTATACGTACACCGTGGATGTCCAGAACGTGCCTCCACCCTGCACCGCGAGCCAAGATCTGAGTGACAGTCCGCGTCCTATCGACATCTGCGTACCCAAGGCAAATAACCCAGGGCGCTACGTCGACTGGCGGTTGTACAAAGTCGAAAACAACGCGCCGACGGGCGATGGATACCAAGGCTTTACCGACCTTAGCGGCCTCGTCTGCGCTGAGGTGAAAAAGTTGCCGATAACCGTCGCCGCGGCTAGCATGGCCGTGGACCCGCCGACACCGACACCGGTCGTGGTCGGCCATGATGGCGATCAGTCTAATGACGCGGTCGTCGAGACGAAACTCGGAGTCACCACGCTGGAAAACAATGTTTTCGTGCGAGTGCCCGGCAGCGCGTTGCCAATGGGCGGATCAAGGATCATTGTTCAGAAGGTCGACGATCCCTCAAAACCTCTGGATACGTTGGGCAACCTGTACAAGGTCGGCGACCTCTACGTCGAGATTAACCTCGTCAACGATCGAAACGAGGATATTGGCGTCAACCTCGATCCCAAGGCGCAGATCTGCATCGCGGCACCTGAAGGCAACGACAAAACGCTCTACCACCTCGAAGACGATGGCACGGTATGGAACCCGCTTCCGGCTCTGACGAGCGCATTGCCCAGCGAGCCCGTGAACTACGCCGCGACATATGGCACCGAGAACTTCGCCTGCGGCGAGACCAGCTCGCTCTCCATGTTCGTCCCGACGTCGCGTCTGGGCAATCCGCCGATCCTGCGGATGAAGCCTAATGTGCGCTCGATCACCGTTTCCGCCGAGGACACCGTGCGGCTCTACGTCGATCTCTGGGGTCCGGAAGACGTCCTCGACAACACGCTCGGCGCGGACGAGGTCACATTCGACTGGAGCATCGAGCCGCGCGGCGGTTCGTTCGAAGAGCTGGACCCCGCAGCCGACGACAACGACGATGCCGACGAGCGCGCAATTCGCTTCATCGCGCCGTCGAAGGCGGGCGCCTACACTGTCAGGGTCGCGTTGGCGGCGTTCGAGTGTGGCGACGACGACGGGAAAGCCGACGGCTGTCTGAGTGAGATCGAAGTCATCGTACGCCGCGAGGCGCCGACGCCGGAACCGACCGAGATTCCAATGAACCCGGCGGGGGCGATCCCACGCGTCATCATCGGCAATGACGGCAAACAGTACGCGGTCTTCACTCCTGAGGAAGGCGGTGAGTTTTCAGATGAGAAGGTAACCGTTCATGCCGATCCCGGCGCGGTTCCGAATGGAGAGGTCATCGGCGTCCGCGCCGACGCGACCGGCCCGGCTTCCAACATCGGGCAGGTGCATCACCGCGTCACTTTGGACGGCGAATACTTCGACATCTCCGCGGTGACCCTGCTAGGTGAGCGTCTGGACGGTTACCTGCTCGACGATCCCGTCACGGCGTGCCTGCCGCTGCCGCCGAACCTGTCACGGAACCTCTCGGAGGCGTCGGTAGTCACGATCAAGGACGACGGCTCGTTCGGCGCGCTGACGACCAATCTCAGTCTGACCGACGAAGGCTCCAAGTTGTGCGGCAAGCTGATCGAAGTTCCCGCCCGCGTCGCCGCCGCGCACCTCGCCTCGCCCGACGCCCTACCCACGCCATCCCCCACACCACTAATAATCGACCCCGACACCGGCGGCACCGCACCCCCCAACAACACCGCCGCCCTCATCCTCCTCATACTGCTAGGCACCGCGGTGGTCGCCTTAAGCGGGATGCTGGTGTTGCCGAAGAGACGTAGCACCTAGCTAGGGTTTCCCCCACTCGTGGGGGAAATGTCCGAAGGACAAAGGGGGCGCGCGCGGCGAGCGCAACGCCCAGTCATTCCGAGTGCAGCATGCCAAACGCGCAACGTAGGGGCACGCCCTTGTGGCTGCCCCGGTGCGGGGCCGGGTACGCCTGGGGCATCGATCCGCCAGACATCGCGAAGCACGCCGGGAACACGCGCGGGCCCCCTTTGTCCTTCGGACATTTCCCCCGTGAACGGGGGAAACCCTGCGCAGTACGCCAAACGCGCAACGTAGGGGCACGCCAGACGCACCACGACGCCAAACCTCACCCGCCACGCCACGACCATCCGCGCCACATCGTCCGCGAAGTCCATCGATCAACCCTATCCTGACCATGCGCCGTCCCGATGAATCCATCGCGCCTGTCTCGGCGCGCAGGTGCGCTTGGTGTACCCCGCCCGTCCCCAGGGCAGCCACAAGGGCGTGCCCCTACGGGTGCATGGTCATACATCAATGGAGCAATTTTCCTCCAATCAGGAGGAAGGGATTGTTCACACTGGCGCGATGTAGTCGACGAAAACGGGGCTGGTCCAGGCTTTTTCTTGGTCGGTTTGGGTTACTCGGACCCAATAGGGGTTGATGCCGGGTTTGGGTGATGGGTCGGTGATTTTGAATTCGGTGCGGTCTGGACCCGGATCGGGGGCAAGTTCGACGGTTACGATGCGGTCGAGTTCGCCGAGGTTTAGCAATCGCGGGCCGTCCTGCAACGCGCCGAGGGTGGTGGGGATTCGGACGCGATCGGCGGCGGCGAAGTTGATGCGGCGACCGCCAGTTTCGCCGTGCCCACCGTACTGCGAACTGGCGATGACGTCGCTCGATAATGCGAGATCGATGGCAGTGTCAGGCGTGCCGTCAATGTCCAACAGCAAACCGCTTCGATAGCCACATGCCCACGATGTCCAACTGACCGCGTTTTCGGTCGAATCGGAGATGCGTGATCTCGGGCTGTCGAAACGAATCTTTTCGACACCGGTGATTGATCCGTCAACGGTTTTCACGGAACCATCCCACACGACACCGGAGTAGCTCGTGCGCCGACTCGCCCCTTCCCACGTCACTCGCACTCGGTTTCCTGATCTGCCCGGCGACATCTCTTCGCTGTGCAGCAGGTCCAAGCCGCGAAACACCTCGACACGTTCCAACGGACCCGCGCCGATGATCTTCACGGCGATCTCGGGTAGCAAATCGGTGGAGTACTCTGAACCCATCATATGCCCGTCGGCAGATACGGCCGCGACGATGCGGACGCCCGAAGTAGCATAGACGCGTTTCGCCTTCATCGCCGCCAAGACACCGTCCAGAGTCAACTCGGTCGCGTAGAGACCGGTCAATCCGGCTTTTTGGTAGCGTCGGAGTTGATGCCCGGGATGATCGTCGCCGGGGCGGCCGGTGTAGCAATCGCTACCACCGATGAACCCCATCTTGTAGTTGCGTTCAATCGACTCTTTCAAGAACCACTCGAACTGTCCGTGCGTCGAGGTGATTTCTAGCGCGGGCTCGATCTGCGGTTCGTGGTACTGGAGGTCCGCGGCGACTCCGCCGACATGCGGGGTGACGACAACATCCGAGTATCGGAACTCGGCGTGCATCTCTAGGACATGCGGCAAGTCGGTGTCGATGTCCCAAGGGTCTACGTGGGCGGCATGACCCGAACGGCGTATCTGCTGATCGAAACGGCGGAAATATACGTTGTGGTGTCCGCCGCGATCGTAGGTGGCGGACCATTCGTATCCGGGCAACGGCACGAATCGCCCCGGCTCATAATGAGCGCGCTCCGCTTCCTGCTGAACGTCGTACGCCCCAGTCGTAATCGCCGGATCGTTCCGTTGAAAACCCGCAAAGTGGATGCCGGCTACGTCGCTAGCGTATTCGAAGAAATCGCCGATCTTGTACGGGTCCACGACCTGACCGCCGTGTGGGTCGCCCCAGTAGAGGCGATACTCGGGTACGCCCTCGGTAGCGATGATTGGATTACTGATGCCCGTGAGTCCCGACGCGTCGTCGCGAACCGTGACGCGGTGCTCGCCCGGTTCGGTGATGCTGCAACCGTCGATCCAGACTACACCGCCGCAATCTTCATCAAACTCCACTTGGTCGGTGCTGACCGCGATACCGGCACCGCTAATCTGCACTTTCCCACGATACGCGTTCGCCGGATTACCCCATCGGTCTTCCGCTTTGATGCTGATGCGAAATTCCTCGCCGGCCGCGGCATCGGACGGAGCGATGACTACCAATCGCGTCGCATCGCCACCGACAACGCCGAACTCCGGGCGCGCCTCAATCGGGATGAACTCGCCGGTGCCATTCGGATCGACCTCGATCCAGAAGTAACGGCGCGGTTCGATGAACGTCTGGCTGCGCGCGCCCGGACCGCCGCCGGAGACATCGCCAAACGTGACTGTGATCTCCTCGCCCGCGTTCAGACTTCGGCCGGTGTTGATTACCATCGCAGTTACCAGATCGGGCACCTGCGTCGCAACTTCAGCGTCGTCAGGTGGCGTAACGGTAAGGTAGTCCTCGCCGGCAGGATCGTGCACCTGCGGCAAACCCCAATCGGTATCCGAATCGGTACCGATCTTTACGACACCCCCAGTTGCCAAACCATCCGCGCCGACGGTGTAGACCAACCGCCAAGTGACGTATTCGCCCGCGACGATTTGCTCAGTGTCCAATAGGCGCGCAGCTCCCACAGCCGCGCTCCGTCTCGCTGCTAGCCCGATAGGGTCCATCTCCTCCGACATGTCCTGACCTCCGATATTGACAATCCGACGCGACGCGTCCGATCTTAAAACCTACAAACCTCACCAACTCGTATTATCACGCCAAATCAGCGCGAGGGAATCTAGCCCCTTCGCAAAGCGTAAGGGGGCGCGATGCGAAGCGAGCGGGGGATGCACTGGCAGGCAATTCGACAAACGCTGCTCGTGCAATACCTGCCGGGGCATCCCCCCTAGCCCCCCTTACGCTACGCGAAGGGGGGATTTGCGGGAAGGAGGAACTATCGCGGAGACCCAACCGCGCGGCTAAACCATGACCTGGCCGCCATCGCACTGGATGGTTTGGCCGGTGATGTTTTTGGCGTCTTCGGACGCTAGGAACGCGGCGAGCGCGCCGATGTCGGACGGGGTTTGAGGTCTTCCAAGCGGTATGACCTCCGCGGCGGCTTCTTTGAACACGTCGAGATGGTCACGGCCGCGGACGTCCGGGTCGCCTTTGGTGTCGCGCCGCTCCATCCACTCTTGGTGGAACGCGGTCCAGATCCTTCCGGGTGCGATGGCATTGGCGTTGATGTTGTCGGCCGCGTATTCGCGGGCTAGTGCCTGCGTATAGGCGATAACCGCCATCTTCGTCGTGGCGTAGTATGCGGTTACGTACCTGGCCGCCCTCGCCGCAACGGAAGAGATGTTGATGATCTTGCCGTACTGTTGCTCTCGCATCTGAGGCAGAACGGCTTCGGTAACGTCCGACAAGCCTTTGACGTTGACGCGCCAAGTGAACTCCCAATCAACGTCGCGCCACTCAGTTCCGGTCGAGCCCGGCGCGCCTGAAACGCCGGCGTTGTTGGCAAGGATGTCGATGCGGCCGGCAGAGTCGTAAGCCAACGCGATGCCGTCGGTGATGCTCTGCTGATCGGTTACGTCCATGTGGACGGCGTATCCCTTGCACCCAATCTCCTCGACCCTTGCGACGGCCGCGGCGGCGTTGTTGTCGTTTAAGTCGGCGATGATGATGTCGGCGCCTTGTCCCGCCATTCGCTCTACGATGCCCAATCCCAATCCTTGCCCACCACCGGTTACCAATGCGGTGCGTCCTGTCAAATCAGCTAGCATGTCGTTTTGTCCCTTGAAAAGTGTCGATTCCGTTTGAGATGGTGCATAATTCTAGCACCGCGCGGTTGCCGAACATGCCCGCGCCGCCGTCTCGCCCGCCGACCTAACGGAGGTCCACTATCTTGTCCCTTCCGCCTGATCACGTAACGAACTACGAACCCGTGCCCGGCTGGGCCAAGGTGCCACACGGCATCTGGATGCGAGAGGCGACCGCGGTCACTGTCGATTCCGAGGATTTCGTCTACGTCTTTAATCGCGGCAACATGCCGGTCTTGGTGTTCGACCCGGACGGCAATGTCGTCGACATGTGGGGCAACGACGACGCGCAGGGATCGGTGCGCATCACCGAAGACCCGTACGGCAATCGGATGCAGTTCTGGGAATCGTGGTTCATGCGCCCTCACGGCATCTCCTGCGATCACGACGACAACCTCTGGCTGGTCGACGATGTCGGCAACAAAATCCACAAATACACCCGCGGCGGCGAGCTCCTGATGACGATTGGAACCGGTGAAGAGGTGCCGCGAGAAAGCGGCAAGATGTTCAATCGCCCCACCGATGCCGCGGTTTCACCAGCAACGGGCGATGTCTTCATTTCTGACGGTTACGGAAACTCGCGCGTTCATCGCATGGACGCGGAAGGCAACCACATCCTGTCGTGGGGCGAATCGGGCACCGACAACGGCAAATTCAATCTGCCGCACAACATCGCGATGCTTGACGATGACCTCGTGATCGTCTGCGACCGTGAGAGCCACCGGATGCAGGTATTCACCAACGAAGGCGAGTTCGTGCGTCAGTGGCCGGTGCACAAGGCGACCGCAGTTGAGGTTGTCGGCAAAGGCGCGGACGCGGTGGTCTACGTCGGAGAGCAGGGCCCGGCACCGGTTCAGCGCGGCGTCGCCGACATCGGCAACCACGTCAGTATCTACGACTGGGAAGGCAACATGCTTGACCGATTCGGCAACCCGCACTTCGGACAAGAAGCCGACCAGTTCCTCTGGCCCCACAGCGTCGCAGTCGACTCGCATGGAGACATCTACATCGCCGAAGTCTCGTTCGTAGAGTGGGGCCGGCACCAAATCCCACCCGTCGATAACCCCGCCAGCCTGCGTAAATGGCGGCGGAAGGGATGACCACCGTCTGGAGCTACGCGCTCGTCGGTTCGCGATCAAAACTATCTATCAACGCCGGCAACGCATCGAGTGGCACGGCTTGACCATAACTTCGCTTCTGACCGCGCTCACCGCCGTAGACAACCGCTTTCCAAGCGACGTCGTCGATCAAGTCAGCGACGCGGTTGAGCGGACCGAAAAAATCGGATGCGACTGTCGAACCGGCCTTGATCTCGATCGCTGCTAACCCGTGAACGGTCCGGTACAGAACATCGCATTCGAGACCCTGCGAATCTCGATAGAAGGACAGATTCGCTCGTTGATTGCGATTGAATCGATGTTTCAAGATTTCCGCAATCACCAGATTCTCGAACAGGGGACCCCGCATTGGATGGGTGGCTATCTGTCCTGCGTTCTGGATACCGATTAGGTAGCTTGCCAGTCCGACATCGTAGAAGTACAGTTTCGGCGATCGGATTAGACGCTTTCGAAAGTTCGCGTGGTAGGGCTGTAGTTGAAACACAACGTAACTGGCCTCAAGCACACTCAACCATTGCTTCGCGGTCGTGTGGGACACCCCCGCGTCGGAACCCAACGAGGCGAGGTTAACGAGTTGCCCTACCCTTCCGGCGCACAACCGGACGAATCGCTGGAAAGTTGTCAGGTTGCGGATCTCGCTGATTTGCCGGACATCACGCTCTACGTAGGTTGCGACGTAGTTGCCATACGCCGTGCCCGGGTCTAATCCTTGGTCGACAACCCGAGGATAGAAACCTCTGTGAATAGTCTCGTTTACGTTACTGCCTGTATCAGCGCCCTTCAATTCGGCCAGTGATAACGGTAGCAGTTGCAGCAACCCTGTCCGACCGGCTAGGGACTGCGTGATCGTCTCAATCATTTCAAACTGGGTGCTTCCCGTTAGGACGAACAACCCGTTCCGCCCCAACTCGTCGCCGATCACTTGCAGGTACGAGAACAGCATGGGCACGCGCTGCACCTCGTCCAAGATCGCACCGTTTTCGAACTGCGCGAGAAATCCGCGTGGGTCTGATTCCGCGAATTCGCGATTGTCTGGTGCCTCCAAGTTGACATAGTCGAGGTTTGGGAATGCCGCGCGGCACAGGGTCGTCTTGCCGGACTGACGCGGACCAGTGACCGTCACAAACGGGTACTGCTTGAATAGCGAGACTAGATATGGGGTGATATCGCGCTCAATCATGACGAACAGGATAGTCTAATCGTGTGCAATCTGCAAGTGCTACTTTCAATTTGCACGCGTTCAACACGATAAATCCATGCAAATTGAAAGTAGTAACTTCAAATTGCATGGATTCCGCTACCCGTCGCCCAGAAATCGCTCCAAGATGCCCTGCGCCTCTGCGACGCGTTCTTTGGGTGCCATCAAACGGACGGGCATGACGACACACCCAAGAAGGGTATGCCATCGGATTTCACCGCGCAAGGGCAACCTTCATTGCGGACAAGCCCAGCCCAGGTCTCGGCGGTGAGTTGATCGGGCGCAGTCGCGAACTCGACCCAGCGTTCAAGCATCTTGACGCTCGACGCCGGCGGTCATTTCGACGTTGCTCTCGCCAAGTATCGCGACGAGATCGGTGCGGAGCGCTTGGGAAGGATCAACGTTGAAGAACGGCAGATCCATCGAAACCATCTTGCCTCCGATCGCGAGTTTGGCAAGTACTCGTCCGTCGCCCCGGTGTTCGCCCAATGCGAGCAGAACGTCGTGGATCATCTCGCGCGACGGCGAGCCGTCTCCCTCGCAACTGAACAGCAGCGTTACCACCGGTTCACTGTTGTCGACCTGTTTGGCGTCGTTCATTGATTTGCCGTTGCTGTGAGCTGATGATGCGGGAGGACTCGTCCGTACATGATACGCGCCAGACGTTGTCGACCCGTTCGTCGTCGCGCCATTAACTGCGCCGTTCGTGCTTCCATTGCGATGCGAAGTCGGTCGCGCCGGAGTTTGTGGACGACTCTGGGTGGATCGACCATTTGTCGAAGGGATATACGCCACGGCATCGTTGACATCCACCGACGCAGAACCGTTGAACATTCGGATCGAACCGCGAACATCGGCGTAAACGTCCTCGTGCCAGATGCCCATCGTGCGATCCAGAGTGTTCGACCACACAGTGAGTTCGATCTCGTCATCCAGCATCGCCATCTTTGCCGTCACGAACGGGTTGCCGTTGCGGGTTGTTCGACGATCGATCGCGACTAATTTGCCGATCGCCCTTACTTGGACGCCCTCTTCATTCATACGTTCGTCGCTAGCCAGAGTGATCGCGCCGGAAGCATCGTTCTCAATGGCGATGCGTTTCTCGGCTTCTTCCTTGCTCTCAGTGACCACGATGCCGAAGAGTTCCTTTTCCCATTCGCGAAGCGTTTTGATATCTACGCCACCATTTTCCTGTGGTGCATCAAATTCAATACCGAGTTGCGAAACGTCCGAACCGGCACCACCGAACATCAAATGTTGACCCGAAGACCGCGCGGCACCTGTCTTCTTCATGTGCGTGATCAAGTTCGAGGACTGTTCAAGCAACTGATTGCGAGGCGCCATTGCGTCGAACGCGCCGGCCATAACGAGGCACCGGAACGATGCTTCAGGTGGCGCATTCTCTGCTAAACGGTCGCAGAAGTCGGCGATGTCTTTGAATTGTCCCCGACCATCGCTTTCGCGAATCTCGACGATCTCCGCGACGGTCGCAGGGCCGATGCCCTTGATGGAAGCGAGTCCGTAACGGATGCCGCCGCGCTCGCCGACGTGCTCATCGACGGTGAACGACGTTCTCGAGACGTTGATGTCCGGCGGCAAAACCTCGATGCCGCGCTTTTTCGCTTCCGAGATGCACCGCTGAACCCGTTCAGGCGCACCGCTGGATGATTCGAGCATCGCAACGAAGTACTCGAGCGGATAGTTCGCCTTGAAATACGTCGTCCAATAGGTGATGTACGCGTATGACACAGCGTGCGCTTTGTTGAACCCGTATCCGGCGAATGGGAGGATGTAGGTGAACAGGTCGCGTCCTTCCTGTTCTGTGTGCCCCTTCTTGACCGCCCCTGCGACGAATTTGCGCTCTTCTTCGCGCATGATCGCCGGAACCTTTTTGCCCATCGCCTTCCGCAAGATATCGGCCTCGCCGAGCGTGTAGCCAGCGAAGTCCTGCGCGGTCAGCATCACTTGGTCTTGGTAGACGATGACGCCGTAGGTGCTGTCGAGCAGGTGCTTGATGCTCGGATGCGGATACTCGATCGGCTGTCGCCCGTGTTTGCACGCGATCAAACGGTCAATGTGCTGCATCGGACCCGGTCGATACAACGCGATCATCGCGGCGACATCTTCGATCGATGTCGGCTTCAATTCTTTGATGTAGCGAGTCATGCCGGAGCTTTCGAGCTGGAAAGACCCGAAGGTATCGCCGTCCGCCATCAGTTGGAACGTCGCGGCATCGTCAAGCGGCACTTCGTAGATGTCGATCTTTTCGCCGCGGCTTTCGTCGATTATGCGGAGGCATCGATCCAAGATCGCGAGGTTGGTGAGGCCCAGGAAATCCCACTTGAGCAAGCCAGCGAATTCGACCTGATACATCGCGTACTGCGTCGCTGCGAGGCCGATGTCGTTGCCTTTCTGCGGACGTTGGAGCGCGGTGTACTTCACGAGCGGCTCGTCGGAGATGACCATTCCGGCGGCGTGGGTGCTGACGTTTCTCACCCGTCCTTCGACGCCTATCGCCTTTTCGAGAATCTCTTCTGCGGCCGGATTCTGACGGATCAACTGCTGTAACTCGACGCTTTGTTCTTTGAGCGTAGGGAGATCGAACTCGCGCGGCGGCGCTTCATCTTCTTCATCACCACTCGTCGGAGGCGTGTGATTAGCGACAACGCGCACGAGCCGACTGCACGCGTCGTTAATGGTGGCGTTATCGATCGCGCCGTCTTCCATTACTCGCGCCGAATCGCGAATCGCAGCCCGCGCCTTCATCGTCCCGAACGTAGTGATCTGTGCGACGCGCTCTGGTCCATATCTATCGAGGCAGTACTGGATCACCTCGCCGCGCCGGTTGTCGGCAAACTCCATATCGATGTCAGGCATCTCGCGACGTTCGACGTTCAAGAACCGCTCAAAGAACAGTCCGTACGGCAACGGATCGAAGTCGGTCACCTGCAAGCAGTAGAGCACAAGGCTAGAAGCCGCGGAGCCGCGAACCGTAGAGAGAATCCCCTGACGCTTCACGAACTGGAAAATGTCCCACACCACGAGGAAGTAGTCAGCGAAATCGGTCTCCTCGATGATGTAGAGCTCTTTCTCCAACCGCTCCTTGGCCGCATCACTGATTTCGCCAAAGCGATCCTTCGCGCCTTGATAACTGATGCGACGCAGATAGTCGGCGGAAGACAATCCGTCAGGGGTCGGGAACTGCGGCAGTTTCGTCCGACGCGGACTGAGTTCCAGATTGCACCGTTCGGCGATTGCGAGGGAGTTGCGAAGCGCAAGTGGGTGCTCCGGGAAGACCTGCGTCATCTCCGCCGCCGATTTCACATAGTAGCTATGGTCCTCCATGTGGAGCCGCTTCTCATCGGCGAGTTTGCTCGAGGTGACGATGGCGGTCAACGTGTCTTGGTGAACGGCATCTTCGGGATACACATAGTGACAGTCATTGGTCACTACGAGGTCGATACCCATTTCGTCGGACAACTGGCAAACAGCGCGATTCACCTCGTCTTGTCCCGGCACCTTGTCGTGGTGCATCAACTCGAGGTAGTAACGGTCGCCGAACACGTCTCGGTACCATCCCGCCGTATCGCGCGCTGCCGATAGATCGCCGTTCATCCGAAGAACATCTCTGGCCAACTCGCCAGACAGGCACCCCGATAGAACAATCAACCCGTCTGAATACTCCTCAAGCAGGGCACGGTCTACGCGTGGACGGTAGTAAAAGCCCTCAAGATGGGCTTTGGAAGCGAGTTGCAGCAGGTTGCGGTAGCCGGTGAGATTCTCGGCGAGCAGAGTGATGTGGGGTTGCGAACCGCCGCTCGCACCTTCCACAGCGCCGCGGTCGAACCGCGAACCAGCCGCGACATACCCCTCCATGCCGATGATCGGCTTCACCCCCTCTTTGAGCGCGGCTTTGTAGAAGTCGATCGCGGCGTAGACATTGCCATGATCGGTTAACGCCATCGCCGGTTGACCTAACTCCGCGGCACGTCGAACCATGTCCTCAACATGACCGTATCCGTCGAGCAACGAATACTCGGAGTGGTTGTGCAGGTGAACGAACTGGTCGGTCAACGGTCGATCGGAGGTTTCGAGTTAACGGCGCGTGATCGATACCAGTATAGGTTGAATTCGCCGACTTAACCGCCGTGAACGGGGATCGCGTTATTCCTGCACTGAACGATGCTGGGATATGAAAACCTATTCGACGGCGAAAAGGTAGGCGTAATGGGGCTGTTCGCCTCGAACGAATTGGATGTCGGCGCGATGGAAGTTTTTTAGCGCGTCTGCGACACTACTCTCGGCGTGAGATGCCGCATCAGCGTCGACTTCCTCACCGACGTAGACCGCTACCAACGCGCCGTGATGCATCACCGAATTCACGCCAGCGATAAGCATTTCCAAACTGTCGTCCGATGAAGACACGGTTTCGCCATCAACCGTCACCATGAACTGGCCCTTATCGACGTGGACGCCGCCCATCGTTGCTTCTCTAGAAGCGCGGAAGACTGAACCGACATGCAGTCCTTCCAGCATGTCCGACATCTCCTCGACATTCTCATCAAGGTCCATATCTGGGTCGAACGCGCTCATCGCCGCAATGCCTTCCTGCATCGAACGGGTTTCGATGACCTGCGCCGATTTCTCCGTCAACTCCGCGGCCTGTTGCGCGGCACCGATGATGTTCTTGTTATTCGGCAATAGGATCACGGTGTCGGAAGGCGCGGCTTCAACCGCTTCGAGCAGATCGGCGACGCTCGGATTCAGAGTGTCTCCGCCTTCGACTATCGAACATGCGCCCATTCCGGCGTCGCGGAAGCTGCCTGACATACCCGAACCCGCGGCGACGGCGACGACGGCGATGTCAACGGGCTCCGGCGGTTGGTCCGCTTGCGCGGCATCGGCGCGGCGATTCTCCGCCCACTCCGTTGTCTGCGCGTCCATGTTCTGAATCGATACGGTCAGAGTGAGTCCGCCGTTTTGGACCGCCAGACTGATGGCCTCACCCGGATCCTCCATGTGCACGTGCACTTTGGCGAGTTTCTCGTCGCCGGCAATCACCGTCGAGCGGCCGATCCGATCGAACTCTTTGGAAAGATAAGGGATGTTGATGTTCTCGCCCTCAAGCGCGATGTTCGTGCAGTATCCCCATGCTTCTTCTTCGGCGATGTCGAGCGAGCTTGTGTCCACCACCACACCACTGTCGCCAACCAAGTTCGCGTCAATGCCGGGAGCGGTAATCGACACTGAACCATCGCCCTCGCCGTGCATGAATTGCGACATGCCCATGAACATGATCGAGAGTCCGAACCCGCCAGCATCAACAACTCCAGCCTCTTTCAGTACCGCCAACAATTCGGGCGTGCGCTCGGTAGTGTTGATGGCTTGATCGGCGGCGGCTTTCACGACCTCGGCAACTGATCCACCATCTTCCGCAGAAGCGACGGCCGCCTCGGCGGCTTCCCGGATGACGGTGAGCATCGTCCCTTCAACTGGGTTGGGGACTGCGCTGTATGCCATTTCAGCCGCGAGGGTGAGGCCCTGGGAGAGATTCGCACCGTCGACCTCCGACGAGTCGGTCATGGCGTCGCGCAGACCCCGGAATAGCTGCGCCATGATGAGGCCGCTGTTGCCTCGTGCACCGAGCAACGCGGCGCGCGCCATCGCTTCTGACGTCGCCGGAACGCTTTCCGTCGCAGCGCCTTCCATGTCGGAGGCAATGCTCCGCATCGTCAACGTCATATTGGTGCCGGTGTCGCCATCCGGGACCGGGAAAACGTTCAAGGCGTTGAGCTGGTTCTGGTTGGTCGAGATCGCGGCGAGCGCGGCTTTTGCCAAATCTCGCAAAAGGTATCCGTTGGTGGTTGTGACCGCTGTCGCCATTGATTTGTCCTTCGATCCGATGTCGCTGCGTTCGCTCGTTCGTCCTCGTTAACCGCGATGTTATCCTAAACGTTAGCAATCTTTAATCTGCGCGGCGTCGCGACCACCTCGCCGCAATCCGCCTAAATCCAACCTCACAACCAGTCCGAGAAGACGCGCCATGTCCATGTCCGAAGATCAGATTAGAGCAGCACTCAAACTAGGGCCGCGTCCGAAACCGCAGTTCGGGCACAATCGCAGCCACGCGATGAACGCCACCAAGCGTCAGTTCAAACCGAATTTGCAGACGCGCCGAGTTTTGGTCAACGGCCAAGAGCGCAAGATCAAGCTGTCCACGCGCGAGATCCGCACCCTGTTGAAGCGCGGGCGGATGCTCCTCGCCGAGTGAGACGACGCGCGGTAAAACGCACCTGTCGCCGTCATCCTAACCTTCCTCCGTCAAGGGGAAGGAAATCGGCTCTCATTAATGCCCGGCGGTGCGCGGCGTCTTGGACGGCCACCAGTTCCACTCGCCGAGCTTCATCACGATCGCCGGCACCATAATCGCACGGACGACGAATGTGTCCAAGAGGATGCCAAGCATCACTGCGAAACCAAGTTGGAACAGGTTGACCAGCGGAAATGTCGTTAGCACCGAGAACGTCCCGGCAAGAATTATTCCGGCTGATGTTATGACGCCGCCGGTTCGGGTTATGGCGATGCGCGTGCCGTCCGCGAGTCCGCGCGATCGGGTCTCCTCTCGAACCCGCGACATGATGTAGATGTTGTAGTCGGCACCGAGCGCGATCAGGAATACGAAGATGAACGGGATCGTGTTGTACGTCATTCCGTCATGCCCGAAGACGTACTCGAACGCGAGGATGGACACGCCGAGGGCAGCAGCAAATGACAGCACGACACTCAAGACGAGGTAGGTCGGCGCGACGACGCTGCCCAGCAGGATCGCCAAGATTATCCAGATCGCGGCGATGACGATGGGGGAAATTATGACAAAGTCACGGTTCGTGGCCGCGCGCGCGTCGAAGTTTGTCGCCGTCGGCCCGCCAACCAATACGGTTGCGCCGCCCAATGAAGACGCTGCGATCGTGTCCTGCGCGGTGTCTCGGATGCGTGGGATAGCGTCCATTCCGCCCGTTTCGTAGGGGTCTTCGTTCAAAACCACGTCAAGCCGCGTCGTCGTCAAATCGGTTGAGACGAGCCGTCGCGCTGAAAGGAACGCGGACGCCACTTGAACCTGTTCGGGCGGCAACGCTTGCATCATTTCGGCTATCTGAGCCGGATCATCTGGCAGGTTGGAGGCGAGTAGTTGGATTTGCTCGATATCGACGGGCAAGGGTCGACTCTGCGGGCGAGTAATCGAGGTGACTTTTTCAACCGTCGGGTCCGCTTCCAATGCCGCCGACAAATCTTCGATGGCCCTCAAATGGTCGAGAACTGAGACCCCTTCCTTCGAGACGTAGACGGCGGTAGGCGCAAGTTCGCCGGGCGGATACGCCTCCTGTAAAGTATCGAACCCGGCCTTCGATTCGACGCTGTCCGGGAACCCATCTACAAAACTGAATCGCGGTGTCAATTCGAAAAGCCCGGTCGCCAGCGCGAATAGTGCCACAACGCTCACCGCTAGCAACATCCCCGGACGCCGCGCGATCAGTCTTCCGACGCGATACCAGAATCCAGATTCATTGTTGCTCGGCGCAATCGTCTTTATCGGCCAAAAAGCAACGCGCCCCATGGCGACAAGAGCGGCCGGTATCAAGGTCAATGCGGCGACGAGCATCACCAACATCGCCATCGCAAGCATCGGCCCCATCGTCTTCAAACTTCCTGACAGGGCCAACACGAGCGTAATCATCGCCACCGCCGTCGTTCCGGCACTCGATGCGATTGACGGTGCTACCGCGCGCATCGTCGCCGTTATCGCCTCGAATTTGTCCCCTCGAACTGGCAGTTCTTCGCGGTACCGAGAGACGATGAACAGAGTGAAATCAGTACCGGCACCGAACATCAGCACCGCCATAATCGCCGTGACCTGTCCGTTCAACGCCAGTGAGAAGTTGTCCGTCAAGAGTGCCGCGATGGATTGCGCGACAACTAGTGCAACGCCGACCGCCACTACCGGCAACAGTGCGAGAAGCGGAGATCGATAGATGATGAGCAGGATCACCAGCACGAGCAGGATGGTTATCGCGCTGACTCGAAAGTCGAATTGACTAAAGACGGCGATGGCGTCGGTAAGGATCGCCGCCGGGCCGGTGACTTCGACAGTTGCTGAAGTTTCGACGGAGACCTGTTCGTCGAGTCCGCGCAACCACTCGATAGTTTCGGCAAACTCATCCTCCGCCGGGCCACCAGAGATGATGACGGTGATGGTGATCGCGGTTCCGTCGGGCGAGGTGCGCGGCTGACCAACACCTTCAGAACGAGGCGGGTTCGGAGCGGCCTGATCGCCTCCAAATTGTGACGCGCCGAAGTCGGAGATTACCAAAGCGATGTTGTCGTGAGGCGCGCCCGCACGGATCCGCGCGTCGATCTCGGCGACGGTCGCCAAGTCTTGGTCCGTGATGCCGGACGGGTTGCGATAGATCAGGATCGCGGGGGTACCGCCAGATGCCGGAAACTTTTCGGCGTCAAGGTCACGGGCGCGCAACGATTCCGTGTCGTTGGGCAAAAACTCGGAATCGTCGTTGGTCGATACCTCTTCGATGCTAGGTGCCACGCTCGATATCGCGCCGGCGATGATGACCCAAGCGACGACGATTAACGCGACGCCGCGCCATGATCCAACGATTGAGGCTATGGAGTTGAACACTGCGATTTACCTTGAGTCCGATTAATTGTCTGCCAGTCCCATACGACACGCTACCCATCCCAAGGCATCGTTCGTAAGGGTTCAGGTCATGCTGAACGGAGATCGTTCTCACAGTCCAATTCTTGAATATACGCTCGGTCTCGCCGCGTGACCTCTATTGGGATGCGTGCTTTGCTGTACATAGCCAACATTGCCCTGTCCGCGACGGGTAGAAGAAGATTCTCGTTTACTCACCATTCAGCTCGCAATCGCGCTTTCCAAAGGTCTCCATACGCCCGCATGATCGCTTCGCGAACTCGCCGCGGAGCTGTTCCGCCGGGCACGTCGCGCGCGGTCAGCGAATCTCGCGCCGTCAGTTTGGGTAAATCGCTGCTTGAGGAAACATCGCCGCGCGTGTGCTCGGCGACGACGACGTACGCCTCGCGGAACGGCATTCCGACATCGCGCACCAGATGATCGGCGTAGTCGGTCGCCAAAATCGCCTCGCCTTTGGCAGCCGCTTCCATCTTTTCCCGATCGATAGTCATCTCTTCGACCATCCCGCGCGCCGCTGCGAGACACGCCGACACCGTCGATGCAGCGTCCATCAACGGTGGTTTGTCTTCCTGCAAGTCGCGGTTGTAGGTCAGCGGCAATCCTTTGAGCGTCGTTAGAACCGACACGAGGGAACCGAAGACGCGCCCCGATTTCCCGCGGATCAACTCTGCGTAGTCCGGGTTGCGCTTCTGCGGCATCATGCTCGAACCCGACGAATAGGCATCGCTCAGCTGCAGAAATCCAAACTCTTCCGAAGACCAGATCACAATGTCCTCGCACAGGCGCGAGAGATGGTTCATCGTCTTGGCGGCGGCAAAGATGAAATCCAAGATGAAGTCTCGGTCCGAGACCGCGTCCATCGAGTTCGCGCTGATCTTTGAGAACCCGAGTCTTTCGGCGACGAATTCGCGGTCGATCGGAAACGTCGTGCCGGCCAACGCGCCGCTTCCCAACGGCATCACATCCGCAGAGGCGCGTGCCGCGGAAAACGCATTCGCGTCACGACCGAACATCTCGTAATACGCCATCAAGACATGACCGAACGACACCGGTTGCGCGCGTTGCAGATGCGTATATCCGGGCACTACGGTTTCAACATGCGCTTCGGCGCGATCAACGAACGCGGCTTGCAGTTCTCGGCATGCCCGACGGCAATCGGACGCCACGCGCTTGACATACAACCTAGCATCCGCCGCGACTTGATCGTTTCGGGATCGGGCGGTATGCAGTCGGCCGGCCGGTTCTCCGATCAGCTCGTAAAGACGCGCCTCAACATTGATGTGGATGTCCTCGAGTTCGGGTTTCCACTTGAAATCGCCGCGCTCAATCTCGTATCGAATCCGACGCAACCCGTTTACTATCGCCTCGGCATCGCCATCCGAGATGATGCCCTGTTTCGCCAACATCTCCGCATGTGCGATGGAGCCAGCGACGTCTTCGCGGTACATCTGCCGGTCAATGTCGAGCGAAACCGTAAAGTCGCTCGCCAACTCCGAACCTCGGATCGAGGAAGATGGCGTGTCTGATGGGGGCATCTGGAGTCAGTTCCAGGCCCCGCCCGCCCACTTGTCGTGGTACGAGAGGTCGAGCGATTGCTCGCCGGCGAGTTGATTCCACATGCGGGTGCGGTTGTGGCGCTGTTTGGCGGCGAGGCCGCGCTGCATCGACATCGGATTGTCCGATTCGAGACGTTTACGGATCGCGGAATCGTTCGATGCGTCGTGGTTCCATGACGGGGCGTTGGGGCTTTGCGTCCGTTGGAATAGGAACTTGAGCATGTAGCGCACCCGATCGCTGGTGTTGGCGGTGCCCGCGTGCCAGATGTCGTAGTGGAGTATGACGACGCTGCCGGCCGGTACTGACGCGATGTATTGGTCGCGGAAGTTTCCTTGCGACGCCATTCGTTCGGGCAAAGCCTTCAACACGTGGGTGCCCGGCAAAATGCACGTCGGACCCATGTCGCGCTCGACATCTTGAGGGTAGTACATCGCCAGCACGAGGTCTACGCGGTCAGGTTGGCGGACCTGTCCGCCGTCGATTCGCAAGTCGTTCAAGTTGTCTTGATGGATCTGCTGGCTGGGTGTGCCGGGCGAATTGCGGTGGCAGTGCCGATGGGGAAACATTTCGTATTCGGGACCCAGCAGGCTGGTGAGCGCGCCGACGACCTCTGGCGAATCCCATACGTCGTTCAGTTCGGGGACCGTTTCGAGGACGGCATCGCCCGGGTTCGTGTCCAGTGCATGTAACGCGTCATAGATCTCTTGGTTGATACCCGTCCGCAGATCAGGCTGGACAACGTGGTAGCCGTTGATGACGAACGACACCATCTCATCATCAGTCAAGCGATGGTCGGTTGCGAGTGTTGCGGTGGTCATGATGGTTGCCTTTCAGACATTAGAAGCGTTGCCGTCGTCGCGCTAGTCGAAATCCTCGATCTTTTCGAGAATGAACTGGAATCCGATCACCTCGCCTGCGTCGTCACTACCGATGCCAGCCCACACATCGGGGGCTTGTATGACTCGCCAACCATCGATCATCGCCTCTTGAACCGACGCGTACGGTACGCCTTCACCGGTCGGGTCTAGTTGGCTGATTGCGCCGGCGACGGGTTCGTAAATGGCGGCGGAGAGCGCCGGGGACTGTGGGTGAGTGCTTTCGCAGTTGATGTAGAGGAGGCGTTGGAGCTTGGGCATCAGTTAGTGCGATGTTTGGGGGTTGAGCGATCTTGATTGATGTTATCGCGGATGCGATGGCGTGAGAATATGGTTCCGTCACGCCTTGCGCCAGAACGGTTTGCGTTGCGAGACGGTTTCGAGTACCGAGGGATCAAATTTCGGTAACTCCCAGCCTAGAGGTTGGAGCGGGCCGCTGCGCCATCCGATCCGCTCATGCACGCGCTCATCGCTGTAGTAGGCGATGTAGATGAGGTCGATGAACACGTCGAACTTCGCCGGCATGGCGGCTTCTAACGCGTGCAAAGCGGCTAACCGCTGATCCTCTTCGAGTGCTGTGAATCCACCTTCGGCGCGCACCGACGGGTCAAGACTCAGCGCGTCAAGCACCGCGCTGAGGGCGTCGCGGTACTCAGGTCTGCGACCGGTCAGTTCCTCGACGTTTCCCGCCAAGCCCATCTCGCCGGCACCGGGCAAGTCGTCCACCGCTGGAACGACGAGGTCCATCACCGCTTTCAATACGATTCGGTCAGAATCGGTCAGATTTCGTTCGCGATCGGGCATCGTGGTTTCTTTCGGCGTTGATCCAGTTTGTGATTCTTGGTATCGGCGATTAGCTACGACTTGAGGTCGCTACGTTCGCGGTCGATGTAATCGGCGGTGCGGAGTGCGAGGGCACCAATCGTCGGCGTCGGGTTGACCGCCGCGCAGGTTACGAACACCGATCCGTCTACGACAAAGATGTTGTCGGCATCATGCGCCTGCCCCCATTTGTCCACTACCGATGAATCGGCGTCATCGCCCATGCGCGCGGTGCCCATGAGGTGCCAACCGGCAACCTTCAAGAAGCGTGTCGCGAGTACTTGTATCGCGCCAGCTTCGTTCAATGCGGTCTCGGCATTCTCGACGGCATCGTCGAGCTGTTTTCGGGAGTTCTTGCTGAGTTTGTAGAAGACTTTCGGAGACGGAATGCCGTTCGAGTCGGTCAGCTTGGAGTCAAGCTCAACCCGGTTATGTTCCTCTGGCAAGTCCTCACCGATTACGCCGAGTACCGTCACATCGCCGAAACGACGTCCGAATTCGGTGTGATGGTCAGCGCCCCACGGCACGCGTCCGAACATGTAGCCGCACGCTGTCGAGACCGGTCCGGAACTTCTGGCGACTTGATAGGTGTATCCACGCACAAAGTCCTTGTCCGGATCGGTTTCGTAAAACTCTTGGCTCAGGATCATGTTCGCCAACGCGCCCTTGTAGGTTTGCAGACCGTCGTCGAACAACCCGCTCACCATCGCGTATGGATGAAACATCAAATTCTTGCCGACGAGACCGCTTGAGTTGCACAGACCGTTCGCGTGCGAATCGGACATCGAGTTGAGCATGATGCGCGGCGACCCGATACCGTTCATCGCCATCACCACCGCGTTTGCAGGCTGGAAATTCACGTCACCGTTCGCGTCGTAGTAGCTCGCGCCGGTGGCCCGTCCGTCGCTATCGGTTTCAACGCGGAAGACGCGGGAATCGGTGCGTAGCTCGACGCCGTTGGCGATCGCTTCGGGCCAAATCGCGACGTCGGTCTGTCCCTTGGCACCACGTGAGCAACCCAGCCCGGTGTTGCCGCAGTTATTGCATGCGTTCCGACCGCGATACGGCACGGAGTTGACGTAGCTATCCGACGGCCACCAATGCCAACCAAGACGATCGAACGCTTTTGCCATGCGTTCACCGTCCGGTCCTATCGGTAGCGGCGGCATCGGGCGCTCCGTGCGCGGCGGATTAGCTGGATCGCCGTTGATGCCAGAACATCCCATCAACGCGTCGTAGGCGTCGTAGAACGGCTCCAACTCGTCGTACGTCAAGGGCCAATCGTCCGCGACGCCGTCCAAAGTTTTTACTCGAAAGTCCGACGGATGAAACCGCGGCGTGTGCGCGGTCCAATGAACCGTGCTACCGCCAACGGCGTTGAACATCAACGGATCGATGGACGATTCATCAACGTTGATCGGGTAATCTGAATCAAGCTTCCGAACATTCGGATCGAACGCCCAGTTGGTGCGCGCCTGAATCTCCCAATCTTTGTGTTCGTTCGGATACTCTTCCGGCTTTATCCAACGTCCCTGTTCCAAGCAGACGATGTTGAAATCCGAGTTTGCGAGTCGCCACGCGACGGCGGCACCCGACGCGCCGGAACCCAGTATCAGGATGTCGGTAGGTTCATGTGTGATGGTCAATCTCGCCTGCCTATCCGCTCATGCAGACCGTTAAGTAATCGCGAATCATACCACCTTGAGCGGAAACCGAAAATATACTTACCGTTCGGATTTTGGGGTTTGCCCTTGCGATTACATTCGATATGTTGAACGGCGTCTTGACAGCTTTCGCCATCATGCTCGTGGCGATACCGATACCGGTTGTGCACTTCGTCGCGATCCCGATCAGCCCGTTCATCGCGGGATTCATCGGTGGCGGCATCGCGAAAGCCGATGAAGAGAAGATCATATGGTTCGGTCTGATCGTCGGCGCATTGATGGCGGTACCGGCGACACCCATCATCCTTTACTGGTTGATCAGTGATGCTGATCGCTTGCTCGGCGCACCGACATGGTTTTGGGCGATTATCGGATTCGGCATCGTTCCTTATGCGTGGTTCGGCACCACCGTCGGCGCATTGCTCTCATACCTGATGCGTTCGCGATCAACAGCCGACGATTGATCTTAACCGCAGCGCGACCGTCGTCGATCAAACGACATTCCGGCGCATGGGGCTTTCGCGCAACTCAAGCGTTTCACCCTTTGACGGCAGAAACCCCAGGTACAGCGAACCTCGCTACGAATCGTCCTGGTCTGAGCGCCTTCGACGTTTCGGATCGTTGAATGTGTAGCGAGATGCGATCTGGCGGGCCCAGTTGCGAGTACGGCTGCTCGTAGGCGTCCGCGGGTCCATCACGTCAGCCGGGTCTTGATGCGCCAAAAAGTCGACCGTCCAATCGTGCAGTCGGTCCCGACGGACAGCGATGACCTCTCTCTGTGGCACCGCCAGAATCGGGCACGTAACCTCGCGGCGGATGTTGTCGGCAACCGAGGGCAGGAATCGTCTCGAAAAGCCGTGACGCAGGCGAGAACCCATCACGATCCACGAGAACGGGGAGGCGCGGTGTGCCCGCGTCACCGATTCCGAGATGCCGTAATCGGATGCCTGAATTGCGTAATCGACTTCGCTTTGATCCAAGAATTCGAGCGAGAATTCACGGGACCGGTCGAAATGGGGCCGATTGCGCCGGTATTCGACGTTGCTCTCCAGCAACCTGATCCCGACGCCGGCTTTGCGTGCAATCGAGATCGCGTACGGCAAGCAAGCCCGCATTGGGCTCTCGACGCGCAGGGGCACGATCAACGAAGTTGGCTCTGGATCCTTGCTTATGACTCCGGCATCATGATCGTCGTTAATCATCAGAATCGGTACCGTCGTGACCGATAGGAGCTCTTCCGCCATCTTTTTGCGGACGTATCGGCGGAGTCGATGTTGCGGACGCGCGTACATCACGATGATCGAGTTTTCGTTTTCCTGCGCCTTGTGCGTCAAGATGTGAGCCGGGCTGCCAGCACTCAGATCGGTCGCGATCTCGATGCCGAGATCCTCCAAGCGGTCCGTGATCTCTTTGAGATAGCCATCCGCCAAGATCCTGCCGTATTCGTGGATCGCGCCTCGGGTGAGGATCGAATCGTCGGCGAGTTCATTGCCGGGCACATCAAGCGAAAGGAGCGCCCGTTGTCGCCATTCGCCGTGCCGAGTCAGCGGCGGCACCTCCGCCAATGAGAAAAACAGGTCGATCTTGGAACCGAACCATTTGCTCATCAGCAGTCCGTACGAGATCGCTCGTTCGTGCCACTCCGAACCGTCAAGCGGCACAAACAGCGAATCAATAGCTACTGAATCGCCTTCTATTTCCTCTTCTTCGATCAAATCTCGAAGCCAACGATTAACTTGGTTTATCGACCGTTTTTAAGCGACTCGTGCTACCGCTCCGGTACGCGTCAATCCTACAAAAACGCGTTTTGAGACCGATGCAAAACTTGCGTCATTCCGGCGGATCCCGGAATCCAAAGAGCATTGGACACGCCGATGGCCCTTCTACCTCGACGAGGCCTTTGCAAAACCATGTGGTTAGCCCCGCTAGCGTGATGTCAACCTTTATTGCCGAGCACCGACATCAGAACTGGCTCCAACTCGTCTTGCGGGACGAAGTTTTCAAACCGACCGATAACAGCACCATCTCGGTCCATCACGAAGGTCCATTCCTGTGAAATCAGCCCCCATTCGGACAGCAACGGAGTATGGACGGCGCGCGAAAGATCGCCTTGTATCTCTTTGGGATTCACGAAGAGGTCGATGTGAACGAAATCGGCTTGGTCTCCGTACGCCGCGCTCAGGTTGCTCAGGACCTCGACTTGCGGACCGCAGACGGCGTTGGTGCAGAATGCCGGGCTCGCGAACACGATGACCGTTGGTTTCTCGTTCTGCAATGCATCAGCGACGGAAATCCGATAGAGGCTTTCATCGCGACTCGAGCCGGTTGTGAGGTCAGACACATCATCGACATCCGCCAAAGTCCGACTAACACTCAACGGCGGGACTTCACCGAGGTCCACTGATTTAGTCTTATCGTGCACCTCCATGATGACCTCGATAGTTTCGACCTCGCCATCGGGGCGCGGCACGCTCGCCTCGACACCCCAAGTTCCGGGTTCGTCGAACGTCAATTCCGTGACGTGAATGCCGCGCGTTCCGTAAGGAAATGGGTAGTACCGCGCGATCGCGGTCTCGACCGGTCCCTCGCGGGCGTCTATCGAATTGGTTGCGTCAGGATATTTGTAGGACGCGACCTGAATTACCGGCAACGCGACGATGCCGGAGCTGTCCGTGAGCACGACCGCGAAACGACGCTTGCCAGGGCCCAGATCGGGCGTCGCGAGTATCAGATTGATATCTTCGCTGTCGCGCCTCACCTCCCATTCCTGCTCGGGTTCCGCAAAACCGGAGCCGGAGACCGCGGTCTGCGGCTCTGGCTCCGACGTTGCCGTTGGAGGCGCTGGCGTCGGCGTCGGCTCCGCGGACGTACAAGCCGCCGCGGCTAGCAACACGGCGATTAACGCCAGCAACCACGTTCCGCCGAGCACTCGTGCAATCGCTTTGCTATGGAACATCAGAATCCACCGTCGTAGGTGCCGAACGTGAACGCGAAGATCGCGAAGTTCGGAGAATCGCTACTGAGTTTCAACGTGGTTTCGACGTATTCTGGCGTCTCCAAGATCTTGTACATTCGACCCTCTTTGACATCGAAGTAGGAGCGTCCTTCCTCGTCGAACTCTATGTCAACACCCACCTCGTTCTCGGCGAGCGGACGATGATCGAGTTCGACGTAGACGCGAAATTCGTCGGGTTCCGGCGGATCGATCACGACGTTGGCACTACGACCATGGAAACGCAAGGCGATGTAGTCGCTGAGGTCGTCGGTTGCGCGGGCGTGCACGATCGCCTCGCGTTCGTTACGCCACAATCCGTTCAGCACAAACTTCTGGGGCGGGTAGCTATCAGTCTCGGCGTAGAGGTCTTGGTATTCGATTTCGCGATCGGGAGCAAGGTAATACGCGTCTTGAGCCGCGTAAAGCCCGTAGACGCTGTAGTTTCGGTCGTAGCCACCGTAGAGTTCTCGCGTCACGGATCGCGCGGTGTCGTCGCGCTCTTTGTTTTCGATCTCGCCAACCGGGATTGCGCTGATATCGTACCCAGCATCCAGCAACACGCGGCGGATTTCGAGTTCGGTTTCTCGGTACGCGCCTTCACCGAAGTGCGTATAGTGGATTTCGCCGTTGACGCCGATGAGGTACTTAGCCGGCCAGTAACGATTGTTGAAGCTACGCCAAGTTGACATCTCGTTGTCCAACGCCACGGGCCACTCGATCCCTTCCTCTTCAACCGAGCGCTCAACGTTTTCGAGCTCTTTCTCGAAGTCGAACTCAGGTGAGTGGATGCCGAGAATGACGAGACCGTTGTCGGCGTATTTCTCCTGCCACTCTCTGAGGAACGGCAGGGTCCGCAAGCAGTTGACGCAGGTGTAAGTCCAGAAATCGACAAGCACAACCTTGCCTTCGCTGGTGAGTTGCGCGATTGATGTCGGATCGCTGTTGATCCACGCATCGATACCGCGCACATCCTTGTCGAACAACTCGACTGGTTCGCTCGATTCAGCAGGCGGCGGTTCCGTCGGTTCTGGAGTCGGTTCAGGCGTTGCGGTCGGCGCAACAGTCGGTTCAGGCGTTGGAGGAGATGTCGGCTCTGCTTGCTCGCCACCACATGCGCCGAGGAAAAGCAGCGCGAGTAAAAACACCCCCGCTACTGCGTACTTGGCACGCGTCTTCAACGCCCAATTCCCGATCCCGTAAGTAATCATCTGGTCAATCCACCCTTCGATGCCCCGCGATGCATTGCGGCGCGATTGGAGCCCTTACACAATGATTTCGGGCCAACTCGTTAGACATCTAGATATACGACACGTATCGCCGGGCGGTGCTACGCGCTGTCCCTACGTCTCGGCTTCGACCGGCACATTTTCGTCGTTGCCCCATTCTCGCCAAGACGCGTCGTAGTTTCGAACGCGGTCTGCGCCAACGAGTCTGAGAACCCAGTAAGCGTGCGCCGCCCTTATGCCGCCTTGGCAGTACGTGATGACTTCGTTGCCGGTTGAGACGCCTCTATCCGCCAAGAGTTCGCGGATCTCGTCCGCGGTCTTTAGTGTCGGGACATCGCCACCAGTGTGGAAGTTGACCCACTCCAAATGAACCGCGCCCGGGATACGTCCGCCGCGCTTGCCGCCGCGTTTATTGGAGCCGTCCCACTCGCCATCCGTGCGAACGTCCAGCAACGTGGAGTCTTCTACTCCGATCGCCGCAAGAACGTCGTTGATGTCGGCGAACATCGATCGATCCGGCTCGTGCGCGCTGAACGTGACGGATTCATCGGCTTCGAACGTGTCCAAGCTCGTTTTTCGTCCTTCGGCGACCCACTTCTGGTAGCCGCCGTCGAGCATCTTCACATTCGGATGCCCGTAGAAGTGCAGAGCCCACATCAGACGCAGCGCATACAAGCCGCCAGTCCGGTCATACGCGACGACGAACGAATCGTCGCCGATGCCGATCGATGCCATCGTTTCGGCGAACTGGTCTGGTCCCTGAATGTGAGTCCGGTCCTCCATCGATGTCTTGTAGTAGTTGTCAGGAGGGTTCGACGCGCCCGGGATGTGTCCAGCGGTGTATTCGCTCGGATCGTCGGTATCGACAACGACAACGCAGGGATCGTTGATGTGTTCCGCGAGCCTGTCCGTCGTGACCAGAATGCTAGGGTCAGCGTATCCGCGCTCGTTCGGTGGGAGATAGTCGTTGGGCATGTCGTAAATCCGTCCGTTTCCTTGATTCGGTTAGATTCTATCCCCGCAAGTCGGAATTGAGAGTGCCATACCGTAACTGCGTAGATGACATTCGTTCGCGTCGCGTAGATAATTGAAGGTTGACCCGGCGCGAAACAGCGGCCCTTCGACTTGAATTTCGTACTCACAGGCGTAAGCCACAAGAACGCGCCCTTGGATGTTCTGGAGCGCGTCGCAGTGCCGACTGAGGAACTGCCGCAACGCATCCTAGGGCTCACCGAGCGGCTCGACACTCCCGGCGCCGCGACGATTCTGTCTACATGCAACCGCACCGAGCTATACGCGGTAGCGCGGGAACCAGGTACTGCGATTGAGGAGATGATCGCGTTCCTCTCAAGTCTCGGCACGAACGGTCAATCCGCTGAATCGCTTCGCTCAGCCGGTGAACTTTCGCCCTACATCTACGCCAAGACCGGCTATCGCGCCGTCCATCATCTATTTCGGGTCGTTACGGGCCTAGATTCTCTCGTTCAAGGCGACCATCAAGTCGCCGGGCAGGTGTCGCGCTGCTTCCAAGCGTTGTCCGATGCAAATCAACAGGTCGATTCGCGCCTTTCAAGAATGTTCCACGTCGCGTTCCGCACTGGTCGCAACGCGCGCAAAGAGTCCGGGCTGGGATGGTCGCAAGTTTCTATCCCCTCGTTCGGCGTGAAGCTTATGGAACGGGAAGTAGGCGATCTCAAGGGCAAATCCGCGTTGCTGGTGGGTGCTGGTGAGACGGGGCGGATCACCGCGCAGTCGTTAATGCGCGCCGGGGTTGCTGACATGCGGATCGCAAGTCGTTCGATGGCACGCGCACTCGGACTCGCCAACGATATGAGCGCGAACGCGGTGGAACTCGCTGACGTGGCAACTGAGATGCGCTCGGTTGACATCGTTATGACTTGCACCGGATCCGACCGCAACATCATCTTCAAGCGCGATGTAGCCGCCGCCACCGCCGATCGGACCGCCGACCTTCACATCTTGGATCTGGGTTTGCCGCGCGATGTCGAACCCTCTGTTGCCGAAATCGAAAATGTCCACTTGTACACGCTATCCGACCTTCAACGATTGCAGGACGAGCACCAAGAGTCGATCCGTGCGGCGAGCGAAAAGGCGGAAGCGATAGTCTCCGATGCGGCGGCCGATTTCATCGACGACATCGAGTTGCAACCGATACTGCGAGACATCGGAGAGAGTGCCGAACGTATCAGGCACGCCGAGTTGCAGCGAACCCTTGCCAAGATGCATCATCTTGACGACGAGAGCCGAGACGCGATCGAGGTGATGACGCGATCGATGGTGAAACGCATCCTCGCCGATCCGATCCAGATCATCAGGCGTCGAAATCGCTGAAAACCGCCTTCCGGTATCGCGATTCGGCTCGAGACACGCCAACAATGAACACCAGCAACTCGCAGCGTCTTTATGCGACCGCGTCCGAGATCATTCCGGGTGGTGTCAACAGTCCGGCCCGGGCTTGGGGTTCAGTCGGTGGCGACCCTCTTTTCTTCACGCGTGGCGAAGGCTCCAAGATCATCGACGCTGATGGCAACGAATTCATCGATTACGTCTGCTCCTGGGGTCCGTTGATTCTCGGACATTCGCACCCCGACGTCGTCGCGGCGGCGCAAGCGGCGACCGAAGCGGGCGCATCGTTCGGCGCGCCCACCGAGTACGAGGTTGAAGCGGCGCAGTTGATAGTGGATGCCGTTCCGTCGATTGAGATGGTGCGTTTCGTCAACTCTGGCACCGAGGCTTCGATGTCGGCGATAAGACTGGCACGCGCCGCGACGGGCCGCGACATGATCCTCAAGTTCGACGGCGGTTATCACGGGCACGAAGACACGCTTTTAGTGCGCGCCGGGTCAGGATTAGCGACTTCTGGCATCGCCGATTCGGCAGGCGTAAACTCTCGCCTCGCACAAGATACCATCGTCGCTCCGTACAACGACATTGCAGCGATAGAGCGGATTTTCGAGCAATATCGCGAGCGGATCGCCTGCGTGATCGTCGAACCGATCGGCGGCAACATGGGTGTCGTGATCGGTGACCCCGATTTCCTGCGCTCACTCCGACAATTGACCAGCGAAGATGGATGCCTGCTGATCTTCGATGAGGTCATTACAGGTTTCAGAATCGAGTACGGCGGCGCGCAAGAGATGTACGGCATCATGCCCGACATCACCTGCTTGGGCAAGATCATCGGCGGCGGATTCCCAGTCGGCGCCTACGGCGGTAGCGTCGAGTTGATGTCGCACGTCGCGCCGCTCGGCCCGATGTACCAGGCCGGCACGCTGTCCGGCAACCCGGTCGCCATGGCTGCTGGAGCCGCGACGATCAGACAGCTCGCGCAGCCCGGCACCTACGAAGAGTTGGCCCGCAAAACGATACGGTTAGGTGACGGCTTGACCTACCACTTGTTGAAAGCGGGAATACGCTTCAACGTGAACCATGTCTGCGGGATGCTGACCGTCTTCTTCGGCGCGGAAGACGTGACGAACATGGAGCGCGCATCCACCAACGATCGCGAGCGTTTCACCGAATTCTTCCACGCCATGCTTCAAAACGGCGTCTACCTGCCCCCATCACCCTTCGAAGCCTGGTTCATCTCCCTAGCCCACACCAACGATGACATCGACGCCACGATCGAAGCAACGCGGGCGAGCCTGCAAGCAATTCTCTAGAGCGTTTCATTTAAGGGTTTCCCCCACTCGTGGGGAAATGTCCGATAGGACACAGGGGGCCGCCCAGCGCACCCCGCGTCTTGACCACACCACGTAGGGGTACGCTTGGCGTTCCGCGCGGGGATTTGTGCCAACGTGCGCTCGGCATTCACCTCCACGCCAAACAACAATGCACCCGTAGGGGCACGCCCTTGTGGCTGCCCCGGGGCGGGGTGGGGTACGCCGAGCGCACCTACGCGCCTAGATGGGCGCGATGGATTCCGCCGTCGTGACGCGCATGTCCCCGGCGTCGTGGGCGACGCGTGGCGGATTGATGCCTCTGGCGTACCCCGCCCGTCCCCGGGGCAGCCACAAGGGCGTGCCCCTACGTTGCGGGTCCGGCGTACTGCGCGCAGTTTCGCGCCATGGTGCGATTGGCGCGCGCACCCATCACGGATGACCATTGTGCGCTAGGCATTCACCCCCATGCCAAACAACAACGCACCCGTAGGGGCACGCCCTTGTGGCTGCCCCGGGGCGTGGTGGGGTACGCCAAGCGCATCTAGTCGCCGAGGCGGGCGCGATGGATTCCATCACCACGAACAATCCATTCCCCCTCGACCGGGGGAGGCTAGGATGGGGGTGATCGATGGATTCCGATGACGACGAGACGCGCGTGTTGCCGGCGTGCCGCGCGACGTCTGGCGGATTGATGCGCTTGGCGTACCCCGCACCGCCCCGGGGCAGCCACAAGGGCGTGCCCCTACGTTGCGCGTTTGGCGTACCGCGCGCGAGGATTCGCTAGCCGCGGTAGCGATTTACTGCTTGGTGCATCAACTCGGCGCCGAAGTGCAGGGCGTCTACTGGTACGCGTTCGTCGGGGCCGTGGAATAGTGCCATGTAGTCGATTTCGGGCGGGAGGCGCATGGGGGTAAAGCCGTAGGTTTCGATGCCGAGTTTGTCGAACCACTTGGCATCGGTGCCGCCGGCTACCATGAACGGGATCGCTTTGGAACCGGGATCGGCAGTCTCCAACAATTTCGATAGATACGGCATCAGCGACATATCGACCATTGACGGACCGTCCTCGTAGCGTTCTACCTTGATCTCGGCGTGCTCGCCGACGACGGCTAGCACTTCGCGGACGATATCGGATTGGTTGGAGCCCGGCAATAGTCGGCAATCTAGCAGCACTTCAACCTCGGATGGAACTGCGTTCTCCTGAATACCGCCGTTGATGATCGTTGGATTGATCGTGTCTCTCAACATCGGCTCAAGCATTCTTGCGACCTTGTCGCCCATCAGTCCCAACGCGACGCCGGCGGTGTTCGGTTTCATCAACATCCGCAACGCCATCGCGTCACGGACTGGCATCTCTTCGGTTATCGCCTCCAGCATGGCGCGGGTCGCATCGACGAATCTGAACGGCGGGTGTCGCCTTTCCATCCGGCGTAAGGCCCTTGCTGCGCGTCCCATCGCGGTGTCGCGGTGAATCTGCGATCCGTGCCCGCCGTCGCCGACGAACGTAACGCGAATTCGGCAGATGTGCTTCTCGGCGACCATGATCGGGTAGAACCGTTTCCCGCGCAGGTGGACGGTGAAACCGCCCAACTCGCCGAGCGCGTGGTTGACGCCTTCGAAGAGGTGAGCGTGTTCATGAACCAGATAAGCCGAGCCTTGCCGGCCGCCCAGCTCTTCGTCTGCTAATGCGGCAAAGATCAAATCGCCCGGCGGCTTGACGTCGGAATGCTGCGCGCGCAGGAGCGCGTCGAGCATCATCGCCACTCCGCCCTTCATATCGACCGCGCCACGCCCCCAAACGTTTCCATCGACGATCTCGCCACCGAAGGGCTCCTGGCTCCATCGCTGACCGTGAACCGTCACAACATCGATGTGCCCTTGCAACAGCAACGGCGGCGCCTCACCGCGTCCGGCAACGCGGGCGACGACGCTGCACCGTTCAGGCTTGCCATCCGGGTGCAAGACTTGGTTTTCGATGCCGTGCGCGTCAAGCAACGACTTCAACCAAAGCGCACATTCGCGTTCCTGTCCGGGCGGGTTGGAAGTGTCGAATCTAATCAGCCGCTGCGTCAGCTCAACGACTGACGGCAGCTCAGCGATGGTTCCTGCTGGAGTTTCGCGGGCGCTCATGATCGACGCAACCGATGCGAGTTAGCGATGACGCGAGGGATGGCGAATATGACCGGTTCATGTCGGGCATTACGGCAATTGCAGATCCAACTCCAACTCGGCGTTGATCGAATCGAACCACTCCAACACTTCGGGGTGATACGGGATGCCATTCGCGGTGCGGTCGATGCGCTCTTCGCTCTCGATCAGTCCCGGATAGACGACGCGATCATGCCCAGGTGCCGGCGGCGTCGTTGCCAATCCGTCCAAGAACAGGTCCATGTCGTCCTTGAACTTATCGGGGTCCGTGAAGGCGTCGATGCGATACGCGGAGAAGAAGTGCCCGCCACTCTCGGTGACGAAGCCGGGGCCGTTGCCCGATAATGTGCTCGTCATGATGTCAACGATGCAGGCGATAGCGTATCCCTTGTGCGACCCATTTTCGCGGGTGCCGCCGAACGGGAGCATGTACCAGTGCCGCCGTTCGCCTCGGATATCTTCCTCCGGCACCGGCTCTTCCTCCATGATCGGTGATCCGTCTTCGCGCGCCAACCAACCGGGCAAAATCGGCGCGTCCATGCGTTGCAGCAACCGAATCTTGTTGCCGGCGACCTGCGTCGTCGCGGCGTCAAAGATGAAATACGGTTGCGATCGCGCCGGCACCGCCCACGCCAACGGGTTGGTTCCGAAACGCGGCTCCGCGCCGAACGTGGGGAGCATCGCGAATCCGCCGCCACCCGTCATGCACACGCCGATCATGTCTTCATCGATCGCTCGCACGGCGTGATAGCCCGCGGCGCCCAAATGTCCAGAGTTCATCAGCGTTGCCGCCGCCATGCCATGCTCTTTAGCCTTTTCGACCACGATGTCCATCACCCTCGGCGCCTGATGCAACCCAAGACCGCCGTCACCGTCGAACGATGCCGTGACGTTAGTCTCTCGGATGATCCGCATCTCCGGATCGGGGTTGATGTTGCCGGACTGATACCCCTGCACATACATCCGCAACATGTTCGAGACGCCGTGCGTGTCGACACCGTTCAAATCGGCATACAGCAATACGTCGGTGGACAGTTCGGCATCCGAGTCAGACAGTCCCATTTTCGAGAAAATCGTCTTCGTCGCGGCGCGCATCCGATCGGGCATGACTCGGACCGCTTCCTCTTCTGGCACATGAAATCTCTCAAGCATCTTTGGGCATCACCTAGGCAACTAAGATTTGGCGCGTTTTACGCGCGTTTCTGGTACCTCGATCAGCCGAGCGGCACCGGGCGCGCGGTTTAGGCAATCGTACACCATACGCCGATGGGTTCTGACCTTGTTCGCGCCGAATGCGTGGAACTGCACGGGCGCATATCGGTAAGATGAAAACTGCCGACGCGCGGCGTGCCCCCCTTTGTCCTTCGGACATTTCCCCCGTGAACGGGGGAAACCATGTATCTTGGCACATGCCCGTTGATGAGGGTTGCTTGCAGGGTTGCAGGCACTCGCCGAACGGAGCTGGATATGCCGCGATCGGTTGGGGTGAAGGTTTAAGCTGTCATTGAGGATTGGGGTGCTTAAGGAGGCTGAGAAAGCACCCCATCCTCATGCTTGGCCAGAGTGTCCTTTGGAATCAGACACTGCTGACGTCCGACAGCACTTTCGGGCGGTATTTTGCCGAATGACCGCCCGGCCGTCGACTACATAACACAGGGCAGGCATCGCGCCAATCGACACCTGATCTGCTTTGAAAGTTTCAAGTACGGTTATTTTTCCTTAATATTTTACGGAATTCGTCGTTTGCGCGTGATTTTGGAATCATCTCAGCGCGCGTTGACCACTTGTTGGGGCCGGCTTCGGTTGGTCGAACGGCGCAACATCGTGCCACTCGACTTGTAGCGGTTCAGGTGATCGAGCGCGGTGTTCAATCGACTGGATAGGATCCGCAAGGTGCTGACGAGACGGAGGCGACGGTATTCGGGGATGTCCGCGCTCGCCAACTTCTCCAGACTGCCCGCCAACATGAACGCGTCTTGCTGCATCCCTTCGAGGTCGTCGGCGTAGCTGCCGTTCAAGCGTTCGGCATGGATCACGTGGTGGCCGTTCGTTGCCCCAATGATGTCCGGCTCGGCGGCGACCACTTCCATCTCGGGCTCGCCATCGACGTACTCCGCGATCAGGTCGGCTGACGGCAGCTGAGGATTCGCCTTAGCCTTGGCGATCATCTCCTCGACGTGGACGCTGCTGAGGCGCGAGTCGATGAACGGTTGCGCCAGCTCAACTTGGCGATCGTGGCCGTCGATGTCGGCGATGCATCGTGCCTCTTTGAACGTGAGGTCACCGCCGTCGACGTGCTCCTGCAACGTGGGCGATAGCGTGCGTTTCAGGCTCTCGTAGTGATGCACGGTGCCGGCGGTGATGCCGGTGCGGCGCGCCAGCTCCTGTTGCGTTACGTGATACTTTTCACGGTAGCGAATGAAAGACTCCGCCATCCTGATCGGTGGCAGAAGCGAAGAGAAGTATTCGTCGGCGAGGCGGAGTTCTTCGCGCTCATCTTCCGTGACGCCTTGCCTGACGATGCATTCGACGAGATCCTCGCCGGCACGTTTCGCAGCGTCAATAGTGTTGTTTCCGCACAGCAGATAGAACTGTCCGTGATCGGCGAGGACTACCGGCATCCGTCGTTGTCGACGCCTCCGGGCCCAGGCTCGATGCGCCTTGTCGTAAATTGGTCGTTCTGGATCGGGAAGGATTTTTTCTATCGGGATTCGCACCTGAACCTGCCTGTCTGATCGGACTTTGGGGTGTCTGCACGGTTTCGTTAGTCAGATTCTGCGCGTTTGCGGGGAGCAATCCAAAAAACTGTCCTGTTGATGTCCAGAAACTGTTTCCCATATTCCAACGTTCCACTTGCGTTTGGAAAATTATCCTCGTATACTCGGTATCATCGAGCTTGAAAGCCCTGATCTCAGTTTGAAACCATGGTTACCGAACGAGTTCTCAACCCGCCCTACGTCGCATATCGGACATTCCGAACTTTTATGGAATCGCTCGCCGTCAGTATGCCTGACAGAATCGACCGTTCCGTTTTCGATTCCAAATTTTCCGGCACCGCGACATCGCAGATAATCAGCGCGTTACGCGCTCTGGGACTCATAGATGCGGACGGACGCCCAAGCGAAGCGCTGCATGAACTCGCTCAAACTAACGGCGAACAGCATCACAAGATTCTGGAAAACATTCTCAGAAGCTACTATCTTCCAGTATTCAGGCTCGATCTGGAACGTGCGACAAAGGCACAGTTCCGAGAAGCGATGCGCCAGTTCGGATGCACCGATTCGATGCTGATAAAGTGCGAGTCGTTCTTCATCCATGCCGCGATCCACGCCGGCATCCTGCTCTCGCCATATTTGACATCGAACCGCAAGTCGGCCGCGCGGTCGCGGTCGAACTCGCGGCCCGCTAAAACCGCAACGCGGCAACCGATTCCAGAATCGAATTCCGAGATTCCGACGGCTGCCGGCGACGACGTCGACCCATCAACCGGCACGATGCGAGAATTAGCGTTTAAGGTGCTTGAAAAATACCCCGACTTCGATCCGACATGGTCTAAAGAAACTCAAGCCAGTTGGATGGAAGGCATGAACAAGCTCCAAGACACTTTCAACTTCCGCCGGGTTTCCGCCAGTTAGGAATACCGATCTACCTTGTCCAGACTCGATCTTGAAGGTCGCCCAGATTTAGACGGAGGTCAGCGCGCGGATGACGCGGCAGACCTTCAGGCTCTCGAAGCAGCGATCACCGCCGTCGCTGATATGCGAGCCGAGCTTGACGACCTCGCGCTCCAGCTCACCGAATATCGCACGGCTTTAGCGCCTCCAGAATCCGCCCAGTACGACGACACGACGTTTGAACGCGTCGCTCCCGCGATCGATGTTTTTCCACCGGTGTTTGATCGTCCGCCGGCCATCATCCTGCCCGAACTCTTCTCAGAGTTGGAGTCGCAGCTGAGGAAGGGGTTGCACAAAACGGCATCCGTCTCGGTGTACATCGCTGGCGAGGAGCTGCTCTCATATTTGAGTTCCGCCGATGGATCAGGCGCACCTGCGGAGCCCGCGCCGCTGTTCCGAGCGTTCTCGGCAGGCAAGGCGATGGTCGCGGCGACGATATGGAGGTTATTGGATGCGGGCGTGTTGGAGATCGACGCGCCAATCGCCGAATACTGGCCCGAGTTCGCGCAACGCGGCAAAACCAACGTAACGCTCCGTCATGTGCTGACTCACACTTCCGGTTTGCCTCACGAATACGGGCGCGGCGATGTCGATTGGAACGACTGGGGCCGCATGTGCGACATCTTGGCTTCTATGCCGACGGAATACGAACCGGGCGGGGTGATCCACTATCACGCCATAACCTTCGGTTTGTTGCTCGCCGAAACCGCGAGCCGTGCCACCAGTACGCCGTTCGTAGACCTTTTCGAGCGCGAGGTGGCCGCGCCGCTAAAGCTTTTCGACACTCGTTTCGCCGTTGACTTCTCGGACGAAGCGACACGATCCCGAGTTACGCCGTTGCACACGGCGAACGGTTATCACAACCCCGCGATGCCGTTCAACATGGACTGGTTGCTCGATAACCAAGTGATGACGCCGGGCGGATCATGCATCACAACCGCCAGCGATCTAGCGCGTCTCTACGCGACGGTGTGTTCCGGCGGGATTAGCCGAGACGGCGATGCATGGTTGAGTCGGAACGCAGTGGCCAACGTTTACACGACCCACGCGTCGGCATACGATATCGAAGCTATGAAACGGTCCCGCATCGGACAAGGCGTATGGTTGGACGACGATCAGCCGAATCGAACCGGTGCACCTAAAGGCTCATTAACTTTCGCTCACGGTGGCATGGGCACCGCCATCGCTTGGGGCGATCCCGATTTCAACCTCGGCGTCGCCATCCTGACCGACGTCATGCAGAACGAAGACATCAACGGCAAACGCCTAAACCGCATCTCCGCCGCCATCCGCAAAGACCTCGGAATGCTAGTCGGCGAAATCGCGACGATTTAGCTTACTCCAGTTCGCCCCAGCGCACGCCGGTTTTGGTGTCCACTAACAGGGGTACTTCCAACGACATTGCGGCTGGCATCATGTCGTGTGCAATGGAGGTCATCTCTTCCAATTCGCCGGGTGCGACTTCGAAGATCAGCTCGTCATGCACCTGAGCGGTCATGCGGGAATCCATGCCGCGCCTTTCGAGCTCGCCGGCGATGTTGACCATTGCGATCTTGATCACATCAGCCGCAGTGCCCTGAATCGGCATGTTGACAGCGACGCGCTCCGCGGCGGCACGATGTCCCTGGTTCGCCGAGCGCAGATCGGGCAGGTAGCGGCGACGACCCTTCAGCGTTTCAGCGTAGCCGCGCATCTTGGCGACCTGCTTCTGGTGTTCGATGAAGTCGCGGATACCGGGATACCTGCCGAAATAGAGGTCAATGAACTCGCGGCCTTGTTGCACCGAGAGATCGGTTTGGCGCGCCACGCCTTGAGGACCCAGACCGTAGATAACTCCGAAGTTGAGTATTTTGGCAATGCGCCGTTGATCGCTACTCACATCGCCGACGTTGTACATCGCCTGCGCGGTGGCATCGTGAATGTCCTCGCCGTTGCGGAATGCCTCCAACAGACCCGGTTCGCGCGACATGTGGGCGAGGATACGCAATTCGATCTGAGAATAGTCCGCGGATAGCAACTGCCACCCCGACTCGTACATTGTCGAGAACGCGTTACGGATTTCGCGGCCCAACTCGGTGCGGACTGGGATGTTCTGGACGTTCGGATCGTTGCTCGCCAATCGTCCGGTCGCTGATCCGGCTTGGTTGAACGTCGTGTGGACGCGCCCCGTAGCCGGGTTGACCATTTTCGGCAACGCATCAGCGTACGTGGACTTTAGCTTCGACAGCTCGCGGAAACGCAGCACCGCGTCGATCAACTGGTAGATGCGGTCGTCTAAACCGGTACGGTTCCGAATGCGGTCCAACGCGTCCGCGTTCATCGACCAACCGGTCTTGAGCCGTCGCGTCGGAGGCGCGTTCCACTCGTCGATGAGAATCTCGCCGAGTTGCTTGTTCGACGCGATGTTGAACTGCCTACCGCCGATTAGGGCGTTAGTCGCCTGCTTGATCTGCGCGATCTCCTCGCCGAGCGCGGCAGAGAATCGTTGCAACACATCGGCCTCTACTACCATGCCGGCGATTTGCATCTCGATGATGACCGGCAACAGCGGCATCTCGATGCCGTCAAAGACGCCGCGCGCGTTGTGGGAGTCCAGTTCGCTCTCGAAATGACGCCAGAGGCGGTAGGTGAAATCGGCATCCGCCGAGGCGTATGGTCCGGCCGATTCAATATCGACCTCGGACATCGTGATCTGCCTACGCCCAGTGCCGATCAGATCCGTTATCGGTGTCATCTCGGCGCGGTAGAGCTCAAGCGCAAGGTCTTTGAGTCCGATGCGATTGTGCCCGCACAACGACGCCGCGATCATCGTGTCGAACGATGCGTTCTCAACGTCGATTCCCGCGTTTCGCAACACCATCATGTCGAAGTTGGCGTTGTGCGCGGCTTTCGGTATCTTGGCGTCTGCGAAGAGCGGCGCGACGAGCTCCAAAACGTGGATGCGATCGACTTGCTCACCGACGCGGTGCCCGACTGGCACGTACCACGCCTCGCCCTCCTCGTTCGAGAACGACATCCCCACCAGTTCGTCTCGCATCGCGTTGGTGCCATTGGTCTCGGTGTCGTACGCGAAACCATTCGCAGAGTCCAATCGTGCGACCATGCTCCGGAGTTCAGTCACGGTGTTGACGACCTTGTAGTCGCCCAGCGGTTCACCGGCCTTGACCGCAGCTTTGGATTGCGCCGCCCGTCCCGCGCCGCCGAAGAAATCGCCTTGAGCGCGTCCTGCGACGGGTAGCGGGAACACCCCGCGTTCCGCGTCTCCGGCATCCGGTATGCTCCGCACGATCGTCTCGCCGAATCCGAGTTCGGTGAGTGTGGCGACGACCTCTGTCCGTTCGTAGCCGCCGATGCGACACTCGCTGAAGTCAATCTCGATCGGCACGTCGGTGACGATCGTGGTGAGTTTCAGACCGTCGTAGGCGACCTTCTTGCCGTCGCGCAGCCGATCCATGACGCCCTTTGCGCCGCGCAACTCCTTGGATGGAATCTCTCCCACCTCATCGATTCTTTCGTAGAGGATGTCGAAGTGCCCAAATCGACCTAACACGGTGCGCGCGGCTTTAGGTCCGATCTTGGGAATACCCGGGATGTTGTCGGACGGGTCGCCCTCAAGCGCCTTGATCTCGGCGACGAACTCCGGCCCTAAACCGTCGTAACGATCACGCACACCGTCGATGTCGTAAACCTTGGTATCTCCGAATCCGGAGTACATCAGCAGGTTTGTCTCGTCGTTGACAAGCTGGAGTTGATCGGCGTCGCCCGTCAGAATCAGTGACCGTATACCGACCGTCTCCGCATGACGCACGATCGTCCCGACAACGTCATCAGCCTCGAATCCTTCGATCTTGTAGACCGGGACCTTCATCGCTTCTAGGACGCTTTCGACCATCGGGATCTGCGCGTGCAGTTCAGGATCGATGGGCGGACGTTGCGCCTTGTATTCATCGAAGAGTTCGTCGCGGAACGTCGGGCCGCGCGTGTCGAAAGTGACGGCGATGTGCGTGGGGCCGTATTCGCGGATCGTGGCGATCAAGTTCCGCAGGAAACCGTAAGCGCCGTGCGTCTGTTTGCCGTCGCGGTTCGTCAATCCACCCCCGCGAGACAACGCGAACCAGGCCCGGAACACCATCGAATGCCCATCTACTACGAGAATCAGCGGCTCACGCTCTGCGGTTTCAACTTGAGTGGTCATGACATCTACGCCCGGATATCGATTCGCGATTCCTTCACAACGTTAGACAGGATTATATGGGTTTGAAGAATCGGCACATTCGCGACGGGAAAACGAGCGGTCTGCATCAACCGGAACGGCCGCGGTATTCCCAATCTCTAATCCATTCCGCCGGGATGTCCATGCCGAGTCCGGGTGCGTCTGACGGGGTGATGAAACCGTCTTTAGCGGTTGCTAATCCAGGGATGCGGTTCAATTCTTCCAAGGGGATGCCGGGTGGTGAACCGATCCAGCACTCCGCGATGGGCGATTCGGGCGCCGCCATTGCGACGTGTTGGCCCCACGGCGATATGGCGCCACCGTGCGGAATCATCGCGATGCCCGCCGTTTCGGCGATGGTGTAAATCTTCATCGTCTCGGTGATGCCGCCGCTCCATCCGATATCGGGCTGCACGATGTCGATAGCGCGCCGCTCAATCAGCTGTGCGAATGCGTGTCGTCCGCGATGGTCTTCGCCCGTTGCGAGTGGTATCCAAGTGATGCTGCGCTTGAGTTCGGCGTGCCCTTCTATGTCGTGCGGCGGCAACGGTTCTTCGAGCCAACGCAGGTTGTACGGACGCAGACGCTCGGCGAGGCGTAACGCGAATTCGACGTTGAACGACATGACCGGATTAATCATCAACTCGGCGCGGTCTCCGACGAATTCACGCGATTTTGCGACGTGCTCTTCGATGATGTGCAGCCCTTCGTCGCCCTGCGAGTAGTGTCCCGGGTTGGTGATCTTGAAGCGCGTAAAACCTAACTCCTGATACCAGTCGAGGTCATCGCCGGTGGCATACAGGGCGATCTTGTCGCGCACGGGGCCGCCTAGAAGCTCGTATACCGGTCGTCCTAGCAGTTTGCCCTTGAGGTCCCAGAGTGCGATGTCCACGCCAGCCAACGCCGTTGCGACGATGCCGGCGAGCCCATGCCGATGCCCGGCGCGGATCACGAGATCGTTCATCAACTCGATCGCCATGCAGTTCTGACCTTCGAGCATCGGCGCGATCACATGATCGATGTACGAAGCGACTGGCTGTCCGAACGAGCATCTACCGAGCCCGAACGTGCCATCCTCGGCGACTGCTTGGACCCAGACTTCCGCGAGCCCGCGGTTGCCCGGCATCTGCTCCGGGTGGCGCGAGAACTGCGGATAGTAGTTGATCGGCATCGCCCTCGGCGATTTCGTCGGCCAAGGCGCCCGTCGCCCCACCGATTTCGGCTTCGGATCCGGCAGGTCGACATGGACGGCGCGGAGAGTTTTGAGTTTCATCGAAGGGACCTCGCTTTGTGTCGGAAATAGGGATCGACTCCAGACGCGGCTAATTGGAGTCGAAGTTACCGGCTTTGCCGTGTGCCCAAGCTTTGATCAGGTGGTGCGCGATGGCGATCGGGCCGGGTACGCGGAGGTTCTCGCTATTTTCGGACAGCGCGAGCAAAACCTCTTCGCGGTCCCACCATCGGACATCGGTCATCTCGAATTCGTCGATGTCGATGTCAGTTGTCAGCGCCTCGGAGTGGCTGCCGATCATCAGGGAAGACGGGAACGGCCACGGTTGCGTGGAATGGTAAGCGACGCGCCCGACGGTGATGCCAGCTTCTTCCTTGACCTCGCGGCGCACGGCTTCTTCCATCGACTCGCCATGGTCCATAAATCCAGCCAGCGCAGAGTACATCTTCATCGCGCTGAGTCGTCCGGCGGACTGACCTAAGAGACATCGGTCGCAGTCGGTGACTACGGTGATGATTACCGGATCGGTGCGCGGGAAGTGTTGGGCGTTGCATGCCGTGCATTGGCGCATCAAGCCCCCTCTTCGCATCTCGGTCGAGTCGCCGCAACGGGCGCAGAACCGATGGGTCGAGTGCCAGCCAAGATTTGCGCGTGCTTGGGACAGAATGCCGGTCTCTGCGCCGGATATCAGCATCGCCGATTCTCGCGCATCGCAAAACGCGAGACCGCGCTCCGTAGTTGCGTCTAGGGAGACTTGATTGGATCCGTTGCGGGCACTGCCTTGCACGTTCCAAGCAACCAAAGGATGACCCTCGGATTCGACGCCGAGAAACGTCTCAATGGCAGGATCGGTATCGACCAGAACGCGGGCTTCAGGGTAGTTGACCCAACCAAGTTTGGCGGCGGATTCGTCCACGCTCGCAATTAGCGGATCGAGTCCGGCGAGGATCAGCACTTTGGTGTCCTCGCGTTCCATGAGTCGGCGTATCTCATCCTCGTCGCGCCTTAGAGCGTCGGCGCGGTCGATTGGGTTTCCCGCGAATGTGTGGGGCGTCTCTATTAGGTTCAATTCACTGGCACCGCAGTTGATTCTTCGTTATCCGCCAAACATCACTGTAACCGCGTTCGTATGGCGATTAAACGTACCGATAATTGAAACTGGACAACGAGCATGAAGGTTTCTCGACAATGGCGACTCGCCGTCGCGTCTATTCTCGGTTTGGCTTTGACGCTAACCGCCGCTATGGGGTGCGATTCGGGCGAGGATGCGACGCCGACTGTCAACGTGCCGACACTGGTTGCGACCGCGAGCAGTACGCCAGAACCGACGATGCCAGTGTCGGATACGCCGATCCCGACATCGACCCCGACTCCGGTCGCGGTCCCTACCCTTCGCGTTTCGATACCTGCCGCGCCGACGGCGACGGCCGTCAAGAGTACTCCAACCCAAATCGCGCCAGTCTCTGTCGGATCGCCAACACCGACAGCGACTCGCGTGCCCCCGGCTACAAGCACGCCTGAACCGACGCTTTCGATCTCCGACACACCCACACCAGTCGCTCCTAGTCCGAAGCCAACGCCCGCTCCAACCGTCACAGCAACGGTTCAAGTGCGCGTCACGGTCACTCCGACTGCGATTGTGATTGCACCATCGCCGACCGCAACGTCAACGGTTGTCGCGGTCGAATTGCCCGTCGCAGATGGAGACCCGGGCGTAGCTGAACTGACTGCTCGTGTCTACGAATTGGCGATATGGCTGGCGGAAGAGTTGAGCCCTCGTCAGAGCGCGACTAATGAGGAACTCCAAGCGGCGGAGTATTTACTGGCAGAGCTAGCCGATCTTGGCTACGAAGTGGTTTTGCAGGATTTTGAAGTTGACGAAGCTTTCGGCGGCGGTTGGATCGAAGTTCTCCCCGGCCCGGGCAACGACGAACCCGCCGTCACCTTTTCTAGCGATGACGGTGACACGCCGCAAACCTACTTCCTGCCGTTTGAACCGTTGAAGTCAGGTAGAGTTCAAGGCGAATTGGTGTACGCGGGGCTCGGCGCCGACGCAGATTTCGAGGGTATCGACGTGGACGGTAAGATCGTCTTGATGCGGCGCGGCACCCTGACGTTTGAGGAAAAGGAGACTAACGCGGCGGAACGTGGCGCAGTCGGCGCAGTCGTCTACAACAACCAATCGCGCTTCTATTTCAGCGGCAGGTTGGAACAACTACCGGAAATCGTAGTCGGCGGAATCCGTATGAGCGACGGCGAGATGTTGCAAAACACTCTAAAAGCAGGTGAGCCATTCAGCGTAGAGTTGCTGGCGTACCCGATCGGCAACGGGCCTTCACGCAACGTCGTCGCGGAGTTGAACAACGACATCGTCGGCGACCAAGTAGTCATCATCGGCGCGCACTATGACACGACACCATGGTCGCCTGGCGCGAATGACAATGGCAGCGGTATCGCCGCGGCGATGATCGTGGCGGACGAACTAGCAGACGATGTTTTGCCGTTCGATCTCCGCATTGTTCTTTTCGGCTCCGAGGAAACGGGACTGCACGGTAGCCATCACTACGCATTCGACTTGACCCAACCTGAGATCGACCGCATCGCGGCGATGATAAACCTTGATGTCGTCGGAGTCGGCGACCTTGAAGCGTTTGGCAACGAGGCACTGACAGACTTGGCGCGCGATATCGCCGACGATTTCGATTTTGAGTTCGACATCACAGCCGGATTCGACTACGCCGCCTCTGATTACGCCGCGTTTGACGAACGCGACGTGCCATACCTGATGTTTCTCGCCGACGATACAAGGTTCATCAACCATCCGTCAGACACCATCGACCGCCTCGACGCGGAGCCGATGGGTCAGACTGTCGCGATCATTTTGGAGATGATCGACCAACTCGCGGATAGCATCGAGCCATGAATACGAACGAGCAAGGATGTGGTCCAGATCGATTGACGATCCGTGGCTTGGAGCTGCGATGCGTGATCGGCGTCGAAGATTGGGAACGCTCAATGCCGCAAATCGTCATCGTCGATATCGAGCTGCGAGGCGATTTCACCGCCGCTTCAGAGTCGGACGATCTGGCAGACGCCGCCGATTACCGGACTACCTGCATCCGCGCCATCGAAGTCGCCACGAACGGGGAGTATCGACTACTCGAGACCCTTGCCGACCGCATCGCCCACGCCGCCCTAGACACGCACCCGTGCATCACCACCGCGACCGTCGCCGTTTTCAAGCCGCTAGCACTAGCAGGTTTCGGCAAAGCACGAGCAACCATAGAAGTGACGCGGCGGCGGTAGGATATGACATCTGATCGTGAGGTACGCGCTTGCGAATCAGATTTGAACCAATTGACGACTTGATGTCAGATCGGGACTACCGAATTCTCTACGAGGTTTATGGCACGCGGATTCGAGCCCTCCGTAAAAAGACCGTATTACCGTATTGACGTTTACAATTGTCAGAAAACCACACGATCTACCACAAACCATCTAAGAGGCAACGAACTGTGAGAATGCCCAATCAAATTGAGTTAATGCAACCGACGGTCGACGCACTGTTCGAACTCGGCGGTAGTGGGTCGATTCACGAAATATCAAAGGTCGTCATTACGCGAATGCAGGTGCCTGACGATGTGGCTCAAGAGTTGGAGGGCGATGGGCCGCGAACCAAACTCGGGCACCGTCTGGGATGGGCCCGCACGCGGTTAAAGCATGCGGGGTTGATAGACAACTCCATCAGGGGCATTTGGACGCTGACCGCCAAAGGCCGTCGGCTCGACAGAAGCGACCCAGAATCGGTCTCGAGAATTTACGGTGATTATCGACGAGGCAAACGGAGAAAGTTCGACGGTGGGGCGTCTCCGGTAAGCGAAATATCAGTCGATGACGAGTCCGATTCGCAAGGTGCTGAGAATTGGCGCGAAGAACTGCTCGCCGTCGTTCAATCAATATCGCCGGATGCATTTGAGCGATTGTGCCAACGCATATTGAGGGAATCTGGTTTCACCGAAGTAACCGTGACGGGCAAGGCAGGTGATGGTGGGATCGATGTCCAGGGTCTGATTCGTTTCGAAGGCCTCATCAGCTTTCCCGTCGTGGTTCAATGCAAACGCTTCAAAGGCAGCGTAGGTCCGTCTTTGGTTCGCGACTTTCGCGGCGCGATGGCTGGTCGAGCGGACCGCGGCCTTCTGATCACCACTGGTAACTTTACGCGCGACGCAACAAAGGAAGCCTCGAAACCAGGTACTCATCCTATCGACCTGATTGACGGTAATCTGCTTGTCGAAAAACTCAAGGAACTTGAGCTCGGCGCAAAAACCGAGATGGTTGAGCAAGTCACCATTGACGAAGAGTGGTTCCAATCCATCTGAACCTGCACGTCGCGCGTACAATCCGATGCATTGCGTCGCGCTACTTGACACCAAAAGGCAATCCTTAACCATGAAAATCCTTCTAGTCGGCGGTTCCGGGCATGTCGGTACTTTCATCACCCCCTATCTCCGCGAGGTGCATGACCTCCGGGTTCTCGATCTCGCGCCGCCGCGCCACGATGGTGTGGAGTTTGTGCGGGGCTCAGTTACAGACACGGGGGCGATCAAGGAAGCTGTGGACGGCATCGACACGTTTATCTGGTTGGTGATGCAGAGTCCGCAGGGCGGCGCGTCGACGGTGCAGGACGAGAAGGTGATCCGTGAGAACTACACGGTGAACAACATGGGTCTGCATCTCTTCCTGTGGACGGGCTACAACGAGGGATTGCGGAACGGCGTCTACACGAGCACGATGAGCGTGCACTACCGGGTGCGCGACTGGTACGGATCGGAGGATGAGGTACCGCTGGACACGCCGAGCGCGTACGGACTGTCGAAGGGATTCGGCGAGTTGATATGTCGTTACTTCGCGCGGCATTTCGACATGAATTTGGCGGCATTGCGGATCACCGGCCCGCGCACCCGCGAGCAGTGGATCGACTATCGGCAGTCAGAACACGTAACCGACCCGAGTGGTGCTCCGCCTCTGCATGTGACTGATGAGGAGGATTTGGCGAACGCGTACATGGCGGCGGCGAACTTTGTGCAGGTCGGGCATGGCGTCTTTGAGCCGTTCTTCATCGCCGGCGACGAGGACCATGTGGAGATGAACCTCACCAAAGCCGAGCGTGATCTCGGCTGGAAGCCGACGACGCACATGAAGGTAGAGGTTCCGAAGATCCGTCGGGCTTGATGCATACTCCCAACGCACTCGAAGCCTCGTTCATCTTTTTCCCGCAGCCGCAACTGCGGGGTGATCCGTCGCACGTCGGATTGCAGTACGAGGATGTTTGGCTGACCGCCGAAGATGGCATCCGTACTCACGCGTGGTTCATAAAGGGAGAACCGAGTGCAGCCACCGATCATCAACGCGTCGTGATGCTGTTGACGCACGGCAACGGCGGGAATATCAGCGTTCGGTTGGATCAATATCGCGAGTTCGTGACTCGGTACCGCAACATCGACATCTTCGCTCTGGAGTATCGGGGTTACGGATTGAGCGCGGGGAGCCCGAGTGAAGAGGGATTCGCGCTCGATGCCATCGCGGCGCGAAGTTGGATCGATGCGAGGATTGCTGAAACACCGGACACACCACCCAAGATTAAGGTTGTTTACTTCGGTCGCAGTCTCGGGAGCGCAGTGGCGACACGTCTAGCCGCGGCGATTCCGCCAGACGCGCTTATCCTCGAATGCCCGATATCCTCGATCCCTTACCTCGCGAAGACCGTCACCCCATGGCGTTTCTTGCCGATCGAGAAGTTCATCCACAACCGTTTCGACACCGAGCTCTACATGCGCGACGTGCGATGTCCGCTGTTGGTAATGCACTCCGAGTTCGATGAAATCGTGCCGATCGAGTGCGGGCGCAAGGTCTACGAAGCGGCGGACGTCGAGAAGCATTTCTACGTCATCAAAGGAGCCCCGCACAACGGCGCGGACTACTTCGACCCGGAGGGATACTACGCGGCAATGGGCGAGTTTCTGGATCGGATTGTTGGCGATTAAGGCAATGCAGCAGGCAACTGCTTGCCGCGCCATGATTTTATTCCCAACGGAACGCTTTAACCGCGAGGACGAAGCAGATTGCGCCCCAAACGGCTAGGCCTAGCAAAGATCCGCCTTGGATGAAGAGCGTCTCGCCGCTGTTCACCATCTCGCGCATCGCGTCGGCGAGGAACGTCAGCGGGAACCAACGGGCGATCAGCACGAGCCAGTCGGGGATCACCGAGTGCGGTATGAAAACGCCGGAGAGGAACATCATCGGCAACGAAATGATGTTGACCAGCGGCGCGGCGGTGTTCTCCGTCTTGGCGATGCCGGAAATGGCGAGACCCAACGATGCAAATACCAGACCGCCGAATACTATGAGCGGCACGACTTCTAACCAGAACATGGCGTACCCGGGCGAGACTTCGACACCAGAAACGAATATGCCGACGAGCAGCAGCACGTAGGTCTGCATTATCAGCAACAGCATCCGGGTGAAAAGCGAACCGGCGAGGAAGTGGCGAGGGCTGATCGGCGTAGCGTGCAGTCGCTTCAAAACGCCTTGGTTGCGGAGTCGTACTAGTGTAAAGACGACGCCAAAGAGCGCGCTTTGCATGATCGACAGCGAAACGATGCCGGGCACGATAAACCCGGTGTATCCCTGACCCCGACCATCAACTTCGGTATAGGCGATCGTTGCCCAGTTCTCGACGCGGTACTCAGAAGGCACCTGTGCCGTTTCCTTGAACACGTCGTCGAGAATTTGAGTGATGATGGTACGGGCGATTTCGGTTTCCTGTGCCTTGCGACCGTCGTAAGTGATGTCGATAACGGCGGTGTTGCCGGGCAACCCGAAATCCTCCGGGATAACCATCAAAGCGGTAATATCGCCGTCCGAGACGTCGGCGCGCAACGAGTCTTCATCGTCGGAATCGGGCACATTGAAGAGCGGTTCGCCGCCGTACTCGCCTTTCAGCGCGCCGACCAGTGCCCTTGACGCTTCATTGTTCGCTTTGTCGACAATCCCGATCTCTGGCGGTTCGAAGTTCCCAAAGTTGAAGAGCCCGAACACGACCATCATCACAGTCGGAAAAGCCAGCGTCCAAAACAGCGCGGCACGGTCGCGGAAGAACATCTTGAGCTCCGCGACGATGAATGCTTGGTAGATGCGCATCGGATTCGGTAGGGCGGGGTTGGTCGACGGTCGGAAATATCAGGTTCACCGGGTCCCGCGCTTCACCCGTATGCGGGATGATCGTCGGTGATGATCACGCCGCCATCCCGGCCGTCGTAGATCATCGACACATGCATCAGAAACGTCCTTCCGAGAATCGCGGAGTGGTGTTGACCAGATGCCCGCAAAGGCAAAGCGGCGAAATCGCCATGGATCGTAAAAGGCAACCCCGGCACGAAAATCTGTGCGGAATAGTACTCGGTCGTTACGGGTCCATGTATGCCGACGACTCCCCTGCTGTCAACCCGTGGCAACCTAGTCGCGATCGCTAGATCGAGGTCGATCGCGCTTTCCAACGCGCCGGTGTCGACCAAAGCAGGTAGCCCGCGTGATTCCAATTTCGGTGGTGTTTGCCCCGATGGTTCGAAATCCGGATCGTGTCCGATGTCAAAGTAAACCGTTGGCCCGTATCGCGCCAACATGTCCGGGTTGCCGAAGAATCCCGCTTCGAGTTCAGACAAGTGAACCTCGCGCGGGCAAGGGGCCGGGATATCGACCTGTAGACCTGCCGACGAGCCTAATCAGATACGGCCCACGCCCGAATCGGACCGTCGCATCTAAACAGGCTTCATGCGAATTCTCGTAAATGCCGATGAGTTCCCGGTCGTAATACACGACATATTTGCCGAGATGTTTCGATTCGAATTCGTCCACGTTCTCATCGTAGACCGCTATGTTTTCCTCGAGCGTCGCTACCATGTCTGCCCCCCTTGCCTTGCAACCTTCCGTCGTGTTCACGCGTTATCTTCAATCTAACACGCATCGCGCCATCGTTAAATCACGCTGACGCCCCGGGTTACCGACAAACCCGGAAGCGACCTTATACACGGATGCCTCGCAGTTCCCAAGTCGCCGGCATACGCCAAGACCTCACGCCTACTCGCTTTATCAGATATGGCCCGCGTCCAAAGCGGAATATCGCGTCTTTAGCGGCATCTTCGGATGATTGGTAGGTTCCCACGAGGTCGCAATCGTAGAAGGTGACCCACTTATCCAAATGTTCCAACTCCAAGTCGTCCACAACCTCTTCATACGCGGCTATATTTTCCTCAAGCGTCGCTACCATGTCTGCCCCCCTTGCCTTGCAACCTTCCGTCGTGTTGACCCATGGATTTCAATCTAACATGCATCCCGATATCGTTGCATCGCTCGGTTGTCTCACTCAACCAAGCTTCGACCAGTCAGGTCGATGAAGACGTCTTCGAGAGTTAGTGAGCCGTCTTTGCGGACTGCTTGGGCGCCGCGCTCTTGGAGCTGGGCGATGAGCGCGTTCGGGGTGTCGAGCGCGACGATGTTGCCGTGGTCGATCACCGCCACGCGGTCGCACAGCATCTCTGCTTCTTCCATGTAGTGCGTTGTCAGCATGATCGCCATGCCTTCCGAACGCAGACCGTCGATCAGCTCCCACATGTTCCGACGCGCTTGCGGGTCAAGCCCCGTCGTCGGCTCGTCGAGAAACATCGCGACGGGTTTGTTCACGAGGGCGACGGCGATCGACAGTCGTTGTTTCTGTCCGCCGGATAGTTCTTTGTACTGCGATTTGGCGCGGTCGGCGAGGTCTACTTTCTCCAATGCTTGCTCGGCGGGCATGTCTGAGCCGTAGAGCTTGGCGAAAAGCTGCACCGTCTCGCGCAGATTCAGGTTGTCGAAAAACGCGTTCTGCTGGAGTTGCACGCCGATGATGGCTTTAACTCGTTTCTGATCCCGCGACACGTCCAATCCGTCGATGAAGGCGTCTCCTCTATCCAGATCGCGCAGCCCTTCAAGTATCTCCACCGTCGTCGTCTTGCCCGCGCCGTTCGGGCCCAGCATCCCGAAAATCTCGCCTTTGTGCACCTCGAACGAAATCCCATCCACCGCCACCAGATCCTTGTAGCTCTTGCGCAGATCGCGCACTCGAATGACGACATCGTTAGAGGGCATGCGTTAATCATATTCCTTTGCTGGGAATCCGCCGATTGATGAGGTCCCTCGCTACATTCGGAACGACAGCGGTTCTCGAGGAGACTCGTCGAATCATGGCTGGGCTCGGCGTATGGAGCGATGTCAGTGTTGGGAAGATGATTGGTTGTGTAAACTCTGTGATTGGAATGGTTCGGCGTTGGGCCGCGCTGTCCGGCACTGGTACATAAGGAGTCGAGGGCACATACATGTCTGCGAAACGGGTTAATCGAGCGGTCGAATTGCTATCTCAGGATCAGCCGGTCTACTACACGGGCGGTCACACGGGCGCGATTCTGACACACGAGCAGGGATCGAAGGACGCACACACTTGGGCCGATTACATCAATGTCGGCATGGAGCATGGGCCGTTCGATCTCGGCGGATTGCAGAACTACATGGAGGGGTTGGTTGACGGCGGACCGACGAACTCCGGGCATCGGACGCCGACGGTGATCGTCGAAGCACCGGTGGACGGCTCAACGGAAGAGACCGTCAGATACAACGCTTGGCAGTTCCGTCAGATTCTGGCGCGCGGCGTGCATGGGATATTACTGTGTCAGGCGGAGACCGCCGACGCGGTGCGCGCATTCGTCGAATCTTGCCGCTACCCGCGCGCCGCCAATGGCGTCGGATACGGTTTGCAACGCGGCACGCGCGGCGTCGGCTCGGAGCCCGGCGCGGCAGCGATCTGGGGTCTCGAAAACCCTGACTACATCGCCAAAGCCGACCCGTGGCCGCTCAACCCGGACGGCGAGCTGATGCTGGGTATCAAGGTCGAGTCGGTGCGCGGCGTGTCGAATATCGAGACGATGCTGGCAGTGCCGGGACTGACATTCGCCGAGTGCGGACCGGGCGATCTGCACATGTCCTATGGTGTTGACCGCGGCGCGCCGAATACGCCGTTCGACCCACGGGTTCAAGAAGCGAGCGAGAGGGTGCAGAAGGCGTGCGCGGAGAACGGCGTCGCGTTCTTGAGCGGCGGGAACGCCGACACGATCGCCGACCGCATCGACGCCGGCGTGAGGGTAGTATCTGGTGGCAACCCCGAGCTTGCCGCCATCGGCCGCGCCCACAGCAAACGCACCATGCCGGTGTAGGGTTAGGAAATCTGGAACCGAAAGGTCTACCGGTTGCGCCCGCGGTCCAACATCACGATGAACGCTCTAATCGATGCCGCTGTCCGACCGGTAGGGGGCCTTTGACAAACATGCTAACGCTCGTATAACATAGAACGTCCATCAACAACTTGGAGGGATCGATGGAGAATCGCCTAATCGCACTGGAGTTGGTGCTCGATGGCCTGGGCCTGCCTACGAAAATCGACACGCTCGATGATCGCATCTTGTTGCAAAAGTCTGTTTACCTCGCCCAAGCGTCGGGCGTAGATCTAGGGTACAGGTTTAGTTGGTACGTTCACGGGCCATACAGTACCAGTCTTGCCGGGGACTATTACGCACTTCGTAATGCGGTTGCCATCGGGGAACGACCTTCCGAAGGCAAGACCTTGCTTGATCCGGTAGCAAAAAAAATCAAGAACATTCAACCAATTTTGGACGTGCCGGAGCAAACGCACCTAACTAAGCGACAATGGATGGAACTCGTATCTTCATTGCACTACCTGAAGACAAGAGTCACCAAAGGCGATGCTGAAGACGCGAAAAAACAGATCAAGAAACTGAAGCCCCACCTCGCCGAGCACACCACGGAAGCTGAAACCGCACTAGAGCATTGCGGTTTTTACGAAATTCGTACACCAGCTCTGTAGTGCCAGGTCGATGGAGCGATGACGTTCGATTTCAAAAGGATCGCGGACCCAGTACACGGAACAGTAGGCCTAAGCGAGCTAGAGATCGACTGCATGTCCACGCAGGCTTTCCAACGCCTGCGGAACATCAAGCAACTCGGTCTGGCTCACCTAGTGTTCCCCGGTGCCGACTATTCGAGATTGTCACACTCGATCGGTGTTTGTCATGTGACCGGTCAGATCCTCGGTTCGCTTAACTCACAATTTCCGAAAAAGGATATCGGAGACGAGATTCAACTGTATCGTTTGGCCGGTTTGCTGCACGACGTGGGACATTTTCCTTTCTCACACGCGTTTGAACATGCCGTGGCAAGGTACTACGATGAACGCTTAGTCGGAGTGTCGTATCGGGATGCAGACGACGATCCAGAACCCAACGATGAAAGTCTCGGACTGCAAACTAAACCACTAAGCCACGAAGATGTAGGACAGCTCCTGCTTGTTAAGGACGCAGATTTTTCTGCAATATTTGACAAATATGGTGTTTCCGCCGAACGCGTATATTCGATTTTCAACCGGGTTAGTCCGCCGCGTTTCTCGAATCTCATCAGTTCCGATTTGGACGCCGATCGGATCGACTACCTGCTGAGGACCGCACGACATACCGGTTTGCCGTACGGCACCATCGACATTGATTATTTGCTACGTCAGCTCACCCTAGACGACAAGGGCCGTATCTGCCTGAAGCCGAAAGCTTTACGGACTGCGGAACATTTTCTTTTGGGCAGATTCTTCGACTATCGCCGCGTCAGTTACAATACGTCCGTTGTCGCATTCGAGGAAGTTTTGAAGGATATAGTATATCACTTGTTGGACATCGGGGAAATCGACTGCTCAAAACAAGGGATTATGGGCATGATCGAAGCGGGAACGTGGCACAGGTTCGACGATTTCGAGCTTACAAATTTAATAAGACATTTAGCGGATTCTACGCACGACGAGGTCGTCGCCACGAAGGTAGATTCGTTGCAACACGGGGTGGCACCGAAATTGATTGGCTCGATTGAATTCATCGACAAACGCCACGACAGCAACAGGTACGACAGTAGCAAGCATGACCAAAATGTCAGGAAGTTGGACAGAATCGCGGACGAATTAGCGCAACGATTCAGCATACATCGTGATTTATGGTATGTATGGGAAACGAGTGGAACTTTCACCAAGACCCCTTCGGTCACCCCCGTCTCTGCGGCGCCGGTTCACGACGACGACATCGAGCAGAGCATCCGGATTTTGCAAGATCCTAAATCTAGACCGATATTTGATGTTCGTAAATCCCTGATGAATATTTTGGCGCAGAAAGCGCTGTACTCGGTCCGGCTGTATGTGATCCTCGAGGAAGATCGTGTAGACGAACGCAAGAGAATTACGGATATTGCGCGATGTCTCGTTGACGATCGCGACTGGGTTGACGGCGAATGACGGCAACAACGCTGCCGATCGTGCCAAACTGACTAAGGTTCGCGATCGAATGTCTCATGAATCGATCCAAGCTAATAACCGACAGTCTCTCCTGACCATCCAACTGGGAAACAAGGTGGAGTCGACATGCTGCCCACGATAATCGACACTTTCGCGGACGCGGTGTCTGATGTGCCGGATGGAGCGGCGGTGATGATCGGCGGTTTCGGCGGATCGGGCGGTCAGCCGACGCGGTTGATGCTGGCTCTCGCTGAGCAGGGGCCGCGCGGCATCACGATCATCGGCAACGTCGCCGGGATATCGAAGACTACCGGCTACGGCTGGCCGCCGCATCTGGAGCCGATTGATCAGGGGATATTCTTCGAACTCGGTCTCGCCAATCGCATCATCTGCTCGTTTCCGATCCCGGGTCAGACGCGTCCGCTGTGCGAGATCGAAAAGGCTTGGCGCGAAGGGCGCGCTGAGGTTATCGTGATCCCACAAGGCACGTTAGCCGAGCGTATCCGGGCCGGCGGCGCTGGGATTCCCGCGTTCTACACGCCCACCGGTGTCGGCACGCCGGTTCAGGAGGGCAAGGAAGTGCGCGAATTCGACGGTCGTCCGCATCTGCTGGAACATGCACTGCGCGCCGATTTCGCGTTGATCCGTGCCAAACGCGCCGACACTTTCGGCAATCTCGAGTACGTTGGCACGTCTCGGGCGTTCAATCCGGTGATGGCGCCCGCGGCGGACGTCACCATCGCGGAAGTGGACGAGATAGTAGAGCCCGGCAGCATTGACCCCGAGCGCGTCGGCACCCCCGGCGTCTACATCAACCGCATCGTTATACGCGCCAACGATGACCCGTTGCCATGAGATGAAGATGTTAAGTTTCCCTCTGTCCTTTCGGACATTGTCCCGGCAACGGGGCAACCAAAAGGCATGTCCCGCGTCGTCTCCGACTTCGCGGGAAAACTTGCACGCATTAATTGATATAACGTATCATCTAGGCTGTTGATGTTTTATATCAATAGAATGCACCAACTTGGGACTGAACGGAGTTGCAGGAAATGCCAAGAATAGGATCAAGAATTATCGTCGTAGCGACAGTGTTAGCGGCAATGCTGACGCTGATGTCGATAGCATGTAGCGAGGCGGAACCCACAGCGGTGCCGGCGACTGCGACGGTTGCGCCGACGCAAGTACCGGCGACCGCAACACCCGAACCGCCGACACCAACGCCGGTGCCGGCAGAACCGCTTCAGATCGTCGCGACTAGCAACATCATCGGAGACTGGGTGCGAATCGTCGGTGGCGACCACATCGAGGTAACGGACCTGGTTCCGCGTGGGTCAGATCCTCACGCCCACCAGCCGGGCGCACGAGACATCGCTCGAGTCGCGGATGCAGATATCGTATTTACCGTCGGACTCGCGCTGGAGGGGCAATGGCTCGAAGAATTGGTGGAAAACGCAGCAGCCGACCACGATGTCGTCATCGCACTCGCTGAACTCGTTGACCCTATCGAGTACCACTTCGAAGGCGGGGACCCTCATGGTCACGGCGACGAGCATGCCGATGAGGACGAGCATGCTCACGAGGACGAAGACGAGCATCACGACGAAGATGCCGATGGCCACGACCACGACGACGAACATGCCGACGAGGACGAAGACGAGCATCACGACGAAGATGCCGATGGCCACGACCATGACGACGAACATGCCGACGAGGATGAAGACGAGCATCACGACGAAGATGCCGATGGCCACGACCACGACGACGAACATGCCGATGAGGACGAAGACGAGCATCACGACGAAGATGCCGATGGCCACGACCACGACGACGAACATGCCGACGAGGACGAGCATGAAGGCCACGACGACGAGCATGCAATGGAAGGGTCTGACGGACACGAGGGGCACGACCACGGCTCGCTTGACCCGCACTTCTGGTTGGAGCCCAACCGCGTCGCCATCGCCGTCGAAGAGATCGCGCACGAACTGAGCGAGATTGACCCCGACAACGCTGCCGACTACGACGCCAACCGCGACGCGTTTATCGCCGAGCTGACCGCCCTAGACAAGTGGATCGACGAAGAGATCGCGAAGATCCCGGTGGCAGACCGTTTGCTGGTGACGACGCATGACGCCTTTGGCTACTTTGCAGCCCGCTACGGCTTCGAGATCGTCGGTGTCATCATCCCGGGTGGCGGTACCGAAATAGAGCGGTCGCCGCAGGAATTCGCCGAACTGGTCGAGAGGGTCCAGGAGGAAGGCGCGAGCGTGGTCTTTGCTGAAGCACAGCTAAGCGACCGGCTTGCGAACACGCTGGCAACCGAGGCCGGTATCAAGTTCGTGCGTGGACTGCTCGTCGGATCGCTGAGCCCCGACGGTGGCACCGGGCCGACGTACCTTGAAATGATGCGTCATAATGTCAACTTGATCGTTGATTCGTTGACGCACTAGGAACTCGTACCAGCGTCACGGCGAATGAAGCGCCATGGGAAACTCGACAACGTTGCCAGCAGTTGACGCGCAGCAAGCGCGCGTGGTGTTTGGCGACGATGTCATCCTGGAAGACGTTTCATTCGCCGTGCCGACCGGCTCATTCGTCGGCGTCGTCGGTCCGAACGGCGCCGGCAAGACCACCCTGTTAAAGACGCTCGTCGGCATCATAAACCCGACGTCCGGCAAGGTGCAGATCTACGGTATCGACCCGGCTAGAGCGCGCGGTATGGTTGGTTATGTGCCCCAGTCAGAGTCGGTGAACTGGCACTTCCCGGTTACGGCATGGGATGTTGTGATGATGGGTCGGACTCCCGGTCTCGGCGCTTTCCGGTTCGTATCTCGCAAAGACCGCCAAGCCGCGGAGGATGCTCTGCACCGCGTCGGGCTGCTCCACCGCAAGGACGATTTGATCGAGGAGTTATCAGGCGGGCAACGTCAACGCGTCTTCGTTGCCCGTGCGCTGGCGCAGAACGCGCGTGTGCTCATGTTGGACGAGGCATTCAGCGGAGTAGATGTCGGCTCTCAGCACGAACTTGTCGCGGTTTTGCGGCAACTCTGCGCCGAAGGGTACACGATCCTGCTTTCAACTCACGATTTGGCAAACATGGCCAACAACATGGACTTGGTTCTGTGCCTAAACTGCCATGTTTGCGCTTGGGGACCGCCAGAAGAGGCGCTCACGACTGAAGTGATGGTCGAGCTCTACGGCCCCCACGCACAGTCCGCTGAGAGCGCGCCGTCCTACTCGCGCGAGAATTGACGCGTTAGAGGTTCCAGCGTTCATGGAACTGCTCAACTACATCGTCGAACCGTTCCAGTATGGATTCCTGCTCCGTGCGCTGACCGTAGCGGTCATCATCAGCGTTTTGTGTCCGTTAGTCGGCGTCTTCATCGTCACCCGTGGCTACGGCTTTATGGGCGACGCAATGGCGCACGCGATATTCCCGGGCATGATTATGGCTTTGGTCCTCGGGATGAGCGTCTGGTTCGGCATGCTACCTGCAGCGCTGATATTCGCCTTCCTGATCGGGTACGTCATCCGTAAAACAGGCCTTCAAGCCGACTCCGCGATCGGAATTTTGTTCGCCACCCTGTTTGCGCTCGGCGTCATCATGATCTCGACTTGGGGGAGCCATATCCAACTCAATTTGGAAGACGTGCTACTCGGACAGATCCTAGCGGCCACTAGCGGCGACATTTGGGTAAACCTCGCAGTTACGATTTTGGTGCTAGTTGTCTTCGCCGGTTTCTTCAAAGAGATGGTCTTTGTGAGTTTCGACCCGATCGGCGCCGAAGTTGCCGGTGTCAGGGTAGCGATGATCGACCATTTGCTTCTGGCGTTGATCTCGGTGGTCGTTGTGGTTACGATTCAAGCGGTCGGAATCATCTTGGTCTTGTCGATGCTGATCGCTCCCGCGGCATCGGCCGTATTGGCGGCGCGTAAAGTGCACCACATCATCGGGTTTGGCATCGTATTCGCTCTGATTGCGTCGGTAACCGGTCTCTACATTTCCTATTACGCCAACCTGCCGTCAGGGGCATCCATCGCCTTGATGTCCGGCATCATATTCGCAATCGTCGCGACCGTCAGACGTCGAATTTCCTAGTCCGCGCGCCATCGAAACGTAGGGGCATCCCCTTGTGGGTGCCCTGGGGCAGTGCGGGGTACGCCAAGCACCTCACCATCATTGATGTCGCGGACGAGTGCGCAACATGCCGTGCCCCGACGGGTGGCGTTGACCGCGAAGAGATGCTATTCGGCGGTGTCGCCGCAACAGCATGGGCAAACGTCGTACACCTCGATACGGTGGTCCATCACGACTCCAAGTCCCCCGTCCTCTGATGTGCTCAACGCCGCAATTGCGTTCTCGATGGCCGCGGCGTTGAAACGGCGCACTTCGCCGCAAACTGTGCAGACGGCGTGATGGTGATGGTTTGATTCCGATTCGCCAGACGTAGAGGGCGGGGTGGGCGCATCAATCGAGACGCTGTAGACCATTTGATTTTGGGGCGTAACGATCTTGCAGATGATGCGTTCGTCCTGTAACAACTTCAGGGACCGGTACACAGTGGATCGGCCGATTTGCGGCAAATCGGCGCAAACCTCCTCTGCGGAAAAGGTTCGTTGCTTTTGGGTGACGTAATTGATGATCTCGAGTCGCGGCCCCGTAAGGCGCATGTTGCGGTCTACCAGTTCGGCAACGACGGATTCCGAAGTTCGTGGCACTCTTTAGCCCTCCAAGGTTTCACGCACGGCGTCGGCGATCTTTTCTGAAGATGGGTAAACCAGCCGCTCGAGCACTGGTGTGTACGGTATGTGAACCTGTTCCGCCGCCACTTTCATGATCGGCGCCTGCAAGTCCCAGAACCCATCCTGAGAAACGATCGACGCGATTTCGGATGCTGCGCTACAGACTTTGTGCGCTGGATCGGCGATCACCAAGCGACCAGTCTTGCCGACCGATTCCAGTATCGCGTCTTTATCTAACGGTACCAGAGTACGAGGATCGATTACTTCTACGGAGACGCCTTCTGTTTCGAGCTCCTCAGCGGCACGCAACGCCATCGGCACGGCACCCGCAATCGCCACTAGGGTAACGTCCGAACCAGTGCGCGGCACGTCCGCGACGCCGAACGGCACCAACGCTGCTTCGCCTTCCTCGACTTCCCCCGTCGCGCCGCCAAGCGTGCCATCCTCAAAAACGATGCACGGGTCGTTGTCTCGGATCGCGGTTTTTAGTAGCCCTTTAGCGTCTCGTGGCGTCGCCGGCACCAGGATCTTGAAGCCCGGCATGTTCATGAACATCGGGTACGAGCGGTCTGAGTGGTGCGCTGCTGATCCGCCGCCGTAGAACATCGTCGCACGATAAACGACCGGCAGGGTCGCTTGACCGCCGAACATGTAACGCATCTTCGCGGCTTGGCTCACCAACTGGTCCATCGCCACCCACATGAAGCTCGTCAGGGTTTCGACGATTGGTCTCATACCGACGAGAGATGCACCGATGGCGGCGCCGAAAAAGCCGTTCTCGGACAGTGGCGTGTCCAAAACGCGGTTCTCGCCGAACTGCGTTAGCAAACCGGCCGTCGCGCCGTAGACCGACCGCCGGATGTCCTCGCCCATGATGAAAACGTTTTCGTCGCGCTCCATCTCCTCGATGATCGCTTGGTTGATAGCTTCTACGTAGATCGCGTTCGATGCCATTTGGGGTGTTCTTTCGTGATAGTTGCTTTGAGTTGGTTCGTCGCGGAAGCGGTTACGGCGCCGGGATTGGGTCCGCCCACATATCGTCGAAGAGCTCTTCCGGTTCCGGGTACGGACTGTTGCGCGCAAACTCGATCGCTTCCTCAACCTCGGCCTCTTTGGCTTTCGAGACCGCGTCGCATTCCGCTTGCGTCATTATCCCTTGGGAAGTCAGCGTTCGCTCCAACACGTCGATCGGGTCGCGTTCGCGCCATTCGTCGATCTGCTCTTGCGTGCGGTATTCGCCGCGCCGCACACGTCCGAGACCGAGAGAGTGCTCCTCGTAGCGGTAGGTCAACGCCTCGATCAACGTCGGGCCTTCACCGGCGCGTCCGCGTGCCACGGCTTCGCGTGTAGCCTCATACATCGCCACCGCGTCCTGACCGTCGACCAACACGCCCGGCATGTCGTACGCCGCAGCGCGGTCCGAAATGTGTTCGACCGACACCGAGTCGTGGTACGAAGTTGTGACTGCGAACTGGTTGTTCTCGCAGAGGAAGATCACCGGCAACTTCCACAACGCGGCGAGGTTCATCGACTCATGGCAAGCGCCCTGATTCGATGCGCCGTCGCCGAAGAAGACCATCGAAACGAAATCTTCACCACGGATCTTGGCTGCCAGCGCGGCGCCGGTCGCAACGGGAACTGACGACGCGACGATGCCAGACTCGCCCAGAATCCCGATCGAGAAGTCGGCGAGGTGCATCGATCCGCCTTTGCCCTTGCAGTATCCGTCAACGCGTCCGTATAGCTCCGCCATGGCGCGCTTGACACTGCCGCCTTTAGCGAGAGGATGTCCGTGCGAACGGTGGTTGCCAGCGATGTAGTCGGTATCTTCGAGTGCGGCGCAGGCACCGACCGCGACCGCTTCTTCGCCAATGTACGGGTGCGCGGCGCCGGTGAACTCGCCGGCGGCGTGAACCTCCATCACCCGAACCTCAAAGTGCCGAATCAGCCACATTCGCTCCAACATTTGAAGCAGTTTATCTTTGCTTATGTTCTCCAACTCAGTTGCTCCGTTTCCCGGCCCGGTAACCGATTGCCGCCGACCAAACGGCGGGTGTCCGCATCGCACATATCTTATTGCATTATCGCGTCGGCATACGCATCCACGCGAGGATTTACCAGATACCCGCACCAGATGCCCGCCAATGATGCCGTTTAGAATCGCGGCATGATCGATGAAGCGACGATTGAGGCCCGCGCGGGCAACGGGGGCAACGGCCTCGTAACTTTCCTGCGCGAGGCGCTGCGGCCGCTCGGCGGTCCGGCAGGCGGTAACGGCGGCAACGGCGGATCAGTCACCCTGGTGGCAGACCCGTCTCTGAACACGTTGCTCAAATTTCGTTGGCGAAGACATTTCATCGCCAAGAACGGTGGCAACGGGGCCCGCAATCGTCGGCAAGGCGCAAACGGCGAAAGCATCGACGTGACCGTGCCAGTCGGCACCGAGGTTTGGAGTGTCCCAGATGACGAGGATGACCCGGAACGCTTCCTTGGTGACCTCGTCCATCACGGTCAGCGTTTGGAAGTGGCGAAAGGCGGGCGCGGAGGGCTCGGAAACGCCGCTTTCGTCACCGCGGTCAATCGTGAACCTTTATTAGCTGAATCGGGGGAAGCGGGAGAAACAACTCGCTTGCGACTCAATCTCAAAATCCTCGCCGATGTCGGACTAGTCGGAATGCCGAACGCGGGGAAGTCTAGCTTGCTCACTGCGATCAGCGCAGCACGTCCCAAAGTTGCCGACTATCCCTTCACAACGCTAGAGCCCGTGCTCGGCATCGTTGAACACGGCTATGGCGCATTCGCCGCCGTGGATATTCCCGGCTTGATCGAGGGCGCGTCCGATGGCGTAGGGCTGGGGCACGAATTCCTCAAGCACATGCAGCGGACTCGACTGCTGGTTCACGTCGTAGATGGGAGCGAAGGCGAACCGGGCGAACGAATCCGCGCGATAAATCGAGAACTAGCCGCGTTCGATGCGAGGTTGGCGCAGACGCCGCAGATAATCGCCGTGAACAAAGTTGATGTCGAAGAGGTGGAACTGCTCCGAGAGGAGATCGAAGAAGAGGTCCGCGCCGCGGCTGGCGATGACACGCCGATCTATTTCATCTCCGCAGCGACGCGTAGCGGAACTGACGATTTAGTCGCTAGCATCGGTTACCAGTTGACCGAGATGCGCCGCGTTGAAGAGCCGGATGACCAAACCGCATTTACCCGCCGCGATGTGGACGGCTACGACCCGTTCAAAGATGAAAACCTGCCGGTCTACCGACCTGACGTGTCCGCGACGCGATTCGTAACACGTGCCGGTGCCGACACCTACCGCATCGTGCATGACCGCGCCGTCCGGCTCGCGGAAGGGTCGAACCTCGACAACTGGGACGCATTGGTGCAATATCACCAGCGTTTGGAGCGCATGAAGGTAACCGACGCTATCCGTCGCGCCGGCGCAAAAAACGGTGATGTCATTCTCGTCGGGGAGTGGGAGTTTGAGTGGCAGTGAGGCGCATCGTAGTCTTTGGCGGAACGTTCGACCCGGTGCACATCGGTCACCTCGCCGTCGCGCGATCACTGCTAAATGAGATGGATGCGGAACGAGTGGTTATGGTGCCAGCTGGTCGTCCCTGGTTGAGAGACGGCCAGCCGGTCGCAACCCCTCAAGACCGGCTCCGCATGGTCGAACTGGCTACCGAGAACGAACTGGGTATTGACGCGTCGAACGTCGATGTCGTGAGGGCAAAGACGACCTACTCGCTAGACACGATTTCCGATCTAAAGCGCGTGTATGGCGAGGATGCTGAATACGTCCTCGCAATCGGTTCGGACGCGGCGTCAGACCTACACCGATGGCATCGGTACGACGAGTTGATCGAAGCTTGCAGGTTCGTGGTCGTCGAACGCCCTGGTTCCCCCGCGGTTGACCTCGCCGATTTACCGTGCGGTACCGAGGTCCTGCGCGGACCAATGGTCGATGCGAGCGCGTCGAAAATCAGGACGCTCTACCGTGACGGTTTAACAGTTGAAGCGTCAACCCTTGTTCCAGATCCCGTGCACCGTTTTATCATCAAAAGAGGTCTCTATCAATGCATCACACCGAAGCAATAGCACTCGCAAACCGTCTCCATGAGCGGTCTGTCGAACTCGGCGCGCTGGCGTACGGCGAGTTCACGCTCACCGCGGGCGGAACCACCAACTACTACTTCGACGGACGCCTGCTGACCACCGACGGCGAAGGGGTCGAAATCTTGTCCGCGCTGTTCGTTGATGTGTTGATGCGACGCGACATCCACCACTTCGGAGGTCCCGCGGTCGCCGCTGTGCCGATCATTGGGGGTGTCGTACTCGCCGCGCGGCAAAAGCAGCACGATTTGCAAGGCTACTTCGTGAGATCGGAAAAGAAATCCTACGGCATGGGCAAGCTCGTTGAGGGCCACATTCAACCGAACGACACGGTAGCACTGTGGGACGACACGATCTCCACCGGCGGATCGATGGTTAGCTCACTAGACGCGTTAATCGACCATCCTGCAAAAGTCGGCATCGCGCTCTGCATCCTTGATCGCCGTGAAGGTGGGGCCGAACGCATCACGGATCGCTCCGTGCCAGTCTTCAACGTTTTCGCCAGTAACTCAGAAGGTCGCGTTGAGGTTGACGAAGAGACACTGCGGCAGTGGTTTGAATAGCGCACCAGCACGTTCGACTCGGTCGCATCCAGAACCCTGACTGCCTGTCAAGATCCCCGCGAAAAGTGCGCGACAACTTCGCGAGAACCTATCAACAAATCGCGCCGGTTTCCGATGTTGGAGTGTTTCGGCGTCAGATACCTAACTTGTTGATAGGTTCTCGCGAGGATGTTGACATTCCCGCGGTGCGGTCAAAGATCGAATTCCCTGTTTCCAGTGGCGATCTGTGCCGGAGTTGTCAACTATTTCCACCTGCTTAAGAAGGTGGTTGTACTTAGACCCAGATTATCTAGTTAAAGAATTCCTTTTCCTAAACATCCAAGTTCTTAACCTCAAGCGCGTTCGCACGGATGAAATCTCGCCGCGGTGCAACTTCCTCGCCCATCAGGGTTCGGAAGATGTCATCAGCGGTCATCGCGTCGTCGGTTTTGACTTTGAGCATCACCCGATTTTCAGGGTTCATCGTCGTGTCCCACAGTTGATCGGGGTTCATCTCGCCAAGACCCTTGTAGCGTTGGATGTTGATGCCGTTCGTGTCGGAGTTTTCTTCAAGCGCTTCGGGCAGTTCGTCCCAAGTCAACTCTTGGAGCAACATCTCCTCGCGGCGCATCAGATTGAACCGTTCAGCGTCGATTATCCCTGCGATCTCTGGGTAGAGCCGCTTTGAACGCCTGATCGCCGGGTGGTTGTAGATGTCTTCCGTCAACTCATACCCTCGAACGTGATAGGTAACTGGCTCCTCGTCCTCTACGTCTGGAAGCTCGTTCACCTCTCTCGTGAAGGTAGTCTCTTGATCGCCGACGTTGCCCTCGAACAGATCGACTTGATAGTCAGCTTCCTCTTCAAATTCGTCTGGTTCGTCGAGGCTACCGATAATCTCTGATGACCGATCCCTCGTGAACGTCAAGTTCTGGAGTTCAGGATCACGAAGCAGGTCGAAAAAGACGTCTTGCGGCATCCCTAGGACATCAACGATCGCGAGTGCGTCGCGGAACTCTCGGAGCTGCGACACAGTAATCCCAAGCCGCTTGCCCTTCACCGAGATGGGTTGATCTTCGTCCTCAGACGCGACAGCCAGACCGTTGAATGCGCGTTCTGCCATCCAGTTGTCCAGTTCCGCGTCGGCGTAGAGCCACTTGCTACGACGACCCTTGGATGCTTTGTACAGCGGAGGTTGTGCGATGTAAAGAAAACCTTCGTCGATGAGTTGTCGCATGTTGCGGAAGAAGAAGGTCAGCAGCAATGTCCGGATGTGGGCACCATCGATGTCGGCATCCGTCATAATGATGACGCGGTGGTAGCGCAACTTTTCGGAGTCGAACTCTTCGCCCATTCCGGCGCCGATAGCGGTGATCAGCGCGGCGATCTCCTCGTGCGCGAACATTCGCTCCGGCCGTGCCTTCTCGACGTTCAGAATCTTGCCCTTGAGCGGCAGGATCGCCTGGAATTGGCGGTCTCGGCCCTGCTTGGCGGATCCGCCCGCCGATTCACCCTCTACGATGTAAAGCTCGGATCGCGACGGGTCTTTCTCGGAGCAGTCCGCCAGCTTGCCGGGCAACGAACCACCGTCCATCGCATTCTTGCGGATGATGAGGTCCCGTGCCTTCTTGGCAGCTTCACGGGCACGCGCCGCGGTAGACGCTTTCTCGATGATTAATCGGGCTTCGTCAGGATGGTCCTCTAGGAACTCTGCAAGATGCCGACCAACCAGTTGTTCTACAGTGCCCTTGACCTCAGGGTTACCCAGACGTCCTTTGGTCTGACCCTCGAACTGCGGGTCTTTCACCTTCACGCTGATAACCGACATCAACCCTTCACGGACATCTTCACCAGAGAGCGTCGCGACGCCATCTTTGCCGCCGCTAAGCAGATTGTTCTTCTTCGCGTAGTCGTTGAGCACGCGGGTCAGCGCTGATCGGAAACCGGTTACGTGGGTGCCGCCGTCGCCGGTGCGGATCACGTTGGCGAATGACAGGCAGTTCTCAACGAACGATTGGTTGTATTGGAACGCCACCTCGACCGCGACATCATCGACGTTTCCGGCGGCGTAGATCACGCTGTCATGGATGCCGCCGCGCCGACGGTTGAAAGTGCGCACAAAGCTCCGTACACCGCCGTCAAAGCGGAACGTTACGTCGTTGTGCGGCCAATGCGTCTCGGCGTGCCAATCGCTTCGCACCCGGATGGCGAGACCTTGATTCAGGTACGCCATCTCGCGGAATCGACCAGTGATGGAATCCCAGTCGTATTCGATGGACGGGAATACCTGACCGTCCGGCAGCCAAGTGACTTTGGTGCCGTTGCCGCGCAGGTCTGAGGAAGATTGTGGACGGCGCGACATGTCGTTGACGGTTACACCGCGCTCGAAGCGTTGGCTGTAGACGTAGCCATCACGTCTGACATCGACCGTCGTCCATTCCGAGAGTGCGTTCACGACCGATGCGCCGACGCCGTGCAGACCGCCAGAGACTTGGTATCCCTTGCCGCCGAACTTACCGCCGGCGTGCAACGTCGTCATCACCGTCTCAAGCGCCGATTTGCCCGTCTTGTCGTGCGTGTCTACTGGTATCCCGCGACCATCGTCGGTCACTGTTACCGAGCCGTCGGCGTGGATGCGGATATCAACAGTGGACGCAAAACCCGCCATCGCTTCGTCAACGCTGTTGTCAACGATCTCACGGACGAGATGAAAGACCCCTTCCGGGCCCGTCGTGCCGATGTACATACCCGGACGCTTGCGGACGGCTTCCAAACCCTCCATCACGGTGATGTCTTCCGCGTTGTATTCGGAGGAGCCGGCGTGTCCGTTAGTCTCGGTAGCGATTGCGGTTTCGGTGGTCATAGGCCTCCAAGCAAGAGCTGCGGCGGTTTTCCTTAATCACGGGCGGCGTGAGATGTTCACACACACGCGTACGCGCGTACGCGCGCGTACCTGTTAAGGATGGAATCGGTCGATGTTTCCATGTTACCAGTACGCGCCCCCTCAATCCATGATTCCGATGCAATCAAACGGGGATCGGAACATAATTTCCCAATTTCGCGCCCTGAATCGCCCACGTCATCCTTGGGAACGCCATCGACATCCCCCAGCGCACCAACGCTATCTTGAGCCCGTCACTGCCTTTCCGAGCCTGCCTCTGCCTTTCCGAGCCTGCCTCTGTCATTCCGAGCGTGCCTCTGTCATTCCGAGTGGAGCGAGGAATCTCACCGCCTCGCGCCAAGACGCCGTCTCACAGGCATCGCGACCACCCAACACGGCGCACCAAGCACCACTTTAGGGCAACCACTAGGGATTGCCCCTACGCGCCCGTCCGCGCGAGCGGGGCGGTCAACTATTCAAACGCGGCAGGGTCCGCGACGGCGCCGCGTTGGAGGGCTTCGTTGATGAGTTCGACAAGCCGTTGGGCCGATTGAGGCGTCAGTTCCACCGCGATTCTCGGTCCGAGCTTCTGCGACGCGTCCACAAAGTCGATATTGAGGGCGTGTTCGATCGTCATGTTGGAAGGATGGTCGTAAGACACATTCACTTGATTTACTTGCATCCAACCGGGGGTGCCTTTGCCGCTACCGGTTACGGCGGCTTTCTCGGCGATCATCGTGCACATTGCGGGTTCTCCTGTGGGTTTTCGAGTAGCGGAGCGATCATCAGCCGAGATGCTTCCCGAGGAACGCGAAGATCTTCTGCCAACCGTCAACCGCCTGCTCTTGGCGATACGGCGATCGGTCGTAGTAGAAAAAGCCATGCCCAGCGTCGGCATACATGTGAAACTCGTAATCTTTGCCGTGCTTTTTCAACGCTTCCTCGTGCATCGCGACCTGTTCCGGCGAGGGGCTGGTGTCTTCCTCTCCGAAAAGTCCTAGCACTGGGCAAGACAGGTCTACGGTGTAGTCAATCGGCGCGACCGGAGTTTTTTCGGTGAACTCCGAATCGTCCATAACGACGCGCCCTCCCCAACAATCGACGATGGCATCGAATCCCGCGCCTCTCGACGCTGCAAGCACCACATGGCGCCCGCCAGAGCAGGTTCCGAACGCACCGACCTTGCCGTTGGAGCTTGGCAGCGATTCCAGAAACTTTCTTGACGCCTCGAGATCGCCTACGACTTGATCGTCCGGCGCTCCGCCTTCGGATCGGATATGAGCGGCGACATCCTCTGGCGAAGCGTGGCCGACGCGGTGATACAGGTCTGGCGAGATCGTCGCGTATCCGTGATGAGCGAATTTGCGCGTGCACTCTCGATACCACTCGTCCCAGCCGGGCATGTGGTGCGCCAGAACCATGCCGGGATGCGGTCCGGGCCCTAGCGGACGAGCGAAATAGGCGTTGATGGCGGTGCCGTCTGGTGCTGAAACGGTTAACGTCTCGGCGATCATTCCCTCGTACATGTCAGTCGTGTACATCGCGGCTCTCCAATCGATCGAAGATAGGTTCAATGTTTCGCATGTTACGACACGATGGACAACCACCCCAGAATCGCCAATCGTGATGTGCGGTGATATATTCCACATCATCATGACAGAGAACGCATCGCAAAACGGGACGAGGGGCAATAACGGATACCAGAAAGGGCCGCTTGAAGGCATCAGGGTGATCGAATTCGGCAACTTTGTCGCCGGACCCTTCGCGGGTCAGATCCTCGCCGACATGGGTGCCGAGGTCGTCAAGGTCGAACCGCCAACGGGCGATCCGTGGCGCGTGACTCAGCCCTTCGCACCGTACGAGAGCCGAACTTTCCTGCCGCTCAACCGCGGCGTCAAGAGCGTAACGCTTAATCTGAAAGATGAACGCGGCAAAGCGGCCCTCGCCGAAATCGTCAAAATCTCCGACGGCGTCATCTCCAACAATCGCCCCGACACCGCGCAGGCGCTCGGCATCGACTACGATTCGCTCGCCGCGATCAATCCTGCCATTGTCTACGTTGACATCACCGCCTACGGCATGAAGGGCCCTCTCGGCGGCGCACCCGGATTCGACCTCGTGATGCAGGGCTTCACCGGCGCCGTCACGTCCGAGGGCAAGATAACCCCGAACGGACAGCCCGAAGTCGTCTGGTCTTCCTCATACATCGATCTGTCGTCGGCGTACTGTGCCGCTGCCGGCATCATGGCCGGCATCATCGGACGCGGCGACAGCGGCAAAGGGCAGAAGGTCGAGACGAGCCTCATGATGAACGCCCTCGCGATGCAGACGATGCGGATCACCCACATGCTCGACATGCCCACGCCGTCGATGACTTGGTATGAAGAGCGTTATCCACAGCTCGTAGCCGAGGGCAAGTCCTACCAAGAGTTGCAGGACGACTACCAAAGCGTCGTCCGCCCTTCGATCTACCGCTGCTACTACCGCGCCTACCGCACCAAAGACGGCGGACTCTGCCTCGGCACGCTAGACTGGGCCGCCCGTGCCCGATTGCTGAAGCACCTGAACCTCGAAGACCCGCGCGTCACCGATCCCGATTTCGATTACGACTCCCCGCAAGCCGACAAACTCGCCGTCGATATGATCGAAACCTTCGAGCGCATCTTCGACACCAAGACCACCTCCGAATGGGTGGAAGAGCTGAACGCCAAAGACATCCCATGCGGCCCGATCCGCTTCAGCGAAGACCTAGTCTGGGACGAGCAAGCCGTCGCCAACGACTACATCATCGAACTCGAACACCACACCGGCCAACGCTACCGCACCTCCGGCCCCATCCTCAACTTCACCAATGGAATGCCCGACCTCAAACCCTCCCCCGCCCTAGGCGAACACAACTGGGAAGTCCTGCGAGAAGCCGGCTTGAGCGACGCCGAGATCGAAGAGGTTGTGGGTTGACTGGACGGAGGTTAGGTTGAAACCGCGCGGGCAATTCGACCACGATCAGTTCTCAAAGATACTCGCGTACTACCGCGAATGTCTGCGGTACGATGCCGATCGGTCAGTGGTCCTTCACGCTGAAGATGAAGGTCGAGATTTCCTTGCACTCCAGTTAACGTCTGAATGGACTTTGAGTGGTGAGGGTAAGTTGAGCGCGGAACTCGCGGGCAAAAACGCGATGTTCGCGTCTGAGCTGCGGCAACGCCAGTCATCCGCAGAAGTCATGTATGGGTACCCGATCTTGGCAAAGCGGTCCTGGAACGGGACGTTAGAGTTTTTACCTGTCTTTCTGCAACCCGTCCAATACGACTTAAACCACAACCAGCTGACCGCCAGATTGCTTCACGACTGGCCTGACATCAACAAAGCATTTCTGCAATCTATTGGGGTACAGACTAGAGAACAAGAAACACAGCTGTATGAGGAACTTGGTTTATCTGCTGATGCCGAACTGCCATCCGAGGGATTAAGTTATTTCGTGGGTCGCCTAGCAGGTTTGCCACAATTATCGAACACTGGCGCGCTGGATCCGAGTGCCATTCCCAATGGGCCGAATTTCGGACAGATTGATGATCGTGGCGTGCTGAATCGTCATGTTCTTGTGATAGTCGATCGGCTACGTTTCACAGCAGGTTTGGAGCGGGAGTTGTCAACGTTGTCAAACCCTCGGTCCGCCAATCGGATCGACGGGACGGCAATTCGGTATTTCTTCGGAGGCGTTCCGAATGACAGCCATACCGACGACGGAGGTCACCAACGAGATGACCGTATCACAGAGGTCGTCTCGTTGAACGACGAACAACGTTCGGCGGTACAGTCTGCATTTCGCAACGATCTGACGGTTGTGACCGGTCCGCCCGGAACGGGCAAATCACAGATTGTGACCACTGTGATTGCGAACGCTTGGATCCGCCAGCAAAGCGTGCTTTTCGCGAGTTACAACCAAAAAGCTGTAGACGTCGTCGAAGATCGCGTAAACAGTCTAAGCAGCAGGCCACTTTTGATCCGAACCGGCAGACGCTCTGGCGATAGGGACCTGCGAAACGAAATCATCAACTACATGGCCAACATCCTTTCATCTGACGTGAGTGATCATGATCGACTTGAACTGGATCAGACTCGGCGGGCGGTTGAGCGGTTGGAGGAAGGCAGAACATCGGTTTGGCGTAACTTGGAAGATGTTCGGGGTTGTCGAAATCGCGCCGATCAACTTGACCGGAAGATTCACGCGCTCAAAGAGGAAATGGTGGATTTGGACGGGCAGGTCGTCAAGGCGCAGCAGTTGCGTGAACTAGATGAAATTCAGTTGCGACGAACCCTCCGTGAATGCGATGCTGTCGTCGAGCAACTGAGGCAAGAACGCGATGCTGCCCAAAACGACCGGCGCGCCAAGGTCGCGGCCATCAATCTCGAAATTGAAGAAAAGTCGGATGCTCTGGATTGTCTGGGCCGCGAGGGAGCCAAGGTCCAGATAGACGACGATCGATTCGATGCAGGATTCGCCGAGGATTTGAGGCGAGAAATCAACGAATTGGAATTGTTGGAACAAAGACGAGGTGTCGCGATTGGGGTCCGGGACGCCAAGATTACGTCATTGAAGAGGAGAAGGGGGCGGTTAAACGAAGAATTCGACTTGCATCAATGGTCGCGTCAGCAAGGTCAGGATTTCACAGCCATCGGGAAATCGATCTTCGAGGCACAAAGCATCCTTCAGTCGCAAGTCGAACGCGGTCGATCCATTTGGTTAAGAATCTGGAATCGGTGGCGACGGTCTGGCGAGTTCAAGCGTGTAAACCGCTTGGCTGATACTTGGGCGGACGAGTACGACATCCTGGGCGCCCCACCCAGCGTCCCGCTCTCCAAGGACGGTTTAGAGCGATGGATGACGTATCTTTCCGCCGCGTCGACGAGGTTGTCCGAATGGGAACGGGATGCTAGGCGCAATTCTCAGCTGGTCAAAGAGATTGATGACCTCAAGATCGAGATTGTAGAAGTCGATGCGGAATTTGATAGAGACGAATTTGATCTACGCGAGGCGCGGTTGAATCAGCGCATCTTCGAGCGTGTGCAAGCACAGATCGAATCTTTGGTCCAGCGCATTGAAAAATGCCGTGACCAGATCAAAGAGGCTGATGAGGCATTCGAACGCATGAAATTTGAGGAACGCATTACCAACAAACAACGAGCTAGTGATCGACTTAACGCTGAGCATAAGTCCAAGCATGGATCAAAATCCGCCAAACTTGATGCGTCGCGAGCCCTTACTCAGCAGAATCTAAACCGTTGCAATCTAGAGTTCGACCAGGCCGTGGCCGTATTAGCGAAGATGCCGATGGTCAACGATCTGGCGGACGAACTCAAGAGCATTGAAAAACAGATATGGGATGCAGGCAGACGACTGGTGGATGAGTCGATGCGCGTGTTGCCGGATCATTTCGACCTCGACACGAGGCAGGCGATCGGTGATTTCCGGGCGCTTTTCGAACGATTGACTGAGGACCAGCTAGGCGGCAGAGAGTACGGAAAATTGATGCGCAACATGGCATATTTGTTCCCAAAGATCATGTCTGCACTACCCGCATGGTGTGTCACTAATCTGTCGGCGAGAGGCAACATCCCTCTTCACCCGGGAATGTTCGATCTGGTGGTTATCGACGAAGCCAGCCAGTGCAACATCCCCTCCGCCATGCCGTTGCTCTATCGTGCGAAACGAGCGCTCATAATCGGTGATCCGGATCAGCTGCGGCACATCACCAAGATAAACCCCCGACAAGATCAGACATTGCAAGCGCGCAACGGTCTAAATTCGGTATCAGACCAATCATTGTCCTTTAAGCAGCAATCGTTGTTTGACATTGGAGTCCGAAACGTGGGTCGAAAAGCATTGCATTCGCTGCGGGAACACTTTCGCTCGCACGAGGACATTATCGGATTCAGCAATAGGCACTGGTATAACGATCGCCTGTTGGTGTGCACGGATTACAGCGACTTGCAGGTCCCGGCCGAGCGAAATCCGGGCGTTCGATGGCACAAAGTCAACGGCTATGTCCAACACTCAGCGACCTACAACGGGAATATCAACAGCGCGGAAGCAGATGAGTTGGCCGGGCAAGTCGTGGACCTAATTCAGAACCGCGGCTTTCGGGGGAGTGTTGGTATCGTGACGCCTTTCAGAGCTCAAGCGAACCTCATCCGCGGCATAATCAACCGTCACCTCGAACCGTCAGAAATCTTGCGTTGCGAGTTAATCACGGACACTGCCCACGCGTTCCAAGGTGACGAAAAGGACGTGGTGTTCTTTTCGCCCTGTGTCGGATTTCAAATGCCTAGTGGCGCAGAATGGTTCATCAGCGAAACGGATAACCTCTTCAACGTCGCGATTACGAGAGCCCGCGCTCTGCTAGTGGTCGTGGGCAATCTCGAAGCGTGCCTATCATCAAATATCGCCCACGTAAAGGGATTCGCTGAGTTCTGTGACAACACGCTTCAACGAAAGGATTCTGTCGACACGTCGGCAGGGTTCGTCGACGGTCCAAACGTTGGCCACTGGGAGCGTCCTTTCTACGAATCGTTGGTCTCCAAAGGATTGAAGCCGATGCACCAATACGTTGAAGGGCAATACCGTCTAGATTTCGCGTTGGTGTCGGACAACTTGAAGCTCAATGTTGAAGTCGACGGGGAAAGGTATCACCGAGATTGGGATGGGCGCCAAAGCCGGAGCGACCTGATGCGCGACCACAGGTTGATGGGAATGGGGTGGCATATCAAGCGGTTCTGGGTCTACGAGTTGAGAGCCGACATGGCGCGATGCGTCGCTGAGGTCAAGGAGTTGGTAGGCTAGTTATCTATGCCATCACTCGCTACAACGCACGGTCGTCAGAGTCGAATCGAACCCAATCGCGGCGCGGGTTCGCGTCCGACGACGAACGCTCGCATGAACGCGTTGCTGCCGAGCGATGCTGCGGGGCATGATTGGTATCGGTTTGTGCTATCGTTTCCGCCGCATTTGGTTCGGGATTACGTGGCTCGGTTCGGTCTAACGGACGCGGACACGGTGCTGGATCCGTTCTGCGGCACGGGCACGACGTTGGTTGAGTGCAAGAAGCTGGGGATCCCCAGCGTTGGATTGGAGGCATTGCCGAGTTCGGCATTCGTAGCAAACACCAAAGTTAACTGGGGGGCAGACCCGGATGCGTTGCGTAGGCGCGCCGAACGGGTGTCACGGAGCGTCCTCCTGCAATTCGAAGACGAAGGGCTGACTGATGAGCCAACGAACCATCGTATTGCCGCTGATAAATTACGTAGCCTCGCGCCCGATTCCGCCAAGTTGATGTTCAAGAATGCCATCAGTCCGTTGCCGCTGCACAAGGTGTTGATTTTGGTCGATGAGTTGCGGCGACAATGGTCGGACGCGCACTCGGATCACGAGATGTTGGCGTTGGCGTCAGCTCTGGTCGGCGAGATTTCCAACTTGAAGTTCGGGCCAGAGGTAGGAGTGGGCAAGATAAAGCATGATGCTGCGGTGGTGTCTGCTTGGTCGAATCGGGTCAACAAGATCGCGTCCGATTTAGAGAATCTAGGCGGTATCGACACGCCGTCGCGCGTGCACGTCGGAGACGCGCGTCGCATCGACACCGTACTCGCCCCGAACTCCGTTGACGCGGTAATAACTTCGCCGCCATACCCGAACGAAAAAGACTACACCCGCACGGTCCGCGTCGAGTCTGTGGTTTTGGGTTTTTTCGAAGATCGCAAAGACCTACGCGCGACCAAACAACACTTGCTCCGCTCGAACTCTAGAACCGTCTACAAAGGGGATACAGATGATGTGTGGTTGCCAGATGATTCTCGGGTTCACGCACTAGCCGACCAGATCGAGGCGCGTCGCATCGAGTTGGGCAAAACGTCAGGCTTTGAAAAGCAATACTCACGCGTCGTGAGAATGTACTTCGGCGGTATGGCGCAACATCTGCGGAGCCTTACCAGAGTGCTCAAACCGGGCGCCAAACTGGCATACGTCGTGGGCGACCAAGCATCATTCTTCCGCATCATGATCCGCACCGGCCAGCTCTTGGGGGAGGTCGCCGAGGATATCGGCTACGACGTAGAGGGCATCGACCTCTTCCGAACCCGGCTAGCCACCGCCACGGGCGAGCAGCTACGCGAAGAAGTTTTGTTGCTGAGGTGGCCGGGATGACGACTCGAGGTAACAGCTACTCACGGATCATTGAAGATATCTTCAATGCGCGATATCAATCGGGAGCTACGTCAATCGCGTTCGAGCGGGACGAAATCGTGCAGACCGCGCGAAGGTTGGGGGTTGACGTCCCTAGAAATCTTGGCGACCTTGTCTACTCGATTCGATATCGCATGCCGATGCCCGATTCGATCGTCAGAACAGCGGCGCCCGATCGCGAATGGGCGATACTCCCAGCCGGCCGCTCGGTATACGAGTTTCGCCAGGTGAAATTCAGCGCAATTGAACCGAACGCGCAATTGATTCGGACGGATATCCCAGACGCTACGCCTGGGGCGATTTCTATGTACGCGTTGAGTGATGAACAAGCCATTTTGGCGACTGTTCGTTACAACCGTTTGGTGGACATATTCACTGGTTTGGCGTGCTATTCGTTGCAGAACCACCTTCGCACTTCGGTACCGGTGTGGAACCCAATCAGTCAACGCGAAGAGTCGACCCAAGTTGAAACCGACGAACTCTACGTCGGCATCGACAAGTATGGGCAGCATTACGCTATACCTGTTGAAGCTAAAGGGGCAAACGATTCCCTGAACATCGTGCAGATTTGGCAAAACGCGTTAGTATGCCGCTCGAAACTTGCTGGCTTACCCGTACGATGCCTCGCAGTGCAGTCGATCACGGAATCGGTGGTGGCTCTCATCGAACTCGATGTGCCCGACATCGACAACATCGCAATCGTCGAAGAAAAACACTACCAACTCGTTGACCCGGACGGTTAGCGCCTTCACGCCGAAATGAGCTTGATCCTTGATGCGATGCGTAGACAAATTGGCGAATTTCTCCAAGTAATTGGTGATCTGGAGTTTTGCGATGAAACGCGTCTACCTAGCCACACCGATCACGAGTGTCTCGGAGGATGCGCGGCGGTTGATTGTGCGTTGGTGTGAGTGGTACGTTGAGAACGCGCTGGATGGCAAGGATGTCTACTGTCCAGCGATCTGGTACGACCGCGGGCCGGCGAACGGCCCGGCCCAGACCGAGGATGACCTGATCGAGGTGAGGGATCGGAGTTGGCGCGAGTTGGACAGTTGCGACGAGTTACACGTCTTGCATCCTGATCTTTCGACGAATGCCGCGATCGAGTTTGGTTACGCGATGGGATCCAACCTCGAAAGGGTCGTGGTTATCGCATTTGCCGAATGGATACCGTCGGACATCAATGCCTACCGACTGCGAGTCCTGATGCACAAACCCGAAGTGGAGTTCGTCGCGCACAGCCTGGTCGAACTGGGATTGGATTCGAGCTAACGGACCAAATAAATCTAGTTCCTCGTTCGAAACACGCTCCGAGATCACCGATAACCCGGTCCTCTGCCTCGTTCCCAGCTGTGCGCTCGTGCCGCGTCTTCGTCTAGTTCTACGCCCCAGCCGGGTTTGGTGGGGACGTCGAGGATGCCGCCGTCGTGGAAGTTGAGCGGGCCGCCGGTCAGGTCGTCTTTCCAAGGCACGTCGTCGATGTCGATTTCGCAGATGCGGACGTTCGGGACGGTGGCGCAAAGGTTGATCGCCTGCATGGTCGAGAGGTGCGAGTAATAGTTATGCGGTGCGACGTTGATTTCGTGTGATTCGGCTAGCATCGCCACATCGCGTCCGCGCGCGAAACCTTGCCAAGGAACATCGATCATCGCGATGTCCATCGCACGCGCCGCCAAGTACGGCCGGTAGTCGCGGATCGTGAAGAGATTCTCGCCGGAGGTGATGGTGCAGCTCGTGCTGTCTTTCACCTCTTTGAGACCGTCGATTTCGTACATGTCGATCTCGACCCACATCATGTTGAACTGCTCCAGCACGGCGCAGATCTGTTTCGCCGCCTGCGGTTTGACGTTGAAGTTCAGGTCTAACGCAATCTCCACGTCGGGACCGACCGCTTCCTTGAATGTCCCGATGTATTTCTCGACGTGGCTCAGCAGGCCGGGCTTGATGGTCTGATCGGAATCACCGGTACCGAAACCGTATCCGTAACCGTGATTGTTGTCGTCAAAGAAGATGATGTTGGTTTTGAGGGCCTTGAAGCCGCGTTCTTTCACCTCCTGACCCAAGTCGGTCACGGCGGAGAAAGAGTCCATCGGCGGCGAGCCGATGATTTCATGGCTGCGCGACCGCGACGATCCGCAGTGCGACCAGTAGACCTGCTGCTGCGTGCGCGTGGGTCCGCCGAAAAGGCTATGAACCGGGACTCCCATCGCTTTGCCCTTGATGTCCCACAGCGCGAGTTCTACGCCGGCGATGGCACGCGCCGCGATGCCGCCGGGCGCCTGCCTCGACATTCGGTACATGTCCCAGTACCGCGCTTCGACCGCTAACGGGTCTTGACCCAGAAGGATCGGTTCATAGTCGGTAACCGTGCCGACGACGCCATAGGGGTTGCGTCCGTCGGACATCTCGCCGTAGCCCGTTATGCCCTCGTCGGTTCGGACCGCGCAGAACTGCCACGGACGCCATCCGGCGTCGACCACGAACGTCTCTATCTCGGTGATTTTCACGGTTGAACTCCTCGCATTTGCCAGTTTCAGGATCGGCTTGGTTGTAGCTTATCCTAGACATCGACAGCGGACAATCGAACCAACGGCGATAATGATAATGGTGCGTATAAGTGGGCAGTTACGGCTCGATGGGGACATCGAGCGGAAGCAGAAATCGTCATGGTTGCAGAGCATCTAATTTCCGACGGCGCGGTAAGGGCCGAAACCAACGGCTACGACCCGTCGATGTTCGCCGGTGGCCGAACGCTTGATCCGGCTACTAAGGCGCGAATCGCGGACAGCGTGGACAAGATACTCACGGCGATCGGGCCGGAAAACGTCGATCGTCAGGGAACCGAGCGGACTCCGTTGCGAGTCGCCGAGATGTTCGACGAGCTCTTGGGCGGATATTCGATCGACCCGGAGAAGCTGTTGAACGGCGCGCTCTTTGATGTCGAATACGATCAGTTGGTGGTGGTGAAATCGATCGAGTTCTACAGCCTTTGCGAACATCATCTTCTGCCGTTTTACGGTGCCGCGCACGTTGGCTATCTGCCCCAGAAAAAAGTGATCGGCTTGTCGAAGATTCCCCGCATCGTAGACATGTTCGCGCGCCGTTTGCAGGTGCAAGAGCGGATGACACACGAGATTGCCAGTTTCCTCGACTCGTTGATCGAACCCAAGGGCGTCGGCGTGGTCGTCGAAGGAACGCACATGTGCACCGTCATGCGCGGCGTCCGCAAGCAAGACCCCAGAATGGTGACCAGCGCCGTCATGGGTTCCCTCCGCGACAACCCCGCCACACGCCAAGAGTTCATGGACCACCTGCGATAGGGCCAGTGGAGCAACGCACCCGTAGGGGCACGCCCTTGTGGTTGCCCCGGTGCGGTGCGGGGTACGCTAAGCGCACCTGCGCGCCGAGACGGGCGCGATGTCCATCGCCGCCGCGGCGCGGACGTTCCCGGCGTACTGCGCGATGTCTGGCGCATTGATGCGTCTGGCGTACCCCACCCCGCACCGGGGCAGCCACAAGGGCGTGCCCCTACGTTGCGCGTTTGGCGTACACGGTCTTGACTCCCCCGGACATTTCCCGATGAATGGGGCAACCCGAGCCTATCGTCCGTTGTTGCCGTTTTTTCGGATTTCGGCTTCGGCTTCTGGGGGTAGTTGGACGCCATGTCTGTCGAGTATCGACATCATGCGTTCCGTGGCGCGATGTTCGCCTTGGATGCTGCCTTGCTCAATGCCTCTCTCGAGGCCTTGCTCAATGCCTTTCTCGATGGCTCTCTCGAGGCCTTGCTCAATGCCTTTCTCGATCAACTTCTGTCTGGCGGCTCGGCGGATCTCGGTCTTTGTCTCGAACATTTTTCTGATCCTTTCGATGGTTAGGGCGATTGCGATTGCGAAGGCCCAGTGAAGTTGGGTTACAGCGATGCGGTAGAAGCCGATTGTCCAGTGGTCTGCTCCAGAGTATATCCATAGTACCGGCACCGATACGATCCCGATGAGCGCGAAGCCGACGGCTTGCCAGGTGACCCCGCGTTCTTCGAGGGTGGACGTGATTTCCTCTATTTGCATCTCTTCATTGTCCTACGATAGAACGTTCTTTCCGATATCAGATCGCATCGGATAAGACCAATGTATCAGAAGACCATGTTCTCACAAACCCAATGTGGCAGAAAAGTTGTACTGTGAATTTGTGATTGGTGTTGCGCTAGGCTTGCCCCTCTGTCATTCCGGCGCGGCGAGGAATCGCCCCGCAAGCCGGGGAAGGTCAGGATAGGTGGTGATCGATGGATTTCGCCGCCGCCGCGCGCCTGCGGGTATGATGCAGTTTGTGAGGAGTCGCGACTTAAAGGTTTTGGTGATCGGTGAGGATCGGTCATGATTATTGATGGTTCAACGGCGTTGGTCACGGGTGCGTCTCGGCGCATCGGCAGGGGAATCGCGCTTGCACTCGCCGAGCGTGGGTGTGATGTGGCGGTTCACTTCAACGCGAGCGAAGGTGCCGCGCTTGAGACATGCGCTGAAGTGCGAGGACGCGGGTTGCGGTCATTCGTGGTTCGTGCTGATTTGTCCGACGCGGACGAATGCGATCGGCTCTGGCATGAAACGGTCAACGCGTTCGGCGAAACGCCGCGGATCATTGTGAACTGTGCGTCGGTCTTTGAGCGTGCGGAACTGAAAGAGACTTCGGCGGATGATTTCGACCGTACAATGGCGGTGAATGTGCGCGCACCTATGTTGTTGGCAAAGTTGATGGCGCGGGATATCGGTGAAAACGATGTCGGCAAGGTTGTAAACATCAACGACCACCGGCAGGTCTACGAGTCGCGGTTCGCCTACGGCGTGTCGAACGCGGCATTGAGCGGATTGACGCGTTCTTTGGCGATCAGTCTTGCAGCGCGCATCCAAGTTAATGAGCTTCTATTGGGGCCGATTCTTCCTCTCTCCGATTCGGAATCGCAAGACGCCGCCTCGCCTTCGCAACAGACGCTCGGTCCCGCTGCGCGTTTCGGCGAGTTGGATGAGGTATGCCGGGCAGTGATAGCGGTAATCGAGAACGACTACATAAACGGTGCTTCACTCGCCGTAGACGGCGGTTTGAGCGCGAAACGTTAGCGATTCGTCGCGCGCAATACCCGTAAATCCCGAATCTTGCGCACGCGCGGCAATGCGTATATCATTTGCGCACGCGGCGGTTCGTTTTTGGGAACGGACCAGAACGCGTAACGGCTGACAAACCGATGCAAAAGACGCTGGTCACAATCGACGGACACATCGGCTCAGGAGCCTTTGATGTCGGCAAGAAGATCGCCCGCATGTTCCGATGGCGATACTTCGACCGCGTGCGTCTGCCGTCGGTCGCGGAGAGCGAATCCCTGCGAGAAGAAGAGGCAATTGCCCTTTCGGAAAATGGCGAATTTTCAGATCGGCTTTGGGCTTGGATCGAGCGCGCGGCGTCTTACTTCGCCATTGGAGCAGCCGGTGACGATCCGTTGTTGCAAGGCGCGGCGGACATCCATGTACCCCTGACCTGGGACGCCAACGGTCCGTCCGCCAACACTTCGCTCGACAACGCGTACGACATCACGCAGTTGGCAAAAAACGGCAACGCGGTCATCGTCCACCGCGCCGGCGCGGTGGAGCTCGCCGAAGTCGAGAATGTCGCGCGGGTCGGAATCTTCGCGAATTGGGACGATCGCGTGACGCGGGTGATGGACCGCGAGGGACTGAACGACGTTTCGCAAGCTGAAAAGCTGATCTCGGAGCGCGAGAAGCTTCAACGCGAGTATTTCTACAAGATGCACCGCGCGCATCCCGAAGACCCTGAACTCTACGACTTCGTGATTAATACGTCGGACAAGAACATCAGCATCGCGACATTAGAAGTGTCGCGGCACGTTCGAGAATCCCAAGAGCGCGTGACGGTCTGAACGGCCGCGCTTTTTCAGCCGGCCGCGCTGGGCAACTGCCCATTAGCCATCATCTCTTCCGCTTGGCGCAGGTCTTTGTGGCTGTCCACCGAGATCCAGTTGGCATCTGAGCGGATCGCGCGCATGCGTCCATCATCCACTACCTGCGGGAAGGTGGTGGTTTCGTGGTCGCCGACATCCGGGAATTTGCTCTCGATGCCACGTTCAAAGACATAGACGCCGCCGTTTATCCAGAACGGCAACTCGGTCTTTTCGGCAAAACTGGTAACTACATCGTCGTCAGAGACCAGCACCACTCCGAACGCGCTGACGTACGGAATGAGTGTTATCGCCGCCGCGGCGTTGGTGGCACGGCGCAGATCGACCAACGGAGCCAACGATTGATCGGTCAAGACATCGCCGTTCACCACGATCACCTCATCAACATTGCGCGGAACGAGTTGAAAACCTTGCTTTACGGCGCCGCCACGTCCCAACGGTTGGTCTTCGGGCGAATAGTGCGCGCGGAAACCGAAATCCGAACCGTCGCCAAAGTGGTCTTCAACCTGCTCCGCCATGTAGCCGGTCAGAAACACGATGTCCGTCACGCCGTTATCGCAAAGCCAGAGCGCCTGATGTTGCAACAGCGGAACACCGTTGACTGGCACCATCGGCTTGCAGATCCGATCGGTCAAGGGTTGGAGTCGCTCGCCGCGACCGCCGGCGATGGTCATCGCCCACATGAGTCAACCTCCGATCTAGTCGTATGACGTTGCGCTTGCGTCGTCAGTTCGAGTTTAGCCATTCCCAGCAAGCGTCGATCTCTGCTTCGGTCATCGGTTCTTGGACGACGATCGAGGGCGATGCCGGTTTGTCGTCCGAACCGTCCCCCATCCACTTCGGCCATACCGCGATTCCGGCGCCGAGTTCCTCGCGCGTGATCGCGACGTCGCGCGGTCGCCAACGCACCTTGCACAGGTCTAGCCACCCCGTCAGGGTCTCAGGGCTCTGATCGGTGCGCCAAGCGATGATTATGGCGCCGAGCGCGCACATCTCACCATGTATCCAGAACTTATCCGCAGCGATCTCTACGACAAAGCAGAAGGCATGGTCGGCACCGGGTGCGCGTTCGTCCTGAACCAACGAGTCGTCGCGGGCTTGAACCGCGCGCATGATGACCTCTACCGATGCCGGTGTCAGTTCGCCGTCAGCATCCAACGATTTCGGAAAATCGGTGATGATCTGGTCGTACAGCGCGAGGGCTTTCGCGGTTTTCGATTCGTCGACGGGCCCGGTTTTGCCCAATGCTGCCGATCGTCGCCACTCGGAAATACCGGCGTAACCGCACAACACATCGCCCAAACCGGCGGTATTCAATCGCTCCGGCGCGCGGAGCACCACATCGTAGTCGACAAGGACGTATTCGCAGTTGACGACAGCGAGTTGCCCGATGATCTGTCGTCCGTCCCAATCGGCGACAAAGCCGTGGATGATCGCGCCGGTCGAGACCACCGTCGGCACTTGCACCAAGGGCTTGTCCTTGCGTTTGGCGACCAGTTTGGCGTGATCGAGCGCACGTCCAGCTCCTAGACCGACCACCAAGTCGATGTCGTCGGGAAGCGAATCGGAAACCTCGATCAGATGCGTGCGGTCTAGCCATTCGTTGATGCCGATGCCGGCCGGCTGATGGTCCAGTTCGTCTTTGGTCGCTTCCCATGCCGACGGCGTCGTTATCACCACATATCGGCCCCAGTTGGCAGAATCGGCTTTTAACAGCCCGTGCCCGAAGCGGATATCGTAGTCCCGCGCAAGTCTAGCTTCAGTCATCGCAATCCCTCGCAGTGCAAATTCCTTGCCGCGAGTTAAAGGTTACCCCAAACCAGACGCTAGCATAAGCTTCGCGTGAAGTCGGCCGCCCGCGCCGCCGCGCCACCTGAAACCTTCTTGACATTTTCCGCGTATTTCGATAACACAATCGCCTATAAGACGGTCAAACGGCTCTGTCGAAACCTGCACCAAACACATGACGAACGAATCCGATTTCGAACCGCCCCAACAACGCGCCGGCGCGTTCAGCCAAATCTCAATCCGGCAATGGGTGATCGCGCTGGTCGTGATGATCGCGATACCGGCTATCGCGTACGCCGGATACTTCTACCTGTACCCATACGTGCAGGATCAGCTGGAGGGTGAATCGCCCGCGGACCTCGTCTTGGCAGAGTACGGCGTGGAAGAGGACGCCGAAACCCAACTCTTGGACATTCGACGCGGCGCTCTTGTGAACTCCGTCGCGATCAACGGCTCGCTAGAGTACGCCAATCGTGAACGGCTCTCGTTTGGATTGGCGGGAACCGTCGAAACCGTAAGTGTTGAGGTCGGGGATCATGTTAGCGAAGGCGATGTGCTGATGGCACTGTCCGCAGACGCGGTGGTCTCGGCGGAACAGCGGCTACAGGATGCCAGCGTCGCACTGCAAGACGCGGAAGAGGCGCTAGATGCTCTAGTTAACCCGGATCAACGCGAGATCGAAGCCGCGGAATTGGAGATTTTGGATGCCACGAAGAAACTGGAGGACGCGGAGTCGAAGCTTGATGATCTTTGGGAGCCGACGGAGCTAGAGATTGAAAACGCTGAACTAGCGGTGTCGAAAGCCGCCAAAGCCGTATCGGACGCCGAAACCAAGCTCGACGATCTGATCAATCCTTCCAAAATCGACATCGAAAACGCGGAGTTGGCAGTACTGCAAGCGGAACAGGCGATAACCACCGCGCAGGAGAAGCTGGAAGAGCTGCAATCCATTGAAAGTGCCGACGTAGTGGCGGCAGAGCACAAGATTAATGAGGCGTTGAAGGAGTGGGACAACGCCGTTGAGGCACTGGCAGATTTGAAAGCCGCTGACCAATCGGCAATCATCAAGGCGGAGGCGGATATCGAAAAGGCGCGATTGGCGGTCGTAGACGCGCAACAAAAGCTGGTTGACGCTGAACGGAAGCTGACTGATGCCGAGGATCTGACGGATGTGGAGTTTGAGTTTGAGGTAGAGGCATCGCAAGCCGAAGCCGCGATCACCGCGGCAAATCTTGAAATCGATCGCGCCCAAGAGGCTCTGGATGACGCGCAGAACCCCTATGAAAGCGAAGATGTCGCGGACCTGAATGAGCGGATCGTGGAAGCCAGTGACGACGTGCAGGTCGCCAAGGATCAGTTGGCGAAATTGGAAATCGAGGACGAAGCTGATGAAGAGGAACTGGTCACCGCGTTGAACGATGCCCGCACCGCGTATCAAGATGTCTTTGACAAATGGCTCGGCATGGACATCGCAGGCTACGAATGGATAGCATCGCCCGATGACATATTCGCCGACCTCGGCAAGTCATTGGCGCAAATCATGGGCTTTGGCGAGAGTGTGGATCGTATCGTCTTCCCGGATCCAATTACTTCAAGCTGGCTAGAAGATGATCCCAATACACCTTGGAGCGAAACCGTCGTCGCTTCGTGGCGAGAGTTCTATCTGCAAGATATGCGCTTCGATTGCAACGAGCCCAGCACCCGCAACTACGAGGCATGTGTCAATCTTGATTTCGAGAATGCTTGGGATGAGGTGGCATTGCGATCAGAGGCGTACGAGAAATTCAGCTTGGCGAAATCGCAGAAGATCGACAACGCCACCGACGCGGTGGAAGCCGCCGAGAGATCGCTAGAAAACCTCGAGGATGAACTCGCCGATCTGATCGTACCGACGGATCAGGTAGTCATCGACGATCTTGTTTCAAAGCTGAGCGTGGCGGAAGTCAAGCGGCGTGAAGCCGAAATCGCGTTGACTGACTTGATGGTGGAAAAGACGGTGAGAGAACAAGACTGGCAAGCGCAACGGGTGCGGGCGGGACAGGATTTGGTGGTCGCGAAAGAAGAGTTGAAGGTCGCTCAAGACGCGTTGGTTCAATCGATAGATGACCTCGCCGAGTTGCAAACAGACGCCAGCAAGATCGACGTAACCCTGGCGGAATCGCGCATCGTCAAAGCGGAATCTGATGTGACGGAAGCGCGCGAAGCATTGCACGATCTTTCGGTGTTCGACTTTGACGCGATTGAACGGACCGAAAAAGACATCGAGGTGGCCCGCGCCGACCTCGACGCGAAGATCGATGCCCTTGAGGCACTGCTAAACCCCGATGCCAAAGATATCGAGGTCTTGGAGCAAGAGATCGTAGTGGCTGAGGCGGAGCTTGACGACAAAATCCAACAGCTCGATGATCTGTTCGCGATCGAAGATTTGGACGTCGAGATCGCGCGGCAAGAAATCGAAGTCGCAAAGTCGGACATCACCGTCGCGAGGGACAGTCTCGACGATCTGCTGAACCCGGACCCGGTGACGGTGGCACAGCGCGAGGCTGAAGTGGCATCCGCACAAGAGGATCTCGATTCGGCGCTCGCTGCAATCGACCAAGCGCAGATAGTCGCACCGTTCGACGGGGTCGTCTCGTCGGTTTCTGCAGAAGAGGGCGAGTCGGTCAACGACCAACGAGTGGTAGTAGAGATTGCCGATTCTTCGATTGTCGAAGTCTCCGGCACGGTCGACGAGGTCGATGTTCTGTTCCTGCAAGTGGGCGATCAGGCGACCATCTCGCTTGAAGCACTTGGGGATCAGCACCTCATCGGTCGTATCAGCGAAATCGCCGCGTTCGGCGATTCCAGTCAAGGCGTCGTCACGTATCCGGTGACGATACAGACGGAGCAACCGCCAGACACTCAATTGCCGGAGGGTTTGAGCGCCGTCGCCGAGGTGGTTATCCGAGAGCAGACCGACAAACTCTTGGTACCGATACAAGCACTCTTTGGTTCAGTCAACGAGCCGATTCTGCTGATATCGAAAGACGACGGCACGATTGAGCCGCGCCCGGTGTCTCTGGGCATTTCCGACGACTTTTGGACCGTCGTTGAGGATGGAGTTTCAGAGGGTGAAACCGTCTTCATGACGGTCGTCGGTTCGGATACCAGTCAATTCAGCGGTTTCCGCGCGATCTCGGCATCGACGCGGGTCATCAGCAGCGGACCGCCACCGCGTCGGTGAACAAGCCTGTGACACGGAAGACTCGAACGAGACAAGTGTAAGCATGAATGCGGAAATCAAAGACAGCGATGCCGTGATTCGCATCCGCGACGTCACCAAGGTGTACGAGATGGGCACGATCCGAGTTCACGCGCTCGACGGCGTATCTTTGGACATCGCCAACGGCGAGTTCGTGGCGATCATGGGTGCCTCCGGCTCCGGCAAATCGACGCTGATGAACATCATCGGTTGTCTTGATGTCCCGACTTCGGGGACGTATCACATCGACGGTCAGGCGGTCGAATCGATGTCGAGCAACCGGTTAGCGGATATTCGAAGCCGAAAAGTCGGATTCGTATTTCAAACCCACAACCTGTTGCCGCGTCTATCCGCGTTGGCGAACGTGGAGTTGCCGATGATGTACGGCCGCTGGCGCGGGCGGCGCGATCGCGCCCAGCGCGCATTAGCTCTAGTCGGTCTATCTGACCGCACGGATCACCGCCCTACTGAGTTATCAGGCGGACAGCAACAACGCGTCGGTATCGCTCGCGCTTTGGTCAAAGAGCCGCCGGTGCTACTCGCCGATGAACCGACCGGCAACCTCGACACCGCCAACACCGTCGAAATCTTGCAGATCATCACCGACTTGAACCGCGATAACGGCATCACCGTCGTCATCGTGACTCACGAGCGAGACATCGCGGCGCAGGCGAACCGGGTGATAACCCTCAGCGACGGTCGAATCGTCAGCGACCAGCCCCAGAACGAATTCCTCTCGGTGAATTGACGCGCAACCAATCATGTCACCACTGGACATCATCCGCACCTCCGTCTATTCGCTGACATCGAATCGATTGCGCGCGGCACTCGCCTTGCTCGGCATCGTCTTGGGCGTCTGTTCGGTCATCACGCTGATGTCGATAGGCAGAGGTTCTACGGACCGGATCACTGAGCTGATTCAGGGACTAGGCAGCAACCTCTTGACGGTCATTTCGACGGGAGACGGCGAGCCGTTGACGTTGGGCGATGCCGAAGCGTTACGGAATCCGCTGTACACCCCTTCGATCAAAGCGGTAGCACCGCAGATCGGCGTGTTCGGGACATTGCACGTCGACAACAACACCTCGTCGGCATCGATTTCAGGGGTTACGCCGGAGTTCTTAAGCGTTCGGAACTTGTCGATGGGCTCCGGCACCTTTATCGGCATTTCGCACGTCGATGCCCGCGCTGAAGTCGTCGTTCTCGGTGCGCTGCTCTCGGAAAACCTTTTTGGCAACCAAGACCCGACGGGCACCTTCGTACGCATCAACGGGCGCCGCTTCCGCGTCGTCGGGGTGCTTGCACCTCAAAGCGGCTTCGGCTCGATGGACGATCAAGCGTTGGTGCCGATCACCACCGCGTACTACCGATTGAGCGGTCAACGAACCACATCGGGAACGATCAGCGTCGACCAGATCGCGGTGCAGGTGCGCGATGTCGAGGATGTTGACCGTGCGATAGACGAGATCGAGACGGTGTTGCGGTTGAGCCATCGCATCACCGAGGCGGACGATTTCACCGTGTTCAACCAGCAGGAGATCCTTGAGACGTTCGACGAGGCAAACCAAACGCTGGTTGTGTTTCTCGGCACCGTCGCCGGGATATCGTTGCTCGTCGGCGGCATCGGGATCATGAACATCATGCTGGTTTCGGTTACCGAACGTACCCGCGAGATCGGCATTCGCCAAGCGATGGGCGCGAAGCGGCGAGACATCGTCGCGCAGTTCGTCACGGAAGCGGTTTTCCTGACTTTCGGCGGTGGAATTATTGGCGTACTTGTCGGCATCGCGCTCGCGACGGGCATCGATGGACGTTTCTTGATCGGTACCGAGTGGTCAACGCGTGTCACGAGCGACATACCGATCATCGCGCTAATCGTTTCGGTCGCCGTGGGCCTGTTCTTCGGCATTTACCCCGCGGTCAGGGCGGCAGGTCTCAATCCCATCGAAGCGCTCCGATACGAATAACCAATCCAGCAAATCAAGGTGAAACGAGATGAAGAGTCCATTTGCAATACTCCTAGTGGTTGTGGCGTTAGTCGGTGTCGGTATCGGCATCGCGGCAATCGTGTTTCTCGCGCCGTCCGAGCCGGACGGCGACGATGACGCGATACCCGTCGCACAAGAGAGCGAACTACCGACGCCGAGCATCCGAACCGAGCCGTCGAATTCATCTCCAGCTGTCGGAGCAACGCCGGCTGAGCAAATCGCGGTTTCAAGCTCGGTCGATGTCCAAGAGATTTCCGCTGAAGAAGCTGCCGAGTTGGAAGAACGTATCGCGAACGATGAAGTCGAGGGTATGGTGGTCACGACCGTTGAGGTTGCGCGAGAAGGTGGTCGCGGCGGATTCGGCTTTGGTCAGGGTGGTGGTACAGGCGGCCCGGGCGGCGGCAATTTCGCCGCGATTCAGGAAGTGATGGAGAGCAACCCCGAAATCGCCGAACTGATCCAAAGAGCGCAAACCGGCGAAATGTCTCAAGAAGATCAGCAGCGTCTACGCGAATTGATGCAGGAAGCACTCGCCGATGCTGGTTTTGCGCTACCGGAAGGCACGGGAAGAGGTGCCGATCTGCAACCGGTGCAAGGTACTATCAGCGAGGTTTCGGAGACCAAGATCACTCTGCAACCTTCCGACGACGATGGTCTTCCGGTCGATGTGGCGATCGATGAACACACTTCGATAACGATCTTCGACGAACTCACAACGGCGGACCTCATCGAAGGGCAGACCGTAGCCGGAACTGTCCAGAGGGGCGACGGCGGAAAGATCAACATCGTCTCCTTAAGCGTCGTACCAGATGTTCCCGGCGGTGGCTTCGGTTTCCGAGGCGGCGGCGGAGCGAATTTCCTTGGCGGCGGCGACACCAGCATCTCCAACATCCAAGGTCGCGTATCCACCGTTGAAGACACGATGGTTCACGTCGAAACCGAGCAGGGCACGCTGAGATTGACGGTCAACGATGATTCGGTTATCGTCTCTACCTCAACGGGTAGTGTCTCGGATCTGGAAGACGGCATGTCGGCAATCGCGATCGGTGCCGAGCAAGATGGCGTGATCCAAGCCCGCAACATCGTGGTAGGCCCCGAGTCGCTGATTGGCTCTGACGCCACAGGATTCCCGCGTGGCACCGGACCGCGCGGTCAGGGGCAAGGCGGTTAGGATTCGACTCGCGTTCGTTTCGTAGCGAATGATGTCAGATCTTCTACCTGAAACTCAAACCCAACCCTCCGACGTTTGCCCGAACTCCCTGAAATTGAATCGATCCGCCGCTACCTCGTCGCTAATGGGATCGAAGGTAGCCGTATCGAGCGCGTCGAAGTCGGATGGTCGGACAGTGTCGCGGCACCGGATCGCGACATCGAGGGATTTGCGAATGGCGTATCAGGCGCGCAGATCGGAAAATTGGGTCGGCGCGGCAAGTACCTGATCTTGCCCCTCGAAAGTTCCGGGCGCGGAGAACGTTACCTTGTACTGCACATGGGCATGACCGGCTCGTTGCACATCCGAAATCAAGGCGAGCAATCGGTACGGTTTCGACGCGCCGCGGTTTTTCTAGGTGATGGCCGTCGGATTGAGTTGAACGACTCGCGCCGGTGGGCGCGGTTGTGGTGTGTCAATGATGCAACTGATGCGTTTCCTAGATTGGCGCCAGAGCCCTGGGATATGCGACCCGAAGAATTGGCAGATCGGTTGCGTTCTAAGCGTTCGCGCATCAAACCGACGCTGCTCGATCAGAGCGTCATCGCCGGTGTCGGCAACATCTACGCCGACGAATCCTTGATCCGGTCCGGCATCTCGCCGCTGCGCCGCTGCAACCGCATCAGCGTTGCACGCGTCAAACATCTTCACCAGTCGATCATTGCAGTGCTTGACCACGCGATCGGCTACATCTCTACGCATCCTAGTGAAGACGGTAGCCCATTCGTCGTCGATGCCTACGATGATCGGATGCGAATCAAGCGTCGTTCCAAAGACGCGACCTGCCCAATGTGTTCTGCGAAGGTAACATCCCAACGCATCGCCGGCAGGACCGCCTATTATTGCCGCAAGTGCCAACGTTAGAATCGAACTAGAGCGCAGACATCGCACCGCGCGGAGGGGTGGCAGAGCGGTTTAATGCGCTGGTTTTGAAAACCAGTGTCACCTCACGGTGACCGCAGGTTCGAATCCTGTCCCCTCCGCCATCTCGCCCCATGCCCGAAACAGACCAATCCAACCGTCCGAAAGCCGCGCTGATCGTTGGTGCCAAGCGAGTCGGGCAAGTGGTTGCGCGACGGCTGGCCGAGGATGGTTTGAATCTTGCGATTGCGTACCGCAACAGCGTCGATGAAGCGCAGGAATTAGCGGACTCGATCACTGCCGTCAAGACCACGCTCATCCAGGCCGACTTGAGCGTTGAGGATGACGCGATTGCGGCGGTGGATCGGACGGTCGAAACGCTAGGCGGTATCGATTTTGTCGTCAATTTAGCCTCTGATTACCCATACGCCCCGTTTGAATCGCTCGATGCGGAAGCTTGGGACCGCGCGATGGATACCGCGAAGGGCACCTACCTGCTCGGCGTGCACGCGGCGCGCCAGATGCGTATTAACCCGGGACCGAATCGCGGGCACATCATCATGTTCGGAGATTGGGCCGCCGAAGAGACGCCGTACACCGACTACCTCCCGTATCTCACCGCCAAAGCCGCCATTCACTTCATGACGCGGGGTCTCGCCGCGGAGGTCGCGGGCTTTGGCATTCGCGTCAACACCGTCGCGCCGGGTCCGACGATGCGACCGCCGGAAATATCGCCTGCCGATTGGGAGCGCGATATCGCCGCGCTGGCGCCGTTGCAGGTCGAATCCTCAGTCGAAGACATCGCCGAGGTCATCGCTACTCTTTTGAATACGACATCCATCACGGGCGAGATAATCAGAGTAGATTCAGGTCGGCATATCCGAGGCGTCTGAACATTGACCTACAAAGTAACCAGAGTCATCGACTTCTGCTACGGGCATCGCCTGATGAACTACGAGGGCGAATGTCGGCACCTTCACGGTCACAACGGCCGGATAGAGGTCGATATCGAGGCTGACGAGACCGACTATCGCGGCATGGTCGTCGATTTCGCCGACATTCGAGACGTGGTGAAGACTTGGATCGATGACAACTTGGACCATCGCATGATCTTGAACCGCAACGATCCTTTGGTCGCCGTCTTGACCGAACTCGGCGAGGAGCACTACGTAATCGACGCAAATCCGACGGCGGAGAACATCGCCGCGCACATTCACGAAATGACATCTTCCGATTCGCTCTACATTTCCGAAATCCGCCTGTGGGAGACGCCGAATTCCTACGCGACTTTCACGCCGGAAAACGGGACCGGGTAAAGCCCCAACGCAATCTCAATTGAACGTGTCCGAACCAGACAAACCGAACAATGCGACCGCGGTCCTTGCCAGCGGTGGAATGGACAGTTGCATCTTGCTCGCCAAAGAGGCGGAAAACGGCGTCGCGCATCCCATATACGTCGAGACTGGCATTCCTTGGGAGTGGGCAGAGAAGCGGATGCTCAACGATTTCATCGACGCGCTAAACCACCCCAACGTCAGACCCGTCACCACCTTGTCCCTACCCGTCAAGGCCCTTTACGGCGGTTCGCACTGGACGATGTCGGGCGAGACCGTGCCGGGATACGACGAACCGGACGAGACGGTATACATCCCCGGACGCAACATCATCCTGATCACGCTGGCGGCGATTTGGTGCAGTCTGAACGACGTGCATCGCGTTGTCATCGGATCGCTGGCGGGCAATCCGTTTCCTGACGCGACGCCTGCATTCTTTGAGAGCATCGCCAACTCGAATGGGATGGGTCTGGACCATCCGATCACCGTGGAAGCGCCTATGCGGCAACTGCACAAAGAGGACATCCTCGCCGCGAACGCTTCTACATTGCCGCTGCATCTGACGCTGACCTGCTCCAACCCGCAGCAAGGAGCAGATGATGGTATCGTTCACTGCGCCGACTGCAACAAGTGCCGCGAACGACATGAAGCGTTCATCGACGCGGGCATTGCTGACAGCACCATCTACGCCAAACCCATCCGTCATTCCAGCGAAAGCCGGAATCCACACGCCGGAACGGATCAACAGTCGCCATGAGCTATCACCCTGAAACGCCTTGGTACGTCCGATTCTTCAAGGGCGATTATCTCCGTATCTACGGACATACCCTTCAGCAAGACCGCACCGATCTTGAGACTCAGTTCGCGATCCACGCCCTTGGTATCCAACCGCATCACCGCGTCCTCGATCTTTGTTGCGGACAGGGCCGGCACAGCATCGCCCTAGCCAACACTGGGTTACGTGTTACCGGCGTGGACCTCAGCGAAGAGATGCTGAACATTGCCACAAGAGACGCGGAGAACGCCGGCCTGTTAACCCGTTCCGATGCTGATGCCGTAAGCTTGACATTCCGCAATGCCGATATGCGCCAACTCCCCGATGAATTCGAGAACCAGTTCGATGCCGTCATCAACATGTTCTCCTCGTTCGGCTACCTCGAATCGGAATCCGACGACCAACAGGTCTTGCATCAAGCCGCCAAAGTGCTCAAACCCGGCGGCAAACTCCTGATGGACCTCCTAAATCGAGAGTGGGTCATCATCAACAACGAAGAGTACGACTGGCACGAACACGATGACGGGCGGATCGTCCTAGAACACCGCGACCTCGATCTAGCAGAGAGCATCAACAATCTCACCTACACCGAAATCCTGCCCGATGGCACCCGCCGCGTCATGTCAGAACTGAACATGCGCCTCTACACCCTCACCGAGCTAACCAAGATGCTCAACACCGCCGGGCTAACCCTCCAAAGCGTCCACGGCGGCTTCCAAGGCGAAGACTACACGGTCAACACGCGGAGGATGATAGTTGTGGCGGTAAAGGCTCCATCGAATTCGACGGTTTAAGGCTTTGCGGTTACACAGCTAATCGTAGGGGCACGCCCTTGTGGCTGCCCTGGAGCGGGGTTGGGTACGCCAAGCGCACCAACATTCCAGACATCACCCACCACGCCGGGAACATGCCGCGTCGCGTCGGCGGTGAAATCCATCGCGCCCGTCTCGGCGCGTCGGTGCGCTTGGCGTACCCCACCCCGCCCCAGGGCAGCCACAAGGGCGTGCCCCTACGAGACCACGGGGCGCCTGAACCGTTGTTTATTTTCGAACCGCGCACGCGTCACCCATTAACATCGCACCCAACAAACGTCCTGCCAGACAACCGACACGCCTCCAAAACGCTGAAGCTGCCTGCGGCGGGATCGAGGACGACATCACCCGGTCCGGTTACCGCCTCGATCAATGCTTGCTGCAATCCTACGGGCTTGGCGTGCGTTATCTTCGACGATGGTTTCTCGGTCCAGACGTCGGGTATGTCGTGACGTGTCCAGACACCTTTGGCGCGCTTGGGTGCCTTTTGCAGGACGACAAGGTATTCGGCGGTGCGGCGCGTGCGGTATCCCATGCCGATGCGTCCCTTGTTCCACGTGACCAGATCGACGGTCTCAAGCTCGGTATCAGCGATCCACTCTCCGATGCCCGAGCAGAGATGATACTTGTCGATCCAGAGGAAGAGATGGCCGCTCGGACCCAAAACGCGGTCGATGCTGGCGATGAATTCGGCGATTGTCTCGGATGTCATCTGCGGCAACGCGGCGCGCCTCTGGCCGCGTAGCACACCTTCGTTGCCATAGCCGAGTTTGTCCAGCACACCTCGATACTGAGGGTCGAAGAAAGCCGCCGCGACACTGGCATCTGGAAGCATGGCGAGGAAATCTAAGCCGTCCATCGCGACGCGGGTATCGCGCGGGACGGACGATGGCAGTTCGTTCTGGCAGATCGAGAACGTGCGCTCGTTCGAGTAGACAGTCATGTTGGAGAGTCTAGACGCAAAGCGACTATGTTCATGTCGTCTATAATCGCGGCGTCAGTTATCTGCGGATTTCGGCATCTGCGGATTTCGAACGTCAATCATCGTCCAGAACACTGTATGGAGATTCAGATGCAACAGTCCGGTAAATTCGCACGCCCTGATTGGGTTTCCGAGACGATGTTCCCGTTTCAGAGCAACTTTTTCACGACACCTTCCGGTCACCGAATGCATTACGTCGATGAAGGGGAGGGTGAGCCGATAGTCTTCTTGCATGGCAATCCTTCTTGGTCGTTCGAATTTCGGCATCTAATCAAAGGGCTGCGTTCGGACTTCAGGTGTGTCGCACCGGACCACATCGGGTTTGGCTTGTCTGGTCGCAGTCAGTCTCGGGCAGATCATCATCCCGTTGCCCACGCGAGGTCGCTCGAAGCGTTGTTAATCGAATTGGATCTTCGGGATGTGACGCTGTACATGTCAGATTGGGGCGGGCCGATCGGATTGAATTTCGCGAGACGGCATCCTGATCGAGTTAAGCGAATTGTGGTCGCAAACACATGGAGTTGGCCGGTGAACGACGACATGCATTTCCGGCGGTTCAGCTTCATGATGCGGAGTTGGGTCGGTCAGTTGCTGATCAAGCGGTTTAACTGCTTTGTCAACAAAGTTGTGCCTAAGGCGGTGGGCGATACGAGCGTATTGACGCCCGAGGTGATGGACCACTACCGAAATGCACAACCAGATTGGAATGCCCGCTCGGCTTGTGCCGCGTTCCCTGGTCACATCATCAAAGCGAGCGACTGGTTAGGGTCGATCTGGGAGGACCGCTCGACCTTTGTGGAAAAACCAGCGTTGATTTTATGGGGGTTAAAAGACATCGCGTTCCGTGCCAAAGAGCTTGAAACTTGGAAAGCATCGTTGGCTAACGCAGACGTGCGTCAGTTCAACGATTGCGGACACTTCCTCGCTGAAGAAGCGCCAGAGCGGGTAATCCCGGATCTTCGAGCGTTCCTCGCGAAAACCTAGTTAATCCAACAGATACGCCGGCTCGATCGCGGTGACGTCGTATCCTGCTTCGTCTAGCAGTAGACGGATGACTTGCTCGGTTTCGGCGTATTTGCCTTCGCCGTTGTGACGGAAGCGGAGGTTGCCGTCGAGGTCGAAGATGTACTTGGCGGGCCAGTAGCGGTTAGAGAAGTAGCGCCAGGTGGAGTATTCGTTGTCTTGGACGATCAGCCAGCCGATGTCGTTCTCGGCGACGGCTTCCCGCACGTTGTCGATGTCCTTCTCGAAATCGTACTCTGGGGTGTGCACGCCGAGGATGGTCAACCCAACGTCGTTGTAACTGTCATGCCATGCCCTCAGGGCCGGCCACGTCGCCTCGCAGTTGTATCAAGTGTAGGTCCAGAAATCGACCAGCACGATCTCTCCGCTCCCTCGCAGCGATGCGATCGTCGTCGGACCGCCGTTCAACCACTCCTGATTGTTGCGAAGTTCGTAATCGGTGCGAGTGTTGAGTGGCGGGTACTGCTCCATCGCAGCTTGGGGCAGAATCCTCTTCGCCCAATACGGCGTCTCGGTCGGCGTCGGTTCGAGGGGCACGGTCGCGGTTATCGTCTCGCTAGAAGCAGTCGCGGTTTGATCGGGCGCGTCCTGAACATCCTCGTTGCCAACATCATTTCCGCAACTCGCCAACCCGAACATCACAGTTACCGTCGCGAGCAAAATCAGCAACGACGACGGTTTTGCGAGGAGTGTGGGCAATGAAGTTAGACTCGCATTCATCTTGGAATACATAGAGCGAGGTTGAAACCTGAATGTCAACGATACCACCAAACGATCAGCCCATAGTTGTCGCGCCTACGCCGACACCGTTCCGCGACGATGCTGAGCAGTCGGTCGACTTCGGCGCGCTTGAGCGCAACGTCGAGCGTTGGCTGACGACGCCTTTATCAGGATTCGTCGTCGTGACGGCTAACGGCGAAGAGACGATGCTGAGCGAGGCGGAACGCTTGGAGACGGTCAAAACGGTTAACGCGGCGCACGACGGCGAGAAGTTTGTCATCGCCGGTGTCGATGAACGCTCCACCCGTGAGACGCTCCGACTATCCGAGAACTACGCCAACGCGGGCGCCGATTTCATCCGGATGCGTATTCCTCGGAACATGCAACCCGCGGACCTCGTCAACTATTACCAGTTCGTAACGTCGCGTTGCCCGGTGCCAGTCGTAGTGATCCATCAGACGTTCGCACGTGGGGGCGATCCGGCCGCGCCGCCGTCAGTCATCGCCGAACTGTGCAGTATGGACAACGTCTTCGCATACATCACTGATCACTCGATACTCTTCGAGCAACAGGTCATCCCGCATATCCCGTCGAATGTCCGCAAGTGGAATTGCAGCGGAGCGTTGCTCGCCTTCGGCACGATGATCGGTTGCGACGGCGCGTGCATGTTGCTCGGCAACATCGCGCCCGCGCTTTGCATGGACATCGTTAGCGCGGGGTTCCGTGGCGACTACAAGACCGCGGTCGAACTCCAACGCGTCGCATCGAAGTTGAACGTGATTGTGATGGACACCATCGGCGCGCCGAAAACCGCGTTGTCGATGCTGGGCTACGAATACGGCGACCCGCGTCGCCCAACCGCACCCGTCTCCGACGAATCCCAAGCCGCCATCAAAGCCATCCTGCACGAAACGGGGTTACTCGCATCGTAACCTTACCCCGTCGAGCGGAAGGGATCATCGTTTAGCCCCGTTGCTGGATGACCATGCACCCGTAGGGGCACGCCCTTGTGGCTGCCCTGGGGCGGGGTGGGGTACGCCAGAGTACCTACGCGCCAAGACGCGCGCGGTGGATTTCGCCGTCGCCGGGGCGCGAATGTTCCGAGCGTCGTGGGTGATGTCTGGCGGATTGATGCGCTCGGCGTACCCCACCCTTCCCCAGGGCACCCACAAGGGGATGCCCCTACGTTGCGTATTTGGCGTACCGTGCGACAATCTAGTGGATGATGCGCTTGGCGGCCTGGTCGTAATCGTCGTGCATACATGGACGGATATGGGACCAGAATCGGAACGCCCGGTCGGCCGCATCATCAGCGCCCGCAAGGCGGTACGACTTGAAAGAAAGGAATACGAAGAAGGTCATGGCTGAACTGACTGAGCAACAGAAGGCCGACATCGAACGGCTCAAGAACATGCCGGAAGACGAGATCGACACGTCTGACATACCGGTGGTGTCGGGTTGGAACGACGCCCGACGCGGCATATTCTACCGTCCGGTCAAGCAACAGATCACGTTGCGCCTCGATGCCGACGTGGTGGCATGGTTCAAAAGACGCGCATCGAACGGACGCGGCTACCAAACCGACATCAACCGCGCCTTGCGCGACCATGTGGTCAGATGCGAAAAAGACATGGCCGCGTAGCCGGAAGCTTGACGGATACAGTACGCACCCATGCATCCCCCGCTCGCTCCGCATCGCGACCCCTTACGCTTCGCGAAGGGGGCGTACCAATTTCCGTCGTCGAGCGCGAGCGGGGAATCTCGCATCGTGTGGCAGTGATGGGGATATCATTGAGGGTTGCAGACTTTCCAACGCGCATCGATCGATGCGCTGACGCGGGCTCATGAATCTCCACGAATACCAAGCGAAGCAGCTGTTCAAGGACTACGGCATACCGGTGCTGCCTTGGCGCATCGTGGAGTCTGCCGACGAGGTTGCGGAGGCGGCGGAGTCGTTCGGCGGACCGGTGATCGTTAAGGCGCAGGTTCATGCAGGCGGCAGGGGCAAGGCTGGCGGTGTCAAGTTCGCGGCTACCGTGGACGATGCGATTGAACACGCGTCGAACATGCTCGGCACGCGGATGGTGACGCGCCAGACGGGACCGAGCGGGGTTCCGATCGACAAGGTGATGATTACGCCCGCTGCTGACATCGCTCACGAATACTACGTCTCTATCGTGATGGATGGCGATGAAGGCGCGCCGACGATTATCGCGACGCGCGAAGGTGGCGTAGAGATCGAGCAGGTCGCCGAGGAACATCCCGAAAAGATCGTCCGCATCGTCGGCGATCCGCTGATCGGTCTACTCCCGTATAAAGCCCGCGACGCGGCTTTGGCTCTGGGCTTTCCACCTGCGTTAGTCCGTCCGGCTAGCGCGTTGATCGCCAATGCTTACCGACTCTTCACCGACAAGGACTGCTCGCTGGTCGAAATAAACCCGTTGATCGAAACCGATGACGGCAAGATCATCGCTCTCGATGCGAAAGTTTCGATTGATGAAGACGCTCTGTTCAGGCATCCCGATTTACGACCGCTAAACGACCCGAACCAGATGGACCCGTTGGAGCGCGAGGCTTTGGAGTTCGATCTCGCGTATGTGAAGTTGGAAGGCGGCCGCGTCGGATGCATGGTGAACGGTGCTGGTTTGGCGATGGCGACGATGGATATCACCAAGTGGGCCGGTGCTGAACCCGCGAACTTCCTTGACATCGGCGGTTCGGCAGACCTTGAACGAATCGAGCACGCATTCAAGATCATCGACTCCGATCCGGACGTCGAGATCATTCTGGTGAACCTCTTCGCCGGGATCGCCCGGTCCGACATCGTAGCGACGGGCATCATCAACGCCTCCCGCGCGGTCGGTTCTACGAAACCAGTCGTCGCGGCGATGCGCGGAACGAACGCTGAAGAGGGTCTGCAACTGCTCCACGATTCCGACATCGACGTTACGCCGGCTCCTGACATGGCGAGCGCAGCAGAGTTGTTGCGGGACAAACTCGCCAACATGGGAGCCAATAACTGAAGGCGAAAATCGATGGGTCCGATGTCTCTTTTCAGTGGGTCGCCAGCGTGAGAAAGTACCACGAATTATGCCAGTTCTAGTCGAAGACCCTTGCCGCCTGTTGGTGCAGGGATTGGGACGCGACGGATCGTTTCAATCCGAGCGTATCCGCGAGTACGGCACCAACATGGTCGCCGCTGTGCACCCTAACCGCGCCGGGTCAAAGTTCATGGATGAAGTGCCGTATTTCGAAACCGCGCGGGAAGCGGTGGCCGCGACAGGTGCCAACACTGGTCTGGTCTTTGTGCCCGCGCCGTTCGCCACCGATGCGATTTTGGAGCAGGCCGACGCCGGGCTATCTTTGATCGTCTGCATCACCGAAGGCGTGCCGGTTCAAGACATGATGAAGGCAAAGGCGTACCTGGACCGCACCGAATCCCGTCTTCTCGGTCCTAACTGTCCGGGATTGATACATCCCGGCGAGCGCGTCAAGCTCGGCATCATCCCCGGCGCGGCGGTAAGCCCCGGCAACGTCGGCGTCGTCTCGCGCTCTGGCACGCTGACCTACGAGGCGGTCGCACAGTTAGGCGCCGTCGGCATGGGACAATCCACCTGTGTCGGCATCGGCGGTGATCCGATCCCCGGAACCAATTTCATCGATGTCCTCACCGAGTTCCAAGACGACGACGAGACTGAGGCGATCGTTTTGATCGGCGAGATTGGCGGTACGCGCGAGCAAGCCGCCGCCGAGTTCATCAGGCAGAACGTCACGAAACCAGTCGTTGCGACGATCGCTGGTCAGACTGCACCACCGGGCAAACGAATGGGGCACGCCGGTGCAATCATCACCGGTAGAGCTGGTCAAGCGTCCGAGAAGAACAAGGCGCTAGAAGCGGCCGGCGCAACCGTCGTCGAATCCCCCGCGTACATCGGGGACGCGATGGCGAACGTTCTGGGTTAGAACGACAACCCGCGCTAGGTTAGTCGTTGCCGAAACGGCTGAACGAAAGAACTGACGCGCCTAGCAGGCTCACGTCGTCACCGAGTTCGGTTACGGATACCGGTATGCCGCGGGTTCTGTAGCGTGGCAATCCATACGTCTCGACGGCTTTGATAAGTTCGTCCCATCGGTTTTCCAAGCTGTGCACCACGCCGCCGCCCACGACTACGCCGTCCGGGTCGAAAACGGCGAGAACGCTGGCGATCCCGCGCCCGACGTTCTCTATCACTTGCAACACGACTTGCTCGGCTACCGGATCGCCCATCTCCGCGGCGTCAAAGGTGACGCGTGCATCGATGTCTTCAATTTCGCCGCGGGCGAGCGCGATCAAGGTTGATGCGGCGGTTGGGTCGTTGCGTGCGGCGGTGCGCGCCATCCTTGCGATGTTCGGGCCGGATGCGTTGCCCTCAAAGCATCCATGACAGCCGACGGCGCAGGCCAGCGCGTCGGGATCGGTGCGTACGCTGATATGTCCGAGTTCGCCGGCTTGGCCAGTGGAACCCGTCACCATCTCGCCGTTGGCGATGATGCCGCCGCCAATACCGGTGCTGATGGTGATATAGACGAGCGACTTCGCGTTTTGGAACGGTCCGAACTTGGTTTCAGCGAGTGCCGCCAAAGTTGCGTCGTGCCCGATGGCGACTGGCAGGGATGTGAGTTTTTCCAAATCGGGTTTCATCGACTTACCGTGCCAACCGGTGAGATTCGGCGGATGGTCATAGGTACCCGACGCGGGATTGATAGGTCCGGCGGTAGAGACGGCCAACCCAACGACGCCGTCGGCGCTTGCCGTAGCTTCGTGGATGAGACTCGAAAGACGCTCAGCCGCATCCTCGATTCCGCGTTCCGGCAAGGTGGCGTCGCGCGTCTCGCAGACAATCTCCCCGCTGCGCGACACGAGCGCGGCGCGTATCTGCGTGCCGCCGATGTCCGCCGCGGCGGTGTAATCGGAGTTGCTATCGGCTCTAATCATGTGTCGGATAATAACGTAACTGGCTTCAGGACGAAGATTCGTTAGTTTGTGTCTCTGGCGAATCGGCAGTTAACGGTGTATGCAAATGACTAACATTGATGATCTGCGGACGCGTGCGTTGGATCGCTTGCGCCGCAACGTGCGCACCGGGTTCGACCCTTTTTATCGTCAGCATTTCACCTATGTGATGCCGTCGATTGGACGTTACGAATGGCAATGGTTCTGGGATTCCTGCTTTCACGTCATCGCGCTGGCGCGCCTCGATGTGGAGTTGGCAAAAGCCGAGTTATCGACCTTGCTGATCCCGCAACAGGACGATGGTTTCATCGGGCATATCACCTATTGGGGCCGTTGGGGCGCATTCGCGAGCTCGGTTGTCGGTCAGAGCCGGCCTGGTGAATGGCGTCGTCGGCATTCCGGCATCATCCAGCCGCCGGTACTAGCGCACGCACTACTGCGCCTCTGGCAGGAATCGCGCGATATCGATTACCTGCGCGCCACGCTGCCAAAGGTGCGGCAATACTACGAGTGGCTGAGCCGAGAACGCGACATCGCCTCAGACGGTCTGATCGGTGTCATATCGCCCTACGAGTGCGGATTGGATAATTCGCCTGCGTATGATGCCGAGTTGGGGCTACACCATCCGAGGCGTCGTTCATTGCTGTTGACGAACTGGCGATTGGACTGGCACAACGCGATTCTCGGTGGCGGGCACGATTTCGCCAAACTGCATCGGCGAGATCGATTCATAATGTTCGATCCCTTTATGAACGCAGTCTATGCTGACGGCTGGGACGCGATCGCCGAGATGCACGCCTCGCTCGGTGAAGATGACCTCGCAAAAACAGCTATTGAGATGCGCGACCGAACGAAAATCGCGCTCAATGGTCAGTGCTGGGATGCTACCGAAGGGCGATGGTTCTACCTGCGCGGCGCGGCGCGAACCCCTGAATACACGCTCGCCGTAGGCGCGGTTTTCCCGTTGATTATCAGCGGACAGGATCGATCCAAGGTCGCCGAGGTAGTCGAACGTCATCTCACCAACGCCGATGAGTTCTGGACACCGTACCCCGTGCCGAGCGTGGCGAAATCGGAAGAGACGTTTGATCCAGAGGGCGAATCGACGATCTGGCGCGGCCCGGTATGTATGAACCTGAACTGGTTGCTGGCACGCGGACTTAGACGGCACGGATTCGCGGATACGGCTAGCGAGATAGAGACGAAATCAATCGAGATGGCGGCGCGTGACTTTAGGGAGTTCTACTCCCCGATGTCAGGTCGTGGGATGCGCGGCACCGATTTCGGCTGGGCAACCGTCGCCGCAGATATGCCTTGCTTCACAGACTAATGCGACGAGGTATCAGAGGTTAAGGGCTTTTTGCGCTTCCCGGGTTCCCCCGACGATGACGCCGGTAGACACGTAGATCGCGCGCTCGGCGATGTTCGTCGAACGGTCGGCGACGCGTTCGATGTTGTGCGCGACCCAGAGCAGGTAGGTGCCGCGAATGGCGCGACCGCGATCCCCTTCGACGAGTGCGAGGATGTCGGCTTGCACTTTTGCGTATAGCCGGTCTACCTCGTCGTCATCCTCCTCAATCGCGATCGCCAATCGTCCCGATTCTTCGCGGTCGGAGACCGTCATCGCTTCGACGCTGCGCTTCATCATCGAGACTGCCAGATCGGCCATGCGCGGGATGTCCTCGAGCTCTTTGAGCGGCGGCTCGTGCCCCATGTTGATCGAGAGTTTTGCGATGCCCTCGGCGTAGTCTCCCATGCGCTCAAGCTCGTAGGCGATGAACATCATCGCGATGATTCGCCGCAGGTCAGCAGCCAAAGGTGCTTGCCGACGGATCTGTTCAACGCAGTCGTTCTGGATCTTGGTTTCGAGGTCGTCGATACGGTCGTCTTCCTCTATGACCTCGCGCGACATCTCCAGATCACGGTTACGCAAGGCGCGGATCGCTTTGAGGATCGCGTTTTCGACGAGCCCGCCGAGCAATACGATTTCTGCTTCTAGGTGTGCGAGTTGATAGTCGAGTTGTTGGTTGGGCATAGCGTGCCCCCAATATTTCTTAACCGATGCGTCCAGTCACGTAGGCTTCGGTTCGTTGATCGAGCGGGTTGCCGAATATCTGTTCGTTAGTTCCGTATTCTATTAGGTGTCCGACGCGGTCCTCGCCAACCATCATCACCGCCGAATAATCGGAGACCCGCGTGGCCTGTTGCATGTTGTGGGTCACGATGATGATGGTGACCTCTGAAGAAAGCTCTCGGATCAAGTCTTCAATGGCCTGCGTCGAGATCGGATCAAGCGCAGACGCTGGTTCGTCCATCAGAACGACGTCAGGATCGACGGCGAGCGCGCGGGCGATGCAGAGACGTTGCTGCTGTCCGCCGGAGATGCCCAAACCGCTGTCGTTGAGGCGGTCCTTAACCTCGTCCCAAAGCGCGGCGCGGCGCAAAGATTCTTCGACGATGCCGTCCAAGTCTTGCGTCAGTCCGTTGACGCGCGGGCCGAAAGCGACGTTGTCGTAGATGCTTTTCGGGAACGGATTGGGGCGTTGGAACACCATCCCGATGCGAAAGCGGATATCGGTCGGGTCGACGCCCTCGGCGTAAACGTTTACACCTTGGTACTTGATGCTCCCGGTGACGCGTGCACTGGGTATCAGGTCGTTCATGCGGTTAAAGCATCGGAGGACGGTGCTTTTTCCGCACCCGGAGGGGCCAATCAAGGAGACGATCGCGTTGCGAGGTATCTGCAACGACACGTTCTCGACCGCCAATGTATCTCCGTAATAGACGCATGTGTCTTGCGCCTCTAGCACGAGGTCTTCCCCGGCGAAGGTAATGATGGGCTCTGACATAGCGGTAAATCTTACTGAAATTGTGTAAATGCCGCTTTGCGAGTCACCTCAAAGGCGGAGACGAAAACCGACGGAATTGTCATCTAGCCGCGGAATGGTTTGAACCAATCGAGGGTGTCCTCGGTGCGTTTGGACGGATGGTACTCGGCACCGGCCCAACCTTGGTAGCCCAGCTCATCGAGCTTATTGAAGATGAAGGAGTAGTTGACCTCGCCAGTGCCCGGTTCGTTGCGCCCTGGGGTGTCCGCAAACTGGACGTGTCCGATCCTCGGCATCAGATCATCGAACGTCTCAATCAGTGAGCCTTGCATAATCTGCATGTGGTAAAAGTCGTAGAGCAGATACGCGTTGGGATGGTCCGCGTCGGCGAGCGCGTCCATCGCTTGCGCGGAGTTGTGGATCAAGAAACCCGGCTGGTCTTTGGTGTTGATGGGTTCGAGTAGTGCCTTGACACCCACCTTGCCGAGTTCGTCCGCGGCGAAACGGAGGTTTTCGATGTAGGTACGATACGCCGTTTCGTGATCCAACCCATCTGGCAACGGTCCGACGCCGGTGTTGACACCGACGCAACCGAGTGCAGACGCGTATTTGACGCCGAGCGCGGCGCGTTCTTGGTAGAGCCCTACTTTGTCGGGAAGTAGCGGCAGGTTGTTTTCCCCCGTGTCCGGGTCTGCCACCGGAAAGTTGATGATGACGTGTTCGAGCCCGTTTCGCTCCAACCGCTCTTGTATAGCGTCAACCGGTTCGGAGTACGGAGCCTGAATCTCTACGCCCTTGAACCCAGCGCGCGCGGCGGCATCGTATCGATCAAGCAGCTCATACTCGTTGAACATGAACTGGATGTTGGCGTTGATTTTGGGCATTGCGCGCTGACCTTTCGATCAATCAAACCGCCATACGGTATGTCATTGCAGCGCGGGACACGTTTCGGCTTCACCGTGCAACGGCGTTCGCAGGATTTCACATAGGCCGCGAATTGCGGCAACATGCGCGGCGGCGTGCAGGGTGTCGATCAGACCGGGCTGATGTGGGCGACGGCGACGCCAATCGCGACCGCGGACACCACCACTAGGGCAATCATCAGGATTATGGACATGTCGCAGGTTTGGTTGTTGCTCAGGGTCTAGAATTGATGTTTGCGGTATCGGCGGACGGCATGGCGTAATCGCTTGATACCCAATGTTGCATGATAAATGTTCCTTGACGGCGCGTGAACGCAAGCGATGCGATTGGAAGAGATAATGACCGCTCCCGTTGTGACGGTCACGGCTGAGTTGAGCGTCGCCGCGGCCGCGGAGCGGATGCGGGAACATGATGTCGGTTCGCTGGTCGTTGTCCGTAAAGGCGTTGTGGAGGGGATAATCACGAGCTGGGATGTGGCTATCGGTTGCGTCGGCGCGGGAGAAGACCCCAGCATGTCCCCCGTTCTCTTGCACATGAGCAGCCCGGTGCACACCGCGCGTCCCGATACCGACGTCGTTGATGCGGCGCGCGTGATGTCGGAACGGCGAATATCGCGGCTTCCCGTCGTCGATGCAACGGGCGCGCCCGTCGGCATCGCCACCTTCTCGAACATCAGCCGAGTGATGCAGCAGTTGGCGAGCGACATTTTCTCTGGTTGGGACCGTAAACCGGCATCGGTCGGATCGACTCGCGATCCATTCGCGACATGAACGTAGACCCCGTGCACCGAGCAAGCAACGATGTTTGAAACTCTCTCGGAAAGACTGAACTCCGCCCTCGGCACTCTGACCGGCAAGGGTCGATTGTCGGAGAAAGACATCGAAGCGGCGTTGCGTCAGGTGCGGATGGCACTGTTGGAAGCGGACGTCGATTTCAAGGTTGCGCGTTCGTTCGTCTCGAAGATTCGGCAAGAGGCGCAAGGCGAGGAAGTGGTCAAATCTCTGACGCCGGGGCAGACCGTCGTCAAGATCGTCCAAGACAACCTTGTCGAGATTCTGGGCGGCGACAGCGCAGAACTGCAACGAGGCGAGACGCCCCCTAGCGTCGTGATGCTCGTCGGGCTGCAAGGTGCTGGCAAGACGACAGCGGCGGCGAAACTCGCGCTCCATATCCGTCGTGAGAGGAAGCAGGAAGTGATGCTGGCGGCGTGCGATTTGCAACGCCCCGCCGCGGTCGAGCAACTGGTGACGCTCGGAAAACAGATCGGGGTGCCGGTCTACAACGAAAACGCGCGCCGCTCGACGCCGCTCAAGGTTGCCAAAAACGCATTGGACCGCGCAAGCCGCGATCGGGCGCATTGGCTGATCCTCGACACCGCTGGGCGATTGGCGATTGACGACGCATTGATGTCGGAACTCGAAAAAATCAAGTCGTCAGTCAACCCGATCGAGACTTTCCTAGTCGTTGATGCGATGACGGGTCAAGACGCCGTAATTTCGGGTTCCGAGTTTAATCGTCGGATCGGCTTGACCGGAATGTTGCTCACCAAGATGGACGGCGATGCGCGCGGTGGCGCGGCACTATCGATGAAGTCGGTTACCGGCTTGCCGGTCAAGTTTGTAGGCGTCGGTGAGCGTCCAGAGCAACTCGAAGCGTTTCACCCCGAACGCATGGCGCAACGCATCCTCGGCATGGGCGACGTTACGACGCTGATCGAGAAGGCGCAACGTCAGATCGACACTGACGATGCGAAACGCTTGGAACAGCGTCTGCGGCGCAACGAATTCGATCTCAACGACATGCTCGATCAGCTGCGCTCAGTGCGTCGAATGGGTCCGTTGTCGGAAGTATTGGGCATGATTCCCGGTTTGGGTGCGATGCGTAGGCGGAATCAATTCGGCGACGTTGACGAAAAGCGAATGTCGCAAGTTGAAGCGATCATCCTTTCGATGACGCCTCAAGAGCGATCGAACCCGAAAATCCTGAACGGTTCTCGCCGTCGCCGCATCGCGAACGGCTCCGGCACCTCGCCGTCGCAGGTCAACCAGCTCCTCGGCCAGTATCGCCAGATGCAGAAGATGATGAAGCGCATCAGCGGCCCCGGCGGCGAACGCGCCCTCCAAAACATGATGCGCGGCATGCAATGACAACAACCCATTCCTTAACGGATGGATTGTTGATAATTGGTTCATGCCTGAAGCACCTGACCTGTACGTTTTACGCGAGTATCTTGCACCCCGTATCGTAGGCGAAACGATCACTTCGGCAACGGTGTTGCGGCCGCTCGTCGTCCGGAACATGGTCGACGCGCCTTTCGATGAGCACCTGGCCGGGCGAACGATTGAGGATTTAGGGCGCAAGGGCAAGCTGATGGTCATGCGGCTATCGGGCGCGCACTCCTTGGTGATAAGTCCGATGCTGACCGGCGAGATTTCTCTGGTCGAACCAAGCACACGGCTATTGAAGTCAACTGTCGTGAACCTGGAGTTGAGCGGCGGCAAAAACCTTCGCTATATCGACCGCAAGCGCATGGGGCAGGTCTACTATCTGCCGTCGGACCAAGTCGGCGAGATAACGAGGGTGGCGGATCAAGGCCCGGACGTTTTGGACGAGCCGTTGAGCATCGGTGAATTCAAGGCCAACCTCAAGCGGTTCCGCGGGGAGGTTAAGGGTGTGCTTACACGTGGCGAGTTGGTCGCCGGTATCGGCAACGCGTACGCCGACGAGGTGTTACGGAGTGCCGGCATCTATCCGTTCCGCAAGGTGCCAAGGTTGAAGCCGAACGACATTGAGCGGTTACACGATGCCACGTATCGCGTTCCCCGCGATGCGGTCGCGACGCTGCGCGACATTTTCGACCGGCGGCATCCGCGGAAAGACCGTAAATTTCTCGCGGTTCATGGCAAGCCGGGAGCTGACTGCCCGCGTTGCGGCACTGCGGTCAGTTCGGTAAAGTCTCGGCAGCGCGATACGAACTTTTGCCGCAAATGCCAGCCGGGCACGATGTTTGAATGATGATTCGCCTAGGGTTGGCGTCTTTTCGCTCTGCTAGAATCTCGGTAAAGCGGCGGTGGGCTCGGAAATCGAAATCCAGCAAGCCACATCACCTCGAATCGGTACCCCATTGTTCGGTCTGGACGAAATCACTAGCGTCAGCGCGATAGCGCGTGATTTGGCTTTCGTCATTCTTTGCATAGTGGCGTCAATCGTGCTGTTGCTGATCGTGATCAGCTTGCGCAAAGCGATCGGTCGCTTCAATGAAGCGATGGATCGAGTTGATGATCTGCTCGATTCCGTAGTCGCGGCGCGTGATGCGGTTGCCGAGTTCCGGGACCGGATCCGGCGACGAGGCGGCGATGGCTCCGGGGATTTCGAGCGCGGGTTTAGCGTCGTTTCATGGTTGTTTACACCGCTGGGTCTCGCGATCGGACGGCGATTCCGACGCCGAGCGCGCGACGATGGCGATGAAAGACGGCGAGGCGAAGAACCCCGCCAAAGTTAAAGAATGGAGATTGATCGTGGCAAATGGAAGTGGAGACAGCTTTCTCGCAGGCGCGATTATCGGCGGTTTGGCCGGCTTCGCACTCGGCATAATGCTGGCGCCAAAGTCGGGTGCCGACATGCGAGCGGATATTCTCGACCGGAGCGACAGCGCACGTGAGCAGATTTGGGACCGCACCGGTTCCGCACGCGAGCAGTTCATGGACCGGACGAGCAATGCCCGTGAGCAGATGGAAGATCTGCTTGACACGACGAGCCAACGGCTGGAGGAGATCCGGTCCGAGGCGGCAAACGTTGCGTCGACGCTGCGGCAACGGGTTTCTAGAAACTCGTCGGACGACCCAAACGCAGCCGTGGTCGCCGATTTCGAGTCGGCGTCTGACGCCTCAGACGACACCCGCGCCTAATCGGTAACTGGCGATACCTCGAATTCTCCCGCCGCCGTTCGATACGCGATCGGCGGCGGCTTCCAGACGCTTGAACCGAACTTGGAACCCTCACCGATGTCAAACACCGATCGTCCCTTAGTTGTCGTCCCATCCGACGATCCAGCGCAATGCCAAGGTTCACCTAGGGTGGCAGACCTTGAGGCGGTTGCGGATGTGAAGATATTTCCAACCCGCGCCGACAGCTTTGACGTGCAGATCGAACGCGCGCACGGCGCGACGGCGATCATCAATTCGCGGAGCTATCTGGAGTGGCGCGACGACGCGTTCGCTCTGCTACCCGACCTGCGTTTCATATCGGTGTGCGGCATCGGCACCGACTCGATTGATTTGGAAGCGGCTCGCGCACGCGGCATTACCGTTTCCAACATCCCCGGTAAGACGGCACCAGTGGTGGCGGAACACGCCTTTGGGCTGATGTTCGCCGCCGCGAAACGCGCCGCTTGGTACACCGAGAAGACCAGAGCCGGCGAGTGGGTCAAGCAAGACGGCGTCTTTCTGAGCGATAAGACAGTCGGCATCGTCGGCACCGGCAATATCGGCGCCGAGATGGCTAGGATGTGCAACGCGTTCGGCATGAACGTCATCGCCTACACTTTCAATCCGTCTGATGAACGCGCGAAGCGATTGGGCGTCCGTTTCGTCGATCTCGATGAACTGATGGCACAGTCTGACGTCATAACGATTCACACCAAGCTGACCCCTGATTCCGAAAAGTTGATCGGCGCGCATGAAATCGCGCTGATGAAACCGACCGCAATCCTCGTGAATGTGGCACGTGGCCCGATTGTGGATGAGGACGCGTTGGTAGAGGCGCTGATCGCTGATCGCATCGCCGGTGCCGCGCTCGATGTGTTTGAAAACGAGCCCTTGCCGCCGGGTAGCGCGATTACGAAGTGCGAACAGGTAGTGCTGACGCCGCACATCGCCGATATGACACCAGAGGGGCTTGACCTCCTGAACCAAGGCGTAGTTGAAAACACAATCGCATATTTGAGCGGCAATCCCCAAAACGTGGTCAATTGAAACGTGGTTAACTGACATGATCGAGATTCGGGAACTGCAACAGGGCGACGCCGAGAACGTCTTGGCGCTAGACCAAGAGATTCGCGGGCCCGATCGATCCTTGACTTGGGATCAATACGTCGGCCGCGTATTGGAGGTCATCGCACTCGATTCGCTCGAATACGCACCGTGGGGCTGTTTCGTCGCAACCGATCAAGAACGTGACGGCGAGATCGTAGCGTTCCTGATGTCGGAACGGCAATCATCGACCTATGGACTGCCGCCGGGCGTACGCATCGTCGCGATGGCAGTTCATCCGGACTACCGCCGCAACGGAATCGGCTCACGCCTCGTCGAAGCTCTGACCGAAAAAGCCAAGTCCGACGGCATCCACAGCATGTTCTCGGTGTTGCTAGACGAAGACGAACGCGACGCCGCGTTCCTAGAGCGCAACGGCTTCACCGGCGCCCATTTCAAAGTCTTCACCAAAGACATTTGAACGCCGTTGATGTTCGATTGTCCCCTCCCCTCGACGACACCATCGCAATAATCTAGGGTTTCCCCCGTTGACGGGGGAAATGTCCGAAGGACAAAGGGGGCCTGGCAGTGGAATCCGCACCGAAACTCCGTCTTCTGGCATTTTGTAACGCTATCCCGCCCTCTGACACCAAACCCGCATGGCATCGCAGGAACACACCGAATCGGTCCTAGCATCGCACCCGCGCGGCGAGTCGCTGAGGATTCGCGAACTCCTCGTTGAGGGAGTGAGACTAGGCATCACTTCGCAACACGGCTTGATCGCACATGGTCGGGGCGAGGCGTACGACTACCTAATTGGCGAGCGGACTAGGGATTTCGCTGAAACCGCGATCAAAGCGTCTGTGGCGGCTTTGCTGACCGCCGAACATCCAATAATCTCGGTCAACGGCAACTCGGCGGCACTCGTGCCGGGCGATCTGGTGCGACTTTCTCAAGTGACTGGTGCCCCGTTAGAGGTCAACATCTTCCACCACAGCCAAGGCCGCATCTTGGCGATTGAAGAGCACCTGAAGAGGTTCGGCAGCGGCGAGGTTTTGAAGCCAAGTCCTGATGCCGTGATACCAGGACTCAAAAGCGGTCGACGATACGTAAATCCCAAAGGCATCGCCCGTGCTGACGTAGTGTTCGTGCCTCTCGAAGACGGAGACCGATGCCGCGCACTCCGCGCCGCCGGCAAAACCGTCATCGCCGTAGACCTGAACCCCCTCTCCCGCACCTCCCGCGACGCCTCAATAACCATCGTCGACAACGTAGTCAGAGCCGTGCCGCGCCTGATAGAGGTCGCGCAAAATCTCAAAAACGACAACCATTCGGACACCCTCCAAAAATACACCAGCGAATACGACCACACCGCAGTGCTCAGCGCCGCCGAACAAGCCATCAGGTCTGCGCGCTGATCCACATTTACGCTGCGCTATTCGTTGAATCCGTCTATCATCACGTCAACTTAGAATCTGGGCAATGGTTCCGCGTTGGGGCTGGCCGGGATTTCGTTTAGATGGTTCGACGAGATAGTCAAGAACGGATCGGTGATCGTGCCGTTAGGGTGCCGCGTTCGGCGGAGACTTCGGCGGCGGATGTGCCGGTCGCGGATCGGCGGGTGTCGGTGCGCGGTTTTACGTCGCCGATGTTTCTGCTCTACGGCTTCTTGATCATCGACTTGATCGGCACCGGGTTGCTGATGTTGCCGATCTCAAGCGTAGAGCCGGGCGTTGCGAATTTCCTAACGTGTCTGTTCACATCGTCGACGGCGGTAACGGTTACCGGATTGGTAACGGTCGATACGCTCGATCACTGGACGACGTTCGGTCAGGCGGTGATTCTCGGCTTGATCTTCATCGGCGGCATAGGTTTCATGACGGGTGCCGCGTTTCTGATCATCCTGGTCGGCCAGGAGCTGGGATTGCAGAACCGATTGATCGTGCGCGAAGGTCTTGGCGGCGGTCAGCTCGGCGGCATCACGACGCTGGTGCGGAACATCGTGGTGTTCTCCATCACGGCACAGTTGATCGGTTTCCTCGTCCTATGGGTTTACTGGACGTTCGTCCGCGACGTGTGGGAAGGGTTCGGTTTCGGACGGTCATTGTGGCTAGGGTTTTTTCACGGCATATCGGCGTTCAACAACGCCGGGATTGAGATTTTGCCCGACGACATCGTTGGCGGCGGCAGCCTGATCGGATTCAGTTCGGACTACTTCACGCTGTTCGTGTTCTCAGTCTTGATATTCGCCGGCAGCACTGGTTGGCTGTTTTGGAGCGACGTGTGGCGCAAGAAACGCTTCTCGCGCCTCCGGTTGGACAGCAAGCTAGTGCTGATCGGTTCGGTGGTCCTATTCATTGCCGGTGCTGTCACCTACGGTGTCGGTGAATGGAACAACGCGGCAACATCGGGCCAAGGTCCCATCGTCCAGAAGGTTTCGGATTCCATATTTCACTCCATCACTACGCGCTCCTCAGGATTCTCCGTCATTGACTACGGCGCGGTATCGAGCTCAACAGACTTATCGACGGAAGCGCTGATGTTCGTCGGCGGCGTGTCTGGCACGACAGGTGGCGGCATCAAGGTCAACACCTTCATGGTGATCGTTTTCGCCACGATTGCGACGATGACCGGACGTTCGGTTACCAACGTCTTCCGCAGTCGGATTCCGCCGTTCACCGTGCAACGCGCGCTGGTCGTGGCAGCGATATCCGGTTCAATCGTGGTTATCGTCGCTTATCTGGCGTTGCAGACGCAGTCGGATCTGCCGTTTCGCGATGTCTTCTTCGAGGTCGTCTCGGCGGCGGCAACGGTTGGATTATCGACTGGCATCACGCCGGAGTTGAACGCGCCGACGCAATTGATCGTCATCGCCGCAATGTTCTTGGGACGCTTCGGACCGTTGTCATTGGCACTGTTGATGGCTGGACGTCAGCGAGACGATCGTTTCTCGTTGCCAACTGAAGAGGTTAGAATCGGTTGACGCCGCGCCGCCGCCGTGAGCACGGCTCGGAAATGGTACCGCAATTTGGCTAGCCAGAACATAGTAGTAGCCGGCACCGGACGGTTTGGCGCTCAAGTCGCCACCTCGCTTTTTCAACTTGGACACGACGTGTTGGCTATCGACCGCGACCAAGGCCGCGTGCAAGACCTCATCGGCAGGGTAACTTACCCTGTAACTGGCGACGTTACCGACGAAGTGTTGATGCGCGATTTGGGGGTGGAGAGTTTCGACGTAGCAATCGTCGCAATCGGCAGGAACGTCGAATCTAGCATCATGACCGCGGTGCTGTTGCGGTCTTTCGACATCCCAATGGTTGTAGCGCGCGCCCGCAATCGCTTGCACGCGGAGACGTTGCAACGCATCGGATGTCATCGGATCATCAACGCCGAAGAAGAGGCCGGCAACCGTCTGGCGCAGACGCTGTTCACGCCCAATGTCGAGGAGTACATATCGCTCGGCGGCGCGCAGGGCATCAGTCGATTGCCGTTACCTGATAAGTTCCATAACAAGACGCTGAGGGAAGCTGGTTTTACCGACTTCCGAGATCAGAACGATCTTTCGGTACTCGCGTTGATCCGCGGCGAAAACGCCCGTCTGATACCCAGCCTCGACGAACGCGCTCAATCTTCAGATGAAATCGTCGTCGCCGGCAATAAAGACCTTGTCGACGAGTTGTCGGAATGAGATATTCGAAGGTAATGTGTCTGGTGCGAGGGGATGAGACGGACACTGAGGTGGTCGAGACCGCAGTTAGTCATCTGGCAGGTAACAACCGCAGTGTTCGTTTCGTCTATGTGATCCTCGTAGACCGCCGTCGCGCCATCGATGACCCGGACGCGGACGAGTTTCAATACGCCGAACAGGCTTTGCGCGATGCTGAGCGATTTTCCGGACTGCGCGGCGATGCGCGCGGCGTCATATTGCAGGCGCGCTCGATTGCACCAGTGCTGATCCGCGAGGCGTTGGACTATGGCGCTGACGCGATCGTCGCCGGTGTCAAGATCGCATCATCCATGGGCCAAGCCGAGATCGATCCGGATGCGGACCACTTGTTGACGAACGCGCCATGCGCGGTGGTGCTAGTCCGTCCTAGCGCGACGGGTTTCTCTGGCGCGTCGGAACTCGCACAAGGCAAACCTCTACGCGGATAGAGCGCCGAACAAACGACTCGGTTCTGCGCGCGCCGTTCGATTAACTGATAATTTAAGATGCGGCGCGTACGGGTTCGCGACGCTGCATCTAGATTTGATCCCATGAGAGTCGTAATCGCAGGGCATGACCGACTAGGCATCGTTATGGCCAACATCCTTAGCGAATCGGGACATGACGTACTGATCGTCGAGTCTGACGGAAGTCGATTGCGTGCGCTACCGAGCCACTTGGTCGCCCGTCCGAACGTAAGCATGCTCCATGCCGAAGCAACGTTGGACGAGACGATGATCTCGATGGACATTCGAGGCGCTGACATGTTCGTGGCGGCATTGCGAACGCCGGCGGAGAACGGCCTCGCAGCTTTGAAAGCGAAATTGACTTACAACGTCGGAAACGTCATCGCGGTCGTGACGAACGAGGCATTGAGCAAGATATACCAGCGCTTTGGCATTCGCACCGTCAACCCGTACACTTTGGTGCTGTCGAACCTGCGCGACGCGCTTGACGTGGACGCTCTGGATGTCGATGCGGCGGCGGTCGAAGCCGCGCTCGCGGAAACGTTGGAATCATGATCCGCGTTGGCAAGGAAGAGTTGCGATGTACGTCATGATCGTCGGTTGCGGCGCGTTGGGGACGCGAACCGCGTATTCCCAACTCCACGCTGGACACGAGGTGTTGCTTCTCGATACCGATGAGTCTCGGGTCGCCAAGGTTCAGAGCAGTTTGGGCGATGTGGCAATGCTGGGCGACGCCACCGAAGAGTTCACCTTGGCCAACGCCGGCATCGATCGCTGCGACGCATTGATCGCGACGACCGGCGATGACGCCGTAAATCTCGCAGCCTGCCAAATCGCAAAGTTCACCTTCGACGTTGGGACCGTGATCGCGATCGTCAACGACAGCACCGATACCAACCTGTTCCTCGCCGCTGGCGTCGATAATGTCGTTAGCCGGACCGACACCATCTTGGCGAATCTCGCCGGAACACTGCTTGACCATCCGATGGTCGAGTTGATGACGTTGAACGACCGCAACGAGAAACTCGTATCGATGAAGGTGCCTACCAATGCCCGTTCGGTCGGCAACCGTTTCCGCGATCTAGCGTTGCCTTACGGCATCATCATCTGTTTGATCGTCTCAAACGTCGGCTCGCCTTTTGTGCCGAACGAAGACACGGTTATACTCGGTGGCGAGGAAGTGATCGCGTCCTGTCCAGTGGACTCGTTGGACGAGCTCGCTTACGTGTTGACTGGACAAAGGTTTTCGTCGTTTGTCGCCTAAAAAAATCTCATATCTCGGACCTGAAGGCACGTTCACCGATCAGGCTTGCCACGTCTACGCCGACGATGATTGGGAACGCATCGGGTACCCGGAGATGCACCGCGTAGTTGCCGCGCTCGTGGACGACGAGGTGGACGAAGCGATAGTTCCGATTGAAAACAGCGTCGGCGGCGCAGTCATCGACATTGCAGATTTCCTGGTTCGCGCCTCGAACATTCAGATCAAAGATGAATTGCTTTTAAACATCGAACAATGTCTGATCGGGCACGCCGACGTGGACCTATCGGACATAAAAGTTGTCAGATCCAAACCTGAGGCTTTGTCTCAATGCCGAGATTTCCTGGATGAGAATCTGCCCGACGCGGAGCGCGTCGGGACCGCTAGCACGGTAGAAGCGGCGTTCAGCGTCAAAGCAGGTTCGCGCGAAATAGCCGCAGTCGGACCGCAACGCGCCGCGGAACTCGCCGGGCTTCCCGTCATCCGCGCAGGCATTCAGGACCGCCAGAACAACGTCACACGTTTCGTGATCCTCGCACGCGAGGATCACGGACCGACCGGTTCGGACAAAACGAGCATCGTGTTCAGTTTTTTGGACCGCGATTTGCCCGGACAGCTTTACATGGCGCTCGAGCCGTTCGCGCGTCGCAACATCAACCTCACAAAGATCGAGTCGCGCCCCACTGGCGACGCGCTGGGCAACTACGTTTTCTTGCTCGATTTCGTCGGACACCGCGCCGATCCAGAAATCGTCGACACGCTGGATGGATTACGCGCGGTAGCACCGTTCGTCAAGGTGCTCGGTTCTTACCCGATGGCGGCCGAGGTTTACTGATTGGCGGGCGAGATCTGCCGAAACCGGTTGTGGCTAGCCAACTAAAGCCAACGTCTGACGCGCTTCGAATACTCCTCGTAATCGGCGCCCAATGAACGGACGAGGCGTCGTTCCTCGCGAGGGATGGTGTACCAGTTCAACACGGCGAATGAGGGGATGACCGCGAGCATGATGGCGAGTGAATTCGCGGCGCATCCGATTCCAAAGATCGCGATCAGGAACGCGAGATATGCCGGATTGCGCGACGTGGCATAGATTCCGTCGTTGACCAGCTTGACCGTCGGCTTGCGGATGTCGAAGCTCTCGCTGTGCTGTCGGAACGCGAGCAACGACGCGGCAAACATCGTAATCGCGATGGCGATGATGATGCCGCCGCTGATCAGGTGCCACGGTTCCTTCAATGGTTCGAAGGGCCAGACAGTCTGATGGATGACCGCTGCGATGATCGTGAAAATCGCAGGTGGGACTGGTGGTATGCGGATGAAATTCTTCATGGAGCGTCGTCGATCGATCATAATCAGTCTTAGTCGGATCAATCCGATATGCTAATCCAATCTGCGAACCAACGAGCGCGAAAGAGCACGACATGTCAACCAACGACGCGGTAGCCTACCGATCTCGCATCAATTTGCAACGGATCCGAGGACCGTACCGGATCGCTCACCTGCCGATCGACGGGCCGGTAAAGTTCGGGGTCCACTCAGAGGTCGCCGAACACTACGGAGTAAGCCCCGATGTTTCGGAGCCGCACGCCACGACGTTGGACTACGTCGTAGCGGCGACGAGCGGTTGAATGACCGGCACTTTCGGCGGCGCCCTTGAGGCGCGCGGTATCCCGGCCGGCGATGGCTACCTCGAATCTGACGCGGTCGGTGAGATCGAGAAAGAGGGCAACGTCCTAGTCATCAAACGCATCCACATCACCTATAAACTCAACATTGAGCCGGAGCTATTGGAAGAGAAGCGCGACGCCATCGATCGCGTGATGCGCGTCCATGCCAACTCCTGCCCCGTTTACCGCAGTCTATCCGGCAGCATCGACATCACCGCTGAGTTGGAGGTGGTTTGATCGCGAACGCTTAGATTGACGGCGCAGCCGCTGGATGCCCTTCGAACTTTATGTAGGCACGACCAAGGTGGTTTTCGACGATTTTCGTCACTTGCGTCGCGGCCATCATGTGGGTGGTCGCATGGAACACTGACAGTAGCAAGTCCTCAAGGATTTCATCGCTTTCGAGAGGAAGCACTTTTACGCCATTGTCGATCAGGTACTGACGAGAAATATGCCGTGAATGTGAACCCATAGCTTCTCCGACGTTGAGGGTTTCAGCTAATGCGTCCGCTTTTTCGGGGACACCTTTGAGCAGATGGCTTCGCAACCATGAGTGCACCAATTCCTTCGAAAGTTTAACCGATTGGTCGCATCTTTCGAGAAGATCAGGTCCGTATTGGTTCAACATCGGTATCCACGCATCGAATCCATCTCGGTTCCGAGACGCGTCACGGGCGCGATCGAACTGTCGCAATACATCGTTCGCAGCTGCTAATCGCCATCCGAACGGCGTCGAAACTGGCACCCGCGGGTCGGTCGGGCCCAAGAACGAGTGTTTACCCATGACTATTTCGTCCGCGGCGCAAGCGATCATTGATGCCGCCGACATCGCAAGATTAGGAACCAATACCCGTATCGATTCGAATCTTGATCTCAAGTAAAAGACGATCGCTTCCGCGGCTTCAATCGATCCGCCCGGGCTGTGCAAGATCAGGTCCAAGTGCGGCCCTTTCAACCCTGCCGTGGTTTCCATCAAGGCCTGCAGATCCTCGTCGGATATCGCCATAGATTGGCCATCCGAATCGGGTTATTGAACCCATGCAGACGCGTAAAGGATCGTGTCGCGGTTCGATTCTGCCTTTAGGTTGATGTGCCAATTAAGGAGATCTAAGTACTTGCGGCGTATCCCATCGAAATTCGGGGGACCGTCAGCGCGCGACGTTGCAGCGAGTTCGTCGAGGATTTCGCTCCACAGAGGCATAGATTCCTAAAAGTACTGGGTAGGATCGGGCGTTCACTCGGAATTCCGATCCGCATTAGAGAGGACGACTCGCGTCAGCGTGACTGTCAACTCGCCTCCGCCTCAAAACACCGCCGTACACAATTTCCATCTCTGGAAGTCCGGGTTGCTCCTGTGCCTTTTTGATTGCATCAGCGCGCTCTTCTTCAAGCTCCCGAATCCGCTCCCGCACCGTCTTCTCCGTAGTCATACTTACACTCCTAGTCGCATCATTTGACCGAATGGTACACGAACGAGTGGCGACGTAACCAGTTCGAGCGTTACGTCGCCGATTTTCGCGCGTCTTACGGCAAGGCGAAACCTCCCGAGTGTGCCAGTCTTGGTCAGTTCACCTGCTGAATCAACTCGATGCGGATGTCGCCGGGTGCGGCTATGAAGCCGATTTTGCGGCCGTCGGGCAACGGGATTGGTCCCTCTTGCACCTCGGCGCCTAAGGAGGTGAGGCGCGCTAGATCGGCGTCAATGTCATCGGTGTCGAAACCGAAATGCTCCAAGCCGAAGTGGGGCTTGGCATCGCCAGGGCCGAGCGTCTCGCCGGTTCGTTCGTTTGAGATGTTAATCGCGAGCCCGCCTTCGGTCTGGGTGACGATAAAGCGGTCTCCAAAATCCCGCACCGTGTCCGACATGATCTTGATGTTGAACGCCTCGACGAACCAGTCGGCAGTCTTCTTCGGATCGGAAGATTTCAGGTGGATGTGGTTGACCAGATACGGCATGGGGTTGCACCTCCGTCTTTGCTTCGCGCGTTCTCTACAGTTTAAGCGAACCGAAATGATACACAATCGTTACGCGGGTTGTCGGGCGCAATGCGCTTCATGACGCCTCGTCGACTAACTCGATCAGGTCGCGGGCACGCTTTCTGTCGGTCAGTCCTTTTGCGGAGATACCTTCTTCAAACATCTGGAGGCAGAAAGGGCAAGATACGGCGACGGTCTCGGACTCCGTCTCCAAGAAGTGATCGGTTCGGATGTGGTTAACTCGCTCGCCGGTCTCTTCCATCCACATGCGCCCGCCTCCGGCGCCACAGCAGAAACCGCGTGAACGACATTGCGACATCTCCCGTAGTTCGACGCTAGGCACCGCCTCGGCAATCGCACGCGGTTGGTCGTAGATGTTGTTGTGGCGGCCTAAGTAGCAAGAGTCGTGGTACGTCGTTGCGGATGGGGCGATCGATGCGTCGCCATTCGATGAAACCGTGTCGGACATGTTCAACCGTCCGTCGGCGATGAGGCGGTCGACGAATTCGGTGTAGTGCAGCACCTCTACATCCCACTTAGTCTCGAAAGTGTCCGCCACTTGCATGTATTCATTTCGCATCGTGTTGAAGCAGTGCGGGCAGGTAGTCAGGATCGTTTTGATGTCGTAGCTGTTGACGGTTTCGATGTTTTGTCCAGCGAGGATCTGAAAGAGGTATTCGTTGCCCATCCGACGCGCTGGGTCGCCGCTACATGTCTCTTGGGACGCGAGCACGGCAAAGTTCACACCTGCTTTTTTGAGGACCGACGCCATGGATCGCGTGACGCTGACACCACGCTCTACCAACGCTCCCGAGCACCCGACCCAGAAGAGAACATCAGGATTTGGATTGTCGTCAATCGTCGGGACATCGTCCATGCCCTCCAGCCAAGAGTCGCGCGTCAGAGTGGTCCCGGTCCATGGATGGCCGCGTTGTTCCATGGATTGCAGGGCTGTCAGCGCGGTGTCTGGCGCGGATGCCTGCTCTAGCATCAGGTATCGGCGCATGTCAACGATGGAATCGATATGCGAGATGCCAACCGGGCAGGCTTCGACGCATGCGCCGCAAGTCGTGCAAGACCAAAGCTCGTCTTCGCCCACGGCGTCGCTGACCATCGACGTTGACGCCTCGAGTGCCGGCTCGCCCAACGCGATGGCACCGACGACTTCGGGCGCTCTTTGCTCCATGTATCCGCGCATGTCTTGGATCACCTTGCGCGGTGACAATGGCTTGCCTGACGCCCAAGCCGGGCAGTTGTCTTGACAGCGCCCACAGTTGGTGCAGGCATCGTAGCTCAACAGCTGTTGCCACGTCAGGTCCTTGAGGTCTGATGAGCCGAACGATTCTAGGGTTTCAAAATCGCCCATCGGTTTGAGCGCGCCACGCGGCCGCAACGGCCTGAGGTAGATATTCATCGTCGATACTATGATGTGCGACAGCTTGCTGAAACTAATCGCGAAGTATGCAAGCCCAATGGCGAAAATTGCGGCGTGGACCCACCACAGACCCTTGTGCGCGGAGAGCATCCCGTCGGCGGACATCCCGATGATTTGGAACGCGTTGGCGAACAACCAACCGACAGGTGACCACAACGCGTGATCCGGGGCGTATAGCTCCGAATCCGCGTTCAGCTCCGTCGCTCCGATTCGTAGGCCTTCTAGAGCGAAGCCGGTCAATACCAGCAGGAGCAGGTACCCGAGAATCACCGCGTCATCGGCAAAGGTGTTGAGCCGTTCTGGTTTGATGACGTATCGACGCCAATACGCCATGCCAATGCCTATCAGTGCCAGCACGCCGCCAAAGACGTCCCAGATGAAACCGGTTTGCAACCGAAAGTAGGCGGTAGGGAAGGTCAGTCCGAGGTATTCCTCAAAGTTGAACTCGATCGCGGCAACGGTAGTCGCGATGAAGAGGATTAGAAATCCCCAAAAGATCGCGAAGTGCATAAGGCTCGCGTAGCGTTCGCGGCGGGGATGAAACTTCCCATGCCCTCCGAACCCAAAGGCTCCGGAACTCAAGAAATCGCGGATCCGGACGCGGTGCTCGCCTAGTTCGTCGTACGATGCGCCGATCCGCCAGAATTTTACGCGCCGGTAGAGGCCATACGCGATGAATGCGAGTGAAATGGGCGCGACGAGATAGACGATGGCGCCCAGTAACGGGTAGCCGATGTTCCAAAAATCAGTTCGTCCGACTACTTCGAACATGTTCAGGTCATCATCTCAAGAATCGAAGCCGCAACTTACAGATTCAAGATGATAACCCGCGTTTCAGGTCTGTACGCGGCCGATGTGGTATTCGTTCGGCCCGTCAAGGACGCGTTGCACCGCTACGTCCGATTCGACGCGTTGGAGAAACTCGTCGCCCCAACTCTCGCGGAGGTACTCCAAGATCTTCTCAAACGTCATCGGTTCATTGCCGTTCGCCATCAATCCTCGAAACACCACCTCTAGCAATGGCATGCCGGGAGTGACGTATTGCGGCAATTTGGCACAGTTTCTGGAGGCGTTATAGATGCTGTGGGGCGTGGCCGTCCCTGGCACGATCGGTTTACCGTCCGGGAAACGTCGGCACAAGCGACAACCCCCAGACCAGCACAATCGCTGCCACACCTTGAAAAAGTAGGATTCGCCGGCATCTTCGTAAGCCTGCTCATCGATGGCGTAGCACGCATCGAGTTCGGCTTCGCTCTCAACTTGTTCTTCCAATTCTTCTGACGCTGTGTTCATTCGAACTTTCCCGATTAATCCATCGCCGTTTCAACTAGATGTCGCGGCACCGAACCAGTATTCTCGCGCAGATTCCTCGATCCCAAAGCTAGGTTGCGAGGCTCAGCAACTGATCGTCTGGCCAATCCAACATTTCAACCTTAATTTCTGCGCCGGCCGGGATCGTTTCGACATCGTCCGGGCAGACTGCTAGCCCTTGCGCGCGTGCCATCGAGTGCAAAGCGCCGGAACTCTGGTTGCCGGTGGAACGCGCTCGATAAATGCCGGCATCGTCGCGGTAGACCTCGACGCGTGCATAGACGCGCCTGCCGTCGAAATTGTTAACCGGATCGTCGAGCGTTGCGACGATCGTCGGTTTCGAGAGCGGTTTCTTGCCGAGCATCACCCGGATCGCGGGACGCCCGAATTGCTCGAACGCGACCATCGCGCTGACCGGATTGCCGGGCAACCCTAGATGCGGCACCATCCGTCCGTCTTTGGCGCGCAATGCGCCGAACGCCAACGGTTTCGCCGGCCGCATTCGCACTGACCATAGCGCGATCTCGCCGCGTTTGGCTAGCACGTCTTTAACCACGTCGTAATCGCCTTTGGAGACACCGGCAGAAGTCACCACCATGTCGTACTCCACGGCATCGGACAGAAGTGATTCGAGCGACTCGATGCTGTCGCGGGCAGTGCCTACGATATTGGCGATTGCACCGTATTTCTCCACCAACGACGCGACGCTGTACGCGTTGGAGTTGAAAATCTTGCCGGGTTGCAATTTCTCGCCCGGCTCCACCAATTCGTCTCCGGTTGAAACGATCGCGACGACGGGGCGTCTGGTCGCGACTACTGAGGTTTTACCCAGAGATGCCGCGACGCCGATAACTCCCGGCGTGATCTCCGCACCCATAGCCACTACAGTTTCGCCGCGTTGGATATCCTCGCCGGCTGGGCGAATGTTTTCGCCCGGTTCGGCATTGATCTGGATCCCAATCTCATTGATTTCCGACGCGCGTCCGCCCCTCGTCTCTTCGTCGGTGTCCTCGAACGGCACCACCGCGTCAGCGCCTTCAGGAGCTGGCGCGCCGGTCATAATCCGAACTGCGGTTCCCGGCTCCAGCGGCTCTTCAGGCACATAGCCGGCAGCAACGTAACCCTCAACCGGCAACGTGATCGGATTTGAAGCTGTAGCGTCGGCAATGTCATCGGAGCGGACCGCGTATCCGTCCATCGCGGAGTTTGCCATCGGCGGGATGTCAAAATCGGCCGATAGGTCTTCCGCGAGCGTCAAACCGAGCGCGTCGAGCAGTGAGACTTCGACCGTTTCCATCGGTCGGAAATACGCGAGGATTCGTTCGAGTGCGTCTTCGACGCTCAGCATCTCCTCATCGTAATGATGACGGTGCGGACGCTCGTGTCCATGATGGTGGTGTGTACTGCTCGTCATGTGATGAAAATGATGTCCGCTAATGAACTCGCCAAGCCCTGCCTCAGGCGCGGAGGGTGACACCAAGTTCCTTCTCTAGCCGTACCAATATCTGTTCCTCCGCGCGCGTCACTTGCTCGGAGGTCAGAGTCTGTTTGTCAGATTGGTAAATCACCCTTATGCCGATGGATTTCTTGTCGGCTCCAACGTTTCCGCCTTCGTAAACATCAAAAACGCTCGCCGATTTAACGAGTCGGTTCTGCTGGCAAATCCGTAACGCATCACCGACCTGTACGCCAATGTCGGCTATCAGCGCCAAGTCGCGAGGCGCATCAGGGTATCGCGGGAATGGCGAATAGCGATCGGCGCGCGTTTCATCGCCGATCAATGACCTCAGGGATTCCATGTCGAGCTCGAACATGACGGCGGAGGGGGTTTCGGGATCGAAACTTGCCCAAACCGCAGGATCAACAACTCCCACGGACCCAACCACGTTGCCCTTTCTGCCGGCAGTCAGCACTTCCGCAGACTTGCCCGCCGCGTACGATACGTCCTCAAGCGGGATGAAGCGCGGTTCGATGCCAAGAACCTCTAGTACGTGTTCGACCGCACCCTTGGCGTCGTAGAAATCGAAATCCGAATCGTCCCGTCCCCACATCGCTTCGTTGCGCGGGCCGGTCATAACACCCGTCAAACGCTCGACTTGGCTAGGTAGCGGGTCGCCGTCGCGCTTTGGACCGAAGACTAAACCTGACTCGAAAATGGCGACCGGTCCTCTCCAAGTGCGAGTGTTGCGTGCTGCCGATTCCAGCGTCGGGGCGCGGAGCGACTGGCGCAGTCTGGCATGATTGGAGGAAACCGGGTTCTCTAGCGCTAATCCTGATGCATCTCCGCGTCGTTCCGCGTTGCGCGGCACATCCGGCGCTTTGTCTTCTAGCTCCTGCGATACTGCCGCGTAGGTGATTGTCTGTCTCATGCCGTAGCCGGTCAACGCGTCGACAACCCGGGATCGGAAAAGGTGTTTCGCACCCGGTTCCCAGCGCGGCACGCGCCCGGCGAGCCGAGTAGCCGGAAGGTCGTCGTAGCCGATGATTCGTGCCAGTTCTTCAATCAGGTCTTCCGGGATGCTGATATCAGATCGCCAGTACGGTATTTCAACTCGCCATCCGCGGTCTTCAGATTCATCAGAGCGCGGGACGATTGAAGCAAACTCGAAACCGAGCGCGCTCAACGTCGACTCGACCTGCTCAATCGGATATTCAACCCCCATCACGCGTTGAATCTGCACCATCGTCAGGTCAACGTAAGACTGTTCTGAATCCTTGCCCGGCCATTCATCGATCAAACCGGGCGCGATCTCGCCGCCCGCGACTTGCTGGATGACCCGCAAGCATCGCTTGATCGCGACTTCCGCGAGCCCGGCGCGCAATCCTTTCTCGAACCTCAGCGTGGCTTCGCTCCGCATACCCAACGCACCGGCAGTTCTTCGATTGTTCTGCGGATTGAAATTGGCGGCTTCCAAGAAGACATTGACGGTGGACTCCGATATCTCCGTGTTCGCCCCACCCATGATTCCGGCGAGACCGATGCCACGTTCGGGATCGGTGATGAGCAACGTTTCGCGGTTCATTGCACGTTCCACGCCGTCCAACGTTGTGAGTTTTTCACCTTCCGCGGCGCGTCGCACGATTACGTGGTGGTCAACTACCTTGTCGTAGTCAAACGCGTGGAGCGGCTGACCGAATTCGAACATTACAAAATTGGTCGCATCGACGACGTTGTTGATCGGACGTTCACCGAGAGCGATGAGGCGCTCTTGTAGCCACGATGGCGACGGTTTGATTTGCAAGTCGCGGACCACGCCGCCCAGATAGCGCGGTGATAGGTCGGCATCAGCGACGGTGACTTTAGCGAGCGCGTCGATGTGGGTTCCGCTAGACGGATAATCGAGCGGCGGCAATTTCAGCGTCTCGCCGGTGAGCGCGGCAACGTCGCGCGCGATGCCCACGACCCCCAGACAGTCCGGGCGGTTCGGGGTGAGTTCCAGCTCCAAGATCGCGTCGCCAATGACCTCGCCGATAGGAGTGCCGATCTCCGCGTCTGTCGTCAGGACCAGTATCCCATCATGGTCTTCGCCGATGCCGAGTTCCTTCTCTGAACAGACCATGCCGGACGATTCGACGCCGCGGATTTTGGATCGCCGCAACGGTCGCGTCTTGCCTGGCGTATCACTCTTCGTGTCTACCAACCGGGCGCCGATTGAGGCGTAAGCGATTTTTTGTCCATCAGCGACGTTCGGTGCTCCGCAAACCACCTCGTGCGAGTCTTTGCCGTCATTCACCGTCACCAACCGCAAGCGATCGGCGTTCGGGTGCGGTTTTACCTCCAACACTTCGCCAACCACGACGTTTTCGATATGTCCAAACCGCTCAATCGCGTCGACTTCGTTGCCGGCCATGGTGAGGCGATGGGCGAGTTCGTCCACGTCGATCTTCACATCGACGTACTCGCGGAGCCAGGACAGCGGGACTTTCATGGAGGCGAAACCGATCCGTTCGTTTCGTTTTAGAACTGGCTCAGAAAGCGCAGGTCGTTAGAGAAGAAGTGTCGGATGTCTTCGATGTTGTAGCGAAGCATCGCGATCCGTTCCGGTCCCATTCCAAATGCGAAACCGGTGTATTTTGAGGTGTCGTAACCCACGCCTTCGAGAACCCGGGGGTGAACCATCCCCGCACCCATGATCTCGACCCATCTGCCGTTCCAATCGACCGACACGTCAACCCCCGGTTCAACGAACGGGAAGTAGTCGCAGCGGAAACGGATCTTTCGCTCAGTGCCGAATATCCGGCGCGTGAACTCGTACAGTGTGCCCTTGAGGTCTGACATCGTCACACCTTCATCGACTGCGAGGCCTTCGATCTGGTGGAACTGCCATTCGTGCGTCGCATCGGTAGCTTCATGTCGGAAACAGAGTCCGGGCGAGACGATACGCACTGGGGGTTGCTGCTGTTCCATGGTGCGAATCTGCATTGGCGAGGTCTGGGTTCGCAAAAGCACCCGGTCATCAGATTCACGGTCGACCCAGAGCGTGTCCTGAAGGTCACGGGCCGGATGGTCCGCCGGGATATTCAGCATGTCGAAGTTGTATTTTTCCAGCTCGACAATTGGTCCTTCGACGGTCTGGAATCCCATGTCGTTGAAGACTTCGAGAATCTCGCGCATCATCATCTCTGAGGGATGCTGACCTCCTAGATTCGAGCGACGACCGGGCAACGTGATGTCGATCGCGTCAGTCGGCGTCGAATCGACCGCATTTGCATGTTGCTGGGCGTCGTCAAACGCTTGGGTCAGTCGGTTTTTGAGCTGGTTCAGACTGGCGCCGGCTTCGCGTCGCTGCTCCGATGGCAACGAGCCGACACCTCGAAGTTGCGCCGATACGACGCCGCGCCGTCCGAGGTATTCAACGCGCCAAGCTTCAAGGTCCGATTCGGACTCTGCCGCGCCGAGTGCGGACAACGCGGACCGTTCCAACTCTTCCGCTGATGTATGGCTCGACACCGTAATCAGCACTCCTCGCGTTGCGTTGCATTGGTGTCCGATTTCATTCCATAATCCGATACGAATCAAGGCTTAAGTTGCAAGTATAAATCTGCCCACTTTGCCGAACAACGACGTGCCCCTACGATGCGGGTCTGGCGCAACGATCAGGGTTTTCCCCGTTCACGGGGGAAATGCCCGAAGGGCAAAGGGGGCGCGCCCCATCGCATATAATCCATCCCATCCCCGCCGTGAGCGTGGAGGTTCCGCAATGACCACCGTTGACACAACCCGCACCTACGAAGGCAACGGCATCGCCGTGGCAACAAACGGCGCGGATTACTACGTATTCCCCGACCCGCCGGAAGACCCGCTAGACAAGATGGCAAACTTCGATCACATTACGGCTACCGGCAACGCGCACCACCTCGCCATGCATCTCGGCGAGCTCGAAACCACGCTCATCGCCGGCGAACGATACATGTGCATCGACGTCACCGGCGACATGACCGGTCTGCGCTACCCCGACATGCTGATCGCCTTCGACGTATCGCCGGCGGAGTACAAGAGACGAAAAGCATACGTCATCTCCGAGCAGGGCAAGCCGCCCGACTTCGTCCTCGAGATCGCGTCTCCATCGACCGGAGACGTCGACGTCGGACCCAAACGCGAAGACTACGCCGCGCTGAGCATCCCCGAGTACTGGCGATTCGACGAGACCGGACAGTTCCACGGCACGCGCCTCGCCGGAGACCGCCTCGTCGACGGACATTACGAACCCGTCGAAATCATCGAACTCGAAGACGGCGTTTTGCAAGGCTACAGCGAAGTCCTGAACCTCAACCTCCGCTGGGAAGACGGCGAGCTCCGATGGCACGACCCCGAAACCGGCCGGCACATCGCCACCTTCGAAAGCGAACGCGAACGCGCCAACGAAGAACGAGCCCGCGCCGACCGCGAATGGCAGTCCCACATGGAACAACGCACCCGCGCCGACCGCGAACAGGCCCGCGCCGACGCCCTTGAAGCGGAACTCCGCCAATTGCGAAATAGTTGAGGCGACTCAACGATCCTTGCCCTATTCGCGGGCAAGAGATACCGCCCCTACGTCCGAAGGTCATCGACGCAACGGGGATCGGTCCTTCGCGACGTGCTGACAGCTACCTCGTATCATGTGCACATGAGCACCGCAGACACAAATCCTCACAAAAACATTCTCGTCACCGGCATGAGCGGCCTAATCGGCGGCCTATCTGGGCGCGAGTTGGCACGCCGCGGTTATGCCGTTTCGGCGCTGAACCGTCAGGACGTGCCGGGCTACCCGACGACGCGCGCCAGCATCACTGATCTCGATGCCATTCGTCCCGCGTTCGAAGGCATAGATTGCGTTGTCCACATGGCGGCATATCTGGGACCGTCGGACGCAGCACAACTCTCGGTCAACATCGAAGGCACGTACAACGCGTTCGAAGCCGCAAAAGACGCTGGTGTGAAGCGTTTCGTTTTCGGCAGTTCAGGTGCCACGCAGATGGGTTACGAAGCTGAAGAGCCGGTTTTGGCGATGGTCGAGGCGCGCTACGCCGACATCCCGGACCCGCCGCCACGCGTTTATCACTCTTCTCCGGGCCGACCAGATCGCATGTACGGCGTCGCGAAACTCGCTGGCGAAGCGATGGGGCGTTACTACTCCGAAACGCACGGGATGTCGGTTATCTGCATCCGGCTCGGACGTGTGACCGCAGAGAATAAGCCGGATTCTCCTCGCAACGCGGCGGTGCATCTGAGCCACCGTGATGCCGCGCAGATCGTTTGGCGATGTGTTGAAGCGCCCCAAGAGGTCCGCTACGACATCGTCTATGGAGTGTCCGACAATCGAACCCGTTTCCGCGACCTTGAACACACCACCAATCTTGTCGGCTACGTGCCGCTGGATGGCGTGGAGTGGAAAGGCTAGCTGTTCGGGTGCGACGCTCTGCGTGCGCCTAAAATCCCTAAATGATGCGGGTGCCGATAGGGTCGCCATCCGCGCAGCGAACAAGCGCGCCGCGGACGCGTCCATCGATGATGTGCGCCGACTTTGTGCCGTCTAGCGAGGTTATGCACGCTTCGAGTTTCGGGATCATTCCGCCGCCGGCTACGCCGCTGTTGATCAGATCAGCGCATTGACGCTTGGTCATCTGGGGTATGACGCGCCCGCGCATGTCCAAAACGCCCTCGACGTCGGTCTGAAAAACCAACGAGTTCGCGCGCATCGCCTGCGCTAAGTGTCCCGCCGCGGTGTCAGCGTTGATGTTGAGGATCTGGTCTGCCAACGATGTGGCTTCGAGGTTCAACGCGGCTGGCCCGACGACGGGAATACGGCCGGAATCGACGATCGCTTGGACGGGACCCGGGTTCGTCTTGACGATGCGGCCAACGTATCCCAATTCGGGGTCTTGAACGACCGCGCTGAACATGCCGTCGGAGACGCCCGAAACACTGACGCCGGGGGCGCCCGCGCGCGTTATCTCCGCCACGAGGTTGGAGTTGACGAGTCCGGTCAACACCGCTACCGCTACATCGAGCGTAGCCGCATCGGTTACCCGTAACCCGCGCACAAAGCGCGATCTGACGCCCTGTTTGGCGACCCAATCGGAGATGGTCTTGCCGCCACCATGGACCACTACCGGGCGTGCCCCGCGTTTCCAAAGTTCGACAACATCATCGATTGTCGAATCGCCTTCTCCGAGCGTCGAGCCGCCGATCTTAACAACGATGGAATCGGAGTTTGGCATCAACAATTTCTCAGATGATTCCAGCCGGGTGCACGCCGAGGCCGGGTTGGCTGAACGCGCGTCTGGCTAGGTGGTGTACGCCGAGTTGAAGACCACGTACTCTTCGGTCAGGTCGCAACCCCATGCTTCGCCGAAACCGTCGCCGCAGTTCAGATTGACCCGCAACTCCACTTCGGGCTGGTCGAGCGCGGCGATAACGCTTTGAGTGTTGTAGGCGATCGCTTTGCCGTCAGCGACGATCTGGATACCGTTGACGAAGATCTCGATTTCCGATTCGACCAGCGGAATACCGGTTTTGCCGACCGCCATCATGATGCGCCCCCAGTTCGGGTCGCGTCCGTAGACAGCGGTACGGACTAGCAGCGACGCGGCAACGGACCGCGCTGCTTTGCGCGCGTCGGCATCGGAATTTGCACCCTCGATAACCGCGGATATCAGGTGCCGCGCGCCTTCGCCATCCCGCGCAAGCTCGATCGCGAGATGACGGTTCACGAACTTGACCGCGTCGGCGAATCGCGCCGAATCGGCGTCCCCACCAGCCACGCGCGGGCTTCCCGATGCACCGTTCGCGAGGATCGCTACGGTATCGTTCGTGCTCTGGTCGCCGTCAATGTCGATTTGATTAAAGCTCAGCGTAACCGCATCGGACAGCACCGATTGCAGGAACGCGCCTTCGACATCGGCATCGGTGGAGATGAAACACAGCATCGTCGCCATGTTCGGGTGGATCATTCCCGCGCCTTTTGCACAACCACCGACGGTTACGCTTGAACCATCGCTCGCTTCGTATTCGACCGCGATCTGTTTCGGATGCGTGTCGGTTGTCATGATCGCTTTTGCGAACTCCAGACTCGCGTTCGCGCCGTCGTCGCCACCTCGCACGTTGACGCGCGGGGTGTGATCGCGGATCAGGTTCATGGGCAGTTCGACGCCGATCACGCCGGTTGATGCCACCAAAACCTCATCGCTATTGACGCCCAAGTTCTGCGCGGCGATCGCTGCTGCTTCGCGGGCATCGATGAGCCCTTGTTCTCCGACGGAACAGTTGGCGCAACCGCTGTTGGCGATGACACCGCGGGCATTGCCGCCGGCGACGACCTCTTTCGAGACGGTTACCGAGGGCGAAACGACGCTGTTCCTCGTAAACGTGCCGGCGACGGTGCAGTCGCGGTCTGAATAGAGCAGACCGAGATCGTATTTGTCTTCCCCTGGCGTCTTGATGCCGGCAAAGACACCGCCGGCTCGGAATCCTTTGGCAGACGCTACCCCGCCACCGTCGATTACCGTCAGATCATTACTGTTTGACATTGTTCCATTCTCGACCGAAGGAGTTGGCACCTCGTCAGTGCCTCGGTGCTTATGACAGACAGGACGAAAGAGCCCATGCAATAGACTTTATAAGAGACTGCAAACGCAATGATCGTTCCCAAAACTCGATCGGAATCTCTGCAATGCCCGAAACGCACCAAGCCGATGTACTCGTAGCCGGTCAAGGCGCCGCCGCATTCGCCGCCGCGCTCTACTCCGCACGCTACCAACTCGATACGATCATCGCATCCGAATCATTTGGCGGTGAGACTGCAATCGGCGGCCTCATCGAGAACTACCCCGGAACGCCGGACATTGACGGATTCGATCTGATGCTCAAGTTCAAGGAGCAGGTCGACAAGTTGGAGGTGCCAACGCTGACCCGCAACTTGGACGCGGTCGAGCTGAGCAATGGGCGGTTCATCTGCACGCTGGGTGGCGGCGACGTCGTGGATGCCGGATCGGTTATCCTCTGCGTCGGACGTGAACGACGTACGCTCGATCTGCCAAACGAGACGGAATGGACGGGCAAAGGCGTGTCTTACTGCTCAACCTGCGACGCGCCGCTCTACCGGGGCAAAGACGCCGCGGCGGTCGTCGGCGGAGGCAACGCGGCGGTGGAGGGCGCGATCCTGTTGGCGCGCTACGCAAAACACGTTTACTTGATTTACCGAGGCGACAACCTCTGGCGACCGGAGCCGATCCAGCTAAAGGTGCTGTCGCAGATTCCGAACGTTCGCGTCTTGCTCAACACCACCGTAACGGAGTTGATAGGGAGCGATTTGGCAGGGTTGCAGAGCATCCGAATTTCTCGCCCGATGGACGACGGGGAGACGGTGGATGTCCACCCGGAGCAGACCGAGCCGATGAACCGATCGCGTGACGGCGACCACGGCAAGGATGTGATCGATCTTGACGGCATCTTCATCGAGGCAGGTGCTGATCCGCGTCTTGAAATCCCCAACATGCTCGGTCTCGTCCTCAACCCGGAAACGCAAGAGGTCCATGTTGATCGCGGTCAGCGCACCAGCGTGCCAGGTATCTACGCTGCGGGCGATTTGACCGATGGCACGTCGTTGAAGCAGACGGTTACTGCGGCGTCGCAAGGCGCGGTTGCGGCTCTCTCCGCTTATGGCTATGTGCTCGCCGGCGAACACCACTACGAAGCCGCCTAATCGTTTTTCGTTGGGCAGACTCGACTAGATGCGCGCACCGATCACCACAACCGCAACCGAACGTCTTGTAACCGCGCCTGACATTCCGCACGCGGAGCCCAAACTCGGCACTGTCGCGGTTCTCTACACCAAACCGGAAACGGTTTTGTCGGACTATGCCGATTTGATGGACCTGGCCGGATATCGCGGCGCATTGACGCCCGATATTCCGACGCTCCTGAAGGTAAACATCTCTTGGCAGCATTACTACCCGGCATGTTCGACCGCGCCGTGGCAGATCGAGGGCGTCACCAACAAGCTCCGATCCGACGGCTTCGACGACATCACCGCGGCACACAACGGGACCGTCGTAGTTGACCCAATTGAAGGACGGATCAAGAATAAGCACGCCGCTGTCGAAGACCGATTGGGCATTCCGCACACCATCCTAGATACACCGGAGATCGGATGGGTTCGATACGTGCCGTCCGCCGAAATGCTCGTGTTGTCGGACATCTACAAGGACGGCATCTACATCCCGGAGATGCTGCTAGGCACGAACATTATCCAACTGCCAACCGTCAAGACTCACGTATTTACGCAGATGACGGGTGCGATGAAGAACGCGTTCGGCGGATTGCTGCATCGCTACCGACACTGGACGCACGCGCAGATCCACGAAACGCTGGTTGACTTGCTGCAAATTCAGAAAGAGATACACAGCGGACTCTTCGCGGTAATGGACGGAACCTTCGCGGGTGACGGTCCGGGACCGCGGGCGATGCGGATACACAACAAGAACATCATCCTCGCGTCTGCCGATCAGGTCGCGATCGATGCCGTAGCCGCGAGACTGATGGGATTCGATCCGATGTCGATACCCAAGATACGGATCGCCCACGAAATGGGGCTTGGCATCGGCAACCCGAGCGAGATCGAGATCAAAGGCGACGAGGTTGATGGCGTCAATTGGAGCTTCTCGCCCAACGAGAACACGTTCGCATCCAGAGGTCAGAAACTCATCTACTGGGGACCGCTGAAACCGCTTGAAAACGTCCTGCTCCGATCACCGATCACACCATGGGCGTTCGTAGCATCCAACCTTTACCACAACGAGTTCTGGTTGCGCTTTGTCGGGCGAAAACGCGTCGACGACGCAATGAAGACGCCTTGGGGCGAGCTGTTCAAGCAGTACTGAATCGGAGGGAGTGAAAATGAGGGTGCTATCTGGCGATTTCTCCGGATCGGTTCGAGAAATCGGCGGTTTGCAAATCAACTACGCTGAGGGTCCGGCAAACGGGCCGCCATTGCTCTTGATTCACGGCATCAGCGGCAGATTGCAGGATTGGCATAGCGTATCAGAAGCGTTTTCCGAACACTGGCACGTACACGCCGTCGACCTGCGCGGACATGGCAAATCGAGTTGGGCACCTGACGGCTACCACTGGCGGCTCTACTCTTCAGATCAAGTCGGATTTATCGAGGAAGTGATCGGCGAGCCGGCGTACGTCGTCGGGCACTCGTTAGGTGGCGCTACGGCGTTGGGGCTGAACTATCTGCGGTCCGATCTGGTTCGCGCCGCGGTCTACGAAGACCCGCCGCTATTCTTGCACCGTCGTTGGGAAGGCAATCAATTCCGAAGCAGTTTCATGGAGACGCTTGAGGTTTTGGATACCAAGCCCGACCCGCAAACGGTATTCGATTACGTCAAATCGGCGGATCCGATCTTGCCGGATCACTATTGCTGGGAACGCGCGGAGAAACTGCTGGCAATGGATCCCGAGGTTTACAGATCCACCTCGAGCGGTCGTGCGCGCACAAACTGGCGGATCGAAGATCTGTTGAAAGGGGCAGCGTCGCCGGGGCTTTTGCTGCAAGCGGAGCCGATGCTCGGATCGGCGTTGAATGACGCCGAGGCGGCGGAGGCGATGGAGCTGCTCCCCAATGCCGAGTTCGAGAAATGGGAAGACTCGACGCACGGCATGCACAGCTCCTTCCCCGAACGATACTTAGAGCGAGTCACCCAATTCTTCGCCGCGCATTGACGCTACACGTTCCTAGTTGCCGCGTTTCGTAAGTATCCTTATCTCTGCTAGATGGCACGCTCGCCAATCATCACGCCGTCGGGCTATGGAGATAAAACGCTGAAAATGAGAGACACGTCCGCACCGAGAGTCACCTTCGCAATGCTGGGCCTAGTAGTCCCGTATCTGATCGTCTTCACCGCGAGTGCCTGCACCTTGATCCTCGAGATCGTCGCGGGACGCATCCTCGCGCCGGTGATCGGTGTATCGCTCTACACATGGACGAGCATCATCGGCGTCGTGCTGGCCGGCATCAGCGCCGGCAACTACGCAGGCGGATTGTTGGCGGACAGGTTTCCATCGCGTCTGACGCTCGGCATCATCCTGCTGATATCTGGCATTCTGACCGTCATCATCTTGCCCTTGATATCCGTCGTCGGCGATCTCGTCGGTTCGATGCCGTTGCTGCCGCGCATCGTCACGTTGACGGCGGTACTGTTCCTGCCGGTGAGCGTGATTTTGGGCATGGTCACACCGATTGTGATCAAGCTGGAGTTGCGCGATCTATCAAAAACAGGCGACATCGTCGGCAGGTTCTATGCGATCTCTACTGCCGGTTCCATCGTCGGCGTGTTCCTGACGGGTTTCGTGCTGATCCAGTGGATTGGTACGCGCCCAATCGTGCTCGCCGTCGCGATCGTGCTCTTCGCGATGGCGATACTGTTCGGGGATCTGTGGAAGGTGCGCTACAAGTTCCTTGCCGTCTTCGCGATTGCCGTTATCGCCGTATCGACAGTCCTAACGTTCCGATACGACTGGGTAGATTCGGGATGCGACGAGGAGAGCAACTATTTCTGCATCAAGGTTCGCGAACGTGAAATCCAAGGTCATCGCGTGAGGACTTTGACCCTCGATCAACTCTTACACAGCTACGTCGCACTCGACGATCCGACGTTCTTGGTTTACGGCTACGAGAAGATAACGGCGGATTTCGTCTCTCTGCAGAATCAGCGCAGCGACAACCCGAACGTGTTGTTCATCGGTGGTGGCGGCTACACCATGCCGCGCTTGATCGAAGTGCGGTATCCGCACTGGGACGTTGAAGTGATCGAGATCGATCCTGAAGTTACCGAGGTTGCCCACGCCTATTTCGCGTTGCCTAGAAACACCTCGATCACGACCTATAACGTTGACGCACGCATGAAGGCGAACGATCTGCCCAGCGGGGAATACGACATGGTAGTCGGCGATGCGTTCAACGACTTTTCAGTGCCGTACCAGCTGACGACGCATGAGTTCAATCGGCGAGTCAGAGAGCTTTTGAAACCCGACGGCATCTACATCGTCAACATCGTCGACAACCTCGAAATCGGCGGCTTCCTACGCGCCTACGTCAACACGTTGCGAGAGACCTTTGAAAACGTGTACATCCTGCGCGACGATGAGCTTTGGGAAGACGATGATCGTAACAACGTGACCTACGTCGTTGTCGGATCATCGCGGGCAATCACGCCCGAAGATTTGCAAGCGGCGAACAAAGCGAATGGTTGGCACGAGCCGATATCGAACTTCATGCCGGACGAACTCGAGTATCGATGGTTCCATCGCGAAGAGGCGATCATGCTGACCGATGGATACGTGCCCGTCGACCAGCTACTCGCTCCTCTGTTTCTGAACAGCCGCTAAAACTTCAAGACCCAAACACGTCATCAAGCGCGTCGTCAGTCTTTCCGAACATGACGCGTTCCTCTTCTGGGGTGGCGTGATCGTATCCGAGCAGGTGAAGGGTGCCATGCACCGCGAGCATCGCTAGTTCGCGTTCGAAGGAGGTCTCTTTTTCCGCAGCTTGACGCTCCGTTTGAGGGACCGATATTGCGATATCGCCGATTCCCTTGCGCCCGTCGTCGCTGACGGAGTATGGGAAATCGTCACCTGGACCCGCTTCAAACGAGAGCACGTCGGTAACGTAGTCATCGCCCGCATAGTCGCGGTTCAGTTGTCGTAGCTTTTCATCGCTGGTGAGCAGCACGACGACTGAGGCGGCATGGGCGCCTTCGTGCCCCTCGCGTACGAGAATGGCATCTACGGCTCGTTCGATCAGTCGGATTGCGTCAGTAGGCACGGACACCGCGCCCTCGTCGATGTCCACTTCAACGCGGTTACGGTTCTGCACGGTGTCGCCGACCTAGTTGATGTTCCGGGATGCCGCTTCACGCAGCCGGCGCAACATGCTCAACAACGGCGAGTATTTCGAGTCGATGTCTGCCAGTTCCGACGCGATCGCGGTGGCTTCGGCGATGCCGTTTCCGATCTGCGGCGCGGAGGTCATACGAATCTCGGCGTACAGCTTCGCCTGCATCAGATTCGGCGTCAGTTGCTCAGAAATAATCTCCGACTGCGTGTAATCGCCTCTGGCAACGGAGGTGAGCGCGAGCTCCTCGGCAGTCTCGATGGCGTCGGCGATCGCGTCCGTCAACTCCGCCGCCGTGTTTGGCTCGTCCCTAGACATCGCAAGCCACCAACCGAGATGACCTCGCCGCTACTCGAACCACTCGGAGTCGAATGCCAACGACATCGGTGCCCACCAGTCATCCGGTCCGGCTTCCGGCACTTTCTGCTGATAGGTCATCATCAAGTCGTTCCACTCTTCGGCGCGCTTCGACGACGTGTAGCTCTGGAAGTCTCGTTGCGGGTCGAAATCGTCGGGCGCGGTGCAATACATGAAGAGGTGATTGCCGATGCGGAAAATCTCCATCCGTTCGATGCCGATGCCCTTCAGGGCTTCCAACACCTCGGGCCAGACATTGCGGTGGTACTCCTCGTACTCCGCGATGATCTTGGGATCGTCCTTCAGGTCGAGGGCTTGTGCGAAAGATTTCATCGGATATCCGCCGTCCAATTCGTGATCGTTGCCACATTCCGAGCGTCGGCACCATCGCCAATCGCTCAATTGCGCAGTTTAACACCGGGCGCGATGTTGGCTATGCTTTTCCCTATCCCCGCGAAGGTCAATGTCAGTACGCCCCCTTCGCTTCAGCGTTAGGGGGCGCGATGCGAAGCGAGCGGGGGATGCACGTGCAGGTGTTGCACAGGCGGCGTGCGTCGAATTGCCTGCCGGCGGTTGGAGCCCATGCGGGGCATCCCCCGCTCAAATCGCTTCGCTCGTTCGCGCCCCCTTACGCTTTGCGAAAGGGGCAGATTCCTCGCTCCGCTCGGAATGACAGAATTTAGCGCGAATGGTGCCAGCACCTCTCACTGCAACGGCGAGAAGCTCATGGGTAGCAGGAGTTTGTTTGCCTGCGTGAGCGGGGCGATGCCGCCAGGGGGTGGCCAGACACCTTTGGCCATCGTCTCCGCGCGAATCTCGGCGCGGTGGTCGTAACTCTCGTACGCCCACATGTGGATCCAGGTGTTCAGCGCGCCCAGTTCGGAGTACCACGCACCGACGAGAGGCGAATACTTCTCTCGTTCCTCGATGTGGTTGCCCCAAATCTCGATCACTGTCGGGATGTCTGGCGGCGCATAAGTGTAGATACGCATCTCGTAAACCGGTCCGAGCTTGGCTTCGCCGCGGTTCTTCATGAACGGTGCAGGCAGAAATATCTCGGACCGCATCTTGCGGATAAATTCAGCGTTGTCCGGCGGCCAGATGCCTTCCTCCGCGACTTGCGCGCGGATCTTCCGACGTTGCTCAAGGTCGTCATAGGGCCAGATATGGACGACCTGATTGATCGGTCCCACTTCGGTGTACCAGAAACCGAAGAGTTGCGAATAGTTCTGACGGCCCTCTTTGATCTTCTCCGCCGCCCGTGCCTCAAACTCGGGCACCGCCCTAGTCACAAGATCATAGGTCCTGAATTCGTAAATCATCTTGAGTTCCCCCAACATTGCGTTTCTGACTGCCCAAACCCTATCACCAAAGCGCATCATACACCCCGCGCGTCAAAGACGATCAGCCCGCCACGCGCACCACCACGCCAATCGTCGCGCGGTACGCCGAACGTGCCCCTACGGTGGTGAGGTCAAGGCGTAGGGGTGTGCTGGGTTGGCCCCTTTTGCTATCGGGCATTTCCCCTTTGAACGGGGGAATCCTAGGGATTTGCGCTTAGCGGGTGTGTTCGGGGAGTTGGATGCCTACGATGGTGCCTTCTTGGGTGCCGGCGTAGAGCATGTCGCCTTCGATGGCGGGGGTGGACTTGCAGAGTTGACAGGGGGATGTGCCGGGCCAGAGGTCCAGCGAGTAGACGATCCTGCCGCGGCTGATGTCGATCATGTAGAGCATGCCGAGTTGGTCGATGACGTATGCCCAGTCGCCAGCGATTATCGGGCCGCCGGCGATGCGCGCTTTGGCGTCGGTGAACTCGGTCCAAAGAACTTGCGGCGAGTCGTAATTGTCGATCTCTCGCAGCCGCTCGGCTTTAGTCTCGTCCGGGTTGAGCCCGTAAATCTTGCCGGTGGTGTCGGCGGCGATGACAATGTCTTCCGCCGCGGCGATGGCGCCCCGAATCGGTCTATCCGCGGTGTAGACCCACTTGAACCGATAGCGGGTGTATTTGAATATTCGGTCGTCTTCGTTACCAAAGTAGAGCTCGTTGTCGTAGCGTGCGATCTGGGAACGGATCGCGACCGGGTCTTCGTCGACATCGACGTCGTAGTAGGGCATCTTCTCGCCGCGTTTCCGGGCGCTTGAGTGAACGATTCCAGTACTGATTCTCATGCCATACAGCGTGCCGTCGTCGTTTCCGACGTAGTAGGCATCTTCGTGGGCGGTGCCGGCTTCTCGGAAGTTTCCTTCGAGCGCTTTTGAGGGCGGCTTCGGGTAGATCCATTTGACTTCGGGTTTCTCGAAGTTGTCCGATTCTCGGTCGCCGTTGAACGCGAAGATTCGACCGCTGGACGATGGCGCGATAACGGTGTCCTTGTAGATCGTCGGTTTGACGTCGAAACCGCGTGCATAGGCGTCGCTCTTGTAGTTCCAGAGTTTGCTCCCGCTGTCGGTGTCGAGCGCGTACAGCCCTTCGGCGGCAGTGCCGAAGAAAATCGTCGCGCCGTCTTCGCTGACCGCGACCTGACTGTCGACGCGCGAGCGGACGTTTGTGGACCACAGTTCTTTGCCGGACTGTGCGTCGATGGCATACATCGTGCCGCGTTTCGATCCGACGTACACGACGCCTCGGTCCACGGTTATGTCAGGAGTCACGGCGCGTTGCGTGCCGGTGCCCTGCGAATCGGTCTGGAACGTCCATCGCAGCGTCAGATCGGACACTGGTGCCGGCGTCGGAGTAGCCGATGGCGTGAAAGTGGCGGTCGGCGTTGGCGTCGCAGTCGGCGGTGCCGGCGTCGGCGTAACCGTCGGCAATGGTATCGGCGTGTCCGTTGGTACCGGAGTAAATGTCGCGGTAGGTTCAGGTGTTGGCGTAGGAGGCGGCGTTGGTGTTGCGGTCGGCTCTGGCGTCGCCGTCGGAACTGGTGTCGGCGTGAAAGTCGGCGTCGGCTCAGGCGTCGGTGTCGCGGTTGGAGTGTCCGTCGGCGTCGCGGTAGGAGTTGCAGTCGGCGAGGGGGTCGGCGTGAACGTCGCGGTCGGCTCTGGTGTCGGAGTGTCAGTTGGCGTGGGTGTTGGGATCGGAGTGGGTGTATGAGTCGGAGTCGGAGTTGGTGTATCGGTAGGAGTTGGAGTCGGAGTGGGTGTTGGAGTCGGCGTGTCGGTAGGTGTCGGCGTGCTAGTTGAAGTTGGAGTGAAAGTGGCGGTGACGGTAAACGTGGGTGTGCGCGTCGGGCGAGCTATGCGGGTGGGATCGCCCGTTATCGCGGTCTCCGGAGTCGCGGTCGGTTCGACATCGACTTCCTCGAATTCGACGCCGGTACAAGCGAGTATGACGGCGAAAGCGGCGCTGATCAAAAGCGTTGTCGCGCAAATCGCGGCGCGACGAATTGCAACGCGACGTGTTTCCAGCGAAATCATGGTTAAAGGTTAAGGGTAACGAATCGCGATACGACGATTCCATACGGCGCGGTTCGGTTAATGCCGCCTGCTTCGATTCAATCGTGTAGCGAATTTCAGATATAGTCAACTTTGTCGTCATCGAACGTGCAGCACCGCGGTCGACGCCGCGCGACGGGAGGTCGCAAATGAAACGCGTTGGATTCCTGATGAAGATCAAAGCCGATGTGATCGACGAGTACACCGAGCATCACGCCAACGTTTGGCCAGACATGCTCGAAGCGTTGCGACGCCACGGATGGCGAAACTACAGCATTTTCGCACGCGACGACGGAACGTTGTTCGGATACGTCGAAGTCCCGGATTCGTTCGAGAAGGCGCTTGAAGGCATGTCGGAAGAGGAAGTGAACGACCGCTGGCAGGAGTTCATGGCGCCGTACTTCGAAATACCAGACGGTTCACATCCCGACGAGAACATGATTGTGCTGACCGAAGTGTTTCACACCGACTGACCGCTGATCCGCGCTTCTACCGCGTCCGCATCTGGCAATCGATCCGGGCTGCGGCTCAAGAATCGTCAATTCGCTCCCACTGCGAGGAAAATCTTCATGGCAGTTCCCCAATTCATCGACACGCACCACCATCTGTGGGACCTCGAAAACAACCCGTATCCATGGCTGACGGAAGGTATCGATCATTTCGTCGGCGATTATTCGATCTTCCGTCGAACGTATCTGATTTCGCACCTGCACGAAGACGCGGAGGGATTGCCGTTGGTGAAGTCGGTTCACGTGCAAGCCGAATGGGATCATGAAGCGGACCCGGTTGGTGAGACGGCATGGCTTCAGCAGGTGGCGGATTCTGACGGTTCGCGCGGGATGCCGCACGCTATCATCGGTTTCGCCGATCTTTCGCAACCCGACGCGCCGGAAATGATCGCTCGGCACGCTGAACATGCCAACTGGCGCGGCATTCGACACATGCTCAACTGGGCCGAAGACCCGAAATGGCAGTTCACCGATCGCAACGACTTGATGACCGATGCCGACTGGCTGCGCGGCTACCGCGCGCTCGCGGATCACGACGGTTCATTCGACTTGCAAGTATGGCCCTGGCAGCTGGAAGACGCGGCCGGACTCGCTCATCGCGTCCCGAACGTTCCGATCGTGCTAGACCACACCGGAATGCCGAGGGATTGGGACGATGCGGGTGTTGCCGAGTGGCGTAAAGGGATGCGTGCGCTGGCTGGGGCCGATAACGTCTCGGTCAAGATCTCCGCGCTCGGGATGTTTTCGGGCGAGTTCAGTGCTGATCGCATCCGGCAGTTCGTGTTGGACACCATCGAGATTTTCGGCGTCGACCGATGTATGTTCGCTTCCAACTACCCGGTCGACATGCTGTTCACCTCGTACGCGGCGATCTGGCACGCGTACGACGAAATCACCGCCGATTTCTCATCCGCGGACCGCGCAAAGCTCTTCGAGACGAACGCCGAGCGGTACTACCGGATTTAGAGACGATTGCCCTCTTTTGCTTTGATCGGTGAGGATGTTTTGTGGCGATGAGGCGCGCCATCACCCCCATCCACACCTTCCCTCGTCGAGGGGGAAGGGATATTGGCGTGACTTTCGTCCAATGGTTTCCGGCTTCCGCCGGAATGACGTGGGTATTGCGACGACCTCGCCGAACGGGAACGGAAATCCCTAGTGTGTGCGCTGCGCGAACGTAGATATAGATAATGTTCTAGTGGCGGTGCGATTTTGGTGCGCCGCGGAACAAGGAGAAATACCGAAATGACTGTCGCACATCTGCGAACCTACACGATCAACAAAGGCATGATGGACTCGTGGCTGAAGCTCTTCGACGAGACGCTCATCGACGTTATGGACGGGTTCGGCATGAAAGCCGAAACGGTATGGGTGAACGACGAGGAGTCGCAGTTCATCTGGATCCGATCCTACGGCGAGACGGTCGAGGAACTCGAGGAGAAAGAGGCCGCGTTCTACGGTTCTGAGTGGTGGGAAGAGAACATGCCGTTGGTGCGTGGACACTTGGCGCACCGCGACATCAAGCTCATTAAGTCGGTGGACTGAGCCTCGCCGACGCTAGCCGACAGGCTGATCGCCGAGGTCGCGTCGGCGCGCACCAGTCAGTTCAACTTGCTGGGCGTCGATCGGAGCGTTTCGCGGACATTCACGATCTTGGTCGCGCCGGCCCTGAACCTGCTGGGTTGGCGCGTCAGTCATCCAGAGTTCTGGTTCATCCCGTCAACGATGGACGACGCCGACGCCCGAATGGTTCACTCGCTACGGTCCGACGCGGTGCCTGACCGGACGCTCGCCGTCGTCGAGACTCGAGCGTTGGGCGCGGACATCGTAGATGGTATCGAATTCCACTTGGATCGATGCATCGCGTCGGGCGTTGCGATCTTCGCGATCACGGATGGGCGATACTGGCACCTGTATCCGATTGTCGATGGCGTGACGCCGGGGCAACCCGCCGCGATCTGCGATATGTTCAGTCAAGACCCAGCCGATGTCGCGCCGATGGCGATGCTGAAATGCGCGAACGACCAGCTTGGAGTGGAGCAATGATGCAATGACTGTTTTGAAGCAATGCAAAGCGTTGACCTTTGATCTTTTCGGTACCGTACTGGATCTGGGTGGTAGCCTCACGCCGTACATTGAGGAGTACATTCGAGGACGCGGCGCGCAGGATGAGGTAGACGCATCCGCGTTCTGGGCCGAACTGCGACACCGCCAACGCATCGAGCAGTACCAAGACTCGTTGGTCGAATTGGGACACAGCGGTTACCTCGAGACAGCGCAAAAAGCGTTCGTATACGTGGCAAAGCTGTACGGTCTGCCGCCAACGGACGATGAAGTAGAGGCGTTCATGGCTGGATGGCAACAATTATCGCCATTCGCCGATTGTTTGCCGGCTCTCGAGCGTATGGCGAGTTCTTACAAACTGGTCGCGCTCTCCAACGGCAATCCGTGGTTTCTCGATCATCTCGTCCAGAATCGCATCAAGTTTGATTTCGACGACATCATCTCCGTCGAGGTGGCGGGCGCGTTCAAGCCGCATCCAGGTGTCTATCGCAGCGCGGCGAGAATATTGGACATGGAGCCAGGGGAGCTGATCATGGTTTCTTCCAACTCCTTCGATGTGATGGGCGCGCGAACCTGCGGACTCCGCGGTATTTACGTCAACCGTTACAACCTGCCCTACGAAGACACCGACACGCGCTACGAACCTGATCTCACAGTCCCGGATTTCGGCGCGATGGCGAATCATCTGATCAGCTAGCGACGAAAAGGAGTCGCGTTCGACCGATCTGACGCGAAACCGCGAAGCGATGATATGATGTAAGCGTCGTGGTCATCTTCTGGCGGAGGGTGGCGGAATCGAACCACGATGCAGGGGCTGTCCTGCAACCCCGGGAGTCTCATTCCCGTTTGCCACCTCGGCGGCACCCTCCGCTCAGACCGCATTTTAACAGATTCGTATTAATTTAACTTTCGTTATGTCCGAGACCGCGAACACGATCCAACCCGGTTTGAAGCATGAGCGGGAATGGATCGTCACGGATGCGATGCTCTACTCGCCAGGGGGCGATCCGGCGCGTGCCACGCTCTCCAGTCCGTCGATGATTAACGAGATGGAGACGACGGCGATGCTGGGTCTCGATCCGAAGTTGCCAGATGGCGGTTTCACCGTCGGATTTCACGTTGATGTGAAGCACGTCGCGCCCGCACCGCCGGGTGCTCGTATGAGGACCACCGCCGAACTGCTAGAGGTTAGTGGCGATCGCTTCCGCTTTCACGTCGAAGCGCGCGATGTGGATGCAGACCGACTGATCGGCATCGGTACCCACCGCCGTGCGACGCTGTTTCCGTAGGGGTGACCGCAACTAGCCGTGATCACGTGGGCGGGCGAGTCGTCCGCAGATCGGTTTGCGACACGGTACCGATCAACGCTCCATTCTCGAACACTAGGAGCAGATCAACGCCTTGTTTCGTGAGGAGAGCGAGGGCGTGGGAAAGATCGGCATCCGGTTCAATCGAAAACGTGGATACCGGGCGTGCCACGTCCGAAACCCGTAGTTCGGCGCCTTGGTTCTGATTGAGGCCGAGCGATGTGATGTCTGACATCGAGACGGTGGCAGCAACGCGTCCTCCGTCAATGACTGGAATGTCGGCGGACGGATAGAACGAGATTACCTTTCGCACCGCAGCGTCGAGTGGCGTGTCGGCGTTCAGCGCGGCGGGTACGGGCGACATCACTGATCGCACCGGTAGCGCGCTCGCGCGCTCGCTTCGGTTAACGCCGCTGGCGCGTTGCCGTTCGACGGTGGACGCGGGAAGGATAAAGCTGGCGATCAAGAATAGCCACAACCCGCTTGTTAGGTTCTGCTGGAAGAAAACCATATACGCCGCCAACAGCATCATTCCGACTGCCAGAACCTGCCCCGCGCGACCGGCGAAACGGGCGGCGAAGTTGCGGTTGCCCGTCAATCCCCAGATCACGGCTTGCAGCACGCGGCCGCCATCAAGCGGCAACCCCGGCAACATGTTGAAGATTGCCAATGCGATGTTCTGAAAACCGATGTAGAAGAGCATCCCTTGCAACATCGCCGACATGCCGGATGCGCCCGGATCGCGGTAGATGAGATACAGCGCGGCGGCGACTACGCCGAGCAGTAGAGACATCGCCGGACCTGCCGCGGCGATCAAGAAGTCATGCGAGGACCGCATTCGGTTGTCTGAGATGAGGCTGACACCGCCGAAAATCATCAGCGTGATGGAGTGCACCTTGTAACCCAATCGCTTCGCGGTCAACGAGTGCGCCAGCTCGTGCAACAGCACGGAGAGAAAGAGGCACACCGTAACCAAAACTGCGACCGCCCACTCCTGCGTTGTCGACAGCGTGATCCTGATGAACGGCAGTCCACCCGAAGCGACCAGCCACGTGATGATGAAGAACCCGATCAGCCAAGACCAGTGGACGCGGATCGGTATGTTGAACATTTCGCCAATGCGCATGTCAATTCATCCTAGCGCGAGAGCGTCGTTACGCCTAGATTACCTGTGTTTGAAGATACGATAGCAATGCCGCGTGATATTTCTATCGCATCGGCATCTTCGGCGCGGACTTAAAACCTGCCCTGCCCCTCCGTACAGATACCGTTGGAAATCACCACTGCGGGTGCGATTGCTTGCCGAGACAAGCGCACATCGAAACCTGTAATCTATCGTGGTACGACATGGAAGACACTTTTCAAGCAACATTGGAAGCCGCGCGCCGCGCTGGCGTCCGCTTCGACGATGATTCGCCGCCGAAAACGGTGCAGGTTCGACGCGAAGGTACGCATTCGCTTCACATCGTCGATTGGGGCGATGCCGACGGTGAAAAACCTGCCATCGTCTTTATTCACGGCTTCTTGCAACAGGCAAGAACGTGGGATTTTACCTGTCTGGCGCTGCGAAGTCGTTTCCGATGCATCTCGATCGACCTGCGAGGGCACGGCGACAGCGGGCAACCATCAGAACCGGATTACACGACGCACGGCTACTTCGAAGATCTGCAAAGATGCGCCGACTATCTCCGCGACGAGCTGAAGATCGATCGTTTCGCGATCTGCGGATTGTCGCTCGGCGGTCAGCTTTCTTACATCTACGCGTCGCGGCATCCCGAATCGGTATCGGCGATCATTGTCGTGGACGTGGCACCCGAACTTAACCGCCAAGCGCGTCGCGGCGTGAACCGATTCATCTCTCACCTGCCAACCGAAGGATCGTTCGATGACCTTGTCGACAAGGTCGCCCGTATGAGCCCGATGCGAACGCGGCGTGCGGTGCGCGGTTCTTTACTCCGCGCCACGCGGGTGCATTCCGACGGCACTTGGGAGTGGAAACATGATCCACGCCTGCTTGAGCATCACCGCCCCAGCTACACGACCGACGAGCTTTGGTCTGAGTTAGACGGGGTGAAAGCCCCGACGCTCTTTGTTTTGGGCCGCAACTCCAAGCTGGTAACGCCGGATGTGGTGCGTCGCATGGTCGAGATGGTGCCGGGCAGTTCGGCGACTTACGTCCCGAATGCGAGCCACCGAGTGCCCGGAGACAACCCCGTCGGTTTCATCCGTGCTGTCAGCCCATTCTTTGACCGCCACCTCAATCCTCAGGGGTGATCCCTTGTGGAAACCCAAACCAAGCCTCTAGCGAAACTACGCCCTAGGATTTTCTACGGCTGGTGGATCGTAATCGGCAGCGGTTTCGTTCAGTTCTACACGTCGGCGGTCTTTTGGCGCGGATTCCAAGCGTTCGTTGATCCGGTACTGGCCACTTTTACTGGCTGGGGATCAGGTGTTTTCGCCTCGGCGATGGCGCTGCAACGCGCCGAGAGTTCGTTCTTCACACCTTTCGTGGGTTCGGCGATCAACCGATTCGGGCCGCGCGCCGTTCTCGTGTTCGGGTTGGTTTTCACCGGCTCGGGATTCATCGTGTTGAGCCAGATGCAGGCACTCTGGCATTTCTACGCCGCGATGATGCTACTCGGAATCGGGATGTCGTTCGGTGAGTTCATCGTCTTCGTAACTACCGTCGTCAACTGGTTCGTGCGACTCCGCGCGCGTGCTCTCGCAACGGTGATGACCTTTTCGGCGATGGGTGCGGTCGCGTTGCCGTTGTTGGTGTGGTCGATTCAGGCCGTCGGATGGCGCACGGTGTTTCTGTGGATCGGCATCGGATTCTGGGTCGTCGGCACTCCGGTAGTGCTGATACTCCGACGGCGTCCTGAAGATTCCGGACAGCGCCCGGACGGCGAAACCGAACCCCAATCCGCGCCGTCGGCGCCGAGATCGCGGTCTCGCTATCAACCGCGCGAAGCCGCGATCGGAATGCGAGATGCCGTGCGGCAAATCTCTTATTGGAAGATCGTCGGCGCGGTCAGTATCGGCGAACTCGTTGCCATGACGAACCTGTTTCACTTGCCGACGTTGCTAGAGTACGAAATCGACCTATGGCTGGCATCCATCGCCGCTGGTTCAGTCGCCATCGGCGATGTACTGGGACGCGTCACAGTCGGCGCGATTGGAGACCGGTTCAGCCCCAAAGTACTGCTCGCCGTCGCGCTCAGCGCCCAGACCATCGGCGCCGGGTCGCTGGCACTGATCAATTCGCAATTCCTCGGGATCTCTTGGGGCATCGCTCCGCTGCCATTCTTCGTGTTCTGTTCGGGGTTCGGCTTTGGCGCATCGATCCCGCTCCGACTAGCCATCCTCGCCGATTACTTTGGTCGCCGCAGCTACGGCACTCTGGTCGGCGTCACCAGCTCCATGACCTCGGTGTGCGTAACGTTCGGATTGCTCTTCGTTGGTTTCATGGCGAGCATCACCGACTCCTATCGACCCGCGTACATCGTGCTGACACTTGCGCTTATCCCTGCGGTACCCCTGACATTGTCTCTAGAATCGCCCGCCCGAGTAGCTGCGAAAGTGAGGCAGAGCTCGCGGGATCGGATCCGCAGAATGGCGTTGAGGTAGCACGCGACCGTGAGGGGCACTCCGGTCTCATCGGAAAAACCGCTCGCGGTTGTACGATTGACTACAGGGACGGTAGCAATTCGCGCGGTCCCGATGCGCGGCGCAGACATGGGAACGGAATAGTCAATGGCAAAGGACAAGTGCGTACTGGCATACAGCGGCGGGATGGACTCGACCATCTCGATCGTCTGGATCCGAGAGAACTACGACCTTGATGTAGTTACGCTGACGGTCGATATCGGTGGTGGTCCGGAGTTGGAGGGCGTGCGAGAACGAGCCGCGTCGGCGGGTGCCGTCGAATCCCTCGTGTGGGATGTTAAAGATGAGTTCGCGCGCGACTTCATCATGCCCGGTTTGAAAGCCGGCGCGATGTACGAGTCGGCGTACGCGTTGTCCACCGCGTTTGGCCGTCCGTTGATGGCGAAGAAAATGGTTGAAGCCGCGCGGCAAGTCGGCGCGGTTGCGGTCGCTCATGGATGCACCGGCAAGGGCAACGATCAGGTTCGGTTCGATGCCGGGATCAAGACGCTGGCAGCCCATGGCGATCCTTTGCGGATCATCGCTCCCGCGCGGGAGTGGGAAATGACCCGCGACGAAGAGAAAGAGTTCGCCAACCGGGCCGGTCTGGAACTGCGCGAAGTCGGAGACGATCAACGCGTCTACTCGATTGACCGGAATATGTGGGGTCAAGCGATTGAGGGCGAGGACTTGGAAGACACCTGGTTTGAGCCGCCGGAAGACGCTTTTTCTTGGACGCAGCCGGTGAGCCAAACCCCCGACGCGCCCGATGAGATCGAAATCTCCTTCGAGCAAGGCGTGCCGGTCGCTCTCAACGGTGAGAAGATGGGCCTCGTTGCTTTAATCGAGCAGTTGAACCTGATCGCTGGTTCGCATGGTGTCGGACGCGTCGACCATCTCGAGAACCGCCTTGTCGGCATCAAGTCTCGCGAGGTTTACGAGACGCCGGCCGCGGTGGTGCTTTACCAAGCCCTCGCGGCACTTGAAACTGCTACGCTATCCCGCGATCAGCAACGATTAAAAGCCCAACTCTCGCCAACGTACGCCGATCTCGTGTATGACGGGCGATGGTACACCGCTCTGCGTGAAAATCTCGACGCGTTTGTCGATTCGGCGATGCGATACACGACGGGCGATGTCCGGGTGCGTCTCTTCAAAGGTGCATCGACAGTAACCGGACGGCGTTCTCCGTACTCGCTCTACGATTTCGAGTTGGCGACGTACTCCACGGAGGACGAATTCGATCATGCCGCAGCGGTCGGTTTCATCGACATCTACAGCCTGCCGGCGCGGACGCAGATGCGGCGTCAGACGATGCGCGACGCGCGTTGATGCATAGGGTTCGCATGGACGCGGACGCAGATAGCTTTGTGTACGCGCCGCCGCGGGTAGAGCGTATCCGCGGCGCGACATTTCGCTTGACCAACTCGATTGTCGTAGGATCGTCGATCGACAAAACTTTCGAGTTCTGCCGTGATACGCGTTTCCTGAACCAAATCTCGCCGTCACGGTTGCATTTTCAGCCGCGAAACCGTCCAGAGATCGATGTGATGATCAACGCCGGCACCGAAATCGAATACGATATGCGGTTACATGGCTTTCCGGTGCGTTGGCGTAGCCGCATCCCGGTTTTCGACCCACCGCACCGTTTCGTTGATGAGCAGATGACTGGACCCTACCGTTATTGGTCTCATACCCACACATTCGCATCGCTAGACGAGCACAACACGATCATCGGCGACGTTGTCGATTACACTCTGCCCGGCTTTCCGATCCTCGGCATCGTCGCCCAACGTCTATTCGTCGAACGCGACCTGAAAGAGGTTTTCGAGCATCGCTCAATGAAGTATCGCGATTTCTTGGGCGAACCGGTCTGCTGAGCGCGATCGTCGTTCTCTCGACGATATTCAGCATCCAAGCGGTCTCCGCAAACGCGCAAGCAGACGCAGAGACCGTTGCGAGCAGTTTCGGCGATGGAAATTACCGCGTTGGCATCGACGTCGCAGCCGGTACCTACGTCGCGGAGATCGGCGACGAGATTTGCGCGGTCGAATTCGCCGATCGTCTAGGTGAGACGCGCACGGTCACCTTTACCGGTCGCGCGATCATCACGATTGAAGCTTCCGATACTGATATCGCGTCTAACGGCTGCGGTGAATGGCTATCTCGCGATCCAGATGGAAGAACCGATGCGGTATCACGATTTGGCGAAGGAATGTGGGAGATCGGTGTCGATGTCAAACCGGGTGTGTACGTAGCGGACGGCAACGATGGTCGTTGCGTCTGGTTCACACTCGACGATTTCACTCACCGCCCAAGACCGGGCCACCTCATCACTTGGTGGAAAGTCGGACCGCCGATTGTGGATATTCCCCAAGACGGCATCGGTTTCTACTCGATCCGATGCGGCGATTGGGAGTTGCGCGATGTTGATGTTCCCGAGACACCACAGACTGCATTCGGTCCGGGTTCTTACCTCGTCGGCAAAGATATCGCGCAGGGCGTCTACGCGACGGACGCCGGTGACGGAGTCTGCGACTGGTTCCGCACCGCGCCGTTCGGCGATGCTGCGCCCGACTCGACGGGCGGATACGCGTCCGCGGGTTGGCAGACTATCCGGATTTTGCCGACCGATACCGGGTTCTATAGCAATGGATGCGGCACATGGACGCCGTATGATCCCACCGAATCAGAACGGGTTGGCGACGGTACTTTCGGAACTGGCACTCTGTCCGTTGGATCGGAGATACGCCCAGGGGTTTATCTAGCCGACGCGATCGACGATCGGATATGCCGATGGTTCACGCTGAACGACTTTGCCGGTCGTCCTTCCGACATCGTGCGCGAAGGTTACGGCATAGTTCGAGGCATCGTATCGATCTCTGAGGAAATCGCCGGATTTCGATCGTTCGATTGCGGCGAGTGGACGTTGTTGGAAAACGTGGCGGATGACGGGGTAAGCGAAAGATTCGGCGATGGCGAACAGATTGTAAACATCCACATCGCGCCCGGTGTTTACACGTCGCCCGGCCCGGATGTTGGGCGATGCTCATGGCGTCGGTCCACTGGATTCACCGGCGCGGCGACCGAAAGTGTCGCGGTCAGAAACCCGGTCGGGCGCAACATCGCGGAGGTCACTCAAGGGGACGCGTTGTTCGTGTCTTTTGGATGTGGCGGTTGGAAACCATTCCAACCTACAACTGATTCTGTGCCTTTAGAGATGTTCAACAAAGGCACATGGGCAGTCAACTCCGAGATCGCGTCCGGCACATACTCGGCGATCATCCCTGATGGATCGATGTGCTTCTGGAGTCGATTGTCGGCCTTCACCGGCGAGGCCAAAGACTTCGTGATAACAGACGCGATGGTCGGACAATCAGTCGCCACGATCCGCCCGTTCGACGTCGGTTTTTATTCAGACGGTTGCGGAACGTGGAATCTTGTTCCCGATGAGATCGCGGAGGTCACCGACACCGTGCAAGGCGAATTTTCCGACGGCATCTACATCGTCGATCGCGACATCGCGCCGGGCACCTACATCGCGTCAGGAATGGATGACGAGGTCTGTTTCTGGAGTCGCCTCACCGGTTTTGATGGCGACGCGTTCAATCGCATCAACATCTATGCGAGCCGGGGTCAAGCAATCGCGACGATCATGGAGGGTGATTTGGGTTTCCGGTCCTTCGGCTGCGGGGCTTGGAGCGTTGCCAGCAAAAGCGCGAAATTGAGTAGCTTCACCGATGGAACTTACCGAGTTGGCGTGGACATCGAACCGGGCACCTACGTCGTCGCCGACGCTACCGGCGCGACTTGCCGATGGCGCAGACTGTCGGATTTCACTTGGACCAGCGGCACGCTGGTTGAATCCATCGCTTCGGGCCAGAAAATCGTCACGATCCGAGCAGAAGACGCAGGGTTTTATTCGTTCGGATGCGGTCGATGGACACCGTTCAATGTAGAGGAAGCCGAGCCGTCTGAAGAGATGCCGTCGCGATTCAGCAATGGATCATATCTCGTTGGTATCGACATCGAACCGGGTACTTACTACGCAGTTCCGCGCCGCGGAGGTGGTTGTCATTGGAGCCGCGTCAACGACTTCACGGGCGACCGCGCCGACATCATCGCATCAGGCACCTCGCATGACCGCTGGATCGTGACAGTCGCAGAGAACGATGTCGGATTCGTTACGCAGGGATGTGGCACTTGGCGCAACCTCAAGATCGCGTTGCCCATCGGACCGTACGCGAGGTTCGATGATGGTGTCTACCGCATCGGTGCCGATATCGTGCCCGGCAACTACGTCGCAAGGGTGCCGACGCAGGAATACATCGGCGGCGAGCCAGTCCCGACGTGCAAATGGAGCATCGTTTCAGACTTTGAACACACCGGAACGAACATCATCGCCAGCGGCATCGGCAAAGGACGCATCGAAGTCTCGCTTGACCTTGCAGACTCCGATCAATACGGCGGTGAACTCGGTTTCGTCTCTCGCGGTTGTGGGCAGTGGTCGATGTTAAGTTCGACGGCCGGTTAAGCGCGCGTTTCTACAACGATTTTGATCCGCGAGCGTACCCCTCGCCCGCCCAAGGACACCCACAAGGGGATGCCCCTACGGTTGCATGATGTCGTTGAACCAGTCGGTTTACTGGTCGCTAGTCACTTTGCCGAGGGCGTCGGAGAGGATCGCGACGGCTTCGTCGATTTCGTCGGTGCTCGCATTGAGCGGAGGCATGAAGCGAAGCATGTTCGGACGCACCGCGTTCAGCAGCAGTCCGTTATCCAAGCACTCGCCGACCAGTGGCGCGGACAGCTCTTCGCTCATCTCGACACCAACCAGCATACCCATACCGCGCACTTCGGTGATGACGGGATAGTCTTCGCGAAGAGCGTTCAATTTGCCGGTCAGGTACTCGCCGGTACGCATCGCCTGCCCGGGTCCGTCTTCGTCTAGCAAAACTTTCGCACCCGCGGCTCCCGCGGCGGTGGTGAGAGCATTGCCGCCGAAGGTGGAGCCGTGGTCGCCCGGTTCGAGCACCGAGCAAAACTCTTTGCACGCGAACGCGCCCAATGGCGCACCAGAACCCACCGCCTTGCCAAGCGTCATGACATCCGGCTCTACACCCTCGAAGCGCTGATAGCCGAAGACAGTTCCAAGCCGGCCCATGCCGGTCTGCACCTCGTCGAGCATGAAGAGGATGTTCTTCGCTTTGCAAAAGTCCTGAACCTGCTTCAAGTAGCCGTCGTCAGGGATATTCACGCCGCCCTCGCCTTGCACCGGCTCCAGCAGCACGGCGCACGTCCGCCCTTCGACGTATGCGTTGGCTATCGCGTCGAAATCGTTGTACGGCACGTTGACGAATCCCGGCATCAACGGTGTCCAGTTGTCTTGGTAGTGAGGCTGTCCGGTTGCAGCCATCATCGCCTGCGTACGACCGTGGAACGAATCGAGCGCGGTGATGATCTCGTACGCGCCGTCCAAATTTTTGCGCCCCCACTTGCGGGCTAGCTTCGATGCGCCTTCGTTCGCTTCGGCGCCAGAGTTGCAGAAAAAGACGCGGTCAACGTCCGAGTTCTCGACGATGAACTGTGCCAACGGCAACTGCGGCGTAGTGTAGAAGAGGTTGGACATCTGCATGATCTTGCCGGCTTGCTCGGCGATCGCGGCGGTTACCGCCGGGTGCGAATGCCCCATGTTCAAGACGGCCCAGCCGGCGGTGAAATCGAGATACGACTTGCCATCGTTGTCGAAAACCCTAGAGCCCTCGCCCCGAACCAGCACCGGCGGCATCCGTCGCACTACCTGCATGTAGTACTGCGCTTCTAGATCCTTGAATTCCTGACTGGTCGTCATGTTTTCGGTTCTCCGAGATTAGGAATGTGGCAATCGA